>NZ_JACYOT010000004.1 GCF_014858005.1 Propioniciclava soli
ATTCAGACCCCAGCTACACCGTGGATTGTGATGAGCCCCCAAACGTGGCGATGAGACCGCTGATGAGGGAGACGGTCATGGCGATCACCAGGGCGTTGAAGGCGAACGCGATCACGGTATGCGTGCGAACAGCTCCAAGCGATGCTCTGGTTGTAGGGGTTGCGGCCGACAGCGCGCCAGCCGACGAGATCATGAGAGCTACCGTGAGGAAGTCCACGAATCGCGGCTGGTCTTCGGTGTCAAAGGCGAAGAGTTCGCCTGCGGAGTGGAGACGGAAGTAGCGGAGTGCGAACGCGTAGACGACGGTAGTCCACGCGATGGCGGCAGTGAAGAGCGCGAGAAGCGTCAGGAGCGTTCCACCCTCCTGTGTACCGAGCACCGCTGCGGCGATTGCGCCGGCGACTGCCGCAACCGCGACCGAGATTGCCCAGTTCTCGGTACTTCCCAGACCGAGAAGCCGTGCGATCGGGCTCGGCCCACGCTGGTACTGAACCTTTCCAATGCGTGACAGCTCCGCGGGGTCGGTGCGGGTGAAGACATGGTGCGTCCAGATGAGGTACGCCCCCAGTGCCGCGATCAAGACAGCGCATCCCATGCCGGCGATGAGCACGCGGCTCGACATGCCGGAGCCGGCTTGGGGAAACACGATCGCGACGAACCCGGCGACGCCGACTCCGAGGGGAATGCCGCCGCGTACCCCGTCGTCGTAACAGAAGGGAACGATCCTTGCGGGCCTGGTTCGTGGTCTCATCCTCTACGAGGCTAGGTGACTGCCACCGCGTATCCAGCACCTCACGCGAAGTGCCGGGCGATTGCTGACAAATGTCATTCCGACGGTGACGGTCGTGACTACGCGGCAGCTCCCGGTCGCGGGAGCCTTGGAGCATGCCTTCTTCTCCACACCTTCGTTCTCCGAGTCGCACGTCGATCGTCGCCGTCGAAAACGTGTCGTGTTCCTACGGCGACTTCCTTGCTGTCGATGCCGTCAGCTTGTCTGTGGAAGCGGGACGCATCCATGCGTTGCTCGGCACGAACGGTGCCGGTAAGACGACTCTGCTTGAGACCATCCAGGGGTTCCGGCGTCCACTGTCCGGCGGCATCGAGGTGTTCGGTCGCGATCCGTGGCGTCATCGCACAGAGGTTGCCGGGCGCACCGGGACGATGCTGCAGGAGTCCGGTCTGGTGGACGAGATGACGGTCGCCGATCAGCTCTCCCTCTGGCGAGGTGTGAGCGTGCGCGAGGACTCCGTAGATCGGGTGTTGAAGCTGGTGGGCCTCGACCATCGCCGCCGGGTTCCGGTATCGGTGCTTTCCGGTGGCGAGCGACGGCGCCTGGACTTCGCGATGGCGCTCTGGGGCGACCCCGAGCTGGTTGTGCTGGACGAGCCGACGACGGGCCTCGACCCGCAGTCGCGGCGCACTATGTGGTCGATCATCCGCGACCTCAACGCCGCCGGTACTACGGTGCTTCTCACCACGCACTACTTGGACGAAGCGCAGCAACTTGCTGACTCGGTGACGATGCTCGATCAGGGGCGAATCGCGATCGAAGGCACCATGTCTGATGTCCTCGCCGCGATCCCGGCCCGCATTACCTTCGACACCGACGCAGACGCGCCAGCTCTCGCCGAGCTGTGGTCGCTCGTAGCTGGTGATGTCGCGCAGACCCCCGCTGGCGGTACGAACAATGACCCCTCCGCGCGGGCGACGGTCTGGTCGATCACCGTACAGACACCTGAGCTTCAAGATGATGTGGCAGCGGTCATGGACTGGGCGCGTGCCCGAGGTCTGCGACTGGACCGGCTGCGCTGCGCGCCTGCGTCGCTAGAGGAAGTGTTCTTCGAAATGGGTTCCGCCCTCACCACAGGAAAGGCCTGATCATGACGACCGCAACCGCGAACTCCAAGAGCCCCAGCAGGCTCATCTCGTCTTTGATGTTCGCCGAGCTGCGGGTCTTCATGCGTCAGCCGGTGATGATCGCGCTGACGCTACTGTTGCCGGCCGGCCTTCTCGGGATCACAGCGGTCGCCGAGGTCTCCGATCAGCCCGACGTGTGGGCACAGATCGCCGGACGCAACGTTGTGGCCACCCAGTGCATCACGGTCTACTTCGTTGCGCTGAACACGATCACCGCACGTCGGCACACACTCGCGCTGAAGAGGTTGCGCACGACCGCGTTGCCGAGCTTCGGGATCGTCGCCGGGCTCCTCACCCCACCACTACTCGTTGGACTTTTCCAAGTCACGGTCGTACTGGTCGGCCTCGGGTTCCTCGGCGCCCCGATGCCAGACTCACCGCTGCTCGTCACTGTCTCAGCCCTTGCAGGCATGGTGATCGCTGCCCTTGCTGGCGTGGTCACCAGCGCATTCACTGCAAACCCGGAGAAGGCGCAGTGGACCATGCTTCCCCTGTTCGTCGCAGCAATGGGCGCCGTCTCGATCCTGCCCACCATCGGGGAAGGAATGCTCGGCGTCGGGTTGCGCCTCGTGCCGCTCGTGGCCAACGCGCATCTTGTGACGGCAGGATGGATACCAGGAGATGTCAGCGGCGCGACCGTCGCCACTGACCTCGGCATCATGGCCTCCTGGATTCTGGTGCTCGGGGTGCTGGCCTGGCGTACCTTCCGCTGGGAACGCAGACACTGAGAACACGAGCCGCGAGCGAAGAGAGGGGCGTATGAACAGAGTAAAGCGGGATCGCTTCCGCGGGATCGCCAGCTACGTTCACGCCTCCCACGCGATCCTCGCCCTGGCAGCCCTCCTTGGCCCCATCGCTGCGATGTCGCTCCAGCCCTCCGCCCATATCGGCCCCGCGATCGGCGTCGGCGCGCTGGCCTGCGTGGTCGCGCTTGGCGGTGCGATTGCGGTAGCGATCGATTTCGCTCCGTGGCACCGGCTCACTCGACCCTTTGCGGCCCCGCGCCGCAGGATGCTCTTGGATGTCGTCGTCACGCTTGCCGCGCTGGCGATCTTACTGCTGCTACCCGCCGTGAACGGCGGCGTGAGCATCGCCGCGATCCCGATGGCCTGGGCGCTGCGTGCCATCGCCGGCGGGTCCTTCTGGTCCGGCATCGCCCGTATGTTCGTAGTTGCCGTCGCCTGCGGACTCGTCGCCGGGATCACAGCACTCGCAACCGGACTGGTCTGGGAACCGCTCAGTCTGGTGGTGGCGCTCCTGTTCGCGTTCGGAGTGCTCGGGCAGGACTCGATCTACAGTCTCGCTATCGAGCTGGACGACCTGCGCGCCCTCGAAGCCGACCGAGCTGTCGCGACCGAACGCAAGCGTCTCGCCGGTGATCTGCACGACATCCAGGGCCAGCACCTCAGTCTCATCACCGTCGAAGCCGAACTCGTGACTCGACTCATCGCGGCTGGTGACACATCCGGCGCCACCACGCACGCCAGGCGACTACAGGGCATCGCTGCGGAGGCCCTGGACGAGCTGCATCGGGTCGTCCAGGACACCCGTGCCGTCAGCCTCGAACAAGAGGTCACGAATGCGGCTCGGGTGCTCCAAGCGGCCGGCATCACGGTCACCCTCGACATGGTGGACATCGGCCCGCTACCAGAGGCCGCGGATCGACTGCTCGGGCTGACCGTGCGCGAAGCGATCACGAACATCCTCAAACATTCGCGCACGAGAGACTGCACGATCCGCGTCGCCTTCGACACCCGCACAGGCATAGAAGGTGTTGCCCTCTCGGTCACCGACTCCGGCCCCTCCGCGCTACACACAGTACGCGCGAGCGGCACCGGACTCACGATGCTGCGCGAACGATGCCGAGAAGCAGGTGGCGACTTCGCATTCGTCGCCGGTTCAGGGGCGAAACTCACGGCCTGGCTGCCGATTTCCGAAGGAGGCTCCCGATGAGCGAACCCAGTGCCCCGATCCGAGTGATCCTCGCCGACGACGAACTGTTGCTGCGCGAGGCCGTGATGACGCTACTCACCCTGGAAGACGGGATCAGTGTGCTCGGCACCGCATCGACGGGCGCCGAAGCTGTTGAGTTGGTACGAAAGACGCGTCCTGATGTCGCGGTGCTCGACCTGGAAATGCCCACCCAAGACGGCATCGAGGCGGCTGCCGAAATCCACCTGCTGGCACCCGACACCCGCGTAGTGCTCCTGACCCGCCATGCTCGCCCCGCCGTGCTTCGCCGAGCTCTCGACGCGGGAGTATCTGCGTTCGTCACGAAAGCGACCTCCGTGAAGGAGCTACCGAGCATCCTCCGCTCTGTCGCGTCCGGAGGTAGGTACGTCGACGGCGCGGTCGCCACTGCCGCGCTCTCAGAAAGCAACTGCCCACTCACAGACCGAGAGATCGACGTGCTGCGCGAGTCCATCGATGGAGCCACGATCCGCGTCATCGCCGAACGCACCCATCTGGCGCCCGGCACGGTGCGCAATTACATCTCGACGGCGATGACAAAACTCGGCGCCCCGAACCGTGTCCAGGCTGCCCGCATCGCCTGGAGCGACGGCTGGATCTAGCCAGACAACAGCAGTACGAGGGATGGCGCACATTTATCGGCGGGCGCCATCCCTCTATTGACTGCGGTCTGGTCTTCGCCGCGAGCGCGCCTCTACCGGCGACGCCACTTCGGGATGCCGACTGCGGCGCGGAGCACGAAGTACACCACGGTTGCCCCCAGCAGCACCCAACGCCACAGTTCAGGCAGGCGATCGGGGAAGATTACGAACAAGAGCAGGGCAACGGCCCCGATTTGCACGATCGCCGCCAAAAACTCGCGGCCGGGCGTGGAAGCCGGCCCCAGGCTCATCAAGTCCATTCCGAGACTCCGCTTCGGGGCCGGTGTTTGCCGCGGCTCGTCGTTCCATGCGCTCATACCTCTACGGTCGCGCAGCAGCAGCGAACCCGTTAGGCACAACCGTCATCGGCTGAATGACAAACGTCATCAGCTCTGATGACGCGCATGACTGCCGCCCACTATCGATCCGTCGCAGGCTCGTAGTGTTCGAACTTTCGTCTCCACGCGTGAGGAAGTAGTCGTCGTGTCCATCCCGCCTTCTGTTCAGGCTTTGCAGGCGATCTCGCCGCCGCAGAGACCATCGGTGTCGACACGAGTGTTCACCTGGGAACCAGGCCGATAGATCCCCGTGCTGGCGGACGCCAGCCCGCAACATGCCACCTAAGCCGATGCCAACAAGACCAATACGGCCGGGAGAAGCGGCAGGGACCAGCGGGAACGAGAAGGTGGGTCCCGCGCGAACGGAGCGGCTTGGTGCTGCACTCGCTCCGATCGTGACGCGGACGCGGACGCAGCATCGGTCAACCGTGCCTATCGCCTATGACTGCGTCACGATCACGGTGATACGAGACGGCAGCGCGATCTTGCTCAGCGAGTTCGGACAGCAACACGTCAAGGCCGGTGATGTAATGCTCCTCGGCGCAAACACCCTGTGCGGCACCGAACCCGAGAGCCACGTCACCGTGACCACGATCTATGCGGACACCGACTACGTGGTCGATCAGGTGTTCTGGCAACATTTCGGACTCCTGCATGACCGTCTTGAGGCACAGGACTTCGCGGCGACCATCTACACCGAGCCTGCTCAGATACTCCGTCTCGGCGAGGATCGTGCTGGACTGCTGATGCCCTGGCTGGATGAGCTGGTGGCGTTGAG
Organism: Propioniciclava soli; assembly: GCF_014858005.1. GTDB lineage: Bacteria > Actinomycetota > Actinomycetes > Propionibacteriales > Propionibacteriaceae > Propioniciclava > Propioniciclava soli. The sequence continues at coordinate 5,646 of NZ_JACYOT010000004.1, forward strand.
TATTGAGGATCGCCCTGTATCGAATTTCTATCGGATGCAGGCGCTCTGGTTCTCCGTCGCGCACGTCATCGCCCCGTTCATCAAGACTTCGATGACTCGCACATCACCAACTCAGCGCCCAACGACATGCCCCGCCGTGCCCCGCCACCGCAGGTTCGCACCTCTGCGGACCGAAGCCCGCAGAGCGGCCGAACTCCTGCATGACGATCCGGTACATGGCTGGTCAGTCACAGAACTTGCTAGTCAGGTGAACTTGTCGAAGTCCCAAGTCGGGCGGCTCTTCGTGGAAGCGGGGTCTGTCCTAGAAACGGTGTAAGTGGCTCCATCGCCCTGCGGGGCAGGAGGAGTCATGATGACCGAGACAACCAGCAACAGCTCGTCGGCCGTGGAGTCGGCCAGACTGGAGGCTGTGACCCCAACACCACCGTCCCCGCCGGATGAGCCGGCTGAGTTGGACAAGGCCCAGCGTGAGGCGATCGCGCAGATGGTGCGTCAGGCCAAGGACGCCGGCATCGCCCTGACCGGCCCCGACGGCCTGCTGAAGGCGTTGACCGCCCAAGTCGTCGAAGCAGCCCTCGACGAAGAGTTGAATGAGCACCTGGGCTATGACAAGCATGACCCCGTCGGGCGCGGCTCAGGCAATTCCCGCAACGGCACCCGCTCGAAGACAGTGATCACCGACAACGTCGGCGCCATCCAGATCGACGTGCCGCGGGATCGTAACGGGACGTTTGAGCCGCAGTTGGTGAAGAAGCGCCAACGTCGCTTGTCGGACATGGACCAGATGGTGCTGTCGTTGTTCGCGAAGGGGCTGACGACCGGTGAGATCGCCGCTCACTTCGCCGAGGTGTACGGCACGAGCGTGAGCAAGGACACGATCAGCCGGATCACCGACCGCGTCGTCGACGAGATGAACGGGTGGATGAGTCGTCCGTTGGAGCCGATCTACGCCGCGATCTTCATCGACGCGATCGTGATCAAAGTGCGGGATGGGCAGGTGCGCAATCAGCCCTACTATGCCGCGATCGGTGTCGATCTGGAGGGTCACAAGGACATTCTGGGGATCTGGCCCGGCAACGGGGATGGGGAGTCGGCGAAGTTCTAGTTCGCCTGCCTGACCGAGTTGAAGAACCGCGGTGTCAAGGACGTGTTCTTCGTCGTCTGTGACGGGTTGAAGGGCCTGCCCGACTCGATCGGGCAGGTCTTCCCCGCCGCGAAGGTGCAGACGTGTTTGATCCATTTGCTGCGCAACAGTTTCGGTTACGCGTCGAAGCGGCATTGGCCTGAGATCGCGGTGAACCTCAGGCCCGTTTACGAGGCCCCCACGCCGGAGGCCGCTGAGCGGGCGTTCGAGGAGTTCGCGGAGAAGTGGGGCAAGGCCAACCCGGCGATGATCCGGCTCTGGCGCAATGCCTGGACCGAGTTCGTGCCCTTCCTGGACTACGACGTCGAGATCCGCAAGGTCCTGTGCTCCACGAACGCGATCGAGAGTCTCAATGCCAGGTTCCGCAGGGCGGTGAGGGCTCGTGGGCACTTCCCGAACGAGCAGGCCGCGCTTAAGAACTTATACTTGACCGTGAGATCGTTGGACCCCAAGGGCACCGGTCAGACCAGATGGGGCATGCGCTGGAAGCCAGCGTTGAACGCGTTCGCCACCACCTTCGCTGACCGCATGCCCGCGGCCAGCACCACCCAGTAGAACCCGCCACTTACACCGTTAATCGGATAGTCCCTGGAAGCGTTCGGCAAGTCTCCCATCGCCTACTTGACGATGTTGCGGACGGAGCGGATGGCGGGTCTTCTGCGCGCGACGGACACGCCGATCGCGGTGATTGCGCGCGAGGTGGGATGGGGCGATCCTGATTTTGCGGCCCGTCAGTTCCGCCGCAGCGTCGGCGTCACGCCGCGCGAGTACCGGGCGATGATCCGCTCGCGGCTCTCGCAAAGTTCCGGGTGATGCACGCAGATTTCCCGGCGTTATCCGCAGGCTCGGCCCTGTGGGGCGATGTCGCCCCGCTCGGTCGTGTAATCCGGTAGGGACTCGTCGGGTTCATCACGGAGCCTGCCGGTCACCGTCTCGGTTCTGATCCGTGCCGTCTCTTGATCCTCTCGGCGTACCTCACAGTCGCACGACCGCCTCTTCGGCGGTCTTGGCGAAGGGAGGTCAGACGATGGCTGTGACGGAGGAAGCGCGGGCTGCGCGGGATGCGAAGCTCGATGATCTGCATGAGCGGCTGACTGGCGCTGTTGAGACGCTGGTGTCCGGTGAGGACTGGGCGCGGGCGTTGGAGTTCGCCTCGCGGTTCCGGTCGCGCTCGTTCAACAACACGCTGCTTATCTGGGTTCAGCACGAGGCAGCGTTCGAGGCCGGCAAGGTGCCGAACCCAGTGCCGTCGCATGTGGCCGGGTATCGGCAGTGGCAGCAGCTCGGCCGGCAGGTGCAGAAGGGCCAGCAGGGCTACATGATCTTCGCCCCGGTCACGGGCCGCTTTGCCTCATCGAACCCTGCTGATCCGTCGTCGTGGCGCCGGTTGGGGCCGCGGGAGAAGCACAAGGTCAACGAGGTCGTGCGCACCCGGATGGTGGGTGCCCGGCCCGCCTATGTGTGGGATGTGACGCAGACCGAGGGCGATCCGATCCCGGAGACTCCCGCGCCGAAGCTGCTGGACGGCGAAGCCCCGGCTGGGCTGTGGGATGGCCTGGCGGCTCAGGTCGAGGCGCTGGGGTTCGAGATCGTACGAGTGTCGGATGCCGGGCAGATCGGCGGCGCGGACGGGCTGACGGATTTCAGGACGCGGCAGGTGTCGGTGCGAACTGACGTGACCGAGGTGAACCAGGTGTCCACGTTGGTACACGAGCTGGCCCATGCGCTGATGCACGACCCCAAGGACGAGGACGCCCGCCAGCATCGCGGCATCTCCGAGGTGGAAGCCGAATCCGTGGCGTTGATGATCGGTGCCGCGCACGGACTGGACACGAGCCGCTACACGATCCCGTATGTCGCGGGGTGGGCGTCGTCGGTCAAGGACACCGAACCGGCCGAGGTCATCAAGGCCACCGGCGAGCGAGTGCGCAAGACGGCGCTGAGCATCCTCGACCAGCTCGACACCTTCCAGGTCTCCAACGGCACCCCGCCTGGTCTCACCCGCGACGCCCCCGCTTCGGAGGCGTCGTCTCGGTCGGCGGTACCGTTGCCCGAGCGCCAGCCAGCGGGCGCACCGGCCCTGGCCGGACGGGGGCTGTGATGGTCGGCCCGGAGGCGCTGGACGTGCTCGCGAAGGCGGGCCGCGGCTGGCGGCTGAATCACGCCGCGATGCTGCTCGCTGAGGGCGGCGTGCCCGTGTTTCCCTGCGCGCCGGGCGGCAAGACCCCGATCACTCGCCACGGCCACTTGGATGCCACGACGGATCGGCGGCAGGTGCGTGCGTGGTGGCGCCTGCATCCGTGGGCGAACATCGGCATCCCGACCGGCGCCGCGTCGGGCCTGGTCGTGGTCGATGTCGATGTGCATGGCCCGGTCGATGGCCTGCGGGCGTTCGTCCGTGCCTGCGACGCGGGTCTGCTCAAGGGGTGGGGTCTGCTGGTGAGCACTCCGACCGGCGGGCAGCACGCCTACTTCCCGGCAATCCCGCGGGTGGAACAGCGGTCCTGGCAGGCCGGCAGCGCGGGTATCGACTTCCGTGGCGACGGCGGCTACATCATCGCCCCGCCTTCGATCCGCATCATCGACGGCATCGCCGGCCGGTACAAGGTCGGGGGCGGCAAATACCTCGGCCAGCCGTTGCCTGTGGACTCGGACCGGTTGCGGGACTTCCTGGACCCGCGCCCCATCCCGACCCATCCCGTCGTACCTGCTCGGGATCGTGATGGGGCGGATGCTGATCGGTTGGCGGCGTGGCTGGGCCGGCAAGCGACCGACCGGAACCTGAAACTGTTCTGGGCCTCGTGCCGTCTCGCCGAAGGCGGCGTGCCCGTCGCCGACGCGGTGGATGCGATTGTCACCGCGGCGCAGTCGGACTTCGGCGAGCGGGAAATCACCCGCACCGTCTACAGCGCCTACCGAAGCGTCGGCGCGGGAGCCCGCCAGCGCGAACCCGCCGACGCTCCTGGCTCATCTGGCGATGGGTTCGCTCGCTGTGATCGAGCCGCGCCACCATCCGCATCGCGGGGGTTGTCGTGATCGTGTGGCGGGGCCGCAGGTGGGCGGTCATCACCTCGGTCGTCGGGACCGTGTTCATCGCGGCCGGCGCGTTCTGGCTGTCCTTCACCGCACTGGCTGACCTCGCCCGCCGCGCCGGTATCGGGGAAGGGCAGGCCTGGGCTTGGCCGTTGATCGTCGATGGCGTGATCGTCGTCTCGACCGTCGCGGTGGTCGCGCTCGCGGGTGAACGGGCGGCTTGGTATCCGTGGACGCTGCTGATCGGCGGTGCCGCAGTGTCGGTGACCGCGAACGCGCTGCACGCGATCGTCGCCGCCGACGCCGACGTACCCGCCGGACTCGCGGCGGCGGTCGCGGCCGTCCCGCCCGTGGTGCTGCTGGCCTCGACCCATCTGACCGTCGTCCTCATCCGCACCACCACCCAACCCGCCGCCGAAGCCGCCACGGTTCGTGAGCCGGTCGCGCTCGAAGTCGCGCCGACCGAACCGCCTGTCGTGGCTTCACCGACGCCGGAGCTGGCGCGGCTCGTCCCTGTCGAGGTGCCGGATCGTCGGGTGCGGGCGGTCGAGCTGCGGGAGTCGGGGTGGTCGAACAAGAAGATCGCCCGGTCGCTCGATGTGCATCCCTCGACGGTGGGCCGCTGGTTCGCCGGCGCGCACCACCCCGATGAGCCCGAGCAACCACGCTCTGAGGCGATCTTCGAGGGAGCGAGACCATGAGCACCGACGACCTGATGCGCGAGCAACCACCCCGCCGCATCGACCCCGAACAGACAAAGCAGCCCGACACCGAAGCAGCCGAGGCGGCGAAGGTGGCGGGGACGCCGGACGCGGTCAAGCAGCACGCGGCCCGCCGCGACGCGGTGCGAGAGCGCATGGATCAGGTCCGCGGCCGGGGCGTGGAGTGGGTACGCCCGACCGATCTGATCGTGCGTTCCAGCGGAACGCTGGCGGGGCGTGGGATCGAGTTCAACAGCGAGCAGGGCCGCCGGTTCCGCTCGACGCTGGCGACGGGGACGCGGTCGGTGTCGGAGCGGGCGAGGCGGTTGCCTCCGTTGTCGGCGTTCGGTCGTCGCGGCCAGCACGTCGAGGGTCCGGCGCGGTCCGGGGTCGGGATGAGGTAACGGGGTGGTGATGAGTCATGGACACCCAGCACGGCGGGGTGACGGTCGCCAGGAGCGACCGGCGCACCTGCCTGCCAGGAGGTGCCCCAACCATGACTTCAACCACGACCACGGCGACCGATCCTGCGGGTGAGGACTACACCAGCGGTGAGGGCCTGCGTGCTCTGCTGAACCGGCTCCACGACGCCGGCCCCGGAGCGTGGGAGCACGACCCGGTAGCCGCCGAGCTGATGGCCTATTCGGCGGAGAAGTACACGCCGCTGGCGCGCAAGCACGGCCTGGACCCGTGGGAGGCCGCATCGGCGGCGTTCGACGTGATGCGCACCCGCGCGGCCCGCGAGGCCGACGACCCCTGGGCCGTGGTCACTCATGCGGTGCGGATCACCTGCATCGCTGAAGAGCGCGGCCAAGGGCTGCTGTGCTCGGTGCATCAGGCGCGGCGTCCGCATGTCTCTTGCTTCCACGACCCCGAACGGCTCTCCGAGCGCGAGAACGCGCTGTCGGATTACCACCCGGCGTTTCACGTCGCCGACCCCCACCACCACGACGACGAGGTGGATGCGGATGTGGGTGAGCCGGCGTCGGTGACTAGCGCGGTGGAGGACGCGATCTTGTTGTTCATGCTGTTGGGCTGGCCCGAGGGCACCGCCCGGCCGGCGATCGAGCACGTCTGCGAAGCCCTCGCCCGGATCGGGTCACGCACCGGCACCTATGAAGCCTTGCGCCGTGACCGGCACGCCCGCGCCCTGCTCGATGTCCCCGCCGCCTCGTGGACGGTGCTGTTGCGGGTGCTGCTGGGCCGGACGACTCCCGGATATGGGGCGACCGGCGAAGGCCGCGGCATCCTGCTGCGGCTGCTGATCGGTGAGGGCCTGCCCGTGCTGCTGGGCGATGACGGGCTTGTGGCGACCATCAGCCACGCCGCACCCCACACCCGACGTAGGGGTGCGTGATGACCGCGGCGACGGGGCACATCGAACTCGACCGGACCGTCGAGTCGATCCAGGTCGGCCGCCGCCACCGCCGAGACCTCGGTGACCTCGATGCGCTCGCGGCGTCGATCGAGCGGGACGGGCTGCTGCAACCCATCACCATCACCCCAGACGGGTTGCTGGTGTGCGGGGTGCGGCGGCTTGCGGCGATCCGGCAACTCGGCTGGCGCACCGTCAACGTCTGGGTGCGCTCGTCCATCTCGGACAGGTTGGGGCACCTGCTGGCCGAGCAGGACGACAACCAGCTCCACAAGATCCTCTCCCCGCTGGAAGCGGCTGGCCTGTACCGCGAAATCAAGGAACTCATGGCCGAGGACGCCGCCCACCGCGACCAGGCGACGCAGTTCTCGACGGAGAATCAGCCCCGGTGGAACGGGGGTGGAAACTGTCCACCCCCGTTGACCCCGCCCGGCAAGGTCCGCGAGCAGGCCGCCGCGATGATCCCCGGTGCCCCCTCCTACAAGACGATGGACAAGATCGGCTACCTGCAACACCTCGCCACCGACCCCGACACCCCTGAGCCGCTGCGGGCTGAGGCGCAGGCGGGGTTGGTGCAGATCGAGGCCGGCGGGCCGGTCGATCCGGTGTACCAGCGCATCCGCGACATCCACCAAGCCGCCGCCGACGCGCATCTGCACGACCTGGCCGAACAGGCATTGGCTCGCGTGGACGCCCAGACGAAGGAGCAGAAGGGCAAGAAGAAGAGGGCGAAGAAGCCGACCCCGGCTGCGCCGGTGCCGGATGCCCGGTATGCGGTGCGGGCGTTCGTGCTGACCTGGACGGAACTTGACTCGTGGTGGCTGCACTACGACCTGGACGAGCTCGCGGCCCAGCTCACCGACGAGCAGGCCGAAGCGTTCTACGCGACTGCCGAAGGCACCCGCCGGTTCGCCACCGACCTCCACGCCGCGCGGCAACAAGAACCCGCGACCCCACGGCTGCGCGCGCTCTGAGGCCGAAGCCCGAGGCGGTCGGGGTGCACCTGACGGGCATGAAGACTTCTCCCTCTCCGTCGTTTCCGCGTGGCCGCCTGATCGCGCTCATCGCCGCCGGCCTGGCGCTGCTGATCCTCGCCGGGGTCGGCATCTACGGCCTCATCCTCGGCCCCCGCACCACCAACACCCCGGCACCCGAACCCGCGCCGTCGCCGTCTCACACGCTGACGGCGCCCGGGCCGTCGTTGCCTCGGCTGCCGGTCGTTCCCCGGTCGGCGGACCCGGAGACGTTCGCCCGCAACGTCGCGGAGGCGATCTTCGCGTGGGACACCATCAGCGGCCTCATGCCCCTGGACTACACCGCGGCGATCCTCAGTGTCGGTGACCCGTCCGGCATCGAACAAACCGGCCTCGCCTCCGACCTCGCGACCTATCTGCCGACGCGGGAGGCGTGGATCGAGCTGCGCAAGCACGAGACCCGCCAACACCTCACCATCGACCGCGCGGTCGTGCCCGAGGCGTGGGGTGACGCCGTGGCGCAGGCACAACCGGGGCAGATCGCGCCGGGCACGACCGCGTTCACGATCGAGGGCACCCGGCACCGCAACGGCCTCTGGAACGGCGAGCCCGTCACGAGCGAGCACGCGGTGTCGTTCACCGTGTTCATCGTCTGCGCCCCGGCCTATCCGACCTGTCACCTGTTGCGGCTGTCCCAGATCGACAACCCACTGCGATGAGGGCGGGCGTCTCGTGTTCAAGAAGTTCGCTGTCCTCGCGCTCGCCGCGCTGTTCTTCGGCCCGGCCATGCTTCTGCTGGCGATCGGGGTGCTGATGAACCCCGCCGCCATCGCCGCCTGCACCACCACCGGCACCCTCTCGGTCGGCAACGTCCCCGACAGCCTCCAAGTCACCACCGCGGACGGCTACACCTTCACCCTGAACAAGCGACAGCTCACCCACGCCGCGACGATCATCACTGTCGGCGGCCGGATCGACGGCGTGGGCCGGCCCGGGGTGAAGGTCGCGCTCATGGCGGCGCTCACCGAGTCCACGCTGCGGATGCTCAGCAACACCGGCACCTACCCCGAGTCCGCGAACTACCCCAACGACGGCAACGGCGGCGACCACGACTCCCTCGGGTTGTTCCAGATGCGCCCGCAATCAGGGTGGGGCACCGTCGCAGAGTTGATGGACCCGAACTACCAAGCCGCCGCGTTCTTCGGCGGCCCGGACGGCCCGAACTACCCGAGCCCGCGCGGACTCTTGGACATTCCCGGCTGGGAACGGATGGACCCTGGCGAGGCTGCACAGTCGGTCGAGGTCAGTGCGTTTCCCGACAGGTATCGCAACTACGCGCCCGTGGCTGATGCGATCCTCGACACCCTCACTCGTACCGGCGGGCGTGGCGGCCCCGTCGTCGGCGTGGCCGAATCGTCGCGCGTGGTGTTCCCGCTGCCGGAGGGGACGTGGGTCAAGACCGACGGGTTCGGGCCGCGTATCCATCCGATCACCGGCGAGCACTCCTTCCACACCGGCCTGGACCTGGCCGCCCCGGCCGACACGTCGATCCTCGCCGCCGCAGACGGCACCGTGACGGTCGCCGAGTTCAGCGGTGGCTACGGCGGGCTCATCGTCATCGAGCACACCATCGACGGCGAGACCGTCGCGACCGCCTACGCGCACATGTGGCAGGCCGGCATCCTCGTCCATGTCGGCGACCACGTGAGCGCCGGACAGCACATCGGCGATGTCGGGACATCCGGCATGTCCACCGGCAACCATTTGCACTTCGAGGTCCGCCCCGGCGGCACCAACGGCGAAGCGATCGACCCGGCGAAGTGGCTCAACGACCACGGCGCGGCGAACCTTCCTGAAGCCGCTTCCGGGCCGGCCGCGGGTTGCCAGTCCGGTACGGCTGGCGCGCCCACACCGTTGACGGGTGACCCGGATCAGATGGTGGACGACCCCACCAGCAACGGGAAGATCACCGCGCGGCTCGCGCACCTCATCGCCCAGACCAAAGCCGCGTTCCCCGACACCGGCTGGGGCTGCTACTCACCGCGCCCCGGCACCAAGTCGGAGCACCCGCTCGGGCGGGCGTGCGACATCACCTTCGGCAACGCCATCGGCCACTACCCGACACCGGGCCAGTTGGAAGCCGGCTGGAAGGTCACCAACTGGATGAAAGACAACGCCGAAGTGCTCGGGGTCGAGTACCTGATCTGGCAAGGCAAAATCTGGTCCCTCGCCCGCGACGACCAAGGGTGGCGGCCCTACAACGGCGGCGGGATGCACGACCCCGGCAACGTCACCGGCGGCCACTACGACCACCTGCACGTCACCGTGAAAGCAGGTGCGTGATGGACGTGTTCCCGGACTTCGACGGCCTGGCAGGGATCGGTGATCTGAAACAGGTCGTCGGTGCGCTGTTCATGTTCGTACTCATCATCGCCGTACTCATGCTGATCGTCTCCGCGATCTGCTGGGCCGTCGCCGCCGCACACGGCAACTACTCCGCCGCCGCCAAGGGAAGAGTCGGGGTGCTCGTCGCCCTCGGAGCCGCCGTGCTCGCCGGTGGCGGGGTGGCGTGGATGAACTGGCTCATCGCACTCGGCCAACGACTCTGACCCTCCCCATCTGGCCCGCCCCTCTCGGGGCGGGCCTTCGCTATGCCTGGGTGTTGGTGGTCGGGGTGCACCTGTGGACAGAAGCAACCCTCAGCGTGAATGGAGAACCGTCGTGATCGACATCAACCCCAATGGCACCGGCCTTCCCGGTATCGAACAGCTCCGCACCATCGTCGGGGCCGTGATGACGGTGGGCCTGATCCTGGCCGTCCTCGCCCTGATCGTCTCGGCGATCGTGTGGGCCTACGGCGCGAACAGCTCCAACCCGCACTTGGCGGGGAGGGGAAAGATCGGCGTCCTCGTCTCCTGCGGCGCGGCGATCATCTGCGGCGCGAGCGTCGCGCTCATCAACTTCTTCTGGGGCGTCGGCCAAGCCGTCTGAGCGCAGTCCGCAAGGAAGGCAGGTCTTGTCATGGGCATTTGCGATGTCCCGGTGATTTCCACCGTCTGCGACGTGGCCGGCGAAGCCGCCGCCACGCTGGTGTCGGCCCCGTTCGACTGGTTGGCCAGCGCGATGGGCGGCGCGGCCGGGTGGCTGTTCGAGGCCGTCTGGACGGTCTTCGACACCACCACGCTCGTGGACGTGCAGCGGCCCGGATTCGTGTCGGTGTTCAACCTCGTGTTCGGCATCGCCGTGTTCGTGATGCTGCTGTTCTTCTGCTTGCAGCTCATCACCGGCATGATCCGCCGCGACCCCACCGCCCTCACCCGGGCCGCGCTCGGGTTGGGGAAATCCGTGCTCGGTTCCTTCGTGGTCATCACCTTGACCGCGTTACTGCTGGAAATCACCGACCAGCTCTGCGTCGGCATTATCCAGGCCGCAGGCGAGACCACCGAGACGATGGGCGACAAGATCGCCGCCCTCGTCCTGGCGCTGTCCGGGCTGTCCATCGCCGCGCCCGGTGTCGGGGCGATCATCATGATCTTCCTGGCCGGCCTGGCGATCGCCTCGGCGGCGATCGTGTGGCTGTCGCTGCTGATCCGCAAGTCGCTACTGCTGGTCGCGGTCGCCCTGGCTCCGCTGGCGTTCTCCGGCTCGTCGTGGGATGCGGCACGCGGCTGGGTCGGCAAGTGGGCCATGTTCGTCAGCGCCCTGATCTTGTCCAAGCTCGTGCTGGTCGTGATCTTCCTCGTCGCGATCACGCAGGTCGCCGCACCGATCGACGTCGACCTGGCCTCGGTGTCCGATCCGCTGTCAGGGATCGTGCTCATGGCGTTGGCGGGGTTCGCCCCGTATCTGACGTATCGGTTCCTCGCGTTCGTCGGCACCGACTACTACGGGCAGGCCGGTGCGGAGGATGACGCCAAGCGGGCACTGAACCGTCCCATCCCGGTGCCGTCGAAGCCGTCCGGTGACGGGCCGAAGAAGGTACTCGACGGCCAGACCAGCGGCGACGGCGGCGGAGGTTCGGGAGGCGGTGCGGGTGCGCCGCCGAAGCCCACCTCGACCGCTGGAAGCGGCGGTGCAGGTGCTGCCGGCGCGGGAGCTGGTGCGAGCGGGAGTGCCGGTGCTGGTGCCAGTGCCGGAGCAGGGGCGGGAGCGGGTGCGGGGGCTGCTGCTGCGGGTCCGGCGGCTGCGGTCGTGGTCGGTGCGCAGGTGGTGAAGGGTGCCGCGACGGCGGGGCCGAAGGCCGGGACGGCGTTGGCGGGTGAGGCCGAGACGGCCGCTGCCGGTGCCGGGCAGGCCAGCGCGCCGCCACCGCACTCGACGTCTGCGCCGACCGCGCCACCGAGCCCACGCCCGGCCACCCCGACCCCGCCCGCGCCCAAGCCGACGAAGGAGTGACCGATGGCCAGTCATGCGAAAGAGACCGCCGCGCCGGGCGAGTTGGTGCCGGTGAAGTTCAGCCGCCTCACCCGCCGGGGCGTCTTGTTGGGGTTGTCGGTCGCGCAGCTCGTCACCCTCGGCATCGGCGGCCTCACCCTGATCGGCGCGTTCTACGCCGGCGGCGGGATGCTGCTCGCCTACACCGCCCCCGTCTGGGTGCTCTGCGCCGCACTCACCTGGATACCTGTCGGCGGGCGCCCAATCGTGGAGGGGCTGCCGGTCACCTTCTGGTGGCTGTGGCGCGTCACAGGCGGGCAACTGCTCTACCGCCGCCGCATCGTCAAGCCACGCCCCGCCGGCACCCTCGCCCTGCCCGGCGACATGGCGAGGCTGCGCGAGTTCATCGACCCGGAGACCGGGGCGTGCATGATCCACGACCCCCACGCCGCCACCCTCACAGTCGTGTGCGAAGTGGCCCATCCGGCGTTCGTCTTGTTGGACCCGGGCGAGCAGGAACGCCGCGTGACCACTTGGGGTCGGGCGCTGGCGACGGTGTGCCGCTCGGGGAGGATCGCGACGCTGCAAGTCCTCGAACGCACCCTGCCGGACTCGGGTACGGGGTTGGCGGAGTGGTGGACCGCGCACGGCACCCCGGACGGTTCCTGGGCCGCCGACACCTACGCCGAACTGATCGAGCGCGCCGGCCCCGCCGGGGAACGGCACGCCACCACGATCAGCCTGTCCCTGGACATGAAGGCTGCGGCCCGGCAGATCAGGACCGCCGGCGGCGGCATCAAGGGCGCCGCCGGAGTGCTGCGGCAGGAGATGTCCACGCTCACATCGGCGTTGCGGTCGGCCGACCTCGCCCCCTCCGGCTGGCTCGACGCCGGCCAGATCGCCGTCATCCTCCGCTCCGCCTACGACCCGGCGGTCGCGTCTGCGTTGGAGCGGCACGGGCGGATCGGCCGCGACCTCGCCACCGCCGGCCCGGTCGCGGTCACCGAGACCTGGGGCAACCTGCGCACCGACTCCGCCCACCATGCCGTGCTCTGGGTGTCCGAGTGGCCGAGGAGTCTGGTCTATCCGGGTTTCGCCGCGCCGATCCTGCTCTCCACCGGCATCCAGCGGTCCGTGTCGCTGATCTACACGCCGATGCGCTCGGACCAGGCAGCCCGTGACATCCGCCGCAAGAAGGTCGAATACATCAGCGACGCGGCCCAGCGTGCCCGGCTCGGGCAGATCGAGGACGCCTCCCAATCAGCGGAGTTCCAAGACGTGCTGCAACAGGAAGCCGACCTCACCGCCGGGCACGGCGTCTTGCGCGTGACCGGCCTCATCTCGGTGTCGGCACCGAGCATCGACGACCTCGAAGCCGCCGTCGCCGCGATCACCCAAGCCGCCATCCAAAGCTCCTGCGAAACCCGCCGCCTCGTCGGCCAGCAAGCCGCCGCATTCACCGCCGCGGCACTACCGCTGTGCCGCACCGTGTAGCTGGAAACCATTGGCCCAAAGCCAGAGACCACACGGGCATCTCGAAAATGCGCGTCACATACGGAGAGTCGTCGGGGTCGAGACCTCCCGACCCGTTGCGAGCTTCGCAACCATATACACGCCGGTGACACTCTCCCGCGCCGCCTCGCGTGAGGTCTGAGCAAGAAGTATCCCGACGTCAATGGGTACATACCAGCCCTGGTTCGTTCCCGGCTCAAGCAAGTAGGGAAGGTCGGGACCGATCCGTTGGTCCACGGGCACGAACCTCATCGTTCCTCCGCGGGGGCAAAGTGACACGCTCTCGATGGTCACGGCTGCCCGTCCGTGGTTCGTGACCTGAACGCCGATGACCTCTTGCCCTCCGAAGCCCTGCTTGACGAGCCCTTCAAGACCGAACGGCTTGCCCGTCTTCGTGACGGGACCGACCAGCGCATTGCCGCCTTGGAGCATGCCATGCATCAGCGTGGCCTTTGGGCGACCGGCAGAAAGAAGCCACTGAGCGATCTGCCATCCGAGTGACACACCAGCAAGCGCAAGAGAGATAGCGGATATCAGAAGTGCGACTGCCTCGGTGTTCATGCTCCAACGCTATCGGCCAGGTCGTGCACCTATCGGGCGTCTGAACCCTTGTTGAAGGAGGCCCGCCATGCCCACCTACGAGAACCCCGTCACCGACGCCGCCGAAGCCTACGAAGCGTTGCGCGGTCTGGCCCACGCGACAAGGAGCTGGGAGGAGCCCGCCGACACTTATCGTGTCATCGGCGAGGTCGTTGCCGGTATCCGGTGCTTGGGGCAAGTGCTCGACCAGCTCGCCGGCGTCCACCTGCGCCACCAAGACGGCGTGAGCACCGATGACGGCGACCGGATGGCCGGGGCCGTCGCGGCGCTCGGTGCGGCCGATGGGTTCCATCAGGCCGCGGTGCTGCTGGATCAGGCGCACGACCAGCTCAGCGCCGCGTTCGTCCAGTCCGGCAAGATCGTCTGGCACCCTCAACCCGCCGCCGAGATCGAGCGGTGGATCAGCGTGGTGTTCTTGCAGGGCGATGAGGCCGAACCGCCGCTGCGCATCCTCGGAGAGCTGGGGCACGTCGACGCGGTGGACTACCTCGCCCAGTGGGACTACGGCGACGAGACCACCGACGCGGCGATGGAGAACGGGCACGTCTACGACGAGCCCGGAGAAGGGACCAACGATCGAGTGATGCGCTCAGGCGACTACGCCCTGGTCGTCAACGCCCAGCTCGGCTACGTCTCCCTGCTCCGCCGCCACACCACCACCCCCGAACCCGAGGAGGCCGAGGCATCCGCGACGGTGCAGGGCGAGCCGGAACTGCTTGTGTCGTACTCGTCCCCAAACGCCCCGAAGCCGACGGTCGCGCCGCGGCAGGCGCAGGAGTCGTGGTTCGAGCCGGCCTCGATCACGACGATCAAGCAGAGCGGCCGGCTCTCGCTCTGAACCCCTGCCGGGGGCGGGGGTGCACCTGCCCGGCATGAACACCACAGACCCCACGCCGCGCACCTCCCGGCAGGCCGGCACGCTCACCCTGACCGTCTGGCCCGCTACCCCGGTCGGCGAGCACCAGCGGTCCGGCTACCGCATCGAAGACACCGAGACCGGGCGGAGCCTCGAAGGCCGCGACCTGTTCACCGGAGCCGGTGCCCCCGTCGCGCCCGGGCGGGCGCTGCGCGACCTCGCCGGATACCTCAGTGCCGCGGGTGAGTCCCGGCAGCACGCCATCGACAACCCCGGCCACAGCGCCGAACACGCGAGCATGTTCCCCGCATGGGTGGCCGAGGCCGCCCGGCAGAACGCCGACGCGCTCGCCCTCCTGGACGAGACGCCACCGCCACGACCGGAGCCGTCGTGGTTCGACCGGCCCGCCGGTGACTCTGCGGCGGCTCGGTCGCGGGGGTGGTCGCTGTGAGCGAGCGGGAGAAGCTGCACACCTCGGTGCTCGTCGCCCCGGCGTCGGAGCGGCGCAAGTACCGCAAGCAACGCCGGCAGGCCGCCGCCCGGCTCGTCGCCGAGCAACGCCGTGCCGAGACCGAAGCCGCCAAAGCCAAAGCGGAGGCAGAGCGGGCGGAACGGCGGGCAACGACCTATCTGCCGAAGGCCGGCGAACCCGGAGCGGCGATGCTGCGGACGCCGGGCCGGTTCCGGCTCCCGCGCCATCAAGACACCAGCGCGGTGCTGTCGGCGCAGTATCCGTTCCTCGCCGAAGGTGGCCTCGGCAGCCAAGGGGTGTTCGTCGGGCAGGACATGTACTCCGGTGGGAGCTTCGTGTATGACCCGTGGGAGTTGTACCGGCGCGGCATCATCACCGCGCCGAACATGATCCTCGCCGGCATCGTGGGCTCGGGAAAGTCGAGCCTGGCGAAGTCGCTCTACACGCGATCGTTGCCATTCGGTCGCCGCGTCTACATCGCGTGCGACCCCAAGGGCGAGCACACCGCCGTCGCCGAAGCAGTCGGCGGGAAGGCCATCGTCCTCGGCCACGGACTCCGCACCCGGCTCAACCCGCTCGATGAAGGCCACCGCCCCTCGGGCCTGTCGGACCGGGAATGGGCGTCCACGTTGGCGTCGCGGCGTCGTGAGCTGCTGGGCGCTCTCGCGGAAACCGTGCTCGGCCGCGACCTGTCACCGTTGGAGCACACCGCCATCGACACCGCACTGACCGCGGCAGTGCGGGACGCGGAGGTGCCGATCCTGCCGATGGTCGTGGACCGCCTCCTCACCCCATCCGCCGAAGAAGATGGGCGGCTGGCCGAAGACGGCCGACTCGTCGCGCACGCGCTGCGCCGGCTCGTCGGCGGCGACCTCGCCGGCCTGTTCGACGGACCCTCCACGGTGCGATTCGATCCGTCGTTGCCGATGGTGAGTCTCGACCTCAGCCGGGTCGCGGAGAACGCCGCCCTGCTGAGCGTGTTGATGACCTGCGCAAGCGCGTGGATGGAAGCCGCGCTGATGGACCCCGATGGCGGGAAACGCTGGATGATCTACGACGAAGCCTGGCGGCTCATGGCCCACCCCGCCCTGCTGCGCCGCATGGACGCGCAATGGCGGCTTGCCAGGCACTACGGACTGGCGAACATGCTCGTCTTCCACAAGTTAAGCGACCTCGACAACGTGGGCGATCAGGGCTCGGCCATGCGCTCCCTGGCGAACAGCTTGCTCGCCAACGCCGAGACGCGGGTGATCTACCGGCAAGAGTCCGACCAGCTCTCCCTCACCGCCAAGACCCTCGGCCTGACCGGCACCGAACAGCACCTCCTGCCCGGCCTGGGCACCGGGCAAGGCTTGTGGAGGATCAAAGAACGTTCCTTCGTGGTCCAGCATCAGATGCACCCTGACGAGTTGGCCCTGTTCGACACCACCACCCGCATGATCTAGGAAACCCGCAGGTTCAGGATTCCTGAAGACGATTCGGCGTGAAGATGCGGTTCGACGGGGCGCTGGACTGGGTGTGAGGGTGCATGTTCGCGGAAGATGCACCCTCACTTCGTTCTCCAGCGGTGCGGCGTTCGACGAGGATCGTGTCGCGCCATTGGCCGGCGTGCGGCCCGTAGGTCATGCGGGCGATGCGCTCTCGTCGTCCGACAGCGCGGAACCCTGCCCGCTCGTGCAGGCGCAGGCTCGCGGTGTTCTCCGGGAAGATCGATGACTGCACAGTCCAGATCCCGCGCTGGTCGGTGAGATCCAAGAACGCTGCGAGAAGGCGACGCCCGACTCCGTGACCTGCCGCGTCGGGGTGGATGTAGATCGAGTGCTCGACAACGCCCGCGTATACGGCTCGTATCGACACGGGAGACGCGGCGGCCCATCCGAGGACTCGGCCGGTGGAGTCGACGGCGACAAGGCTGAGCTCTGGGCGCTTGCCCGCAGTGAACGCGGCCCAGGTCGCGGGTGGGGTGGTTTCGAAGGTGGCGTGCCCGGTGGCGATCCCGGCCCGGTAGATGCTCTCGACCTCGGCCCAGTCGGACTCTCTCATCGACCGGAACCGGAGCGGCTCCATCAGGCTGTGAACGCCCGTGCTGCGTCGGCGAGGGTGCCGGTCGTGGGCTGGTAGTACGCCCACTTGCCGCGCTGCTCGCGGGTGACGAGCCCAGCCTCAACAAGGAGCTTCATGTGATGCGACACGGTCGGCTGCGACAACCCGACGGGGTCGGTGAGATCGCACACGCACATCTCTCCGCTCGCGCTCGCGGTGATCAAGGAGAACAGTTTGACCCGGTTCGGGTCTCCGAGCGCCTTGAACACCTTCGCGAGCTGATGCGCGGTCGCGTCATCGACCACCGCGTCGGCCGCAGGGGCGCAGCACGCCGCCTCCGCAGGTGTCGCGTCGATCGTCACGGGAAGAGCAGCCATGCCCCCATTCTGCCCAACATATTGACAGATGTCGATGCATCGAGCAGGCTCTTCATATCGAAGAACATCAATGTGTGGAGGTTGGTATGGATTCCGTCGTCGTCATCGGTGCGGGCCCGCAGGGACTCGCGGCGGCCGCGCACCTGCTCGAGCGCGGCCTGAACCCGCTGGTTCTGGAAGCCGGTGCTGGGCCGGCTGCGGCGGTGGCCGAGTGGGGGCATGTGCGTCTGTTCTCACCGTGGACGGAGCTCACCGATGCGGCGTCGCGTCGTTTGCTGGAGCCCGCCGGATGGGTGGCGCCGGCCCAGGGGTACCCGACCGGGGCGCAGTGGATCGAGGGGTATCTCGCGCCGCTCGCGGAGACGCTCGGTGATCGCATCCAGTACGGGGCGCGGGTCGTCGGGGTCGGGCGAAAGGGCCGGGATCTCTCGGTCGATGCCGGGCGGGCCGGACAGCCGTTCGTCGTGCACGTCCGCCGCGCCGATGGCACGGAGGTGCGGATCGAAGCACGCGCCGTGATCGACGCATCGGGCACCTGGCGCACCCCGAGTCCGGTCGGTGCCGACGGTCTCCCCGCACTCGGGGAACGAGCCGCCGCCGAGGCGGGGCTCGTCGAGCACCGGATGCCCACGATCGAGGACGCCACAGGTCTCGCCGGACAGCATGTGGTCGTGGTCGGCAACGGGCACTCCGCCGCGACGACGATCGGGATCCTGTCACGGGTGGCGAAGCGAGAGCCCGGGACGCGGATCAGCTGGGTGCTACGCCGCGGCACGGTCGGCAACACCTTCGGCGGCGGGACCGCAGACGAACTCCCCGAGCGTGGGGCGCTGGGCCAGCGAGCCAAGAAGGCAGTCGAAGACGGGCTCGTGGACCTCGTCACCGGGTTCCGCACCGACCAGGTCATTCTCGAGAAGGGGCAGGCGGTTCTCGTCGCGGAAGATGGACGCCGGCTTGATCCGGCGTCCCGGGTGTTCGTTTCGACCGGGTTCCGCCCTGACCTGTCATTCCTGTCCGAGATCCGTCTCGACCTCGACGTGCGGCTGCAGGCGCCGGTGAAGATCGCGGTCGAGGTGGACCCGAACCTGCACTCCTGCGGCTCGATCCGCGCGACCGGGGCCGCCGACCTGGAGCACCCGGAGCCGGGGTTCTACATCGTGGGCGCGAAGTCGTACGGGCGTGCACCGACGTTCCTGGCTCTGACCGGGTTCGAGCAGGTTCGCAGCGTTGTCGCCGCGATCGCCGGCGACCGCGAGGCCGCGGAGCGGGTGGACCTCGTGCTGCCCGATACCGGCGTGTGTGGCGGCTCGGGACTCTTCGACGCGCCGGACGAGTCCGCCAGTGCGGGATCGTGCTGCGCGCCTGTCCCGCAGCTCATCCAGCTCGGTGTGGGACCAGTGTCGTAGGACTCGCCGCCCACACACTTTACGTCAGTCGTTGCTGTATGATCAGTGCATGCTGACCATTGCTTCACGCCTCGACGTCATGAACCGGCTCGGCCGGGCGATGGCGGACCCGACGCGCTCCCGCATCCTGATGACCCTGCTCGGCGGCCCGAGCTACCCCGCCGTGCTCTCGCGCGAGCTGGAGCTGACGCGTTCAAACGTGTCGAACCACCTGACCTGCTTGCGCGACTGCGGGATCGTGGTCGCGGAGCCCGAAGGGCGGCAGACGCGGTACGAGATCGCGGACCCGCACCTGGCGGCGGCACTGACCGCGTTGGTGGACGTAACGCTCGCGGTCGACGAGCACGCGCCCTGCGTGGACTCTTCGTGCACGGTGCCGGGCTGCTGCGGGATGGGAGCGGGTGAGTGAGCGCGGCGTGCGGCTGCGAGCACGACGAGCCCGAGACCACCATCAGCGAAGAGGCTGAGGCGGCGGAACGCCCCTGGTGGCGGGACCGCGGGATCATGGTCCCGGTCTTCTCCGGCATCGCGTTCCTCACCGGCCTGGCCCTGGAGTGGTCCGGGATGGAGATCCCGGCACTGGTGGCGTTCTGGATCGGTCTGCTGCTGGGTGCGTCGACGTTCACCCCCGGCGCGATCCGGAAGCTGTTCAAGGGCAAGCTCGGCATCGGCCTGCTGATGACGATCAGCGCCGTCGGCGCAGTGATCCTCGGGTACGTCGAGGAGGCCGCCGCCCTGGCGTTCCTGTACTCGATCGCCGAGGCACTGGAAGACAAAGCCATGGACCGCGCCCGCGGCGGGCTCCGGGCACTGCTCAAGCTCGTCCCCGAGACCGCGACCATCCGCCGCGACGGAGCATCGGTCGAAGTCGCCGCGAAGGACCTCGCCGTCGGCCAGCTGATGCTGGTGCGGCCGGGTGAGCGGATCGCGACCGACGGCATCGTCCGCACGGGGCGCTCCAGCCTGGACACCTCCGCGATCACCGGGGAATCGATCCCGGTCGAGGTCGAACCCGGCGACGCGGTGTCTGCGGGTGCGATCAACACCGCTGGGGCGCTGGAGGTCGAGACGACCGCGGCCGGCACCGACAACTCGCTGACCACGATCGTCGACCTGGTGGAGAAGGCTCAGGCCGAGAAGGGCGACCGCGCCCGTCTCGCCGACCGCATCGCCCGCCCCCTCGTCCCGGGCGTGCTGATCCTCGCCGCCCTGGTCGCGATCATCGGGTCGCTGTTCGGCGACCCGGAGCTGTGGATCACCCGCGCTCTCGTGGTGCTGGTGGCGGCGTCGCCGTGCGCGTTGGCGATCTCGGTCCCGCTGACTGTGGTGGCCGCGATCGGCTCGGCGAGCAAGTTCGGCGTGATCATCAAGTCGGGTGCCGCGTTCGAGCGGTTCGGCGTGATCCGTCACGTCGCCGTCGACAAGACCGGCACCCTCACCCGCAACGAGCCCGCCGTCGCCGCCGTCCTCACCGTAGACGGTGTGAGCGAGGCGGAGGCGCTGGCGTGGGCGGCCGCGTTGGAGCAGCACAGCACCCACCCGCTCGCGGCCGCGATCACCGCCGCTGTGCCGGATGCCCCTGCGGCGGAGGGCGTGACCGAGCAGGCCGGTCACGGCATCGATGGCGAGCTCGACGGCGCGCGGATCACGGTCGGCAGTCCCCGCTGGCTGCACGCCGGGACGCTCGGCGACCGGGTCGCGGGGCTGGAGGAGCAAGGCATGACGGTCGTGATCGTCCACCGCGACGGCGTCCCGGTCGCCGCGATCGGCGTCCGCGACGAGCTGCGACCGGAGGTCCCCGAGGTCGTGCGCACCCTCGCGACCCAGGGCATCGGGGTGACCATGCTCACCGGCGACAACGCCCGCACCGCCCGCGCCCTCGCTGCGCAAGCAGGGATCGATGACGTCCGCGCCGAGCTGCGCCCCGAAGACAAGGCCGCCGCGATCGCAGAGTTCGGTGCGAAGGGGCCGGTCGCGATGATCGGCGACGGCATCAACGACGCCCCTGCGCTGGCCGCCGCGGACATCGGTATCGCGATGGGCGCGACGGGCTCCGACGCCGCGATCGAGTCGGCCGACGTGGCCTTCACCGGTCACGACCTGCGGCTTCTCCCGCGCGCGTTCGACCACGCCCGTCGGGGGCGGCACATCATCAACCAGAACATCATCCTGTCGCTGCTGATCATCACCGCGCTGCTCCCGCTGGCCCTGTTCGGCGTCCTGGGCCTCGCCGCCGTGGTCCTGGTGCACGAGATCGCCGAGGTCGTCGTCATCCTCAACGGACTGCGCGCCGCCCGGACTCGGAAGGAGCCGACCGCATGAAGGTCGAACTGCTGCACATCGTCGACTGCCCGAACACGGCAATCGCCGAAGCCAACGCACGCGCGGCGCTGGATGCTCTCGGGCTCGGGGCCGTTCCTGTCGAGCTGGTGACGATCCGAACCGAGGCCGAGGCGGCGAGCACCCAGTTCGGAGGCTCGCCCACGATCCTCCTCGACGACGTCGACCTGTTCCCGACGGCCCCGGTTCGCTCGCTGGCGTGCCGGGTCTACGCGACGGAAAGCGGGTACGCCGGAGCGCCCACGCAGGAGCAGATCGAAGCAGCGATGCGAGGCGCATCCCGGTAGAGCGAGAACGACCGGTGACGCGATCACTGGGTCACACCTCACGGCACAACGGTGTTCGCCGTAAAGTTCGCGGACCCGGAAACACACCGGAGGGGTAGGGCCATTGGCCTCTGCCCCTCCGCTGCTCGCAGCTCCTCAGACGAGCAGTTCGGCGAGGAGGGTCTCGACGCGGGCCTTGATGTCGTCGCGAATCGGGCGCACCGCATCGATGCCCTGCCCCGCCGGGTCGTCGAGCTTCCAGTCCTCGTACCGCTTGCCCGGGAAGAACGGGCAAGCGTCGCCGCAACCCATCGTGATCACCACGTCGGAGGCCTGCACGGCCTCGGTGGTGAGCACCTTGGGCTGTTCGGCGGTGATGTCGATGCCCTCCTCGCGCATCGCCTCGACGGCGACCGGGTTGATCTGGTCGGCGGGCATGGACCCGGCGGAGCGGACCTCGACGCGGTCGCCCGCCAACTCGCGGAGATAGCCGGCGGCCATCTGGGAACGGCCGGCGTTGTGGACGCAGACGAAGAGGACGGAAGGCTTCTGGTCGGTCATGGTTGTTCGCTTCTTTCAGTCGGTGAGGGTGGCGAGGAGGCCGCGGACGCGGCCCTCGATGTCGTCGCGGATCGCGGCGACGCCCTCGGGCGATGCCAGCGCTGGGTCTCCGACGGCCCAGTCTTCGTAGCGGACGCCGGGGATGATCGGGCAGACGTCGCCGCAGCCCATCGTGACCACCACGTCGGCCGCGCGCACGGCGTCGTCGGTGAGGGGCTTCGGGAACGCCGTCTCGGCCTCCTGCTCGCCCTCGATCTCGGTGAGCAGCGAGCGCACGTGCGGGTGCACGTCCGACGCAGGAGTGGAGCCGGCAGAGCGGGCGATAACCCGGCCATCGGCGAGCTGGTTGACGATCGCGGCTGCGAGCTGCGAGCGGCCCGCGTTCTGCACGCAGACGAACAGCACCTGAGGCACCCCGGACGACCGATCACGGGTCAGATCGGCCAGGCGCTGCCGGGCGAACCGCTCGGTCAGCGGGATCATGTGCCCCGTCAGCTTCGCCGAACGCACCAGCCCGGCGTAGGACTCGCGCACGATCGCGATCACGAGGTCCCGATTCAGCCCGGTCAGCTCGTCCGCGAGCTCCTCCGCGAGACGGGTCACCCGTGCGTCCATCTGCTGCAAGGCCTCGGCCCGGGCTGCGGTGTCTTCGGGCTCGTCCGCTGCGGCCGCGGCCGGAGCGAACGCGTCGAGGAGGGCCGCGACGGCGCGCTGCTTGCCCGGGGCGACGCGGTAATACACCCATGTGCCGCGCCGCTCGGACAGAAGCATCCCGGTCTCCTTCAGCACCTTCAGGTGGTGCGAAACGGTCGGCTGGGACACCTCGGCGAGGTCCGCGAGATCGCACACGCAGGACTCGCCGCGCGGGTCGGTCGCGATCGCCGAGAGCATCCGCAGCCGCAGCGGGTCAGCGAGCGCCTTCAGCGCCCCGGCCACGGTCGTCGCGGCCTCGGTCCCGATAGCGTGCCCCGTGGACGGCGCGCACGCGTCGGCGTCGGCGATGACGGCGGTATCGGTCATGACGTCCTCGATTCGGTGGTGTAGGGGTCGGTGTGGAACCAGGCCTTCGCGGCCCAGAGCGAGACGTAGACCAGGCCCACGAGCACGGGGACCTCGATGAGCGGGCCGACGACCCCGGCCAAGGCCTGGCCGGATGCCGCGCCGAAGGTGCCGATCGCGACCGCGATGGCGAGCTCGAAGTTGTTGCCCGCTGCGGTGAATGCGAGCGTCGTGGACCGCGCGTAGCCCAGGCTGAGGGTCTTGCCGAGTAGGATGCCGGCGAACCACATCAGCGCGAAGTAGACCAGCAGCGGCAGCGCGATCCTGGCGACGTCGAGCGGATGCGAGGTGACCTGCTTGCCCTGCAGGGCGAACAGCAGCACGATCGTGAACAGCAGCCCGTAGAGCGCCCACGGTCCGATCTTCGGGAGGAACTTCTCCTCGTACCAGTCGCGCCCCTTGCGCTTCTCGCCGATGAACCGGGACGCGAAGCCCGCGACGAGCGGGATCCCGAGGAACACGAGCACGTTCAAGGCAATCGGCCAGACCGAGATCTCCAGCCCCTGCACGTCCAAGCCGAGCCAGTCCGGCAGTACGGTCAGGTAGAACCAGCCCAGCACCGAGAACATGACAACCTGGAACACGGAGTTGATCGCGACCAGCACCGCGGTCGCCTCCCGGTCGCCGCACGCGAGATCGTTCCAGATCACGACCATCGCGATGCATCGGGCCAGCCCCACGATGATCAGCCCGGTCCGGTACTCGGGCAGATCCGGCAGGAAGATCCACGCGAGCGCGAACATCACCGCAGGTCCTACCAGCCAGTTCAGCACGAGCGAGGAGACGAGGAGCTTCTTGTCACCCGTGACGGCGGCGACCTTGTCGTAGCGGACCTTCGCGAGCACCGGGTACATCATCACCAGCAGGCCCAGGCCGATCGGGATCGAGATCCCGCCGACCTCCATCGCAGAGAGCGCGTCTGAGAGTGCGGGCACGAAACGGCCGAGCAGGAGGCCTGCGACCATGGCGAGGCCGATCCAGAGCGGCAGCCACTTGTCGAGTGTGGAGAGCCGTTTCGGGGCGGTGCGGGTCAGGGTGTCGGTCATGCGAGCAGTTCCTCGATCTTCGCGGTGTAGACGGGTTTCGGGTGCGCGCCGATCAGCACGTCTACCCGTTCCCCGTTCCGGTAGAAGCCGAGGGTCGGGATCGAGGTCACGCCGGCCGCGGTCACAGTCTCGGGGTTCTGGTCGGCGTCGACCTTCACGAACTTTACCCGGCCCGCGTACTCGCTGGCGAGCTGGTCCAGGATCGGGGCGATCGCCCTGCACGGGCCGCACCAGGTCGCCCAGATGTCGACCACGACGGGTAGCTCGGACTCGAGCACCTCCGCCTGGAAGGTGGCATCGGTGACAGGGGTGACGGTGCTCATGCGGAGACCTCCAGAACCAGTGCGGAAACGGCGGCGGGTGCGAGGTTCGACAGGTAGTGCTGGGCGTCCTGCGCGGCCGCGCAACCGGTGCCTGCGGCGGTGATCGCCTGCCGGTATGTGTGGTCGACGAGGTCCCCGGCTGCGAACACCCCAGCCAGGTTTGTCCGCGTCGACGGGTGCGCGACCCGCACGTACCCGTCCGCATCGGTGTCGGCCTGCCCGGTCACGAGCTCGGAGCGCGGGTCGTGCCCGATCGCGACGAACACCCCCGTCGCGTCGAGCGTTCGCTCAGCCCCGGTGATCGTGTCGCGCAACGTGAGCCCGGTGACCTGCTCGTCGCCGAGGATCGCGGCGACCTCGCTGTTCCAGGCGACCTCGATCTTCGGATCGTCCAGCACGCGCTGTGCCATGATCCTCGACGCCCGGAACTCGTCCCGGCGGTGCACCACGGTCACTTTCGATGCGAACCGGGTGAGGAACAGGGCCTCCTCCATCGCGGAGTCCCCGCCGCCGACCACGACGATCTCCTGCTCGCGGAAGAAGAAGCCGTCGCAGGTCGCGCACCAGGACACTCCGTGCCCGGACAGACGCTCCTCCTCGGGAAGGCCGAGCTTGCGGTACGCGGAACCCATCGTCAGGATCACCGCCCGCGCCCGGTACGTCACCCCGGCGCCGGTCTCGATGATCTTCACGTCGCCGTCCAGATCAAGTCGGGTCGCGTCGTCGGTGACGATCTCGGCGCCGAACCGCTCCGCCTGTGCCCGCATCGACTCCATCAGCTCTGGCCCCTGCACGCCGTCGACGAAGCCCGGGAAGTTCTCCACCTCGGTCGTCGTCATCAGCGCACCGCCCGCGGTCACCGAGCCCGCGATCACGACCGGAGCGAGACCCGCACGGGCGGCATAGACCGCCGCGGTGTACCCCGCGGGACCAGACCCGACGATGACCAACTCGACCTCTTGAATAGACATGCATCTATATTGACGCCTATCAAAGCAGTCGGCAAGTCGATGGGCTGCACCTGGGCCGGTGTTTGCCGAAGGTTCACCTTCAGCGGCGGCTACACGCTGTCGACCTTGGTGTTGGCCGGGTCTGTGACGGTGCGGGCGTAGTGGAGGGCGGTGTCGATGGTGATGCCGAATAGGTCGCAGACCCGACGGACGTCTCCGCCGGTCTGCTCAACCTCATAGAGGATGCGGTCGGTACGGAGCGCCTGGGCGGAGATTCCGGCCTTCTTCCAGGGGAAGTTGCGGCCGGGCGGGGTGAGCCTGGGTCCGGTCTGCTGGGTGACCAGCAGATACGGATTCTGCGTCTCGGGCCATCTTCGGGTGCGGTGGTCGAGCCACGCCGTCAGGCGCACGAGCACGGGTTTCGCGAGCGGGATGATGCGGCCGTCGGGCATGGTGAGGCGCCCGTCGGCGACGTCGGTCAGGAGCAGATGCTGGACTTGCCGGGTCGTGAGCGCATGGAACGCGACGAGGGAGACGGCGAACGCGACTGCCGGGTCGGGACTCGTGAGGGCGTCGCGGATCGCGTTCGGGTGCATCGGGAGCGGTGCGTTGCGCTTCGCCGGTCGCAGCGGGATTCGCTTCGTGGGGTCGTGGAAGATCTGCTTCTGCCCGTGCAGGATGCTGAACAGGGTGCGTAGGCCGAGCAGCATGAGGTGCCGTGGCGATGGCTCGTCGGGCAGCACGGCGAGAATGTCATCGGTGCTGATCTCGGCGAAGCTCGTGTGCCCGTTCTCGACCCAAGTCGTCACGGCCGGGAGGATGCCGTACATCTGGGCCTTGACTGTTGATGCTTCGCGGGGTTGCCTGCGCGGTGGCGTCGGTGACCCGTTCACCATGGTGGTGCGCCAGAGTTCGAGTTGGGTGCGCATCGGGTCGGGGATATCCACCGTCTTGCGCGCGAAGAGCCGGTCGAAGGTGGGTACGCGGTCATCGATGAGGAGGCCGGCGTCTTCGAGGATTTCGATCGTGGAGCGGACGTTGTGGTCGTTGTAGCTGCGTAGCGCGAGGATGTCGGACGCTCGGAACTGGAGGTTGGCTTCGGGGAACACGAGTTGCAGGACCTTGAGGGTGCGCCGAACCTGATTCGTTTGCCGTTTGCTCCAGGCGTACTCGCTGGCGCGGGCGGTGAGGAAGTGCTCGGTTCGGGAGGTGATGTCGCGGCGGGCAAGCTCGTTCGCTCGCTGCCGCAGCAGCTCGGGGTCAGGGTCGACGTGGAAGAGGACCTGCTGGGTGCTCTCGGGCGGTGGCGGCGCGTTGATGAGGAGTAGCGCCTCCGCCACGCCCATCGCTGGCCGCGTGCGGAGCGCGGCAGGCCGGCGAGGGTCGTTCATCGATGCGAAGAACAACTGCTGTCCCCACTTCTGTGCAGCGCCGAGATCGAGTGGTTCGCCGGGCTGTTGGTGGTAGCGGGCGGTCTCCAGGCAGAGCCGGCAGTAGTCCTGCTCGCCGATCGTGACCGTGCGGTGACAGGATGAGCATTCACCTTGGGGGTAGTGCTGGAACCACCATCGGCACTTCCAGCAACGCCAGTTGTGCTGCCGATAGACGCCGTAGGCGAGGCAGTCTCGGCAGGAGCCGACGAAACCCGGGCTGCCGGGATGGCAGTGCGCGCAGAGCCCCTGGCTGTAGTAGCTCGCTGACCCGCACTTCCGGCAGGGCGGTGGCGTGAATGGGCCGCCAGGGAGGCAGTCGTAGCAGTAGTCGACTCGGGGCGTGAGCCACGCGGCCGGATTGACCCCGCACGCGGTGCAGGCCAAGGGCGGGCTGAGCGGCCCGCCCCGGCCGCGGGCGGGACTCATACCGGTGGCGCTGGCCGGTCGTTCGGCCCGAAACGAGGCTTCACCACGCCCGGTGCGTCGTTCACCGCGCCCTTATCGGTGGGCTGCTGTTTCCGCGCAGCGACTTTGTCAGGTTCGGGCACGAGGAGGTCGGTGGGTTGGCAGCCGAGAACGTGGCAGAAGACATCGAGATCGTCCAACCGGATCGTGGTCGGGGTACCGGTCCAGAGGGCCGACATCTTCCCCAGACTGATCTCGAGTCCCGCGTCCGCGAGCATCCGTCGCAGCTCGGCGGACTTCCAGATCCCGCGTTCAGCGGCCTGCACTCGGAGGTTCCATTTCATCGCGTCAGCCCATCTCCTCAAATCGGTCTTCAAGTCTCCGGTTCGCGTTCATCCATGACTCCTCGACGTGCCCATCCGAGACGTGGATATATTGCGTTGTGGTCGAGAGCCACTGGTGCCCGAGAAGTTCCTGCAACGCCTTCAGATCCATGCCCGCGAGATACAGCGACGACGCGCAGTAGTGACGGAGCACGTGCGGGGTCATCCGGCCGTCCCAAGCTGGAAGGAAACGGATTGTTGCCTGCCGAAGGCCGCGGCGCAGGACATCGTCGCTCGCGCGGCAGCACCGCGCGAGTTCGGAATCGAACCGCTCGGACGGAATCATCGGGGCATCCGGGTTCTCCCAGTCATCGCCGAATCGATGCCGCACGTCACCCAGCCACCAATCGATCAGGCGATCAGTCCCGTTGATCGCTGGCACGAGGCGCTGCTTGGAACCGCGCCCCCGCGATCCTTTCCCGAAGCGGACGTGCAACTTTCCCAGCGAACCGAGGTCCGGGCGCCAGTCACGCAAGTCGAGCATCGTGCTCTCGGTGATGCGGATCCCGACACGGCGCCACAGTGACGCGGCGAAGTAGTTCCGGGCCGCCGGCAAGTAGCGACGCTCGCTCTCCAACGAGGCACCCCAGGAGGTGAACAGCTTTTCGACTTCTACGTCAGATGGCGGAACCCGGATCTTACCCAGCGACGACCCTGACTGCCGGTTGAACTCGTCGACGGGCTGTTCGATCACGAAGTCTGTCAGCGCATTGATGTCGGCCTGGAAGCGGGCGATCGTGAAGTCGTAGAACTGCGCGATTGCACCAGCCCGATTCGCCCGCGTCGAGGCGGCGAGTCCCGCCCGGCGCAGACCCGCGAGGTAGGCATCCGCATCGGCTGGCTTCGCCTGCCAGAGCGGTAACCCGAAGTGGTGGCGGAACTCGAACACCGCCGAACGGCACTGCGAGATGTATCCATCGCTGAGCCCGGCAGCGGCCATCGCGAGCGCGAACTGGTCGATGATTTCTTGCTCGAAATCCGCGGCGTCGGCCTCGGTCTGCCACCCGCGGGCAGTCCCGATGCTCCGAACCGCGGCGAGCTTCATCGTCTCGCGTCTTCAGTAATCGCGATCATGCTTCGAGAATACGCTGAAACCTTCGGGATTCGTGAACTTTCGTCACGAATCTCGATCTGGGTTGTCGTTGAGACTTCCACGGGCCCAGCGGGCCAGAAGGGCCGAGAACCGGCTCAGCTAGATGCGGGTCTAGAGACACGATTCGGTGGGCGCACCTGCCGGGCATGAAGCGAAGCGAACCCGACCAGCCGCCCGTCAACATTCCGACCGTCGTTCTCACAGTGCACGAGGACGGCATTCTGACTGCCACCCTCGACGGCGCACCCTTGACGCCGCCTCAGTGGGCGCCGCCGTGGCGGCGCGAGTCGTTCCCGCAGATCATCGACCAGGCCAGCAACGACCGCACCCGCCCCATCCGCGTCGAGGTCCGCGAAGCAGACGGCTCGGTGTTCACCGACCTCATCACCGCACGACCCCGCCGCGCCCTCCCCGAACCGGAACCCGTCGCCGAGGCGAAGCCCACGCCGGGCCTGCCGGTGTTCCATCAGATCGAGGGCGACGGGTTCGTGCCCGGTGAGGATGTCGCGGTTGCGATCATCACCGGCCACACCGACGCCGCGCACACCGGCACCGCCCGAGCCCTCATCGACCCCACCAACCCGATCCCAGACCATGCGACGGGGCAGATCGAGGTGCTGCTGCTCGGGCGCATCTCCGGTGCCACGGTGGTTCGGCGGCTGCCATGACCGAGGGGCGGCAGACCGGATCGTTCGGGGACGAGCTGACCAACGCCGCCATGATCGGCCTGGTCGCCCTCTTCGGGGTCGCACTCGTCCTCCGCGCCGCCGGCACCATCACCGCCTGGCTCACCGGCACCCCTCAGCCCGAAGGCGGGCTCGCGGCCGGGGTCGGGGTGCTGTTCCATCCCGGCGACCCTGGCGCCGCGCTCGATGCGGACGGCCTGAACCCGGTCGTCTACTGGGTCGTCACCGGGGCCATGCTCGCGCTCCTCGTCGCACTCGTGGTGTTCGTGTGGGTGCGGGTTCGCCGCTTCACGCATCGGGCCGAGCAAGACCCGCGGCGGATGGCCGGGATCGCGACCCGCCACGAAGTCTCCGCCGCGGCGTCGGAGAAGGCGCTGCTGCGCCGCGCCGGGAACCTGCGCCCCGGCCTGACCGATCCGAAGCCGCACGATGTTGGCTACCGACTCGGTGCCTCGAAAGGGGTGGGTGTGTGGGCGTCGGTGGAGGACTCGATCATGGTCATCGGGCCGCCCCGCTCCGGCAAGGGCCTGCACCTGGTGATCCCGGCGATCCTCGACGCTCCCGGTGCCGTCGTCGTTACCAGCACCCGGCCTGACAACCTGACCGCGACCATGCGCGCCCGCCGCCGGATCGGCCCAGTGGCGATCTTCGACCCCCAGCACTTGGCCGAGGGCCTGCCCGCCGGGCTGCGCTGGTCACCCATCCGGGGGTGTGAGTCGCCGCAGACCGCGATGATCCGCGCTACCGGCCTCGCCGCCGGCACCGGCCTGTCCGCAGGCGGGGTCGATTCCGGTGGGTTCTGGGAAGGCAAGACCCGCGCCGCATTGCAGGCGCTGTTGCACGCGGCGGCGATCGACAACCGGCCACCCGCCGAACTGTTCAGATGGACCCTCGACCCCACGGCCGCCGCGGATGCGGTGGCGATCCTGACCGGCTCCACCCGCGCCGCGACCGGGTGGGCTGAATCGTTGGAGGCGATGATCGACTCCGACCCCCGCACCCGCGACTCGATCTGGCAAGGCGTCTCCCTCGCGCTCGGCTCACTCGCCGACCCGCGAGTCCTCGACGCCGTATCACCAGCAGAGGGAGAGGGCTTCGACCCCGAGGCGTTCATCCGCGACCGCGGCACCCTGTTCTTGCTCGCGACCGGCTCGGGTGCCGGGGCATCCGCTGCTTTGGTGGCGGCGTTGGTGGAAGACCTGATCGAGACTGCCCGCCGTCTCGCCGCCCGCTCACCGGGCGCGCGGCTCGATCCGCCGATGCTGCTGGCGCTGGACGAGATAGCCAACCTTTCACCCCTCCCGTCGCTGCCGACGCTGATGGCCGAAGGCGGCGGGTCGGGGATCACGACCATGCCCGTGTTGCAGTCGCTTGCGCAGGCGCGGGACAAGTGGAACGAGCACCAGGCCAACGCGATCTGGGACGCCAGCATCGTGAAAGTCATCCTCGGCGGCGCGTCCAACTCCCGCGACCTGCAAGACCTCTCCGCGCTGGTCGGGGAACGCGACGAATACACCGACTCGGTGACGTTGGGCGATCACGGCACCCGATCCAACCAAAGGTCCGTGCGCCGCGTCCCGATCTTCCCACCCGACCGCATCCGACGCCTGCCCTTCGGCACCGGCGTCGTGCTGCTGCGCTCCGCACCACCCATCGTCACCGACCTGCACCCCTGGCCCAGCCGCTCCGACGCAGGACAACTCGCCAGCGACCGCAAAGAGATCGAAGCACTCCTGCGCCGCACCGAGAACTGACCCCGGAGACGGTCGCGCACCTTCCCGCCACAGCGGCCCAGCAAGACGGGCTGCGTGAGCAGACAAGGACGCGATCATGACTATTCACACGCAGGAATCCGTTTCCGGGTTCGTCGCTTCAAGCCCGCAACTGACGCAGACCGAGAAGGGCGACGCCAGGCTCTACTTCCGCTTCGGGCAAGAGCACTTCCGCAAGGAGGACGACGGCTCCTTCACCCAGTTGGAGACCACCTTCCACCACCTCGTGCTGTTCGGGCGATCCGCCAACCACGCACACGACCGCTTCCGCAAGGGAGACAACTTCATCGCCGAGGGCTACACCCGCTCGGTCAACTACGAGCGCGACGGCCAGGCCGTCGAAAGCGAAGAGTTCACCGCCAGGAAGATCGGCCACGACACAGCCCGCACCCGCTACGAGGTCGACCGCTCGCCCCGTCGCAACGGCGCCGATCAGGCGGCGCCGGCGCGTGATGCCTCGGCGTTCACCAATCCCGAACCGAGCCGTCAGGCAACCGCCGCGCCGGCAATGGGGATGTGAGGGTCGCGATGAGTCCCATCGACACCCCCACGCCGGGGCCGGAGGCGCCGGACGACTTCGATGACCGTCCGGCATCCGAACCGAGCAACGACCCACCGGGGCCGCCGAAGCCGATCAACTGGAACCTGCTGTGGGCCGGCGATCTGGAAGCTGAGCTGCTGGAACTGAACCGCTGGGTCGATTGGTTGCGCCACACCTACGGCCTTCCGGCCAGCGTGATCCCGCCGATGTGGCACCGCCACCCCGAACTTCTCTGGGAACTGTCCGCGCTGCACCTGCATTGGCTGTGCGCCTACGACCCCGAGCAGAACGGCTCCGCGCCGCTTGGCTGGCACCGCGACTTCGCCGACGCCCGCCAGCGCCTCCGCGACTGGGTAGCCACCAGCGGCACCCGCCTGGACCGCGACCGCCCCACCCGCCAGACCACCTGGCCCGGCGAAGCACCGGCCGAGCCAGTCGAAGAGGTACCGATCACCGACCGCGACGAAGACTTCGTGCGCTACGTCCTTGATGAAGTCGCCACTCGGCAGGCCGCCGAAGACGCCTTCTTCGCCGGCGTCGATCCTGTGACTGGCGAGGTGAAGGACTGATGCCACGCAAGTACGTCAGGAAGACCAACCGACGGTCGAGAGAGGAACGGAACCTGTCGGTACGCGCAGTGCACCGAGACACCCCCGACCTCGATAAGCTGACCGAGCTGCTGATCCGGTTCGCGCTCCAAGACGCCGGTGAACAGCGAGCCACACGAGCGCGGGAGCGCCGGGCTATGGCCCGTGTCAGCGACCCGTCGTAGAATGAAGGTGTCCGCCGTAGAGGTGGATGTTGTGGTCCTAAACCCCGCTGCTTCGGCGGGCACGCGAACTTGGCCGACCTGGGCCTCGTCATACAGCCTGCGGGCTCTTCTCACAATCAACATTCGCAGTTGACAACTCTGCGGTGGGCGTCTGGACCACCACTCGCGGAGAAGAGCCATGACGACCCTTACCCTCGACCGCGCCGCAGTCGATAGTCTCCTGACCCCATCGGTGCCCACAGGTGGTGCCGTGGCCGTGTCCTACCTGCGCGTCTCCACCAAGGAGCAGGCAGAGAAGGGCGGCACAGACGAGGGATACTCCATCCCTGCCCAGCGCGAAGCGAACCGCCGGAAGGCCGAACAGCTCGGCGCGACCGTGATCGAAGAGTTCGTGGACGCGGGCGAGTCGGCACGCAAGGCTGACCGGCCTGAGCTGATGCGGATGATCCAGTACGTGACCGAGCACCAGGTCAACTACTGCATCGTCCACAAGGTTGACCGGCTCGCGCGTAACCGCGCCGACGACGTGACGATCCACCTTGCGCTACGCGATGCCGGGGTGATGTTGGTGTCCGCGAGCGAGAACATCGACGAGACTCCTTCGGGGATGCTGTTGCACGGCATCATGTCCTCGATTGCCGAGTTCTACTCCCGTAACCTCGCCACCGAGACCATCAAGGGCCTGTCGCAGAAGGCAGCGCAGGGCGGCACGATCAACCGGGCACCGATGGGCTATCTCAACGTCGGAGTCCGTGATGAGCGTGGCCGTGAGGTCCGCACTGTGCAGGTCGATCCCGAGCGGGCGGAACTGGTGACGTGGGCGTTCCAGGTGTTCGCTTCGGGCCAGTGGACGACCACGCAACTTCACCGCGAACTCGTGCGGCGTGGCCTGAACACGCCGCCGTCGCCCAACCGGCCGTCCAAGCCCATCGGACTGTCGAGCGTGCATCGGATTCTGACGAACCCGTACTACAAGGGCGACATTCGCTACAAGGGAGCGACGTACAAGGGCACGCACGAAGCGATCGTGCCGCGCGAGGTCTGGTACCAGGTGCAGTCCGTGCTCGACTCCCACAAGTCCGCCGCGGACGCAACGCAGATTCACGACCACTACTTGAAGGGCACGGTCTACTGCGGCCAGTGCGGCAGTCGGCTCATCATCTGCAACTCCCGAAACCGT
Source organism: Propioniciclava soli (assembly GCF_014858005.1). Lineage (GTDB taxonomy): Bacteria > Actinomycetota > Actinomycetes > Propionibacteriales > Propionibacteriaceae > Propioniciclava > Propioniciclava soli. Next base: position 39,323 of record NZ_JACYOT010000004.1, read on the forward strand.
CACGGCAAGGTCTACCCGTACTTCGTGTGCTCGGGCCGGCATGGTGGCGCGGGCGACTGCACCCGTCAGGCGGTGCTCATCGAGGATGTGGAGCGGCTGATCGAGTCGTACTACGACCGTATTCAGATCAGCGGCCAGACCCGGCAGAACGTGGCGGGCATGATGCATGCTCAGTTCGACCAGCTCATGGCTGCCGACACCCAGGAGTTGGCCGGGCTCGCCGCCGGCCGCGACCGCCTCGACAACGAGCGGGTCAAGCTGCTGCAAGCCCACTACGCCGACGCGGTGCCGCTGGACCTGCTCAAGCAGGAGCAAGCTCGGATCGGCGCGGAGCTGGACACGATCAACAACCGGATCGCGGCCCACCATGATGAGTACGCCGCCGCGCGGGCGAACCTGGAAGATTCGATCGGTCTGCTGGCGAATGTCGCCGGCATCTATCGCCGCTGCGACGACGCGAACCGCCGGCTCTGCAACCAGGCGTTCTTCACCGCGATCTACCTCGATGACGACGGCGAACCGCGCGTCACCTACCAGCAGCCCTACGACGCACTGTGCGATCCCGAGGTTCAGGCGAACGCCCTGAACTGGGCTGCCGAGACACAGAAGAGTGACGAGGTTCAGACCCGAGCCGGAGCGGTTCCTCCGGTCGAGGGTTTGAACCTCGCCACATCAGGGTGAGTAACGGGACTTGAACCCGCGACCCCCTGGACCACAACCAGGTGCTCTACCAGCTGAGCTATACCCACCAGAGCTGCACTGCAGCGACGCACAGCATAACGCGAGGCCGTGGTGGGACGCCAAATCACGGGTGGCCCCGGCGGGCCCCGGGGCGAATCAGTCCGGGGACGCCGAGGACCGGCGGACGCTCAGGCCCCGGTGTGCGGCCCATCCTGGGCGGCGTCCTCACGCCCGGCGCCGGTGAGCGCGCCCTGGTGCCTGGCCGCGACGACGCGGAGGTCGGACGCCGCCGGCCCCGGCGGGGCGACGAAGACCGCCTCGCGGTAGTACCGGAGCTCCTCGATCGACTCCATGATGTCGGCGAGCGCCCGGTGGTTGCCCGACTTGGCGGGGGAGTTGTAGAAGGCGCGCGGGTACCAGCGCCGGGAGAGTTCCTTGACCGTGCTGACGTCCACGTTCCGGTAGTGGACGTGCCCCTCGAGGGTGGGCATGTCCCGGGCAAGGAACATCCGGTCGGTACCGATCGTGTTGCCCGCCAGCGGGGCCTTGCGGGCGACCGGCACGAACTCCTGCACGTAGGCCAGCACCTGCGCCTCGGCGTCCGCCAGCGTTGAGCCGCCGGCGAGGGCGTCCAGCAACCCGGAGCGGGTGTGCATGTCGCGCACGTAGTCGCCCATCGCGGCCAGCGCGGCGTCCGGGGGGCGGATGATCACGTCGACCCCGTCGCCGAGCACGTTCAGGTTCGCGTCGGTCACGAGCGCGGCCACCTCGACCAGCGCGTCGGCCTCCAGGTCGAGGCCGGTCATCTCGCAGTCAATCCACACCAGGGCGTCAGTCACGGCGCCCACTCTAGGCGGGCGGGGCGGATAGTCTGGAGGACGTACGCCCCACGACCAGCCGGTAGGAGCAGCCATGGATTCCACGTCGTTGTCAGGTCTCCTCGACGACGCGCCCGCCCAGCGCGAAAACCTGCGGCAGTTCATCGACAAGCTGGTGAACCAGGGGTACACCGTGGGCGAGCCCGAAGGGCCCGACCCCGAGCTCATCGACCCGGGCGGCCGAGCCGTCGAGACGTGGCGGCAGGACTACCCGTACGACACGCTCTTGAGCCGCGACGCGTACGAATCGGAGAAGTACCTCCTGCAGGTGGAGCTGTTGAAGCTGCAGTACTGGTGCCAGGACAACGGGCATCGCCACATCATCGTGTTCGAGGGCCGCGACGCCGCCGGCAAGGGGGGCACGATCAAGCGGTTCACCGAACACCTCAACCCCCGCGCGGCGCGCGTCGTCGCGCTCAACAAGCCGACCACCACCGAGCTGGGGCAGTGGTACTTCCAGCGCTACATCGGCCACTTTCCGACCTCGGGTGAGATCGTGATGTTCGACCGCTCCTGGTACAACCGAGCGGGCGTGGAGCGCGTCATGGGGTTCTGCTCCGATGAGCAGTACGAGATCTTCATGAAGCAGGCGCCCGAGTTCGAGCGCATGATCATCGAGTCGGGCATCCACCTCACCAAGTTCTGGTTCTCCGTCACGCAGCGTGAGCAGCGGACGCGCTTCGCCATCCGCCAGATCGACCCGGTGCGCCGCTGGAAGCTCTCGCCGATGGATCTGGAGTCCCTCGACAAGTGGGAGGACTACACGAACGCCAAGCAGGAGATGTTCGAGCGCACCGACACCGACCACGCGCCTTGGATCACGATTCGCTCCAACGACAAGAAGCGGGCGCGGCTCAACGCCATGCGGGCGTTCCTCAACCAGTTCGACTACGAGGGGCGCGACAACTCGGTGGTCTACGACCCCGACCCGCTCATCGTGTCACGGGCGCGCGACGCGGTCGGCGACTGAGCGAAGCCGCTCGGGGCTGGCCCAGTGCCACAGCCAGGCGGCACCGACCAGCCCGACCGCACCCACCGCGACGGACGCCCATGCCAGGGTGGCCGCGGCCGTGATGGCCGAGATCAGCACCGGCCCCAGCGCGCTGCCCAGGCCGGTCGTCAGGCGCCAGCCGGCGAGGAACTGCGGACGCCCGCGCGCGGGTGAGGCGTCCGACCCCAGCGTCATGACGACGCCCGCGCTGATGCCGTTGCCCAGCCCGAGCGCGACGCTGGTGGCGCCGATGGCCAGGGCGGACGCCGTGAGCGGCAGCATGCCGAAGCAGGCGCCCATGACGAGCATCGCGGGGACGGCGACGGCGCGGCGTCCGAGCCGGTCCATCAGCGAGCCGCCCACGTAGAACAGCAGCAGGTCGATGCCGGCGCCGAGCCCGTAGATCAGGCTGGTGGCGGCGGCGTCCAACCCCTGGGCGTTGCACCACAGGGGGATGAGCACGTCGCGCGACGAGCGGACGAGCATGAGCGCAGCGGCGCCCAACCCGAGCGTGGCGAAGGTGCGGGCGTGGTCGCGGAGGATCGGCGCGAGGGCCACGCCGCGCGAGGGCGTCGCGGCGCCGTCGGTGTGCAGATCCGGCACCACCGCCGTCAGGGCCGCCGCGACCAGGCTCATGGCACCGGCGAACAGGAACGCCGGCGCCAACCCCAGGCCGGCGACGATGCCGGCACCGACCAGCGGGCCGACGAATGAACCCACCCGGAACATCCCGCCCACTGTGGAGAGGGCCCGCGCCCGCAGCGCGAAGGGCACGTACTCGGTGACGTAGGCCTGGCGGGCGATGATGAGTAGCGCTGAGACCAGCCCGGCGCCAAGGGTCAACGCGCCCAGCATCCGCACGTCCGGGGCGGCGTACGCCGAGCCGAAGAGCAGGCCGTCGAGCACCAGCCCGCCCACGAGCGCGCGCTTCTCCCCGAAACGTCCCGCGACGACCCCGGCGGGCAGGGCCCCGAGCAGACCCCCGATGCCGAGCAGCGCCACCACGAACGCCGCCTCGGCCGGCGTCGCTCCGAGCTCGAGGGCCCGCAGCGAGAGCAGGGGAGTGACCGCCCCGAGCCCGATGCCCGACAGCGCCATGGGCAGGTACACCGAGACGGTCAGCGTCCGCCACTGCCGGGTGGAGAGACGATCGGGGGAGGTCACCGGGCCATTGTGCCCCCGGTGACGGCGGGCCCGACCGGCCAGGCGCCCCGGTAGGATCGCCGTGCGGGCCCCCGTAGCTCAGGGGACAGAGCAGCGGCCTTCTAATCCGACGGTCGGAGGTTCGAATCCTCCCGGGGGCGCCACGCACACTGTCGGAGCGGGCGGCTACCCTTGCGCACATGGCGAGCGAGGTGATCGAGGCGGTCGGACGACGACGCAACGGCCTCCCGCCCGCGCCCGACGGCGTCGATCGCCCGTGGCCGACCCGCGTGCTGCGTTCACCGTGGACCTGGGTGCTGCTCGCAGCCACCCTGCTGTTTGCCGGGTGCCTGTGGTGGATGTACGCCACGGCGACCGCGACCACCGAGGTCGAGGGCGGCACGATGCAGGGCATCAACCTCTCCGCGATCCGGCGGTCGGCCCGGCTGGCGCTGCCCACGCTGGCGGTGTGGGTCGTCCTCTTCGTGTGGCTGGATCGCTTCCGGCCCGCCCGGTGGGCACTGTGGTACCTGGCCCTGGGCTGGGGTGCCTGCGTGTCCACTGCGGCGTCCATGGTGATCAACACGTGGGCCGCGGAGCACATGGCGGTGCAGGGCAACGGCGACCCGGCGTCGGCGGCGCGCTCGGCGGTCTTCAGCGCCCCCTTCGCCGAGGAGGCGACGAAGGCGACCGTCCTGTTCGGCATCGCGATCCTGCTGCGGTACCGCGTGGTGAGCAAGCTGCAGGCCGTGGCGCTCGCCGGGCTGTCGGCGGCCGGCTTCGCCTACACCGAGAACATCCTCTACTTCAGCCGCGTCATCGTGTACGCCTCGCAGACCATCGAGGCCGGCGACCCCGAGCAGGCCCTCTCCCAGATGGTGTTCCTGCGCGGCGTCATGACCGCGTTCGGGCACCCCCTGTTCACCTCCTTCACCGCGCTCGGCCTCGTGATCGGGCTCCGGGCGCGCAGCAAGGTGGTGCGTATCCTCGCGCCGGTGGTCGGCTTCCTGCTCGCGGCGTTCGGGCACATGGTCTTCAACTTTCTCGCCAGCACCGGCATGGACCCCACGTACATGGCCGTCATCGGGTGGCTCGTGACGCTCGGCATCGTCGTCCACGTCGTCCGTGGGCTCTTCGCCGAGGGGCGCCGCCACCGCGACCGGTTGGGCGACTACGTGGCGCTCGGGTGGCTGCCCGCGTCCGACGTCCGCGCCTTCTCCCGGCAGCGGACGCGGTGGGCCTCGGTGTTGATCGCGCTCACCCACGGTTGGCGGGTCTTCCTCGCCACCGTCCGGCTGCAGCGCACGCTGAGCGAGCTGACCTACCTGCGCGACGCCCAGGTGCGCGGCCTCGTCGACGAGGGCGGACGCCCCCGCGAGCGCGAGCTCATCGACCGGGCCCACGAGCTGCGGGCGCTTGCGATCACCGACCCGCGCGTCCAGAAGGTGCAGCTGCCCCAGCTCCCCGAGGCGCTGCGCCGGCTCGGCCGCCGTTGGCGCGGCGCGTCACCCGACGAGGTGCCTGCGACCAGCGGGTTGGCCCCGGTAGGCTCACCGCAGTATTCCCCCGTCGACCCGCGGTGGGGGCCACCGAAAGGCTGACCGCGCATGAGCATCGCCGCCCTCACCGAGGCGCTCACCCACCTGCGCGGAGCCCTGGCCGACGTTCGGCTTCCGCTGGGCCTGCCGGGCGCGTCGGACGCCGCCGGCTCGGCCCGTTCGATGGTCACCCAGCTGGACGACTACGTCCTGCCCCGGCTCGCGACCCTGGACGCCCCGCTGCTGTGCGTGATCGGCGGCTCGACCGGCGCGGGCAAGTCGACCCTGGTGAACTCGCTCGTGGGCCGCGTCGTGTCGCGCCCGGGCGTCATCCGGCCCACCACCCGCTCACCCGTCCTGGTGCACCACCCCGACGATCTTGACTCCTTCCGCTCCGAGCGCATCCTGCCCGGGCTGGGACGCTCCTTCGAGCAGGTCAACGACACTTCGACCCTGCAGCTCGTCGCCGAGCCGACCCTGCCGCGCGGCCTGGCCCTGCTGGACGCGCCCGACATCGATTCGGTGGTGCACGAGAACCGGGCGCTGGCCGCGCAGCTGCTGTCCGCGGCGGACCTGTGGTTGTTCGTCACCTCGGCCGCGCGCTACGCCGACGCCGTCCCGTGGGAGTACCTGCGCTCGGCCGCCGATCGGGCCGCCGCCGTCGCCGTGGTGCTCGACCGGGTTCCCCCCGCGGCGATGTCCGACGTGCCGCCCCACCTGGGGCGGTTGATGACCGAACGAGGGCTGGCGTCGTCGCCGCTGTTCGCGGTGCCGGAGACGTCCGTGGACGAGAACGGCCTGTTGCCCGACGCGGCCGTCTCCCCGATCCGCGGCTGGCTGGCGGCGCTGGCGGCCGACCAGGCGTCGCGGCAGGCCGTGGTGCTCCAGACGCTCGACGGCGCGATCAGTTCGCTCACCGTGCGCGCGCCGCAGATCGCCGACGCCGTGGACGACCAGATGGTGGCACTGCGGCAGCTGCGCAACGACGCCGACACGTCCTTCACCGAGGCCGAGCGCACCATCGGCGTCCAGACCGCCGACGGCACCCTGCTCCGGGGCGAGGTGTTGGCGCGCTGGCAGGACTTCATCGGCACCGGCGAGTTCATGCGTGCCATCGAGCAGAAGATCGGCTGGTTCCGCGACAAGGTGGTGGCCGCCGTCAAGGGGGAGCCGAAGCAGGCCGGCGAGGTGAAGCTCGCGGTCGAATCGGGGTTGGAGGCGCTCGTCCTCGAGGAGGGGGCCGCCGCCGCCGAACGCGCCGAGGCGGCCTGGAACGCCCACCCGGCCGGTCGCGAGGTGCTCGCCCAGACCCGGCACGACCTCGCGCGGCCCTCGGCGGAGTTCCCCGGGGCGGTGTCGCGCGCCATCCGTGACTGGCAGGGCGACGTGCTCGAGCTCGTCTCCGACGTGGGCCAGTCCAAGCGGTCCACCGCCCGCTATCTCGCGCTGGGCGTGAACGGCATCGGCGTCGCGCTGATGGTGGTGGTGTTCAGCCAGACCGCGGGCCTCACCGGGGCCGAGGTGGGCATCGCCGGCGGCACCGCTCTGTTGGCCCAGCGCCTGCTGGAGGCGGTGTTCGGCGAGGACGCCGTCCGCCAGCTGACCAAGCGGGCCAAGTTGCAGCTGGACGCCCGCATCGCCGGTGTCCTCAAGGCCGAGTTGCTGCGCTACCACGCTGCCCTCGCCGAGACCGGGGCGGACGCCACCCAGGGCGACGCGCTCCGCGAGGCGGTCGACGGGCTGGTCGCCACCCGCGGGCCGGCGGGGACGACCATCACGGCGTCACCCCGTCGCTCGGTCGAGCACGCCGGGGCATCGGCGCTGGAGGCACCGACCTACGAGGGGGCCGTCATCGAGGCGCCCGTGGTCGAGAACACCGAGGGGTACCGCGTGGAGGTGGACCGTGGCTGAACGCCCCACGCTCGCCGGTCGGCTGACCGCGCTGGGTGAGGCGGCCGAGCTGAGCCGCGGGCGGGCGTCGGCCGACGTGGTGGACGCCGCCCTGGCCGTGACCCAGCGGGCCGGGGAGCGGCTCGCGATCGCGGGGGACCACACCGTGGTGGCGCTGGCCGGAGCGACCGGCTCGGGCAAGTCCAGCACGTTCAACGCCCTCTCGGGCACCCAGCTCGCCATGACCGGCGTCCGCCGCCCGACGACGTCGGAGGCGATGGCGGTGTCGTGGGGCACCGAGCAGCCGGTCGAGCTGTTGGACTGGCTGGGCGTCACCCGGCGCCACCTCGTCGCCACGGGGGAGGGGCCCTGGCGCAACGTCGTGTTGCTCGACCTGCCCGACCACGACTCCACCGAGATGGCCCACCGCCTCACCGTGGACCGGCTCGTCGAGCTGGTCGACATGCTCGTGTGGGTCGTCGACCCACAGAAGTACGCTGACGGGGCCCTGCACGACGGCTATCTGAAGCCGCTGGCCGACCACGCCGACGTGATGGTCGTCGTGCTCAACCAGGCCGACCGGCTGACGCCGGAGCAGTTGCGGCACGCGCTGGCCGACCTGCGGCGCCTTCTTGATTCGGAAGGGTTGCAAGCCACCCAGGTGCTGGCCGTCTCCGCGCTGACGGGGGCGGGAATGGCCGATCTGCGCGCCCTGCTCGAGCAGACGGCGGCCGCGAAGGCCATGACCGCGAAGCGGTTCGCCGCCGACGTCAGCAGGCACGCCGGGCTGCTGGAGGCCGAGCTGGGCTCGGGCCGCCTGCCCACCGTCGAGACCCGTGACGTCGACCGCCTCAACGACTCCATGGCCGAGGCGGCCGGGGTGCCGCAGGTGGTCGACGGTGTGGCCCGCGCGTGGCGCCACCGCGGCACCATGGCAACCGGCTGGCCCATGGTGACCTGGCTGCAGCGCTTCCGCCCGGACCCGCTGCGGCGTCTCCGCGTGGGGCTGGGGCCCCGCGAACTCAGCCCGACCGATGTGAGCCGCACCTCGCTGCCGAAGGCGAACGCCGTGCAGCGGGCGCGGCTGGACGCCTCGCTGCGCGGCCTGATCGAGACGACGACCGAGGGCGTGCCGCGCGGGTGGGCCGATCGGATCCGTGGGGCCGCGCGCGGCAACGAGCGCGTGCTGGCCGACCGGTTGGACGCCGCCGTGGCGCGCACCGACCTGCGCATGGACTCCGGCCGCGGCTGGTGGGTGCTCGTGACCATCCTCCAGTGGGTGCTGTTCGCGGCGCTCGTCGTGGGCGGGGTGTGGTTGCTGCTGCCCTGGCTGTTCCTGTGGTTCCAGGTGCCGCTCGTGCTGCCGGAGGTGACGTGGCAGGGCTGGCCGGTGCCAACGCTGTTGTTCGGCGGCGGCATCGTCGGCGGCATCGTGCTGGCGCTGTTGAGCCGCGTCTTCGTCGAGGTGGGGGCCCGCGTGAAGGCACGGACCGCCCGCCGCCTGCTCACCGACGCCATCGGTGAGGTGACGGCGACGGAGGTGGTGGCGCCCGTCCGCGCCGAGTTGGAGCGGTTGGCGTCCGCCCGCGCGGCGGTGCGCCGCGCGCGTCAGTAGACGATGCCGAACACCCACACCGCCAGCGTCATCACCGTGGCGGTGATGAGAAAGATGCCGGCGATGTTGAGCCACAGGCCGCCCTTGATCATCTGCCCGATGGTCACGTAGCCCGAGCCGAACGCGATGGCGTTCGGCGGGGTGGCGACCGGCAGCATGAACGCGCAGGTGGCAGCGAGCGCGACCGGGATGCACAGCAGCATGGGGTCCACGTTGATGCCAAGGGCCACGCCGCCGGCCACCGGCAGGAACGTGGCGGCCGTGGCCGTGTTGGACGTCAGCTCGGTCAGGAACAGGATGCCCGCGGTGAGGATCGCGACGATCAGCACCACCGGCAGGCCGCCGACACCCCGGGTGACCTCGCCGATCCAGTCGGTGAGACCCGAGGAGCCGAACTCGCTCGACAGCGCGAGCCCGCCGCCGAACAGCAGCAGGACGCCCCAGGGCAGCTTCTCCGCGGTGCGCCAGTTGAGCAGGCGGACGCCGCGGTGCGCCCCGGCCGGCAGGGTGAACAGCAGCAGGCCGGCGAGCATCGCGATGCCCGCGTCCCCGATCGGACGGTCGGCCGCCGTCGGCCAGATGAGCGGCACCGCCACCCAGGCGACCGCCGCGAGCACGAAGATGACGCCGACGCGCAGCTCGCCCTGCGACATGGGGCCGAGCTTGCGGATCTCCGCGGCCATGAGCTCCCGGCCGCCCGGGATCTCCGCGATCTCCGGCCGGAAGAGCACCTTGGTGAGCAGGAACCAACAGAAGAGCAGGAAGATCACCGCCAGCGGCGTCCCGACGAGCATCCATTGGCCGAAACCGATGTCGATGCCGTGGTTGGCGCGCAGGTAGCCGGCCAGCAGGGTGTTGGGCGGCGTGCCGATGAGCGTCGCCAGCGAGCCGATGGACGCCGCATAGGCGATGCCGAGCATCAGGGCGGTGCCGAAGTCGGATTCGATGACGGCGGCCTTGACCTCGTCGGACTCGGCGTGGGCGTCCCCGGTGCCGAGGTTGGCCACCAGCATGAGCACCGACACCCCGATCGGGATCATCATGACCGCCGTGGCCGTGTTGGACACCCACATGGACAGGAATCCGGTGGCGAGCATGAAGCCCAGCACCACCATCGAGGTGTTGGTGCCCATGGCGCGCACGGTGACGAGGGCGATGCGGCGGTGGAGGTTCCACCGCTGCATGGCCAGGGCGATCAGGAAGCCACCCATGAACAGGAAGATGATGTTGTTGCCGTAGCTCGCGCCGACGGTGTCGATGGCGGTCTCGCCCAGGGTCGGGAAGACCACGAGGGGCACGAGCGCCGTGGCCGGAATGGGGATGGCCTCGGTCATCCACCACGCGCCCATGAGGACGGCCGTCGCCGCCGTCAGCCGGGCGGTGTGGGGCACGTCGCCGGGCATCGCGAGATAGACGGCGAGGGCACCCAGCAGGCCTGCCGCGAAGCCGAGCCACCGGATGCGGATGGTCTGGGGGCTGAACGCCTCCTGGCGTTCGCCGGGTGACTGCTGGTCGATCTCATCGCCCAGGTGGGGGTCGAGGCTCTTGAGGTGGCCGCCGGGCAGGGGTCCTGTGCTCATCGGTCAAACCCTTCGTCGCGTGTGGTCGGGACTGTAGCGCCTGGGGATGACGACGGTGCGCAGGGTCACGTTGTCCACAGTTTTCGTGTCGGACGACGGATTCGGTGGTGTGCGGCCGAATGTGACGGGTGGAGGCGCCGTTGGGGCTGCCCCAGGAGAAGGGGAGGAACATCATGGAGGCTCAGGTCACCGTGGCCGGCAACGTCGGAACCACGCTCGAGTGGCGGGAGGTCGGCCCCAGCGGCGGACGCGCCGTGTTCAGCCTGGCCCACACCCCGCGCGTGCGGCGCGACGGGGAGTGGTCCGACGGGGAGACCACCTGGTACCGGGTGACCTGCTGGCGGCGCCTGGCCGAGCACGTCCGGGAGAGCGTGCGCTCGGGCCAGCCCGTCGTCGTGGGCGGCCGGCTGACGACGCAGCGCTGGCAGACGCGCGACGGGGCGCCGCGGCAGGACTTCGAGATCGAGGCGCAGTGGGTGGCGCACGACCTGCGACTCGGCACCACGCAGTTCACCAAGATGCAGCCGCGGCCGGTGGCCGACGAGCCGCAGTTCGAGAGCGACTATGAGGCCGAGCAGCGCGCCGACGAGCAGTCCGCCGTCCGGCAGGCGGCTCTGGACGCCCCCGGGGAGCCCCCCGCGGCGCGGGACGCCGACGGCGGCCAGGCCGTGGACGCCGACGGGGTCATCCTTGACGCGGACGACGCTCCGGACGCCGGTGACCGCGCGGCGCGGGCTGCCTGAGCGGGCGTCCCGGGGACGTGGCGAGGGCCACCTCCTGGGTGGGAGGTGGCCCTCACGGCTCAGGTGAGTTGGGGTGTCCGGCCCGCTCAGCCGCGGGTGAGCCGGCGGTGCTTGCTGGCGTGCGGACGGGCCGCCTCGGCGCCGAGCCGCTCGACCTTGTTGGCCTCGTAGTCGGCGAAGTTGCCCTCGAACCAGAACCAGGACGCCTCGTCCTCGTCCGCACCCTCCCACGCGAGGATGTGGGTGGCCACCCGGTCGAGGAACCACCGGTCGTGGGAGATGACCACGGCGCAGCCCGGGAACTCGAGGAGGGCATCCTCGAGGCTCTGGAGAGTCTCGACGTCGAGGTCGTTGGTCGGCTCGTCGAGCAGCAATACGTTGCCGCCCTGCTTGAGGGTGAGCGCGAGGTTCAGGCGGTTCCGTTCACCACCGGAGAGCACGCCGGCCAGCTTCTGCTGGTCGGGGCCCTTGAAGCCGAACGAGGCCACGTAGGCGCGCGACGGCATCTCGAAGTTGGCGACCTTGATGTGGTCGAGCCCGTCGGAGACGACCTCCCAGACGTTCTTCTTGGGGTCGATGCCGCCACGGCCCTGGTCCACGTAGCTGAAGCTGACCGTCTGGCCGACCTTCAGCTCGCCGGAGTCCGGCTGCTCCTCGCCGACGATCATCTTGAACAGCGTCGTCTTGCCGACGCCGTTGGGGCCGATGACTCCGACGATGCCGGCGCGCGGCAGCGTGAAGCTCAGGTCGTCGATCAACACCCGGTCGCCGAAGCCCTTCGTGAGATCGGTGGCGTGCAGTACGTCCGCGCCCAGGCGGGGGCCGGGCGGGATGTTGATCTCGGCGAGGTCGACGCTGCGGTTGCGCTCGGCCTCGGCCGCCAACTCCTCATAGCGGGCCAGACGCGCCCGGTTCTTGGCCTGGCGCGCCTTGGGGTTGGCGCGCACCCACTCCAGCTCACGCTCCAGGATCTTGGCGCGCTTGGCGTCCTTCTTGCCCTCGATCGACAGGCGCTGGCGCTTGGTGTCGAGGTAGGTGGAGTAGTTGCCCTCGTACGGGTGCAGCCGGCCGCGGTCGATCTCGCAGATCCACTGGGCCACGTTGTCGAGGAAGTAGCGGTCGTGCGTCACGGCGAGCACGGCGCCGGGGTAGGACTTGAGGTGGCCCTCCAGCCACGCGACGGACTCGGCGTCCAGGTGGTTGGTGGGCTCGTCGAGCAGCAGCAGGTCGGGCTGCTCGAGCAGGAGCTTCGCCAGCGCGACGCGGCGGCGCTCACCCCCCGAGAGATGCGTGACGGGGGAGTCGCCGGGCGGGCACTGGAGGGCGTCCATCGCCTGGGAGAGCTGGGAGTCGAGGTCCCACGCGTTGCGGTGGTCGAGCTCGGTCTGCAGCTCGCCCATCTCCGCCATGAGGGCGTCGAAGTCGGCATCCGGCTCGGCCATCTCCATGCCGATCGCGTTGAAGCGGTCGAGCTTGGCCTTCGTCTCGGCGACGGCCTCCTCGATGTTCTCGAGCACCGTCTTGTCCTCGGTCAGCGGCGGCTCCTGCTGGAGCATGCCGACGGTGGCGCCCTTCTTCAGGTTGGCCTCGCCGTTGTTGGCCTTCTCCAGGCCGGCCATGACCTTGAGCAGGGTCGACTTGCCGGCGCCGTTGGGGCCGACGACGCCGATCTTGGCGCCCTCGTAGAACGACAGCGTCACGTTGTCGAGGATGAGCTTCTCACCAGCCGTCTTGCGGACGTTGTGCATGGTGAACACGAATTCGGGCATGGACCATCCTGTCGGGTGCGGGCGGGATCGGCGTCCAGTATACGGCGTGACCGGCCGGGCGCCGGCCGGGTCGTCACCGTGGGCGGGCTCAGACGCGCTCCACCGCCGGATGGGCCACCAACAGCTCGGCCAGGGTGAGCGCGGTGCGCCCCTCGAGATCCGCCAACTGCGTGCGGCAGCTGAACCCGTCGGCGAGGATGATGGCGTCCGGCCCGGCCGCGGCGAGGGCCGGCCCGAGCTGGGTGTTGAACACCGCGCGGCTGAAGTCATAGTGGCCCGCCACCATGCCGTGGTTGCCGGCCAGCCCGCAGCAGCCCTTGACGCGGACGATCTCCGCACCGGTCCGCTCCAGCAGGGCAGCCTCGGCCGCCCAGCCCATGACCGAGGCCTCGTGGCAGTGCGGCTGAGCGACGATCGTGTGGCCGCTCAGGTCGGGCAGCGGGTGGTCCTCGACGCTCGCCAACAGCTCGGCGAGCGTGTGGGTCGCGGCCGCCACCTCGGCGACCCGGGGGTCGTCCACCAGCTCGACGGCGTCGGAGCGCCACACGGCCAGGCAGCTCGGTTCGGTTCCGACGATCGGGACGCCCCGGGCCACGAACGGGTGGAGCACGTCGGTCGCCCGGCGCAGCTCCCGGGCGGCGGCGTCCAGCTGTCCGGTGGTGATCCAGGTCAGCCCACAGCACGCCGTGCGCTCCAGCAGGCGCGGCGCCCACCCGGCCGAGACCAGCACGGCGGCGGTGGCGGCGACGGTGTCGCTCGCAAACGCATCGTTGAACGAGTCGACCCACAAGACGACCTCGCCCCGCGTCCCCACCGGTGCGTCCCCGACGGCTCGGCGCACCGTCTCGCGATTGGAGTGCGCCGCGAAGCGCGGCATGCCCCGGCGCTGGTCGACCCCTGCCACCGCCTTCACCACGGACGCCAACCCCGGCGTCTGCATCGCCAGATTCGCCAGCCGCGGCAGCAGCGGAACAGACGTGGCCAGCCGCCCCCACAGCGGCAGCCACCCCATGGAGTAGTGATCCCGGGGCCGCAGTCGGCCGCGGTAGGCCTCGTGCAGCACGGTCGACTTGTACGCCGCCATGTCGGTGCCCGTCGGGCAGTCGCGGGCGCACCCCTTGCAGGAGAGACAGAGGTCGAGCGCCTCGTGCACCTCGGCGGCGCGCCACCCGCCCGTGACGAGCGATCCGTTCACCATCTCCTGCAGGATGCGGGCGCGCCCGCGGGTGGAGTCCTTCTCGTCCCGCGTCGCCTGCCAGCTCGGGCACATGACGCCGGTGGGCGTGCTCGCGACGCACTTGCCGACGCCGGTGCACCGGTGCACGTCGTCGACGAAACCCCGGTGGGTGGTGAACAGGGGCGTGCGCCGCACGGCGGGGGCCCGCAGGTCGGCGTCCAGCGGAGCCGGATCGACGAGGACGCCCGGGTTGAGCAGGTTGTCGGGGTCGAAGATCCGTTTCACGGCCGCGAACAGTGCCAGCGCCTCGGGGGAGTACATGCGCGGCAACAGCTCCGAGCGGGCACGGCCATCGCCGTGTTCGCCCGACATCGACCCGCCGTACGAGGCCGCGAGATCGGCGGCCTCCTCCACGAACGCCCGGTAGGCGGCCGGGCCGTCGTCGGTCTGGGTCAGGGGGAAGTCGATGCGGCAGTGCACGCAACCGTCCCCGAAATGGCCGTAGGGGAGCCCCTGCAACCCGTGACGCGCGAGCAACGCGTCGAAGTCGCGCAGGTAGGCCCCGAGCCGCGCCGGCGGCACGGCCGCGTCCTCCCACCCGGCGTGTGCGGGGCGGTCGAGGGACACCCCGGCGAGTCCGGCACCGTCGGCGCGGATCTTCCACAGCGCCGCCGCCACCACGAGGTCGTCCACCACCTCGCCGTCGAGGCAACCGGACGCCGCGAGCAGCCCGGCGGCGCGTTCGGCCACCTCGGCCGGGTCGTCGCCCACGAGTTCCACGAAGATCCACCCGTCCCCGTCGGGCAGCCGGGGGACGGCGTCCACGCCGAGAGTTCGCGAGACGACGTCGACGATGCGGCGGTCCATGCCCTCCACCGCGGTGGGTCGGAACGGCAGGATCGCCGGCATGGCGTCGGCCGCGTCCGGCATCGTGGGGTAGCCGAGCGCGAGCATCGTGGTGAAGGGAGCATCGGCCACCAGCCGCACGGTGGCGCGCGTGATGACGGCCAGCGTTCCCTCGCTGCCGGCCAGGAACTTGGCGACGTCGAAACCATTCTCCGGCAGCAGCCACTCCAACCCGTAGCCCGAGACCTGCCGGTAGAACGTGCCGAACTGCGTCCGGATCACGCCCAGGTTGGCCATCACCAGCGCATGCAGCGCCTGCAGCGTCGGCGAGTCGGAGTCCCGCAGGTCGGCCCGCGAGTCCAGCGTCAGCCGCTCCCCGGTGCCGGTCACCACGTCGAGGGCCACGACGTTGTCGCTCGACCGGCCGTACCCCAGCGCCCGAGGGCCGCAGGCGTTGTTGCCGATCATGCCGCCGATCGTGCAACGGCTGAACGTGGACGGATCGGGGCCGAACCGCAGGCCGTGCACCCGCGCGGCACGCGAGAGCACGTCCTGCACCACGCCCGGGTCGACGACGGCGGTGCGGGCCACCGGGTCGATGGCGTGGATGGTGCGCAGATGACGCGCCACGTCGACCACCACGCCGGGGCCGACGGCGTTGCCGGCGCACGAGGTGCCCGCACCGCGCGTCGTCAGCGGCACCCGGGCCGCGCGCGCGGCGTCCACCACGTTCTCGAGCTCGACGCGGTCGCGAGGCCGTGCCACGCCGCGGGGCACGACGCGGTACAGCGACGCGTCGGTGGAATACAGGGCGCGGGTGAGCGTGGACGCGTCGGCCGGCGCCGCCCCGCGCCGCGCGAGGCGGTCAGCGAAGTCGTCCCAGGTCGCATCGGGGGTCGTCACACCCAGTGAGTCTGTCACGTCGGCCCGGCTCGTGGGTGCCTTGCTCAGGAGCCGGCCCCCGCCGGAGGGGTCGCCATCACGGCCCCCATGACGCGCCCCAGCGCGGCGAAGTCGGCCGGGTCCGCCACATCGACGAGCACGGCGCGCACCGCGGCCACGTGGTGCGGCGCCGCCCGTTCGAGCAGCGCGTAGCCGGCGTCGGTGAGAGAGGCCATGACGCCGCGGCGGTCGTCCGGGGCGGGGGCGCGCGTGACATGGCCGTTGCGTTCCAGCCGCGTCACCGTGTGGGTGAGCCGCGACCGGGACTGGCGGGTGGCCTCCGCGAGATCGGACATCCGCATGGAGCGGTCGTCGGACTCCGACAACCGCACGAGGATCTCGTACTCCGCCAGGTCGAGCCCGTGGGAGCGCAGGTCGGCGTCGAGGGCGTCCTGGATGCGGGCGACGCCGTCGAGGTAGACGCGCCAGACGGCCTGCTGTTCCGCGCTGAGCCAACGGGGTTGCGGGGCGGCCGACATGCCCAGCATTCTAGCCACCCTTTGAGCGTTCAATCGTCGGTCTGCCCCTACACTGGCCCGAAAGTGTGGCCCGGGGGCGCATGGAGGAGAGGGATTCGATGACGAACATCCAGCAACTGCTCGATGAGCGTCCGCCGACGGTGGGCGCGATGTTTCTCGAGCGGGTGGCGGCCACGCCCCGCAGCGAGGCGTTCCGGCACCCCGACGGGGCCGGGGGCTGGGTTTCGCTGACCTGGGAGCAGACCCGCGACGCCGTGTGGGAGATCGGGGCGGGGCTCCTCGCCCTGGGCCTGCAGGTGGAGGACCGGGTGGCCATCGCGTCCAACACCCGCATCGAGTGGGTGCTGATGGATCTGGCGGTCAACTGCGCCGGCGGGGCGACCACCACCGTGTACCCGAACATCCATGGTGAGGACTTCACCCACATCATCACCCATTCGGAGTCGCGGATCTTCGTCGGCGAGAACGCCGACCAGCTGGCCAAGCTGCGCTCCGCCGTCGGGCTCGACCAGTTCGCCGGGGTCGTGCTGTTCGATGCCGCCGAGGACGGTGACGCCCTGTCGCTGGACGACCTGCGCGCCCGCGGCCGCGAGCACCTCACCGAGCACCCCTCCGCGATGGACGATGCCGTCGCCGCCACCTCCGCCGACGGCCTCGCCACCCTCATCTACACCTCGGGCACGACGGGCCTGCCGAAGGGCGTCGAGCTGACCCACAGCAACTGGACCTACGAGGGCGTCGGCATCGAGGCCCTCGACATCATCCGCGCCGACATGGTGCAGTACTTCTGGCTGCCGCTGTCCCACGTGTTCGGCAAGGCCGTGCTCATGATCCAGCTCCGCATCGGCTTCGCGACCGCCGTCGACGGACGCCTCGACCAGATCGTGCCCGGGCTGGGCGCCACCCACCCCGACATCATGTGCGGCGCCCCGCGCATCTTCGAGAAGGTCCGCAACGCCGTCAAGGCCAACTCCGCCCACGGCGTCAAGAAGCGCATCGCCGCCTGGGCGTTCGGTGTGGGGCACAAGACGGTGCCCTACCGGCTGCAGGGGCGTCCGCTGCCGAAGGCGCTGGCGGTGCAGCGGGCCGTGGCGCACCGCCTCGTGTTCAGCAAGCTGCACGACCGGATGGGCGGCAATCTCGACTTCTTCATCTCCGGCTCGGCCAAGCTCAGCTCCCAGGTGCAGCAGTGGTTCTACGCCGCCGGCATCGTGATCGCGGAGGGGTACGGCTCCACCGAGACGTCGGCGGTCGCGTCGGTCGATCTGCCCACCGACCCGCACTTCGGCACCGTCGGACGCGCGCTGCCCGGCAGCGAGTTCCGCATCGCCGACGACGGCGAGGTGCTCGTCCGGGGCCCCGGCGTGATGCGCGGCTACCACAAGGATCCGGAGCGGACCGCCGAGGTGCTGGTGGACGGGTGGTTCCACACCGGCGACATCGGCGAGCTGGACGAGGGCGGCCAGCTGCGGATCACCGACCGCAAGAAGGAGTTGATGAAGACCTCCGGCGGCAAGTACGTGGCGCCGCAGAAGGTGGAGGGGGCGCTGCTGGCCAACATCCCCTACGCCTCACAGGTGGTGGCGGTGGGGGACGGCCGCAAATACGTCTCGGCGCTCATCGCGCTGGACCCGGCGGCCGCCGAGAACTGGGCCTCGCGCCATGGGCACACCGACCTCGACTACGCGGCCATCACGCAGCACCCCGAGATGCGTGCGTCGCTCGAGCGGGACCTCGAGAAGGCCAACGCCAAGCTGGAGCGCTGGGAGACCGTCAAGCGCTTCGCGGTGCTCGATCACGAGATCACCGTGGAGGAGGGCGGGCTCACCGCCAACATGAAGCTGCGCCGCAAGAACATCGCCGACACCTATGCCGGGCTGGTCGACTCGCTCTACGACGCCGAGGACGACGACTGAACGCGTACCGCACCACCGTGGCGCAGCGGTGGGTCGACCTGGATGCGCAGGGTCACGTCAACAACGCGGCCGTTCTCGACTACCTGCAGGAGGCGCGCGTCGCCTACCTGAGCGACAGCCCGAACGCGCACCTGCTCGGCAACGGCATCGTGGTGGTCGGCCAGCAGGTGGAGTACCTCGCCCCGCTGGGGTTCGGCGTCGGCCCGCTGACGGCCGAGGTGGCGGTGGGTGAGGTGGGGGCGTCCCGGTTCACGATCGCGTACACGCTGCACGAGGGTGGGTTGCTCGCCGTCAGGGCCCGCACCACCCTGTGCCTGTTCGACTTCGCGTCCGGACGCCCCACGCGCCTGGCGCCCGCCGAGCGGGCCTGGTTCGCCGAGCAGGCCGTGCCGCTGGAGCCGCTGCGTGACGTCGGCGGCTGGCACGTCGGTGGCGCGGCCCACGAGCACCCGGTGGCGGTGCGCTGGTCGGACATCGACCGGTATGGCCACGTCAACAACACCCTGTACTTCGACTACGTCGCCGAGGCGCGCGTCGCGCTGTACGGCGCACTGCTGGACGCCCCGATCCGCACCGGCACGGGTGAGACCCCCGAACGCACCTGGCTGGTGGCGCGCCAAGACCTGACGCACACCCGCCAGATGGTCTTCCGCCGCGAACCGTATGTGGTGCGGACGGCGATCGGCGCGCTGGGGCGGACGTCGTCCACCCTCGCCGCCCAGATCGTCGACCCGGTCACCGGGGACGTGGCGGCCCGCGCCGTCTCGGTCGTCGTGCACGGGGACGCCCACGGCCAGCCCACCCCCCTGCCCGAGCCCCTGCACGCCGCCGCCGCGCGGTGGCCGGCGGTGCCGAGCACGCGGGCCGGGGGCAGGCCGTGAGCGGCGGCGTCTCGCCCCAACCCGCTGGCGTGCGCCGTTGCGCCGTGCTGGGCCAGCCGGTCGCGCACTCGCTCAGCCCGCTGATCCACCGCCGCGCCTACGAGGTGCTGGGCATCGCGGGGGAGTGGGACTACGGGCGCCACGAGGTCGGCGAGACCGATCTGGGCACCTTCATCGAGGGCTGTGGCCCGGAGTGGGTCGGCCTGTCGTGCACCATGCCGCTCAAGCGCGTCCTGCTCACCCTCGGGACGCCGTCGCCCACCGCGCGGTTGCTGGAGGCGGCCAACACGTTCCTGTTCGCCGACGCCCGGGTGGAGAACACCGATGTCACCGGGCTCATCGGCGCGCTCGCCCGCGCCGGGGTGACGCGGGTGGGGACGGCGTGGTTGCTCGGCAACGGTGCCACCGCCCGCTCGGCACTGTTCGCCCTGGCGCAGCTGGGGGTGCGCGAGGTGGTGGCCCTGGTGCGGTCGCCCGAGCGGGCCGCGGCGAGCCTCGGGGGGCTGGCAGACGCCCTCGGCGTCCGCCTCTTTCTCGGGACGTGGGGCACCGTGCCCGACGGGCGGGCCGACCTGGTGGTGTCGACCGTCTCGGCACCGCTGGCACCCGAGGTGGCCGCCGGGCTGGCGGCGGGGGCGTCCGCCTGTTTCGACGCCACGTACAACCACTACCCGACCGAGCTCGACCGCGCCGCGCGGGCCGCCGGGGTGATCCAGCTCTCGGGCATCGATCTGCTGGTGGGGCAGGCGGTGGAGCAGATCCGGCTCATGACGGGCCGGGAGTGCCCGCCCGAACCGCTGCTGGAGGTGGCGTACGCCGCGCTGGCCGACCCCGGGCATTGATCCGGTTGGCTAGGGTGGTTGAACGTTTTGTTCACGCCGACCAAGGAGATCCATGCCCGCGTACCCGCACCCGGACACGCTCACCGAGCTGACGACGGCGCGCCCCGACAGCCCCGTGGTGTCGCTCTACCTGGACACCGACCCCCGCAAGCCGGAGAACAACTCCGACACTCCCGCCTGGCTCGTCGAACTGCGCAACGGTCTGCGCGAGGTCGGCGAGGCCATCGAGGCCGAGGGTGACCGCGACACGGTGCTCGCCTGGCGCGATGTGTCCGACGAGATCGAGGCCGAGATCCGCGAGCTGACGCCCGCGCAGCGCGGCCGCTCGCTGGCGCTGTTCCGCACCGTCGATGGCAGCTACTCCCACCGCGTCACCTCGCAGCTCTCCCTCGAGGCCTCCCAGGCCCGCTGGGACGCGCACCCCTACATCGCGCCGCTCGTCGAACTGCTCGACCGCGGCCGCCCCGTGGCCGTCGTGCTGATCGACAACGACGAGATGAGCGTGCTGCGCTGGTGGGACGGCCGCATCGTCGACGGCACCGAGACCGGCGTGGAGTCCGACCTCGACGCGTGGCGTTCTGCCCGCGGCGGCAGCGAGGGCGGCCACCTGCCCCGGCTGCGCACCCACGAGCAGCAGGTCGAGGCCCGCTCCGACGAGCACTCCCGCCGTTTCCTGGCGGACGCCGCCGCCCAGCTCGCGCAGGCGCTGCCCGACCTGGAGGCCGAGTCCATCGTCATCGCGCACGCGCCGGGGAGCCTCACCCCCTTCGTCGAGGCGCTGCCGGCCGATGTCGCCGACCGCGTCGTGAAGACGATCGAGGCCCAGATCACCGGCGAAGACGCCGCGTCCGTGGGGGAGCGGCTCGCCGATGACCTCGCCGAGGTCGCCCGCACTCGGGGCGCCAAGGTCGCCGCCGACGCCCTCGCCGCGGCCGCCATGACCGACGGCAACGGCGTGTCCGGTGCCGACGCCGTGCTCCGCGCTCTGGCTGAGCACCGCGTCGACCGGCTCGCGATCACGCCTGACCTGACGCTGGGCGCCGGCGACGTGGGTGCCGAGGCCGCGTCGTTCCTGAAGGGCGTTGATGAGGACCTCCTCGTCGAGCGCGTGCTGGAGCAGGCGGCCGAGACGGGGGCGTCCGTCACCGTGGTCGAGGACGAGGAGCTGGCCCGGGCCGGGGGGATCGCCGCGCTGACCCGGTGGTGATGCCTGTCCCCGCAGCAACGAGGGCGCCCCGGACCGTCTGGTCCGGGGCGCCCTCGTGTCGGTGGGGGAGTCGCGTCCCCGCCGTCCTCAGCTGGAGACGCGCTCAGCTGGGCTCGACGGGGGCGTCCTCGTCCTCTTCTGGCTCGAAGGTGTTGTCGGCACCCATGGTGCCGCCGACGCCTTCGTCGTTGAGCTCCTCGACCGGGGTCGGGTCCTGCGGCTCGGTCGATTCGGTCGGCTGGTTGCTGTCCATGCGTCCTCCTCACGGGCGGACCGGGCGTCCGCTGTCCCCGTCATCCTAGTGACGCCGAGCGGCGGTGGCCGCCGCTCGGCGCATTTCACCCGGCTCAGTGTGTGTCGACGGCCTCCACCTCGGAGCGGTCGCCGCTCCACACCGTGTGGAACGTGCCCTCGGTGTCGATGCGGCGGTAGGTGTGGGAGCCGAAGAAGTCGCGCAGCCCCTGGGTGAGCGCGGCGTTCGTCCGCTCGGCCCGGACGAGGTCGTAGTACGACAACGCCGAGCTGAAGCCCGGGATCGGCACGCCGGCCTCGGTGGCCCGCGCCACCACGCGCCGCCAGGACGGGTTGGCCTCGGCGAGCATGGCCTTGATGGAGGGGGCCTCCAGCAGCGTCTCGAGGTCGTTGGCCGCGTACTCGTTGCTGATGCGGTCGAGCAGCTTGGCGCGGATGATGCAGCCGGCGCGCCAGATGCGGGCGCACGCGGCCACGTCGATGTCCCAGCCGTACTCCACCGCGGCCACCTTGATGAGGTGCAGGCCCTGGGCGTAGGCGATGACCTTCGCGCACCACAGCGCCTGGCGGACGTCCTCGACGAACGCGGCCCGGTCCTCGACGGTCACGGTGCCGTCCGGGCCCTCCAACGCGGCACGGGCGGCCTTGCGCAGCTCGGGCGAGCTGGACGCCGCCCGCGCGAACACGGCCTCGGCGATGGAGGCGGCCGGGACGCCGAGGGTCAGCGACTCCTGGACGGTCCACGTGCCGGTGCCCTTCATGCCGGCCGCGTCGACGATGACGTCGACCAGTGGCTTGCCGGTGCGGGCGTCGGTCTGGCGGAGGACCTCCGAGGTGATCTCGATGAGGAAGCTGTCGAGGTCGCCGGTGTTCCACTCGGCAAAGACGTCGGCGGCTTCGGCGGCCGACAGGCCGGCGCCCGCGAGCAGGTCGTAGGCCTCACCGATGAACTGCATGTCGGCGTACTCGATGCCGTTGTGGACCATCTTCACGAAGTGTCCCGCGCCGTCGGTGCCGATGTAGGTGCAGCAGGGCTCGTCACCGTTCGGGCCGGGCACCTTGGCCGAGATGTCCTCGAGCATCGACCCGACGTAGGTGTAGCTGTGCTCCGAGCCGCCCGGCATGATCGAGGGACCCTCGAGCGCGCCCGTCTCGCCGCCGGAGATGCCCGCGCCGACGAAGTGCAGGTCGTGGGCGCGCAGCTTCTCCTCGCGCCGGCGGGTGTCCTGGAAGAACGCGTTGCCGCCGTCGACGACGATGTCGCCGGGCTCGAGCAGGGGGATGAGGGTGTCGATGGTGGCGTCGGTGCCGGCGCCGGCCTTGACCATGATGATGATGCGGCGCGGCTTCTCCAGTGAGTCCACGAACTCCTCGACGGTCTGCGACGCGATGAAGTGGCCCTCCGGGTGGGCCGTCAGCACGGCCTCCGTCTTGGCCCAGGTGCGGTTGAAGATGGCCGTGCGATACCCGTGGTTGGCGAAGTTGCGGGCCAGGTTGGAGCCCATGACGGCCATGCCGACCACGCCGATCTGCGCGCTTGAGGTCTTCTCGCTCATGGTGGTGGTGATCCCTTCGTTGGTGTACCCCGCCCATCTTGCCGCACCCGTGTGGCCCGCGGGCACGCGATTTCCTTCCCTTGCACGGCTTCCTTCCCTGCCACGGCGACGCGCGCCAAGCCCTGCCAACCCCTGCCAACCCCTGCGCAACGCGCCGGGGCGGGGTAAGAATGGGCCCATGACAGCGCCGTTGACCCTGAACCCGGACCGCCTGTTCCCCGCCGAGCCGCAGACCCGCGCGGTCGCCCGGCGCTTGTACGACCAGGTGAAGGACCTCCCGATCGTCTCCCCGCACGGGCACGTCCCGCCCGTGTGGATCGCCGACGACGTCCCCTTCTCGGACCCGACCAGCCTGCTGCTGAGCCCCGACCACTACGTCAACCGGATCATGCACGGCCAGGGTGTCGACCTCGCCGACCTCGGCGTCCCGCCGGGCCGCGACGGCTTCACCGCCGAGCAGGCGCGCAACGCGTGGCGGATCTTCTGCGAGCACTGGCACCTGTACCGCGGCACGCCGATGAAGTTCTGGATGGAGTCGGAGCTCGTCGACATCTTCGGCGTCGACGTGCGGCCGTCCGCCGAGACGGCCGACCAGATCTACGACGCCATCTCCGCCAAGCTCGCGACGGACGCGTTCCGCCCCCGGGCGCTGATGGACACCTTCAACATCACGTTTATCGCGACCACCGACGACCCGCTGGACGACCTCTCCCACCACGCGAAGATCCGCGACGACGCGTCGTTCACGCGCGAGGTCCGCCCCACCTTCCGACCGGACAAGTACCTCGAGCCCGGCCGCGAGGGCTGGGGAGACCTGATGGACGCCCTCGCCGCCGCCACGGGAGAGGACACGGGCACGTTCGCCGGCTGGGTCGCCGCGATGGAGAACCGGCGCGCCTTCTTCAAGGAGAACGGGGCGGTCTCGACCGATCACGCCCACACCGACATGTACATGGCCCCGCTCGACGATGCCGAGGCGGTCTATGCCCGGGCGCGCCGCGGTGAGGCGTCTCCCGAGGAGAACCTGGCGCTGCGTCGGGCCTTCATGTTCGAGCAGTGCCGCATGGCGTCCGAGGACGGCCTGGTGCTGACCTACCACGCCGCCGTGCACCGCAACCACCACCAGCCGACGTTCGAGCGGTTCGGCGCCGACGTGGGTGGCGACATCCCGATGGCGTACAACGTGGTGGAGCCGCTGGAGCCGGTGCTCAACGCCTTCGGCACCCACCCGAACTTCCGAATCGTGCTGTTCGGCATGGACGAGACGGTCTACAGCCGCGAGATCGGCCCGCTGGCCGGGTTCTACCCCTCCGTGTACGTGGGCGTGCCGTGGTGGTTCATCGACGCCCCCGACGCGATCCGCCGCTGGCGCAAGGCGGTCACCGAGTACGGCACGTTCTACAAGAGCTCCGGGTTCATCGACGACACGCGTGCGTTCCTGTCCATTCCGGCGCGCCACGACATGTCGCGGCGCCTGGACGCAGTCCACCTCGCGGAGCTGGTGGTCGAGCACCGGCTGGAGATCGACGAGGCCGAGGAGGTCGTCCACACCCTGGTCGCCGACCAGGCGCGGGAAGTCTTCAAGATCGACGGCTGAACCGCCGTTCGCCCGAGCGTGGGGAGGCCTTTGTTATAGGCTCGGCCCCATGGCCAGCGACGCAGCGGGGGGTTCGGACGCCACGATCTACGACGTGGCCCGGGTCGCCGGGGTCAGTCCGTCGACCGTGTCCCGGGCGTTCTCGCGCCCGGGACGCGTCAGCGCGCAGACTGCCGAACGGATCCGCAAGGTGGCCGACGATCTCGGTTACCGCTCCCGCGAGGTGAGCCGGACGAGCGCGAAGAGCACCACGAAGGTGATCGGCGTGGCCGTGGCCGACATCACCAACCCGTTCAACTTCCGCGTCATCCGCGGTTGCCAGGCGGCGGCCGCAGAGGCCGGGTTCGTCGTCACCCTCAACGACGCCCAGGAGTCGGAGTCGCTGGAGCGGGAGCTGCTGCGCCGCTCACTGCCGCTGCTGGACGGCCTCGTGATCGCCTCGTCGCGGTTGTCGGACACCGAACTGCGCACGGTCGCCAAGACGCTGCCCGTCGTGGTGCTGAACCGGCGCGTCGCCGGGTTGCACTGCATCGTGCCCGACATGGGCCACGGCGTCCGCCGCGCCGCCGAGCACCTCATCGGCCTGGGGCACCGCTCCATCACCTACCTCGCCGGGCCCGAGGCGTCGTGGGCGGACGGCATCCGGTGGCGGGCGGTGCGCGACTCGGCGACCGAGATGGGGTTCACCGAGCACCGCATCGGGCCGTTCGCGCCCACGCTGCAGGGCGGACGCGGCGCCGCCGAGGTCGTCGCCGCCCGCCGGTTCAAGGCCGTGGTGTGCTTCAACGACCTCATGGCCATCGGGCTCATCCGCGGCCTGGGGGAGCGTGGCATCCGGGTGCCCGAGCAGGTCAGCGTGATCGGTTTCGACAACATCTTCGCCTCCGCGATCATCACGCCCGGCCTCACCACCGTGGCCGCGCCGCTGACGATGCTCGGCGACTCCGCC
Organism: Propioniciclava soli; assembly: GCF_014858005.1. Lineage (GTDB taxonomy): Bacteria > Actinomycetota > Actinomycetes > Propionibacteriales > Propionibacteriaceae > Propioniciclava > Propioniciclava soli. Next base: position 64,795 of record NZ_JACYOT010000004.1, read on the forward strand.
GTGCGCACGATCGTGGCAACGTTGAACGGCACCAAGCCGCCGGAGAACCTGCCGGTGACCGTGCCGGTGCGCCTCATGGTGCGCCAGTCCACCGGCCCGGCCTGAGCCGGCCCGCGCCAGCCGCGCAGGCGGTCCCGCGGCGTCAGCCGCGCAGGCGGTACAGCACCTCGCCTGCGTTCTCCTGGACGAAGACGTCCGGGTCGGCCTTCCACGCCTCGATGTCCACCGCCGACAGCGGCAGGTGGCCGAGGTTGACCTGGCGGCACACCTCTTCGGGGATCTGGGTGCACAGCGTCACCTTGATCCGGTTGGTCTCGACACCCGTCTCCGGGTCGTAGGTGCCTGCCCCGCGGACGTGCGTGGAGTGGGCCAGGACGCCCTTGGGCACGTGGGAGAACCTGTCCCACTGCTTGGTGAAGTACTCAATGGAGTGGTACCCGACCTCGAGGATCTCGGGGTGCTGCTCGGCGACCTGGGTGACGTGGGGGGCGTAGATGATGACCTCGCCGCCGTCGGCCATGGCGGGCTGCATCTTGTAGCAGCCCTTCGCGGCGGTCCAGATGTCGTCGTAGCGCGTCGGCATCATGGCCAGCACGCGGGTGAACGGCTTGTCGACGTGGACGACGTGGCTCTCCGAGGCGATCTCGGCGGCGTCGGCCCAGGCGTCCTCGGCGGTGCCGAAGCTGACCGACTCCAGGTCACCCGACCCGGACTCCACCACCAGGCACAGCGCCAGGCGCCAGCCGGGGATCATCGCCGAGCCGGCGTTGATGATGGCGCGCACGGGCGTGATGCCGGCCTTGCCGATCATCTCCTCGACGCCGATGAGCGCGCCGACCCAGTGCGAGAGGTCGATGGCGTCGTGGGTGGAGCAGCCGGGGATGAAGTACTTGTTGCCCCCCGAGATGCCGACCACCTCGTGCGGGAACACCGGGCCGATGACCAGGTTGATGTCGGCCTCGACGACACGGCGGTTCATCTCGACGACGACCTCCTCACGCATCGCGCCCTGCGACAGCTCGGCCACCTCGTCGGCGCTCAGCGTGCCGATCTCGACGATCTGGCTCGGGTCGTGGAACTCGTGGTTCACCACCGTCAGGCCCGGGTAGACGTCGTCGATCGTCTGCCCGGCCGGCACGCCGAACCACCGGTCGATGGCGGCCGGGGACATGTAGGAGTGCGTGCCGAGCGCGATGACGGCGGTGAGGGACGCCACCCGATCAGCCAGATGGCGGTGCACGCTGGCGACCACGAGGGGGAGCGGGCAGCTCCGCGTCCCGTCCGGCACCACGAGCACCACGTTCTTGCCGTCGAAGTCGACGTCGGCGAACCGGCGGGCGACGAACGCGTCCAGCTCGGCGTCCGACACGTGCTGGTGCGGGCCGCCGATCGTCTCGACGGCGATGTCGGTGGGCTGATGCCCGATGGATGGGGACACGGGGGCTCCTTGGGTCGGCACCGCGGATGGTGGTGACAGCATACGAGCCTGTGGGTGCCGGTGCAGGGCAACCGCGTGCACCCGCGGGTGCGCGGCAAGCCAACGCCCTAGAGTCGGGAGGGAACCCGAGAGAAAGGCCCGTTGTCGTGTCCCGTCGACTCTCCCGCAGCCAGGATGGCCGCCCCGCTGCACCCGTGCGCATCGTCCACCTCGGCCTGGGCAACTTCTTCCGCGCCCACACCGCCATGTACACCGAGCACGCGCCCGACGCCGACGCGTGGGGCATCGCTGCGTTCACCGGCCGCAGCTACGCCATGGCCGAGACCATGGAGGCCCAGGACGGCCTCTACACCCTCGTCGTGCAGAACCCCGAGGGCAACGACTACCAGGTGATCAGCTCCGTCGTGGCCACCCACCCCGGCCCGGACGTCGAGCAGCTGCTGACCTACTTCCGCGACCCGCAGGTCGCGATCATCACGTCCACGGTCACCGAGGCCGGCTACGTCCGCACCAGCGGCGGCGGGCTCGACGTCGACCACGACGGCGTGAAGGCCGACGTCGAGGCGCTCAAGGGTGGGGACCTGGCGTCCGTGACGACCGTGCCCGGCAAGTTCGTGGCCGGCCTGGTGGCACGCCGCGAGGCGGACGCCGGCGGCATCACCTTCGTGCCGTGCGACAACGTGCCCGACTCCGGGCACATGGTCGAGACGGTCGTCCGGGACCTGGCCGGGCTCGTGGACGACTCGCTGCTGGAGTGGGTCGACGCCAACGTCTCGTTCGTGACGACGATGGTCGACCGCATCACTCCGGGTGTCACCGACGAGGTGCGCGAGGCCGTCGAGGCCGACACCGAGGTGGAGGATCCGGCCGCCGTGGCCACCGAGCCCTTCACCGAATGGGTGCTGGCCGGGGAGTTCAAGAACGGCCGCCCGGCCTGGGACGAGGCCGGCGCCACGTTCGTGGACGACATCGTGCCCCACGAGCTGCGCAAGCTGTGGCTGCTCAACGGCTCCCACTCGCTTATGGCCTACGCCGCGACGATCGTCGGACGCCCCACGGTGTACGAGGCCATCAGCGACCCGACCGTTGCCGGCTGGGTCAACGACTGGTGGGACGTCGCCGCCAAGCACCTGCCCCTGCCCGCCGAGGAGATCGCCGCCTACCGCGAGGCGCTGCTCGAACGCTTCGGCAACCCCCGCATGAAGGACGCGCTCGCCCGCATCGCGGCCGACGGCTCGCAGAAGATCCCGATCCGCATCGTGCCGGCGCTGAACGCCGAGCGCGCCGACGGGGGAGAGCCCATCGGCGCCGAGCGCGCCGTCGCCGCCTGGGTGCTGCACCTGCGCGGCCTGGGCGCACCGGTCAACGACGCGCGCGGCGACGAGGTGACGTCGCTCGCCGAGGGCACCCTGGAGGAGGCCGTCGTCCGGGTGTGCGACTACCTGTCCATCGCGGACGCAGGGGCCCGCTCGTCCATCCTGACCCTGGCCCAGGAGCTGGAGGCCGCCGCGGCCTGACCCCCGGTGTGTGAGCCCACCTGGGTTGGCCGCCCACCTGGAATGGCATTTGGACCCGAGGAAATGGCGCCATGGCGCCATTTCCTCGGGTCCAAATGCGGTGTGCGGAGGCCGCGGCGTCCCGCTCGGGTCACCGGGGCAGCGGGGCCTCCAGCTGGACCATCTTGTTCTGCGCCTCGGGGTAGCGTTCGCCGACGATCGTCACCGCGTCGGCGGCTGTGCGGAGGGCGTCCACCTGCTCGGGGGTGAGTTCGACGTCGGCTGCGCCGATGTTCTCCTCCATCCGGCTGCGGGTCTTCGTGCCGGGGATCGGGACGATCCCGGGGCGCTGGTGGAGCAGCCTCGTGAGGGCCAGCTGCGCCGGGGTGGCTCCGGTTTCGGACGCGATGCGGTTCAGCACCTCGACGAGTTGGAGGTTGGCCTGCAACGCCTCGCCCTGGAAGCGTGGGGTCTGGCCGCGGAAGTCGTCGGCGGCGAAGGTCGTGGTGGCGTCGATCGTGCCGGTGAGGAATCCCTTGCCGAGCGGGCTGAACGGCAACAGGCCGATGCCGAGCTCGTCGAGGACGGGCAGCGTGTCGGCTTCCCGGTCACGCATCCACATGGAGTACTCGCTCTGCACGGCGGCCACCGGGAGCACGGCATGCGCGCGCCGGATCGTGCCCGGGCCGGCCTCGGACAGGCCGAAGTGCAGCACCTTGCCGGCCTCGACGAGCTCGGCGACCGTGCCGGCGACGTCCTCGATGGGGACGGTCGTGTCCACGCGGTGCTGGTAGTAGAGGTCGATGCGGTCGGTCCGGAGGCGCTGCAGCGAGTGGTCGACGGCGGCGCGGATGCTGGCGGGGGTGCTGTTGACGCCGCCGGCTTCGACGCCGTTCTCGGCGAACCCGAAGCCGAACTTCGTGGCGATGACGACGTTGTCGCGGACGGGTTCGAGCGCCTCGCCGACGATGTCCTCGTTGGCGAACGGGCCGTAGACCTCGGCGGTGTCGAAGAACGTGACGCCCAGCTCGACGGCCCGGCGGATCATCGCGATGGATTCCGACCGCTCCGGCCCGCCCTTCTGGCCGTACGCGCCGGTGAGGCTCATGCAGCCGTAGCCGATCTCGGAGACGGTGAGGTTCTGACCCAGGGTGCGTTGCTTCATGGGATCCACCCCATCACGGCGCCCTCGGGTGAACCAGACCCTGGCAGACCCCCTCTGGCCAGCAGCCACAGGGGGGCCGGGGCATTTGGACCCGAGGAAATGGCGCCATGGCGCCATTTCCTCGGGTCCAAATGCCGCGGCGCGACTCAGCAGCGTGGCGCGGCACAGCGGCGAGGCGCGGCACAGCGGCGAGGCGCGACTCAGCAGCGAGATGCGGCACAGCGGTGTTGCGGCGTGGCGGGGCGCGCCGGTCGGGGGGAGCGGGGATCGGGGCGACCCGGTGGGTCAGCGGCGGTATGTCACCCGGCCGGCCCAGACGGTGAGCTCCACGGGGTCGGGCAGCTCGCGTCCGTGGTAGGGGTTGTTCCGCGAGAGCGACGCCGTCTGCTCCCGGTCGACCATGGCCCGGCGCTCGGGATCCACCAGCACCAGGTTGGCCGGCTCGCCCACCGCGAGCGGACGCCCCTGGTGCGCGAGGCGTCCGATGCGCGCCGGCGCCACGGCCATGCGCTCCACCAGGGTCGGCCAGTCCATGCGCCCGGAGCCGACCATGACCTCCATGACCACCGCGAGCGCCTGCTCCAGCCCGAGCATGCCCGGCAGCGCGACGTCGAAGGGGTGGTCCTTGTCCTGCACCGCGTGGGGGGCGTGGTCGGTGCCCACCACGTCGATCGTGCCGTCGGCGAGCGCCTCGCGCAGCGCCTCGATGTGCTCGGAGGTCCGCAGCGGGGGATTGACCTTGAACGTGGTGTCGTAGGTCTCCACGTGCGGCGTGTCGAGCAGCAGGTGGTGCGGCGTCACCTCGGCGGTGACGTGGATGCCGCGCGCCTTGGCCCACCGGATCACCTCGACGCTCTCCGCGGTCGAGATGTGGCAGGCGTGGTAGCGCCCACCGGTGAACTCGGCGAGCTGCACGTCGCGCGCGATCACCGTCGACTCGGCGACGCTCGGCCAGCCCGGCAGACCGAGGCGTCCCGAGATCTCCGACTCATGGCAGCACGCGCCCGGCCCCGCCAACCGCGGGTCCTGCGCATGTTGGGCCACGACCCCGTCGAACGGCTTGAGGTAGGTGAGGGCGCGGCGCATCAGGAGGCTGTCGTGCACGCAGGCGCCGTCGTCGGAGAACACCCGGACGCCCTGGCGCGCCATGAGCCCCAGCTCGGCCAGCTCCGTCCCGGCGCGTCCCTTGGTGACGGCGCCGATCGGCACCACCTCGCACGTGCCGTCGCGGCGTCCGAGCTCGGCGACATACTGGGCGGCCTCGGCCGTGTCCGTGTCAGGGGTGAGGTTCGGCATCGCGAACACCGCGGTGTAGCCGCCCCGCGCGGCCGCCCGCGTGCCGGAGGCGACCGTCTCAGCGTCCTCGCGGCCTGGCTCGCGCAGGTGGGTGTGCAGGTCGACCAGGCCGGGCAGGGCCAACAGCCCGTCGGCGTCGATGCGCTCGGCGTCCGCAGGGGCGTCCGCCACCTCGACGAACCGGCCGTCGACGATCGCGAGATCGGTCGTCGAGCCGTCGGCGAGCCGGGCTCCGCTGATGACGTGGGCGCTCACTGGTCTCCCTCCCCACCCAGCAGGTGGTACAACACGCTCATCCGGACGGCGACACCGGCCGACACCTGGTCCAGCACCCGCGAGGCCGCGGCGTCCGCCGCCTGCGAGCTGATCTCCACGCCGCGGTTCATGGGCCCGGGGTGCATGATCGCCGCGGTCGGCTTCAGCCGGGCCAGCCGCTCGCTGGTCAGCCCGTAACCGGCCGTGTATTCCCGCTCGCTCGGGAAGAAGCCGGACGCCATCCGCTCGCGCTGCACGCGCAGCATCATCACCACATCGGCCTGCTCCAGGGCCTGGTCGAAGTCGGAGGTGACGGCGGCGTCCCAGTTCTCGACGCCGGTCGGCAGCAGGGTGGGGGGCGCCACCAGGGTCACGTTGCCGCCCAGCACCGTCTGCAACAAGACGTTGGAGCGGACGACGCGGCTGTGCAGCAGGTCGCCTACGATCGCGATCCGCTTGCCCGCGAACCCGTCGCCGAGCCCCTTCGCGCGGAAGTGCTGCCGCATCGTGTAGGCGTCGAGCAGGGCCTGGGTGGGGTGCTCATGCTGGCCGTCGCCGGCGTTCACGACGTGGGCCCTCACCCACGTGGCGGCCTGCGCCACGGCGCCGGAGCTGGCGTGCCGGATGACAAAGCAGTCGACGCCCATCGCGTCCAGCGTCAGCATCGTGTCGCGCAGCGACTCGCCCTTCGACACCGACGACCCCTTGGCGGAGACGTTGATCGTGTCCGCGCTCATCCACTTGCCCGCGATCTCGAAGCTCGTGCGCGTCCGCGTGGAGTCCTCGAAGAACATGTTGATGATGGTGCGGCCCCGCAGCGCAGGCAGCTTCTTGATCGGACGCCGCTGCACCTCGTGCATTTCCTCGGCCAGGTCCAGCAGCGAGAGGGCCTCGGCACGGGAGAGGTCGCCGGCGCTCAGCAGGTGACGCATCAGGCCCCCTTCGCGGAGCTCAGCGTGACGGCGTCGCTGCCGTCGATCTCGGCGATTCGGACGCGGACGTGCTCGTCGGACGCCGTCGGCAGGTCCTTGCCGACATGGTCGGCCTGGATGGGGAGCTCGTGGTGGCCGCGGTCGATCAGCACGGCGAGGCGGACGGCGCGGGGGCGCCCCAGGTCCTTCAGCGCGTCCATCGCGGCGGCGATCGTCCGGCCCGAGTACAGCACGTCGTCCACCAGGACGACGGTCGCGCCGTCCAACGACACCGGCACGCGGGTGCGCCCCACGGGCCGGGTCGGATGGCGGCGCAGGTCGTCGCGGTACATCGTGATGTCGAGCTCACCGACGGGCACCTCCACCCCCTCGGCGTCCGCGATCAGGGCTGCCAGCCGGTGCGCCAAGGGCGCTCCGCGCGAGGGGATGCCGAGCAGCACGAGATGGTGGGTGCCACGGTTGGTCTCGAGGATCTGGTGGGCGATGCGACGCATCGCGCGGGCGATGTCGTCGGCGTCCCAGATCACGCGGGCGTCGTCCGGGGCAGGTCGGGGCTCATGCGTGGCGCTCATCGAAGCCCCAATCTAGCGCACCCACCCGGGCGGAGATGTCCGCTACGATTCCGGCCATGACCCACCTGCTCGGACTTCCGATCCTCCAGACGCTGCCGGGCTGGCCCGAGGCGTACACGCCGACGCTCATGGACATGCTGTGGCTGGTCCTCATCATCCCGTTCGGCATCGGTGCCGTGTTCACCCTGTTCATCCTGGGGCCCACGTGGTTCCGTCGTTCGCATCCCTCGACCGAGCTCGAGCGCAGCTGAACGCTCACCGCGGCGTGTGCGCCTCGATCCAGGCCAGGACGTCCGCGGTCACCTCGTCACGGTTGGTCTCGTTGAACACCTCGTGGCGGCCCTGGGGGTACACGGTCACGGTCACGTCCGCGAGCCCCGCGTCCCGGTAGCGCTGACCCAGCTGCTCGATGAGGTCACCGCCGCGGGCGAGTGGGTCGTCGCTGCCCGAGACGAGCAGCAGGGGCAGGTCGGGCCGGACGCCGCCGCGCGCCGCCGCGTCCGCCAACCGCTCGGCGTGGGAGAAGATCGCCGGCATCGTCGCCTCCGGGGTGGCGAAGCCGCACAGCGGGTCGGCGACATAGGCGTCCACCTCCGCCTCGTCCCGCGAGAGCCACTCGTACCCCGTGCGGTGCTCGAAGCCCGCGTTGAACGCCTCGAGCCCGCCGCCACCGCCGCCCTCGGCCAGGGCGGCCACGGTCACGTCGACCGCCGTCGTTCCGGAGAGCACGACGCCATCCCACACGTCGGAGGCGTCCAACAGTGCCGACTGCGTCGCGAACGAGCCCATCGAGTGCGCCACGAGAAACAGCGGCACGTCGGGGTTCTCGTCGCGGAGCCGTCGGCCGAAGCCCACCAGGTCCGCCACGAGCCCGTCCCAGCCTCCCGCACCGAAGTCCCCCGGCACGTCGGTGATGGACGCACCGTGGCCGCGGTGGTCGATCGCGGCCACCGCATAGCCGGCGGCGTTGAGCGCCCGGGCGAGGCGGTCGTACCGCGCCGAGTGCTCGGCCAAGCCGTGGGCGATCTGGACGACGCCGCGCGGGGCGTCCACCGGCCACGCGTAGCGGGCCAGGGCGATCTGGTCGGACGGGGAGACGAAGGCATCGGTGCGCTGCATGGTGCCCATCATCGCAGGCGCCTCCGACAATTTTCGTCGCGGCGATCCCGCCCCCCGGCTCGGCGGTTCAGGGCAGGCGCAGCGCCCACGGGTCGGTGTTGAGGGTGGAGACGTGGGTGGTCAGCGGCACGCCACGTTCGGACGCCGCCGCCTGCAGGAACGCTTCGGCGGCGGGCAGCCACGTCCACTCCGCGGCCCAGTGGGGCACGTCGATGAGCACGGGGGCGTCGGCGTGGGCGAGGAAATCCTGCGCCGGGTGGTGGCGCAGGTCACCGGTCACGTAGCAGTCGACGCCTGCGGCGCGCGCGTCGTCCAGCATCGAGTCACCGGCACCACCCAGCACGGCCACGCTGCTGACCAGCCGCTCGGGGTCACCGCCCAGCTTGACCCCGCCGGCGGTGGCGGGGACGCCGGCGGCCAGCGCACGCGCCACCGCGCGGGCGGGGCGCGGCTCGGGCAGGCGCCCAATGCGGCCCAGGCCGCCTCCGGCCGGGGCGGCCACCAGCGGACGCCGCTCCACCAGGCCCAGCACGTCGGCCAGGCAGTCCGCCACCCCGCCGGGGGCCGCATCGGCGTTGGTGTGCGCGGTGTACACCGCGATCCCGGCCCGGATCAGCGCGGTCACCACCCGGCCCTTGGGGTCATCGCCGCGGACGCCGTGCACGCCGCGCAGCAACAGCGGGTGGTGGGAGACGATCAGCTCGGCCCCCAGGGTCATCGCCTCGGCGACCACGGCGTCGGTCACGTCCACGCTCAGGAGCACGGTCGACACCGCGGCGTCCGGCTCGCCGACGCTGAGCCCGACCTGGTCCCAGTCCTCCGCCAGGCCGGGCGGGTACCGTCCGTCGAGCCACCCGGCAATCTCGGCGACCGTCGCGCTCACGGGTGCCTCACTCCGCCGGCTGCTCGCTCTGGGCCCCCTGCGGCGTCGGCGCCCCCTCCTGGTTCCGGAGCGCGCGCTCGGCGTCGTCGCGGCGCTCGAGCACGAGGCGGCGGACGGCGTCCGGCAGCTCGCGCTCGGCGAGGAAGGCGTCCAGCCGGTCGAGGAACGCCCGGTCGGCGAGCGGGCGGGGGAACAGCAGGCCCAGCACGTGCTGCCGGATGGTGGTGGAGCGCTTGTCCCAGCCGTCGCGCTGCTCGGCGATGGCCGCGACCACGTCGAGGTAGCGCTCGGCGTAGGGGGCGAGCAGCTCGTCCTGGTCGAGCTGCCAGAACTGCGAGCAGATCTGGAAGTGCGTCTCGTTCGGGGTGTCGCGCTGCGTGGCCGCGGCCCAGGCCTCCGCCTTGGCGTCGGCGTCGGCCAGGGCCGAGCGGGCCCCCGCCGCCTTCTCGGCCCCGGTGGCCGTCCGGTCGCGCTGGGCCTCGGCCGCGATCTCTGCCTCGCCGATCGCACCGACGCGGGCCAGCTCGGTGAGCAGCCGCCACCGCAGGTCGGTGTCGACGGCCAGCCCCTCGGGCACCTCCTCGCCGTTCAGCCACGCCTGCAGCACCTCGGCGCCCACGGCGTCGTTGATCGCCAGCGCGAGGGCGCGGACGAGGGCGAGCTGGTGGTCCGAACCCGGCTCGGCCGCCAGCATGAGCTGGGCCACGCCCACCTGGAACCGGTCGGCGAGGGCGCGGCGCTGGTCGCGCGGCGCGTAGTAGTCGATCGCGAGGCGGGCCTGCCCCAGCAGCGCGCTCACGGCGGTGAGGTCGGACTCCACGCCGACGCCGCGCAGCACAAGGTCCACGTAGTCGGCCACCGCCATCTCGCCGTCGCGCGTGAGGTCCCACGTCGCGCCCCAGCACAGGGCTCGGGCGAGCTCGTCGTCGAGGGCGTGGACGTGCTCCACGAGCGTGGCCAGCGAGGTCGCGTCCAGTCGGATCTTGGCGTAGGTGAGGTCGTCGTCGTTGAGCAGCAGCAGGGCCGGGCGCGGGCGTCCGACGAGCTCGGGCACCTCGGTGAAGGGGCCGTCGATGTCGCACTCGACGCGGTCGGTGCGCACCAGCGCCCCGTCCACCAGGTCGTAGCAGCCGACCGCCACGCGGTGCTGGCGCAGCGTGGGCCACTGCTCCGACGCGGTCTGCCGGATGCCGAAGCGCGTGAAGGCCCCGTCGTCGCCGAGCTCCCACTCCGCCGCCAGCGTGTTCACCCCGGCGGTCTGCAGCCACTGGCTGGTGAAGAACGACAGATCGCGCCCGGAGGCCGCCTCCAGGTGGGCCAGCAGATCGGGCAGCTCGGTGTTGCCGTAGGCGTGCTCGGCGAAGTAGGCGCGGACGCCGGCGAGGAAGTCCTCGACGCCGACGAACGCCACCAGCTGGCGCAGCGCCGAGGCGCCCTTGGCGTAGGTGATGCCGTCGAAGTTCAGCTCGACGGCCTCGAGGTCGTACATGTCCGCGGCGATCGGGTGGGTGGAGGGCAGCTGGTCCTGCCGGTAGGCCCACGTCTTGCGGCTGTTGCTGAACGTCGCCCACGGGTCGGCGCGGTCGTCGAACTGGGCGCGGATCTCGGCCTGGGCGAAGTGGGACGCCCACTCCGCGAAGCTCTCGTTGAGCCACAGGTCGTCCCACCACTTCATCGTCACGAGGTCGCCGAACCACATGTGCGCCATCTCGTGGAGGATCGTGTTGTCGCGGCTCTCGTAGGACGCCCGCGTCTGCCGGCTGCGGAAGATGTACTCGTCGCGGAACGTCACACAGCCCGCGTTCTCCATGGCCCCGAAGTTGAACTCCGGCACGAAGATCTGGGCGTAGTCGTCGAACGGGTAGTTGAGCCCGAAGTGGTCCTCGAACACGGCGAAGCCGCGCTGGGTGGTCTCGAAGATGCGCTCGGCATCGAGGTGCTCGGCGAGGGACGCGCGCACGTGGATCGACAGCGGGATGGTGGAGCCGTCGTTGCGGGTGTGGGTGTCGGTGACGGTGTGGAACTCACCGGCGCACAGCGCGGTGATGTAGGTCGAGATCGGCTGGGTCGGCGCGAAGTCCCACACGGCGAAGCCCTCGTCGGCCGGGGTCGGCGCCACGGCGGGGGCGTTCGACAGAACGGTCCAGGACGCCGGGGCCACGACCGTGAGCCGGAACGGGGCCTTGAGGTCGGGCTGCTCGAAGGTCGCGTACATGCGGCGGGCGTCCGCCACCTCGAACTGGCTGTAGAGGTACGTGCGGTCGTCGGCCGGGTCGATGAACCGGTGGAGGCCCTCGCCGGTGCGGGAGAAGCGCATCACGGCCGTCACGGTGAGCGTGTGGTCGCCCTCGGCGAGTTCGAGCGTGAGGTGCTCCCCGTCGAACGCCTCGGGGCGCAGCGGCGCGCCGTCGAGGTCGGCGTCGATGACCTCCTCGGCGATGAGGTTGGCGTTGGCGACGCAGCCGATGGAGCGGAAGTGCACCGTCGTCGTCGAGACGAACGTGGTGTCGGGGGATGCCAGCGGCTCGCCGCCCGGGCGGCGTCCGGTGAGGTCGACCAACACCTCGTAGGACGTCACCTCCAGCTGGCGGCTCCGGACAGCGGCTTCGTCGCGGGTGATGTTGGCTCCGAACATGGGGCTCCGTCCCAGGGTCGATCGACAGGTGCACCGGCCACCCTAGCGCCCGGCTCCGACGTTTCCCGCACCCCCGAACCGGGCCCCCGCGTGGGTAGGGTGGTGCCCATGACGCAGCAGGTGGACTTCTGGTTCGATCCCGTGTGCCCGTGGGCCTGGATGACCTCCCGGTGGATGCTCGAGGTGGAGAAGGTGCGCGACGTGCACACCACCTTCCACGTGATGAGCCTCGCGGTGCTCAACGAGGGGCGCGACCTGCCCGAGAACTACCGCCGCTCCATGGACGCCGCCTGGGCGCCCGTGCGCGTCGCCCTCGGCGTCGAGCGCGAGCACGGCCCCGAGAAGCTCCGGGAGTTCTACACCGCCCTCGGCACCCGGCTCCACCCGGGCGAGGAGGACCGCTCGCGCGCCACGCTGGAGGCCGCGCTGGCCGACGCCGGGCTGCCGACTGAGCTGGCCGACCTCGGTGAGACCGACGCCCACGACGACGCCCTGCGCGCCAGCCACCACGCGGGCATGGATCCGGTGGGCGACGAGGTGGGCACCCCGGTGATCCACGTGAACGGGATGGCGCTGTTCGGCCCGGTGATCTCGCCGGCGCCGAAGGGCGAGGAGGCCGGCCAGCTGTTCGACGGCTTCGTCAAGGTGACCGCCTACCCCGGCTTCTTCGAGCTCAAGCGCACCCGCGACGTCGGGCCGATCTTCGACTGACCCTGTTTGACTGACCGACCACTGGGTCGCGCGTCCTGTGCGTACCCCTCGACCACGAAAGGGATGACTGACATGCGGGTTCACATCGCCACCGACCATGCCGCGTTCGATCTCAAGCAGTACCTGGTCAAGGAACTGACCGCGCTCGGCTACGAGGTCGTCGACCACGGGGCCGACACCTACGACGCCGCCGACGACTATCCCGAACTCATCATTCCCTGCGCCGAGGCCGTGGCCGCCGACCCCGGCTCGCTCGGCATCGTGCTCGGGGGCTCGGGCAACGGCGAGCAGATCGCCGCGAACAAGGTGAAGGGCATCCGCGCCGGGCTGGCCTACAACACCGTCATGGCGCGCCTGACGCGCGAGCACAACAACGCCAACGTGCTCAGCCTGGGTGGGCGCATGCAGAGCCTTGAGGATGCGCTCGACATGGCCAAGGTGTTCCTCGAGACGCCGTTCTCCGGGGATCCGCGCCACCAGCGGCGCATCGACATGCTCGACGCCTACGAGGAGCGCCAGGCCCGCTGAGCCGTCCCGTCTGATCAGCGCGGCGACGCGCCCGCCGACCGCCGGCACCGTCCGGCCGCAAAGGAGTCCCGATGCCCGAGGGGCACGTCACCCACCGGCTCGCCCGGGCTCTCGCGGACGCCTTCGCCGGCCGTCCGGTCAGCGTCAGCAGCCCCCAGGGCCGGTTCGAGGACGCGGCCGCGCTGCTGGACGGCACGGTGCTGACGGGTGCCGACAGCGTGGGCAAGCACCTGCTGGTCGACTTCGAACCGGGCACCGTCTGGATCCACCTCGGGCTGATCGGCAAGCTGTTGTTCACCGACGCATTTCCCGCCCCCAACCCGGCGACGCTGCGGCTGCGGATCACCGACGGCGTCACCGCCGCCGATCTCCGCGGCCCGCAGTGGTGCCGGCTCATCACCCCGGACGAGCGCGCCGGGGTGGTGCTCTCCTCGGGTCCGGACCCGATCCGCGAGGACGCCGACCCCGAGCGGGCGTGGACGGTGGTCCACCGCTCGCGCAAGCCGTTCGCCGCGGTGCTCATGGACCAGAAGGCCTTCGCCGGGGTGGGCAACATCTTCCGCGCCGAGGTGCTGTACCGCCACGGCATCGACCCGATGCTGCCGGCGGCGCAACTGCCCCGGCCCGTGTTCGACTCCGTCTGGGGCGATCTGGTCACGCTCATGCGCGCCGCCGTGGACGTGGGGCGCATCGACACGGTGTTCGACCAGCACACCCCGGACGCCATGGGTCGCGACCCCCGCGTCGACCGGCACGGCGGCGAGGTCTATGTCTACCGCCGCGCCAACCTGCCCTGTCACGTGTGCGGCACGCCCGTCGCCACCAGCGACCTGGCCGGGCGCAACCTGTACTGGTGCCCCGTCTGCCAGCCGGCCGGGTCGGTGGGGCGTCCGCTCCCCGGTGGGGCGTGGGCGTGAGCCGGCCGGTCCCGCCGAGCTCTCCGGACACCTGGCCCTTCTCCTGTCAGGTGACTGGCGGCGGGCGCGGGCTCGCCGTCCGACACGGTCGCCAACGGGTCGCGGAACTGGCCTTCGGGCTGCCGGGGGAGCCCGTCCCCGGCTTCACGCCCGACGAGGATGAGGTGCGCCTCACTCGCGCCGAGGCGTTCACCGCCCGGCTGCGCCACACGCCCGATGCGACCGGGTGGGTCAGCACCGTTTCGCTCGACAACCACACCGACGCCGAGCGGGCGCTGCCGCCGCTCGGTGTCGCGGTGACGCTCGCCCCCGCCTGGGTTGGGTGGTCGTGGAGCTCGGACACCGAGGGTTTCATCGTCTGCGCCCCGGCGGCCGGCACCGGGCCGTGCCTGTTGGTGGGCGTGCGGCGCGGCTTCTTTCGGGCCGCCCAGTCGGCACCGGTGTTCCTGGCCGCCGACCGGCGCGGTGAGGGGTTGGGCGCAGGCGTGGCCGCGTTCCACCTGGCGCACCCCACCGGGTCGTTGCGTCCGTTGGGGCGGCACGTCACGACGCTGGAGTTCTCCTCGATCGCCACGGTGGACGCGGCGGCGTCCCAGCTGCCGGCCTGGCTGCCCGACCTGCTCGTTGCACCCCGCGACGAGATGGTGCTGCGGACGCCCGACCTCGGCGTCACCCCGGGGGCGGGTGTGGACCTGACGACCGTGGGGACGGACGCCCTGGTGACGGGCGAACCCGGGCACCGGGAACTCGCCGTGCACGGCGTCCGCGGGGTGCAGCGGCTGCGGTTGTCGTTCACGCCGGAAGCGGGGTCGCTGGTGATGGATCTGGCGGCCGAGCGCCTGGAGACGCGACCGGGCGGGTCGGCGTCGTCGGCTGCGGCCGTGGTGGCCGGGGCCCTGGCGCACGGCCTGACCCCGGAGCCGGAGCGGGCTCTGGACTGGCTCGAACGTGAGGACTGGTTGGGGCGCGGCGACGTGTGGGGCCCTGCCATCAGCGGCGTGATCGCCCAGGAGACCCGGGACCCCGACCTCCTGCGGGCGGCGTGCGACGCCGTGGCTGCGGCCGACTATGTACCGGGCCTGGCTGTGATCGGGACCCGCCTGTGGTGGGGCACGCTGCGCGCCGGTCTGCCGCCGTTCGCGCTGACCGACGTCTTCGACCGCGCCACGGACGACCCCCTGGCCCAGCTCGAGAACGCCGTGCTGCGGAATCTGCCCGAGGAACGGTGGGGCGCGGTGGCGTCCGGCTTCGTGAACCGGCTCGGCGGTGGGTTGCCTGGCCAGCCGGTCGGTTTGTCCGAGGCGGACGCCGGCCTGGCCATCGCGCTGCTGCGCATGGTGCCCGAACACTGGGCCGTAAGCCGGGCCGCGACGCAGGCGTCCGAGAAGGCTGAGGCACTGCTGCTGTGTGACCACGCCGACCGGCTGCACCCGGCCCTGGACGGCCTCGCCTGGTTGCTGATGGGGGAGATCGGCTCGTGACGCGGTAGGCTCGACCCCTGTTGACCGGGGCGTAGCGTAGTGGCTAGCGCGCCTGCTTTGGGAGCAGGAGACCGCAGGTTCGAGTCCTGTCGCCCCGACCACTTGTTGCTTCAGTCAGCCGAGATTTGTGACCAGGACGGCGTGGTTGCGCACCCTCCGCGCACCCCAACGTGTCGCAGCCCGCCCTAGTCTGGGCCAGTGAGGACCGGGAGGCTGAGGATGACGCCTCCTGACCCTGCCGGGGCGCCCCTCTTCGGCTACCCCGCCTTTGTCCGGCTGTGGCTCTCCGACACCGTCAAGTGGCTGGGCCTGTTCACCTCGGGACTGGCCCTCCAGCTGCTTTTGATCGAGTCGCTGGGTGCCGACCAGGCGGACCTCGGCTGGGTCAAGGCGGCGCAGTGGCTTCCAATGCTCCTCTTCGGGCTCGTCGTCGGGGTGCTGATCGACCGGGTGCCTCGACGCCCCGTCCTGGTCGCCGGCGACGCGGTGTGCGCAGTCGCCCTCGCCGCGGTGGGGACGCTGGCGCTGGCGGGGGTGCTGACCATCCCGCTCACGGCGGTGCTGATGTTCGTCGTGGGCGGGGCCTCCATGTGCGCCACCACGGCGCACCAATCGTTCCTGCCCGGTCTGGTCCCGACCAGACTTCTGCCCCGCGCCAACGCCAGGTTGGATCAGTCGATGACCGCGGCCGAGTCGGTGGGCCCGATCCTCGCCGGGGCCCTGATCCGCGGCGTCGGCGCACCGGTCGCGGTCCTCGTCAATGCCTTCACGTATGCGGTGTCCGCGGTCCTCGTGTGGACGGTCCGCGCGCCTGAGCCGGCTCCCACCCGGCCGCTGCGCGGCGGCATCGGGCGGGACCTCGCGGAGGGTGCCCGCTGGGTCTACGGCCACCGGACCCTTGGCCCCTACGCGATCACGTTGCACCTGTGGTTCTTCTTCAACTCCGGTGTCATGACGATCCTCGTCTTCTACGCCAGCCAGGAGCTGGGGCTGAGCGCGCTCCAGATCGGTGTGGCGCTCGCCTGCGCCGGTCTGGCCGGAGTCGCCGCCGCCGGGTTCGCCCCGGCGCTGGCCGAGCGCCTCGGCCTGGGCCCGGTCGTCTGCGTCGCGGCCTGGCTCACCCCTCTCGCCCTCATCTTGATGGTGCTGGCACCGCCAGGTCTGGCCGGCTTCCTGCTCCTGGTCCTCGGCCAGCTCGTTTACGGCACAGCCAACGGCCTCACCGACCCGCTGACGATGAGCCACCGCAGCGCAGTGACCCCGGACCGGCTGCGCGCACGGATGAACGCCACGATCCGCTCGCTCAACTGGGGCACGATCGTGGTCTCGGCCCCGCTGGCCGGGTGGTTCGCAGCCACCTATAGCAACCGGTCCGCGTTCTGGGTCGGCATCGCCGGCCTCGGCCTATCCGCCCTCCTGCTGACGCTCTCGCCCTACCGCCGCGCGGAGATGCCGGACGAGGACGCCGGCTGACCGTCCGGCGGGATCCGCCGCCGATGCGATGAGCGTGTCGTCGGTCAGTTTCCAGTGCAGTTGTCGACTGACGGTGGTTGGCTCAGACTGTCTGGGTGATCACGCACCAGCGGCTCCAGGACATGGCGGATGCGCTGGTGGGTGTGCCCGGTGTCGAGGCGGTCGTCCTGGGCGGCAGCCGAGCGCGGGGAACCCATCATGAAGGTTCGGACGTCGATCTCGGCCTCTACTATCAGCGCGCCGACCTCGACCTGGACGCTCTGTGCGAACAGACCGAGGCCTTCAGCGACGTGGGCCGTGTCCGTGTCGCCGGTCCTGGTTCCTGGGGTCCGTGGGTGGATGGTGGGGCATGGCTGAGCGTGGATGCCACCCCTGTTGATTGGATTCTGCGGAACACGGACCGCGTCCGCACGCAGTGTGAACGTGCGGTCCAGGGCGAGTTCGCGTTCCACCACCAACCAGGGCATCCGCTGGGCTTCCTTGACGTCAGCTATGCCGGTGAGATCGCGACGTGCGTTCCACTCGCGGACCCGTCAGGAGTGGTCGCCACGCTCCGGGAGGGTCTGGAACCTTACCCGCGTGCTTTGCGGACCTCCTTCATCGACAACCTGTGGCAGGCAGGTTTCCTGATGGACGCGGCTCGCAAGGGGCTCGCGAAGCAGGACAGCGCCTACGTGGTGCTCTGTTGCTCGACGGCCCTGATGTTCTGTGCGCACGGATGGCACGCCGCGGCCGGTTCGTGGCCGACCAACGAGAAGGGTCTGGTCGTCGATGTGGCGCGGCTGGCCCTTGACACCCATGACTTCTCCGTCAGGGCAGACCACGCCATGCGCTGGGTTGGGAGTGACGATGGGGCGCTCGGCATGGTCATCGACCGTGTGGCACAGATCGTTGACGACACCCGCTCCGCTCTCGGCACCTGCCGCGAAACCTAGGACCGCCGCTCGCTTCCACGGGGGAGCGCGCACATTTGCACGGGCGGCGCACGTTGTCAACGGCTTTCCGTCGGGGCCTTGCCCTCGGCCACCGTTGCGCTGATCACCCCGCGCCGTGGGCGTCCACCCGGACGCGCCGCGTGCGCAGCCAGGGCACGAGTAGTTGGAGGACGGCGCCGAGCCAGTCCCGGTCGTCCGGGTCACGCCGGAGTCGGGTCAGCGGGTGCTCCAGGCCGCGGCGGGTGTGCACGCCGCTCACGACGACGCGGACGGTGGCGAGGTTCGGGACGAGCCGGGCGAGGGCGTCCGTGCTGCGCGCGGTTGCAGGGGCGCCGGCCGGAACCGGGCGCACGGCCGGGTCGGCCTCGATGCGGCCCGCCGGGAACGTCAGCACCGCCCCGCCCGCGAGCAGATGGTTCGCCATCGCCCGCACCACCTCCCCGCGGGAGCCCGCTGCAGGCACCACGATCAGCCGTTCGCGCAGGTGCGGCAGCGCCGCGGTGAACGCGTGCTCGCGCGCCACGATGCGCAGGTCCTCGCGGGGGAGCGCCGCCAGCAGCGCGATCGCGTCGAACAGGCCGGGATGGTTGGCCAGGATGAGGACCGGCCCTTCGGCCGGCACCCGCTCCATGCCGGACGCCTCGAGCTCCGGCACCAGCCGGGCCAGCAGGTCGGACGCGGCGGCGCGCAGCCCACAGCGGTCGATGGCGTCGTCGAAGGTCACCAGATCGCGGGCCAGCCGGCGGGTGGGCGGCGCGATCAGCGCCCCCGCCAGCGCGCGGACCGGACGGGGAGCGCGCGCCAGCGCGAAGGCGCGCAGTGCGTCGTCCGTGGCGAGGGCGACGAGGCGTCCGAATCGGTCGGGCATCCGCCCATCTTGGGCCACCCCGTCCGGGCAGGGAAAGGCACAACGCCGGCGTGCGCTCCCGACCGGCCGCGCACCAGGCATGCTGCGGGGTATCAGAAGGCCCGGGGCCACACACCTGATCGGTATGACGAATGCTCTCGCTCCCGGTTCCCTCGCCCACGCGTTTCGGGTCGCCACCGGCGACGCCCCGCCTCCGCCTCCCGCCCCGGGGCATGCGGACGCCCGCCCGACGCCTCGCGCCCCCGAGACGGTGCCGGTGGCTGAACCGGCCTGGCCGCCGAGCGCAGCTGCCGGTGAGCAGGCACCCCTGCCGGGCGTGGCGTCCGGGTTGGGGCTCGCGAAGTTCCGCGACCGGCTGCGCATCCCGCCCGTCATCCGGGCCTGGCACCGGCCGGCGAACCAGCCGATCCGCATCGCCGCCGAGCGGACGCGCGTGCGCTGGCACGCCGACCTGCCCGAGGTGGAGGCCTGGGGGTACGAGGGCTCGGTGCCCGGCCCGACCATCGAGGTGCTGCGTGGCCAGGAGGCGCGCATCGACTGGGAGAACGCGCTCGCAGCCGACGACGGTGCTCCCGCCACCTTGCCCTTCGACGTGGTGCGCGTGCCGCCGCTGCCGTTCGGGTCGGTGCCGTTCAACGCCGACTTCGCGACCGCCATGCGCCCCGGCGGACGATCCACCACCGTCGCCACCGGCCCAGACTCCTACGAGCCCCTGCCCGGCACCGCCACCGTGGGGGCGTCCACCGTCGTCCACCTGCACGGGGCCCTCACCGACGGCCACAACGACGGCTGGGCACACAACGTCGCCCTGCCGGGGCGGGTGACCCGCTGCACGTACCCGAACGAGCAGGAGGCGACCACGCTGTGGTACCACGACCACGCGATGGCGGTCACGCGCTTCAACGTCCACGCTGGCCTGGCCGGCTTCTATCTCATCCGCGACTGGCGCGAGCACGAGCTGGGGTTGCCGCGCGGGGAGTTCGAGATCCCGCTGACCCTCGGCGACCGCAACCTCGAGACCGACACCGACGGCGTCTTCACCGGCCGGGTGCTCTACAAGCACTCCGGCTTCCAGTTCGCGGAGGGCGGCACCGTGGGGGACGTGCCCTTCAGCGGGCCCTTCCACACCGCCAACGCAACCATCTGGCCGGTGCTGCGCGCCCGGCCGCGCTGGTACCGGTTCCGGCTGCTCAACGCGTCCGGCACACGCACCCTGCGCCTCGCGCTGCACGACACCACCGACGAGGTCTTCGCCCCTGACGTGTCCGTCCCCGCCACGTCACCGGCCTTCGGCGCCCACCGTCTGGCCCCCGCGTGGGTCGTCATCGGCACCGACGGCGGTCTCCTGCCCACCCCCTCGACGCCCCAGGATGGGCTCATCGAGTTCGGCCCGGGCGAGCGACTCGACGTGGTGGTGGACCTGCGCCGCCTCGGGGGACGCACCCTGGAGCTCCGCAACGAGAACGGGACGGTCCTCAACGCCCAACCGGGCGAAGCGGACGCCACCATCCTGCAGATCACCGTCCGGCCCGGACGCGAGCGCGACGAGTGGGAGGTGCCCCGGGTGCTCAGCCAGGAGTACCACCGCTACCGGCACCACCACGACGGGACGCTGGGCATCGGCGACGAGGTGGTCCACACCCACGAGCACGTGTGGGTCGGCGTGGTGCCGCCCGGCACCCACGGCAATCTGCATCCGGGTCTGTGGGAGCTGCAGGAACTCACCGACGGCGCGCCCGTCCCCGACCACGACGTCATCCGCATCACGCGCACTGACGGGACGGTGATGGCCCTGCACCCCGTGGCGCGCCTCTTCGACGACCCGACCACGATCTTCTTCCCCCACGGGGCCTGGGCGGTGTGGCACCTGCTGCATCTCGGCGGGCCGCCGCACCCCATGCACATCCACATGACCGAGTTCCAGATGATCGCCCGCCGGCAGTGGCCGCTGGGTCCGGGGGGAACGGTGCCGGGTTTTGACCCGGCCACCGGTACGGTCACCGACCCGCTGCCGCAGCCCGGGCCGGGGCGGCCCCTGGTGGGTGCTGCGGCGGGCATGAAGGACACCTGGGTGCTGCAACCGGGTGAGTGGGTCTCGGTGCTCGGCCGCTTCGCGGGGGCCACTGGCAGCTTCATGTACCACTGCCACATCCTCGACCACGAGGACCACACGATGATGCGGCCCTTCGTCGTCATGGCGCCCGGGGTGCTCCCCCTGCACCGCGGACACGGGGGCGGCCACCACTGAGCGTCCACCCCGGGGCCGACCCCAGCAGGAGTCCGGCGCTGTCGTGGACGCCGCCGGAGGACGAAACGTCTTCCGCTACGGTGACCCGAACCGTGCCGATGTGCGGATCCCGGCCCCCGACCCCAGGAGCACCATGCTGACCGACTTCGTCCGCGACCAGGCCTTCACGATCGCGTGGTTCGGGGTCATGGCGTTCGCGTGGTTCGGATGGGCGCAGGAGGACCCGGAGCCTTCGTGGCGGTGGAAGCTCGGCGTCGGCTCGGCCGTCGGCATGCTCCTGGCGGTTCCGTTCGTCTGGGCGGTGATCCAGGGGTGGCAGCAGCCCACGGCGCTCGAGGGGCGCTACCCGTGGTTCGGCGTGCTCGTCGCCGTGGAAGTGGTGCTCGCGGGCGCCGGGGCCCTGGTGCTCTGGCGGCGGGGGCAGGCGCGGTGGGTCGCCTGGTGGATCGCGGTGGTCGTGGCGGCCCACTTCCTCCCGATGGTCTGGCTCCTCAACGACGTCTCCTTGGCCCTGTTGGCCGTCCTGCAGTTGGCCGGCCTGGTCGCGCTCGTGCCGCTGCTGCGTCGCTCCACGCGGACGACCAGCCGCGTCGCCTGCCCGCTCATGGGCGCCTCGTTGCTCCTGTTCGCGCTGGCCTCCGCCGTCGTGTTCGTTCTGCGACACGGTTCGCCCTTCTGAGGCTCGCATTCCGAGGCAGGACGCCGGCGCGCGACGGTGACCGTCGGCGGCTGGCTGCGTGCGCTCTCTTGCTCGTCGCAGGCCGTAGTGCAGCGCCGATTCCGGTCTTGGCCATGGGCATCGTGATGAGTTGCCTCGTCGCGATGGCGGCCCTCGTGGTGGGGGAGGAGCGGAGGCAACTCCGTCGGCGGGATGCCCTGCATGTCGGCGTGTTAGTCGTCGCGAGGTGGCTGGTACTTCAGCGCGGTGAATGTCCTTGTGGCTGCCCTATTCGTTGGTGTCGCGGGTGCGGCACCGGCACTCGGGCTCGGGGTGGCACTGGCGCCCCTGTTGCTGCTGGTGTGGGCCAACACCCGGTACGCAGCGACCCGGGAACTGCACTCCGTGGCACGGCAACCGGAGAGCGTGGGCATTTGTCCAACCGGGAACCCGGTGAAACACTGGGCGGAGAGGATCGCCGGTCACCTGTGTGCCCTTCCCCCGTCCGACGGGCGTTCCGCCTGACCACCTTGGGGGAAGAACCATGCACGACACGCATTTCGACGACGCCGGCACCGGGGCCGACGACACGCGGGCCCACAGCACCGGCGTCGGCAACTCGGGGGCCGAGCGCGCGGCATCGCCCCTGCCGCCGCCGCGCACGCGGTGGGTGGCGGCGGTCGCCAGGGTCCCCTTCGTCGAGCAACTCCGCGACGACGTGCGCCAGCACGAGTCGCCGTTCGTGCCGGGCTTCCAGGCCGTGGCCACCGCGCGACTGGGTCAGTGGCTGGACGAGGGCCGGTTCCCAAAGCCGGCCGCAGCGGCGCTCCGGCCGCTGCAGCGGGTGGCCAGCACCGTCGTCCGCAACGTCTACGGCATCGAGCTTCCGCACACTGCCAAGCTAGGCCGCCGCGTCCGCATCGCGCACCAGAGCGGCATCGTGATCCACCCCCAGGCCGTGATCGGCGAC
The DNA here is from genome assembly GCF_014858005.1 of Propioniciclava soli. GTDB lineage: Bacteria > Actinomycetota > Actinomycetes > Propionibacteriales > Propionibacteriaceae > Propioniciclava > Propioniciclava soli. The sequence continues at coordinate 87,375 of NZ_JACYOT010000004.1, forward strand.
GACGTCGTGATCCGGCAGAACGTCACCATCGGCGCCGGCAGCGGAGTGTTCACCGGACGCCGCGAGGCCCCGATCGTGGGCAACCGGGTGTCGATCGGAGCGGGTGCGACCTTGGTGGGCCCGATCACGATCGGTGACGATGCAGTCATCGGGCCGGGTGCCGTCGTGATGACCAACGTGCCGGCCGGGGCGACCGTGCTGGCACAACCCCCGCGGGTGATCCGTCGCGCGGCACCCCGGGCGTCCGAGGCGGCCGATCCCACCGGCACGTCGGCGTCCTCCGGAGGCCAATCGTGAGCGTGCCGGTGCCACCCCATGCGGCCCTGGTGGCCGCGCTCCGGGACGCGCGGCGCTCCGGTGATGTGACGGCCACGGTCCGGGCGGTGACCGCGGTGGCCCGGGGCACCCACGAACTCGCCGCCTGGCTGTCGGCCGACAAGGCCCTGGCCCAGGTGGCGGACGCAGGCTGGGCGCGCCGGTCGCTGCGGGTGGCCGTCCTGTCCAGCCACACGGGGGAGCAGCTGACGGCCGCCCTCCGCGTCGCGGCGGCGGTGCACGGCCTGCACCTGACGACGTGGACGAGCGGGTACCGGTTGTTCGAACAGGAGATCCTCGACCCGGGCAGCGAGCTCCACGCCTTCGCGCCCGAGGTTGTCGTCATCCTCGCCGACCAGCGCGAGCTGCACTTCCCTGAGTTGTCGACCGCCCCCGAGGACGACCTGGCCCGGGAGATCGACCGCTGGCAGCACCTGTGGTCCCTGCTGCGGGAGCGCACCGGGGCCACCGTCGTGCAGGCGACGTTCGTGCCCCCCGTCGACGACCCGCTGGGCCACCTCGGGCTGGGCCTGCCCGGCGCACGTCGGCGGCAGGTGCGACGCCTCAACCTCGCCCTCGCCGAGGCGGTCGGCGACGGCGTCCACCTGGTGGATGCCGAGCAGGTCGCGCTGCGCGCGGGGGCGGGCGCCTGGTTCGATGCGCGCTACTGGTACCTCAGCAAGAACGCCGTCGGGCTGGCCGCCGTGCCGCTGCTGGCGGAGGCGGTCGCGGACGTCTTGGGGGCCGCCGTCGGCCTCGCCCGCAAGGTCATCGCCGTCGACCTCGACAACACGCTGTGGGGTGGCGTCGTTGGCGAGGATGGCGTGGGTGGTCTCGCGTTGGGCGACGGGCCGGCGGGGGAGGCGTTCGTGGACATCCAGCGGTTCCTGCGCGCTCTGAAGGACCGTGGCCTGCTGTTGGCCGTCGTGTCCAAGAACAACGACGCCGACGCCAGGTTGCCCTTCGCCGAGCACCCCGACATGGTGCTCACCCTCGACGACTTCGTGGCGTTCGAGGCGACGTGGGACGACAAGTCCGCGGTGCTGCGGCGCCTGGCGGACCGGCTCGGCCTCGGGCTCGACGCGTTCGTGTTCGTCGACGACAACCCCGTCGAGCGCGACGGCGTCCGCCACCAACTGCCCCAGGTGGGTGTGGTCGACCTGCCCTCCGAGGCGACGGGTTACGTCTCCGCGCTGGCGACCTTCCCGGGGCTGGCCACGGTGGGTCTGACCGCGGAGGACGCACGGCGCACCGACCAGTACCGCTCTCGCGGCCGCGCCGCCGAGCTGGCCGGCGCCGCCGGCAGCCGCGAGGACTTCCTCGCGCAGCTGGCCATGACCGCCCGCGTCGAGCCGCTCGGGGAGGCGAACCGCACCCGGATCGTCCAGCTGATCGGCAAGACCAACCAGTTCAACCTGACCGGGCAGCGGCCCGGGGCTGCCGAGCTGGACGCCTTCGTCGCCGCAGCCGGGCTGGTGTGGGGGTTGCGGGTGGCCGATCGGTTCGACGACCACGGCCTGGTTGGCGTCATCGTCGCCAACCCGGCGGCGACGGCCGTGACGGCCGGCGGCGTCCCGGGCGGTGCCCGGGAGGGGGACCTCGTCATCGACACCTGGGTCATGTCGTGCCGGGTGCTGCAGCGCACCGCCGAGTTCGCGCTGCTCGCCGAGCTGGCCCGCGCCGCGCGCGACCGCGGGTTCACGCGGCTGGTGGGCAGCTGGGTGCCGTCGGGGCGCAACGTCCCCGCGCGCCACGTGTTCGCCGAGGCCGGATTCTCCCCGCTGGGCGACCAGGCTCTGCCCCGGGACGCCGCAGCCCAGAGCGCCGCAGCGGAGAGCCCCGCACCGGAGGAGGGGGCGGCAGCCACCACCACATGGTGGGCGCTGGACCTGGCGTCCGCCCGGCCCGTCGACCCGGGTTTCGTTTCTGTCACCACCCTGCAGGAGGCATCGTGAGCACCGTCCGCGACCAGGTCGTCGAGATCTTCCGCGAGGTCCTCGACAACCCCGATCTCGAGCTGGGCGACGGCTCCGTCGCCCGCGATGTGGAGGGGTGGGACTCGCTGGCCCACATCAACCTGATGTTCAGCGTCGAGCAGGAGTTCGGCATCACGTTCAGCGACCGCGAGATGGGTTCGATGGTCAATTTCGGCGAACTCGTCCGCGCCGTGGAGGCCAAGCTCGGCTGACCGCGCTCCGCGCCCGCTGGGGGCGTCCGATGCGCGGTGGAGGGGGTGGATCCGCTAGGCTGGATCGGCGCATCGCGGATGTAGCTCAATGGTAGAGCACCAGTCTTCCAAACTGGTGACGCGGGTTCGATTCCCGTCATCCGCTCCGGGTTCGCCCGCTTGTAACCGACATCAGGAGTCCACACCAGTGCCCAGCACCGTCGAGAAGCTCAGCCCGTCGCGGGTCAAGCTCACCATCGAGATCCCCTTCGCCGACCTCAAGCCCCACCTGGACAAGGCCTATCGCGAGATTTCGTCCCAGGTGACCATTCCGGGCTTCCGCAAGGGCAAGGTGCCGCCCGCGGTGATCGACCGCCGCTTCGGCCGCGGCGCCGTGCTGCAGGACGCGATCAACGACGCCCTGCCGGACGCCTACGGCCAGGCCGTCAGCGACAACGATCTGACCCCGCTCGACCAGCCCGAGATCGAGATGACCAAGCTCGAGGACAACGACCTGGTCGAGTTCACCGCCGAGGTGGACGTGCGCCCCGACTTCGAGGTGCCGGCCGCCGCGGACCTGACCGCCGAGGTCCCGCCGCTCACGACGTCGGACGCCGACGTGGACGAGCGCATCGAGGTCATGCGCCAGCGCTTCGCCACGCGCAGCGACGTGGAGCGTGCGGCGTCCGAGGGTGACGTCGTCACCATCGACCTCGAGGCCCGCGTCGACGGCGAGCTCGTCGAGGGCGGCGCCGCCGAGGGCGTCACCTACACGATCGGCACCGGCGGCATGCTCGACGGCCTCGACGAGGCCGTCACCGGCCTGTCCGCCGGGGAGAGCGCCGACTTCAGCAGCGAGTTGGTCGGTGGCCCCGCGCAGGGCCAGACCGCGGACGTGCACGTCACCGTCACCAAGGTGCAGACCGAGGAGCTGCCCGAGGTGGACGACGAGTTCGCGCAGCTCGTCAGCGAGTTCGACACCGTCGAGGAGATGCGCGCCGACCTGGCCGACGCGGCCGTGCGGATCGCCCGCCTGGAGCAGCTCAACGCCGCCCGGGACGCCGTCGTGGCCGACCTCGCCGCGAAGACCGACTTCGAGCTGCCCGAGGGCCTCGTCGCCTCCGAGATCGAGAACCGCAAGCAGCAGATCAGCGACCAGCTGGCGCGTGCCGGGTACACGGTGGAGCGCTACCTGGAGGAGTCCGAGGACGAGACGGCCGAGAACCAGGAGGAGTTCTGGGCCCAGGTGGAGGAGAACGCCCGCACCTCGTTGAAGGCGCAGATCATCCTCGACAAGCTCGCCGAGACCTCCGAGGTGCCGATCGAGCAGAGCGATCTCACCGAGATGCTGTTCCGCCGGGCGCAGGCCAGCGGCACCTCCCCGGAGCAGGAGATGCAGCACATGATGGAGCACAACCACACCGCCGAATGGATGGGTGAGGTGCGCCGGAACAAGGTGCTGACCGAGATCGTCAAGGGCGCCCACGTCACCGACACCAACGGTGAGGTCGTTGACGTCGCCGCCATCCGCACCGACGGGACGCTGGCCGACGCCGCACCCGCCGAGCCGACTGCTGACGCGCAGGCGGCTGACGATCAGGCCGTCGAGGCACCGACCACGGACGGGGACGACACCGCCTCCGAGTGAGGCTGTGGACCACGCCTGACCGAAGGCCCCGTCTCCCGTCGTGGGAGACGGGGCCTTCGTCGTACCCGTCTGCCGTCAGCGAACACCGGGCCGCGTCTCTCGGTTTTGTCGGAGGCGGCCTGTAGTTTCACACTCGTGACTGAACAACTCCCCGGCATCGCCATGGCAGGCGCGCCGTCCGGCATCGGCATGAACGACTCGGTGTACCAGGCGCTGCTCGCCAATCGCATCATCTTCCTCGGGTCCGAGGTGCGTGACGACAACGCAAACGCGATCTGCGCACAGCTGTTGCTGCTGAACGCGGAGGATCCCGACAAGGACATCTACCTCTACATCAACTCCCCGGGTGGGTCGGTGAGCGCCGGCATGGCGATCTTCGACACCATGCAGTGGATCAGCAATGACGTCGCGACCGTCGCGATGGGGCTGGCCGCGTCCATGGGGCAGTTCCTGCTGAGCGCGGGCACGCCCGGCAAGCGGTACGCCCTGCCGCACGCGAAGATCATGATGCACCAGCCCTCCGGCGGCATCGGTGGCACGGCGTCGGACATCAAGATCCTCGCCGAGCAGATCATCCAGACCAAGCGCGAAATGGCCGAGCTCATCTCCCAGCACACGGGCAAGCCGATCGACCAGATCGAGGCGGACTCCGACCGGGACCGGTGGTTCACCGCCGCGGAGGCCCTCGAGTACGGCTTCATCGACCACGTCTACGAGCGCGCCGCCCAGATCAACGGCGACGACGCACCGAACCAGTGAGGAACGCACCGATGACCAACACGCTTCCGGGCGGCACGGCTCCGCAGGGGCCGTCGATGGACTACTACATCCCCCAGTGGGAGGAGCGGACCAGCTACGGCGTCCGCCGGGTCGACCCGTACACGAAGCTGTTCGAGGATCGCATCATCTTCCTCGGCACGCCGATCAGCGACGACATCGCCAACGCGGTGATGGCGCAGCTGCTGTGCCTCCAGTCGATGGATCCCGACCGGCCGATCAGCATGTACATCAACTCGCCCGGCGGCTCGTTCACCGCGCTGACGGCGATCTACGACACCATGCGCTACATCAAGCCGGACGTCTCGACCGTCTGCCTCGGCCAGGCGGCGTCCGCCGCGGCCGTGCTGCTGGCCGCGGGCACGAAGGGCAAGCGGTTCGCGTTGCCGAACAGCCGCATCCTGATCCACCAGCCCGCCACCGAGGGTGGCTACGGCCAGAGCTCGGACCTGGAGATCCAGGCTCGGGAGATCCTGCGGATCCGTTCGCTGATGGAGGGCATGCTGGCCACCGACACCGGGCAGCCGCTGGAGCGCATCACCAAGGACATCGAGCGCGACAAGTACCTCACGGCGGACGAGGCGCTCGAGTACGGCATCATCGACGAGATCTTCACGTCGTTGAAGGACATCAGCTGACGCCCGCGCGTCGGCTGGGAGGGGGGCGCGACGATGCCACGGATTGGTGAGACCTCGGACCTGTTGAAGTGTTCGTTCTGCGGCAAGAGCCAAAAGCAGGTGCGCAAGCTGATCGCCGGCCCCGGCGTGTACGTGTGCGACGAGTGCATCGAACTGTGCAACGAGATCATCGAGGAGGAGTTCTCCGAGGCCGCCGACGTGGGCCTGCTGGAGGAACTGCCCAAGCCGAAGGACATCGTCGCGTTCCTCGACAGCTACGTCATCGGTCAGGAGGTCGCCAAGAAGGCGCTGGCCGTGGCGGTGTACAACCACTACAAGCGCGTCCAGGCCCAGGCTGCCACCCCCGGGCGGGCCGCCGACAACGAGTTGGTCGAGCTGGGCAAGAGCAACATTTTGCTCATCGGCCCGACCGGCTGCGGCAAGACCTACCTGGCCCAGACGCTCGCGCGCATGCTGAACGTGCCGTTCGCCATGGCGGACGCCACCGCGCTCACCGAGGCGGGCTACGTCGGTGAGGACGTCGAGAACATCCTGCTCAAGCTGATCCAGGCCGCAGACTTCGACGTGAAGAAGGCCGAGACGGGCATCATCTACATCGACGAGATCGACAAGGTGGCCCGCAAGAGCGAGAACCCGTCGATCACGCGCGACGTGTCGGGGGAGGGCGTCCAGCAGGCACTGCTGAAGATCCTCGAGGGCACCACGGCGTCCGTGCCGCCGCAGGGCGGGCGCAAGCACCCCCACCAGGAGTTCATCCAGATCGACACCACGAACGTGCTGTTCATCGTGGGTGGCGCCTTCGCGGGCCTTGAGGAGATCATCAACGCGCGCGTCGGCAAGAGGTCCTTGGGCTTCAACAACGACATCACGCTGCGCGCCAAGGAGCAACCCAACCCCTTCGAGCAGGTCCGCCCGGAGGATCTCCACCACTTCGGGCTCATCCCCGAGTTCATCGGGCGCCTCCCGATGATCGCGACCGTCAACCCGCTGGACCTGGCGGCGATGGTGCGCATCCTCGTCGAGCCCAAGAACGCGCTCACCAAGCAGTTCCGCAAGCTCTTCGAGCTGGACGGCGTCGATCTTGAATTCACCGATGATGCCGTCGAGGCCATTGCCGAACTGGCTTTGGCCCGGGGCATCGGCGCGCGCGGGCTGCGATCGATCCTGGAGGAGATCCTGCTCAACGTCATGTTCCACGTGCCGAGCGCCGAGGACGTCGTCCAAGTGCGCATCGACGCCGACGTGGTCACCAACGGGGCCGAACCCGAGCTGGTCACGCGTGCAGCCCGCTCGAGCCGGCGCTCCAAGAGCGCCTGACCCGAGCGCCGGGTGCCGCCTACTCGGCGGCGTCGGCGAGCGAGCCCGTGACGCCGCCGTCGGAGAGCCCCACCAGGCACGTGATCGTGCGGTCGTTGAGGAGCGTCCAGGTCTCCTCCGTGGGGTAGAGGTAGAAGGCCTCATAACGCGACGCCTCGTAGGGCAGGCCGATGAAGCCCTCGAACTCGCCCATGCAGAACGTGGTGGCGGCCTCGTCCACCTCGGCGGCGCCGGGGAACTCCTCGTCCACCCCGAACACCTTTTCGGCGTAGGCCTCCCAGGCATGCGGGCCCGCGCAGTCAACCGTGGGAATGTCGGAGACCTCGGTCTCCGCGGTGCTCACGTCGGGCAGGTCGGTGCACTCACCGACGGCGATGCTGGGAGTCATGGCCTGCTGCGCTTGCTGCAGCAGCGAGCAGCCGCTTGCGAGGGCAGCAACGAGGGTGGCGCAGGCCACCGTGGAGAGCGCACGCATCGGCAAGGGTCCTTTCCCGGTCAGGCTCGACACGCGCGACCGCCGTGTCTCGACGCAGGGAGCCTAGCCCTGCGTCGCCACCTCCGCAGCCACCGACACCGCATCGCCGTCGGAATTCCACACGATGCCGCTCTCGATGCGTCCCACCGCCCGCAGGTCTCCCTCCGCGGTGCGCAGCTGCGCCACGGCGGCCTCGGGGCCGCTGATCGTGACTGCCTTCAGTGGGGTCTTCATGGAGACCTTGGCGTTCGACTTCGCCCCCCGAATGCCGATCAGCGTCGCCGAGACGGCGTCCAGCAGGGCGGGGTCGCCACCCTCGGGCAGCTCGCCCGTGGTCGGCCACGATGCGTGGTGCACCGAGCCCTCCTGCCACCACGACCACACCTCCTCGGTCACGAACGGCATGAACGGGGCGAACAGGCGCAACTGCACGCTCAGCGCGAGGGCCAGCGCCGCCCGGGCGGAGGCGCCGGCGTCCGCCCCCTGCGCACCGTAGGCACGCTCCTTGACCAGCTCGAGGTAGTCGTCGCAGAAGGTCCAGAAGAACTTCTCCGCCACTTCGAGGGCACTCGTGTAGTCGTACGCCTCGAACGCGCGGGTCGCCTCGGCCACGACGCGGCGCAGGGACGCCAGCATCGCGCGATCGACCGGTGCCGTGATGGCCGCCGCCCCCTCGGCGGCGGCGTCCGCCCCCTCCGGGGCGTCCGCCATGCCGAGGACGAACTTGCTGGCGTTCAGGATCTTCATGGCCAGGCGACGCCCGACCTTCATCTGGGTCTCGTCGAACGGCGAGTCCATGCCGGGCCGCGCCATCGCCGCACGCCAGCGGACGGCGTCCGCCCCGAACTTCTCGAGGATCTCCGTGGGCACCACCACGTTGCCCTTGGACTTGCTCATCTTCTTGCGGTCCGGGTCGACCACGAACCCCGAGATCGTCGCCCGGGCCCACGGCAGCGTGTCGCTCTCCAGGTGCGCGCGCACGACCCGGCTGAACAGCCAGGTGCGGATGATGTCGTGCGCCTGGGGGGCCACGTCCATGGGGAACGTCAGGTTCCACAGCTCCTCGTCGCGCTCCCACCCGCAGGCGATCTGCGGCGTGAGCGAGCTGGTGGCCCACGTGTCCATCACGTCCGGGTCGCCGATGAAGCCGCCGGGCACCCCACGCTGGCGCTCGTCGTAACCGGGCGCGGGCTCGGACGCCGGATCCACCGGCAGGCTCGCCTCGTCGGCCACGATCGGACGCGTCGTGTCCGGCTCACCGTCGGCGTCCAGGGGGTACCAGACCGGGAACGGCACGCCGAAGAATCGCTGGCGGCTGATCAGCCAGTCGCCGTTGAGGCCGTTGACCCAGTTGCTGTAGCGGTGCCGCATGTGCTCCGGCACCCAGGCCAGCTCCTCGCCGCGGCGCAGCAGCGCGGCGCGCAGGTCGGCGTCCCGGCCGCCATTGGTGAGGTACCACTGGCGGGTCGACACGATCTCGAGGGGCTTGTCGCCCTTCTCGTAGTAGTTCGTCATGCGGGTGGTGGGCTTGGGCTCACCGTCGAGGTCGCCCGATTCGCGCAGCAGCTCCACCATCGTCTCGCGGGCGCTGAACGTCGTCTTGCCGGCGAGCTGTGCGTACGGCTCGGCGTTCACCAGCCACTCCGGGGTCTCGCGCTGGAGGCGTCCGTCGCGCTGCAGCACCACGCGGGTGGGCAGGTTCAGCTCGCGCCACCACTGCACGTCGGTGAGGTCGCCGAAGGTGCAGCACATGACGATGCCCGAGCCCTTCTCCTTCTCGGCAAGGGCGTGCGGCAGCACCGGGATCTCGACGCCGAACACCGGGGAGGTGACGGTGGTGCCGAACAGGGGGGCGTAGCGCTCGTCGTCGGGGTGCGCGATGAGGGCGCACACGGACGCGATGAGCTCGGGCCGGGTCGTCTCGATGTGGACGGGAGCCCCGTCCGCGGTGTGGAACGCGACCCGGTGGTAGTGGCCCGGGTACTCGCGGGCCTCGAGCTCGGCCTGGGCCACCGCGGTCTGGAACGTCACGTCCCACATCGTCGGCGCCTCGGAGAGGTACGCCTCACCGCGGGCGTGGTTGCGCAGGAACGCGCGCTGCGCCACGCGCTGGCTCTCCTCGGAGATCGTCGCGTACAGCGTGTCCCAATCCACCGAGAGGCCGAGGTGGCGCCACAGGTCCTCGAAGACCTGTTCGTCGACGGCCGTCAGCTCGTGGCAGAGCTCGATGAAGTTGCGGCGGCTCACCGGCACCTGACGCTTGGGGTCGGGCTTGGCCGGCGGCGTGAAGTCGGGGTCGTACGGCACCGACGGGTCACACCGGACGCCGTAGAAGTTCTGCACCCGGCGCTCCGTGGGCAGCCCGTTGTCGTCCCACCCCATCGGGTAGAACACGTGCTTGCCCTGCATGCGCTGGTAGCGCGCCACCAGGTCGGTGTGGGTGTAGCTGAACACGTGGCCCACGTGCAGCGATCCCGACACGGTCGGCGGCGGGGTGTCGATGCTGAACACCTGGTCGCGGCGCTCGGGGCGCACGAAGGCGTACGTGCCCTGGTCGCGCCACCGCTGCGCCCACGTCTGCTCCAGCCCCTCCAGGGCGGGGCGCTCGGGTACGCGCTGGCCGGTCGGGCTCGGCGCGGACACGGGCGTGGTGGGCTGTGCAGTCATGCGTCCGATTTTACGGGGGCGCCGCCCCCACCGTCACATCGCTCCCGTGCTGGGGCGGCCGCCGGGATGGCATTTGGACCCGAGGAAATGGCGCCATGGCGCCATTTTCTCGGGTCCAAATGCACATTCAGCCGGGCAGGCAATCAGCCGGGCAGCCGGGGCTCAGGCGTTGGCGAGCAGGAACGCGCGCAGGCCCTCGGGCGAGGGATCGCTGAGCTGGCGGAGGTCGACGATCGTGCCGTTGACGGCGATGGTCGGCGTGCCGGTCACGTTGTCGCTGTACGCGGACCGCTCGACGTTGGTGACGAACTCGCTGGTGGCGTCGTTGTCGTAACAGGCCTGGAACTGCGTGAGCGCGTCGCCGGTGATGCCCACCTGGGCGGGAATGGTGTCGCGCAGCAGGGTGTCGGAGTACCCCTCCGACCCCCGGACCTCCTGCGCCTCCTGGTTGCCGTACACCGTCATGCTGTACTGCGGGTAGGTTTCCGGCGCCACCACCGCCGAGCAGGCGGCACCCACTGCGGCGCGGGTGGACGCCGTGTTCTGGAGGTTGTTGTCCATGAACGTCATGGTCTTGTTCTCCAGCGTCCAGGTGCCGGCGTTGGCCTCGGTGAGCAGCGTGTCACCGTAGGTCTCCTCGAACACCCGGCAGTTGGGGCACTGGTAGTCGAGGTAGACGGTCACGGTAGGGGCGTCGGCGGGCGCCGGCGTGCTGTTCAACACGATGGAGTCGGCCGAACCCTCCGGAGCCATCTGCCCCACCCGGTTGCCGCTCATGTTCTGCACGAGGACGAAGATCAGCACTCCGACCAGCACGAGCGCCACCGCGGCGGCGGAGAGGCCGATGATGCGGTTGGTCTTCTTCTGGCGCTCGGCGGCCTCCTGCTGGCGGCGCAGCTGCTCGCGACGGTTGGACGTGGACGTGGCCATCGGTGGTTCTCCTGGTGGGTCGGGGGCCGGTCAGGCGGTGGTCAGGGGATCGGTGGGGCGGGCGTCCGCCGTGTCGGGGTCGAGCGCGGCGTCGCTCCCGGCCGGGGGGAGCCGCAGGTTGTCGACGGCGAACCGGGTGCGGGGAAACAGTGCGAGCCAGACGCCGCAGGCCAGCAGCCCGACGTCGCGGGCGATCTCCCAGGGGTAGGCGGCCCGCGCCGCCTCGGGGGAGATCTCGCCGCCGCCGCCGAAACAGCCGCAGTCGAGCGACAGCCCGCGGGCCCACGCGCTCGCGATGGCGATGATGAACGCCACCATCACGAGCCCGCCAAGGATGCCGGCGACGCGCGTGTAGGTGCCGGTGAGCAGGAGCAGCCCGAGGGCCACCTCGACGAACGGCAGTGCCGTGCCCACGACGGGCACGAGGTCGTAGGGGAGCAGGCGATACGCCATGACGGCATTGACGGACTCGCCCAGCGCGGGCAGCTTCAACGCGCCGGCCACGAGCAGGACGCCGCCCAGCAGCAGGCGGGCCGCCAGGCCCACCCACCCCTGCCAGGATCGCGGGGCGAGGGTCGTCGGCGTGGTCACCCCACCACGATACAGCGCCGCCCGGACGCCCCACCGCCCGCTCCGGGCCGGCCGTCGCGCGGGCACTACGCTGGGGCGCACCATGAGCACCCACACCGACATCGTCGCCGCCCTGCAGGCGCGCTGGCCCGAGCACCGGATCGGCCGCAGCCTGGAGCGCATCAGGGCCCTGACCGAGCTGTTGGGGGAGCCCCAGCGCAGCTTCCCGGTCATCCAGATCACCGGCACCAACGGCAAGGGCTCCACCGCGCTCATGGTCGAGGGCTTGCTGCGCGCGCTCGGCCTGCGGGTCGGACGCCTCAGCTCGCCCCACCTCGTCGACGTCACCGAGCGCATCGCCATCGACGGCCAGCCCATCGACGCCGACGCGTTCGATGCGCTCGTCGCCGACGTGCTGCCGCTGGTCGAGATGGTCGACGCCCGGGAGATCGACGGCATTGCCATGACCTTCTTCGAGGTGATGACCGGGCTCGCCTACGAGGCGTTCGCCCAGGCGCCGGTGGACGTCGCCGTCGTCGAGGTGGGCCTCGGCGGCTCGTGGGACGCCACCTCGGTCGCGGACGCCCAGGTGGCCGTGATCTGCCCCGTCGACGTCGACCACAGCCACCTCCTCGGTGACACCCCGGCCGAGATTGCGCAGGAGAAGGCCGGCATCATCAAGCCCGGCGGCATCGCGGTCTCCGCCGACCAGCGCCCTGACGTGGCCGCCGTGCTCACCGCCCGGGCCGCGGAGGTCGGCGTCCGGCTGCTGGCCGAGGGACGCGACTTCGCCCTGCTCGAGCGCACCGCCGCCGTCGGTGGTCAGGTGCTCCGCATCGATGCCGCGGACGGCCCGGTGGGCGATCTCTTCCTGCCGCTGTTCGGCGCGCACATGGCCGCCAACGCGGCGCTGGCGGTGGCGGCCGTCGAGGCGTTCCTCGGTGGCCGCGCCCTTGCGCCCGACGTGTTGGCGGAGGGGCTGGCGTCCGTCAGCGCCCCGGCCCGGCTGGAGGTCGTGCGGCGCAGCCCCACCGTGGTGCTCGACACGGCGCACAACCCCCACGGTGTCGCGGCGACGCTGGACGCCGTGCAGGAGGCCTTCGGCTTCGCGCCGCTGGTCGCCGTCATGGGGGTGATGGCCGACAAGGACGCCGAGGGCATGCTGGCCCTGCTCGAGGAGCACGCCCAGACGATCGTCTGCACCCAGGCGTCCTCGACGAGCCGCGGGCTCTCCGCCGACGACCTCGCGGAGCTGGCGGCAGAGCGGTTCGGCGCCGATCGCGTCCACACCCGCGCCGCGCTGCCGGACGCCCTGGAGCTCGCGGTCTCGCTGGCCGACGAGGCCGGGGCGGGGGCCGGCGTCCTCATCCTCGGGTCGGTGATCGTGGCCGGGGAGGCCCGGGCGATGCTCGTCACCGAGCGCCCGTCCGTCGACGCCGGCGACGACGGTGACGACGGTGACCCAGCCGATGACGACGAGGACGACGAGCGCGATGGGGAGGATGTCGCGTGGGGCCGCTGAGCGAACAGAACCCCATGCGGCGTGCCCTGGCCGCCAACCTCGTGTTCGAGGCGGTCGTGTACGCGCTGGCGATCGCCGGGATGATCCAGGTGGACGCCGTCCCGGTGGGCCTCGCGCTCTCCCTGGGAGGCGTCGCCGCCGCGTTGGCGCTCGTCGCGGCCGGAACCCTGCGACGGCCGTGGGGCTGGTGGCTGGGCTGGTTCGTGCAGGCCCTCGGCATCGCGCTCGGCCTGCTGACCCCCTGGATGTACGCCGTCGGCGCGCTGTTCGCCGGGCTGCACGTGCTGATGGCGGTGCTCGGCAGGCGCATCGACGCCGCGCGCCGCTAGATTGGCGCCATGACCGAACGCACGCTCGTCCTGCTCAAGCCCGACGCTGTGTCCCGCGGCCTCGCCGGCACGATCCTCGCCCGCTACGAGGCGAAGGGGCTCGCGCTCGCCGCGCTCGAGCTGCGCACGGTGGACGAGGCCTTCTCCGACCGTCACTACGCCGAACACGTCGACCGGCCGTTCTATCCGGCCCTGCGGGAGTTCATCACCTCGGGCCCGCTCGTCGCGCTCGTGCTGGAGGGGGAGCGGGCCATCGAGGCCGTCCGATCGCTCAACGGGGCCACCGATGGCATTGCCGCCGCCCCCGGCACCATCCGCGGCGACTTCTCCGCCTCGAACCGGCTCAACCTCGTGCATGCCTCGGACTCGGCCGAGTCGGCGAACCGTGAGATCGACCTCTGGTTCCCCGAGCTCGGGCAGGTGTGATGACGGCGCTCGACCCGGCGCAGCTGCCCCCGGCGGCGCGGCCGACACTCCCGGTGGAGCCGACCGACTACCTTCGCTTCTTCCGCGCGCCACGGTTCCGCTGGTGGAAGTCGGCGCTGGCCATCGTGGCGGTCGCCCTCGTGTGGTTCTTCGTGAGCGCAGTCGTGAGCTTCGTCGGCATCGCCTCCGATGGATTCGACTCGGTTAACGCCGACACCGGCGCGGTGCGCGTCGGCCCCGGCATCTTCCTCGCCAACAATCTGGGCCTGGCGGCGAGCATCCCCATCGTGATGCTGCTGACGTGGGCGATCGTCGGGCAGCGGCCCGGCTGGTTGTCCTCCGTGGCCGGCGGCTTCCGGTGGAGCTGGTTTGCGCGGTGCGCCCTGGTCGCGCTGCCGCTGTGGGCGGTGCTGACCGCGGTCGGGTTCGTGCTGGGTGACCCGGTGGAACTCACGTGGCGCGACACCACGGTCTTCATGATCCTGGTCGTACTGCTCACCACGCCGTTGCAGTCGGCGGGGGAGGAGTACCTCGTGCGCGGCTTCCTCGGCCGCGCCGTCGGCTCGTGGTTCGCGCACCCCTGGGTGGCCTTCGGGGTGTCGACCGTCGTGACCGCGTCGGTCTTCACCGCCCTCCATGCCGCAGCCGATCCGTGGCTGAACGCCTACTACGTCGTCTTCGCCGTCGTGGCGTCCTGGCTGGTGCTGCGCACGGGTGGGCTCGAGGCGTCCGTCGCCATCCACATCGTCAACAACATGACGGGCATGGTGACGCTGCCGTTCAGCGACTTCTCCGAAATGTTCGACCGCGGTGTCGGCACCGGGGACGCGAGCCTGCTGATCAACATGGGCGTCCTGGTGGTGGCCGCCGCCGTGATCGACTGGTGGGCGCGGCGACGCGGTGTGGTGCGCGCCTCGGCGCCCGGCCGCGAGCAGCTGGCGGCGGTCCGGGCCGCCCTGGCGGGCCGCGGCTGGGCACCAGGGCCGCCCCCGCCCGGTCAGCAGCTTCCCCGGCCAGCCCAGCCGCCCGGCCCGCACCAGCCGCCCGCCGCTTGGTAGGCTGGGGCCGCTTCCCCCGCTGATGACCGCAGGAAGGGTCCGCCTGTGCTGCTGTGCCTCGTCGCCGCCCACTTCGTGGTCGCGTCGCTGGCCACGCTCGGCAGCCGCGTCGCCGGGCGGAACGCCTTCGCCATAGCGGCGCTCGTGCCCGCCGCCACCTTCGTGTGGGCCTTGACGCTGGGCCCGTCGCTGCTGGCCGGCGGCACGTACGTCGAGGTGCTTCCCTGGATCCCGACGCTCAAGGTGGCCCTGGCCTTCCACATCGGCATCGTCCAGTGGCTCATGACCCTGGTGGTGAGCGGCATCGGCACCCTGATCCTGCTCTACTGCCGCTGGTACTTCTCCTCCGTGCCGGCGCGGACGCTGGGCCTCCTCGTGGCGTTCGCAGGCGCGATGCTCGGACTGGTGACGGCGGACGACCTCGTCGTGCTGTACGTGTTCTGGGAGCTGACCACCGTCTTCTCCTACCTGCTGATCGGGCACGACTCCTCCCGCCGCGCCAACCGCGCCGCGGCGATGACGGCGCTCATCGTCACGACGGCGGGTGGCCTGGCCATGCTCATCGGCATCGTGACCCTGGGCCTGGCGACGGGCACCTTCCGGCTGCAGGCGATCATCGCCGCCGTCCCGTCCGGAGCGGCCGTCACCGCGGGCGCCCTGCTGATGCTCGTGGGCGCGCTGAGCAAGTCGGCGATGGCGCCCTTCCACTTCTGGCTCCCGGGGGCGATGGCCGCCCCGACGCCGGTCTCGGCCTACCTCCACGCGGCCACGATGGTCAAGGCCGGCGTCTACCTGGTCGCCGTGCTCGCTCCGGCGTTTGCCGGCGTCGTCGGGTGGCGCGAGGCCGTGACGGTGCTCGGCGCGATCACGATGATCCTCGGTGGCTGGCGGGCCCTGCGGCAGAACGACCTCAAGCTGCTGCTCGCCTACGGCACCGTGAGCCAGCTCGGCTTCATCACGCTGCTGGCCGGGCTGGGCACGAAGGCCGCGGCGCTCGCGGGCGTGGCCATGCTGGTGGCCCACGCGCTGTTCAAGGCCACCTTGTTCCTCACGGTGGGCGTGATCGATCACGCCACCGGTACGCGCGACCTCACCAAGCTCTCGGGGCTCGGACGCCAGCTGCCTGTCCTCGCCGTGGTCGCCGGTCTCGCGGCGGCGTCCATGGCGGGTTTGCCGCCCCTGTTCGGCTTCGTGGCCAAGGAGAGCGCGCTGTATGCGCTGACCCGCCTCGTCGGGGGTGACGGCATTGGCATCCCGCCCGCGGTGGCGGTGCTGCTCATTGCGGCCATCGTCGCGGGTTCCGCGCTCACCATGGCGTACTCGCTGCGGTTCTGGTGGGGCGCGTTCGCCGACAAGCCCCGCAAGGAGCCCACCGCCATCGGTCACGCTCCGGAGATCGGGTTCCTCGCGTCGCCGGTGCTGCTTGGCGTGGCGAGCCTCGCCTTCGGATTCCTCGGGCCGACGCTGACCTCGGTGCTGTGGGGGTATGTCGACTCGGTGCCGACCGGCGGCGAGCCGCACGAGCTCGGGCTCTGGCACGGCTTCACCGTGCCGCTGGGGCTGTCGGCCACCGCGCTGCTCGGCGGCTACGTCCTGTTCCACTTCCGTGCCAGCGTGGCGCGGGTCCAGGCCACCTTCCCCCGGCTGACGGCCGCCGATGAGATGTACCGCCGCCTGATGCGGATGGTGGACTCGCTGGCGGTCGAGACGACCGCCCGCGTCCAGCGTGGTTCGCTGGCCTCCACGCTCTCCATGATCCTCACAGTCTTCGTGATCGGTGTGGCCGGCTCGCTGCTGTTCCTGCCGGCCTGGCCGCAGGTGCGCGCCTGGGACTCCCTGGCCCAGCTCGCCGTCGGCGTGGTCACCAGCATCGCCGCCATCAACCTGATGTGGGTGCGCGGCCGCATCCGCGCCATCCTCACCGCCGGCGCCACCGGCCTGGGCACGTCGCTGTTGTTCCTGTTCCACGGCGCGCCCGACCTGGCGCTCACCCAGGTGCTGGTCGAGACCGCGAGCGTGCTGATCTTCCTGTTGGTGCTGCGCAGCCTGCCGAAGTTCTTCACCGACCGCCCCCTGCAGTCCTCGCGCTGGTGGCGTCTCCTCCTGGCCGCGAGCGTCGGTGGGTCGGTGACGGCGTCGATCCTCGTCGCGGCGTCGTCGCGCACCCACGAGCCGGCCTCCGCGGGGCTGGAGACGCTGGCCTACGAGTTCGGCTACGGCCGCAACGTCGTCAACGTGATCCTCGTCGACACCCGGGTGTGGGACACGATGGGCGAACTGACCGTCCTGGTCGTCGCGGCCACGGGCGTCGCGTCGCTCATCTTCCTCCGCTCGCGCGTGACCGGGCGGCGTCACGCCGTCCGCCGCCGTGTGGAGCAGAACGAGGGTGCGTGGCTGCGCGGGAGCAACGACCTCAACCCGGCCTCGCGCTCGCTGATCTTCGAGGTGACGACGCGCCTGCTGTTCGGCGCGATGATGCTCTTCTCCCTCTATCTTCTCATCGCCGGCCACAACCTGCCCGGGGGTGGTTTCGCGGGGGGCCTGGTCGCGGGCCTGGCGCTGATCGTCCGCTACCTCGCCGCCGGGGCGGCCGAGCTCGAGGAGGCCGCGCCCGTCGACGCCGGCCGGCTGATGGGCGTCGGCCTGGTGGTCTCGATCGCGACGGCCCTGGCGCCGGCGGCGTTCGGCGGCCGCATCTTCCAGAGCTACGACGTGCACCTGACCATCGGCGCCCTGGAGGCCGTGCCGACGCCGTGGGGGCCGGTCAACCTGTTCGGTGACCTCCACCTGGTGACGTCGACGGCCTTCGACATCGGCGTCTACCTCATCGTCGTCGGCATGGTGCTGGACGTCGTCCGCAGCCTCGGGGCGGGCATCGACCAGCAGCGCGCCGAGGAACGCTCGCCGCTGCCGCGTCCCGATTCGACCACCGCCGTCCCCGCCTCGGCGAGGAGGCCCGTCCGATGACGCCCAGCCTCACCCTCGCCGTCACCGCCGGTGTGCTCGTCGCCGCCGGTGTCTACCTGCTCACGGAGCGATCGCTCACCCGGATTCTGATGGGCGTGCTGGTCATGAGCAACGGCGTGAACCTGCTGTTCCTCGTGGCCATGGGGCCGGCCGGCAACCCGGCCATCATCGGTGCCTTCGACGGCGCGACCATGTCCGACCCCCTGCCGCAGGCGATGGTGCTCACCGCGATCGTCATCACGATGGCCGTCTCCGCGTTCGTCATCACCATGGCGTACCGCAGCTTCCAGCTCAACGGCAACGACGAGGTGTCCGACGACATCGAGGACGCGCGCATTCGGGCCCTCGCCGAACGTGACGACGTGTCGGACTCCTACGAGGACGCCACGTTCTCCGACACCGGCGAGGACGTGGTCAGCGAATGAACAACCTGCTCACCATGCCGGTCCTCCTCCCGATCCTGGGGGCGGGACTGACCCTGCTGCTCGGGCGTCGGCCGCGAGCGCAGCGTTTCGTGTCGGTGTTCGTCCTGTTCCTCGTCGTGGTCGTCGCGGCGGTGCTCGCCGTGCAGGCCCACACCGACGGCGTCCAGCACCTGTGGGTGGGCGCCTGGCCGACGGGGTACGGCATCGCCCTGGTGGGCGACCGCCTGGCGGCGATCATGCTGACCGTGGCGTCGGTGATCACGCTGGCCGTCCTGGTCTATTCCACCGGGCAGGACGAGCAGGAACTGAAGCACGAGACCCCCATCTCGATCTTCCACCCGACGTTCCTGGTGATGTGCGCCGGGGTCTCGGCCGCCTTCCTCGCCGGCGACCTGTTCAACCTGTTCGTCGGCTTCGAGGTGCTGCTGTTCGCGTCCTACGTGTTGCTGACGATGGGCGGCACCGGGCCGCGCATGCGCGCGGGGGCGACCTATGTGGTGGTCAACCTGCTCAGCGCCAGCCTGTTCCTCACCGCGATCGCCACGGTCTATGCCGCGACCGGCACCGTCAACCTCGCCGAGCTGGCGGTGCGCCTGCCCGAGCTCGACACCCACACCCAGGCGATCATCCAGGTGATGCTGCTGGTGGTGTTCGGGCTGAAGGCCGCCGTGTTCCCCATGTCGGCGTGGCTGCCCGACTCCTACCCCACGGCTCCGGCGCCCGTCACGGCCGTGTTCGCCGGCCTGCTGACGAAGGTCGGCGTCTACGCGATGCTCCGCACGCAGACCCTGCTGTTCCCGCACCGCCCCCTCACCGAGTTGTTGCTGTGGGTCGCGCTGTTCACCATGCTCGTCGGCATCCTGGGCGCGATCGCCCAGTCCGAACTCAAACGGTTGCTGTCGTTCACCCTCGTGAGCCACATCGGCTACATGGTGATGGGCATCGCGCTGGCCACCCAGACCGGCCTCGCCGGGGCCATCTTCTACACCGCGCACCACATCACCATCCAGGCCACGCTCTTCCTGGTGGCCGGCCTGGTGCAGCGCGTGGGGGGCAGCAACTCCCTCGACAAGCTCAGCGGCCTGGCGCAGATGTCACCGCTGCTGGCCGTGCTGTTCATCGTGCCCGCGATGAACCTGGCCGGCATCCCGCCGTTCTCCGGGTTCATCGGCAAGCTCGGGTTGCTGAACGCCGGCGTGGGGGTCGGGACGCCGCTGGCGTGGGCGCTGGTCGTGGCGTCGGTGGTCACGAGCCTGCTCACGCTGTACGCCGTCGCCAAGGTCTGGAACCGCGCCTTCTGGGGCACCCCCATCCTGCCCTCGGGCCGCACCCCCGGGGCCGACGACGACGACGATGACGAGGACCCGGCCACGGATCGCGCGCTGCCGCCCGCCCAGGTGGGCGCCACCTGCCTGCTGATCGGCCTGAGCCTCGTGCTGACCGTCGGCGCGGGTCCGCTGTACGAGTACACGTCCCAGGCCGCCACGTCGCTGCGCGACGGCAACTACGCCGCGGTCGTTCTGCAGGAGGTCGACCGATGAGCGCTCGACGCGCCCCCCGGGCAGCGGGCACCCGCCCGGTCTCACGGTTCCGGATCCAGTGGCGCCAGATCTCGGTGCTGACCGTCTTCTGGATGATCCTCGTCGGCGACGTCAACCTTGTCTCCGTCGTCGGAGGGGCGTTGCTCGCCTGGCTCGTCACCATCACCTTCCCGCTGCCGCCGGTCAACTACGGCGGGCGGCTCCACCCCTGGGACGCCCTCAAGCTCGCCGTCGCGACCCTCACCGACCTCGCCGTCGCGTCGTTCGCCCTCGCCCGGTTCGCCTTCGGGCGCCGCAAGCCGCGGACCGGCATCGTCCGCGTCCAGCTGCGCTCGGACTCCGACTTCTACCAGGTGATCACGGCCGTCCTGGTGTCGATCGTGCCCGGCACGGTGGTGTTGGATGCCCGGCAACGGACGCGCACGCTCTACCTGCACGTGTTCGACACCCCGGACGGCGACCACCTGGCCCACGCCGTGCCGGACACCCTGGGCATCGAGCGTCGCGTGGTGATGGCCCTGGGCAACGAGGCCGAGCGCGCGCAGGTCGCAGCCCTCAGCGACACCGAACAACGGGCCCACGACGGTGCATCCACCTCGGCGCTGTCGACGGAGGGGGAGGAGTGGTGATCGACCAGATTTTGATCGGCGTGGCCGGTCTCATGCTGGCCGTCGCGGCCGTGTTCGCGCTCGTCCGGCTGGCCAAAGGGCCGACCTCGCTCGACCGGGGCGTCGCGTCGGACGTGCTGCTGGTCATCCTCGCCGTCGCCGCGGCGGGCTACGCCCTGTGGGCCGACACGCCCATGGCGCTCGTGGTGAGTCTGGCCCTGTCGCTGCTCGGGTTCACCAGTGCCGTGGGCCTGGCTCGCCTCATCACCGCCACCACGGCGCAGGAGCGCCGCTTCCGCGAGGCCGAGGCGCGCGCGTATGCGGCCCGGGCGCAGCGCGAGGGTCGGGAGCAGCGCGAGCAGCCGGAGGAGGAACGATGACCGAGGTGCTCGACATCATTGGGGCCCTGCTGCTGGTGATCGGGGCGTTCTTCTGCCTCGCTGCGGCCGTCGGCATCGTCCGCTTCCCCGACGTCCTGACCCGCATGCACGCCGCGACCAAGCCGCAGGTGTTCGGCCTGATGGTGGCGCTCATCGGCGTCGCGATCTCGTTGCGGACGTGGCACAGCTTCGCGTTGTGCCTGCTGGTCATCGCCCTCCAGGTGTCCACCGCGCCCACGGCCGGCCACATGGTCGGCCGCACGGCCTACCGCACGGGGCAGTGGGACGACGAGCACGCCGAGATCGATGAGCTCGCCATCGACCTCGAACAGGCCGGCTTCACCCACCGGCCCGATGACCCGGACCCGCGGCAACCCGGCTGACCCCGGCACGGAGGCCGCCCCCGGGGCGCGGTGCCGGCGGGGCCCAGCTCAGGTCGGCCCAGCTCAGGACGGACCGAGCAGGGCGGAGCGCAGCTCGTCGGCCGTGGTGCAGGTGATCAGCGGCTTGGCGTCGGCGATGGCGTCCGGGGTACCGGCGCCCCAGGTGACGGCCACCCCGGCCATGCCCGCATTGCGCGCGGCCAGCATGTCGACGGCGGCATCCCCGACGTAGACGGAGTCCTCGGGCCGCGCGCCCAGGGCGTCCAGTGCGGCCAACAGCGGCTTGGGGCTGGGCTTGTGCTCGTCGACGCTGTCGTGGTGCACCAGCACGGGCACGATGTCGTCCAGCCCCACCAGCTGCAGCGCGCGCTGGGCCGGCTCCGCCCGCTTGGACGTGGCCACGCCGATGCGGACGCCGGCGGCCACCAGGTCGCGCACCAGCTGGTTGACGCCGGGGTACTGGGCGACGAGCCGCTCGGTGTTGGCCTCGTTCCAGGACGTGTAGGCCGCGAAGATCTCGTCAGCCTTCTCGGGGCTGGCCTGGCGCATGGCCCCGATCAGCGACTGCCCGATCCACGACCGGATCTCCGCCTCGTCCCACTCATGGCCCAGCACGGTGGTGAAGGCATGCTGGTAGGAGGCGACGATGAGGGCGATGGTGTCGACGAGGGTGCCGTCGAGGTCGAAGATGACGTGGGGCCAACGGGGCGTGGAACTCATGCCCCCACCCTAGCGAGCGCGCGTGTCGGCGACCCCTACCATGGGAGGTCCTATGACTGCCACGAAGCCACCCACCCCGCACCCGGCGGCGACCTCGGTCCCCTCGCTCTTCGGTGCGCTCGAACCCCTGCTCGCGCGCGTCAGCAAGCCCATCCAGTACGTCGGCGGGGAGGTCAACTCCGTCACGAAGGAGTGGGACGCCTGCGCCGTCCGCTGGTGCCTCATGTACCCCGACGCCTATGAGGTGGGTCAGCCCAACCAGGGCGTGGCGATCCTCTACGAGGTGCTGAACGAGCAGGACGGGGTGCTCGCCGAGCGCAGCTACGCCGTGTGGCCGGACCTGGCCGCGCTGATGCGCGAGCACGGGGTGCCGCAGTTCACCCTGGACTCCCACCGCCCCGTGCGGGCGTTCGACGTGCTCGGGGTGAGTTTCGCCACCGAGCTGGGGTACACCAACCTGCTCGAGGCGATCGACCTGGCGGGCATCGCCCTGCACGCGGCCGACCGGGGCGACGACGAGCCGCTCGTCATCGCCGGCGGTCACGCCGCCTTCAACCCCGAGCCCATCGCCGATTTCATCGACGCCGCGGTGATCGGGGACGGCGAGCAGGCGTCCCTGCGGGTGTCGGAGCTCATCCGGGCCTGGAAGGACGAGGGTCGGCCGGGCGGGCGTGACGGGCTGCTCGAGCGGCTGGCGTCCGACGGCGTGGCGTACGTGCCCCGCTTCTACGACGTGACCTACCTGCCCGATGGTCGCATCCAGCGCGTGGTGCCGAACCGGGCGGGGGTGCCCTTCAGCATCGCCAAGCACACGCTCATGGACCTCGACGCGTGGCCCTACCCCAAGGCGCCGGTCGTGCCGATCGCCGAAACCGTCCACGAGCGCTACTCCGTGGAGATCTTCCGCGGCTGCACGCGCGGTTGCCGGTTCTGCCAGGCGGGCATGATCACGCGCCCGGTGCGGGAGCGGACCATCGAGACCATCGGCCAGATGGTCGCCGGTGGCCTGGACGCCACGGGGCTGGAGGAGGTGGGGCTGCTGTCGCTCAGCTCCGCCGACCACTCCGAGATCGGCGACGTCACCAAGGAGCTGGCCGACCGCTACGAGGGCACCAACGTCTCGCTCTCCTTGCCCTCGACACGCGTGGACGCCTTCAACATCGACCTCGCGAACGAACTCTCCCGCAACGGACGCCGCTCCGGTCTCACGTTCGCCCCCGAGGGCGGGTCGGAGCGCATGCGGAAGGTCATCAACAAGATGGTCACCGAGGACGACCTGATCGACACCGTGGCCGCCGCGTTCGGCAACGGCTGGCGTCAGGTGAAGCTGTACTTCATGTGCGGCTTGCCCACCGAGACCGACGAGGACGTGCTGGTGATCGCCGACATGGCGGCCCGCGTCATCGAGACCGGACGCCGGGCGGCCGGCTCGCGCGACATCCGGTGCACGGTGAGCATCGGCGGCTTCGTGCCGAAGCCCCACACGCCGTTCCAGTGGGCGGCGCAGGCGTCCGCCGAGACGATCGACCACCGCCTCCTGGCGCTGCGCGACAAGATCCGCGCCGACAAGCGGTACGGCCGCGCCATCGGCATGCGCTACCACGACGGCCGCCCCGGCGTCATCGAGGGTCTGCTCAGCCGTGGCGATCGCCGCGTCGGCGCCGTGATCGAGGCGTGCTGGCGGGCGGGCGGCCGCTTCGACGGGTGGAGTGAGCACTTCGACTACGACCGGTGGGTGGACGCCTGCGCGACCGGGCTTGCCACCACCGGCGTCGACCTGGACTGGTACACCACGCGCGAACGCGAGTACGCCGAGGTGCTGCCGTGGGACCACATCGATTCCGGCCTCGACCGCGACTGGCTGTGGGAGGACTGGCAGGACGCCCTGGACTCCCAGCCCGTCGAGGACTGTCGGTGGACGCCGTGCTACGACTGCGGCGTGTGCCCCCAGCTCGACACGGCCATCCAGATCGGCCCGACGGGCAAGCACCTGCTGCCGATCACCCCGCGCTGAACCGACCCCCGCCTCGCCGTCCGCCGGGGCGACCCGTCGGCCCCGGCCCCCGCGCGGGGCCCTAGGATGCCCGGGTGCCCACCACCACGTCCACCCGCCAGCCGTCGCACGGCATGCTGCTCGTCACCCTGGCCGCGTTGGGAATGGTGGGGCCGTTCTCGATCGACACCATGTTCCCCGCCTTCACCCAGATGGGGGAGTCCCTGGGTGTCGGCTCGGTGGCGCTGCAACAACTCATCAGCGTCTACATGCTCGCGTTCGGCACGATGAGCCTGTTCCACGGCCCCATCTCGGACGCCGTGGGCCGCAAGCCGGTCATCATCGTGGGCGGGTTGCTGTACACGGCGGCGTCCGTGGGCTGTGCGCTCTCGCCCAACCTGGGCCTGCTGCTGGTGTTCCGGGCCCTGCAGGGCGCCAGCGCCGGCGCGGGCCAGATCATCAGCCGCGCCATGGTGAGCGACCTGTTCCCGCGCCCCGTGGCCCAGCGCGTCATGAGCCACATCGCCATGATCTTCGGCCTGGCACCGGCGCTCGCCCCCGTGGTCGGTGGCTGGCTGCTGCTGGCCGGTGACTGGACGGTCATCTTCTGGTTCTTGGCGGTCTTCGGACTGCTGGTCGTCGGGCTCACCGTCCTCGTGCTGCCCGAGTCACACCCGGCCGAGGCCCGATCCCCCCTGCGCGTCGGCCCGCTGTTCTCCGGGCTGGTGGCCGTGTGGCGCGACCCGGCCGGGCGCCGGCTCGCGTTCGCCGGCATGACCAACTTCGCCGGCATGTTCCTCTACATCAGCTCCGCGCCGCTCATCGTCGTCACCCACCTCGGCGGGGGCGAGCAGGACTTCTGGTGGCTGTTCTTCCCGCTCATCGGCGGGCTGGTGTTCGGCTCCTGGGTCGCCGGACGCCTCGCCGGGCGCCTGCCCGGCACGCGCATCGCCACGATCGGCTACCTCGTGTCGCTCGGCGCCGGGTCGGTGAACCTCGTGCTCACGCTGATCCCCGCCACGCAGGGGTTGCCGTGGGCGGTGCTCGTGCTGCCCGTGTACTCCTTCGGCATCGCGCTGGCCTTCCCCATCCTCACCCTGGAGATGCTCGCGCTGTTCCCGAGCCGCCGAGGCGCCGCCAGCTCGGTGCAGTCGTTCGTGCAGCTGATGTCCAACGCCGTCATCGCCGGCGTCCTCGCCCCGTTCGTGGGCATCAGCCTGGCCAGCCTGGCCGCCACGGCGCTCGCGTTCACCGGTGTCGGGTGGGTGCTGTGGCGCCGTCACCTGGCCGTCACCCACGACGCCGCCCCTGCCTGAGGTACCCCCGCCTGAGGTACCCCCGCCCGGGTTGCGACCGGCGCGTCGAGAAGGCGTGCTTGTGCGGTTGTCGACGCGACGGGTGCGGGGGCGATGGCGGCTCACTCGTTCTTCCCACGAACCCAAAGTCGTACTTAAGTAGGAATCGGTCCGTTTCTTCGTGGAATCACGTCGTTCGCCTGTCCGAGCAGGCGTACTGTGCGGCGCATGAGACCCCTCGTCATCCGGAGCGCCCTGGTCGCTTCGTTGGGCGGTCTGATCTTCGGATTCGACACCGCCGTCATCTCGGGAACCACCGAGCAGCTCAAGAGCTACTTCGAGCTCTCCGACGCCTACCTCGGCTGGGCTGTGGGCATGGCCCTGCTCGGCACGATCCTCGGTGCCCTCACCGCCGGCAAGCCGGCCGACCGCTTCGGCCGCAAGCCGGTGCTCTTCGTCATCGGCATCCTGTACGTCGTCGGGGCGCTGGGTTCGGCGTTCGCCACCAACATCGTCATGCTCGAGGTCTTCCGGTTCCTGGGCGGCATCGGCGTGGGTGCGGCGTCCGTCTGCGCGCCCATCTACACCGCCGAGATCGCGCCCGCCCGGGTGCGCGGCCGTCTCGTGGGCCTGGTGCAGTTCAACATTGTGCTCGGCATCCTGCTCGCGTACCTCTCCAACGCCATCGTCCGCGCCGTGGTGTCGGACCACACGAGCGACTGGCGCTGGATGTTCGGCGTCATGGCCGTGCCGTCGGTCATCTTCCTGCTGCTGCTCTTCACCGTCCCCGAGACCCCGCGCTGGCTCATGGCCAACGGCCGGGCCGACGAGGGCCGCGAGGTGATCGGCCGGCTCACGACCTCCGAGGACGAGGCCCGTCTGCAGGTCGAGGAGATCAACACGTCCCTGAGTGCTGCCACCAACGCCCCGAAGGTGCCGTTCTTCACCCCCCAGCACGCCAAGGTGATCCTGCTCGCGTTCACGATCGCCATGTTCAACCAGATGTCCGGCATCAACGCGATCCTGTACTACGCCCCGGTCGTCATGGAGCGCGCGGGGGCCAGCACGGACGCCGCGTTCATGATGAGCGTCGCGGTCGGGTTCATGAACCTCATCGCCACGATGACGGCGCTCACCGTCATCGACAAGATCGGACGCCGCAAGCTCATGCTGATCGGCTCGATCGGCTACCTGATCAGCCTGGGCTTCCTCTCCGGCCTGATGTTCTACTACGAGCAGGTGCTGGGCGGCGCGTTCGACTCGACCTCCAGCATCCTGGTGCTCGTCGGCCTGCTGGTGTTCATCGCCGCCCACGCCTTCGGCCAGGGCTCGGTGATCTGGGTGTTCATCTCCGAGATCTTCCCCAACCGCATCCGCGGCCGCGGCCAGTCGCTCGGCTCGCTGACGCACTGGGTGTTCGCGTGGCTGACCTCGACGTTCTTCCCGCCGGTCATCGGCGCCCTCGGCGGCGGGGTGGCCTTCGCCATCTTCTTCGTGTTCATGGTGGGCCAGCTCGTCTGGGTGCTCCGCGTGATGCCCGAGACGAAGGGTGTGCCGCTGGAGGAGATGGAGGCCAAGCTGGGCCTCACCCACGACCCCCGCGACACCGGGGACCCCCTCGCTGCGAAAGGACACTGATGTCAGACCAACACAAGGCCGTGTTGTGCCTCGGTGAGGCGCTGATCGACGTGGTGAGCCGCGCCGACCAGCCCACCCAGGAGCACGTGGGCGGCAGCCTGCTGAACGTGGCCGCGGGTGTGGCCGCGCTCGAACGCCCCGCCGCGATCTGCGCGTGGTGGGGCCGCGACGAGCGCGGCGACCGGCTCGCGACGTTCGCGGCGGACGCCCGCGTGGACGTGGTGCCCGGCACCGACGGCGCCACCCGGACCACCGTGGCGCAGGCCACGCTCGACGAGCACGGCCGGGCCACCTACGAGTTCGATGTTGAGTGGGACGTCCCCGAGCTGGGCGACCTCACGCCGTACGGCCACGTGCACACCGGCAGCATCGGGGCGACGCTGGAGCCCGGCGGCACCGCGGTGGTGGCGGTGGCCCGCCGGGCCCGGGAACACGCCACCGTCTCCTACGACCCCAACGTGCGGCCGGCCCTCATGGAGACGCCCGAGCACGTGCTGGGCCGCATCGAGGAGCTCGTGGGGCTCGCCGACGTGGTGAAGGCCAGCGACGAGGACATCGCGTGGCTCTACCCCGACGAGCCGGTGGAGGACGTCATGCGCCGGTGGATCACCGCGGGGCCCGCCCTGGTGGTCGTCACCCGCGGCCCGTGGGGCGCCTACGCGCGGCTGGCGGGCAACCGGGACATGCTGCACCTGGACCAGATGACCGTCGAGGTGGGCGACACCGTCGGCGCCGGCGACTCCTTCATGGCCGGGCTCGTCTCCGGGTTGTTGGACGCCGGCCTGCTCGGTTCGGTCGAGGCGCGGGAGCGGCTCGCCGCGGCGAGCTGGTCCGACGTCCAGCCGGCGCTGCACCGGGCCGTCATCACGTCCGGCATCACCGTGAGCCGCAACGGGGCGTACGCGCCCGGTCGCGACGAGGTGACCCGGATCCAGGAGGCCGACCCGGCGCTCGCCTAGAAGCCGGAGGTGTTGTGGGGCGGCCCGTCGGTGCGGAAGAGCCGCGCCAGGGCCGCCACGTCCGCGGCCGGTCCGTGGACCAGCCCGGCCGCGGCCAACGTGCGGGCGTCCGCCAGGCCGAGGTAGAGGCTGCCCAGGGCGCGGATGTCGACCTGGACGGCCGCCTCGGTCGCCGGCATGACCTCGGCGTGCCCCGCGCGCGCCGCGACGCGCCAGGTGCCGGACGCGATCCCGCGCGGGTCGACCACCTCGAGGGCGATCTCGCCGTCGGCGTCGAAGGCCCGCACGGCCAGCGCGGCGGCCGGGTCGAGCACCCGCAGCCACGTGAAGTCCTCGACGCCGGTGACCTTCAGCACCCGCGGATCGGTGAGGGCCCAGGGCAGCGCAGAGGTGGGGGAGAGCCGTCGGAGGGTGGCCTTCTCCACCAGGTCGAGCGCCGCGATGAACTGCCACAGGCCCAGCTCGGCACCCGCGTCCAGTGCCAGCAGGTCCCGGATCTTGACCGCCGAGGACTGCTCGTCGATCTCGTAGGACAGCACGCCGTCCGGCTGGCCGGACGGGTCGAGGTGCACCGCCGAGCGAATGGCCTTGTTGGGGCCGTCGGAGTCCCAGTCCCACGCCCCGGACAGCAGGGCGTCGTAGAAGGCCAGCCGCTGGTGCGAGCCGCGATGGGTCGCGTGGAAGCGGTCGAAGACGGCACGGCGCACGGCGACGCTCGCGTCGTTCGGCATCATCTCGACCCGGGGTTCGACGGGGGCGACCAGGCCGAACCGGAGCCCCGTGTCGATCTCGGCGCTGCGGTGCTGGGTGGCGACACCGAAGCCGAAGCGACCGTAGATGCCGCCCTCGGTCACCGTCAGGGCGGCCAGGCTCAGCCCCTCGTCGCGGGCGCGGCGCAACGCCGCGCCCATCAGGTGGCTCAGCAGGCCGCGGCGCCGGTGAGTGGTGCGCACCGTGACGTCGGTGATGAAACAGGCGGGTTCGACGTGCCCGCCGCCGGTGTTGATGCTCTGCGTGGTGGTCGCGAACGTGGCGACGGGGATGTGCGCCCCCAGGGAGTGCTCCGAGGCCGGCGCGTAGGCGCCGTCGAGTCGCCAGCCGTCGCGGCTGACCTCTTCGCGCCACCGGCCGGCCGCCTCGTCGGAGCCCTGCTTCTGATGGAAGCCGAGGCCGACCGCGTCGTACCAGCCGCGCAGCTCGTCGGTCAGGGCGTCGGGGATGTCGAAGGTGCGATAGGTGATGTCGGACACGCCGCCCGAGCCTACCTCCCGGGGTCGGCGTCCGTGGGGGCGGTCGTCCGCCGCGCCGCGACCTCGCGCCACACGAGTGCGCCCCGCAGACCGAGGGCGTCCGGATCGAACACCGGGTCCAGACCCGCCCTGCGCTGCCGCTCGTAGTCGGCGTAGATCGTGATGGCCTTCGGGCTCAGCAGCACGAGCGCGATGAGGTTGATCCACGCGAACAGGCCCACGCCGACGTCCGCGATCGCCCAGGCGAGCTCGGAGGAGCGGAAGGCGCCCAGCACGATCGAGCCGGCGAGCACGAGCTGGACGACGGTGACGACGGCGCGCTCCCCCCGGCGGCCGCGCATGAGGTAGGCGATGTTGGTGTCGGCGTAGAAGCCGAAGGACAACAGGGTGGTGAACGCGAAGAAGAACATGGCGATCGCGATGAACACCGAGCCGAAGCCGGGGAAGACGGCGTCGATGGCGGCCTGGGTGTAGGCCGGCCCGGCCTCCAGGCCCGGCGCGTACTCGGCGATCAGCGTGACGCCGTCGGCACCGACGACGTTGTAGCTGTCGGTCACGAGGATCATCAGGCCGGTCATGGTGCAGACGAACAGGGTGTCGACGTAGACCGAGAAGCCCTGCGCCAGGCCCTGCTTGACCGGGTGGCTCACCTCGGCGGCGGCGGACGCCTGCGCGCCGGAGCCGATGCCGACCTCGGAGGAGTAGACGGCCCGGCGCACGCCCCACATGATCGCCGCGCCGAGCATGCCGCCGAAGGCCGCATCGGCGCCGAAGGCGGCCGCGAAGATGTGGGTGATCATGCCGGGGATCGCGGGCGCGTTCAGGGCCACGATCACCAGGCCGATGAGGATGTAGGCGGCCGCCATGAACGGCACCACGAGGCCGCACACGGTGCCGATGCGCTTCAGGCCGCCGAAGATGACGGCGCAGAACAGCGCCGCCACGACGACACCGCTGACCACCGGGTCGATGCCGAGGCCGGCCTGCGCCGACGTGGCGATGTTGAACGACTGGATCGACGGGCCGGTGACCGCGAAGGCCAGCGACGCCGCGATCGCGTAGGCGACCGCCAACCACCGCCAACCCAGGCCACGCTCGATGTAGTAGGCGGGCCCGCCGCGGTACTCGCCGTTGATCTCCTCCTTGTACGCCTGCGCGAGCGATGACTCGACGACCGCGATCGCGGCACCGATGGTGGCCGTGATCCACATCCAGAACAGCGCCCCCGGGCCGCCGGCGTTGATGGCCGTGGCGACGCCGGCGATGTTGCCGACGCCGACGCGTCCGCCGAGCGCCATGGCGAAGGCCTGGAACGAGGAGACGCCGCGGGTGGAGTCGCCGCCGCCCACCAGATAGCGCAGCATCTCGGGGATGCGCCGCAGCTGCGGCACGCCGAGCCGGATCGTGAACCAGATGCCCACCCCCAGGACGAGGAACAACATCGGGGTGCTCCACAGCACCCCGACGAGCCAGGTGACGGCGGTCTCGAACATGGACGGCCCCTTTCGGTGGTGGGCGCGGGCCGGGTGGCGTCGCTGAGTGCTGGCGTCCGGTGGGGCAGCACGCTAGCGGCGTGATGGCCGCCGCGGGGGGGCGTCCCGCCCCTTGTCGTCGCACGTCGACGGCACCGGCTACGCTGCGGGCCTGTGACCCCGCGCCAGCAACCCGAACAGCAGGCCCCGCCGGTGCAGAAGCTGCACGTCCGCTACGCCAAGCGGGGGCGTGCCCGGTTCGCCAGCCACCGCGACTTCAGCCGCGCCTTCGAGCGCGCCCTGCGCCGAGCCGACGTCCCCATGGCCTACAGCTCCGGTTTCAACCCCCACCCGCGGGTGTCGTTCGCCAACGCCGCGCCCACGGGTGCCGCCAGTGTGGCGGAGTACCTGGAGATCGGCCTGAGCGAGCGGCGCGATCCGGACGCCGTCGGCGCCGCCCTCGCTGCGGCGCTGCCGGACGGGTTGGCCGTGGTGGACGTGGCCGAGGCGGTGCCCGGCGGGCTGGCCGAGCGGCTGACGGCCTCGCATTGGCGCATCGACCTACCGGGCGCGGATCCGGGAGTCCTCGCCCGGGTGGTGGCGGAGTTCCTGGCGGCCGACGCCGCCCCGGTCGAGCGCATGACCAAGAACGGGGTGCGCACCTTCGACGCGCGCGCCGCGGTGGTGCGGCTGACGGCGGATCCGGAGGGCCTGGAGCTCATCTCGGCCCACGGGACGCCGCTGGTGCGGCCCGACGACGTGGTGACGGCCCTGCGGAACCGGGACGATGAATTCGCTGCCGGAGTGGTGCCGGTGCTCACCCGCCGCGCCCAGGGAGAGTGGGACGGCGAGCGGATCGTCGGCCCGTTCGAGACGCGCCCGGGCCGCTGAGGTGTCCCTCGCCCCCAGGGGTGTGGCATCATGGCCCTGACAGGTTGGGCCGCGAACCGCGCGGTCGACCCGGACGCAGGCCGCGACGAGAGTGCTCGACCGCGGCAGCGCCCGACCAGGCTTTGTCGCCCACCTTCGGGTGCGGTGACCACACCGACGGTGGCACGCCCACCGTGTGAGGAGAGCACATGCTCGATTCGGACACACCGATCAACCCCGCCAACGGCGAGGAGCAGAACCCCCAGCAGGACGCCCCGCAGCGCGCCCCGCGCCGCCGCCGTGCGGCCAGCCGCCCCGCCGGCCCGCCGAGGGCCATCGAGACCCCGCCGAGGGCCATCGAGACCCCGCCGAAGGCCATCGAGACCACAGCGCAACCGGCCGAGATCGCACCGGCCGCCGAGCCCGACGCCGTCGAGGTGGAGTGGACCGAGGTGCAGGGAACGACCGAGGTCGAGGTCGTCGGCGAATCCTCCCCGCGGTTGGACACGGGGGATGCCGCGCCGACCGAATCGGTCGTCGTCGACGTCACGCCGGACGAGGCCTCCGACGACGGTCCCGAACCCCAGGTCGAATCGGCGGGCGACCCGGCCGCCGACGAGGACCCCGCCGACGAGCAGGCCGCTGGCGAGCAGGCCGCCGACGGCGCCGCGGAGGTCGGCACCCCGGCGGACGCCCAGGAGGTGCCCGCCGAGCTCGAGGCCATCCTCGACGCCGAGGACGACAACGAGATCGACGGCGCCATCGACGCGCTGATGAACACCGAGCGGAACACCCCGTCGCGTGGCCGGCGCCGTCGGCCGTCGCGCCGGGGCGAGGCGGAGGCGTCCGAGGAGGACGCCCGCCCCGCCGACGTGGCCGCCGCGCTCGACGACCTCGCCGCGGCGCTCGGTGGTCAGCCGACCCGCGACGCCGACCCCGAGCCCGACGGCGGCGCCGACGAGCGGCGCCGTGACGGGCGCGACGACGAGGCCCCCACGGAGGACGACACCGACGCCGACGCGAATGCGGACGACGACGGGAACGAGAACGACGACGCGGACGGCGATGAGGGCGACGACAGCGGCGAGGGATCGCCGCGTCGCCGGCGTCGCCGCCGGGGTGGCCGTCGCCGGCGTCGGGGCAGTGGCTCCGACGAGGGAGACGATTCCGAGGGCGACGACGACTCCTCCGACGACTCTGACTCCGACCCCGGCAGCGACGGACCCGGCGAGCCCGAGGAGAAGTCCGAGGACGAGCAGGGGCCCGAGGGAGACGAAACCGGTGCCGGCTCTCCGGGTCGGCGTCGGCGTCGGCGCCGGCGCCGCGGTGAGGACACGGGCACCGAGGACGAGGACGGCGTCGACGTCGTGGTCAAGGTCCGGGAGCCCCGCCGCAGCCGCGGGTCGGGTTCGGCGTCCGACGAGATCACGGGCATCGAGGGATCGACCCGCATGGAGGCCAAGCGCCAGCGGCGCAAGGAGGGGCGTGCGGCCGGCCGCCGGCGGGCGCCCGTGCTGTCCGAGGCGGAGTTCCTGGCCCGCCGGGAGTCCGTCGAACGGCAAATGCTGATCCGCCAGACCGACGAGTACACCCAGATCGGCGTCCTCGAGGACGGTGTCCTGGCGGAGCACTACGTCGACCGGGACAGCTCGGCGTCGTTGATCGGCAACGTCTTCCTCGGGCGGGTGCAGAACGTGCTGCCCTCCATGGAGGCGGCGTTCATCGACATCGGCCGCGGCCGCAACGCCGTGCTCTACGCCGGTGAGGTCGACTGGGACTCCTTCGGCGTGACCGGCGACGACCGCAAGGTCGAGAAGGTGCTCAAGAGCGGGCAGTCGATCCTCGTCCAGGTGACGAAGGATCCGGTCGGCGCCAAGGGCGCCCGTTTGACGGCGCACATCTCCATCCCGGGCCGGTACGTCGTGTACTGCCCCGGTGGTCAGCTCTCCGGCATCTCCCGCAAGCTGCCCGACAACGAGCGGCAGCGCCTCAAGGGCATCCTCGACGAGGCGGTCGACTCGGACGCCAGCGTGATCGTCCGCACCGCCGCCGAGGGGGCGTCCGAGGAGGAGCTCGTCCGCGACGTGAGCCGCCTCAAGGCGCAGTGGGAGGTCATCGAGAAGAAGAAGTCCGGCAGCGCGCCGCAGCTGCTCTACGCCGAGCCCGACCTCACGGTGCGCATCGTCCGTGACCTGTTCACCGAGGACTTCAGCAAGCTCATCGTGGACGGCGACGGTGCGTGGGAGATGCTGGAGGCCTACGTCACGCACGTGGCCCCGCACCTCGAGGACCGCCTGCGGCGGTGGGACCGTGAGGCCGAGGGCGACGTCTTCGACGTCTTCCGCGTGCACGAGCAGGTGAGCAAGGCGCTCGAGCGCAAGGTGCACCTGCCCTCCGGCGGCTCGTTGGTCATCGACCGCACCGAGGCGATGACGGTCATCGACGTCAACACCGGCAAGTTCACCGGCACCCAGGGCAACCTGGAGGCCACGGTCACCTCCAACAACCTGGAGGCGGCCGAGGAGATCGTCCGCCAGCTCCGGCTGCGCGACATCGGCGGCATCATCGTGATCGACTTCATCGACATGGTGCTGCCCGCCAACCGTGAGCTGCTGCTGCGCCGCCTGGTGGAGTGCCTGGGCCGTGACCGGACCCGCCACCAGGTGGCCGAGGTCACCTCGCTGGGCCTGGTGCAGATGACCCGCAAGAAGATTGGCACCGGTCTCCACGAGGCGTTCACGGTGCCCTGCGAACACTGCTCGGCCCGTGGCTACCACGTGCACGACGCCCCCGTCGCCACGCAGGCCCAGGCCGACGGCGGCGACCGGGAGGGACGCCGCGGCGGCGGCAACGGCAACCGTCGCGGCGGCCGGAACCGACGTTCCGACGGCAATGGCAGCAACGACCAGGCGGACCAGGGCAACGGCTCCTCCCAGGGCGGCTCCGGCCAAGGTGGTTCCGGCCAGGGTGGCGCGGCGGAGGGCGGTTCGGACGGCGGGGCGTGACCGCCTCGCCGGAGCTGGCCGCCCGCGCCCCGGCATGGGCCGAGACGGGGGTGACCGCGGTGCGCACGACGTACCCGTGGGCGTCCCAGCACGTCGTCACCTCGGCCGAGGACGTTGACGCGAGCCCGCAGCGGCTCAACCCGGCGTTCCACGGCAGCTTCGACTGGCACAGTTGCGTCCACATGCTCGCCGCCGGCGTGACGTTGCTGGACGTGGCCCCGGACGCCCTCGCCGCCCCCACGCGCACGGCGCTGGTGGCGCTGCTCGACGAGCGGCTCGACCCCGCCCGCACGGCCGTCGAGGCCGAGCTGGTGCGGCGGCGTCCGGGCTTCGAGCGCCCCTACGGCTGGGCGTGGGTGGCGCGGTTGGCCCAGGTGTGCGCTGAGTCCGGTCACCCGCACGCCGAACGGTGGTCGGCGGCGCTGGAGCCGGTCGCGGACGCCGTGTTCGCCCACCTCGGCCCGTGGATGACGACGCTCGACCACCCGGTCCGCACCGGCGCCCACGACAACACCGCCTTCTCCCTCGGGCTGCTCCGCGACGCCGCCGGCGCGTTGGGGCGTCCCGACGTCGTGGCGGCGATCGACGGGTTCGTCCGCCGCCACTTCGTGCCCGACACCGATTACCCGGTCGCCTGGGAGCCGGGCGGCCACGACTTCCTCTCCGCCGCGTTGTGCGAGGCGACGCTGGTGGCCCGGGTGCTGCCGGCCGCCGAGTTCGCGGACTGGTTGGCCGCGTTCCTGCCCGGCCTCGGCTCGGCTGAGGACCCGCTGCTGGGCGTGCCGCACCCCACCGACCCGAGTGACGGCAAGGCCGCGCACCTGCTGGGCCTCGCGCTGTCGCGGGCCTGGCACCTGCGAACGCTGACCCGGCTGCTGCCGGACGGCGCCCTCCCGCCCGAGCGCGCCGCGCGCCTCCGGTCGGCGGCCAACACCCAGGCCGCCGCGGTGGCCGACCACGTGGTGGGTCAGAACTTCATGGCCACCCACTGGCTGGTCAGTTACGCCCTGGGTGCCGAGCTCGCCCGCTGAGCCACCCCGCTGAACCACCCCGCTGAACCACTCAGAGCGTGGGTGGGGCGTCCGGCGTGCCCGCGAGGGCGGCGCGCACCTGGTCGGCGGTCGGGTTGACCATCACCTGAGACCCCACCAGCACGGTCGGAGTCACCTCGTTGCCGGCGTTGTGCTCGCGCACCACCGCGTTGGCGGCCTCGTCCACCCAGACGTTCACCCAGGTGACCCGCGGGTCGCGCCGCAGCGCGCGCTGCAGGATCTCGCAGAAGGTGCAGCCCGGCTTCCACAGCACCACGGCGTGCCCGGGGGCGACGCGGCTGCGCGCGGTCGACCACGGGGTGTGCAGCCCGACACGGCCTTGCCACAGCAGCAGCGCGACGACGGCGACCGTGCCGACCCCGGCGACGAGCCAGCCCTGGGTGGCGTTCTCGCGGCCGAGCAGCACCGCGGTGACGCCGACGAGCAGGACGCCGACGGCGCCGGCTTGGACGAGCGTGCGCGTGCGTTCAGGGCCTGTCACGGCACCGATCCTGCCACGCGCGCCACCTCCGGCGAAGGGTCGGGTGATCTCACACGATCAGCTGGCTCACCGCGTGGATCACCAGGCCGGCCAGGGCGCCGACAATGGTGCCGTTGATGCGGATGAACTGCAGGTCGCGGCCGACGTACAGCTCGATGCGGCGCGAGGCCTGGCGTCCGTCCCAGCGCTGGATCGTGTGGCTGATCACCGAGCTGAGCTCGCGGCCGTAGGTGCGCACGGCGAAACCGGCGGCGTCCGCCAGTGCCCCGTCGACGCGCTCCTGCAGCGCCGCGTCGTGCTCCAGGGCGTCCGCCAGACGCTGCACCAGCCGGACCCCGCGGGTGTGGACCCCGGAGTCCGGGTCGTCGAGCGCGGTGGCCAAGGTGCGCTTGAGGCTGCCCCACAGCGACACCACCGTGGCGGCGGTGTGCGGGTGGCCGAGCAGCCGATCCTTGAGCGCCTCGGCTCGGGCCTGCACGGCCGGGTCGTGCTGCAGATCGTCCGCGACGCGGAGCAGCAGGTCGTCCAGCGCCGCGCGCGTGGGGTGCTCGGGGTTGTCGCGCACCGAGGCGGCCCAGTCGACGGCCTGCCAGTAGAGCACCGACACGACGCGCTGGTTGACGAAGTCCGGCGCCCACTTCGGCGCGCGATCGCGCATCATGGCCGCGAACCGTTGCGGGTGCTTGGTCAGCCAGGTGTGGATCTCGCGGGCGGCGAGGTCGACCAGCCCGCGGTGGGAGCCGTCGGTGACAACACCGTCGAGCAGCGTGCCGGCGATGGGGGCGACCTGCTCGCGGGCCAGGCGGGGCAGGATGACGTCGCTGGCCAGCGTGGCCACCGCGTCGTCGTCGACCCGGTCGAGCAGCACCCCGGCGATGCGCACGCCCTCGCGGACCAGGCGCTGGGCGTTGGCGTCCTCGCGCGCCCACGCGCCCGCCCGGGCCGCCAGCCCGGCGTCGGTGACGCGTTCGCGCACGACGTCCTCGGTGAGGAAGTTGTCGGCGAAGAAGGACTGCAGGCTGCCGGCCAGTTCGTCCTTCTTGCGGGGGATGAGGGCGGTGTGGGGGATGGGGATGCCGAGCGGGTGTCGGAACAGGGCGGTGACGGCGAACCAGTCGGCCAGCGCGCCCACCATGCCCGCCTCGGCCATCGCGTTGACGTAACCCCACCCGCCGCTGTGGTCGAGCGGCAGGGTGGCCAGGTAGATCACCGCGGCGAACACCAGCAGGCCGAGCGCCACGCCCTTCATGCGCCGCAGCCGGGTGCGTCGCAGCTCGTCGCCGGCGGTCAGGGCCATCAGTTCCACGCCCCAAGGATTCCACGCAGGCGCAGACGAACCCAGCCGAGGTCACCCCGGCTCGACCCGGGCGGGTACAGTGCCAGCGTCCGCGCAGCCGTCGCGGCCACGACCGAGGAGTCGCCATGCCCGATCCCCGCCCCGCGGCCCACCACGGCCAGGCGGCCGGTGACGATCCTGCGCCGCCACCCGGCGCGGTGCCCGGCGTGGCCGGGCCCGAGGTGCCGCGCGCGGCGCCCCGCGCCAACGCACCGTACGGCCTCGACGGACGCACCGGCGTCCCGTTCTCCGATCGCAGCCGCGCCGTGGCCGGGTTGCTGCAGGTGCTGCTGGCCCCCTTCGCGGCGGGGCGGCTCTACCTCGGTGACACGAAGCTGGCCCTCACCCAGATCGTGGTGAGCTGGGCCACCTGTGGCCTCGGGGCCGTGTGGCCGCTGGTGGACGGGATCCGGCTGCTCGTGACCCACCCCGTCGACCACACCGGACGCCCGCTGCGTCCCTGACGAAGGAGAGCCATGGCCACCCTGGTGTTCGTCCATGCCCACCCCGACGACGAGGCGTCCCAGACGTCGGGCACGATGGCGCGCGCCGTCGCCGCCGGCGACCGCGTCGTCTGCGTGTACGCCACCAACGGCGACCACGGCTCGGCGCCCGACGATCTGGGGGACCACGCGTTGGCCGACCGGCGGCGGGCCGAGGCGGAGGCGTCCGCCGAGGCGGTCGGCACCCATCGGATCGTGTGGCTCGGTCACCGCGACTCCGGCATGCACGGCTGGCCGACCAACACCGCCGAGGGGGCACTGT
Organism: Propioniciclava soli; assembly: GCF_014858005.1. Classification (GTDB taxonomy): domain Bacteria; phylum Actinomycetota; class Actinomycetes; order Propionibacteriales; family Propionibacteriaceae; genus Propioniciclava; species Propioniciclava soli. The sequence continues at coordinate 125,354 of NZ_JACYOT010000004.1, forward strand.
GGGTGGCGGACGCCGACGCCGTCGCCCGGCAGGTGGCCGACGTGCTCGACGACGAGGACGCCGACGCCGTGATCGGCTATGACTGGCACGGCGGCTACGGCCACCCCGACCACCTCATGGTGCACCGCGTGGCGCGTCACGCCGTGGAGCTCGCCGCGCGGCGGCCGCGCTACCTGGAGGTCTCGCTGAACCGCGACCTGCTGCGCCGCCTCATGACGGTGGCGCGCGAGCAGGGCCTGCTGCCGGAGGAGGGGACGTGGGACGTGGACGCCCCGGCCGACGACGGCAACCCGATCGGCACCCCGGAGGCCGAGCTGCACTGGGCCGTCGACGTCACCGGTCAGCTCGACGTCAAGCGGGCCGCCCTGGCCTGCCACGCCAGCCAGGAGGACGCCGCCCAGCTGCTCTCGATGCCGCCCGAGGCGTTCGCGGCGATGATGGGCACCGAGCACTTCCTCGAGCCCGGCCGGGCCCCGGGCCTGGTGACCGGCTGGCCCTTCGCCTGAGCCTGCCCTTCGCCTGGGCAGCCGGGCTGGTCGGCCTCAGCGGTCGGGGACGTTGCGGCGCAGCTCGTCGAGCCAGAGGTCTGCGCTCGTGTCGGAGGGCATCCGCCAGTCGCCCCGCGGGCTGAGCGAGCCGCCGCGCACCACCTTGGGCCCGTTCGGCAGCGCCGAGCGCTTGAACTGGGCGAACCCGAAGAAGCGGCGGCAGAACACCTCGAGCCACTGCTTGATGGTCGGCAGGTCGTAGGCGACGCGCTTGTGGTCGGGGAAGCCGCCCGGCCAGGCGCCCGCGTCGGCGTCCGACCACGTGTGGTGGGCGAGGAACGCGATCTTCGACGGCGTCATGCCATGGCGCAGCACGTGGTAGAGGTTGAAGTCCTGCAGGTTGTAGGGGCCGATCGTGGCCTCGGTCGACTGGGGCGTCTCCCCCTCCGAGACGGGCACGAGCTCGGGGGTGATCTCGGTGTCGAGGATCGACTGCAGCACCGCGCCGGCGTCGTCGCCGAAGATGTCGGAGGCGATGACCCAGCGGATCAGGTGCTGCATCAGCGTCTTGGGCACGCCGCCGTTGACGTTGTAGTGGCTCATCTGGTCGCCGACGCCGTAGGTGCACCAGCCGAGCGCCAGCTCCGACAGGTCGCCGGTGCCGAGCACGATGCCGCCGCGCTGGTTGGCGATGCGGAACAGGTAGTCGGTGCGCATGCCGGCCTGCACGTTCTCGAAGGTGACGTCGTAGGCCGGCTCGCCGGACGCGAACGGGTGGCCCATCTGCTCCAACATGGCGCGGCAGGCGGGCACGATGTCGAGGGTCTCGAACGTGACGCCGAGGGCGTGGGCCAGGTCGGTGGCGTTGTTCCTGGTGTGGTCCGACGTCGCGAAGCCCGGCATGGTGAATGCGAGGATGTCGGTGCGCGGCCGGTCCATCCGGTCCATCGCCTGCGCGGCGACCAGCAGGGCGTGCGTGGAGTCGAGGCCCCCGGAGACCCCGATGACGATCTTCGGCTGGCCGATGGCGCGCAGCCGCTGCTCCAGCCCGGAGACCTGGATGTTGTAGGCCTCGTAGCAGTCCTGCGCCAGGCGGGCGTCGTCGGCCGGCACGAACGGGAAGCGGGCCAGCGGACGCCGCAGGCCGAGGTCGCCGGTGGGGCGTCCGAGCTCGAAGTCGACCGTGCGGTAGGCGCCCACCCGGTCGGCATGGACGCGGCGGTTGTCGTCGAACGTGCCCTGCCGCAGCCGCTCCTGGTGGAGGGTGGCGACGTCGACGTCGGCGACGGACGCCCGTGGCCCGGCCGGGAACCGCTCGGACTGGGCCAGCAGCGCGCCGTTCTCGTACACCATCGTCTGCCCGTCCCAGGAGAGATCGGTCGACGACTCGCCCTCACCGGCGGCGGCGTAGACGTAACCGGCGAGGTAGCGCGAGCTCGCGGAGGCGCACAGCAGGTGCCGGTCGACGGCCTTGGCGACGGTGATGGGGGAGCCCGACAGGTTGGCGATGAGGGTGGCGCCCGCCAAGGCGGCCTCGGCGGCCGGCGGCACGGGCACCCACAGGTCCTCGCACACCTCGATCGCCAGCACCAAGTGCGGCACGTCGGACGCCGCGAACAGCAGGTCGGCCCCGAACGGTACCCGCTGCCCGGCGACGTCGATCTTGGGGGGCACCTCCGCGCCCGAGCCGATCTGGCGGCTCTCGTAAAACTCCCGGTAGGTGGGCAGGTACACCTTCGGGACGACGCCCAGCACCCGCCCGCGGTGCACCACCACCGCGCAGTTGTACACCCGATGGCGGCTCCGCAGCGGCGCACCGACGACGAGCACGGTGCCCAGGTCGGCGCTGGCGGCGACCAGTTCGGCCAGGGCCGCCTCGGCGGCGTCCAGCACCGCGTCCTGCAACAGGAGGTCCTCGATTGAGTAGCCGACCAGGCCGAGCTCGGGGAACACCGCGACCGCCACGCCGGCGTCCGCCAACTCACGCGCCTGGGCCAGCAGGGCCGCCACGTTGTGGTGGGGGTCGACCAACCGCATCGGGTGGGTGACGGACGCGACCCGCACGAAGCCGTGGTCGTAGAGGTTCCAGAAGTCCATGGGCCTCAGCATCCCATCCCGCTCAGCATCCCATCCCGCGGCGCGGCGGCGGGCCTCAGCCCTGGACGGGTCGCCCCTGGCCGTCGAGCTCGAGCAGGTTGCCCTGCTCGTCGGACTCGTGGGTGGTGACGATCATGCGCTTCAGCCAGGGGTTGCCGAACGTGGTGGCCAGGGCGCAGTCGACGGCGTCGCGACCCCGGGAGATCACGATGTGGCCCTTGCGGCGGGCGTTGTGGCGGGGGTCGAACGTCCACCACCGGTCGCCGAGGTACACCTCGGTGAACGCGTGGAAGTCCATCTCGACGGGCAGCGGCGGCACGTCCATGTCGGGCAGGTACCCCGACACGTACCGCGCGGGGATGTTCATGGCCCGGCACAGGGCGATGAAGGTGTGGGCAAGGTCGCGGCAGATGCCATAGCCGTTGTTGAAGGCGTCCACGGCGGTGTACCACGACATGGTCGAGCCGGTGCGGTACTGCACGCGCTCGTGGACGAAGTTCGAGATCTCCATGCAGCGCCGGTAACCGGGCTCCATGTCGCCGAACAGGTTCCAGGCGTCGCGCCCGAGCACGTCGGACTGGCAGTAACGGCTGGGCCACAAGTAGGGCAGCACGTCCTCGGGCAGGTCGGCCACGTCGAGCTGTGGGGCGTCGAGGTCCGCCTCATCGACCGCGTCGGGCACCTTCACGACGGCCCGGTACTCATAGACGGACTCGCCGGCCGGCATGATGAACCGCTTGCCCACGTTGCCGTACAGGTCGGTGTAGTCGGTCATCTCGATGTCCGGCGTCGTCGTCCACCCGCTCGACAGCGTCTCGACCTCGTCGTGCTTGTGTTCGATCATGGCGAGCGTCGGGGTGGGCAGCTGGGCTACATGCCGGAAGCTGGCGCCGATGGTGAGCGTGCGCGTGGTCATCGAGTCCTTCTCTGAAACGCTGGGCAGAACGGGAGACACCATTGTGTCGGCAGCAACCCCGTCATGCATCATCGTTTGCATGGTTGAAACATTCGCGCCCGTCGCGACGTCCGCGGGGGAGGGCCGGCTGCACATCGCCGCGCCGGGCGACCCCCGGGCGGTCCTGCTGCTCGGCGGCGGGCACTCGGGGCAGATCGCGACGCCCGACCTTGACGCCCTCGCCGACGCGCTGCCCGGCCGCGGCATCGGCGTGGCCCGGTTCGAGCTGCCCTGGCGCGTGGCCGGGCGGACCGTGGGGCCGCGGCCGCCGGCGTCCGACCCGCTCTGGCAGGCCGGGGTGGACGCCGTCCGTGCGGCCCACCCCGGGGTGCCGTTGTTCACCGGCGGGCGCAGCGCGGGTGCCCGCATCGCCTGCCGCACCTGGACGCCCGACGTCGCCGGCGTCGTCGCGCTGTCCTTCCCCCTCCACCCGCCGGGCCGTCCGGACGCCTCCCGGCTCGCCGAGCTGACCCCCGTGGGGGCGCCGGTGCTGCTCGTGTCCGGGGCCCGGGACCCGTTCGGCTCGCCCGACGAGCTGGCGTCCGCCCTGCGCGGTGACCACGCCGGGGCGCGCGAGCTCGTGGTGGTGCCGGGCGCGACCCATTCGTTCCCGCGCGGAGCCACGCCGACGGTTGTGGCGGCCGTCGCGGCGTTCGTGGACCGCCTCGTCGGGTAGCGCGTCAGTCGTTGCGCCGGACGCGGGCGCCCAGGACGCGTCGCCGCAGCGGCCGGGTGGACTCCGCGGCCAGCAGGCTCAGGGCGAGCGCGCCGACGACGGTCAGGGCCAGGATCGCCACCGACGAGGGCCCGAGCACCGCCATGCGGGGCAGGGACTGCACGAGCGGCAGCGCGGCCGCCACGCCGAGCCCCAGCGAGAGCACCAGCGTCGCCAGCAGCGGCAGGGCCACCTGGTGGCGCCGGGCGGTGGCGTCCAAGGCGGGCGGGACGCCCATCTTGTCCAGCGCCACCAGCTCGTCGGCCCGATCGACCACGTCCGAGCTCTGCGCCAGCGCGGTGGACGCCGACCCGAGCGCGAGCGCGATGGCCAGGGTGAGCACGGCCCCGGTACGCAGATCCGCCAGCAGCATCTCGTTGAGGCTGTCCAGGCCCCCGAAGGCATCGGTGCCCAGTGGGATCGTGGCGATCATCCCCACGAGGAACCCGAGCAGGGCCAGCGAGCTGACGTTGCGCCACGCCGAGCGGGGGTCGGCGACGATGCGGCGCATCGCGAGCAGCCGGGCGGGCGACCCGGTGCGGACGCCGAGCCGGGCGATGAGCTGCAGCAACCAGGGGGAGAAGAGGTTCACCAGCCCGATCGCGATGCCGAGCATGCCGGCGAACACCAGCCCCATGACCAGGGCGCCGAGCGGCGCCTGCATCACGCCGCCGAGCGCGGCGATCACGAACACGCCGGCCGCCAGGGCGGCGAGCCGCCAGGCGCGCAGGGCCGGCGGGGTGGCCTGGCGCGAGACGCCCAGCGGTGAGATGCGCACCCGCGTCAGGCCCAGGGCCGTGGACGCCGCCGCCAGCGCGAGCAGGACGGCGACGACGCCGAGCCACAGCCACCACGGCATCGCGAGCTCGGCGGGGGCGACCGGGGTGTTCTGGAAGGTGAGCAACCCGAGCAGCGGCAGGCTGGCCGTCCACGCCAGCGCACCGAGCAGCACGCCGGCCGCGGCCTGCACGAGGCTCTCGACGACGCTCATGGAGACGATCTCCCCGCTCGTCATGCCGACCAGGCGCAGCGACGCCAGCCGCCGCGCCCGGCCCCGGGCCCCCAGGCGGGCGGCGGCGCCACCCAAGGAGAGGATGGGCCAGACGAGCAGCGCGCAGGCCATCGCGGCGAGGATGACGTGGGTCGTGGGCACGACCATCGCGGCGTCCGCATCGTCGAGGGTGGTGAGCCAGGCCGGCGGCTGTGCACGGCGCTGCACGAACATCCAGGTGCCGGACGCCACGACGAACGACAACCAGGCGGTCACCGCGTTGGCGCCGACGGCGAAGAGATCCAGGGCGCCGCTTCCGCCGGTGTCGCGGAGCCGGGCTCCAGCCAGCCGGGTCGCCAGGCCGAGTCGTGCCGTCCAGGTGAGGGTGCTCATCGCGCGTCCTCCTGCCGCGGCAGGGCCGTCCCCGTGGTGGGGAGGGGGGTGCTGGTGGCGAGGGTGTCGCTGTGGACGAGGGCGTCGCGGATCTCGACGAGGCGTGAGCACCACCGGGCGACGTGCGGGTCGTGGGTGACGACGACGAGCGTCGCGCCGGCCATGGACGCGGTGGTGGTCAAGATCTGCATGACCTCGTGGCCGGTCGCCTGGTCGAGCGCGCCGGTCGGCTCGTCGGCGAAGATCACCGCCGGGTCGTGCACGAGGGCGCGGGCGATGGCGACGCGCTGCGCCTGCCCGCCGGAGAGCTCACCCGGACGCCGCAGGCGCATGTCGCCCCCGACGCCGAGGCGCTCCAGCCAGCTGTCGGCGTGGGCGAGGGCTGCGGCGCGGCCCATGCCGGCCAGCAGCAGCGGCAGGGCGACGTTCTCGCGGGCGGGCAGTTCGCCGATGAGCTGGCCGTCCTGGAAGACGAAGCCGAAACGCTCGCGGCGCAGGCGGGAACGATCGGCGTCCCGCAGGGTGCTCACGCGTCCGCCGCCGAGGGTGACCTCGCCGGCGTCCGGGGTGAGGATGCCGGACAGGCAGTGCAACAGCGTCGACTTGCCCGACCCCGACGGGCCCATCACGGCGACGGACTGGCCGGCCGGGATCGTCAGGGACACCCCGCCGAGGGCCACGACCTGGCCGAAGCGGTGGACGAGACCGGAGGCGACCAGGGCGTCGCGGCGGCGGGGGGAGGCTGGGGCCGCGGGGTGGGCGGTGGGAGCGGGCGGAGGGGCGATGGTCCGGGCGTCGGACGTGGGTGCATCGGGCATGGGTGCATCGAACATGGCATTATTCGACCCCCGCGCCGGGCCGCCGCCCAGGGGGCCAGCACCCGAACCGGGGTGGAGCCAGCTCCACCATCCATTCACCGGCCCCATCGTAGGCTGGCGGCCATGCGCACCACCGTCCGACCCCGCTGGGGGCTGTGCGTCGCCCAGATCGGGGTCGCCGTGGTGGGCGGGCTGGTGGTCACGCCGGTGGGCGTGGCGGCCTTCGGGGTGACCACCCCGGGCGTGATCGTCGGGCTCATCCTCCTCGGTGGCACCATCGCCGGCGTCGTCTGGCTCGAGATCGTGAAGACGCGCCGGGTCGCGGCGTCCGCGCTGGAGGCGTCCGGCGTGGCCGCGCTGGCGGGGGAGGATCACGCCCACGCCGTCCGCCGGCTCACCGATTCGCGCCGCGCCATCGTGGACGCCTACGAGCTGGAGCGGGCGCGCATCGAGCGCGACCTGCACGACGGAGCGCAGCAGTACCTGGTGGCCGCCTCCATGAAGGTGGGCGAGGCCGCGTTCGCGGTGGAGCAGGGGCGGACGGCCGAGGCGTCCGGGCTGCTCGCGGCGGCGCAGGACGACGCCGACGCCGCCCTCGCCGCGTTGCGCGAGACGGTGGCGGGCGTCCACTCCCGCCTGCTCGCCGAGCAGGGGCTCGAGGCGGGGCTCGCCGAGCTCGTCACCCGGCTGTCGCGCCGCGACCGGCCGATCGTGCTGCGCGTGCCCCACCCGCTGCCCGACCTGCCGCGCGGGGTGGCGTCCACCGCGTGGTTCTTCGCGGCCGAGGCGCTGACCAACGCGGTCAAGCACGCCGGGGACGCCGACATCAGCATCGTGGCGGCCGCCGACCACCACCTGCACGTCACGGTGGTGGACGCCGGCCCGGGCGGGGCGGTCGTCGTGCCCGGCCGGGGGCTGGCCGGCCTGCGGGCGCGGTTGGAGGCGTTCGGCGGCACCCTGACGGTGTCCAGCCCGGCCGGCGGCCCGACGACGGTTGCCGCACGCGTCCCCCTGCTGCTGTCTTCGGGGCAGACCCCGGGGGAGGAGGAGACATGAGGCTCGTCGTCGCCGACGACTCGGCGCTGCTGCGCGAGGGGATGGCCGGGCTGTTGGAGCGGCAGGGCCACGCGATCGTGGGCCAGGCCGCGAGCGCGACCGAGCTGCTGGCCGTCATGGCCCACCGCTCCGGGGAGGTCGACGTGGTGGTCACCGACGTGCGCATGCCGCCCGACCTCACCGACGACGGCCTGCGCGCCGCCCTGGCGATCCGCCGCGGCTGGCCCGAGGTCGGCATCCTCGTGGTGAGCCAGTACGTGGCACCCGAGTACGCCCACCAGCTCTTTGGCTCCTCGGACGCCGGGTCGGTGCCGTCGGGCGGTGTGGGAGGGCTGGGGTACCTGCTGAAGGACCGCGTGGCGCGCGTGGCCGACTTCCTGCGCTCGCTGGCCATCGTGGCCGCGGGCGGGGTGGTGGTCGACCCCGACGTGGCGGCACGGCTGGTGCAGCGGACGCCCTCCCGGCTGGCCGGGCTGACGCCGCGGGAGCGCGAGGTGCTGGATCTGATGGCCCGTGGTCTGTCGAACGCCCAGATCGGTGAATCACTCGTGCTGTCGCCCGGCGCGGTGAGCAAGCACGTCGCCGCAGTGTTCACCAAGCTCGGGCTGGGGCCGGACGAGGACAACCGGCGCGTCCGGGCTGTCCTGGCCTTCCTGGCAGCCGGGGAGTAGCGGAGTCGGGGCAGTAGAGGGGCGGCAGGGTGTCGGCGTGGGGCGGGGCGTCCGGCGCCGACATCGGCTCGGTTTGCCCTCCTCTGCCCCGCCGCGTAGGATGGACCTTCGGTGCGTGCGCGGGCACGAGTCCACTCGTCGCCTCCCGCACCCTCATCGGACAAGCTAATCGCTAGAGAGTAGGTCAGGCGTGTACGCGATTGTGCGCAGCGGCGGACGCCAGCACAAGGTTGCTGTGGGAGACGTTCTCACCGTCGACAAGATCGTCGACGCCGAGATCGGCAGCACCGTCAACCTCACCCCGCTGATGCTGGTCGACGGCGATGCCGTCACGACCGACGTGTCCGCGCTGGGCAAGGTGTCGGTGACGGCCGAGGTGCTCGCGGAGCACAAGGGCCCCAAGATCCGCATCCTCAAGTACAAGAACAAGACCGGCTACAAGAAGCGCATGGGTCACCGCCAGCGCTACAGCCGCGTCAAGGTGACCGGCATCGAGAGCTGAGGAAACTGACATGGCACACAAGAAGGGCGCATCCAGCTCCCGCAACGGGCGCGACTCCAATGCGCAACGCCTCGGCGTGAAGCGTTTCGGCGGCGAGGTCGTCGGCGCGGGCGAGATCATCGTCCGGCAGCGCGGCACCCACTTCCACCCCGGCGACAACGTCGGCCGTGGCGGCGACGACACCCTGTTCGCGCTCAAGCCCGGCACGGTCGAGTTCGGCTCCCGGCGCGGCCGCAAGGTCGTCAACGTGGCGCTCGCCGACGCGCAGTGACGCACCGCTGAGATTCTGTAGCGAGGGGCGGTCCCGGACGGGGCCGCCCCTCGTCGCGTCCCCGGGGGTCCGGCTCGCATGCCGCCCCGCCTAGAGTGGGGGCATGGGACGCCTCGACGCCTGGCTCTGGTCGGTGCGGGTCTACAAGACCCGCTCGCTGGCGACCGCGGCCATCAAGGGCGGTCACGTCCGGGTCGACAACGCTCCCGCCAAGCCCGCCGCGCTCGTCGTCGAGGGCCAGACGATCCGCGTCCGCGGGGACGATCACACCGAGCGGGTGCTCGAGGTGCTGGACCCGACGCTGGTGAAGCGCGTCGGGGCGTCCGTCGCCCAGCGGGCCTATCTCGACAAGACGCCGGCGCAGCCCCCGCCGATCGCCCAGATGGGCGGCCGGGTCGCCACGCGCGAGCGGGGCGCGGGGCGTCCGACCAAGAAGCAGCGACGCGAGACCGACGCGTTCCGCGGTCGCTGAGCCACCCCCCTCGTCGCCCCGGCGCCGCCGACCGATAGGATCGGCGGGTTCCCGACCGCCATCGAAATGGAGTTTGACCATGGCCATTCCCTCGTTCGTCGACCAGGCGACGCTGCGCGTCGCCGGCGGCAACGGCGGCCACGGCTGCGCGTCCGTCCACCGCGAGAAGTTCAAGCCGCTCGGGGGTCCGGACGGCGGCAACGGCGGACAGGGCGGCTCGGTGATCCTGCGGGTGGACGAGGGGCTGACCACGCTCGTCGACTACCACCGGCAGTCGCAGCGACGCGCCACCAACGGCCAGCCCGGGGAGGGCGGCCACAAGGCCGGTGCGAACGGTGAGGACATCGTGCTCGCCGTGCCGGACGGCACGATCGTCACCGACGCCGAGACCGGCCAGGTGCTCGCCGATCTCATCGGTGAGGGTGCCGAGGCTGTGATCGCGGCCGGTGGGCGGGGCGGCCTGGGCAACGCCGCGCTGGCGACCTCCGCGCGGAAGGCACCCGGCTTCGCCCTGCTCGGCGAGGAGGGCGAGGAGCGCACCATCACCCTCGAGCTGAAGGTGCTCGCCGACGTCGGGCTCGTCGGTTTCCCGAGCGCTGGCAAGTCGAGCCTGATCGCCGCGATCAGCCGGGCCCGGCCCAAGATCGCCGACTACCCGTTCACGACGCTGGTGCCGAACCTGGGGGTGGTGGTGGCCGGCTCCACCACGTTCACCGTGGCCGACGTGCCGGGGCTGATCGAGGGTGCCTCGGAGGGCCGCGGGCTGGGCCACGACTTCCTGCGCCACATCGAGCGTTGCCAGGCCATCGTCCACGTGATCGACTGCGCCACCTACGAGCCGGGGCGCGATCCGGTCTCCGACCTCGACGTGATCGAGGCCGAGCTCGCCGCCCACGGCGGGTTGGAGGACCGGCCGCGCCTGGTCGCCCTCAACAAGATCGACATCCCGGACGCCGCCGAGCTCGCCGAGATCGTGCAGCCTGACCTGGAGGCCCGCGGGTTGCGGGTGTTCCGCATCTCGACGAAGTCGAGCGAGGGACTGCAGGCGCTGACGTTCGCGATGGCAGCTCTGGTGGACGAACGCCGCGCGGCCGCACCGGCGCCCGCGCCGGAGCGCATCGTGATTCGTCCCACGCCCGTCGCGGGCGGCCCCGAATTCACCATTCGGCAGATGGGTGACGGGGAGGGCGGCTTCGTGTGGCGGGTCGAAGGGGCCAAGCCCGAGCGGTGGGTCAAGCAGACCGACTTCGGCAATCCCGAGGCCGTCGGCTACCTCGCCGACCGCTTCACCCGGCTCGGCATCGAGGACGCGCTGCTCGACCGGGGGGCCCGCGAGGGTGATGCCGTCGCGATCGGCGCGGGGGACAACCCGGTGGTGTTCGACTTCGCCCCCCAGGTCGGCTCCGGCGCGGAGATCCTGGCCCGCCGGGGTGACGACGAGCGGCTGCACGGGGAACGTGCGTCGGTGCGGCGTCGGCGCGACCTCGACGCGGAGTACCACGCCGCGAAGGCCGCCGCGGAGGGGGTGGCGCGCGACCCGCGGCAGAGCTGGCGCGTCACCGACGACGGGGTCGAGGCGTGACCGGCGGCGTCCGCCCCGACATCGCGGCCGCGCGACGCATCGTCGTCAAGATCGGCAGCAGCTCCATCACCGACGCGGCGGGTCACCCCGACGCGCGGCACATGAACGCGCTGGTGGACGCGATCGCCGCGGCGAGGGCGTCCGGCACCGAGGTGGTGGTCGTCAGCTCGGGTGCCGTGGCCGCCGGCCTGGAGCCACTCGGGCTGCTCGACCGGCCGCGTGATCTGGCGAGCCAGCAGGCGGCGGCGTCGGTGGGGCAGGGGTTGCTGTTGGCGCGGTACACGGCGCTGTTCGCCGCCCACGGGTTGCGCGTGGGGCAAGTGTTGCTGACGGTGGAGGACATCGCGCGCAAGGCGTCCTACGGCAACGTGGAGCGCACGTTCACGCGGCTGCTGGAGCTGGGCGTCGTGCCGGTCGTGAACGAGAACGACACGGTGGCGACCAACGAGCTCCGGTTCGGTGACAACGACAAGATGGCGGCCCTGGTGGCCCACGTGGTGTGGGCGGACGCGCTGTTCCTGCTCAGCGATGTCGATGCGCTCTACACCGACCACCCGGCGCGGCCGGGGGCGCGCCGCTTGGATGACGTGCCGGAGGTGGACGACCTGGCGGTCGACACCTCGCGAGGCGGCGCTCACGTCGGCACCGGTGGCATGACGACCAAGCTGGAGGCGGCCAAGATCGCCACCCACGCGGGGGTCCCCGTGGTGCTGGCCTCTGCGGACGCGGTTGCGCCGGCGCTGGCGGGGGAGCCGGTGGGCACCTACTTCCACGCCTCGGGGCGGCGTCGCTCGCGGCGGCTGCTCTGGCTGGCGTACGCGTCGCGGACAGCCGGTGAGGTGGTGCTCGATGCGGGAGCCGTCCGGGCCGTCGTGGAGCGCAAGGCGTCCCTGTTGCCGGCGGGGGTCACGGCGTTCTCGGGTGATTTCCACGCCGGTGATCCGATCCGCATGGTGGACGCGGCCGGCGAGCTGATCGGGCACGGGCTGAGCAGTTACGACGCGGCCGACCTGCCCGGCGTCCTGGGCCGCTCCACCCGGGACCTCGTGGCCGAGCGCGGCGCGGGCTTCGACCGGGAGCTGGTCCACCGCGACGCGCTGATCCTGCGCAAGCGGTTCCGGGGCTGAGCCCGGGCGAGGCTGCGCGCGGTTCGCGCCGCCCTGGAGGGCTTCCCCCGGGGGCCCGTGTGTCTCGGCAGCCCGGGACGCCGTGGGCGGCGGCCCGCTGTCCGGCCGCCCGGCCGTTTGGATCGCTCCCTGCCGTTCGGCCCGCCCCTCTGCTGTTCGGTCCGCCCCCCTGCCGTTCGGCCCGCCCCTCTGCTGTTCGGTCCGCCCCCCTGCTGTTCGGCCCGCCACCCTGCCGTTCGGCCCGCCCCCCTGCTGTTGGGTCCGCCCCCCTGCGGGACGTCCACCACCCTGCCGTCGCAACAGCAGGGTGGTGGGCCGAGGGCAGGGGGGTGACGGCAGGGGCAGGGTGGCGGCGCGAACGACAGGGTGGCGGCGCGAACGACAGGGTGGGTACCCCCTCGGGGTGAGGCCGCCGCAGCATCGGGGCCGAGCCGGTGCGGGTCGGGTCACGGGTTGCCCGCCCCGTGCGACGAAAACCCCACACTCGGTTCTGACCAACATCAGCCGCACTGGTTTTGGGAGGTCGTTTCCGCGATCGAGTGTCGCATTCTCGTCGCAGCCGCAGCCGCAACCGCAGCCGCAGTCGCAGCGGCCCACCACCACCGCCGCCACCACAACCACCATCCCCGTCAGCGTTCCGCGCCCACCCAACTTAGGGTTTCCTAACTTTCTGGATCTTGACGCAGGTGGTCCCGCAGGCGTTGACTTCCTAACGCGAGTTACTGAAGCGCGTTAGTCCCTCGAAGGAGAGTGGTGATGATGGCCAGCAAGGTCCGCAGCGACGTGACCATGGCGGACGTCGCCGCCGCCGCCGGGGTGTCCCGCACCACCGTCTCCTTCGTCCTCAACAAGCGTCAGGCCGGCATTCCGGAGGAGACCCGAACCCGGGTCCTGGAGGCCGTGTCCACTCTCGGCTACCGCCCCAACGCCGGTGCCCGCGCTCTCGCGTCCCAGCGCTCGGACTGGATCGGCCTGCTCACCGAGATCGTCACGGCGCCCTTCGCGGTGAACGTCATCAAGGGCGCCAAGGATCGCGCCTGGGCCGACCATAAATACCTGCTCATCGCCTCCACCGACGACAACGTCACCGACGCCGCCGGGCTGGCGGACCAGACGGTGCAGATCGAGAAGCTGCTGGAGCAGCGCATCGAGGGGCTCCTGCTGGCGGCGACCTGGCACCGCGCCATCACGGTCCCCGATGTGGCCCGGGAGGTTCCCACCGTCCTGGTGAACTGTTTCGACGCCGCCGGCGAGTTCCCCTCCATCGTCCCGGACGAGGTCGGCGGCGGGGTGGTGGCCACGCAGCGGCTGGTCGCCGCAGGCCACACCCGCATCGGCTTCATCACGTTCGAGGACGACATCCCCGCCGGGCAGGGGCGCCTGCGTGGCTACACCCGGGCGCTCGAGGCGGCCGGTCTGCCGTTCGAGCCCACCCTCGTCACGGGCGGGGACGCCACCGCCCTCGGTGGGTATGACGCCGCGAACCGTCTGCTCGACCGCGCCGAGCGCCCGACCGCCCTCTTCTGCGGCAACGATCGCATGGCCATGGGTGCCTACGACGCGATCAAGGAGCGTGGTCTGTCCATTCCCGGCGACCTCGCCGTCACCGGCTTCGACAACCAGGAACTGGTCAGCGCGTACCTGAGGCCCGCCCTCACGACCGTCGCGCTGCCCTTCGAAGAAATGGGAGCCGCCGGGGTCGCCACCCTGACGGCTCTCATCCAAGGGGAGGAGGTGCCGTCCTTGCAGACGGTGTCCTGTTCCTTGCTCGAACGTTCGTCGGTCTGACTCCCATCGGCCCGACGAACACCCACCCATCGCGTCCGCGATTCAGGAAGGAAGCATCATCATGACACACCACCCGTCCCGGGGTCGGCGGCCCGGCCGAGCCCTTCTGGGCGTCGCCGCGACCGTGCTGGCCGGCACGCTCGCCTTCTCGGGCTGCGCGTCCGGCACCGCGACCACGAGCGCCTCGACACCCGCTGCCGACAACGCGACCGCGCTGCTGACGATCCCGCGCGAGGACATGGGCACCTTCACGCGCAACTTCAACCCGTTCAGCCCCAACGCCGCGCCCATGACGACCCAGGCGATCCACGAGTCGATGCTCATCTACAACCCCGCGGCCGGCAACACCGTCCCCTGGCTCGCCACCGAGTGGGCTGCCTCCGATGACAACCGGACGCTGACCTTCACCCTGCGCGACGGCGTCCAGTGGTCCGACGGCGAGCCGCTCGTCGCCGACGACGTGGCCTACACCTTCGAGCTCCAGAAGGAGATCATGGGTGGGTTCGAGTACCTCGACTCCGTGACGGCGTCGGACGCCCACACGGTCGTCTTCACGTTCTCGCGGGACTACTCCCCGGCCCTCTACGAGATCGGCCAGATGCCCATCGTGCCCAAGCACGTGTGGGAGGCCATCGAGGATCCGGCGAAGGCCACCAACGAGACGCCGGTCGGCACCGGGCCCTACACCGAGATCACCAACTTCGCCGCCCAGTCTTTCACCCTCGGCAAGAACCCGCATTACTGGCAGCCCGACGCCCAGCACATCGAGGGCATCAAGATGCTGGCCTTCGCCGGCAACGACGGTGCCAACCTGGCCGCCGCCAACGGCGACGTGGACTGGGCGCCGCAGTACATCCCGAACATCGAGCGCACCTTCATCTCGCGCGACCCGGAGCACCGCCACTACTGGTTCCCGCCCACCGGTTCGATGATCAACTTCATGGTCAACACCACCAAGGCGCCCTTCAACGACGTCAACGTCCGCAAGGCCCTGTCCATGGCCATCGACCGCGAGCAGATCGTCTCCGTCGGCATGTCGGGCTACACCGAGCCCGCCGACTGCACCGGCCTGTCGGGCAGCTACGAGACCTGGAAGGACGCGTCGCTGCAGGACTCCTGCGACTGGATCGAACGGGACGTCGACGCCGCCAACGCCCTGCTGGACGAGGCGGGCTACCCCAAGGGCGCCGACGGCCAGCGGACGCTGCCCGATGGCAGCCCGTTCACCTTCGACTTCTCGGTCGGGTCGACGTCGTCGGACTGGGTGTCGGTCGCCAACGTCATCAGCCAGAACCTGGCCGACGTCGGCATCACCATGACCGTGGACGCCCCCGACTGGTCGGCCGTCGTCGCCGGCTATGAGACCGGCGACTTCGACTCCGGCATCGTCTGGTCATCCAATGACCCGACGCCCTACCAGTACTACCTCAACCTGATGAGCCCGACGAAGGTCAAGCCGGTCGGCGAGCAGACCCACGACAACTACGGCCGCTTCGGATCCGCCGATGCCCAGGCGTTGCTCGACCAGTTCGCCGCCACGCAGGACGAGGAGACCCAGCACGAGATCGTGGACGACCTCCAGGCCCTGTACGGCCAGGAGCTCCCGACGATCCCGCTGTTCCCCGGGCCGGAGTGGGGTGCCTACAACGACTCCCGCTTCGTGGGCTGGCCCACCGCGGACGACCCGTACGCCACCCTCGGCACCCGGGCGCCCACCACCGTGCTGGTGCTCACCACGCTGGAGCCCCGCTGAGCTGATCACCGCGGGCGTGGCGCCCTGCCCGGACGCCACGCCCGCCCCGCCCGGACGCCCCCGCCCGCGGCCCGCCCGTCCCCACCCCCACACCCTCTTCAGCTCGACAAGGAGATGACCGGATGCGCTACCTCACCCGGCGACTCGGCTTCTACCTGGTGGCCTTCTGGGTCTCGGTCACCCTGAACTTCATGCTGCCCCGCTTCATGCCGGGCGACCCCGTGTCGCGCATGATGGCCCGCTCCACCAACCAGCTCTCCAGCGACCAGATCGTCCAGCTGCAACGCCTGTTCGGCCTGGATGACCGCCCGCTGTGGCAGCAGTACGTCAGCTACCTCGACGACATGATCCACGGCCGCATGGGGGTGTCCATCTCACGCTTCCCGACGCCCGTCGTCGAGGTGATCGGCTCCCAGATCGGGTGGACGCTGCTGCTCGGCGGCACCTCGCTGGTCATCGCCGCCCTCGTCGGCAACCTGCTCGGCATCGTCGCCGCGTGGCGCCGCGGCGGTTGGATCGACTCGTTCCTCCCGCCGGTGCTGATCTTCGTCGGCTCCTTCCCCTACTTCTGGCTCGCGATGGGCGCGTTGTGGGTGTTCGGCCTCTCCCTCGGCTGGTTCCCGATCCGCCACGCCTTCGACGACGGTCTGCAACCCGGCCTCTCGCCGGAGTTCTTGGGCTCCGTCGCCACGCACCTGTTCCTGCCCGCCCTGACCATCGTGCTGGTGTCGATCGGTGGCTGGATGCTCGGCATGCGCAACACGATGATCGCGACGAACTCCGAGGACTACATCACGATGGCCCAGGCGAAGGGGCTGCGTCCGAGCCGCATCATCTTCCGCTACGCCGCCCGCAACGCCATGCTCCCTGCGGTGACCAGCTTCGGCATGAGCCTCGGCTTCGTGGTGGGTGGCGCGCTGCTCACCGAGACGGTGTTCGCCTACCCCGGCGTCGGCTATCAGCTCCTCGCCGCCGTCCAGGGCCTCGACTACCCGCTCATGCAGGGCCTGTTCCTCATCATCACCTCGGCGGTGCTCGTGGCGAACTTCCTCGTCGACATCGTCTACGTCCGCCTCGACCCGCGCGTGCGGGTCTCCTGAGGGGAGAATCACCATGACCACCGCCCCCACCATCGACGGCCTCCGCGCCGAGACGGGCGAGGACGCCGTGCCCGCCGTCACGCGGCCAGCCGTCCGGCGTCCGAACCGGAGCTTCGTCCACGGCCTGCTCACCAATCGGAAGGCCACGTTCGGGGCCGGCGTCGTCCTGCTCTTCATCGCGCTGGCGCTGCTCGCACCCGTCCTCGCACCGGGGGATCCCATGCGGATCACGGGGGCCATCGGTGAGGAACCGTCCGCCGCCCACTGGCTGGGCACCACCGCGAAGGGCCAGGACGTGCTGGCGCTCACCCTGCACGGCGCCCGCAGCTCGCTGTTCGTCGGCTTCACCGTCGGCATCCTCGCGACCGTGCTCGGCGTGGGCGTCGGGCTCGCGTCCGCGTTCTTCGGCAAGGTGGTCGACGAGGTGCTCTCGCTCGTCACCAACGTGTTCCTGCTTGTGCCCTCCCTGCCGCTCCTCGTGATCCTCGCGGCCTTCCTCCCCCCGGGGCTGACGACGGTGATCCTCGTGCTCGTCCTCACGGGTTGGGCGGGCTCGGCCCGCGTGCTGCGCTCGCAGGCCCTGTCGATCAAGGCCAAGGACTACGTCGCCGCCGCCCAGGTGAGTGGCGAGCGGCCCTGGCGGATCATGGTCGCGGAGATCCTGCCCAACATGGCGTCCATCGTCATGGGCACGCTGCTCGGCTGCGTGATCGGGGCCATCGGCGCGCAGGCCGGCCTGGAGTTCCTGGGGTTGGGTGACATCTCCCGGGTCTCGTGGGGGACGAACCTGTACTGGGCGGGCAATGAGGGCGCCCTGATGACCGGCGCGTGGTGGGTGTTCGTGCCCTCCGGCTTCGCGATCGCCGCGGTCGCGTTCGCGCTCGCCATGATCAACTACGCGGTGGACGAGGTCACCAACCCGCGGCTCCGCAAGGTCAAGCACGCCGGACGCACCGGCCGACGCGAGGAGGGACGCGCATGAGCGGGCCAGTGTTGGAGGTGCGCGACCTCGTCGTCACGTACACCGGGGACGTCCGCACGACGACGGCCGTCGACCACGTCAGCTTCAGCATCCGCGAGCGCGAGATCTTCGGGCTCGCGGGCGAGTCGGGCTGCGGCAAGTCGACCATCGCGAACGCCGTCATGCGCCTGCTGACCTACCCCGCCCGCATCGACGCCGGATCGATCAGCTTCGGCGGGCAGGACGTGCTGGGGCTGTCCGCGGCCGAGCTCCGGCGGTTCCGGTGGAGCCAGGTGTCCATGGTGTTCCAGTCGGCCATGAACTCCCTCAACCCGGTGCTGACCATCGGCGAACAGATGGGCGACATCTTCACCGAGCACACCGGATGCACCCGGCGCAGCGCCCGCGCCCAGGCCGGCGAGCTGCTCGACCTCGTCCAGATCGACCGCGCCCGGCTGCGGAGCTACCCCCACCAGCTCTCCGGCGGCATGCGCCAGCGCGTGGTGATCGCCATGGCGGTGGCGCTGCGCCCCCGCCTGCTGATCCTCGACGAGCCCACCACGGCGCTCGACGTCGTCGTGCAGCAGGAGATCATGGCGCAGATCGCGCAGCTCCAGGCCGAGTTGGGCTTCTCGGTGCTGTTCATCACCCACGACATGAGCCTCATGGTCGAGCTGTCGGACCAGATGGCCGTCATGTATGCCGGACGCTTCGTGGAGCAGGGCCCCTCGGCCGCGCTCATGCACCACCCCGTCCACCCCTACACCCGCGCGCTGATGAACGCGTTCCCGCCCCTGACCGGCCCCCGCGTCCCCCTCGCCGGGCTCGCGGAGGGCGTCCGCTTCCGCGACATCGGTGACCTGGCCGAGGTCGCTCCCGGCCGCTGGGCCGCGCCGCTGTCGGACGCCGACCGCGTCCGTTTCGAGAAGGAGATGTCCGCATGAACGCCGTGCTGTCCGTCGAGGGGGTGAGCAAGACGTTCCGCGGGGGGAGCCTGTTCCGCCGCACCAGCGTCGCCGCGCTGACCGACGTCGACCTCGAGCTGGGGGCCGGCGAGATCGTCGCGCTCGTGGGGGAGTCGGGGTCGGGCAAGTCGACGCTGGCCCGGTGCATCGCCCGGTTGGAGCGGCCCGATGCCGGGCGCATCCTGCTGGAGGGGACGCCGACCGACCGCGTCGCCGGCGGTGCGCGCGGGTACCGCTCCCGCGTCCAGATGGTGTTCCAGGACCCGTTCGGGTCGCTCAACCCGGTGCACCGCACGGAACACTTCCTGCGGCGCCCCCTCGAGATCCACCACGTGACCCGGGGTGAGCAGGAGACCGCGGCCCTGCTCGAGGAACTCATGCTCACGGTGGGTCTGGAGCCCGACATGCTGCACTCCTACCCCCACGAGCTGTCCGGAGGGCAGCGCCAGCGCGTCGCCATCGCCCGCGCCCTCGCGGTGAGGCCGCAGGTGATCCTCGCCGATGAGCCGACGTCGATGCTCGACGTGAGCGTGCGGATCGGCGTGCTGAACCTGATGCGCCGGCTGCGCGACGAGCAGGGCATCTCGATGCTGTACATCACGCACGACCTGGCCAGCGCCCGCTACCTCGCCGACCGCACCGCGGTGATGTTCGCCGGCGAGATCGTCGAGTCGGGGGAGTCGTTGGCGCTGCTGGCCCAGCCGGCCCACCCGTACACCGAGCTGTTGGTCTCGGCCGTCCCCGACCCCGAGCGTGCCGGCACGTTCGACCCCTACGCCCGCGCCGCGCTGCGCCGCCGGGTGTTGGCGGCGGAGAGCTGCCCCTTCGAGGGGGGCGACGAGGCGTGCTCGGCCACGGAGCCCGTCCACCACCAGGTCGGCGATCCGGCCGATCGGCACTGGGCCCGCTGCCACCTCTACCGGCCCCGGGCCACCAGCGGGGCCAACGCCCTCACGGCCGGGGGGACGGACGCAGCCGCCGCCGGGGGCGTCCTCGGTGCAGATCGGGACGGGGTGGCGGCATGACGAGCCTCGTGGACGCCGTGACCCTGCTGCAGCGCGCGACCGCCGACCCCCTGCGCCCGCGGGCCCACTTCACCGCGCCGGCCGCCTGGCTCAACGACCCGAACGGCCTGTGCCAGTGGGACGGGACCTACCACCTCTTCTACCAGTACAACCCCATGGGGGCCTTCCACCACCGCATCCACTGGGGCCACGCGGTCAGCCGCGACCTCGTGCACTGGCGCGACGAGCCCGTGGCCCTCACCCCGGGCGACGGCGCGGACGCGGACGGCTGCTGGTCCGGCGTCCTCGTGGACGACGGGGGCGTCCCGACGATCGTGTACTCCGGCCATCGCGGCGACGGGCAGCTGCCGTGCGTCGCGGTCGGATCCGCCGATCTGCGCACCTGGCTGCCGTTGGCCGAGAACCCCGTCATCGCGGCCAAGCCGGCCGGCACGCGCGCCGAGTTCCGCGACCACACGGTGTTTCGGTGGAAGGGGCAGTGGCGCCAGCTGATCGGCACCGGCACCACCGAGGGCCACGGCGCCGCGTGGCAGTACGTCTCGGACGACCTGGTGACGTGGCACGAGGTGGGGCCGGTGCTCACGGCCCCACCCCACGGCACCCCCGAGGACCCCTGGTTCACCGCCAGCATGTGGGAGTGCGTGGACCTCTTCCACGTCGGCCCGGGCGAGCTCGGGTCCGACACCGGACGCGACGTGTTGGCGTTCTCCGCCTGGGAGAACGGGCTGACCCTGCACCCGCTGGCGTGGGTGGGCCGCTACACCGGGGAGCGCTTCGAGCCCGAGACGTTGATCCGGCTCGACCTGGGGGGCCGCTTCTTCTACGCGCCCCAGTCGTTCACCGACGAGGCCGGGCGCCGCGTCCAGTTCGGCTGGATGCAGGAGGCACGCTCGGACGGGGCGTGCGAGCGGGTCGGCTGGGCCGGCGTCATGTCGCTGCCCCGCGTCCTCGAGTGGCGCGACGAGCGGCTGTGGGTGGGCCCGGCCCCCGAGATCGCCCACCTGCGCGCCGAGGAGTGCGCCTTCGACGCGGTGGCCGGTGACCGGCTGGACCTCGAGATCGACCTGACGCTCGACGCCGACGGCGAGGTGGAGCTCGGCGTTCTGGGCGCCGGGGACGAGGAGACGGTCATCCGGCTCACACCGACGCAGCTGCTCCTCGACCGGTCCCGCTCGTCGCGCGACGCCGATGTCGAGGCGACGGTGCTCGGCGGGGAGGTGGCGGCGTCCGGCCGCGTGACGCTGCGCGTGCTGGTGGACGCCTCGGCGATCGAGGTGTTCGTCGCCGGCAGTGCCCTCGCGGCGCGCGTGTACCCGACCCGGACGGCCGGACGCGTGCGGTGGGCGTCCCGCGGGGCCCACGTGCACCGGGCGCAGGCCTGGCGTCTGGGCGACGCCCTGCCCGGGGAGCGCGTGCTGTTGCCCTGATCCTGCCGCTCCCACTGCTCCCGCCCCACTCACTCCCCACCCACTCCCCACTGCTGCGGAGGTCCCTGTGCGACGCTTCACCCTGGCCCTGGTGCTCGGATGTCTGGTCACGACTGTCTGGACGGCGCCGGCGGTCGCCGGGCCTCCCGGTGACCTGTTCGACCTCGCGGACGTGAGCCCGGTGCCGGATCCGGCGCGTCGCACGGGCGTGTGGGAGCGGCTGGACGACGGGGCCTGGCGCGGCGCGTCCGGGGTGGACGCCAACGCCATCGCGATCTCGGAGCAGCGTCTGGCGCCGACCGCCCAGGCCGTCGCGACCATCCGCATCGAGCCGGACGCGCCCCTGACCGCGGCCGCCCTGGTGGTGCGGGCGTCGGCGGACGGAACGACCGGGTATGCGGCGACCGTGGATCCCCACTCCCACCGGGTGCGGCTGTTCGACCTCGACGGGGGGCGCGACCTGGCGGTGACGGACGCCGCGGTGTCCCTGGGGGTCGATCACCGGCTCGCGGTGCGCACCGACGGACCCCGCCTGGAGGTGGTGTTGGACGGGGTGACCCTGCTCCGGGCGAGCGACACGGCCCATCGGGCCGGCCACGTCGGGCTCCACGTCTGGAACGGCCGGGCGACGTTCCGCGACGTCGGCGCCCGCAGCGTGCATTCCTCGCTGGCCGGGTGGCACGGCGGTGCCGGGTGGCGGGCCACCAGCACGGGGCTGAGCGGCACGGCGGCGCCCGGCACGAACACACGGTTGATCGCGACCGACGAGCTCGCCTCAGAGAGCGAGGCCTCCGCCACCGTCCAGGTGCGCGACAGGTTTGCCGTGGCAACCCTGCTCGTGCGCACCGATCCGGATGCCACCAGGGGGTACGCGGTCGACATCGATCCGAACGGTGGTCGGCTGCGGCTCTACCGGGTGTCGGACAACGCGACGCTCGGCGTCCGTCGCACGGCCATCGAGGTGGGCCGGGCCTACGGGGTGACACTGCGGGCCGTGGGGGATGAGATCAGCGTCCGGTGGCAGACGGATTTCATCGAACCGGATGGTCGCGTGCCCGTGATCGTGGCGCGAGACGCCAGCGTGGCGGACGGGTTCGTCGGCGTGGGCGCTTGGAGCGGGTCGGTCGGCTTCAGCGGGGTGACCCTGCGGGGGCTGGTCAGCAACGTCGATTGGACGCCCACCGAGGGGCACTGGCGCACGGTGATCGACGGCATCGCCGGCCAGGGCGCCCTCACATCCGAGGACGTCGGGGCCGACGTCGAGCTGGCCCTCGACGCCACGCTGGACGCAGGCGCGCGCCTGGTGATCGGGGTGGGGGAGGAGGTGGTGCGGCCCGAGGTGCCGACCGGCCGGGTGGTGCGCGTGCAGCTGCGGCGGGCCGCAGGGCGGCTGGAGCTCCAGGTGGACGGCCGGGTGGTGCGCGACGAGCCCGCTGTGGCGGCGTCCGGGGGCCGGGTGCGTCTCGAGGTCGTCGGCGGTCAGGGGCGGCTGGCCCAGCTCCGTCTGGATCGGGCGGACCAGGCGTGGGCGCAGCCGTTCCGTCCGAGTTACCACTACTCCCAGGCCGCCTCGGGCACCTCCGACCCGAACGGCCTGGTGTTCCTCGACGGGGAGTACCACCTCTTCCACCAGGACGCCGGCCGGTGGGCCCACGCCGTGAGCACCGACCTGGTGCACTGGCGGCCGCTCCCGATCGCGCTCGACCAGAACGACTTCGGGGACGCGTGGTCGGGCTCGGCCGTCGTCGACGAGCACGACGTGACGGGCCTGTTCGGCGGCGGACGCGGCCTGGTGGCGTTCTACACCAGCTTCGACACCGACGCACCCGGGGGCAACCAGGAGATCCGCGCGGCCACGAGTGTCGACCGGGGGCGCACCTGGCAGCTGGTGGACGGCGTCATCGTGCCGAACCCCGGCGGGCCGGACGGTGACTGGGACTTCCGGGACCCGAAGGTGCGCTGGGACGCGGCGGGCGGCCGCTGGGTGATGGTGGTGAGCGGGGGTGACCATCTGCGGTTCTACGGGTCGACAGATCTGCTCCATTGGGATCACCTGTCGAATTTCGGTTACGGCTCCTGGCTCGACGGCGGCGTCATGGAGTGCCCCGACCTGATGTGGGTGGCGGCCCCGGGGCAGCCGGGCGGGGGCCGGTGGGTGCTGTGGTGGAGCACCGGCGCGGTGCGGGAGACCCACGGCTCGGCGGCGCGCTATGTGACCGGGACGTTCGACGGGTCGTTCCACCCCGACACGCCGGCGGAGGTGGTGTTGCGTGCCGACGAGGGCCGCGACTACTACGCGGCCGTCAGTTTCGCCGGCCTGGCCGGCCGGGTGGTGATGATCGGCTGGATGAGCAACTGGGACTACGCCTTCGGCGAGCCCACCGGGCGCTGGCGCGGTCAGTTGAGTCTGCCCCGGGAGGTGGGCCTCACCGACGTCCCCGGCGTCGGGTTGCGGTTGACGCAGCGCCCGGTCGCAGAGGTGTCGGCCCTGCTCGGCCCCGCCACGACCCTGTCCGACACGTGGGTCGCTCCCGGGCAGCCCAACCCGCTCGCCAACTGGTCGGGGACGGCCCATCGCTTCACGGCGGAGATCGCCGTGCCCGACGCCGACGGTGCGAGCGAGTTCACCCTGGGCGTCCGTACGGGCGCCGGGCAGGCAACCAAGCTGCTGTGGCGGGCCTCGGACGCCAGCCTGCGGTTGGACCGGACCATGGCGGGGGAGGCGTCCTTCACCCGGTGGTTCGCCGACCCGGTGGAGGGCACCGCGCAGGCCGCGTGGCCGGTGGAGCGCGTCGGCGCGGAGCGGCGGGTGCGGATCACGGGGTGGGTCGACACCGCCTCCGTGGAGGTGTTCAGCGCCGACGGCACGGTCGCCATGACCGCGCAGGTGTTCCCCGATGCGGCCTCCGACGGGCTCACCTTCGATGTCACGGGAGGCTCGGCGCGCCTGGTGCGCATGGAGGTGGCCCCGGTGAGCGCGACCGTGCCGCGGAGCGGCGTCAGCGTGGCCGAGCCGGAGTTCCCGGGCCTCGACCGCTCCGAACTGGGGGCCTTCGACGTGGTGGGGGGCGGCGTCTGGGGGCCCAGCGGGGCGGGGCTTTCGACGACGTTCGACCGCGACTCGACGGCTCTCGGCCGCAGCGTTTACGCCGATGTGCGCGTCGGCGCCACCGTCCGGTTCGGCACCCCACCGTGGCCGGGGCAGCTCACGCGCCGCGACCGCGCCGACCTCGGGGTCAGCGGCGCCGGGTCGGTCGTCGTGCGCGCCGACGCGGCGTTGCGGTCGGGCTACCTGGTGAACTTCGACCCCAACCTACACGCCGTGCGGGTCATGAAGCTCGAGGGGGGCCGGGTGGACGAGGAGACCGGGGTGCTGGCGCAGGCCAGCGTCCTGCTCGCACCGGGGGTGAGCCACCGGGTGGAGGTCGAGGCGCGCGGCGACCGGCTGACCGCGTGGGTGGACGGCCGGGAGGTGCTGACCATGACCGACGCCGCCTACGGGAGCGGGCGGGTGGGCGTGAATGCGTTCGGCGGCCGGGCGGCCTGGCAGGACATCACGGTGCGCTGAGCGGGAGCTCGGGGCCGTGGCGCGCTGCTGCTGGGTGGGGTTCCGATGAAAAAGTGACACTCGATGGTCACCAACATCAGTCCCACTGAAGATTCGGAACCACCAGATGCCACCGAGTGTCGAGTTTTCGTCACGTGGGCGCGGTGACCCGGCCGGGCTGGGGCGGGCCTAGCATGAGCCCCATGAGCTTCGCCGACCAGGCCACCGCCGCCCAGGACGCCGCGCGCAGCCTCGCCACCGCTTCGCGCGCCCTCAAGGACGCCTCGCTGCACGCCATGGCTGAGGCCCTGCTCGACGCGCGCACCGAGGTGCTCGCCGCGAACGCCGCCGATGTCGCCCGCGCCCAAGAGGCAGGCACCGCGCCGGCGCTGGTCGACCGCCTGCGCCTCGACGCCCAGCGCATCGCCGCGATGGCCGACGGCCTGCGCCAGCTCGCGGGGCTGGCCGACCCGGTGGGCGACGTGGTGCGCGGCTGGACCAACCCCAACGGGGTGCAGGTGCGCCAGGTGCGGGTGCCGTTCGGCGTCGTGGGCATCATCTACGAGGCCCGGCCGAACGTGACCGCCGACGCGGCCGGCATCTGCCTCAAGTCGGGCAACGCGGCGCTGCTGCGCGGCTCCAGCTCGGCGCTGGAGTCCAACCGGGCCCTCGTGACCGCGCTGCGCGCCGGGGTGACCCGCGCCGGCCTGCCCGCCGACGCCGTGCAGCTCGTCGAGGGCGGCCGCGAGGTGACCGCTGCCATGATGGCCGCCCGTGGGCTCGTCGACGTCCTCATCCCGCGCGGCGGGGCGGGGCTGATCAACGCCGTCGTCGAGGGCGCGAAGGTGCCCGTGATCGAGACCGGCACCGGCAACTGCCACCTCTACGTCGACGCGGCGGCTGACCATGATGTCGCCCTCGCCCTCCTCCTCAACGCCAAGACGCAGCGCCCGAGTGTCTGCAACGCCCTGGAGACCCTCCTCGTCCATGCCGACGCCGCCCCCACCTTCCTGCCGCGGGCGTTGCAGGCACTCGCCGAGGCGGGCGTCACCGTGCACGGGACGCCCGCGGTGCAGGAGTTCTCCGCGGCGGTCGTGCCGGCCACCGAGGGGGAGTTCGACGCCGAGTACCTGACCCTCGACCTGGCCTGTGACGTCGTGCCCGACCTCGACGCGGCGCTTCGCCACATTCGCGCCCACTCCACGGGGCACTCCGAGACGGTCGTCACCACCAACCTCGCCGTCGCCGAGCGCTTCACCGCCGAGGTCGACGCCGCCGCAGTGCTCGTCAACGCCTCCAGCCGGTACGTGGACGGCGGTGAGTTCGGGTTCGGCGCCGAGATCGGCATCAGCACCCAGAAGCTCCACGCCCGCGGCCCGATGGCCCTGCCTGAGATGACCTCGACGAAGTACGTGCTCATCGGATCGGGTCAGGTGCGCGGGTGAGGGCGTCCGACCCGGTATGCTCCCGCGCATGACGCTGCTGGAGACTGCGGCCCACGCGGCCGACCACACCGAGCCGATCATCATCGCGCTCGTCGCGTTCGGCATCCTGCTGACGCTGATGGCCATCACGGTCGGGTACGGCTCCGGGCGCCCGCACACCCAGTGAGCCCCCGCCTCGCTGCGGGCGAGCACCAGGGCCGGTGGCGCCTCGGCGTCATGGGCGGCACGTTCGACCCCATCCATCACGGCCACCTGGTGGCGGCCTCCGAGGTCGGGGCGCGGTTCGACCTCGACGAAGTGGTGTTCGTGCCCACCGGGCGGCCATGGCAGAAGGCCGACAAGCAGGTCTCCGAGGCGGAGGACCGCTACCTGATGACGGTCATCGCGACCGCCTCGAACCCCCGGTTCTCCGTGAGCCGGGTCGACATCGACCGGCCCGGCGACACCTACACCGTCGACACGCTGCGCGACCTGCGCCGGCTGCGCGGGCCGGAGACGTCGCTGTTCTTCATCACGGGTGCGGACGCCCTCAGCCAGATCCTCACGTGGCGGGGGAGCGAGGAACTGTTCGACCTGGCCCACTTCGTCGGGGTCTCCCGCCCCGGCGTCGACCTGGACCAGCGGGACATCTCCCACCTGCCGGCCGACAAGGTGACGCTGCTCGAGATTCCCGCCATGGCCATCAGCTCCACCGCGTGCCGGGAGCGGCAGGCGTCCGGGCTGCCCCTGTGGTACCTCGTGCCGGACGGTATCGTTCAGTACATCACCAAGCGCGGGCTGTACCGCGACGCGGTGTCCCACCCGTAGATCCACAAGGAGTTCCATGGCGGCGACCGACGAGGCCCTCCAGCTCACCCGACGTGCCGCGCAGGCGGCGGCGGACAAGTTGGCGACCGACATCGTGGCCTTCGACGTCACCGACCGGCTGGCGATCACCGACGTCTTCCTGATCGCGACGGCGAGCAACGAGCGCCAGGTCGGTGCCGTCGTGGACGGTGTCGAGGAGGCGCTGTTCCGGGCCGGCACCAAGGCGATCCGGCGCGAGGGCGCGCTGGAGGGCCGGTGGGTGCTGCTCGACTTCGGCGACGTCATCGTCCACGTCCAGCACGCCGAGGAGCGCGAGCTGTACTCCCTCGAGCGGCTGTGGCGTGACTGCCCGGCGATCGCGCTCGAGCTGGACGCCGCGCCCGCCTGACTCGTGGACGCCGCGCCCACCCGTCTCGTGCTCGTCCGGCACGGGCAGACCGATTCCAACGCCGCCGGGCGGTTCCAGGGGCATCAGGACATTCCGCTCAACCGGGTGGGTCGGTCCCAGGCCGAGGCGATGGCGTCGCGCGTCGCCGCTCTGCGGCCCGCCCGCATCGTGGCCTCCGACCTCGGGCGAGCCCAGCAGACGGCCAGGGCCGTCGCGGCGGCGTCCGGCGTGGAGGTCACGACCGACCCGCGGCTGCGGGAGATCGATGTCGGCACCTGGTCGGGCCGCACGATCGCCGAGATCGCCGCGGCGCACCCGTGGTTCCACGACAAGCTGGCCGCTGGGGAGGACTTCCGGCGATCGGATGACGGCGAGACCGCGACGGAGGCGGGGGAACGGGTCGCCGGCGTCCTCGCCGAGCTGGCGCACGCCCACCCGGGCGAGACCACCGTGGTGGTCGGCCACGGGCTCAGCCTGCGCGTGGGGCTGGCCCTGGCCACGGGGCTGGGGTTCGCCGGTTCGTTCGCGCTGGCCGGGCTGTGGAACTGCTCGTGGACGATCGTGGAGCCGGGTGACCGCTGGCGGATCGTGACCTACAACGCGGTGGCCTCGTCGCGGGAGTCGTGACCGGCCAGGAACTTGAGCCCGATCACCGCCCCGACGATGCCGGCGATGAAGGCGATGCGGAGGGGGTCGGCGGGTTCGGCGCCGGTGACCATCGCCCAGGTGACGGTCAGCGCGGCGCCCACCCCGGTCCAGACCGCATACGCCGTGCCGACGCCGATGTGCCGCAGCGACCATGCGAGGCCCAGCATGCTCAGCGTCACGAAGACGGCGAACACGGCGGTCGGCGCCGGGGAGCTGAAGCCGTCGGACGCCCCCAGCGCGGTGGCCCACACCGCCTCACAGACGGCGCTGAGCAGCAGCACGAGCCACGGCAATTCAACTCACCACCTTGAGCCCGACGACGCAGCCGACCAGCAGGCCCAGCAGCAGGACGCGCGCGAGTGTCAGGCGTTCGAGGCCCTGCGCGAGACCGACGAGCACGGTGAGGGTGGCGCCGATGCCGACCCAGACGGCGTACGCCGTGCCGGTGGGGATCTCGCGCATGGCATACGCGAGGCCCGCCATGGAGAGCGTCATCGCCCCGAGGAAGAGCAGGGTCGGACGCCGCCGCGTCAGCCCACGCGAGGCCGAGAGCGCCACCGCCCAGACGGCTTCCAGCGCCCCGGAGGCGATGAGGACGAGCCAGCCCATGGAGCCCCTTCGCTTCGGTGGTGGTGGGGGCGCGCGCTCCCGGCGCGTCCGGCCCGACGCTAGCACGCGCCTCCGGCCTCGCTCACCGCGGCGCCCAATGATGAAAAAGGAGGGCGCGTGCAGGCGGGTCCGGAGGTGGCAACCGGGTTTCCACAAGGTGAACAACGGGTGAACGCTGTCGTAGGGTGGGGGTCGGACGCCCCCGACGTCAACGGCCCGGCCGGTGGCGATCGTCCTCGATCACGACCTCCCGTCGAAGGACTCCTCATGCCCGAGCAGCGTCGCCACCGCACCCCGTTCCCCACCGCAACCTCCATCGCCGCCCCCGGCCCGACGCGTGCAGCGATGCCGCGCCTGGCCCTGAGCCGCCCCACCGATCGCTTCGTGCTGCTGCTGGGGGCCCTGGTTTTGGCGGATCTCGTGTTCCTCGCCATCCACGTGGCCCAGGAGACCGTCCCCGGCGTCGACGACATCATGTTCAACCTGAGTGAGGACCGGAGTCACGCCGAGTTCTTCAACTACATCAAGTACGTCTGGCTGGGGGCGGCCATGCTCGGCTGCACCTGGCTCACCCGTTCGCTGCGGTACCTGCCCTGGGCGGTGCTGTTCGGCTACTTCCTGCTCGACGACGCGTTCGGCGTCCACGAGAAGATGGGCACGGCCCTCACCGACGGGCTGGGCCTGCCCGACGTGCTGGGGCTCCGTGGCCAGGACTTGGGCGAGCTGCTGTTCTTCGCGCTCGCCGGGCTCGTCGTGGTGGGTGGCCTCGTGCTGGCGTGGCGGGGCGCCCCGGCGCACTGGCGGGCGGTGTCGCGCGAGTTCGCGATCCTGATCGTCGCCCTCGGCGTCGTCGGTGTGGGCTTCGATCTGGTGCACGCGATGGCCGACGGGCTCGGGCTGACCGGCTCGGCGGCCGTCTTCGGCACGTTGGAGGACTTCGGCGAGATGGTCGTCGTCAGTCTCATGGCGTGGCGCGGCTTCGAGGCGCTCGAAGACCTGCGGCGTCCGGTGAACGGGGTCGCGTCCCTGCCCGCCCGCGCGCTCGTGGACGCCTGAGCCCCACGCGGAGGGGGCGGCTGCTCAGCGGCGCGTGAGGCGGAACGGTTCGCCGGGTGCCAGCACCTGGATGCGGTCCTCGTTGACGACGCGGCCCTGCAGCGATGCTGGGTCGCCGTTGAAGGGTGACCATGTGGGCGCGTCCACCGACCCCCAGTGGTGCAGCAGGAGCGGCACGTCGGGGTAGGCGTTGGCCATCTCGACGGCGCCGGCCAGCGTGAAGTGAAAGCTCGAGTCGGAGAAGTCGAACAACAGTGCGTCCGGTGCGGGCATCGTCAGATGGTGCTCGCGAATGAGGCGTGAGTCGCCCGGAGCCCACAGGTTGCCATCGGGAGTCTCGATCCAGAACCCGCAGCAGTCCTCGGGAGCGAAGACGCGGTCGTACCTGCCGGGGAATTCGTTCTGCCACGCGTGGTCGGCCGGGGTGAGGGTGACGCGGAGGTCGCCGACGCTGAAGGTGTCACCCACGTCGTGGCCCTGGGCGGGCAGGCCCGCGTCGGTCATCAGGGATCCCACGTGGCGGGTGCCGTGGTAGGACGCCGTCACGTCGGCGACGCGTTCGGCGGTCCAGACGCTGTAGTGGTCTGCGTCGGAGTGGGTCGCGAGGAAGGCGTCGAGGTGGGGCACCTGTTCGGGGCGGATCGGGAAGTCGATCATGACGGGCATGTCGAAACCGCCGAGCAGCGCGTCGAGCATCAGGGTCGTGCCCCGGCTGTTCATCAGCCAACCGGCCATGCCCAGCCAACGCAGCTCGGTGTGGTCGGTGGGCGCGAAGGCCTCGGCGCCGAAGAACTGGGTGGCTGGCGCCTTCGCCTGCGGGGGACGCGCGTCATCGGTGTCGGGCATGCGTCCATCGTGCCAGTGGGCGCAGTCGGACGCCCAGGGTCGACCGAATCAGTCGACGGCCCGTTCCTGTCACTTCCCGCTGTAGACCGGGAACGCTCTGGAGTCGCCGTAGTCCCGGGCGTGCAACCCCTCCAGCGTCGCCATGTCCTCCTCGGAGATCTCGAAGTCAACCTCCGCATTGGAGCGCATGTGCTCTGGGTTTGCGGTCTTCGGCAACGACACCGTGCCCAGCTGCAGTGTGTAGCGAATGCACAGCTGCGGCAGGGTGACGCCGTACTGCTCAGCCAGGGCCTTCACCTCGGCGTTCTCCAGGATCTCGCCGTGGGCGATCGGTGAGTACGCCTCGACGAGGATGCCCGCGTCCTCGCAGTGCGCGAGCAAGGCGCTCGGGGTGTTGCCCGCGTGCACGAGCAGTTGGTTCACGTGGGGAGTGACCGTCGCGCCGTCCAGCAAGGACTCCAGATCGGATTGCAGGAAGTTGGACACGCCGATCGCACGGATCGTGCCCGCCCGGTGTGCCTCCTCCAGGGCGCGCCACGCCTGCCGGTTGCCCTCGGCGTAGTCGCCGCCCCGGAAGTCGTTCCAGGGCTGGGGGGCGTGGATGAGCATGAGGTCGATGTGATCCAGGCCAAGCGTCCGCAGCGACTCCTCGATGGCGGCGGCCGCACCGTCGTGATCCTTGATCTCCGCGGCCAGCTTCGTGGACACGAACAGCTCCTCGCGGGGGACTCCGGCGGTCCGGACGCCCTCGCCCACGCCGCGCTCGTTGCCGTAGGCCTGGGCGGTGTCGATGTTGCGATAGCCGATGTCGATCGCGGCGCGCACCGCTTCGGCGGCCCGGTCGTCGTCGATGAACCAGGTGCCCAGCCCCAGCTTGGGGATCTTCACACCGTTGCCCAGGGTGTAGGTCTCGTCCAGGATGCTCATGCGGTTTCTCCTCAGCGGTCGACGCTCGTGCTGCCACGCTAGGTCGTTCCCGCGCTCGGTGGCAGACCCTGCTGGTACCCCCCCGGCATCCGCCGCAGTCCCCATCGGAGGTCGCGTGGGTGGGCCCTGCGACGATGAGGAGCCCCGAGAACACACTCGCCCCCAACCCGCTAGCGCGTGTTGGGGGCTCAGCTCGTCACTGACGGTGGAGCTAAGGGGATTCGAACCCCTGACCTCTTCCATGCCATGGAAGCGCGCTACCAACTGCGCCATAGCCCCAATGTTCCGGTGCGGAACGAAGAAGAACGTTACCCCAACCCGGGGTGCAGTGCGAAATCGCGGCGCACGGTTCGTCGTGGTGCCGCGGATCGTCGCGGCGGTCAGCCGGGGACGGGGAGCGCGGAGATCTGCTGCCCGCCGCTGGTGGTGAGGATCAACGTGGCATCACCGCGCGGCAGCAGGATGCGGATGTTGCCCTCCACGGAGCCGCCGGCGGCCAGGCTCCCCGAGCCGATCTCGGGGTCAGGAGCGCCGGCGGCCGGCTCGTACACGTCGGTGCCCGCATTGCTGAAGGCCACGAACCCGTAGCTGATCGAGCCTGCATCGCAGGTCACACGCACCCGGATGTCGACCGCATTCCCGGTCCAGGTGTGACCCAGGACCTCCCAGCGGCCCTGGTCGTCCGGCGAGGCGGGCATGGTGAACGGCATGCCGGGCAGGTTGCTGGACGCCTGCGCCGTGGGCGAGGCGGTGGGTGCGGCCTCCGGCGGGGCGGGGCGCCACAGCAGCGCGGCCAGCACCACGCCGACGGCGACGGCCCCCACGAGCAACAGCCACAGCGTGGCCCCGCTGCGTCGCGGCGGGGCGTAGGCGTTGATGTCAACCGGACGCCGCGCGTTCGGGTCTCGCCATTGCTGCGTCATGGCGTCACGGTACCCGAGGGCACCGCCGCACCAGTGGCGACGGCCATCCCTGTGGACAACTGCGTCAAGGGTGTGGACGGTGACGGATCGGTGCGGGCGCGTCCGAATGTGACAGCTGTGACCACGACACCCGAACTGCTCTCCTTGCACTCCGTGGGCGACCTCGTCGAGATCGTCCCCAGCCTCCTCGGCTTCCAACCCGTCGAATCCCTCGTCCTGGTCGTGCTGGAGCGCGACCGCGTGGAGGTGACGGTCCGTTTCGACCTGGCCGCTGCCGACCAGGCTCCCCGGTGGCAACTCGTGCCGGTGTTCGCCCGGTTCCCCACGGCGACCTACGTGGTGGTCGCCTACACCCCCGAGGCCCGGGCCGGCTGGGAGGCGCTGCTCACGATGGACGCGGCCTTCCCCGAGCTGCCGCGGACGCTCGTCCTCGCCGACGGGGAGCGTTGTTATCTGTTCCCCGGGGATGAGGGGGAGCCGTACGACGCCGTCGCGGGTCGCGCGGCGGTGCAGGGGGCCCTCGCGGGCATGGCCGTGCTCGGCTCGCGCGAGGAACTCCACGCGCAGCTGGACCCCACTTGGAGCGAGGAGGCCCTCGCGGCAGCCCTGGACGCGGTGGGCGCGGCGATCGCGAACGGTGTCGACATGGTCGCCCGGGGACGCGAACTGCTGGCCCGCTTCGACACCGAGGGCGGTTCGCCGACGCTGGAGGAGGCGGTGGTGCTGACGATGGCCAGCCACGCACCGGGATTCCTCGACGAGGCCATCCTCTCCACGACGCGCGCCAACGCCGCAGCCCGGCGCGACCTGTGGGCGGCCGTCGTGCGGGGCTCGGCTCCCCGCTGCGACGGCTTCGCCCTGGCGGCGCTCGGGATCGCCGCGTGGGTGACGGGCCAGGGTGCCCTCCAGGTCGTGTGTCTGGAGCGCATGACCAACATCCGCGCAGACCCGCTGTGGATGGGGGTGCTGGACCAGGCGAACGCCGAAGCCTGGCCACCCTCGGAATGGCCGGCGGTGCGTCAGCGGGTGCGCTCGGCCGTGGCGCGCGCCCCCGAGGCCCGCCAGGGCTGGCAGCGCGTCGATCTGCTCGCCCAGGTCGTGGGAGACGGCACCGGTGCGGTGCCGATGGCCACGGTCACGCGGCTTGCCACGCCGCGGGCGGGCCGGCGGCGTCCCCGGGCCGCGGGGCGACGGTGAGGAGGGGGCCGCAGGGGTGAGGGGCCGGGCGCGGGCGTCCGGACCGCACCTGATCGACGGGGGACGGGTGGCGAGGCTGCCGGGCCCGCGTGGGCTATGCTGACCCGCATGGATCACGCAGTGAGCCGCTCGCGACTTCTCGGCTAGCCGCGCACACCCGCAGGTGTCGCGGCGCCCCTGACCTGCCTCGGCAGCCGGGGGTTTTTTCATGTCCGGCCGGCCACGCACCGAACCCACCGCTAGGAGAGCACGCACCATGGAGTCCGCCCGCAGCTATGACGCTGCTGCCGCGCAGGAGCGCTGGCAGAAGTTCTGGGAGTCCGACCGCACGTTCGTCGCACGCGACGACGGGTCCGCCGAGCGGAAGTACGTGCTCGACATGTTCCCCTACCCGTCGGGCGACCTCCACATGGGGCACGCCGAGGCGTTCGTCATGGGCGACATCGCGGCGCGCTATTGGCTGCTGCGCGGTTATGACGTCATGCACCCGATCGGCTGGGACAGCTTCGGGCTGCCCGCCGAGAACGCCGCCATCGCACGCAACGCGCACCCGGCGGAGTGGACCTACGCGAACATCGAGACCCAGGCGGCGTCCTTCAAGCGGTACGGCCTGAGCTTCGACTGGACGCGGCGGCTGCACACGTCCGACCCGGAGTACTACCGGTGGACGCAGTGGCTGTTCACCCAGTTCCACCAGCGCGGGCTGGCGTACCGCAAGGCGTCCTACGTCAACTGGTGCCCGGCCGACCAGACGGTGCTGGCCAACGAGCAGGTCGTCGCCGGCGCCTGCGAGCGCTGCGGCGCGGCCGTGACCAAGCGTCAGCTGACGCAGTGGTACTTCAAGATCACCGATTATGCCCAGCGGTTGCTGGACGACATGGCGCCGCTGGAGGGCCACTGGCCCGACCGGGTGCTCGCCATGCAGCGCAACTGGATCGGCCGCTCCGAGGGCGCCTACGTCGACTTCGCCGTCGAGGGACGCGACGAGCCGCTGACCGTCTTCACCACGCGACCGGACACGCTGTACGGCGCGACCTTCTTCGTCGTCGCCCCGGACGCCCCCCTGGCCGCCGAGCTGGTGACCGAGGAGTACCGGGCCGATTTCGAGGCGTACCTGGAGCAGACGAAGGCCGCCACCGAGATCGAGCGGCAGTCGACCGACCGGCCCAAGTCGGGCGTCTTCACCGGCGCCTACGCGGTGAACCCGGTGAACGGCACCAAGCTGCCCATCTGGGCTGCGGACTACGTGCTGGCCGACTACGGCACCGGCGCCATCATGGCCGTGCCGGCCCACGACCAGCGCGACCTCGACTTCGCCCGCGCGTTCGGCTTGGACGTGCGCCAGGTGATCGACACCGGCGAGGACGATCCGGCCGCATCCGGCATCGCGACCGCCGGTGACGGCCGCTACGTGAACTCCGAGCTGCTGGACGGGCTGACGGACAAGGCGTCCGGCGTCGCCGCCATGAACGCCAAGCTGGAGGCCGACGGCACGGGCCGGGCCGCGGTGACGTTCCGTCTGCGCGACTGGTTGCTGAGCCGCCAGCGGTTCTGGGGCTGCCCGATCCCGATCATCCACTGCCCGGCCTGCGGTGAGGTGCCGGTGCCGGAGGCCGACCTGCCGGTGCGGTTGCCGGATCTGCGCGGTGCGGATCTGGCGCCCAAGGGAACCAGCCCGCTGGCGTCCGAGGCGGCGCGCGCGTGGCGCGAGGTCGCCTGCCCCACGTGTGGCGGGCCGGCCGAGCGGGACACCGACACGATGGACACCTTCGTCGACTCGTCGTGGTACTACTTCCGCTACTGCTCGCCGAACGACGACGCCGCGGCCTTCGACGTGGCTGCCACGCGGCGCTGGGCGCCGGTCGACCAGTACGTCGGCGGGGTCGAGCACGCCATCTTGCACCTGCTGTACAGCCGGTTCTTCACGAAGGTGCTGTTCGACGCCGGCCTGATCGAGTTCACCGAGCCGTTCACGCGGCTGATGAACCAGGGCCAGGTGATCAACGGCGGCAAGGCCATGAGCAAGTCGCTGGGCAACGGCGTCGATCTCGGCCAGCAGATCGACATCCACGGCGTCGACACCATCCGCACCGCGATCGTCTTCGCCGGCCCGCCGGAGGACGACATCGACTGGGCGGCCATGTCGCCCAGCTCGACCGGCAAGTTCCTGCAGCGCGCGTACCGGTTGGCGGCCGACGTCGCGTCCGAACCGGGGGTGGACGCCGCGTCCGGCGACGCCGCGGTGCGCCGGCAGACGCACCGCTCGATCGCGGAGATCACCGAGGCGGTGGAGTCGCAGCGCTACAACGTGGTCGTGGCCCGCATCATGGAGCTGGTCAACGCCACCCGCAAGGCCATCGACACCGGCTGCGGCCCGGCCGACCCGGCGGTGCGCGAGGCGGCCGAGTTCGTGGCGCAGGCGCTCAGCCTGGTCGCGCCCTACCTGGCCGAGGAGATGTGGGAGCTGCTGGGCCAGGAGCCCTCCGTGGCCCGGTCGACCTGGCCGGACGCCGACCCCGCGCTGCTGGTGCAGGAGTCGGTCACGATGGTCGTCCAGGTGCAGGGCAAGGTGCGGGCGAAGCTCGATGTCGCCCCGGACATCTCGGACGCCGACGCCGAGGCGGCCGCGCTGGCGGACGCCGGCGTCCAGCGGGCGCTGGACGGACGCTCGGTGGCCAAGGTCATCGTCCGGGCGCCGAAGATGGTGAGCATCGTCCCGGGTGCGTGAGATCGTTGCGGTCGGGTGGTTCGCAGGGTCACCCGGCCGGGCGGACGGTCACGTCCACGATGATGCCCCGGTGATCCGAGCCCGGCACCGCGAAGGTCTCGAAGTGGCTTGCCGCCACCTGGTCGTTGACCAACGCGTGGTCGATGGCGATGAGCGCCGGGAGGCGGCGGGATCCGGAGAACGTCGGCTGCCACCCCGCCCCGGCCTGCTGGGCGGCGTTGACGAGGCCCGGTGCGGTGATCTCGCGGTAGGTGGCGCCCTCGCGGGTGGTGTTCAGGTCGCCGATGACGAGCAGGGGGTCGTCGACGTGGGCGGCCACGTCGTCGGTGAGCTGCGACGCCTCGCGCCGCCACTTCGCCACGCCCTGCATCATGTTGGAGGGGTGAGCGGCGATCAAGGTGACCGGTTCGCCGTCCGCGGTGGTGGTGCCGAGCACGAGGTGGTTCGCCGTCCAGGCCGAGCGGCCAATCAGCTCCAGGGGCTCTCGGGCGGCCACAAGGGTGTTGATGGGCGTGGCTCTGCGGGGGGTGGGCAACCCGCCCCGGTGGGGGTAGCCGTCCAGCAGCGCGGCCATGGCCGGGGTCTCGATGAATTCCTCGCCCACCTCGAGCAGCACGATGATGTCCGGGTCGCTCGCGGACAGTTGGGCGGCCGTGGCGTCCGGGTCGGCCTGGCCGAAGTAGGTGTTGAAGGACGCGACCCGCAGCGGCGAGCCCTCCGCTGCCGGTGCCGGCCCCGGCAGGTAGCCCCACGCCCACACCAGCTGCAGCAGCGCCCCGAGCGCGGCAGGGATCGCCCAGAGCCTGGCGCGTCCGCGCGCCGCGGCCAGCACCAACGCGATGACCAGCAGCCACACCAACACGCCGTAGGGCGTGAAGGCGGCGAGCATGGCCAACCCCCGGTGCAGGTACTGCGCGGTGGGAAACAGCTGCAGCACGACGAACGCGGCGCCCACCACGGCGGACGCCACAGCAATCACCAGGGCCAGTCGACGCAGCACCCGGCCAGTGTGCCAGCGCCGTCACGGTGCGCACAATTGTGGGCGCCGGTTGCCGGGTCTCGCCACCCGAACGGGGACGTCGGCGGACCCGCCCTGTGGAGACCGGACGTGAACTGTCCACAGGTTCGAGACCCGGTGACCGATCCGGGGTGGCGCGGCCGAATGTGAGGGTGTGACCCCTCGACCCTCGCAGCACCGGCCGGTTCTCAGTGACGTCGTGAGCGCACGGCTCGCCGAGCTGGCGGGCTGGTCCGCTGCGGATGCGGATGCGGACGGGGAGGGGGTGGAATCCGCGCGCGGCCCAGCACCCGCCGCTGGGGAAGCGACCGCCCCACCCCGGGCACACCGAGCCGCCGCGCGGATGGACGCCGCGACGGGAGCGGGACCGCCCCGGCGTGAGGCCGCGGAGCCGCCGCCGCGGCGAGGGTCGGAGGGGGCTGCCGGGTC
The DNA here is from genome assembly GCF_014858005.1 of Propioniciclava soli. Classification (GTDB taxonomy): domain Bacteria; phylum Actinomycetota; class Actinomycetes; order Propionibacteriales; family Propionibacteriaceae; genus Propioniciclava; species Propioniciclava soli. The sequence continues at coordinate 163,079 of NZ_JACYOT010000004.1, forward strand.
GACCGAAGGCACGAACCCCGCGCAGCAGGCCGGCGGCGGTGTGCCCCGGTGGCTCACCTTCGGACGCGAGCACGTGGCCGTCGTGGCAGCCGTCGGCCTCATCGGGATGATCTGGGCGGTCTGGGTGCTCTTCGGCGCGCGCACGGTGCCGATCGCGACGGCCGTGCCCTCGCCGGTGGTGAGTGAAGCGCCCACCCCCGCTCCGAGTGCGGACGCCGCCTCCTCGCCCGATGCCGCACCGACACCCCAGCAGACCATCCGCGTCCATGTCGTGGGCGCGGTGGTCACGCCCGGGGTGGTCTCCCTCCCCGTCGGGTCCCGTGTGGAGGATGCACTCGCCGCGGCGGGCGGCCTCGCGGAGGGTGCACGGCCCGGCGAGCTGAACCTGGCGGCCGTCGTGGTGGACGGCGCCCAGGTCGTCGTCGGCGACCGGGACGACCCGGGCGGTGAGGTGCGGGGCGGGGACGCCACCGGCGGCGGGGCTGCGGGTGGGGCGTCCGGGGCTGCGGGTGGGGCGGGGGCGTCGGCCACCGTGGACCTGAACACCGCGACGGCCGCGCAGTTGGAGACGCTGCCGGGGGTCGGGCCGGTGACCGCGGCGGCGATTCTGGCGTGGCGCGAGGAGCGGGGTCGCTTCACCCGCATCGAGGAGCTGCGCGAGGTGGACGGCATCGGCGAGAAGACCTACGCGCGGATTGCGCCCCATGTCCGTGTCTGAACTGCGCTCGGCGTCTGATCAGGCGCGCCGCGACGCCGCCCCCGCCCGCGGACGCCGCGACGTCCGCCCTCTGGCGCTCGCCGCCGCGGGGTGGGCCGCCATGGGCGTGGCGACGTCGGCCGATGCGTGGTGGTGGATCGCTGCGGCCGGAGTCGCCACCGCCGTGGTGCTCGTCGGGGCGGCGCGGCACGCCTGGTTCTGGGTGGGGCTGGGCCTGGTGGCGTTGCTGTTCGGAGCGGTGGGGGCGTTGCGGGTGGGCGGGCTGACTCACGGGCCGGTCCTGGAACTGGCCCAGCAGGAGGCCACCGCGGCGGTCCAGGTTCGGCTGGTGGGTTCCGCGCGCTCCTGGCCGCAGCGCGGCGTCCGCCCCCCGCTGTGGGTGGGGTCCGCGACCCTGATCGCGGTGGAGGCCCGCGGCGGGGCGTGGGCGACGGGTCTGCCGGTGGAGGTCGTGGCCTCGGGGGATCTGGCCGCGCAGTGGGAGGGACTGGCGGTGGGTTCACTCGTCGCCGCCGAGGCTCGGCTCGCTCCCGGAACCCCGGGAGAGGCCGCCCTTGTCGTCGTGCGCGCTCGCGAGCCTCCGCGGCTCACAGCACCTCCCGGCCCGGTGGATGCCGGCGTGAACCGCATCCGGGCAGGCTTGCGGGAGGCGTGTGCCTCGCTCTCCCCGGACGCCCGCGCTCTGGTGCCAGCCTTGGTGGTCGGCGACGTGTCGGGGATGACCGAGGAGCTGACCGAGCCGTTTCGCGTCACCGGTCTGACGCACCTGACCGCCGTGTCCGGCGCCAATCTCACGCTGTTGTTGGTGTTCGTGCGTGCGGTGGCGGTGTGGGTGGGGGCGCGGGGTCGGGTGTTGACGGGGGTGATGGTGGCGGGGGTGGTGGCGTTTGTGGCGGTGTGTTTGGGGGAGCCGAGTGTGGTGCGGGCGGCGGCGATGGGGTTGGTGGGTTTGGCGGGGTTGGGGCGGGGTGCTGCGGAGGGGCGGGGGGTGCGGTATCTGGCGTCGGCGGTGTTGGTGGTGGTGTTGGTGGATCCGTGGTTGTCACGGTCGGTGGGGTTTTGGCTGTCGGTGCTGGCGACGTTCGGGTTGTTGTGGTGGGGGCGTCGGTTCACCGACGCTCTGGGGGTGTGGTTGCCGCGGTGGGCGGGGGAGGCGGTCGCGGTGGCGTTGGCGGCGCAGGTGGCGACCGAGCCGGTGGTGGTGTGGTTGGCGGGTCGGGTGAGCGTGGTGGGCGTGTTGGCGAATGTGGTGGTGGCGCCGTTGGTGGGTCCGGCGACGGTGTTGGGGGTGGTCGCGGCGGTGACGGCGCCGCTCGTGCCTGGGGTGGCGGTGGGGGCGGCGTGGTTGGCGGGCTGGTGTGCGCAGGCGATCGCGTGGGTGGCGCGGTTGGGGGCAGTGTTGCCGGGGGCGGCGCTGCCGTTTCCGGCGACTCCGGTGGCGCTCGGCTGTGTGTTGGTGATCTGCGTGCTGGTCGTGGTGGTGGCGCCGCGAGTGTTGGCGCGGTGGTGGTTGGCGGTGCCGTTGGGTGCGTTGGTGGTGGTGTCGTTGGCGTGGACGCCGGTGACGCCGGGGTGGCCGGCGGAGGAGTGGGCGGTGGTGGTGTGTGATGTGGGTCAGGGTGATGCGACGGTGGTGAATGCGGGCGGGGGTGCGGCGGTGGTGGTGGATGCCGGGCCGGATCCGGCGGCGTTGGGCACGTGTTTGGCGGGTTTGGGGGTGAGGTCGGTGCCGTTGGTGGTGATCACGCATCTGCACGCTGACCATGTGGGTGGGGTGTCGGCGCTGTCGGGTTTGGGGCCGCAGGTAGTGGTGACGTCGGCGGTGCGGACGCCTGCGTCGGGTGATGCGTTGGTGGAGTCCTTGGGGGTGGAGCGTCACACGGCGCGGGCGGGGGAGTCGTGGCTGGTGGGTGAGGCGCGCGTGGAGGTGTTGGCGTCGCCGGGGCTGGACGCGGTGGGGTTGGTGCAGGCGGGTGAGGGGGAGTCGTCGGGGGAGAACGATGCGTCGTTGCTGGTGCGGGTGGAGGTGGGTGGGGTGAGTGTGTTGTTGGCGGGGGACGCGGAGACGGGTGGGCAGGGGGCACGGTTGGGGTTGGGTGAGCGGTTGGATGTGGATGTGTTGTTGGTGCCGCACCATGGGAGTGGGCGGCAGGATCCGGCGTTCTTGGCGGCGGCGTCGCCGGATGTGGCGTTGGTGAGTGTGGGGGAGGGCAACGGTTACGGCCATCCGGCTGCACGCACCTTGGACGCGGTGGCTGGGACGGGGGCGGTGGTGGCGCGGACTGATCTGCAGGGGTCGTTGGGGGTGGCCCGGGTGGAGGGACGCCTTGAACTCACCACCCAACGTGCGGGCGGCTGAGGGCTTGCTCGGTCGCCCATGGCTAGGACGCCGGGATAGCTCCTTGCGCCACTGCTTGAGGTCTGTGGTACGCGGCACCTGGGGCCTGCCAGGTTTACCTCGTGAAGTCCAGCTCCTGCAGCCGGGTCTGCACAGCGCGACCACTCTCCCACGAGTTGGCTCCCGAGAGCACCTCGGGATCCGGCGCGTGGCGCAGATGGATGCAGAAGTGCGATGCTTCCACTTGGCGTCCCATCTCGTCGGCGTACATGTGTAGACCGTTGAGGTAGGTGCTCAACCATCTCGCCTCCCACCATCCAGCGGGCTTCATTCGTGTCCGCAGGCTCGGGAATCAGTGCCAGGATTTCAACGCAAGCGCTGCGTCGGCGTGGGTGGTCTGTCCCGCAGCGATGGCGATGACGAGGTTGTAGGCGCCGTGATCGGGGGCGTCCAGGGTGATGTCGTTGAGGCCGTAGAAGATGACCGCTGCCAGCCAGCCCAAGCGTTTGTTTCCGTCGACGAGGGCGTGGTTATTGACGATGGATTCCAACAGCACAGCGGCCTTGGTGTCGATATCGGGGTAGGCCTCGCGGCCTAACACGGTGACCTGGGGTCGGTGGGCTGCGGAGTCGAGGAGGCCGATGTCGCGGATAGGTCCTACGTTAAGGTCTTCGACAAGTGTGAGGAGGTCTTCAAGGGTGAGGTATTCGATCACTGTCCGAGGCGATCCAGAAGGTCGGCGTAGCGGGTCCTGGCGGCTGAGGAGAGCTGCCGCACCTTGTCCTCCCGCACGTGGCGGGCGGCTGCCTCGCGGATGGCGCGCACGGTCGCTTCGTGCTTGCTCACGCCGTCGGTTCGGGCGAGCAGGGTGAGCGCTTCGTCGTCGCCGGGTTCCAAACGCAGGGTCATGGCCATGCCCTCCACGCTACCACCGTGGTATCAGGGCTCATGCTGGGTTGGTCCAGACCCGTCCTGCTGGTCGCGACGAGGCGCTACCAGTTCGGAGCATCTCGCAGGGAGTTGGGACCTTTCCCGTCGGGATGTGGGAGTACCACGCTGCGGGCTTGACCGGATGTCCGCTGGTGCGGTGGCGTACATCCTCAGCTACCGATGAGCGTGCAGTCGGCCATGTCCCAGTGCAGTTGTCGACCGACGGTGGTTGGCCAAGACTGTCTGGGTGATCACGCACCAGCGGCTCCAGGACATGGTGGATGCGCTGGTTGGTGTGCCCGGTTTTGAGGCGGTCGTGCTGGGTGGCAGCCGAGCGCGGGGAACCCACCATGGAGGTTCGGACGTCGATCTCGGCCTCTACTATCGACGTGCCGAGAGGTGACCACCATGGAGATGACCTACGACCACCTGAACAGCGACGAGCTGAGGGGGGCCACTCAGACTGACTACCTGGTGGCTCTCGACGCTCACTTCCGCCTGCTGGAGTACGACGTGAGCATCTACGACGAGCCAGGCTTCCCTGTTGTCGAACTTGCCCGGAGCTTGCTGATCTGGCTTCGGGACCCGAACCTCGGCGACTTCGAGTTCGACTCGATGTCCTACGACGAGGTCGGCTCGCTCGCCATCCGTCGTGCCTCTTCGGGCTGGACGTTTAGCTCAATCTTTGCTCCGGACGCCGTCAGCGCGACAGCCGACCGGGCCGAAGTCGATCGGTGCTGCCAGAGCTTGGTGGCAAGAGTCAAGGTGGACCTGGAGAAGCTAGGCCTCGATCCCATCGGAGGCCAGACCGTCGTCATCCGTGGCGCAATCGTCGATGGCATTCCGCGTATCGGAACGGCCTTCACGCCATGAACGAGCTGATGCAAGGAGACCGCCTCCCCACGGACATGGTGCGGTTGATCGAGCACGTGATTTCGCCACTCGCCGAGAGCTCGAGCAAGCTGTTGGAGCAGGCCGAAGACGCAACTGTTGTTCGCTACTCGGCGACAATGCTGGATGTCGAGGTGCCGCCCGGTATCCCAGCGGTCGATCTGCCAGATGGCCCGACCCCCGTTGAGGCCCTCGTCTACGACGGCGACCAGCTGGTTGGTGAATTGCTCGTGTGGTTGCGTGCGGGACGGCTGTTCGGGCTGGAGCAAGCCTGGTACACGGATTCGCCGCCAACTAGTTGGCCGCCTCCGGATCGAGTGGTCGTTCGGTGAGGAGGTATCTCACGCTAAGCGCGGACTACATGCAGCCGTCGCTCCGTGATCACGCTGTCGGGCAGATGGTGATCGACCTCGCTGGATTGTCCGATGACTTGGTCGCGCGCCTCATCGCATGGAACTCCGAGTACCAAGTCATCGTTCCGCTCGACCTCAGGCAGCGACGGTCGCTCGCCCGATCGATCGAAAGGTTGGACGCCAGAGGCATCGCGCTTGCGGACGAGATCGAGCGGGCTCTGGCGCCGGCCAATGTCACCTATTACAGCGAGGGATGGTTGCGGAACCTATGACCCGTTCGCTTTGGACGTGCGCCAGTGCTTGCGCGGGGGCGCTGGCCTCCATGCTTCTTGCGTGGCTCAGCGGTGCGTCTGTCGCTGGCGCTGTCACAAGGCCTGACGTGAGTGTGGGGAGCTACAGCTACGACGCGCCGTTTCCAACGCACCCGGCACCGCGAGCGCCAGCGAACGTGGCCCGTCCGCAGCGGGCCACGCTGACTCCACCCATCACGCCGTCGATCGTAGGTCGTACGGCGCTTTGGCGCGTCCGGCCGGGACATTGCGTTCCGTGATCTACACCTACGACCACCCCGTGCTGCCTGAGCAGGCTGAGAGTGGGACATCGATGAGCCTGGCGCGGGACGGGGCCACGGCGGGGCTTCTTTCGCCGTTGGAGCCGAGCAAAGTTGCCGCAAACAGCGGACGCCGAGCTGCGCAGAGTTGTCTGCCCAACAGCTTCAGCGGCGAGACGCTGGTGCTCATGGCCGACGGTTCGAAGAAGCCAATCAAGGATGTCAAGCTCGGCGACAAGGTGATGGCAAGTGACCCGCTCACCGGAGAGCGCGGGCCGCGGAGGGCCGTCGACCTGATCCGCCACGGCGGACTGCACAGCATGGTCGCGGTCCCGCTCGCCGACGGCACCACGATCGATGCCACCGACCATCACCCGTTCTGGGTCAAGAGCCGGGACGAATGGGTCGACGCGATCGAACTGCAGTCCGGCGACGTCATGGTCGCGGCCGAGGGCTCGCGCCGGACGGTCGCGAGCATGGGCGTCAGCGAGCAGGACCTGACCGCGTACAACCTCACGATCGCGGGGCTGCACACGTACTTCGCCGGTGACGACTCGGTGCTGGTCCACAACACGGGCTGCACGAACATCTCCGACCTACCGACGAGCGCGGTTCGGAACTTCACCGAGGACGCGAACTACGCCTTCTCGGGGTTGAGCCAGAACCATGGGGTCACGCGGATCGAGTTCCGCGAGCAGATCCGCATGATCAAGCGCGACGAGAACCTGCCGGCCGACTTCAACCTCTCCTTCGGTCCGAACGGCAATGTGTGGACCCCGCGAACTGGCGAGTTGATCGGGGGCCTCGTCCATGGCCCATGATTCGCGAGAGGTGGCCGTTGTCGTGCGCTACACCGACCACGAGGGCGCATCGCCTGAGCAGTGTGTAGCCCTGATGAGCTGGCACGAAGATCCGACGGCTGCTGACGCCGAAGCCGCACGTCTCAACTCCGTGCGCCCCAACGAACGCGTCGAGTACTTCGTGAAGATCCTGCGTGACAGATCAACCTGAGCTTCACATGGCTCGCAGTGACGTGACGGCCGGCCATCGGGCCGATGTCCAGGTCCGGCTCGATGAGCCGGGCCGGACTCGGGTGGTGGCGGGCGTGTTCCGCGAGGGGTCGCGCAGCGCGATGTTTCGCTTCCCCGAGGCGGGCGAGCACGAGGACGGCGACATGTTCGGCGCGATCATTGAGGAGCTCGACGAGCAGTCCGACGGCCAGCTTCGTGACGACCTGCTGTTCTGGAACGACCTCGCCCGGGTTCACGTGACGCCTGGTGCCACGTTCGAGGTCTGGTACGACCAAACGGTCGGCGAGGGAGTCGTCCTGCCGTAGGTCAGCCGGCTCGCCGGTGATGAGTAGGAGCTTGGCTTTCGTGACGAGGGCGTCGATGACGTTGGTGATGGTGGCGCGCTCTTCGTCGGTGAGTTGGTCGAGATTGGGCCAGGCGGGCGTCGACGTGGCTGCTGGGAGCGTTGAGGGGCCGGCGCTCGGCGTCGTCGATGAGCAGGTAGTCGACGGAGACGTTGAGGACTTGGGCTATGCGGATGACGGCTTCGAGGCCGGGGGCGACCTTGGAGTTCTCGTAGCGGAGACCTGGCGGGCGTCGGAGCGATCCTGGCGGCCAGCTCTGCTTGGGACCAGCCGGGGTGGGCGCGTTTGAGGGCTCTTCATACCTGCGGTGGGGGCATGGTTACGCCACGGCCGCGGTTGTCGAAGCGATGCGGCTCGCGCTGTCCCAAGTTCCTGCTGTTCGCTTCATCATTCGGTGCGATCCTGCCAACAAGGCGTCGTCGTCGGTGGCCCGCCGGCTGGGGTTCCGTTATCTGGGCTCGATCTCCGAGCCGGGCGGGTGGGTGGGTGACCGATATACGTGGGACGTCGCTCACGGCTCACTCCCTAGGTGTCAGTAACCGCACATGCCGCAGGCAGCGTGGGCGATCCCGCCGCAATTGGTGCCTGTCACGGCCACGGCTGCCACACCGGCCAGAGCGCTCGGCTGGGGCGATGAGGGGTGAAGCAGTCGTTCAGAGCCCGACTTTGCGCCTGCTCCCTGGATGTGATGGTTCGTGGCTTGACGATGAGGCGTCAGAGGTTCCGCGTCCTCGGCGCTCCCGCATGGTGGGTGGCTACCAGTCTCGCCGACCGGGGCCTTGAACTTTCCGGCCTGCAGCACCGAGCGCGTTTACTGTTTCGTGACGGTGGCCTTGGCGTCGATGTCGCGTTGGAGGTCGATCAAGCGTCGTGCACGGGCAGGTCGAGATCGTAGGCGAGGACCACGGCCCGAGCGAGGAGTGCTTCTTGCTCGGAGGTCAGGAAGCCGATGGTGCGTCCGAGGAGCTTGGTGGGGATGGTGAGGGTGTTGTCCAAGGAGATCACACTGTCGTGGTCCAAGCCGTTGTGTGCACCGATGGGTACCTCGCTGCTCAGGCCTTTGATGGTTGAGGTGATCGGGGCGACGGTCACATTCGTCATGGCCGGTCGTGCGGCTTCGCGGGTCAGGATCACGACGGGTCGGGTCTTGTCGAGGCGCGCCAAGCAGAGTTCGCGCACATCAGTCGGGGAGGTCAAGCCGGCTGGTGGACCAGTTGACCAGGTCGTCGAGGTCGTGGGCGCTGCCCCGCTCGCGAAGGATGGCGGCGTCCTGTTCGGCGGCTTGGCGGCGCATTTCGCGTTCCAGCGCGGAGCTGACCAGCGCAGCGCGGCTGGGTGCCTTGCCTTGGGCCACTGCCTTGTCGAGGAAGGCGACCATGTCGTTGGGGAGGCGGATGGCGATCTGGGTACTCATCTCCAACATGCTACCGAGTGAATCCCAACTCGGGATGCATTTGACGTGGGATCGAAGCCCACCGTGGGCCTAGGGCAGCGGTTCGGTGATGGGTTGGTGGCCGCTTTTGATGGTCAGGATGGCGAGTCCCCGAACGTCACAGCGGCCCCAGGCCCCGTTGACTGCGTAGGCTGCCCCCATGAGTGACCATCCGAGGCTCGTCCAGACGGTGCTCGACACTCCGCGCCCGCGTGAGCTGGCCGAGTTCTACCGCGCCCTGCTCGGCTATGAGTACCGCGCCGGTGACGAACCGCCAGCGCACGGCCAGCCCGACGATGCCGACTGGCTCGTGCTGCGCGACCCTGCTGGGGGGCCGCAGCTCGCCTTCCAGCTGGCCGCGGTCGAGCCCACAACGTGGCCGGACGCGCGCGTCCCGATGCAGCTCCACCTCGACATGACGGTTCCCGATGCCGACGCCCTCGTCCAGCAGCGCGACCGTGCCGTCGCCCTGGGTGCGGCTGTCCGCCTCGATCGCTCCAATGACGCCGAGGAGCCGCTGTACGTCATGACCGATCCCGCCGGCCATCCGTTCTGCCTCTTCGTCGGCTGACCGGGCGACGCCCCGACGGACGCGGAGGCGTCCGGCGTCAGCCCTTGAGCCCGGACGTCGCGAGCCCCTCGATGACCCGGCGCTGCATCGCCAGGAACAGCAGGAAGATCGGCGCCATGGCCATGACGGACGCTGCCATGAGCACGGCGTAGTCCGTGGTGTGCTGGCCCTGCAGGGTGGCGATGCCGACGCTGAGCGGCATGGAGGTCTCCCGCGTCGTGACGATGAGCGGCCACAGCAGGTCGTTCCACGAGTACAACACCGTCGTGATGCCGACGGCGAACAGCCCGGGCGACGCCAGCGGCAGCATGACGCGCCAGAAGGTCTGGAACGGGTTGCAGCCGTCCAGCCGGGCGGCCTCCTCGAGCTCCACCGGCAGGCTCAGGAACTGCTGGCGCATCAGGAACGTCCCGAACGCGGAGAACATCCCAGGCAGCACGATCGCCCACGGGGTCTCCAGCAGGCCCCACGCCTGCACGATGCCGTACTGGGGAATGATGTAGGCCTGCGAGGGGATCATCAGGATCGCCAGGAGCAGCCCAAACAGCACTCCGCGCAGCGGGAACCGCATCCGGGCGAACGCGTAGCCGGCCATCGAGCACAGCACGAGCTGGCCGGCGGTGCGCACCACCGTGATGAACACGGAGACGCCGAACTGGTGCAGGAACGGCAGCCGGTCGAACACCGCGGCGTAGTTCTCGACGTGCAGCCGTGAGGGGATGGGCTGGGGAGGTACGGATTGGATCTCCGCGTTCGTCGCCAGGGACATCAGCAGCTGCCACGCGAACGGGAACGCCATCACCAGCCCGCCGGTCAGCAGCACGGCATGGACCAGCAGGTGGCGCGGACGCCGCCGGCGTCCAGAACGCTTCGGTGTGGTCTCAGGCATAGGTCACCCACCGTCGTTGGCCCCAGAACTGGACGGCGGTGACCGCCGCGACGAACACGAGGATCACCATGGCCACCGCGGCGGCCGAGCCCCGGTCGTTGACCACGAAGCCCAGTTGGTAGAAGAGGTACACCAGCGACCTCGTCTGCGGCATGGCGGGGTTGTTCGCACCCATCAGGGCGAAGAGCGCGTCGAAGAGCTGGAAGCCGGCGATGGTCTGCATCACGGTCAGGAAGAAGATCGACGGCGTCAGCATCGGCACGGTCACGGCCCAGAACTGTCGCACGGGCCCGGCCCCATCAAGGGACGCCGCCTCGTACAGCTCGCGCGGCACGCCCTTCAGGCCGGCGCAGCAGATGATGACGTTGAAGCCGATCGACGACCACAACCCGAACAGCGCCACCGCCACCAGCGCGAAGCCCGGCGTGGTGAGCCAGTAGGGCGACGCGTTCACTCCCAGGGCCCGCAACCCCTGGTTGACCAGGCCGAAGTCGCCGTTGAACACCAGGCGGAACACCTGCGCGATCGCCATGGGCATCGCCAGGTACGGCATGAAGAACAGGGCCCGGTAGAGCGGCGCGAACCGCAGCCCGGGCAGCTCGATCATGGCGGCCACCATCACCGACAGCGGCACCCCCAGCAGGACGATGAGGGTGTAGCCGAGGGTGTTGAGCACCGCGGTCCCGAGGTCGCCCCGATCGACGAGGCCGGCGTAGTTGTCCAGGCCGACGAACCGCTGGTTGGTGCCGAACGCCCCCGACTGGGTCAGTGAGGTCCAGGCGTTGGAGACGATGGGATAGTAGTAGAACACGGCCACCCCGGCGAGCAGCGGGCCGATGAAGACCCACGGCCATGCCCCGGCGCGGTGGGGGCCCCGGCGCCGCGCCATCAGCGCTCCGCGGCGAGCAACTCGTCCATCTGCTGGGCCAACTGCTCGGCCGCCTGCGCCATGGGCACATCGCCGGCGAAGGCGGGCGTCAGCAGATCGGCCTCCAGCTGGTTCCAGGCGGCGGTGTTGCGCGAGACGGGGTAGGGGACGGCGTAGTTCTCCGCGGCGTCGGTGAACACGCTGAGGTTCCACTCCGGCTTGACCTCGTGCCACGACTCCGCGGTGCCGGCCCAGGCGGGGATCGCGGTGCCGTTGGCGGCGTCGGTGCGCCCCGCCTCCTCGGAGGTCATGTGCCGTTGCAACGCCGACGCCGCGGAGAGGTTCGCCGAGTTCGCCGCCACCACGTAGGCCAGGCCGTGGATGGTGGAGGCCCGCTCGCGGTCCCGCGGCAGCGGCACGACGACCAACTCGCCGGGGTCGGGGTAGTCCGCCAGCAGCGCGGGCGTCTCCCAGGAGCCGGTGTGGTGGATGGCGGCCAACCCGGACATGAACGCGGTCTGCGGCGGGTTGTCGGCGATCTCCCGAGGGTGCGGCACGACGCCGTCCGCCACCAGGTTGGACCAGAACTCCAGCCCGCGGATCGTGTCGGGCTCGGCGTAGCCCGACCGGCCGTCACGGATGATGTAGCCGCCCGCCTGGGCGACGGTGTTGTACCAGTTCTGCTGGCCGCCGATGTTGAGATCGGTGACGACGGCGCGGGCGCGGTCGCCGAGCCCCGCGGCGATCGCCCGGGTGGTCTCGCCGAACTCCTCCCACGTCCACGTTTCGGGGTCGGGCAGCGTGACGCCGGCCTCCTCGACCAGTCGCTGATTGACCCAACACGCGATGGTGTCGTAGTCCTTCGGGATGCCGTAGCGGACGCCGTCCATCGTGTACAGATCGGTCATCGCCTGCGGGAAGACGCCGAAGTCCACGTCGTCCGGCACGGGGGCGAGCATGCCGTTGGAGGCGTAGAGCTGCACGTGGAGGCCGCTCATCCAGAACACGTCGGGGAGGTTGCCGCCCTCGGCCTGGGTGCGCAGCCGCGTCCAGTAGTCGGTGGGCCCGGTGAGGGCCGGGGTCACGGTGATGCCGGGGTGCTGCTCGGTGAAGCTCGCGATCAGGGCCTCGACGGTCACCGACTGGTTGCGATCCCAGTAGGCCAGCTCGAGCTCGGCCTCGGTGTTCTCGTCGATCGGTTCGGTGACCTGCTCGGTGGTGCCAGTTCCGCAGGCCGCGAGGGCCCCGGTAAGCCCCAGCCCACCGAGAGCGCCGAGGAAGGTGCGACGTCGCATGGGAGATCTCCTCTGTTCCGATGCGGTCCCGTGCCGGGAATCGCGCATACGTCCTTGACTACCACAGGGACGCCGCGGTGTCGCCCGTCCCCGCCGCGTCAGCCCGCCCGCTCGGGTGTCGAATCGCGGGCGACGAGCATGACCGGCACGGTGACGTCCCCCGTTCCGTCGCCGGGGCCGTCCAGGGCGAGGTTCAACGCCAGGGTGGCCAGACTGGAGCTGGGAATGTGGACGGTGGTCAGCGAGGGGATGACGTCCTGCAGCGACGGGATGTCACCGAACCCGGTGAAGGCCAACTCCTGCGGCACCGCGACCCCGTTCGCCCGCGCCTCGGCCATCGCCCCGAGTGCCATCACGTCGTTCATCGCAATGGCCACGTCGACGTCGACGCCGGCCTCGAGCGCCATGCGCATGGCGATGGCGCCCCCGGTGCGCGTGAAGTCGCTGGAGATGAGGTGATCGGGGTGCACGGCGATGCCCTCGTCGGCCAATGCGCGCACGAACGCGGCGCTGCGCGTCACCGCGGTGGAGTGCAGCTCGGGGCCGCTCAGGATGAGCGGGCTGCGGTAGCCCAACCGGTGCAGGTGGCGGGCGAGCTGGCGCGCACCGTCCTCGCTGTCGACGTTTACCGAGTCGACCCCCGGCACCTCCATGCCGATCGTCACCACGCGTCCACCGCGGCTCACGTAGCGGTCGACCGCGCTCAGCAGGTCGGCGGTGGGCTGGTTGGCCTTCCAGCGGCCACCCACCAGCACGATCGCGCGGACGCGCAGCGTGTCCAGCTGGGCGACGACCTCGGCGAGGTGCTCGACGTGGTTACCGGTGGTGGCCAGCGTCAGGAACAGGTCGCGCTCGGTCGCGGCGCGGCTCATGGCGTCCGCGACGGCCGCGAAGTAGGGGTCCGTCAGGTCGTGCACGATGACGCCGACCGCGCGGGTCGTGCCCCGCGCCATGGCCTGGGCGTTGGCGTCCGGGGCGTAGCCCAGGGCGCGGGCCGAGGCGAGGACGCGCTCGCGCAACTCCTCGCCGACCACGCGGGTCTGGCTGCCGTTGATGGCGCGCGAGGCGGTTGCGAGCGACACGCCCGCGTGCTGGGCGACGTCGCTCAGCGTCGGGGCCGATCCGGGGGTGCGTCGTCCCATCGCTGCGCCGTCCTTCCTCACCGTGGTGCGCGCCGGTCGGGGCGAACGGGCGCGGACGAGGGTGATGGTAGCGCTTTCCCGGGCGGGCGTGGGGTGGAGCCCTCGGCGGGCAGGGGCCGGCCGAATCCTCCCCGGGCGACGCCGCGTAACGATAAGGTCACGGTGTTTGACCTGGCGCCAGCCACGTCTTACGCTCTCGGTAAGCGCTTCCCGCCCGTGGTGGTTGGGATCCACGAGAGGCCAAGGAGGGCCGCATGAAGATGATGAACAAGGTCGCGGCAGGTGTCGTGACCATCGGCCTCGCCCTGACGGGCTGTGCCGCCGGCGGCGGGGCCCCGACCACGAACGATCAGGGCCAGACCGTGATCCGGTTCAGCTGGTGGGGCAACGACACCCGCAACCGGCTCACCGAAGAGGTCATCGCGCTCTTCGAGGAGCAGAACCCCGACATCGACGTGCAGGGTGAACCGGGCGAGTGGAGCGGTTACTGGGATCGTCTGGCGACGCAGATGGCCGCCGGTGATGCCCCCGACGTCATCCAGATGGACGAGAAGTACATCGCGGAATACGGCGAGCGCGGCGCGCTGCTCGACCTGGAGGCGGCCGGGGTGGACGTCAGCCGCTTCGCGCCCGGCACGGTGGACACTGGACGCCTCAGCTCCGGCCTGTTCGGCATCAACGCCGGCATCAACTCTCCCACGGTCATCGCCAACCCGGCGGTCTTCGAGGCTGCGGGCGTCGCGATCCCCGACGACACCACGTGGACGTGGGACGACCTGGCCCAGACCGCGCAGGCGATCACCGAGGGCTCGTCCGACGGCGCCGTCGGCTCGCAGAACTACATGATGGTCGAGCCGATCATGCGCGTCTGGCTGCGCCAGCAGGGCCAGGATGAGTTCAACGAGGATGGCGTCGCCTTCGACGCCGAGACCCTCGGCCAGTTCTTCCAGCAGGGGCTCGACCTGCAGCAGAGCGGGGCGTTCCCGTCGGCGTCCGTCGCGTCGGAGGAACTCACCAAGCCGGTCGACCAGACCATGGGTGCGACCAACCGCCTCGGCCTGTTCTACTACTGGTCCAACCAGGTCAAGGCGTTCGACAACGCCTCGGGCCAGGACCTGCAGATCCTGCGGCCGCCGTCGATGAACGGTGACGGCGACCACGAGCTGTGGTACAAGGCATCGATGCTGTGGTCCGCCTCGGGGCGCACCGGCAACCAGGAGGCCGTCGTCAAGTTCATCAACTTCCTCGCCAATGACGTGGACGCCGGCAAGATCCTCGGCGTCGAGCGCGGCGTCCCCGCCAACCTTGATGTGCGTGAGGCGGTCCGCCCCGATCTCCAGGCGTCCGACGCCAAGATCGTCGAGTACCTCGAATCCATCGAATCCGAGCTGGGCGACCCGATGACGGTCACGCCGGTCGGCGGCGCCGACATCGAGCTCGGCCGCTGGGGCACCGAAGTCATCCTCGAGCGCATGACACCGCAAGCTGCAGCCGAGGGGCTCACCACCGAGCTGACCTCGAAGGTCCAGGCCGGAGCCTGAGCCACGACGGGGGCGGCCCGCACGCCGGGCCGCCCCCGCCCCCGCCCCTGCAACCCCCTGAAGCCCGGGAGTCCCATCCATGAGTGCCATCGGCGAACTCGCCCACGGGGAGCGTCAGAAGGACGAGAGCCGCGACAACAAAGCCGGCTACATCTTCCTGACGCCATGGCTCATCGGTCTGGTGGTCATCACCATCGGCCCGATGCTCGCGTCCCTCTACCTCTCCTTCACCAGCTATCCGCTGCTCGCCGGACCCACCTGGACGGGCCTCACCAACTACATCCGGATGTTCAACGACCCCCGGTTGCTGAACTCCCTCGTGGTCACCTTCACCTACGTCGTCGTGGGTGTGCCGCTGCAGCTCATCCTCGCGCTCGCCATCGCCGTGCTGCTGAACACGGGCATGAAGGGCCTGGCCTTCTACCGCTCGGTCTTCTACTTGCCCTCCCTGATGGGTTCCTCGGTGGCCATTGCCCTGCTGTGGCGCCAGATGTTCGGCACGACCGGCCTGGTCAACCAGCTCCTGCAGAGTCTCGTTGTGGAGAACCCCCCGGGGTGGATCGCCGACCCGAGCACCGCGCTGGGCACGATCATCCTGCTGCACGTGTGGACCTTCGGCTCGCCCATGATCATCTTCCTGGCGGGCCTGCGGCAGATTCCGACGATGTACTACGAGGCGGCGTCGGTGGACGGCGCGTCGAAGTGGACCCAGTTCCGCACCATCACGTTGCCGCTGCTCAGCCCGATCGTGTTCTTCAACCTCGTGCTGCAGATCATCGGCGCCTTCCAGGCATTCACCCAGGCGTTCATCGTCTCGGGTGGCACGGGTGGCCCGGCGGACTCGACGATGTTCTTCACCCTGTACCTCTACCAGCAGGGCTTCACGAACTTCCAGATGGGCTACGCCTCCGCCATGGCGTGGCTCCTGGTGATCATCATTGGGATTTTCACCGCCATCAACTTCGCCGTCTCCAAGTACTGGGTGTTCTACGATGACTGAGACCAATACCCCCGACGTCCAGCTCGCCGCCGCGGCGGCGTCCGATGAGAACACGGTGACGGAGCGCCGGACACGCAGCGGCTCCAGCACGGCGCGCAGCGTCATCAAGCACATCCTGCTGGTGCTCGCGGCGATCGTCATGATCTACCCGCTGCTGTGGATGGTGGTCAGCTCCTTCCGCCCGACCGCGGAGATCTTCCGTGACACGAGCCTGTGGTTGACCACGTTCCGGGTCGAAAACTATGCCGAGGGCTGGAATGCGCTGAACCACCCGTTCTCGCGCTACCTGTGGAACTCGACGATCATCGCCCTGGGGTCGATCATCGGCAACGTGGTCAGCTGTTCCCTGGCGGCCTACGCCTTCGCACGGCTGAAGTTCAAGGGCCGCAGCATCCTTTTCTCGATCATGCTGCTCACCTTGATGCTGCCGATTCACGTGTTGATCGTGCCGCAGTACATCGTCTTCGCCCAGTTCGGCTGGATCAACACCTTCTGGCCGCTGATCCTGCCGAAGTTCCTGGCGACCGAGGCGTTCTTCGTCTTCCTCATGGTGCAGTTCATCCGTGGCCTGCCGAAGGAACTCGACGAGGCGGCCCTGATCGACGGGTGCGGCCACTTCCGAATCTTCTTCAACGTGATCCTGCCCCTCATGGTGCCGGCCATCGCGACGACGACGATCTTCACCTTCATCTGGAGCTGGAACGACTTCTTCTCCGCCCTGATCTACCTCACGTCGCCCCAGATGTTCACGGTGCCGGTGGCACTGAAGGGCTTCCTGGATTCGACCGGAGGCTCGAACTGGGGAGCCATGTTCGCCATGAGCCTGGTGTCGTTGCTGCCCGTCTTCTTCGCCTTCCTGTTCGGTCAGCGGTTCCTCATCCGCGGCATCGCCACGACCGGCATCAAGTGAGTTCGGAGCCGGGGCGGCCCCCGCGGCCGCCCCGGCCCCGCTCCGTCCCCCCACATCGTTCACCCATCACCCTCTTGCCCTAGGAGTTGGATTCCCCATGCAGCGCTACGGCCTCATCGGAGCCGGTCACCGCGCCCAGATGTACACCGACGCGATCGGGGGTGACCACAGCGACGCCGCCGTGCTCGTGGCGCTCGCCGACATCAACCCCGGCCGCATGGCGTTCCACGCCCAGCGCATGACGCAGGAGTACGGCTACGCCACGGACGCGCTGGCGACCTACACCCCGGACGCCGTCGAGCAGATGATCGCCGAGCAGCAACTCGACCGGGTCATCGTGACGAGCCCCGACCACACCCACGCCGACATGATCGTGCGCTGCCTGCACGCTGGCGTCGACGTCGTGGTCGAGAAGCCGCTCACCATCAACGCTGACTCCGCCAACGCCATTGCGGACGCGGTGCGCGAGACGGGCCGGCAGGTCGTCGTCACGTTCAACTATCGCTACAGCCCCCGCAACTCCGCGCTCAAGGAGGTCATCGCGTCCGGCCGGATCGGTGACGTGCTGAGCGTCACGTTCGAGTGGGTGCTCGACACGGCGCACGGCGCCGACTACTTCCGCCGCTGGCACCGGGCCAAGGAGAACTCCGGCGGCCTGCTCATCCACAAGAGCTCCCACCACTTCGACCTCGTCAACTGGTGGCTGGCCGACGTGCCGGCCCGCGTCTACGCCTCGGGTGGCGTCAAGTTCTATGGCGCCGAGAACGCGGACGCCCGCGGCCTGGCCCCGCGCCCCGAGCGCGGCACCCACGACGGGGAGCACGGCCCGTTCGAACTCGACCTGCGCGACGATCCTCGGCTCAAGGCGCTCTACCTCGACAACGAGCACCACGACGGCTATCTGCGCGACCAGGACGTCTTCGGCCCCGGCGTCACGACCGAGGACAACCTCGCCGTCATCGTCGACTACGCCGGCGGGCCGACGCTCAGCTACGCCCTCAACGCCCACAGCCCGTGGGAGGGCTACCGGGTCGCCGTCAACGGCACCCTGGGCCGGGCCGAACTCGAGGTGGTCGAGCGCGCCCGCATCAAGATCGACGAGGGCGGCAAGGTGGTCGTCGACCCGTCCGCGATGGCCGAGGAGATCGGCGGCCGCGACAAGGGTGAACACCTGACCGTGCAGCTGCACTTCGAGGGTTCGGAGGAGGTCGAGATCCCGCGGCGCACCGGTGGCCACGGGGGTGGCGACGCCCTGTTGCTCTCCGACGTGTTCAACGGCCCCGGCGACGACCCGCTCGGCCGCCCCTCGGACTACATCGACGGGCTGCGCGCCATCGCCGTCGGGATCTGCGGCAACGAGTCGCTGGCCAGCGGCCGCGCCGTCACCCCGGCGGAACTCGGGCTCGACCTGTCCCGCTGAGCCGGGCGCCGAATCGATGAGTTCACCCGCGGCGTTCGGGGGGTATGACGACTGGCCCGACCACGCGGGCCGGACGCCGCACCTCCCGGGCCAGTTCGGCGCGCTGTTCGGCATCCCGACGCCGCCGGACGTGGTGGTTGGCGGTGCCCCCGAGGGGGGCGGCGTCCGCTCCCGCGAGGTGCACGTGCGCGACGGCGTCCGGGCCGTGCGGCTGCGCTGGTCGGTCGGCTTCGGGCCCGATCTGGCGGCCTGGCTGCTCCACCCCGTGGACGCCGACCCCGCGACCCGGCCGGGGGTGCTCGCCCTGCACAGCCATGGCGGCATCAAGAGCCTCGGGGCGGAGCGGATGGTCGACCTGCCCGGTGTGCCCGCGCACGTCCTGGCCTACCGCGAGCAGGCCGAGGAGGGGGCCGCGGTGGCGTCCGACCTGGCTCGCTCCGGGTTCACCGTGCTGGCGCCCGACGCGTTCGGGTGGGGGGCGCGCCGCTTCGACCTCGGCGTCGGAGACCCGCAGGCCTATGACGCGGCCGCCCGTGAGCACGAGCACCTCGTGGCCAAGGCGTGCGCGCTGTTCGACACATCCTGGGCGGGCATGGTGGCCCACGACGACCTCACGTCGCTGGCCGTGCTGCGCACGCTGTGCGCACCCGGGCCGGTCGGAGTGCTGGGGTTCTCCGGCGGGGGTGGGCGGGCGGCGCTGCTGGCCGCTCTCGACGACGGGATCGCCAGCGTCGTCGTCGTCGCGATGATGTGCACGCTGGCGTCGCTCTACCCCGACCACGTGGGGCATTCCTGGCTGCTGCACACGCGCGGGTTGGCGTCCGGGCCTGATCTCGTGGGTCTGCTCGCCACGAACCCGGCGCGCCACGTCCTGGTGGGTTACTGTGCCCGTGACCGCCTGTTCCCGCTGCAGGGGCAGCGGGACGCGGATGCCGCGCTGCACCAAGCGTTCGCGGCGGGGCCGGGGTCGTACACGCCCGTGTGGGCCGACACCGACCACGTCTTCACGCGGGCGCTGCAGCGGGACGCCACCGAGCACCTGCACGCCACACTGCCCCCCACGATTTCCCGCACCATGGACAGCACCGAAGAGAGGAACCCATGAGCACCGCATACCCCGACTCCCGGGTCGAGCACGAAGGCGCGACCTTCTGGCTCGAGAAGGACGCCGACGGCACGAAGGAACTGGTGATCGAAGGGGCCGAGGCGGACGTCCTGGAGACGTTCGAAGGCTCGGCCGACGCGGGTGCGTTCCGCGCACCGGTGACCCCGGACAACGCCAAGGCGGTTCGCGCCGCGCTGCCGTGGCTGACGCCGCAGCTGTTCGGCCTGGAGATGACGGCCGGCACCGGCGACCGGCTCGGCCTCTGCACGCCCGGTCACGTGCTGGCGTTCAAGGAGGTGGGCACCATCAACCCGGTGTTCGCCCAGCAGTCGACCCGCGAGATGGGTCGCTGCGGCCGGACGCCGCGCAACGTGATCGACGACGCCACCTGGGGTGCCTTCCAGGCGGGCTGGACGGGGCCGGTCGGCGCGGACGCCGACCACCAGAAGATCGAGGAGTCCCTCACGGCGTGCGCCGAGGCGGGCTTCGTGTTCTTCACGGTCGACCCGGGTGACGAGATGGACATGGCCGCCCACGACGATGACGAGGCCACCCTGCGCAGCAAGGCCGAGTCGCTCGACCTGTCCGCCGTGGACACCTCGGTCGAGGATCTGGTGAAGCGCTACGCCGGCACGACGGTGGAGCTGGAGTCGGGCCCGCTGGTGCTCGACGAGGCGGAGGTCGTCCGCGCGGCGGTCAAGGCCGGGCCCGCGCTCACGCGGGGCATGGAGCTCATCACGCACGTCAAGGGTCTCGACGTGCCGCACGAGTTCGAGTTCGCCATCGACGAGACCGACAAGCCGACCACGTACGTCGAGCACGTCGTGCTGGTCATGGAGCTGCAGCGCCTCGGGGTGGAGCTCGTGAGCTTCGCGCCGCGCTGGGTGGGGCAGTTCGAGAAGGGCGTGGAGTACATCGGGCCGCTGGACAAGCTGAAGGAGAACTTCGACAAGCACGCCGAGATCGCCCGCGCGCTCGGCCCGTACAAGCTGTCGCTGCACTCCGGGTCGGACAAGTTTTCGATCTACCCGCTGTTCGCCGAGGCCACGGCCGGGGCGTCGCACATGAAGACGGCCGGGACGAGCTGGGTCGAGGCGCTGCGCGTCATCGCCCGGCACGACCCGAACCTGCTGCTGGAGATGCTGCAGCTCTCGCTGGAGTCCCTCGAGGAGAACCGGCACAGCTACCACCTGAGCTGCGACGTCACCAAGATCCCGTCCAACCCGAAGCGCGAGGACGCCGACGAGCTCGTCACCGCGCTGGACTCCCGCCAGGTGCTCCACGTCGGCTACGGCGCGACGCTGGAGAAGTACGGCGACGAGATCAAGGACGTCCTCCGCGCCCACGAGGACGAGCTGTACGAGGTGATGCGGACGCACTTCATCCGCCACCTGGAGCCCTACGTGCGCTGACCCTCGCCGTGACGGCCAACAGCACCGCCCCGTCGGATCCCGGTGGGGCGGTGCTGCGTCCGGGGTGCCGCCTGCAGGGTGCCTGCCCTGATGCGGCTGGCGAGGTGAGGGGGATTTGGGCCCACCACCGGGCATTTGGACCCGAGATTGTGGCGCCATGGCGCCATTTGCTCGGGTCCAAATGCCTGAGGGTGTGCCCAGGTGCCCAGGTGGCCAGGTGCTCAGGTGCTCAGGTGCCCTGGTGAGCCAGGGGTTTCACTCGAGGTACAGGTTGACCCAGGCGATCTGGGGGGTGGTCAGCCAGAACGCGCCGAGGAGCGCCAGCAGGCCGAGGGCGCCCATGATGGCGACCCAACGCCGGGTGCGCAGCCCGCCCAGGGTGATGGCCAAACCGATGGCCAGCCACCCGGCGGCGGCCGTGATCAGCGCGCCGATCATGAGGGAGGTCGCGTACAGCCACCACACCCGCTCGAACGGCCCGGACAGCGCTGCCAACGTCTGGTTCTGCCACGCCACGAATCCGGACGGGGCCAACTCGGCGGGCGTGCACGACCGGCCCGCGCAGAACTCGCGCACCGCGTGTCCGCCGGCCAGCAGCACCACCGCCCAGGCCGACGGCGCCAGGGTCAGCACCATCGCCAACGCCTGGCCGAGCGCGCGCAGCGCACCGGGCAGCGTCGCCGTCCTGACGGACGCTCCACCCCGTTGGGTGGGCGCGGTGAGCAGGGTCATGGGTCGATCATGGCCCGCGAGGTGGGGCTGCGGCAAGGCGCTGAGGTCGGCTCAGCCGCCGAGCGGCAAGGGAATCTGCGGTGAGGGTGCGTCGGACTTGACCGCGCCGGGCGGCGCGCTGACTGAACCCGTCGCACCGTTCATGGGTGGACCCAAGGGGCTGACGATCGCCTGCGCAGAGGTCAGGTCTCTTGCGTCCGTTGACGCCGACACCAAATTGCTGGGCGACTCGGGCGGGTCCTCGAAGGGGGACTCCCGGTACCACCACTCCACCTGGGCCGGCGGTGGCCGGCCGATCCGGATCGTGCCGGCCGCCGTCACCGCGTACTCGTACCCCAGCGGAGAGCGCCAGCGGTATTCACCGGGGCGGGGTTGGTCGAGCTTCCAGCCGCCGTGGGTCTTCACCCGGTGGGTGTAGGACGACAGCGGCCCGAGATTGGCGAGGTGCGTCTGGCCGGGCCGGCCCGCCTCGTAGGGGACGGTGTGATCCACCTGGCAGGCGTCGGCGCGCCGGGTGCCCCAGGGGAACACGTCGACCGGGTTGCGCGTCGCCAGGGTGAGGCGCATGGCCTCGGGAACCTGGTAGGAGTCCACGGCCCCATCGCCCGGCACCACCACCGGGCGGACGCGCACGGTGCAGCCCGCCAAGATCCGCGTGAGGCGGGGGAGCAGGACGTGGCCCCAGCGCTCGACGGCCGCCACGCCGCCCTCGGCGATGTCCGCGGCGTCCAGCCGGACCACCAGGTCGGCCTTGCGCGGCGGCAGCGGATCCTGTCCCAGGACACCACGCGCCAGGACGCCCAGGGCGTCGGCTCGGCGGTGGTTCAGGTCGTCGCCGGGCAGGGTGCCGGCGATGCGGGTGAGGGCGTCGTCCAGGGCGATGCCGTCGGCGGCGTCCAACTGACCCCACAGCGCGACGTGCCCGGCCTCGATCGTGCCCACGGACACATGCCGACGCTTCGCAGCGGCGCGCTCGCGACGCGCGGCCTGGGCGGGATCGGCGCGCAGGATCCACTGGTCGACCCGGCCCTTGATGCGCGGCCAGGGCTGCAACACCAGCGCGTGGGCGCACATCGCGTCGAACCGCGCGCAGGCGGCGGCGTCCAGGCCGGCGTCCGCGGCGGCGTCCGCCACCCGGAACGCCTCATGGGGCCGCGCGTCGCCCTGCAGGACCAGCGCCCACAGGGTGGGGTGGCGGTGCCGCAGGTTGAGCACCCGGGCGATCTGGCCGAACGCCGAACCCACGCTCACCCCCACCAGCCCGGCGATCTCCGCCGCGACGAACTCCCCGATCCGGGGCGTGCCGTCCGCGCCGCCCGGCACCCACCGCTCGGCCCCCGCGACCAGCACGGTCTCGTCGACCCGGTGCAGGTCGCACAGGGCGGCAATCGCCAGGCACGTCGCCACCTCGCCGGCCCGCACCTGGGCCTGGGCGTGGGCGAGCGCAGCGGCGGCGTCGGCGACGCTGCGAAGGACCGGTGCGTTCATGGCTCCAGCCTCGCAGGCGGGTCTGACATTTTCCGACGCCCGGGGCGCCCGGCTCAGCCGATGTTCTTGTTCTCCCGGTAACTGCGCCAGGTGTTCTCGAAGGCCTCGGTCTGCTCCGGGATCGGGCGCCGCGCGCGCCAATCGAAGGTCGGTTCACCCGCGCCGTCCCAGCGCGTCACCTGGATGACGTCGTCGAGGGCGCCGACGTCCAGCTGCAGCCGGAACAGCTCGGGCAACGGCTCGGTGACGCGCGCGTCCAGGCGGGGCAGGTCGCCGTCCGGGTCGGAGTACAGCACCGATCCGCGCGACAGCCCACCGGTGGCGACGTAGTGCTCCATCGCGTGGAGGTAGACGTACTGGCTCGTCAGGATGTCGCGGATCAGGAACAGCCGGCTCACCGACCGGCGGCTCCCGGCGTCCGCGGCGATAGTCGATTCGTAGTCGCGCCACAGCGCCGACAGCTCCTCGCGCGCCTCGGCGACCGACGCCTTCGAGCGCACCACGCCCGCCTTGTCGCTCATGACGCGGCGGATGTGGGTCAACACCGCGTCGGTGGTGTCCTCGTCGTCCGCGGCCCGCTGGCTCGCCGACGCCAGCAGCGCCACCGCCCGCTCGGCCACCCCCTGGGCGGCCGCGGCGAAGGCGTCCGACCCGATCGGGTCGTCGCGGCGGGCCTGCGCGATGTAGGACGCCGCCCGCGTCGCGCCGACCTGGCCCGAGTTGAGCGCCGCCCCGCCCGGCCGGTAGACGCCGTGCGCCCCGGCTGCCTCCCCGACGGGGAAGAACCCCTCGACGTTGGAGTGCCACCACTGGTCGATCTCGAGGCCGCCGTTGTTGTGCTGCGCGCACACGGCGACCTCGAGCATGTCGGTCTCCAGGTCCACACCCGGGTTGCGCTCCAGGTAGAAGGTGTACGCGGGCCGGTTCATGTGCTGAAGGCGCTGGATGGGCGTCGAATTGCCCAGCCCCACGACGCCGGTGGCGTCCAGGTACCGGTAGGCCTCTTCGGAGAGCTGCGTTGCATCGAAGTCCGACTGCACCGGGTTGGAGCGGAAGTCGAGCCACACGCGGCGTCCGCGCAGCTTCGTCTCCTGGTAGACCAGCAGGTCGACCAAGGAGCTGCCCTCGGGCGCCTTGCGCACGTCGAAGGGCCACTGGTAGCCCTTGAGGAAGATGCGGGTGAGCTGATCGCCGTAGTCGGGCAGGAAGTCGGTGAGGAATTCCCGCGGGTCGTTGCCGTCCGCGTCCGTGCTCACGAACCGTGGCAACGCCTGCATGTACGTGCCCGATACGTTCCACCGCGGGCGAACCGACGCCAGCCCGAACTGCCACTCCGTCAGGTTCTTGCCGTGGACGCCGGCGCGCAGCGCGGCGCCGTTCGCGCCCCACTGGCCGTTGGGGTACACCGAGTCGGCGTACATGCCGGCCGGGCCGCCCGTGGCGTACACCAGGTTCGTGCAGCGCAGCAGCAGGAAGCGGCTGGGGGCGTCCTCGTTCACGTCCAGCCGGACGCACAACAGCCCGACGGCGCGGCCGTCCTCGACGACGAGATCCACCACCCGGCACAGATCCAGCACCGGCACCCCGGCGGAGTCGACCTTCGCCTCCAGGCGCTCGACCATCGTCCGCGACGTGTAGGGCCCGACCGACGTCGCGCGCTGGCGAGGGTCGTGGTCGGTCTTGTAGCCGACGTACTCACCCGACGCGTTGTGCGGAAACGGCACGCCCGACTCCACGAGGTGGAAGAACGCCCGCGGGCTCCACGCGGCCTCGGCGAGGGCGATGTCGCCGTCCATCGAGCCACCGGAGAACAGCGTGTCGGCCATCTCCCGCACCGAGTCCGGCTCGGCGCCCGACAGGGTCAACTTGTAGTAGGTCTGCTTGTCGGAGCCGGCGTTGCGGGACGCCCCGGCGCGCCGCTTGTCGGTGACCATGACGACGTCGCGCTGGCCCAGCATCACCAGCCGGTCGGCGGCGCAGAACCCCGCCGCGCCGGTGCCGACGACGACGGTGTTGGCGCTGACGACCGGGATCTGCTGGCCGTCGACCGCGACGTGCCCGGTGGCGTGCTCGTCGATCCAGGCGGACTGGTCCATCGGTGGCTCCTTCGCTCAGAGGGTCGGCAGGTGCATGCCGCCATCGACGTTGATGACGTCGCCGGTGGTGTACGGCATCGCGCCGGCGGCCAGCTGGACGACCGCGCCCCCCACGTCGGACGCCTGCCCCCAGCGGGGCATCGGCACCGCTCCCGAGGCGAAGAACGCGTTGTACTTCTCGGTGACGCCGGCCGTCATGTCGGTGGCGATCACGCCCGGGCGCACCTCGTAGACCAGAACGTCCTCGGGCGCCAGCCGGACGGCCCACAGGCGCGTCGCCATCGCCACCCCGGCCTTGGAGAGGCAGTACTCGCCCCGGTTGGTGCTGACCACCTCGGCCGAGATCGAGCTGACGTTGATGATCGTCCCGCGGACTCCCTCGCCCTCCTTGGGCTGGTTGACCAGCACGTTCGCGACCCGCTGGGTGAGGAAATAGGGACCGCGCAGGTTGATCTCCATGACGCGGTCGTAGCTCTCCGGGGTGGCGACGAGGATGTCGTTGCGCTCGGAGGGGGCGACGCCCGCGTTGTTGACCAGGACGTCGATGCGGCCCCAGTCGGCCAGCGTGTCCTCGACGTAGCGCTCGTGGGAGGCCAGCTCGGCGACACTGCCCTGGGTGTAGCGGACCTCGCCGGTCTCACCCAGCTCGGCGAGCACGTCGACGGGCGCCGGGCGGGTGGCCATGATGGACACGCGGTAGCCGGCCTGCAGCAGCGATTCGGTGACGCCGCGGCCGATGCCGCGGTTGCCGCCGGTGACGAGGGCCACCTTGCTCATGGCCTTGCTCATGGGTGAGTCCTTTCGGGGGGCTGGTGACGGTCAGCGGTCGACGCGCGCCGAGCCGCCGCCGGCGAGCTTGAGCACCTCGGCCTTGGAGGCCATGGTCGTGTCACCGGGCGTGGTCATGGCGAGCGCGCCGTGCGCGGCGCCGTACTCCAACGCGGTCTGCAGCGGCTGGCCGTCCAGCAGGCCGAACGCGAGGCCGGACGCGAAGGAGTCGCCGCCGCCCACGCGGTCGAAGATCTCCAGGCCGGGCCGCTTGGTCGACTCCAGCACGCCCGTGTCGGCCGACCAGGCGATGGCGGACCAGTCGTTCACGGTGGCCGAGCGCACCCCGCGCAGCGTGGTCGCGATCACCTGGAAGTTCGGGTAGGCCTGCGCCGCGTCGGTGATCATGGCGGCGAAGCTGTCGATCTCCAGGTCGGTGAGGTGCTCGTCCACACCCTCGATCTCCAGGCCGAGGCTGGCCGTGAAGTCCTCCTCGTTGCCGATCATGACGTCGATGTACTGCGCGATCTCGGTGTTGACCTCCTGCGCCTTCGCCTGGCCGCCGATCGACTTCCACAGGCTCGGGCGGTAGTTGAGGTCGTAGCTGATGACGGTGCCGTGCCTCTTCGCAGCCTTGACCGCGGCGATGACGGTGTCAGCCGAGGTCTCGCTCAGGGCGGCGTAGATGCCGCCGGTGTGCAGCCAGCGGACGCCGAGCTCGCCGAACAGGTGGTCCCAGTCCACGTCGCCGGCGGCGAGCTGACTGGCCGCGGTGTTGCCCCGGTCGGAGACGCCGACCGCGCCGCGGACGCCGAAGCCACGCTCGGTGAAGTTCAGGCCGTTGCGGACGGTGCGGCCGATGCCGTCGGAGTCGCGCCACACGATGTGGCGGGCATCGACGCCGCCGGCCAGGATCAGGTTCTCGACGAGGCGTCCGACCTCGTTGTCGACCAGCGCGGTCACGACGCCGGCCCGCAGGCCGAAGCAGCGCGAGAGCCCCCGGGCCACGTTGTACTCCCCGCCGCCCTCCCACGCGTCGAAGGAGCGCGCGGTGCGGATGCGGCCGGCCCCGGGATCGAGGCGGAGCATGACCTCGCCGAGGGCGACGACGTCGTACGTGCAGTCCTCCACGGGACGCAGGGTGAGGGCCATGGCTCAGGCCTCCTTGATCGAACGGACGAGTTGGACGGCTTCGGCGGTGAGGCGCTCCACCTCGTCGAACCGGCCATCGGCGACGGCGTCCCGCGGGCACATCCACGAGCCACCGCAAGCCACGATGGACGTCACTGCGAGGTAGTCGGCGAGGTTCTTCGGGCCGATGCCGCCGGTCGGGACGAAGCTGATGTCGGGGTAGGGCGCCGCGAGCGCCTTCACCGCGGCCGCGCCCCCTGCGGTCTCGGCGGGGAAGAACTTGACCGTGTCGAGGCCCAGCTCGGTGGCCTGCTGGATCTCGGTGGCCGTGGCGGTGCCGGGCAGGACGGGCACGTCGAGTTCCTGGCAGCGGCGCACCACCTTCTCGCTGAGGCCGGCCGAGACGATGAACGTCGCGCCGGCGGCCACCGCCTGCTCGGCCTGCTCCGGGGTCCGGACGGTGCCGGCGCCGACGATCATGCCGGGCACCTGCGCCATGGCGGCGATGGCGTCGCGGGCCGCGGCCGTGCGGAACGTGACCTCGGCGACGGGCAACCCGCCGGCCACGAGGGCCTGCGCCAGGCCAGGGGCCCGGGCGGCATCATCCATGACGACGACGGGGACGAGAACGTGCTCGACGAGGGGGGACAGGCGGGCGTCCATGGTGACCTCTCAACAGTGGGAAGCGCTTTCCTGCATGCTAGCAGAACGGTGCTGGCGCGGCGAGGGTTCGGCCAGCGCTCACCCCCGTGTGGCTCAGCCTCGGGCGGCCCAGAACAGGCGGGGCCGGTCGAGGTGGGCCCACGAGCCGGAGAACTCGATCCCGGCACAGGTGGCGGTGCCGAAGTGGTGGCGGATGAGGTCGGCGGCCTGGGGGTCGGGATCATCGCCGCTGAGCTCGTCGACGAGCGCGGGGATGCCGGGGGCGTGGGCCACCACCGCGGCGGTGTGCACGTCGTCGTCCAACGTGGCGAGGCTGCGCAGTAGGGCTGGGGTGAAGGCGTTGTAGAGCTCCTCGATCGGGCGCACCTCGCCCAACCCCAGGCCGGACGCCGTCGCCGCGGCCCGGTCGGCGGTGGAGGTGAGCACCACCTGGATGCCGGATTCCGCCAGCAGTTCGCCGAGCGTCCGGGCCTGCTCGTGACCCTCCTCGGTGAGCCGCCGGCCGTGGTCGCCGCGGCCGTGGCCGGTGAACTCGGCCTCGCCGTGGCGGATGAGATACACGCGCTTCATGCGTTCACCCTAGGGATCGCGGCAGCCAGGCGGCCAGTGCGTCCTCGGTGAGGTGGCCGTCGGCGACGACGAGGCGGTAGCGACGCCGCACCGGCAGCGTCAGCTCGTCGGACCACGCCAGCGCCGTTCCGATGCCGTCGAACGCACCGTGGCGCACGAACCAGCGGTCCGAGGCCGCCGCGTCGGCGTCCAGGTGGGCCATCGCGAGCGTCACAGGCCGCCCGATGAAGGTCGAGCGCCACGCCACCCAGGCGGCCGCCTGCCCGTACACGGCCTCCGCGCCCTCGCCCAGCGGGCTGGTGATGCGGACGTCGTCACTGCGGCGCAGGCGGAGTTGCCAGCCGCCGTAGCCCGCGTCGGTGCGCCCGTTCGTGCCTGGCCCGCCCAGGGTGATGCGATCCGGGGTCACGGCGTCCAGCGCAAGGTCGGCGTCCAGCAGCCACGTGCGATCGTCGGCCTGCGTCCAGGTGAGCTCGCGCGTCTCGCGGACCTCGACCGGGTCGATGGCGTCCTCCAGCGGCTCGAGGATCGGCCCGACCCAGGCGAGCTCCTCGCGCAACCGGCCGGGGGTCCGCTCGAGCCACGCGCGGTGCTCGATGCGGCCCTGGTCGCCCAGCCACGTGTAGCCCCGGCCCCGCACATAGGTGCGCCCGCCCCAGAAGTTGACGCCGTTGACGTCCTGCATCGTGAGCGACAGGCCGCAGTGCCAGTCGTGGTCGACGGGGTGGGTGTCGCTGACAATCACCCCGCCCAGCGTCCGGATCGGGTGCAGGTAGGGCCGCGGGGAGGAGAGGTCCATGATGTCGGAGCCGTCCGCGTACTCGGCCACCACGGCGTCGCCCAGTCTCAGCTCCGCCAGCGGCGTCCGGTGCTGCCACCGCGCCACCGCGGCCGGGTCGCCCCACGGCGCGCCCGCCTCGGCGAACCCGACGCCCGACGCCAACACCGTGTCGAGCCAGCGTTCGATGTCGGTGATGACGGGGTGCCCTTCGGCGCCGTCACCGACCCAGGTGAGGTGCTCCTCGGCAATCTGCACGGGCGCCGGCCGGTCCTGCGTCGCCTCGAGCACGCACATGAACCCGACGGTGTCGGCGAGCGGCACGAGCAGATCGGCGTCGGCGGTCAGGTGATCGACGAGGTTCTCGAGCAGGTCGGTGCGCTCGAAGGTCTCGTGGGTCTCTTCCCCGTCCACCGTCAGCCACAGCTCGTCGGTGGTGTAGGAGTAGCGCGCCGCGCCACGCGTCCCGACCAGCGTGACGGTGGGCGGCACCTGCTCGGTGGCGCACAGCGTCAGCGCGGCGCAGATGGGGGGTGCGTCGGCCAGGTCGAGCCGGACGAAGGAGGTGTCGTCGGCATCGATGGCGTGCGCGTGGTACATCTCGGTCGTGATGGCGACGATGTCATCCAGGCGGGTGGCGTCGGCAATCTTCAATGCCGTGGCGATCGAGTGGGCCAGCGGGTTGGTGACCACGCCGTCGGCGATGCGCCGGCCGTCCACGGTGCGCTTGCCGGCCCACGGCGAGCGGGCGTAGTAGGCCCGGTCACGCACCCAGGCGCCGCGAACGGCAATCGCGGTGACCTCGCCGAGCGCGTCCCCGGCGAGCAGATGCTGCATCCGCGCGATGCCTGCCGACCCCAGGCTCTGGAACCCGATCTGCACGACGCGCTGGTTCTCCTTGCAGGCGCGCAGCAGCTGCCAGAACTCCGTGAGCGATGCCACCGGTGGCTTTTCGAGCATGACGTGCGCCCCGGCGCGCATGGCCTCGGTGGCCAGCGGCGCGTGCGTGCCGATGGGCGTCGCCAGGCTCGCGATGGCCGGGCTGTGCTCGGCCAGCAGATCGGTCAGGCTCGCGTACCAGTGAAGGTCACTGCCGACCAGCGGGCCACCCGGGTCGGCCGTGGCCACCAGCTCCACCCGCCCCTGCTCCTCGAGCCGGGCGATGCGCTCCAGGTGGATGCGGCCGAAACCGCGGACGCCGACCTGCGCGAGGGGGAGCGGGGACATCAGTGACCTCCGGTGGGAATGCGTTTACCCGCTCATGCTAGCAGCGGGTGCTGGCCGCCCCGGGCCCCGGCTCCCAGGATCGGGCGCCGGGGGTCGGCGCGTCAGACCTCGTCCAGATCGCCGGCGCGGACGGTGTCGCCGCCGGAGGTGGAGAACGTCGTGTCCTCGATCGAGCCCTGCTGCTGGGAGACGCCGGTGATGTCGTGATCGGCCGTGTCGTAGACCTTGACGTCGTCACCCGACTTGACCGCGAGCCGCTTCTTTTCCGGGAACACGGCGTAGCCCGAGTCGTTCTGGCCGCCGCTGGACGCGGGGCTCCCCAGGTCCTCCGGCCACCAGTCCGAGCCGCCCATGTCCATGTCCATGTCCATGTTCATGTCCATGTCCATGTTCATGTCCATCTCCGTGCCTTCCTTCTCGTCGTCGTTCTGGTCGTCGTGCTGGTCGGGGTGGGCCTCGGCACCGTTGTCGGAGTCCGAGTTCTTGCCCGTGCCGAGGGAGGACAGGGCGGAGCACGCGGCGTCCACCTTGGCCTTCAGCTCGTTGTTGAACATGTCGCCGACCTGCGTCATGCCGCCGGCCATCCACTGCCCGGATCCGCCGAGATCGGGGTGGCTGAACTGGGCCTGGCGCCGGTTGCCGCGCCCCAGCGCCCGGTCGAGCTCCGCGACGGCCGCCTCGCTGAGGTCGTTCTCCTCGGCGATGCGGCGAATGTCGTCCTTGCTGGCCATGGGGGGTCTCCTTCGTTCGGTGACACCCACCCTAACGCCGGCCCCCGACACTGCGGCAGGGGAGTCGGCGTGGGCCGTTCCGACGCGGGCGTTGTCGGTGGCGGCTGGCATGCTGGCTCCCAGCAGATGCGCAGGCGCAGGAGGTGGGTGCGGTGGAGGTGACGAACGTGTTCGGCCGGGTCGTGCTGGTCGTCGGGCCGGAGTCGTTGCTCGCCGAGCGGGCGGTGGACGCCCTCGTCCGCGACGCGCTGGTCGAGCGGCCGGGTGCCTCGGTGAACCGGGTGTCGGCGGTTGACCTGGACGCCGGACGCCTCGCCGAGGTGACCGGGGGGTCGCTGTTCGCCAGCGACACCATCGTGGTGGTCACCGACCTTGCCGACCTCGCCCACGACCTCGTCGACACCGTTGCCTCCTTCGCCACGCAGCCGAGTGATGAGCTCGCCCTGGTGCTCGTCCACCCGGGCGGGAACAAGGGCAAGGGACTGCTCGATCGATTGAAGAAGGCCAAGGTCGCCACCCGCGACTGCCCGACGATCAAGGCCTGGGAGCTGCCCCAGTTCGCGGTCGCCGAAGCCCGGGCGCTCGGCGGACGCCTCGAAGCCCCCACCGCGGCCACGCTGGTGGAGGCGATCGGCGGCGACACCCGGGGCGTGGCCGCGGCGGTGCGCCAGCTGATCGCCGACTCCGACGACCGACACATCAGCGAGACCGACGTTCACCGCTACTTCGCCGGTCGGGCCGACGTGACGAGCTTCACCGTGGCCGACCACGTCATGTCCGGGCGGCGCGACGAGGCGCTCGGTGCGCTGCGCTGGGCGTTGGAGACCGGCGTGCCGCCGGTGCTCGTGACGAGCGCGTTGGCGTCCTCATTGCGCAGCCAGGGGCGCTACAGCGATCTCGCCGGTGCGCGCGTCCGCGACGCCGAGGTGGCCCAGCAGGTCGGGGTGCCGCCGTGGAAGGTCAAGGACCTGGCGCGGCACTCCCGCGACTGGACGCCGCGCGGGCTGGCGTCCGCCCTGCAACTCGTGGCGCGGGCGGACGCCGCCGTGAAGGGCGCCGCGTCCGACCCCGCCTTCGCACTGGAGCAGCTCGTGATCGGGGTGGCGGCGCAGCGGGGGAGGCGTCCCGAGGCAGGCATGGGCCGCTGACCCGGCGATTTGGGGGCCGCCGGGGGCGCTGCTAGGCTGGGTCATCGCGCCCATTGTGGGCGCAACCCTCGACCATCAGCAGAAACGAAGGCAAGCCCTGTGGCGAACATCAAGTCCCAGAAGAAGCGGATTCTCACGAACGAGAAGGCGCGCCTGCGCAACAAGGCCGTGAAGTCGTCCCTCAAGACGCACATTCGCAAGTTCCGCGAGGCTGCTGCCGCCGGCGAGACCGAGAAGGCGCAGGAGTACGCCAAGGTGGCGTGCCGCCAGCTCGACAAGGCGGCCAGCAAGGGCGTCATCCACAAGAACCAGGCGGCGAACCGCAAGTCGGCCATCGCCACGACGGCCGCGTCGCTCTGATCGCAGCTTCCCGACGTCGCTCCGACTGACCGGTCGGGGCGGCGTCGTGTTGTCCAAGGCCGGCCGCCCGCCGGCCGACGCGATGCCAGCGAAGCACGACGAGCTCGAGAGGGAGGCCGCATGAGCCCGCAGCCCGGGGCGACGCCGAACGCGATCCTGCGCAACTTCTGCATCATCGCGCACATCGATCACGGCAAGTCGACGCTGGCGGACCGCATGCTCCAGCTCACCGGCGTGGTTGACGAGCGGTCCATGCGTGCGCAGTACCTCGATCGGATGGACATCGAGCGCGAGCGCGGCATCACGATCAAGAGCCAGGCCGTGCGGATGCCGTGGCGGGTCGCTGAGACCGACCACGTGCTGAACATGATCGACACCCCCGGCCACGTCGACTTCACCTACGAGGTGTCCCGCTCGCTGGAGGCGTGCGAGGGCGCCATTCTGCTCGTCGACGCCGCGCAGGGCATCGAAGCCCAGACGCTGGCGAACCTGTACCTGGCGATGGGTGCCGATCTGCACATCATCCCGGTGCTCAACAAGATCGACCTGCCGAGCGCGCAGCCCGAGAAGTACGCCGAGGAACTGGCCAACCTCGTCGGTTGCGACCCGTCGGAGGTGTTCCGCGTGTCGGGCAAGACGGGGGAGGGCGTCCGCGAGTTGCTGGACGCCATCGTCGCCACCGTGCCCGCCCCGACCGGTGAGGTGGACGCCCCCGCGCGCGCCCTCATCTTCGACTCCGTGTACGACACCTATCGCGGCGTCGTCACCTACGTCCGCGTGGTCGACGGCGCGCTCCAGCACCGCGACCGCATCACGATGATGAGCACCAAGGCGTCCCACGAGGTGCTGGAGGTCGGCGTCATCAGCCCCGAGCCGCTGCCGTCCTCGGGCTTGGGCGTGGGTGAGGTCGGCTACCTGATCACCGGGGTGAAGGACGTCCGCCAGTCCCGCGTCGGCGACACGGTGACGCTGGCGCAGCGCCCGGCGAGCCAGGCACTTGGCGGCTACAAACACCCCAACCCCATGGTCTACGCGGGGCTCTACCCCATCGACGGGGCCGACTTCCCCGAGCTGCGCGAGGCGCTGGACAAGCTGCAGCTGAACGACGCGGCGCTGACGTATGAGCCCGAGACCTCCGGGGCGCTGGGCTTCGGGTTCCGCATCGGCTTCCTCGGGCTGCTGCACATGGAGATCGTCCGCGAGCGGCTGGAGCGCGAGTTCAACCTCGACCTCATCTCCACGGCGCCGAACGTCGTGTACCGCGTCGTCATGGAGGACGGCACCGAGCACACCGTCACCAACCCCTCGGAGTATCCCGAGGGCAAGATCGCCGAGGTGTGGGAGCCGGTCGTGAACGCGACCATCCTGACGCCCAGCGACTACATCGGCACGATCATGGAGCTGTGCCAGCAGCGCCGCGGCACGCAGACCGGCATGGACTACCTGTCGTCGGACCGGGTGGAGCTCCGCTACACCCTGCCGCTCGCCGAGATCGTCTTCGACTTCTTCGACCAGCTCAAGAGCCGCACCAAGGGCTACGCGAGCCTCGACTATGAGGCGGCCGGCGAGCAGTCGGCGAAACTCGTCAAGGTCGACATCCTGCTGCACGGCGACCCAGTGGACGCCTTCAGCGCCATCGTGCACACCGACGCGGCCTACGCCTACGGCGTGGCCATGGCCAAGAAGCTCCGCGAGCTCATCCCGCGCCAGCAGTTCGAGGTGCCGGTGCAGGCCGCGATCGGGGCGCGCGTGATCGCCCGGGAGACCATCCGCGCCATCCGCAAGGACGTGCTCGCCAAGTGCTACGGCGGTGACATCACCCGCAAGCGCAAGCTGCTCGAGAAGCAGAAGGAGGGCAAGAAGCGCATGAAGATGGTCGGACGCGTCGAGGTGCCCCAAGAGGCCTTCGTGGCCGCGCTCAGCACGGGCGAGTCGCGGGAGAAGAAGTAGTGCCCCGCCCCGTCTCCCGCCGGGCCGTGTTCGTCGGCGCCGCGTCGCTGGGGGCGGCGGTGCTGGGGCTGACACTGAGCGGGTGCCAGAGCAACGCTTCGACCCTGGTGCCCGAGGACGGAGAGCGCGTCTCGCCGTCGGGCCAGTTCACGGCGGAGTTCGCGTCCGAGGGGGCGGGATCGGACGCAAGGGTGCACCCGGTCATCAAGGACGCGGGGGGCACCATTGTCTGGGCCGACGACGAGCGTTACCTTGTGCGTGCGCATCCGCTCGGCGTGGCATGGCAGTCCGACGAGGACGTCTTGTGGCTGCTCTCCAGCGACATCGGGACCGCCCGGGTGGTGCAGAGCAATGGGGTGTGGGTCAAGGACTGGGAGTGGACAACCCTGCCGCCCGACATCGAGGCCCTCCGCGGCTGATCCCCCCGCAGGGTGGACGTTGAGGACCCGGGCCGGCGCCTCAGGCCTGGGGGATCGCCGACTGGTCGTTGCCTCGGCGTGAGAGCCACCACGCCGCCAGGACGCCACCGATCGCGCCGCCGAGGTGGCCCAACCAGGACACCCCCGGCGCGGTCGGGAAGACGCCCCACAGCACGCCGCCGTAGATCGCGAACACCACCACGCCGATGAGCAGGTGATTCAGGTTGGCCGTGAACAGGCCGCGGGCCAGCACGAACGCCAACCAGCCGAACACGACGCCGGACGCCCCCGCCGTCAGCGTGCCCGGGGCGGACAGCAGCCAGACGGCCAGCCCGGAGGCCAGCACGGACGCCCCCGTGGCCACCACGAACGTCCGCACGCCTGACAGCAGGATCAGCAGGCCGAGCACGAAGAACGGCACGGTGTTGGCGATCAGGTGGCTGAATCCGTAGTGCACGAACGGGGCGGTGAACACCGAGTAGAGGTCACCCGGGTCCCGCGGGGTGATGCCCGCGGCGTCCAGGCCCAGGAAGGGGAACAGCTGGTCGACGATCTCCAGCACCCACAGCAATGCGACCCAGCCGAGCATGAACAGGCTTGCCCCCTCCCTCGTCGGCCGGGCGGCGAGCGGGGGGTGCGTCGGGACGGGGTGGCTCATGCCTCCAGTGTGCGAGGCCGGCTCAAGCGGGTCGGCGTCCGCCCGTAGGATGGAATCCATGAGCCTGTATGCCGTGACCTACACCTACGTCGACGACGCCGCTGCCCTCGACGAGATCCGGCCCCGCCACCGGGAGTTCCTCGGCGGGCTGGCCGCCGAGGGCATCATTCTGCTGTCTGGGCCCACGCAGGGGGACGGTCCGTTCGACGCTCTGATCCTGCTCCGCGCCGGCAGCGCGGACGATGCCGCCGCGGCCCTCGCGCACGACCCCTTCCAGCAGGCGGGTCTGGTCAGCGAGATCACCGTGTCGAGCTGGAACGCCGTGCTCGGTGCGTGGCGCGACGGCGCGCTGGCCGGGCAGCTGTGAGCGCCACGGCCGAGATCGGCATCGTCGGTGGCTCCGGCTTCTACTCGTTCTTCGACGACGCCGAGCGCGTCGAGGTCGACACACCGTTCGGGCCGCCGTCGGCGCCGCTGACGATCGGTGAGGTCGAGGGGCGCCGAGTCGCCTTCCTGCCCCGCCATGGCGAGCGGCACCAGTTCGCGCCGCACAAGGTCAACTATCGCGCCAACCTCTGGGCGCTGCGGGCGGTGGGCGTCCGCCAGGTGCTGGCCCCGTGTGCCGTCGGGGCGCTGCAGCGCCACCTGGCACCGGGCGCCTTCGTCGTGCCCGACCAGGTCGTCGACCGCACCTACCGCCCCGGCCACACCGTCTGGGAGGCCGAGGGGCCGGTCGTCCACGTGCCGTTCGCCGATCCGTACTGCCCGCGCGGCCGCCAGGCGCTGCTCGCATCCGCTTCCGACGACACCCCGCTGGTGGACGGCGGCACGCTCGTGGTCATCAACGGCCCGCGGTTCAGCTCCCGAGCGGAATCGCAGTGGCACTCGGCGGCCGGCTGGTCCGTCGTCGGCATGACCGGGATGCCCGAGGCGTCCGTCGCGCGCGAGCTGGCCCTCTGCTTCTCGACCGTCTGCTGCGTGACCGACGCCGACGCTGGCCTGGAGGGCGAGGAGGGCGTCACCCACGCCGACGTGCTCAAGGTCTTCGCCGGCAACATCGAGCGCCTCAAGCGGCTGCTGTTGCGCACCCTCGCGGCGATGCCGGACGGCGACTGCGCCTGCCAGCACGCCCTGGACGGCCTCGACCTGCCGTTCGCCCTGCCGTGACACCGAGCCTCCCCGACGGGGAGCCCGCGCCGATCGATGGCGCACTACCCGTCGACGCGCTCGCCGAGGTCGCCACCTCGCCGCTCAGCGTCTATGTCCACGTGCCCTTCTGCGCGACGCGCTGCGGCTACTGCGATTTCAACACCTACACCGCCGCCGAGCTGGGCGCCGCCCCCGGGGCGTCCCGCGCCGCCTACCTGGACGCCGTGCGCGCCGAACTCGCGCTGGCCGGTCGCCTGCTGGGGCCGGACGTACCGCCTGTGGAGACCGTGTTCTTCGGGGGCGGAACGCCGACGCTCCTGGCGGCGTCCGAGCTCGTGGGCCTGTTGGACGCCGTGCGTGCGGTGTGGCCGCTGGCCGACGGAGCCGAGGTGACCACCGAGTCCAACCCCGAGTCGGTGGACGCCGCCTACCTGCGGGAGCTGCGCGAGGGTGGGTTCAACCGCATCTCGTTCGGCATGCAGTCGGCCGTGCCGTCGGTGCTGACGAAGCTCGACCGTCGGCACACGCCGGGGCGCGTGCCCGCGGTCGTCGGCTGGGCGCGGGAGGCCGGCTTCGCGTCCGTCAGCCTCGACCTCATCTACGGGACGCCGGGGGAGACCCTGGCCGACTGGGAGGCGTCCGTCGCTGCGGCGCTCGCCGCCGAGCCCGACCACATCAGCGCCTACGCGCTCGCGCTGGAGCCGGGCACCAAGATGGCCGCCGACATCCGCCGCGGCCGGCTCCAGGAGATCGACCTGGACACCCAGGCCGACTGCTACGAACTCGTCGACGACCGCCTGACCGCCGCCGGACTGGAGCCCTACGAGATCAGCAACTGGGCGCGACCCGGGCACGCGTGCCGGCACAACCTCGCCTACTGGCGGGGTCACACGTGGTGGGGCGTGGGTCCGGGCGCGCACAGCCACGCGGGCGGCGTCCGGTGGTGGAACGTGAAGCACCCGGCCACCTACGCGAGCCGGCTGGCCGCCGGCGAAAGCCCGGCCGCGGCCCGGGAGGTGCTCACCGCCGAGGAGCGGCGTGAGGAGCGCGTCCTGTTGGAGATCCGCATCGCCGACGGGCTGGACGCCGCTGTGCTCACCGCGTCCGAGCGCCGGCGGGTGCCGGGGCTGCAAGCGCGCGGCTTGCTGCGCGCCAGCGAGAGCGGACGCCTCACGCTCACCCCGCGCGGCCGGTTGCTGGCCGACGCGGTCGTGCGCGAGCTGCTGGACTGAGGGCTGGTCAGCCCGCCGCGGGGGTCACGAGCGGTTGGCGTCGGCGGAGGAACCAGTGGATCGTTCCCTCCGCCAAGACGAAGGCAACCATGACGAACCACCACAGCCCGGTGGGCTGGAGAACCAGGCCGATCCCCAGGATCACTGCGGCGGCCGCGAACCTTCCCGCCCACCGCAGCACGCGGAAACCGGGGCGCTCAGCAGCGGA
Organism: Propioniciclava soli; assembly: GCF_014858005.1. Classification (GTDB taxonomy): domain Bacteria; phylum Actinomycetota; class Actinomycetes; order Propionibacteriales; family Propionibacteriaceae; genus Propioniciclava; species Propioniciclava soli. The sequence goes on from NZ_JACYOT010000004.1 coordinate 201,127, forward strand.
CGTGCCCTCGGCGAGGGCGAGCAGCAGGTCCAGACCGAAGATCAGGGCAGTGAGCCACCACCACTCGACAGCGAGCACCAGAATTCACCTTTCGTTGACGAGCGCCGGGCGACCAGCGCGGGGGTGTCATCAGGGCCAGAACCCATGGGCCGCACCCTACTCCAGCACGGGCGCTGGCGAACCGCGCCCCTGCGGTGGCCCGAGCATCGCGGCTCGCCCGGTGGGTCCCCGGCCGGAGTGTCGGTGGCGCGCCGTAGGCTGGTGGATCGTGAACCGATACTCCTCCGACGTGCTTGCCAAGGGCTGGCAGCGCGCGAACCGTCCGACGGCGGCGCGCACCCCCGTGGAGAGGAACATGGTGCTCGAGGAGCCCACCTCCGGCTTCGTCGGCGCGGTGGTGACCTGGGAGAACGGCGTCGTCGTGTTGGAGGACCGCAAGGGCAAGCGCCGCAGCTTCCCGTTCGGCCCCAACTTCTGGCTGGACGGGAAGCCCATTGACCTGACGCCGCCGGTGCGGACGCCGACGGCGCGCGATCGTGCCCAGGAACACGCGCGGACGCACACGGCGTCCGGCTCGCGCGTCGGGCCCACGGCCAGCGCGAAGGTGGCGCTGCCCAGCCGCATCTACGTCGAGGGACGCCACGACGCGGAGCTGATCGAGAAGGTGTGGGGCGCGGACCTGCGCCACGTCGGCGTCGTCGTGGAGTACCTCGGCGGCATCGACGACCTGACCGCCATCGTCCGCGAGTTCGCCCCCGCGCAGGGCCGGCGCCTCGGCGTTCTGGTGGACCATCTCGTGCCCGGCAGCAAGGAATCTCGCATCGTCGCGCAGGTCAGCGGTGAGCACGTGTTCGTCACCGGTCACGAATACGTCGACATCTGGGCGGCGGTCAAGCCTGAGCGCGTCGGCCTGGCGCGCTGGCCCGACATCCCGCGCACGATGGAGTGGAAGCACGGCATCTGCGACGCGCTCGGGATGCCGCACGCCACCCAGGCCGACATCGCGGCCGCGTGGCAAGCGATCCTCCGCCAGGTGCGGGGTTGGCAAGACCTGGACCCGCGCCTGCTCACCGAGGTCGAGAAACTCATCGACTTCGTCACCGCCGACCACATCGATGAGGACTCCTGATGGACGCCACCGCGATCGAGAACCTGCTCGTCGACGTCGCCGAACGGGTGATCCTGCCCCGCTTCCGGACGCTCGCCGAGCACGAGATCGACCAGAAGCGCCCCGGCGACCTCGTGACGATCGCCGACCGCGAGGCCGAGGTCGAGATCGCCCGCACCCTGGCGGAGGCCTTCCCCGACGCTGTCATCATCGGCGAAGAGGCCACCTTCGCCGACGCCGACCTCCCCGCGGGCCTCCCGGGCGCGGCGCACGCCTTCGTCATCGACCCCGTCGACGGCACGCGCAACTTCGCCCACGGGCACGCCGACTTCGGCGTCATGCTCGCCGAGACCCGCCACGGTGAGGCCACGCGAGCCTGGATCTGGCAGCCCGTGCACCAACAGATGTACGCCGTGGAGAAGGGGGCCGGAGTGACGCGCAACGGCGTGGCCCTGCCCGCCCTGACGCCCCCCGACCGGCCGTGGCGCGTGGCGACGCGCAAGCGCTTCCGTGGCGACGGCCACCCCGACCTGCAGTTCACGGGCACACGCGGCGCCTGTGCGGTGGACTACCCGCGCCTGCTGGAGGGGGACGTGGACGCGCTGGTCTACACCAGCCAGCACGCGTGGGACCACCTGCCCGGCACGCTCATGCTCACCGAGCTGGGCGGTGTGGCGGCCTCGTCCGGTGCCGAGCCGCCGTGGCGTCCCGGGCAGGACGGCCGATACCTCCTGGCCGCTGCTGGCGACGACGTGCTCGCTGCCCTGCAGGAGCACGCGGCGACGCGCTGACGGCCGGCACCTGAGCGACCCGGCAGGAGCGGCTTCCGCGTCAGCGGCCCACCAGGGGCGGCTTCCGCGTCAGCGGCCCAGCAGGGGCAGCGTGCGGGCGCGGGGGCGTCCGGCCGCGGCGTACTGGGCGAACCGAACCGTCAGGGCCGCCTCGGCCTCCTGGCGGGTGAGCGGCCACTCGTCGGTGGTGGGCCAGGCGTCCGCGGCGGCGGTGCCGGCGTCCCACAGCGTGCCGGCCTGGGACTCCAGCCACGCCAGCTCGGCGCGCTGGATGAAGGCCCCGCTCTGGTCCATCACGCTGCCGTGCCCGGGCACGATGACGGTGTCGCGGCGCAGGGTGCCGAGCGTGCCGTCCAGCGTGCGGGGCCACTCGGCCAGGAAGGAATCCTCCCCGACGGACGGAAACGCCGACTGCTCCAGCAGGTCGCCGGCGAACACGACCTTGCGGGCGGGCACGATCACGACCGCGTCGTGGTCGGTGTGCCCGCGCCCGAAGTGGACGACCTCGGCGTGGGCGTCGCCCAGATCGAGGGTGGTGGCGAGGGAGAACGTGTGGGTGGGTGCGACGAGGTCGTCCGCGGTGAGGCCGAGATCGCGCAGTAGGTCGTGCTGTTCACCGGTGCGAGCGATGGCGCTGGCCAGGCCGCGATGCGCATGGGACGACACGCTCGCGAAACCGCCCAGGCCCCCGTGGTGGTCGACGTGGGCGTGGGTGACCACGACGTGGGTGACGGGGACGTCGCCGGCGACGGCCCGCGCGGCGGCGAGGATCGCGGCACCCTGGGCAGGGGTGCTGCCCGTGTCGATCACGAGGGCGCCCGTGGTGCCCACCACCAGGCCGATGTTCACGGCCTCGGGTTCGGCGACCGCGACGAACACCCGGTCGGCGACCGGGATGAAGGGGCCCAGGCTGAACAGCATCCGCTCAGCCTACCGAGGTGGCGTCCGGCCCCGGCCGCCCGGACAGCCGGCGGCCGCGTCCGATCCGAACGGACGCGAGGAGGAGCTCGAGCAGTCCCGACCCCACCAGCAGGGCCAGCGTGGCGGGCCGCGCGGCGTCCGGGTCGGCGGCCGCGGCGTCGAAGTGCGCCACGCCGGGGACGGCGAGGGCGAGAAAGACGGCCGCGTAGACGACCACGACGCGCGGGTAGGGCCGCAGATGGAGGGCGACCAGGGCACCCGTGGTCATCGGGGTGCCGGCGAAACCCGGCGGGCCGAGCCGGTCGGGCCGCGTGGCCCAGCCGTGGAGCACCACCCACGCGACCCCGAGTGCCACGAGCAGGACCGGCGCCTGCACGGGGGGCAGTTGCCGCCCCAGCAGCCAGCCGTACAGCACGGCCGGGATGCCGAGGAACATGAGCAGGTGGGCCACGAGGAAGATGCGGGTGACGCCGGCAGCGCGCCGGGCGGTCAGTGTGACGAGGGCCCACCCGCCGGTCACGACCGCGACCAGCCACACCCACCAGAACGCGTCGCCGTAGCTGAGGCGTCCGAACGCGGCGGCGGCCACGGGGGCGCCGAAGACGGCGGTCGTGGCCCCCAGGAGCGCGGCGGGGGACGGGGTGGACGCAGGCACGGCGGCCAGCGTAACCGGCGCCACCGCGAGGGTGGCGTAAGCTTGGCACTCACTGCGCGCGAGTGCCAGCCCCGACCCGGGGCGGGCCTGCGGCACGGACACCGCGAGGGGTCACGAGAGGGGGCGACATGCTGGACGACCGCAAGCTGGCGATCCTGCGTGCCATCGTCACCGACTACGTCTCCTCCCAGGAGCCCGTGGGCTCGAAGGCCATCGTCGAGCGCCACAGCCTCAACGTGAGCCCGGCGACCGTCCGCAACGACATGGCCGTGCTGGAGGACGAGGGCTACATCACCCAGCCCCACACCTCGGCAGGCCGCATCCCCACCGACAAGGGCTATCGCCTCTTCGTCGACCGGCTGGCCGCGGTCAAGCCGCTGACGCTGGCGGAGAAGCGGGCCATCACGACGTTCCTCTCGGGCGCGCTCGACGTGGACGACGTGGTGCGCCGCACGGTGGCGCTGCTGGCGCAGGTGACGCGGCAGGTCGCGATCGTGCAGTACCCGGTGCTGACGACCTCGACCATCCGCCACGTCGAGATCGTGCGGCTCGGGCCCGACCGCGGGCTGGCCATGGTGGTCACCAGCACGGGCAGCATCGAGCAGCGGCCGATCCTGCTGGGCGACGTGGACGACGCCGACCTGGCGCTCGTCCGGGCGCGACTCGTCGAGCTGTTGCTGGGCGCGTCCCCGCGGGAGGCCGTAGAACGCCTCGCGACCTTCGCCGACGCCCTACCGCCGACGCTCGGGCCACTGGCGGCCACCGTCACGGCCGCCGCGCTGGAGATGGTGAGCGCCGACGCGAGCACGCGCGTCGTGGTCGGCGGCGTCCCCAACCTGACCCGGTTCGGCGACCAGTTCGAGACCACCGTGAAGCCGGTGCTGGAGGCGCTGGAGGAGCAGGTCGTCCTGCTGCGCCTGCTGGGGGAGACCAGCACCCCGAACGACGTGACCGTGCGCATCGGTCACGAGAACGCCTACGCACCCCTGCAGTCGACGTCCGTGGTGGCGTCGGCGTATGGTGCGGACTCCGACGTGTGGGCGACCCTCGGCATCGTGGGCCCCACCCGCATGGACTACCCGTCCACCATCGCGTCCGTGCGCGCCGTCGCGCGGTACGTGGGCCGCTTCCTGGCCGAAGGCTGATACCCGAGAAGGACGACGTTGAGCGACTACTACGAGGTCCTGGGTGTGCCCCGGGACGCATCGAGCGAGCAGATCAAGAAGGCGTACCGCAAGCTCGCCATGAAGTACCACCCGGACGTGGCCGACGACCCGGCGAGCGCGGAGACGTTCAAGCAGATCGGCGAGGCGTACGCCGTGCTGTCGGACTCCTCCAAGCGCCAGATGTACGACCTGGGCGGCGACCCGTTGCGCTCGGGCGGCGGGGGCGGGGCCGGCGGCATGGGTGGTTTCGGCTTCCCCGGTGGCGCGGGCGGCTTCGACGTCGGCGGGTTGTTCGACGCCATGTTCGGCGCGCAGGGTCAGCGCGGCCCGCGCAGCCGCGTCCGCAAGGGCCAGGACGCCCTCGTCCGCCTCTCGCTGTCGTTGGCCGAGGCCGCGTTCGGGGTGACCAAGCCGGTCCGGGTCGAGACGGCGGTGGTCTGCCCCTCGTGCAGCGGCCGCGGTGCGGCGGACGGCGGCGAGCCGGTCACCTGCAGCACCTGCCACGGGCAGGGCGACGTGCAGAGCGTCCAGCGCAGCTTCCTCGGCGACATCCGCACGGTGCAGCCGTGCCCGACGTGCCGGGGTTACGGCACGGTCATCCCCAACCCGTGCGGCGAGTGCTCCGGGGAGGGCCGCGTCCGCAGCACGCGGACGATCAACGTGAAGATTCCCGCCGGGGTGAGCACCGGCAACCGGGTGCACCTCGACTCCCAGGGTGAGGTCGGGCCCGGCGGCGGACCGGCCGGCGACCTGTACGTGGAGCTGGCGGTGAGCCAGCACCCGGTGTTCCGTCGGGACGGCGACAACCTCGAGATGGTCGCGAAGCTGCCCATGACGGCGGCGGCGCTGGGCACCGAGGTGTGGATCGACACGATCGACGCCGAGGTAGAGGGTGCCGATGCCGCCGACGCGCGGGTGAAGCTGGAGGTGCCGCACGGCACCCAGTCGGGCACCCGGCTGGTGCTGGACGGCCGCGGCGTGCCGCGCCTGCGTGGCGCCGGCCGCGGCGACCTCGGGGTTACCCTGTTGGTGCAGACCCCGACGTCGCTGGACGAGCACCAGCGCGAGCTGTTGCGCCAACTGGCGACGGCCCGCGACGAGAACCGGCCCGAGGCGACGGTGGACCGCGGCCCCAAGGGCTTCTTCAGCCGCCTGAAGGACGCCTTCGACGGCTGAGGTCGAACCCAACGAACCCAGACACCGACGCGAGAGGAACCCGAGACGATGACCGAGGCGCTGTTCCTCGCCGATCTCACCCGTTGCCGGGTCGGTGACACGTTCACCCTGGGTGGCGACGAGGGGCGTCACGCGGCGGCCGTCCGTCGCATCCGCGTGGGGGAGACGATCGTCGTCTCCGACGGGGCGGGCACCGCGATTCGCGGCCCCGTGACCGCGACCGACAAGGCGTCCGTCACCCTGGAGGTCGCCGAGGTGCTCACCGCCCAGGCACCGACGGTGCGCTACATCGTCGCCCAGGCCCTGGCCAAGGGCGACCGCGCCGAGCTGGCCGTCGAGATGCTCACCGAGGTGGGCGTCGACCGCATCATCCCGTGGCAGGCGTCCCGCTCCGTCGTGAAGTGGTCGCCCGACCGCGAGGAGCGCCAGGCCGGCCGGTGGCGTTCGACGGCGCGCGAGGCCACCAAGCAGAGCCGGCGCCTCCGCGTCCCGATCATCGCCGCCCCCATGACCACCCGCGAGCTGGCCGAGCTGGCACGCGAGGTGGCCCTCACGCTGATCCTGCACGAGGGTGCCAGCGCGCCGCTTCCGCGCGTCGCGGTGCCCGAGGAGGGTGACGTGCTCGTGATCGTCGGGCCCGAGGGTGGGCTGACCGACGCGGAGATCGCCACCTTCGAGGCCGCGGGCGGGCGGCAGGTGCTGATCAGCGACGCCGTGCTGCGCACCTCCAGCGCCGGCGTCGTGGCCGTCGCGCAGCTGCAGGCGTTGCAGCGCCGCGTGGGCAAGGCGAAGTGAGCGCAGCCTTCGGCTTCACCCGCGGAGCGGAGCTGCCCAACGGGCGCGGCCGCACCGGCGTCATCACCACCCCCCACGGCACGATCCGCACCCCGGCCTTCGTCGTGGTGGGCACCAAGGCGACGGTGAAGGCCGTCCTGCCGGAGTCGGTCGCCGAGCTGGGGGCCCAGGCCGTGTTGGCGAACGCCTACCACCTCTACCTGCAGCCGGGCGCCGACATCGTGGACGCCGCCGGCGGCCTGGGGGCCTTCATGAACTGGCCCGGCCCGACGTTCACCGACTCGGGTGGCTTCCAGGTGATGAGCCTCGGCGTGGGGTTCCGCAAGGTGCTCGCGATGGACGCCGCCGGCGTGGCCGACGACGACGTGATCGCCGCAGGCAAGGAGCGCCTGGCGCGGGTTGACGAGGACGGGGTGACGTTCACCTCCCACCTCAACGGCGACCGGCACCGCTTCACGCCCGAGGTGAGCATGCGCGTCCAGCACGAGCTGGGGGCCGACATCATCTTCGCCTTCGACGAACTCACCACCTTGAAGAACACCCGCGCCTATCAGGAGAGCTCGGTGGAGCGGACGCACCGCTGGGCCGAGCGCTGCCTGCGGGCCCACGGGGAGCTGACCGACGCCCGCGCCGACCGGCCGTACCAGGCGCTGTTCGGCGTGGTGCAGGGAGCGCAGTACGAAGACCTGCGGCGCCGGGCCTCCCGCGGTCTCGCCGAGTTGGAGGTGGACGGGCGCGGGTTCGACGGTTTCGGCATCGGTGGCGCGTTGGAGAAGGAGAACCTGGGCACGATCGTCGGCTGGTGCGCCGACGAGCTGGGGCCCGAGCGTCCCCGGCACCTGCTGGGCATCTCCGAGCCGGAGGATTTCTTCACCGCGATCGAAAACGGGGCCGACACGTTCGACTGCGTCAACCCGAGCCGCGTGGCGCGCAACTCGGCGGTCTACACCGCGGACGGCCGGTACAACCTCCTGACGGCGGCGAGCAGGCGGGCGTTCGGCCCGATCGAGGAGGGGTGCGACTGCTACACGTGCGCCCACTACACCCGGGCGTACCTGCACCACCTGTTCAAGGCCAAGGAGATGCTCGCCTCGACGCTGGCGACGATCCACAACGAACGGTTCACGGTGCGCCTGGTCGACGCGATCCGGGACGCGCTGGGCCGAGGCGAGTTCGACGCCTACCGCACGGAGTTCCTGGGCCGCTGGTTCGCCCGACGCCGCTAGCGGATCCCCGACGCCGCGGGCAGCAGTTGTTGGGGGCGGCAGCGCTGTTGGTGCATTTGGACCCGAGGAAATGGCGCCATGGCGCCATTTCCTCGGGTCCAAATGCCCCATGGGGAGTCCTCCCCATGCGCGGAGGCCGAATTCGTCGGTGGCTGTTGATAGCCTCGGGGCGAAGACGGGCCAGGGCAGGGCCGCCGGGCGGTGGAGAGGGACGATCGATGCTCACGATCCGGAGTGCGCACGCGACCGACGTGGGGCGCGTGCGACGCCTGAACGAGGACAATGCGTTCGCCGGGCAGCGGTTGTGGGTCGTCGCCGACGGCATGGGGGGCCATGCCGCGGGCGATGTCGCCAGCCGCTTGGTCATCGAGGAGCTCCGCACCCTGGACGCGCAGGGCGACCTGCGCCCGGCCGATCTCGTGGCCGGAATCACCCGCGCCAACGGGGCGGTCGTGGCCCACGGACGCCGCCACGACGACGCCCGCGGGTTGGGCACGACCGTGACCGGCGTCGCCGTCGTCACGGTGGCGGGCGAGCCGCACTGGGCGATCTTCAACGTGGGCGACAGCCGCGTGTACCGCGCCGCCGCCGGGCAGCTCGCCCGCGCGACCATCGACCACTCCGAGACCGAAGAGCTCGTGCTCGAGGGCGTCATCACGCCCGAGGAGGCCCGCACCCACCGGGCGCGCAACGTCATCACGCGCAGCCTCGGCATGCCCGGTGAGCCCCAGGTCGACCTGTGGCTGCTGCCCCAGACGCCCGGGGAACGCTTCCTGGTGTGCTCCGACGGGCTCAACTCCGAGCTGGACGACCTGGTGATCGCCGACGTCCTCGCCACCCACCCCGACGCCGAGCCTGCGGCCCGCGCCCTCGTCGACGCGGCCGTCCGGCATGGCGGACGCGACAACGTGACCGCCATCGTCGTCAACGTCGAGGGGGAATGGGACACCGCCGACGACGACACCCAGCCGCGGGATCGCGGACCGGCCACCAGCGCGTCGGACGGGGAGGAGCGCTGATGGCGTCCTTCACCTACGTCCCGGGCACCGCGACGGCGGTGTGCGCCGGCCGCATCGTGGCGCTGCTGGGGCTGGCCCCGGGCCACGAGCTGGTGCCAGCCGTGCATGCCGCGCTCGCCCGCCCCGAGGCGACCGTCGACGATGTGCTCGACGTGCTCGTCAGCCTCGGGCTGCGGACCGTCGCGACCTTCGCCGTCGCCGAGGCCACGCCGGCCGGGGTGCGCGTCGTCGTGCGCGGCCGCGCCCGCGGTGACGTCCCCGGTGCGGGGGTCGTGACCCCCGTGGGGTTGTGGGAGAACCGCTTTCTCGACGGCGCCGACTCCGCGACCGTCACCGTGGCGGACCACGACGGCCCCACCCTGCCGTTGATCGGTGGGGTCGTCCTGGCGGCGTCCGTCACCGTCGCCACCGCCGCCTCCCTACCCGCCGCGCCCCCGCCGGTCGAACCGGCGGACGCGCCCGATGCCCCCGATTCCCCGAGCGAGCTCCAGGACGGACTCGAGTCCCCGCACGGATCAGGGGTCGAGGACGGATCGGGGGCCGAGGAGGCGTCGGGCGGCGAGGACGGGCCGGAGGTTGAGGACGGGCCGGAGGTTGAGGACGGGTCGGAGGTCGAGGACGCCTCGGAAGGCCAGGACGAGGCCGGGGTCGAGGACGCCTCCGGCCCGGTTCCGGACTTCGACCACCTCTTCGGCGCCACCCAGGTGCCCGGGACCGAACCGGGGGAGGCGGCGTCCGTCGGTGCGGTAAAGGGTGTGCCCGCCAGGGGCGAGCACGCCGGGCAGACCATGGCGAGCCCGCACACCGGCAACCTGCCGGAGAACCAGGCACCGCTCCCCCCTCCCGCGACTCCCGCCCCTGGGACTCCCGCCCCCGCGACTCCCACTCCGGTCGGGGACGACCCCGACGCCGACCCACCGCAGAGCGCGAACCGTTCCTCGGGAGTGCCGAGCCGGCCCGATTTCATCGCCGGCCTGCCGTGGGAGATGGGTGCCGCCCCGGTCGCCGCGCCGCCCGACCGGGCGGTCGGTGCCCCACCCGCCGCGCCGGTCGGCGCCCCACCCTCGGGGTCGGGGCCGGTCGAACCGGAGGCGGCGGCGTCGCCGGAACTCACCGTCGACCGCGACCAGTTGCCGGACCACGCTGCGACCGGCCCGCTCGTCGTCGCGGCGCGGTGTCCGCGAGGCCACCTCAGCCCGGCTCACGCCGGCAACTGCCGCGTCTGCGGGCAGGCGCTCGCGGCGCAGGAGCCGTTCGAGGTGCCCCGCCCGCCGCTCGGCGTCCTGCGCCTGGCGAACGGCGACACCGTTCGACTCGACCGCGGCGCGATTCTCGGCCGGCACCCGCGTCTGCCGCAGGGGTGGAGCGACGAGCAGCCCAACCTGGTCAAGATCCCCGACCCGGAGCGGGACATCTCCGGCCAGCACGTCGCGATCCGGCTCGACTACTGGCACGTCCTGGTCACGGACCTGGGCAGCACGAACGGCACCGAGGTCGTGCTACCCGGTGCCGAGCCCGTCACGCTGCGGGCGCACGACGCGATGGCCATCGAGCCGGGGACGCGGGTGATCCTGGCGGGCGTGTTCGACCTCACCTTCGAGGTGGAACCGTGAGCGCCACCCTGCCGCCCCCCGAGATCCCCGGCCTCGCGTTCCTCGACAAACTCGGTTCGGGCGGCTATGCCGACGTCTACCTCTATTCCCAGGCGATGCCGGCCCGCAAGGTGGCGGTCAAGGTGCTGCGCGAGGCCGGGCTGTCGGCGGGACGCGCCGCCCGCTTCGCCGCCGAGGCGAACGCCATGGCCCAGCTCGAGCACCCCCACATCGTGCCGGTGTACGCGGCCGGCACGACCGGCGACGGGCACCCCTACCTCGTCATGATGTTCTACCCGCAGGCGAGCCTGGCCGAGCGGGCCCGCAAGGAGCGGTTCTCCGTCGCCGAGGTGCTGCGCATCGGCATCCAGATCAGCTCCGCGGTGGAGACCGCCCACCGCTCCGGGCTCCTCCACCGTGACATCAAGCCCGCCAACATCCTGACCAGCCAGTACGGCACGCCCGGCCTCACCGACTTCGGCATTGCCGCGCAGGTGAGCGAGGTGGACGACGACGCAGGGGTGTCCGTGCCGTGGTCGCCCGTCGAGACGCTCTACGTGACCGGGCCCGCCACCGTGCGCTCCGACGTCTATTCGCTGGCGGCGACGCTGTGGCACCTGTTGGTGGGGCGCTCCCCGTTCGAGGTGCCGGGCGGGGACAACTCCACCTACGCGCTGATGAAGCGGATCCGCGACGTGCCCGCCCCCTCCACCGGACGCTCCGACGTCCCCACCTCGCTGGAACGGCTGCTGCGCACCGCGTTGGCCAAGGACGCCCACGTGCGGCCGGCATCCGCGTTGGCGTTGGCGCGCTCGCTGCAGGCCATCGAGCAGGAGCTGCGCCTGGCCCGCACCGAGATCGTCCTGGCCGAGGACGCCGCCGCCGTGCCCGCACCCGACGACGGCACGACGCGCGTCACCTCGCCGGAACGGCCGCCGCGGCCCGGCGACGACGCCACCCGCCTGCGCCAGCCCCAGCGTGTCGAACCCCAGCGCGTCGAACCCCAGCGTGTCGAATCCCAGCGCGTTGCCACCCAGCAGGGCGCAGCGCAACGCGTTGCCACCCAGCGCGCTGAAACCCTTGGCGGGGGAACCGCGCCGGACGACGACCCCGCGACGCTGCTGCGTGGCGGCGTCGTCCGGTCGGCCCAACGCGCGCCCGAGCCCGACCCGGACACGGCGTACCGCCGCCCGGCCAGCCACGACCACGCCGCCCTGCCCGACCCGGCGGACGACGGCGCGGGCCGCCGCGCCGCAGGATTCCGGTGGGGGCTGGCGGCGCTGGGGGCGATGGCTCTGATGGTGGTGGCCGTCGTGGCCTTCTGGGCGGTGGGGGGCAACCGCCTCGAGGCGGTGGGCGAGCCGACGGCGACCCCGAGCGCGCCGCGTCCCGATCTGGGGCAGGTGGCCCGGCCGGGGATGCCGGTGGTCAGCGGGCAGCGGGCCGACCAGAGCGTCCACTTCGCCTGGACCTACGACAACCCCCTCGACAGCGACACCTTTCTGGTGCAGGTGCGCGGCGAGGACGCCCCCCGCGACGTCGAGGTGCCCGAGATCACCCTGGACGCCCCCACCGAGACCTGCATCGCCGTCAAGGTGCTGCGCGTCGACGGCAGCCACTTCACCCGCGACTGGCCCGAGGAGACCTGCGCATGACCACGATCACCCTCGACTTCTGCGGCGAGCTCTACACCCCCGACCCCGAGGTGCCGTTCACGATCGGCCGTGAGGCCGACGTCGTCATCGACGACGACAACCCGTTCCTGCACCGCCTGTTCCTGTCGCTCGTGCACAGCCACCAGCTGTGGTGGCTCACCAACGTGGGCTCCCAGTTGACGGCGACGGTGAGCCACGACGAGGGCCGGGTGCAGGCCTGGCTGGCGCCGGGGGCGTCCATGCCGATCGTGTTCCGCGACACGGTGGTGTGGTTCACGGCGGGCTCGACGACGTATGAGTTCGAGCTGCACCTGGACGAGGCCGTGCTGACGCCGACCGGGCCCGAGCCCGAGCCGGCCGACGACGGCTCGACGACCATCGGACGCGTCAGCCTGACGCCCGACCAGAAGCTGCTGATCGTCGCCCTGTGCGAGGACGTGCTGCGCCGGGGCGACCGCGGGGCGGGGGCGGTGCCCCAGTCGGCGGCCGCCGCGGCCCGGCTGGGGTGGCCGGTGACGAAATTCAACCGCAAGCTCGACAACGTGTGCAGCAAGCTGGCCGATCTCGGCGTCCGCGGACTCCACGGCGGCCCGACGAAGCTTGCCTCCTCGCGCAAGGCGCGGCTCGTCGAATACGCGATGGCGGCCCGGATCGTGACGGCCGACGACCTCGACCTGCTGCCTGGGTTACAGTGACCGAGCCCGACCGAGGACCTGAACCGTGAAATCCCCAACGCGCTGGTTGCCCGCCGCCGCCTTCGTCACCGTGCTGGTGGTGCTGGCGACGTTCGCGCTGCTCTCCCCGGGCTACCCCGTCCGCAAACTCAACCTCAACGACTCCGGCATCTGGGTGACCAACAACGCCGAGGCGCTCTACGGCCGGCTCAACAAGTCAGTGGAGTCCCTCGATGGGCTGCTGGGGCCGGCGGGCGGCACGCAGGGGGCGGGTTCGTTCGCCCTGGACGTGGTGCAGGACGAGTCGCGCGTGGTGGCCCGCGACCTGCTCTCGGGGCGGGTGACGCCCGTGGACGCCGCGGGGGTCGCCCACCAGATCGAGCGGGGCATCACGCTGGCGCCGACCTCGCTGCTGGACCTGCGCGCCGGGTCGGTGGCGGTGCTCGACCCGGTGACCGGCAACGTGTGGGCGGGGCGCTTCGGTGAGGACGACACCACCGTCGACCTCGGTGCCGTGGACGCAAACCAGAAGGTCGTCGCCGAGCTGGGGGAGGCCGCCCCCGGGGCGGTGCAGGGCCAGGAGGGTGGGCTGAGCATCGGCGTCGACGGCGTCGTGCACGCCGTGTCGAGCAACGGCCGGTCGGTGACCCTCCGGCCCGACGGGCTCGCGTTCGCCGAGCCCCAGTACGCCGAGGGTGCGCCGCGCGCAGCGGTGCAGGTGGCGGCCGTCGGCGAGGGTGTCGCGGTGCTGGACGCCGAGGCCGGCGCCCTGACGTTGCCCGATGGCGCCGTCGTCGCGGTGGACGCCGACCCCCGCTCCCGGCTGCAGCGGGCCTCGGAGGCCGCCGACACGGTGGCGGTGGCGACGGCGTCCGGGCTGTTCGCCGCCGACCGCTCGGGGCTGGCCCCGCTGGCCGACGGCAACGGCAACGCACCGGCGGTGCCCGTGGTGCTCGGCGGCTGCACGTTCGCCGCGTGGGCGGGGGAGCCGGGCGTCGTCGTCCGCTCCTGCGACGGCGAGCCCGGTGTCGCGCAGGGCGGGCTGGAGGGGGTACCCCTCGTGGCACCGGTCTTCCGCACCAACCACGGGCTGATCCTGCTGAACGACACCTCCGACGGCAAGGTCTACAGCTTCGAGGAGCAGCGCTTCGTCCAGAACTGGACCGACGCCCAACCGCTGCCCGCTACCGACGACGGGGATCCGGAGCAGGAGGCGCGCCCCAACGAGGACGAGCCGCCCACGGCCAACCCGGACACGATCGGCGCCCGCCCCGGCCGCACCACCGTCGCGCACGTGCTCGACAACGACACCGATGCGCTGGGCCGCATCCTGACGGTGACGGGCGTGACCCAGCCGTCGTCGGGGGCGTCCGCGCAGGTGGCACCCGACGGCCAGACGGTGCTGGTGACCCTGCCGTCCGACGCCACGGCCACGAGCTTCCAGTACAGCATCGACAACGGCAGCACGTCGGCGAGCGCCACCGTGACCGTCGACGTGCGCTCCGAGGCCGAGAACGGTGAGCCCCACCTGCGGCCCGGCGCGCCCGAGCGCACCCATCCGGTTGCCTCGTGGGGCACCCTCGTCATGCCGGTGACGGCCGACTGGCGCGACCCCGACGGCGACCCCGTGGCGGTGCACAGCGTCGAGGCGCCCTCGCTCGGTGTGGCGGGCATCACGACCGACGGCCGCGTGACGTTCACGGCCGACCGCGCCGATGACACCACCCTCGTGCCGCTCGCGGTCAACCTGTCCGACGGACGCGGTGAGCTGGTGCCGAGCGTCGCGCAGGTCAAGGTGCTCGGCCATCGCGCGACGGAGGGCGACGCCCCCGTCCCCCAGCCGGACGCCGTCCGCGGCGAGGTGGGCAAGCCACTGGTCATCTCGCCGCTCGGCAACGACCTGCCCGGAGCCGACCCGCTGAACCCGCGGGCCGTCCTCGAGCTGGCCGCGCCGGTGCAGGGGGCCGACGGCCTGACCGTCGACACCGACCTGCGTTCCGGCGAGGTGACGGTGACCGCCGCCGCGGCCCGCACCTACTTCCTCGACTACACGGCGAAGTTCGGCTCGGCCCAGTTCGCGCAGGGCCAGATCCGCGTCGACATGGCCGAGCCCGGCCCGAGCCGGCCGACCGCCGCCCCCGACCACGTGACGGTGCGCGGCCAGGCGGGCGTCATGGTGGACGTGCTGGCCAACGACACCGACCCGACCGGCTCGGTGCTCACGGTGCTGGCCGCGGTGCCGGAGGACACGGGGGCCGACGGCGGGCAGCTGCAGGTGGCCGTTCTGAAGGGCCGATGGCTGCGGATCATGCCGCGCGTCGAGACGCTGTCACCCGCCACCCAGGTGGTGACGTACACGATGACGAACGGCCTCTCGGAGCCGGTGACCGGCAGCGTGGTCGTCACCCAACTGCCCCGCCCGCCGCAGGACGCCGCGGTGGTGAACGACGACTTCACGACGGTCCGGGTGGGGGATTCGGTGCTCGTGCCGGTGCTCGAGAACGACTCCTCGACGTCGGGGGAGCCGCTGGAGCTGGATCGCAACGTGCCCGACCTGCCGGGCGGCGAACTGCGCGTCATCGACCCCAACGTGCCCCAGGGCCAGGAGCAGGGCGACGTCGGCCGCGCCTACGTCGTCAACGACCAGGTGCGCTATGTGGCGCCGGCCGAGCTCGCGGCCGAGCGGCAGGTGCGCGTCGAGTATCAGGCCCAGGCGCCCGCCGGCACCCCGGAGACGGGGGTGCTGCATGTCACCGTCACCCCGGCTCCGTCGGAGGAGAACCCCAACACCGCCCCGCAGCCGCAGAACCTCGAGGCCCGCGTCAGCGCGGGGCAGACCATCGAGATCCCGATCGAGCCGTGGCGGCAGGACGCCGACGGCGACACGGTGACGGTCCTCGGCCTGGCGAGCGCGCCCACGAAGGGCCGCGTGCTCGGGTTCAGCCCCAACGCGCTCACCTACCAGGCCTATCCGGGCGAGGGCAACGGCGGCACCGACGTCTTCCGCTACCGCGTGACCGACGCCCACGGGGCCACCGAGACGGGCCTCGTGCGCGTCGCGATCACCGAGCCCGGGGCCGTCCAGGCGCCCGTGGCCGTGGCCGACACGGTGATCGCCGCGCCCGACACCGAGGTGCAGTTGCACGCGCTCAGCAATGACATGTTCGACGAGGTCGATCCGCCGACGGTCGTCCCGTTCGAGGACATGGGCAACGAGGTGCCCGAGGGCGTGTCCCTGGGTGGTCCGGCCGGGCCGATCCTGGCCCGGACGCCCCGCGGTGCGGACGCCCCCACCCAGTTCGCCTACGCGCTGCGCAACTCGGGCGGGGTGGGGCCCGCGGCGCAGGTGACGGTGCGCGCGCAGGACGGCTACCTCAACCCGCCGCGCACCTACGACGAGGTCGCGGAGGCCGACGGCGTCAACGCCACCGTGGACGCCCTGCGCCGCACGTGGGACCCCGACGGGCCCAAGTCGGCGATGCGCATCAGCGCGGTGAGCAACCCCGAGGCGACGGTGGACGGGGGCACGGTGACGATCCCGTTGCGGGAACGGCCCCAGGCGGTGACCTACGTGGTCACGGACGCGACGGGCGCGTCGTCGGCGTCGGTGCTGTTCGTGCCGGCCGGCGGCAGCGGCGTCCCGCACCTGGTCGACGGCAGCCAGATCGAGGTGGCGCCCAACAGCACCTTCTCCTTCGACGTGAACGACTACGTCCGCGCCCCGCGCGGCACCCCGGTGACGATCACGGTGGCCGAGTCGCTCGCGTCCTCACCGGGGCAGGTCACGGTGACGCCCGACAGCGACACGCGGCTGACGCTCACCACGGTGGAGGACTACTCCGGCCCCGCGGCGGTCACCTTCGAGGTGCGCGACGGCGGCCCCGACGACCCGCTCACGCAGACGGCGGTGATCTCGATTCCCGTCCAGGTCGGCTCCGCCACGCCGGTGCTCCGCTGCCCGCCGTTCCAGCAGCGGCTCGTGCAGGGTGGCCCGGCGGTCGACCTGCGTATCGCGGCGATCTGCAGCGTGTGGACGCCGGACCCGGCCCAGGCGGCCGGCCTGGCGTTCACCGCGGACTGGGCCGAGGGCGTCCGCGACGTCACCGCGACGGCGCAGGGCCAGGTCGTCACCGTGGTGGCCGGCTCGAACGCGCGTCCGGGGGACCTGGGGGTGCTGCGGGTGGCGGTCGACGGCTTCCCCGACACCGCCAAGGAGATGGGCATCGAGGTGGTGGCCGCCCCGCGCCCGCGGCTGGTGGTCTCCGACATCACCGACGTGCAGGCCGGCACGGCCGTGAGCCAGACCATTCAGCTCTCCTCGCCGCTGGCCGAGCCCGAGCCGACGATCGTCTCGTTCGAGCGGGTGGGCGGCATGGAGGCCGACACGTCGTTCCAGGGCAGTCGCTTCACCGTCACACCGCGGGAGAGCTCGCACGGCGTCATGGTGTTCCGGGTGGTGGCGAGCGACCTCGCCGACCGTGGCCGGACCGACCGCCACGTGGAGGCGACCCTGCGCGTCACCGTGTTCGGCGTGCCGGACAAGATGGCTCCGCCGCAACCCTCGATGCAACTGCGCAGCGAGGCCGCCTCGGTGACGTTCAGCCCGCCCGCCGACAACGGGGCGCCGATCCTGGAGTACGAGGTGACCGGCGGGGGCAAGACGGTGAACTGCGGCCGCGCCACGCGCTGCGACATCACCGGGCTGGCCAACGGGGTTCCCGTCAGCTTCCAGGTACGGGCCCGGAATCGGGCCGGCTGGTCGGAGCCGAGCGACCCGGGGCCGTCGGTGACTCCGGACGAGGCGCCGGGGCGCGTGCCGAGCTTCACCGCGTCCAACCCCACCGACGGCTCGGTGACGCTCGCCTGGCAGCCGGCGCTCAACCGCGGCTCCCCGGTGACGCGGTACGTCATCACCTACGGCGGGCAGAGCCAGCCGGTGCCCGGCGGGTCGACCAGCACCGTCGTGAGCGGGCTGAACAACAACGCCGTCTACACCTTCACGATCGTGGCGCAGAACAACGCGGGGACGAGCCAGGAGCCCACCTCGACGACGGGACAGAGCTCGGGGCGTCCCGTGATGTCCGGGGTGAGTGTGGGCTCGAGCGACCTCGGGTCGAGCGCGCAGGTGACGGTGTCGTGGCCGGGGGCCGACCCGCAGGGCCCGCGTCCGGTGACGTACACGGTGACGCGCTCGGGCGGCAGCGCCGGGGCGCGGACGTGGACGGGCGTCACCGGCACCTCGCTGGGAGACCAGGTGGCCTACGATGGCTCGGTCTACACCTATGCGGTCACCGCGACGAACGCCACCGGGGGGGCGGCGCACACGTCCGCGCCGGTCAGCACCCAGTTCCGGGCCACCGGCAAGCCGGCCGCCTGGGCGGGGTGGACGGCGACGCCCACGGGCGCCGATGGCACCCTGCGCGTCTCCTACACCGTGCCCCCCTCGCGGGGCTCCACCTCGACCGTGACGCTCCACGGCGCGGGCGGTCCACGCACGATGGCCTCGGGGAGCGCGACCTCGTCGACCTCCTTCAACGGCATCACCGTCGGCGGGCTGACCAACGGCACCGGCTACTCGATGTACCTGAAGGTCTGCAACGAGAACAACGCCTGCAGCCAGTCGGCCCCGGTCTCGGCGACGCCGTACGGCCCCCTCGGTGCCCCCACGCTGCAGGCCAGCGCCAGCGGCAACACCGTCACCTGGTCGGCCACCGGCAGCGGGAACGGACGCACCGCCGTGCTCACCGTCTCCGACGACGCGGGGGGCTCGGCGCGCGATCAGGGCGCCGGGTCGCTGCGGGCCGGCGTCGGCTCCCGCGAGGTCGGGTACGACCGCACCGTGACGGTGACCGCGACGCTGTCCGACCCCGCCGGCGGACGCGAGTCGCGCACCGTCACGCAGCGGGTCACGACCGGGTCGCCTCCGCCCCCGCCCAAGACGGTCCGGGTGTGGCAGGGCCCTGACGTCGGCTTCCCTGACGGGTGCCCGAACGGGTACTACCTAGGAGGCGGCTGCCGGAGGATCGGCATCACCACGACGGGGTTCGAGGGCCAGAGCTATCAGTGCCACATCTATCTGGCCAGCGGGGGAACTGGCTGGCGATACACCTTCACGGGGAACTACGACGGTACCCCCGCGCCGTACACGGGTTACGACACCTACGTCTACGCAAACTGCGGCGGCGTCATCGGCAGCGTCAAGTGGTAAATCTTGATCGAGGAGACGGAGTGAGGACTCATGAGCATCACCGCCGAGCAGGCGACGTGGTTCGCGCAGACGTTCGACCAGCTGGTCGGCAACGTGGGCGTGGCGATCCGCGGCAAGGAACGGGTCATCCGGCTCGCCGTGACGTGTCTGCTGTCCGAGGGGCACCTGTTGCTCGAGGACAACCCGGGCACGGGCAAGACGGTGCTCGCCAAGTCGCTCGCCGCGACCGTGGACGGGACGCACACCCGCATCCAGTTCACCCCCGACCTGCTGCCGAGTGACCTCATTGGCGTCACGGTGTACGACCAGAAGGAACAAACCTTCGAGTTCCACCAGGGGCCGGTGTTCGCCACCATCGTGCTGGCCGACGAGATCAACCGCGCTTCGCCGAAGACGCAGTCGGCGCTGCTGGAGGTGATGGAGGAGTCCCGGGTCAGCGTCGACGGAGAGACCCACGCCGTGGGGCGTCCGTTCATGGTGATCGCGACGCAGAACCCGATCGAGCAGGCCGGCACCTACCGGCTGCCCGAGGCGCAGCTGGACCGTTTCCTCATGAAGAGCTCGGTCGGCTACCCCGATCTCGACGTCACCGTGGAGCTGCTCGCCCAGGCCGCGAACCGTGACAGGGCGGCCGACGTCGCGCCGGTCATCGCCGCCAACGCCGTGTCGCAGATGGCCGCGTTCGCCAACCAGGTGCACGTGGAGGAGGCGATCCTCGCCTACGTCGGGCACCTGGCGGAGGAGTCCCGCCGCCACACCCACGTGAAACTCGGCATCTCGGTGCGCGGCTGCCTGGCCTACGTCCGCGCGGCGAAGACGTGGGCGCTCTCGCAGGGACGCTCTTACGTCATCCCCGACGACATCGCCGACCTGGCGGTGCCGATCATGAGCCACCGCCTCCTGCTGAACGCCGAGGCGCAGTTCTCCGGGGTGAGCCCGGAGAGCGTCATCGACGACCTGTTCGCCGCCGTCGCCGCCCCGGCCGACCGCGTCCACTGAGGAAGCCCGTGCCCGCCACACTCCTGCCGCCCCGGCTCGCGCCCCTGGCCCGTCGCGTCGCGACGGGCGCCACGCGCGCGGCCGAGGCCGCCCGGCCGGGGGTCGCCGCGCTGCGCCGCGGCCTGACGATCGTGTCGGGCCTGGGCTGGGCCTGCCTGGCCCTCGGCGTCGGGGCCCTGGTGGCGGGGTGGGCGCTGGGCTGGCAGGAGTTCCGCATCCTCGGCGCGAGCCTGCTCGTCCTGCTCGGCCTGGCGGTGCTGTTCACCCTCGGACGCACCCAGCTGGAGGTCGGTTTCGAGCTCGACCCCGTGCGGCTCGGGGTGGGGGAGTCGGCCGCCGGGCGCCTGCACGTGGTGAACGTCGCCCGGACGCCGCTGCTGCCCGTCGGACTCGAGGTGCCGGTCGGCCTGTCCGCGGCCCGGTTCACCCTGCCGGCGCTGCGGCCCGGTGGCGCGTTCGACGACCTCGTCGTCATCCCCACCTCGCGCCGCGGGGTGATCGACGTCGGGCCCGTCCGCACCCAGCGTGGTGACCCCTTCGGCCTTCTGCGCCGCGAGCTGGCGTGGACGGAGCGGATCGAGCTGTTCGTCCACCCCCGCACGGTGGCGCTCGGTTCGCTGGGTGCCGGGCTGCTGCGCGACCTCGAGGGCCAGACCACCAATGACGTCTCGATGAGCGACCTCGCCTTCCACACCCTGCGCGAGTACGTGCCGGGCGACGACCGCCGCTACATCCACTGGCGGAGCTCGGCGAAGCGTTCCGGAGCGACCGGAACGAGCGCCTTCCTCGTCCGCCAGTTCCTCGACACGCGGCGCACCCATCTCGCCATCGTCGTGGACGTCGCCGAGGCGTCCTACGCCGACCCCGAGGAGTTCGAGATCGCACTGTCGGTCGGCGCGTCCGTGACGCTCCGCGCGCTGGCCGACGAGATGGACACCACCGTGGTGTGCGGCGAGCACGCCGCCATCGCGCCGGCGCCCCACCTCGCCCTCGACACCTACAGCCGAGCCGACTTCGGCCTGCCCACGCTCCAGGCGTCCACCGCACGGCTCAACACCCTCGCGCCCGACGTCAGCGCCGTCGTCCTCGTCACCGGCCCCCACACCCCCTTCGAGACGCTGCAGCGCGCCCGGGCCCACCTGGCGCCCGAGGTGCGCATGGTCGTCGTCCGGGTGGACGCCGCCGCGGAGCCGGCCCTGCGCGACACCGGTGGCATCACGGTCGTGACCCTGGCCGACCTGGCCGACCTGCCGCTCGTCCTGCTGGGCGGGGTGACACAGTGATGCAGGTCATCCGCCCGGGCGGCGAGCGTGCGGCCGCGAGCACGACGTCCGGCCGCACCCTGTCGCAGACGCTCACGCTGTTGCGGCCCGGCGTGGACGACCTCGTGGACGCCGCGTTCGGCCTCGCCCTGGGGCTCGTCGCCTTCCTGGGGCTGGCCACCACGTTCAGCTCGGGCCGCTACCTCGCCGTCGCCGCGCTCGCGTTGCTGCTCGGCACCGCCCTCGCCCACCTCACGAACCGGCTGCGGTGGCCGTGGCCCGTCGCGTTCGGCCTGGCCCTGGTCACGAACTACCTGCTGGGTGGGGCGGTGGCGCTGCGTGAGGATCTGGTGGCCGGCGTCCTGCCGTCACCGGCCACGATCGCCGGCCTGACCACGCTGCCTGTCACCGGCTGGAAGGACCTGCTCACCACGGTGCCGCCCGTGGCTGGCGACGGGCCGTACGTCGTGCTGGTGTGGGTGAGCGGGCTGGTTGCCGGCGTGGCCGGGTATCTGCTGGCGCGGCGTTCCAGCGCCCCCGGGGCCGCGCTGGTGGTGCCGGTCGCCCTGCTGGCACTGGTCATTCTCGTCGGCACGTTCGAGGGCGCGAACCGCGGCCTCGTGGGCGTGGGCGCGACCGTGCTCGGCTTCGCCTGGCTCGTCGTGCGCGAGCGCCGGCGCCGCACGTTGGCCAGCACCGGCATGGCGCGCACCACCCGGTGGGTGAGCGCGGCGCTGCTGCTGGCGGTGGCGGTCGCCGGTGGCGTCGGCGTCGCGGCGCTGCTGCCCGGGCCGCACCAGACGCCGCGCGTGGTGCTGCGGACCTACGTGCAGCCGCCGTTGGACGTCGAGAAGTTCCCCTCCCCGCTCGCCGGCTTCCGCAAGTATTCCTCCGACGGGCAGCGCCTGTACGACGAGCCGCTGCTCCGGGTGGCGGGTGCGGCGCCGGGCTCGCTGGTGCGCATGGCGGTGCTGGACGACTACGCCGGCACGGTGTGGAGCGCCTCGGGCGGCGCGCCGGGCGACCCGCGCAGCGGGTTCCGTCGCATCGGCTCGGTGATCCCGGGCGCACCGGACCGGCCGACGAACACCGTGCTCATCACGGTGCTGGCCGGGTACGCCGCCACGAGCGACCTCAACGTGTGGCTGCCCGCCGCCGGCCCGGCCACCGACATCCAGTTCGCCGGAGAGAACGCGCGCGACCACCGGGCCTCGGTGCGCTACAACATCGGCACCGGCCAGGGGGTCGTGCCCGACCGGTTGAAGGAGGGCGACGAGATCTCGGTCACGTCGGTCGCCCTGCCCACCGATCTGGACGGCCTGCCCGCCCCCGAGGGGCCCGTCGTCGTCCCACCGGCCTTCACCGACGCGATGGCCCCGGCGGCGGACCGGATCGGGGCGGCCGCCGGCGACCCCTGGTCTCGGGCCACCGAGATCGCCCGGGTGCTGCGCACCGACGGCTTCTGGAGCAACGGCACCCGGGCGGGGGAGCAGCAGTACCTGCCGGGCCACGGGCTCGGGCGGCTCGGCACCTTCACCACCGAGTTGGTGGGCAGCGACGAGCACTACGCCGCCAGCTACGCCCTCATGCTCAACGCCCTGGGCTACCCCGCCCGCGTCGTGCTGGGCGGCGCGGTGGGCGAGGACGAGATCATCCGCGGCCGCGACGTCCGCGCGTGGGTGGAGGTCAGCCTCGCCGGCCGCGGCTGGGTGACGGTACCCACCGAGACGTTCACGCCGAGCCGCGACAAGCAGCCGAACACCACACCGCCCCGCACCACCGACCAGAGCCCGGCCGTCAACGTGCCGCCGCCGGCGCCGGTGCAGCCGCCCGGTTCGTTCGACTCGCTGTTCAACACCGGCGCGCCGGGCGACCTGCTGGAGCGACCCGACCTGCCCTACGACTGGCTCGGGTTGGTCGTCGCGGTGCTCCGGGTCGTCGGGCCACCGCTCGCGGTGATCCTGGCGTTCGCGATCGCCGTCCTCGGGTTGAAGGCCTGGCGGCGGCACCGCCGCCGCACCCGGGGCGCCGAGTCGACCCGCGTCGTCGGCGGCTGGATGGAGTACGTCGACCGGGCGCGCGATCTCGGCGCCACCGTGCCGGCGCAGGCCACGCGGCTGCAGCAAGCCAGCGCCGTGGGCTCGCCGGAGGCCGTCGCCCTGGCGCAGGGTGCGGACCGGGTCGTGTTCGGCTCGGCCGAACCGGACGCCGACGCGACGGCGGGCTACTGGGAGGATGTGATGGCCTCCCGCGCCGCCGCCGTGGCCGGGCTGCCCTGGTGGCGCCGGTGGGCCACCGCGCTCAACCCCCGCTCGCTCGTCCCGCTCGCCCAGGAGGCGCGGGCCCGCCGCGTTCGCACGTCCCCGTCCGCTCCTGCCCCTGAGACCCCGCCCACCGGGAGGCGTCCGTGAAGCTCCGCCTGCAGCTCGACCGCGGCACCACCGACCCCGTCGACGTGGCCCTCACCTGCGACAGCACCGCCACGGTGCACGATGTCGCCGAGTTCCTGGCCGTGGCCGATCCGGCGACCCCCGAGGGTGCCGTGCCACCCGCGGACCTGACGCTCTCGCTGGGCGGTGCCCGGGGGCGTGGCCTCGACCCGAGCCTGCCCATCGTCGACAGTGGCCTGCTTTCCGGCCAACGGGTGTCGCTGACCCGGGCGGGGGACCAGTTCGTCGCCGAGCGCAGCGCGCCGGCGGCGGTGCTCCGGGTGGTGGCGGGGCCGGACGCCGGCCGCGACCACCCGCTCCACACCGGATCCAACGTCGTGGGTCGCGGACGGGGCTGCCAGGTGCGGTTGTCGGACCCGATGGTGTCACGCCAGCACGTGCGGCTGAACGTCAGCGACGTCGTCGAGGTCGCCGATCTCGGCTCGGCGAACGGCATGGCCGTCAACGACGCCCCCGCCGTCCGGGAACACCTGCGCACGGGTGATCGGGTGAGCGTCGGCGACACCGACTTCGTGGTGCGCCTGCTGCGCAACGAGGCAGCCGAGGGGCGGGCCGAGGGCAGCGCCGTGCCGTTCATCCGCTCCCCGCGCCTGGTGAAGATCTTTCCGGGGGACAAGTTCGAGGCCCCCGAGCCACCCGAGCGGCCGCGTCCGGACCACTTCCCCCTCGCGATGGTGCTCGTGCCGCTGCTGATGGGTGCCGTGCTCTTCGCCGTGACCCAGACGTGGATCACCGTCATCTTCATCATGATGATGCCGCTGATGATGATCGCGCACTGGCTGGAGACGCGCGCCTCCGGGCGGCGGGACCACCGGGAGGCGCTGCGGCTCTTCCGCTTCGACATCGCCACCCTGCGTCACGACGTCGGGCAGGCGAACCAGCGCGAGATCATGAGCCGGCGGCTGGAGAATCCCTCGGCCGGCGAATGCGTCGCGGCGGCGTCCGACCGCAGCCCGCTGCTGTGGTCGCGCCGGACCGACTCACCCGGCTGGGCCGAACTGCGCGTGGGTACAGGGACGGTGCCGCACCGCAGCGTCATCGAGATGCCGAGCGCGAAGAAGGCGCCGCGCGAGCTGTTCAACGAGCTGGGCGCGGCGCTCGAACCGGTGCGCGAGGTCCACGACGTGCCGGTCATCGTCCAGCCCGCCCAGGAAGGCGGCGTCGGCGTCGCCGGCCCCCGGCCGGTCGCGGCGGCGCTGGCCCGCGCGCTCGTCGTCCAGGCCGCGGCGCTGCACTCCCCGGAGGAACTGGCGATCGGCGTGGTGGCGTCGGCGCGCACCGCGCCCGACTGGGACTGGCTGAAGTGGCTGCCGCACACCGACGGCCCGCGCAGCCCGGTCGACGTTCCCCACCTGGCGGCCACCGACGGCGGGGCCACGCAGCTCGTGTCGGCCCTGACCGAGCTCGCCGCCGGCCGGGCGACCGACAAGAACCTCCGCTCGGTCGCGATCAAGACGCCGGTGTTCGTGCTCGTCGTCGAGCACGACGCCCCCGTGGAGTTCGCCCGGTTGACCGAGCTCGCCGAGAAGGGGTGGCAGCAGGGCGTCCACGTGGTGTGGGTCGCGCCCGAGGTCGCGCAGCTGCCGGCGGCGTGCCGGACGTTCGTGGACGTCACCGACGCCCCGAGCGGCGACGTCGGCTACCTGCGGACCGGGGACCTGGTGGCGCCGGTGCGGCTGGAGACCGTCGAGGCGGACGCCGCCGCGTCCTTCGCGCGGGGGCTGGCGCCGGTGGAGGACATCACGGGGCTGTCGGAGGACAGCTCCGACCTGCCGCGCAGCACGGCGTGGCTGAACTTGGTCGGCACCGGTCTGGGGGACGAACCGTCGTTCGTCGTCGAGCGGTGGCTGGAGAACCGGTCGGTGTTCTCGGGGCCGTACGCCCCCGCCGTCCTGCCGCGCAAGCCAGCGCAGCTGCGGGCCACGCTCGGCGTCAACGCCGGCGGGTTGCACCAGCTCGACCTGCGCGCCGACGGGCCGCACGCCCTGGTGGGCGGCACCACCGGTTCGGGCAAGTCGGAGCTGCTGCAGACGTGGATCCTGGGCATGGCGGCGTCCAACAGCCCCGAGCGACTGACGTTCCTGCTCGTGGACTACAAGGGCGGCTCGGCCTTCGCCGAGTGCAACGACCTGCCGCACACCGTGGGGTTGGTGACCGACCTGAACTCCAACGGCGTCCGCCGGGCGCTCACCTCGCTGGCCGCTGAGCTGCGCCACCGCGAGGAGGTGCTGCACCGGTACGCGGCGAAGGATCTGGTCACCCTCGAGAAGACCCACCCGGCGGCGGCCCCGCCCAGCCTGGTGATCATCGTCGACGAGTTCGCCGCGCTGGTGCAGGAGGTGCCCGATTTCGTGGACGGCGTCGTCAACGTGGCCCAGCGGGGGCGCTCCCTGGGGTTGCACCTGATTCTCGCGACGCAGCGCCCCGCGGGCGTCATCAAGGGCAACCTGCTGGCCAACACCAACCTGCGCGTGGCGCTGCGGGTGGCGGACATCGACGACTCCACCGACGTCCTCGGCATCCCCAATGCCGCCTACTTCGACCAGGACACCCCCGGCCGGGCCATCTCGAAGACAGGGCCGGGCCGCTTCATCACGTTCCAGACCGGCTACGTGGGTGGGCACACCGGCCAGGTGGTCGCGGCCCCCGACATCGCGGTGCGTGAGCTGGGGTTCTCCCGGTCCGTGCCGTGGGAGCGGCCGTTCAGCGCGGACGAACCCCTCGACGAGCCGGGCACCCACGACCTGGGGCCCAACGACATCGCGCGCATCGTCGACACCATCACCGCTGCCCACGAGCGCGCCGAGCTGCCGGCGCCCCGCAAGCCGTGGCTGCCCGATCTGCTGCCGCACTACGCGCTGGGCTCCCTGCCGAGCCGGCGCCGGGACGACGCCCTGGTGTTCGGCATCGCCGACGACGCGGACGCCCAGGCCCAGCCGACGATCGCCTTCCACCCCGACGTGGAGGGCAACATGGCGGTGTTCGGGGCGTCGGGCTCCGGCAAGTCGACGCTGCTGCGGACGCTGGCCATCGCGGCGGGATACACCGTGCGGGGTGGGCCCTGCCACGTCTACGGGCTCGACTTCGGTTCGCGCGGCCTGGCGATGCTGGAGGACCTGCCACACGTGGGCAGCATCATCGTCGGCTCCGACGAGGAGCGGGTGCAGCGCCTCGTCACCTGGCTGCGGGACGTGTGCGAGGACCGCGCGGCGCGGTTCGCGGCGGTGAACGCCTCGACCATCACGGAGTACCGCCGCCTGGCGGACGCCCCCGAGGAGCCGCGCATCCTGGTGCTGCTCGACAACGTCGGCGCGATGCGCAACGCCTACGAGGTGTCCAGCAACGCATGGGTGTTCGACACGCTGATCCAGGTGGCCGGGGACGGCCGGCCGTTGGGCGTCCACCTGCTCGTGACTGCCGACCGGCTCAACTCGGTGCCGACCGCGCTGGCCGCGGCGATCCAGAGCCGCGTCGTGCTGCGGATGGCCGACGTGAACGACTACGGCTTCGTCGGCGTCCCCCACGACATCCTCACGCCCGACTCGCCCCCGGGGCGGGGCATCTACGCCGACCGGGAGATCCAAGTCGCGTTGCTGGGGGACAGTCCCGACGTGGTGGCCCAGGCCGAGGCGGCCCGCGGGTTCCGGGTGTCCATGGAGCGCGCGGGCGTGACGCCGGCACCGGCGATCCGGCGGCTGCCGGAGCAGGTGTGGTTCGGCGAGCTCCCGGCCGAGGAGGACGGCCGTCCCGTCCTGGGCGTGCGCAGCGACGACCTGGGCACCTGGACGTTCGAACCCACCGGCTCGTTCATCGTGTCGGGTCCGCCCGGATCGGGGCGCACGACGGCGGTCCGGTCGCTGGTGCGGGCCCTGCGGCGGCGCGATCCCGCCTGGCGGACGGTGCTGCTCACCGGGCGCCGCGTCGGCCTCGCGCAGGGCGAGAACTGGACGCACGCGGCGGTCGGGACCGAGAAGGTCGAGGAGATGGCCACCCAGCTGATGGACGACCTGCGCGAGCTGGAGGCGTCCGGCGCAGGGTCGCCGCTGAAGCTGGTGCTCGTGCTCGAGGCGGTGGACGAGCTGGCGAACTCCGACGCCGAGTCCACGCTGTCGGAGTTGGTGGCGCTGGCGCTGGCCAACGACGTGTTCGTGGTGAGCGAGGGGGAGGTGTCGGCCCTGGGCGGCAGCTACGGGCTGATGGCGGCGGTGAAGGTGTCGCGGCGCGGCCTCGCCCTGCAGCCCGACTCCGGGGATGGTCAACTCGTCTACCGCACCGACTTCCCCATGCGGGCGCGCAGCTCCCAGTTCCCGGCGGGTCGCGGCTTCCTCGTCGCCCTGGGCCGCACCGAGCTGGGTCAGGTCGCGGTGCCGGACTGAGCCGGGCCGGGGTGGTGGCTCCCGGACGGGGCCGTGCCGCCCGCGTCCGGCTTGCAGTGGCAAGGCCGCCTCCCTGGCGTTGACGCGACCTCCCTGCCGTTGACGCTGCCTCCCTGTCGTTGCAGCCGCCCCCCTGTTCGATTCCTACGACCCTGACGTTGCAGCGCTAGGGCGCTGCGTTCCGGTCAGGGAAGCGTGCCTAACGGCAGGGAGGACGTCCGAACGGCAGGGGGGCGGCCTCCCTTGCTCGGCCAGGTGGACGCCGTCGCCCGCGCACGTCTGCCCGCGGGCCCGCTTGGTCTGTGCGCCACAATGGCGCCCATGTCAACATCGCATTCCGCGCCAGGTGGGGCCTCGGACGCCGACCTTACTGCCGCCAGCCCGGGCCCTCCCGTGTCCGAGGGCACAGGCCGCCCCGCCCGTGGGGGAGCCGTCCCGGCCCGGGGTGACGCGCCCCCGGCTCGTCGGGGCGTGGGCGAGGTCCTGCGCCACATCGGCCGATGGGCGCTCGGCCTGTCGCTGCTGAATGCCGGGATTGGGCACCTGACACACCTGCGGCAGGAGTTCCAGGCGCAGGTCCCGCCGTGGCTCCCGCTCGATCCCGATTTCGTGGTCGTGGCGTCGGGCGTGGTCGAGATCCTCCTCGGTGTCGCCCTCGTGCTCGCGCCCCGGCGCTTCCGGCCAGCGCTCGGCTGGATCGTGGCCGTCTTCTTCGTCGCAGTCTTCCCCGGCAACATCTCCCAGTACGTGACGCAGACGGACGGCTTCGGCCTCGACACCGACCAGGCGCGTCTCATCCGGTTGTTCTTCCAACCGCTGCTCGTCCTCTGGGCCCTGTGGTCCACCGGTGCCTGGCGGGACCGGCGTCGTCTCTGGGGCCAGGTGCGCGGCCGGAACTGAGCGGTCGCTGGCCGGGGGAGTGCTCCCCATGGCGCGATCGGCGAACCCCTCGTAGGTTGAATTCATCGAAGCGACACCGGGTCGCGATCGAGATACAGAACCAGAGGCTCCTGCGGGGGCCGACAGACGAAGGGAGACACCATGTCGGGCATGGTCGGAATGGACATTGCTGGCGTTCGTGCGCTGTCGAAGCTGATGCTCAGCAAGGCGGACGAGATCGACAACGCCGCCAAGGCGATCACCAAGCAGCTCAACTCCGTGAAGTGGGTTGGCAACGACGCGCAGCGGTTCCGCAACGACTGGAACGGGCGGCTGACGAGCAACATCCGCACGGTGACCGATGCGCTGCGCACGGCGGGCAAGCAGGCCTCCCGCGACGCCGACGAGCAGGAGAAGGCCTCCTCCTGAAGCTGAGCCGACGAGCCGCACCGAGCCGGCGCGGCACCACTGCTCACCCGAACGCCCCGGTCCACCTGGACCGGGGCGTTCGCCGGTTTGCGGGCCCGGAAGTCAGACCCCGGGGTAGCTGTCGAGGTTCCAGGCGTTGCCCTCGGGATCGGCCAGGGCTGCGTTGCGGCCACCGTGCGGTGCGGCGTCCGGCGCGCTGAGCACGCGACCGCCGGCCGCCATCCCCGCAGCCAGCACGGCGTCCACGTCGGCGTCCTCGGCCACGACCAGGTTGACCGTGGTGCTGCCCGGCGTCATCCAGTCGGCCCCGGCGCCGGCGGAGCCGAGCATGACGCCACCCGTGTCGCGCCACTGGAGCTGGGCGTGGTGGACGACGGCGGGGTTGGTGTCGTCGCGCACGACGAGGCGTTCGGAGAATCCGAGCGCCCGGAGGAAGGCTAGGGCCGCGTCCGCGTCGCGGTACTTCAGGCAGGCGTAGAGCTGTGGTGTCGTCATGGGGTTCACTGTGCCCTCACTCGACGAGGGGGTCTTGCACGATCGGGAACTCCGCCAGCGTCGCCGTAGGCGTCAACCCGGCGAACCGCCGCCACTCGCGGGTCAGGTGGGGTTGATCGGCGTAGCCGGCCGCCGCCGCGGTCTGGGCCAACGGGACGCCGCGGGCCGCCAGCGTCCGCGCCCGGTCGAAGCGGGCGACCTGGGCCACCTCCTTGGGGCTGAGGCCGAACTCCGCCACGAACAGGTTCCGCAGGTGGCGGCGGCTGATGCCCAGCTCGCCCGCCACCTCCTCGACCCGACGCGGCGCACCGGTCAGCCGCCGCCACCCCTGTTCGGCCACCGGATGCGCCGCCCGTCCGGCGCGCCCGAGGCGTCCCAGCAGGTGCTCCTCCAGCACCGTGAATCGTTGCGCCCAGCCCAGCGGAGCCAGCCGTTCGTGCAGGCACCGCGGCAGGGCGGCGCCGAGCTCGTCACCGGGCACCAAGGCCGAGGCGAGTGGCGCAGCGGGGACGCCGAGCAGCGCGCGCGATCCGCGGGGGGTGAGCCCGAGCTGCAACCCGACCTGGCTGCCGTGGGTGCGAATGAGCGACGGCCGGGTGTGCAGGCCCGCCGCCAGCGTCCAGAACCGGCCGGACGCCGTCTCGCCCACCCACCCGCAGTCCAGCGGTGCGTCGAAGGCGATGATGGCGGTGAGGGCCGGGGACGGCACGCCGTGGTGCACGGCGTCGGTGGGCAGCCGGTAGTCGTACCCCACGCAGCTGGCGACGTACGGGCGCAGTGCCGGGTGCAGCGGACGCGTGACGGACCCCATGCCCGGAACGGTACGCCGCGTCCGGCGCAACCGCGTGTCATGCTGGGGGCCATGCTCGTCTTCGTGCCCCTGGCCCCCGCCGACCTCGCCGCCTGGGCGTCCGGCGACGACCGCGCGGGACGCGGGTTCGCCGCGACGCCGGGGTTCCTGCGCACCTTCGGCATCGCCCGCGGTGACGACGAGGACGCCGACCTGACGCTGCTGGAGATCGCGGCTCTGAACGGTCTGCTGCACCACGGCGTCCGCATCGTCGCGGTGTGCGACACCACCGACCTGACGGTCGACGACAGCGCCGACGCCGAAGCCGACTTCGGCGCCGTCACCCTGCCGCCCACGGGCTACGGACGTGTCACCAGCCTTTTCACCGACGACGCCGACGGCGCGGCGCTCGCGGCGTCGGTGCGCGACCAGGTGGCGGGGTTGAACCTGCCGGACGCCTGGGACGCCGAGGCGACCCGTCCGCTGCTGGCCGACGTCGACCTGCTCTGGCACAGTTCCACCGAGTGGGAACGCCTGTCACACTAGGCACCATGCCCAGAAGCCTGTGGAAGGGCGCGGTCAGCTTCGGCCTGGTCACGATCCCGGTCAAGCTGTACTCCGCGACGGAGGAGAAGGACGTCACGTTCCGTCAGGTGCACCCCGCCGACGGCGGCCGCATCAAGTACAAGCGCGTCTGCGAGGTCTGCGGGGAGGAGGTGCCCTACTCCGAGATCGCGAAGGGCTACGAGACCGCCGACGGGCGCATGGTGATCCTGGAGGCGTCCGACTTCGAGGACCTGCCGTTGCCGACGGCCAAGCAGGTCGAGATCGTCCAGTTCGTCGAGGACGGCGAGATCGACCCGACCGCCCACAACAAGTCGTACTTCCTGGAGGCCGAGGGCCCCGGGGCCAAGCCGTACGTGCTGCTGCGCGAGGCACTGCGGAAGGCCAAGAAGGTCGCCCTGGTCAAGGTGGCGCTGCGCTCGCGCGAGTCGCTCGCGCTGATCCGCGCCACCGACGACCTGCTCGTCATGCAGACCCTGCTGTGGCCCGACGAACTGCGTGACGGGGCGTTCGCCGCGCCGGACAGCGAGATCAAGGCGTCCAAGGGCGAGGTCGACATGGCGAAGATGTTCATCGACCAGCTGACCGCCCCGTACGAGCCGGACACCTTCACCGACTCCTACCGCGAGGCGCTGGAGCAGGTCGTCGCGGCCAAGCTCGGGGACGCCCCGGCGCCCGAGGCGGCCGAGGTCGAGGCCGGGGGCGGCGACGTGGTCGACCTGGTGGCAGCGCTCAAGGCATCGGTCGAGGCGGCGAAGAAGCGTCGCGAACAGGCGGCCAAGACGGGCTGATTTGGCGTCAGGGCGCCGCCAGACGCGCGAATCTCCGCCCTGGGCAG
This sequence comes from Propioniciclava soli, assembly GCF_014858005.1. Classification (GTDB taxonomy): domain Bacteria; phylum Actinomycetota; class Actinomycetes; order Propionibacteriales; family Propionibacteriaceae; genus Propioniciclava; species Propioniciclava soli. The sequence goes on from NZ_JACYOT010000004.1 coordinate 233,195, forward strand.
GATCTCGCTGGGAGCTCGACGCGGGTGAGCCGTACCATGGGGCCATGGACGCCGTGACCCGAGTTCCCCTGCCCGTCAACGAGCCCGTGCTGACCTACGCGCCCGGATCGGCCGAGCGCGCGGCCCTCGAGGTGCGCCTCGCGGAACTGGCCGCGGCACCGCCCGTCGCCCTCGACGCCTGGATCGGCGGGGAGCGGCGTCCGGGCTCGGGCGAGGAGCTCGCGGTGTGCATGCCGTCCGACCACGCCCACGTGCTCGGCACCGTCCGCTGCGCGACGCAGGCGGACGCCCGCGCGGCGATCGACGCCGCCCTCGCCGCCGCGCCCGCCTGGGAGGCGCTGCCGTTCGACGAGAAGGCCGCGATCTTCCTGCGCGCCGCCGAGCTGATCGCCGGGCCGTACCGCGCGACCATGAACGCCGCCACGATGCTCGGCCAGGGCAAGACCGTCCAGCAGGCCGAGATCGACTCCGCCTGCGAGCTCATCGACTTCCTGCGGTTCAACGTGCACTTCGCCCAGCAGATCATGGCCGACCAGCCCGAGAACTCCCCGGGCGTGTGGAACCGGATGGAGTACCGCTCGCTGGAGGGCTTCGTCTACGCGATCACCCCGTTCAACTTCACCGCCATCGCCGGCAACCTGCCCACCTCGGCCGCCCTCATGGGCAACACCGTCGTCTGGAAGCCGGCGCTCACGCAGACGTTCGCCGCCCACTTCCTGGTGGAGGTGCTCCAGAAGGCGGGTCTGCCGGCCGGGGTCATCAACATGCTGCCGGGCCACGGCCAGGACGTGTCCGAGGTCGTCCTGGCCGATTCGAACTTGGCCGGCATCCACTTCACCGGCTCCACGGCGGTGTTCCAGGGGCTGTGGCAGGAGGTGGGCGCGAACATCGCGCAGTACCGCAGCTACCCGCGTCTGGTGGGGGAGACCGGTGGCAAGGACTTCATCCTCGCCCACCCGTCGGCCGACCCGAAGGTCACCGTGACCGCCCTGATCCGGGGCGCGTTCGAGTACTCCGGCCAGAAGTGCTCCGCCGCGTCGCGTGCCTACATCGCGAAGAGCCTGTGGCAGACCATCAAGGACGACCTCGTCGCCCAGACCGACGCCCTCGCCGTCGGCGACGTCCGCGATCTGACCAACTTCACCAGCGCCGTGATCGACGAGCGGGCCTTCCGCAAGCTCAGCAAGGTCATCGACGCCTGCCACGCTGACCAGGGCATGGAGGTCGTCGCCGGCGGCACCTACGACGATTCGGTGGGCTGGTTCGTCCGCCCGACCATCGTGACCTCCACCGATCCGGACGCCGACATCTTCGTCACCGAGTACTTCGGACCGATCCTGGGGGTGTACGTCTACGACGACGACGACTTCGAAGCCGTGCTCGACCTCGTGGACGGCGCCAGCGCCTACGCGCTCACCGGGGCCGTCCTGGCCACCGACCGGGGGGCCATCGAGCTGGCGTCGCGACGCCTGCGCTTCACGGCGGGCAACTTCTACGTCAACGACAAGCCCACGGGCGCGGTCGTGGGCCAGCAGCCGTTCGGCGGGGCCCGGGCGTCCGGCACCAACGACAAGGCCGGCTCGATGTGGAACCTCATCCGCTGGGCCAGCCCGCGGGCGATCAAGGAGACCTTCGACGCCCCGACGGCGACGTCCTACCCCCACATGGGCTGAGCGGACGCCGCCGCGCGGCTCAGCGCCCCTGCAGCCAGCGCTGCCCGGCGCGCTCCTGCGCGGCGAGGGCGTCCAGGATCTCCGGGGCGGCCTTCTTCTCGATGGAGCGGCCCATCAGCGGCACGTTGACGGTGAGGTCGCCGTCGTAGGTGAGTTGGGTGCCCGACGCGGTCGGGACGAGCCGGAACGCGGCCCCTGCGGTGACGGGCGCGCCCGGCACGGTGATCGTCAGCTGACCGCTGCGCGCGCCGTCGGCGTCCGCGTCGCCGTAGGCCGTGTCCAGCACCAGCGTCAGGTGGGGGCCGAGGAAGGTCCTGACCTCGGCGGGTGAGGGGACGGCCACCTCCACGGCCGTGCGTGCCGCCGTGGCGACGACGCGCTGCTCGACCGCACCGGCCTCGGTGGCCATCTGCGTGAGGAACGCCTCGTCGGTGAGCATCGCGTGCACCTCGGCGGGGGTGGCGGGGTAGGTCTGGCGTGCGGACAGCTTCATGCCCCTCTGCCTACCGGGTCGCCCACCCCGAGCACAAGCGGGAGCGCCGCGAACGCGGGGGCGTCGCGCCGCCGCAGCCGCCGCGACGCGGTAGGCTCATCGGGTCGGGACACGCAAGGAGGCGCGCCAGAATGAATGTCGGCGAGAAGTTTTCCCACGTCGAGGCCGCAGTGGCCGAAATCTTCTCGCGGGCTGCGGTGCTCGCGGGGGACGGTGCTCGGCCCCGTCCCGCCGCGCTCGCCAGCGCGTGGCTCGCGGGTGCCGACACGCCCCCGGGCGGCGCGGCGGAGGTGGCCGGACGCCTGCTCGCCGCGCAGGCGGAGGCCGGCTCCCGCCGGGGACCCGAGGAGGACCTGGTGGCAGCCTTCACCCCGCTGGAGTCGCGCGACGGCTGGTCGGCGGGCGGCTCGACGGTGGTGCAGGTGGTGACCGACGACCGTCCCTTCCTGGTCGACACCGTGACGGCCGTGCTCGCCGATGCGGACTGGACGATCCGATCGATCCACCACCCGATCCTGGCCGTGCGCCGCGACGACGCCGGTGAGCTCCGCGCGGTGGGCGGGGCCGGATCCCGCCCGGAGTCCTGGCTGACCGTGGAGGCCTACCCGCCCCTCGGCTCGGCGGCCGACGAGCTCCTCCCCGGGTTGGTCGAGCGGCTGCACGTCGGGCTCGCCGCCTCCCGGGTGGTCCATGCCGACACCGACGCCATGGCGACCCGGCTGGCGGAGGCGGTGGCCCGGTTGGAGGACACGCCCCAGCCTGTCGGTGTGGCCTGGGTGCGGCGGGTCACCGAGCTGCTGCGATGGTTGGCGGACGACCACTTCGAGTTCCTCGGGGCGCGCGACTACACGGTGGACGGCGACACGTTCACCCCCGTCCCCGGCAGTGGGCTGGGCATCCTGCGGGGCGAAGCGCCCGACGCCTTCCACGCCACCCAGATCACCGAGGGACCCGAGATCCTCGTCGTCACCAAGGACTCCCGGCCCTCTCCGGTGCACCGCCTCGACCACCTCGACTACGTGGCCGTGCGCACCTACAGCCGCGAGGGCGTGCTCGTCGGCGAGCGCCGCTTCCTGGGGTTGTGGACGGCCCGGGCCTACCTCGAGCCGATCGAACGGATCCCCCTGGTGCGGGACAAGGCGGCGTGGGTGTGGGAGGAGCTGGGCCTGGCCGAGGACTCCCACTCGGGGCAACTCGCCCGCGACGCCATGGCCAGCCTGCCGCGGGACCACTGGTTCGCCGACGCGGTGCCCGACCTGGCGGCGCTGGTGCGGCAGATCGCCGGCGTCCAGGAGCGGCGCCGTGCCCGCCTGATCGTGCAGCGGGCGCCGCACGGCCGGTTCTGGTCCTGCTTCGTGTACGTGCCGCGCGACCGGTACCGCACCGTCATCCGCGAGCGCATCACGGCGCTGCTGCGGGAGCGCCTGGGCGGTGAATCGGTCGAGTTCCGGGCGCTCGTCAACGAGAGCTCGATGGCTCGCCTGCTGCTGGTGGTGAAGCGGCCCGACGGGGCGCCCGAGCCGGCGGTCGACCTCGCGGCGCTGGAGGCCGAGGTGGCCCACGCCGCGCGCATCTGGGACGACGACTTCAACGACGCCGCCGACGAGTTGCCCGCCCAGGAGCGCGGCGTCGAGTTCGGGGAGGCGTACGAGGCGGCGTACACCGCCAAGCAGGCGCTGGCCGACCTGCGCCTCGCGAACGAGCTGGCCGCGCCCGGCGATCTGCGGTTCGCGCTGTATTCCCCCGATGATCCCGGTGACCCCGCCGACCTCCGGTTCAAGGTCATCACCGCGGAGCCCATGTCGCTGACGCGCGTGATGCCGCACCTCAACGCCCTCGGCGTCGACGTGACCGACGAGCGCCCCTATGAATGGGACCTGCGCGGACGCCGCGTCTACCTCTACGACTTCGGCTTCGCCCTTCCCGCCGGGCAGACGCTCCAGGATTGGCGGTCGGACGACCGCGTGCGGTTCGCGGAGGCGTTCGAGGCGTCCTACACCGGGGTCTGCCACGCCGGGGAGCTGAACAAGCTGGTCATGCGGGCCGGCCTGGCGTGGCAGCAGGTGGCGTGGCTGCGCGGCATGGCCCGCTACCTGCAGCAGGCGGGCACCCCGTACAGCCAGGTCTACGTCGCCGCCGCGCTCAACGCCAACCCCGACATTGCGGGCGCCCTCGTGACCGCCTTCGAGACGCGGTTCGACCCCGCCCAGCACGCCACCGAGGCGGCCCGTGTCGAGGACTTCGAGGCAGAGATCGCCGGCATCCTCGACGCCCTCGACGCGGTGGAGTCGCTCGACCAGGACCGCATCCTGCGGATGTTCGTCGCCGTGCTGCGGGCCATCGTCCGCACCAACGCGTTCGCGGCCGACCGGCCGGCGCTGGCGTTCAAGATCCGCCCGCGCGAGCTGGCCCTGTTGCCCGAGCCGCGACCGGCGCACGAGATCTTCGTGTACAGCCCCCGCGTGCAGGGCGTGCACCTGCGGTTCGGCGCGGTGGCCCGCGGCGGGCTGCGGTGGTCGGACCGTCGCGAGGACTTTCGCACCGAGGTGCTCGGTCTCGTCAAGGCCCAGATGGTGAAGAACACCGTGATCGTTCCGGTGGGCGCCAAGGGCGGCTTCGTGCCCCAGCACCTGCCCGATCCGCGCATCGACCGGGCCGCCTGGCTGGCCGAGGGGGTCGCCTGCTACGAGATCTTCATCGGCTCGCTGCTGAGCCTCACCGACAACCTCGTCAACGGCCAAGTGGAGCCGCCGCCGGACGTGGTGCGCCACGACGGCGACGACACCTACCTCGTGGTGGCGGCCGACAAAGGTACGGCGACGTTCTCCGACATCGCCAACGCTCTGTCGGTGGAGCGCGGCTTCTGGCTGGGGGACGCCTTCGCCTCCGGCGGCTCGGTCGGCTACGACCACAAGGAGATGGGCATCACCGCCCGCGGGGCGTGGGAGTCGGTGAAGCGGCACTTCTTCGAGCTCGGGGTGGACTGCCAGGCCGAGGACTTCACCTGCGTGGGCATCGGCGACATGGCCGGTGACGTGTTCGGCAACGGCATGCTGCGCAGCACCCACACGCGGCTCGTGGGGGCGTTCAACCACCTCCATGTCTTCCTCGACCCGAATCCGGACGCCGCCGCGTCCTTCGCCGAGCGCGAACGCCTCTTCGCGCTGCCGCGCTCGTCGTGGGCCGACTACGACGCGGCGTTGATCTCTCCCGGGGGTGGGGTGTGGCCCCGGACGGCGAAGTCGGTGCCGATCAGCGCCGAGGCGCGCGCTGCGCTGGGGGTGGCCGACGACGTCCGCTCGCTCACGCCGAACGAACTGATCCGGGCGTTGCTCGCCGCGCCGGTGGATCTGTTGTGGAACGGGGGCATCGGCACCTACGTGAAGGGGTCGGGCGAGTCCCCTGCCGACGTCGGCGACAAGGCCAACGACGCGGTGCGCCTCGACGGGTGTCAGGTGCGGGCGCGCGTGGCGGGCGAGGGCGGCAACCTCGGGTGGACGCAGGCGGGCCGCATCGAGTTCGCCCGGGCCGGCGGCCGGATCAACACCGATTTCATCGACAACTCGGCCGGGGTCGACACCTCCGACCACGAGGTCAACATCAAGATCCTGCTGCAGCCGGAGGAGGCGCGCGGCGCTCTCAGCCCCGATGCGCGGGCCGAGCTGCTGGCGTCCATGACCGACGAGGTGGCGCAGTTGGTGCTGGCCCACAACGTGGACTCCAACATCGCCCTGTCGACCGTCGCGGCGCTGGGGCCGGGCATGGCCGGCGCGCACGAGGCGTGGATGCGGCGGCTCGAGGCGGACGGCCTCCTCGACCGTGACCTGGAGGGACTGCCGAGCCGGGCCGAGATGGAGCGCCGCCTCCAGCACGGCGAGGCGCTGACCCGGCCGGAGCTGGCGAGCCTGCTCGCCTGGACGAAGATCCGGCTCGAGGGCCTGGTGCTGGCCTCCCCGTTGCCGGACGACCCCTACCTGGCCGACCGGCTGGTCACCTACTTTCCGCGCGCGCTGCGCCAGCGGTACGCCGACGCCATGGCGGCGCACCCGCTGCGGCGCGAGATCGTGACGATGGTGACGGTGAACCGCTTCGTCAACTCGCAGGGGCCGAGCGCCTACCACCGGCTGGCGGAGGAGACGGCGTCCGATGTCACCGAGATCATCCGCGCGCAGCTCGCGGCGCGGACGATCCTCGCCGTCGCCCGCGACGAGATGGCGCTCACCGATCTGGGGGTGGCCGCGGACACCGAGCTGCGGATCCGCGTCGAGCTGCAGCAGATGGTGGAGCGCACCACCCGGTGGCTGCTGCACAACCGGCGTGGAGACCTCGACATCAAGGGTGAGGCGGCGGCGCTCACCGAGGCCGTCACGGTGCTGCGGGAGCAGCTGGCGGACGTCTGCACCCCCCGGCAGCGCGCCGACATCGACGCCCAGCGCGCCGCGCTCGCCGGCGCAGGCGTGCCCGACGCGCTCGCGGCCCGGGTGGCCCAGGCCCGCTACCTGCACCTGGCCCTGTCGATCGCCCAGCTGGCCCGCGAGAGTGGGCGAGACCTGGCGCTGGTCGCCCGGGTGTACTTCACGGTGGCCGAGCGGCTGGGGCTCGACCTCGTGCTGGAGCGGGTCAACGAGCTGCCGCGGGTCGACCGGTGGGACACGATGGCCCGCGCCGCCCTGCGCGACGACCTCGCCCGCCTGCAGGCGGACCTGACCGGCGCCGCGCTCCGGGTGGGGGGAGCCGGGGCGGACGCCGCCGCGATCGTCGCCGCCTGGGAGGCCACCGCCGGTGGCGTGGAGCGCGAGGCGTCCGAATTGCGCGAGATCACGGCGGAGGAGACGACGCTGGCGCGGATGTCGGTGGCGCTGCGGACGATCAGGACGCTGTTGGTGTAGGCGGGGGCGGTTTCCGAGCCGTGGGCCCCCGCGGGGTGCCGCGCGGTCATCGGGGAGACTGGGGGCATGCGCATCGACCTCCACACGCATTCGCTGGTCTCCGACGGCACGGACACCCCCACCCAGCTGGTGCGCAAGGCGGCCGAGGCCGGGCTGGGCGCCATCGCGCTGACCGACCACGACACCTTCGACGGGTTGCGCGAGGCGAAGCTGGCGGGGCAGTCCGTCGGCGTGGAGGTGCTGGGCGGCCTGGAGATGTCCACCCAGCTGGGCGGCAAGTCGGTCCATCTGCTGGGCTACGGCTGCGATCCGCACGATCATGCGCTGCTCGACGAGCTCGCACGGGTGCGGGTGGGGCGTTCAGACCGGGTGCCGGCCATGGTCGCGAAGCTCACCGAGCTCGGCATGCCGCTCACCGTGGACGACGTGCTGGCCCAGGCGGGCGGGGCCTCCCTGGGCCGGCCCCACCTGGCCGACGCCCTCGTGGCGAAGGGGTACGTGTCAGGCCGTGACGAGGCGTTCGAGCTGTTCTTGTACGAGGGCGGGCCGGCCTACGTCGACCGGTACAGCACGCCGTTGACGACCGCGATCGACCTGGTGCACGGCGCTCGCGGTGTCGCCGTGCTCGCCCATCCGTGGGGACGCGGCCGGCGCGCCGACCTGCCCGCGCCCTACCTCACCGAGCTGGCCTACGAGCACCGGCTCGACGGCGTCGAGGTGGACCACCCCGATCACGACGCCGAGACCCGCGCCGCGTTGCGGACGTTGGCGTCCGGCCTGGGGCTCCTGGCCACCGGCTCCAGCGACTACCACGGCCTGGGCAAGACCCGGAACCCCCTCGGCGTGGAGACGACGCCCGAGGAGACGTACGCCGAGGTGGTGCGCCGCATCCGGTCGCGGGGCGGACGCCCGTGAACCTACCCCTCCGTCCCTGCCCCGATCTACGAATCTGGAGCCCCGCATGAACGCTGTCGTGCTCGCCGTCCTGCTCATGCTCGTGCTCGCCTTCGCACGAGTCCACGTCGTGATGGCGCTGATCATCGGCGCCATCGTCGGCGGCCTGCTGGCCGGCCTGGGGCTGGCTGCGACCATGGAGTCGTTCACGGCCGGCATCGCCAACGGCGCATCGATCGCGCTCAGCTACGCCGTGCTCGGCGCGTTCGCCGTGGCGATCGCCCACTCGGGTCTGCCGCAGGCGTTCGCGGGCTGGGTGACCCGGCAGGCGGGTCCGGACGCCGGCGTCCGACGCACGCGGTGGCTGAAGTGGGGCCTGCTGGGCGTGGTGCTCGCCGCCGCGGTGATGAGCCAGAACGTCGTGCCGATCCACATCGCGTTCATCCCGCTGCTGATCCCCCCGCTGCTGGTGGCGTTCAACCGGTTCGGGATCGACCGCCGCGCGGTGGCGTGCATCCTGACGTTCGGCCTCGTCACGACCTACATGTACCTGCCCTACGGCTTCGGCAACGTTTTCCTCAACGAGATCCTGCTCGGCAACATCTCCCAGGCCGGGCTCGACACGACGGGGATCAACATCCTCCAGGCCATGGGCATCCCCGCCCTCGGCATGGTGGCGGGCCTGCTCGTGGCGGTCTTCGTCACCTACCGGCGGCCCCGGGCCTATGCCGACCTGCCGGTCGCGGGGGAGGAGGACACCCCCGCCGTGGGCCCCGTCAGCGGGTACCGCATCGCGGTGGCGCTGGTGGCCGTGGTGCTGGCGCTGGTGATCCAGATCGTGGCGGACTCCCTGCTGCTGGGGGCGCTCGTTGGCTTCGCGGTGTTCCTGGCCACCGGGGTGGTGCGTTGGGGCGAGTCGGGTTCGGTCTTCAACCGCGGCATCCAGATGATGGCGATGATCGGGTTCATCATGATCGCCGCCCAGGGCTTCGCGCAGGTGATGCAGGATTCCGGGCAGGTCGAGCCCCTCGTCACGGCCACCGCCCAGGTGTTCGGCGACAACAAGGCGATGGCGGCGTTCGCGATGCTGCTCGTGGGCCTGCTGGTCACGATGGGCATCGGGTCGTCGTTCTCGACGCTCCCCATCATCACGACGATCTACGTGCCGCTCTGCCTCACCCTGGGGTTCTCGCCGCTGGCCACGGTGGCGCTCATCGGCACCGCGGGGGCGCTCGGCGACGCCGGGTCGCCGGCGTCCGACTCGACGCTGGGGCCCACCGCGGGGCTCGCGGCCGACGGGCAGCACGACCATGTGCGCGACACGGTGATCCCGACATTTCTGCACTACAACATCCCGCTCCTGCTCGCCGGGTGGGTTGCGGCCCTCGTGTTGTGAGGCGACCCGGTAGGGTGGCTGTCATGAAGCAGCGGGGTGCGTGGCAGCCGTGATGACGGCTGCTTGATCGACCTTGCACGACGGCCGTCCAGCGGGCGGCCGTTTCGCATGCTCGCGGGACTTCCAGAACAGGAGACCTTCCATGACCGACCAGGTCACCACGACGGACACCACTCAGGACACCACCGAGGACGCGACCCAGGACGCCCATCAGGCGGACGCCGCGGCCGACGCGCTGGCGTCCTCGACGTCGGAGGCGTCCCTGCGGCGCTCCGAGCAGCGCAGCCGCGCCATCGAGGAGCAGATCGCGAAGGACCCATCGGGCTTCCGGATGCTCACCGGGGATCGGCCCACCGGGCACCTCCACATCGGCCACTACTTCGGCTCGTTGATGAACCGGCTGCGGTTGCAGGAGGCGGGCGTCGAAACCCTCATCCTGGTGGCCGACTACCAGGTGATCGCCGACCGGGACGGCACCGGCCCGCTGCGCGAGCGGGTGCAGTCGCTGGTGACCGACTACCTGTCGATCGGCATCGACCCGGCCCGGACCACCATCTTCGCCCACAGCCAGGTGCCGGCGCTGAACCAGCTGATGCTGCCGTTCCTGTCGCTCGTGACCGACTCCGAGCTGTACCGCAACCCCACCGTCAAGGCCGAGCACGAGGCCACGGGCGGCCGGCCCATGTCGGGGCTGCTGCTCACCTACCCCGTCCACCAGGCCGCCGACATCCTGTTCTGCAAGGCCAACCTCGTGCCCGTCGGCAAGGACCAACTGCCGCACCTGGAGCAGACTCGGGTGGTGGCCCGGCGCTTCGACGAGCGATACGGGCGTATTCAGGCGGATACACCCGTCTTCCCGCAGGCGGAGGCGCTGCTCTCGTCGGGCTCCCTGGTTCTCGGCACGGACGGCACGAAGATGAGCAAGAGCCGGGGCAACACCGTCGAGTTGCGGATGACCGCCGACGAGACAGCCAAGGTGCTCAAGCGCGCGGTGACGGATTCCGACCGCTTCATCACCTACGACCCCGCGGGCCGCCCCGAGGTGGCGAACCTCCTGACGATCGCCGGCCTGTGCACGGGTCGCGACCCGGGTGACATCGCCGCCGAGATCGGCAACGGAGGCGGCGGGGGACTCAAGAAGTACCTCATCGAGGTGTTGAACGAGACCCTCGCCCCCATCCGGGCGCGGCGCGCCGAACTCGAGGCCGCCCCCGACCACGTCATGGCCGTGCTCCGCGAGGGCAATGCGCGGGCCAACGCCATCGCCGACGCCACGTTGGGCGAGGTGCGCGAGGCGATGGGGATGGCGTACTGATGGCGACGTCGGTGGCAACCGAGGCGGAGTGGCTCATCAGCACCGCCACCACCCGGCGCGCGGTGTGGAGCGCCGTGGCCGTGTTCGGGTTCGGCGCCGCCGCGGTGGCGGCCGTGGCGGACGCCGTGCGCGCCCCGAACGTGCCGAGCATCGTGCTGGCCGTGATCGTGGTGTCGTTGCTGGCCATGGCCGTGGTGCTCGCCGCGGAGGCGGTCGCGTCCGGCATCGTGCAGGTGAGTTCGGCGGGCTACGCCATGCTGGGGCGTCGGCGTCCCTGGTCGGACGTGCTGGCGCTGGGCACCGGGCGCATCGAGGGGCGCGACGCTGCGGTCGTCGCCGTGCGGGGCGAGGCCGACGACCCGGTCGACCAGGACGTGCTGGCCGGCTTCACCGAGGCCGAGACCGAACGGGTCGTGGCCACGCTCCGCGCGCGGGCCGGGGCCCTCCCGGGCTTCGCCGAGGTGGTCGTGCCGGCCGATTGGTGGGCCCACGCCGAGGCGGAGGCCGATCGGGCCGCCGCCGTCGTCGTGGCCACGAGCGGACGCGAGCCCCTCGCCCGCCAGCGGGTGCCGTTCGGTTTCGGGACGCTGGTGGACACCGTGCGCCTCGACTACGGGGTCACGCCGTCCGGCGAGGAGGTCGCCCTCTACGCGCGTCACGGTCTGGATCTCGGCGTCGTGGCCCAGGGCCGCCGCTGGCTGCGCCAGACCAAGAAGCGACGCTCGGTGGATCCGGCGACCCAGGTCGGGCGGCTGTTCGAGGACCACACGGTGCGGGTGGTGCCGGGCCGAGCCGGCGGGTTCGACCGCCTGGTCGTGGAGACCGCCGACGGCGCCAAACTGGTGTTCAACGCCGAGGAGCCCGACCGGTTCTGAGCCGGGTCACTGCGTCGGGCTCACGGTGTCGACGTCACTCCGTCGGGGCAGCGGCCTCGGCGCCGGACGACTCGCCACCGCGGCTACGGCCGCGGCCACCACGACGACGCCGGCGCGGGGCGCCCTCACGCCCCGCACTCGCTGCCGGGGCGGCGGCCTCGCCAGCCCCGCCGGTCGGGGCAGAGGACGCGGAGGCGTCAGGCGCATCGGCCTGGGCCACGGCGGGCGTTGCCGCGGGGGCCTCACCCGCGTCCACGGGGCGGCCGTTGCGCGTGCGGCGGCGGCTGCGCTCGCGCGGCGCGCGCTCCTCGCGGGGCTTGCGCTCGCGGGGCTTCTCGTCGCGCGGCTCGCGGGGCTTCGCGTCGCGCAGGCGTCCCTTCGTGCCGACCGGGATGTGGAGATCGGTGAACAGGTGCTCGCTCGTGGAGTAGGTCTCCTGGGGCTCCGGGAAGTCGAGCTCCAGCGCCTTGTTGATGACCTTCCAGCGGGTCACGTCGGCCCAGTCCACGAACGTCACGGCGACGCCCTTCGCGCCGGCACGCCCGGTGCGTCCGATGCGGTGCACGTAGGTCTTGTCGTCGTCGGGGCACTCGTAGTTGATCACGTGGGTGATGTCGGCCACGTCGATGCCGCGCGCGGCGACATCGGTGGCGACGAGCACCTTGACGCGGTCCTCCCGGAACCGGGTCAGCGCCTTCTCGCGCAACACCTGCGACAGGTCGCCGTGGATCGACGTCGCGGCGAACCCGCGCTCCTCCAGGTCATCGGCCAGGCGCTGCGCGGCGCGCTTCGTCCGGGTGAAGATCATCACCTTGCCGGCGTGGTCGGCCTGCAGGATGCGTCCGACGATCTCCGGCTTGTCGAGGTCGTGCGCCTGGTACACGAACTGGGTCGTGTCCGGCACGGTCGCCTTCGCGTCGTGCGCCTCGGCGCGGATGTTCACCGGCTGGCTCATGTGCATGCGCGCCAGGCCGGCGATGGCCGACGGCATGGTTGCGGAGAAGAGCAGCGTCTGGCGCGAGGCCGGCGTCCGCGCGATCAGCCGCTCCACGTCGGGCAGGAAGCCGAGGTCGAGCATTTCGTCGGCCTCGTCGAGCACCAGCACGCGGACGTGCGAGAGGTCGAGGGAGCGCCGGCTGGCCAGGTCGAGGAGTCGGCCGGGCGTGCCCACCACGACGTCCACGCCGGACGCCAGCGCATCCAGCTGCGGCTCGTACCCCACACCGCCGTACACGGTGAGGATGCGGGCCTTGCGCACCTGCGAGGCGTCCGCGAGGTCGTCGGCGATCTGGAGGGCCAGCTCACGGGTCGGCGTCATCACCAGCGCCTGGGGCTTGCCCGGGTGCTCGAGGTCGGCGTAGGCCTCGTCGGTGGGGACGGCGACCCGCTGCAGCAGCGACACGCCGAAGGCCAGCGTCTTGCCGGTGCCGGTGCGGGCCTGACCGATCATGTCGGTGCCCGCCAGGGCGATGGGGATGGACATCGACTGGATGGGGAAGGGGTGGATGATGCCCTTCAGGGCCAGTGATTCGACGATCTCGGGCCGGACGCCCAACTCGTCGAAGGTCGTCTGGGTCTCTGCCTGGGGCAGGGCGCTCTCGCTCAGTTCAGTGCCTCACTCTTCACCGGCGTGGGCCGGGACGAACACCGCCGCACGCGGTGCTCTCACTCGGGGCACGCACGGTGGCGGGGGCGCGCGGGTGTGCGCGCCTGAGCCATCCTACCGTGTCAGGCGCTGACGGCGCCGAACCCCACCGGGCGGGCGTGCTCGGAGCCGAGGTCGACGTAGGCGATCTGTGCGGCCGGGATGAGCACCTTGCGCCCCTTGTCGTCGGTGAGCGTGAACACACCGTTGTCCTTCAGCGCGACCCCCAGGGCCTCCTCCACGGAGGCCGCGGTGGCCTTCGTCTCCAACGAGACCTCGCGCTGGACGTGGCTGATTCCGACCTTGACCTCCATGGGCCCTCCTTAAGCTCGAGCGCCACCTTAGCCGCGGCCCGGGACAGTTCTGCCCCGCTTCGCCCGCGGCGAACGGCGGGGCGCGGCGGGGGTGGGTGGGTCAGCCGGGCAGCGTTCCGCGGGGCCCGTCGAGCAAGGGCGCGAACAGGTCGCCGCGCTCGTCGATCCGGGCCAGGGCGTCGCGGGCCTCGAAGCGCAGCGGTGCCCCGTCGGTGGCGTCCTCGACCTCGTCCCAGCTCAGCGGCGTGGAGACGGTGGGGGCGTCCTTCGCGCGCAGGGAGTAGGCGCACACGGTCGTCCGGCCGGCCAGGTTCTGGTTGACGTCCACGAGGATCTTTCCGGGCCGGGCAGCCTTCGCGATCTCGGTCAGGAACAGTTCGGGGTGGGCGGACGCCAGCCGCGTCCCGAGGGCCCGGGCATAGGCGATGACGGCCCCCGCCGGCGCAGGTTGCAGGGCGGCGTACACCTGCAGGCCCTTGCTGCCCGAGGTCTTGACGACGCAGGCGAGGCCGTCGGCGCCGAGTTCGCCGGCCACCAGCAGCGCCGCCGTGGCGATCAGGGGCATGGTGACGCCGGGCCCGGGGTCGAGGTCGACGACGAGCTGGTCGACCGGCAGCGCGTCGGTGAGTTCGGTGGTGGTCGCCCCCGGGGCCACCCGCCACTGGTGGGTGTGGAGTTCGAGCGCGGCGAGGTTGGCCAGCCACACGAGCGAGGCGAGCGAGTCGACCACCGGGTAGTCGATGTCCTCGCGGTGGCCGTCGACGTGGTGCACGTGCACCCAGTCGGGCGTGCCCGCGGGCACGTTCTTCTCGAAGAACGACGCGGCCTGCGTGCCGTTGGGGAAGCGGATGCGCGTGACGGGGCGTCCGGCCAGGTGGCGGAGCATGGTCGGCGCGACGGCGTGGTAGTAGGCGATCACCTCGCCCTTGGTGAATCCCGACGGGTAGAGCACCTTGTCGAGTTTGCTCAGTTTGAGGGTCTGGCCGTCCACCTCGGTCATCACGTCCGCCATGGGGGCAGCCTACGGGCGGGGGCGCCGGGAAACTGTCAGGGGCGTGTGGTGGGATGGCAGGCGTGAGCAACCCGATGGTGCAGCCAACCGGTCCGGTGCTCGTGCTGGGTGCGGCCGGCACGGGCAAGACGACGCTGCTCGTGGAGGCCGTGGCGGGCCGCATCCGTGCGGCGGAGCGGCCGGCGCTGGTGCTGGCGTTGACCCGGCAGGCGGCCTCGGAGCTGCGGGACCGGATCGTGCGGGCCGCGGGCCGGACGACGCTCGCCCCGCAGGTCATGACCGTGCACGCGCTCTGCCTCACGCTCGTGGCGCGCTTCGCCGCCCCCGACGACGCCGGCCCCGGGCTGCTCACCGCGCCCGAGCAGGAGTTCCGCATCCGCGAACTGCTCCGCAGCAGCCCCGCCCCGTGGCCCGCTGAGCTGGACGCGGCCCTGGGGACGCGCGCCTTCGCCCAGCAGGTGCGCGCCGTCCTTGCCCGGGCGCGGCAGCTGGGGTTGGATCCGGAGGACCTGTCGGGTGCCGGCGCGGCGTCCGGCGAGTTCGGCTGGGCGGCCGTCGGGGCGTTCATGGGGGAGTACCTCGACGTGCTGGACGCGGAGGGGGTCATCGACTACGCCGAGCTCGTCCACCGCGCCCGCCTGCTGCTGGAGCAGGAGGGCGTGCTGGAGGCCGTGCGCGCCGAGTACGCCGTCGTGCTCGTCGACGACTGGTGCGAGCTGGACGCCGCGCAGATCGGCCTGGTGCGCGCGCTGGCCGGTGACGCGGTGCCCGTCGTGGCCCTGGCCGATCCCGACACCGCCATCTACCGGTTCCGCGGTGCCCACCCCCGGGCCACGGCCGAGTTCGTACGCCTCTTCCCGGGGGCCCGCGTCGTGACGCTGCCGCACGCCCACCGCCAGCCGCCCGCCCAGGTGGCCGCCTGCACCGCGGTGGCCCGCCGGTTGGGTGCCCCCGCCGTCGAGCGCGAGGCGCTGGCGGCCTACCGCGGGGTCACCGGGGGTGGTGCCGGGCGGGTGGAGGTGAGGACCTTTCCCGACGAGGCCACCCACGCCCGCCACCTGGCGGCCGAGCTGCGCGCCGCGCACCTCGACGACCAGGTGCCGTGGGGTGACATGGCCGTTCTGGTGCGCGCCGGCCGAACCCAGCTGCCCCCGCTGGCGCGGGCCCTCATCGACGCAGGCATCCCGGTCGAGGTCGCGGGTGACGAGATCGGCCTGGCCTCCGAGCTGGCCGTGCGTCCACTGCTGCTCGGCCTGGAGGTCGCCGGGGCGGGCGGCCAGCCCGACGGCGACCAGGCGACCCGGCTGCTGCTCTCGGGGTGGGGCGGGTACGACGCGGTGGGGTTGCGCGCGGTCGGCCGCCGGCTGCGGGCGGCCGACCCGGCCGCCGCCGGCGCGCCCACCGAGACGCTGGTGGCCGAGGCGCTCGCCGGGGTGCGGGCGGTGCCCGAGGCCGACGAGGAGCTCGCCGCGCGCCGGGACCTGCTGGCCCGGGCCACCGCGCTGGTGGCCCGGGAGCAGCGACCCGAGGCCGTGTTGTGGGAACTGTGGTCGGGCACCGGTTGGCCCGAGCGGCTGCGCGCGGACGCCGTCCGTGGCGGCGACGCCTCGGCCCGCGCCCACCACGACCTGGACGCCGTGTGCGCGCTCTTCGACCTCGCCCGCACCTCGCAGGGGCCCGGAGGGCAGCCCGGGGTCTCCTGGTTCGCCGCCGAGGTCGCCCAGCAGCAGATCCCGGCGGACTCCCAGCGGGAGTCGGCGGTCGGGGGGCGCGGCGTCCGGTTGCTGACCGCCCACCGCGCGAAGGGGCGACACTGGTCGCTCGTCGTCGTGGCCGGGGTGCAGGAGGGGATCTGGCCGGACGTGCGGCGGCGGGGCTCGGTGTTCGACCCGCAGCGGCTGGGGGCGTCCGAGGCGGGGCCCGAGCTGGCGCTGGGTCTCACCACGCGCGATCTCGTGGCCACCGAGCGCCGGTTGTTCCTGCTCGCGTGCTCGCGCGCGGAGGGCCGGCTCATCGTGACGGCCGTGGAGGGCACCGAGGGCGAGGAGGACCGTCCCTCGCGGTTCCTCGCGGAGCTCGGCGTCCCACCCCGCCACCTGGTGTCCACGCCGCCCGCGCTCCACACCCTGCGGCAGCTGGTGGCCGAGCTGCGCCGCACCGCGCAGGACGACGCCGCGTCCCCGGCCCTGCGCGAGGCCGCGGCAGCGCGCCTGGCGGTGCTGGCCGACGCGACCGATGACGAGGGGTTCGCCCTGGCGCCGGACGCCGATCCGGCGCGGTGGTGGGGCGTCCACGAGCCCACCAGCACCGTGGCCCCGGCGCGGGAGGGGCCCATCCGGCTCAGCCCCAGCCAGGTGGAGTCGCTGCTCACGTGCCCGCGCAAGTACTTCCTGAGCCGCGAGGCGCGCGCCGAGCCGCCGCGGGAGATCCGCACGATCCTCGGCTCCGTGATCCACGCCGTGGCCGAGCGGGCGGCCTCCGGTGAGCTCGCGCCCGACGACGTCGCGGCCGCGCTGGACGCCGTGTGGGCGTCCATCCCGTTCCCGGCCGCGTGGCTGTCGGCGTCCGAGCGGGCCGAGGCGGACGCCGCCGTGCGGCGGTTCCTCAACTGGCAGGCCGGCCACGACCACGCCGACCTCGTGGGCGTCGAGGTGCCGTTCTCGGCCGACGTGACGGTGAACGGCCGCCCGGTGCAGCTCGTCGGCGCGGTCGACCGATTGGAGCGGCGCTCCGACGGCGCGCTGAAGGTGGTCGACTTCAAGACCGGCCGTTCCGCGCCGACGCAGAAGGCCGCCGAGGTGACGCCCCAGATCGGGGTCTACCAGCTCGCCATCGAGGCGGGCGGCTTCCGCGACGCCGGCACCACGAGCGCGGGGGCGAGCCTGGTGTACCTGCGGGTGGAGGACGGCGAGGGGTGGCCCAAGGAGTTCCGCCAGCCGTCGCTGACCGAGAAACCGCACCTGACCGACGACCCCGAGGAGCTGGCGCACCCCACCTGGGTCCACCACCAGGTGGCCCGGGCGTGTGCGGTGCTCGAGGCGGGGCGGTTCGACGCCCAGGCGGGGGAGCACTGCACCTACTGCCCCGTGCGGTCCAGCTGCCCGGCACGCAGCGGCCAGGTGATCGCATGAGGCGCTTCACCGACCCGGCCGAGGTGAGCGAGGCGCTCGGCATCCCGTTCTCGGAGCAGCAGCTCGCCGCCATCGCCGCGCCGCTGGAACCCGGCGTCATCATCGCTGGCGCGGGCTCGGGCAAGACGACGGTAATGGCGGCGCGCGTCGTGTGGCTCGTCGGTTCCGGCCGGGTGCGGCCCGAGGAGGTGTTGGGCCTGACCTTCACGCGCAAGGCGGCCGCCGAGCTGAGCGGCCGCGTCCGCGCCGCGCTCGCCCGCGCCCAGGTGGTCGACGCCGAGGGACTGGACGACGCCGGCGAGCAGCTCATCATGACCTACGACGCCTTCGCAGCCCGGCTGGTGGCCGACCACGGCCTGCGGATCGGGGTGGAGGGGGAGGCCCGGCTCATCACCGGTGCGGCCCGGTTCCGGCTGGCGTCACGGGCGGTCTCCGCCGCGCCCGGCCCCTTCCGGCACGTCGCACGCCTGCGGCCCGACAGCGTGACCGAGCGCGTCCTGGGGTTGGACGGTGAGCTGTCCGCCCACCTCGTCCCGACCGGTGCCCTCCTCGAGCACGCCGAGGACGTTGCCGCGGGCGTCGCGGGCTCGCCGATGTCGCGGCGCAAGGAGCTCTACGCCTCGATGCGGACGGCGGCGTCCATGGCCGCCGAACGGGTCGAACTGGCGGGGCTGGTGGACGACTACCAGCACCTGAAGCGCTCGCTCGGCGCGGTGGAGTTCGCCGACCAGATGGGGGTGGCCGCCCGGCTGGCGCGCGCCGTTCCCGCCGTCGGCGAGGCACTGCGATCCCAGTTCGCCGTGGTGCTGCTCGACGAGTACCAGGACACCTCCAGCGCGCAGTCCCAGCTGTTGGCGGAGCTGTTCGGCGGCGGCCACCCCGTGACGGCCGTCGGTGACCCGTGCCAGGCCATCTACGGCTGGCGCGGGGCCGCGGCGGCCAACATCATCACCTTCGCCGAGCAGTTCCCGCGGGCCGACGGCACCCCCGCCACCCGGTATGCCCTCACGGTCAACCGCCGTTCGGGCCAGACGATCCTGGACGCCGCCAACGCCCTCGCCGCCCCGCTGCGCGCCGACGAGGAGCTGCAGTGGGACGGCATCGACGTCGACCTGGTCGCCCCCGAGGGCACCCCGCCCGGAGACATCGCGGTGGCCTCGTTCGACACGTGGCCGGACGAGGTCGACTGGGTTGTCGACCGGATCGCCGGGGCCGTCGACGGGGGCCTGGTGCGGCGCTGGTCCGACATCGCGGTCCTCGCCCGGCGCAACGCCCACATCCGGCCCCTCTACGCGGCGCTCGCCGCCCGGGACGTCCCGGTCGAGATCGTGGGCCTCGACGGGCTGCTCCAGGTGCCGGAGGTGGCCGACGTGGTGGCCACCCTGCGCGTCCTGGCCGACGCGACCGCCAACCCCGACGTCATCCGCTTGCTGACCGGCCCCCGGTGGGCGATCGGGCCGGCGGATCTCGCCGTGCTGGGCCGCCGGGCGCGCGACCTCGCGGGGGCCGACCGTCCGGACGACGACGCATCGGCCGCCGAGGAGATCGCCGCGATCATCGACCAGACCACCTCGGCCCGGGCGCCGAGCCTGGCCGAGGCGCTCGCCGATCTCGGCGACGGCCCGTATTCGCAGGACGGGCGCCGCCGCCTCGCGACCGCGGCGGCCGAGCTCGCGTCGTTGCGCGCGCGGGCGGACGCCCCGGTGACGGATCTGGTGCGCCGCGTCATCGCCACGCTGGGGCTGGAGGTGGAGTGTGGGTTGCGGGGGCCGGACGGGTTGCGGCAGCTGGACGCCTTCGTGGCGCAGGTCGCGGGCTATGCCGACATCGATGGCGACGGCTCGCTGGTCGGACTGCTGGGTTGGCTGCGCGCGGAGGAGGAGAGGGGCGTCGGGCTGGAGCAGGCGGTGCCGACCGCGGACAACTCGGTCAAGCTGCTCACCATTCACCGCGCCAAGGGGTTGGAGTGGGAGCTGGTGTTCCTTCCGGCCCTCGCCGACAAGGTGTTCCCGTCCGACCGGGTGCAGGGCAACTGGTTGAAGAACGCCGCCGTGTTGCCCGCCGACCTCCGGGGGGATGCCGCCAACATCGCCCAGGTGTCCGAGATGAGCGATGCCGCGGCGAAGGACTACGCCGAGGCGTTGAAGGCCGAGGCGCGCAGGGCCGATGACCGGCTGGCGTACGTGGCCGTCACCCGCGCCCGGCAGCACTTGGTGGCGACGACGCACGCCTGGACCGACCTGCTCCGCGCCCGGGCGCACTCGCCCTATCTCCGCGTGCTGGAGCGCTTCGCCACCGAGGTCGACCATCGAGAGGTGTCGGCGGAGAACCCGCTCGCCGGTGAGGCCCGGGCGGTGGGGTGGCCCGTCGCGCTCGACCCGGAGTCCCGCGCCCGGCGGCTGCGGGCGGCCGAAGCGGTGGCGCGGTACCGCGCCGAGAGTTCTTCCGGTGCGCGCATGCCCGAGGACGAGCCGCTCCCCCTGGACGAGGCGGCGCAGGTGGCGACGTGGGACGCGGCCGCGGACGTCCTGCTCGCAGAGGCACGCGCGCGGCGCCGCGGCGGGGGCACGGTCTGGCCGCCGTACCTGTCCGCCACGGCCCTGATCGCGCTGGGACGCGACGCCCCGGCGTACCTTGAGCAGGTGAACCGCCCCATGCCGCGGCCCCCGCGCCCGGCGGCCCGGACGGGCGAGCGGTTCCACGCGTGGCTGGAGCGCCGTTTCGCGACCGCGGCGAGCCTGCTGGTCGACGCCCCGGACGACGAGGCCGACACCGATGCGGACCTGGCGGCGCTGATCGCGGCGTTCGAGGAGGGTCCGTACGCGGACGCGACGCCGATCGCGACCGAGGTGCCCTTCGCGTTGTTCCTCGGTGGACAGGTGGTGCGGGGCCGGATCGACGCGGTGTTCGACGAGCACGGCCGCGCCTGCGTGGTGGACTGGAAGACCGGCCATGCGGCCGGCGCCGACCCGCTGCAGCTCGCGGTCTACCGGCTCGCCTGGGCGGAGATCACCGGCGTGGACGTCGCCGAGGTCGACGCCGTGTTCCACGACGTGCCCACCGGTGCCGTCATCCGGCCGACGAATCTGCCCGGGCGGGAGGCGCTGGACGCGATGGTCGCCCGGACGACCGGGGCGGCACGGGGCGGTGGCGGGGCACCTGGGTCAGGCGCGGAGCCCGCCCGCCATGCGGAGCAGGGTTGAGGGCCACCAGTAGGTTGAGCGTCATGGAGCCCTGGGTGCCAAGCAGCGTGTTGGACCGCGCAGCAGACGGGCGGTCCGACCCGGCCTGGGTCGCCGCGCTGTGGGCGCATCCGGAGAGCCGCGTGTTCGGCGTCGACGCGCGCTCGACCGTGACGGCCTCGACCACGACCGCCTCGACCACGACCGCTCTGCGTGTCGGGCTGCGTTGGCAGCGACCGGCCGGCCCGTACGTCCCCGAGCGCCACCTGCTCGTCGGCCTCGTCGAGGGCCGGGCCTGGTTCGTCACCGAGGCCGACGTGCTCGGTGACGTGGGGGTGACCGCCTCGCTGCGCGATCTCGCGCCGGAGCTGGACGAGACCCTGACCGACGTTGCCGTCACGGGAGTGGCCCTGGTCAACTGGCACCGGGTGGCGCCGTACTGCGGGCAGTGCGGCGCCCTCACCGAGGTGCACGACGGGGGGCACCTGCGGTGGTGCCCGACCTGTGAGCGCCAACGGTTCCCCCGCACCGATCCCGCGGTGATCGTCGCGGTGCTCGACCCCGACGACCGGTTGCTGCTCGCCCACCAGAACGTGTGGGAGGCCACCCGGGTGTCGATCCTGGCCGGTTTCGTGGAGGCCGGCGAATCGTTGGAGCAGGCCGTGCACCGCGAGATCGCCGAGGAAGCGGGGCTGCGGTTGACGGCGCTGCGCTACGTGGGCAGCCAGCCCTGGCCCTTCCCACGCTCGGTCATGCTCGGCTTCGTGGCCCACACGGCCGACGCGCGGATTCGCGTCGACGGCGTCGAGATCGCCTGGGCGCGGTTCTACGCGCGGGACGAGCTCGAGGCGGCGGTGGCGTCGGGAGACATCACGCTGCCGACGAGCGCCTCCATCGCCAGCCGCATCATCACCGCGTGGCGGGAGGGCGACCTCAGCTGAGTCGGCGCGCCAGCCCGCTCATGCGGCGGGCCGGGTGGCCGATGGCCTCGCGCACGGCGTCCTCGCTGCCGAGCAGCAGCACCGAGCGCTCGGCGCGCGTCACCGCGGTGTAGAGCAGCTCGCGGGTGAGCAGGGGCGAGCCGACGGGGGGCAGCACCACGCTGACGTGACCGAACTGGCTGCCCTGGGCCTTGTGCACCGTCATGGCGTGCAGCGTGGTGAGCCCCTCCAGCACGAACGGTGAGTGGCTCACGACGGTCGTCCCCTCCCGGAACCAGGCCCGCGGGCCGTCGGGCCCCGCGATGACCACGCCGGTGTCGCCGTTGTGCAGGCCGAACTCGGGGGCGTTGACCGTCATCATGACCGGGCGGGCCACGGCGAACTCGCCGTCGGAGGCCCACCCCGGCGCGGCCTCCGCCAGCCAGGACACGACCTGCCGCGTCCAGTGCTGGACGCCGAACGGCCCCCGCCGGTGGCCGCACAGCAACCGGTGTTCCTCCAGCGCCGTCAGGGCGGCCCCGACCGAGCCGGACGCGGCAGCCTCGAGCAGACGGACGCCGGGGCCGACCACGCGGTCGCGGAGCGACGCGGCGGCGTCCGCACCGTCGACCAGGGCGACGTGTTCGCCTCCGTCGGCCAGCACGCCGAGCGCCGCGTCGGCCTCGCCGGCGCGAATCGCCCGGGCGAGGGCCGCGATCGTGCCGTCGAACCGGTAGTTGCGTTCGAGCCGGGCCACGACGCCGCGGGTGGCAGGGGCCTTGGTGATGTCGGCGAGCACCGAGCCGGCGTCGACGGAGGCCAACTGGTCAGGGTCCCCGACGAGCACGAGGCGTGCGGCGGGTTTGAGTGCGGCCAGCAACCGCGCCATGAGCAGCATCGACACCATCGACGTCTCGTCGACGACGACCACGTCGTGGGGAAGCGGGTTCGTGGCGTCGTGCACGAATCGGTTGCGCGAGCCGGGCCGCCACCCCAGCAACGTGTGGAGGGTGACGGCGGTGAAGGCGCTCGGGGCCAGGGACTCGGTCATGCGGGCGGCCGCCTTGCCCGTCGGGGCCGCCAGCGCCACGAGGGCGTCCGGCTCGTCGACCCGCAGCCGCTCGATGAGCCGGCGGATCGTGTGGGTCTTGCCCGTGCCGGGGCCGCCCGCGATCACCGACACCCGGTGCGAGAGTGCCAGCGTGATCGCGTCGTCCTGCCCCGTCGCACCCGTGTCGTCACCGGTGCCGGCCAGGCGCGCCAACAGGGCCAGGCGCACGCTCTCCTGGTCGCCGAAGTGCCGCTCGAGGTAGAGCGCGTCGTCGACCAAGCGCAGGGGGCGTTCACCCGGCCCGCCGTCGCCGACCCGGACGGCGGGGCTGGCGCGCAGGGCGGCCAGCCACCCGGCCTCCTCCGGCCACAGCTCGGCGGGCACCTCCGCGACGGCGTCCTCACCGAGCCCGAGATCGCGGATGCGGGACCACTCGAGGCAGATCGACCCGGAGCGCAGGGCCCGCACCGTCAGCGCCAGGGCGAGCTGGACGCGCTCGTCGGTCTCGCCGAACAGGTGGGTGAGTTGCTGGGCGGGGTGGACGTCGGCCCACGCGAGGACGCCCGCCGCGGAGAACTGTGCGAGCAGGCCGCGGGCGCTCACGGCGATGTCGGTCACGAGGCACCTCCGGCGAGCAGACGGGAGACGGCCAGCACCAGCGCCGCGGGGGGGTGCCAGGTGAAGACGCCCAGCGGCGCCCCGCCCACGACGGGGGTGTCCGCACCCGCCATGCCGCGCACGAACAGGTAGGCGACGCCGGCGAGGTCCCGCTCCGGGTCGTAGCCCGCCAGCCGCTGGGCGAGAAAGCGGTGCAGGGCCACGCAGTACAGCAGGGCCTGCAGGGGGTAGTGGCTGGCCATCATGCCCTCGGCCATCGCGGCGGGGGTGTAGTGCCCGAGCGTCAACGCCTCGCCCGGCGCCGACAGCCGGTTGGTCTTGTAGTCGACGACCACGTAACCGGGCCGTTGCGTGGGCCCGGCCAGACGCAACACCGCGTCGATGGACCCGGTGAGGAAGCCGTGGAGCTGTTGCTCGGCCAGCAGGGGGTGCGCCAACCGCTCGGCGTAGCCGGCGAGCGGATCACCGGCGCTCAGGTGGGTCGTCAACAGCTCGGCGAGGTCGGCCACGGTGGCGCGCGGGTCGGCCAGGGGGAACTCGAAGTCCAGCTCGCTGAGCCGGTCGCCCGGTCCGAAGTCGCGCAGCACCGCACCCGGGGCGAGATCTCCCAGCGGCGTCAGCAAGGTGGGGGCTATCGCCTCGGCCAGCTCCGCCGGATCCACCCCGCCCACCGGCCACCGCACCAGCGCCGCCTCGACGGCGCCGGCGAGCCGGTCGCGCCAATCGACGCCCGTGGCGTCCACGTGTTCGTACACCTCGTGCACGAGGCTGCCGAACGCCGGACCGGCGGGCAGGGCAGCCATGGGGGAGGGCTGCGCCAGGCGGGGATCAGCCGGGGGCGGGGCGGGCGTCACCGCGCCCGTCGTCCCGGGGCCGGTGGGCGAATCGGCCTCCTGGGGTTCGTCGGCGACGAAGGGCCCCTCGGCGATCGGGTGCGCGAGCTCGTGCACGTCGGCGGTCAGGCCCGAGTAGGACGTGCGGCGCCACCCCCGGTCGATCGTGCGGCGCCACGGCCTGGCTGCCAGGTCCGACGGCGAGGGCAGGCCCGCCCGCGCAGCGCGTTCCCCCGCCCCGCCGCGTTCTCCCGCCCCGGCGCGTCCCGCCTCGTCGGGGGCGGCGTGCTCGGTGGCGGCGTCGGGCTCCCCCAGCAGCGTGACGCCGACCTCGGTGCCCGCCAGGCGGCCCACCAGGCGCGGGCTGCCCCCGGCGGGCAGGTCATCGGTGGGGTAGGCGAGCCGGGGCCGGGTGGGTGCGTCGGCCGAGCGCGTGGCCTGCAGCAGCCGGTGCAGCGGCGCCGTCGGGGTGTTCCAGTGGTGCGCCCACCAGGCCACCACGTGCGACTCGGCCCGGGTCAGCCCCACGTACAGGGCCCGCAGCGCCTCATCGCCCTCCTCGACCAGCCAGCGCTCCCAGCGATCCGGACGCCCCGCGCCGCGACGCCCACCCACGTCGAGCGTGCGGCCGCCCGCGCCGGGCACGATCAGTGCCTGACCCCGGTCGGTCGGCTCCTTGCGCGAGGCCCCGGCGTCCGGCAGCAACACCACCGGCCACTGCAGGCCCTTCGCCCGGTGGATCGTCATGATCTGGACGGCGTCGGCGTCGGTCTCCAGGCGCCGCGTCCGCTCGGCGTCACCCGAGGCGCGCTCGATCTCGCGCGCCAGCCAGAGGGCCAGCTCCCGGGGGCGGGCCGGGGTGCCGGCCGTCGTCCGCTCGTGCAGGATCTCGGCGAGGTGCCGGTGGTCGGTCACCCTGCGCTCCCCACCCGGGCACGCCAGCAGGCGCGCCGAGAGGTCGGTGTCGCGCTCGATCGCGGCGAGCAGCGCCCAGACGCCACCGCGACCCAGCACCCGGGCCCAGGTGTGCACCCACAGCGACCACGCCGCCGTCCGGGCGTCGTCGGCGCGGGCCAGGTCGGCCACCGTGGCCCCCACGAACGACGTCAGCCAGGCGCGTTGTAGATACGGACGCCGCCGGCGGTCCAGCGCCTGCAGCAACGTCAGCCAGTCGCGGGCGGCGTCGGAGGCGAACACGCTGGACGTGCCGGAGAACGTCGCCGCGATCCCCACCGACGTCAGGGCGGCCGCGAGATCGGCTCCCCGCCCGTTCGAGCGGACGAGGACGGCGATGTCCTTCGGCTGCAGCCCCCCGGCAGCGGGGTCCGCCCGGCGCAGGGGGGCGTCCGGGCCGAGCAGGTCGGTCACCACCGCCACGAGGTCGGCGGCGATCGCGTCGCCTGCCTGCCACGGGCTGATGGCCTTGTCGGCCTCCAGGGTGCGCAGCTGCACGCCCCGCTCCCAGGCCGTCCCCGGACGCCCCCGCAACCGGGGCGATCGCGCGGCCGCCACGGCCGGCACGTCGATGTCCTCACCCAGCGCGATGCCGTCGAACAGGGTGGCGACGCCGGCGACCACTCCGGGGTCGGACCGATGGTTCGTCCGCAGCGTCGTGAGGGCGCCGGCCTCCCGCGTGGCGCTGGTGTAGAGGTGCACGTCGCCGCCGCGGAAGCCGTAGATGGCCTGCTTGGGGTCTCCGATCAACACCACGGTGGACGAGGGCGCGAACGCTTGCTGGAGCACGCTCCACTGCACCGGATCGGTGTCCTGGAACTCATCGACGAGGACGACCGGGAACCGCTCCGCGAGCCGGGCTCGGGCCAGCTCCCCGGTGCGCGGGTCGGCCAGCGCCGCGTCCAGCCGGGTCAGCTGGTCATCGAAGCTGAACAGGCGCAGGCGGCCCTTGCGGCGATCGACCTCGGCCCGGACGGCGGCCGCGAAGGCCGCCCGCTCGCCGGCCGCGCCCGGGGTGTCGGTGCCGCCGAGCAGGGCCGCGTCGTGCACGGCGTCGCGGGCGATCTCACGGGCGCCGGGATCGTCGCGTTCGGACGCGGCACCCGCGAACGGGAACGGAGGCGGGGTGTCACCCTGGGCGTAGCGCTGCACGTAGAGGTCGGCGGCGACCTCGTCGGCGAGCCACCCCAGATCCTCGGTCAGGTGCGACTGGGGCGTCTGCGGAGCGAGGATGCCCAGGCCGCGAAGCATGGCGTGGCAGAACTCGTGGGTCGTCATGATCGTGGCCCGGTCGACGTCGGCAAACGCGGCCTCAAGGCGCGCCGCGCGCACCGCGACCTCGCCGGCCGGCACCCCCTCGATGAGGGCCCGGTCCACCGCGTCGTCCGGAGTCACACCGCCGGTGGCCGCGCGCAGCGCCTCGGCCGACTCCCGCAGGCGGGTCCGGACCCGCAGCCGCAGCTCGGCGGTGGCGGCCCGGGAGAAGGTGACGAGCAGCAAGGCGGAGATGTCCACCGCACCCTCGGCCAGGAAGCGGGCGGCCAGCGCGGCGATGGCGTGGGTCTTCCCCGTCCCCGCCGAGGCCTCCAGCACGGTCACCCCGCGCGGCAGGGGACCGGTCAGGTGGAACGTGGCGGCATTCGCGAACCCGCTCATCCGCCGCTCGCCTTCACCACGGGGGCCCACGCGATGGCCGCCAGCGCGCCCAGCGCCGACTCCTCCTCGGGGTGGCCCCACGGATCGTCGGGTTCCCGGGGCACGCGCCACGGCTTGTGCCCCGCCGGCAGCACCGCCGACCACGCGGCGTCGCGGTCGCGCTGCCAGTCGCGCTGCAGGAACCGCTCCTCGGCCAGCGGATCCTCGCCCCGGGCGCGGACGACCGCCCAGCGGTGGGCCACGGTCGGGGGCATGGGCAGGATGCGCTCCCCACCGTGGCGGGCGAGGTGGACCAGGTCACCCAGCAGCGAGCGGGCCAGCTCCGGTGGCGGCGCGGCGAGCCGCTCCGGGCCGCGGCGGCCCACCAGGACGGCGTCCACGCGCTCCTCGGTGGCAGCGGCCAGGGCCAGGCACCGCACCCAGGCGTCCGCCAGGTGCCGGGGCCCCACCCGGGCGTACAGCGAGTCGGCGACCCGCCCGCCGCGGGTCGTGACGCGCCCGGTGACGCGCACCCCGTCGACGGGAAGGTCGACGACGTGCGCGTCCGTCGCTCCGTCGGCCGCCCGGGTGAAGTCCCGGTGGATCCGCTCGACGGTCGCGGAGATGCGCTCGATGGCGCGCCCGCCGAGCCGCGCCGGCGGCACGTCGCCGGAGAGCCACTCGGCGGTGACGAGGTCCGCCAGCGGCTGGCCCGCCCGCAGGGCGTCCAGCATGCGGCTGCCGATCTGCCATTCGGTGAGAAAATCCAGGTCCAGTGGCAGTTCCTCGGCCGTCGGGTCGTCCTCGCCGAGGGTGAGCCCGGTGCGCTGGCGCAGAAACGAACGGACCGGATGCTTGAGCAGGGCCGCCAGCGCGGGCAGGTCGATGGCGGTCAGCTCCTCACCGCGGTGCACGTGGCCGACGGACCACACGTCCGGCGCGCTCGACCGTGGACCCACCAGCGCCCGCGCCGCGCGCAGCGCGCCCCGGTCGAAGGAACGCGGCTCGGGGAAGAAATTGTCCGCCGCAAAGGCCTGCAGCGGCTCGTGGCGCACCGCGCCCGGGCCGAAGACCTCGATGAGATCGAGGACGCCGGCGGGCGGCGGGTGCTCCTCGTTGGTGTGGGCGGAGTGGGCCTGGTACACGACGACGAGGCGCTCGGACGCGGCCAGCACGGCGTCGAGGATCGCCTGCCGGTCGTCCGCGCCCGGGTCCGGGTCACCCGGTTCGGGGTCCCGGACGAGGAGGTCGTCCCCGTCACCGAGCGAGCGGCGGGGGAACGTCCGCTCGTCCAGCCCGACGAGGCAGACGACGCGGTGCGGCACCTGGGCGAGCGCGTCCAGGGAGCACACGACCAGCGAGCCGTTGCCGTAGGTGGGGCGGGTGACCCGCCAGGCGAACTCACCCTCCAGCAGCGCGAGCGCGTCGGCGGACCCCACCGGGGCGGACGAGGACGCGCCGCGGGTCTCGATGGCGTCGAGCGCCGACCAGACCTGGCTGAGCTGCCAGCCCTCGGCGAACGGCACGTCGGCCAGCAGGTCGACCGCGTCGCGCAGTCGCTCGGCCCACGCGGCCAGGGTGCCCGGCTCGGAGCACGCCCGCACGATGCGCGACACCCGGCTCACGAGCTCCGCCAACGCCCCGACGAGCGTGGTGTCGGTCGACGTGACGTCGTCGACCGTGGCGACCACCCCCACGGTGGTCGGCTGGTCGCCGCTGAAGGCCTCGCCGAGGGTCAGCCGCTGGACGCCGAGCTGCCACGTGTTCTGCGGCACGCCCGCCAGGCCGAAGCCGGCGCGGTGGGCGGGGTTGATGCCCCAGCGGACGCCGGAGCGCTCCAGCAACTCTTCGAGGCGCTCGGCGTCGTCCACGTCGATCCCGAACCGTCGCGCCACGAACGGATGGGTGGCCAGGGCCAGCAGCTGCGAGACGGTGGCGCGCGCGTGGGGCAGGCGCAGCAGGTCGAGCAGCAGCCCGTAGAGGCGGTTCGCCTCGGCGGCCGACCCCTCGGCGACCTGCACCCGCAGGGTGCTGCCCGGGTGCGGCTCGTCGCCCGGCGACGTGGGCGCCCCGAACGTGGCCGCGAGGTGGGGTGCCAATGCCGCGGGGTCCGGCGTGGCGACCACCACGTGCCGCGGTTCGAGCGTCGGGTCGTCGGCGAACACACCAGTGATCACCTCCCGCAGCACCTCGACCTGCCGGGCGGGCCCGTGGCTGCCGTGGAGGCTGACCGACGCGTCGGTGCGTCCGGGCGCCGCGGCGGTGCCGGCCAACAGCGCGGCCTGCAGTCGCCCCAGCGCCGTGTCCGGCCGAGCCTTCCCCGGGTGGTGGTCGACGCGATCGGCGATCCGCTCCCAGCCCGTCCGCCAGGCGCGGCCCCGTCGGCCGAGCGCCCCGCCCACGGGGTTGTCGGTGTGCGCCGGGCCGCTCGAGGGCAGCCAGACATCCACCGGAGTGGAGTTCGCGACCGCGCGCAGCAGGCCCCACTGGACGGGCGTCACGGCGCGCGGCGCGAAGACGTGGAGAGCCGGCCAGGGGAGCGCCATGGTGCCCTCGGCGAGCCCACGGGCCAGCGCGGCGCGACGCACCAGGGGGTCCGGGGCGTCGATGACGCTGTGGAGACGGCGCCACAGGTGCACCTGCCACCCGTCGAAGCCCAGGTGGGCGGCTGCGTCCGGGTCGGACGCGAAGTCGCGCAGCAAGCCGGGCCGGTGGTCGGCGTACCGGGCGAGGATGCGCGCGAGCCGCAGGGCGTTGGCGTAGCGCTGGTCGTTGGCGTCGAGGTGGGTGGCCAGCGGAGCCAGTTCCGGATCGCCGGCCGCCACCACGTCCAGGATCGCCCACACCAGCCGCTCCGGCGCCCACGGGTCGTCGGCGGTCGGGGCCCCGCCGAGCAGCGACTCCAGCGCGGCGAACCGCTGGGCGTCCAGCCCGGCACTGATGCCCTCCGGCCCGCTCTGCAGGGCCACCTGTTGGCTCAACCAGCGCGCCATGCCGGGCCCGGGGGTGATCACCAGGGGCCGGGCGAACGGGTCCCCCGGCGTCGCCACGCGCGCCACGAACGCCGACGCCAGCGTCGTGGCGTCGTCGGCGGTGTGGAGGACCAACTCGTTCATCGTGCGCCCCACCCTAAACGGCCCCACCGACAATCCTGCGCGGCCCGCTCCGTCACGGCCGGGTTGTCGGTGGGCGCCACTAGGCTGTGCTCCCGTGACACCCGACTCCGAGGAGATCCTCGACGGACTCGACCCCGAGCAGCGCCTGGTGGCGAGCGCGCTCGCGGGCCCCGTGGTCGTGCTCGCGGGGGCGGGCACCGGCAAGACGCGGGCCATGACGCACCGCATCGCCTACGGCGTGGCGAGCGGCGCCTTCGCGTCCAACAGCGTGCTCGCCCTCACCTTCACCACGCGCGCGGCCGGTGAGCTCCGGGGCCGGCTGCGCCGCCTGGGCGTCCCGTCGGTCCAGGCGCGCACGTTCCACTCGGCCGCGCTGCGCCAGGCCCAGTACTTCTGGCCCCGCGCGTACGGTTCGGAGCTGCCGCCCGTCGAGTCCAACAAGGCCGGCATGGTGGCCGCCGCGCTGCGTCGGCAACGGCTGAACCCGGACACGGCCCTGCTGCGCGACGTGGCCGGTGAGATCAGCTGGGCCAAGGTCAGCAACGTGACACCGACCGACTACGCCGCCCTCGCGGCCACCCGGGGGCGCACCGTCGCCAGCTTGGCCGCCGACGAGGTCGGCCGGGTCTTTGCCCACTACGAGGCGGTCAAGGCCGCCCGCGGCGTCATCGACTTCGACGACATACTGCTCTGTACCGCTGGCCTGCTCGCCGAGCACGCCGACGTGGCCGGGGAGGTGCGACGCACCTATCGCCACTTCGTGGTCGACGAGTACCAGGACGTCAGCCCGTTGCAGCAGGCGTTGCTCGACCTGTGGCGGGGCGACTCGGAGGAGATCTGCGTGGTCGGCGACCCGGCCCAGACCATCCACTCGTTCGCGGGCGCGCAGGCGTCCTTCCTCACCGGCTTCCATCGGCGCCATCCGGACGCCACCCGCATCGAGCTGGTCCGCGACTACCGGTCGACCCCCCAGGTGGTCGGGCTGGCCAACCGCGTGATGGCCGGTCACGGGCCGCGCGTCGACCTGCGCGCCCAGCGTCCCCCCGGCCCCGAACCCATCCTCACGATGGCTGCCAGCGAGGCCGACGAGGCCGCCGACGTCGCCGCCTGGCTCGCGGGCCTGCATGCCGCCGGCACCCCCTACCCCGAGATGGCCGTCCTCTACCGCATCCACGCCCAGAGCCCGCCGCTGGAGGCCGCCCTGGCCGATGCGGGCATCCCGTTCGTCACCCGTGGCAGCGAGGGGTTCTTCGAGCGCGCGGAGGTGCGCGCTGCCCTGCGCGGCCTCGCGGCCGCGGCGCGGACGACCGACGACCCGCCGGCGGACGCCCTGCGCACCGTGCTCGCCGGGCTGGGCTGGACGCCGGAGCCGCCCTCGGGCCAGGGTGCCGTCCGCGAGCGCTGGGAGAGCTGGGACGCCCTGGCCGGGCTGGGCGCGGCGTTCGCCGAGGAGCACCCGGACGCCACCAGCGACGACCTGCTCGCCGAGCTGGACGCCCGCGCCGCCGCCCAACACTCCCCGGACGGCCAGGGCGTCACGCTGAGCAGCCTTCACGCCGCCAAGGGCCTCGAGTGGGACGCCGTCGCCATCGTCGGCGTCCACGAGGGCAGCCTGCCGTTCGTGCTCGCCACCAGCCCCGACGACATCGCCGAGGAGCGCCGGCTGTTCTACGTCGGGGTCACCCGCGCCCGGGAGCACCTGCGCGTGTCGGGCTCGACGACGCGCCGCGGCACCGGGCAACGCCGGTCGCCGACGCGCTTCCTGGACGGCCTGGTGGCGGCGCCGGCGGCGTCCGATCGGCCCACCGGTCGGCGACGGGGCAAGGGATCGGCGCAGGCGCGCACGTGCCGCGTCTGCGGGCGGAGCCTGGCCACCGGGGCCGAGCGGAAGCTGGGGCGCCACACCACGTGCGAGTCCGACCTCGACGAGGCGCTGTGGGAGGAGCTGCGTGCCTGGCGGAAGGCGGA
This sequence comes from Propioniciclava soli, assembly GCF_014858005.1. Classification (GTDB taxonomy): domain Bacteria; phylum Actinomycetota; class Actinomycetes; order Propionibacteriales; family Propionibacteriaceae; genus Propioniciclava; species Propioniciclava soli. The sequence goes on from NZ_JACYOT010000004.1 coordinate 265,109, forward strand.
GGCGGACGGCGCCGGCGTCCCCGCCTTCGTCGTGTTCACCGATGCCACGCTGCTCGCCGTCGCCGAACAGAAACCCAGCGGCCGGGACGCCTTGGGCGGCATCGCGGGGATCGGAGCGACCAAGCTGGCCCGCTACGGCGATGCCGTGCTGGCCGTGGTGGACGCCCACCGCTAAGCCTCCGAGTCCCGGGCGCACCCGCAGTGGGGGTGTCGCGGCCAGCGGCGGGCACCGAGGGTCCACGACTGGTGGTCCAGTTCCAGGGTGGTGCCGAGCGTGTCGGGCGCACCGGACGCGAACCAGGCGCGGAGCTGGGCCGCGGCGGTGGCGGCCGCCCAGGCGACGGCGCCGTCGTCCGGGACGACCCGGAGGCGACACAGCTGGGTGAGCAGGTAGGGCCACCGCCGGTCGTGGTCGCGGCGGACGAGGTCGACGCAGCGCGAGCATGCCGAGCGCCCCGGGTCGACGAACGGCCCGACCACGGTGCGCTCCGGTTCACACCGCACCACCAGATGGGGCAGCCGGGCCTCCACGAGCCCCCGGAGCAGGGTGCGGTCAGGTTCGACCGTCTCGCCGACGACGAGCACCGGCCGGCCGGGCGGGCAGGCGTCCGGGTGGGTGTCGCTCGGCGTGGCCACCGCGATGCCGGACGCCGTCACCGTCGCGGCGCACGCGGGGCCGAGCGGTCCCGAGCCCAGCAGGGTGACGGTGTCGGTGCGCGTGGGGGAGGCGACGAGCAGCCCGGCCGCCTCGAGGGCGTCCACGGCCTGGTCGATCCACCCCGGGTCCACCGCCGGCGCCGCCGCGGCCGCCCCGCCGGGGGTGCACCACGTGCTGAACGCGCGCACCGCGCGGTCGGCGTCCGCGGGGGCGTCGGGCAGGATGAGGGACACGGCGGCGTCGAGGCCGACCTGCACGTCGGTCGGGCTGCGCATCGCGACCGTCACGGGTGAGGCGAACCGCAGGAGCGTACTCATGGACGCCAGCGTGGCCGGTCGCGGCGCTGGGCACCAGGGGTTCGGTCACACTGCCAACACCGGGGCCCGGACGGCCAACACCTGGCCGGGCGTCGCGGCACGCGGAGGCCACCCGGACGCCGCCCCCAAGGCGGGTGCGGCAGCCACCTCGCTCCCCGCGCGGGGCGGCGCTCTTCCTGCACGAAGAGCCGCGCGGGGGCCGGGGAGCGAGGTGAACCCGGCAGGGGAGCGGCGCTACGCGAGGGGAGCGGCGCTACGCGAGGGGAGCGGCGCTACGCGAGGGGAGCGGCGCTACGCGAGGGGAGCGGCGCTACGCGAGGGGAGCGGCGCTACGCGAGGGGAGCGGCGCTACGCGAGGGGAGCGGCGCTACGCGAGGGGAGCGGCGCTACGCGAGGGGAGCGGCGCTACGCGAGGGGAGCGGCGCTACGCGAGGGGAGCGGCGCTACGCGAGGGGAGCGGCGCTACGCGAGGGGAGCGGCGCTACGCGAGGGGAGCGGCGCTACGCGAGGGGAGCGGCGCTACGCGAGGGGAGCGGCGCTACGCGAGGGGAGCGGCGCTACGCGAGGGGAGCGGCGCTACGCGAGGGGAGCGGCGCTACGCGAGGGGAGCGGCGCTACGCGAGGGGAGCGGCGCTACGCGAGGGGAGCGGCGCTACGCGAGGGGAGCGGCGCTACGCGAGGGGAGCGGCGCTACGCGAGGGGAGCGGCGCTACGCGAGGGGAGCGGCGCTACGCGAGGGGAGCGGCGCTACGCGAGGGGAGCGGCGCTACGCGAGGGGAGCGGCGCTACGCGAGGGGAGCGGCGCTACGCGAGGGGAGCGGCGCTACGCGAGGGGAGCGGCGCTACGCGAGGGGAGCGGCGTCCCGTCCGCAGCGCCGTCCTGTCCGCGCAGCATTGTGGCAACCCCGGACGTCATCGATCCGGGCGTGGGCGCTGCCGAAACCGGACGAAAAACGGCGCGGGCGCCGGGGAGATCCCCGACGCCCGCGCCGTGCGCTGTCTCAGGCCGACTTCGGCAGGAAGCGCGTGAGATTGGTGCCGCACTCGGGGCACTTGGCCTTCGCGATGCGCGTGCCCTTCTCGTTCACCGACACGGCGCCCTCGGCCTCGCGGTGGTCCTTGCACTTCACGCAGTAGAACTTACCGCTGTAGGTGTCCGACACGTGGTCCTCCTGATGCTTCGTGGTTCCGCCCGGCGAGCCGGCCGGCTTGTCGCTGCCAGCATAGGGCACCCACGGGCGCCCGACCGGCAAAGAATGAGCCAAGACCCCCGGAGTGTCGGGCGGCACGCCTTCCCCTGCGCGCTGCCCGGTGCCCCGGGGGTCCTGTTGGCGCCCAACCTACCCGCCGGTCGCGCGGCGGGTCAACCAACGGGGGACGAAAATGTCAGGGGCCACTCCTAGAGTGAGCGGCGTGACCAGTGAGGACTACGAGATCAGGACGAGCGCGCGGCGCACGCGCACCATGAGCGCCTTCCGGGAGGGTGGGCGGCTCGTCGTGGTGGTGCCGGCGCGGCTGAGCGCGCGTCAGCGCGAGGAGTCGGTGCCGGTGCTGGTCGAACGCTTTCTCGCCAGGGAGCTGGACGGCCGCGCGCCCCGCGCGGAGGACGAGCTCACCGAACGGGCCCGGGCCCTCTATGCCCGCCACATCGCCCCCGCGGCTCGCGGCCCCCAGCCCCTGTTCGGGGCCCGGTGGGTGTCGAACATGCGGCAACGCTGGGGGTCCTGCACGGCGGGCACCGGGGAGATCCGGTTGAGCGACCGTCTGGCCGTCATGCCGGCCTGGGTGGTCGACTACGTGCTCGTCCACGAGCTGGCGCATCTGGAGGAGCCCAACCACAGCGCCCGGTTCCGGCGGCTCGAGCGCTCCTACCCCGAGGTCGACCGGGCCCGGGGATTTCTCGAGGGGTGGGAGATGGCCCACCAACAGTTGGCCCCCTGAGGCCACCCCGGGGTCGGGCCGCGGCTCAGCGCCTGGCCCGACCTCGAGGCGTCCTGCTTCTAGTCGACCGGCGTGGGCCCGGACGTGCCCGAACCGGAGCCGCCCTCCTGCTCCAACAGCGCGGCCAGCGCGGCGTCGAGGTCGTCCCCCGCCGGAGCGGGGGAGCTGCCGCGCTCGGCGAAGCCCAGCGGATCGTCCAGGTCGGCCGCGGTCGGCATGAGATCGGGGTGCGCCCACACGGCGTCGCGCTCCTCGATGCCGCGGGCCGAGCGCAGCGCCGCCCAGGCATTGGCCGCGTCGCGGACCCGGCGGGGGGTGAGCTCCAGGTTGAGCAGGGTCTTGAGTGCCGCGTCGGCCGCCCCCGCGGACGCCCGGCGCCGACGGACGACCTCCAGCAGCGCCTCGGCGCGGGGGAGGAGGCCCGCGGTCGTCTGGGCGACCACGTCGTCGACCCACCCCTCGACCACGGCCACCAGCGTCTCCAGCCGGGCCAGGGTCTCGACCTGGTCGGGCGTGAGCGAGGGCTGGAAGAGCCGTCCGGCGACCGTCGAGCCGAACTCCTGCAGTGCCTCGGGCGACATCCCGCCCGAGAGCTGGGACTCGATCGCCTCCTCGAACGCGGCGGCGTCGATCGTGATGTCGCGGGCGTACTTGCCGATCAGGGCGAGCATCTGCGGGCCGAGCCAGCCCACGTTGGCGAAGAGTCGCTGGCGGGCCGTCTCCCGCAACGCGAGGTAGAGCCGCACGTCGTCCAGCGGCTGGTCCAGCCCTTCGGCGAACGCGCGGACGTTGGCCGGGAGCAGCGCGACCACGGGGTGCTCGGTGAGGGGGAAGCCAAGGTCGGACACGCTCACCACGTCGGTGGCGAGCTGCCCGATGCCCTGACCGACCTGCGCGGCCAGCATGCCGGCGGCGGCCTGCCGCATGAGCGGTTCCATGAAGCCGGCCATGCCGGCGAACTCGGGTTCGGGGCGCTGGACCACCCCGGAGATGGCCTCGGCCAGGGACGCGGAGACGCCCCCGGCCAGTTCCTGCCACGTCGCCATCGTGGCCTCGACCCACTCGGCGCGGCTCCAGGCCGCCGCCGTGGCGGTGCTGCGGCCGAACGCCGTGTGCTGGTCGAGCCACAGCTCGGCCAAGCCGACGGCATCGCGCACGGCCGTGGCGTCCGCGGGGGTGGGCGAGGGGTCGGGGCCGGCGGCGGCGGTCACCTTGCGCGCGATGTCGCGCACGAAGGTCCAGTTCAGCCCGTGGCTGCCGTCGCCGGAGCCCATGGCGTCCATCTGCCGGCTGAACTGCTGCATCGCCTGCTGCAGGGGGCCCATGAGCTGGTTCAGGTCGTAGTTGCCGTCGGGACCGGGTTGCAGGCCGAACTGCTTGAAGAATTCCTCCATCGGGTTCGGCTCGTCGCGGTCGGGCATGACTCTCCTTCGCTTCGGTTCCGGGGCTCGGTTCCGGCCCCCATTCTCGCGCACCGCGCAAGGCGCCCCGAGAGCCCCACGGGACGCACGGTAGGATCGCGCCCATGACCCAGCAGACGTTGACGGCCGCCGTCTCCGCCGTCTGGTTCCTGCTTCTGGCCATCGCCATCGCCCTCAGCCCCACCCCCTTCGTCACCTACGCCCCGGGCGCCAGCTATGACCTGCTGGGCAGTGCCGAGGGTGAGACGATCGTCGAGGTCTCCGGCGTGCCGACCTACCCCGCAACCGGACGCATCATGGCCGCCACGGTCAGCGTCACCCCTCTCGGTGGCACCGTCACCCTGCCCGAGGTGCTGTACGCGCACTGGGCGCCCGATCGCGACGCCGTGCTCCGCGAGTGGCACTATCCGACCCGGACCACGATCGCCGAGCTCCGCGAGCGCGACGTCCAGCGCCTTGCGGCCGCCCAGACGAACGCCGCCGCGTCCGCCTTGCGCGCCGCAGGCGTCGAGGTCCGCCAGATCCCCATGGTGCAGACCGTGGCGCAGGCGGGGCCGGCGGTGAACCTGCTGGTTCCGGGCGACTTCGTCCTGGCCGTCGACGACGTGCCGCTCGCCACGGTCGCGGAGGTGCGCGCCGCGATGGAGAGCCGCCCCGTCGGCGCTCCGGTGACCCTCACGGTGCTGCGTGGCCAGGAGAACCTCACGGTGACGATCGAGACCACGTCGTCCAACACGTCGCCCACCGTGCCCGTGTGGGGCGGCACGCTCACCATGGGCTTCAGCTACACCCCGGAGGTCACGTTCCACCTCGACCCCACGGTCGGCGGCGGCAGCGGCGGCCTCATGCTGGCGCTGGCGACGTTCGACCGCATCACCGACGGCGGGCTCGTGGGGGATCTCACCGTCTCCGGCACGGGGGTGCTCGACGGGGCGGGCGCCGTGAGCCGCAGCAGCGGGGTTGTGGAGAAGCTGGCCGTGGCCGAGCGCGACGGTGCCAGCGTGTTCGTCCTGCCCGCCGCCAACTGCGCCGACATCGCGGACACGCCGACCCCCCTGCGCCTCGTCAGCGTCGCGAACCTCGACGACGCGATCGCCGCGCTGGACGCCCTCGCCGCCGGCGACGACACCGGAGCCGTGGAGGGCTGCGCATGACCGACACCCTGATCGCGGCGCTGCTGGAGATCGAGCGGCACGTCGCTCATGGCGGGTGGGACGCCCCGGCGCGCCTGTTCGCCCTGGTGCCCACCGCCGAGCTGCTGGCGGCCGAACCGTCCCTGGCCGGCCAGCTGCCCCGCTCCGACGACCTCCCCGAGGGAGCACTCAGCTCCGTCGAGCAGGACGGCTTCCACGCCGGGGACGACGTGGTGGACGCCCTGGCGCACATCACGTGGCCCCCCACGGTGGCCGGCGTCGCGCTGAGCCTGGAGCGCACGTTCCTGCCCGCCTCCCTCGAGGGGGAGTTGCCCGACGACCCGGACGCCGCCGCGACGTTCGTCGCCGCTCACCCCGCCCGCCAGGACATCCGCGTCGTCGTCGGGGTCACCCGCGACGGGGCCCGCCACGGCCTGGCCCGCCTGCGCAACAATCCCGAGGAGCTCCTCGGGGGAGCCGAACTCGTCCCCGGCCTAGTCGAACCCCTGGCCGCCACCCTGCAGGCCTGACCAGCCGCCCCACCGACCCGCCGCCCAGGCCCACCCCCCCTGACCGCGCACGACTGACCCGAGGAGCCCGACCCGTGCCAGCGAACAACACCTCCCGCCGCAGCCCCCTGCTGCCCACCGTCGTCGCGGTGGCGCTCCTCGTGGCGGCCTTCATCGCCTACGCCAGCATCTGGAGCGAGAAGTTGTGGTTCGACTCGACCGGCTTCACGGATGTGTTCACCACGCAACTCCTCACGCAGGTGGCCCTCTTCGGGGTCGCGACGCTGCTCATGGGCGGCGCGTTGTTCGGCAACATGTATCTCGCCCACCGCCTGCGGCCCACGGATCGGCGGAGTGGGGCGTCCGCGGTGCTCGACCGCTACCGCGAACTCCTGGAACAGAACATCACCATGACCATGGTGGTCCCGGCCCTCCTGTTCGGCGGCATGGCGGGGTTGTCCGCGGCCACCCAGGCGTTGCCGGTGTTGGCGTGGCTGAACCGCCAGCCCGCCGGGGTGACGGATCCGGTCTTCGGACTCGACGCGTCGTTCTACATGCTGGAGTATCCGATCTGGCGCCTCGGCGCCTCCCTGTTGATGAGCGCGCTGCTCTTCGGTCTCGTGGCCGCTGCGGCCGTCCACTTCGCGATGGGCAACCTCACGCCCAACCGCAACACCATCGAACAGCAGGGTGGGGCGGCGTCGACGCACCTGTCGCTCCTGGCGGCCGCCATCCTCGTGGTCTACGGCCTGCAGAACCTCCTCGACCGTTACGGGCTGCTCCTCGACTCCGGCACCCTGTTCACCGGCCTGCACTACACCGACGCCCACGCACGCCTCACCGCCAAGCTGGTCGTCGCCGTGATCTCGTTCCTCGTGGCGACGCTGTTCTTCGTCAACGCCTTCGCGCACCGGTCGATCCTGCCGCTGGCGGGGGTCGTCCTCATGCTCGTGTCCGGGTTGATCCTGTCGCTCATCTACCCGATGGTCGTCCAGGGTCTCCAGGTGCGCCCGAACGAACCCGACCTGGAACGCCCCTACATCGCCGACCACATGGCCGCCACGAAGGCGGCCTACGGCGTGGCGGACGCCGAGATCACCGAGTACGAGGCCGTCACCCAGGTGCAGCCCGGCCAGCTCGCCGCGGACGCGGCCGCCCTGCCCGGCATCCGCCTGATGGATCCGAACGTCGTGGCGCCCACCTTCGAGCAGCTCCAGCAGGTGCGCGGCTACTACACGTTCCCGAGCATGCTCGACATCGACCGCTACACCATCGACGACCAGGCGACCGACGTGGTCATCGCCGCCCGGGAGATCAACCCGCAGGCGATCCCCGACCCCAACTGGAACAACATCCACACCGTGTTCACCCACGGCCACGGCTTCGTCTCGGCGTACGGCAACCGCCGTCAGAGCAACGGCGAGCCGGTCTGGATCACCCGGGACATCCCGCCGGCCGGTGCCATCGAGGAGACGCAGTCGCGCGTCTACTTCGGTGAGCAGTCGAGCAACTTCGCCATCGTGGGGCGCCTGCCCGAGCAGGACCCCATCGAGCTCGACACCCCGGGCGGTGCGCAGGGCGGCGGGGAGCAGTACAACCAGTATGAGGGACTGGGCGGCGTCCCGATGGGCGACTACTGGCGCCGGCTGGTCTTCGCCACCCGCATGACCGACCTCAACATCCTCCTGAGCGATCGGGTGAACGCCAACTCGCGCATCCTGTTCGACCGGACGCCGCGCGAGCGCGTCCAGAAGGTGGCGCCCTGGTTGACGATCGACAGCAATCTCTACCCGGCGATCGTCGGGGGCCGGCTGGTGTGGATCGTCGACGGCTACACGACGTCGTCGACCTACCCCAACAGCCAGCGGGTGTCGCTGCAGCGCGCCACGACCGACACGCAGACGACCTCGCTCGTCGCCCAGCTCGACGCCCCGATCAACTACATGCGCAATTCGGTCAAGGCCGTCGTGGACGCCTACGACGGCACGGTCGACCTCTACGCCTGGGACGAGGAGGATCCGCTGCTGCGGACCTACCAGCAGGTGTTCCCCGGCACGGTGCGCCCGCGCGCGGACATTTCGGACGACCTCCTGGCGCACCTGCGCTACCCCGAGGACCAGTTCAAGGTGCAGCGCGAGATCCTCAGCCGCTACCACGTCACGGATCCGCGGGTCTGGTACGACTCGACCGACGTCTGGGAGATCCCCGTCGACCCGGTGCAGACCTCCGACCAGCAGCGCGAGCCGAGCTACTACCTGTCGATCCGCTGGCCGGGGGACGCGGAGCCGATCTTCAGCCAGACGGCGGTGTTCGTGCCCCGGAACCGCCAGAACCTGGCGTCCTACCTGTCGGTCAACGCCGACGCCTCCCACGAGAACTACGGCCAACTGCGCATCCTGCGCATGTCGGACACCCAGCAGATCGACGGGCCGGGGCAGACGCAGAACGCGATCACCCAGAACCCTGCCGTCGCGGAGCGTCTGCTGCCCTACCAGCAGACGCGGGGCTCGGCGGCCGTCCGCTTCGGCAACCTGCTGACGCTGCCGATGGGCAACGGACTGCTGTACGTGGAGCCCATCTACACCGAGCGGAGCGGCTCGGCTGGCGCCTACCCGGCCCTGACGTTCGTGGTGGTGCGCTTCGGCGAGTACGTGGGCATCGGCAGCACGCTGCAGGAGGCCCTGGACGCCGTGTTCGGCGGGGACGCGGGCGCCGACACCGGTGAGCTGCCCGTCGACGGCAGCGAGGGTGGCGTGGCGGCCGGCGAGGGCACCGACACCGGGGAGGAGACACCGACCGGTCCGGTGGACGAGGCGGCGGCCGTGGCTGCGCTGCGCCGTGCCGAGGACGCGTTCACGGCGGCGGACGCCGCACTCCGCGACGGTGACCTGGCCGAGTACCAGGCCCGGACCGACGAGGCCAAGGCCGCGCTCGCGGAGGCGTTGCGCTCGATGGGCCGCTGACCGCTCGGACGGCCGCCCCCTACGGGGCGGTCGTCACCCGCGTCTCCTCGGGCCGGGGTGCGGCGTGGTCGACACGCCGGGCGATGAGGGCGGGCCCTCGACCCGGTCAGGCGGCGTCGGGGCCCAGGACGACGGGGTTCCAGCCGGCCGCACGGATCGGCGCGGCGAGCGCCGCGGCGTCCCCGACGACGACGAGCGTGCCGCCGTCCGGGCGCACCAGCTCGTGGGCGGCGCGGGTGGCATCCTCCGGGGTGACGCTGCGCCACCGGTCCAACTGGAGGTCGATGAAGTTCGGCCCGAGGCCGGCGCCCAGCAGGGTGACGACCGCGTCGGTGAGGCCACCGGCGGTCGCGTAGCGCAGGGGGGTGACGCCGACCAGGTAGTCGCGCGCCCGGGCCACCTCGGCCGCCGTGATCGGAGCCGCGCCCACGTCCAGGAGGGGCCCGAGGAGCTCCAGCGTCGGCCCGACGACCTCGTTGCGGAAGGAACCGTGGGTGGTCGTGAACCCGCCCCCGCGCTGCGGCGAGCTCATCAGCCCCGCCCCATAGGTGAACCCGCGTTCCTCGCGCAGCACCTTGTTCAACCGGCTGAGGTAGGCCCCACCCAGGGCGTGGGAGGCGATTTGCAGGGCGAACCAGCGCGGATCGAGCCGATCCACGGTGAACCAGCCCCACCGGATGTCCGCCTGCACCGACCCGGGCCGGTCGAGCAGGAACGCGCCGGGTTGACCGGGGCGCAGCGTCTCGTGCAGCGGGGCCGGCTGCCCGGGGTTCTGCCAAGGCGCGAACGCCGCCAGGAGGGCGTCGAGGCCCGCTGCGGGAAAGTCGCCGGCCACCACCAGCGTCGCCCCCCTCGGGCCGTACCAGCGGGCATGGTGGGCGCGGGCGTCCGCCCCGGTGACGGCCGTGACCGTGCCGCGCTCGCCCGCGGCCAGCCGCTGGGCGCGGTTGGACGGGGCCAGCACCGCGTGGCGCAGCCCCAGGCTGGCCCGGTCGGAGGACGAGGCCAGCAGCTGGTCGAGGTGGGCGAGCCGCAGGCGGGCGTGCCGGGCGATGTCATCGTCGCCGAGCTGCGGTGCCATCACGGCTTCGGCGAACAGGGGGGCGGCGTCCGCCAACCGAGCCCCAGGCACGTCGAGGTGGACGACGGTGTGGGTGTGGGCGGCGGTGGCGCCGATCAGGGCCCCACAGGCCTCCACCGCGTCGGCGAAGGTGGTGCCGGGGTGGAGCGCGGTGCCCTGGTCGAGGGTTGCGGCCACGAGCGCGGCGACGCCCTCCCGGTCGGCGGGCTCGCTGGTCAGCGGGGCGTCGAGCACGAGCGCTGCGGAGACGACGTACTGGCCCGGACGGTCGTACACCAGCACCTGCAGGCCGTTGTCGAGGCGCAGGGCGCGGCCGGGCGGCAGCGACCAGCGGCGCGGCGCGCGGATGCGGGGGCGTCCGACCATCAGGACCCCCCTCCCAGGGCGCCCCGGTGGTACTCCAGCACGGCGCGCTGGCTGCTGGCGAGGTGGGCGCGGGCGGCGTCGCGCACCTCGTCGGGCCCGAGTGAGGCGATGTCGGCGAGGCGACGGTTGATCCGATCCGGGTCATCGAACTGGAGCATGCTCGCGCTGATGAGGTCGGCGCGCGCCTCCACGCGGCAGCACTCGGCCAGCCAGGCTCGCTCGTATTGGACGCGCACGCGCGCGAGTTCGGCCTCGCTGGGCCCCTCGTCGCACAGCCGGTCGACCTCGTCGCAGAAGGACGCCTCGATGGTTGCGAGGTCCGCGCCCTCGAGCGCGCGGGCCAGCGCGAACCCCAGGGAGTTGCCCCGGGCGAGGCCGATGACGCCCGAGCCGGCGGCCGAGCAGGTGGCATCGGTCCGGACGAGCCGGCGGTGCAGGCGTGAGGTGTCCGACCCGCCCAGCACCTCCAGCGCGAGCTCGACCGCGTCGCTGGTCCGCGAGCCGAGCGCCGGCGTCCGCCAGGCGACATAGAGCGTGGAGGCCGGGACCGGCGCGACCGTGGTGGCCCGCGGCACCCCGCTGTGCGGCGGCAGCGGCTCGGCGCGGCGCCGCGGGGGCAGCGGCCGCGCCGGCACGTCACCGAAGCAGGCGCGGGCCCGTGCGATGCCGTCGGCGGGCTCGATGTCGCCCACCAGCGTCAGCACGGCGTTGCCCGGGGCGTACCATCGCGTGAAGAACGCGTGCGCGTCCTCGAGTGAGGCCGCATCCAGATCGTCCATCGACCCGATGACCGGGTGCGCGTACGGGTGGTCGGGGGGGAACGACAGGGCCAGGAGGCGCTCGATGAGATCGCCGTACGGGGCGTTGTCGTAGCGCTGCCGCTTCTCCTCCTTCACCACGTCGCGCTGGTTGTCGAGATTCTCCTGGGTGAGGGCCGGCAGGAGGCGACCCATCCGGTCGGCCTCGAGCCAGAGGGCCAGGTCGAGGACGCCCGTGGGGACGGTCTCGAAGTAGTTGGTGCGGTCGAACCAGGTCGTCGCATTGCAGGTGGCCCCCGCCGTCTGCAGCAGGTTGAGGTGCTCGCCGCTGGCGACGCGCTCCGAGCCCTGGAACATGACGTGCTCGAACAGGTGGGCCAGGCCCGTGCTCCCGGCCTCCTCGTCGCGCGATCCGACGTCGTACCACAGGTTCACCGCGACGACCGGGGTGGCATGGTCGGGGCTCACCACCACCCGCAGGCCGTTGGGGAGGGTTGCGGTGTGGATGGGGTAGCCGAGGCGCGCGGGAACCGTCATGCCTCAGGGGGTCGGCCGTCGCAGGGGTGGGGCGAGCGCGAGCAGGAGGCCGGCGATGACGATGCCGCCGCTCAGCACGGGCATGAGGGGTGAGTTCGCGAACTGGTCCGGGAGGGAGCCGGGGGCGGCCGGGCCCCCCGGCGGCAGGCTGGGGGTCGTGGCCACGGTGGTGGGCGCCGGGGAGTCGGTGGGGGCAGGAGCGGGGGAAGCCGGGGTGGCCGGTGCGGGAGCGGTCCCCTCGTCGACGGGGGCCGGTGCGGGCGCCGGGGTCGGCTCCTGGGCGTCCGGCTCGGGGGAGGTGGGCAGAGCCGGATCGGGCGTGCGGGGATCCTGCGGCACGGATGTGGTCGGGGCCGGTGCGGGCGCGACGCCCTGGGTGGTGACCGGGGGTGGCGCCGCGGTGGTCGGCGCCGGGTCCGGGGGCCGGGGGGTCACCGTCGGGGTGGGCTGCGGGGGCTCGGGCTCGGGATCGATCACGGACGGTGACGGGCAGTCGCTGACCAGGGTCAGGAGGCCGTCGCGGGGAGTGGAATCGTTGTCACTCCAGCCCTCACCGGCGATCCAGTGCGCCTGGACCTTCAGGTGGGTCGGGGGGGTGGGGCCGCACTGCACCCCGGCCCAGACGCGCAACCCCGTTGCCGCGCCGGCGATGCGGACGGTGCGTCCGATCAGGTCGCTGTGGCCGGTGATCGTGCGGACGTCGCTGCTGAGCGCGCCGGAGGCGCGCGCGCACAGCTCCTGGGCGTCCAGGGCGGCGCACACCCGGAAATCGACCACGGCCCGCGCGAGCTCGTCGCCGTCGCGGTCGATGACCGTGACCTGCGGCCACTCCTGGGCGGGGTCGAGACCCGCCGGCGGGCCGATCGCGATCGCCACCCCGGTTCGAGGATCCTCCACCGGGATGGCCAGCTGGGCCGACGGACGCGCGACGAAGTCCCCGCCCAGCTCAGCCCCAGCGTCGGGCTCGGGGGTCTGCGTGGGCTCGGCCTCCGGCTCCGGCTTCGGCTCACCGTCCCCGGGGGACGCAGGGCGCCCCGGGTCGGGCTGCGCCGACGTCGTGGGGCTGGCGGGTGTGGGGGTGGGTGCAGGCGTCGGTGGCGAGGTCGTGCTGGCGGGCGTGGGGACGTGCTTGGGGGAGGGCGCACGCGCGGGGTCGACCGTGGGCGTCGGCTCGGGCGTGGGGGAGGGGGAGGGCGTGGGTGAGGAAGCCGACTCGTCCGTGGTGGGGCTGGTGGGGGCGGCAGCGGTGAGGGGGGGCGTCGGCTCGGTGCCGGCCGCCAGAACGGGCGCGGCAACACAGAACGCGCCGCACGCGGCAAGCGTCGACGAAGCCAGCAGAACCCGCGTGCGGGTACGTGCCTTTGCCCCAGTCACCGGCGCCTCGACCCCCGAGTCTCTCGTCCACCCCAGACGTACACATGTGCCCGCCCAGCCTAAGTCCCCGCGATGTTGGTGTCGTTCACCCCCACGGGGGACACCGACATTGCACCATGGGCACGCGGGGGAGCGGAAATTCCCTGCTCACACCGAAACGGCCCGCCCTGGTGGGGGCGGGCCGTTCCGATCTTCGTAGCGGGGACAGGATTTGAACCTGTGACCTCTAGGTTATGAGCCTAGCGAGCTACCGAGCTGCTCCACCCCGCGGTGCTGGAGCAACGTTACTCCCCATCCCCGCCCACACCAAATCGGCGCGTTGATGCATGCTGGAAGTGACCCCCGCGGGCCAGCCGGCCCGGCGGGGCGACAGGAGCGGGGCAAGAGCCGGGGGCCAGGAGCAGGAGGCCGGCAGCAGGGGTCCGGCAGCAGGGGGCCAGAGCAGCCGGACAGCCGGGTGGCCGGGAGCCGGCGCCACGTCCTGCAAGCCCCTCTCGCCGGTGCGTCGGCCGGGTCGCGCTGCACGGTAGGCTGACCGCGCTCGCCACGCTCTCGTCCAAGGAGATCACATGGCCCCGTCAGCGCCCCAGGATCCGGTGCGGTTCTCCCGCCGGTCGCTGCCCCTGGTCGCCGGCATCATCGCCGCGGCCACGGCGTCAGCGTGCTCCGCCCGCCCGTCGGAGTCACCGGCCCCGGGCCAGACGTCCGCGCCCGGAGCCGGCGGTCGCACCTTGGTCATCGGCGCGACCGCCGAGCCGCCGACGCTCGACCCCACCGCCAGCCCCGCCGCGGCGATCCCGCAGGCGCTGCTGTACAACGTGTACGAGACGCTGCTGCGGGTGGACGCCGAGGGCGCGCTCCGGCCGCTGCTCGCTCAACGGTGGGACCTGACGCCGGACCGGCTCACCTACACCTTCACCCTCAACCCGGCCGCGCACTTCTCCGACGGCAGCCCCGTCACCGCGGAGGCGGTGGCGCAGAACATCGACCGGATTCGCACCGATCCCGGCATCGCGTCCCGGCTCAAGGGCGTCATGGCCGTGGTGGAGGAGGTGACCGCGGTCGACGCCGGGACGCTCCAGGTGCGGCTCGCGCGGCCGTCCAACCTGTGGCTGTACGAGATGTCCTCCACGCCGGGGGTCGTGATCAATCCCGCCGGCTTCGGTGGCGCCGCGAGCGCCACCGCCGGCTCGGGGCCCTTCACGGTCACGCGCTGGACGCCGGGGGACGCCATCGTCATGGCCCGCAACGAGAACTACTGGGGCACCCCGGCCAACTTCGACGAGGTGACGATTCGCTACATCCTCGACGCCAACGCACTCAACGCCGCGATGCTGTCGGGGCAGATCGACGTCATCGCCAACCTGCAGGCGCCCGACGCGCTGCCCCAGTTCGCCGACCCGGCGCGCTTCACCGTGGTGGAAGGGACGACCAACGGCGAGGTGGTGCTGGGCGTCAACAACGCCAACCCCGTGCTCGCCGACCCCCGCGTGCGCAAGGCGCTCACGATGGCGATCGACAAGCGGGCGTTGGTGGACACGGTGTGGGCCGGCAAGGGCACGGTCATTGGCACCATGTCGGTGCCGACCGACCCCTACTACGAGGACCTCTCCGGCCTCCACGCCTATGATCCCGACGCGGCCCGGGCGCTGCTCGCCGAGGCGGGCCACCCCGCCCTGACCCTGCGGCTGCGCCCCGCCGCGCTGCCGTACGCCACCCGCGCCGCCCAGTTCGTGGCGAGCCAGCTGGCCGCGGTCGGCGTCACTGCCCAGGTCGAGGAGGTGCAGTTCCCCGCCCGCTGGATCGAGACGGTGTACGGCAACGCCGACTACGACCTCACCATCGTCTCCCACGTGGAGGCCCGCGACCTCATCACGTTCGCCAACCCCGACTACTACTGGCGTTACGCCAACCCCGAGTTCGACGCGCTCGTCAGGGCCGCCGACGAGGCCGACCCGGCGGACTACGTCGACGGCATGCGCGCCGCGGCCCGCTTCCTGGGCGAGGACGCCGCCGCGATCTGGCTGTTCGTCCTGCCGAACCTCGTCATCACCCGAGCCGGGATCACCGGCGTCCCGCCCAATGCCACGACCCTGTCGTTCGACGTCACCACCATGGCGAGCGCCTGAGGTCGGCCGGAGTGCTGCGGACCATCGGCGTCCGGCTGGGCGTCTTCGCGCTCGGCCTGGTCGTGGCGTCCGTCGTGATCTTCGCCATCACCCAGGCCCTACCCGGTGACATCGCGCGCGTGCTGTTGGGCGACGGGGCCTCGGCCGACCAGGTCGCCGCGCGGCGGGCCCAGCTGGGGCTCGACCGTCCGCTGCCCGAGCAGTACCTCGCCTGGGTGGGGGGCATGGTGCGGGGCGACTTCGGCCAGTCGTGGCTCTCGGGGCTGCCGGTGCGCGACCTCATCGGCCCGCGGGTCGGCGTGACCGCCTGGCTGGCCGGCCTCGGCCTGCTGCTGGCGGCGGCGATCGCCCTGCCGCTGGGCGCCCTCGCGGCGCTGAAGCGGCGGCGCTGGCCCGGCTTCCTCACCTCGGCCCTCGCGCAGGTGGGCATGGCGGTGCCGGCCTTCTGGGCGGGCATCCTGCTGGTCGTCGTCTTCGCCATCGGGCTGCGTTGGTTGCCGGCCAACGGCTACGTGCCGCTGCGCTCGGACCCGCTGGAGTGGGCGTCCCACCTCGTGCTGCCGGTCGTCTCGCTCGGCCTCGTGCAGGCCGCCGTGTTGATCCGCTACGTGCGTTCGGCCTTCCTGGAGGTGCTGGGGGAGGACCACTTCCGCACCGCCCGCTCCATCGGCTGGACGCCGTGGCGCGCGCTTGCCCGGCACGGCCTGCGGAACGCCGCGGTGTCGCTGGTCACGGTCATCGGGTTGCAGCTCGCGTCGGTGCTGGTGGGGGCGATCGTCATCGAGCGGGTGTTCGTGCTGCCCGGCCTGGGGTCGCTGCTGCTGACCTCGGTCATCTCCAACGACCTGGTCGTCGTGCGCGGCATCGTGATGCTGCTGGTGCTGGCGGTGTTGCTCATCAACGCGCTGGTCGACATCAGCTACGTGTTCATCGACCCGCGGCTGCGGACGGGGGCCGACCGGTGAAACGCCTCGAGCTCATGATCGGCGGTGCGCTGGTGGGCCTCGTCGTGGCCATGGCCCTGGTCTCGTTCGTCTGGACGCCGTTCGACCCCACCGCCGTGCTGTCGGCCCCGCCGCTGCAGCGTCCCGGCTGGCCGCACGTGCTCGGTACGGACGGGATGGGCATCGACATCGCCAGCCGGCTGCTCGTCGGCGCCCGCTCCGCGCTGTACGTCGGCGTCATCGCCGTGGGGGTCGCCGCGCTGGTGGGGGTGCCCCTTGGCCTGCTGACGGCCCAGCTCCCGCGCGCCGCGGCCGAGGTGGTGCTGCGGGCCACCGACATCATGTACGCGTTCCCCGCGCTGCTGCTGGCCATCCTGTTCGCCAGCGCCCTCGGCGGCTCCACCGAGACGGCGATGGCCGCGATCGGCATCGCGTCCGTGCCCGCCTTCCTGCGGGTGACGCGCGCCGGTGCGGTGACGGTGCTGGCGTCCGACTTCGTGCTGGCGGCGCGCTCCTGCGGCACGTCGCGCCCGGCCATCACCGTGCGCCACGTGCTGCCCAACGTGGCCCCGCTGATCGGGGTGCAGGCATCGGTGTCGTTCGCGCTCGCGATTCTCGCCGAGGCGGCCCTGAGCTACCTGGGGTTGGGCACCCCGCCCACCACCCCGTCGTGGGGGCGGATGCTGCTGGACGCCCAGACCTTCCTCTTCAGCGACCCCCTGCAGGCGTGGTGGCCGGGCGTGGCGATCGCGGTGGCGGTGCTGGGGTTCAACCTGGTGGGCGACGGGCTGCGCGACTTTCTCGACCCGCGGCTGGCGGAGGTGGCATGAGCGCCCTGCTGGAGATCACCGACCTGACCGTGGCGTTCGGACGCCGCCCACCGGCCCTGCGTGGGGTCGACCTCGTGGTCGAGGACGGTCAGCGGCTCGGCCTGATCGGGGAGTCCGGCTCGGGCAAGACGGTGACGGCGCTGGCCGTCATGGGGCTGCTGCCGGACACGGCACGCGTCCGCGGATCGATCCGGTTGGGTGGCCGGGAGCTGGTGGGGTTGCGCGACAAGGAGATGGCCCGCCTGCGCGGCGATCTGGTGAGCATGATCTTCCAGGAGCCCATGACGGCGCTCGACCCGACGATGCGTGCCGGCCGCCAGGTGGCGGAGGCGTTCCGGCTGCACCGCGGCGCGGACGCCGGCCGCGCGCGCGAGGCGGTGCTTGCCATGCTCACCGCCGTCGGCTTCACCGATGCGGCGCGGCTCGCCGACTCCTACCCCCACCAGCTCTCCGGGGGCCAGCGCCAGCGGGTGATGACGGCGATGGCCCTGATCAACTCGCCACGGCTGGTGCTCTGCGACGAGCCGACGACGGCGCTCGACGTCACCGTGCAGGCCACGGTGTTGCGCGTGCTCGATGAGGTCTTGGACGCCGAGGGTGCGGCCTGCCTGTTCATCAGTCACGACCTGGCGGTGGTGTCCCAACTCTGCTCCGACGTGGCGGTGATGCTGGAGGGGGCGGTCGTCGAGCGGGGGAGCGCCCAGCAGGTGTTCGACGCCCCCGCCCACGCCTACACCGCCGGGTTGGTCGCCACCTCCCGGCTCGACCTGGTGGTACCCGGCTCGCGGTTGCCGACGGTGGCCGACCACGTCGGACGCGCCCGGAGCCGAGGGCCGCGATGAGCGGGGCGGAGGCGTCCGACGCGCTGTTCGACGTGCGCGGGCTGCGTCGCGTGTACGGCGGGGGAGCGCGCCGGGTGGTCGCGTTGGACGAGGTGAGCCTGCAGGTCGGGCGCGGGCAGCGGCTGGGGATCGTGGGGGAGTCGGGCTCGGGCAAGTCGACGCTCATCCGGCTGATGGCAGGGCTGGACACGCCGACGGCGGGCGAGGTCCGTTTCGATGGCCGCGTCGTCACGGGCGTGCCGGAGCGGGAGCTGGGGTTCCTGCGCTCGCGGGTCCAGATCGTGTTCCAGGATCCGCGGGCGTCCCTGAACCCCCGCATGAACGTGGGCGACATCATCGCCGAACCGCTGCGGGCCCGGTCGGTCCGCCGCGAGCTGGGGGGTGTGGACGCCCGCGCCCGCGTCGCGGAGCTGCTGGACGCCGTCGGGCTGCCCGCGGACGCGCCGGGCCGCTACCCGCACGAGTTCTCCGGGGGGCAGCGGCAGCGCATCGCGATCGCCCGGGCGCTGGCACCGGGGCCGGACGTGCTCATCGCCGACGAGGCCGTGAGCGCGCTGGACGTGTCCGTCCGGGCGCAGGTGCTCAACCTGTTGATGGACCTGGTGGCCGAGCTCGACCTGACCCTGGTGTTCGTCAGCCACGACCTCGCCGTGGTGCGGCATGTGTGCACCGACGCGGTGGTGCTGCAGGCCGGGCGGCTCGTGGAGGCCGGGCCGGCGGCGTCCGTGTTCGCCGCGCCGCAGCACCCCTACACCCGGGCGCTCGTGGGCGCGATTCCCCCGGTTCGGCGGGCGGGCCCTAGAATCAGGGCAGTGAAAGCCCTGTTGCTGGAGAACATCCACCCGTCCGGCGTCGATCTGCTGACCGAGCGCGGCTTCGAGGTGGAGACCGTCGGATCAGCCCTGGCGGAGGACGACCTGATCGCGGCCCTGGACGGGGTGGCGCTGCTGGGGATCCGATCCAACACCCACGTGACGCCGCGCGTGCTGGAGCACGCCCCCGACCTGCGTGCCATCGGTGCCTTCTGCATCGGCACGAACCAGATCGCGCTGGACGCCGCGACCGCGGCCGGCGTGGCCGTCTTCAATGCGCCCTACTCGAACACGCGCAGCGTGGTCGAGCTGGCCATCGCCGAGATCATCGGCATGGCGCGGCACTTGACCGACCACAACGCGCGGATGCACGCGGGGGAGTGGGTGAAGTCGGCGATCGGCAGCCACGAGGTGCGGGGGCGGACGCTGGGCATCGTCGGCTACGGCAACATCGGCTCGCAGCTCTCCGTCGTCGCGGAGTCGCTCGGCATGCGCGTGCTGTTCCACGACGTGGTCGACAGGCTCGCCCTGGGCAACGCGGTGCGGTGCGGCTCCCTGGCTGAGCTGTTGGCCGAGGCCGAGACGATCAGCCTCCACGTGGACGGCCGGCCCACGAACCGCGGCTTCTTCGGCGAGCGCGAGTTCGCGATGATGCGCCCGCGGTCGTTGTTCCTGAACCTGTCGCGCGGGTTCGTGGTGGACACCGCGGCGCTCAAGCGGCACCTCGACTCGGGCCATCTCGCGGGGGCGGCGGTGGACGTCTTCGAGACCGAACCGCGGCGCAACGGCCACACCTTCGAGCACGTGCTGCGAGGAACCCCCAACGTCATCCTCACCCCCCACGTGGCCGGGTCGACCCAGGAGGCACAGGAGAACATCGGCTCGTTC
Organism: Propioniciclava soli; assembly: GCF_014858005.1. GTDB lineage: Bacteria > Actinomycetota > Actinomycetes > Propionibacteriales > Propionibacteriaceae > Propioniciclava > Propioniciclava soli. The sequence continues at coordinate 284,612 of NZ_JACYOT010000004.1, forward strand.
GTGGCCGGCAAGCTCTCCGACTTCGCCGAGAACGGCTCAACGGTGCTGAGCGTGAACCTGCCCGGGGTCCCCGCTCCGCGCGCGGGGGCGCACCGCATCCGGCACCTGCACCGCAACGTGCCGGGCGTGCTGGCGACGATCAACACGATTCTCGCCGAGCACGGCACGAACATCGAGCACCAGACGCTCGCGACGCGGGGGGACGTGGGTTACGTCGTCCTGGACATCGCCGACACCCCGTCGGACGCCGTCCTCGCGGCCCTCCGGGCGATGCCCGCGACGGTGCGCGTCGACGTCTCCTGAAACCTCCCGCGTCCCGCAGGGGGCCGCGACACGCTCACTTCGGCCCGACACGCCGGGTTACAACCCGGCGTGTCGGGCCGAAGTGAGCGTGTCGGCGCCTGCCCGGCGCCTGCCCGGCGCCTGCCCGGCGCCTGCCCGGCGCCTGCCCGGCGCCTGCCCGGCGCCTGCCCGGCGCCTGCCCGGCGCCTGCCCGGCGCCTGCCCGGCGCCTGCCCGGCGCCTGCCCGGCGCCTGCCCGGCGCCTGCCCGGCGCCTGCCCGGCGCCTGCCCGGCGCCTGCCCGGCGCCTGCCCGGCGCCTGCCCGGCGCCTGCCCGGCGCCTGCCCGGCGCCTGCCCGGCGCCTGCCCGGCGCCTGCCCGGCGCCTGCCCGGCGCCTGCCCGGCGCCTGCCCGGCGCCTGCCCGGCGCCTGCCCGGCGCCTGCCCGGCGCCTGCCCGGCGCCTGCCCGGCGCCTGCCCGGCGCCTGCCCGGCGCCTGCCCGGCGCCTGCCCGGCGCCTGCCCGGCGCCTGCCCGGCGCCTGCCCGGCGCCTGCCCGGCGCCTGCCCGGCGCCTGCCCGGCGCCTGCCCGGCGCCTGCCCGGCGCCTGCCCGGCGCCTGCCCGGCGCCTGCCCGGCGCCTGCCCGGCGCCTGCCCGGCGCCTGCCCGGCGCCTGCCCGGCGCCTGCCCGGCGCCTGCCCGGCGCCTGCCCGGCGCCTGCCCGGCGCCTGCCCGGCGCCTGCCCGGCGCCTGCCCGGCGCCTGCCCGGCGCCTGCCCGGCGCAGCCGGCTCACCGGTCAGTCGGAGAGCTCGAGGGGCTGGGTGGGTTCCACCGGGGCCAGGGCGGACAGGACGGCGTCGTGCAGGTGCCCGTTCGTCGCCAGGGCGCCCGGGCCCGCCACGCCGGGCGTTCCGTCGATGCTGGTGAACCGCCCGCCGGCCTCCCGGACGATGACATCCAGTGCCGCCATGTCGTGCAGCGCCAGGTCGGGTTCGGTGGCGATGTCGACGCCGCCCTCGGCAACGAGCAGGTAGCTCCAGAAGTCCCCGAAGGCGCGCGTCCGCCACACGTCGCGCATCAGGTCGACGAACTGTTGCCCGCGGCCCGACTCCACCCAGCCGTGCACCGAGCTGTAGGACAAGAAGGCGTCCGACACCGCACCCACCGACGACGCCTGCAGCCGGGTCGCGCTCGCGAGCGACTTGCCCGTGAACGCCCCTGCGCCCCGGGCTGCCCACCAGCGCCGCTGCAGCCCCGGCGCCGACACGACCCCGACCACCACCTCGTCACCCTCCATGAGGGCGATCAGGGTGGCCCACACCGGGACGCCGCGCACGAAGTTCGCGGTCCCGTCGATGGGGTCGATCACCCACCGGCGCGGCCCCCAGCCCGTGTCGGCGCGCTCCTCGCCGTGCACGGCATCGCGGGGCCGGGAGCGCGAGAGCACCTTGCGCAGCGCGTCCTCCACGGCCGTGTCGGCGTCCGTGACGTGCGTCAGGTCCGGTTTGGTCGACACCTGCAGATCCTGGGCACGGAAGCGGGCGGTGGTGATCTGGTCGGCGGTGTCGGCGAGCACATGGCCCAGCCGCAGGTCGTCCACGTAGCTTCGTTCGGGCATGGCCGCCAGCCTACGCACGGACGCCCCCGCGCCGCGGGAGGCTCCCGGACCTACGTGTAGGTCGGCTCGGCCATCCAGACCTGCTCCATGCGCCGGAAGGACGCCAGCCGCTCGGCCCGCAACCGCCCGTCGGCCACCGCCTCGTCGAGGGCGCACTCGGGGGCGGTCGAGTCGTGCCGGCAACCGCGCGGACACTCGGTCACGAGCGCGGCGAGGTCGTCGAAGGCCGCGAGCACCGACTCCGTCGTGACGTGGGAGAGGCCGAAGCTCCGGACGCCCGGGGTGTCGATCACCCAACCACCCGGCTCGGGCAGCGCCAGCGCCACCGCCGAGGTGGAGGTGTGCCGCCCGCGTCCGGTCACCTCGTTCACGTGCCCGACGGCACGGGCCGCGTCCGGGATCAGCGCGTTGACGAGGGTGGACTTGCCGACCCCCGAGTGGCCCACCAGCACCGTGGTGTGACCGGCGAGCAGGCCGCGCAGATCGGTGAGGTCGGCTCCCGGCTCGACGACGACCGCGCCCACGTCGAGCCCGTCGTAGGCCGCCAGCAACGCGTCCGGAGAGGCCAGATCGGCCTTCGTGAGCACCAGCAACGGTTCCAGCCCCGCGTCGTACGCGCCGACGAGGATCCGGTCGATCATGCCCATCCGTGGCGGTGGGTCGGCCAGCGCTGTGACGATCGCGAGCTGGTCGGCATTCGCCACGATGGGGCGTTCGAACGGGTCGTTGTCGTCCGCGGTCCGCCGCAGCACCGTGGTGCGGTCGACCACCTCCACGACCCGGGCCAGCGTGCCCTCCTCGCCGGAGGTGTCGCCCACGACGCGGGCGCGGTCACCGACGATGACGCCCTTGCGCCCCAGCTGACGCGCCTTGGTGGCGAGCACCGTGCGCGGGGCGTCCCCGTCCCCGCCCCCGTCCTCGGCACCGAGCACCACCGTGTACCGGCCCCGGTCGACGCCGACGACCGTCCCCACCGCGGCCTCGGAGTAGTCGGGCCGGTCCTTCGTGCGGGGACGCGTCCGCCGCGGCGGGCGGCCGTAGCCGTCCTGCTCGTCCCGCTCGGCGCGGCGGCGACTCACGCCGCCACCAAGGTGTGCCACAGGGTGCCGAAGTCGGCGATGGTCTTGGTGGTGGCATCCACGTCGTCCAGCTCCACGCCGGCGACGGCCAGCCCGAGGACGGCACCCGCGTGGGCCATGCGATGGTCGGCGTAGGTGCGCCACGGCCCGCCGGTGAGCCGGCCCGGGGCGATGGTGAGCCCGTCGGCGGTCTCGGCCACGCGGGCCCCCCGCGCGCCGAGCTCGGCGGTGAGGGCGGCCAGCCGGTCGGTCTCGTGGTGGCGGACGTGCCCCACCCCGCGGATGCTGCCCGGTCGGTCGGCGAGCGCGAGCAGCGCGGCCACCACGCAGGTGAGCTCGGAGGCCAGGGTGAGGTCGACATCGGCGCCCGTGACGGTGCCGGTGCCGCTCACCGTCACCGTGTCCGTGCGGGCGTCGACCTCCCCGCCCAGCGCGGCGAGGGTGCCGAGGATCGCGTCCGAGGCCTGCACGGTGTGCCGCGGCCAGGGCACGGTCACGGCACCGCCGGTCACCAGCGCGGCGGCCAGGAAGGTCGCGGCGTTCACCAGGTCGGGTTCGATGGTCTCGTCGCGGGCGGCGATCGGGCCGGGGGCCACGCGCCACGCGGTGTCGTTCGCGGACGCCGACGCCACGACCCCGCGGTCGGCCAGCATGGCCAGGGTCATCCGGATGTGCGGCGGCGAGGGCACCCGCGCGCCCGCGTGGACCAGTTCCAGCCCGGCGTCGAACCGGGCGGCCGCCAGCAGCAGCCCCGACACGAACTGGCTGGACGCGGACGCGTCGATGCGCGCCGTGCCGCCCGGAACCGCACCGGTGCCGTGCACGGTGAAGGGCACGGAGGCCGGGTGGTCGACCCGGACGCCCAGCTGCCCCAGGCCGTCCAACAGGGGTGCCACCGGGCGGGCGGAGGCCTCAGGATCGCCGCGGAACCGGGTCGGGCCGTCGGCCAGCGCGGCCAGCGCGGGCACGAACCGCATGATCGTGCCCGCCAAGCCGCAGTGGATGTCACCGGGGGTGAAGACCGCCGGCGGTGCGACGCGCACCACGCCGGGCGCCAGGTCGGTCACGTCCACGCCCAGCGACGCGAGGGCGGCGCGCATCAGCCGCGTGTCCCGGGCGTCGAGGACGCCCGTGAGCACCGACGGGCCGTCACCGAGCGCGGCCAACACGTAGCCGCGCGCGGTGGCGGACTTCGAGCCGGGCACCGTGAGGCTCCCGGTCACCGGGCCGGCCGGGGTCGGCGCGACCCAGGGCCTCACGGAAGAGCGCCCTCGATGCTCTTGCGGGCGGCCTTCGCCTGGAGCTGGGCCTCGCGCTTGAGGCGCTTGAAGTCCTTCATGGTTAGCTCGGCGACGTGCGAGGCGTCCTTGGCCAGCGACTTCTTGGCCCGCTCGGCGTCGCGGGAGAGCTGGACGCGGGTCGCGTTGGCCTTCCACAGCAGGCTGGGCTTGCCGCGGGTGTCCTGCGACACGACGAGGGCGGCACCGAGCAGAGCCAGGTTCCGCACCAACAGGCTGCGCGAGGTCGCGGCGTCCGCGCCGGCCTCCTTGGCCGCCACGACGTGCGGCAGCATCGAGAGGGCCGCGAGCGTGCCGCCCCCCTTGCTGGAGATGCCCGTCGCCATCCCGAGGCCGCCGAGCACCTGGGCGACGCCGTTGACGCGGACCAGCGTCTTGGTGTCCTGCGGCACGTAGGCGGACACCTCCGGGGGCAGGGCGCCCTGGACGAGCGGGACCACCCGGTCGGCCAGCGGCTGGGCGGCCTCGACGAAGGGACCGGGGTCGCGAACGGCCTTCACGCCGTTCGCGATGAAGAAGCCGCCGAGCAACATGCGGCCGACACCACGCAGAAGGTTCATGCCCCATTCCTACCATCCGTCACTGACGACCGGGAACACCGAACGGAATATCCGCGTGCCCGTGGCCGTTGCGACAGGCGTGATGACGCTGGCACCCGCACCCACCGCCGCGCCGGGGCGCGCGCCGGTGCCGACCTCCGGGGTAGTCTCGTACCTGATGGACCTCCCGAGCACCGACGAGACCCCCGTGGTCGACGTCCAGACGGAAACCGACGCCGAGCGCGCCGCCCGGTTCGAGCGCGATGCGCTGCCCTTCCTCGACCAGCTGTACGGCGCGGCCCTGCGACTGACGCGCAACCCCGCCGACGCCGAGGACGTCGTCCAGGAGGCCTACGCCAAGGCGTTCTCCTCGTTCCACCAGTTCCGCCCCGGTACGAACCTCAAGGCGTGGCTGTACCGCATTCTGACGAACACCTACATCAACACCTACCGCAAGCGGCAGCGCCAACCGCAGCAGGCGTTCGGCGAGGACGTCGAGGACTGGCAGCTCGCCCGCGCGGAGCAGCACACGTCCACCGGCCTGCGCAGCGCCGAGATGGATGCCCTGGACCGCATGCCCGACTCGGTGGTGACGGACGCGATGAACGCGCTCTCGGACGACTTCCGGCTCGCCGTGTACCTCGCCGACGTCGAGGGGTTCTCCTACAAGGAGATCGCCGAGATCATGGGGACGCCGATCGGCACCGTGATGAGCCGCCTCAACCGCGGCCGGACGCAGCTGCGCTCCATGCTCGCCGACCACGCCGCCTCCCTGGGCATCGGGACGGGGGGCCGCTGATGACGCAGGAACCCGTCGACTGTCGCGCCGTGGCCCGGCGCGTCGAAGCCCTGCTGGACGGTGAGCTGGACGACACGGCCGCCGACGAACTGCGCCACCACATCGACGCCTGCGAGCACTGTCTGGAGGTCGCCGATCTTGTCGACGCCCTGAAGCGGATCGTGCACCGCTCCTGCACCGGCCAGGTGGCCCCGCCCGCGCTGCGCGACCGCATCGTCACCCAGATCACCCAGGTCAGCTACACGCGCATCGAGTTCCACGAGCCGCGCTGACCCGCGCGACACACCCGGGACGCACGAAGGCCCCTCCCCGCACGGGGAGGGGCCTTCGTCGTCGTCCCGGGCTGTCGCCTCAGGAGTTGGGACGCTTGCCGTGGTTGGCTGCGTTCTTCTTGCGGGCCTTGCGCTTGCGGCCACCCTTACCCATGTGGGCCTCCTCACGTCGATCGCGCCGAACGGCGCAAGGAGCCATTGTGTCATGCCCGTCCGGGCTCGCGAAATCGACGTGGCGCGGTGCGGGCGGCACCAGGCGGACGTCCTATCATGGCGCGCATGCTCAGCCTCACGGACGTCGTGGCCCAGCACTGTGCGTTGTCCGACGACGACACCGGCTGGCTCGTGGGGCTCACCGACCAGTGGGACATGTTGGCCGACCTGTCGTTCTCCGACCTCATCCTCTGGGTGCCCGACGTCGACGACAACGTGTTCTGGGCGGCCGCCCAGTGTCGGCCCACCACCGGCCCCACGGCCCTGGAGGACGATGTGGTCGGCGAGGAGATCGCCTACGACCCCGAACATCTCGTCACCGAGGCCTACCTCAGCCGGGAGATCGCGATGACGAGCGGCATCAAGCTGCACGCCGGCATCCCGGTCGACGTGCACGCGGTGCCGGTCCTGCGGGAGGGCCGCTGCATCGGCATTGTCGAACTCCACACGAACCGCATGGGCGTCCGCGCGCCGGGCGCCCTGGAGGACACCTACCTCGAGGTGGCCGGTCTGCTGCTGGCCATGGTGCACCGCGCCGAGTTCCCGGTGGTGGGGCACGCCCCGGTTCCCTTCAGCAGCCCGCGCGTGGGCGACGGCGCCTTCCGCGTCTCGGAGGACGGGACCGTGACGTTCGCCAGCCCGAATGCCGTGAGCGCCTTCCGACGTCTGGGCTGGGCGGGTGACGTCCTGGGCGAGAACTTCACCGGCATGCTGACCGCCCTCATGGCGTCGCGGCGTGAACCGGTCGAAGAGGTGACGGGGCCATTGCTCGGAGCGCGCCGCGCGCGGGAGACCGAGGTGGAGACGCGCGCCGGCATCGTGCGTCTGCGCAGCATGCCGCTGTGCGTCCACGACGCCCCCCACGGCTGGCTCGTCCTGTGCCGCGACACGACGGACCTGCGGACGCGCGAGCGGCAGCTCGTCACCAAGGACGCCACGATCCGCGAGATCCACCACCGGGTGAAGAACAACCTGCAGACCGTCGCCGCCCTCCTGAGGCTGCAGACGCGCCGCACGTCGTCCGCCGAAGCCATCGGGGCCCTGTCGGACGCCCAGAAGCGCGTCTCCGCGATCGCCGTGGTCCACGAGATCCTCTCGCAGGGGTTCGACGCCTCGGTGCGGTTCGACGACGTCGCGGACCGGCTGATGGCGATGGTGCGCGACGTCGCGAACACGGGCGTCGCCGTGGCCATGGAGCGCCGGGGGTCGTTCGGCCTGGTGCCCGCGGATGTCGCCACGCACCTGTCGCTGGTGCTGACCGAGGTGCTGCAGAACGCCCTGGAGCACGGCGTCCGGGAATCCGCCGGGCATGTCGTGGTGCAGCCACGGCGCAGCGGCGAGATGTTGGTGGTGGACGTGACCAACGACGGCCTGCCGCTGCCCGACGGGTTCGACCTGGCGTCGTCGCACAGCCTGGGGTTGTCGATCGTGACGGCGCTCGTCAAGGATCTGTCGGGGACCTTCGAGCTCAGCGCGCTGCCCGACACCGCCGGAACGTTGGCGCGGATCACCCTGCCGTTGAGCTGACCGCCCGCCCCGGGGCCCGGCGCCGTGCTGCCGTGGTGCCGTGGTGCCGTGGGCGAAACACCCACAGGAAGCGCACAGCGACCACCGGGGTGCCGTCGAGGTCGGAGCCCGATGCTGGAGTGGTGACCGATCGAAGGGAATCACGATGAACGCACCCGCGTACGGCGCCCAGGACCCCGTGGCGCGCTACCAGTACCTGCTTCGCACGGCGTCCCCGGACGAGATCGAGCAGGCCCACACCGAGGCCTTCGCCGCCATGACGCCGGCCGAGCGGCAGACGGTGCTCGCGGCCCTGGGTCGCGCGGGGGCCACCCCCACCGACACGTCGGCGTCCGGCCTCGCGCGCTCGGCGACCCGCCTGGAGATGCAGCAACCCGGGGTGCTCCAGCGTCTGTTCGGTGCCCAGCAGACCGCGGGCGGCACGCTGCTGACGTCCGTCGCCGGTGGCTTCATCGGAGCCGGCATCTTCAGCGCTCTCACCGGGGGCGACGGTCTGGGCGGCCGGCCGGGTCTGCTCAGCAGGCTGCTCGGACTCGGGCGGCGGCGCACCATGACGGGTGGCGGCTGGGGGCCTGGTGGTGTTGGCTCCGGGTACGGATTCGGGCGAGGCAGCGGGTTTGGGCAGGGCAACGGGTTTGGGCAGGGCAACGGGTTCGGGCAGGGCAACGGGTTCGGGCAGGGCAACGGGTTCGGGGGGTTCCTGGGTCAGCGGCCCCCGCGGGGCGGCCCGCACGGCGGCGGCCGCGGCCCCGGGGGGCCCGGGGGACGCGGCGGCTTCTGAGACGCGCCCCGGCGGGCAGGTCAGCCGCGGACGCGGGCTCGGGCGTTGCGACGCTTCATGGCGCGACGCTCGTCCTCCGACAGTCCTCCCCACACTCCGTGGTCCTGACCCGCCTCCAGGGCCCAGGCGAGGCACTCAGCGCGCACGTCACAGCGGGCGCACACCTTCTTGGCCTCGGCGATCTGCATGATCGCCGGGCCGGTGTTCCCGACCGGGAAGAACAGCTCGGGATCCTCGGTCAGGCATGCCGCGCGATGGCGCCAGTCCATGGTGATACCACTCCTTGAGTGCGGATGATGAAAAACAATCTGCGCACCCGGGGCGGGGAGCGGTGCGCCTGTCAAGGCTGCCAAGATCGGGCACCGAAAACAAGGGGCAGCGGCGTATTGCCCGGTCTGCGGCCCCGATTTCCCCCGGCTAGAGTGGGCCCGCCATGACGACACCCGCATCGACGACGCCCCCCGACCCCGGCCCCGCCCGCCGCCCCGCCAGCGCCCTCGTCGCCGGTGGGGCGACGTTGGCGCTCGGCGTCTTCTTCGTCGTGCTGGCGCTGCTCGCCCTGACCAGTGGCCACGGCGAGTTCAGCGGTCACGTGGCCGTGGGCCTCGCGGTGTGGGGCGCGGTCGTGGTGGGTCTGGGGATCGCCTGGCTGCGCCGGGCATGGTGGTCGCGGGGCCCCGTGGTCGCGGCCGGGTTGTTGCACCTGCTCGCGTTCGGCCAGTCGACGCTCGTGCAGCCCTGGGCCGTCCTGGGGGCGGCCGCGGGTCTCGCCGCCGTCGTGGGTGCGCTGTGGCCGGCGGTGACGCCCCTGGTGGAGCGGAGGCGGGGCAGCCGGCCGAGGAACCGGTGAGGCTCAGGCGTCGGCGGCGTCCCGGAGTTCCAGACCGCCGGCCTCGGCGACGCTCGTGCTGACGCTGGGGGCGTCGAAGCCGCGTGCGGCGTAGTCGTCGGCCACGCGCCGGGTGAAGTCGGCCATGGCCCCGGTCGGCACCAACGCCAGCACCGTGCCGCCGAACCCACCCCCGGTCATGCGGGCGCCCAGAGCGCCGCTGGCCAACGCGGAGTCGACGGCCTGGTCCACCGTCGGCACGGTGATCTCGTAGTCGTCGCGCATCGAGGCGTGCGAGGCCGTCATCAGCGCCCCGAAGCGGGGCCAGTCAGCAGCCTCCAGGGCCGCCACCGCGTCCCACACGCGGGCGTTCTCACCCACGACGTGGCGGGTGCGCCGCACGAGCACGTCGTCGTCCAAGCGGCCCAGCGCCGCGTCGAGGTCGTCGATGTCGCGCAGCGCGGTCACCCCCAGCCGCTCGGCGGCTCGGGCGCAGGCCGCGCGTCGCTCGCCGTAGGCGCCGTCGGCCAGCACGTGCGGGCTGTGGGTGTCGACCAGGGCGAGGGTCAGGTCATCGGGGAGCGCGAAAGGCACCTGCGTGCCGCGCAGGGTGCGGCAGTCGAGCAGCAGCGCATGGCCGGCGGTGCACCACAGGGACGCCCGCTGGTCCATCGGGCCGGTGGGGATGCCGAGGAAGTCGTTCTCCGTGGCCTGGGCGACCTCGGCCAGCGCGTCGGCGTCCAGGCCCAACCCCCACAGCGCGTCGAGGGCCAACGCGGAGGCGGCCTCGATGGCGGCCGAACTGGACAGACCGCCGCCGAGCGGCACGCGGCTGTCGAGGTGCAGCTCGACGCCCCCGGTGGCGTGGCCGCGTTGCCGCAGCACCCAGACGACGCCGGCCACGTAGCCCCACCACTGGCCGGGGGTGGGGGAGAGGTCGGTCAGCTGCACCGTCTCCCCGAGCTGCGTCGACGACACGACCACCGTGTCGTCGCGGCGGGGCACGGCCCGGACGCGGGCGCGCGCGCCCAGCGCGATCGGCAGCACGAATCCGTCGTTGTAGTCGGTGTGCTCGCCGATCAGGTTGACCCGGCCCGGCGCGACACCGAGCGCTCCCTCACCGGTCATCGGCTCACTCATCGTCATCATCCCCTCGGGCCAGCCACGTGGCGAGCCGCTCCACGGCGTCCTCGTCATCGGGGTGCAGGTCGACGAAGGTGCGCAACTCCTCGGCCAGCCAGCCGAGCGTGACCTCCTCGGCCCCGCGGCGCGACTCGAGCTCTTCGATGCCCCGATCGGTGAAATACATCTACAGCCCCTCAAAGGCCCGGTCGAGCAGGTCGGCCTCCTGGGCCTTGTGCACCGACGCCATGCCGACGGACGGGGAGGACGACGCGGGACGCGCGACCGGACGCATGCGCAGCTCGTACCCCTCGCCCACGGCCTCGTTCACCGGCCCGGGGAGGTTGAGGCACAGGAACGGCCAGGCGCCCTGGTTCTCCGGCTCGTCCTGCACCCATCGCACGTCGTCGACGTGGCGGAATCGGTCGAACTCCGCGGCGAGGCTGTCGGTCGCGAGCGGGTAGAGGCGCTCCACGGGGACGATCGCCACCGCACCCTCCAGCCCACGCCGCTCCCGCTCGGCCTCCAGATCCCACCTGATCTTCCCCGAGCACAGCAGCACGGTGCGCACCCCCGCCGGATCGGTGATGGACGCGTCCGCGATGGCGGGCTGCCAGGACCCACCGGTGAAGTCCTCCGGCATCGACACGGCCCGCTTGTGGCGCAGCATCGACTTCGGGGTCAGGATCACCAGTGGGCGGTGCCAGTTCACGTACGTGTGCGTCCGCAGCAGGTGGAAGTAGGACGCCGGCGTCGACGGCTGACACACCGCGAGGGCGTTCTCGGCGCACAGTTGCAGCCACCGCTCGATGCGCGCCGAGGAGTGGTCCGGGCCCTGGCCCTCGTACCCGTGCGGCAGCAACAGCACGACGCCGGACTTCTGGGTCCACTTCGCGTTGCCGGAGCTGATGAACTCGTCGGTGATGGTCTGGGCGCCGTTGGCGAAGTCGCCGAACTGGGCCTCCCACAACACCAGCGCCTGCGGGGAGGCGATGGAGTAGCCGTACTCGAAGCCCAGGACGGCGTACTCGCTGAGCAGCGAGTCGAACACGTGGAACTGGCCCTGGTCGGTCGAGAGGTACTTGAGCGGGATGAACTCCTCGTTGGTGTTGCGGTCGATGATCGCCGCGAACCGCTGGCTGAATGTGCCGCGGCGACTGTCCTGACCGGTGAGGCGCACCGTGCGGCCCTCCAGGAGGAGCGAGCCGAACGCCAGCAGCTCGGCGGTCGCCCAGTCGATGGGACCGTCCACGATCGCCTCGGCCCGCCGTTGCATCTGCGGCAGCACCTTCGGGTGCACGGTGAACCCCTCGGGGAACGTGACCTGGGCCCGGGCGACCCGCTCGAGCACCGCGTGGTCCACCGCGGTTCCCTGGCTCTTGCCGAGCTTCGCGGGGTAGAACGGCACCCGCGCGTAGGCCTCGTCGTCCTCCTCGGCCTGCCGTGCCTCGGTGAAGACGCCCTCCAGGCGGGCCCGGAACTTCGCCATCACCGCCTCGGCGTCCTCGGTCGAGATGTCGCCGCGCCCGATCAGCGACTCGGTGTAGATCTTGCGGACGCTGCGCTTCTGCTCGATCAGGTCGTACATGTTCGGCTGGGTGAAGCTCGGGTCGTCGCCCTCGTTGTGGCCGCGGCGGCGGTAGGCCACCAGGTCGATCACCACGTCGGAGTGGAACTTCTCGCGGTAGTCGAACGCGAGGCGTCCGATGCGGGCGACGGCCTCGGGGTCGTCGCCGTTGACGTGGAAGACCGGGATGCCGACCGCCTTGGCCACATCGGTGGAGTACACCGACGTGCGCGACTCGCTGGGCGCGGTGGTGAAGCCGACCTGGTTGTTCACCACGATGTGGATGGTGCCGCCCGTGGTGTAGCCGCGCAGCTGGCTCATCTGCAACGTCTCGTAGACCACGCCCTGCCCGGCGAAGGACGCGTCGCCGTGGAGCAGCACGGGCAGGACACCGAAGCGGCCGGGCTCCTTGCTCGCGTCCAGCTTCGCCCGCGCGATGCCCTCCACCACGGGGTTGACGGCCTCCAGGTGGCTCGGGTTGGCGGCCACGGAGGTGCGGATCGTGTTGCCGGCCAGCGAGGTGAACTGGCCCTCAGCGCCCAGGTGGTACTTCACGTCGCCCGTGCCCATGGTCTGGGTCATGTCGACGCGGCCGTCGAACTCGCGGAAGATCTGCCCGTAGCTCTTGCCGACGATGTTCGCGAGCACGTTGAGGCGGCCACGGTGGGGCATGCCGATGGCGACCTCGTCGAGGCCGGAGTTGGCGGCCATGTCGCAAATCTCGTCGAGCAGCACGATCGTGGACTCGGCCCCCTCGAGGCTGAACCGCTTCTGACCGACGAACTTGGTCTGCAGGAACGTCTCGAAGATCTCCGCCTCGTTCAGCTTGTCCAGGATCCGCAGGTGCTCGTCGCGATCCCAGCGCACGAACGGCGACTCGAAGTAGGCCTCCAGCCACCGGCGCTTCTCGGCCTCCTGGATGTGCATGTACTCGACGCCGACGTGGCCGCAGTAGCTTCCCCGCAGGGTGTAGAGCACGTCGCGCAGCCGCATCGTCTCCTTCGAGTGGCCCCCGAACGAACCGACGGGGAAGTCGCGGTCGAGATCCCAGATGCTCAGGCCGTGGGCGTCCAGGTCGAGGTCGGGGTGCCAGCGCTGCTGGTACTCCAGGGGGTCGATGTCGGCCATGAGGTGACCCCAGGCGCGGTAGGCGCTGATGAATTGCAGGACGCGGGCACCCTTGCTCACCTCGTAGGGCCGGTGGGCGGAGTCGTCCGACGCCCAGCGCAGCGGCACGTAGGGGACGCGGAGGCTGAGGTACACGTCGTCGTAGAAGCCGTGCTCACCGATCAGGAGCTCGTGCATCACCTTGAGGAACTCGCCCGACGTCGCGCCCTGGATCACGCGGTGGTCGTAGGTCGACGTCAAGGTGGTGATCTTGGACACACCGAGTTCGAGGATGCGCTGGTCGGACGCCGCCTGGAACTCGGGCGGGTAGTCGATCGAGCCCACGCCGAGGATCAGCCCCTGGCCGGCCATGAGGCGCGGCACCGAGTGGCTGGTGCCGATGCCACCGGGGTTGGTGAGCGATGCGGTGGTGCCCGCGAAGTCGTCGACCGTGAGCTCACCGGCGCGGGCGCGCCGCACCAGTGCCTCGTAGGCGTGCCAGAACTCCCGGAACTTCAGCCGGTCGGCGCCTTTGATGTTCGGCACCAGCAGCTGGCGCGTGCCGTCCGGCTTCGGCAGGTCGATGGCGAGGCCGAGGTTGACCTGGTGGTTGGTGATGAGCGTCGGCTTGCCGTCGACCTCGAGGTAGCCGTTGTTCATCTCCGGCACCATCGCGACGGCCTTCACCATCGCGTACCCGATGAGGTGGGTGAACGAGATCTTGCCGCCGGTGGTGCGGGCGAGGTGCTTGTTGATGATGTCGCGCTGGTCGATCACCAGCTTCATCGGAATGTTGCGGACGCTCGTCGCCGTGGGAACCGCGAGTGAGGCCTCCATGTTGCGTGCCGTACGCATGGGAGCGCCCTTGAGCACCGTGCGCGTGGGCTCGGTGTCCTCCCCGACGGGGCCGGTCGGGGACGGCCGGTTGGCCGAGAGCTTGCCGCCCGAGCCGGGGTTGCGCGGCCCCGCGGACGGCTCCGCTCGCGGGGTGGGCTGCGGGGTGGAGGGCGGCGCGGACGGGGCGGTGCCCAGGTGCTGCACGAAGTCGGAGTCCTGGCCCTCCGGGGGAGCGACCCGCGGAAGTGCCACCGGGGCTGGCGCGGGGGAGGCGGGCGAGCTCGCCGGTGCGGGGCGCTGCCGGCCGGACGGGGCGGGCTTGCGTGCCTCCTCGCCCTCGCTCTCGGCCGGGGGATCCCCCTCGCCGGTGGCGGCCTGCGTGGCCACGGCGAGATCCGGGTCGGTGGTGTCGGTGCTCGGCTCCTCCTCCTCGGCCGCGGTCTCCTCCTCTGCGGTCTCCTGCTCGCCCGGGGCCCCGGCCTCTGCCTGGGCCTCGGGTGCGGCATCGGGGGTCGCGCCGGCCGGGGACGGGCGCTCGTCCGTGCCCACAGGGGTGGCGTCGTCGGTGGTCTCCGGGGCGTCCGGGCCGTCGCCGGCGCGCCCTTCGAAGAAGGTGCGCCACGCCTCGTCGACCGAGTCGGGGTCGGTGCGGTACTGCGCCTCCATCTCCTCGATCAGCCAGTCGTTGGCACCGAATTCGGACAGGTCGTCTCGTGGGCTCTCGCCGGGCGCCGTCGCCACTTTCGCCTTCTTCCGTGTCGTGAGTCGGATGGCACGCACCGCGGATGCGCTTTCCTTCCCGAGCAGCTTAGCGAGGCAGACGCCCCCGCCCCAACCGACCCGGCCCAGCCGCGCGCGCCAACCGACCCGCCCCAATCGACCCGCCCCAACCGACCCGGCCCAGCCGCCCAGCGCCGATCCGGTGCGAGGGACGCGCCGCGGTAGTGTCGGGCCCATGCACCCCCACGCTCGACGAGCCGAGGCGCAGCCCCCCCGTGCCGCGCGGTCGACCCGGCGGCGCGCCGCGGCCCAGCGCGGGGGCGTGGTGGTCGGCGTGGTGGCGCTCGTGGTGCTGCTGGGGGGTGCGCTCGCCCTGCAGGCGCCCGGCCCCACCGACCTGGCCACGCCCGCACCGTCGCCAACTCCCTCGTCGGCCACGCCTGCGCCGCCGCCACCCGAGCGGCCACCGCTGCCCGACGAGCCGCAACCTGCCGCCGCGGGCGAGGGGGAGGAGTCGGCGGGGAATTCCGAGGCGTCAGATGGCGAGGCCGGTGACGGCGGCGCCCCCGTTCCCGGATCCACCCCCGGCACCCCGGTGGCGCCCGGAGGCACCGTCGGGACGCCCACCAGCGCGGCGACCGGTGCCCCCCTGCCCGGCGGCCCGGCCTCGACGGGCGCACCGACCCAACCCGTGGCCACGTCGGGGCCGGTGCTGCTCGTGGACGAGGGGTGGCTCCTCGCCACGGCGGCGGCCACCGGCATCCCCGCGCGGGCCCTGGACGCCTACGGGACGGCCGACCTCACGGTCGCCAACGAGCGGCCGAACTGCTCGCTCGGGTGGAACACGCTGGCCGGTATCGGCTTCATCGAGTCCCGGCACGGCTCCTTCGGAGGCTCCGTCCTGGGGGGTGACGGCGTCGTGCGTCCCCCCATCGTCGGCGTGGCGCTCGACGGCGGGGGTGTGGCCCACATCCCCGACAGCGACGGCGGGCGGCTCGACGGTGACGCGGCGCTCGACCGGGCCGTGGGCCCGATGCAGTTCATTCCCGCGACGTGGGCACGGTGGGGTGCGGACGCGAACGGCGACGGTGTGGCCGACCCGCAGAACATCGACGACGCGGCGCTCGCCGCGGCGCGCTACCTCTGCGCGAGCGGGGATCTGACGACCTCGGAGTCCTGGCGCCGCGCGATTCTCACCTACAACCGCTCCGATGCCTACGTCGCCAACGTGGCCGAGGTGGCGACCCGCTACGCCCGCGCCAGCCAGGGCTGACCCCAGCATGCGCCGATGGCGCCCCCAGTAGGATTCGAACCTACGCTCCCGCCTCCGGAGGGCGGTGCTCTATCCCCTGAGCTATGGGGGCCGGCTGCTCGCGCGAGCGGGCCGTGGGCCAGACTAGCACTGCGGTGGGGGCGGGCGGGAACGGGCCGGCCCGGGGCGTCCGCCGGGCGACGTGCGTCACGAGGGGCCCGGCGTGTCTGGCAGAGTGGACGGCCATGACCCACATGCACGTCGCCGGCTCGATCCACGCCGACGCCACGTCCGCCGCGCCGGTGTGGCTGGTGAAGCCGACCGACGCCAACGTGCTCGCGGATGGCCTGTGGAGTTCCACGACCGCACGTCAGGAGGACGGGCAGGTGCGGATCGGTGGCCTCGCGGCAGCCGAGATCCTCGCGCAGTGCGGCTCGCCGGTCTACGTCATCGACGAACTCGACTTCCGTGGCCGCGCGCTCACGTGGGCGTCGGCGTTCGCGGGGTGGGGCGTCTACTACGCCGCCAAGTCCTTCCTGTGCGCGTCCGTCGCCCGCTGGGTGGAGCAGGAGGGCCTGAACCTCGACGTCAGCAGCCTTGGGGAGCTCACCGTCGCCCTGCGCGCCGGCTTCCCGGCCGAGCGCATCGGCCTGCACGGCAACAACAAGTCCGAGGAGGTGCTCCGGCTCGCGCTCTCCTCGGGGGTGGGCCGCATCATCGTGGACTCCTCCGACGAGATCGGGCGCCTCGAACGCCTGGCCGGTGAGCTGGGCGTGCACGCCCAGGTGCTGGTGCGGGTCACCACGGGCGTCGAGGCCCACACGCACGAGTACATCGCCACCGCCCACGAGGACCAGAAGTTCGGCTTCTCGATCACGGGTGGGCAGGCGCTGGTGGCGCTCGTCCGGTGCTTCCACAGCCCGCACATCGACCTGCGGGGCATCCACAGCCACATCGGCAGCCAGATCTTCGACACCAACGGGTTCGAGGTCGCCGCCCGTCGCACCCTGCGCCTGATGGCCCAGGTGCGTGAGGCCACCGGCCTCATGCTGGCCGAGCTCGATCTCGGCGGCGGCTTCGGCATCGCCTACACGATCGACGACACGCCTGCGACGGTGCACGACCTCGCCACCAACCTCACCGACATCGTCGAGCACGAGTGCCGCGCCTTCGGGCTGGAGCGGCCCCACCTCTCCATCGAGCCCGGCCGCGCGATCAGCGGGCCGGCCGGCACGGCGCTCTACACCGTGGGGACGACGAAGTCCGTGGAGGTCGGCGGGGGCCAGACCCGCCGCTACGTGAGCGTGGACGGCGGCATGAGCGACAACATCCGCCCCGCGCTCTACGCCGCGGAGTACTCGGCGGTGCTCGCCAACCGCACGTCGGACGCCGCCCCCGTGCTCTCCCGGGTGGTGGGGCTGCACTGCGAAGGGGGCGACATCCTCGTCCGCAACGTGTTCCTGCCCGCCGACGTCGCGCCCGGTGATGTGCTCGCGGTGCCGGCCTCGGGTGCCTACAGCCGCTCGATGGCGTCCAACTACAACCACACCCCGCGCCCGGGCGTCGTCGCGGTGCGGGACGGTAGGATCACACCGCTCGTCCGCCGCGAGACCCTGGACGACCTGCTGGCCCTCGACGCCGGCCTGCAGGACTGACCACTGTGACGAAGGAACCAGACCGAACATGATGAGTTCTCCGGGCGCTCCGGTGAGGGTTGCGCTGCTCGGGTGCGGCACTGTCGGCTCCCAGGTGGCGCGCATCCTCGTGGAGCAGGCCGCCGATCTCCGCGCCCGCGTGGGGCGTCCACTCGACCTCGTGGGCATCGCGACACGCACCGTACGCGAGCGGCCCGGCGTCGACCCGGCGCTGCTCACCACGGACGCCGCAGCGCTGGTCGCGCGGCCCGATGTCGACCTGGTCGTGGAGCTGATGGGCGGCATCCACCCCACGCTGGAACTGCTGACGGACGCCCTGGCCGCCGGCAAGTCCGTGGTCACCGCCAACAAGGCGCTGCTCGCCCAGCACGGCGGGGAGCTGTTCGAGGCCGCGGAGCGGGCCGGCGTCGACATCTACTACGAGGCGGCCGTCGCCGGCGCGATCCCCATCATCCGGCCGCTGCGTGAGTCGCTGGTCGGGGACGCGGTGACGGCCGTGACCGGCATCGTGAACGGCACCACCAACTACATCCTCGACCAGATGCACACCACCGGCGCCGAGTACGCCGACGCGCTCGCCGACGCGCAGGCGTTGGGGTACGCCGAGGCGGACCCGACCGCGGACGTCGAGGGTCACGACGCGGCGGCGAAGGCGGCGATCCTCGCCTCGCTGGCGTTCCACACCCGCGTGCACCTCGACGACGTCGACTGCGAGGGCATCGCCGAGGTGGGCGCGGCCGACATCGAGGCCGCCGAGCAGATCGGCTGTGTGGTCAAGCTGTTGGCGCGCTGCACGCTCAGCGCCGACGGCACCATCGCCGTGGGCGTCCACCCCACGCTGGTGCCCGCGACCCACCCGCTGGCCGGCGTCCGGGGTGCCTTCAACGCCGTCTTCGTCGAGTCGATCAATGCCGGTCAGCTCATGTTCATGGGGCCCGGTGCCGGTGGATCGCCGACCGCGTCGGCGGTGCTGGGCGACGTGGTGACCGCCGCGCGCAACCGCGTCCGCGGTGTCGCCGGGCCGGGGGAGTCCGCCTACAGCACCCCCGGCATCACCGACCCCGGACGCGTCCGTTCCCGCCACCACCTGGCGCTCGTCGTCCGCGACGAGCCGGGCGTGCTGGCCCGTGTCGCCGCGGCCATGGCCCACAGCGGCGTCTCGATCCAGGAGGTGCGTCAGGTGCCGCTGCCCGGTGACGGGGCGCACGCGCGTCTCAGCATCACCACCCACGTGGCGTCGACGGCCGACCTGGGCGCCGTCGTGGCCGAGCTCGAGGCGTCCGATGACGTCTCCGGACGCATCCGCGTGTTGCGCGTCGAGGGGGAGTGAACCGTGCTGGTGGCCTGTTTGGATCTCGAAGGGGTCCTCGTCCCGGAAATCTGGATCAACGTCGCCGAGGCGACCGGCATCGACGCGCTGCGCCTGACCACGCGCGACATCGCCGACTACGACGAGCTCATGGGGCACCGCCTGCGCACGCTGGATGCCCACGGCGTCACGCTGAGCCAGATCCAGACCGTGATTGCCGGCATGGGGCCGCTGCCCGGGGCGGCGGACTTCCTCGACTGGCTCCGCGCGCGGTTCCAGGTCGTGATCCTGTCCGACACCTTCTACCCGTTCGGCATGCCGCTCATGGCGCAGCTGGGGCACCCCACGCTGTTGTGCCACGACCTCGACGTGGCCGACGACCGCATCGTGGGCTACCGCCTGCGGCAGCGCGACCAGAAGACGAAGGCGGTGGCCGCGCTGCAGTCGCTGAACCTGACGGTGGTGGCCACCGGGGACTCCTACAACGACACGGGCATGCTGGCCCAGGCGGAGGCGGGGATCCTCTTCAGCCCGCCGGACAATGTCGTGGCCGAGTTCCCGCAGTACCCCGTGGCGCGGGACTACGCCGCTCTGCGCGCGGCCTTCGACGAGGCGGCCAGGCGTGTCGGGTGAGGCGGGCCTGACCCGGCGCGCGTGGGGCGCGGCTGTCATTCTGCTGCTGCCCCCGCTCGTGGCAGGGCTGTGGGTGGGGGCGACGACCATCGCCGGGGGGTCCGCCTTCCCGTGGGCGCCGGGGATGATCGATCTCGACGTCTACCGCCGCGCCGGCGAGGGCGTCCTCGCGGGCACGGACATCTACGACGCCGAGGGGCTGCCCTGGATCTACCCGCCGTTCGCCGCCTTCTTCGCCGTCCCCTTGACGCTCCTGCCGCTGGCGGCGGCGCAGGTGGTGTGGATCACCCTGACCGTGGTGCTCCTCATGGCGATCCTGTACCGCATGGGCCTCAGCGGCTGGCCGCTCTCGCTCGCCACGACGGCAGCGGTGCTCCTGGCCGAGCCGGTCGGCGAAACCCTCGGTTTCGGCCAGCTGGGCGGTCTGCTCGTGGCGGCCGCCGTGCTCGACGTCATGCCCGGCCCCCGCGTCTTCCGGCGCCGTCTCCTGCCCGAGGGATTCTGGGTGGGCGTGGCCACCGCGGTGAAGCTGACCCCGGCGACCGTGGCGGCCTACCAGTTCTTCGCCGGACGCCGCCGCCCCGGTCTGGTGGCGTTCGCCACCTTCGTGGGCGCGACCGCGCTGGGGGTGGCGCTCATGCCGGCCGGCTCACTCCACTACTGGGGTGGGTTGTTGGCCGGGGATTCGGGCATCAACAGCGGGATCCTGTTCAAGACGAACCAGTCGGTGATGGGGGTGTGGGCTCGGCTCTTCGGTGAGCTCAGCCGCGGCGGGCTCGTGGTCAGCGCCGTGGTGGCGGTGCTGGGGATCGCGATCGCCGTGCTGCTGCACAAGGCGTCCGAGGAGCGGCTGGGGATCCTGGTCGCAGGGCTCACCAGTCTGCTGGCCAGCCCGATCAGCTGGTCGCACCACTACGTGTGGATCGTGCCGCTGGCCGCGCTATTGCTCACCGATGCCGGGCTGAACGCGGGCCTGCGCGTCTTCGGCCTCGGTTACGCCTTGTGGGTGTGCAACGCGCCGTTCCACCGGCTCCCGGGGGGCGACGGTGCCGAGTTGGCGTACTCGGTCGGGGAGCAGGTGGTGGTGAACCTCGGGGTGGTGCTGGGGTTGGTCTTCATCGGGTGGTGCGGTGTGCTCGCCGTTCGGGCGCGCCGGGGTGATTCGACGGCGCTGCGGAGGCCCGTGCTAGCATCGGGGCGAGCGCACGAGCGCGGTGCCCCACAGATCGGGCCCGGCCGGCCCTGACGACGCGGCCGAAGATCTGATCCACTACCCCCGGGTGGAACCCCTCCACCTCGCCCGGCCACGCCGGTGCCCGAAAGGACTTTCGTGACCAACATCGACTCGATGCTCCTGCCCGACCTGAAGAAGGTCGCCGCATCGCTGGGCCTGCGCGGCGCCAGCGGGATGCGCAAGGCCGAGCTCGTCTCCGCGATCCGCTCCGCCCAGGGGGGCGGTGCCCGCGACAACGACGGCTCGCGCGAACAGGCCACCTCCGCCGGCACCGTGGCCGTCGCCGAGCGTGAGGACGCGCCGTCGGGCCGCCGCCGAGCCCGCCGCGAGCAGGGTGCCCCCGGATCCGGCGCCGACGACCGCTCCACCGATGACCTCGCCTCCCGCCTGGCAGGCCTCGACCGGCTCGGTTCCCGCTCCGAGGGTGGGGACGCCCCCGCCGACGGTGCCGGCGACGACGTCGCGTCCCGCCTGGCCGCCCTGGAGAAGGGCGGACGCCGCAACCGCGACGGTGGTCAGCGTGAGGGCAACCAGCGCGACGACGCGCAGCGTGACGGCGGCCGGGAGAGCGGCCGGGACGGTGGGGGGCGCTCCGACAACGCCCGAACCGAAAACGGGCGGTCCGAGAACGGCCGATCCGACAGCAATCGCGCGGAGAACAACCGCTCGGAGAACAACCGCTCCGACAACGCCCGGTCGGATGCGAACCGCTCCGAGGGCGGCCGCGGCGAGAACAACCGCGAGAGCCGTGAGGCGCGGACGGAGGCGACCGCGTCCGACGCGGGGGCGAACGACGACTACGGGCGTGACGATGACCTCGGGGGCAACAGCCGCCGCAACCGTCGGCGCCGCAACCGCGACCGCAACAACAACCGGCGCACCGGCCGGGGCGGCAGCGCGGGGCAGTTCGACCGGATGGAATCCGACCCGACCGTCACCGACGACGACGTCCTCGTGACCGTCTCCGGCATCCTCGACGTGCTGGACAGCTACGCCTTCGTGCGCACCTCGGGCTACCTGCCCGGCCCCAACGACGCGTACGTGTCGTTGTCGATGGTGCGCAAGCACGGCCTGCGCAAGGGCGACATCGTGACCGGTGCCATGCGCGCCCAGCGCGAGGGGGAGCGGCAGAAGTTCAGCCCGCTGGTGCGCATCGACACGGTCAACGCCGGTGACCCCATGTCGGGCAAGGACCGGCCCGAGTTCAACAAGCTGACCCCGCTCTACCCCCAGGAACGCCTCCGGCTGGAGACGACGCCCACCAACATGACCGGCCGCATCATCGACCTGGTGGCCCCCATCGGCAAGGGCCAGCGTGGCCTGATCGTCAGCCCGCCGAAGGCCGGCAAGACGATGGTGATGCAGTCCATCGCCAACGCCATCGCGCAGAACAATCCCGAGGTGCACCTCATGGTGGTGCTCGTGGACGAGCGCCCCGAAGAGGTCACCGACTTCCAGCGCTCGGTGCAGGGCGAGGTCATCGCGTCGACGTTCGACCGGCCGGCCGACGACCACACCACCGTCGCCGAACTGGCGATCGAGCGCGCGAAGCGCCTCGTGGAGAGCGGCCGCGACGTGGTGATCCTGCTGGACGGCATCACCCGCCTCTCGCGTGCCTACAACCTGGCCGCCCCGGCGTCCGGCCGCATCCTGTCCGGCGGTGTCGACTCGGCCGCGCTCTACCCGCCGAAGCGCTTCTTCGGCGCGGCGCGCAACGTGGAGAACGGCGGGTCGCTGACGATCCTGGCCACGGCGCTGGTCGAGACCGGCTCCAAGATGGACGACGTGATCTTCGAGGAGTTCAAGGGCACGGGCAACATGGAGCTGCGCCTGCGGCGCGAGATGGCCGACAAGCGCATCTTCCCCGCCATCGACGCGGTCGCCTCCGGCACGCGGCGGGAGGAGCAGCTGCTCACCCGCGAGGAACTCGCGATCATGTGGAAGCTCCGCCGCGTGTTGAGTGGGCTGGAGGACCAGGCGGCCCTCGAAATGCTCATCAACCGGCTCAAGAAGACCCAGACGAACCTCGAGTTCCTCCACGTCATCAGCCGCACGACGCCCAGCGCCGAGTGAAGCGACCTGGCGCCCGCCGCGCCGGTTGAGCGCGCCCGCTCCCGATCCTCCGGGGGCGGGCGCGCTGGCGTCCGGGCGGGTTTTGTCGGGGCCCCGTGACAGGATCGCCGGCATGGACCCCGACAGCCCGGCCGCCCCCGATCGCGAGTGCGACGTCATCATGCAGGGCGGCGTCACCTCCGGCGTCGTCTACCCCCGCGCGCTCGCCCGGTTCGCCCAGACCTACCGGCTGCGCTGCTTGGGTGGCTCGTCGGCGGGCGGCATCGCGGCGGCCCTCGCCGCCGCGGCCGAACATGGCCGCGCCTGCGGGGCTCCCGGCAGCGGCTTCGCCGGGCTCGCTGCGCTGCCCGACACGCTGGCCGGCGGGCGCCTGGCCGACCTGTTCCAGCCACAGCCCGCCACGCGCCCGCTGCTGCCGGTGCTGCTCGCCCTGAGCGGGCACGGCCGCGACGGACGCCGCACGTCCGGTCTGGCGCGGTGGGGGAGCGCGTCGCTGGCCCTGCTGGCCGGGTGGCCCCTGCACGCCGTCCTCGGTGCCGTTCCCGGCCTGCTCGGCTGGTGGTTGGCGCTGGCTGCCACCACCGGCTGGGCGACGGTGGGCACGGCCGCGCTGGCGAGCGTGGTGCTCGTGGCGGGTGTCGTGGTCGTCGTGGGTGTCGGCGCAGCGGCGACGCTGGGGCGCGCGGTGCCGGCCAACCTCTTCGGGGTGTGCACGGGGCGCAGCGAGGCTGCCCACGACGGGCCCGGTTTCACCGACTGGTTCGCCGAACGCCTGGACGCCCTGGCCGGCCGGACGGGGCGGGGGCCGTTGCTCCACGGCCACCTGTGGACGGGCTCGGACGAGGCCGCCTTCCGGCCGCCGGGGCAGCGCGAGGTCGATCTGCGCACCGTCAGCACCTGCCTGAGCCAGGGGCGCCCCTACGAGATGCCGTGGGAGTCGCGCGCCTTCTTCTACGAGCCGGCCGCCTGGCAGCGGTTGTTCGGCCCCGACGTCATGGCCGCCCTCGATGCCGCGCCGCCCGCGCGCCCCGCGGCGGCCGACCGCCACGACGCCTGGGCCTTCGAGGACGCGGCGGCCGCCGCGCGGCCGCGTCCGCTGCGCCGGTTGCCGGATCCGGCCCACCTGCCCGTCGTCGTCTCGGTGCGGCTCAGCGTCAGCTTCCCCCTGCTGGTCTCCGCCGTGCCGCTGTGGACGGTCGACCGCCGATCGGCTGTCACCACCGAGGCGGTGGCCGCGTTCCGGCGCGGTGCCGTCGGCCCGGCGCCGGAGTTCTGCGAGCTGTGGTTCACCGACGGCGGCTTCACCAGCAACTTTCCCGTCCACCTGTTCGACGAGGCGCTGCCCACCCGGCCGACCTTCGCCGTGCACCTGGGCACGTTCCTGCCCGGGCGGGAGCCCGACGCCGACGAGTCGGCGAACATCGAGTACGCCACCGACAACCGGCCGCTGCTGCCGAGCCACCGCCCCATCCCCGCCGCCGGCTGGGCCGGGCTGACGGCCTTCTTCGCCGCGGCGTTCGCCACGTCGCGGGAGTGGCCCGATGCGAGCCAGCTCGGGACGCCCGGGCTGCGGGATCGCATCGTGCGGGTGCTGCAGACCCCGGCGGAGGGCGGCCTCAATCTGCACATGCCGGACGCCGCCATCGCCTCCCTCGCCGCGCGGGGGGAGGCGGCGGCCGACGGGCTGGTGGTTATGTTCACCGAGCCCCACTACGCGGGGGGTACGACGGGGTGGGACAACCACCGCTGGGTGCGCTACCGGGCGCTGCTGGGGACGCTGCCGCGCTGGCTCACGTCCTGGGGGGCGGGACGGGCCGCCATGGCCGACCTGGACCCCGGTGATCCGCCCAGCTACCGGTTGGCGCGATCGGGGCGCCGCCTCGCCGCGGAGCTGGATGAGGTGCTCGGGGCTGGGGCGGACGCGGTGGGCGCGCCCGAGCACGCCGAGGGCGTCGCGGATCTGACCGCCGCGCCGCGTCCCCTGACCGTCCTGCGCCGCATGCCGCAGCTGTGAGCGGCGCGTTTGGGTAATGCCGCGGCGTGCGGCACAATGGGAGGTCGGTTCCGGTTCACGCCGCGGCTCTCCGCAGGGCCCAGCTCGACTGAGGCGACCCGGGCCGCACGAGACACCAGGAGAAATCATGAAGCAGGGTATCCACCCCGAGTACGTCGAGACGCAGGTCACGTGCACCTGCGGCAACACCTTCACCACGCACAGCACCAAGGGCGACGGCACCATCCGCGCCGAGGTGTGCTCCGCCTGCCACCCCTTCTACACGGGCAAGCAGAAGATCCTCGACACGGGCGGCCGCGTGGCCCGCTTCGAGAAGCGCTACGGCAACAAGAAGTAAGCCGTCGTCTGGGCGCCGGGTGGTGGGGGAGCATCCCCACCCCCGGCGCTTTGCGCGACCGGGCGCACGCCATCGGGAGCCGAGCGACACACAGGAGGGGTCATGTTCGAGGCTGCGGCCGGGCTGCGTGAGGAGTACGCGGCCCTGGAGAGCCAGCTCGCCGACCCCGCGACCCACGCCGACCTGGCGGTGGCGCGCCGCGCGGGGCGTCGTTACGCCGAGCTCACGCCCATCGTCTCGGCCCTGGCCGAGCACGAGCAGGTGACCGCCGACCTGGCGGCGGCCCGGGAGCTGGCCGCCGAAGACGCCGCGTTCGCCGACGAGGCAGCCTCGCTGGCGACTGCCCTCGACGGTGTCACCGAACGGCTGGCCGCCCTGTTGGCCCCCCGCGACCCGCACGACAGCGCCGATGCCCTGCTCGAGATCAAGTCGGGCGAGGGCGGTGAGGAGTCGGCGCTCTTCGCCGGCGACCTGTTCCGCATGTATGCCCGCTACGCCGAGCAACAGGGGTGGAAGGTCGAGGTGCTCGACGCCGTCGAGACCGACCTGGGCGGCTACAAGTCGCTCACCCTGGTGGTGAAGGCAACCGGCTCGGGGGCGGGGCCGCGCCCCTACGGCGTGCTGAAGTTCGAGGGCGGCGTCCACCGCGTGCAACGGGTTCCCGTCACCGAGACCCAGGGCCGCGTGCACACCTCGGCCGCCGGCGTCCTCGTGATGCCCGACCTGGAGGACGACACCGAGGTCGCGATCGACCCCGACGACCTGCGCATCGACGTGTACCGCAGCTCCGGCAAGGGCGGGCAGGGCGTCAACACGACCGACTCCGCGGTGCGGATCACCCATCTACCCACGGGCGTGGTCGTGACGTGCCAGAACGAGCGCTCCCAGTTGCAGAACAAGGCCTCGGCGCTGCGCATCCTGCGCGCCCGGCTGGTGGCCCACGCCGAGGAGCAGGCGGCTGCGGAGGCGTCCGCGAGCCGCCGCTCTCAGGTGCGCACGGTGGATCGCAGCGAGCGCATCCGCACCTACAACTTCGGCGAGAACCGCATCGCCGACCACCGCGTCGGCTACAAGGCCTACAACCTCGACCAAGTGCTGGCCGGCGACCTGCAGGCCGTCATCGATGCCCTGCAGGCGGCCGACCTCGCCGAGCGGCTCGGCGCCGTGGAGGGCTGAGGTGCGCCCCTCCGCCCTGGTCGCGCGGGTGAGCGCCGCGCTGGGGTCGGCCGCGGAGGCGCGCACGCTCGTCGCCCACGCGCTGGGCACGGAGCCCGCTCGCCTTCCGCTGGCCCCGGACGCCACCCCCGCCCAGATCGACCGGCTCGACGCGCTGGTCGGACGCCGCCACGCCGGGGAGCCGGTGCAACACCTCACCGGGGAGGCGTTCTTCCGCACCGTGCGCGTCGCGGTGGGGCCCGGGGTGTTCGTGCCCCGGCCCGAGACCGAGGTGATGACCGGCTGGGCGCTCGACCGGCTCGCCGAAGGGAATACAGCCGTACCCCGCGTGGTGGAGCTGTGTGCGGGCTCCGGCGCGATCAGCCTCGCGTTGGTCACGGAGCGACCCGGGCTCGACGCGCATGCCGTCGAGTTCAGCGCGGACGCCGTGGGCTACCTGCGGCGCAACCTGGCCGGGACGGGCGTCACGGTGGTGCACGGTGACATGGCGGACGCCTTCGGCGAGCTCGACGGCACGGTGGACCTCGTGATCGCCAACCCGCCCTACGTTCCGCTCGGGCACTGGGCCGACATGCCGGCCGACGTCCGCGACCACGACCCCCTCGAGGCGCTCGTCTCGGGTGAGGACGGCCTGGACGCGATGCGGGTGGTGGCCCGGGTGGCGGCCC
Source organism: Propioniciclava soli (assembly GCF_014858005.1). Taxonomy (GTDB): domain Bacteria; phylum Actinomycetota; class Actinomycetes; order Propionibacteriales; family Propionibacteriaceae; genus Propioniciclava; species Propioniciclava soli. The sequence continues at coordinate 311,550 of NZ_JACYOT010000004.1, forward strand.
GCCTGCTGCGGCCCGGCGGCTGGGTGTGTGCCGAGCACGCGGAGGTGCAGGAGCGCTCGGCGCCGGAGGTGTTCGTGCGCCACGGCGGCTTCGTCCGCGTGCGCGATGAGCGCGACCTGCTCGGCAGGCCGCGGTTCGTCACGGCCGTCCGGGCTGGCAGGATGGCCCCGTGAACGACCGCATCTGGAGCACCGGGGCCGATCTCGAGGCGGCCTACGACGCCGCCACGGACGCCGTGGCCGCGGGGCAGGTCATCGTGCTGCCCACCGACACCGTCTACGGGGTGGGGGCAGACGCCCTGAATGCCGAGGCGGTGCAGCGCCTGTTGGACGCCAAGCAGCGTGGCCGGGAGTTCCCCCCGCCGGTGCTGGTGGCGGAGGTGCCCATGCTCCGGGCGCTCGCCGAGGGCGTGGACGACCGCGTCCGGGCGCTGGCCGAGGCCTTCTGGCCGGGCGCGCTGACGCTCGTCCTGCGGTCGGCCCCCACCTTGCGGATGGATCTGGGGGATCGGGGCGACACCATCGCCGTCCGCGTGCCCGACCACGACCTCACGCGGGAGTTGCTGCGCCGCACCGGCCCGCTCGCGGTCAGCAGCGCCAACGTCCACGGCGCGGACGCCGCGCTCACCGCCGAGGACGCCGCCGCCCAGCTCGGCGATGCGGTGGCGGTCTACCTCGACGGGGGCCCCGGCAGTGGGCCGGTGCCGTCCACGATCGTCGACCTCACCGGCGAGCAGGCGCGGGTGCTTCGTGAGGGGCGCATCACCGTGGCCGACCTGAACAACGCCGTACCGGGGCTCATCCCCGAACCCGAGCCGGGGGCGGCTGAGCCGGAGGCGTCCGTGCCCGCAGAGGCCGTACCCGAACAGGTCGCACAGGGGGAGGCCGCACCGGAGGAGGGGAGCGCCTGAGTGCGCGAGTACCTGCTCGTCCTCCTCGTGGCCGCCGGGGTCACCTACGTCACGGCGAGCCTGGCCCGCCGCGTCGCCTTCCGCTACCAGGCGGTCGCGCTGGTGCGCGACCGGGACGTGCACACCAAGCCCATCCCGTACTTCGGCGGCATCGCGATGCTGGCCGGCACCACCGCGTCGCTGGTGCTGGCCACGAACCTCCCCTGGTTGGGGCGGTTCGAGCTGGTGCAGCGCGACGCGTGGGCGGTGTTCTGGGCGTGCGTGCTCATCGTGACCGTCGGCGTCGTCGACGACATGTTCGAGCTGGGCGCGCTGGCGAAGATGTCGGGGCAGGTGCTGGCCGCCGGCATCGTCGTCCTCAACGGCGTGAAGTTCTACTGGATCCCGTTGCCCGGCCGCATCATCTCCCTCGACGACGTGAGCGCCGTCGCCCTGGCCGTCTTCGTCATCGTCTTCTGCGTGAACGCCATCAACCTGATGGACGGCCTCGACGGGCTCGCCGCCGGGGTGGTCGCCATCGGCGCCGCAGCGTTCTTCGTCTACGCGTACCTGCTGAGTTTCGAACAGGATCTCGTGCGGGCGACGACCAGCTCCCTGCTCACCGTGGGGCTCGTGGGAGTCTGCCTGGGGTTCCTGCCCCACAACGTGCACCGGGCCCGCATGTTCATGGGCGACTCCGGGTCGATGCTGTTGGGCTTCTTGCTGGCGACCTCGATGATCTCGCTCACGGGGCAGCTCGACCCGTCCCGCATCGACGCCCACGAGGCCGCGTTCACCAGCGCCTACCTGCCCCTCATCCTGCCTGTCGCCGCCATGGCGCTGCCGTTCATCGACCTGGTGAGCGCGTACGTCCGTCGCACGATCGCCGGCAAGCTGTGGTTCCAGGCCGACAAGCAGCACCTGCACCACCGGATGCTCCAGCGCGGGCACTCCCACGGTGCCGCCGTCGCGCTGTTGTGGCTGTGGTCGGCCGTCATTGCGTTCGGGGTCGTGGCGATCGGCATCACCGAGGCGTGGTGGGCCTGGGCCCTGCTGCTGGGCGGCATCGTCCTCGCGGCCGGGTTGACGTTCCGCCGACGCGAGGTGGGTGCGGGTGTCTGACAAGCCGATGAGCCCCGCCGCCCGGCGCGCGCAGCGTCTGCTGGTGGGCGGGCTGGCGGGGGGCCACCTGGTCGCCCTGGCCGTGGTGGCGGGGTTCGCCGTGGCCGGTGGGGCCTCCGCGGCGGCGTCGGCCCTGCTGGGGGCGGGGGCCACGCTGGTGTTCTACACGGTCGGGCTCGGCGTCCAGGTCGCCGTCGCGGACGCCCCACCGCGGACGGTGCTGTGGGCATCCCTGGCGTCCTACGTGCTGCGCGTGAGCGTGTTCGGCCTCCTCCTCGGCGTCGCGCTCACCCGGGTGGACGCCCAGGCCTGGGTGGATGACGTGGCGTTGGTGGTGGGCACCATCGGGGCCCTGCTGGGCTGGCTGGTGGCCGAGGTGTGGGTGTACTCCCGCCTCCGCATCCCCACCTACGACGAGCCTCGCCACGATGGCTGAATCTCCGCCCGGCTGATGTGACTCCGCTCCGGGGCGCTGCTAGGGTTTCTCCCGATGGACGGGCGGTCTGCCCGCACGCCCGCCGCGCGGGTGTCGCGCATGCACCGCCTGCTCCAGGCAGGGCGCTCAGAGTTGCGCTCGGTTGGGCGCGCACACCACGAGGGTCGAGGAGGCAGCATGGGCGGAGTGATCCCTCCCTTGGAGGCGGAGTTCTGGCCGCCGGGGGAGCACAGCTTCGACTCACGCCCCCTGCTGCCCGGCGTGCTGCCGGACTGGGTGAACAACCACGCGTTCCAGGCCGTCTTCAGCGTCGTCCTCGTGATTCTGTTCTGGTGGTGGATGACGCGTCGTCAGACGATCGTCCCCGGGCGCAAGCAGGCGGTGGGCGAGATGCTCTACGACCTGATCCGCAACGGCATCGCGCGTGACATTCTCGGCCCCCAGTTCCGCGCCTATCTGCCCTTCCTGGTGGCGCTGTTCTCGTTCATCTGGGTGAACAACCTGTTCGGCCAGTTCTTCTTGTTCATGTTCCCGACGATGTCGAAGATCGGCTACGTCTGGGCGTTGGCGCTGATCGCGTGGTTGGTCTACAACGGCGCGGGCATCCGCAAGCACGGGTTCTTCGGCTACCTCAAGCATGCGACGCTGCCGGCGGGGGTCCCCAAGTTCCTGTGGTGGCTCATCATCCCGTTGGAGTTCCTGTCCAACATCATCGTCCGGCCGCTCACCCTCGGTCTGCGTCTGTTCGCCAACCTGTTCGCCGGCCACCTGGTCATCGTCGTGTTCGTCGTGGGTGGCACGCTGCTGCTGACGGCGACGGAACCGTTGGCCGGGTTCTCCGTGCCGCTGCTGACCACCGCCGGCGTCGTCTCGTTGTTGTTCAGCTTCGCGATCTTCGCCCTGGAGCTCCTCATCGGTGCCATCCAGGCGTACATCTTCACCGTCCTGACCGCCCAGTACGTGGCCTCGGCGATCGCCGAGGACCACTGACCCAACCCGTCTTTCGCCCGAAAGAAACCGTCCGAAAGGAACCAACACCCATGCTCCCCACTCTGCTGGAGATCAACATCAACGGCTCGATCAACATGATCGGCTACGCGCTGGCGACCCTCGGCCCGGCCATCGGCGTGGCGTGGATCTTCGCATCGGTCATCAACGGCACGGCGCGTCAGCCCGAGGCCCGTGGCGCCATGATGGGCACCGCGTGGATCGGCTTCGCCGTGGTCGAGGCGCTCGCCATCATCGGCATCGCCCTCGCCTTCGTGCTGCAGTGATCTGAGGATCGCCCATGCTGCCCCTTGCAGGAGAATCACCGCTGGGCCCGCTCCTCCCCGAACACTGGGAGGAGTTCTGGATCGGGCTGGCGCTCTTCGCGATCGTGTACTTCGCGATCGCGAAGTTCATCGTCCCGAAGTTCGAGCAGACGTACGCGGAGCGCACCGCCGCCATCCAGGGCGGCATCGAGAAGGCGGAGGCCGCGCAGGCCGAGGCGTCCGCCGCGCTCGAGGAGTACCGCGCCCAGCTCGCCACCGCTCGCGACGAGGCCTCCCGCATCCGTGAGGAGGCCAAGACCCAGGGTGCGGCGATCATCGCCGACATGCGCCAGCAGGCGGCCGACGAGTCGAATCGCATGCTCGCCAACGCGAAGGCACAGATCGACGCCGAGCGCGCCGCGGCCGTCAACGCGCTGCGCACCGAGGTGGGCGGGCTGGCCACCACACTGGCCGGCCGGATCGTCGGGGAGTCCCTCGACGACGACGAGCGCGCCCGCCGCACGGTCGACCGCTTCATCGCCGACCTCGAGCAGCAGCCCGCCGGGGTGGAGCACGCATGAGCGCCGCCGCCGCCTCCCGGCTCTCGGCCCTCGACGGCGTCCTGGACGCGCGGACGCCCAGCGTCACGCTCGCCCTGGAGCTGTTCGAGTTGGCGGACGCCATCGCCGTCCAGCCGGCGCTGCGGCGTGCGTTGACCGATCCCGGGACGCCGGACGACGCGCGTGCCGACCTGGTGGGGGCGCTGTTCGGCCCCCGCACGGGGCCGGACGCCGTGGCCGTGCTCGCCGAGACCGCGCGGACGCGCTGGTCGACGCCGCGGGAGTTCGTCGCCGCTCTCGAGCGCCAGGCCGTCCGGGCCCTGCTCGTGACGGCGCAGGGCAACGGCGAGCTGGACGAGGTGGAGGACCAGCTGTTCCACATCGAGCGGCTGGTGGACGCGCACCCCGACCTCCGCTCGGCGATCAGCGACCGACGCAGCAGCCTCACCGCCCGGGCCGACCTGATCGGCGGTCTGGTGGACGGGCGAGTTCTCCCCGTCGTCGCGCAACTGGCGAGGCGCGCCGTCGCCGCCCACCGCCGGACGTTCGCGCTGACGGTGGAGGAGTACCTCACCCTCGCCGCCGACCTGCGTTCGCGGGCCGTGGCGACCGTCGAGGTGGCGCGACCCCTCACCGACGAGCAGCTTGACCGCCTCACCACCGCGCTCAGCCGCCAGGCCGGGCGCGACGTCACCGTGCGGGTGGTCGTCGATCCGTCGGTGATCGGCGGGGCACGGGTGACGCTCGGTGACGAGGTCATCGAGGGCACCGTCGCCGGACGCCTGCACGACGCCCACCGCAAGCTGGGCTGACCCCACTCACGTACCAACCCATCCGAAGAAGCGAAGGACACCAAGCCATGGCGGAACTCACGATCCGGCCCGACGAGATCCGGGCCGCGCTCGACCGGTTCGTCCAGAACTACACCCCCGACGTCGCGACCCGCGAGGAGATCGGCGTCGTCACGACGTCCGGCGACGGCATCGCCCGCGTCGAGGGCCTGCCGTCGGCGATGGCCAACGAGCTGCTGGAGTTCGCCAACGGCACCCTGGGCATCGCCCAGAACCTCGACGTCCGCGAGATCGGCGTCGTCGTGCTCGGCGACTCCGAGGGCATCGAGGAGGGCTCGACGGTGCGGCGCACGGGCGAGGTGCTCAGCATCCCCGTGGGCGAGGGCTACCTGGGCCGCACCATCGACGCGATGGGCAACCCGATCGACGGCCTCGGCGACATCGCCGACGTCGAGGGGCGCCGCGTCCTGGAGCTGCAGGCCGCCGGCGTCATGGATCGCCAGGAGGTCCGCGAGCCGTTGCAGACCGGCATCAAGGCCATCGATGCGATGATCCCGATCGGCCGCGGCCAGCGCCAGCTGATCATCGGCGACCGCAAGACGGGCAAGACCGCCATCGCGGTCGACACGATCATCAACCAGCGCGCGAACTGGGCGTCGGGTGACCCGACCAAGCAGGTGCGCTGCATCTACGTGGCGATCGGTCAGAAGGGCTCCACCATCGCGGCCCTCCGCAAGACGCTCGAGGACGCGGGCGCGATGGACTACACGACGATCGTGCACGCCCCGGCGTCCGACCCCGCGGGCTTCAAGTACATCGCCCCGTACGCGGGCTCGGCCATCGGCCAGCACTGGATGTACGCCGGCAAGCACGTCCTGATCATCTTCGACGACCTCACCAAGCAGGCCGAGGCGTACCGCGCCATGTCGCTGCTGCTGCGCCGTCCGCCCGGCCGCGAGGCGTACCCCGGCGACGTCTTCTACCTCCACAGCCGTCTGCTGGAGCGCTGCGCGAAGCTCTCCGACGAGCTCGGCGGCGGCTCGATGACCGGCCTGCCGATCATCGAGACGAAGGCCAACGACGTGTCGGCCTACATCCCGACCAACGTGATCTCGATCACCGACGGCCAGATCTTCCTGCAGTCCGACCTGTTCAACGCCAACCAGCGTCCGGCCATCGACGTGGGCATCTCGGTGTCCCGCGTCGGCGGTGCCGCGCAGGTGAAGGCGATGAAGAACACCGCCGGCACCCTGAAGATCGGCCTGGCCCAGTACCGCGACATGCAGGCGTTCGCCATGTTCGCGTCCGACCTGGACGCCGCCTCGCGTCGCCAGCTCGAGCGCGGGGCGCGGCTCACCGAGCTGCTGCGCCAGCCGCAGTGCTCCCCGTACCCGGTGGCCGAGCAGGTCGTCAGCGTGTGGGCGGGCACGAACGGCCACTTCGACGACATCGAGGTCTCCGACGTGCTGCGCTTCGAGCAGGAGCTCCTGGAGCACCTGCGCCTGAACACGCCGATCATCGCGACCCTCGCCGAGACGAACGTGTGGGACGACGACACGGCCGCAGCCGTGACGCGGGAGATCGCCGTCGTCAAGCAGCAGTTCCACGCCGATCGACACGGCGTGACCGACGACGAGCAGCACGCACGCGCCATCGAGGAGGACTCCTTGGAGTCCGAGCAGATCGTGGTCGAGGGCTGAGCGCATGGCAGCCAGTCTCAGGGAGCTGCGGCAGCGGCGTCAGTCGGTCACCTCGACGAAGAAGATCACCCAGGCCATGGAGCTGATCGCCGCGTCCAAGGTCATCCGCGCGCAACAGTCGGCCCGGCGGGCCGCGCCGTACACCCAGGAGCTGACCTCCGCGGTGGCGGCCGCGGCCGTGGCCCTGCCCGGTCAGATCGATCACCCGCTCATCAACCCCGTGCCCCAGGTGCGGCGCGTCGCGCTGCTCATGATCACGTCGGACCGGGGCATGAATGGGGCCTACAGCTCCAACGTCATCAAGGCGGCCGCCCGCATGCGCAAGCGGCTGGAGTCCCAGGGCATCGAGGTGTACCGCTACGCGGTTGGCCGCAAGATCATCCAGTACAACACGTTCCGCAGCCTCCCCATGGTGGCGACGTGGGAGGGCTTCTCCGACTCGCCCACCTACGCGCACGCGCACGAGATCGCCGACCGGTTGATGGCCGACTTCCTCAAGCCCTACGAGGAGGGGGGCGTCGACGAGATCCATGCCGTGTACACGCGCATGGAGTCGATGCTGACGCAGACGCCCACCGTCCGTCGCCTCCTCCCGCTCGAGGTCGTGAAGGCGTCCGCCACCGATGCGACGCCGACGGTGGAGTACACCCCGCAGTACAGCTTCGAGCCCGACCCGGAGACGGTGCTGGACTCGCTGATGCCGCTCTACATTCGCAGCCGGGTGTGGTTCTACCTGCTGCAGTCGGCAGCCTCGCAGCTGGCCAGCCAGCAGCGGGCCATGAAGTCGGCCACGGACAACGCCAACCAACTCATCGAGACCCTGACCCGCCAGGCCAACCAGGCGCGTCAGGCCGAGATCACCCAGGAAATCACCGAGATCGTCGGCGGCGCCAGCGCGCTGGCCGAGTCGAGCTAGGACCGAGGAAGCGAGAAGACATGACCCTGACTGCTGAGAACCCGACCGAGGCCCGGGGCGCTGCCGGCGTCGGCCGCGTGGCCCGCGTCATCGGTCCGGTGGTGGACGTCGAGTTCCCCGCCGACCAGATGCCCGACATCCTCAACGCCCTGCGCATCCGCATCACGGACGCCGGCGAGCTCGACCGCGAGGTGACCGCCGAGGTCGCCCTCCACGTTGGCGACAACATCGTGCGCGCCATCTCGCTGAAGCCCACCGACGGCATGCGCCGCGGCACCGAGGTGGTCGACACCGGCGCCCCGATCTCGGTGCCCGTCGGCGACGTCACGAAGGGCCGCGTCTGGAATGTGACCGGTGACTGCCTGAACGAGGATCTCGCGGCGTCCGGCGTCGAGATCGCCGAGCGCTGGCCGATCCACCGCCAGGCCCCGAAGTTCGACCAGCTCGAGAGCAAGACCGAGATGCTGGAGACCGGCATCAAGGTGCTCGACCTCCTGACGCCCTACGTGCAGGGCGGCAAGATCGGCCTGTTCGGCGGCGCGGGCGTCGGCAAGACGGTGCTCATCCAGGAGATGATCTACCGCATCGCCCACAACTTCGGCGGCACCTCGGTGTTCGCCGGTGTGGGGGAGCGCACCCGCGAGGGCAACGACCTCATCCACGAGATGATCGAGGCCGGCGTCATGAAGGACACTGCCCTCGTGTTCGGCCAGATGGACGAGCCGCCGGGCACGCGTCTGCGCGTCGCCCTGTCGGCGCTGACCATGGCCGAGTACTTCCGCGACGTCGAGAACCAGGACGTGCTGCTGTTCATCGACAACATCTTCCGGTTCACCCAGGCGGGCTCCGAGGTGTCCACGCTGCTGGGCCGCATGCCGTCCGCCGTGGGTTACCAGCCCAACCTGGCCGACGAGATGGGCCAGCTGCAGGAGCGCATCACCTCGACCCGTGGCCACTCCATCACCTCGATGCAGGCGATCTACGTGCCGGCCGACGACTACACCGACCCGGCTCCGGCCACGACGTTCGCCCACCTGGACGCCACCACGGAGCTCAGCCGTGACATCGCCAGCCGTGGCCTCTACCCGGCCGTGGACCCGCTGACGTCGACCTCGCGCATCCTCGACCCGCAGTTCGTGGGTCAGCAGCACTACGACACGGCGACCCGCGTCAAGCAGATCCTCCAGCGCAACAAGGAACTGCAGGACATCATCGCCATCCTGGGTGTCGACGAGCTCTCCGAGGAGGACAAGATCGTCGTCGGACGCGCCCGGCGCATCCAGCAGTTCCTCAGCCAGAACACCTACATGGCGACCAAGTTCACGCAGATCGAGGGCTCCACGGTGCCGCTGGCCGACACCATCGAGTCGTTCACGATGATCTGCGACGGCGAGGTCGACCACGTGGCCGAGCAGGCGTTCTTCAACGTCGGCGGCATGGACATGGTCATGGAGAACTGGGACCGCATCCAGAAGGAGGGCTGACATGGCGTTGCCGGACAGCCTGCTGCGCGTCGAGGTGGTGAGCGCGGACGGCGTCATCTGGGAGGGTGAGGCCGAGTCCGTGATCGCCCGGACGACGGAGGGTGACATCGGCATCCTCCCCAACCACGAGCCGTTGCTCGCGGTGCTCGTCCCGTCGGCCGCCGAAGTGCTGTCGAGCGAGGGCAACCGCGAGATCGTGGCGCTGGACGGCGGGTTCCTGTCCGTCGCCGGCAACCGCGTCGCCATCCTCAGCGGTTATGCGAAGATGGCCCAGGAGATCACCCTCGCGGACGCCGAAGTCGAGCTCGCCGAGGCGACGAAGAACCTCGAGGCTGGTCACAACGACGAGACGACCAAACACCACTTCGACCGCGCGACGGCCCAGGTGAAGGCCGCGCACCGCATGGCGGGGCGCCACTGATCCGCAGCGGCCCGGCCCTGGCGGCCGAGCGGCGTTGACGACAGCCTGGAGGGGCACACATGGGCGACTGGGTCATCCTGACCGAGATCGCCCTGCTCGTCGTCCTGGCGGCAATCGTGGTGCCCGTCGTCGGCCTGTTCGCCCGGCGTCGGTGGCTCTCCAGTCGCGGACGGGTGTTCGACTGCGCGCTGCGCCGCGGCCCGCACCCCCGGGGCTCCGGTTGGATGCTGGGCACGGCGCGCTACAGCGCCGACCGCCTGTCGTGGTACCGCACCTACAGCCTCGCCATCCGGCCTCGGGTCGAGCTCGGCCGCGACGAGATCGAGGTGGTCCGCGTCCATCCCGCGACGGCGCACGAGAAGCGCGACCTGTTGCCGGATTCGATCGTCGTCGACCTGGGTGGGCGGCACGGTGGCACGCAGATCGCGATGGACCGTGACCACCTGACGGCCTTCCTCAGCTGGGCCGAGGCCGCCGCCCCCGGGGGTGGTCTGCGCGGGGCTTGACCTCCCCGGCTCAGGCGCCCGTGTCGGCGTCCGCCTTGTTCCCACCAGCGCGCTCGATGCGGGCCCGCTGCCGCTCGGCACGGGCACCGACGGGGGCGCGGTCCTTGCCCGGCACCCACAAGACATCGCCGGCGTCGCTGTTCACCGCGCGAGCCAGGATGAACAGCAGGTCGCTGAGCCGGTTGAGATAAGTCAGCGCCAGCGGGTTCACCCCGCCGTGCTCCGGGGCGAGTCCGTGTTCCTGCGCCGCCGCCCACCCGGCCCGCTCGGCGCGGCGCACCACGGTGCGCGCCACGTGCAGGTGGGCCCCGGCGGGGGTCCCCCCGGGCAGGATGAACGACACCAGGTCGGGCAGCGGCTCACCGAAGGTGTCGCACCACTCCTCCAGACGGTCGATCGAGGCCTGTTCGATGCGCAGCGGCGGCCACGCCGGGTCGGGCACCACCGGGTTGGACAGGTCGGCGCCCACGTCGAAGAGCTCGTTCTGGATCGCGGCGAGCGCATCCGCCATCGCGCGAGGCACCCCCGCGGTGGTGAGCGCGACGCCCAGAATGCTGTTCGCCTCGTCCACCGCGCCGTAGGCCTCGACGCGGGCGTCCGTCTTCGGCACCTCGCTCATGTCGGAGAGCCGGGTGTGGCCCGCGTCACCGGTCCGGGTGTAGATCCGCGTGAGGTTCACCATGGTCACCACCCTAGGCCCCCACGCTGCCCCCGGGTGGTCCGACCCCGTCCCGTGGGCGTCCCCGAGCGGTCGGCCCGACGGTCGATGGCACTGCGATGATGGGGCACCGTGATCGTGTGGCACAGTGGAGCGGTGATCTCTCGCTCCCGCCTCCCCCTCACACTGCTCGCGGCCGCGGCGCTGGCCACCGGCTGCGCCACCACCCCGGCGGCCGCGCCGACGGACGCGGCCCCCACGGGCGCGACCACGTCGGCAGCCACCACGACGCCGACGACGGCCACCACGTCGGGTGACACCGCTGCGCCCGCCGGCACGGTGACGTGCACCTACCTGCCCTCCGGTTCGCCGGCCCGCGCCGTCGATCTCCCGGACGGCCAGGCCGTACCCGCCTCCGGCACCTCCACGGTGACGCTGTCGCTGGGTGGGCAGCCCCTCACTCTCACCCTTGACCGCGCGGCGGCGCCCTGCGCCGTGGCGTCCTTCGAGAGCCTGGCCGCCCAGGGTTACTACGAGGGCACCTCGTGCCACCGACTCGTCACGCAGGGGATCTTCGTGCTGCAGTGCGGCGACCCGTCCGGCACCGGGCGTGGCGGGCCGGGCTACACCTTCGCCGACGAGCTCGACGCCATTCCGCGGGACGCCGCCGGCTACGGGGAGTACACGGCCGGCACGCTCGCCATGGCGAACGCGGGGGCGAACACCAACGGCTCGCAGTTCTTCATCGTCTACGAGGACTCCACCTTGCCGCCCGCCTACACGATCTTCGGGCACCTGGATCAGGCATCGGTCGACGTGGTGGCCAACATCGCCGAACAGGGGCACGATGCGGCCCGCGGCGCGGGCGACGGCGTGCCGAACGCTCCCACCGAGATCACCTCGGTCGTCAGCGGCTGACCTCGGGGTCGTCGGCGTCCAGCCCGGCCAGGAACATCGCCAGAGTCTGGGTCACCGCGTCGGGCTGGTCGGCATGCACCCAGTGCGCCGCGTTCTTGATCGTGACGAGTCGCGCGCGGGGGAACAGCGCTCGCATGGGATCCAGGTGCTCATCGCGCACATAGTCGGAGTCGCCGCCCCGCAGCCACAGCGTCGGCCCGTCCCACGGTTCGCCGAGGTCGGACGGCCACGCGCTGATCTCGGCGATCTGATCGCGGATCAGGTCGAGGTTCGGCAGCCAGCGCCAGCGTCCACCGTCGCGATGGAGGTTCTGCAGCAGGAACGCCCGCGTGGCCGGCGCCGTCACCGCCGACGCGAGCTGCGCGTCGGCGTCCGTGCGCCGTTCCAGTGCGTCCAGGTCGACGCCGCGCAGGGCGTCCACATACCTACGGAAGCCGTACCCGCTCTCCGAATGGTCGGGGGCGATGTCGACCACCACCAGCCCGCGCAGCAGCTCCGGATGGCGCAGGGCCAGCGCCATCGCCACCTTGCCGCCCATGGAGTGCCCCACCAGCACCAGTGAGCCGTCGACCAGGCCCCGGGCGCGCAGATCGGCGGCCACCGCGTCCGCCTGGGCCGGATACGCGAGGTCTTCGGTCCACGGGCTGCGGCCGTGGTTGGGCAGGTCGTAGAGGAGGGCGGGCCACCGGTCGGAGAGCCCCTTGGCGACGGTCGCCCAGTTCTTGCCGCGGCCAAGCAGGCCGTGGAGGAAGGCGACGCGCGGCGTCCCGGACCCGACGTGGGTGACGTGGAGTTCCATCAGTGCCGCCGGGCCCAACAGGCGCCGTGCCAGTGCCGGCGGGAGTCGACCGCGCTCGTTTGGCCCAGCGGCGGCTCGACCGGCCACACCACCACGTGGGCCTGGCCCGGGGCGATGGCGTGGCTGCAGCCGGGGCACACGTACGGCTTCACCGACCGGTCTGCGGGGAGGGACTGCACCTGCCAGCGGCCGTCCCGCCGCGACTCCGTGCGGGCGAAACCCGCTGCCGACAGCGGCCGCGCGGGGCGCAGGTGCTTGCTCGGTCGGCGGGCCATGGCTGCCAGCATAGGCCGGTACGCTGTCGTGGTGCGTCTGCTGATCGCCCGGTGCCGCGTCGACTACGCCGGCCGGCTCTCCGCCCACCTGCCCGTGGCGAACCGACTCATCCTGCTCAAGGCGGACGGGTCGGTGTCCATCCATGCCGATGACCGCGCCTACAAGCCGCTGAACTGGATGAGCCCGCCCTGCCGCCTCACGACGCGCGATCCCGACCCCGCCATGGACGCTGAGGCCGGCCTGAACGCCGTCTGGGAGGTGGCGAACACCACGGGCGACAAGCTCGTCATCGCGATCGAGGAGATCCTGCACGACAGCACCCACGAGCTGGGCCTCGACCCCGGGCTGGTCAAGGACGGCGTGGAGGCCCACCTGCAGGCGCTCCTGGCCGAGAATCCCGAGACGTTCGGGGCGGGGTGGACGTTGGTGCGCCGCGAGTACCCGACGGCCGTGGGCCCGGTCGACCTGCTGTTCCGGGACGACACCGGTGCCCACGTGGCCGTGGAGGTGAAGCGGCGCGGTGAGATCGACGGCGTCGAGCAGCTCGCCCGCTATCTGGAGCTCATGAACGCCGACCCGCACCTGCGGCCCGTCCAAGGTGTGTTCGCCGCCCAGCAGATCAAGCCGCAGGCTCGCGTCATGGCCGCGGCCCGCAACATCACGTGCGTGACGGTCGACTACGACGCGCTGCGCGGCATCGACCACGCGGAGGACCGGCTGTTCTAGCGGCGGTCCAGCTCGGGGATCAGCACCTCGCGGTACAGCAGCAACAACGACGCCGCGGTGGGAATCGCGATCAGCGCGCCTGCGATGCCGAACAGGACGCCCCCGCTCAGCGCGGCCAGCACCACCAACGCGCCGGGCACCTGCACCGAGTGCTGGAAGATGCGGGGCTGCAGCAGGTAGGCGTCCACCTGTAGGTAGATGAGGAAGAAGACCAGGGTGGCCAGACCGATCGCCGGTGAGACGGAATAGGCGACGATCGACACGATCACCATGGACGTCGACGGGCCCACGATCGGGATGAACGCGCAGACCATCACGACCACGGCCAGCGCCAGCGAGAGCGAGCCCAGGCCCACGATGTTCAGGAAGAGGAAGGCCGCCAGCGTGGCGCACCCGACGACGATGAACAGCCCGCGGATGTACCCACCGATGCGCACGAAGACCTGGTTGGCGAGGTAGCGCACCCGGGGACGCTTCGACGCGGGCGCCAGCTCGTAGATGGCCGCCTTGATCGCAGGCAGCGAGGCGAGGAAGTAGAGGGTGAGCACCAGGGTGATGACGAGACTCACGACGACGTTCGCGATGGCCAGCCCGGCCCCGAGGAGGCCGCCGAAGACGCCCTCGATCCACGCCCCGGAGAGCACGGTCTCGCTGATGCGATCGACGATGCCGAAGCGTGCGTCGATGTCGGCGAACGCCCCGTTGGCGCGCAGGTCCTCCAGATAACTGGGCATGTTCTGCGCCAGCGCATTGACCTGTTGGGTCACCACGGGCAGCACGGCCCAGGCGCCGAGAACGATGAAGGCCACGAGCAGCAGGGCAACCAGGGTGACCGCCATCGGGCGCGGGACGCCGTGGCGGTGCAGCCACTCCACGCCGGGGTTGAGGCCGAGCGCCAGGTAGAGCGCGAGAATCACGAGGAGCAACACCCACTGCAGCGCGCCGAGCGTGGCCACCAGGGCGAACGCGAGCAGACCACCCAGGGTGGCGAAGAAGCCGATCGCGAACGGCGACTTGTCCAGCAGGTTCGATCGGGGGGACGCCGGCTCGTCGGCCAACGGATCGTACCGGTCAACCTCGGGCGGGGTCGCTGCGGTGAAGCGGCGCAACCACCGACGCCACCGACGCGCTTCGGTGGGCGCCGCGACGCCGGGGGACGCCGCACCCTCCGGGGCGACGGCGTCCGCCCCCGCGATCGGGGCCGGCGCCGTCACGCCCGGTGGCACAGCCGGGGCGGGCGCGAGCGGGGACGGGTCGCCGCTCGCGGGGGCGTCCGCGCTGCGCGAGGTTGTCCCAAGCGGGTCGGGGGGGCGATCCGCTGGGTCGCGCGTCACTGCTCCTCGTGTCCGGAGACGGCCTCGTCAAAGGACGCCGGCCGCTCGTCCGGCGTCTCGTCGCCGGCCGACGGGTCGGTCAGCCCCGCCAACGCGGCGAGCACCGGGCCGGTGTGCTCGTCCTCCGGGAACTCGCTGGTGGTCTCGGTGGCGAGGCTGGACAGCTGGGTCAGCTGGGTCAGCAGCGCCTGCTTGCGCTGCCGAAGCGTGCGCAACTCGCGCTTGAGCTGGTCGTTGCGGGCGACGAGCTCGGAATCCGTGTCGGCCAGCCGGGCCTCGGCGTCGACCTGGGCCTGGTTCAGGATCGCCCGGGCCTCGTCGAGGGCCGCCAGCTTCGTGTTCTCGGCCTCGGCCAGCGCGGCCTGCTGGCGGCCGCGGAGTTGGTCGGCAGCGTCGGCCAGCGCAGCCAGCAGTTCCTGGGAGTGGCTGGTCGCCGCATCGGCGGCCTGGGCGAGTGCCTCGTTCTGGGCCCGGTGCTCCGCGGCCAGCGCGGTGAGGGCCTCCTCGCGCTCCTGGGCCAGGGCGGCCCGCAGGTCGGCGGCCTCGCGCTCGGCGCTCTGGCGCACGGCATCGGCATCGGCCCGCGCCTCGGCGAGCAGGGACTCGGCGCGCCGCTGCGCGTCCTCGATGACCGTGGCGCGATGGGTGTCGGCAGCCTCCCGCAGGCCCGCCGCCTCGCTGCGGGCGGCGTCCAGCTCCACCGTCGTCTGACGCTCGAGGTCGCTGCGCAGGCTCCGGAGGGAGTCGATGCCCTCCTGTCGGGCCGCTTGGGCGTGCTGGGACGCCTCGCGCTGCACCCGCTCGGCCTCGGCGCGCGCATCACCGAGCAGACGCTCGGCCCGCAGCTCGGCGCGCTGGACGAGATCGCCCGCCTGGGCCTCCGCGGCCTTGAGGAGTTGGGCGGTGTGGGTGCCGAGGCGGCTGAAGTCGGTGTCGTCGACGCGGAGGTTCGCGGCGGTGAGCTCGCGCTGCACCTCGCGGAGCTGGTGCTTGGCGATCGACAGCTGCCGCTCGATGTCGCGGATGTAGTCGTCCACCGCCTTCTTGTCGTAACCCAGCATCGCGTTGGGGAAGCCGCGCACGGCGCTGGCGTTCTCGTCGAACAGGTCGAGGCCGCTGCCTTCGGGATCCTGCGTCATCGGTCGTCCTCTCGGGGGAAGCTCGGGGTGTCTGTTCCGATGCTACCGACCGCGACCGACAAGGCAGCCCGACACGCGCGCCGCCGGACGGTGGCCCGGCGGCGCGTGTCGAAGGGGGAGTGCCCGGGGGCACTTTGTGGGTGGCCGATCAGCGGCTGGCGATCAGTGGGCGGCGGCGGCCGGGGGCTCGACGATCTCGAGCAGGATGCCCCCGGTGCTCTTGGGGTGAGCGAACTGGATGCGCGAGCCGCCCGTGCCGATCTTGGGCGCGTCGTAGAGCAGCGTGACGCCGCGCTCCCGCAGGGTCGCCGAGACGGCGTCGATGTCCTCCACGCGGTAGGCGACCTGCTGGACGCCGCCGCGTCCGCCGTTGCGCTCGAGCCACTTGGCGATGGTCGAGGAGTCGTTGAGCGGGGCCAGGAGCTGGATCTGCGCATTCTGCGCGCCCTGCTCGCCGGTGCCCAGCATCGCCTCCTCGACGCCCTGCTCCTCGTTGGTCTCGCGGTGGAGCACGCGCCAGCCGAAGGTGTCGCAGTGGAGCTTGATGGCCTCGTCGAGGTCGGAAACGGCGTAACCGACGTGGTCGATGCAGACGAAGAGATCCGAATTGTCCATGACTGACAGCCTGCCACGGGCCGTTACGGCCGGCGGGCGTTCGGCAGGACTTCGCCACACTCCCGGGCTCTGGGTGGCGGACGCCGCGGGTCACGGCGCGTTGGCTGTGCACGGGGGGCCGGCAGGGGGCACAATGGCACGGTCCCCTGCACGTGTGTCGTCAGCCAGTCTTCCCCCTGGAGGCCCCATGAGCAAGATCATCAGGACGATCGTGAGTGCGCTGATCGTCATGTTCCTGATCTTCTACCTGTACACCCGACCGGAGGCGGCTGCGGAGTTCGTCAAGGCCATCTTCGGGATCTTCGACGCGATCGGCCGGTTCTTCAACGAGCTCCTTCGCTGACATGGCGCTGTTCGCGGCCTACACCTCGCCGCGCACGCAGCGCCGCCTCCTCACCGAGGAGGGGGAGTTCATCGTCGACGAGGTCGTCAAGCACCCGATCACCCGGGTGGTGCCGACGCTCATCGTGTTGTGCGCGATGGGGCTGCTCCTCCTCATGCCCCTGCTGGGTCATGGCTGGTGGCTCGGCCTGGCGGCGGGCCTCGGCGTCGGCGGCTACGGGTTCTATCGGCTGCACGCCGAGTTTATGGACCGCTTCGTCATCACCAACATGCGCGTCTTCCGTGTGCACGGCATCTTCGACCAGCACATGGCCACGATGCCCATCGCGCGCATCCTCGACATCTCCGTGCGCCAGACCTTCTGGGGCCAACTGTTCGGTTACGGCCACTTCGTCTTCGAGTCCGCGGCGCAGGACCAGGGGTTGAAGGAGATCACCTTCGTCCCTCAGATCGAGACCCGTGACCGCGAGATCCAGCGCATCATCCAGCGCGCCGGTCTGCGCGCGCGCATGAGCCGGGACGACTACTGGGCCGACGTCTGACGTGTCCGGGGTGGGCGGAGCAGGCCGCGTTGCACCCGGTCATCACCGCGTGAGCCCCGAGCGGGACGCGCCTGAGCTCGGGTCCCGCGGGCCCTTGAGCACGCGACGATGCCCAGCGGACGCTGCGCGCTGGCGTCCCTGGTCGGCTTACGGATCCGCCCGACGTTGCAGGCGCCCCCTGGCTCACAGCACCTGACGTTCGCGCCTGATCCCTGCCTTTGCTCGCCCCGCGGCCCAGCCGTTCGCGCAGGTTCCTTCCTGTCCACCCTCGTGTCCTTGGCCTGCTGGCCCCGCGGCCCTGCTGGGAGCACCGGCTCCCTGTCGTTTCCGCCGCCTCCCTACTGTTCCTGTCGCCCCCCTGCTCGAAGCCCACCTCCCCAGCGTTGCAACGGCAGGGTGGTCAACCGCAGGCAGGGAGGCGGAAAGAGCGCCAGGGGGGCGCCGAGAACGGCAGGGTGGCGGGTACCCTGCGGCACGGCAAGGTTGAGGTGAGGTGAGATCGCATTGAGGGTCACGCGGCTCGGAAATGGATCGGGACCGAAAACCCTGCACAAGACCGCACCTCCATCACCGCTGAGATTCGGGCCGAGAACGTCGCCCCGCGCGCCTCCTCGACGCAGATCGCGCCTGCGGCGTCGAACGGACGGGTTGTGCATGGGTTGTCGACGGAGATCGGGTCTGCGGTGTCGAGAACCCCGACGTGGGCATGGGTTGTCGACGGGGATCGGCTCTGCGGCGTCGAGAACGCGGGCTTGTGCATGGGTTGGCGACACGGGCCGTGACGCAGCAAGGGCCCGGGCGGATCACCCGGGCCCTGGCCGCTGACCTGCGGCGATGCCGTCAGTTCAGCACGGCGTCCACGACTTCCTTGGCCTCCTTCTGCACCTGCGCGAGGTGGTCGGCGCCCTTGAAGGACTCGGCGTAGATCTTGTAGACGTCCTCCGTGCCGGACGGCCGCGCGGCGAACCAGGCGCTCTCGGTCACGACCTTCAGCCCCCCGATGGCCGCACCGTTGCCGGGCGCCTCGGTGAGCTTGGCCGTGATCTTCTCACCGGCCAGCTCGGTCGCGGTCACATCCGCCGGCGAGAGCTGCCCGAGCTTGGCCTTCTGCTCCCGGTTGGCCGGGGCGTCCAGGCGTGCGTAGGCGGTGGAGCCGAACTCCGCCTCGAGCTCGCGGTAGTGCTCGCTGGGCGTCTTGCCAGTGACGGCCAGGATCTCCGAGGCGAGCAGGTCGAGCAGCAGGCCGTCCTTGTCGGTCGTCCACGTTTCGCCCTTCAGCGTCAGGAAGGACGCCCCCGCGGACTCCTCGCCGCCGAAGCCGATCGTGCCGTCCGAGAGGCCCGGCACGAACCACTTGAACCCCACGGGCACCTCCACCAGGCGCTTGCCGAGCTTGCGGGCGACGTTGTCGATCATCGAGCTCGACACGAGCGTCTTGCCGATCCCGGTGTCCGGCCCCCACCCGTCGCGGTGGCTGAACAGGTACTGGATCGCCACGGCCAGGTAGTGGTTGGGATTCATCAGGCCGGCGTCCGGGGTTACGATGCCGTGCCGGTCGGCGTCCGCGTCGTTGCCGGTGGAGAGGTCGTAGGCGTCCCGGTTGCCTATGAGGGAGGCCATGGCGTAGGGGCTGGAGCAGTCCATGCGGATCTTGCCGTCCCAGTCCAGCGTCATGAACGGCCAGGCCGGGTCGACCGTGGGGTTCACCACGGACAGCCCGAGGCCGAGCTTGTCCGCGATGTACTCCCAGTACTGCACGGACGCCCCACCCATCGGGTCGGCGCCGATGGAGAGCCCCGCGTTGCGGATGGCGTCCAGGTCGATGATGGTGGCGAAATCGTCACAGTAGGGCGTTCGGTAGTCGTGCCGCGTGATCTCTGAAGCGATCCGCTCGTACGGGGTCCGCTTGGCCGACGTCGCGCCCGCCAACAGCTCGTTCGCCCGGGCGGCGATGACCTTGGTCGCGTCGGAGTCGGCCGGGCCGCCGTGCGGCGGGTTGTACTTGAAGCCGCCGTCGGCGGGCGGGTTGTGGGAGGGGGTGACGACGATGCCGTCGGCGCGGGGGCCGTCGTGGTCGCGGTTGTGGACGATGATCGCCCGCGACACCGCCGGGGTGGGGGTGTACTCGTCCTCGCGCTCGGCGCGCACGTCGACCCCGGCCGCGTGCAGCACCTCCAGCGCCGTCTTCCACGCCGGCAGGCTCAGCCCGTGGGTGTCCTTCCCGATGAACAGCGGGCCGGTCACCCCCTGGGATGCGCGGTACTCCACGATCGCCTGCGTCGTCGCCGCGATGTGGGCCTCGTTGAAGGCCGACTTCAGGCTCGACCCCCGGTGCCCGGACGTGCCGAACACCACCTGCTGGTCGGGGTTGGCCGGGTCGGGGACCAGGTCGTAGTAGGCCGCAATCAGCGCGTCGATGTCGGTGAGGTCGCCGGGTTCGGCGACGTGTCCTGCTCGTTCGTGCACCATGGGCCCCATCATGCCCCCTCGCGCGGCCCCCCGCCCGCGGTTGGGCGAACCCGATTCCGGGCGGTCGGCGTCCGGGTGGAACAATGGCAGGCATGACGTCTCTCCCGTTCGCCGGTGGTGCCATGGACCTGTCCGCGCTCAAGCCCGCGCCCCCCGCGCCCGCCGGCGCCACCTACGTGACCACCGCCGACGACCGCACCTTCGAGTCCGTGCTCGGCCTGTCGATGAAGCACCCGCTGGTCGTGGAGTTCACCTCGCCGCGGGCCAATGCCCAGGCGCTCAGCGACGTCCTCGACACCCTGGCCAACGAGGCCGGTGGCGCCTATCTGCTGGTGCGCGTCGACGTGGATGCCGCGACCGGCATCGCGCAGGCGCTCGGCATCCAGGCGGTGCCGATGGTCGTCGGCGTGGTCGGCGGGCAGCTCGCCCCCCTGTTCCAGGGCACGGCGGACGCCGCCGACGCCAAGGCCGCCATCGACCAGTTGCTGCAGGTCGCCGCCGCCAACGGCCTCACCGGTCATGCCCAGCCCCTGGCGCCCGCCGCGGGTGAGGAGACGGCCGGCCCCGACCCGCGCTTCGAGGCCGCCGACGCCAAGCTGGCTGCCGGCGACTTCGCGGGCGCCGTGGCGGAGTTCGACCGTCTGCTGGCGGCCAACCCGGCGGACGCGGAGGCCTCGGCCGGTCGGGCCCAGGCGCGCCTGCTGGTGCGCATCCAGGAGGTGGACGCCGCCGGGGTGGTCGAGCGGCTCAACGCCGATCCCAACGACGTCGAGGCTGCGTTGGCCGTGGCCGATCTGGAGGTGGCCAACGGCGACGTCGCTGCCGCCTTCGGTCGTCTCATCGAGTTGGTGCGTGCGTCGACGGGGGAGCAGCGCGACACCGTGCGCACCCGTCTGCTCGAGCTGTTCGAGACCGTCGGCGGCACCGATCCGGCTGTGCTCAAGGCGCGGCGCGACCTGACGTCCGCGCTCTTCTGAGCCACGCCTGCTGAGGTGCCCCGTTCCCCCTGAGGTGTCCGGTCCCACGGTGTGAGGCCGGGCTTCGCTCCCGGCGGGGTGGCGATTTCCCGTCCGCCCGGGGTGCCCCCCGCCGGATCGCACACGGCGTTCCCCCCTCATCTTTGTGTCGCCCGCAAGGGGGGCCGGGGTCCCCTTTCCGGGTGTCACCCCAGCAGGGGACGGGCAACGGCAATCGGTTACCCGCGTGGTCAGCCGCACGCCTTTTCCCTGTCCCTCACCGGGGTGACAATGTCAGCCGGCGGAATGGGAGACCCTCCACGAATGGCCTTGTCGCAGGCCTGGTAGGCGTGGAGCGGCCTCGCCTGCACAGCCGCGGGAGGGGCGCGTCACCCGCGCGGGGGATGGTCCAGATTTCAATTCCTTCCTAATCTCGCCTCGGTTGTTGAATTTCCCCCGAGAACGGATCCCCGAATGCGCGACATCCCGGCCGACGCTGTGCCCGTGCGACCCGCAGACCCGGTGGATCCACGGCAGGACACCGCCGAACACACCGGCGACCCCTGGAGCGTCAGCGTGGTGATTCCCACGCGCGGCCGTCCGGAGCTCGCCCTCGCGGCCGTCCGGTCCGCGCTCGGGCAGACCCGCTCACCGTGGGAGGTGCTGCTGGTCGTCGACGGCCCCGACCCGGTGACGGAGGAGGGCGTCCGCGACGTCGACGACCCCCGGTTCCGGCTGCTCGTGCTGCCGGAGAACGTCGGTGCGGGGGGAGCCCGCAACGCCGGCGTCCGCGCGGCCAAGGGCGCCTGGATCGCCTTCCTCGACGACGACGACACCTGGCGGCCGGCCAAGCTCGAGCGTCAGCTGGCGGCCCTGGCGAGCCGACCCGACGCCGCACGCACCGTCCTCGGCACCGGCACCGTGTGGCACACCGGACGCGCCACGCACACCTGGCCCCTGCGCGCCCCCCGGCCGGGGGAGACCGTGGGCGAGTACCTCTTCGTCCGCGACCGCGCCGGGGAGGGCATGTTGCCCACCCCCGGCATCCTGCTGCCGCGCGCGCTGGCCGCCACCTGCCCCATGCCGACCCACCTGCGCACCCACGAGGAGTGGGACTGGATGCTCGAGCTCGAGAAGCACGGCGCCCGGTTCGACGTGGTTCTCGACCCGCTCGTCGACGTGGACGCCCGCCCGCGCCGCGCGTCCCGCAGCCAGGGCAACCGCTGGCGCGTCTCGCTGGCCTGGGCGCTCGACCGCGCCGAGGATCTCGGGCCGCGCGCCTTCTCGGCCCTGGTGCTGACCGAGGTGGCCCGCGGCGCCGCGCAGGGACGCGCCGGCCTGGCCGCCCACCTCGCCATCGCGGCCGTCGCGCTCACCGGACGCCCCCGGCTGCGGGACGTCGCTCGCTTCCTCGCCCGCCCGCTGACGCTGCGCCTGGGCCGGGGGGCGGCGTGACCACCCTCCTGGGGCCCCGCACCGGCGGCGCGACGGCGGCGTCGGCGCCAGCCCCCCGCACCTCGGCCCCGGCCGGTACCCCGCGCCTGCTCTCCGACCCCGTCGCCACCGCCCTGCTCGTGTTCTGCTCCCTGCTGCCGCTGAAGTGGTGGCAGCTCGGTGTGGACGTGGCGCTGCCCCTCCAACCCGACCACCTGATGTGGGGCCTCGGCGTGCTGGCGGTCGGCGGCGCGCTCATCGGCCGGCGTCCCCACCTGCGTCACGTGTGGGTGCCGGTCACGCTGGTGCCGTACCTGCTGTGGTTGGCGCTCTCGGTGAGCTGGTCGGTGGAACCGGCCCGCTCCCTGCTCGGGGTGGCCTACCTGACGCTGTGGGTCGTCTTCGGCCTGTTCATCGCGGTCGGCCGCAACCTGGGCGATCTGCTCACCGTGGTGTCACGCGCCGTCACCGTGGTTCTGGCGTTGCACTGGACGGCCCGCATCGTCTCCCCGGGCACGGCGATCCACACCGACCTGCACGCCGGTGCGCTGCGCGGTTTGGTGGAGGACAAGAACCTGCTCGGCTACTGGGCCGTCTTCGGGCTGCTCGCCGCCGGAGCCCACACCGTGGCCGTGTGGCAGGACCGTCGCGCCCGGCTCGTGCCCGCCCTCACCACGCTCGCGGCCCTGGCCACCATCCTCGCCACCACCAGCAAGACCGCGCTGTCGATGGCGCTGCTGGGGGTCGCCGTCGGCGGGTTCCTCGTCGCCCTGTCGCGGACGCGGCGTCCGTACGGCGTTCCACTCACCGTGACGGCCGTGGTGGTCGCCCCCATGGCGTACCTGCTGTCCACCGGTTTCGGTGCGATCCTCGAACTCCTGGGACGCGACCCCTCCCTCACCGGGCGCGTGCCCATCTGGAACGTCGTGCGCTTCGCCATCGCCGAGCGACCCGTCACGGGGTACGGCTGGGACGCGCTCTGGATCGCGGGCAGCCCCACGACCCAGCGCTTCTGGGCCATGCACTACGACGTGCCCTTCCACCACGCCCACAACGGCTACCTCGACCTGGCGGCCCAGATCGGCATCGTCGGCCTGGTGCTCGCGTTGGTGTTCGTGGGTTCCCTCTTGTTCCGCACCCTCCCGCAGTTCCTGGCCGAGCCGACCGCACCGGTCGGCTGGCTGCTCGCGCTCGTGGTGGTGCTCTTGTCGTACAACGCGACCGAAGTGGTCGGCTTCACGAATGTCACGTGGGTCGTCCTCGTCGCGGGTTCTGCCATCCTCAGTCGAAAGGGAAACTAGTGCACCTCGCCTACGCCTTGTCGCTCGTCCGACGCAAGCTGCCGTGGCTGCTCGCCGGCATCCTCATCGTGGCCCTGGCCGCGCTCGCCCTGCTCAACTCCAACCGCTCGTACGAGGCGACCAGCCACCTCGTCGTCCGCCCCCTCGACACCCAGGTGACCGAGCGGGCGGTGTCTCCGGACCGGTTCCTGGGCAATCAGGCCCAGGTGGTGCTGAGCGACGCCGTTCTCACGCCGGCCGCCGTCAGCCTCGCCGACGGCACCGATGCCCGAGAGCTGCGCGAGCACCTCACCGTGACGCTCGGCACCCAGAACGACGTGCTCCAGGTCACCGCCGAGGGAGACGACGCGGAGCAGGCGGAGCGCCGCCTCGCGGCGGTCGTCACCAGCGTCATCGAGCGCAACGACCCCATGCTGCTGGCCAGCGTGCTGTGGACGGGCGAGCCCGAGGTCAGCGCGTCGCTGGTCCGCAACGCCGTGATGGCGGGCGTGGCGGCCCTGTTGGGCGGCATCGTCCTGGTCATCCTGTGGGGAGCCGTGCGGCGTCCGCTGTTGGACCCCCGCTACGCCGTCCTCAGTTCCGACGACGTGGAGATCTACCCCCGCACCGTCGGGGTGACGCCCGACGGCTCACTGGACGAGCAGGACGTCACCGCCTGGCTCCGGGCGCTCGCCGGGGACTCCGGCGGACGCCTCATGACGGCCGATCTGTCCGGCACCGCGGTCACCGCGGGCTTCACCGAGCGGCTCAGCCACCGGGTGGCCGGCCGTGGGGACGTGACGGTGCTGCCCGAGGGAGGAAACGTCGAGCGTTCCTCCCGGCGCCCCAGCCTGGTCGTCCTGGTCGGGGAGGCCGGCCGCACCACGGAGGCCGACGTCGAGGAGCGGGCCGCCGTCCTCCAGGCGCTCGGGGGCCGCACCGCCCTCGTCCTCGTCCGGGGCCGCCGCGGTGGCGCGTCCCGTGGTCTGACCCAGGAGGTGGCGGCATGACCGCTCTCGAGATCACCCCGGCCGACCTCGGCGCGCCGGACCTGTCCATCCCCACCCACCTGCCGAGCGCAGTGCGCGCCGAACTCGCCCTCGAGGCCATCGCCCCCGCCCGGGCGGTGCTGGACGATGACGGTGACGCGGCGCTCCACGAGCACGACCGGCGTGATCTGCTGTTCGTCTGCTCCAGCGGTGGCCACCTGGCCCACTTCATGACCATGCGGGAGTGGTGGGCCAAGCACGACCGCCGGTGGGTCACGTTCGACCTGCCGGACAGTCGCGCCCGGCTCGCCGAGGAGGACGTCGTCTGGGCGCACTACCCGACCACGCGCCACGCCCGCAACGCGGTCCGCAACTTCTTCCTGGCCTTCCGCGTGCTGCGCGAGCGGCGTCCCGATGTGATCCTCAGCACGGGTGCGGCGGTCGCGGTGTCGTTCTTCGTCGCGGGCTTCCTGCTCCGCATCCCGCGCGTCTACATCGAGGTCATCGACCGCGTGGACTCCGCCACCCTCAGCGGCCGGCTGTGCCGCTCCATCTCGTCCGTCTTCTGCGTCCAGCTCGAGGAGCAGCTGGACGTCTATCCCCACGCCCGACTGATTGGACCACTGCTGTGACCCCTCCGATCCGCATCCTGCTGACCATCGGCACGGACATGCACCTGTTCGCCCGGCCCATCGCCTGGTTGGACCGCTACGTCGCGGACCGCCCGGGGCTGGCCGAGCTCTGCGTCGTGCAGCACGGGAACTCGCCCGCACCCCTGGTGGCCGGCGGCTCCGCCTTCATCCCCTACGACGAACTCGTCCGCTTCATGGGGGAGGCCGACGTGGTCATCACCCACGGCGGCCCCGCGACGATCTTCGAGGCCCGCGGCCAGGGCCGGGTTCCCGTGTGCGTGCCCCGCAACCCCGCGCTCGGTGAGCACGTGGACGGACACCAGCAGCGCTTCGCCCGCTACCTCGCCGCCAAGGGCGCGGTGCTGCTCAGCGAGGACGAGGAAACCTTCATCGCCCACCTCGACGCGATCCTGGACGACCCCGGCGTCGCGTCCGTGCACCGGAACGCCGCCGCCACGGCGGCCGCTGTGAGCGCCGTGGAGCAGATCGTGGACGACCTCGTTCCGCGCCGCACCGCCCGGCCGCGACGTGCCATGACCGGAGCCGGGGCGCGGGCGTGACCGACGCCGCTCCGGGCCACGACGCCGGGCGAGGGGAGACGCTGCTGCGCTGGGGCCGCCGCTCGTCGGCGATCCTCGACACCGGCATGTCCAGCCTGGGCAATCTGGCCCTGAGCGTGTTCGCGGCCCGGACGCTCTCCCTGCCCGAGTTCGGGCTGATGTCGGCCACGCTGCTCGGCGGCCTCGTCCTCGTCGGGCTCTCGCGCGCCCTGTTCGGTGACCCGCTGATCCTGCGCCACTCCGCCGACGCCCCGCAGGATCATCGGGCAGCGGTGGCGGACGCCACGTCCGCCGCACTGCTGACCGGCCTCCTCGTGGCGCCCGCGGTCTTCGGGATCCTCTTCGGCGTCCTGCTCGTCGCCGGCGCCAGTGCAGCCACGGCGGCGGCACTGGCCGGCGTCCTCGGCGGCGGCACCGTGCTGCTCGTCGCCCAAGAGCTCCAGCGAGCGATCGCCTACGGCACCGGCCGGCCAGTGAACGCGTGTGCCAACAGCACCGCCTGGACGTTGGGCGTCCTCGCCCTGCTGGCCGCCGCCCATGCCGGCGTCTGGCCGTTGACCCCGGCCGGCCTGCTGGCTGCGTGGGTCGTGGCGACGGTGCCCGGCACGGCCATCGGCATGCTGCTCAACGGCGTCGCACCCCGCCTCGCCGGGCTGCGTCCCTGGTTCGGACGCCACCCCCGCCTCACCCGCCAACTGCTCGTGGACTTCGGGCTCACGCAGGTGACAGCTGAGGCGTCCTTCCTGCTCATCTCGATGCTGGCGGGAGCAGGCCAGGCGGGCCTCCTGCGCAAGGCGCAGATCCCACTGGCCCCGGTCAACGTCATCACCAACGGCCTGATCTCGGTGACCCAGCCCGGGTTGGTGCGCCGCGTCGCCGCGGGGCACAGGGCCGCCCAGATCGCGCGGCTGGCGCACCGCCTCGGCGCGGTCATCGCCGGCTTCGCGCTGGCCCTCGGCCTTGGCGTGGCGCTGCTGCCCCCCTCGGTGGTCGCGGTGCTGGTGGGTGAGGATTGGGGCCAGGCGCGCGTCCTCGTGCCGCTGCTCGCCGTCTACGCGGCGCTCGGAGCGCTCACTGCCTGCCAGGGCGTGGCGCTGCGTGCGCTCGGCCGCCTGGGCGACCAGATCCGGCTGCGGCTGCTGTTCGTGCCCGTCATCGTCGCCATCGTCGCGCTCGGGGCCCTGAACGGTGCTCTCGGCGCGGCGACCGGGCTGGCCGTCACCATGGTGCTGATCGCGTGCGGCTGGGGTTGGCTGCTGGTGCGAGCCCGTCGTGCCGAGCAGGCCGCCGCCGTCAACGAACCTGAAGGAGCTCTCCGTGTCGGCTGAACCAGAACAGGGTGGCGCGGGCGTGGGAACGCCGCGCCCGGCGGCGGCCGGTCTGCGCATCGTGCACGTCCTGCCCCACGGCCGGCCCGGGGGCATGCGGGAGGTGGCGTTGGCCCTGCACGACGGCCTGCCCTCCCGCGGGGTCGCCTCGCAGGTGGTGTGCCTGGCCGAGCACGGCGCCACCCTGGACCGCACCCTGGCGCCGTCACCCGGTGCCACGTCTGGTGGTGCCTTCGCACGGCTGCGCGGCGCGGCCCGCCTGCTGGGAGTTCTCGTGTCGCGGTGGCGGGCCGACGCGCCCGACGTCGTCGTCGCGCACGCGGTGATGACCGCCGTGCTCGCGCTCACCGCCGCGCGCCTGGCCGGCGTGCGGCGCCGGACGGTGGTGATCCACATGCTCGCGGAGACCCTGGGCCGGCCCAAGCAGGTCGCCCTCTGGCTGGGGTGCCGCACCGGGGTGATCACCGACGTCGTCCACTGCGGGCAGACGGTGCGGGACTCCTTCGCCCACCTCGGTGCGGCCGTCGCGTCGCGCTCGACCGTGATCCAGAACGGCATCCGGCTGCCCGACGCCGCCGGCATCGACGGGCTGACGCAGGAGCGGCCGCGCTTCATCTGCGCGGCGCGCCTCGTCGCGCTCAAGAACGTCGACACCCTCGTGCGCGCGGCCGCCCGCCTGCAGGTGCCCGCCACCGTGGTCGTGTGCGGCGATGGCGAGGAGGAGGCCGACCTGCGCGCGCTGGCGTCCGAGCTGGACGCGCCCGTGGAGTTCCGCGGCATGGTCGACCGGGACGAGCTGGCGCGGCTGTACGCGGCCGCCACGGCCTTCGTCCTGCCGAGCCGGCTCGAGGGGCTGCCGCTGGTGCTGATCGAGGCCGCCGCGCAGGGCCTGCCGGTCGTGGCGAGCGACAAGCCGTTCAACCGCGAGATCATGGGCGACGCGGCCCTCTACGTCGACTGCGACGACGTGGCCGGGTGGGCCCGGGCGCTCGACCGCCTGGCCGGTTCGCCGGAGCTGCGCGCCCAGCTGGTCCGCGGGGGTCTGGAACGGGCGTCGCTGTTCACCCTCGACCGTATGGTGGACGCCTACGCCACCCTGTTCGGAGCCGACGACGTCCGGGCCGGGGCCTCCCCGGCGCGCGAGGCGTCCTGAGCGTTCCCACCCGAGGAAGCGAACCGGCCCCGGTCCGTGAGGACGCGGGGCCGGAAACGCCGGGGCAGGGGTGGCTGTCAGTCGGCCGTGGCCCCGCCCAGCACCTGGTCGGCCAGGTGGGCGGCGATCGGCATGGCCGAGGTGGCCGCGGGGGAGGGTGCGTTGACCACGTGGAGCATCCGGTCGGTCTGCAGGAAGCGGAAGTCCTCGATCATCGTGCCGTCGGCATTGACCGCTTGGGCGCGGATGCCGGCCGGCTCGGGCCGGAGATCGGCCAGGGTCACCTGTGGGCAGTACTTCTGCACGCGCTTGAGGTAACCCGGCTTGTACAGCGAGTCCCACTGCTCGGCCAGGCCCGTGCGCAGCACGCCGGGCACGAGCTTCCAGAACCCGGGGAACCGGGCGAACGACACGAGGTCGCGGGCGTTCACCGACAGCTTGGGGTAGCCCTCGCGGGCGAAGCCCATCACGGCGTTGGGGCCGACCGTCACCCCGCCGTCCATCATGAGCGTGAGGTGCACGCCCAAGAATGGCAGGTCGGGGTCGGGCACCGGGTAGATCAGCGTGCCCACGATGTCGTTGAGCTCGGGCCGCAGCCGGTAGTACTCGCCGCGGAACGGCACCATCTGGAAGTCCGGCTCCAGCCCGGCCATCGCGGCGAGCCGGTCGGCCTGGATGCCGCCGCACACCACAAGACGCGTGGCGTAGAGCGTCTGGGCCGCGTCCCCGGTGCCGGTGATCACGCCCACCTCGGAGAGCGACTCGTGGATGCCGCTGACGCGCGTCCCGAGCCGGATCTCCCCGCCGAGCCGCTCGATCTCGGTCGCCATCTGCCGGCAGACCGCGCGGTAGTCGACGATGCCCGTGTCGCGCAGGAAGATGGCCTTGCGGCCCACGACGTTCGGCTCGCGACGCCGAATCTCGGCGGCGTCGAGCAGCTCGACGTCGAGGCCGTTCGTCCTGGCGCGCTCGTACAGCGCGTCCAGCCTTGTCACCTCGACGTCGTTGGTCGCGACGATCAACTTGCCGGTGTTGCGGTAGGCGATGCCGTGTTCGTCGCAGAAGCGGCGCGTCCAGGCCGCGCCCTCCTTGCAGAAGCGCGCCTTCATGCTGCCCGGGGTGTAGTAGATGCCCGCGTGGATCACGCCACTGTTGTGGCCCGTCTGGTGGGCGGCGACGCGATCCTCCTTCTCCAGGACGACCAGGCTGCTGCCCGGGCGCCGCTGGAGCAGCGTGAGCGCGGTCGCCAGACCGACGATGCCGCCCCCGATGACGCAGAAGTCGTACGGTTGCTGCGTCATCGCTGCCCCTCCCCGACCGTGGCCGGCGACGCGGCGGCGTCCTGCTCGGCGCGCAGTGCGTCCGACAACCGCCCCTGCGGCACGGTCACGTCGGCGTAGGAGATGACCTCGTCGGTCGCGATGTCGCGGGTGAGGACGCAGCCCTCGGCCAGGCCGAGCGGCAGCAGGCGTTCGGCGCGCTGCACGGACGCCTTCTCGCACTCGCCGTAGTAGGTGTAGCCGCCGATCCGGTCGAGCGTCTCGCCCGCCTTGAGGTCACGCTTGGCCACGGTGACGACCTCGACGCGGGGGCCGTGGTCGTCCAGCAGCGGCGCGATGCAGCTGTCGCCGAGCAGCGCGGCGCGGGCGATCGTGGCCGGCACCTCGAAGTGGCACAGGTGATAGGGCGTGTAGAAGCTGTACAGCGGCCCCTCGCCGAGCTTGTAGAGGTTGAGGTAGTGCTGCTGCTTGGGGTCGTCGTGCGTGGCGAGCACGTAGACGCCCGGGCCGGGCTTGGTGCCCACGACGTAGTCGACGGCGCCACCGAGGGCGCGCAACTCCTCGACGTCGTACTCGGTGGTCAGGTCGTCCACGTGGCCGGGGAAGTCACGCCCGAGGCAGCCGCGCCGGTGCACCGACAGGTCGGCCGCGTTGGCGACGAGCGCCTGCTCGACGTTGACCTTGCTGCCGTCGGCGAAGCTGGTGACCATGTGCGGGTCCTGCCCCCACTTGCGGGCGAAGCCCTCCTGGGTGGTGGGGTTGCGGAAGCGATCCTGCAAGCCCTTGATGTTGCCGGCCACCACCGGGGTGAGGCCGAGGCCGCGGACGAACCGGATGAGGTTCATCTGGACGCCCGGCTGGTCGCCGTCCATGCCCGAGTAGACCACCCCGGCCGCCGCGGCGCGCCGGGCCAGCACGGTGCCGATCGTGGCGTCGACCTCCGCGTTGAGCAGGACGAGGTGCTTGCCGTTCTCGATCGCGGACAGGGCCAGGTGGGCGCCGAACTCGACGTGACCGGTGGCGTCCACCACGACGTCGACGCTGTCGGCGGCGGTGAGCGCGGTGAAGTCGTCGGTCACCGCCACCTGGCCGGCGGCCACGGCCTGGTCGATACCGGCCGCGTTGTCGGCGTCCGTGGTCTCGCCCTTGGCGTAGCCGGCGTACTCGAGTGCCGCGTGTGCCTTGTCGACCGACCGCGCGAACACGGCCGCGATCTCCATGCCGGGCGTGGTGTGGTGGATGTGGTTCATCATGCCGCGGGCCATGAAGCCCGGGCCGACCACGCCGACGCGCACCGGCCGGCCCTCGGCCTGGCGCCGGGCCAACAAGGTGTCGGTGATGATCATCGGATCGGCTTCCCGTCCCAGTCCGGCCAGCTGGCGTCCTTGTCGGAGACGACCACGATCTCCTCGGGCCACTGCAGCCCGAACGCCGGGTCGTCGTAGCGGCTGCCGCGCTCGTGCTCGGGGGAGTACCGGCCGGTCACCATGTAGGTGGCCTCGGTGTTGTCCTCGTGCGTGACGAACCCGTGCCCGCAGTAGGGCGGCACCCACAGGGCGCGGTGGTTCTCGGCGGAGAGCTCGACCATGACGTGCTTGCCGAACGTCGGGCTGTCCTCACGCAGGTCGAGGCAGCAGTCGGTCAGGCGGCCGGCCGTGCAGCGGACGAGCTTGCCCTCGGACGCCGGCGCGATCTGGCGGTGCATGCCGCGCATCGTGCCCTTGGCGTGGTTGAACGACGTGTTCGCCTGCACGGGCGTGTCGTGGATGCCGTGCTCGGCGAACTCGTCGGCGCAGTAGGAGCGGGCGAAGAACCCGCGGTCGTCGGAGTGGGGCTCCAGATCGATGATCCAGCAGCCCTCGACCTCGGTGGGGGTGAACTTCATGCGGAAACCTGCTTCCAGAAGAGTTGGGCGTCCACCTGGCCGGTCTCGAGCAGCCAGCGGATCTGCTTCAGCCGGGTGTGTCCGCGGCCGTAGAACGTGTCGGCGTCCAGCTGGATCGCCTCGAAGACCTGGTGCAGCTGCTTCGCGCCACGCGCCAGATCCCAGTCGCACGAGAAGCCGAGGGTCTCCTCGATCTTGTCGAAGCGCACCTTGTAGCTGCGGTTGTCCTGGCCCGAAGCCCCGAAGCTGAGGTCGCAGCCGGGGAACTCGTCCGCCACGGTCTCGGCGATCTGGCGCACCGTGTAGTTGTTGGCGAAACTGCCCACGTTGAAGGCCTCCGCGTGCACCTTCTCCACGGGCGCGGCCAGGGCCAGCCGGATGGCCTTGGCGATGTCGAGGGCGTGCACCATCGGACGCCACGGCGTCCCGTCCGACGTCATGGCGATCTTCTTCTCGACCCACGCGAGGCCGGAGAGGTTGTTGAGCACGATGTCGAAGCGCTGGCGGGGCGAGGCGCCGAAGGCCGTCGCGTTGCGCATTGCGGTCGGGTGGAAGGAGTCGTCGGCCAGCTTCCAGAGGTCCAGCTCGGTGAGGTGCTTGCACTCGCCGTACGCGGTCTGCGGGTTGACGGCCGAGGTCTCGTCGACCTCCCCGTCGGCCACGCCGTACACCGAGCAGGAGCTCATGTAGACGAAGCGCTCGACGCCGGCTCGCTTGGCGGTCTCGGCGACGTGCACCGACCCCTTGTGGTTGATGTCGAAGGTGATCGGCCCCACCAGGTCACCCACGGGGTCGTTGGACAGCTCGGCCATGGCGACGACGGCGTCGACGCCCTCGAAGTCGGCCTCGGTCAGGTGGCGCATGTCCTTCGACAGCGTCTGCGGGATCGAGTCGAGGCCGTTGTAGAGCCAGCCGTTGCGGTAGAAGCCGGTGTCGACGGCGACCACCTCGTGGCCGTCGGCGGCCAGCAGCGGGGCCAGCAGGCAGCCGAGGTAACCATCGGTGCCGGTGACGAGAATCTTCATGAGGCGAGTTCCACCTTCCAGGGCGCGCGGCCCTCGTTCCAGAGCGTTTCGAGTTTGGTGCGGTCGTGCAGGGTGTCCATCGGCTGCCAGAAGCCCCGGTGGCGGTAGGCGTTGAGCTGCCCGTCGGACGCGAGGCGCTGCAGCGGCTCGGCCTCCCAGACGGTGGCGTCGCCGTCGATGTAGTCGATGACCCCGGGCTCGCAGACGAAGTAGCCGCCGTTCACCCACGCGCCGTCACCGTCCGGCTTCTCGCGGAAGCTGTCGATGCGGGTCTCGCCCTCGGCAAGCGCAATCGCCCCGAAGCGCCCGGGCGGCTGGACGACGGTCATCGTCGCCAGCCCGCCCCGCTCACGGTGGGAGGCGATCGTCGCGGTGACGTCCACGTCACTGACGCCGTCACCGTAGGTGAAACAGAACGTCTCGTCGCCGATGTGGTCGCGGACGCGCTTCAGGCGCCCGCCCGTCATGGTGGCCGGGCCGGTGTCGACCACCGTCACCCGCCACGGGAGGGCGTGCGTGCGGTGCACGGTGCGCTCCCCGGTCTGCAGGTCGAACGTCACGTCCGAGCACCGCATCTGGTAGTTGGAGAACCAATCGGTGATGACTTCGCGGCGGTAGCCGGCGCACACGATGAAGTCCTCGATGCCGTGGCTGGCATAGGTGGACATGATGTGGAAGAGGATGGGCAGGCCGCCCACCTCGACCATGGGCTTGGGGCGCGTGCCGGTTTCCTCGCTCAGCCGGGTCCCGAGGCCCCCGGCGAGGATCACGGCCTTCACGACGCCCCCTCGGCGTCCGGGCGCGCAGGATGGGTGTTGTGGACCATTGTTTCCCCCCAGAAACTGTCATTTGCGGCGGCTCGTCGTCGCATTCGATCTCATCACGGACACTACTCCCACCGGGGTGCCATTTCCACATCAAAGAGGCGTCTGGACCATGGTTGGAGCGTGGTTGCGCGGCAAAGTCACCCCCTCGGGGGACTCGGGAAAGGATGCGGAATCCTCGAGCAATGGGCTGGGGATGTCACCCGCCCGGGGGTGGGTCGCGCCCTTGTCACCCACGGGGGTGACGGAGGTGAAAATGTCGTGGCCATTCCGGTTCCGCGACGCTATTGCGGGTTACGATGGCGGGGTCACCATCTTTTGGACAGGAAGTCGCCATGCCTCAGCTCACCGTCGTGGTTCCCACCTACCGCCGGCCCGATCTGCTCCGGATCGCGCTGGGCTCGCTCTGCGCGCAGACCTACACGGACTTCGTCGTCCTGGTCTGTGACAACGCCAATGACTCTGAGGTGAAGAGATTGGTCGGTGAATTGGAGGACTCGCGGTTCACCTACGTGGGGCGTCCGGAGAACATCGGGCTCATGCGCAACGCGGTCGAGGGCTTCGGCGCGGCACGGACGCCGTTCGCCGCCAAGCTCGACGACGACGACACCTGGCACCCCGAGTTCCTCGCGCGCGTCATGCCGCCGCTGCTGGCCGACGACCAGCTGGTGCTCGCGTTCTCCGACATGCGCTTCGTGGGGCCCGCGGGGGAGCACCTCGACGGCGCCCAGGAGCGCATCGACGCCTCCAAGCAGTTGGCCCACGTGCCCGCCGGTCTGATCCGGCCGCTCGCGCCGTACGCCATCCGTGGCGTCGTCCCGCTCAACGCCACCGTCTTCCGCCGCGATCTCGTCGACTGGAATGCCGTGCCGGAGGACACCGCGACGGCGTTCGACCTGCACATCGTCCTGGAGCTGTGCGGCCACGACGCCGCCGGCCACCACGTCGCCGAGCGTCTCGTCGACTACCGCCTTCACCCGGACGCCGACACCTCGACCGGCCTGGTGCGCCAGCTGTGCGGCTCCAGTTCCGCCCTGGCCCACGCGCTGGCGTCCGGCGCCTACGAGGGCGTGGCCGACGTCGAATCGGCGCGCGCCGTCCTCAACGTGCGGCTCGCCCGCGCGGCCATCGCCTCGCAGGAGCGCGACATCGCCCGCAAGGCGTCGCGCGAGGCGCTGCGCGACCGTCCGAGCCTCGAGGCGGCGCGTCTGGTCGTGCTGGCCCACCTCCCCGGCGTGGTCGCCCGGCGCATCGTCGCGGTGCGCGGCCAGCGCTACCGCCGCACCCACCCCGACGTCCGGGGCCAGCGCGTCGCCTGACGGCTCCCCGGCGTCGGCGAGGCGAGGGGCCTCAGCCCTCGGCGCGGGCGCCCGGCGCCCGGTAGTCGCGGGGGAGGACCTCCAGCTTGTCGATCGGGAAGGCGTCCTCGCCCTCCTGCCCGGCCAGTTCGGAGCGGGGTGAGCTGCCCCGGAAGAGGTCGTCGTAGGCGCCCGGCACGGTCGAGATCTCGTGCTGCGCCATGAACGTCACCGAACCCGCGACGTCGACGACCATGATCCCGTACTCCTGTGCTGCCCGCGCGATCGTGCGGGCGGTGGGGGAGAGGTTGTAGGAGTCGAGGTCGAGGTCGGCCGGCAGCCGCAGCAGCTGACCCTCGGCGATCGCCAGCCCGTGCACGGTGCCGTCGGTGCGGTTGGCCGGCCACGAGTACACGTCGGCCTTCACCTCGGGCAGCGCGATGCCGATGACGTGGTCGATGTACCCGCGCCGCAGCTCCTCGGGGCGGATCTGGAAGGCCGCGTACGAGACGCCCGCCGCGGCCACGCCGAAGGGGCGCTCGAACTGCCCGATCGAGCTGCTGGCGTTCTCGATGCTGCCACCCCAGCAGGCCGACCAGGTGCCGTCGTCCTCCTTCGCCGTCACCCACGTCTCGGTGAGGCGGTCGGTGTCGACGTTGTAGATGACCATCGACCGGTCGGTCGAGTCGTCGGGGAGCGCGTCGGCCGGGATGTGGACGTCGGCGAGGTGGGTGCCGATCAGCTCGTCGTCCCACCCGTCGGACTTGTCCTGGCAGTTGTAGCCGTGGAAGGTGGCCACCGGGTCGCTGTTGCTGGCCAGGTACATCGGCAGCGCGTAGCGCTGGTAGTTCATGTCGACCGTCGGCTGCTCGGGCGTGCCGTAGTACTCCTGCGTCATGCCGACGAGGTCGGTGATCATCTCGGCCGAGTACTCGGCGACGGGAGTGTCGTCGGGCAGCGTCTGGTAGAACGGCGAGTCGTCGGCGAAGATGCGGGTCGGGAAGGCGCCCTCGGGCAGCGGCTCGCCCGACGCGCTGGGCGACGAGGTGGCCGTGGGCTCCGAGGTCGGGGAGGACGGCGGCGTGGGGTCGGGTGCGGGCGTCGTGCACCCGGCGAGCGCGAGAGCGAGGGCGATCGAGCAGGCGCGAATGCCGGTCGTGGCGCGAATGATGGTCCCCTAGGGTTCTCGTGGTGGCAAGGGTCGGTGGGGGACCTCCACGGTACCCGTCCGCCGCGGCCCACCAGAAACTCAGCACGGTTGTTGCCGTGCCGTCTGGTGGTGCCGGGCCGTGCGTCTGCGGCGACCCGCGCCCGCGCGCTCCCTCGTCCGAGGCGTCGCGCGTCGGGGCACGCGTCGGCGCGGCGCGTGGAAACGGTGGACATGTCGGCGGGACGCCAGAATTTCGCTAGATTTGGGTCGCGTGGCGAGCACCCAGACGAGACGACCGACCCGGGGCGACCGGGTCGATGGCGCAGCGAGATGGCTGCGGTGGCCGTGGGCGCTGGTTCCCATCCTCCTGGCCGGTCTGTTGCTCGGTGGTGTTGGCGCCCTCCTGGGGCTGGCTCGCGGTGAGTGGGCCACGGCGCAGGCGACCATTCAGGTGGAGCCGGACGCCGACGCGCTGCAGTCGCTGACGTCGGGATCCACCGGCTCCTCGACCTCCCCGTCGGTGTACGTGTCGGGCCAGGTGGGGCTGCTCACCGGCGATGCGTTCACCGATCGGGTGGCGGCGGCGTCCGGACTCCCGCGGCGGGCCGTGGACGCCACGCAGGTGGGGACGTCCACGCTGGTCGACGTGTCGGTCTCGGATCCGGTGGTGGACGACGCCCTGGCGCGCCTGACCGCGGCGATCGAGACCTACCGCAGTGAGAGACAGGCTGCCGCCACCGAGTCCATCGGCCGTGACCTGGAGTCGGTGAGAGCCCTCGTGTCGGCCACCGACGCGGCCAGCTCCCAGGCCCAGTTCCTCCGGCAGCAGGAGGCTCAGCTCTCCCTCGCCCTGGATCGCGTCCCGTCGCTGGTCCCCGTGGTGTCGCCGCCCGCGATCGTGCCGGGATCCGGATTGCCCGCACCGCTGCTCTACGCGGCCCTGGGGTTCTTCGGGGGTGCGGCGCTGACGGCGGCAGTCCTCCTCGCGCTCGCTTCCCTGGCGAGCCTGCGTCCCCTCCGCACACCGGCCCAGGCCGAGGGTGAGGGGGTGAGGGTGCTGTTCCCCGTGCTGTCGTCCGAGGATCCCCACCTGATCGCGACCGCGGCGCCCATTCGGGCGGCCCTGAAGGACGTGCCGGCATCGGGGGTCGTGGTGGTCGGCGTCGGTGGCTCCTCGGCCGCCGACTGTGTGAGGTTCGCCCTGGCCGGGGGGCCCGACCCGGTCGCCGCCGAGGTCGCCTCCCCGGACGAGGCCGGCGTCGCGCGCGTGCAGCGCGGAGGAAGGACGACGGTCCTGGCCGTCATGCTCCAGTTGGCGACGCGCGGTGCGCTGGACCGGGCGCTGCTGGACGTGGGACGCCACGGTCACGGCCCGGTGCACGTGGTGTGCGTCACGCCTCCGGCCTCCCGGTGAGGAAGGTCTCCCGGTGACGATGGGGCCCACCTCGGACGTGGACGGACGAGGAACGGTGTGGTGGCTGCACCCCGCGGTGCTGCTCCTGGGGTTGCCCGGGCTCACCTTGGCCCTGTCCATCATGTTCAGCGACCAGGACTACCGGCGTCTGTGGGGCACGCCCCGGGTGCTGGAACCGTCGCTCGTGGCACTGATGGCGACGGGGCTGCTGGCGTGCATCGCGGGGGTGCTGGTGGCGCAGGTGAGGGCGGCTGGCACCGTGCGGGCGCCGGCCGGGGGCGACGTCACCACCCTGCTCCACCGGGGCGCGGTGGTCTTCCTCGTGCTCGCCCTGCTCGGCAATGTGTTCCTGCTCGCCTCCGCTGCTGCGAGCGGCATGCTGACCCTGGAGGCGCTCACGGGTCAGCGCGGAGGTGAGAAGGTGCCCACGGTGCCGGGGGTCACCACGCTGACCCAATTCGGCATCGCCAACGTCGTCGTGGCCACCTACCTCCTTCGGACGGCGTCGCTGCGCACCTCACGGCGCCGGGTGCTCCTCGGCGGCATCGTGGCGCTCATCGTGCTGTCGCTGGTGCGTGCCGCGCTCAACGCCGAACGGCTCGCGACCCTGGAGGTCGTCATTCCCGCCCTCGTCGTGCTCTGCTTGACGAGCCGGCCGCGCTCCCGCGAACGCCGGGTCCTCAGCCTCGCGCCCCTGGCGCTCGTCCCAGGGGTGTTCGGCATCTTCGCCCTGTTCGAGTTCGGACGGTCGTGGCAGTACTACTCCACGGTGCGGGACGTCGACTTCGGTACCTTCATCGTGGAACGCTTCGCCGCCTACTACGTCACCGCCTACAACAACTCCGCCATCTACCTCGCCCACGGGCCCCACCCGCCCGTGCCCTACAGTCTCCTCGAGTTCGTGTGGCAGCTTCCGGGGGTGTCGCAGGTGGGGCTCTACCCGCTCCTCACCGGAGTCGATCCGGAGTCGGAGGCGTATCGGCTCCTCCTCGTGCACCACGGGAACCCCGAGTTCAACAACCCCGGTGGTGTCGGGCTCCCGTTCCTCGACCTGGGGCCCGTCGGAGGCGTGCTCTTCTTCCTCGTGGCCGGCCTGGTGATCGGACGCCTCCACGCGCGCGCCACCTCCGGCATGACGGCCACGCTGTCCTACCCCCTCTTGGTCCTCACCATCGTCGAGCTGCCCCGCTACCTGTGGATCTGCCAGGGCCGGGCCTTTCCCGCTGCTGCCGGGCTGCTGGTTCTCGGGCTGCTGGCCGACCGCGTCCGACGCAACACCCCCGCCCCGTTCCGTGCTGTTGCCCCCAGAGAAGGAGTTGTCGCATGAGGTTGCGCTGGGTCACGCTGGCCACCCACGTCCCGGCCTCGGGCACGGGCGGGGGGATGATCCGCTACGTGGTGGAGTTCTCGCGGGCGATGGCCCGGCGGGACGACCTCGACTACTCGGTCGTCGCGAGAGCCGAGGCGGTGGATTTCTTCGCCGACCTCCTGGGCGGCCCTCGCCACGTGCTCACCGTGCCGAACGCACCCGTCCCCGTGCTGTCGGCGTACGAGACCCAGCTGCTGTCGCGCCGCCTGGGGGGATTCGACGTGGTGCACGGCACGAAGCACCTCCTGCCGCGGCGCGTGAGGGGCCAGCGACAGGTGTTGACCTGCCACGACATGTTGCCCTTCGACCGTCCCGGAGACTTCCCGTGGGCGAAGCGGACGCTGCTGCGTGTCCCCTACCTTGCGGCGTTGTCGGCCGCGGATTCCGTCGTTGCGGTCAGCGCCGCGACGGCCCGGCGGGCTGCCGCCTACGTCCCGTCGGCCCTGGAGAAGACCGTGGTTGTTCCGTTGGCCGCCCACCGCCCCGACGACGCCGACCCGGTGGCCCCCGTGGCCGCGCTGCAGGGGCGACCCTTCGCGCTGGTGGTCGGCGATCCGTCGCCCCGCAAGAACCTCGGGCTCATCGTGCGCGCGATGCGCGAGGTGGCGGACCAGGTGCCCGACGCGGTGCTGGCGATCGCCGGGCCTCCCGACTGGGGGGTGGCACACGACGCCGACGCCCTCGATGCGCTCACGCGCGAGGGCAAGGCGGTGCAGCTGGGGTTCGTGTCCGAGGCTGAGCTCCGCTGGTGTTACCTCCACGCGAACGTGGTGTGCTGCCCTGCTCTGCTGGAGGGTTTCGGGCTGCCGGCCGCCGAGGCGCTGGCCCACGGCGCCCCTTTGATCACCTCCGACGACGAGGCGCTCGAGGAGGTGAGCGGTGCCCACGTCCCCCACGTGGACTCCTACGATCCCCGGGCCTGGGTCCCCGAGATGGTCAGGCTCCTGCGCCAGCCGCGGGTCGCCGGCCCGCTGCCGCCCACGGGCCGGACGTGGGACGACGTCGCGTCCGAAACGGTGCAGGCGGTGAACCATGGCTGACGTGTCGCTGCTGCGGGGATCGCGGGGTGTGGTCCGCCTGGTCGGGGCGCTGCGCCGACCGTTGCTCGCGGCCCAGGTGAGGCGGGCGCTCGGCGCTGCTGACGAACTCGGAGAACCGGTGGGCGACATCCGGGTGACCGTCGTGCTCGGCGGCGCGAGTCTGCCCGACCTGCCCCCCGACGCCGCAACCCATCCGGTGGTGCTGATGCCGGACGCGGACGACCTCACGAGGGTGGGACGCCTCCGTCTGCGGGCACGCCTGTTGACCGGGCGGACGCCGGTCAACCTCGCGATCCTGCCCACCTACGCGGCCTGCGGTGTGGTGCGCCGGGCGGGCGTCACCCTCCCGCTGGCGTCCCACGAGGGGTCACGCGACGCGCTGGCGCGCTGGGTCTGGCGCGCCCACGCGTTCGGCCACGTGATCGAGGGCCGATGAGCAACGGGAGCCGACGGGACGCGTCCGGGCCCGACATCACGCTGGCGATCTCGACCATCGGTCGCGACGATGACCTCGCAGCTCTGCTCGACAGCGTGCGCCGCGGGCGGGGAGACGCGCGGGTGGAGGTCGTGCTCGCCGACCAGAGCGCCGGGAGGGCGGCGTCGGAACGTCTGAAGGCCGTGGCCACGCCGGGCATCGACGTGAGGTACACCACCTCGCCCCTAGGGGTGTCCCGCGGCAGGAACGCAGCGCTCGCCCTGGCGCGTGGCCGGATCGTCGCGTTCCCGGACGACAACATCACCTATGCGCCCGACGCCCTGGCCACGGTGCTCGCGCTGCTGGAGGCGCGGCCCACCCTGGCCGCCGTGACCGGTCGCCAGGTCACCGCCGACGGCCGTGACTCCATGCTCCGCTGGCTGCGCCACCCCACCCCGCTGACCAGGGACAACTGGACGAGGACGGCCATCGCGAGCACCATGTTCATCCGCAGGGACGTCCTCGACGTGGTCGGTGGCTTCGCCGAGGACATCGGCACGGGATCGGGCGGCTACGTGGGCGCGGGGGAGGAGTCGGACCTCCTGCTGCGCATCCTCCAGGCCGGCGGCGAGATCGCCTACGACCCCAGCATCCGGGTCGTCCAGCCCGACCCCGCTGACGAACCTGACCCGAGCTACGTGCGGAAGATGCGGCTCTACGGTCGGGGGCAGGGCTATCTGGTGAGAAGGCACCGGCTGTCCATCCCGGCGCTCCTCGCCCTCATGGGGCGCAAGCTGCTGGCGGTCCCGATCATGCTCGCCCTGCGGCGGACCGTCCGCGCGAAGAGCCAGGCAAGCTTCGTGGTCGGCATCGTGGAGGGTTGGCGCTACGGGGGCCGCCCGTGACGCCGACACCGCCCGCGGGCAGGAGGCGCGCGGCCTTCGTGGGTGGCCTGTGGTACGCGGCTTCCCAGTTCGTCCCCTTCCTCGGCACCGCCGCGCTGTCGGTCGTGGCAGGGCGCATGTTGGGTGCCGAACGGTTGGGTCTGCAGAGCCTCATCGCCTACATGGAGGCCGCGCTGTTCGCCGTCATCGTGCAGTCCGCCACCACGAGTTGCATCCGAGCGCTCGGCGATCGGTACGGGGCCGAGGACGAGGCCGGGCAGATCGCGATGTCGTGGTGGACCATCCGCTTCCACCTCGTCGTCGGTGCCTTCGGAGGGCTGCTCCTCTTCGGCTACTCGCTGCTCCGCCACGACGGCGAGCTCTCGTGGGGCCTGGCTGCGGTGTCGATCCTCGCCACGTCGGCAGGCTGGGCGTGGGGCGCGATCATCGTGGCCGCGCGCGGGTGGAAGGCCATCGGGCAGCGGCGGCTCGTCTCGCAGTTGGCCGCGGCCGTCCTCGCCATCGGGGCGATCCTGCTCGGCGGAGGCATCGAGTGGATCTTCGCGGCCAACATCGTCGCCTCGCTCTGGCTCGCCTGGACCCTGCGCCGGGCCAGCCGGGGCATCCCGCGTGCCCGCTCCTACCGTCCCACGGCACGATTCTGGCCCTTCTACGGCATGGCGGCGCTCTCCCAGCTGATCGCCCAGGTGGCGGTGCAACGGTCGGAGTTCCTGGTTCTCGACTGGTTCAGCAGCAAGGATGAGATCGCCATGTACTCCATCGCCTTCATGCTGGTGACCGTGGCCGTCTCGATTCCGGCCGCGTTGACGTCGGCGGTGATGCCCGAGATCGCCCGGGCGGCGGCGGCCGGTCACCTCGACCGGCTGCGGGACAATCTCGCGCGAGCGCTGCGCGTCATGCTGCAGGGTGGGGTCGTCATGGCCCTCGGCGTCGCGGCGCTGGGGTTGGACGCGGTGGTCATCGTCTACGGCGAGCAGTTCCGGCGGGCCGGGGAGCTGACGGTCCTCTCGGCCCTCGGCCTTCTCGCGGTCCCCGCCTGGCAGCTGTGCAGTGACTACTGGACGGGACGCGGCATGCTGCGTCCGGTGCTCGTGACCGGGGCCTTCAGCGGCGCCGTGGGCATCGCGGTCGCCATCGTCCTCGCCCCTCACTTCGGCGCGGCCGGGGCGGTGGCCGCCAAACTCGTCAGCCAGTTCCTCATGGCGGTATTGCTGGTGGGGTACACGTGGCACGCGCACGGCAGGTTGCGGTTCCTCACCTGGGGCTGGGTCCGCCTTCTCGCCGCCTGCACCACGACGGGGATCGTTGCCCATTACCTGGTGGTGGGGATGTCGCCCGTCGTGGGGCTGCTGGTGGCTGCCGTGGTGGTCGCGGTGGGGCTCGCCGTCAGTCTGCTGGTCCTGCGCCCCCTCGAGGTCGAGGACGCGGAGTGGCTGGCGGCCATCCTGCCGTCGCGGATGGGGCCGCTGCTGCTCCGCTTCGCGTCCCGGGCCCCGATGCCGTGAGCGCGCACGAGGGGCGTGTCCCCATCCTCCGGTGGGTGCGCGCTGCCGTGGGCGTGCTCCTCCTCGTGGTGGTCGGCGGCGCGGTCGGCTTC
Source organism: Propioniciclava soli (assembly GCF_014858005.1). Taxonomy (GTDB): domain Bacteria; phylum Actinomycetota; class Actinomycetes; order Propionibacteriales; family Propionibacteriaceae; genus Propioniciclava; species Propioniciclava soli. Next base: position 353,980 of record NZ_JACYOT010000004.1, read on the forward strand.
GTCGCCGGCTCGGCGTCCCGATCATCCGCCGAGCCGAGCGGGCAGCCGTCCGCTGGCACCTCCTGCTCGGGGACGGCCGTGGTGAGGCCGGAAGACCATGGCGCCGTGGGGGACGGGCGGGCGGACGACACGCCTGCGTTGCAGGAGTCGTTCGACCGCGTGCCGGAGCACGGAACCGTGTGCCTGCGCGAGGGTGCCACCTATCTCCACTCCGACGTGCTGGAGGTGAGGGTGGCCGGCACCGTCCTGACCGGTGGCGGCGCCCTGGTCGCCACCGACCCCGAGCGATCCTCCGTCCAGGTGCGGGCCGACGGTGTCACCGTCTCAGGGGTGGTGTTCCGGACCGAGGCGCCCCGTCGTCTCACCGATCTGCCGCACATGAAGCTGGCCCTGCTGGACGTCACCGATGCGACGGTGGAGCACACCACGATCGAGGGGTCGGCCGCGGCCGGCATCTACGTGGGCGGCACGGCCCGCTTCGTCATCCGCGACGTCAGCATCGCGAACAGCCGCGCCGACGGCCTCTACATGACCGACGGGTCCCGCGACGGTTCCGTGACGGGGGTGGCCGTCACGAACTCCGGGGATGACGGGATCTCGGTCGTGACGTACCGCGACCAACCCCTGGTGGAGAACGTCACCGTCACCGCCGCGAGCGTGGACGGTCAGCGCTGGGGCAGGGGCATGACGGTGGTGGGCGGACGAGACATCGTCTTTCGTGACGTGACCATTCGACGGTCGGCGGGTGCCGCCCTCTACTTCGCCTCGGAGGGCCCGCCCAACGACACCCGCGGCACGTCCCACGTCGTCGTGGACGGCGCGGTCATCGAGCAGGCGAACCAGCGGGCGGATCTGCCGCAGGGTGCGGTGCTCGTCTACGCCGGCAACGCGGGGGAGCCCGTTGCCGACGTGCGCGTGGCGAACGTCGTGGTGGATGCGGTGGGTGACCATGCCGGGCGCGTGCTGGGCGAGATCTGCGAGGCCGAACGGGTCTCGGGCGTCGTGTATGAGAACATCACGATCCGCAACACGGATCTGCGCCGGGAGTGGAGCACCTGCTAACGCGGGGCCGTCGACGGGTGCCGGCGAGCGCGCGCCTTCCGACTGGCCGCCCGCTCGTAGCAGGCCAGCAACCGCTCGCGCTGCACCGACGGCGTGTTCTCGCGCAGGTACCTGGTCCAGACACGGACGTTGTCGTCGGCGACCGACGGATCGCCGAGGATCGCCGACACCTGCTCGGCAGCCTCCTCGGGTGAGTGCGCCGTGACCTCAGCCGGTGTGTCGGGCAGGCAGGCGAGCTCGCGGGCCACGACGGGGACCCCGAGGCCGGATGCCTCCAGGACGGCCATCGGGAACCCCTCCCATTGCGAGGAGAGCACGAAGCACGCCGACTCCCGGACCACCCCGAGCGCCGTCGCGCGGTCCGTCCATCCCGTGACCCGCACGCCCGCAGCCACCAGCGCTGCCTCCTGATCGGCGTCGCCACCCCCGACCCACACGGGGGCCACCTCCGCAGACAGGTGCTGCACCACGTCGAGGAACCACGCAGGATCCTTCTGGGGGCACAGCCTCCCCACCCCCACCACCTGGGGCAGCGCGGGATCGGGGGACGCCGGCTGGTCGCGGACCTCGTCGACCCGGGCGATGTTGGGGACGTAGAAGGCCCGGCGATCCGTCAGCCAGGCGCGGCCGATCTCGGCCTCGTAGGGCGAACAGCCGGCGATGACCGTGGTGTTGAGGGCGAGGGCACGTTCGATGACGTGGTAGGCCACCCGGTGCAGGGCCGAGACGTCCTTGCGTTCGAACCCGAAGCAGTGGGGCGTGTAGACGATCGGTACCCGCCGCGCCGACACCGCGGCCCGCACATAGGCGCCGGCGAAGCTCGAGTGCGCGTGCAGCACGTCGGGCGCGAGTTCGGCGACCACCCGACGGATCTGGGGCACCGCGAACCGCGCACCCTCACGCAGCGTCACCGTCCCCTCGAACAGGGAGAGCACGGCGGCGTCCACCTCGTTCCTGCGGCCGCGGAGCAACCAGTGCTCGTGCTCCGGGGAGGACCGGACGTACTCGCCGAGCGCCGTGACGACGCCCCCGCCGAAGCTCTCGGCCACGTGCAGGATTTTCATCGCCATCGCTCCCCCCGAGCCACGTGTGTGGCCGACGTGACACTCCTTCAGGACATCGGGCGACGGCATGCGAGCCCCGGCCCCTCCTGCACCGCCGGTGGCATCAGGGTATCGCAGCGGGACGGCCGCGGGGGCCCCCGACGCCGGTGCTGGTCAGCGTCACCGGTGGGGTGTCGTGCGGCCGCCCTCGGTGTACAGCGTGACGCCCTCGGCGAGCGCCCGCAGGGCGGAGGAGGCCCGCGCGGCACCGAAGGGCGTCATGCGCGCGACGAATTCCTCCGGCTCCACCCAGTGCAGGCCGAGAATCTCGAGGCCGTCCGGGGCGAGGCGGGCGCGGTCGGCGTCCGACACCTGCTGTGTCGCGAACACCAACTCGACCGCGTCGTCCCAGCCGAGGTAGGGGCGCAGCCAGTCGACGACCAGCGGCCGCTGGACGGCCGGCGCCCAGCCCATCTCCTCGGTCATCTCGCGGACCAACCCGTCGGCGGGGGACTCCCGCGGTTCGACGATGCCGCCCGGCAGCTCCCAGTCGGGCTTGAACGACGTCTCGCAGAGCAGCACGCGGCCGGCCACGTCGGTGACGAGGGCGTGCGCGATCAGCCGCTTGCGCGGCGTCACCGTGTTCATCACCGACGTGAAGCCCTCGCGTCCGTCCGTCACGTCGGTGACGAGCCGCGCATAGAGCCGCAGGTCGCCGAACGTGTCGCCGGGCAGGGGCTGTGCGCCGCGCAGCAAGCCCTCGTAGCGGAACCCCTGCCGGTGCAGCGCGCGCCGCGCGACGGCGTCCGACGGGTCGACCCGGGCGCTCAGCCGGTGCAACTGGCCCACGCCGAAGGCCTCGTGGACGGCCTTCGCCAGGCCGCGCTCGAGGCTCGCCAGGTCATCGGTCGGCTCCCACGTGAGGATCCCCTCGGAACCCTCGCGCAGGAGCCAGACGGCGAACTCGGGTGGCTCCACCTACTCGGAGGCCTCGACGTCGGCGTTGTGGGTCGGCGTCTGCGGGCCGGACTCGGCCAGCGCGTCGACCTCCGACACCTCGCCGGTGCTGCCGTCGACCGAGTCCGCGACCGGGGTGGTGGTCTCGATGACCGGCGCCTCGCCGGCCTCGTCGGCCTCGCCACCCTCGCCGTCCTCCTCGGCCGGCCCGTCGTAGCGCAGGAACAGCGCGCCGAACGGGGGGACCTGCACGCGCGCGGCGGCCGGGAAGCCGTCCCACTGGCCCTCGGTGGCGACCACGCCGCCCATGTTGCCGATGCCCGAGCCGTCGTAGACGGTCGCGTCGGAGTTGTGGATCTCCGTCCAGCAGCCGAGCTCCGGCAGGCCGATCTCGTAGTCGTACCAGGGCTCCGAGCTGAAGTTCACGATGACCGCGATCTGCTGGCCCTCGCCGTCGCGCCGGATCCAGCTGTAGGTGTTGCGGCCCGCGTCGTCGGCGTTGATCCACTGGAAACCGGCGGGGTCGGCGTCCAGCTTCCACAGGGCCGGGTGGCTGACGTAGACCTCGTTGAGGTCCTTGATGAGGCGCTGCAGCCCCTTGTGACCCCACAGATCCGAGACCCACCACTCGAGACTGACGGCCTCGTTGAACTCGCTGCGCTGGCCGAACTCCTGGCCCATGAACAGCAGCTGCTTGCCGGGGAAGCCCCACATGTAGGAGTAGAAGGCGCGCAGCGTGGCGAACTGCCGCCAGGCGTCCTGGGGGATCTTGTTGATCATGGAGCCCTTGCCGTGGACGACCTCGTCGTGGCTGATCGGCAGGATGAAGTTCTCGCTGTACTGGTAGACCATGGCGAACGTCATCTCGTGGTGGTGCCACTGCCGGTAGATCGGCTCGAGCGCCAGGTAGCGCAGCGAGTCGTTCATCCAGCCCATGTTCCACTTGAAGCCGAAGCCGAGGCCGCCGAGGTTGGTGGGCTGGGTGACGCCGCCGAAGCTCGTGGACTCCTCGGCGATCAGCTGGACGCCCGGGACGCGCTCGTACAGGTGGCGGTTGGTGTAGCGCAGGAAGTCGATGGCGTCGAGGTTGTGGTTGCCGCCGAACTCGTTCGGCACCCACTCGTCGGCCTCGCGGCTGTAGTCGAGGTACAGCATGGACGCCACGGCGTCGACCCGCAGGGCGTCGATGTGGAACTCCTGCACCCAGTAGAGCGCGTTGGAGACCAGGAAGCTCTTCACCTCGTTGCGGCCGTAGTTGAAGATGTAGGTGCCCCAGTCCTTGTGCTCGCCCTGGCGCGGGTCGGCGTGCTCGTACAGGGCGGTGCCGTCGAAGCGGCCGAGCGCCCAGGCGTCCTTGGGGAAGTGGCCGGGCACCCAGTCGAGGATGACGCCGATGCCCGCCTGGTGGAGCCGGTCGACCAGGTAGCGGAACTCGTCGGGCTTGCCGAGGCGGCTCTGCGGCGCGAAGTAGTTCGTCACCTGGTAGCCCCAGCTGGGCTCGAACGGGTGCTCGGTGACCGGCAGGAACTCCACGTGGGTGAAGCCCTGCCACTGGACGTACTCCACGAGTTCCTCGGCGAGCTCCAGGTACGTCTTGCCCTTGCGCCAGCCGCCCAGGTGCACCTCGTAGATGCTCATCGGCTCGTGCTGCTGGTTCTTCGCACGACGCTCGTCCATCCAGGCGTCGTCACCCCACCCGAATCGGGAGGCGTAGACGATGGAGGAGTTCGCCGGCGCCTGTTCGGCGAAGAACGCCATCGGGTCGACCTTCTCGTGCCACTGACCGTCGGCACCGAGGATGTTGTATTTGTACAGCGTCCCCTCACCGACGCCCTCGACGAACAGCGACCACACGCCGGAGCCGGGCACGAGCTGCATGGCATCGCCGGTCCACCAGTTGAAGTCCGCGTTGATGCGCACCTCGCGCGCGTTCGGCGCCCACACGGCGAAACGCGTGCCGGTGACCTCACCGCGCTCGTCGTCGTGGAGCGTCACGACGTGCGCGCCGAGCCGCCTCCAGAGCTCCGTGTCGCCGCCGTTGTGGAACCCCTCCAGGTCCCGGCCGGTCAATCCGCCGAAGGGATCGTGCGCCATCATCGCTCCTTGCTCTGCTCGGTGTTGCTGTGCTCAGTGTTGCTCTGGTCGGTCGTGCTCGGGTGGTGGGTGGCCGGGTGGTGGCCGGAGCCCGTGTCGCGGACGGCGCGCAGGGGGATGCCGACCCAGTCGGGTCGATTGCGCAGTTCGTACAGCACTTCGTAGACCGCCTTGTCCGTCTCGTACGCCGTGAGCACCGCCGCCTGGGTGGTGCCCTCACAGTAGCCCTGGAGGAACCCCTCCCGGGCCCGATCTGCCCATCGTGTGGCACCTGGCCCGGACGGGTTGGCGTGGGCGGAGCGGGCGTAGTCGAAGGACCGGGTCATGCCGGCCACGTCGCGCCACACCGAGTCGAAGGCGCGACGCTCGGCCGCGGTCTTCGCCGGTTCGCCCTCGAAGTCGATGATCGTCCAGCCGGCGGGGCTGGCCAGCGTCTGCCCGAGGTGGAAGTCGCCGTGGACGCGCTGCGTGTGCAGTTCGCTGCCGCGCAGCGCGTCGAAGCGTGCGCGCAAGGCGTCGGCATGGTCGGTGAGCGCCGGTGCCTGGTCGAGCGCCGCTGCGAGACGGTGCGCCATGACGTCGGCCAGCGCGTCCCCGGAGGCCGTCTGCTCACCGAACGCGTCGCGCAACTGCTCGTGGACCGCCCGCAGGGCGACGCCCAGGGCATGGGCCTCGTCGGCGAAGTCCCGCTCGTCGGCGCAGGCGCGGGTGGCGAGCACCCAGCCATCCGTGGCGCCCGCGATGCGCTCGCAGATGTTCCCGAGGTCGGTGAGGGTGCCGGCCGGCCAGTCACCGACGAGGCGGTGGCGGACCTCCGGCACGGCCCCGCCGCTGAGCGCGACCAGCACCTCGGTGTCGAGGTTCGGCCCGGGCTCGACCTTGCGGAACAGCTTGTACAGGTCGGTGTCGCCGAGCGTGAGCGTGGTGTTGGACTGTTCCCCGGCCCACACGCCGACGGGCACACCCGCGAAGTCGGGGGCCGTGGCGGCCACGAACGCGGCCAGCGCGACGAGGTCGGTCGTCGCGTCGGTGATGGCCGCCCCGGTGTCGGGGTCGGCGCCCAGCACGGTCGCACCGTCGGGAGCGGCCCCGCCGTGGTGGGCGACGAGGAACTGGTAGTGCTCCGTGCGGCCCCGGGGATCCTCCAGCGTGGCGATCTCGCTGCGGACGGCGGGGTCGGCGTCCGGCGGCGTCCACCACGCCAGCGGCTCGAGGTGGACCACCCGTGCTCCCGAGCCCTTGCCGCCGAACCAGCGGACGGTCTCGAGGTGGGCGGTCCAGGCGTCGTGAAGCGCGGTCATGGTTCCTCTCCGACGGGCGGTGCTCAGAGCACGGCCAGGATGTGGGCCGGCTGCGCCGGCGTCAGGCGCACGTAGTTGCGCGCCCCCCAGGTGAACGTCGCCCCGGTGAGCTCGTCGCGGACGCGCAACGGCGCGTCGGCCGCCAGACCCAGCGTCGTCAGGTCGAGCTGCACCTCCGACTCCACGGTGTTGTCCGGGTCCAGCGAGACGAGCACGATGACCCGGTCGTCGCCGTCGGTCTTGCTGAACACGAGCAGCCGTTCGTGGGGCGCGAAGTGGAAGTCGATCTGCCGCAGCTGCTGCAGCGCGGGGTGGGCCCGCCGAATGGCGTTGAGCGTCCCCAGGAGCATGTTGAGGTTCGGCTCGGCCGCGTAGTCGCGCGGGCGGTACTCGAACTTCTCCGAGTCGAGGTACTCCTCGCGCCCGGGCGCGAGCGCGGCGTGCTCGAAGAGCTCGAAGCCGGAGTACACACCCCACGACGGGGACAGCGTGGCGGCGAGGATGGCCCGGATGGCGAAGATCGCCGGGTTGCCCGTCTGCAGGTGGAACGGGTTGATGTCGGGGGTGTTGACGAAGAAGTTGGGCCGGTAGAAGGCGTCCATGTCCCGGCTCAGCTCACCGAGATACTCCTCGAGCTCCTCCTTCGTCACGCGCCAGGTGAAGTAGGTGTAGCTCATGTGGAACCCGACCTTGCCGAGGGCGTGCATCATCTCGGGCTTGGTGAAGGCTTCCGCGAAGAACAGCACATCGGGGTCGGTGGCCCGGATCTGTTCGAACACCCAACCCCAGAACTCGACCGGCTTGGTGTGCGGGTTGTCGACGCGGAAGATCCGGACGCCGTGGCCCATCCACAGCTTCAGGATCCGCAGGACCTCGTTGTAGATGCCCTCGGGGTCGTTGTCGAAGTTGATGGGGTAGATGTCCTGGTACTTCTTCGGCGGGTTCTCCGCGTACGCGATCGTGCCGTCCAGCCGTGTGGTGAACCACTCGGGGTGCTCCGTCACCCACGGGTGGTCGGGCGAGGCCTGCAGGGCGAAGTCGAGGGCGATCTCGAGGCCCAGCTCGTTCGCCTTCGCCACGAGGCGGTCGAAGCTCTCGAAGTCGCCGAGGTCGGGGTGGATCGCGTCGTGGCCCCCCGCCGCGCCACCGACCGCCCAGGGCGAGCCCGGGTCGACGTCCGTGGGTTCGAGGGTGTTGTTCCTGCCCTTCCTGAACGCCTCACCGATGGGGTGGATGGGCGGGAAATACACGACGTCGAACCCCATCGCGGCGATTTCTTCGAGGCGGGCGTGGCAGCTGTCGAAGGTGCCCGAGGTCCACGTACCGCTGTCGGCATCCCACGTCGCTCCCTCCGAGCGGGGGAAGAACTCATACCACGAGGAGAACAGGGCCCGCTTGCGATCGACGAACACCGGGAAGTCGGCGGTGGGGGAGACGAGCTCACGCGGCCCGTGCAGTTCCATGGCGCGGGCGAGGCCGGAGCCCGCGGCGACGTCCAGCAGGTCCGCGACGGGTCGCTGGGGAATCATGAGCTGGGCGGTGGCCCGCAGGATGGACGCCTCCACCGGTTCCCCGGCCTGCTCGGCGGCCCGGGCGGTGCGCTCCATCAGGTCGCGGCCCTCGAGGCACACCAGCTCGACGTCCACGCCGGCGGGCAGCTTGGTCTCGGCGTTGTGCAGCCACGTTCCCCACGGGTCCGACCAGCCCTCGACGCGGAACGTCCAGGGCCCCTCGGTGTCGAAGCGCACCCAGGCCTCCCACGGATCGAGGCCGCGGGGCGCCACGGGCTTCATGGGGTGGCGGGTCTCGTTGCCGTCCGGGTCGGTGAGCACCACCGAGGCGTTGACGGCGTCGTGGCCCTCGCGGAACACCTTGGCGCGGATGGGGACGGCCTCGCCGACCACCGCCTTGGCGGGGTAGGCACCCCCCTCGATGACGGGGGACACCTTCGTCACCGGGATGCGGCCGAACCCGCGGGGGACGGTGCGGGTGGGGGTCAGGTCGACAGCGACACGCCCGGGGTGAGCGGCCTTCGGGGAGCCGGCGCGAGCCGGTGCGGGCTGGGGCTGAGGGGTCTGCGTCACAGGGGCCAAACTACTGCACCCACCTGTCCGCGCGCAGCCGCGGCCGCGTCCGGGCCCAGCTCAGCCGGCTCGCGTGGCGCGGCGGGCGCGGCGGGGCACGGTGGCGTTGAAGACGACCACGGTGCGGCCCGGCACCTCGACGGTGCGGCCCGGGGAGAGGCGGGTCGTCGGCAGCTCTCCCGGCTCGCCGGTGTGGGCCTCCACGCGATAGCCGGACGCCCACGGTGCGCCCGGGAGCGTCACCGGGACGGGCTCGTGGCCGGCGTGGAAGAAGATGAAGAACGCCTCGTGGGCGTCGCTCACATACATGCCGAGGCAGCGCCGGCCATGGTCGTGCCACTGCTCGATGGACATCTCCGTGCCGTGTTCGGAGAACCAGGCCGACTCCCACCGGCCCAGGCCGTGGCCCTCGGCGTCGGTCACCTCACTGCGCCGGCGGAACGCCGCCGGGCGCAGCACCGGGTGCGCTGCGCGCAGCCGCAGCAGGGTCGCCGTCAGCTCGGTCTGGTCGGCCCACTCACCGGCCGAGCGCCAGTTCACCCACGAGACCGGGGTGTCTTGGCAGTACGCGTTGTTGTTGCCGCCCTGGGTGCGGCCCATCTCGTCACCGGCCAGCACCATCGGCGTGCCGACGCTCAGCACCAGGGTGGCCATCAGGTTGCGGGCGGTGCGGTGCCGCGCGGCGATGATCGCGCGGTCGTCGGTCTCGCCCTCGTAGCCGTGGTTCCACGAGCGGTTGTCGTCGGTGCCGTCGCGGTTGCGCTCGCCGTTGGCCTCGTTGTGCTTGAGGTCGTAGGTGACCACGTCGCGCATCGTGAAGCCGTCGTGGGCCGTCACGAAGTTGACGCTGCTGGTGCCGGGGCGTCCGTCGTGGTCGAAGATGTCGGCGGAGCCGGCGAGCCGGGTGGCGAGTTCCTCGACGCCACCGACGGCTCCGCGCCAGAAGTCGCGGGTGAAGCCGCGGAACCGGTCGTTCCACTCGCCCCAGCCGCGCCCCCAGCGGCCGACCTGGTAGCCGTACGGGCCGAGGTCCCACGGCTCGGACAGCATGATCGTGTCGGCGAAGACCGGGTCGTCGGCCAACGTCTGCTTGAACGCGTGGTCCTGACGCACGTGGTGCAGCTCGTCGCGGATCAGCGTGGTGCAGAGGTCGAACCGGAAGCCGTCCACGCCCATCTCGGTCACCCAGTACCGCAGCGAGTCGTGCACCAGGTCGAGCACCCCGCCCACCGAGGTGTCGACGGCATTGCCGCAGCCGGTGACGTCGTAGTCATTGCGCAGGTCGTCGGTGAGGCGGTAGTAGCCGGCGTGGTCGATGCCGCGGAACGACAGCGTCGGCCCCTCGTGGCCACCCTCGGCGGTGTGGTTGTACACCACGTCGAGGATCACCGCGATGCCCGCCCCGTGCAGGGCGGAGACCATCTGCTTGAACTCGGCGACCTGCTGGCCCAGCGTGCCGGAGCTCGAGTACTGGCCGTGGGGGGCGAAGAACCCCAGCGTGTTGTAGCCCCAGTAGTTCACCAGCCCGCGTCCGACGGCGAACGGCTCGGAGACGAAGTGGTGCAGCGGCAGGAACTCCACGGCGGTGACGCCCAGCTCCACCAGGTGCGCGACGACGGCGGGGTAGGCGAACCCGGCGTACGTGCCGCGCAGGTGCTCGGGGACGGCGGGGTGCAGCTGCGTGAAGCCCTTCAGGTGGGTCTCGTAGACCACGAGCTCGTCGGGGCGCAGGGGCCGCTCCAGCGGCGTCGGGGCGGGCGAGGGCGCCACGACCACACTCAGCGGCACCGCACCGAACGAGTCGGTCGGGTCGGGCAGGTAGTCGGATTCGGCGGTGTGGTCGAGGATCGGCCCGGAGTAGTCGACGCCGCCGGTGATCGCGCGGGCGTAGGGGTCGAGGAGCAGCTTGGCCGGGTTGAAGCGCTCGCCGTCTTCTGGGCTCCACGGGCCGTGGACCCGGTAGCCGTAGCGCTGGCCGTCGCCGACACCGGGCACGAACGTGCTCCACACGCCGTCGTCGGCGTGCTCGAGATCGAGGTTGGCCTGGCGGAGCCGGTCGTCCACGAGCACGAGCTCGACCCGGTGGGCGCGGGGTGCCCACAGGCTGAATCGGGTTCCCTCGGCGTTGACGTGCGCACCAAGGGTGCCGGAATCGACCGGGCGGGGCAGCGTGGGCCGCGACATGGACTTCTTTCGACGGTTCGACGGTTCGGCGGGAGACCGGGGGCGGGGCATCCATAGTGCCAAAGGAGGGCCGCACAGCGAAACGTCGGTGCCCTGGCCGCACCGTAGGCTGCCCCTCATGCGCCGCCACCTCGATCACGCCGCGACCGCCCCCCTGCGGCCGGTTGCCGAGGCGGCGTGGGCCGCGGCGGCATCGCTCGTCGGCAACCCCAGCTCGACCCACGCGTCCGGCCGACGCGCCCGTGCGCGGCTCGAGGACGCCCGCGAGCAGCTCGCCGACGCGGTGGGCGCCCACCCGACCGAGGTGGTGTTCACCTCCGGCGGCACCGAGGCCGACAACCTCGCGGTGCTCGGCGGCGCCGCGGCGGGCGCCGCCCTGGGGCGGCCGCGCGTGGCGGCCAGCACGGTGGAGCATCCGGCGGTGGCGCAGGCCGTGGCGTCCCTGGGCGCAGACCGCGCGCACTGGCTCGCGGTGGACGCCGACGGCGTCGTGACTCCCCGCGCGCTGGCCACCCTCGACGCCTCGGTGGCCGTCGTCTCCGTCGTGGCGGTGAACAACGAGACCGGCACGCTCCAGCCACTGGACGCCGTCCTGGCCGCCGGACGCCGCGCCGGAGCGCTGGTGCACAGCGATGCGGTGCAGGCGCTGGGCCACGTGCCGCTGGTGTTCGCGGCGTCGGGGTTGGACGCGATGAGTCTCTCGGCCCACAAGATCGGCGGGCCGGTCGGCGTCGGGGCGCTCGTGGTGCGGCGCGGCGTCCGCCTGGCACCGGTGACGTTCGGCGGGGGCCAGGAGGCGCGACTGCGCTCGGGAACCGTCCCGGTCGCGCTGGCCGCCGGGTTCGCGGCGGCGGCGGCGGAGGCGGTGGCCGAGCAACAGGGCGAGGCCGAGCGCCTGGGCCGGCTGCGCGCCGACCTCGTGGGAGGCCTGACCGCGCTGGACGGCGTCGTGGTCAACGGTGGGGATCGGGTGAGCCCGGCCATCTGCCATGCCACTGTCACCGGCTGCCGGGCCGACGACCTGCTCCTGCTCCTGGACGCCGAGGGCTTCGACTGCTCCACCGGCTCGGCGTGCGCGGCCGGCGTCCACCAACCCAGCGACGTGCTGTTGGCCATGGGACGTTCCGAGGCGGACGCCGCCGCCTCGCTCCGCTTCTCCTTCGGCCCGTCGACCACGGCCGATGACGTCACCGCTCTGCTCGCCGCGCTGGGCGACCTCGTTCCCCGCGCCCGCGCCGCCGCGGGCTGAGCGCGGCGCGGCTTCGGGGCGTCCCTACACTGGCTGACCGTGAAGGTACTGGTGGCGATGTCGGGCGGGGTGGACAGCTCCGTGGCGGCGGCGCGTCTCGTGGGGGACGGGCACGAGGTGACCGGCGTCCACCTGGCCCTGAACCGCAATCCGCAGACGTATCGCTCCGGCGCCCGGGGCTGCTGCTCGCTGGAGGACAGCAACGACGCGCTGCGGGTCGCCGACACCCTCGGCATCCCCTTTCACGTCTGGGACCTCTCGGAGCGCTTCGCCGCCGACGTCGTGGCCGACTTCGTCGCCGAGTACGCGGCGGGACGGACGCCGAACCCCTGCCTGCGCTGCAACGAGCGCATCAAGTTCGCCGCCGTCCTCGACCGCGGGCTGGCGCTGGGCTTCGACGCCGTGGCCACCGGGCACTACGCCCGCCTCGAGACGACCGGTGGTGAGACTCGCCTGTACCGGGCCGCCGACGCCGCGAAGGACCAGAGCTACGTGCTCGGCGTCCTCACCCAGGCGCAGCTCGCCCGGTCGTTGTTCCCGCTGTACGGGTCGGTGAAGGCCGACGTGCGGGCCGAGGCCGCCGCGCTGGGGCTGCGCGTGGCCGCGAAGCCCGACAGCCACGACATCTGTTTCATCGCCGACGGCGACACCGCCGGATTCCTGCGGCGCGAGCTCGGGGAGCGACCCGGGCAGATCGTTGACACCGCCGGCGCGGTCGTCGGCGGCCACGACGGCCACCACCAGTTCACCGTCGGCCAGCGCAAGGGCCTGCGCCTCGGCACACCGGCGCCCGACGGGCGTCCGCGCTACGTGCTGGGCATCAGCCCGGTGACCAACACCGTCACCGTGGGGCCGCACGACGCGCTGGCCGTGGCTCACATCGAGGCCATCCGCCCCACGTGGGCGGTGGCCGAGCCCCGGCTGGGCGCGTGGCGCGGCCTGGTGCAGGTGCGCGCGCACGGCGAGCCCATGGCCGCCACCATCGAGGCGGACGCCGACCGCGTCCGGATCACGTTGGACGAGCCTGCCTTCGGCATCGCTCCCGGCCAGGCCGCCGTCACGTACGACGGGGATCTCGTCGTGGGCGCCGCCACGATCGCGGCGGCGGCCTGATGCGCACCTCGGCGATCGGGTCGCTGCCCGGGGTGGATGTGGGTGCGGGCGTCCGGCTCGCGCTGGAGTCCGTGAGCGTGCCGTGGCTGCCGGAGTTCCCCGCGCGTGGGCCGTGGGCGGGCATGATCGGGCGGGGTCTCGGGATCGCGGTCGGCCTCGGCGCCGACGTGGTCGCCGGCGCGTGGCACCTCACCGCAGCGCCCGGTCTCGACCTGCGCCGCGCGCGGGCCGCGCTGCGCGACGACCTCGACCTGCTGGAGGAGAACGCCCAGGGGCTGACCGGCCCCCTCAAGGTGGCCGTCGCGGGGCCGTGGACGCTGGCCGCGTCCGTGCTGCTGCCCCACGGCGGGCGGGTGTTGGGGGATCGGGTGGCGCGCCGCGACGTGGCCCAGGCCCTCGCGGCCGGTGTGGCGGACCTGCGGGCCGACATCGAGCGGCGCCTGCCCGGCGTGGCGGTCGTGCTGCAGGTGGACGAGCCCTCGCTGCCGGCCGTGCTCGCCGGTGCCGTGCCCACGGAGGGGGGCTACTTCCGCCACCGGTCCGTCGAACGGTCCGAGGCCGCCGAGCTGCTGCGCGAGGTGGGGGGCGACGTGCTGCACTGCTGCGCCCCCGGTCTCGACGTGGAGCTGGTGCTCGGCGCGGGCGGGGCCGGTTTCAGCGGCGTCGCCCTCGACCAGAATCACCTGACGCCGGCGACGTGGGACGCCGTCGCCCCCCACCTCGAGGCCGGGCATGACCTGTGGCTCGGCTGCGCGCCGACGCATCCGCCGGTCGCGCCCGCGGCGGACGCCCTCACGCGCCGGGTGCTGCAGGTGCTGCGACCGCTCGAACTGGGGCCGGTGGCCGCCGAGCGGATCGTGCTGACCCCCTCGTGCGGGCTGGCCGGCTGGCCGCCCAGCGAGGTGCCGGCGCTGTTCTCAGCCCTCGCTGTCACCGCGGGGCGGGTCGACGATGAGTTGCGGGGGTGAGGCGTCGCGGTCGCGCGAACACTGGGCGGCCCGCGTCCGTCGTTGGACGGTTCAGCGAGCGTTGACGCGGAAGAGGAAGGCCGCCATGGCGTCGCGCCGGATGGGCTCCAGGGCGCGGAACATGCTGGTGCCGTTGGCCTCGGCCCAGCCCGTGGAGACGCCGGTGGACGCCAGCCACGTCATCTCCGCGTAGAAGTCCTGGCGGGGTGACAGGTCGGTGAACGGGGAGCGCACCGGCACGTCGAACGCCGGACGGCCGGCCCAGCGGTAGAGAAAGACGGCCATGGCGTCCCGCTTGATCGAGGCGTCGGGGCGGAAGGTCCGACGACGGTTCTCGACCCAGCCGGTGGAGATGCCCTCGGCGTACAGCCAGGTGATCTCGCGATAGAAGGGGTGGTTCGGGGCGACGTCGGCGAACGGCGTCGCGGCCGGTGGGGTGAAGGCCGGGCTGCCCGCGGCGCGGTAGAGGAAGGCGGCCATCGCGCCGCGCTCCACCGGTTCCAGGGGGAGGTAGCGCGCGCTGCTGCCGGATCGGTACCCCGTCGAGATGCCGGCCGAGGCCATCCAGGCGATCTCCTTGGCGAACTGCTGCGGTGCGCGGACGTCGATGAAGGCGCTGGTGGCCGGCGGCACGTACGGGTCAGGCCCGCGAACAGTGTTGCCGCAGAAATCCTTGGGGGGTGCCGTGGCGAGCGTGACACTCCATCCGTCACGGCTCGTGGAACTCTCCACGGCGACGCCCAGCTCGCCGTGGTCGACCAGCATCGGCGTGTGGGGGTCGACCGTGGGGAGGACGTAGTCGTGGAAGTGGGAGGCGGCGTGTGTCTGCAGGATCGGCGACCGTTCGAGGCCCGACGGGCAGGCCAGCTTGGCCGAGGACAGGCGCGGGTTGGCGTCCAGGCCACCGAACCACCACGGGCCGGGGCGTTCGGCAGCCGCGCCCGGGTGGGTGCCGTGGGATGTGCCGCACGTCGCCGCGCGATCGACCGCCACGTAGGCCGGCTCCCGGCCCGTCCACGCCCCGACAGCGCCGGTGAAGGCGGTCGCGCGCGGGTCGGTGTCGACCGGCTGGGCCACGACGGGGTCGCCGCCGCCTGCGGGGTGGATCTCAACGGTGACGACGTCGGTGCACCCGTCGGTGCTGCGGGTGGGCACGGTGACCGTGAGCTCGTTCTTGGCTCCCCAGGTGAAGGTGACGGTGTCCGCGGGGGCGCTGGGGTGGGTGGTCGCGGGCGCCGCCGCGGCGGTGGAGGTGGCGAGCGTGAGGCTCGCCACGGTGGCCAGGACGAGGGCGACCGGACGCAGCAGGGGCACAGCAGGAATCCTTCACCGGCGGGATGATCCTGCTGACGCTAACAGCACCGCCCCGGCCTCAGAAAGGCTTACATTTTCACTTGCTGTGCTCGGGGCGACCGATCAGTGGAGAATTGGTCCGTCCGGTGGCGAGAGCGTGGTCGACGCGCCGGGAGCCGCCGCGGGCAGCGCGGCGATCGCACCGCTCCCCACGACCCGCACGACGCCCACGAAGATCCAGCCCACGAGATCGCCCTCGGGCAGGTCGGACGCGTCGACGTTGACCTCGACCTGCCCGCGCGCACCGCTCAGGAGATCCGTCCAGCCGTCGACGGGCTCGGCCGCGGCGGCGTCGAGGGTGAGGACGTCCCAGCGCGCCACGTCGGGGTGCGGCCGTCGCCCGAGCACGGTGCCGCGGAGGCGGGTGCGGTTCTCGATCGGAGCTGTCATCGATCCTCCCGGGTTGGGCGCCGCATCAGACCAGGGCCGGGACGTCAGCGAGGTGCTGCACGATGGCCTCGCTGATCGGTTGCCCGGTGTGCGCCTCGAAGAAACTGTAACCGGGCATGGGGTTGACCTCGAAGCAGGTCGCGTGACCCTCCGGGGCCAGCTTGAGGTCGATGCCGGCGAGGACGAGGCCCAACGCGGCGGCCAGGCGCACGCAGCGCTCGGCGAGCTCGTCCGACAGCTCGCAGGCCGTCAGCTCGGCGGTCAGGCCGTCCCGTTCGGCGTAGCGGTAGTCGACGGCCGGGCTCTCGATGCGGGTCGCGAAGCAGCGCTCACCCACGACGTGCACGCGGACGTCCACGCCCGGCACGCGCGCTTGGAACTGGGTGGGCAGGTGGCGCACCTGCTCCAGCCGCTCGGCCGCCGCCTCGTCCAGCACCCGGACCACCGACCGCACCCCGCTGACCGACTTGAACACCACCGGGCCGACCTCGGCGACGAACGCCCGCACGGCGTCGGGGTCGGTCGTCACCAGGGTACGGGGCACGGCGAACCCCGCCGCCGCGATCAGCTGGGCCTGGTACGGCTTGCTGCCGTTGGAGTGCATGGCGCGGGGCCGGTTCAACACGGTGATCGGGGCGGCGTCCAGCCACGCGACCATCCGGCCGGCGAGCTCGGCCTCGCGGGCCGCGGTCGCGGCGTCCGGGGACGGTAGGGGGGCCAGCGGGCGGGCATAGCACCCGGTCAGGTCGGTCAGGGCGACGCGCCGGCCCGGCAGGCGCACCTGGCCGTGGGTGCCGTCGTCGGCGAGCTCGAATTCGACGCCGGTGAGCTGCTGTTGGTCGACGACCACGTGGTGGACGCCGGCCCGCTCGGCCGCCGCCACGGCGCGGGCCAGCGCCGGGTCGTCGCCATAGCCGTGGAAGCAGATCATGCCGCCACCCCCCGGGCGGCCAGTCGGAGCAGCAGGCCCGCCGCCGCCGCCACGTGCCCCGGCCCCGTCAGGGCGGGGGTGACGCCGGCGTCCACGACGCGCCCGTGGGCGTCGAGCGTCAGCTCGAAGCAGCGTGACGCGGCCTGCTCAGCGAGGTCGCGCGCGAGGGTCGCCTCGGCGTCCGTGGCCGCGCCCACGACTCGGTCGCCGGCCACGAGCACCCGCCGGCTCGCGGGATCGGTGGACACGGCCGCGCCCCGGGCGGCGGCCAGGGCGCGCCACACCGTGGCATCCCACGCGGCCCCCGCCGGGCTGGTGCCCTCGGGCCGGGTGACCACCCGGTCACCCAGGCCCAGCAGCCAACTGCTGAACAGCGCGGCCAGCTCGGTCGCCGCGTACGCCCGGTCGGCGGCGGTTCCGGCGCCGTGGCTCGGCGTGACTGCGGGGCACCGCGACCGGAACCACACGACGCCGACCTGGTCGTCGGCCAGCGATCGGCGGTGCGGCCAGGGCTCGACGTGGGTGCGCGGGGTGCCGTCGGGGTCGACGGTGTGGTGCCAGCGCCCCCGGGCCAGGGCGTCGGTGGGCACCAGCCACACGGTGTGACGCGTGCCGCACCCGGCGGCCAGGGCCACCGCCTGCGCGGTGGCCCTGGCGCCGGTGTCGTCGGCGTCCGCCACGATGGTCACGAGGGGCCGTCGCGTCGTCGGCATGGCGATCAGCCCGCCGCGCCGTCGAACTCGCGCTTGGCGCCGGCGTCCCCGGCCGCCAGGCGCTGCTCCAGCGACGGATCCGCTGGTGAGCCGGAGCCGATGAGATCGGGCCGCAGGTCCGCGCCGATGAACGGCTCCCAGGGCTCGGGAGCCAGCTCACCGAGCAGCGTGGCGACAGCCTCCTCCAGCGCGGCCACGCGGCCGGCCAGGTCGCCGCCGTCGTCGGCACCGCTCACCGCGAGGGGTCGGCCGATCGGGGGAAGCTCGCGGAACTCCTTGCGGGCCTCCTTGATGTCCTTGACGGCCTCCTTGATCTCCTTGCGGCCGTCCTTGGCGTCCTTGGCGGCCTCCTTGACGTCCTTGTGGAGGTCCTTGGCATCCTTGGCGATCTCCTTGAGATCCTTGCGGCCGTCCTTGGCGTCCTTGGCGACCTCCTTGGCGTCCTTGAGGGCATCTTTGATGTCCTTCGCGCGGCTCTTGCCGTCGGGCAGTACATCCTTGCGGAGTTCCTTCCCGTCCTTCAGGGACTCCTTCACCTCCTTCTGGATCTCCTTGGCGTTTTTGACGAACTCCCGAACCGTCACGTCGACGGTCATGGTGGCGCCGGAGGCGCTGACGTTCGCGAGCGACACCAGCGTGTCCGCCCCGGCGTGGGAGCGGGTGCCGGGGGAGCTGTCCTTGGTCACCGTGGTCGTGCCCGACGAGCCCGGGAAAGGATCGCCGGCGTCGCCACGGTTCGCCCCGGTCTCGAGGTGGCGGGCCCCGTCGGCCTGCAGGACGCCGACCTTGTAGTGGTTCTCGTCACGGTTGGTCGACTTGGCGTCGTCGACGTGCCACAGCACGAGCCCGTCGCCGGGCAGGCTCTGGTCGTACCCGGTGCGCTGCCGATTCTCGACGAGAAAGTACTCCTGCCCGGGGGCGCCGTCGCGCCACAACCGGAACACCCCGCCGCCGGACCCGACGGATGCGATGGTGAGCGTGCCGTTGGTGGTGACGTTGGTGACCGGCGCCCAGCCCTGCTGCGCCTTGCACCACGCGCCCGGGTGGGTCGGGATGTCGCCACCGCCGCCCCAGCTGCCCGAACCCATGAGGCACCACTCGCCGACGCCCTCGGAGGAGCCGTCGGTGTCGTACAGATCGGGAAAACCGAACAGCAGGTGGCCCAGCTCGTGGGCCGAGACGCCGATCTTGGCGTCCTCCCCGATGGTGAGGTAGCCGTAGATGCGGGTGCCGTCGGTGGCGTACTCGGCGGGCAGCGTCGACTTGTGCGACCAAATGTCGCCCATGCTGCCCGTCTCCTCGGCGCCGCGGCCGGCGTGGACGACCACGAAGGCGTCCACGTAGCCGTTGCCGTCGTTGTCGTACGGCGCGAAGTTGAGGTCGGCCGTCGCCGCCGCGGCGGCGTCCTGGGCGAGGATCGGCGAACGGAAGTCGGTGCCGTTGCGGCCGATGCCGGCGCCGCCGTTGGCGTACCAGGCGAGGGTGTGGGGCATGCGGTAGGGCCCGACGACCTGACCGGTCAGCGACACCAGGCCGCCGGTGACCTCGGTGAAGTACTCGGTGACGCTGCCGTGGGGCAGCACGCCGGTCGAGAAGAACAGGTCGTTGAGCTGACCGGTGGAGGCCTGCATGGGCTTGTCGGAGAAGTCGACCAGGACGACGGCGGCCCGCACGCTGCCGCGCAGCGGAGCGCGATCGGCCGCGGCGTTGCGGATGGTGGTCTCGGGGGTGCCGGCCGGGAACGCGTCGGGCGGGATGATGACGCCGTCGTTGAAGCCGACGCGGTGCGGGTCACCCTCGAAGGCGATCGGGACGGCGTCGTCGCGCTGGCGGCGGACGCGGTTGCCGAGCTCGCGCGTCCAGCGCTCCCGCAGCTCGGGGCTGGGGGCGATGGCGCACGTGCCGGCGCGCTGGTCGGGTGTCCAGGCGGTGGTGTCGGTGCGGCTGGGGGTGGGCGGGACGGTCATGGTGGCTCCTTCGGGGGTCCGGGGCGGGTGCTCCGGTGGACGTGACGAAGGAGGCGGTGGGCCCCGCGGTGATACGTGGCCGCGCCGAAACGTCGGGGGCGCACGGTAGGTTGCCCAGCGTGACCGATGCGACCCTCCGGACCCGCCACGCCGACCTCGCCCAGCAGATCGGCGAGGCGCGCTTCCAGTACTACGTGCTGGACCGTCCCACGCTCACCGACGCCGCGTTCGACCAGCTCTTCGCCGAGCTCGGGGCCCTGGAGGAGGCCCACCCCGAGCTGCGGACGCCCGACTCGCCCACCCAGCAGGTGGGCGGGGCGGTGTCGGCCACGTTCGCGCCCGTGGAGCACCTGGCGCCGATGATGAGTCTGGACAACGCCCTCTCGGTCGAGGAGCTCGAGCGCTGGTACGGCCGGCTCGGGGGAGCGACCGAGCTGCTGTGCGAGGTGAAGATCGACGGGCTCGCGCTCGACCTGGTCTACCGCGACCGCCGGCTGGTCACCGCGGCGACGCGTGGTGACGGGCGCTTTGGTGAGGACGTGACGGCCAACGCCCGCACGATCGATGCCATCCCGGCGCGGCTCAGCGACGAGGCGCCCGACCTCGTCGAGGTGCGCGGCGAGGTCTACATGCGGCCCGATGACTTCGAGGCGCTCAATGCCTCGCTGCTCGAGGCTGGGCGGGCGCCGTTCGCCAACCCGCGGAACTCCTCCGCTGGGTCGTTGCGGCAGAAGGACCCGCGCGTCACGGCGTCGCGGCGGCTGCGGTTCTACTGCCACGGCCTGGGTGCGCACTCGGGGCCTGACGTGCCGCGCCAGTCCGACGGCTACGACCTGCTGCGCCGCTACGGGTTGCCCGTGAGCCCCCACAACGAGGTCGTCGCCGGCCTGCCCGAGGCCTTGGGCTACATCGAGACCTACGAGCACCGCCGGCACGACCTCGAGCACGAGATGGACGGCGTGGTGCTCAAGGTCAACGACATCGCCCGCCAGCGGGAGCTGGGGTTCACCTCGCGGGCCCCGCGGTGGGCGATCGCGTTCAAGTACCCCCCGGAGGAGGTCAACACCCGGCTGCTCCGCATCGAAGTGAACACCGGCCGCACCGGACGCGTCACGCCCTACGGGGTGATGGAGCCCGTGGTCGTGGCGGGCTCGACGGTGGAGATGGCGACGCTGCACAACGCCCACGAGGTGGAGCGCAAGGACGTGCGTCCCGGCGACACGGTGATCCTGCGCAAGGCCGGCGACGTGATCCCCGAGATCCTCGGCCCCGTGCTGCCCCTGCGCCCCGAGGGACTGCCCGCGTGGGTCATGCCGACGCACTGCCCAAGCTGCGGCACCGAGCTGCGGGAGGAGAAGGAGGGGGACAAGGACCTCCGCTGCCCCAACACGCGTTCGTGCCCCAGCCAGCTGCGCGAGCGCCTGTTCCACGTGGCCTCGCGCGCCGCGCTCGACATCGAGACCCTCGGCTGGCAGGCGGCGGACGCCCTCCTCGCGGCCGAGCTGGTGGCCGACGAGGGCGACCTGTTCTCGCTGACCTCCGACGACCTGCTGCGGTCGGACTTCTTCCGCACCAAGGGCGGCGCGCTGACCGCCAACGGCACCAAGCTGCTGGAGAACCTCGCGGCGGCCCGGACGCGGCCCTGGCCGAAGTTCCTGGTCGCGCTGTCGATCCGCCACATCGGCAAGGGGGTGGCACCCGACGTGGCGCGCGCCTTCCCGAGCGTGGACGCCCTGCGCGCCGCGTCCGCCGAGGAGCTGTCGGCCGTCGACGGCATCGGGCCGACGCTCGCCGCGTCCATCACCGAGTGGTTTGCCGAGGACTGGCACCGGGCCATCGTCGACAAGTGGCAGGCGGCCGGGTGCGTGATGGCGAGCGAAACCGTGGCGGTGGAGGAAGCAGTGGAGCAGACGCTCGCCGGGCTGACGGTGGTGGTCACCGGGGCGGTGCCCGGCTACACCCGCGAGACCGCGCAGGAGGCGATCACCGCCCGCGGCGGGAAGGCCGCGGGGTCGGTGTCGAAGAAGACGTCGGTGTTGGTGGCGGGGGAGACCACCGGGTCGAAGTACGCCAAGGCCGAGACTCTCGGGGTGCCGATCCTGCCCGCCGAGCAGTTCGACGACCTGCTCACCCGCGGCGCGGACGCCGTCGCGTCGTGAGGGTGGGACGACGCGTAGGCTGGGCGCCGTGGAGGGCCTGAATAGCAACCTGAACCTCAACGGCCGCGTCTCCCCGCGGGCGATGCCACGGATCGGCGACTGGGGTCCGGCCGACGTCCCCACGACGCGGCAGAAGAAGCGGCAGCGTTGGTGGGCGATCCTCGTCGCGGTGCTGGTGCTGGCCGCCGTCGTCGCGTTCGGGTACTACGCCTACCTCCAGCTGCGCGGCTTCTGAGCGCTGCGGCGCCGGGGAGAAGCGCGACACGCACACTTCGGCCCCAAACTCCGGCTTGGGAGCCGGAGTTTGGGGCCGAAGTGTGCGTGTCAGCCCGGGGCCGGCGCTGCGGCGCGTCGGCTCAGGCCCCGGGAGCCGTCTGCTCTCGGGCATGCACGAGGTGGCCGCCCAGGAACCCGCCGGCGAGGTAGGCGCCCACGCTGCCGGCGATCAGCAATGTGGGGATGGGGCGTCGTGTTGCCCCGCCGGTGGCAACAGCGGCGAGAGCCAACGTGGTGCCCGCCGCGTTGAGCAGGGCATGGGCCGCGCCGACGCGTCTCGCACCCGCGCCGTACGCCGAGGCGTAGTCGGCGAGCCCTGTCCACGCCGCCGGTACGGCGGACGCGACAGTCAACCCCGCCAGGAGGCGCGCCGACGACGCCTGTGTCTCACCGCCCACGAGTTCCACGACCAGCGCGCTGATCGCGGCGCCGATCGGCAAGTGCACCAGGGCGGGGTGCAGGGGGCTGCCCACGGCGCGTCCGGTGAGTACGTCGAGCAGGGGGCGGGGCAGCTTGGGGGCCACATCTCTCAGGATGGTTGCCGGGGCGTCCAGGCCCTCGGCGTCCTCGACGGCGGCTGCGGCCCGGCCCAACAGGGTGTCATTCATTGCATTCCTCCTCGGGGCAGCCTTGCCCAAGCCGGACCTTGAGACAACCCCCCTTGGGGTGTCCTGTGGGGAGTCAGGTTCCTCCGGGGATCAATCACCCCGACGGCGGTGACATGCACACATGTGGCTCACACTGCGGTTTCGGAACGCTCTACTGCGAGGGTTGGTGAATCGACCGACCCGCGGAGGTGGTCCAGGGCCACGTGGCGCACGCCGGGATCACGTGGCGCAGCGCGGCTCACCTGGAGGGCCGTGCACACCCCGCCACGTGAGCTGCGCTGCGCCAGGTGGAGCGAAGGCGAGCCACGTGATGCCATGGGCGGCCACGTGCCTCCAGGCTGCGTCAGGAGGCACCAGAGTGCGCACGTGACCTGAGCTGTCCTGAGGCGCCGAGGACCCTCGGCGTCTGGGAAGATGCCCGGTCGGGGTCCGCGTCCCTGGCAGCACACCGGCCGTGGAACCCGGCACGACACGCTCACTCGTGGCTCAAACTCCGGCTCCCAAGCCGGAGTTTGAGCCACAAGTGAGCGTGTCGGCGCCCACCCCCCGGCCACCCCCCCGGGTCAGGGGGCGGGCAGCCGCAGGTCGGAGAGCATCGCGAGGTGACGCAGCCGGACCAGCTCGGACTGCCGGAACTCCGGCCCGGGGCGTCCGAGCAGGATGGAGTGCTCACTGCCTCTAAACGGGGTGACCGCCACCGTGTGCTCCCCCCAGTTCGGGATCCACGCGGTGGGCAGGGTGGCGACGTGCGGCGTCCGCAGGTCGCCGAGGTGCGCGTGGTCGAACACCGCCTCGGGCGGGGCCAGCGCAGTGGCCTCCACCACGGCCCCCGAGCGCTCCACCAGCACCGCCCACGTGGCATGGAACACCACGGGTGCCGCGTGCAGCAGGACGTGCTCGGCGCGGTCCGGCTCGGCCACCATGTCCTCCAGGACGTCGGTGTCGGCCGTGAGTCCCCAGTTGTCGGGGTAGGAGGAGACCCACATCACCTCGACATCGGCCAGCCCCGCGCATGCGGTGATCAGCGCCTCCGGGCGCGCATCGGGAGGCAGCGTCAGCATGAAGTCGTCGATGACGTGGCCGGCGCCCTTCTCGATGATCTCGACGGCGTTGATGTCGGCGTGCGCCTCGCCGAGCGCGGTGGCGACCGCCCCCAGCGAACCGGGGCGGTCGGGCAGCATCACGCGGAGCAGGAACACCCCGCCAGTGTGGCCGATGAATCCCAACGCCGCCCGCGGCCCGGCGTGCCGGCGAGCACCTGTAGCGCGATTGGAACACGGCGGTGCGTGTCGCCGGACACCTCACGACAGCGGCTCTCGCACCTAGAATCGGGTGGTCCGCACCGTCGCCGATCCTCCTTGGAGCAACCATGGCTGACCCCGTCTCCCGCGTCCCGCTCAACGACGGCTGGCGAGTCACGACGCCGGCCGGGCCATTCGCCCGCTTCACCGGCGAGCAACCCGAGGTGCGGGACGTGCGCCTGCCGCACGATGCCATGCGCGACGCCGACCGCACCCCGGACGCCCCCTCCGGCGGGTCATCCGGCTATTACCCGGGTGGGGTGTGGCGGTACCTGCGCAGCCTGGACGTGCCCGGTGACTGGGCCGATCGCTTCATCAACGTCACCTTCGACGGCGCCTACGCGGGGGCCCGCGTCTACCTCGACGACGTCCAGCTGGCCCACCGGCCGAGCGGCTACGCGCGCTTCCACGTCGATCTGACGCCGCACCTGCGCCCGGGCCACACCCAGGAACTCCGCGTCGACGTCCGGACCCATCTCGACAGCCGGTGGTACAGCGGGGCCGGGTTGTTCCGCCAGGTGCACCTGACCGTGGCCGGCGGCGTCCACCTCGCCCCGGACGGGGTCACCGTGACCACCCCCGAGGTGGACGACGACCTGGCCGCGGTGGAGGTCGTCGCGCGCGTGGTGAACGACACCCGCTCCGTCCGCGAGGTGCGGCTGCACACCGAGCTGCGGGGCCCCGACGGTGCGGTTCTGGTCGAAGTCACCGAGCCCGTCACGGTCGCTCCCGGCACCCCCGCCGTCGTGCGCCGGCGCCAGTGGATCCGCGATCCGCACCGCTGGTCCCTCGACGACCCGGCCCTGCACACCGCGATCGTCCGCGTCCTCGACGACGAACTCGAGGAGCAGGCCGCCGTTTCCGACGAACTCGCCGTGCGGTTCGGCGTTCGCACGGTGTCGGTGGACCCCTACCGCGGCTTCCGCCTCAACGGGGAGGCGCTCAAGCTGCACGGCACCTGCCTGCACCACGACAACGGGCTGCTCGGCGCAGCGTCCCACCCCGCGGCCGAGCGGCGCCGCGTCCGGCTGCTGAAGGAGGCGGGGTTCAACGCGATCCGCAGCGCGCACAACCCGGCGTCCCAGGTGCTGCTGGACGCCTGCGACGAGGTCGGCATGCTGGTCATGAACGAGGCGTTCGACATGTGGGCGGTGGAGAAGACGCCGTTCGACGCCAGCCGCGACTTCGCGACGTGGTGGGAGCGTGATCTGGCATCGATGGTCGAGGGCTCGGTCAACCACCCCAGCGTGGTGATGTACTCGATCGGCAACGAGATCCTCGAGCTCGGACGCCGCGACGGCCGCCTGCTCGGCCGCGCCCTGGCCGAGCGGACGCGCGCGCTCGACCCGACGCGGCCCGTCACCAACGGCATCCAGATGCTGTTCCTCGTCGACGTCGCCGATCTCATCGCCAAGGCGGGCGGGCTGAACGAGTTCATGGGCGGGCTCACCGACCGCACGGGGGAGGACGGCCAGAACTTCGCCGCCGGCCAGAACGCCGCGGCCACGACGCCGGACGCTGACGCGGCCGTCCACGAGGCGGCGGCCGTGCTCGACGTGATGGGCTACAACTACGCCGAGGACCGCTACGCCTACGATGCCGAACACCACCCGCAGCGGGTGAGCGTCGGCTCGGAGACCTTCCCGACCCGGATCGCCCACAACTGGGACCAGGTGATGGCCCACGACCAGGTGATCGGCGATTTCACCTGGACCGGCTGGGACTACCTGGGCGAGGCCGGCATTGGTGGGCACGCCTACGCCGAGGACGGCGCCGTCGCCCCCTACGGGCTGGGCTACCCGAACCTGCTGGCCGGGTG
This sequence comes from Propioniciclava soli, assembly GCF_014858005.1. Lineage (GTDB taxonomy): Bacteria > Actinomycetota > Actinomycetes > Propionibacteriales > Propionibacteriaceae > Propioniciclava > Propioniciclava soli. Next base: position 379,552 of record NZ_JACYOT010000004.1, read on the forward strand.
CGGCGACATCGACATCACGGGGTACCGCAAGACCGTGTCGCACTACCGCGAGATCGCGTTCGGCCTGGCCGACGGCCCGTTCCTGGCGGTGCAGCGCCCGGAGCGCTACCACCACACGCGGCCCCAGCCCAACGCCTGGCAGTGGAGCGACACGGTGGCGAGCTGGTCGTGGCCGGGGTTCGAGGACGCGCCCGTCCGCGTCGAGGTGTACGCGCGGGCCGACGAGGTGGAGCTGCTGCTCGACGGTGAATCGCTCGGCCGCGCGGCCGTGGGGGAGAAGCGGGCCCTGGTGGCGTCCTTCGACACCGTGTGGCGGCCCGGGGAGCTGACGGCGGTGGCTCACACCGACGGCCAGGAGGTGGGGCGCACGACCCTGCGCTCGGCCGGGCCGGTGGCGGAGGTCCGTGCGGACGCCGAACGCGCGGAGCTCCACGGGACCGATGACCTCGGTTACGTCGCCGTCGCGCTCACCGATGCGCAGGGCGAGGTGGTCGTGACCGATCGGCGTCCCGTGTCGGTCGCCGTGGAGGGGCCGGCCGAGCTGGCCGGGTTCGGCACCGGTGCCTGGCGCACCGAGGAACGGTTCGACGCCACGACGTGCACGCCGCACGACGGCCGGGCCCAGGCGATCGTGCGCACCACCGGGCCGGGGACGGTGCGCGTCCGCATCACCGCCGAGGGCCTTCCGGACGCCGTCGCGGAGTTCACCGTGCGCTGACGCCCGCGTATCAGGCCGGCGGCAACCGGACTCCTTGCACCGATGCGTCCCGTGGCAGAGCGGGACCTCGGCAGGGGGTGCTCCCATGGCTCGTCCGCTCCGTTGGTTGGTCACGCTGGTTCTCGCGTGGGCGCTCGTGTTCGGCCTCGGTCCCGCGGCCCGCGCCGAGGTGGGGGACCCGGCCGTCGCCCCGGCCACGCCGACGCCCACCGTCACCGCCACGCCCGAGGCGCCACCCGCCGCGACGCCGGAACGGTCGCCCGACCCCACGCCCGAACCCACTCCCCTCTTGCGGCCGGAGCCGTCCGCCGACCCCTCACCCACCCCCGTCCCGCCGGCGGAACCGGCACCCGACCCGGCACCTGAGGTCGCGCCGGAGCCTGCCCCGGAGAATGCCGCGAACCCGGCTGGCCCGGTGGCAGAATCCCCGGACGCCGGGGCCCCGAACGCGCTTCCCGAGACCGACGCCTGCATCGCGATGCCGCTGGCGGCATGGGCAGCGCCCCTGCCGGTGGCGGCAGTGCGGACCGGACTCCCGGAATGCTTCACGTTCACCACGCGCACCACCGGCCCGCACCAGGTGCGCTACGGCCGGCCGGGTGCAGGCATGCCCACCGAACTGTCCGTCTACGATCCGGCCGGCACGCTCGTGCGTCGGTTCGACTCATGGAACCGCGGCGCGGTCGCCCCGCTCACCGCGGCGGTGACCTACCGGCTCATCGTCGGCGGGGGCGCCGTGGCCCCCGACCCGGCCTACACCGTCGGGGTGTTCGACCTCCTCGGCACCGCCTGTCGCTCCATCTCGACCGCCTGGGACGCCCCGGACGAAACCATCACGTCCACCGCCCGCGGCCAGCTCGACTGCCGCCAGCTCACCGCAGCCGGCCCGGACACCCTGTGGCTGAGCGCCACCGGTCACCCGGTCGACGCGCTGGTCTACGACGCCTTCGGCGCGCAGCAGTGCTACGCCAGCATCACCGGCTTCGCGTGCCGTCTCGCCGCCGCGGGGCGCCATGTCGTCATCCTGCAGCCCGCGTCGGACGACCACGCGACGAGCACCATCAGCGTGCGGTCGCTGTCCGACGATCGCGGCTGCGTCACGGCGCCGCTCGGCTCCTGGCGCTCGCCGCTGCCGGCCGCCACCACGCGCACGCGGCTGGCCGAGTGCCGCCTCGTCACGACCACCTCGACCGGGCCCTACGTCATGCGTCTGCAGCCGGGCGCCCGGCGGCTGCAGACGTATGTCTTCGACACGGCGCGCACCCTCGTGGGTGAGCACGACACCAGCGACCTCGGCCCCGACGCGTACGCGGTGCTCCGTCTCCAGGGCGGGACCACCCACACGGTGGTGACCGTCGGCCCCGTGGATGCAACCCCCCAGACCTACCAGATCGGGCTCCTCGACATCATGGGCACCCCGGGGTGTGAGAGCGGCCTGGGCCGATGGGACGCCCCCGCCCGGCCGTTCGTCGCCGCGACCGGTGCCGAGGTCGACTGCCTGCAGCCCACGGCCGAGCGTGCCGGCCCTCTCCTGGTGTCCCTCGGCGCGCTCGGTTTCGTGGCGCTGGGTTTCGGCCCGGACGGTGGGCAGATCTGCGAGGTGACGACGAACGAGCCCATGACCTGCGGCGCAGCCGACCTCGGGCCGCGTCGGCTCCTGCTCATGCGTGGCACCCCGGCGGCGGGTGAGACCACCGTGTGGATCGGCGACCTGGCCGCACCGACCGGATGTGCGCCGCTCGGCACCGCCGCGTGGCGGACCCCCCTGCCCACCTCCGCGGTGCGCACCGGACCGCCGGAGTGCTTCGTGTACACGCCCACGGCGAGCGGAGCGCACGCGCTGCGGATCCATCGCACCACCGGGGCGGCACGGTTGTCCGTCACCGTGCACGATTCGCGGGGAGCGCGGGTGGCGGCCTTCGCCACGGACGGCGTCGACGAACCTTCGGCGGTGGTCGGGCTCGCGGTCAACGCTTCCCATCTGGTCGTCGTCACCAGCCCCGCCGCAGCGGCCGACACCACCTATCGGGTGGGGGTGGTTCCGGTCATGGAATCAACCGGTTGCCCGGTGCTGGACTCCGACCGGTGGGACACCGCGCCGTGGACCGCCGCCCTCGATCCGGGCGATCTCTGGGACTGTCGAGAACTCACCTCACCGGCCGGGAGCACGCTGTGGTGGTCCCACCTGGACCTGACCGGCAGCCCCGTCTTCACGGTGGTGGACGCTGTGGGTAGCCAGGTCTGCAGGACCCGGACGCGCTTCTCGGTGGGGTCCTTCCGCACGGGCGCGTGCCGGCTCACCGGCGTTGCGCCCTTCCGCGTCCTTGCCCAGTCGGCGAACGAGCAGCAGGCGCGGGGCACGACCTCCTGGGCGTCAATGGCGTCCAGGCAGGCCTGCGCGGACGCGTCCCGCACCATGTCATTCGCCGAACCCGCGGCCAGCTTCCCCGCCCCGGCGACCGCCGGCGTCCGCTGCCTCACCCTGGGCCTGAGCACGGGCGACACGGCCCTGTTCTCCCTGGCGGGGGCCGATGTCGCGGCGCTGGCGGGCTACATCGTGGACGCCGCAGGCGAGGAGCAGTGCAGCACCGCGGCCAACGCGAGTGTGTGTCGCCTCCGGGGGCGGGCACCCTTCCGCGCCGTGGTCACGGCCAGCCGACCCGGCGCGGTCGGGTCGTGGCAGGTGGCGGTGCGCCGCATCAACGCGCCGGTCGGCTGCGAACGCCTGGACTCGCTGGTCACCGGTGCCAGCTGGGCCACCCGCCTGGATGCCGTGGACGCCGCCCGCTGCGTCCGCTTCGTGGCGGGCGCGGGGGACCAGCTGGATGCCACGGCGTCCAACCCGGACGCGCCGGCCACTCTCCCGTACGGCATCTTCCAGGCGGACGGAACCGATGCCTGCAAACACCGCACGGACAGGACGGACCCCAACTGCGCGGTGAGGGCCGGCGGCGACCTCACCGCCGTCCTCTGGGCGCGCAGCACCGTGCCGCTGGGGCGCGTGACGTTCGGGCTCGCCTGCTGGAACCCGGTGTGCGGTCCGGCAGCCTTCTCCTTGGCGCGCGTGACGCCAGCCGTGGTCGGCGCGGGAGCCACGACCAGCGTCGAGGTGAGCGGAAGGGTGCTCCTGCCCGGGACGACCGTGTCGCTCGTGCGTGGTGGTACCACCGTGCCGGGCACCGTGACCTCGTGGTCCGCCGACGCGCGCTCGGCCACCGTGCGGTTCGACCTTGCGTCCGCAGCGCTGGGATCCTACGACGTGGTGGCGCACTCTGCGACTGAGGGAACGGCCCGCCTCTTGGCCGGGCTGACGGTCCAGGCGCCCGAACAGCCGATCGTCAACGCCCGGCTCCTGACGCGGGGGGCCTTCCGCTGGGGCCGCTCCACCAGGTTCACGGTTGAGGTGACCAACCACGGCAATGTCGACGCGGGGGGCGTGCTGCTGATGGTCACCGGTCTGCCCGCGGCCAGCAACGTCAGCCCGCGGTTCAGTCTGGTCGATCCCAGGCTCCCCGTCACCGGGCGATCGGACTGGTCGCAGGAGCGTGACACGTTCGTGCGTGACGGCGTCCGCGGCATCCCGCTCTACCTCAGCAGTCTGCCCGCCGGGAGCACCCGCTCCTACGAGTTCAACCTGGAGGTGCCGCAGCCGGCCCCGTTCACGCTCAGCGTGTCGGCTGGGCGTTGCCTCGTCACCGAGCCGCCCGGTGGCCCCGGGGCCGGCGTTGCCGAATCGGGCCGCTCTGCCGGGAGCGCCCAGCCGGACGCCTGGGGCTGGTTCGGGGCCGGTGGGTGCGGTGACGCGCTGCTCGACCTGTTCAAGCAGATCGTGATGGACGCCGTGCCGGGCGGTGCGTGCGCCGGTCTGGCCGCGGACGCTGCCGCCGCGATCGCCCGGAACGTCGCCAACGAAGCGCCGCCGTTCAGCGCCGCCTCGGCGTCGGACCTGTTCTGGTCCGGCCTGGGCTCGGTGGCCTGCGTGTCCTCCGTGATCCCGGGAGGGCAGGGACTGGCGGCCGTCCTCGGCGCGCTGGGGGAGGCCAACACCATGTTCACGGCCCTCGAGAAATGCTGGCCCGAGCAGGATTCGGCGACGATGGTGCCGGTCGCCTCGTTCGATCCGAACGAGTTGGTCGGGCCCCGCGGCGGCGGAACGGCGCACGCGCTGACGCCCGGTGGACGCCACCGGTTCTGCATCTACTTCGAGAACCTCGCCACCGCGACGGCCCCCGCCCAGGAGGTGCGGATCACCCACCACATCGACCCGGCCCACTACGACCTGGGCGACGTCCGGTTCTCCGACGTGCAGTTCGGCGCCACCCACTGGACACCCGTCTCACCGAGCGGCCAGGTCGACGAGCGCCTCACGATCCCCGACGCGCTGGTGGTGGACGTGGATGCCACCGTGGACGCGGCGGCCGGCACGATCACCTGGTCGCTCATCACCATCGACCCCCTCACCGGCGAGCTGCCCGAGGATCCACTGCGCGGCTTCCTGCCGCCCAACACCGACGGGACGCGCGGCCAGGGCGTCGTGTGGTTCGACGTGCCGCTCCGCGACGTCGCGAGCGGGACGGCGACCTCGAGCATCTCCGACATCGTGTTCGACCTCAACCCGGCCATCCGCACGAACACGTGGAGCAACCTGATCGACGGGGTCGCGCCGCAGGCGGGGCTCGCGCCGCTGCCGCCAAACTCCCCGAATCCGACCTTCCCGGTGTCCTGGCAGGCCAGCGACGCCCACGCCGGCGTCCGGCAGGTGGAGCTGTTCGTGACCGTCGACGGTGGCGCGCCGACGCCGTGGGCCACGGTCACCGACGCGACCGGTTCGCGCCCGTTCACTGGCGCCCCGGGGCACGCCTACGGGTTCTACGCGATCGCCACGGACGCCGCCGGGCTCCGCTCGGCGACGCCCACCGCGCCGCAGGCCACCACCCGGGTGGGGTCCGGAACCACGGCCGTCACCGCGGTGCCGCCGGTGTTCGCCGAACGCTGCGGCACCGGGTCCGACACCGTGACCATCCCGGCGACGCCCGGCGTCGGCTACCTCATCGGTGGCCAAACCGCCGCGGCCGGCGTCCACCCCGCGCGGGGGCAGGTCATCGTGGAGGCGCGGGCCCTGCCCGGGTACGTGCTCACGGGCACGACCCGCTGGGCCGCCAGCTTCGCGGCCGGCAGCGTGTTCGACGACGTGCCCGTGGGCACCGAGCACCTGGAGTCGATCTGCTGGATGTACGTCCGTGGCCTCACCACGGGCTACGGGACGCCGCCGCGGCTGACCTACCAGCCCGTGTCGCCGGTGAACCGCGACGCCATGGCGGCCTTCCTCTACCGGTACGCCGGCAGCCCCGCCTACACCCCGCCCGCGATCTCGCCGTTTGCCGACGTGCCGACGACGGCGCAGTTCTACAAGGAGATCGCGTGGCTCGCCGAACAGGGCATCACGACCGGCTGGGAGACCGGGGGCCGCCGCTACTACCGTCCGCTGACGCCCGTGAACCGGGACGCGATGGCGGCCTTCCTCTACCGGTTTGCCGGCTCCCCGGTGTGGACGCCACCCGCGGCGTCCCCGTTCGCCGACCTGACCCCGAGCACGGCGTTCTATTCCGAGATCACCTGGCTGGCCCACCACGGCATCACCACCGGCTGGGTGGACGGCCCGCGCCGACAGTTCCGCCCGGTGAACCCGGTGAACCGCGACGCCATGGCCGCGTTCCTGCAGCGCTACGACGCCGCCGAGCTGCGGTGAGTGTGCCGCGGGCCAACGCTGCGGCGAGGGCCCGGGCGGGGAGGGGGTTGGCTGGCGCCCGGGCGTGGGCAAGGATGGGAGGCGGTGCGCCGGCGTCCGAAGCCGGCGCGGAACCGAGGAGGATTCATGGCAACCACGAGCACCGCGAAGACGCACTGGGAAGGCAGCCTGACCGAGGGTTCGGGCACGACCGAGCTGGTCACCTCCGGCGTCACCAGCTTCGACGTGTCGTGGGGCAAGCGGGCCGAGTCGGGCGAGGGCACGACCAACCCCGAGGAGCTCATCGCGGCGGCGCTCGCGACGTGCTACTCGATGGCGCTCTCCCACGCGCTCGCCGGCAACGACACCCCGCCGGAGCGCATCGACACCGAGGTCGGCATCGACTTCGTGCCCGGCACCGGCATCACCGGCGCCGCGATCGCGGTCTCCGCGACGGTGCCCGGCCTGTCGGAGGAGGAGTTCCGCCGCTTCGCCGAGGACACGAAAGCCAACTGCCCTGTGAGCGCCGCACTGTCGGCGGTCGACAAGACCCTCACCATCCAGTTCCAGGGCTGAGGCCACCAACCGGCCGAGACACCCGGCCGAGACACCGGCACGGACCCGCCCGTCCCCACCCGTAGGATGGGCGGGTCCGTGACCGTCCGACACCAGGAGCTCCCGATCGTGGCGTTGACCACCGCCGATGTGGCCCGGCTCGCCGAGCTGGCCCGCATCGCTCTCACACCCGAGGAGCTGGAGCGCCTGGCGCCGCAGCTCGACGTCATCCTGGACGCCGTCGCGTCCGTCTCTGAGGTGGCCACCGCCGACACCGAGCCGATGTCGCACGCGCTGCCGCTGACGAACGTGTTCCGCGACGACGTGGTGACGCCCAGTCTGCCCGCCGCAGCGGTGCTCGCGGGTGCCCCCTCGGTGGAGGACGGCCGCTTCCGCGTGCCGCGCATCCTGGGGGAGGGCGCGTGAGCGCGGCGATCCTGACAGCGACAGCGTCCGACCTGGGGCGCCGCATCGCCGCGCGCGAGCTGACGTCGGTCGAGGTCACGCGGGTGTTCCTCGGCCAGATCAAACGGGTGGACGCCGACGTCCACGCGTTCCTGCACGTGGACGCCGAGGGTGCGCTCGCGCAGGCCGCGGCGGTGGACGCCCGGCTGGACGCGGGGGAGGAGCTGGGGCCGCTCGCCGGCGTCCCCCTCGCGCTGAAGGACCTGTTCTGCCAGGAGGGCGTCCCGACGACGGCGGGCTCGCAGATCTTGGCCGGGTGGCGGCCGCCGTACTCGGCCACCGTGACCCAGCGGTTGCTGGACGCGGGCATCGTCATCCTCGGCAAGACCAACCTCGACGAGTTCGCGATGGGCTCCTCAACGGAGAACTCCGCGTTCGGCGCCACGCACAACCCCTGGGACCTCGACCGGATCCCCGGCGGTTCGGGGGGCGGTTCGTCGGCGGCGCTGGCCGCGTTCGAGGCGCCGCTGGCAATCGGCACCGACACCGGCGGCTCGATCCGCCAGCCCGCATCGGTGACCGGCACCGTCGGCGTCAAGCCCACCTACGGCGGCACGTCGCGCTACGGCGTCATCGCGATGGCGTCCTCGCTCGACCAGCCCGGCCCGTGCGCGCGCACGGTGCTGGACGCCGCCCTCCTCCACGCGGTGATCGCCGGCCACGACCCGATGGACTCGACCTCGATCGACGCCCCGGTGCCGCCGGTGGTGGACGCCGCCCGCTCCGGCGACGTCCGAGGCCTGCGGGTCGGCGTGGTCCGCGAGCTCTCCGGCGAGGGGTATGCCCCCGGGGTCGAGCAGCGCTTCGGCGAGGCGGTGGCGTTGCTGGCGCAGGCCGGCGCCGAGATCGTCGAGGTGAGCTGCCCGCACTTCGGGTACGCGCTGGGCGCCTACTACCTGATCATGCCGTCGGAGGTGTCCAGCAACCTCGCCCGCTACGACGCGATGCGCTACGGGCTGCGCGCCGGCGACGACGGCACCCGCTCGGCCGAGGAGGTCATGAACCTGACGCGCGGCGAGGGCTTCGGCGACGAGGTGAAGCGCCGCGTCATCATCGGCACGTACGCGCTGAGCTCGGGCTACTACGACGCCTACTACGGCTCGGCGCAGAAGGTGCGGCGGCTCATCGCGTCCGACTTCGACGCGGCCTTCGAGCAGGTCGACGTACTGGTGAGCCCCTCGACGCCGACGACCGCCTTCCGCCTGGGGGAGCGCACCGCCGATCCGCTGGCGATGTATGCCTCCGACCTGTGCACCATTCCGTCCAACATGGCGGGCAACGCGTCGGGGTCGTTCCCGTGCGGTCTCGCCCCCGAGGACGGCCTGCCCGTCGGGTTCCAGGTGATGGCCCCGCCGCTGGCCGACGACCGCGTGTATCGCGTCGGGGCCGCGCTGGAGCGCGCACTGGGCGGCGGCGTCCTGACCGATCGGATCGCCGAGCGGTGGACGGCGGGCGCGGCGCCCGACGGCTCCGCACCGGACGACACCGCGCGTGACCGCGCCGAGGAGGCCTGAGATGGACGACCTGCTGACCTACGACGCCGTCCTCGCGCGGTTCGACCCGGTGCTCGGGCTCGAGGTGCACGTGGAGCTGAACACCGCGTCCAAGATGTTCTGCGGCTGCGACAACACCCCCGGGGGTGAGCCGAACACGACGACCTGCCCGGTGTGCCTCGGCCTGCCGGGGTCATTGCCCGTGGTGAACGCCCACGCGGTGGAGTCGGCGATCCGGATCGGGCTGGCGCTGAACTGCCAGGTGGCGCCGTGGTGCCGCTTCGCGCGCAAGAACTACTTCTACCCCGACATGACCAAGGACTTCCAGACCTCGCAGTACGACGAGCCGATCTGTTTCGATGGCTGGGTCGACGTCGAGGTGGAGGGGGAGACCTTCCGCATCGAGATCGAGCGCGTCCACATGGAGGAGGACGCCGGCAAGCTCAGCCACGTCGGCGGGGGCACGGGCCGGATCGTGGGAGCGGAGTACTCGCTGGTGGACTACAACCGGGCCGGCACGCCGCTCATGGAGATCGTGACCCGCCCGGTGCGCGGGCTCGGCGCGAAGGCCCCGGCCGTGGGGCGGGCGTACATGGCGATGCTGCGCGACCTGATGCGGGCCCTCGGGGTGTCCGATGCGCGCATGGAGGCCGGCAACATGCGCTGCGACGCGAACGTGTCGCTGATGCCCACCGGCACCGCGGAGCTCGGCACCCGGACCGAGACGAAGAACGTCAACTCGCTGCGCTCGGTGGAGGCGGCCTTGACCTACGAGATGCGCAGGCAGGGGGCGATCCTGGCCGAGGGGGGCCGCGTGGTGCAGGAGACCCGGCACTGGCACGAGGATGGGGAGTACACCTCCCCGGGCCGCAACAAGGAGCAGGCCGAGGACTACCGGTACTTCCCCGAGCCCGATCTCGTGCCGATCGCGCCCGACCCGGCCTGGGTGGAGGAGCTGCGGGCCTCGCTGCCGGAGCTGCCCGCCCGGCGTCGGGCCCGGCTGCAGGAGGCGTGGGGCTTCTCCGACCTGGAGATGCGCGACGTGCTCGGCAACGAGGGCTCGCTGGACCTGATCGAGGCCACCGTGGCCGCCGGTGCGCCGCCGGCCGCGGCGCGCAAGTGGTGGCTGGGCGAGCTGGCGCGGCGCGCGAACGAGGCCGGCGTCGAGCTCGGCGCCGTCGGCGTCACGCCGGAGCAGGTGGCCCAAGTGCAGGGGCTCGTCGACGCGGGGACGGTGAACGACAAGCTGGCCCGCTCCGTGTTCGACGGCGTGCTGGCCGGTGAGGGATCGCCGGAGGAGGTCGTGGCGTCCCGGGGCCTCGCGGTGGTCTCCGACGACGGGGCGCTGGGCGAGGCCGTGGATGCGGCCATCGCGGCGAACCCCGACGTGGCCGACAAGATCCGCGCCGGCAAGGTGCAGGCCGCCGGGGCACTCATCGGGGCCGTGATGAAGCAGATGAAGGGCAAGGCCGACGCGGCCCGTGTGCGCGAGCTGCTGCTGGAGCGCCTGTCGTGAGCTGGCGCTGGGCGGTCGCGGTGCTGGCCGTGGTCGCCCAGACGCTGGCGCTCTACTGGCCCGATCCGGTGGAGGCGCCCGACGGTCTGGCCCTTCCGCACGCCGACAAGGTGGTGCACGTCGGGATCTTCCTCCTCGCGACGTGGGCGCTGCTGCGCGTGCTGCCCGCATGGGGCGCGCTCGGGTTGATGGCCGTGCAGGTGGTGGCGAGCGAACTCGTGCAGGGCGCGCTGCTGCCGCACCGCTCCGCCGATGTGTGGGACGCCGTGGCCGACCTGGTCGGCATCGCGCTGGGCTGGGCGCTGTGGCGCTGGACTCAACGTCGCGCCATCGACGAAGCGGTGGCTGTGGCGCGTGGAGTGATGGAAAAGCGACTGTGAGTGTGCACTCATTCGCGCGTTGAGCGTGCTTGCGCGCCCGTTTGTGAATCGAGTGTCGTGTTTTCGTCGGCGAGGCGAGTTGCCCCCACGATCAGCTCGTGCGCCGGGTGGCGCGCCGTACCCGTCCGGTGACCGGGCGCGTGCCGCGGAGCAGAGCAGCCCGCGCGGTGATGGCCGCCCACATCAGTTCGGTGACCGTGTCGTCGGGGGCCAGCACCGAGACCGCGGCGAACCGGATGCGCTGCCATGACAGGGCTGCAGCGGCGGCATCGCTGAGCCTGTCCGCGACAAACGGGATGCGTCCGCCGTATTAGGTGTAGCCGTCAGCCTCGAAACCGAGCAACAGATCCGGGAGGGCGAGGTCGAAGTAGCGCACGCTGCCGTCAGGCAGCACGACGCGGTGGTTCGTGCGGTGGGCATAGCCGCAGTCGAGTGAGCGGAACCGCCGTTGCAGCTCCCGCTCGGCTTCGGACCATGGTTCGTCGCGTGAATCCACCAGCAGCCGTCGCCGTTCGGCATCGCCGCGGCGCGCAGGGAGTCCGGCGAAGACGGCGTTCACCTGTTCCAGCCGGACCGCCCCACGGCGCAGGGCCTCGTCGATGACTGTGCCGCCCAGCTCGGAGAGAAGGTCCAGCACCGTCAGCGGGGGGCTGGTGACCCGGATTCCCTTGCGCTCCCACACCAGTTCCGCTGGGACTTCCCGCCGCTCCCAGCGCAGGACGCCCGCGTCGGTGCGGTGCTTGGCGCAGGCGATGTGGACCAGAGGTGCCGGCAGCTCCGGCCACCACGTCAGCGCGGCCGCCGCCCGCCCCGTGATGACGGCAGTCGGTGCCAGGTGCGCCACCGCGCGACCCAGCAGTGCAGTGCTGATCTCGCCTGGGGGCGCGTAGATGCCTGAGGCGACCCGCTGTAGGGTGCCGGCGTGCAGCGCTCGGTCGATCTGGCTGGCGAGCCGCGGATGATCGCGCCTCACGATCAGGCCGTGCCCGGCATGCAGGGCCAGGGTCAGTGCTTCTTCACACTCTCTTCACATTAGGCCGGGCCTGTCATGCGGCCCTCGCTTGGGCCGCCACGAGGCATGCCCGCCCGGCCACGCAGGGGGCTGCTCCCAGGCCAAGCAGCGAGTTGCCGGCGCTAGACCGACGAAAAGGCGACAGTGAGTGCGCGCTCATTCGCGCGCTGAGCGTGCATGCACCGCCGGTGTGAAATCGAGTGTCGTGTTTTCGTCGCGGTGCTCCGGAGAGGAGCTCGTGAGGGCCGCCGGGAGGACCCTGCCCAAGCTCCGTGGCACCCGACGGCAACTCCCGGCGCGGCCACCTCGACCACCCCTAGGATGGTAAGCGCCATCCGTCCCCGATCCCTGGAGAAGAAGCCATGGAACTCCGCAACGACGCACAGTGGTCCCTGGTCGTGCCCACGTCGATGGGTGTCCGCATCACCCCCGAGAACCGGGCGGGCGTGCACAGCGCCGACCGGTTCTTCCTGCAGGCCACGAGTGCCGAGACCAACGTGGCGAGCGTCGTCTCCTACCTGGGGGAGCCCGCCAAGGTGCTCACGGCCTTCGTCGAGGGGTCGCCCATCGCGGCGCTGATCAAGGCCGACCTGCGCAAGCGGGGGATGGCGTACGAGGGTCCGGAGATCCCGCAGGGCGACGCCTGGGGCTACCGCCACCAGTTCAACATCGCGGACTCGGGCTTCGGCGGCCGCGCCCCGCGCGTGTGGAACGACCGCGCCGGTGAGGTGGGCCGCGAGCTCAGCGTCGACCAGTTCGACCTCGACCGCCTGTTCGGCGACGAGGGGGTCAAGATCCTGCACCTGTCGGGTCTCATCGCCGCGCTCAGCCCGTCGACCTCGCAGTTCTGCGTCGAACTGGCCAAGGCGGCCAAGGCTCACGGCACGGTCGTGGCCATGGACCTCAACTACCGCGCCACCTTCTGGAAGGGTCGCGAGGAGGAGCTGTCCGCGGCGTTCCACACCATCGCCGAGAACTGCGACATCCTCTACGGCAACGAGGAGGACTTCCAGCTCTGCCTCGGCATCGAAGGTCCGCAGGCCGGCGGTGAGTCGATCGACTCCGAGATCGACGAGTTCAAGGCGATGATCGGGCGCATCCAGGAGAAGTACCCGAACGCCCACTGGATCGGCACGTCCCTGCGCGAGGTCGTCTCCGCCAACCGCCACACGTGGGGCATCCTGCTGTGGAACGACGGCGAGTTCTACCTGGCGCCGCTGCGCGACATCGATGTGCTGGACCGCATCGGGGGCGGCGACGGCTCGGTGGGCGGCGTGCTCTACGGAATCCTGCAGGGCTGGGACGTCGAGAAGTGCGCCCAGTTCGGCTGGGCCACCGGGGCGCTGGCCGCCACCTCGCTCTACGACTACGGCCAGCCGGCCGACGAGAAGCAGGTCTGGGATTTGTGGAAGGGGAACGCGCGCGTCCAGCGCTGACCTAGACGCGCCCTCGGGGGCCAGCCGTGTCCCCGGAGGGGTGATCCGGCATGCGGACGCCGGCGTCCCGGTTCGCGGGACGCCCGGCGGCCGTCCTAGCCTGAGGACCATGCCCACCCAGCGACGCAGCTCCGGCGCGGCCGACACCGCTCCCAACGCCTCCACCACGCCACCGCCCGCCCGGCACCGCCTTGCGACCCTCGGTCCCGGCATCCTCATGGCCTCGGCCGCGATCGGTGGCTCGCACCTGGTGTCGTCGACGCAGGCCGGCGCGAACTTCGGCTGGCAGCTCTTTGGGCTGGTCATCATCGCCAACGTGATGAAGTACCCGTTCTTTCGGTTCGGACCGCAGTACACGGCCGAGACCGGCAAGAGCCTCGTGGAGGGCTACGCCGACAAAGGCCGCGCCTATCTGTGGGTGTTCTTTGCGCTGTGCGCCGTGTCGTCGGTCGTGTCCACCGCCGGCGTGGCGCTGCTGGCCGCGTCCATCCTCGCCTTCGCCGTGCCGGCGAGCTGGGGCCTGGGCGTGCCGGTCCTCGCCGTCGTCGTCATCGGCTCGACGCTCGTGCTGCTCCTCACCGGCCGCTACCGCGCGCTCGACTGGATCAGCAAGCTGATCGTGACCGTCCTGGCGCTGGTGACGGTCGTGGCGGTCGTCTTCGCCGCCATGGCCGGTTCGCAGATGCAACCCGGCTTCGTCGAGCCGTCACCGTGGAACTTCGCCACGCTGGGCTTCCTCATCGCCCTGATGGGGTGGATGCCGGCGCCCATCGAGGTGTCTGCCCTCAACTCCTTGTGGATCAAGGCCAAGGTCCGCGACCGGGACGCCAACCCCAAGGACATCCTGTTCGACTTCAACGTCGGCTTCGTGACCTCCGCCGTTCTCGCGCTGTTCTTCGTCGCGCTCGGCGCGCTCGTCCAGTACGGCCGCGGCACCGAGATCTCGACCGCCAGCGGCGCCTACATCGCCCAGCTCATCGCCATGTACGCCGCCACCATCGGGCCCTGGGCTGCCCCCATGATGACGCTGCTCGCCTTCTTCGTCATGTACGGCACCACCATCACCGTCGTCGACGGCTACGCCCGCGCCAACGCCGAAGCGGTGCGCCTGCTGCGCGGGCGCCCGGCCATGTCGCGCGGCGAACTCAGCGCCTGGACGGTCGGCATCGCCCTGGTCGGCCTGGTCATCGTGCTCTTCATGGCGTCCTCGCTCGCGGCCATGCTGAACTTCGCGATGATCAGCGCGTTCGTCACCGCCCCGGTGTTTGCGTGGCTCAACTTCTCCCTGGTGCGCCGCGGTCGGCTCTCCGTGGCCATGCGCGTCCTGGCCTGGGCCGGGCTGGCGTTCCTCATCGGCTTCACCCTGCTCTTTGGCGCCAATCTTCTCGGGCTGGTGGGCTGAGGTCACTCCAAGAACTGCTGCCGCCGGAGCCGCCGCTTCACCAGGGGGACGCGGACCCAGCTGACGACCACGGCCGCGAACAGGAGGAGGAACCCCGCCGTCACGGCCACGAGACTCGGCGGTGTGCCCGAGCCCGACAGCCCTCCGACGGCCAGGATCACGCTCATCACCAGCCCGACACCCAGGCCGATCCACACGAGCAGCAACAGCGCGGCCCACGCGGCACCCAGCGGGTCGCGCCGCGCGTATTGGCGCAGGTAGCGCTCGCCCTGGTGGGGGAACTGCTGCCGGATGGGGCGCAGCCGCTTCCGCAGGATCGAGACCGCCCACGCGAGCAGGGCCGCGAACGCCACCGCCAGCAGCACCACCGCCAGCCATGGCGAGCCAGCGTCGCGCAGGAACAGCGATGACACGGCACCGAGCACCCACAGCGCGCCGAACGTCAACAGGTGGACGCGTTGGACCGCCGTGGTCAGCGCCTGGTCGAGCACGGTCAGGGGGAGCCGTGCCTGCGGGGCGCCGGCCAGGACGTTCGCCATGCCGCGCACCCCCTCGTCCCAGTTCCCCCGCTGCAACGACAGTGACGACAGGTTGTTCAGCGCCTCGATGTGCTGCGGATCGAGCTCCAACGCCGCGCGGTAGGCCTCGGCCGCCGCCGCCGGATTCTGCTCGTGGAGCACGTACCCGTATGAGAAGTGCGCATCGGGGTCGTCGGGGGCCAGGTTGAGACCCTGCTGCGCCGCCGCCAAGGCCTCCTTGCCCCGGCGGAGATCGATGAGGCTCTGGGCCCGCTGCTGGTGCGGGTCGCTCCACGCAGGGTCGGCCTCCGCCGCCGCCTCGAGGTAGGGCAGGGCCTCGCGGCCGCGGCCGGCCTCGCGCAGCGTCGAGCCGAGCATGAACAGCGCGGCCGGCCAGGCAGGCTCCTCCTGCACGGCCGACCGCGCGGCCTCGATCGCCTCCTGGCGGCGTCCGGCACTGGCGTGCGCCGAGGCGAGCAGCAGGTGGACGGGCGCGGCGGCGTCCGGGTGTTCGCCGAGCAGCCGGATGAGCAGTTCCATCGCCTGGGCGTCGCGCTTCAGCGCGATCAGTTCTTGGGCCTTCTCGAGATCCCGCTCGTAGGTGTCGCTCACAGCAGCCGGTTCTTCTTCATGTAGGCGCGCAGGTCGTCGTACTCGCCGCTGCGGTCGGAATACTCGACGACGTTGCGGGCGATGTCGAACCACGGGCCGGAGGACGGCCGCACCTGCTTGCGCGCGGCCTCCAGGTCGCGCATCGTGATGGGCCGCGCCGTGCCCCGGCGCACGCTGTCCATCATCACCGTCTCCGCGGCGCTCTCGCACAGGTGGGCGAGATCGGCGCCCGTGAAGCCCTCGGTGAGCCGGGCGAGCTTGCGGGCGTCGATGTTCTCGATCGGGCGCTTCGCGAGCAGGTTGGTCAGGATCGCCATCCGGGCCGGTTCGTCCGGGGGCAACACCAACAGCGTGCGATCGAGGCGTCCGGGACGCCGCAGCGCCGGGTCCACATCCCACGGGGTGTTGGTGGCGGCCAACACGTACAGGCCCTCGTTGTCGCTGCCGATACCGTCCATCTCCTGCAGCAACTGGTTCACCACACCCCGCGTCGCGGTGTTGCGCGTGAGGCTGCGCTTGGCGCCGATCGCGTCCAGCTCATCGAGGAACACCACGCAGGGCGTCCGCAACCGGGCCGCCTCGAAGAGCCCGTGCAGGTTGCCCTCGGAGTTTCCGACGTACATGTCGAGCACGTCGGTGAGCGTCACGTTCAGGAAGCGCGCACGCATCTCACCGGCGATCGCGCGCGCGATGAACGTCTTGCCGCACCCCGGCGGCCCGTACAGCAGCATGCCGCCGCGCAGGCTCTTGCCGTAGAGCGCGCGCATCTCCGGGTTGCGCATCGGCGCGAGGAACGACACCTGCAGGCGTTCCTTCACGTCGGTCAGGCCACCCACGTCGTCCAGCGTCACCCCAGGGTTCTCGATCTCCCAGAGGTCGGACGCCTCGGGCTCGCCCTCGTCGGTGAGGATGGGGTCGTCGTCGTCCTCGTCGCTGTCGATGAAGCCCGGCGGCGTGGGCCGCCGGAACTGTTCCTCGGCCTGCGACCAGTCGAAGCCGGACGCCGGGGCCGGCTCGTCGTCAGGCTGCGACGAGTCCGCCGATTCGGCCCCGGCCGGGGGCACCGGCGCACCCGGCGGCGTCGTGGGGGCCGTGGGCAAACCCGACGGGGTTGAGGGCTGCGGCTGAGCATCCGATGGCGGAGTGCTGGAGGTGTCGGGGGACGGGTGGGGGGCAGGCCCCGGCTGGGCGCCCAGGGCCCGTCCCATGAGGGCGCGGGCCTGCTCGTTGCCCGGGTCGGCCTGCAGCGCCACGGCGCAGTGGCTGACCGCCTCGCCGCCACGGCCGTCCATCACGAGCAGCTCAGCCACATGCAGCCGGAGGGGTAGATCGTCCGGGGCTGCGGCCAGCGCGCGCAGGAGCGATTCGATCAGCGGGTTCGTCACGCGAGCATACTAGGGGGACGCTCTGACATCGTCAGCGGTCCGCCCCGCACCAAGGCCGCCGCCTTCCTCCCGGGCCGTCGAGAACGCGGGGTTGTGCATGGGTTGTCGACGCCGACGGGCCGTTCTGCGTCGAGAAGGGCTTCGTGTGCATGGGTTGTCGACGACGGCGCGTGGCGCCGCGCTGGCCCGTCCGGCTCAGAAGCCCTGGTGCGTCGAGGTCAGCTTGGCGACCGTCGCGGGTTCGCCGATGAGCTCGACGTCGGCGTCCGCCATGCGCCCGAAGGCGAACAGCAGCAGCTCCGACGGCTTGCCGGCCACGGTGACGGTGCTGGAACCGGGCTTCACGCGCAGGGTCTCCGGCACATCGGTGCGCTCGAAGACGATGCCGCAGGTGGCGTCCCGCATCAGGGGCTTGGCCATCTTCTCCAGGGAGGCGGCGACGTACCCCTCGAACTCCGACCCCAGGTCGCGCGGGGGCAGCCCGGCGGGTCGGCGGACGTCCTCGGTGTGCACGAAGAACTCCCCGGTGTTCGCCAGCTCGTCCAGCCCCGGAATCGCGAACACCGACGCCAGCCCCGGGCCGCGGCGGATGCGCTCGACGAGTTCGGCGAACGTCCAGCGCGAGCGGACGGCGTCGCTGCGCGCCTCGGTCACCCCCGCGAGCGGCTTGATGAACGCGCCGGAGACGGCCAGGGGGTCGTTCTCGCGGATCCACACGTGCACCGCCAGGTCGTGGGCGTCCCAGCCTTCGCACAGGGTGGGCGATTCCGGCCCCGCCTCGAGCAGCGCGTCACACAGTGCCTTGCGTTCGTCCTTGGCGAATCCCATGACGGCAGCCTAGTCGCAGCCGTGTCAGTGCGGCGTGGAACAATGCAGACCATGCCCATGACCCTCGCCCCCGCCATCGCTGGGCGCCTCAAGCGCAACGGCGACGGGCTCGTCGCCGCGGTCGTTCAGGACGCCGGCAGCGGCGCCGTCCTGATGCAGGCCTGGATGGACGACGAGGCGCTGGCCCGCACCCTGGCCACGCGCGAGGCGACCTACTGGTCGCGCTCGCGGCAGGAGCTGTGGGTGAAGGGCGCCACCAGCGGCCACACCCAGCACGTGCGCAGCGTCCGGCTCGACTGCGACGGCGACACCGTGCTGCTCGTCGTCGACCAGCTCGGCGGCGCGTGCCACACCGGTGACGCCACCTGTTTCGACGCCGACCTGCTCCTGGGAGACGACGCATGACCACCACGCCCGAGCTCGCGATCACCCCGGACGCCGCCGGCTTCGCGGCCGCGGCGGCCCAGGAAGGTCGGCGCGTCGTCAGCGTCTGGGCCAAGCTGCTCGCCGACGACATCACCCCCGTCGGCCTCTACCACCACCTGTGCGGCACGCGGACCAACACCTTCTTGTTCGAGTCGGCCGAGGCCGGCGTGTGGGCGCGCTGGTCGATCGTCGGGGTCAACGCGACCTCGGTGCTCTCCGAGCGGGACGGGCGCGCCCACTGGGACGGCCGCGCGCTCGCCCACTTGCCCGCGGGCGGCGACCCGCTGGAGGCCTTGGCCGCGACCCTGGCGCACCTCCACACCCCCCGCGACGAGGCCCTGCCGCCGATCGCGTCCGGCATGGTGGGCTACCTCGGCTACGACGTCGTCCGCCGCCTGGAGAAGCTGCCGGACGCCAACCCCGACGACCTCGGCATCCCTGAGATGGTGATGATGCTGGCGGCCGACGTGGCGGTGCTCGACCACCACACCGGCGAGGTGTGGCTCATCGCCAACGCGGTCAACTACGACGACACCGGCGAGCGCATCGACGAGGCCTATGCGGACGCCGTCGCGCGCGTCGAGGCGATGGCGGCCCGGCTCGCCGAGCCGATGGCGACCCTGGCATCGCTGCCGGCGCCGGAGGCGTCCGGGCACGCCGTCGAACGGCAACGCACCCAGCCCGAGTTCGAGGCGGCCGTGCGCGCGGCGGTGGAGGACATCAAGGCCGGCGAGGCGTTCCAGATCGTCGTGAGCCAGCGCTTCGAGGCGCCCTGCGACGCCGACCCGCTCGACGTCTACCGCGTCCTGCGCGTCACCAACCCCAGCCCCTACCTGTATCTCCTGCGCCTGGACGCCCTCGCGATCGTCGGCTCCAGCCCCGAGGCCCTCGTCACGGTCTCGGACGCCCACGTCCTCACCCATCCCATCGCCGGCAGCCAGCCCCGCGGAGCCACGCCTGAGAAGGACGCCGCGCTGGAGGCCCACCTGCTCGCCGACCCCAAGGAGCGCGCCGAGCACCTCATGCTCGTCGACCTCGGCCGCAACGACCTCGGCCGGGTCTGCGTGCCGGGCACGGTCACGGTGGTGGAGTTCATGAAGGTGCGCAAGTACAGCCACATCCAGCACCTCGAGTCGACCGTCGTGGGCACCCTGGCCCCCGAGCGGACGGCGCTGGACGCCACCCTCGCCTGCTTCCCGGCCGGCACGCTCTCCGGGGCGCCGAAGGTGCGCGCCATGGAGATCATCGACCGGCTGGAGGTCTCCCGGCGGGGGCTCTACGGCGGCGTCGTCGGCTACTTCGACTTCGCGGGCAACTCCGATGTCGCGATCGCGATCCGCACCGCCGTGCTCAAGGACGGGCGGGCCTACGTCCAGGCGGGCGGCGGCATCGTGGCCGACTCGGTGCCGGCGTCCGAAGATCTCGAGTCCCGCAACAAGGCCGCCGCCGCGCTCCGGGCCGTCACGGTGGCGTCCGGCCTGCGGCGGCTGGCGCGGTGACGCGATGAGGTTTACGCCGCGTCCGGCCCTGGCGCTCTGCCTGGTGGCCGCGTTCGGCGTCGCGCTCGCCCCGTGGTGGACCCTGGAGTGGCAGGGGGCCGTCGGCTCGGGGACGGCCGCCATCGACGGGGCGACCGGCACCGGCGGCCTGGCCCAGGTGCTCGTCGTCGCGGCGGCCGGCGGCCTGTTGCTCACGCTCACGCTGCGCCAGGCCGGTCGCCGCGTGGTCGGCGTCCTGCTCGGGCTGTTGTGCGCCGGGATCGCCGCGGTCGGGATCGCGGCGTTCAGCCCGGACGCCGCCCGCTTGGCCGCGACCCAACCGGCCGCGACCCTGGCCACCGACGTCACCGCCACGGCCACCGTCTGGCCGGGAGTCGCCGCCGCCCTCGGGGTGTTCGGCGTGGTGGCGGCGGGGTGGCTCGTCGCCCGCCCGATGGCCGCGCGGCGGCGTCCGGATCACGAAGCGCCGTCGCTGGAGGTGGCGGATTCGCAGGCTTCTTGGAAAGCTATGGACTCAGGGATCGACCCGACCCAGGATGGACCCGGACAGGAGCACTCATGAGCGACACCGACCAGAAGGCCGCCGACCGTCGCCAGGCCGCGAACGGGGACCTGGACGAGCGGGTCGAGTACGGCCACCACGGCAAGACGCCTGCGGCGTGGACCGGCTCGGCGATCGCCGCCGTCGGTGCCATCGTGGCTGCCGTGGGATTCGTGCTGCCCGGCATCAACTGGTGGGTCATCGGCGCCGGACTCGCCCTCATGCTGGTCGCGCCCATCGTCGGCGCGATCCTGCGCTCGATGGGCTACGGGCAGCGCATCTGACGCGTCGCGCGCCGCCACGGCGCGCGCGGGGGTAGGAGAGACAGAACACATGGGTGTCCTCGACGACATCGTGGTGGGCGTGCGCGAGGACCTTGCCGCACGGCAGGCCGTGCGTCCGCTCGGCGAGTTGACCGACGTGGTGGCGGCGCTGCCGCCGACGCAGCCGGTGCTGCCGGTGTTCCGCGCGCCCGGGCTCGGCGTCATCGCCGAGGTGAAGCGCAGCTCGCCGTCCAAGGGGGCGCTGGCCGACATTCCCGATCCCGCTGCCCTGGCCCGCGCCTACGCGGCCGGGGGAGCCAGCGCGATCAGCGTGCTCACGGAGCGGCGTCGCTTCGGTGGCTCGCTGGAGGATCTCGTCGCCGTCCGTGCCGCGGTGCCCACCCCGCTGCTGCGCAAGGACTTCATCGTGACCCCCTACCAGCTCTGGGAGGCCCGGGCCGCCGGCGCCGACCTGGTGCTGCTCATCGTTGCCGCGCTGACCGACGCCGAGCTGGCCGAGCTGTCGGCGCTGGCGTCCGAGCTGGGCCTGACCACCCTGGTGGAGGTGCACACCGAGGAGGAGACGCGCCGCGCCGTCGCGTCCGGCGCCCCGCTGATCGGTGTCAACAACCGCAACCTGCAGACGCTGGACGTCGACCTCGCGCAGTTCGAGCGGCTCGCCGGCCTCATCCCCGACGACCGCGTGAAGGTGGCCGAATCCGGCATCGGCAACGTCGCGGACGTCGAGCGCGTGGCCGCCGCGGGTGCCGACGTGATTCTCGTCGGCGAGGCCCTGGTGCGCCACGGCGACCCGGCGGCATCGGTTGCCGACTTCATCGCGGCGGGCACCGCCGCGCAACCGCGGTGACGCACGTCACCGCCCGAGGAAGGACACGCGTGAGCGATCCCACCCAACCCGCCTCCACCCAGGCCGCCCCCACGGAGCCCGCCGGGGAGCTGGCCGGTCTGGCGACGACGACCCCCGACCCGACGGGCCCGGCGGATCCGCACCCCGGTGTCGCGGGCGAGGGGAGCGGGGGTGACAAGCACGGCCACTACGGCATCTTCGGCGGCCAGTTCGTGCCCGAGGCACTCAATGCGGCGCTCGTGCAGCTGGAGAACGAGTTCGTCGCCGCGCTGCGCGACGACGACTTCCGCGCCGAGCTCTCCCGGTTGCACCGCGACTACGCGGGTCGGCCCAGCCCCATCACCCCCCTGCCGCGGTTGAGCGAGCACGCCGGCCGGGCGCGGCTGGTCGCCAAGCGGGAGGATCTCAACCACACCGGCTCGCACAAGATCAACAACGTGCTCGGGCAGGCGCTGCTGACCAAGCGCATGGGCAAGACGCGCGTCATCGCCGAGACCGGCGCCGGCCAGCACGGCGTCGCCACCGCGACGGCCGCAGCCCTGCTCGGGCTGGAGTGCCGCGTCTACATGGGCAAGGTCGACACCGACCGGCAGGCCCTCAACGTGGCCCGCATGCAGCTGCTCGGCGCCGAGGTGATCGCCGTGGAGTCGGGCTCCGCAACGCTCAAGGACGCCATGAACGAGGCCATGCGCGACTGGGTGTCGACGGTTGACACCACGCACTACCTGATCGGCACGGTGGCCGGGCCCCACCCGTTCCCGCTCATGGTCAAGGAGTTCCAGCGCATCATTTCCACCGAGGCGCGCGCGCAGCTCCTCGAGAGCCACGGCCAGTTGCCCGACGCCGTCGCCGCGTGCGTGGGCGGGGGCAGCAATGCGATGGGTATGTTCGCCGACTTCATCAACGACCCCGAGGTGGAGCTCTACGGTTTCGAGGCCGAGGGCGACGGCATCGACACGGGCCGGCACGCCGCGTCCATCACCGGCGGGGCGGTGGGGGTGCTGCACGGCATGCGCACCTACGTGCTGGCCGACGAGGACGGCCAGACCATCGAGTCGCACTCGATCTCGGCGGGGCTGGACTACCCGGGCGTCGGCCCGGAGCACGCGTTTCTGGCCCACACCGGGCGCGGTCACTACGAGCCCGTGACCGATGCCGAGGCGATGGAGGCGTTCGGCCTCATCACCCGGCTGGAGGGCATCATGCCGGCCATCGAGTCCGCGCACGGGATCGCCGGGGCGTTGCGGCTGGGCCGTCGGCTCGCCGAGGAGCAACCCGACCGCGAGCCGCTGATCTGCATCTGCCTGTCGGGGCGCGGGGACAAGGACGTGCCGACCGCCCTGGACTGGTTCGGTCTCACCGGCGTCCCCAACGAAACGGTGGGGGGTTTCTGATGTCGGACGTCCGCGCCCGCAACGCCGGCCGCTCCGGGCAGGTGTACCTGCGCGCCAAGGCCGAGGGCCGCGCCGCGCTGGTGGGTTACTTACCGGTCGGCTACCCCGACGTGCCCACGTCCCTGGACGCCCTGCGCGCCTTGTGCGGCGACGGCGACCACCCGGGCGTCGACCTGGTCGAGGTGGGCCTGCCCTACTCCGACCCGATGATGGACGGCCCGGTGATCCAGCGCGCGGGCACCACGGCGCTGGCCCGCGGCGTCCGCACCCGCGACGTGTTCGCGGCGGTCGAGGCCGTGGCGTCTGCCGGGGGGACTGCGGTGGCGATGACCTACTGGGCGCTCGTCGACCGCTACGGGGTGGACGCCTTCGCCCGCGACTTCGCCAACGCCGGGGGCGCCGGGCTGATCACGCCCGACCTGACGCCCGACGAGGCCGAGGAGTGGTTCGTCGCCTCGGAGGAGCACGACCTCGACCGGATCTTCCTCGTCGCGCCCAGCTCGACCGACGAACGGATCATCGCCACCACCGCGGCGTGCCGCGGCTGGGTGTACGCCACGGCGGTCATGGGCGTGACCGGCGCGCGGCAGCAGACGTCCTCGGCCGCGCCCGCGCTGGTGGAGCGGCTGCGTCGGTTGGCGCCGGACACGCTGGTGGGCGTCGGCCTCGGCGTGAGCGACGGTGAGCAGGCGCGCGAGGTGGGCACGTTCGCGGACGGGGTGATCGTGGGATCTGCGTTGGTCAAGACGCTCCTGGCCGCCGAGGACGCCGGGAACCCGGCCGATCTGGCGGGGCTGCGGAGCGTGGTGGCCGATCTCGCCGCCGGGGTCCGCTCCTAGGCTCCGGGGTGGCGGGACGCCGCGGCGGGCCCACGTGAGAGGCGGCGTCCCAGCACGAGCACTGCCGCGAGCATGACGACGGGGAACACGGTGCCGACCGCGATGCCGTCGGCCAAGGACCCCGTCAGCTCGGCGACCTGACCCACCACCGCCGGCCCCAGCGCGGCGCCGGCGTCCCCACCGAGCGCCAGGAGGGCGAACAGCACCGTCCCACCGCGCCGGAACACCGACGAGCCCAGCGTGAACGTGCCCGGCCACAGGATGCCGACGCTGAAGCCGCAGGCGATCACCCCGGCCAACCCGAGCCACGGCCACGGCCCGTAGGCCGCCACCAGGTAGGACGCGATGCACAGCACGAGGCAGCCGGTGATGATGTGGCGCACGTTCTTGACGCTGACCCGCGCGCCGAACAGCACCCGGGCCAGGCCCATCGTGATGGCGAACGCCATGGGGCCCATGAGGTCGCCGGTGGTCTTGTCGAGCCCCAGCCCGGCCTGGGCGTAGGCCGACGCCCACTGGCTCATCGACAACTCGGACGCCCCCGCCGCGGCCATGAGCAGCACGAGCAGCCAGAACACGGGCTCGCGCAGCAGGTGGCGGTACCCCATGGCAGCCCCCTCCTCGACGAGCCGGTGGTAGGGCACGAACCACAGCAGCACCGCGTTGAGCGCCGGCACGGCGGCCCAGGCGAAGCACAGCAACGGCCAGCGATCCTCGCCGAGGGTGAGGAAGCCCACCGTGGAGAGGGCAACGACGGCCACGAGGCCCCAGCAGTAGAACGAGTGCAGCAGGCTCATGTGCAAGGCCT
This sequence comes from Propioniciclava soli, assembly GCF_014858005.1. Taxonomy (GTDB): domain Bacteria; phylum Actinomycetota; class Actinomycetes; order Propionibacteriales; family Propionibacteriaceae; genus Propioniciclava; species Propioniciclava soli. The sequence goes on from NZ_JACYOT010000004.1 coordinate 404,238, forward strand.
TGTTCTGCGTGGGGAGCGCCTCGACGACGGGGCTCACCAGCACCTCCAGCAGGCCGCCGCCCACCGCGCTGATCACCATCGCCAGCACCAGCCCGAGGTAGGGGCTGGGCAGCAGGAAGGGCAGCGTGCCCAGCGCGACGAGCCCGGCCGCGGCCACCACGTGCGCGGCCACCATCGCCGCCCGATAGCCCACCTTGTCGATCAGCGGGGGAGAGACGGCGTCGGTGAGCAGTTGCACCCCGAAGTTCACGCTCACGATCAGCCCGATCGCGCCGAAGCCGATGCCGAACGCGTCGTGCCAGATGATGAAGAGCAGCGGGCCCAGGTTGTTCACGATCGCCTGGGTGACGAAGCCGACGTACGACCCGGCGAGGGTGGCGCGGTGGTCGAGGCGCAGCAGGGGTGTCCGGGAGCTCACCGCCCGAGGGTATCGCCGTTCGCGATCACCGTCCCTTGACGCTGGCGCCGCTCGCCGCCTGCTGCCCGCCGCCTACCGCTCGTCGCCCGCCCCGTGTCCACGCCCATCAACGTGGGGCGCGTGCGAACCGGTATGGGGCAAGATGGCGGCGTGCTGCTGTCCATCCCGAGCCCCGACATCCGGTCCTTCTCCCTCGGGCCGCTGACCATCCACATCTACGCGCTGTGTCTCATGGCCGGCATGGCCGCGGCGTGGTGGATCGGCTCGCGCCGCTGGGTCGCGCGCGGGGGGCGTCCGGAGACGTTCGAGACCATCGCGCTGTGGTCGATCCTGATCGGCATCGTCTTCGCCCGGATCTACCACGTGCTGACCCATTGGGGCGACTACTTCGGCCCCGGCCGCAACCCGTGGAGCGCGCTCTACATCTGGGAGGGCGGCATCGCCATCTTCGGCTCACTGATCGGCGGGGCGCTGGCCGCGTTCCTCGTGTGCCGCCACCTCGGGGCGCGCTACGGCGCCTTCGCGGACGCCCTCGCCCCCGGCCTGATCATCGCCCAGGGCATCGGACGCCTCGGCAACTGGTTCAACCAAGAGCTGTTCGGCGGGCCGGACGACGGACCGCTGGGCCTGGAGATCGACCCGCAGTACCGTCCCGCGGAGTACGCCGACGTCGCCACGTTCCAACCGACGTTCCTCTACGAGATGACGTGGAACATCAGCGGTGGCCTGCTGCTGCTGTGGCTCGATCGGCGCTTCAAGCTGGGCTGGGGCAAGGTGTTCGCGCTGTACATGGTGATCTACGGCACGGGGCGGTTCTTCATCGAAGGGCTGCGGACCGACGTCAGCTACCAGCTCGGCCCGCTGCGCACCAACCAGGTGACGGCCCTGCTGGTGCTGCTGGGTGGCGCGCTGCTGTTCGTGACCCTCACCCGGTTGCGCCCCGGACGCGAACCGTGGGTGGAGCGCCGCGGCATCGGCGGCCCGGATGCGGAGGCCGATGCCGATCCGGATGTCGACGCCGACGCCGATTCCGGCGTTGATGCCGATGCCGATGCCGACACTGGCACCGGTGGGGGCGCGACCGCCGCCTCCTGAGCAGGACCTCCGGCGACTGTTACGGTCGGCCGGACGCCCCCGGGGGACGCCCTCGGGACCCGGCCTCGGGACCCGGTCGACGCGGCGCTGGTTCTCGCTCAACGACTTCTGGGCACGCCGAGGAGCACTCGGTGCAGCGTCGTGGCCGGTGCGATGCTCACCTGGCGCACCCTCGGACACGTGGCGCACCTTGACGTCACGTGGCGCGGTGGGGGTCCCGGTGGCGATGTTCACCTGGCGCAATCTGGGCACACGTGGCGCGGTGGCGGTCCCGTGGCGATGTTCACCTGGCGCACTCTGGGCCCACGTGGCGGACCTTGGTGTCACGTGGCGCAGTGGGGCTCACGTGGAGGCCCGTGCAAGGCCCGCCAGGTGGGCTGCGCTGCGCCACGTGCAGTTCTGCTGCGCCTCGTGGAGAGAAGCTGCGCCACGTGGAGTCGGGGTGCGCAACGTGGAGTCGGGGTGCGCAACGTGGAGTCAAGGTGCGCCCCGTCGGGCTGCGCAAGGCCGCATGGGAGCGGCGCAGGGAGCACCATCGCCGACCGGTGGCCCGCAGAGGGGCCGCTGATCGCGTCCACCACAGCCAACGGTCCCGCCAGCAGCAGCCGGCGCCGGCCCGCCTCCCTGTCCTTGGCGTCGCCTCCCTGCCGCTGGAGCCGCCCCCCTGTCCGGCGCCGTCCCCCCTGCCGTTGCAACGGCAGGGAGGTGTGCTCTTGGCAGGGCGGCGGTCGTTGGGGTAGCGAGGCGACGGTACCGGCAGGGTCGCGGCGGCAAGGGCAGGGTCATGGCGGACGCAACAGGGGCGCGGCGGACGCAACAGGGTCGCGGCGGCAAGGGCAGGGTCATGGCGGACGCAACAGGGGCGCGGCGGACGCAACAGGGTCGCGGCGGCAAGGGCAGGGTCATGGCGGACGCAACAGGGGCGCGGCGGACGCAACAGGGTCGCGGCGGCAAGGGCAGGGTCATGGCGGACGCCACAGGGCGCGGCGGACGCGACAGGGGCGCGGCGGAGGCAACAAGGTTGCGGCGGCCAGGGCGGGGAAGCTGCGGCCAGGGCGGGGCGCGGCGGCACCGGGTGGGCTGAACGCGGTAGGTCGGCATGGGCGGGGCGCTGCGGCACCGGGCGGGCTGAGCACGGCAGGGTGGCGATCCGTGAATGGGGTGGCGGTGGACGCGGACGGCGCGGGCGTCCGGATGGCGGACCGGCGCGGCGATGGTCGCCCGCGTGGGGGACCCGTCGCTAGGCTGCCACTGCGCACCATGCGGTGTGGCCAGGAAGGTTGTCCGTTGGATGGCTGCCACAGAGCCCGTTGGAGCAGGAGAACAAGTGAACGCACGCACCCACCGGCCCGATGAGGGCCTGTACCGCCATGACTTCGAGCACGACGCCTGCGGTGTCGCCTTTGTCGCCCGACTGAGCGGCGAGGCGTCCCACGACATCATTGCGCAGGGACTGCTCGCCCTGGAGAACCTCGACCACCGCGGCGCCACCGGTGCCGACGAGGCGGCCGGCGACGGGGCGGGCATGCTGCTGCAGATCCCCGACCGGCTGTTCCGCGACACCGTCGACTTCGACCTCCCCCCGGCGGGCAGCTATGCCGTGGGCATGGCGTTCCTGCCGCAGGATGCGGTGGAGCGCGCCACGGCGAAGCGCTCGATCGAGTACATCGCGATCGAGGAGGGTCTGCGCGTCCTCGGCTGGCGCGAGGTGCCGATGAGTTCCGACACGCTCAGCCCGATCACGCTGGCCGTCATGCCGCACATGGAGCAGCTCTTCGTCACCGGACGCGGTGCCGCCGGCATCGACCTCGACCGGCTCGTCTACCCGCTGCGCAAGCGGGTGCGCAACGAGGCGTCGGTGTACTTCGCGTCGCTCAGCGCCCGCACCACGGTCTACAAGGGGATGCTCACCACCCAGCAGCTTGCCGAGACGTTCCCCGACCTGCTCGACGAGCGCACCGAGTCCGCCCTGTCGCTGGTGCACAGCCGGTTCTCGACCAACACGTTCCCGAGCTGGCAGCTCGCCCACCCCTTCGGCTTCATCGCCCACAACGGCGAGATCAACACGGTCAAGGGCAACCGCAACTGGATGCGGGCCCGCGAGGCGCTGCTCCAGAGCGACCTGATCCCCGGCGACCTGGATCGGCTCTTCCCGATCTGCTCGGCGGAATTCTCCGACTCGGCGTCCTTCGACGAGGTGCTCGAGCTGCTCCACCTTGGCGGACGCTCGCTGCCGCATGCCGTGCTCATGATGATTCCCGAAGCCTGGCAGAACCACACCGAGATGGACGCCGCACGCCGCGCGTTCTACTCCTTCCACAGCTCCGTGATGGAGCCCTGGGATGGCCCCGCCGCGGTCTGCTTCACCGACGGTGCCCTCATCGGCGCCACGCTCGACCGCAACGGCTTGCGTCCGGGGCGTTACTGGGTGACCGACGACGGGCTGGTGGTGTTCGCGTCCGAGGCGGGCGTGCTGCCCATCGAGCCCGAGCGCGTGGTCGAGAAGGGACGCCTCCAGCCCGGCCGCATGCTGCTGGTCGACCTCGAGGAGCACCGCCTCATCAACGACGACGAGATCAAGGCCGGCCTCGCCGCCGAGCACCCGTACGCGGAGTGGCTGGAGCAGCGCGTCGATCTGGAGGATCTCCCCGAGCGCCAGCACGTCGTCCACAGCCACGCGTCGGTGGTCCGGCGGCAGCAGGTGTTCGGCTTCACGCATGAGGAGCTCAAGCAGATCGTCGCGCCCATGGCGCAGACGGGTGCCGAGCCCATCGGCTCGATGGGCTCCGACACGCCGGTGGCCGTGTTGTCGGACCGCCCGCGGTTGCTCTTCGACTACTTCAGCCAGCTGTTCGCCCAGGTCACGAACCCGCCGCTGGACGCGATCCGCGAGGAGCTCGTCACCTCGTTGGCGTCCTCGCTCGGCCCGGAGGCGAACCTCCTGGAGGCCGGCCCGCAGTCGTGCCAGCAGGTCGTGGTGGGGTACCCGGTGCTCGACTCCGACGAGCTGGCCAAGCTGGTGCGGATCAACCGGGACGGCTCGATGCCGCAGCTGGACGCCCACGTGGTCCGCGGGTTGTACCGACTGCTCGGCGGGCCCGATGAGCTGGCGCGCCGGCTCGAGGAGATCTGCGCCGAGGTGAGCGGGGCCATCGAGCGGGGCGCGCACATCATCATCTTGTCCGACCGGCACAGCAACATCGACTACGCGCCGATCCCCTCGTTGCTGCTCACCGCGGCGGTCCACCACCACCTCGTGCGGGAGAAGACGCGCACCCAGGTGGGGCTCGTGGTCGAGGCCGGTGACGTGCGCGAGGTGCACCACGTCGCGCTGCTCATCGGGTACGGCGCCGCGGCCGTGAACCCGTACCTGGTGTTCGAGTCGGCGGAGGATCTGGCGCGCCGCGAGGTGCTCGTCACCGTCGACCCCGAGAAGGCCGTCAAGAACGTCCGCAAGGCGCTCGGCAAGGGCGTCCTGAAGGTCATGAGCAAGATGGGCGTCTCGACCATCGCCTCCTACACCGGGGCCCAGATCTACGAGGCGCTCGGCCTGAACAGCACATTCGTCGAGCGCTACTTCACCGGCACCACCAGCCGCATCGAGGGCATCGGCCTGCCGGAGATCGCCAGGGAGATCCAGGCGCGCCACGACGTCGGCTACCCCGTCGACCGGCGGACGCTGCCGCACCGCACCATCGACGTGGGTGGGGAGTACAAGTGGCGCCGCGAGGGCCCGCCGCACCTGTTCGACCCCGAGACGGTGTTTCGCCTGCAGCACGCCACCCGCGAGAAGCGCTACGACATTTTCAAGCAGTACACGAGCCGGGTGGACGACCAGGCCAAGCGGCTGATGACGCTGCGCGGCCTGTTGGAGTTCGACACGGACGCCCGCGAGCCGATCAGCATCGACGAGGTCGAGCCGGTCAGCGAGATCGTCAAGCGGTTCTCCACCGGCGCGATGAGCTACGGCTCGATCTCCCAAGAGGCGCACGAGACCCTCGCGATCGCCATGAACCGGCTCGGCGGCAAGTCGAACACCGGCGAGGGCGGGGAGGACCACGAGCGGCTCCACGACCCGCGGCGTCGCTCGGCGATCAAGCAGGTGGCGTCCGGCCGGTTCGGCGTGACGAGTGACTACCTGACGAACGCCGACGACCTCCAGATCAAGATGGCCCAGGGCGCCAAGCCCGGCGAGGGCGGCCAGCTGCCCGGCCAGAAGGTCTACCCGTGGGTGGCCAAGACGCGGCACTCGACGCCGGGCGTGGGGTTGATCAGCCCGCCGCCGCACCACGACATCTACTCGATCGAGGATCTCAAGCAGCTCATCCACGACCTGAAGTGCGCGAACCCGGTGGCCCGGGTGCACGTCAAGCTGGTCGCCGAGGTGGGCGTGGGCACGGTCGCGGCCGGCGTCTCGAAGGCGAAGGCCGACGTCGTGCTGATCTCCGGCCACGACGGCGGCACCGGTGCGGCTCCGCTGACGTCGCTCAAGCACGCCGGCGGCCCGTGGGAGCTCGGCCTCGCCGAGACCCAGCAGACGCTGCTCCTCAACGGCCTGCGCGACCGGATCGTCGTGCAGGTGGACGGCCAGCTCAAGACCGGCCGCGACGTCGTGATCGGCGCCCTGCTCGGTGCCGAGGAGTTCGGCTTCGCGACCGCGCCGCTGGTCGTCAGCGGCTGCATCATGATGCGCGTGTGTCACCTGGACACTTGCCCGGTCGGCGTCGCGACGCAGAACCCGGAGCTGCGGGCCAAGTACTCGGGCCACGCCGACTTCGTCGTGACCTTCTTCGAGTACATCGCCGAGGAGGTGCGCGAGCATTTGGCCGCGCTGGGCTTCCGGTCGATCGAGGAGGCCGTCGGCCACGTCGAGGTGCTGCGCACCAAGGCGGCCGTTGACCACTGGAAGGCCCAGGGTCTGGACCTCGCGCCGGTGCTGCACCAGGTGGCCGTCGACGGCCCGCTGCACCGCGTCACGACGCAGGATCACGGGCTGGAGGCGAAGCTGGACGTCGAGCTGATCGAGCGCTCGCGTCCGGCGCTGGAGCGCGGCGAGAAGGTGCGCTTCGCGGTCGACGTCCGCAACGTGGACCGCACGGTGGGCACCATGCTCGGCCACGAGGTGACCAAGGTCAGCGGCGGCGAGGGCTTCAACGACGACACCATCGAGATCACGTTCACCGGCACGGGCGGGCAGAGCTTCGGGGCGTTCGTGCCCCGGGGCGTCACGCTGAAGCTCATCGGCGACACGAACGACTACTTCGGCAAGGGGCTGTCGGGCGGACGCCTGTCCGTGCGGCCGCACCCCGAGGCGTCCTTCGCGGCCGAGGAGCAGATCGTGGCGGGCAACGTCATCGGCTACGGCGCCACCTCGGGTGAGCTCTACATCCGCGGCCGGGTCGGCGAGCGCTTCTGCGTGCGCAACTCCGGCGCCACCGCGGTGGTCGAGGGCGTCGGGGACCACGGGTGTGAGTACATGACCGGCGGTGAGGCGTTGGTGCTCGGCGCGACGGGCCGCAACTTCGCGGCCGGCATGTCCGGCGGCGTCGCGTGGGTGCTCGGCCTGGACGAGGGCCGGCTCAACACCGAGATGGTGGACGCCTGGGAGCTGGACGACGACGACGTGGCGCGCATCACCGAACTGCTGGGGCGTCACGCCGCCGAGACCGACTCGGCCGTGGCCCGCGGGCTGCTCGACGAGGGTCCGGAGGCATGGCGGGGCCGGTTCACCAAGGTGGTGCCGCGTGATTACGCCCGGGTGCTGGCCGCCCGTGCCTCGGCCGAGGCCGAGGGGCTCAGTGAGGAAGAGACCGTGACGAAGATGATGGAGGCTGCTCATGGCTGATCCCAAGGGCTTCATGAAGGTCGAGCGCCAGGTCGCCGAGCGGCGGCCGGCGTCCGAGCGCGTCCACGACTGGGACGAGGTTTACCCCGGCAGCCCCGGACGCGCCGTGCTGCCGATCATCCGGCAGCAGGCGAGCCGCTGCATGGACTGCGGCATCCCGTTCTGCCACCAGGGGTGCCCGCTGGGCAACCTCATCCCCGAGTGGAACGATCTCATCTACCACGACCTGTGGCGCTCGGCGACCGACCGGCTGCACGCGACCAACAACTTCCCCGAGTTCACCGGACGCCTCTGCCCGGCTCCCTGCGAGACGGCCTGCGTCGTGGGCATCAACCGCGAGCCGGTGACCATCAAGAACATTGAGGTCGCCATCGCCGACAAGGCGTGGGACGACCGGCGCGTCGTCCCGGTCGTGCCCGAGTGGCACACCGGAAAGACGGTCGCGGTCGTGGGCTCCGGCCCGGCGGGTTTGGCCACCGCGCAGCAGCTGACGCGCGCGGGGCACACCGTGGTGGTGTACGAGCGCGCCGACGACATCGGCGGCCTGCTGCGCTTCGGCATCCCCGAGTTCAAGATGGAGAAGAAGGTCCTCAACCGGCGGCTGAAGCAGATGCGCCAGGAGGGCACGGTCTTCAAGCCGAGCACGAACATCGGTGTGGACATCACGGGCGAGGAACTGCTGGACCGCTTCGACGCCGTGGTGCTCACCATCGGGTCCACGCTGCCGCGCGAGCTGCCCATTCCGGGCCGGGAGCTGGACGGTGTCCACCAGGCCATGGAGTTCCTGCCGCAGGCCAACCGCGTCGCGGTGGGCCAGCAGGTGGACGGCCAGATCACCGCCACGGGCAAGCACGTCGTGGTGATCGGCGGCGGCGACACGGGCAGCGACTGCATCGGCACGAGCCTGCGGCAGGAGGCCGCCTCGGTCACCCAGCTCGAGATCATGCCGACCCCGACGTCGGATCGCCCGGGCAACCAGCCCTGGCCGACGTACCCGATGCTGTTCCGCGTCAGCACCTCCCACGAGGAGGGCGACGTGGCGCGCGAGTACGCCGTGTCCACCTCGGAGTTCGTCGGCACCGACGGGCGCATCACGTCGCTGAGGTTGTCGGAGGTCACCTTCGACGCCGGCAGGTTCGTGCCGGTGGAGGGCACCGAGCGGGAGATCCCGGCCGATCTGGTGCTGCTCGCCATGGGCTTCACCGGCCCGCAGCAGACCGGCCTGGTCGAGGAGCTGGGGCTCGAGCTGGACGCCCGCGGCAACATCGCGCGCGACGACTCCTACGCCACCAACGTGCCCGGCGTGTTCGTGGCCGGGGACGCGGGGCGCGGCCAGTCGCTGATCGTGTGGGCCATCGCCGAGGGCCGGTCCGCCGCCCAGGGAGTGGACGCCTACCTGCAGGGGAGCTCCGCGCTGCCGCGTCCGATCAACCCGACCGAGCGTCCGCTGGTGGTCTGAGCCGCACCTCCAGGTGCACCTACGGGAGGAGAGCGAGCCCCCCGAGACCAGCGATCAGGGCGAGGGCAAAGACGGCGATCGACGGCCAGGCCGACGGTGTCCGGGGGCCTGCCCTGGTACGTGCCGCCTGCGTCAGCACGGCCACGGCTGCTGCACACAGGGGGACACCGCCCAGCAGCGCGCTCCTGAGGTCCCGGGCGACCATCAGACCGACGAGCGTGACGAGCAATCCGCAGCAGAGGTAGACCGCCGACGCGAGAGCGAACTGTTTGGGTGTGCTCGTGTCGTTGTCGGTCATCAGATGGCGGCCGTCACGCGTCCGCGTCGAGGCCCCGCAGCCGGGGATTCCGGAGGAGCACAGCGACGCGCTGGCGCAGCGACGCAGAGCTGAGCGCCGGATGGTCGCCGAGCAGATGCGCACCCGCCAGCAGGTAGGCACCCATGAGCGTCGCGAAGGCGGGCAGCCCCACCCAGGACGGCCGAGCGACGAGGGTGAAGGCCGCCCAGACGAGCAGTGCATTGCCCGCGATCGCGGCCGCGTAAAGGATGGGGCGCACGCGCGGAAGCGCCGCGTGGGCGTAGAGGACACCCACCGGGATGCACAGGGCCAGGATGGCCACAGCAGGCCAGAGGTCGGACATCCGGAGGTCTGTCATGGGGTGTCGTCCATTCCTCGAGGGGTGTCTCGACGGTGCCCGACCCGCGTCGAGCTGTCAAGGGGAGCCAAGGTTCTACGTCCGTCCTCGTCCCCGCGGGGCCGCCCGGAGTTCGTGGCCTGGTACTGCGGCCATCCGGACGCCTCCCGCTCACTGATGTCCGGCGGGATTCGGACGCACCTCAGGAGAGGGAAGCCGAGTTGGGGAGGGGCCAACCACCAGCAGGCCTTCGGTCGTGAGTGCGAGCGTGTGGGCGCAGCCACACGCGGCCACCCACAGTTCAGACCCCGACTGCACCGTGGATTGTGATGTGCTTACAAACCAATACAAGCTGCCCGTTTCGAGCGAAACCGAACTCGCCCCCACCCCACGCAACTCCGACCTGGAAAGCGCCAAACGTGCGTTGGGACCTGGCGTACCACCGGGGTCTACTTCCTGCCCTTCTCACTTCCGCTGTCGCGTAGGCGACCCGAGTGGCCCCTTACCGACAGGTCGGCCAGGACGGTGGTGACTCTACCCTGCTCTCAGCAGGGCTTGCCAGGCACGCACGGTACGGCATCGATTCGGCACAGACAGGTCCACCGGATAGTGGCAGTCCCCGCCCTGCCGTGCACTTAGGCTTGGGGCCCATTGGGGTCAGGATGCGCACATTCATTCAAGATTTGGAACTCCGAGCGCTTGGCACTCAGCGGTCACGCTCGGGGGAAGCAGACAGCGATGTGCTTGCCCATCGTGGCAAGCCTTGACGCCTTGCACGTGGCGACCCCTCGCAAGTGAGCGCCTTCACAGGATCGTCCATGCTCTCAGCCTCTCGACTGGAGGCTCAGAGGGCCTCCTCGCCGTGGGCTTGTCTCTGTGCGCGCCGCATGTCGGCAGACCCGCCATGCGAAGATGCCACCCATGACGCACACGCCGCACGTCGCCATCGTCGGTGCCGGGCCGTCCGGGCTGTTCGCCGCGCAGGCGCTGCTCCGGGCTCACGAGAGCGTCCGCATCGACATCCTCGACCGGCTACCGGCGCCCTTCGGGCTGCTGCGCTACGGGGTGGCCCCCGACCATGCCAGCATGCAGGGCATCCAGCGTGCGTTGGTGGCACCGTTCACGTCCGAGCGCGTCCGCTTCTTCGGGCTGGTCGAGCTGGGCCGCAGCATCACCCGCGACGAGCTGGTGGCCGGCTACGACGCGGTGATCTATGCGGCTGGTGCGTCGGAGGATCGCCGGCTCCACGTCCCCGGCGAGGAACTGCCGGGTAGCCGCTCCGCGCGGGAGTTCGTGGCCTGGTACTGCGGCCATCCGGACGCCGAGGCGCAGCAGCTCGCCGGCGTCGAGGCGGCGGTCACGTTCGGCGTCGGCAACGTGGCCGTGGACGTCGCTCGCGTGCTGGCCGCCTCGCCCGCCCGGTTGGCGGGCACCGACATGCCCGGGGACGTGCTCGCCGAACTGCGCCGGGCGTCGGTCCGCGACGTGTGGGTGGTCGGACGCCGCGGGCCGCAGCACGCGAGCTTCACCACCCCGGAGCTGCGCGAGCTGCTGGGGCTCGACGGCGTCCAGCCCGTGATTGACCCCACAGACGTGGCGGGTATCGACGAGACCGACCTCGACCGGCGCGTGCGGGGCAATCTCGCCGCGCTGCGGGAGGCGGCGGGCCGCTCGGTGCCGGACGCCCACGCGCGCCTCCACCTGCGGTTCTGGCGGCGCCCGGTCTCCGTCATGGGCGAGGACGCCGTGAGCGGCGTCGTCCTCGAACGCACGCTGCCCGCCGGCGGGACGTCCGTGGTGGGGACGGGGGAGCGGGAGACCATCGCATGCCAGTTGGTGCTGCGCGCCATCGGGTACCGGGGGCGTCCGCTGGCCGGAGTGGCCTTCGACGACGAGGCCGGCGTGATCCCGAACCGGGGTGGCCGTGTGGTGCGTCCCGACGGCACGCCGAGCCCGGGGGAGTACGTGGTGGGGTGGATCAAGCGCGGCCCGGTCGGCGTCATCGGCACCAACAAGTCCGACGCCGCCGAGACGGTGGCCCTGCTGCTGGACGACCTCGCCGCTGAGACTGGCGTCAAAGACGCGGCGCGGGGGCCGGAGGTGGACGCCCTGCTGGCCTCCCACGGGTTGGAGGCGTCCAGCTTCGCGGATTGGGAGGCCATCGACGCCGAGGAACGGGCGCGGGGTGAGGCGTCCGGCCGGTCGCGGGTGAAGGTGGCGTCCTGGAGCCAGCTCACTGACCTCGTCCGGCACGGCCGCGGCGGCGGCCCGCTGGAGCGGGAGCACGAGGGGGAGGCGGCTCCGGCTGCTGAGGCGGGGCTCGCCGGTGACGATCTTTCCTGAGATCGGCCCGGTGTCGGGAAGACTGGTTCCCACAATGTCGTCGTCAGGCAGGAGAGGTCATGGAGTCGGTCGAGGTGCGGGGCACGATTCGTCTGGGTCAGTTCCTCCAGGTCGCGGGCCTGGTGGACACCGGCGCGGACGCCCGGGAGGTGATCCTGACCGGTGAGGTGCGGGTCGACGGCGAGCCGGAGACCCGCCGCGGGCGTCAGCTCCACGGTGGCGAGGTCGTCGAACTGAACGGACGCAGCGTCCGCGTCGGCGTCGAGGAGGATGCGTCGGACCGGTGAACTTTCATCTCAGTCGCGCCGAGTGGCTGGGCAGCACCGGTTCGTGATCACCCAGCTCACCTCCGAGGCGCACCAAGAGGCGGGTCGACGAGGCGCGCATGCGCATGGGTTCTCGACGCGGCTCCTCACGGGACAATCCAGACGGGTGCATCCCAGACGGGTGCATCCCAGACGGGTGCGTCCCAGATCAGCCCAGCGGTGGGTTGGCCAGATCGGTCACGCGCAGCAGGGTCGACTTGCCGAAGAGGCTCTCCACGAGGTCGACGGCCAGCTCGGCGGTGGTGTTGCGGACGTCGAGGGCCGGGTTCACCTCCACGAGGTCGAGCGAGCCGAGGCGTCCGGTGTCGGCGATCATCTCCATGCAGAGCTGCGCCTCGCGGTACGTCGGCCCGCCGACGACGGGCGTGCCCACTCCGGGTGCCACCGCCGGGTCGACGAAGTCGAGGTCGAGGGAGAGGTGGAGGTGGGTGTCGGCGTCCACGCTTGCGAGCACCCGGCGCATCGCGCGCCGCATGCCGGCCTCGTCGAGGTAGCGCATGTCGTACACGCTGATCCCCAGCTCAGCCAGGAATCGCTTCTCGCCGGCGTCCACGCTGCGCAGGCCCACTTGGTGGATCTGGTCGTGCGTGATCGCCGGCCGCTGGTCCGACAGGCCGGTGAGTTCGTCGGGACCGTGGCCCAGCAGGCAGGCGACCGGCATGCCGTGGATGTTGCCGGTGGGCGTCATGGCGGAGGTGTTGATGTCGGCGTGGGCGTCCACCCAGATGATGAGGAGCTTCTTGCCCACCGCGCGGCAGTGGGCGGCGACGGCGCTGATCGAGCCGATCGCGAGGCTGTGGTCGCCGCCCAGCACGACGGGCAGGCGTCCGGACGCCAGCTCGGCGGCGACGGCGTCGCGCAGCGCGACGTTCCAGGCGATGACCTCGGGCAGGTGCCGGTAGCCGTCGACGGGGGGCGTCATGGGGTTGGGCGGGCCGTCGATGTCGCCGGTGTCGACCACGTCGCGGCCCAGGCCGCGCAGGCCGCGTCCGATACCGGCCACGCGGAGGGCGCCCGGGCCGAGCCGGCATCCGGCGACGCCGGCACCGATGTCGGTGGGTGCACCGATCAGGGACAGCTCCATGGGTTCCTCCTCGTCGACCACGTTCGATGATCAGTGTCGCCATGCGGCGAGCTGGGTGCAAATCCTGCCGTGGCAGCTCATTTGGACCCGAGATTGTGGCGCCATGGCAGCACAATCTCGGGTCCAAATGCCGACCCGGCGGGGCGACGCAGCACTGTCGGGGGCAGCGACTAGGGTGGTGCCTCCGGGAGGTTGACCACCACTGATGAGCGACGCATTCGTACACCTGCACTGCCACTCCGAGTACTCGATGCTCGACGGCGCGGCGCGCCTGAAAGATCTCGTGACCGGCTGCGAACAGATGGGCATGCCGGCCCTCGCGGTGACCGACCACGGCAACGTGTTCGGCGCCTACGAGTGGTACAAGACGGCCCAGGGCAGCCCGGTGAAGCCGATCATCGGCCTCGAGGCGTACCTGACCCCCAAGACCCACCGCAGCGAGCGCAAGCGGGTCCAGTTCGGCGACGGCACGGGTGACGACGTGGCGTCCAAGGGCGCCTACACGCACATGACGATGTGGGCGTCCACCACCGAGGGCATGCACAACCTGTTCCGCCTGGCCTCGCTCAGCTCCATCGAGGGCTTCTTCTACAAGCCGCGGGCCGACCGGGAGTTGCTCCAGCGCTACGCCCCCGGCCTGATCGCAACGACGGGGTGTCCCTCCGGTGAGGTGCAGACGTACCTGCGGCTGGGCCAGTTCGACGAGGCCGTTCGCTCGGCCGCGGAGTTCCGCGACCTGTTCGGCGAGGGCAACTTCTTCGTCGAGCTGATGGACCACGGCCTCGACATCGAGACCCGGGTGCGCGACGACCTGCTGCGCCTGGCCAAGAAACTCAACCTCCCGCTGGTGGCGACCAACGACCTCCACTACGCGCGCGCCGAGGACGCCGAGGCGCACGACACGCTGCTGTGCGTGTCCGCGGGCTCCAACAAGGACACCCCGGGCCGCTTCAAGTTCGACGGCAACGGCTACTACCTCAAGAGCCCCGCCGAGATGCGGCAGCTGTTCTCGAACCTGCCGGACGCCTGCGACAACACCCTCGCGATCGCCGAGCGCTGCGAGGTCGACTTCCACGAGGGCACCGGCACGTACATGCCGCGCTTCGACGTGCCGGCCGGGCACACGGAGGAGAGCTGGTTCGTCGCCGAGGTGCGCCGCGGGCTGGAGGACCGGTTCGACGGCGCGGTGCCCGACTATGCGACCAAGCAGGCCGACTACGAGGCCGAGATCATCATCAACAAGGGCTACGCGGGGTACTTCCTCGTGGTTGCCGACTTCATCACGTGGTCGAAGGCGAACGGCATCCGCGTCGGCCCCGGGCGTGGCTCGGGCGCCGGCTCGATGTGCGCCTACGCCATGCGCATCACCGATCTCGACCCGGTGCCCCACGGCCTGTTCTTCGAGCGGTTCCTGAACCCCGAACGCCCGTCGATGCCCGACTTCGACGTGGACTTCGACGAGCGCCGCCGTGGTGAGGTCATCAAGTACGTCACCGACAAGTACGGCGACGACCGGGTCTGCCAGATCGTCACCTACGGCACGATCAAGGCCAAGCAGGCGATCAAGGACGCCGGCCGCGTCCTCGGCAAGCCGTTCGGCCTGGGCGAGAAGCTGACCAAGGCCTACACCCCCGACGTGCAGGGCAAGGGCGTCACACTCAAGCAGGTCTTCGACCCCGGTCACGATCGCTACGGCGAGGGCACCGAGTTCCGCCAGCTCTATGAAGAGGACCCCGAGGTCCAGCAGGTCGTCGACACCGCGCGCGGCATCGAGGGACTCAAGCGCCAGTGGGGCGTCCACGCGGCCGGCGTCATCATGAGCAGCGAGCCGCTGCTCGACGTCATCCCCGTCATGAAGCGGGAGCAGGACGGCCAGATCATCACGCAGTTCGACTACCCGAGCTGTGAGAACCTCGGCCTGGTCAAGATGGACTTCCTCGGCCTGCGCAACCTGACGATCCTCGACGACGCCGTGAAGAACGTGCAGATCAACCGCGAGCTGGAACTCGACCTGGACGCCTTGGCCAAGGACACCACGGACGCCGCGACCTACGACCTGCTGGCCCGCGGCGACACGCTCGGGGTGTTCCAGTTCGACGGCTCGGGCTACCGCTCGCTGTGCCGCCTGATGCGACCCGACCAGTTCGCCGACATCACGGCGCTCGGCGCGCTGTACCGCCCCGGCCCGATGGGGACGAACACCCACGTCAACTACGCGATGCGCAAGAACGGGCAGCAGCCGGTCACGCACATCCACCCCGAACTGGCCGAGGTGCTCGACCAGATTCTCGGCGAGACCTACGGCCTGCTGGTGTACCAGGAGCAGGTCATGCAGATCGCCCAGCAGCTCGCCGGCTACACCCTCGGCGCGGCCGATCTGCTGCGCCGGGCGATGGGCAAGAAGAAGAAAGAGGTGCTGGAGGCCGAGTTCGTCAACTTCGAGGCGGGCATGAAGGCCCAGGGCTACTCCGACGCCGCGATCGCCGCGCTGTGGGAGACGATGGTGCCGTTCTCGGCGTACGGCTTCAACAAGTCCCACGCCGCGGCGTACGGTCTGGTGTCGTACTGGACGGCCTACCTGAAGGCCCACTACCCGGCCGAGTACATGGCGGCGCTGCTGGAGTCGGTGCGCGACGACAAGGACAAGATGGCGATCTACCTGTCGGAGTGCCGCCGCATGGGCATCCAGGTGCTGCCGCCGGACGTCAACACCTCCCAGGGCCGGTTCACGCCGGTGGGGGACCACATCCGCTTCGGGCTCGGCGCGATCCGCAACGTCGGCGACAACGTCGTGAACGGCATCATCGCCGCCCGCACTGAGCACGGGTCGGCGTCCGACTTCAACGCGTTCCTCGACCAGGTGCCGGCGGTGGTGTGCAACAAGCGCGTCATCGAGTCGCTGATCAAGGCGGGCGCGTTCGACTCCATGGGTCACACCCGGCGCGGGCTGATGGAGTGCTTCGAGACCAAGATCGACGAGGTGGTGGATCTCAAGCGCAACCAGGCCAATGGCCAGGACGACCTGTTCGCCGACTTCTTCGGCGGGGCGGACGCCGACGCCGGCGGTTCGCTCGTGGCCAGCCCGGTGCCGGAGCTGCCCGAGTGGGAGAAGATGACGCGGCTGGCGTTCGAGCGCGAGATGCTCGGCCTCTACGTCAGCGACCACCCGCTGCAGGGGTTGGAGCACGTGCTGGCCGCCAACCGCGACCTGAGCATCGCCGCGCTGGCGGGTGACGAGCGTCCCCGCGAGGGCATGGTGACGATCTGCGGCATGATCACCGGCATCCAACGCAAGCAGACCAAGGACGGGAAGGCCTGGGCGATCCTGACGGTGGAGGACCTGGAGGCGTCCATCGAGGTGCTCGTCTTCAACAAGGCCTACATGCCGGTGGCGCTCTCGCTCGGCACCGACGTGGTGGTGCGCATCCGCGGCCGTCTGCGCGAGAAGGACGACGGCGTCGAGATCACGGCACAGGACGTGGCGTTCCCCGACGTGACGCAGCGTGAGGACGGCCCGGTGACGATCTCCCTGCCCACCACGCGGTGTACGCCCGAAGTGGTGGACCAGCTGAAGTTCACGCTGCGGCAGCACCCCGGGTTGGCGGAGGTCCGCGTCCGGCTCATCAGCCCGCAGCGCGCCACGGTGTGGCGGTTGGACGACCAGCTGCGCGTCCGGCCGTCCAACTCGCTGGTCGCCGATCTCAAGGCACTGTTGGGGCCGTCCTGTGTCAGCGCCTAGCATCAACCCCGTGGGTGGACGCCAACTCGTGAACCGCGTCGGCCTCGTGGTGGCCGTGGCGTTGCTCGTCGGCGCCCTGGCCGCGCTTCTCTGGGTGGCGCTCACGCAGCTGCCGGCGTTCGTGGTGGGGGCCGACGGCCAGGCCACGATCGCCGAGCGTGCCATGGCGCAGGTTGCCTCGGCTGACTGGTGGTTTTCCGTGCTCGCGGTGGTGGGCGGGCTGGGCCTGGGGGTCGGGGTATGGGCCAGCCTGCGGCAGTGGGGCTGGCCCGTGGCGTTCGTCGCCGTGGGTGCCGCCGCCATCGCGGCCGTGACCTGTTGGCTGGTGGGGGAGACCCTCGGCCCCACCCCGTTCGCGGCGCGGATGGCCGCCGCCACCGCCGGCGAGGCGGTGCCCGTCGCCCTGCGGTTGCACGCCCTCTCCGCCCTCGCCCTGTGGCCGTTCTCCGCCGTGGCTGTCTGCCTGTTCGCCTCCGCCCTGGGGCCGGAGGTCGGCGAGCGGACGCGGCGGCGTCGCCAGGCGGTCGAGGCGGGGGCGTCCGAGCCGGTGGTCGAGGAGGCGTGATGGAGCGCGAGGCCGAGATCGAGCAGAAGTTCGAGATTGACCCCGGCTTCACCCCCTCGCTGGCCACGGTGGGCACCTGGGGCGAGCCGCGCACGTTCACGCTGACGGCGACCTACCTCGACACGCCCGAGCATGCCCTCGCCGCCGCCGGCTGGTCGCTGCGCCGGCGCGAGGGCGGGTCGGACGAGGGGTGGCACCTCAAGCGACCCCGCGGGTCCGAGCCGGGACGCCTCGAGCTGCGCCTCCCGCTGGCCGATGAGCTGCCCGCCGCGCTGCGCGCGGAGGCGTCCCCGATCATCGGCGCGGCGCCGCTGGTGCCGCTGGCCACCGTGCGTACGGAGCGCACCGAGACGCCGCTGGTGGTCGACGGGGTGCCGCGGGCGCTGGTGGCCCTCGACCGGGTGACCGCCCGCGCCGGTGCCCGCACCGAGACGTGGCGCGAGCTCGAGGTGGAGCTCGTGACGGGCGCGGATCCGGCCCTGCTGAGTGAGGTGACGGCGGCGATGCTGGCCGAGGGGGCCCGGCCGGCGGCGCACGCGTCCAAGGCGAGCCGCATCCTCGCGACCCGGCCGACCCCCACCGAGGGGAGCGCGGCGGCCGCGCTGCTCGACTATGCGGGCCGGCAGGTGGGCATGCTGCAGGCGATGGACGCCGGCGTCCGGGTCGACGCCCCCGACGCGGTGCACAAGGCGCGCGTCGCGACGCGGCGGCTGCGCAGCTTGCTGACCACGTTCGCCCCGTTCTGGGACGCCGAACGCACCGAGCCGCTGCGCGAGGAACTGCGCTGGCTCGCCGCGTTGCTGGGTGAGCCCCGGGACGCCGAGGTGCTGGCCGAGGAGTTCGGCGACCTGTTCGCCGAACTGGGCCCTGGCACGGTGGCGGACGGGGTGCGGAGCGCGGTGCTGGGGCACCTTGCCGATCGTCACCGCTGGGGCCACGCCGCGCTGGTCGCGGCCTGGGACACGCGGCGGGCTCGCGCGCTGCGGGCCGCCCTGGCGCTCCTGCTGGCGGAGCCGCCGCTGGACGCGCGGGCGGCGGGGCCGGCGTCCGACCTGCTCGCCGGCCTCGAGGCGGCCGAGGCACGCACCGAGCGGCTGGCACAGAAGGCCCGGCGCAGACCAGGGGAGCTCGAGCGGTGGCACCGGGTGCGCAAGGCGGCCAAGGCCGTGCGCTATTGCACCGAGGCGCTGGCTGAGGTGTTGGGGTCGGACGGCTCCGCGCGGGCCGCGCGGTGGGAGGCCGTCACCGAGGCGTTCGGCACGTTGCAGGACGCCGTGGTGGCCGCGGAACTGATCGAGGAACTGGCCGACGCCACCGACGCCACCGAAGACTGGGCGGTGCTGGCCGACATCCAGACCGACCGGCGCACGGCCGCTCTCGCCGAGGGCCGGGCAGCGCTGGACGCAGCGCTCACCCCCACCCGCTGAGGGCCCCCGCTTTCGCAACTTCGCTGGGTCGCTCTGCCCCCCCTGTTGGCATTTGGACCCGAGGAAATGGCGCCATGGCACCATTTCCTCGGGTCCAAATGCCGACTCGGGGGCCGCGCGGAGGGGCTCACCCCGGGGGTGCCCCGGGCCGGCTTCTGTCATGGTGGGCCTCGGGGGGTGACGGGGCGGGGTGGCGGCGGTCCCAGAGATCCAGCAGGACGTGGCCCGCCAGGAGGATGCCGAACATCGGCAGCACGTAGGCCACCATCGTGATGGTGAAGCCGCGCAGGGCGTCGTGGTCGGTGGCCAGCAGCAGGACGTACACGGTGTACGCCACGTAGAACCCGGCGAACAGAAACCCCTCGGAGCGGTGGATCAGCGAACCCGTGAACGCCACCGGCAGCAACAACAGGGCCACGGCCACCATCACCGGAATGTCGAACGCCACGGCGCTCTCGGGGACGCCGATGCCGCCGCTCAGCAGCGAGGGCAGGCCGAGCACCAGGCCGATGTTGGCGATGTTGGAGCCGACGACGTTGCCGAACGCGATGTCGCGTTCGCCGCGACGCACCGCGATGACGGACGCCGCCAGCTCCGGCAGCGAGGTGCCGACCGCGACCACCGTGAGGCCGATGACGAGCTGGCTGACCCCGAAGGCCGTGGCGATGGCGGTCGCGCCGTCCACCAAGAAGTTGGCGCCGAGCACGAGCAGCCCCACCCCGGCCGCCACGAGGAGCGCCGCGACCAGGGCGGACGGGCGGGGGCCCGAGGTGTCCGGATCGGGAGCGTCTTGAGCTGCCCCGTCCTGAGCTGCCCCGTCCTGAGCTGCCCCGTCCTGAGCTGCCCCGTTGAGGTCCGCTCCGTCGTGGCCTGCCCGCCGGCCGCGCCACACCGACCACGCCATGTGGCCCACGAACAGCACGAGCAGCAAGGTGCCTTCGACGGGGCCGACCCGGCCGTCCACGCTGAAGACCAGGACGAGGATGCTGAGCCCGGCGAGGAACGGTAGGTCGAAGCGAAGCATGTCGCGCTTGACGAGCACCGACCCGACGGCCGCGGTGATTCCCAGCACCAGCAGTACGTTGGCGATGTTGCTGCCCACCACGTTGCCGACCGCGATCTCCGGCTCTCCCCGGAGCACGGCGCCCAGGGTGACCGCCAGCTCGGGGGCGGACGTGGCCACGGAGACGACCGTCAGGCCGACCACGAGGGGAGACAGCCCGAGACGGGTGGCCAGCGCGGACGCGCCACGCACGAGGGCCTCACCGCCGCCCACGAGCAACACCAGACCACCGATGACGCGCACGATGTCGAGGACGTTCACCCGCGCAGCTTAGGGCCGGGGCCGCGGCGCGTCCCCCGACGCACCGGTGATGGCTCAGTGTGCGGTGTTCAGTGCGTGGTGGTCAGTGCGAGGTGGCGTGAGCGGGCGTCAGCGCGCGATGGGGGCGAAGGTGGCCCCGGTGACGGCGGCGAGATCGTCCGGCGCCAGTTCGACCTGCAGCCCGCGCTTGCCGCCGGAGACGAGCACGGTGTCGAAGAGCTGGGCGGTCTCGTCGATCACGGTGGGCAGGGGCGTCCGCTGGCCGAGGGGGGAGACGCCGCCTACCACGTAGCCGGAACTCCGCTCGGCCGCCGCGGGCGGGGCCAGCTCCACCTTCTTCACCCCGAGCGCCGACGCGAGGGCCTTCAGGTCGAGGCGTCCCGACACCGGGACCACACCCACGGCCAGGCTGCGCGGCCCGGTGGCGACGACGAGGGTCTTGAACACCTGCTCGGGGTCGCGGCCGGTCTCGCGGATCACCTCGGCCCCGAAGTCGGTGGCGTCGTCGTGGTGGGTGTAGGCCACCGCGGTGAACGCGACCCCGGCAGCCGTCAGGGCCTCGGTGGCGGGTGTACCGCCGGTTGGCGGGGTGTGCGAAGAGGGGCTGGTGCGGCTCACGCGTTCGACCCTAGCCGCGCGCGGGGCGTCCGCCCAGGTTCAGAGTGCGGCCACGAGGGCGACCAGCAGCGGGGCGAACACGAGCGCGGGGAGCAGGTCTCCGACGGGGATCTGCCGGATGCGGAGCAGCCGCAGCCCGAGCCCGAGGAGGATCACGCCGCCCGTCGCGGTGAGCGCGTCGATCTGACCGGCGGTGAACAGGTCGCCGAACCAGAAGCCCGCCAGGGTCAGCGCGCCCTGAATGACGCCAACCGCCACTGCCGAGAGCAGGACGCCCCAGCCCAGCGTGGTCGCCAACGCGATCGCGGCGAAGCCGTCCAGCACGGCCTTGACGAGCAACTGGTCGGCCCCGCGGCCGAGACCGTCCGACAGCGATCCCAGGATGGTCAGGGGCCCGACGCAGAACAGCAGCGTCGGCGTGACCACGGCGGCAACGAAGGTGCCGGCGTCCTCCTCGGCGGCGAAGCGGGTGCGCAACCGGTCGGCCACCGCCTCCAGCCGGTCCTCAATGCGCAGGGTCGAGCCGGTCAGGGCGCCCAGCAGCAGAGATCCCAGCACGATCAGGACGCCGGCGGACCCGACCTCGGCGGCCAGCGCCGGGGAGGCGACCGTGAGGGCCGACTGGACGCCGAGCACGATCGTCACGAGCCCGAGCACGTCGGTGACCGTGGTCCGGGTGCGCTCGGGGATGCGGTGCCCCACCACCAGCCCCAGCAGGGCGCCGACGGCGACCGTGACCACGTTCGCGACCGTGCCGAAGCCGATGAACATGGCGCCCATACAATCACGTTCGTGGAACTGCGCATGATCGACGTCCGAGGCACGTCCCCCGACTACCGCACCGTGGTGCCCCGCGGTGCCGTCGACGTCGAGCACGCCGTCGCCGTCGTCCGGCCCATCTGTGACGCCGTCGCCGAGCGCGGTGCGGACGCCCTCGCCGAGTTCTCCGAGCGGTTCGACCGCGTGACGCCGCCCTCGTTCCGTGTGCCGGCCGACGTGCTGGAACGGTGCGCCGACGAGCTGGACGCCGACGTCCGAGCCGCGTTCGTCGAGTCGATCCGCCGCCGCCGGGCCGTCGCCGAGACCGAGGGCGCCGCGCCGCTGACCTCGGCCAAGGTCGCCCCCGGGGCCGTGGTGGAGACCAAGACGGTCCCGGTCGCGCGCGTCGGGTTGTACGTGCCCGGCGGGCTCGCGCCGTTGGCGTCCAGCGTGTTGATGAATGTGGTGCCGGCCCAGGTGGCCGGCGTCGAGAGCCTGGCCGTGGCGTCCCCGCCGAGCGCCGAGCACGGCGGCTGGCCGCACCCGTCGATCCTCGGGCTGTGCCACCTGCTCGGCGTCGAGGAGGTGTACGCCGTCGGTGGCGCGCAGGCGATCGCCCTGTTCGCCCACGGCGTGGACGGGCTGTGCGCGCCGGTCGACCTGGTGACCGGCCCCGGGAACATCTACGTCGTCGCCGCGAAGCGGCTGCTGCGCGGGGTGGTGGGCATCGACTCCGAGGCCGGCCCCACCGAGATCGCCGTGCTGGCCGACGATTCGGCCGACCCGGCGTTCGTCGCCGCCGACCTCATCAGCCAGGCCGAGCACGACCCCCTGGCCGGATCGGTCCTCGTCACGGACTCACCCGAGCTGGCGGCGTCGGTGAACGCGCTGCTCGCCGGGCAGGTCAGGGCGCTGGCCAACACCGAACGCATCGAGACCGCGCTCACCGGCCCGCAGTCAGCCATCGTGCTGACCGACGACCTCGAGCAGGGATTGGCGGTGGTGGACGCCTACGCCGCCGAGCACCTCGAGATCCACACCCGGGACGCCTACGCCGTGGCCCACCGCGTCCGCAACGCGGGGGCGATCTTCGTGGGGCCGTGGTCGCCGGTGCCGCTCGGGGACTACTCCGCCGGCTCCACCCACGTGTTGCCGACCGCGGGCGCGGCACGCCACAGCTCGGGCCTGACGGTGCGTTCGTTCACGAAGACCGTGCACCTCATCCACTACGACGAGGCGGCGCTGCGCGAGGTGGGGCCCACGGTGGCGGCCTTCGCCACGGCCGAGCACCTTCCCGGCCACCGCGCGGCCATCACGATCCGCACCGAGGAGCCGCGGGGGGACCGGTGGTGAATCTCGCTCGGGCCGATCTCACCCAACCCGTCCTCACCCTGGCCGACCTGCCGCTGCGCCCGGAGCTGGTGGGGGAGGAGCCCTACGGCGCGCCGCAGCTCGACGTCCCCGTCTGCCTCAACGTCAACGAGAACCCCTATCCGCCCTCGCCGGCCGTGGCCGCGGAGATGGCCGAGGCCGTGGTGGCGGCGTCCTTCAACCGCTACCCCGACCGGGAGTTTCGCGGCCTGCGCGCCCAGCTCGCGGCCTACCTCGGCCACGGCCTGACGCCGGACCACGTCTGGGCGGCCAACGGCTCCAACGAGGTGATGACACACGTGCTCGGCGCGTTCGGCGGCCCCGGACGCCGCCTGCTCACGTTCACGCCGACCTACTCGATGTACCCCGAGTACGCCCGCAACACCCACACCGACTACGTCACGGTGCCGCGCCGGGCCGATTTCTCCCTCGACGCGGCCACCGTGTTGGACGCCGTCGCCGCGCACGCGCCCACCGTCGTGCTCATCACCACGCCGAACAACCCGACCGGCACCTCGACCCCGCTGGCGGTGATCGAGGAGGTGCTCGCCGGCACCGACGCGCTGGTGGTGATCGACGAGGCCTACCAGGAGTTCAGCTCAACACCGGAGGCCACCGCGCTGACGCTGTTGGCCGAGCACGGCAACCTCATCGTCAGCCGCACGATGAGCAAGGCGTTCGCGTTCGCCGGCGGACGCCTCGGCTACCTCGCCGCGCACCCCGCGGTGGTGGACGCCTGCCGCATCATTCGCTTGCCCTACCATCTCTCGGCCCAGACCCAGGCGGTGGCGTCCGTGGCCCTGCGGCACGCCGACGAGATGCTCGCGCGCGTCGCCGACCTGCGTGACGAGCGCGACGCGCTGCTGCGGACGCTGCCGGAGCTGGGCTACGAGGTGGTGGAGTCCGACGCGAACTTCGTACTCGTCGGACGGTGGGCCGACCGCCATCTCGCGTGGCAGCAGTTGCTCGACGCAGGCGTCCTCGTGCGGGAGACTGGCCCGGCCGGGTTCCTGCGCGTGAGCGCCGGGACGCCGGAGGAGATGGCAGCCTTCCACGCCGCGTTGGCCCGGGTCGACGCG
Organism: Propioniciclava soli; assembly: GCF_014858005.1. Taxonomy (GTDB): domain Bacteria; phylum Actinomycetota; class Actinomycetes; order Propionibacteriales; family Propionibacteriaceae; genus Propioniciclava; species Propioniciclava soli. Next base: position 428,325 of record NZ_JACYOT010000004.1, read on the forward strand.
CCGAGAACGGAGCAGTGATGGGGCGCACCGCGCGCATCGAGCGATCCACCAGCGAATCCACGATCACCGTCGAGCTGGACCTCGACGGGACGGGGGCGTCGACGATCAGCACCGGTGTGGGGTTCTACGACCACATGCTGACGGCGCTGGCGAAGCACTCGCTGATCGACCTGACGGTGGACGCCGTCGGCGATGTCCACATCGACGGGCACCACGTGGTGGAGGACACGGCCATCGTGATCGGCCAGGCGCTGCGCGAGGCGCTGGGGGACAAGAAGGGCATCCGCCGCTTCGCCGATGCGCTGGTGCCGCTGGACGAGGCGCTCGCCCGCTGCGTCGTGGACGTGGCGGGGCGTCCGTACGTCGTGTGCACCGGTGAGCCGGAGGGGCAGGTGTACGCGCTGATCGGCGGCTCGGGCGTCCCGTACGCGGGGTCGATGACCCGGCACGTCGTGGAGTCCCTGGCGTTGAACGCGGGGCTGTGCGTGCACCTGGAGCTGGTGTGCGGACGCGACCCCCACCACATCGTCGAGGCGCAGTTCAAGGCCCTGGCCCGAGCGCTGCGGTTCGCGATCGAGCCCGACCCACGCATCGAGGGTGTCGTGCCCTCCACGAAGGGCGCCCTGTGAGGGTGGCGGTGCTCGACTACGGGTCGGGCAACCTGCACTCGGCGACGCGGGCGCTGACGGCGGCGGGTGCCGACGTGGTGCTGACGGCGGACGCCGACGTCTGCCGGGACGCCGACGGGCTCGTCGTGCCCGGGGTCGGGGCGTTCGCCGCATGCGTGGCGGGCCTGCGGGCGGTGGACGGCCCCCGCGTCATTCGCGAGCGGTTGGCGTCCGGACGCCCCGTGCTGGGCATCTGCGTGGGGCACCAGGTGATGTTCGCGCGCGGGGTCGAACACGGGGTGGAGGCCGACGGCGTCGGCGTCCTGCCCGGCGTCGTGGAGGCGCTGGCGTCCACCCGGTTGCCGCACATGGGCTGGAACACGGTGTCGCCCCCCGGCGGGTCGGCGTTGTTCGCCGGGATCGCGGCGGAGCGGTTCTACTTCGTGCACAGCTACGGCGTGCGTGCCGCGTCCGTGTCGGGCTGGCCAGACGATGTCGCGGTGACCTGGGCCGAGCACGGCGGAGACCGGTTCGTCGCGGCGGTGGAGCACGGCGCACTGAGCTCCACCCAGTTCCACCCGGAGAAGTCGGGTGCCGCCGGGGCCGCCCTGCTGCGCAACTGGCTCGCGACGCTCTGAGTCACGTCCTGGCCCCCGGCGTTCCGCTGCCCGCCCAAGGGGCCTCCACACCTTTCCCGAGAAGACCTGCGGTAGGCACCGAGGGATGAGAAGAGGATCCAGACTTTCGAAGGGCGCGGGACTTTCCTCAGAGGGCGTAGCATTCGATCCGCCTTGCCCCCCAACGTTCACTTCGCGCACGATGCACAGGAGACACCATGTCCGGACTCCGCCCAGCCCGTCCGGCCGGCGTCCTCACACTGGCCCCCAGTTCCCTTGCCTCATTCCCTGCTCCTACCGCGGCTTTCGTTGTCCGGACCGGACCCAGTGCGGGGCGCATCCCTGCGAACAGGCCTTGGATTCCGCGACTCACGAGTCCATGCGGCGTCTGGAACAGGACGAACGTCTCAGACCACCGATGCAACGGGAACTGACGAGTGGGCCGATACGTGTCTGAGGAGCAGCTGGGTCAGCATCCGAAGCGGCGTTGGGTGTTGCCCCTCGCCCTGGTGGCGGTCATCATGGTGGGCGGATTCGGCATCGTCCGGTTGTCCTCCGCGCTGGTGACGTGGTCGGACGCCTCGAATCGGGGCAAGCTCGACCTAGTGGCAGAGTTCGTGAACAGCGAGCCCAACCCCGATTGGCCGTACCTCGACACCGAGGATCGCACCGCGCAGGTCTGTGCCGCACCAGTCGACTGCGTTCAGGCGGTGGGCAACGAGTACCTCACCCTGCTGAAGTTCGACGACGTGGACCAAGCACGCCGGTACGCCGACTCACTCGGACCTGACGGGCACCGGATCGATCCTCTGGTGCTGCACTTCGATGGGACGCCCGTGACGGCTCAGGCGCGCGAGGAGGTCATCGCGACCGTGAGCGGGATCAACGCCAGCAGCCCGGACTGAGACCGTCCCAGCTCCAGCACGTCGGGGTGGGACGCGAAGTCGTTCACCTCGATGTCGGTGGCCTCCTGCGCGCTCAGCGCCGCGACCGTGGCGCCGGTCCGCTCGCTTCCGGCGCTTCGGGCGCTTCCGGCCAGGCGGCCACCTTCCCTGTGACGCTCAAGATCATGCAGGCCGGCGAGCTGCACTGCGCCACGTGTCATCGAGGTGCGCCACCTGTCAGCAGGGTGCGCCACGGCACCGCGCAGCGCGTCCGGCGGTGGGGGCGGCGGCGTCTGAAGGCACCCTTTGGGGTACGACTGCGGCGGACGCCTGTTGGACGGCCTGCCGGGCGCGTAGCGTCATGACCAACCGACAGCGGCACCATCCGACAGCGGCACCATCCGACAGCGAGAGGGTTTCACCATGGCAGAGCAGCAGCAGCAGCACGACGACGCCGGCGCGGCCGGCACCCGTGGCACCGGGGGCGAACTCCACCAAGAGGTGCGGGGCGAAGTTGCGCTGACCACGGCCCAGGGCATTCCGGTCTCCGACAACCAGAACTCGTTGCGCGCGGGCCGCCGCGGTCCGACGCTGCTCGAGGACATGGCGATGCGGGAGAAGATCTTCCACTTCGACCACGAGCGCATCCCGGAGCGCGTCGTCCACGCCCGGGGCTACGGCGCCCACGGCACGTTCACGACCACCGAGAGCCTCGCGGACGTGACGACGGCCGACATCTTCGCGGAGGTCGGGCGCGAAACCGAGGCGTTCGTGCGGTTCTCCACCGTGGCCGGTGCCAAGGGATCGTTCGACCTGGCGCGCGACGTCCGCGGTTTCGCTGTGAAGCTCTACACCCGGCAGGGCAACTGGGACATCGTCGGCAACAACATCCCGGTCTTCTTCATCCAGGACGCCATCAAGTTCCCCGACCTCGTCCACGCGGTCAAGGAGGCACCCGACCGCGCGTTCCCGCAGGCGCAGTCGGCCCACGACAACTTCTGGGACTTCGTCTCCTGGATGCCCGAGGCCATTCACATGACGCTGTGGCAGATGTCGGATCGCGCCATCCCGCGGTCGTTCCGGTTCATGGAGGGCTTCGGCGTCCACACGTTCCGCTTCCTGGATGCCAGCGGCAAGGCGACGTTCGTGAAGTTCCACTGGAAGCCCGTCCAGGGTCTGCAGTCGGTGGTCTGGAACGAGGCCGTGAAGATCAACGGCGCCGACCCGGACTTCCACCGCCGCGACCTCTGGGACGCCATCACCTCCGGTGACTTCCCCAGCTGGGATCTTGGTGTCCAGCTGTTCGACGAGGAGTTCGCCGACAGCTTCGAGTTCGACGTGCTCGACGCGACGAAGCTCATCCCCGAGGAGCAGGTGCCGGTGCGCATCGTCGGACGCCTCACGCTCGACCGGGTCGTCGACAACGACTTCGCCGAGACCGAGCAGGTGGCCTTCCACACCGGCAACGTGCCGCCCGGCATCGACTTCAGCGAGGATCCGCTGCTGCAGGGCCGCAACTTCTCCTACCTCGACACGCAGCTCTCGCGGCTGGGGAGCACGAACTTCACCCAGCTCCCGGTGAACGCGCCGCGGTGCCCGGTCGCGCACTTCCAGCGCGACGGTCACATGCAGGGCCATGTGCCGGTCGGTCGGGCCAACTACGAGCCCAACGGCTGGTCCGGGGCCGAGCGCGGCCCCCGTGCGGACGCGGCGTCCGGCTTCACCTCGCACGCGACCCCGCTCGAGGGGGCCACGGTGCGCGAGCGCTCGGAGACCTTCGCCGACCACTACAGCCAGGCTCGGCAGTTCTGGATCTCCCAGACCGACGTCGAGCAGGAGCACATCGTCAACGCCTACACCTTCGAGCTCAGCAAGTGCGACGAGGAGTCGGTGCGCGAGCGCATCGTCGCCCACCTGCGCAACGTGCACCCCGATCTGGCCCAGGGTGTGGCCGACGGTCTGGGCATGGAGCTGCCCGAGCCGGCCGACGCCGCGCTGGAGCCCCGCACCGACCTGCCGGCCTCGGACGCGCTGAGCATCCTGAAGAACGGTCCGGAGTCGTTCGCGGGCCGCAAGCTCGGCATCCTGCTGACCAAGGGCGCCGACGGGGCCGTGGTCGCCGCGGTGCGGGACGCCTTCACCGCGGCGGGCGCCACCGTGGAGCTCATCGCCCCCACGCGTGGCCCGATCACGCTGAGTGACGGCACCCCCGTGACGGCCGACCACGCCGTCGACGGCGGCCCGTCGGTGCTGTTCGACGCGGTGGCGCTCCTGCCCAGCGCCGACGGCGCCACGCAGCTGGTCGGCCGTTCCACGGCCCGGGACTTCGTCGCGGACGCCTTCGCCCACCGCAAGTTCATCGGCCTGGGGGCGGACGCCGGCCCGCTGCTGGTGGCCGCGGGTGTGGACCCGGACGACGGCGTCCTGCCGCTGGACGCCGGCGCCGCCGAGACGTTCCTCACCCGCTGCGGCGAGCTGCGGTTCTGGGATCGCGACGTCAAGCCCTGACGGTGGTTCTCCTCTCCGCTGACCGCGGGGTGGGAGAGTGCGCATCGGTCGCTGGCGAACTGATCCGTTCGCGGATCAGTTCGCCAGCGCGTCCGGTGACTCTGTTTGCCGAGCTGGTGATTCTGTTTGCCGAGAGCGCTGCTCTGTCTGCCGAGTCGGCGGCGAGGCGGGCGGTCCGGCCGGAAACCGGGGCCAGCCGGTAACCTGCCTCAGGTGAAGTCGCTCACCTTGCTGCCCGCCGTCGACGTCCAGTCCGGCCAGGCCGTCCAGCTCACCCAGGGCATCGCCGGGTCGGAGAAGACCTTCGGGGATCCGCTGGCCGCCGCCCGCCGCTGGCAGGACGCCGGCGCCGAGTGGCTGCACCTCGTCGACCTGGACGCGGCCTTCGGACGCGGCTCGAATGCGGACGTCATCGCCGAGATCACCGCCGCGATGGAGCTGAACGTGGAGCTGTCGGGTGGCATTCGTGACGACGCCTCCCTCGAGCGTACGTTGGCCACCGGCTGCCGCCGGGTCAACATCGGCACCGCGGCGCTGGAGAACCCGGAGTGGTGCGCCAAGATCATCGGCGAGCACGGCGACCGGATCGGCATTGCGATCGACGTGAAGGGCACCAAGCTGGCGGCGCGCGGCTGGGTGCGTGAGGGGGGAGACTGGGCGCAGGCCGTGGACGAGCTGACGGCCGCCGGCTGTTCCACCTTCGTGGTGACCGACGTGGCCTCGGACGGCATGCTCACCGGCCCGAACATCGATCTCCTGCAGCAGGTCGCGGCTCGCACCGGCGCCGAGGTCATCGCGTCGGGCGGCATCGCCCAGCTCGATGACCTCCGGGCACTCCGGGAGCTGGTGCCGCTTGGCATCACCGGTGCGATCATCGGCACGGCGCTCTACGTCGGCAACTTCACCCTCACCGACGCCCTGGTTGTCGCCGGCGACTGAGGTCCTGACTCCTCGCTGCCATCCGGGAGTGGTCTCCCGCTGGGGTGCCCCGCGTCGCCCCTCTGGCGCTGGCGTCGCCTGCCTGCCCCCGGGGGGCGCCTCCCTTCCGCTGGTGTCGCGTCCCTGTCGGACGCGTCGCCTCCCTGTCGCACGCGTCGCCTCCCTGTCGCACGCCTCGCCTCCCTGTCGGACGCGTCGCGTCCCTGTCGGACGCGTCGCCGCCCCATCCCAAACCCACGACCCTGCCGCTGCAACGCTGGGGAGGTGGGTTGCGGGCAGGGTCGCGACGGTGGTGGTAGGGAGGCGACGGTACCGGTAGGGAGGCGCGGGCGGCGGCAGGGGAGCGGGGCTACCGGCAGGGTGGCGGGGCTACCGGCAGGGTGGCGGGGATGGGGGTGACCCATCGGTGGACCCGGCTTGATCGCAGGAATGGGCGCCGTCGGAGCGGCTCCCACGGCCGGCACCCGTGGACGCCATCCGCCGGGAGGCACCTGCGTCCTGTCGACGCCGGACGGTCGGTGGTGTCGAGAACCCATGCACATGCACGCCTTGTCGACGCCTGACGGACCGCGCACGTCGAGAATCCATGCACATGCACGCCTTGTCGACGCTGGACGGCCCGCGCACGTCGAGAACCCATGCACATGCACGCCTCGTCGACGCCGGGGCGTCAGCAACCGAGACCCTACGGCGCCCGCGCGCCGGACGCCCGCGCGCAGCGGAACGCGCCGAGCGCACTAGAATCGGGAAAGTTGAGAACCCAGAACCAACGGGAGAAGCATGAGCGGTCACTCCAAGTGGGCCACCACGAAGCACAAGAAGGCGGCGATCGACGCCAAGCGCGGCAAGCTGTTCGCGAACCTCATCAAGAAGATCGAGGTCGCGGCGCGCACCGGTGGTGGTGACCCCGGGGGCAACCCGACGCTGTACGACGCCATCCAGAAGGCGAAGAAGAACTCCGTTCCCAACGACAACATCGATCGCGCCGTCAAGCGCGGTTCGGGCGTCGGCGGCGAGGCGGTCGACTACGTCGAGATCATGTACGAGGCGTACGGCCCCGGGGGCGTCGCGATCCTCATCGAGTGCCTCACCGACAATCGCAACCGCTCGGCGTCCGATGTGAAGGTCGCGATCACGCGCAACGGCGGCACGCAGGCCGACGTCGGCTCGGTGAGCCGCATCTACGACCGCAAGGGCGTCGTCACGGTCGCCAAGCAGCAGGCGAAGCCCGTCAGCGAGGATGACCTGCTCGAGGCCACCCTCGAGGCCGAGCCGGAGGACATCGTCGACGGCGGCGAGTCCTTCCAGATCGTCTGCGACCCGACCAACCTGGTCGAGGTGCGCAAGGCCGTCCAGGACGCGGGGCTCGACTACGACGCCGCCGAGGTGGAGTTCCGCCCCCAGTACGACCAGGCGGTGTCGGACGCCGACGGCGCGGCCAAGCTGTTCAAGCTGCTGGACGCCATCGAGGACGTCGACGACGTGCAGAACGTCTACTCCAATGAGGACGTGCCGGAGGAAATCCTCGAATCCCTCGACGCCTGAGCCTAGGATCCGAACAGACGTTCGGCAGCAGACGGACGGTCGTGCCCCCGGGAGCATCCCGGTGGGTGTGACCTTCGGCGAAGGGGATTCATGCGCGTTCTGGGGATCGACCCCGGCCTCACCCGGTGCGGCATCGGGGTGATCGAGGGCCAGCCCGGGCGCAAGCCTGCGCTGCTCCTGGCCGACGTGATCCGCACCCCGGCCGCCATGGAGACCGGTCAGCGGCTCGCCGCCGTCGAACGCTCGCTCGTGCGGTACGTGGCGGAGTACCGCCCGGACGCCCTCGCCGTCGAGCGGGTCTTCGCGCGCCGGGACGTGAGCTCGATCATCGGGACGGCGCAGGCGTCCGGCGTCGTGCTCCTCGTGGGCACGCGGGCCGGGCTGGCTGTCGCCCAGCACACGCCGACCGAGGTGAAGGCCGCCATCACCGGCAATGGCCGCGCCGACAAGGCGCAGGTGGGGCAGATGGTCATGCGGATCCTCGCCCTCGACGCACCCCCCAAGCCGGCAGACGCCGCGGACGCCGTCGCGCTGGCCGTCTGCCACCTGTGGCGCGCGCCCGCCATCGCCCGCATCGCCCAGGCGCAGCAGCGCCGCGACCTCGCCGAGGGGCGCGCCCGAGCCCGTGCCCTCGCCGCCGAACGGAGAAAGCCCGCATGATCGCCCAGCTGACCGGCACCGTCGTCTCCGTGGGGGGCACCTGGGTGGTGCTCGATCTCTCCGGTTTCGGCGTGCGCGCCCTGTGCTCCCCGGCGACGGTCGCGTCCGTCCGGGTGGGGGAGGCGACCACGCTGTACACCTCGCTCATCGTCCGCGAGGACTCCCTCACCCTCTACGGCTTCGCCGAACCCGAGGAGCGGGACGCGTTCGAGCTCGTGCAGTCGGCGTCCGGGGTCGGACCGAAGATCGCCCAGGCGGTGGTCTCGGTGCTGCCTCCGGGGGAGTTCCGCGCCGCGATCCTTGCTGAGAACGTCGTGGCGCTCACCAAGGTGCCCGGCATCGGCCCCAAGGGCGCCAAGAAGATGGTCATCGAACTCAAGGACAAGGTCAACGCCCTCGGTGCCACGCCGGACCTGTCGTCCGGGCCGGTGCCGGCGCCGTCCGAGGTGTGGCGCGAGCAGGTGGCGTCCGGGTTGGAGTCGCTCGGCTGGTCGGCCAAGGACGCCGCCGCCGCGGTCGAGCGCGTCGCGCCGCTGCAGGAGGAGGACCCGGGCGTCGGCATCGGGGAGCTCATGCGGGCGGCGCTGAAGAGTCTGGCGCGCTGAGGTGGCCACGCTGTCGGAGGATCCGCTGGACCCGCACGCCCACCTCGACGACTCCGCCGCCGAGGGTGCGCTGCGGCCCCCCTCGCTGGCCGAGTTCCGCGGCCAGCCACGGGTTTCCGAGCAACTCGGCCTCGTGCTGGACGCCGCCCGCGCCCGCGGTCAGGTGCCCGACCACGTGTTGCTGTCCGGCCCGCCCGGGCTGGGCAAGACGACGCTGGCCATGATCATCGCCCACGAGCTCGGCCAACCCCTGCGCATCAGCTCGGGCCCGGCGATCCAGCACGCGGGGGACCTCGCCGCGATCCTCAGCGGGCTGACCGAGGGGGAGGTGTTCTTCCTCGACGAGATCCACCGCATGAGCCGGCCAGCCGAGGAGATGTTGTACCTCGCGATGGAGGACTTCCGCGTCGACGTGATCGTCGGCAAGGGCCCGGGCGCCACCGAGATCCCGCTCGAGATCCCGCGGTTCACCCTGGTGGGCGCCACGACGCGCGCCGGTCTGCTGCCCGGCCCGCTGCGCGACCGTTTCGGCTTCACCGGCCAACTCGACTACTACGAGGCCGGCGCGCTCGTCGGCATCGTCGCGCGCAGCGCAACCCTGCTCCAGGTGGAGCTCGACACGCCGAGCGCCGAGGTCATCGCATCCCGCAGCCGCGGGACGCCCCGCATCGCGAACCGCCTGCTGCGCCGCGTCCGCGACTATGCGCTCGTGAAGGCGTCCGGCCGCATCACCCCCGGGGTCGCGGCCGCCGCCCTGGAGCTCTACGAGGTCGACGAACTGGGCCTCGACCGGCTCGACCGCGCGGTGCTCGACGCAATCTGTGTGCGCTTCGGCGGCGGCCCCGTCGGGCTCTCCACGCTGGCCATGAGCGTGGGGGAGGAGACCGAGACGGTGGAGGAGGTTGCCGAGCCCTACCTCATCCGGCAGGGGTTCCTCATGCGGACGCCGCGCGGCCGCGTCGCCACCCGGCGGGCCTGGAACCACCTGGGGCTCGCCGTTCCCGCGACGCACACGGACCTGTTCAGCACCGGGCAGGAGTAGAAGGTAGTCTTGCCCGGTGTTCAGCCCCCGGCCGGGGGTGCAGCCGATCGAAAGCTCGAAGGAATCATGCCTGACCCACAATTGATGTCGACGCTCCTGATGCTCGCGCTGATGGTCGCCGCCTTCTACTTCCTGCTGATCCGCCCCGCGCAGCGCAAGCAGCGCCAGCAGCAGGAGATGGTGAGCCAGTTGGGCCCGGGCTCGCGCGTCATGACGACGTCGGGCGTCTACGGCACGATCGCGCAGCTCGGTGACCGCCAGGCCGTCATCGAGATCGCCCCGGGCGTGGAGATGACCGTGCTGAAGCAGGCCATCATGAAGGCCGTCGACCCGGCCGACGACGAGTTCGTCTACGACGAGGTCGACGCGGTCGACGCCGACGACGCGGCGCTCACCGACGAGGTGCTCCTCGACGAGACGGTGCAGCCCCTCGACGGGTACGCCGACCCCACGCTGGCCCGCGACGAGCCGACGACGTACGAGCGCCCCCAACAGCAGTAACCCCTTTCTTCCCCATCGCCTCCGAGGACGTTCACCCGTGGCCACCGAGACCAGGCATCGGCAGCGACCGCTGCGCACCCTGATCATCTTCTTCGCATTCATTGCGGTGCTGTTCGGCATCATGGCCCTGAGCGGGGCGTGGGCGCCCAAGCTGGGCCTCGACCTGCGGGGCGGCACGACGATCACGCTCACCGCGCGCAACATCACGGGCGGCGGGGGTGTGGACCAGGCGAGCCTCGAGCAGGCGCGCACGATCATCCAGCAGCGCGTGGACGCCGTCGGCGTCGGTGAGTCCGAGGTCGCGACGGTCGGCAACAACCAGATCCAGGTCTCGGTGCCGAACGTCGCCCCTGCCCAGCTCCAGGAGATGGTCGGCCAGACCGCCCAGCTGTACTTCCGGGGCGTCCACAGCATGGAGGCCGTCCAGGCGGCCGTGGCGCCCACCGAGCCCAGCGTGGACGCCTCCGGCGACGCCACCGCGGCGCCGGCGGCCCCCGACGCGTCTGCGGAGCCGACGTCGACCGAGTCGCCCGCCGCGGTCGACCCCCGGCCGGCGCCCGGCCTCCCGACGCCCGCCGCCACCCCGCGCCCGACCGAACCGGCGGCCGTCCAGCCCACCACCGAGGAGGCGTTGGCCTGGCAGCCGTCGAGCCGCGACCTCTCCGACTTCGCCGCCTACCAGTGCGGCGACGACTTCCCGGACGTGACCGACCAGCCGCTGATCACCTGCGACCGGGAGGGCACCACGAAGTTCCTGCTCGGGCCGGCGCTGCTGACCGGTGACATGCTCACCAACGCCCAGGCCGGCATCCCGCAGGGCCAGGTCAGCTGGATCGTCAACCTGCAGTTCAACGACGTGGGCACCGGCATCTTCAGCACGGTGTCGTCGGATCTGGCGGCTCGCACCGAGCCGCAGAACCAGTTCGCGATCGTGCTGGACTCCCAGGTCATCTCCGCGCCGCGGATGAACGAGCCGATCCCGAACGGGCAGGCGCAGATCTCGGGCGACTTCACCCAGCAGACGGCGAACGACTTGGCGAACGTGCTGCGCTACGGCGCGCTGCCGCTGGCCTTCGACCTGTCCGAGGTCTCGAACGTGTCGCCGACCCTGGGCGGCGAGCAGCTGAGCGCCGGCCTCATCGCCGGCGCGATCGGTCTGATCCTCGTCATCGGGTACGCCGTCTTCTACTACCGCGCTCTCAGCGCCGTGGTCATCGGCTCCCTGGCGGTGGCGGCCGTGCTGACCTACCAGTTCATGGTGCTGCTGGGTGAGGGCATGGGCTTCGCGCTCAACCTGCCCGGCATCGCCGGCGTCATCGTCGCCATCGGCATGACGGCCGACTCGTTCATCATCTTCTTCGAACGGATCCGCGACGAGGTGCGGGAGGGCCGCAGCCTGCGCAGCGCGATCGAGACCGGCTGGGTGGGCTCGCGCAAGACGATCCTGATCGCGGACGCCGTGTCGCTGCTGTCGGCGGTGGTGCTGTTCATCTTGGCCATCGGATCGGTGCGCGGCTTCGCCTTCACCCTCGGGCTCACGACCCTGATCGACATCGCCGTGGTCTTCTGGTTCACCAAGCCGCTCATGACGCTGCTCGGCCGCACCCGCTACTTCGGCGAGGGACGCCGCTTCTCGGGCTTCGAGCCGGAGCACCTCGGTGCCACCCAACGCGGACGCGGCCTCTCCCGCCGGCGTGCGCTCGCCACCCCGAAGGAGGCGTGATGGCGAAGAACGCCCGCTCGAGCCTGGCCCACCGGCTCTACTCCGGCGAGGTCAGCTACGACTTCGTGGGTCACCGCAAGCGCTGGTACCTGATCTCGGCGGTCCTGTTGGTGGCCTGCCTGGCCTTCATCGGGTTGCGCGGCCTGAACCTGTCCATCGACTTCACCGGCGGCTCGGAGTTCAACGTGCCCACCCCGGTGACGGCGACGACGGTGGACGAGTACCGCACCGTGGCGCAGGACACGGATCTGCCCGACCTGGGTGAGGTGCGGGTGAACACGATCGGCGACGACCAGGTCCGCGTCCAGACGCGCGCCCTGAACGCCGAGGAGATCAACCAGATGACGGCCGCGCTGGCCGAGCACGCGGGCGTGGACACCACCGAGGTGACCAACAACCTCATCGGGTCATCCTGGGGCCAGCAGATCACCCAGCAGGGGCTGATCGCCCTGGTGGTGTTCCTCGTGCTCGTGGCGTTGATGATCTGGGCCTACTTCCGCAACTGGAAGATGTCGGTCGCAGCACTCATCGCCCTGGCGCACGACCTGATCGTGGTGATCGGTGTCTACGCCCTGCTGCAGTTCACGTTCAGCCCGGCCAGCCTCATCGGCACCCTGACCATCCTCGGGTACTCCCTGTACGACACCGTGGTGGTGTTCGATCGGGTGCGGGACAACCTCCGCGAGGTGAAGGGCTCCGACCGCACGCTCGCCCAGTGGGTCAACCTGGCCGTCAACCAGGTGTTGATCCGCTCGCTGAACACGACGATCATCGGCGTCCTCCCGGTGGCCGCGCTGCTGTTCACCGGCACGTTCATCCTGGGGACCGGCCCGCTCATGGATCTGGGTCTCGCCCTCTTCGTCGGCATGATCGCCGGCGCGTACAGCTCGATCTTCCTGGCCGCCCCGCTGTTCGTGGAGTTGCGCCAGCGCGACGCCGACATGGTGGAGCACGAGGCCCGCCTCGAGCGCCGCCGGGCGCGGAAGTCCGAGCGGGCGTCCCGGGTGGGCGCCGACGCGGACGAGCCGGCCACGCAGCAGCCGGTGGGCTACGCCACGGCGCTCAGTGGGGCGTCCGCCGTCGACCCGCGCACGCTGGGGGCGGTTCGTCCCGACGAGCTGCGACCCGAGCAGATGGGCCCGCGGACCCAGCCGAAGCGCACCACCCGATCCCAGCGACGCCAGGACCAGCCGTGAGCGCGCCGCTGCCGCTGGGTCCTGACCCGGTCGCTCGGATCGAGGCGCTGATCCGCGACGTCCCCGACTGGCCCAAGCCCGGCGTCGTCTTCAAGGACATCACGCCGCTCCTGGCCGATGCCGAGGGGTTCCGGCTCGCGGTCGACCAGATCACCGCGCTGGCCCCCACCCCGATCGACATCGTGGTGGGGATGGAGGCGCGGGGCTTCCTCTTCGCCGCGCCGGTGGCGTTGAGTTTGGGGGCCGGTTTCGTCCCGGTGCGCAAGCCGGGCAAGCTGCCGTCGGCGTCCATCGAGGAGAGCTTCGCGCTCGAGTACGGTCACGCCACCCTCGCCATGCACACCGACGCCCTGTGGCCGGGGGCGCGCGTCCTCGTCGTCGACGACATCCTCGCCACCGGCGGCACCGTCGGGGCCACGGCGTCCCTCATCAAGCGGCAGGGGGCCGAGCTGGTGCACGTGGCGGTGTTGATGGAGCTGGGCTTCCTGAACGGTCGCGAGGCGCTCGCGCAGACGGGCATCGATGCGGTGTCCGCGGTTGTGACGGTCTGAGGCGTGGCCGCGCCCGCCCCTGCGCGTGGGCCCGCGGAGGCCCTCGTCCGGCTGCCGCGGCTGCGCGAGGACCCCTTCCGCGAGATCGCCCGGCGCATCGGGCTGGTGGTGTTGATCATGGCCCTCAACACCGCGGTGGTGTGGTTCGACCGCGCCAGCTATGCCGACAACATCAACCAGGACGGCATCAGCCTGATCGATGCGGTGTACTACGCCACCGTCACCGTGACCACCACGGGCTACGGTGACATCACGCCCGTGTCCGACCACGCCCGCCTGCTGAACGCCATCGTCGTGACGCCGCTGCGCATCGCGTTCCTGGTGTTGTTGGTCGGCACGACGCTGGAGGTGCTGGCCAACCAGGGCCGGCAGTCGATCCTGGACGCCCGCTGGAGGAGGAAGATGCGCAATCACACCGTGCTGCTGGGTTACGGGACCATGGGGCGCAGCGCGCTGCAGACGCTGCTGCGCAGCGGGGCGCAGCGCGACCGCGTGGTCGTGGTGGACGCCAACCCCATCGCGGTGGACGCCGCGAACCACGACGGCATCGCGGCCTTCCACGGCGACGCGACGTCACGAGATCTGCTGCGGCGCGCCGAGCTGCCGAAGGCCAAGCACATCATCATCACGGTCAACCGGGACGACACGGCGATCCTCGCCACGCTGACCGCCCGCCAACTCAACCCGCACGCGCACATCGTGGCGTCGGTGCGCCAGGCCGAGAACATCTCCCTGCTGCGGCAGTCCGGCGCCGACGGGGTCGTGACGTCCTCGGACGCCGTCGGTCGCCTCGTCGGGCTGGCCACCCTGAGCCCCGACATGGGCAACCTCATGGACGACCTGCTGACCCACGGCGAGGGGCTGGAGATCTCCCAGCGCAACGTGGCTCCCGACGAGGTGGGCGCCGGCGCGGAAACCATCACCGGCGAGCAGGTGCTCGGCGTGGTGCGCGGTGGGCTGCTGCGGCGCTTCTACGACCCGAGCTGTTCGACCCTCAAGACGGGTGACCAGCTCATCGTGGTCCGCCCCTCGCGCGCGCGGGCGCAGGCGGGGCGTTCGGAGCGTGCCGACAGCGACTAGGCGCACCGGCGGCGTCCGGGCGCTCGTGGGGGCCGGGCAGGGCCTAGACTCGGGCCACGAGCGGGAGGTGGGGCGATGAGTGAGACCATGCCGGGTGACCAGGCCCTCGGCGAGGCCACGTCCGCGGCCGCCGCGCCCCCGCCGCCGGACCGGGCACCCGAACGCCTGAGCATGCGCAAGGTGCTCGCGCGCCTCGGCTCGGCCAAGCCGGTGGGCGCGGTGCAGCTCGAGCCGTTGCTCGCCGCCATGCGCCAGCACCACCCGAAGGCGGACGCCGCCCTCATCGAGCGCGCCTACCGGGTGGCCGAGCAGTACCACGACGGCCAGCTCCGCAAGAGCGGCGACCCCTACATCACCCACCCGCTGGCGGTGGCGTCCATTCTGGCGACGCTCGGGATGAACGAGGCGACCGTGTGCGCGGCCCTGCTGCACGACACTGTGGAGGACACGGACTACTCACTGGAACAGCTGGGCGCCGACTTCGGCCCGGAGATCGCCCGCATGGTCGACGGCGTCACGAAGCTCGACAAGGTCAAGTACGGCGAGACGGCCAAGGCGGAGACGATCCGCAAGATGGTTGTGGCGATGAGCCGCGACATCCGCGTCCTCGTGATCAAGCTGGCCGACCGGCTGCACAACATGCGCACGCTGGGTTCGCTGCGGCAGGACAAGCAGATCCGCATCGCCAACGACACCCTCGAGATCTATGCGCCGCTGGCCCACCGGCTCGGCATGAGCGCGATCAAGTGGGAGCTGGAGGACTTGGCGTTCTCGGTGATCGAGCCGAAGGTGTACTCCGAGATCGTGAAGCTCGTCGCCGAGCGCGCGCCCCTGCGCGAGCAGTACCTGCGCACGGTCATCGACCAGGTGAACGCCGATCTCGCGGCGAACCGGATCAAGGCGGTGGTGTACGGCCGGCCGAAGCACTACTACTCGATCTACCAGAAGATGATGGTGCGGGGTCGGGACTTCTACGACATCTACGACCTCGTGGCCCTGCGCATCCTGGTGGACGACAAGCGCGACTGCTACGACGTCCTCGGCATCCTGCACAACCGGTGGAAGCCGGTGCCGGGCCGGTTCAAGGACTACATCGCGATGCCGAAGTTCAACCTGTACCAGTCGTTGCACACGACCGTGCTGGGCCCGGGCGGCAAGCCGGTCGAGCTCCAGATCCGCACCCACGACATGCACCGGCAGGCCGAGCACGGCGTCGCGGCGCACTGGCGCTACAAGGAGGGCAAGAGCGCCGGCAACGAGATCACGTGGGTGCAGTCGATCTCGGAGTGGCAGAAGGAGACCGAGGACTCCGGAGAATTCCTCGACACGTTCACCGAGGAGATCGTCAAGAACGAGGTGTTCGTGTTCTCGCCCAAGGGCGACGTCATCTCGCTGCCGGCGGGGTCGACGCCGGTGGACTTCGCCTACGCGATCCACACCGAGGTCGGTCACCGTTGCATCGGCGCGCGCGTGGACGGTCGCCTGGTGCCGCTGGACTCGACGCTCGACATGGGGATGAGCGTCGACATCATCACGTCGAAGGCGCCCACGGCCGGGCCGAGCCGGGACTGGCTGGGGTTCGTCAAGACGCCTCGCGCGCGATCGAAGATTCGGCAGCACTTCAGCCGGGAGCGGCGCGACGAGGCGATCGAGACGGGCAAGGACGCCTTGGCGCGACAGATGCGGCGTCAGCAGTTGGCGTCCCGGCTCTTGACGAGCGAGGTGCTCGTCGGGCTGGCGCAGCACTTCCATGTGTCCGACAGCCAGTCGCTGCTCGCCGCCGTCGGGGAGGGCACCATCGGCGCGCAAGCGGTGATCGCGCAGCTCGTGGAGTCGATGGGCGGGGGCGTGGCCGCGGCGGAGGCGTCCCTGGTGGACGAGGCGCTGCTCCTGCAGCCCGGACGCAAGCTGCCGCGCGGGCACACCGGCGTCGTCGTGCAGGGGGACGCCGGCCTGCAGACCAAGCTGGCGAAGTGTTGCCTGCCGGTGCCGGGGGATCCGATCGTGGGTTTCGTGACCCGCGGGGACGGCATCTCGGTGCACCGCGAGGACTGCACGAACGTCACCGCCCTGCGGCGGATGTCGGACCGGATGGTCGACGTCTCCTGGGCGCCCACCACGGACGCGGCATTCACCGTGGCCGTCCAACTGGAGGGGATCGACCGGCAGGGCATGCTCTCCGACGTCACCCGGGTGCTCTCGGAGCTGCACACCTCCATCGCCTCGGTGAGCGCGAACGCCACCCCGGACCACGTGTTCACCATGCAGCTCACGTTCCAGGTGGCCGACCCCAGCCTGTTGGAGACCGTCATGACCGGCCTGCGGCGCCTCCCGGGTGTCTACGAGGTCAACCGGGTGAAGCCAGGCTGATGGGGGCTGGTCGGGGTTGGTCGGGGCTGATCCGGGGCTGCTCCGGGGCTGGTTGGGGCTGCTCGGGGCTGATCCGGGGATGATCGGGACTGCTCGGGGCTGGTGGGGGCTGGTCGGACTGGTTGGGGCTGATCCGGGTCGGGATCCTCGGTGGTGGCGGTTGCGCCCCCGCGGCCGTGATCGGCGCCGACACGCACACTTCGGTCTCAAACCCTCCTCTAGGGCGCGTGATCACCCCCGTTTGAGCGCCGCGCAGGCAGGGGAGCGGCCCCGGGGTGGCGGACGCTCGATGCCTGGCCTGCTCGTGGCCCGAAGCGGAGGTACCTGGCGCACCTCGGAGGCAGGTGGCGCACTTCGAATGCACGTGGCGCAGTGCAACTCACCTGGAGGGCCTTGGACGGGCCGCCACGTGAGCTGCACTGCGCCACGTGCCCCGGACGCGCGCCACGTGGGCTCCGACGAGGTGACCCCCGGCGTCCTCGTGCCTGGCCGGGGACACACCTCCCTGTCCTTGACGCCGCCGCCCTGCCCGAAGACGACCAGAAGCCTGTTGCGAAGGCAGGGTGGTGGGATTCTGGCAGGGCGGCGGACGTAAGGACAGGGTGGCGGGCCCAGCGACAGGGTGGCCGTCGCAACGACAGGGTGGCGGGGCCAGCCACAGGGTGGCCGTCGCAATGACAGGGTGGCGGGCCCTACCGCCAAGGACGCCGTCGCAACGACAGGGTGGTGGGACCTCTCGACAGGGTGGCGCCCCCAACGGTGGCCCAGAACCCCAGGGAACGCCCCCAACGAGGGACTCGGCGGCATCCAGACCGAGCGGCCGACCGCACGCGTACCGGCAATGCCTGACGCCGGCCGCACGCGTCCCGGCAATGCCTGACGTCAGCCGCACGCATGCCGGCAAGGCCGGACGCCCGTTGCTTGCGTCCCGGCAACGCCGGACGCCCCAGCGCGCAGCGCGCGGACGGGCGTCCGCTCAGCGGGTGAAGTCCGCCAGGGTGGCCTTGGCCTGATCGAGCCAGGTGGTGTAGGCCGCGACGGAGTCCTGGGCCTTCTTGACCGCGGACGCGTCCCCGCGGGCCTCGGCCTTGGCAATCCGCTCCTGCAGCTTCTCGATCTCGGCGCTGAGCATGTTCACCGTCTCCTCGGCGCGCTGACGCGCTTCGGGATCGGTGCGCTTCCACTCGGCGTCCTCGGCCTCCTTGACGGCACTCTCCAGCTTGCGGAGCCGCTGGTCGAGCGGGCGGATCGCGTCGCGCGGCACCTTGCCGAGCGCGTTGTACTCCTCCAGGAACGCTCGGTACGCCGTGCGCGCCGCGACGGGATCGGTGACGGGCAGCAGATCCGCCTCCGCCTTCGTGAGCAGCTCCTCCTTGGCAGTCTGGTTGCCGGCGAACTCCTCGTCCTGCACCGACTGGGCCGAGGTGCGGGCGTTGAAGAACTGGTCCTGCAGCCCGCGGAACTCGGCCCACAGCTTCTCGTCGGCGTCGCGCTGGGCGGAGCCGGCGGCACGCCAGCGGTTCATCAGTTCGCGGAACGCGCCGGCCGTCGGCCCCCAGTCGGTGGAGTCGGCCAGCTCGCGGGCCTCGGCGATGATCTCCTGCTTCGTGGCCTTCGCGGCGTCCCACTTGACCGATTGCTCGGCGAACTGCGCCTTGCGCCGGCGCGTGTACGTGGTGCGCGCGGAGCTGAAGCGGTGCCACAGGGCGTCATCGGTGGCGCGGTCGATGCGGGGGAGGGCCTTCCACTCGTCCAGCAGGGCGCGGAATCGGTTGACGCCGCCGCGCCAGTCGTTGCCCTGGGCGATCTTCTCGGCCTCGGCGACCATGCCCTCCTTGGCGGCGCGGGTCGCCTCGTTCTGCTTGGCCCGTTCGGCCTTGCGGGCCTCCGTCGCCTCGGTCAGCTTCGGCGCCAGGGCGTCCAGCCGTGCCGTCAGCGACGCCAAATCGCCCACCGCGTTGGCCCCCGTCACCGACTTCGTGACCGACGTGATCGCCTTGCGGGCGTCGTCGGGGGAGACGAGCCCCGAGTTCAACCGCTGCTCCAGCAGCGTCACCTCGAGCTCGAGTGCCTCGTACCGGCGGACGAAGAAGGCCAGCGCTTCCTCGGGCGAGACGCCGGGCACCTGGCCGACGGCGCGTTCGCCGTCCGCCGTCGTCACGTGGACGGTGCCGTCGGAATCGACCCGACCGAAGCTCGCCGGACCCTGTGCATCAGTCATGCGCCCCATCTTGCCCCATAACGCGCGCGCGGTCGCGCCGAGTCCCAATCGCTAGGGTGGGAGCCATGTTCCTGACGTCCTTCCCGGCGGGCCCGTTGCAGGCCAACTGCTACGTCTGGTCCGCCGACGACGCCCACGCGGTCGTCGTCGACCCGGGCGTCAACGCGGCCGACGGCGTCCACGGCATCCTCACCGAACAGGGCCTCACCCTGGACGCCGTCCTCCTCACCCACGGCCACCCCGACCACGTCGGGGCCGCCGCGGACGTGGCCGATCGCCACGGCGTCCCCGCCTATCTGCACGCGGCGGACGCCCCCATGCTCGACCCGGCCACGCTGCCGGACTGGGCTCGCGAGATCGTCGAGCGTTTCGGTGTGAACCACACCGCACCGGCCGACCTGCGCCTGCTCGCCGGCGGTGAAACGGTGGACGCCGCGGGCGCCCGGTTCACCACGGTCGCCGCGCCGGGGCACACGCCCGGATCGCTGCTGTGGCGCGTGGAGCTGCCCGAGCGCTTCGCGCAGGCTCCCGAGCTGACCGAGCTCGTCTTCACCGGCGACGTGGTGTTCGCCGGCGCCATCGGACGTACCGACCTGCCCGGCGGCGACCACGCCACCATGCTCACCACGCTCGCCGACGTGGTGCTGGCCCTGCCGGACACCGCGGCCCTGCTGCCCGGTCACGGCCCAGAGACCACCCTGGCCCACGAGCGGGCCACGAACCCGTTCCTCCGATCCCACTGAAGGTGACCATGCGACCCAAGCCGCTCTCCGGCTTCCCCGAGTTCCTGCCGTCCGGACGCATCGTCGAGCAGGCCGTGCTCGACACGCTGCGCGAGACCTTCGAGCTGCACGGCTTCGCGTCCATCGAGACCCGCGCGCTCGAGACGATGGACTCCCTGACGCGCAAGGGCGAGATCACCAAGGAGGTGTATGTCGTCCGGCGGCTGCACGCGGCGTCCGACGACGTCGCCGAGCTGGGCCTGCACTACGACCTCACCGTGCCGTTTGCGCGCTACGTGCTGGAGAATTCGGGTCACCTGACGTTCCCGTTCCGCCGCTACCAGATCCAGAAGGCGTGGCGCGGCGAGCGACCCCAGGAGGGCCGCTACCGCGAGTTCTGCCAGGCCGACATCGACATCGTGGGCGAGAACACCCTCGCCGAGCACCACGACGTCGAGGTCGTTCTGGTGATGCTCGAGGCGCTGGAGCGGCTCCACGAGCGCTTCGGCGTGCCCCCCGTCGTGATGGCCGTGAACAACCGCAAGCTCGCCGAGGGGTTCTACGCGGGGCTGGGCATCGAGGACCATCTTGCCGTCCTGCAGCGCGTCGACAAGTTCGACAAGATCGGACGCGACGGCGTCCAGAGGTTGCTCGTCGATGAATTGGCGCTGGACGCCGGCGTCGCGGCCACGTGCCTCGACCTGGCCGAGATTCGCACCGCCGACACCTCGTTCGTGGAGCGCGTCCGCGCCCTCGGCGTGCAGCACCCCTTGCTGGACGAGGGGCTGGCGTCCCTGGCAGAGGTGGTGACCGCGGCGGCAGAGGCTGTTCCCGGGCGGCTGGTCGCCGACCTGCGGATCGCCCGCGGCCTGGACTACTACACCGGCACCGTCTACGAGACGCAGATGACCGGGTTGGAGTCGCTGGGTTCGATCTGCTCGGGGGGACGCTACGACGCGCTCGCCTCGGACGGGAAGCGGACGTGGCCCGGGGTGGGCATCTCGCTGGGGGTGAGCCGGATCGTTGCGCCGCTCGTGGCCCGCGGGGCACTGACGGCGTCGCGCTCGGTGCCCTCGTGCGTGCTGGTGGCGGTGGACGCGGAGGAGACGCGCGGGCAGGCGTCCGCCGTGGCGGCGCAGTTGCGGGCGCGGGGCATCCCGACCGAGGTGGCGCCGAAGGCGGACAAGTTCGGCAAGCAGATCCGCTACGCCGACCGCCGCGGCATCCCCTACGTGTGGTTCAGCGACAACTCGGTGAAGGACATCCGCTCCGGTGAGCAGGTCCCGGCCGACCCGCAGACGTGGACGCCGCCGGCGTCCGACCTGCGCCCCACGGTCACCGCGGGCTGACGCCCCCGCTGCCGCGCGGCTCCGGACGACCGGGGCTGGGCGTTTGGACCCGAGGAAATGGCGCCATGGCGCCATTTCCTCGGGTCCAAATCTTCAGAAAACCCTGTCCAGCGATGGACAGGTGTGGCACGCTTCCCCTGCGGCAATCCCGCGCGTCGTGACCGCCTCGGCCCTCCGACGCACCCCGCCCCAGAGAGGAGGCTCTCGATGACCGCGAACGTGATCGTGGTGGTCGAGCGAAGGCTGGATCATCCCCGACCCCGCGTGTTCCGCGCGTGGACGGCCCCCGAAGAATTGGCGCAGTGGCGCGGCAGCCCCGGCTGGCACGTGGAGGCCGAGACGGTGACGTCCGACCTCACGCTCGGTGGGCGCCACCATCACGTGAAGGTGCGCGACGACGACCCGAGCGTCCGCGTCACCACCGACGCCGTCTTCACGGAGTTCTTCGACCCCGACGTCTTCGTCGCCAAGCAGCGCATCACCGGGGACGCCGACATCGACCCCGACACCCCGCTGGAACTCCGCGTCGAGTTCACCGCCCAGGGCAAGCAGGCCACCCTGGTACGCATCATCCAGGGCCCCTACGCCCCGGCCGTGGCGCAGTACCACGCCGACGGCTGGGAGGCCGAACTCGGACGCCTCGACGCGTACCTGGCACGGGAGGAGGCACGATGACCGCCGCCACGACCGTGGTGCGCACCAAGCCGTTGATGAACATGAAGCAGATCCTGCTCATGAACCTCGGCTTCTTCGGCATCCAGTACAGCTTCGGCATGCAGCAGACGGCGGTGACGCCGATCTACAGCTTCCTCGGCGCGAACCCGCACGACCTGCCGCTGCTCAACATGGCGGGTCCGATCACCGGCCTGCTGATCCAGCCCATCATCGGCGCATGGTCGGACAGGGTGTGGAGCGAGAAGTGGGGACGCCGCAAGGCCTTCTTCATCATCGGCGCCATCGGCTGCTCGATCTGCCTGTTCCTCTTCCCGTTCGTCGCCGCGGTGTGGATGGCCGTGGTGCTGTTGTGGCTGCTCGACATCAGCAACAACACCGCCATGGAGCCCTACCGCGCCTTCATCGCCGACCGGCTGCCGCCCTCGCAGGTCGGCAAGGGCTTCCTCGCCCAGTCGTTCTTCACCGGCCTGGGCATCACGCTGGCCAATCTGTCGCTCGCGGTCTTCCAGGCGCTCATCGCCGGCGGCACCGCGGCGGGCATCCCGTATTGGGTGTTCGGCTCGTTCATGCTCGGCGCCGTCTGCTCCATCTCGACCGTGCTGGTCTCCGTGATCTCCACCCCGGAGCTGCCGCCCAGCCCGTCGGAGCTGGCGGAGCTGAAGCGCAAGCGCGAGGCGGGCAACCCGGTGGTCGGCACCTTCCGCGAGATCGGGGAGGCCATCGTGGAGATGCCCGTCGAGCTGCGGAAGCTGGCGCTCGTCTACCTCTTCCAGTGGTACGCCATGAACTGCTACTGGCAGTACGTGGCGCTCACCGTCGCCGACTCGGTGTTCGGGACGACGGACACGCACTCGGCCGAGTACCAGGACGCCGTCGCCTGGACGGGCCTGGTCAACGGCGCCTACAACATCGTCACCTTCAGCGTGGCGTTCGCGCTGGTCGCGATGGCGCGCCGCTACGGCGCGAAGTGGGTGCACATCGGTGCGCTGCTGTGCGCCACGGTGGGCCTGCTCGTCTTCCCGCACATCACCGACCGGTTCCTGCTGTTCGTGCCGATCATCGGCCTCGGCATCGCGTGGGCGTCCATCATGGGGGTGCCCTACATCATGGCCGTCCGCATGGTGCCGTCGTCGCGCTACGGCGTGTACATGGGCGTCATCAACATGATGATCGTGATCCCCATGCTGATCCAGACGCTGACCTTCGGCTGGGTGTACAACCTGCTCGGCGGCGTCCCCGGCAACGCGATCACCTTCGCCGCGATCCTGTTGGGGCTCGCCGCGGTGGCGATGCTGTGGATCAAGGAGCCGCCCATCGTCAAGGACATGGACGAGGTCTCCGTCACCGTTCCCGATTCGCTGTCGCGGGAGGGCTGAGCCATGGCGAGCATGACCCACTACGGCCGCATCGTCGTCGGCACGGACGGCTCGCCGCTGGCGGGCCCGACCATCGCGCGCGCAGCCGTTTTGGCGGCGGACTCGGACGCCGACCTGCTGATCGTCTGCGCGTTCTCGGAGCTGTCGCAGCGGGACGAGGCGCGCGGCGTCCAGGGCCCGAGCGACGCCCGCCGCGGGGCCGTCCTCGGCCGGCAGGCCGCCACGGACGCCCTCGCCGCCGGGGCGGCCATCGCGCAGGGGCTCGGCGCGCGGGTGGCGTCCACCCTGCTCGTGGAGGGTGAGCCGGCCGCGGGACTCGTGCGCACGGCCGAGGCGCGCGGGGCCGCGCTGATCGTGATCGGGGCGATTCGCGACCGCAGTATCGCCAATCGCGTGCTGGGCGACGTGGCGACCGACGTCGTCCGCACGGCGGGGTGCGACGTGCTGGTGGTGCGGCCCCCGGCCGAGCTGGGGGAGCCCGAGGAGTTCGCGGTGCCCCAGGACGACGCCTGACGCCCCGCACACGGCATTTGGACCCGAGGAAATGGCGCCATGGCGCCATTTCCTCGGGTCCAAATGCCCAGTGGCAACCCCCGCACACGGTCCGGGCGCTCGGCGGGGCACTCCGGCTGGGGCGGACGGCGGGGCAGGGCGTGCGGGGTGGACGCCGGCGTCCGGGCTAGGATGGTCGGCGTTGCGCCCGCACCGTCTATGCGGGGCTGAGAAAGGAAGACTGCGTCATGCTGCGGACCCACGAGGCGGGCACCCTGCGCGCCACCGATGTCGGACAGACCGTCACCCTCGCCGGCTGGGTGGGCCGGCGCCGCGACCATGGCGGGGTCGCCTTCATCGATCTGCGGGACGCCTCGGGCGTCGCCCAGGTGGTGGTGCGGGACGAGATCCTCGATTCTTCGGGCGCGCACGACCTGCGCAACGAGTTCTGCATCCGGGTCACCGGCGTCGTCGAGGCCCGCCCCGAGGGCAACGCGAACCCCGATCTGCCCTCCGGCGAGATCGAGGTGGCGATCAGCGAGCTCGAGGTGCTCAACCCGTCCGCGCCGCTGCCGTTCCAGATCGACGAGCGCATCAACGTCGGCGAGGAGGCGCGGCTGCGCTACCGCTACCTGGACCTGCGGCGTCCGGCCCCCGCCGCGGCGATCCGGCTGCGCAGCCAGGTCAACGCCGCCGCCCGCCGCGTGCTGGGCGAGCGCGACTTCGTCGAGATCGAGACGCCCACCATGACGCGCTCGACGCCCGAGGGTGCGCGCGACTTCATCGTGCCCGCGCGGCTCGCGCCGGGCAGCTGGTACGCCTTGCCGCAGAGCCCCCAGCTGTTCAAGCAGCTGCTCATGGTGGCCGGCATGGAGCGGTACTACCAGATCGCGCGCTGCTACCGCGACGAAGACTTCCGCGCCGATCGCCAGCCGGAGTTCACCCAGCTCGACATCGAGATGAGCTTCGTCGACCAGGACGACGTCATCGCGCTCGGCGAGGCCATCGCCGCCGAGGTGTGGTCGCTCATCGGCGTCGAGCTGACGACGCCGTTCCCGCGCCTGACGTTCGCCGACGCGATGAACCGCTACGGCTCCGACAAGCCCGATCTGCGCTTCGACCTCGAGCTCACCGAGCTCACGGAGTATTTCGCCGACACGCCGTTCCGGGTGTTCCAGGCGCCCTACGTCGGCGCGGTCGTCATGCCGGGTGGGGCGTCCCAGCCGCGCCGCACGTTCGACGCGTGGCAGGAGTGGGCCAAGCAGCGCGGCGCCCGCGGGTTGGCCTACGTCACGGTCGGCGAGGACGGCGAGCTCGGCGGGCCGGTCGCCAAGAACATCACGGACGCCGAACGCGCCGGTCTCGCGGCGGCCACCGGTGCGAAGCCCGGCGACTGCATCTTCTTCGCCGCCGGTGCGCGCACCGCGTCGCAGAACCTGCTCGGGGCGGCCCGCAACGAGATCGCCGAGCGGTGCGGCCTCATCGAGCCCGGCAGCTGGAGCTTCCTGTGGGTGGTGGACGCCCCGCTGTTCAAGCCCGCGAACGAGGCGACGGCGGAGGGTGACGTCGCGGTCGGTGAGGGCGCGTGGACGGCCGTCCACCACGCGTTCACCGCGCCGCAGGAGGTCGACACCTTCGACACCGACCCCGGCAACGCGCTGGCGTGGGCCTATGACATGGTGTGCAACGGCAACGAGATCGGCGGCGGGTCGATCCGTATCCACCGCCGCGACGTCCAGGAGCGCGTGTTCGCGATCATGGGCATCGACGAGGAGCAGGCGCAGGAGAAGTTCGGCTTCCTCCTCGACGCCTTCAAGTTCGGCGCGCCGCCCCACGGCGGCATCGCGTTCGGGTGGGACCGCATCGTCGCCCTGCTCGCGGGTGCGGAGTCGATCCGCGAGGTCATCGCGTTCCCGAAGACCGGCAACGGCTACGACCCGCTCACCCAGGCGCCCGCGCCGATCACGCCGCAGCAGCGGCGTGAGGCCGGTGTGGACGCCCGTCCCGCGGACAAGAAGAAGCAGGCGGACGCCGAGGCTCCCGCCAGCTGAGCTGGGCCGCGCTCGGCGAGGGCGCACCCAGCATCAAGGCCGCACCCAGCATCAAGGCCGCCCCGGGAATGCCCCGGGGCGGCCTTGGTGCGTTGCGTCACTCGGTCGGGGCGTCCTCGGGCTCACCGAGCAGGCGGTAGATCGCCTTCTCGGCCTCGCCCAGCGCGGACGCGGCGCGCGCGACCTGCTCGGGCGTGCCGGTCTGGGAGACGGCTTGCACCGCGGTGGCGAGGGTCTGGTAGGCCTGCCAGGCGGTCGGGTCGAACGCGGCCTCGGCAGCCTGGGCCTCGGCGTTGACCGCTTCCCACGGCTTGTCGGCGTTCTCGGCGGGCTCGCGGCCGGCCTCGGTGAGGGTGAAGGCGCGCTGGCCGTCCACCTCGGTCTCGGTGATGAGGCCCTCGTCGACGAGCTGGGCCAGGGCGGGGTAGACCGCGCCCGGGCTGGGCTTCCAGAGCCCCTGGGTCCGCTCAGCGAGGGTGGTGATGATCTGGTAGCCGTTCATGGGCTGCTCGGTGAGCAGCGCCAAGATGGCCTGGCGGACGTCGCCGCGCCGGGCGCGGCCACCCCGGCCCCGTCCTCGGCCACGGCCGCCGCGTCCTGGCCCGCCGGGGCCCATCGGGCCGTGCTCGCCCGGGCCGAACCCACCGGGCCCACCGGGGCCTCCCGGGCCGAACCCGCCAGGGCCACCCGGCCCCATCGGCCCGTGTCCGCCGGGCCCGCCCGGCCCGCCGGGGCCGAACCCGCCGGGGCGGCGTCCGTGACCCTCGGGACCTTCGTGGCCCATGTTCGCCTGGGGGCCGAAGCCCCAGCGGCGCCCGCGCGGGCGTCCTTCGTCGTCGGGGCGCTCGCCCCGGCCACGCCGCTTGCCGCGGCGTCCGTCGCGGCCGCGCTCGCGGCCGTCATCATCGGTCATGCCCAGCCACCAGGGCTGGTTCATTGCGTACTCCATGGGGATGTCCTTTCGTCAGGAGATGTCACTAACGATATATCGAAGATAGCTCTAAAGCAAGTCCATGCACCTCAGCACCACCGCGCCACCGGTGGACGCGCGGCAGGATGGACGCGTGCGCGCGCTCACCTATGACCGCTTCGGCGGCAGCATCATCGTCTCCGACATCGCCGAGCCGACGCCGCCGCCACGCGGGGTCGTCGTGGCGGTGGAGGCGGCCGGGCTCTGCCGCAGCGACTGGCACGGCTGGCAGGGCCACGACGCCGACATCGCCGCCTTCCCCCACGTGCCCGGCCACGAGTTTGCCGGCCGGATCGCCGCGCTGGGCGACGGCGTCACCGGCTTCGCGCTCGGCGAGCGGGTGACCGCGCCGTTCGTCCAGGCGTGCGGGGACTGCCCCACGTGCGCCGCCGGCGACGGCCAGGTCTGCCCGCACCAGCGTCAGCCGGGCTTCAGCGATCCGGGCTGCTTCGCCGAGCGCGTGGTCGTCCACGCCGCGGAGACCAACCTCGTGCGCCTGCCGGACGCGGTGGGCGTCCGGGAGGCCGCGGGGTTGGGCTGCCGGGTGGCGACGGCGTTCCGCGGGGTGGTGCACCGCGGCAGGGTCTGCCCCGGGGAGTGGCTCCTGGTGATCGGCTGCGGGGGTGTGGGGCTCGCGGCCGTCGCGATCGGGGTGGCCGCGGGCGCGCGGGTCGTGGCCGTCGACGTCGCGGACGCCTCACGGACGCGGGCCCGCGAGCTGGGCGCCGAGATCACGCTCTCACCGGCCGAACTCGCCTGTGCCCCCGAGCTCACCGGCGGTGGTGCGCACGTGGGGGTGGACGCCCTCGGCTCGCCCGAGGCGCTGGCCGGCTCGCTGGCGTCCCTGCGGCGGCGGGGGCGTCACGTGCAGATCGGGTTGCTGCCCGACGCGACGACGCCGGTGCCGATGGGTCCGGTCATCGCCCGGGAGCTGGATGTGCTGGGCAGCCACGGCATGGCGGCGTCCGCGTACGCCGAGTTGCTGGCCTGGGTGGCGGACGGCCGGCTCGACCTCGGCGCCCTGGTGGCACCGGGGGAGCCGCTCACGCTGGCCGAAGCCGCCGCGGCGTTGCCGCGCCTGGGCAACGCTGCCTCGCGCGGCGTGGTGCTGGTCGATCCCCGCCGCTGAGGGCCGAGCCGCCCCATGGGCTCGGCCCGTCAGCGCGCGTGGGTCAGGGCACGATCTGGCCGGTCTGGGCGTCCACGACGATGTCGTCGTCGGTCAGGCCGTCGCCGTCGATCTCGACCTCCCATTCGACGTCGGACTCGTCGAACTCGACGTCAGTGACGGTGCCGGGGCGCTCGGCCAGGGCGGTCTCGATGGCTTGCGTGATGGTCACCGAGGCGGCCTCGTACGACGCGACGTCGCCGGCGTCGATGGTGTCGGGGTCGTCGTCGGTGCGCGTGACGGCGGTGCCGTCACCGGAGACCTGGAGTTCGTGGAGCTGGTCACCCACGAGCACGTCCAGCTCCCAGTGGGCGTCGTCCGTCACCAGCGCGTCGTCCCACTCGAGGTCGACCACGCGGCCGTCGAGCTGGGCCTCAGCGGTCTCGATGGCGGCCGTGGCGGCCGCGTTGTGCGCGTCGGCGTCGGTGGCGCCGGCCGTGGAATCGGCGGTCGGCGTCGTGGCCGGGGTGGTGGCGGCATCCGTGACGACCGGCTGGGTGCTGGCCGCGGGAGCGGTGTCGGAGGTTGAGGAGGCGCAGCCGGTGACGGCCATGCCGAGGACAATGGTCGCTGCTGCGAGTGACTTCTTGTTCATGCCTTCCACCGTAGGTGCCCCGACAAGGCAGGGTAGCGTCGGGGAGGTGAGCGACCTCTTCGGCAACCCTGATCCGGAACCCGCCGGCGTCGCGGGGCGCACGGGGGGATCACTGTCCGGCGCGGCCCACGAGCACCTCCCGCTGGCGGTGCGCCTGCGCCCGCGCACCCTGGAGGAGATCGTCGGCCAGCAGCACCTCCTCGGGCCCGGCTCGCCGCTGCGCCGCCTCGCGGACGGCCAGCCGATGAGCGTCTTTCTCTGGGGCCCCCCGGGGGTGGGCAAGACGACGATCGCCTCGGTGGTCTCCCGCGCCACCAACCGACGGTTCGTGGAGCTCTCGGGTGTCACCGCCGGCGTCAAGGAGGTGCGGGCCGAGTTGGACGCCGCCAAGCGCGAGCTGGCCCGCGGCCGCGGCACCGTCTTGTTCGTCGACGAGGTGCACCGCTTCAACAAGGCCCAGCAGGACGTCCTGCTGCCGGCCGTCGAGAACCGCCTCGTCACGCTCATCGCCGCCACCACGGAGAACCCGTCGTTCTCCGTCATCTCCCCGCTGCTCTCCCGCTCGCTGCTGCTCACCCTCAAGCCGCTCACCGACGACGACATCACCGGGCTGCTGGAGCGGGCCCTGACCGACGAGCGGGGCCTCCGCACGCCCGAGGGCGACCCCTACACGCTGGCAACGGACGCCCGCGCCACCCTCGTCCGCCTGGCCGGCGGCGACGCCCGGCGCTCCCTGACGTACCTCGAGGAGGCCGCGGCGTCGGCGTCCGCCCTGGGCAGCACGACGATCACGGGCGAGGCCGTCGAGCTGGCCGTCGACCGCGCCGCCCTGCGCTACGACCGCGACGGCGACCAGCACTACGACGTCATCAGCGCCTTCATCAAGTCCATCCGCGGCTCCGACGTGGACGCCGGGCTGCACTACCTGGCCCGCATGCTCGAGGGCGGCGAGGACCCCCGCTTCATCGCCCGCCGCCTCATCATCCTCGCCAGCGAGGACATCGGCATGGCAGCCCCCTCGGTGCTCACCACGTGCGTGGCCGCAGCGCAGGCCGTCCAGCTCATCGGCATGCCCGAGGGACGCCTCACGCTCGCCCACGCGGTGGTCGCGTGCGCCACCGCACCCAAGTCGAACGCGGTCACCACCGCCATCGGCGCGGCCAGCGCCGACGTGCAGGCCGGCCGCGGCGGCGCAGTGCCGGCGCACCTGCGCGACGCGCACTACGCGGGCGCCAAGCAGCACGGCCACGGGCAGGGCTACCGGTACGCCCATGACTTTCCTCACGGCGTGGCATCGCAGCAGTACCTGCCGGACGACCTCGCGTCCGCCCGCTACTACACGCCCACCGATCACGGCAACGAGGCGCTGATCGCCGAGCGGCTGGGGGCGATCCGCGCCCTGCTCGGGCGTGCGGTCGACGACTGAGGCCGGTGCACTAGGCTTGCGTGCCATGAGTGTCGGGGAGATCGCCGGGTTGGTCGCAGCCGTCCGCCCCCGCGCCTGGGTGGCTGACTTCGCCACCACCGACGCCCGCGCCCGCCGCGCGAAGCACACCGAACTGATGGGTCTGTTGACCACCACCGAAAGAGGACGCCTCGAATGAAGACCGCGGAGATCCGGCGCCGCTTCCTCGACCATTTCGTCGCCCGGGAGCACCTGTTGATCCCCTCGGCGTCCCTGGTCTACCCCGACCCGACGCTGCTGTTCGTCAACGCCGGCATGGTGCCGTTCAAGCCCTACTTCGTCGGCGACGAGCCCGCGCCCGCGCCGCGCGCCGTGTCGTGCCAGAAGTGCGTCCGCACCCTCGACATCGAGGACGTCGGCAAGACCACCCGCCACGGCACGTTCTTCCAGATGCTCGGCAACTTCTCCTTCGGCGACTACTTCAAGGCCGGCGCCATCGAGATGGCGTGGTCGCTCGTCACGGGTTCCCAGGACGAGGGCGGGCTCGGCTTCGACCCCGAGAAGGTCTGGGTGACGGTGC
Organism: Propioniciclava soli; assembly: GCF_014858005.1. Classification (GTDB taxonomy): domain Bacteria; phylum Actinomycetota; class Actinomycetes; order Propionibacteriales; family Propionibacteriaceae; genus Propioniciclava; species Propioniciclava soli. The sequence goes on from NZ_JACYOT010000004.1 coordinate 458,758, forward strand.
TCGGGCCGGGCCACCACCCGGACTACCCCGACGGCGACGTCGAGGCGCGCGAGCTGTGGCGCTCGGTCGGCATCCCCGACGAGCGCATCCAGGGGCGCAACCTCAAGGACAACTACTGGCACATGGGCGTCCCCGGCCCCGGCGGCCCCTGCTCGGAGATCTACATCGATCGCGGGCCGGAGTTCGGCCCCGATGGCGGCCCGGTGGTGGACGAGGACCGGTTCCTGGAGATCTGGAACCTGGTGTTCCAGACCGAGGACCTGGCCGAGGTGCGCGCCAAGGACGACTTCGACATCGCCAGCCCGCTGCCGAGCCGCAACATCGACACCGGCGCTGGTCTGGAGCGCATCGCCTACCTGCTGCAGGGCCGCGCGAACATGTACGAGATCGACGAGATCTTCCCCGTCATCGAGCGGGCGGCCGAGCTGGCCGGCATCCGGTACGGCGACGACGCGGACGCCGACGTCCGGCTCCGCGTCGTGGGAGACCACGTGCGCAGCGCCCTGATGCTGATGACCGACGGTGTCACGCCCGGCAACGAGGCGCGCGGCTACGTGCTGCGACGCCTCCTGCGCCGCTCGGTGCGCTCGATGCGGCTGTTGGGGGTGGCCGATCCGGTGCTGCCCACCCTGCTGCCGGTGAGCCGTGACCTGATGGCCACCAGCTACCCCGAGGTGCGCGAGCAGTGGGAGCGCGTGTCGGCGTCCGCCTACGCGGAGGAGGAGAGCTTCCGCCGGACGCTCGCCTCCGGCACCCAGATCTTCGATGTCGCGGTGGCGGACGCGAAGGCAGCCCACCAGACGACGCTGGCCGGCGCCAAGGCGTTCCAGCTGCACGACACCTACGGCTTCCCCATCGACCTGACGCTGGAGATGGCGTCCGAGGCGGGCCTGGCCGTGGACGCCGCGGAGTTCCGCCGCCTCATGGGTGAGCAGAAGGCGCGCGCGAAGGCGGACGCCAAGGCGAAGAAGGGCGGCGCGGTCAACACCGAGGCGTACCGGGGCCTGCGCGAGGCCGGCGAGACGCCGTTCCTGGGCTACACCGAGCTCGGGGTGGCCTCGACGGTGCGCGGCATCGTCCGTGAGGGGCAGCTCGTGGCCGCGGCGCGGCCCGGCGAGCTGGTCGAGGTCGTCCTCGACGAGACGCCGTTCTACGCCGAGGCGGGTGGCCAGGACGCCGACAGCGGCCTCCTCACCGCCCACGGCGTCGAGCTGGAGGTGCTCGACGTCCAGCGGCCCGTGCCGGGGCTGGTCGTCCACACCGCGCGGGTGAACGAGGGCGAGCTCGAGGCGGGCGCGGAGGTGTTCGCGCAGGTGGATGCCGCCGCGCGCTTCGGCGCCTGCCAGGCCCACACCGCCACGCACGTCGTGAACGCGGCGCTGCGCCAGATGCTGGGCCAGGGCACGCACCAGGCCGGTTCCTACAACAAGCCGGGCTACCTGCGGTTCGACTTCAACGCCGCCCAGGGCCTCTCGGCCGGCGCGCGCAACGAGTTGGAGAGCATCGTCAACGCGGCGATCCGCGACGACTTCGCCGTCACCGCGCAGGAGATGGCCCTCGACGAGGCGCGCGCGCTCGGCGCGCAGGCGATGTTCGGCGAGAAGTACGGCGCCGTCGTCCGCATGGTCGAGCTGGCGGGCCCGTGGTCGCGCGAGCTGTGTGGCGGCACGCACGTGGCCTCCACCGCGCAGATCGGGCTGGTCAACCTGGTGGGCGAGGGCTCGGTCGGCTCCGGCATCCGCCGCGTCGAGGCGCTGGTGAGCGCGGACGCCTTCGCGTCCTTCGCCGCCGAGCGCGCCCTCGTCGCGACCCTGAGCGACACCCTCAAGACCCAGCCCGACCAGCTGGAGGATCGCGTCGAGAAGCTGCTGGCCCAGCTCAAGGCCGCGGAGAAGACGATCGCCGACCTGCGCGCCAAGGAACTGCTCGGCAACGCCGACGCGATGCTGGCCGCCGCGACGGACGCCGGCGGGTACCGGCTCGTCGCCCGGCACCTGCCCGGCACGGCCGGCGGCGACCTGCGCACCCTCGCGGTCGACCTGCGCGCCCGACTGGGCGACGCCGCGGGCGTCGTGGCGCTCGTCGGCGGCGACGCGAAGCCGGTCGTCACGGTGGCGACCACCGCGGCGGCGCGGGAGCGGGGCGCCAAGGCCGGCCGGCTCGTGGGCACGGCCGCGGCCGAGCTCGGGGGCCGCGGCGGCGGCTCGGATGACCTAGCCCAGGGTGGCGGCACGGACGCCTCCGGCGCCGAACGTGCGCTCGCGGCCGTCCGCACCGCTCTGACCGCATGAGCGACGCCGACGCGGCCCGGCCCGACGCCGCGCCCCCGATCCAGGGCGTCCGTCTGGCGCTGGACTGGGGGCAGGCGCGCATCGGCGTGGCCGCGTGCGACGCGCGCGGCACCCTGGCGCACCCCGTCGAGACGCTCAACGCGCGCGACCGCGGCCAGGTGTTGGCGCGGCTGCGGGCCTTGGTGGCCGAGTACGAGCCCACCGGCTTCGTGCTCGGGCTGCCGCGACATCTGAACGGACATGAGGGCGTCAACGCCAGGCTCGTGCGCGACAGCGCGGCGTGGCTGGCCGCGCAGTTCCCGGAGGTGGACGTCCGGCTCGTGGACGAGCGCCTGACCACGGTGACCGCGAGCGCCCAGCTGCGCGCGGCGGGACGGACGGCGCGCCAGCAGCGCGGTGTCATCGATCAGGCGGCCGCCGTGGCAATCTTGAACGCAGCCCTGGACACTGAGCGCGCCACCGGACGTCGCGCCGGGGAGCCCATCAACGAAAGGACGCCGGAATGACCGAGCGCCAACGTCGGGTCGAGCCGGGTCGCCTGCGCGACCCGGAGACGGGCGAGTGGAACCGCAAGGAGATCTGGCACTACCTGCGGGGGTGGGTGGCCGTGGCCGTCGCGCTGGCGGTGGTCTTCGGCGGGCTCTGGTTCGTCGGAACCCGGGCGTGGGACGCCTGGCAGGAGTTCCGCACCGCGGAGGACTACGAGGGCGAGGGCGCCGAGCAGGTCCAGATCCAGATCCCCACCGGCGCCACCATGCGTCAGATCGGCGATCTGCTCGCGGAGGCGGACGTCGTCAGCTCGGCCGACACGTTCGTTCGCGTCGCGAACTCCCGTTCGGAGGACGCGGCCCGCGTCCAGGCCGGCACGTACAGCATGCTGACCCGGATGCCTGCGGCGGCTGCCTTCGAGCGCTTGCTCGATCCGGCCTTCCAGGTGCGCGACATGATCCAGTTCCGCGAGGGGCAGCGGCTCACCGAGCAGGTGGCGCTCATGGCGGAGGCCACCGGCATCCCCGCCGAGGAGTTCACCGAGGTGGTCACGAACCGCATCGCCGAGCTCGGCCTGCCCGAGTGGGCGCCGGCCGACAATGCGGAGGGATTCCTGTTCCCCGACACCTACGAGCTGCCGACGGACCGGACGGCCCTGTCGGTGACGCGGCTGGCGACCACCCACTTCTCCACGGTCGCGAACGAGCTCGACTTCGCCAACCAGGCTGCGGCGTCGCCCGCTGAGAATCCCTACACGGCGCTGATCATGGCCAGCGTTTTGGAGCGGGAGGCCAACCGGCAGGAGGATCGCTACCGCGTCGCGCGCGTGTTCTACAACCGCCTGGCCGAAGGCATGCCGTTGCAGTCCGACGCGACCATCGCCTACGCCAACAACATCACCGGGCGCGTGTTCACCACCGACGCGGAGCGGGCGATCGACTCGCCCTACAACACCTACCTCAACACCGGCCTGCCGCCGGGGCCGGTCACGTCCCCGTCGCGCAACGCCCTGGACGCGGCGCTGCACCCGGCCGAGGGCAACTGGTTGTACTTCGTGGTCGTGAACCTCGACACGGGGGAGACCGAGTTCAACGACACCTACGAGGCGCACCAGGCCTCGGTAAACAAGTTGCAGGAGTGGTGCCAGACGCAGGCACCCGGCCGTTGCCAGTGAGCCCCCGGAAAGGCTGAATCCCATGCTCCGATACCTGACGGCCGGGGAATCCCATGGCCGCGCGCTCGTCGCGACCATCGAGGGAATCCCCGCCCACGTCCGGCTGAGGTCCGACGACGTCGCCGAGGCCCTGGCGCGGCGCCGGCTCGGCGTCGGCCGGGGTGCGCGCATGAAGTTCGAGGCGGACGCCGTGACGCTGCTCGCCGGCGTCCGGCACGGGGAGACGCTGGGCTCGCCGATCGCGATCATGGTCGACAACACCGAGTGGCCCAAGTGGGAGACGGTGATGGCGTCCGATCCGGTGGACGCCGACGTGCTCGCCGCCCAGGCCCGCAACGCGGCGCTGACTCGGCCGCGGCCCGGCCACGCCGACCTGGCCGGCATGCAGAAGTACGACTGGGACGAGGCTCGGCCGATCCTGGAGCGTGCCTCGGCGCGGGAGACGGCGGCCCGCGTCGCGATCGGGCGGGTCGCCTCGAACTTCCTCGAGCAGGCGCTCGGGGTGACCCTGGTGAGCCACGTCGTCGAGATCGGGCCGGTCGCGTCCGACGGGGAACACCTGCCGACGGCGGCCGACCGTGACGCCATCGACGCCGACCCGGTGCGCTGCTTCGACGCAGCCAGTTCGGCCCGCATGCTCGCCGAGATCGACGCGGCCAAGGCCGAGGGGGACACCATCGGCGGCGTCGTCGAGGTGGTGGTGCACGGGCTACCCGTGGGCATCGGCTCCCACGCGTCGGGGGATCGGCGGTTGGACGCCCGCCTGGCCGGCGCGCTCATGGGCATCCAGGCCATCAAGGGTGTCGAGGTGGGTGACGGGTTCGAGCTGGCCCGCACCCGCGGCAGCCTGGCCCACGACGAGATGGCCACCGACGACGGACGCATCCGGCGACTGTCGCACCGTTCCGGCGGCACCGAGGGCGGCATGAGCACCGGTGAAATGGTGCGCGTCCGGGCCGCGATGAAGCCGATCGCCACTGTGCCGCGCGCGCTGCGCACCGTCGACGTCGCCACCGGCGAGGCCGCGCAGGCCCACCACCAGCGCTCCGACGTGTGCGCGGTGCCGGCCGCCGGGGTGGTGGCGGAGGCCATGGTCGCCCTGGTGCTGGCCGAGCTGTGCCTGGAGAAGTTCGGCGGCGACTCGGTGGCCGAGACCGCCCGCAACCACGCCGCCTACCTCGCCCGGCTCGCCGAGCGGGGCCTGGCGTGAGCACGCTCGCCCTCATCGGCGCGCCCGGCGCGGGCAAGAGCACGGTCGGGCCCCTGCTGGCGGCCCGGCTGGGACTGGACTTCGTCGACGTCGACCAGTGGATCGAGGCGGCGCAGGGACGCCGCGTCCGCGACCTGTTCGCCGCCGACGGCGAGGCGGCGTTCCGCGCGATCGAGCGCGACGCCACCCTCACGCTGCTCGCCCGTCCCGGCGTCGTGAGCCTGGGCGGCGGTGCGCCGCTGACCCCGGCGGTGGCCGAGGCGCTGGCGTCCCACACCGTGGTGTGGTTGCAGGTGGACGCCCGCCACGCCCTGCAGCGCATCGGCGTCGACGACGGCGGCAGTGAGTTGCGCGCCCCCGTGGGGCTGCGCGGCCGCCTGATTGCCCTGCTCAACGAGCGGACGCCGGTCTACCGGTCGCTCGCGACCCACACCGTCGACACCTCGGCCCGCACCCCCGACGCCGTGGTGGACGACATCGTGGCGCTGCTGGGGGTGGCGGCGTGACGGTCGTCCAGGTCAACGCCGAGCGTCCCTACGACGTGACCGTGGGCCGGGGCATCGTCGCCGGCCTGCCCGCTGCCCTCGGTGGGGCGACCCGCGTCGCCGTCGTGCACCCGCCCGTGCTGGCCGACGCCGCGCGCCGGCTGACCGCCGACGTTCCGGCGCAGGTCAGCCTGCTGGAGGTGCCCGCGGGGGAGGACGCCAAGACCGCCGCCGTGCTGGCCGACCTCTGGGGCCGGCTCGCCGAGGCGGGCTTCACCCGGGGCGACGCGATCGTCGGCTTCGGCGGGGGAGCGACCACCGACCTCGCCGGGTTCGTCGCGTCCAGCTGGCTGCGCGGCGTCCGCTACGTGAGCGTTCCCACGACCCTGCTGGCCATGGTGGACGCCGCGGTCGGCGGCAAGACCGGCATCAATCTGCCGCACGGCAAGAACCTCGTGGGCGCGTTCTGGGAGCCGGCAGCGGTGTTCTGCGACCTCGACTTCTTGGGCACGCTGCCGGCCGATGACCTGCGCGGCGGCCTGGCCGAGATGGTCAAGCACGGCTTCATCGCCGACGAGCGCACCCTGGAGCTCTTCGAGGCCGACCCGGCGGCGATGCGCGACCCGGCGTCCGACGCGTTGGCCGAGGCCGTGACGCGTTCGATCGCGGTGAAGGCGGCCGTGGTCAGCGGCGACCTGCGGGAGGCGACGTCGGTCGGGGGCCGGGTGGGCCGCGAGCTGCTCAACTACGGTCACACCCTCGGCCACGCCATCGAGCGGCGCGAGCACTACCGCTGGCGCCACGGGTACGCCGTGAGCGTCGGCGTCCGCTACGCCGCGTTGCTCTCGGCGCGGCTGGGCCACGCCGACGACGGCTTCGTCGCCCGGCACACCGACATCCTCGCCTCGGTGGGGCTGCCGCTGACCTACGCGCCGGACGCCTTCGCCGAACTGCGCGCCACGATGAACCTCGACAAGAAGACCCGCGGCGCCGCGCTGCGCTTCGTGCTGTTGGACGCCGTGGCCGCGCCCTTCATCGCCGAGGCGCCGGATGAGCGGGTGCTCGAGGCGGCCTACGCCGACCTCACCGCCTGATGTACACGCCGAAGCACTTCGCGCTCGACGACGCCGGCACCCGCGCCCTGCTCGCCTCCGCCGAGACCGCGGAGCTGGTGACGGCGCACCCGACGGGGCCGGTGGCCACCCTGCTACCGCTCACGCACCGGCCGGATCCGGACGGGGTGGGGTTCGGCTCGCTGATCTTCCACGTGACCCGGGTGAACCCGGTGTGGCGCGACGTCGGCCTGGGGGATGCGCTCGCGATCCTGGCGGGACCCCACGGGTACATCGACGCCGACTGGTACGCCTCGAACGCGGCCAGCCCGGGCGTCCCGACCTGGAACTACGTGACCGTGCACGCCTACGGGCGGTTGGTGGTGCACGACGACCCCGCGTGGGTGCGCGCGGCGGTGGAGGAGATGTCGGAGCGCTTTGATTATGACGCTGGCCGTGTCGAAGCGGGCGCGTTCGAGCGCATGCTGCGGGCCATCGTCGGGCTGGAGCTGCCGATCAGCCGGATCGAGGCCAAGGCGAAGTTGAACCAGAACCGGACGCCCGCCGACATCGAGGGCGCGGTGGCCGGGCTGCGGACCGTCGGTGGTGCCGAGCTGGCCGCACAGATGGAGGAGATCAGCCTGCCGCACGCGCGGGCGCGGGAGACCCTCGTGGCCGACGTCCGCGCCCGGCGTGGAGACCCCGGGTGCCCGAGCTAGTGCCGCTGACCGGCAGACCGGTTGACGCCGGCGACAGGTCCCGAAGGTCTCCCTGACCGGGGAGGCGTCGCCACCATCCAGCACAATGTGCACGCATAGACACTCGCTTGTGGGCCGCACTGACAACGCGAACACGCGGACGGGCGGCCACCCGCACGCACATTTGCCGCGGGTCGATCGTGCCGGTGGCCGGATGTGCCCTGAGTCTTGCAGTTGGACCATGTGTCGACTAAAATCGACACATGGTCGAGGTCTACAGCACCGATGACTTCGACAGGTGGCTGCGCAAGCTGAAAGACCGCGAAGGTCGGCTGCGGATCCTGTCCAGGATCGACCGTCTGACCCACGGCAATCCTGGCGACGTCAAGGGCGTGGGTCGCGGGGTCTGGGAGCTTCGCCTGACCTATGGACCGGGCTATCGGGTCTACTACGCACAACGCGGCAACCGCGTCGTGCTCCTGCTGTGCGGAGGCGACAAGTCCACGCAGCCGAACGACATCGCCACAGCACAGCGGCTCGCGACCGAATGGCACACCAAGGAGGAGGGATCATGACCACCGAGCAGTTCCGCCGCTTCGACCCGGCCGACTACCTGGAGAACATCGAGGACGTCGCCGCATACCTGCAGATCGCCCTGGAGGACTCGGCCGACGACCCCAGCGCAGTGCCCCGCGCCCTGGGTGTCATCGCCCGCTCGGGCAACATGAGCGAACTGGCCCGCACAGTCGGAATGAGCCGTGACGGTCTCTACAAAGCACTGTCCGACAACGGCAACCCCACCTGGTCCACCGTCCTCAAGGTCTGCGAAGCTCTTGGACTCAAGCTCACCTTCCACGCCGTCGCGTAACGCCTCAAACTGCCGCGGTGAGGGTGCGCGTCCCCATGGCCCCTGGTGACGATGCCGGAAATGTCGGCTCCTGCTTCGTCGACAGCCACGCCGTCGTCTCGATCGCTCGGCACGGCTACCACCGGGTCGCCTACCTGATCGCCAGCGGCACGGTCGCGGGCCACGAACGCACACCCGACTTCGCACGACAAGGAGGCGCACAACCGAAACTGCCGCGCATGGACCCGGTCCTATTGATGGTGGACCGTGCCTGCCGGTGGAGCTTCAGGACCGTCTCTCTTGCGTGCCTGAGGGATCAGGCGCGTTTGGCGCGGATACACGGCTCTCGTCAATTGCTTCGATACACAGCTCCAAGAGGTAGGCACTCAGGGGTACCGCTGCATCTGCAGTTGCGTCGATATCCTCCCCCTCCAAAGTGATCAGCCCACCCGTGTCGATCTCCATCTGGGCCCAGAAATTCTGGATCTTGCGAAGCAGGGCTAGGGCCTCAACGTAGAGGTCAAGGTCAGGATTCTTGTCGATGTCGACGAGGTACTTGCCCAGCTCGTGGGTGAGCTCGTGACGATGCGAGTAGATGGATTGCAGCCGGTCTGCCTCAGTTGAGGTGATGGCCTCAGCTCTGACGAGCCACGCCACCGATCCGCGGAAGCGGTTCGGTCGTCCGCCCTGAAGCGACGGCTCAAGCACGTCGCGTGTGTATGCATCCTCATCGTAGAGCTGCGTGGACCCGTCGAAGCCCCTCCAATAGTACTCACGAACTTTGTCCAAGATCGCTGACTTCAGCAACTCATGCGTTAGCTGAAACAAGCCCGCAAAAGCCAGGGTGAACCGCAAGCTCGGAGGGGTCAGCTTCTCGCAAAGTAAGTCGGCGTACTCTTCTCGTGTTCGGCCCCCATACGGCGCTCTTGGTCGCTGGGCTGCGTCATCCACGCCACCAGCGTAACCGGAGTTTGCGCGTCCTTCGTTCTACCTGCCCCCGGGAAGCGTCCACTGATACCGCTGCCGTCGCGCTGGACAAGCACTGAGGCCACCGAGTCGAACGTTGTTGGCGCCTCAGAATCCCGGGCCGGAACTCTTCTTGCAGTACCTCCCGGGGGAAATAGGTGAGGCACGTGCCGACGCCCAGGCCGCGGGCCCCTCGACCAGCCCTGCACGAGATCGCATGTCTCTGGGTCAGGAGGCGTGGATGGCCGGTGGTAGGGCGCTGAGCTTGCGAGCATGCCGTTGGCGAGGGTGACGTCGTTGGGGTGGTGTGTGGCCGGTGGGCCTACGCCCGCTGCCACCGCAGTGAGCAGGATCGCCGCGACGCCATGCAGGCCTGGCTTCACCAGTACAACCGGCATCGTCCGCACACGACTTGTGGCACGTGGCCGTCCTCGCCACGATTGATCAACGTTCCCGGTCAGTCCACCGGGTCGACGTCGTCCCTCAGACCGTCCCCAGAGATCGGCGAAATGGCGTTGCCCTGGTCAAACCGCCCTAGTCAGGCTGCGTTCGCAGCCCCCCTGGCGCTACGGTTGCCCGCATGATCCTCCTTCGCTGCCCCCGGTGCGACCAGGTGGCCGAACTCGACGATCTGATGTGCTGCCAGTGCGGCGCCGAGCTGGGGTTCCACCCGCCGAGCCTCACGATGGTGACGTGCGGCCCCACCGGCACCACGACCGACGACGGCCGCTGGGTGTGGTGCTCGCAGCGCGACCGGCTGGACTGCAACTGGCTGCGCGACCTGGCGCTCGACACCGAGGAGTGCTTCGCCTGCCATGTCGTGCGCCGGCGTCCGGAGGCCGACCAGGACTCCGCCTGGGAGAAGCTCGCGCAGGCGTCCAGCCCCAAGCGGCGGCTGCTGGTCCAGCTGGCGGTGCTGGGGTTGCCCGTCGAGACGTTCCGCGACCAGAAGGGCGGGCTGGCGTTCGACCTGCTGTCGTCGAAGTCCAGCGGCGAGAACGTGACGATCGGGCACTCCAACGGCGTCATCACGATCGACCTCGCCGAGAGCCTCGACGACCACCGGGAGAAGCTGCGTGTCCAGCTGGGTGAGCCCTACCGCACGATGCTCGGCCACTTCCGCCATGAGGTGGGGCACTACTACCAGTGGAAGCTGGTGGAACAGACCGACTTCATCGGCGAGAGCCGCGCGCTGTTCGGTGACGAGCGCGCCTCCTACAGCGACGCGCTCGACCGGCACTACGCGCAGGGCGCCCCGGAGGACTGGCACGAGTCGTTCATCTCCGAATACGCCACGATGCACCCCTGGGAGGACTTCGCGGAGACGTTCGCCCACTACCTCCACATCACCGACACGCTGTCGACGGTGGCGCTGGGCGGCGTGGTGCTGCAGGGGGAGCGCTCCGACGGCGTCCTGGAGCGCGACGTCGTGCCCCGCGTGAGCTACGCGGAGGCGTCCACCGAGGAGATGGTGGACGACTGGCACTGGCTCTCCTTGCTGCTGAACCGGGCCAGCCGCGCCATGGGACGCCGTGACCTCTACCCGTTCACGCTGCCGGAGCCGGTCGTCCGCAAGCTCGACTTCGTGCACCGGGTGGTGGGCGCGACCGGACGGGTCACGGACCGGCCGATCCTGATCGGCGCGGCCGAGTAACGTTCATCCATGACCACGGCCTTCCACGCGGACTCGACCGACCTGCCCGAGAAGGAGGTCCTGACCTGGGAGCGCTTCGGCAGCGCCTGCCGCGAGCTGGCCCACCAGGTGGCCGACTCGGGCTTCGCGCCGGAGGTCATCATCGCCGTGGCGCGCGGCGGACTGCTGCCGGGTGGCGGCCTGTCCTACGCGCTGGGCTGCAAGCTGTCCGACGCCATCAACGTCGAGTTCTACACCGACGTGCACGAGACGTTGCCCGACCCGGTGCTGCTGGCTCCGATGCTCGACACCGAGAACATCCGCGGCAAGCGGCTGCTCGTGGTGGACGACGTGGTCGACTCCGGCCGCACGCTCGAGCTGGTGCTCGACCTGCTGCGCGAGGTCGGGGCCGAGGCCCGCAGCGCGGTGCTGTACGCCAAGCCGACCACGATCTGCCACCCCGACTATGTCTGGGCGCACACCGACCGGTGGATCGCCTTCCCCTGGAGCGCCGAGCCGCCGGTCACCGCCACGCGCGGCGAGGCCTGAGCCGGGCTGGGCCGCCCGGGGCGGGTCGTCCGGCATCGCGGCGCGGTACCGCAGGGCGTTTCGTGCCCGGGGGCTGGCCCGGGTAGCATGGTCCGCCGAACCCACACGCACGTCGAAAGGGACGCCGCATGCCCACGATCTCCACCAACGATCTCAAGAACGGCACCGTTCTCGACCTGGACGGCCAGCTTTGGCAGGTCATCTGGTTCCAGCACCACAAGCCGGGCAAGGGCAACACCGTGGTCCGCAGCAAGCTGAAGCACGTGCTGAGCGGCAAGGTCGTCGACCGCACGTTCAACTCCGACACCAAGGTCGAGAGCGCGAACGTCGACAAGCGTGAGATGCAGTACCTCTACCACGACGGCCACGCCTATGTGTTCATGGACACGAGCACCTACGAGCAGCTCCCCATCGCCGACGAGGTGGTGGGCGACGCGTCCGACTACATGCTCGAGAACCAGATGGCCACGGTCGCGACCCACGACGGCGACCCGCTCTACATCGAGCTGCCGGCGTCCGTGGAGCTCGAGATCACCTACACCGAGCCGGGCCTGCAGGGCGACCGCAGCTCCGCCGGCACCAAGCCCGCCACCCTCGAGACAGGCAAGCAGATCCAGGTGCCGCTGTTCATGGAGCAGGGCACCCGCGTGAAGGTCGACACCCGCGACGGCAGCTACCTCGGCCGGATCAGCGGGTGACCGAGAACCGCCAGAACACCACGCGCGGGAAGGCCCGCAAGCACGCCCTCGACATCCTGTACGAGGCGGACGTGCGCGGTGCCGACCCCCGCGAGATGCTCGCCGACCGCATCGCGCTCGGCGAGCGGACCGTCCGGCCGTTCACGATCGAGATCGTCCAGGGCGTCACCGATCACGGGGAGGCGCTGGACGCCACCCTGCGGGACGCCCTCGCCGAGGGCTGGTCGGTGGAACGCATGCCGTCGGTGGATCGCTGCCTCGCCCGCATCGGGTTGTTCGAGCTGGCCCACACCGACACCCCGGCCGCCATCGTGGTGAACGAGGCCGTCGACCTGGCCGCTGAGTACTCGACCCCCACCTCGCCCGGATTCCTCAACGCGCTCCTCGCCCGCGTGGCGCGCGACCGCGAGGGTGCCGAGGCCACCCCTGCGGTGGCCGACGCACCCGCCGCCGACGACGACGCACCCGCGGCCGAGGCCGGGACGCCCCCGGTGGCGGCCCAAGGGGCGGGAGACGCACCCGCCCCGTGACCCGATAGGGAAGGATCACCCTCATGGCGAGCCACAGTGACACCCCCGCCCTCCTCGTGTTGGAGGACGGCCGGGCGTTCCGAGGGGTTTCCTTCGGGGCCACCGGCGAGACGTTCGGCGAGGCGGTGTTCGCCACCGGCATGTCGGGCTACCAGGAGACGCTGACCGACCCGAGCTACCGCCGTCAGGTGGTCGTCGCGACCGCCCCCCACATCGGCAACACCGGCTGGAATGACGAGGACGACGAGTCGAGCCGCATCTGGGTCGCCGGCTACGTCGTGCGCGACGTGAGCCGCGTCCGGTCGAACTGGCGCAGCAACCGCAGCCTGGACGAGGTGTTGCGCGCCCAGGACGTCGTCGGCATCGCCGAGATCGACACTCGCGCGCTCACCCGCCATCTCCGCGAGCGCGGCGCCATGCGCGTCGGCATCTCCACGACCGATCTGGACGCCGACGCCCTGCTCGAGCGCGTGCGCGAGCAGCCGCCGATGGCCGGGGCCAACCTCGTCTCCGACGTCACCGTCGACGAGCCGGTGGTGTGGGAGGCGCAGGGGGAGAAGCGCTTCACCGTCGCGGCGGTGGATCTGGGCATCAAGTCCATGACCCCCGAGCAGATGAGCCGGCGCGGCATCGAGGTGCACGTGCTGCCGGCGAGCAGCACCCTGGCCGACATCACGGCGCTGGGCGCCGACGGGGTCTTCTTCAGCAACGGCCCGGGCGACCCGGCGGCGGCCGACGAGGCGGTCGCCCTGCTGACCGACGTGCTGGACGCCGACCTGCCCTATTTCGGCATCTGCTTCGGCAACCAGATTTTCGGCCGCGCGCTGGGTTTCGGCACGTACAAGCTCAAGTACGGCCACCGCGGCATCAACCAGCCCGTGATGGATCTGCGCACCGGACGCGTCGAGATCACCTCGCAGAACCATGGCTTCGCGGTGGACGCCCCGGCCGGCGTCGGGACGCCGACCCGCTGGGGCGAGGCGTGGGTCAGCCACGTCTGCCTCAACGACGACGTGGTGGAGGGCCTCGAACTGCGCGACGCGAGCGGGCGCGTCCGAGGCTTCAGCGTGCAGTACCACCCCGAGGCCGCCGCCGGCCCGCACGACTCGGCCTACCTGTTCGACCGCTTCCTCGCCGTGATGGCCGACCACCGTGCAGACGACCAGGAGACGAACTGACATGCCCCGTCGCACCGACATCGAGTCCATCCTCGTCATCGGCTCCGGTCCGATCGTCATCGGCCAGGCCTGCGAGTTCGACTATTCGGGCACCCAGGCGTGCCGCGTGCTGCGCGAGGAGGGGTTCCGGGTCATCCTGGTGAACTCCAACCCGGCCACGATCATGACGGACCCCGAGTTCGCCGACGCCACCTACATCGAGCCCATCACCCCCGCGATGGTCGCGAAGGTCATCGAGGCCGAGCGGCCGGACGCGATCCTCGCGACCCTGGGCGGGCAGACGGCGCTGAACACCGCGGTCGCGCTCCACGAGGACGGGACGCTCGCCAAGTACGGCGTCGAGATGATCGGCGCAAACTTCGAGGCGATCCACAAGGGCGAGGACCGGGAGAAGTTCAAGGAAATCGTCAACGGCCTCGACGTGCCGGGCGCCCACCCGGAGTCGGCGCGCTCGTTCATCTGCCACACCCTCGACGAGGTGCTGGCCGCCGCCGGCGAGCTGGGCTACCCGCTGGTGCTGCGGCCGAGCTTCACAATGGGGGGTGTGGGCTCGGGCTTCGCCCACGACGAGGACGAGCTGCGCGCCATGGCCACGACCGGCCTCGCGGCGTCCCCGGTGACGGAGGTGTTGGCGGAGGAGTCGATCCTGGGCTGGAAGGAGTACGAGCTGGAGGTGATGCGCGACCGGTCCGACAACGTCGTCATCATCTGCTCGATCGAGAACTTCGACCCGATGGGCGTCCACACCGGCGACTCGATCACCGTCGCGCCGGCGATGACGCTGACCGACCGTGAGTACCAGGCGATGCGCGACGTCGCGATCGCGGTCATCCGCGAGGTGGGCGTCGACACCGGCGGCTGCAACATCCAGTTCGCCATCAATCCCGACGACGGCCGCATGGTCGTCATCGAGATGAACCCGCGCGTGAGCCGGAGCTCCGCGCTGGCGTCCAAGGCCACGGGCTTCCCGATCGCGAAGATCGCCGCGAAGGTGGCCGTCGGGTACACCCTCGACGAGATCCCCAATGACATCACGTCACGCGGGGTGACCCCCGCGGACACCCACGGAGGGGGGACACCCCCCGCCGACACCCCCCTGTTCTATCCCGCCTCCTTCGAGCCGACGCTGGACTACGTGGTGGTCAAGGTGCCGCGGTTCGCGTTCGAGAAGTTCCCCGGCGCGGAGGACACGCTCACCACGCACATGAAGTCGGTCGGCGAGGCCATGGCGATCGGCCGCAACTTCACCGAGGCCCTCAACAAGGCGCTGCGCTCGCTGGAGGACCCGAAGGCGCCGTTCGACTTCACCGGTGACCTGCCCGACAGCCTGGACCACGTGCTGGACGCCGCGGCCCGCCCGCAGGACGGCCGCCTCTCACTGCTCATGCAGGCCATCCGCCTGGGCGCCACGACCGAACAGCTCCACGAGGCCACCGGCATCGACCCGTGGTTCTGCGACCAGCTGCAGCTCATCGGCGAGGTCGCCAACGCCGTCGCCGAGGCGCCCGCCCTGACGCCGGAGCTGCTGCGCCGCGCCAAGCGGACCGGCCTGTCGGACGCCCAACTGGCCGCCCTGCGCCACAGCAGCGAGGACGTGATCCGCGGCGTCCGCTGGGCGCTCGGCATCACGCCGGTGTTCAAGACCGTCGACACCTGCGCCGCCGAGTTCGCGGCGAAGACGCCCTACCACTACTCCTCCTACGACGAGGAGACCGAGGTCGCGCCGCGCACCAAGCCGGCCGTGCTGATCCTCGGTTCGGGGCCCAACCGCATCGGCCAGGGCATCGAGTTCGACTACTCGTGCGTGCACGCGGCGCTCGCGCTGCGTGAGGCCGGCTACGAGACGGTGATGGTGAACTGCAACCCCGAGACGGTCTCGACCGACTACGACACCTCCGACCGGCTGTACTTCGAGCCGCTCACCCTGGAGGACGTGCTCGAGGTGTACCACGCCGAGCAGGCCGCGGGCCCGATCGCGGGCGTCCTGGTGCAGCTCGGCGGGCAGACGCCGCTCAAGCTCGCCCAGGCGCTCAAGGACAACGGCGTGACGATCGTCGGCACCCCGCCGGAGGCGATCAACCTGGCCGAGGAGCGCGGCGCGTTCGGCGACGTGCTCACCGCCGCCGGGCTGCCGGCGCCGAAGTACGGCATGGCGCAGTCGGCCGCCGAGGCGATCGAGATCGCCAACGGCGTCGGCTACCCGGTGCTCGTCCGCCCCTCCTACGTGCTCGGTGGGCGCGGCATGGAGATCGTCTACGACGACGCGAGCCTGACCGAGTACATCGAGCGGGCCACGTTCATCACCCCGCAGGCGCCCGTGCTGGTCGACCGGTTCCTCGACGATGCGATCGAGATCGACGTCGACGCGCTCTACGACGGCACCGAGCTGTACCTCGGCGGCGTGATGGAGCACATCGAGGAGGCCGGCATCCACTCCGGCGACTCCGCGTGCTCGCTGCCGCCCATCACGCTCGGCGCCGACGTGATCGACCGGATCCGCCAGTCCACCGAGGCGATCGCGCGCGGCGTGGGCGTCCGGGGGCTCATCAACATCCAGTTCGCGCTGCAGTCCGACGTGCTCTACGTGCTCGAGGCGAACCCGCGGGCGTCGCGTACCGTGCCGTTCGTGTCGAAGGCGACGGCCACGCCGCTGGCGAAGGCCTGCGCCCGGCTCATGCTGGGGGAGTCGATCGACGACCTCCGCGCCGCCGGCGTGCTGCGGGCCGTCGGCGACGGCGCGACCGAGCTGGCGGGGGCGCCGATCGCGGTGAAGGAGGCGGTCATGCCCTTCAACCGCTTCCGGACGGCCGATGGCGCGTCGGTCGAGTCGCTGCTGGGGCCCGAGATGAAGTCGACCGGCGAGGTGATGGGGCTGGACGGCAACTTCGGCGTGGCCTTCGCGAAGAGCCAGACCGGCTCCTACGGCGGGCTGCCGATGAGCGGCACCGCGTTCGTGTCGGTCGCGAACCGCGACAAGCGGCACGCCATCTTCCCGGTCAAGCGGCTCTCCGACCTCGGCTTCACCATCGTCGCGACCGCCGGCACGGCGCAGGTGCTGCGACGCAACGGCATCGAGGTCACCGAGCTGCGCAAGGCCAACGCCGGCGAGGCCGAGGACGGTCGCAAGAGCGTGCTCGAGGCGATCCTTGGCGGCGAGATCGACCTGATCTTCAACACCCCGCAGGGCGCCGGGGCGGGCGGTGAGCCGCGCCGCGACGGCTGGGCGATCCGCTCGGCGGCCGTGCTGCGCGACATCCCGTGCATCACCACCGTGCAGGGGCTGGCGGCGACGGTGCAGGGCATCGAGGCCGCGCAGTCCGGCGGCATCGGCGTCCGCTCACTGCAGTCCTGGAACGCCGCCCTCACCGGCGCGACCGAGGGGTGAGCGTGGCCGGGGCGTCCTGGGCGCCGGAGACCGACGCCCCGGTGACGCTGCGCGATGTCACGCTGGGGCGCGGCCCGGTGAAGGTGATCGTTCCGATCGTGGGCGAGACCACCGCCGAGTTGGTGGACGCCGCCGCTGCGGCCGCCGCGGCCGGGCCCGACATCGTGGAGTGGCGGGTCGACGGCTTCGGCTCCGCGCAGCCGGACGCCGTGCTGGCCGCGGCGGCGGCGGTGGTGGACGTGCTCGGCGGGCGTCCGCTGCTGTTCACGTTCCGCACCGCGGCCGAGGGGGGCGCGCGGGTCATCGCGCCCGAGGCCTACGTGGCGCTGCACGCCGCCGTGATCGCCGCGGGCCTGGTGGAAGCGGTCGACGTCGAGCACCGGTTCGACGTCGCGGCCGGCGACGCCGTGCTGGCCGCCGCCCGCGCGGCCGGCGTCGCGGTGATCGGCAGCGCGCACGACTTCGCCGCCACGCCGGACGCCGACGCGCTCGTCGCGCTGTTGACGGCGATGCAGCACCGGGGTTTCGACGTGGTCAAGGCGGCCGTGATGCCGCATGACCCGGGCGACGTGCTGGCCCTGCTCGACGCGACCTGGACGATGGCCAGTGCGCACCGCGCCACCCCGGTGATCACGATGGCGATGGGGGAGCTCGGCGCCCTCTCGCGCATGGCGGCGCCGGTGGTCGGCTCGTGCGCGACGTTCGCGATGCTCGGCCGGGCGTCCGCGCCGGGGCAGCTGCCGCTCGCGGAGCTGAAGCCGATCTTGGCCCGCCTGTCGATGGACTAGGCTTTCCGGCGTTTCCCCCAGGCTCGCGCACGTGTGGTGCGTGCGCCCGTCCCCCGGTGAGAAGGAGTCATCACTCATGGTCGCCGTCGCGCTGATCGGGCTCTCCGGGTCGGGCAAGTCCACGCTCGGCCCCCTGCTCGCGCAGCGCCTCGGGGTGCCCCACATCGACGTGGACGCCGCGATCGAGCGCCGCGAGGCCCGCAGCATCCGCGCCATCTTCGACACCGACGGCGAGGCCCACTTCCGGGCGCTGGAGCGCGATCTCACGCGGGAGTCGCTCGCCGGCGACGCCGTGGTGAGCCTGGGCGGGGGCGCCCCCATGACGCCGGCCGTCGCGGACGCCCTCGCCGGCCACCCGGTGGTGTGGCTGCAGGCCGACCCGGCCACCGCCGCCCGCCGCGTCGGCGACGACCCGAACCGGCCGTTGCTCAGCGGTTCGGACGCCGTCGCGCGGCTCGAGGCCATGCTCGCCGAGCGCGGCGCCACCTACGCCCTCCTCGCCACCCTCGCCGTGGACACCGCCGACGCCGATCCCGCCGTGCTGGTGGAGACGATCGCCGCGCACGCGGAGTCCTTCCGAGCCGCGACCCCGGCTTCCCCCGAGCACGTCGGTGGTTCAGCGGGTGACGTCGGCCGCGCCGGCCGAAGCGCCGGCGTCCGGGCCGCGGTCGTGGCCCACGGGTACCGGCGGGTGCTGCGGCCGGTATTGTTCCGCGCCCGCGGCGGGGATCCCGAGCGCATCCACGAGGACATGATTGCCGGCCTGGCCCGGTTGGGGGACACCCCCGGCGTCCGCGCCGCGGTGGGCGCGCTGACGCGCACGGCGTCCGACCCGGTCGAGGTGGCCGGCATCACCTTCGGCGGTCGGGTGGGCCTGGCCGCGGGCATGGACAAGGACGGCCGCGCCGCGCTCGCCTGGCAGCACCTCGGCTTCGCGTTCGCCGAGCTCGGCACCGTCACGGCACGGCCGCAGCCCGGCAACCCACGCCCGCGGATGTTCCGGGCGCCGGCGTCCGGTGGCCTCGTCAACCGCATGGGCTTCAACAACGGCGGCGCCGCCGCCCTCGCCGCCCGACTGGCGTCGGTCGGGATCGTGCGGAACAGCAGCCGGGAGAACGGCCCGGCCGGCATCCCGCTCGGCATCTCCATCGGCAAGTCGAAGGACACCGCGCTGGACGACGCGGTCGGCGATTATCTGTTCTCCCTGCGCGCGGTCGCCCCGCACGCCGACTACGTGGCGATCAACGTGTCCAGCCCCAACACGCCCGGGCTGCGCTCGCTGCAGGACGGCGGCGCGCTCGCCGAGCTGTTGGGGGCACTGGTCGCCGAGACCCGCACCCTCGACGCCGCCCGGCCGGTGCCGGTGTTCGTGAAGATCGCCCCGGATCTGAGCTGGAGCCAGGTCGACGAGGTGCTCGCCACCGCCACCGACGCGGGGGCGTCCGGCATCATCGCGACCAACACGACCCTGTCGCGCGACGGGCTGGCGCCGGCCGATGCGGCGCTCGCCCACGAGGCCGGGGGGCTCTCGGGTGCCCCCCTGACGCAGCGTGCCCGCGCCGTGGTGCGGCACGTGGCCGCGCACACCGACCTGCCCGTGATGGGCTCGGGCGGAGTGATGACGCCCGACGACGCCGTCGCCCTGCTGGACGCCGGCGCGTCGTTGGTGCAGCTCTACACTGGCTTCGTCTACGCCGGGCCGGCGCTCATCGCCGGCATCAACGCCAGGAGGTGACACACGTGCCCACGTATCGGCAGCGGTTGAAGGAGATCACGGCCCAACGGGGCAACCTGTGCGTCGGCATCGACCCCCACCCCGGGGTGTTGCAGGCGTGGGGGCTGCCCGTGTCGGTGGCCGGCCTGGAGCAGTGCGCCCGGGGCGTGGTCGCGGCGCTCGGGGAGTCGGTGGCCGTGTTCAAGCCGCAGTCGGCTTTCTTCGAGGCGTACGGTTCGGCAGGCGTGGCCGTGCTGGAGCGTGTGCTGGCCGACATCCGCACCGCCGGGGCGCTCTCGATCGTGGACGCCAAGCGCGGCGACATCGGCTCCACCATGCGCGCCTACGCGCAGGCCTACCTGACCGACGACTCCCCGCTGGCCGGCGACGCGGTGACCCTGTCGCCCTACCTGGGGTTCGCCTCCCTCATGCCGGCGTTCGAGGCGGCGATCGCGTCCGACCGGGGTGTGTACGTGCTGGCCCGGACGTCGAACCCGGAGGGGGCCGGCGTCCAGCTCGCCCTGGGGCAGGAGGGGTCGGTGGTCCAGGAGATCATCGACGCCGCCAAGGCCCTCAACACCTCGGCTCGGACGCGCGCGATCGGCCTGGTGGTGGGCGGGACGCACGACTCGCTGGGGTGCGACGTCGGCGACTTCAACGGCTCGATCCTGGTGCCCGGCATCGGGGCGCAGGGCGGTGCCGTGGCGGACCTGCCCGACCTGTTCGGGCCGGCGTATGCAAACGTTTTGCCGATGGTGGGGCGCGGCATCCTCGGTGCCGGGCCCGACACGTCGGCGCTCGTGGCACGGGCGCGCGCCTTCGGGGCACAGTGATTGCTACCCTTTCGGGTACCCGCCCTTTCGGGTGGGATGCCAGAACAGCCCCAGAACGACCATGACGGAGCCCGACGTGTCCATTCCGCAGCTCACCACTGAACAACTCCAGGCTGCCCGTGCGGCCGCGACGCAGGCGCGCCGCGTCCGAGCGGACCTGAAGGCGAAGGTGCGCACCGGCGCCCTGTCGCTGTCCGAGGCGCTCGACGTCGCGGGCGGCGACGAGGTGCTCGCCCACGTCAAGGTCGTCGACCTGCTGAAGTCGCTGCCGCACGTGGGGGAGAAGCGTGCCGCGGCGGTCATGGAGCGGCTCGACATCGCGTCGAACCGTCGCGTCCGCGGGCTCGGCCGCCACCAGGTGGCCGGCCTGAAGGCCGAATTCAAGTGAGTTCCGGCATCACGGTCATCTCCGGGCCCGCCGGTGTGGGCAAGGGAACCGTGGTGTCACACCTCGTCGCCGCGCACCCCGAGATCTGGGTGTCGGTGTCGGCGACGACGCGCCCGCCGCGCCCCGGTGAGGTCGAGGGCCGCCACTACCACTTCGTCAGCGAGAGCGACTTCGATGCGCTCGTCGCCGGCGACGGCCTGCTCGAGTGGGCCGTCGTGCACGGCCGCCACCGCTACGGGACGCCGGCGGAGCCGGTGCGTCGCGCGGCGGACGCCGGCCGCGTCGTGGTGTTGGAGATCGACCTGGCCGGGGCCCGCCAGGTGCGCAAGGCGCTCCCGGAGGCGCGTTCGGTGTTCCTGGCTCCGCCGGACTGGGACACCCTGGTGGGGCGCCTCGCCGGCCGGGGCACGGAGACCAGCGAACAGGTGGAGCGCCGGTTGCAGACCGCCAAGGTGGAGTTGGACGCGGCCCAGGAGTTCGACCACGTGGTCGTCAACGACGATGTCGAGGGCACCGTCGGGCAGCTGGTAAGCTTGCTGGGCTTGTAGTCACAAGCCCCCCATCCCACATTTGCGAGAAGGTTGAATGAGCACGCATGTTCCCGAGGGGATCACGAATCCCCCGATCGATGAGCTCCTGACCAAGGTCGACTCCAAGTACCGCCTGGTGCTGTTCGCCGCCAAGCGCGCGCGGCAGATCAACGCGTACTACAGCCAGCTCGGTGAGGGCCTGCTGGAGAACGTTGGCCCGCTGGTCGACACCACCGTGCAGGAGAAGCCGCTGACGATCGCGCTGCGCGAGATCAACTCCGACCTGCTGGAGTGCGGCGACATCGACCCCGAGGCCGAGGCGCAGGCCCGCGCCGCGGCCGAGAGCGACCCCGAGTTCTCGTTCGACCCGTTCGACCCCGACGACCTGGCCTGAGCGCCGGCCGTCTGACGCCAGCGTGAGCCGCATCGTCCTCGGGGTCTCCGGGGGAATCGCCGCCTACAAGGCGTGCGAGGTGCTCCGTCGGCTGTCCGAGGGCGGCCACGAGGTCACGGTCGTGCCGACGCCGAACGCGCTGATGTTCGTGGGCGAGGCCACGTGGGCGGCCCTGTCGGGGCGTCCGGTGGCGACCGGGGTCTTCGAGCACGTCCACGAGGTGCCCCACGTGCGGCTGGGCCGGCAGGCCGAGCTGGTGGTCGTGGCGCCGGCGACCGCCGACCTGCTCGCGCGGGCGGCGTCCGGACGGGCCGACGACCTGCTGACGAACACCCTGCTCACCGCGTCCTGCCCGGTGCTCATGGTGCCGGCGATGCACACCGAGATGTGGCTGCACCCGGCGACCCGGGCCAACGTGGCGACGCTGCGGGAGCGGGGTGTCATCGTCATGAATCCGGCCGACGGACGCCTGACCGGCGCCGATTCCGGCCCGGGGCGGCTGCCCGAGCCGGTGGACATCGTCGCGGTGGCGACCTCGCTGCTGGACGACCCGGCCACGGTGGACGCCGTGCGGCGCCGCGACCTGGACGGCCGCCATGTGGTGGTCAGCGCCGGCGGCACCCACGAGGCTCTCGACCCCGTCCGCTTTCTCGGCAACGCCGCGAGCGGCTTGCAGGGCGTCGCCCTGGCGCGCGCCGCGGCGCTGCGCGGCGCGACGGTGACGCTGGTGGCCGCGCACGTCACCGCCGCGCTGCCCGCGGGGGTGCAGGTGCAGCGGGTGTCGTCGACCGCCGACCTGGCAGACACCATGACCGGCCTGGCCGGCGAGGCGGACGCCCTCGTCATGGCTGCCGCGCCGGCCGACTTCACCCCCGCGCGGCCGAGCGAGGGGAAGATCAAGAAGGACGGCGACGCCGGGCTGAGCATCGACCTGGTGCAGACCACCGACGTGCTCGCCACGCTGAGCCGTCACCGGCCGCGTCCGCAGACGATCGTGGGCTTCGCGGCGGAGACCGCGGCGTCGGCCGACGCGTTGGTCGCGCTCGGCCGCGCCAAGCTGGCGCGCAAGGGCTGCGACCTGCTCGTCTGCAACGACGTGAGCGGGGGCGCGGTGTTCGGCCGGGCGGAGAACAGCGTGGTCATCGTGTCCGCCGAGGGCGTCGTGGGCGAGGCCGCCGGCGACAAGTCCGTGATCGCCCACCGCATCTGGGACGCCGTCGTGGCGTCGGAGAAGGAGAAGGACCGTTGAGCCGTCTGTTCACGTCGGAATCGGTGACCGAAGGCCACCCCGACAAACTGGCCGACTCCGTGAGCGATGCCGTCCTCGACGCGCTGCTCGCCGACGACCCGCGGTCGCGGGTCGCGGTGGAGACGCTGGTGACGACGGGCACCGTGGTGGTCGCCGGTGAGGTGTCGACCGAGACGTACGCCGACATCGCGGGCATCGCGCGGCAGCGGATCCTGGCGACGGGTTACGACCACGCCGGGGCGTCATTCGACGGCAAGTCGTGCGGCGTGCTGGTGTCGCTGGGCAACCAGAGCCCCGACATCGCGCAGGGCGTCGACCGGGCGGAGGAGTCGCGCGACGGCACCGGGGTGGAGGATCTCGACCTGCAGGGTGCCGGTGACCAGGGCCTCATGTTCGGCTACGCGTGCACCGACACGCCGTCGCTGATGCCGCTGCCGATCGACATCGCCCACCGGCTGTCGGAGCGGCTCGCCCTCGTGCGTCGCGAGGGGATTCTGCCCTGGGTGCTGCCCGACGGCAAGACGCAGGTGACGATCGAGTACGACGGCGACCAGGCGGTGCGGGTGGACACGGTCGTCGTGTCGACCCAGCACACCGAGGACGCGTGGCGTGACGGCATCATCAAGTCGGCCCTCGTCGAGAATGTCGTGAACCCGGTGCTGGCCGACTACGCGATCGCCTCTGGTGACAAGAAGACGTTCGTCAACCCGACGGGCAAGTTCATCATCGGCGGCCCCATGGGCGACGCGGGGCTCACGGGCCGCAAGATCATCGTCGACACCTACGGCGGCATGGCCCGCCACGGGGGCGGGGCGTTCTCGGGCAAGGACCCGTCGAAGGTGGACCGCTCGGCGTCCTATGCGATGCGCTGGGTGGCGAAGAACGTGGTGGCCGCGGGGCTCGCCGAGCGGTGCGAGGTGCAGGTGGCCTATGCCATCGGCCGCGCCCACCCGGTGGGTTTCTACACGCAGTGCTTCGGCACCGAGCAGGTGCCGGTGGAGCAGATCAACGACGCCGTGCTGGCGACCTTCGACCTGCGCCCGGCCGCGATCATCCGGGACCTCGACCTGCTGCGGCCGATCTATTCGAAGACGACCAACTACGGCCACTTCGGCCGCGAGTTGCCCGAGTTCACCTGGGAGCGGACCGACCGCGCGGACGCCCTCGCCGCGGCCGTCCGGGGCTGAGCCCGCGGGCGGATCGGCGCCGGCGTCCGATTGTCGGAGTCTGAGCCTAGGATCGCGTGCATGCCCACCGAACCCGACCACCTGCGCATCGCGCGCGTGGCCGTGGACGTGCCGTTGGCCCACTTGGACCGTCCGTTCGACTATCTCGTGCCGGAGGCGATGGCCGCCGACGTGACGCCTGGCGTGCGGGTGCGCGTGAAGTTCGCCGGACGCCTGCGCGACGGCTGGGTGCTGGAGGTCGCCGACACCACCGAGGTGGACGCGAAGCTGGCGCCGTTGGAGCGGGTGACGTCACCGGAGCCGGTGCTGAGCCCGGCGGTGGCGGGGTTGGTGCGAGCCGTCGCCGACCACTGGGGCGGCACGTTCTCCGACGTCGTGCGGCTGGCCGTGCCGCCCCGGCACGCCGCCACCGAGAAGGCTGAGCCGCCGGAGCGTCCGCAACCCCGGTGGGAGGTGCTGCCGGGGGTGCTGGGTGGCTCGGCCGCGGGGGAGCGGTATCTCGCCGGGGTGCGGCGCGGCGAGCCGCTGCGCGCGGTGTGGAACCCGGTCGGCGTCTTCGGGGGGCCGGGGGACTGGGCCGGGGGGCTGACCGACGCGGTGGGGGCGGCGCTGGCGTCCGGGCGCGGCGTGATCGTCGTGGTGCCGGACGCCGACGCGTTGGCCCGGCTGTCGGCGCGGTTGACCGACGTGTTGGGGGCGGGGAGTTTCGCGACGCTGGCTGCGGACGCCGGCCCGGCGGCCCGGTACCGGAACTTCCTGGCGGTGGCGCGCGGGGATGTCCGGCTGGTGATCGGGACGCGCGCGGCCGTGTTCGCGCCGGTGCACGACCTGGGGCTGGTGGTGGTGTGGGACGAGGGCAACGACTCCTTGGCCGAGCCGCGCGCGCCCTACCCGCACGCCCGAGAGGTGGCCGTGCTGCGGGCGTCCCGGGAGCGGTGCGCGCTGTTGCTCGCGGGGTTCGGGCGGACGGCGGAGGTGCAGGCCCTCGTGGAGCGCGGCTGGCTGGTGCCGCTGGGGGTGCCGGCGCAGGAGGCGCGCCGGCTGGGCCCGGCGGTGCGCGTCGCCGCGGACACCGACCGTGCGCTGGAGCGCGATCCGGATGCCCACGCCGCCCGATTGCCGAGGGACGTGTTCGGCGTGATCCGTGCCGGGTTGGCGTCCGGACCCGTGCTGCTGCAGGTGCCGCGGGCGGGGTATGCCCCGGCGCTGGCGTGCCAGCGCTGCCGGACGCTGGCGCGGTGCCCGAACTGCTCCCAGCCGCTGCGGGGTGACCGGGCTCGGGACGGATTCGCGGTGGCGTGCGCGCTGTGCGGGCCACTGGAGGGGGTGTGGGCGTGCCCGGAGTGCGGTGACGGGCGGCTGCGGGCGCCACGGGTCGGGGTGACGCGGACGGCCGAAGAACTGGGCCGGGCGTTCCCGCAGGTGCGGGTGGTGACGTCGTGGTCGGGGCACCTGGTGGACGCGGTGGACGACGCCCCGGCGCTGGTGCTGGCGACACCGGGCGCCGAGCCGTTCCCGTCGGCGGGGTACGCGGCGGCGGTGCTGATGGACGCCGGGCTCATGCTGGGGCGTCCCGACCTGCGGGCCGCAGAGGAGGCGTTGCGGCGCTGGTTGGCGGTGTGCGCGCTGGTGCGGCCGGCGGCCGAGGGCGGCACCGTGACGGTGGTCGGGGAGCCGGAGGCCCGCGCCGTGCAGGCGCTGGTGCGCCTGGATCCGGCCGGGTTCGCCGAGCGCGAGCTTGCCGAGCGCTTTGAGACGCATTTTCCGCCCGCGGCGCGGTTGGTGACGCTGGACGGTCCGCAGGCCGCGCTCACCGACGCGGAGGCGGCATGGCGTCCGGTGACGGGGGTGGAGCATTTCGGCCCCGTGCCCTTGCCGGAGGACGACGCCTGGCGGCTGACGTTGCGGGCCCCGGTGGCCGAGGCGTCCGAGCTGGTTGGCGCCCTGAAGGGCTACCTGGCCGAGCGCTCGTCGCGCAAGGCCCCGGGGTCCGTCCGGCTCCGCGTCGATCCGGCGGCGATCGGCTGATCCGAGATCGGGTCAGCAGGGTGGTGGGCTCAGACCCAGAGGCGCGTGAAGGTGTCGTCCACCAACTCCTGGAACAACCCCAGCTCCCAGGCCACGTCGAGCGCGGTGTACCGGGAGCGGTAGTACATGGCGCGTGGGAACGTCGCCCGGACGTCGGCCGCCGTCAGGCCGATGTCCTCCGGACGCGACGGGGCTCCGGCGGCGGCCAGCATGCCGGCGAGTTCGGCGCTGGTCACGAGCTGGGTCCGGAGCCGCTCGCGCACCGAGGGCCAGTCATCCACCAGCGGGCGCAGCCGCGCCACCAGATCATCGCCGGTCACGTACTTGGCCCGCGTCTCCTTCACCGCATTGTCGGCCAGGGCCCCGGTGAACGTGTCGCGGATGTCGGCCTCGATCCGGTCCCACGGCGTCCGCGCTGCGGCGGCAGCCTCCAGATCGATGGCAGCGAAATCGCGCTCCACCAGCACCTCGTGGAACGCGCACATCGCCAGCGACCCGATACCCACCTTGAACCCGTGCGACAGCGGCGGGTCGAGGTCGGCGCCCAGGTGATCCAGCTCCCACAGGTGGCTGAAGTAGTGCTCCGCACCGGACGCCGGTCGCGTTCCGGCGTAGGCCTGCATCGCCAGACCCGAGAGCGCGAGCCCCTCGACCAGGCCGGCGAAGGCGTCCGGATCGCCGGCCGCCAGATCGCTCGGCCGGGCCAACGCCATGGCGACACCACCTTGCACCATGCCCCACACGGCGGTGTCGATGGGCTCCACCTCCGTGACGTCGGCGAGGATCCAGTCGGCGCCGCCGGGGATCTTCGCCGCCAGGTCCCCATACCCCGACGCCGTCAGGAAGCCCGGCGCGGCCGCCACCACGTCCAGATCCAGCACCGCCACCGCCGGAGCGGGGCAGGGCCGGGTGATCTTGACGCCGTCCGCCTCCATCGGCGCACCGAAACCGGTGTACCCGTCCATGGACGCCGCCGTGCCGACCACGGCGTAGGGCCGGCCGTGCTCGTGCGAGGCCAGCTTGCTCAGGTCGTTGAGCGTTCCCGCCCCGAGCGCGATCGCTGTGGCGTCCCCCAGCCGCTCGCCCACGGTGAGGCAGTTGTCGTAGGAGGCGTACAGCGCCGGGCGGCCCGGGAACACCAGGGGCTCGGCCAGCGCGCACCCTGCCGCGCGCAGCGAGGCGGTGAGCGCCTCGCCGGCGACGGCCCAGGTGTTCTCGTCGGCGACCACCACGTAGGGCCCCTGCCCGAGGACGTCGGCGATCCGGCGTCCCGCCTCCGTCAGGACGCCGCGGCCGACCACCACGTCCCGGGTGTCGGTCGCCCGCGCCAACGCAGCGTCCAGGGCGTCACTCATGACCGAACACCACCGTGACGCCGAGACCCAGCGCGGGTGTCTCGTCCACCCCCCCGAGGTGCAGGGCGCCGGGCAGGCGAGGAGACTCCTTGCCGTCGAACACCATCGTGACGTGCCCCAGGTCGGCCAGGTTCTTGCGGGCCACGGAGCCGACCGCGGTCAGCGTCCAGGCCTGGTCGCCGATCAGCACCTGCTGGCCGGCGACGAGATCCCCCTCCATCGCGGCGTTCTCGACGATGAAGCAGAACGGCCGCAACGCGTCGGGAACATCTGCTCCGAACGTCAGCGCGAGGCCCTCGTCGAGCGTGGCATCGGCGTCGTGACCGACCTCGATGACAGTCGTGACGTAGGCCATCGGCGGCTCCCTTCTCATCGGGGTCAGCCTAGCCAGTGGTGGGCCCGCGGCGGTGCGGCTGGCAGGCTGGTGCCCGAACGGAGGACCCATGCGACCCACCACCTTCTACGACGCCTACGTCTTCGACCTGGACGGCACGATCTACCTCGGTGACGAGCTGCTGCCCGGCGCGTCCGATCTGGTGCAGACGCTCCGGGAGCGGGGCAAGCTGGTCCGCTTCCTGTCGAACAACCCGACCCGCGATCCGGCGATGTACGCCGACAAGCTGGCCCGCTTGGGCCTGCCCACGCCGGTGGCCGACATCGCCAACACCCTCGTCACCACCACGCGGTGGCTCGGTGAGCACCACCCGGACGCCGTCCTGTTCGTCCTCGGCGAGGAGCCGCTGTGCCGGGCGCTGCGCGAGGCGGGCTTCCGGCTGTCGGAGGATCCGGCCGAGATCGACGTCGTCGTCGCGTCCTACGACCGCACGTTCGACTACCGCAAGCTCCAGATCGCATTCGACGCGCTGTGGTTCCATCGCCGGGCGGTGTTGATCCAGACGAACCCCGACCGGTTCTGCCCCTTTCCCGGCGGACGCGGCGAGCCCGATTGCGCGGCCATCACGGCCGCCATCGAGGCCTGCACCGGCGTCACCTGCGCGGTGAGCCTCGGCAAGCCGTCGCCGCTCATGCTCGCCGAGGCGCTCCGGGGCCACGACCTCGACCCGTCGCGCTGCCTCATGGTGGGCGATCGGCTGCACACCGACATCCAGATGGCGCTGGACGCCGGCATGGATTCCGCCCTCGTGCTCACCGGCGAGTCCACCCGCGACGACGTCGCGGCCCGGCCGCCCGACCAGCGCCCCACCTGGGTCGTGGAACGCATCGACCACCTGCTCCCGGAGGGGAGAACGAACCAGCGCAGCTAGGGTGGACGCCGTGCGTCTCGTCTTCGCCGGTACCCCGGCCGTCGCTGTGCCGTCGCTGGCGGCCCTCCTCGCCTCCGAACACGAGGTGGTCGCCGTCGTCACCCGGCCGGACGCCCCCCGCGGCCGGTCCCGCCGTCCCGTGCCCAGCGACGTCGCGCAATGGGCCGCCGATCAGGGATTGCCCGTGCTCAAGCCCGTGCATCCCAAGGATGCCGACTTCGTCGCCACGCTCCGCGACCTCGCGCCGGACGCCTGCCCCGTCGTCGCCTACGGCGCGCTCGTGCCGCAACACGTCCTCGACATCCCGGCCCACGGCTGGATCAACCTGCACTTCTCCCTGCTGCCCCGCTGGCGGGGCGCGGCCCCCGTGCAACGGGCCATCATGGCCGGCGACACCGTCACCGGTGCCACGACGTTCCGACTCGTGCGCGAGCTGGACGCCGGCCCCGTCCACCACACCCTCGAGCTTCCGCTGGCCGGCACGGAGACGGCCGGCGACGTGCTCGCCACCCTGGCCGATTCCGGGGCCCGCCTGCTGCTGCAGACCATCGACGCCCTCGGGGACGCCGAGCCGCGTCCGCAGGAAGACGCCGGCGTCACCGTCGCCCCCAAGCTGAGCGTCGAGGAGGCAGAGCTTGACTGGCGGCGTCCGGCCATCGATCTCGACCGGCTGATCCGCGGTTGCTCACCCGAGCCGATGGCCTGGACGACCCTGGACGGCCAGCGGTTCACCGTGGCGCTGGCTCGGCCCGTCGACGTCGGTGATCTCGCGCCGGGGGAGATCCGCGCCGAGAAGCGCCGCGTGCTCGCCGGCACCGGCGCGGGCGCGCTGGAGCTGCTCCGCGTCCAGCCCCAGGGCCGCAAGGAGATGGCCGGAGCCGACTGGGGCCGCGGCCTGCACGGATCCGGGCGCGGCTTCGACATCGCACCCGGTTCAGCGGGCCCGGCAGAAGCGAGGGCCTGATGCCGAACCGCACGTTGCGCCGCCGGCGTCCGGACGCCGCGCGCCGGGCCGCGTTCACCGCCCTCCGCGCAGTGAGCGAGGGCGCCTACGCCAACCTCGAGACCGCCAAGGTGCTGGGGGAGGCGCGCCTGCCGGTTCGCGACGCCGCCTTCGTCACCGAGCTGGTGTTCGGCACGTGCCGGCTGCAGGGAACCTACGACCGCATCCTCACCGCCGCCTCGGGACGCGACACCTTCGACCCCCCGCTGCGCGACGCCCTGCGCCTCGGCGCCCACCAGCTGCTCGGCATGCGCGTGCCGAGCCACGCCGCTCTCGCCGCGACGGTCGACCTTGCCGCGGCCGAGGTCGGCGAGCGCGTGGCGGGCCTGACCAACGCGGTGCTCCGCAAGGTCGCCGCCCGCGACCTGCCGGGGTGGATCGACCACCTCTCCGTGGGCCTCGACCCCCTGGACGCCCTCGCCCTGCGGACCCACCACCCCCGCTGGATCGTCGACGCCCACGTCGATCTCCTGGGGGAGGAGGCCGAGGCCGCGTTGGCCGCCAACAACGTCACCCCCGTGCCGCATCTCGTGGTGCGGCCCGGTCTGGCCCGGGTCGACGAACTCGACGGCGAGCCCACCACGTACTCACCCTTCGGCGCCCGCCGCGCCGGCAACCCCGCGGACGTCCCCGCCGTTCGCGAGGGCCGCGCCGGCGTCCAGGACGAGGGGAGCCAGTTGGTGGCGTGGGCGCTGGCCCAGGCGGACGCCCCCGCCGGCCCGTGGCTCGACCTGTGCGCCGGGCCGGGCGGCAAGGCGGCGCTGCTCACCGGCCTCGCCCGCGAGCGCGACGAGCTGCTGCTGGCCGCCGAGCGGCTCCCGCACCGCGCCCAGCTCGTCGCCCAGGCGCTGCGCGCCTACCCGGAGCCGAACGTGCCGGTGGTGCTCGCCGCCGACGGCACGCGGCCGGCGTGGCGTCCGGCCACCTTCGCCCGGGTGATCGCCGACGTCCCCTGCACCGGGCTCGGAGCGCTGCGCCGGCGCCCGGAGTCGCGGTGGCGGCGCAGCCCCGCCGACCTGGCTGATCTCGTTCCGCTGCAACGCGCCCTGCTCGGCTCGGCGCTGGACGCCGCCGCCCCCGGCGGTGTGGTGGCGTACGCGACCTGCTCGCCGCACCGAGCCGAGACCAGCGAGGTGGTCGCGGCGGTCACGGCGTCCCGGGAGGACGTGACGATTCTTGACGCCCCCGCCCTGCTGCCCGGTGTCGCCCACACCGCGTCGGGGCCGTTCGTGCAACTGTGGCCCCACCGGCACGGCACCGATGCGATGTTCCTGGCGATGCTGCGCAAGGACGCGCGCTGACGCTGGTGCCGCACGTCCGTCGGCGTCGACCCCGCCCGGGAGCGCCGCCGTCAGCTCACCTCGTCGCCCCGTCGGGTGCGGCGACACGGCCGCGCGACGAAAAGGCGGCACTCGATTTTGCACCACATCAGTGGGACTGATGTTGGTGGCCCGCTCGTGTGATCGAGTGCAGCCTTTTCGTCGCCGTTGCCTTGTATCTGGGGCGATTCGACCGGCACCAGCGTGCAAGGAGGCGTCCCGGACGCGCCCCACGACCCCATCACGTGGCGCACCTGGGGATCACGTGGCGCACCTCGGAGCCACCTGGCGCAGTGGAGCTCACGTGGCGGCCCGTCCAAGGCCCTCCACGTGAGCTCCACTGCGCCAGATGATCCCCAGGTGCGCCACGTGGGGGTGGCGTGCGCCGGGTGAGTCTGGGAGGGTGTCCCCACCACACCACAGGGCTCTGTGGCCACGGCACGGCAGCCTCGGACCAGCGATGACGGGACGGCACCCCGGGAGAAAGGCCACGGAAAGCGTCGATGCTCACCCTGCGGACTGAAACATGAGCGGAACACGGTCTGTCTAACGTTTCTCCACGGTCCGACGTCCGGCCCACGATTTCCTGAAAGGGGGTGCCCTCATGATCGACGAGATCATCGCCTGGCTCAACGAATCGCTTGGCTGGGTGCTCATTGTCACCCTGCTGACCGCCGGTGTGCTCTTCACCGTCCTCACCCGTGGCGTGCAGTTCCGCCACTTCGGCACGATGTGGCGCACGATCTTCTCCTCCCGTGGCAATGCCGGCCAGGGAGTTTCCAGCTTCCAGGCCTTCGCCATCTCGCTGGCCTCCCGCGTCGGCACCGGCAACATCGTCGGCGTCGCCGTCGCGCTGACCCTCGGCGGCCCGGGTGCCATCTTCTGGATGTGGGTCATGGCCCTGTTCGGCATGGCGACCGCGTTCATCGAGGCGACCCTGGCGCAGCTCTACAAGATCCGCCACGGGGAGGACCACACCTTCCGCGGCGGCCCGGCCTACTACATCCAGGCGGGCATGGGCGTTCGTTGGCTCGGCATCGTCTTCGCGGTGGCGCTCATCTTCACGTTCGGCTTCGCCTTCAACATGGTGCAGGCCAACACGATCGCCGGCGTGGTGCAGGGCACGTGGGGCATCGAGCCCCTCTGGACGGCCATCGTGCTCACCCTGCTGGCCGGCGTCATCATTTTCGGTGGCATCAAGTCGGTCGCCCGCGTCGCTGAGTTCCTCGCGCCGGGCATGGCGCTGGTGTACGTGCTGCTGGCCGTGGCCGTCCTCGTCGTCCGCGCCGGTGACATCCCCGAGGCCGTGGGCCAGATCTTCGCCGGGGCGTTCGGGCTGGACCAGGCGCTCGCCGGCACGGCCGGCGGCATCCTCGCCGCGCTGCTGAACGGCGTGCGCCGCGGCATGTTCTCCAACGAGGCCGGCATGGGCTCCGCACCCAACGCGGCGGCCACCGCCAACGCGTCCCACCCGGTGCAGCAGGGCCTCATCCAATCCGCGGGCGTGTTCGTCGACACGATCATCATCTGCACCGCGACCGCGCTGATGATCCTGCTGTCGGCACCGGACGTCTACACCCCCGGTGTCACGCAGCGCGACGTTTCGGCCACGTTGACGCAGACGGCGCTGGCGTCCGAGCTGGGCACGTGGGTCGCGCCGGTCATGGCCGTGCTGATTTTTGTGTTCGCTTTCAGCTCGGTGCTGGGCAACTACACCTACGCCGAGGTCAACCAGGACTTCATCGGCGGCGGCCGCGTGGCGAACTACGCGACGCGGGCCCTGGCCGTGGGCGCGGTGTTCTGGGGCGCGCTGCAGGAGCTCGGCACCGTGTGGTCGCTGGCCGACGTCGCCATGTCCGTCATGGCCGTCATCAACCTGACCGCGCTCGCCTTCCTGGGCGTGCGCGCCGTCGAGGCGCTGAAGGACTTCGACGCCCAGAAGGGTCTTCCCCCGATGGAGCGCACGCTGGTCATCGAACCGGGCAGCAAGCTGGACAAGGCGGTCCCCGGTGACATGTGGCGCGAGGCGTCGCCCACCAGGGTGACCTCCTGACCCGCGGCGATCGCTAGGCTGCTCGGGTGGCCAATCGCATCCACCCGAGCATCCTCAACGCCAACCTCGCCGGCATCGACGGCGAGCTGGCGCGCATCCCGAGCGCCCACGGCATCCACGTGGACGTCATGGACAACCACTTCGTGCCCAACCTCACCCTCGGGCTACCCGTCGTGGAGAGCATCCGGGCCAACCACCCGGAGCTCTTCCTCGACATCCACCTCATGATCGAAGAGGCCGACCGGTGGGCCCCGGGTTACGCCGAGGCGGGGTGTGAGTCGGTCACGTTCCACCTCGAGGCGTCGGCGGCGCCGATCCGGACGGCCCGGCAGATCCGGCAGCTGGGGTCGCGCGCGGCCATCGCGCTGCGTCCGCAGACCCCGGTCGAGCCGCTGGCCGATCTGCTCACCGAGTTCGACATGGTGCTCGTCATGACCGTCGACCCCGGCTTCGGCGGCCAGTCGTTCCTCGACAACCAACTCGGCAAGATCCGCCGCACGCGCGACCTGGTGCGGGCGTCCGGGCAGGAGATCTGGATCCAGGTGGACGGCGGCGTGTCCGAGTCCACCATCGAGCGGTGCGTGGACGCCGGCGCCGACGTGTTCGTCGCCGGCTCCGCCGTCTTCCGCGCCGACGACCCGGACGCCATGGTGCGTCACCTCACCGAGATCGCGGACGCCCGGTGCGCAGCCCACTGAGCCGGCGGCGCGACGCCGCAGCGGACGCGTCCGGCGTCGCCCGCAGCCGGGAGCCGCTCCGCACGCCCACCCCGCCGGGGGAGGGCCCCACCTATCGCCACCTCGGCCAACTGGTCGGCTTCGTGATGCGCCTCGGTACGCGCGAGGTGTGGGACGACGCGGCCGCGCTGCCGCCCCAGGGCGAGGGCGTCCTCGTCGTGGCCAACCATGTCAGCTATCTCGACGTGCTGGCCGTCGGCCGCTACCTGATCTGGTCGGGCCGCTGGCCGCGCTACCTCGGCAAGGCTGAGCTGTGGAACGTATGGCCCATCGGCTGGCTCGGACGCCGCTGCCGGCAGATCCCGATCGACCGCTACACCTCGCGCGCCAAGGACGGCCTCGCGAACGCGCGCGCCGCGCTGGAGGCGGGGGAGTGCGTCGCGATCTATCCCGAGGGCGGGCGCACGCGCGATCCCGAGCTGTGGCCCCAGCGGGGCCGCACCGGCGTGGCGCGCCTGGCGCTCGCGACCGGCGTCCCCGTGATCCCGGTCGGCCACTGGGGCACCCATGAGGTCATGCCCGGACGCCGGCTCACCGTGCCGCGCATCGTCCCGAAGCGCAAGGTCCGCGTCGTGATGGGCGATCCGGTTCCGCTCGACGACCTCATCGGACGCCAGGACGATGCCGCCGCCCTGCGCGAGGCCACCGACCGCATCATGGAGGCGATCACGGCGCTCGTAGAGGATCTGCGCCGTGAGGTCCGCCCCGCCGCCGGTGTCTGGGATGGCACCAAAGGCCGCCGGCACTCTCCGTCCTGACGCCGGGTGACATGCCCCCCTCGAGGCGCGCGGCCACGTCACTTGGCGCTCAGGCGATTCTCTCCGAATCCAGCCGGTCCAGGATCCATGAGCGCACCAGCGTTGAGGCGGGCAGGTGCCGCGCCTCGGCGACCGCCTCGACCCGGGCCTGCTCATGCGAACTGAGGCGGACCGAGTAAACCCTGCTGGACACCCGACTGCCGCTTCGCCGACTACAACCGCAGTGCGGCAGATGCGCGCGTTCGGCAGCGCGGGCGGGAGGTCGCGCGCGAAGATGGCGTCGTGATGGGTACCACGGGCTGAGAGTGGTCGGCGTCGGATGCCTCCCACTGCTGTCCCTCATTCCGCGCGGGGCGGGGACGTACCGACTACCTCTTGGCCACTACGACCAGGCAGTGAAGGTCTGCCTGCGCGGTTAGGAAGCCACCGCGGGGGAGGTTTGGTATCCCCGATCTCCGGGGATGCAAGCTTGGTCGGATTGGGAGGGCAGGGGACTGCATCCTCTAGGCTAAGCCTTCGCCTGCTCACCCGCCGCGCCAGCTGACTCAAGGCTGATCGAGCGGCGCCGGGGTGGCGCCAGCATCTGACCATCGGCGGATGGCAACTTCGAGATCGTCGCCACTCCCCGCAAGCACGACGTGGAAGGGTACTGCCGGGCGATCCCACCACTCACCGAGCTCGACTGGTCGGGCCCAGCCATGCGCCGCCGACTTGAGCGAGGACGCGAACCACTCCAAGCAACCAGCTCTCTCGTCGGCGAGCACTTGGTCGGGCTCGGTGATGAGCACGACGTAACCGGCACCAGCGGGTAAGGTCCCCAAGTCCGCGATGCACTCATCGAAGGCATCCCCGTTCTCGCCGAAGTACAGCGGGAACTGGAGGGCGGATGCGAACTCATCGAAGACGCCAGCACGCTTGCGCATCTTGCGGCCACGTACGATGCGCGCGGTCAAACCGGAATCGACCCAGCGCATCACCGCCGAGCCGACGACTTGAGCGTCGCCCTCCATCGGCAACGGGTGAAACTCGTCATCGACCGTCATCAGGGCAAGTGCATCGATCATCCTGTTGGACCTCGGAACTTCAGGCGCCAGTCGTGGTGATTGCCACAATAGTGGGCAGACCTGTCGTCGCCGACGACACGCCCCACACGGGCATTCACCTACCTCAGGCTGCCCGCGCACCCGTCCGTATGCCGACGGCCATGCCCGTACCACTCGTCGACCATGACTTGGTCGCTTGGACCATGACCCAGCCCTCTCGCCTCTGAGTCTCCTCGCGCCCGCTCATCGGCATCTGCGAACATCCGACTTTCGGCATGACAGTGCGCTCAGCGATCCGTCGACGCAGCCCACGTACACCTTCGACCGGTTCGGGCGGTCCGGCGTCGAACCGCCGGATAGTCGTGCTCGCGGCTGGCTTCGGACTCCTCCCGCAGACGAGCAGCAAGGTCACCATCCATCGTCTTCGCCCTGATTGGTCTCCTCTCGACACAGCGGTTCGTCTGCGCCGGTGGCCGGCCAGGCATTGGTCAGGTGGAGATCTCCGTCCCCGTCGCGGGGGGCGATCACCGTCAACACCCGCCCTATCGTGGCTGAGTAGCCGATGAAGCAAATAGCCCTCATCCGCGACTTGGGATCTGGCTCCAGCGACGCCAGTCGGGATCGTCCAGCACTTCCTGGGTCCACTCGGGTTCCATACCTCAGTGCTCTATGCTGCGCACCTGAGGAAGGAACGTTCATGACGAGTGAAGCTGGGTACCCGTGGTCGTCGTTCACCGTGGACCCTCACGTCCATCCGACAGTCAGGGCCGGTGACATTGATCGAGATGCCGCCGCGCAGATCTTGGCGGCCGCGTTCGCCGAGGGTCGCCTCGATCACGACGAGTACGATCAGCGACTCACCGCCGTGATGGCAGCCAAGACGGTGGGTGAGTTCTTGCCCCTGCTCGACGACGTCGCGGTCCTCAGCCACCCGCCTCACCGTTCTCCTCGCCGCAACCTTGGGCTCCGGCCGTCAACTGTCCGAGGGCGTGCCATCGCAGCTTGGGTCGCCGCGGCGGTGGTCTTCAACGTGCTGTGGACCGCAAGCTGGTTCGGCCAAGGCACACCCACCGCAGTCGAGTACTGGCCACTGTGGGCCATGCTGCTCACTGCAATTCCCGCAGCATGGATCGGCACCCAAGGTGGCCAGATCGAATCCGGTCGGTCCCGTCCCACACCCAAGCCGCTCCCAGGGCTGACTTCCAATCACCCGGGACAAGCAATCCTCTGAAGCCGTACGGGTTGGGCCGTGGCCCGTGGCTTCTCTCGGTGGCCGAACGTCCGGGGGCGTCCCCGTGACGGCTCAGCGTTCCCGACGCCGCAGGTAGCGCTCGAACTGCAGCGCGATCTCGTCGCCGGTGGCCTCGGCGGTGTCGTAGCGCTCCTCGAGATCGGTGACGTACTCGGCGATGTCCGGGTCCTCGGCCACGAGCTCGTTGACCCGGCCCTCCCAGACCGTCGCGTGCTCGGGCAGGTCGCCCAGCTCGATCGTCTGGTCGATGAGGTCCTCGACCCGGCTGAGCAGCGCGACGGTGGCCTTCGGGTTCGGCGGGTCGGAGACGTAGTGTGGCACGGACGCCCACAGCGACGTCACGTCGAACCCGGCGTCGCGGCAGGCGCTCGCGAAGATGCCGACGATGCCGGTGGGCCCCTCGTAGTCGGTGCCGTTCTCCGAGACCGGCGTGGGACGCGAGTGGGGGGCGTCCGCCAGCATGGCCCCCATCGCGATCACGCGCTCGGGGTTGACCGAGCGCACCAGCGACACCAACGAGGAGCAGAACGCCTTCCACCGGAAGTTTGGCTCGGGCCCGTTGATCAGCACGAGGTCGCGCTCCTCCAGGTGCACGACGAGCACCTCGGTGGTCGCCCACTGCAGGGTGCGCTCGCCGCTCTCGTCGCGGACGAGCACGGGCCGGGTCTCGGTGAAGTCGTAGTGGTCCTCCGGGTCGAGCGCGAACGCCAGCTCGGTGTCGCCCAGGCCCGACAGGTGGTCGACGGCACCGGTCGCAGCGTCGCCGGCGTCGTTCCAGCCGCTGAAGGCGGCGAGCACCACGGGGCGGCGGAGGTGTCGGAGGTCAACCGGAACCATGCGCGCCACTCTATCGCCGGTGCCCAGCGCACGGCCGGATCGCCTATCCTTGCCCGGTGACCCAGCCGCTGCGTGAAGCCCTCTCGAGCCGTGTCGTCGTGGCCGACGGGGGCATGGGCACGATGCTGCAGGGCCACGACCTCTCCCTGGACGACTTCGCCGGGCTGGAGGGCTGCAACGAGATCCTCAACGTGACGCGCCCCGACGTGGTTGAGGCGATCCACACCGCCTACCTCGACGCCGGCGCCGATTTCGTCACCGCCAACACGTTCGGCACCAACCTGTCCGCGCTGGGGGAGTACGACATCGTCGACCGGCTGGCCGAGCTTGCCGAGGCCGGCGCGGCCATCGCGAAGCGGGCGGCGGACGCGGCGTCCACCCCCGAGCGGACGCGCTGGGCCGTCGGCTCAGTCGGGCCGGGCACGAAGCTGCCCAGCTTGGGGCACATCGGGTTCGCGGCGCTCCGGGACGCCTACCAGCGCCAGGTCGAGGCCATGCTGGCCGGCGGCATCGACGGCGTCCAGATCGAGACGTGCCAAGACCTGTTGCAGGCCAAGGCCGCCGTCCAGGGCGCCCGCCGGGCCCAGCGCGCGGTGGGGCGCGAGATTCCGGTGATGGTGAATGTCAGCGTCGAGACCAACGGCACCATGCTGCTCGGCTCCGAGATCGGCGCGGCGCTCACGGCGCTGGAGCCGCTCGGCATCGACGTGATCGGCCTCAACTGCTCCACCGGCCCCGCCGAGATGAGCGAACACCTGCGCCACCTCGCCCGCTTCGCCCGCACCGGCGTGGGCTGCATGCCGAATGCCGGTCTGCCCGAGCTGACCGCCGACGGCGCGGTTTACCCGCTGGGCCCGGAGGGATTCACCACGGCCCTCACCGACTACGTGGACGCGTTCGGTCTCAGCGTGGTCGGCGGCTGCTGCGGCACGACGCCGGAGCACATCCGCCAGCTGGTGGCCTCCGTGGGCGGGCGTCCGCTCACCCGGAAGGCGGACGCCGCCGCGCGCCCGGCCGGGGGCAACGTCGCGTCGCTGTACGCCGACGTGCCGCTGCGGCAGGACACGAGCTACCTCAGCGTCGGCGAGCGCACCAACGCGAACGGGTCGAAGGCGTTCCGCGAGGCCATGCTCGCCGAGGACTGGAACGCCTGCCTCGACATCGCCAAGGGCCAGTCCCGCGAGGGTGCCCACCTGCTCGACCTGTGCGTCGACTACGTCGGCCGCGATGGCGTCGCCGACATGCGTGAGCTCGCGTCCCGGGTGAACACGGCCGTCCCGCTGCCGGTCGTGCTCGACTCCACCGAGCCGCCCGTCATCGAGGCCGGCCTGGAGTCGCTGGGCGGCCGCTGCGTCATCAACTCGGTCAACTTCGAGGACGGCGACGGCGAGGGCTCGCGGTTCCGCACCGTGATGCCGCTCGTGGTCGAGCACGGCGCCGCGGTGGTGGCCCTCACGATTGACGAGGAGGGGCAGGCGCGCACCGCCGAATGGAAGGTGCGGGTCGCGAAGCGGCTGATCGACACCCTCGTCGACGACTACGGCCTCGCGGTGCCCGACATCATCGTCGACTGCCTGACCTTCCCGATCGCGACGGGCCAGGAGGAGACCCGGCGCGACGCCATCGAGACCATCGAGGCGATCCGGGAGATCCGCCGGCTGTACCCCGACGTCCAGACGACGTTGGGCGTCTCGAACGTGAGCTTCGGGCTCAACCCGGCGGCGCGCGCGGTGCTGAACTCGGTGTTCCTGCACGAGTGCGTCGAGGCCGGGCTGACGTCGGCGATCGTCCACCCCAGCCGCATCCTGCCCATGGCGCGGATCCCGGACGAGCAGCGCGAGGTCGCGCTCGACATGGTGTACGACCGGCGCCGCGAGGGCTACGACCCGCTCGCCCGGTTCCTGGAGCTGTTCGAGGGCGTCACCACCACCGCGACCAAGGAGGCGCGGGCCGCCGAGCTGGCCGCCCTGCCGCTGGCCGAGCGCCTGCAGCGGCGCATCGTGGACGCCGACGACAAGGGTCTCACCGACGACCTGGACGCGGCCCTGGCCGAGAAGCCCGCGCTAGAGATCGTGAATGAGGACCTGTTAGCCGGCATGAAGACGGTCGGTGAACTGTTCGGCTCGGGCCAGATGCAGTTGCCGTTCGTGCTGGCGTCCGCCGAGGTGATGAAGAAGTCCGTGGCGCACCTGGAGCCGCACATGGAGTCCTCCGGTGAGTCCGGCAAGGGCACCATCGTGCTGGCCACGGTGAAGGGCGACGTGCACGACATCGGCAAGAACCTCGTCGACATCATCCTCACCAACAACGGCTACACGGTGGTCAACCTCGGCATCAAGCAGCCGGTGGGCACGATCATCGAGGCCGCCGTGGCCCACAACGCCGACGCCATCGGCATGTCCGGGTTGCTCGTGAAGTCGACCGTCGTGATGAAGGACAACCTTCTCGAGTTGCAATCCCGCGGCCTCGTGCAGACGCCCGTGCTGCTCGGTGGCGCCGCGTTGACCCGCGCCTACGTGGAGCAGGACCTCAACGGCCTGTTCGCCGGCGAGGTCCGCTACGCCCGCGACGCCTTCGAGGGGCTCTCGCTCATGGACGCCGTCATGGCCGTCAAGCGCGGCGAGGCCGAGGCCCTGCCGGCGCCGCGCGAGCGGCGGGTGCGGGCGGCGTCCGCCCGGGCAGCCGACGCCGACGCGGCGGGGGGCGACAGCGGGGCCGACGCCGAGGGCGTCCGCTCGGACGTGGCGCGCGGCATCGACGTGCCGACCCCGCCGTTTTGGGGCAGCCGGGTGGTCAAGGGCATTCCGCTCGCGGAGGTGGCGGGGTGGCTGGACCACCGCGCGACGTTCATGGGTCAGTGGGGGCTGCGCGGCACGCGCGGCGGGCCGAGCTATGAGGAGCTCGTCGAGACCGAGGGCGTCCCGCGGCTGCGCTCGTGGCTGAACCGGATCGCGACCGACCAGATCGCCCAATTCGCCGTGGTGTACGGCTACTGGCCCTGCCACAGCGAGGGCAACGACCTGGTGGTGCACGAGCTCGCGGAGGATCCGGCGACCCACGCGCCCATGCCCGGGGAGGCGCTCGGGCAGCCGTGGCGCGAGCTCACCCGCTTCACCTTCCCGCGCCAGTCCCGCGAGCGGCGCCTGTGCTTGGCCGACTTCTTCCGCGACGCCGACGAGGCCGCAGCCCACGGCCCGGACGTCATCGCGTTCCAGCTCGTCACGATGGGGAGCCGGGTCGCCGAGGAGACGGCACGGCTGTTCGCCGGCGACGCGTACCGCGACTACCTGGAGCTGCACGGGCTGTCGGTCCAGCTCACCGAGGCGCTGGCCGAGCGTTGGCACGCCCGCGTCCGGGCCGACCTCGGGCTGGGGGCCGGCGACGACGACGTGGAGGCGATGATCCGCGACCAGGCCTACCGCGGCTCGCGCTACAGCTTCGGCTACCCCGCCTGCCCCGACCTGGCGGACCGGGCGAAGCTCGTGGCGCTGCTCGAGCCGGGACGCATCGGCGTCGAGCTCTCCGAGGAGCTGCAGCTGCACCCCGAGCAGTCGACGGACGCGCTCGTCGTCCACCACCTTGAGGCGAAGTACTTCAATGCCCGTTGACGCCGCCCCCGCCGCCCTGCTCTGGGACTTCGACGGCACCCTGGCCGACACCGAGCCGAGCTGGCGCATCGCCGAGCGCCGATTCCTGGCCGAGCTGGGCGTCGAGGTCGACCCCGTGCGACAGACCGAGCTGATCGGCCTGAGCACCGAGGCGAGCGCGGCGCGCATGCTGGGTTGGGCCGGACGCGACGACTTCGACCCGGTCGCGGCGGGAGCGCTTGTCGAGGGGTACGCGTTCGAGGTCATCTCCTCCGAACTCGTGCCCTTCCGGCCCGGCGCGCGCGAGCTGCTGGCAGACGCGCGGGCGGCCGGCGTGCCGTGCGCGCTGGTCAGCGCCTCGTCCACCCGCATCCTGCGGCGCGCCACCCGGGAGCTGCCGGAGGGCAGCTTCGACGCCGTGATCGGCGGCGACACGGTGACCCATGGCAAGCCGCACCCCGAGCCCTACCTGCGTGGTGCCGCCGCGCTCGGGGTGGAGCCGGGTGCCTGCCTGGCGCTGGAGGATTCCCGACCGGGCCTGGCGTCCGCCGAGGCGGCGGGCGTGCCGAGCCTCGGCATCCCGTTCGCCCAGGAACTGGCGCCGGGGGAGCGGCAACGGATCGTGCGCACCCTCGACGGCGTGGGGTTCGCCGAGGCGTCCGCCCTGTGGCGGGAGCTGACCGATGCGTGAGGCGCGCGCGACCGGCCGGGCCGTGGCGCTGGCGGCCCTGGCGTCCGTGGCGCTGGGCGCGTGCACGCAGCCGGCGCCCGCGCCCGAACCGTCCCCCGAGCCGAGCCCCACGGCGTCCGCAGAACGACCGTTCACCGTGGTCACGACCCAGGCCCCGGCGACGTTCGACCCCGCCGCGGCCACCACGGCGGCGGACGCGATCGTGGCACTCAACGTCTTCAGCCGGCTCATGGTGGTGCACCCCGAGGCGTCCGACCTGAAGCCCGACCTGGCCACCGACTGCCTCTACACCTCGCCCACCACCTACCGCTGCCAGCTCCCCGAAGACCTGACGTTCCACAACGGGCACGCCCTGACGAGCTCGGATGTGAAGTTCAGCATCGAGCGCGCCTACCGCCTCGGTGCGCCGGCGTCGTCGGTGCGGCTGCTCGACGCGCTGGAGCGCGTGGAGGCCGTGGACGACGAGACAATCGACTTCGTGCTCAAGTGGGCCGACACCCAGTTCGGCTACGCGCTGGCGACCCCGGCGGCGAGCATCGTCGACGAGGAGCTCTACGACCCCGACGCCGTGCGGCCCAACGAGGGCCAGGCCGTTGGCTCGGGGCCCTACCAGTTGGTGACGACGGCGGCCGACCGCCTCGTCTTCCAGCGCTACGAGGAGTACCGGGGGGCGACCACCGGGGTGATCGACACGGTCGAGCTGCGCATGGTCGCCGATTCCGCGGCGGCCGAGGCGCTGCTGGTCGACGACGAGGTCGACGTCGCCTGGCGGAGCCTGAACGCGGCGGCGCGGGACCGGCTGGCCGCCGCGTCGGCGTCCGAACCGGGGGTCACCCGGCTGACGCTGGAGCAGGCGCGCCTGCAGACCCTGGCGTTCAACCCGGCCGGTGCCCGGAGGGACGACCCGACGCTGCGCGCGGCGGTCGCCACGGCGCTGCAGCCGGATCGGACGGTCGGATCGCTCGTGCCCCCGGCTGTGACCGGTTCCGCGGCCACGTTCGCGGTGGGCGGGACGCCCGAGGTGCCGCAGATCCCGGGGCAGCGGCTCGTGCTGACGCTGGCCTACGACCCGGCGGCGCCGGACCAGCGTGATCTCGCGGGGCTGGTCCGGGATCGCCTGGAGGCCCGGGGCGGCATGTCGGT
Organism: Propioniciclava soli; assembly: GCF_014858005.1. Taxonomy (GTDB): domain Bacteria; phylum Actinomycetota; class Actinomycetes; order Propionibacteriales; family Propionibacteriaceae; genus Propioniciclava; species Propioniciclava soli. The sequence continues at coordinate 502,097 of NZ_JACYOT010000004.1, forward strand.
GCAGCTGGTGACCGACGCGGCGTCCGCCGATCTGGTGCTGGCGGACGGTTCGGCTTGGGTGAACACCGCCTTCGGCTGGCTGCAGCCCTACGTGGACGCCCCACTGCCTGGCAGCGCGGAGAAGGTCGCGACCCTGCTGCAGGCGGCGCGCGCGACCACCGATCCGCTGGAGCGCGAGGCGCTGCTCGGTGAGGTGCAGGCGCAGGCCGCGGTCGACCTCACGGTGGTGCCGATCGCGGTGGGCGACGAGGTGGTGTTCATGGCCGAGGGCGTGTCCGTGGAGGGCAGCCCGTTCGGCCCCGGGTGGCAGTTGGGATTGTGGAGTTTTCGCCGATGAATGAGTTCTCAGGAGTGCGCACCGGCCCGTTCGTGGCCGACGAGCGCATCACGTTGTCCGACGCCAAGGGGCGTCGCCACTCGGTGCGGCTGCGCGAGGAGGGGGTGTTCCACACCACCAAGGGCGGCATTCCGCACGCCGACCTGCTCGGGCAGCCGGAGGGCACCGTGGTGACCTCGGTGGGGGGCGCGGAGTTCCTCGCGTTCCGGCCGCTGATGCACGACTTCATGGTGTCGATGCCCCGCGAGGCCGCCGTCATCTACCCCAAGGACGCCGCGCACATCCTCATGCAGGCCGACATCTTCCCCGGCGCGCGGGTGCTCGAGGCCGGCGTCGGGTCGGGGGCGCTCTCGATCGCGCTGCTCCGCATGATCGGCGCGGGAGGACACCTGTATTCCTATGAGCGGCGCGAGGAGTTCGCCGCCGTGGCGCGCACCAACGTGGAGAACTTCTACGGCGCGCCCCACCCGGCCTGGGAGGTGCGCCTGGGTGACCTGGTCGAGACGATTGGGCCCGAGGAGATCGACCGGGCGATCCTCGACATGCTGGCGCCATGGGAGTGCGTGACCGCGGTCGCCGAGCGGCTGGTGCCCGGCGGCGTCCTGACCTGCTACGTCGCCACGGCGACCCAGCTGGGGCGCACGGTCGAGACGTTGCGCACCCACGGCGGCTTCACCGAGCCCGAGAGCCGGGAGTACTCGGCGCGCGACTGGCACGCCGAGGGGCTGGCGATCCGCCCCGGGCACTCCACCAGCGGCCACACCGGCTTCCTCATCTTCGCGCGGCGGCTGGCGCCCGGCGTCACGGCTCCGCGCAAGCGGCGGCGTCCGGCACCCGGGGCCTACGGGCCGGACTATCACGGCCCGCGTCCGCCGTGGGTGGACCCCCTGCCGGAGCCCGTGGCCGCTCCCGAGGTGGAGCCGGACGCGGGTTAGCATGACGCCATGACCCCCGACGCCGCCATCGAACAGGTCGAGCGCCGGCTCGCCGAGGCGCGGTCGGACGCCCGGGCGCTGGCATCCGCGAACGACCGGCTGGGGGTGACGCTGCGCGAGGCGCGCTCGACGATCGTGGCGCTGCGCGAGCAACTGGACGCGCTGGCGAGCCCGCCGCAGCAATTCGGGCGCGTGGTGGGTGTGCCGGGCGATGGCCTGATGGACGTGTTCGTCGGCGGCCGGCTGGTGCGGGTGCCAGTGGCCGCGGATCTGGTGGAGGCGGCCGGTGGGCCGGGTGTCTCGGGGCTCGTCCGGGGCGCGACGGTGCTGGTCAACGAGGCGCTGACGGTCGTGGGAGTGCCAGACACCCCGGCGGGCGGCGAGGTCGCCGTTGTGCGCGAGGTGCTGGACGCCGGGCGCGCGCTGGTGCTGGGGGCGTCCGACCAGGAGCTGGTGGTCGTGCTGGCCGACGGCCTGGTCCCGGTGGAGGCCGGGGATTCGCTGCTCGTCGACGCCCGCGCCCTGGTGGCGCACGGGCGGGTCGAGCGGACGCCGGTGGCCGAGCTCACGCTGGAGGAGGTGCCCGACGTCACGTGGGATGACATCGGCGGGCTCGATGCGCAGATCGCCCAGGTGCGCGACGCCGTCGAGCTGCCGTTCACCCACCGCGACCTGTTCGACGCCTACGGGCTGGGAGCGCCGCGGGGCGTCCTGCTCTACGGGCCGCCCGGGTGCGGCAAGACCATGGTGGCCAAGGCGGTGGCCCGCGCGGTGGGCTCGGCGTTCCTGAACGTGAAGGGCCCCGAGCTGCTCACGAAGTACGTGGGGGAGACCGAGCGGCTGATACGGCTCACGTTCGCCCGGGCGCGGGAGCTGGCGGACGCCGGCCGCGGCGTCATCGTGTTCTTCGACGAGATGGACGCGCTGTTCCGCACCCGCGGCTCGGGGGTGAGTTCGGACGTGGAGTCGACCGTGGTGCCGCAGTTCCTCGCCGAGATCGACGGCGTCGAAGCGCTGCCGAACGTCATGGTGATCGGCGCCACGAACCGCGAGGACCTCATCGACCCCGCCATCCTGCGCCCCGGACGCCTCGACGTGAAGATCCGCCTCGACCGGCCGTCCCCGGCGGGTGCGGCGGCGATCCTGGCGCGCCACCTTGGCGCTGACGGGCCGTGGCACGCGGGCGAGGCGGCGGACGCCGGCGGTGCGGAGGCGCTGCGGAACCGGGCGGTGAGCGAGGCGGTGGCCGAGCTGTTCGCCCGCGACGCGCGCAACGCCTTCGTGGAGGTGACCTACGCCTCGGGCGCGACCGAGACCCTGTACGCCGGCGACTTCGTCTCCGGGGCGCTGCTCGCCAACGTGGCCCGGCGGGCGCGTCTGGCGGCGATCAAGGAGGAGTTGACCTCCGGTGGCCACGGCCTCAGGGTGGCCCACGTGCTCGCGGGGGTGCGGGCCGAGGTGGTGGCGGGGGAGGACCTGCCGAACACGTCCCACCCGGACGCGTGGGCGCGGCTGTCGGGGCGGCGCGGCGAGCGCGTCGTCCACCTGCGGACGCTGGGCGACCCGCAGAGTTCGCCACAGGTGACCTGAGGGGCCGCGCGGGCGCGGAATCGTCGTTAGCCTGAAGCCATGAGTCCTGAACTGTCGTCGAAGCCCTCCAAGCTCTCCGTGATCGGCGCGGGGGCGGTCGGCTCCTCCCTCGCCTACGCGGCACTGACCCGCGGCTCGGCCCGTGAGATCGCCCTCTACGACATCAACGAGGCCAAGGTGAACGCCGAGGTCGCCGACCTGCAGCACGGCACCCAGTTCACCCCCACGAACGCCATGATGGGCGGCGCGGACATCTCCGTCGTCAAGAACAGCTCGGTCGTCATCATCACCGCCGGCGCCGCGCAGAAGCCCGGCCAGACGCGGCTGGAGCTGGCGGCCACGAACGTCAAGATCCTCTCCTCGCTGATGCCCCAGCTGCTCGAGCAGGCGCCCGACGCGATCTACGTGCTCGTGACCAACCCGTGCGATGTGTTGACCGTCGTGGCCCAGAAGATCTCCGGCCTCCCGGCCGGGCGCTGCTTCTCGACCGGGACGATGCTCGACACGTCCCGGCTGCGGTGGGGCATCGCGCGCACCTGTGGCATCCACCAGTCCAACGTGCACGCCAACATCCTGGGCGAGCACGGAGACAGCGAGTTCCCCGTCTGGTCGACGGCCCGGATCGGGCAGATCCCGATCCGTGAGTGGACCGACGACCACGGCAACCAGGTGTTCAACGACGCGCTGCTGGACGAGCTGGCCGACGAGGCCATGCACGCGGCCTACAAGGTCATCGAGGGCAAGGGCGCGACCAACTACGCGATCGGCCTCACCGGTGCCCGCCTCACCGAGGCGCTGCACAGCCCGACGCGGCGGCTGCTGCCGGTCTCCAGCGTGCTCAACGACTACAAGGGCGTCTCGGACGTGGCGCTGTCGGTGACCTCGATCGTGTCGAACAAGGGCGTCGAGCGCGTGCTGGACGTGCCGATGACCGACGGCGAGCTGGAGCGGTTCCGCCACTCCGCCACGACCCTGCGGGCGTCGCTGAAGGAACTGGGCTTCTGAGCGCTGGGCACGTGGGGGCTTGGCTCGTGAGTGCTGGGCTCGTGAGTGCTGGGCTCGTGAGTGCTTGGCTTGCGTGCTGAGTGTTTGGGCGCCGGCGCTGCCGGGCTTCAGGCCCGGGGGGCCGGCGTCCGCCGCACTAGGCGCGCGACGCCGCGCCACCCGATCAGCAGCAGCGCGAGGGCGAGCGCGGCCACGATCACGAAGGCCAAGGCCGTCCCGTCGCCGAGCAGGCGGCGCAGCACCATGCCGCCGGCCAGGGTGACCAGCCAGATCCAGACACCGTCGGTGGGGGCCACCCCGTCGCGCTTGCGGAGGAGCACCAGCGCCCAGCCCACCGCGGCCGCGATGAGGAACGGGAACGCCGTGGTCGTCACCCCCACCAGGTCGAGCGCTTCGCCGTGGGACGCTCGTCCGAGCGCGGCGAAGGCAACGACGCACACGGCGTCCAGGGCGGCGGCGGTCACGCGTCCCATGCGGGACTCCTCTCCTCGGGGGCCCGGCCATGCTAGTCGCCCCCGGCAGGGCCGCGACACGCACGCTCCGGTCTCAAACTCCGGTTCCGGTGACGGCGTTTGATGCCCAAAGTGGAGTTCGAGCTGGCGGCGCGGGAAGGGCTGCCCCGCAGGGCGCCAAGGCTCGGTGACGATCGTGGCCGGATCCCGTGTGCTGACTTGGCAGGTGGCGGCGATCAGTTTGCTGCAGTGACCAGCTTGGCGGGGGCCGGCGTGGGTCGCCTCGCTCCCCGTGCGTAGCGCCGCCCTTCGTGCAGGCAGAGCGCCGCGATGGCCGGGGAGCGATGTGGTTCAGTCCGGAGAGCACCGCTATGGCCGGGGAGCGATGTGCCACCCGCGAGACCCCGCGCCCGCTCCAGCGCGCGCACCCCTGCGGCACACTGGACCCATGCCCCAGCCGAGCGAGCCGCGTCCGCTGCTCGGCACCGAGCTCGAGTACGGCATCGCCGCCCCCGGACGCCCCGACCTCGACGCCGACGCGCTGGCCGCCCTCGTCGTCGACCACGCCGCCGTCCCCGCCACGACGCCCGTCAGCGACACCCACAACCGCACGCTCGGCAACGGCGGACGCCTCTACGTCGACCACGGTCACCCCGAGTACGCGACGCCCGAGGTGCGCTCCGCGTCCGACATCGTTCTCTACGAGGCGGCCGGGGACGCCCTGCTCGCCGAGGCCGCGGCGTCGGCGTCCGCCGCCTTGGGCGCCCCCGTCACGCTCTACCGCAACAACACCGATGGCAAGGGCCACAGCTACGGCTACCACGAGAACCTGCTGGTCAGCCGCGCCGTGGCATGGTCCGCCCTCGAGGCTGCCCTGCCCGCGGTGCTCGTCACGCGCACCCTGTTCGCCGGTGCCGGACGCGTCGGGCTCGGCCAGCGCAGCGAGGACGCCGGCTTCCAGCTCAGCCAGCGCGCCGACTTCTTCGTCCGCACCACCAGCCTCGACACCACGCGTGACCGCGGCCTGGTCAACACCCGCGACGAACCCCACGCCCGCCCGAGCCGCTGGCGCCGCCTGCACGTCATCACCGGCGACGCGCGCCGCAGCGCCTTCGCGACGTGGCTGTCGGTCGGCACCCTCGGCCTGTGCGTCGCCGCCCTCGAAGAGGGCCTGCTGCCCACCCTCACCCTGCGCAACCCCGTCGAAGCCTTCAGGACGGTCTCCCGCGACCCCACCTGCACGGCCCCGCTCCCGCTCACCGACGGTTCGGCGACCGCAATCGACGTCCAGGAGCGCCTGGCCGACGCAGCGGAACGCCTGCTCCACCGCCGGGAATTCACCGAGGGCGAGGCCCTGCTCCACGCCTGGATCGGCGTCCTGGACGCCCTCCGGCGCGATCCCGCCACGCTCGCCGACCGCATCGACTGGATCGCCAAGCGCACCCTGCTGGACGCCCTCCGCGCCCGCGACCAGCTCGACTGGAGCGATCCCAAACTCACCGCCCTCGACCTCGCCTGGGCGTCTCTCACCCCCGGTGGCATCGTCGACACGGTCCGCAGGGCCGGACGCCTCGTGCCTCCGCCGGACGCCGAAGCCGTCCGCCACGCCACCGCCCACCCACCCCGCGACACCCGCGCCGCCGTCCGCGGCCGGTGGATCGGCCAGCACCCCGAAGCCGTCCTCGCCGCCACCTGGGATTCGCTGCTCCTGCGCGACGACCGCGGCGCGCTGCACACCCTCGACCTGCCCGACCCGTTCGCCGCCGGGGTCAGCTCACCGGAACCCACCGACCGGGCGGCGTCGGCGTCCATCGCTACACTGATCCGGGCCGAACAGCAGGCCCTCGCACAGGGAGGATCCAGGTGAGCGAACGCATCCAGCGCGAGCGCCGGGCGACGGCACGGGCGTCCGAGCAGGAGATCCCCCAACCGCTCACGTCCACCGGCGACGCCGCCGGACTCGACGCCCTGCTCGCCGAGATCGACACCGTGCTCGAGAGCGACGCGGAGGAATACGTCCGTTCCTTCGTGCAGAAGGGCGGCCAGTGATCGAGGTCACCCTTTCGCCCGCCCTGGTCATCGGGACCGGCCTGGTGGGCGCGTCCGTCGCCCACGCGCTCACCGACGCCGGGGTCGAGGTCCACCTCACGGACGCCCGGGCCAGCCACGCGCTCGTCGCCGCCTCCCGCGGCGCCGGCACGATCGAGCCCATCGACCCCGAGGCCTGCCGGCTCGTCGTCGTCGCCGTGCCCCCCGGATCGCTCGCGTCCGTCATCGCCGACGCCCTCGAGCGCTACCCGCACGCCACCGTCACCGACGTCGGCTCGGTGAAAGGCGTGGTGCTGGCTGCCCTGCGCGCCACCGGTCTCGACCTCGCCCGCTACTGCGGCTCGCACCCCATGGCGGGCTCCCACAAGGCTGGCCCCCTCACGGCGCGGGCCGATCTGTTCGTCGACCGCACCTGGGTGATCACCCCGCACGACACCTCGGCCGCCCAGTCCGTGCTGACGGTGGAGCGCATCGCCGAGCTGTGCGGCGCCCGCATGGTGACGATGGGCGCCCAGCACCACGACGAGGCGGTCGGGCAGGTGTCCCACGTGCCGCAGCTGGTGAGCGCGCTGGTCGGCGGCGGGTTGCTCGACCTGCCCCCCGAGCACCTCCGCCTCGCGGGTCAGGGGCTGCGCGACGTCACCCGCATCGCCGGCTCCGACCCCCATCTGTGGCAGCAGATCATCGCCGCCAACGCGGGCGCCGTGCGCATCGAGCTGCAAGAGATCCACGCCTCGCTGGGCGAGCTCATCGAGGTGCTGGACGACCCGGACGCCGTCCACGCCTTTCTCGATCGCGGACGCCGCGGCGTGCGCGCGCTGCCCGGCAAGCAGGGTGCGGCGACGGCCTGGGTGCAGGTGGTCGTCGAGATTCCGGACGCCCCCGGTGCGCTCGCCAAGCTGTTCACCGACATCGAGGAGACCGGCGTCAACGTCGAGGACGTGACGATCGACCACGACGTCGACCGCCGCGTCGGCTGGTTGGCCGTCCACGTCGAGCCGACGGCCGCCACCCGCCTCAGCCGCGCGCTCACCGACGCGGGCTGGTCCGTGCGCCCCTGACACCGGCCGACGCACGTCGCCGCCCAGGGCGGCGTGCCGCCCCGGTGCGCCGCCCCAGTAGACTGCTCCGGTGCCGTCCGATCGACTCGTCATCGCCATCGACGGGCCCAGTGGGTCCGGCAAGTCGTCGACCTCCCGGGAGATTGCGCGCCGGCTCGGCCTGGCCTACCTCGACACCGGCGCCATGTACCGCGCGGTGGCCGTGGCGTTTCTGGACGCCGGCGTCGACCCTGCCGACACCGACGCCGTCATCGCGGCCACCACGGGCGCCGACATCGAGCTGTCCCTCGACCCCGACGAGAGCTGGGTCCGCGTCAACGGCCGCGACGTCACCGCCGAGATCCGCGAACCCCGCACCTCGGCCGTCGTCTCCACCGTCGCCCGCATCCCGCAGTGCCGCGCCGATCTCGTCGCCCGCCAGCGCGCCCTGATGGACGCCGCCCCCAGCGGTGTCGTCGCCGAGGGCCGCGACATCACCACCGTCGTCTACCCGGACGCCGACGTGCGCCTGTTGCTCACCGCGTCCGAGGAGGCCCGCCTGGCCCGCCGCGGCACCGAGCTCGGCGGACGCCTCAGCGCCAGCGAGCTGCGCGACCAGGTGCTGCGCCGCGACCGCGACGACTCGGCCCTCGTGGAATTCCAGACCGCCGCCGACGGCGTCCTGCTGCTCGACACCTCCGACCTGACGTTCGACCAGGTCGTGGAGGCCATCCTCACTCTCGTCAAGGAGTCCACCTCGTGAGCCTCAAACCCGTCCTGGCCGTCGTCGGCCGCCCCAACGTGGGCAAGTCGCAACTGGTCAACCGCATCCTCGGCCGCCGCGAGGCGGTGGTGCAGGACCTGCCCGGCGTCACGCGCGACCGGGTCTCCTACGACGCCAACTGGAACGGTCGCGAATTCGTCATCGTGGACACCGGAGGCTGGGCGTCCGACGCGGAGGGCATGGCCGCGCAGATCGCCGAGCAGGCCGAGCTGGCCATCGGTGCCGCCGACGCCGTGCTCTTCGTGGTGGACGCCACCGTGGGCACCACCGACGAGGACGAAGCCGTCGTCCGCGTGCTGCGCCGCTCGAAGAAGCCGGTGGTGCTCGCCGCCAACAAGGTGGACGACCAGCGGCTCGAGGCCGAGGCGTCCGGGCTGTGGAACCTGGGGCTGGGGGAGCCGTTCGCCGTCTCGGCGCTGCACGGCCGCGGGTCGGGTGACCTGCTGGACGCCGTCATCGCCGCCCTGCCCGAGGCACCGGCGGAGACGTTCGAGGAGACCGGCGGGCCGCGCCGCATCGCCATCGTCGGCAAGCCAAACGTGGGCAAGAGCTCGCTGCTGAACAAGCTCACCGGGCAGCAGCGCTCGGTGGTCGACAACGTCGCGGGCACGACGGTCGACCCGGTGGACGAGCTGGTCGAGCTGGGCGGCGAGGTCTACCGCTTCATCGACACGGCCGGGCTGCGCCGCCGCGTCAAGGAGGCGTCCGGCCACGAGTACTACGCGTCGTTGCGCACCCAGCAGGCGATCGAGCGGGCCGAGGTGTGCGTCGTCGTCATCGACGCCGCCGAGTCGATCTCCGACCAGGACCTCAAGATCTTGACCATGGCCGAGGAGGCCGGCAAGGCGATGGTCGTGGCCTACAACAAGTGGGATCTGACCGACGACGAGCGCCGCCGCTACCTCACCCGCGAGATCGAGCGGGACGTGCAGGCGTTCGCCTGGGCACCGACGGTGAACATTTCAGCACTGACGGGACGCAACGTCGACAAGCTCAAGAAGGCGATCGACGCCTCGCTCGCCGGGTGGGAGACGCGCGTCACCACCGGCCAGCTCAACGCCTTCCTCGGCCGCATCGCCGCGGCGCACCCGCACCCGGTGCGCAGCGGCAAGCAGCCGCGCATCCTGTTCGGCACGCAGGCGCAGAACTGCCCGCCCACCTTCGTGCTGTTCACCTCCGGCCAGATGGACCCGCAGTACCTGCGGTTCGTCGAGCGCCGGCTGCGTGAGGAATTCGGCTTCGTCGGCAGCCCCGTGGTGGTGCAGCTCCGCGCGCGGGAGAAGCGCAAGCGGTGAGTGGCCGCTGGCCGGCGACGCCGTTCCTCGCGGTGGACGTCGACGTGTTGGACGCCAACGTCGAGCGCGTGGCGGCCTGGGCGGACGCCCGAGCGGTCGCGCTGCGCCCGCACGTGAAGACGCACAAGTCGCCCGAGATCGCCCACCGCCAGGTGGAGGCCGGTGCGCACGGCATCACGGTGGCGACGCTGGGGGAGGCCGAGGTGTTCGTCCAGGACGGCTTCGACGACCTCTTCGTCGCCTACCCGCTGTGGGTGGACGACGATCGGCGTCGGCGGTTGGTGCGGCTGTGCGAGCGCGCGGCCGTGCGCGTCGGTTTCGATTCGCTGGACGCCGCACGCCGCCTCGCCGGGACGGGGGCGATCGGCGTCGTCGAGATCGACTCCGGTCATCACCGCACCGGTGTGGCGCCGGACGCCGCGGGCGAGCTGGCGGCGCGGGCGCAGGACGCGGGCTTGACCGTGGCCGGGGTGTTCACGTTTCCGGGACACTCCTATGGCTTGGGGGCCCGGGAGGCCGCTGCGGCGCAGGAGGCCGAGGCGCTGGCGTCCGCCGCCGCGTCGTTGCGGGCTGCGGGGGTGGAGCCGGACGTGATCAGCGGCGGCTCAACGCCCAGCCTGGCGGCAGCGGGGGAGGGGGCGACCGAGCTGCGGCCCGGGGTGTACGTGTTCAACGACGCCCAGCAGTGGGAGTTGGGTGCCTGCGCGCCCGAACAGATCGCGCTGACCTGTCACGCCACGGTGGTGAGCCATGCCGGCGGACGCCTCGTGCTGGACGCCGGCTCGAAGGCGCTGGGCGCGGATCGGGCGGCGTGGGCGTCCGGGTTCGGGCGCTTGCTGGACTTCCCGGACGCCCGAATCGTGTTGCTCTCGGAGCACCACGCGGTGGCTGACCTCGGTGGGGCGGCGTTGCCGGCGCTGGGGTCGACGGTGCGCCTGGTGCCCAACCACGCCTGCAACGCGGCGAATCTGGCCGAGGAGTTCGTGATCGTGCACGGCGGAGAACCCGTCGACACCTGGGCGGTCTCCGCCCGGGGCATGAACTCCTGAGCACGCACAACGCCCCCGCAAGGCCGTGGGGGCGGCATTGCGGGGGCGCTGCGGGTCAGGGCTGTCGCTCAGCGGCGCGGCTGCTCCTGGTTGTACCCGGCGGCCGTGGCGCCTCCGTCGTTGCCTCGATCGGTGGCGCGCAGGTCGCGTCCGTTCGCGGCGAGGTCGGGATCGGCGGCGACGAGGTCGGGGTTCGTCGTGACGTCACGGTCGGTGGTCCGCGTCGTGGTGGTCGTGCCCCTGTGGTCGTCGATCGGGTCGACGCCGACCGTCTCCGGGCGGCCGTCCACCACGTTGAGCAGCGGATCGCTGGCGACGCCGTCCACCACGGCACCCTCGGAGGGATCGGGACGGTCGCGCGCCACCAGGTCGGCGTCCTCGCCGGGTTCCACGTCGCGGTCGACGCGGTCGTCCGCCACGGTGTCGTCGGTGTTGAGGAAGCCTGTGTCCCCGTCGATCACCCCGCGGTCGTCGCGGACGGCGTCATCACGGCGACCGTCGTCGATGAGGCCGTCATCACGGGTGTCGCGGCGGTTGGCCGCAACCCCGGCGGCCAGGGCGTCGCTCTCAGGATGGTTTCCGGTCATGGTGCCTCCCTTGGCATCGTGTGCACTGGATGGCCAGCCTTTCCAAGTCGTCGGCCCTTGTCAAGGGTGGAACCTGGCCGGCATCGGACGCCGTCCGTCGCGGTCGCGGTGACCGTGCCCGGGGCGGACGCCATCTCGATGCGACAACCGACGCACCAGCCGCTAAGGTAGGACGCCGGTGAGACCTCCGGGTTTCGCCAGGCGGGCTGTAGCGCAGCTTGGTAGCGCACTTGACTGGGGGTCAAGGGGTCGCAGGTTCAAATCCTGTCAG
>NZ_JACYOT010000040.1 GCF_014858005.1 Propioniciclava soli
CCGCCGGACGAACAGACGCACTGCACAGCGGACCACGATCGGCTCCTCGGAATTGGGGGCGTCAGCCAGAAGAGACACCAACAGGGTAGGCCCATCAACGAGAACGCCGCGCGAGAGTGGGTGCGAGCCAACACTGACCGTCAGTCGCTCATCGCGGCATGACGCGCGTTTGCCAGCGCTCTGTCCGGGCATGAAGCGACTCTCCCGGCCTTGTGGCCGGGAGAGTCTGCTGCTGGCGGGTTGGTGCTATCGCTTGGGGGCGGGGGTGTGGGACTGTGCGGGGACCGGGACGGGGTCGGGGCCGGCCGCGATCGAACTCGCCCAGGCCGTCAAGCACCGCCGGAGCGGTTCGAAGACTTCGTGCAGGATGTCAGCAGGATGCCGGCGAGCAGGGGCAGGCGGTCGCGTCGGGTCACGCCGACACGCTACCCGGACGTCGGCGGTCCACCGGTCCCATCAGGCGGGTGAGGGTATTCCACTTCTCGGTTGGCCTCCCGGCTCTCGCTCCGCTCAACACTCGTGCCCGGGCCTCGCCGAGAAGAGGATTACCCTCACTCAAGCGGTCACCCCTGGGCGGGGGTGCTGACAGTGAGCGACGAATCCTGCGGCCCACTCGCCGACAGCGGCCGCAGCACGCCCAGCAGCACCAGAACCAGGACCATCTGCAGCACCCCTGCCCCGCCCCACAGGGCGTGCGCCCAGGCGAACGCGTTGAGCACGAGGCATTCGCCGCCGATCCAGCCGACCATGACGAAACCGGCCAGCGCGTGCGCGAGCGCCAGCCATTGCGGCCGGCGCAGATGCACGTACACCGCCGCCCACTGCCACCCGCCGACCACCACCCCGAGCAGCACCGCCGCGAGCACGTACTGCCCGGCGAACGGCGTCGGGTCGAGCGCCGGGGCGTACATCTCCGACCCGAACACCAGCGTGAAGAACCCAATTAGCGTCGACACGATCTGGAAGATGGCGACGCCCAACAGCGTGCCCTTGACGGCCTTCATGATTCTTCCCCCTGCGTCGCTGCGTCAGTCACGTGCGTGGCCCTGAAATGTTCAAGGTGGATGCCCAATAGTCGCCTCGCCTCAGCTTCCGCCCGCTGCTCCCCAGCCAAGGTAAGGATCGCCAGCACGGGCCCCCAGAACGCCAGTGCGGTGGCTTCGGGATTGGCCGGCCGGAAGGCACCCGCATCGATGAGCCGGGCAAAGATTTGCGATTGGAACGCGAGCGGCTGGGTGACGACCAGCAGGCGCAGGAGGGTCCCGGCCGCAGGCGTGCGGTACTGCTCCAGCGTCAGCAGCCGGCGCAGCGCCACGAACTCCTCGTCGTGCAGCCACATCTGCAGGAACCCCTCGGCCACCGCGGTCAGGTGGCCCAGGTCGATGGTCGCGTAGGTGGACGCCGCGGCGTCTGGGTCGTCGACGCTGACGCCAAGGGCTTGGGCGGTGGCGGCGACGCGCTCCTCGGCGCGTTCCAAGACCCCCTCGAGCAAGGCCTGCTTGCTGCGGAAGTGCTTGTAGACCGAGCTTTCCTTGATGCCGACGTCTGCGGCGAGGTCCCTGATCGAGGTGCCCGCGTAGCCGTGCTCGGCGAGGCGGATCTGCGCGGCGTCGAGGAGTCCTGAACGGGTGTCGCGTCGCATGGCGCCTCCGGCTTGGCTAACGGTCGTTAGCCTATCGGATGTTGACGGGTTTCACGCAACCCGTGCGGCATCGGTCGAACTGCCAGAAGGATGGACCCATGGGAATGGGATGGGTCGGCTACCGCCGCGACCAGGAATTCGTCCAAGCAGCGCTGCGCGACCCCGACGTGCTCATGGACCTGCTCGACGACGAGGACGAGGACAACTCCACCGACCTCGACAAGGCGTGGCACGGCATCCACTGGCTGCTGACCGGCAGCGCCGAACCGGACGCCGGCGTCGGCTCGCAGGTCATCTTCGGCGGCGAGCCCCTCGGCGAGGAGGTGGGCTACAGCCCGTTCCACCTGATCCTGCCCGCCGACGTCGCGCGCGTGGCCGCGTTCCTCGAGGGGGTGGACGCCGACACCTTGCGTTCCCGCATGGACCCGGCCGCCATGTCGGCTGCCGACCTGTACCCGGACATCTGGGACCAGGAGTACCTATTCGACCAGTACGTGCTGCCGTACTACGAAGACCTGCGCGCGTTCTACCGTGCTGCAGCTGCTGCCGGTCAGGGCGTGTTCCACGCAATCGTGTGACAGGGAACCGGCGGTCGCCGCGTGCGTCGTGGCGCCGGACCGGCACGATTCCCAACGATCCCGTCTCGGTCAGAGCACCAGCACTCACCAGCGAGAGCCTCAATGACTGCGGTAGTTGCCCCTCCAATAGCCGTTGCCCGTCTTGGTGAGGACAATCTGGTCCAGTTCCTCAGGTGAGGGCTTGCGATCGATCATGTCCTCGATCTTCTTACGCGTGAGCTTCGCGGCTCTTTGCTGATGGATTCCCCAGTACTGCACCTCGCGGACAGTTCCGTAGGGGTCACTTGCGTGGTGAGGGTCAACCGCTTGGCTATGTCAACCCCACTTGGCCCCGGAATGACGGCCAGAAATGGACCCACCTTGCGCGAGACCAGCGACAGATGATCGCGTTGGGGATCAGGCCAGGTCAGCCCATCCGTGAACGTCACACTGGCCATGATCGTTGGCGCCGGTAGCCAGGACAGTGCCGTCCGCACGAAGGCCGAGCGTGTGCTGAGCGCCTGCGGCGACTGCGACGATGTCGCGCCATTCCTGGGTGTTGCACTGACCGTAGGCGTTGGACCCCGCGGCCGCGACCGTCCCTGTCCGGGCGAGGCCCACACTGTGGTGGCTGCCTGCTGCCACCTGGGCGATGGAATCCCATGCCGTGACTTCGCGAACACCACTGGCCTTGGCTCCCGCTGCAATCACTCGGCCATCGGCGGTGAGACCGAGGGAGTGCTGGTAGCCGGCCGCCACCTGCACGACGTCCTGCCAGGCGTGGACGTTGAGCTGCCCGGCGCGGTTGTTGCCTGCAGCCAGGACGCGGCCGGCGGCCTGGAGGCCGAGGCTGTGCCAGTCACCGCAGGCAACCGACCTCACCTGCTCCCACTCATCGACGGCGATCTGGCCCTCTGCGGCGCGGCCGGTGGCGACCACGTGACCGTCTGCGGTGACACCGAGGGAGAAGCGCCACCCGGCAGCGATGGCGCGGACGTTCGCCCAGTCGCCGACGTTGCACTGGCCGTGGGTGTTCCATCCTGTGGCGAGCACAGTGCCATCAGCTCGCAGGCCGAGGGTGTGTGATTTGCCGGTGTTGCTGAAGGCGTGGACGTTGCCGACGGCGACGGCCACCACATCCGACCAGCCGGCAACCGAGCATTCGCCGGCTGCACCGTTTCCCGCGGTCAGGACCGTGCCGTCGATGTTTCGGCCGATCGAGTGTCGGCACCCCGCAGCGATCGGCCCTCTGCCGTCGGGAAATGGCGTCAGCATGTCCCCAGTCTGTCGTTCATCGTGAGTCACGGCACGCGGCTAGATCCGGATGGCCGCAGGGCACGCTATCTGCGGCAACCAGGTCATCCGGGATGGCGCGGCCCTACTCGTCCGCCGATCTTGCCGTGGAGATCACGTCCAGGTCGCGCGCGGCATAGCGGTGATGCTCCCACTCCTCCTCCAGGATGGTCCGAAGACATGAGAGGACCGTCTCTTCGTAGTCTGGTGCGTGGGGATTCTTCCGAGGCTGAGCCAGGACCTCCGGAGTGGCAGCGGCGAGGAACTCGCGGACCATCATCTGCCGGTCGCCGCGGGCCTCCATGACCTCCGCCAACGAGGGCGCCTGAGCGGAGAATACGTCGCCGTCGTAGGCGTCGCTGTCGTTGTCGTCGTTGGGCAGGCCCGCCGGGTGGTACGGCTGCGCTTGCCCGAGGATGGCCCTGCCGAGCCAGGTGTCGGTTGCCATCACGAGGTGGCGAAGCGTCTGGGCCAACGACCACTCGCCGTCGATGGAGACGTCGATGGTGCCGGCAGGCATCGCCGTGGCGCGGACGAGGGTCACCGCCCAGGTCCGTTCGAGTGCTGCCCACGCGGCGCGCAGGCCTTCGGGGTCCTCGGCCGTGCGCAGCTCCCGCCCTGGGAAGCGCCGGTTCAGCTCGGCGTCGACCAAGGGCACAACGTTGACACCGTTAACCAGGAGGTTGCTGTCGCCCTCCAGCAGCCAGGGGGAGTCGATCTCCATTCCGGCGACATCGCTTCCACGGACGACGACGTCTCCCAGGTCGCAGCCCACGAATCGCGATCCCCGCAGACTCCTGCTCTCAAAGATCCTGTCCCGTAGGACCTCCTGTTCGCTGGCGCTCATGGGACAAATCTGCCACAGGGCGCCGTCGGAACAACGCGGACCGCATCATGTATGTCGGCGAGCGTAGGCCGTCCTCCACGCGGCAGAAGCGGACGTTCTCACCCCGCCCTTCTGGGTT
The DNA here is from genome assembly GCF_014858005.1 of Propioniciclava soli. Taxonomy (GTDB): domain Bacteria; phylum Actinomycetota; class Actinomycetes; order Propionibacteriales; family Propionibacteriaceae; genus Propioniciclava; species Propioniciclava soli. The sequence continues at coordinate 4,458 of NZ_JACYOT010000040.1, forward strand.
CCTACTGACGGCTCGAGC
>NZ_JACYOT010000041.1 GCF_014858005.1 Propioniciclava soli
CGGTCACGTACTTGTCGCCCTTGCGGGTGTGTCGCCAGTTGGGTCGGGCTGTGGCGCCCTGCCACGGTTACCCGTGGTGGGTTTCCACAGCCCGCCCGCCGAACCCGGCGTGCGACTTTCACCGCACCGGGCTCTCCACGTGAGGGGGTCGGTCAGCTTGTGACGGTCGATGGGGTCCACGGGGTCGGGATCTGGTAGCCGCGGTAGCGGTACCGGACGATGGGGACGCTGGCTGCGCCCTTGAACCTGACCCCGTCGTGGGCGAGCCGCCAACTGCCCGGCAGACAGTACCTGCGCCGGAGCTCTGGCCATCCGATACGACGGTGCTTCTTCCGTAGCCACGACGTGATCCGTTCCCACGTGTAGGAATCGACCGCGTTGAAGGCTCGTTTGGCCACGCGTGCCGGAAGTAGTTCGCCCACCCACGCAACACTCGACCCAGGTAGGCCATCAGGTAGCCCGGGTCGCGGTGCAGGGTTGCTCTGTACGTCATGGCCTTCACCCGTGCCTTGATCGAGGCGATCGCCTTCGTCGACGGCTTGGTGTACACAAACGACTTGTGGCTCCCGCGTTTCCGCATCCGTCGGATGTGGAAGCCGAGGAAGTCGAACCCGTCGTCGATGTGGACCACTCGGGTCTTGTCCGGCGACAGTCGCAGCCCCATCGGGGCCAACACGACTGCCACCTCCTCGCGCAACTGATCGGCATCAGCCCGTTCGCCTTTGACCACGATCACGAAGTCGTCGGCGTACCGGATGAGCCGGTAGGTCGCCTCGCCGTGATAGCGGCGCCGGTTCCGCTGGTTCGCCGTTCCCATCTCCTGGGTCCAGCGCCGTGCGAACTCGTCGTCCAACACGGACAAAGCGATGTTGGCCAGCAACGGAGACAAGATTCCGCCCTGCGGGGTGCCGGTCACCGTTCCCTCGGTGGTACCCACCGTGGTGAGCACCCCCGCCTTCAGGAACGCCTTCACCAACGCCAGCACACGCTTGTCCGAAACCCTCGCTCGCAGGCGGTCCATCAACGCGGTGTGGTCGATCATGTCGAAACACGCCTCAATGTCGGCCTCCAACACCCACTCATACCGTTTGCTGGTGAAGTGGTGGATCTCGGCGATCGCGTCAGCAGCGCGCCGGTTGGGGCGGAACCCGTACGAGCACGGTTGGAAGTCCGCCTCGAAAATAGGTTCCAGTACCAGCTTCAAGGCGGCCTGCACCACCCGGTCGGTGACGGTGGGGATGCCCAACTTGCGCAGCTTGCCGCTGGCCTTCGGGATCATCACCTGCCGCACCGGCACCGGCTGGAAGGTCCGGGACTTCAACTCGTCCCGTACCTGCCGCAGGAACGCCTCGACCCCCATCCCGGAGGTAACGTGGGCCACCGTGGCCCGGTCCACCCCCGGTGTCCGTGCCCCCTTGTTCCCAGCGACGCGTTCCCACGCCATCGTCAGAAACGCCGGGTCACAGACCAGGTTGTACAGATCATCAAACCGGCGGCCGCGATCCGCGGCCGCCCAACCATGCAGTTTGGTCTGCATCCTCCGTACCGCCAGAAAGGCGCGAGCATCGCTCGGCCACCCAGTGGCACCGGTATTCACCGGTGCGTCTTCGGACATCACAGTTCCTTCCTGCTTCCTCTCGCTGCCGCCCTTTCCCATGCGGTCGGCTTTCCCGACCTCGGAGTACTACGACGGCTCCGCCCCCACCCACACCCTTCGGCCGGCAACGCGCCTATCCCCACCAAGGTGGTGGGGAACGGAGTGCGGAGGGTTCCCACGTTCACTGCTGTTCGGTTGACGGGCGAGGCGCCCGGCTTTGCCCCTGCGGCATCGTCGTGGCTACGCCGTAGACCTTCACCACGACCTGCCGGACCCGACACATTCACCGTTCCGACAGTTCCCCACCCCGACGGCCGTCTGGCTGACGACCCCCACGGCGGTTACGCACCGCACTCCAGCCCGCATCCACCGGGTTCGAGCTGGTCGACGATCAAGAGGCTTTACGACACCGGTTCCTCTCGTACACCTTCCCGTCTTGCTCACCAGACCCGGCCCATCCGGTAGTGCTGGACCGTCCTGACTTTGTCGCGGCTGCTCCCACCCAACCCCGGCGTTCCCCGAAGTCAGGCTGCCGCCAGCTTCACCCCACTGCTACGACAGCGGGGCGATGCAGGTCTCTCACCTCCATCCGAAACAACAGCGCCTCGTGGCGCACAGCGTGCTCGTCGACGCCGACGACCTCGACGCCGTCG
>NZ_JACYOT010000042.1 GCF_014858005.1 Propioniciclava soli
CTAGGAGCCTGCTGAACAAGGCGTCTATCTGACGGCGGGTTGGACGTGGGTGGCGGGTGGGACGCCGCCGCGGCTGTCGAGCCGCGAGTGTGAGTCAGCGCAGTTGAGTGCGACAGCGGGGTCGTGGCGCTTGTCTGAGGGTCGTGGTGGACCCGTGTGGTTTGGTGTTCAAGCTCGTTCCGGGGCTGGTCAGGCGATCGCCCAGCCGGTGTTGCCGAAGCTGAGGCCGAGGTTCAGGAGGCGGCGGAGGTTGATCGCCGCGACTCGTTGGTGGAGCCAGTTGTCGTTCTTCGTGACGCCTCGGTAGGGCACTTTGCGGTTGCCTCGGGCCAGCCACGCGATCGTGCGTTCGACCATGGGCCGGTACCGGCGGTAGGTGGCTTGGAAGCCCTCGCCGGCGGCCCGTTGGCGGTGTGCGCGTTGCAGCAGGTCGTGGGGGTGCAGCTGGATGGTGCGGCCTTTCGCGGCGGTCGTGCATCGCTGCCTGAACGGGCAGGCCCGGCAGGCGATGCCGAACACCGCCTTGCGGGTCTTGGTGATGGTCTTCGTTACTCCTGCTGGGCAGGTCAGGGTGCCGGCGGCAGGGTCGTGGGTGAAGTCGTCGATGGTGAACCCGTCCTCGACGGCCGGCCGGATCGGCCAGGGTTTGACCAGCGGCACCCACCTCTTGGCCTCAAGGACGGCGAGCATGTCGCCGGTGGCGTAGGCCGAATCGCCCAGCACCTCGACCGGGCTGTCGATGGTCGGATCAGCCACCACCAGCCTGGCACCGACGGTGGCGTCGCTGTTGTCCGGCCCGGCGGCCTTGGTCAACTCGACCATGGTCGCGAGGCCGGTGTCGGGCTCGATCACCACGTGGGCCTTGAACCCATCCTGGCGGCGCTCCACGGTCTTGTGCGCATGCCGCGCATCAGGGTCGACCGTTGAGATGACCCGGTCCGGGGCGACCCGGCGGGCGATCCGCCACCGGCCATCCGTGCCGACGGAACCCTCGGCTGGTTCAACATCCTGACCGGCCACCAAGGCGAGCAACGCGACCGCCTCGGCCGGCTTGCCGCCAGCAGCCGTGATCGCTTCGGCGTCCAGGCCGGCGAGCAGGGCGAGCGCGTCGTTGACCAGCGCCGTGACCAGTTCGTCGCGGGCCTGGCGGTCGTCCCACGCGATCCGCGGCTTGCCGGTGCTGTCGTACCCCTGGCCGGTCAGCGCGGCCAGCCGGGTGCAGCGCTGCTCGATTACCTGCTGGGCGCCGGGCACCTCCCGGCCCACCCGGCGCACCTGCGCGATCAGCTGGGTGACCGTGTCCTGCCTTGCCACCGCGTCATCCAGAATCGTCGAGTCCAGGGCACGCCGCGTCCGGCCCTTCACCGCACCCGTGGCGTCAATCACGTCCCGGACCACCTCGAAGATCCGCTGCGGCCGCTCCGACGCTGCCAGCCGAGCCCGCCACACCGTCAACGACGACGCATCAAACGCCTTCTTGTCGACCGGGTAGCCACACGCCGCTTTCCACCGCAGGTCGAACGTGAGCGCTTCGACGGCTTCCCGATCGGACAAACCGTTCAATGCCTGCAGCACGATCACCGAGGCGATCACCTCGCCCGGGATCGATGGCCGGCCCCGCCCCGACGGGAACAGGTCGGCGAACAACGCGTCCGGGAACAGGCGGTGCCGGTGCTCGGCCAAGAACCGGAACACGCTGCCAGCCGGCAACAAATGCCCCGCCAGCGACTCCACGTCCAACACATCCCGCTGCGGACTCGACTCACCCTGCACAACCCAACAATTCCAGCCAGCTGCCGGTCAGTCCCGTGGGCACGCGGACAGATTGTTCAGCAGGCTCCTAG
>NZ_JACYOT010000043.1 GCF_014858005.1 Propioniciclava soli
GCTCGAGCCGTCAGTAGGAACCCAGAAGGGCGGGGTGCGAACGTCCGCTTCTGCCGCCGCGAGTTCGTTGCGGTCGCCGTGGGTGCGGAGGCACGGTAGACCCCATGGGTGAGTTCGAAGTTGCGTGCGCGGCAGGAAGCTTGCGTCCGGATCCCGCTGAAGGCGACACCGTGCACCTCGACCACCGTTGGACGGCGGGTGGGGTGGATCTGTCGATCACGTTCACGGGGGTGCATCTTCTCCATGCCTCCGTGGCGGCCTGCATTCTCAACGATGTGTACCGGGAGGCGACCCGACTGGGCGTTCCGGTGGAGGGAGTGAGGGTGTGTGCAGGCGGAGGCTTCTCCGAGTCCTGGTCGTCCACCGGTGTGAGTCCCGTGGAGTGGTGGGTTTTGGAGGAGGGCGTGTCCTGAGCTGATGGGAGGGCCATCGGCGAGATCTTCGGTGTGTACGGCCAAGCACGCATCGAAGGAGTTATCACCGATGGCGGGACTGCTGCACGTCTTGGTGACAGGTTGGGTTAGGCGGCCTGGAGGGCCGGTGTGGTCATGATGGTCTCGAACTCGATGGGGGTCAATCGGCCGAGGCGTTGCTGGCGTCGGCGGCGGTGGTAGGTGCGTTCGGTCCAGGTGACGATGGCGATCCGGAGGTCGTGGCGGGTGTGCCAGCGTTGCCGGTCGAGGACGTTGTTCTGGAGCAGGGCGAAGAAGGATTCCATGGCGGCGTTGTCGCCGGCGGAGGCGACTTGGCCCATCGACCCTTTCAGCTGGTGACGGCGGAGCGCGGCCAAGAACTTCCTGGAACGAAATTGGCTGCCTCGATCGCTGTGCACGGTGCAGCCGGCCACGCTCCCGCGACGTGCGACGGCCATGTTGAGCGCGTCGACGGCGATCTTGGACTTCATCCGGTCACTGATGGAGTAGCCGACGATCCGGTTGGACCACACGTCCTTGACCGCGCACTCGTACAACTTGCCCTCATCGGTCCAGTGCTCGGTGATGTCGGTCAGCCACAGCTGGTTCGGCCCGGTCGCGGTGAAGTCCCGCTTCACCAGGTCGTCGTGGGCCGGCGGGCCGGGCTTCTTGCCGTTGCGGCCACGTTTCTTGCCGAACGCGCTCCACCAGCCGTTGTCCGCACAGATCCGCCACACTGTTCGGTCACACCCGGTGTGGCCGGCAGCGCGCGCCTCATCGGCCAGGAGTCGGTAGCCGAACTCCGGATCATCGTGGTGGGCGTCGAACAGGGCGTTGGCCAGGTAGGCCTCGGCGAGTTCGGAGTCGCTGATGGGGTGGGCGAGCCAGCGGTAGTAGGGCTGGCGGGCGAGCTTCAAGACCCGGCACGTGACCGTGACGGGGATCCCGCCGGCGGCCAGCTCTTTGACGAGCGGGTACATCATTTTCCCGGCAGGTTGGCCTGCGACAGGTACGCCGCCGCTCGACGCAGGACCTCGTTCTCCTGCTCTAGCAGCCGGATCCGGCGCTTCGCGTCGCGGAGTTCCTTGGCGTCGGCCTCGGTGGTCCCGGACCGGTGGCCGTCCTCGACATCGGCCCGGTGCAGCCAGTTCCGCAGACAAGACTCGCTGATCCCGAAGTCCTTCGCGATCTGGGCGATCGGCGCCTCGCCCTTGCGGGCCACGGCCACGACGTCGTCGCGGAACTCTCTTGGGTGGGGTTTCGGCATGGCAAACATCCTTCCAGCAGGACCCCGCAGGGCCCCACAGATCGGTTGTCACCTACTCGTGCAGCAGTCCCGGCCCACATCCAGTCTGCCGTGTCCGACCTGTTTGAG
>NZ_JACYOT010000044.1 GCF_014858005.1 Propioniciclava soli
CCTGTTGTGGGACAGCGGGGTGGTGGAGAGGATTGATGATGGATAACGATGATGTACCGTTCCGGCCGTCTCGTTCGAGCAAGTTCACCCCGCAGCAGCGTTGGGCGTTGTTGTTGGAGTATGACCAGTGTCTGGAACGAGGGAGTCGGGTGGCGTTTTGTCGGCGAATCGGGGTGTCGTCGTACACGATGAACTCGTGGGTGCAGCAGCGGGCGGCTGGGTTGATCACGGAGCCTGACCCGGCTCGTTCGCGTGGGGATCGGAGGGGCGTGTTGACGTATGAGGAGCGGCAGGAGCTGGAACGGCTCCGCCGGCAGAATGAACGCCTCAAGGTGGAGTTGGAGCAGTCCAGAGCGGCTGCTGACATCTTGGGAAAAGCTGCCGCGTTCTTGGAGGGGTTGGCCAAGAACGCGGATCAGAACCAGACCCAACCGGAGCCTCCACCGGTGCCGGGCCGGCCGGCGTGGCTGGCCGATTCCGATACCTCGAGTTTGCCCTCGATACCGCCACGTCCCTCGAAGGGGTTGGGGTGAGCGTGGTCCAGGCATGTCGCTGGCTCGGGGTGTCGCGGTCCACGCTGTATCGGTATCGCAACCCGAACCCGGCTGGTGGGGTGGTGGTGCCGCACGCGGAGCGGAACTATCCCCAGCGGCTCGCCCCTGCCGAGACTGAAGCTGTCGTGGCTAGGTTGAACGCTGAGGACGTGGCCGACATGTCGATCAGGGAAGGGTTCTACCATCTGCTCGATCGCGGGGAGTACCTGTGCTCGCTGGCCACGATGCACCGGATCATGCGGCGAGCCGGGCAGTCCACCGATCGTCGTCGACAACGGACCCGGACCGGTGTCAGGGGCCGGCGTCATGCGCCACGCCTGCACGCGACCGCGCCCCGGCAGGTGTGGTGTTGGGACATCACCAACGTGCAGGGCCCGGGACGGATCTGGTTCAAGCTGTATGTCGCGATCGATCTGTACTCCCGCTACGTGGTCGCGCACCGGGTCGAACACCACGAACGGCCCGACCTGGCCAAAGACATGTTCCAAAAGGCGTTCACCGACCAACACTGCGTTCCTGCGGTCATCCACGCCGACAACGGCTCCCCGATGCGTGCCGGCACCCTCACCGACATGTTCAGGTTGTTGCACATCACCACGTCCCACTCCCGGCCCCGAGTGTCCAACGACAACCCGTTCGCTGAAGCCGTCTTCAAAACCGTGAAGTACGACCTCGCCTACCCCGGCCGGTTCGACACCATCGACCAGGCCCAAGCCTGGTTCACCGCCTTCTTCGACCACTACAACAACCACCATCACCACGCAGGCCTGGCCGGTCACACCCCCGCCCGCGTCCATGACGGCACCTGGCCCACCACCCACGACCTGTGGACCACCACCAAAACCGCTTACGCCGCCAAACACCCCACCCGCCACCCCAAACCCCCGAAAACCCCCACACCCCCAGACCACGTCTGGATCAACCAACCCCCAACCCAACTGTCCCA
>NZ_JACYOT010000045.1 GCF_014858005.1 Propioniciclava soli
CGACGACCTCGACGCCGTCGAGCCGTCCCGGGTGGTCTGGGCTGCGGGATGAAATCCGGACCGCTTAATATTCATGTTTCAGGCTGCCATGTTGGATTCGTACCAGTCCTGCTCGGCCTCGTTCGGGGTGCGATATTGGAGCGCCGAATGCAACCTTTTCTGATTGTAACGCAACTCGATGTAACGTGCAATATCCCGAATAGCATGCCGCCGGGTCGGATACGCCGTGCGATGCACCCGCTCCACTTTCAAGGTCGCGTTGAAAGACTCGGCCCACGCATTGTCATAGCAGATACCAGTCCGCCCGACCGACCGGACGATCCCAGCGGCGCGCGTGAATTCGGCGAACTCGGCCGACATGTACTGCGTCCCGCGATCGGAATGGAAGGTCGTTTCCCCAGCCCGGATATGGCGGTTGTTGATCGCCATCTGCAAAGCGTCGGTGACCAGCGAGGTGCGCATGTGATCGGCCATCGCGTACCCCACGACCTTCTTCGTGCAGCAGTCGAGCACGGTGGCCAGGTACACCCAGCCCTGCCAGGTCGGGATATACGTGATATCTCCAACGAGCTTGAGCCCAGGCTCGTCGGCAGTGAAGTCCCTGTTGAACAGGTCGGGCAGATCGGCCGCGTCAGCCGGGATCGTGGTCCTCGGCCCCTTGAGGCGCGGCTGACAAGCCACCAGACCGCGCTCACCCATCAGCACCCGCACGGTCTGCGGATCGCAGTGCCGCCCCGCCCGGGCCAGCTCGGCATGGATCCGCCGGTAGCCGTAGGTACCGTCGGAGTCGGCGAACAGGACCTCGATGATGTCTGCGAGCTCGTCGCGCCACCGCTGCGTCGCCGAGACCGGACGGCCGAGCCACTCGTAGTAGCCGGCCCTGGACACCTCCGCCCAGCGACACATGTTACGGATCGAGTAGTTGCCTTCTTCGCTGTTGATGAACGCGTACTTCGCGGTCACCGGAACTCCTTCGCGAAGAAGGCCGCCGCTTTTCCCAGGAACTCCCGCTCGGCCTTCAACTCACGGACCTCTTTACGCAACCGGGCCAACTCGGCACGCTCCGGCTCGCTGATCTCCGGCAACTCGTCCGGGTGGTCCCTGCGATACGCATTCACCCAATTCCTGAGTGTCTCCGGACCGATACCATGATCACGCGCGACCTCAGCAACCGTCCGCGACGACTCAACCACCGCACGAACCGCTTCCGCCTTGAATTCCGGGCTGAACTTCTTCCGGGCCATTCGTTCCCTTCCATTTCTCCCACGGATTCTACCCGTTGGGGCTCTTGGTCCGGAAACAATCCCTCACCTCAGTCGATGAGGAGCTGGGTCCCGACGTCGGTCACGGCC
>NZ_JACYOT010000046.1 GCF_014858005.1 Propioniciclava soli
GATAGTGCCCCGCTGAGTGGTGGGCTTTCGAGGGATCCTCGGTGTCACGCCTCGCCGTCGGTGATGGCGGCGATGGGTTCATTATCGCGGTCGGGGTAGAGCAAAGCCATGGATCCTTCGGACAGGTAGCGGCGTTCGTCGGTGACCCATTCATCGTTGGTGTCAGCGAGGATCATCCCAACCAGTCGGATGACGGAGGCCTCGTTGGGGAAGATCCCGACGACCCGGGCCCGGCGTTTGATCTCCTTGTTCAACCGCTCGAGGGGGTTGGTTGACCAGATCTTGCGCCAGTGCACGCGGGGGAACGTGTTGAACGCGAGCACCTCGGCTTTGGCGTCGTCCATGTGGGGTGCGATCTTCGGCAGCCGGGCGGCGAGCTGGTCGCGTACCTGGTCCCAGGTGGTGCTCATCGACTCGGGGTCGGGTTGGGCGAAGATCGTGCGGAACACGGCCGCGACCATGTCCATCTGCGCCTTGGGCACCAGCGCGAGCAGGTTACGGGCGTAGTGCACGCGGCAGCGTTGATGACCGGCTCCTTGGAAGCAGCGCCTGATCGCAGCGACCAGGCCCGCGTGTTGGTCGCTGATCACCAACCGCACCCCACCCAGGCCGCGGCCCTTCAACGCGGTGAGGAAGCCGCGCCAGAACACCTCGTCCTCGCTGTCCCCGACGTCGAGTCCGAGGATCTCGCGGCGGCCGTCGGCGGTGACCGCGGTGGCGACGACCACCGCTTTGGAGGTGACCAGCCGGTCGTCGCGCACGTGCAGGTAGGTGGCGTCCAGGAAGACGTAGGGGTACTCGATGGCATCCAGCCTGCGGGTGCGGAACTTGCCGACCTCCTCGTCGAGGGCGGCACAGATGCGCGATACCTCTGATTTGCTGATCCCGGTGCCTCCGAGGGCTTGGATCAGGTCGTCGACGGCACGGGTAGAAACCCCGTTCACCCACGCCTCCATGACGACCGCGTAGAGGGCCTGGTCGATGCGGCGGCGTGGTTCCAACACTGAGGGGAAGAACGAACCCTTCCGCAGTTTCGGGATGCCGACCTCGACGGTGCCAGCCTTGGTCATCAACTCCCGCCAGCGGACACCGTTGCGTTCGGTGACGCGTTCGGGAGTGCGTTCGTAGCGGTCGGCGCCGATCACGGCGCTGGCTTCAGATTCGATCAACTCCTGCAACACGATCCGCACGGACTCGCGGACCAGATCGACTCCCTCCCCGGAACGAAACGCCTCAAACAGGTCGGACACGGCAGACTGGATGTGGGCC
>NZ_JACYOT010000047.1 GCF_014858005.1 Propioniciclava soli
CGGGCGATGCGGCGGTGGAGTTCGATGAGCCCGTTGATGCTCTCGGTGCCGCCGTTGCTGGCGCGGCCGGTGTCGAAGTAGGCCAGGAAGGCGTCCCTCCACTGCTTGAGGGTGCGGCCCAGCTTGGCGATCTCGGGGATGGGACACGTGGGGAAGCTGGCGACGACCTGTTCAGCGAGTTGGCGGCCTCGAGCGGGGTCGGGGTGGGCGTACGCGGCGCGAACACGTTGGGCGCACTGCCAGGCGATGTGGACGGCGTCGTGGCGCTCGTCGGCGGCGATGGCAGCGGCCAGGCGGGCCTGTTGCTTCTCGGTGAGCCGCTCGGCCGCGCAGCGCAGGATGTTCCGGATCCCGTACAAGGGGTCGCCGGAACGGCCACGGTGACCGTGGATCTCCTGCTGCACGCGGCGGCGAACCTCATCGACCGCCCGGCCGGCCAGGGCGACCACATGGAAAGCATCCAGGACAGCGGTGGCGTCGGCGAGTTTGTCGTCGATGGCGTTCTTGTAGCCGTGGAACGGGTCCAGGGTGGCGACCTCGACCCCAGCCTTGAACGCCGTGCCGCGTTGGTCGAGCCATGTCTTGTACACGGTCCCGGAGCGGCCGGGTACGAGGTCGAGCAGCCGGGCTCGGACGCGTCCGTCCTTGTCACGGGTCAGGTCGACCATGCCGGTGAGCTCCTTCGGGCCGCGCTTGCGGGGACTCACGTGGTGCCACAGGTGTTCGTCCACCCCGAGGGTGGTCACGCCGGCGAACCGGGCCTCGTCGTCGGCCAGCGTCGCCAGGATGGGTTGGATCGAGCCCCATACCGTCTTCCACGCCACCCCCAGCTGCCGCGCGAGTCCGTGGATGGAGGCGTGCTCGCGGCGGACCTGCTCGATCACCCACCGGCACGCCC
>NZ_JACYOT010000048.1 GCF_014858005.1 Propioniciclava soli
CAATTATCAAAAGCTTATCAATCTTTTCAATTTCATTGCAATACACACGATGGCCGCTTCATCCATGGCTCTCTCTTCCCCAACCTTGACTGGCAAGCCAGTCAAGCTGAACCCATCAAGCCAAGAATTGGGAGGTGCAAGGTTCACCATGAGGAAGTCTGCTACCACCAAGAAAGTAGCCTCCTCTGGAAGCCCATGGTACGGACCAGACCGTGTTAAGTACTTAGGCCCATTCTCCGGTGAGTCTCCGTCCTACTTGACTGGAGAGTTCCCCGGTGACTACGGTTGGGACACTGCCGGACTCTCTGCTGACCCAGAGACATTCTCCAAGAACCGTGAGCTTGAAGTCATCCACTCCAGATGGGCTATGTTGGGTGCTTTGGGATGTGTCTTCCCAGAGCTTTTGTCTCGCAACGGTGTTAAATTCGGTGAAGCTGTGTGGTTCAAGGCAGGATCTCAAATCTTTAGCGAGGGTGGACTTGACTACTTGGGTAACCCAAGCTTGGTCCATGCACAAAGCATCCTTGCCATCTGGGCTACTCAAGTTATCTTGATGGGAGCTGTCGAAGGTTACCGTATTGCCGGTGGCCCTCTTGGTGAGGTGGTTGACCCACTTTACCCAGGTGGTAGCTTTGACCCATTGGGCTTAGCTGACGACCCAGAAGCATTCGCAGAATTGAAGGTGAAGGAACTCAAGAACGGTAGATTAGCTATGTTCTCTATGTTTGGATTCTTTGTTCAAGCTATTGTGACCGGAAAGGGACCTTTGGAGAATCTTGCTGATCATCTTTCCGACCCAGTTAACAACAATGCATGGTCATATGCCACCAACTTTGTTCCCGGAAAGTGAGTCGTCGTATTGTGTTTTTGTGAAGAG
>NZ_JACYOT010000049.1 GCF_014858005.1 Propioniciclava soli
CGGCTCTTCACGAAAGAGAGTGGATGAGGGGTCGGAATCCGCCTGCTTCGAGGAGTGATCTGAGCCGGTAGTTGACGAGGTTGCGGAAGCCGAGCGCGATGCCGCGGAGGTGTTCGAGCCGGCCGTTGATGGCTTCGGTGGGTCCGTTGCTGGAGCCGGGGTGGTCGAACCACGCCAGGATGTCGTCGCGTCGCTTTTCGAGTGTCCTGCCGAGTTGCGCGAGCTCTTCCAGCCCGGCCGGGACAGCGGTCTTGATCCGGTCGATCACCGAGGTGAGCAGCTTCTTCCCGACGTCGGCGTCGGGGTGTCGGTAGGCGTCGATGATGTCTTGGTAGGTCAGCCAGGTGACCTCGAGGGGGACTGCTTCATCGATGGCCCACAGTGCTGACAGGCGGGCCTTCTGCTTGTCGGTGAGTAGCGCCCGGCCGGTGCGCAGGGTACGTCGGGCCTTGTAGAGCGGATCATCGGCTCGGCCGCGGCCGCCGGTGAGTTCACGTTGGACGCGTTGTCGGGTGGCGTTCAGCTTGTCGCCGGCCAACGCGACCACGTGGAAGGGGTCCATCACGGCGGTGGCGTCGGGGACGGCTTCGGCGGCGGCGGTCTTGAAGCCGGTGAAGCCGTCCATCGCCACGATGGCGACCCGGGCCCGGAACTGGTCGGTCTGAGCCTCCAGCCAGGTCTTGAACGCCTTCTTCGAGCGACCCTCGACCAGGTCCAGCAGCCGGGCGGGGCCGGTGTCGTCCCGGATCGGGGTGAGGTCGATGATCACGGTCACGTACTTGTCGCCCTTGCGGGTGTGTCGCCA
>NZ_JACYOT010000005.1 GCF_014858005.1 Propioniciclava soli
CTCACCTCGCCGCTACACCCTCAACTGTGATGAGCCCTTTTAGCGCGTCGGGCTCAGTGCTGCAACCGTTGAGGTCGTTGGAGATATTCGCGCGCGGCGGCGGCGAGCCGGCTGTCTCCAAGTTCAGCCAGCTTGTCGCCTAGGACCCCAGGTTCGGCTCCACTTTGCGCGGCCCAATATAGATCGATCATTCGAATGTATGCGAGCAGGAGCGGGTCGGTGAGGTTGCAGTCGAGCGCCGAGAGGTCTTGGCCAGAGCGGATGCTGGCCTCCAGTCGCAACCACTCGGTCCACGCCGCGGAGGCGTCCTCCCAATCTGTGTCGAATTGCGGCGCCTGTGTCGCTCCGGACGCCGCCGGGCTCGGTTGATTGGCGAGAAGTCGTGAAGCCCGGTTGAAGTGGCGCTCGTAGAGATGTAGGGAAGAGCTAAAAATGACCAGTCGCCCAGGCATGCATTGGAGCCACCGCGACATCACTTCAAGCAGTAGTGTCCACTCGAAGGCGTTGATGCCTGAGAATCCCCACCAAATGTCAGTGCTGCGGGCGGCCACGTGGAGGTCGAGATGCCCATCCCTCATAAGGAAGTGAAGCCAGTTGTTGCATGGGATATCTCGACTCTCGACGAAGTCGCGATCGGGATCGTAGATGCTCGCGACGGCACGGCGCGAGAGCGGATCTTTCCGGAGAATTTTCATAATCTCCGCGAGTTGATCCACGCCGTTCCAATTTCGGAGACGGAGGCCGTACCCAGCGCGCCATGTAAGGCCATCATCCGAAAAGTCGACCGCGCGCTCTAGATAGGCGGTGAGAAAGCTCAAGTCGTTTCGGCCTGCCAGCACCCACATGCTCTCCGCTATCGAGGCAAAAACGTTATTGTTTCGGTGGGGGAGTACAACGTGGCGAGACCGAATGTCAGACACCTCGATGAGTCGCGCCCGCAGCTCCCGGGTCCGCTCTCCGCGGACCTCAACCGGGTCTCCAGAGTCAACAACGGCATCCAACTCGGCTAAGAATGCCTGCTCCACATCTCGATAGACGGCCACCGCGCCTCATTGATTCTCAACTCGAGCAAGTCCGCGATTCAGAAGCGTCTGAGTTACAAACGAGTGTGTCTCTTCTTCGTTCGCTTTCGGGACGACAACCGTGGACTTGGAGTATTCGTTCAAGAGTGCTCGATAGCCGTCCTGTACGCCCGGAACGTTGTTCGGGTCGAGATGGTGGGGTTCGAGAAAAACGAACACGATAGACGGCTTGATTGGTGACCAGATCGTGTCGATGAGTTCCTTGAAGCTCGTTTCAGGGAGTCCTGACTGCTTCACTGATCCGCCGCACCAGCCGTAAGCGAGGGTGGACCACCACCAACGATCCAGGATCAAAGATCGCGTCTCCGCAGCTCGCTTGAGATCGGGCACGGACTCCGCATGGCACGCGAGGTGCGCTAGCTGCTGGGCGAGGCCTGACGTGGGCTTCTCGTCAGGGGTCTCGCCCTCCAGTGCTCTGTACACACGTTCGGTGAACATAGTGAAGCCGCTTGGCATGTGAGCGAACACCGTGGACTTCTCGTCGAGCGAGCCACGGAGGCGGTTCAACTGAGTCGACTTACCAGTCTGATCGAGGCCCTCGAACACGATGACCGCACCGCGGCGGATGGTGAGATCAGTCTTGGCCATCACCAGCTCCTTCGCTCCGCCCAGCGTGGCTCCCGGGATGTGTTAGCGGTCAGCCCGAGCATCAAGCTATGCGACAGAAGCGGGCTCACGAGGGAGGTGCAGCGGCGCGTCGCCTCGGCGAGCCGTGGCGCGAGCTCCCCGATGCCGGCCGCGGCTACCTGTCTGTCTACTTCTCTGAGCCCCTTGCCCGATGGCCAGTTCGCGAGATCACCCGACGTGCGGATAACAAGAGCGATCCAAACATCGAGACCGGAACATACGGCCTGTTCTCCACCTGCGAGCCGTCCATGCGAAATCGGATCGTTCTCGATGGCGCGGCCACCATCTTCTTCCTCACGACACGCAAGCCGCACCAGGGGAGAGTGATCTCCGGGTACTACCACGTTGGCTGGTACACGGAAGGCACCCAGGGTGCGGTTAACCGTGACTACGCCCTCGCTGCCGACAACTTGCACTTCATAGACCCCATCCTCGCGAGCGATCTGCCAGAGCCGTTAGCAGCGATCTGTTCTCCGCAGTTCCGCACGATGAAACCGATCGATGTTGAGACTGTGGCGTCTCTTCGCCGGATATGCGACGAGCGCCCTGACCGCACGGCCGAATACTTGGGAGAAGTCGAGCGAGTCGAAGCGTTCGCGCGGGCTCGATCGGGCTACGCGTATCCGTCGTGGGGGCGGGAGGCTGGATTTTGCTGGGAAGATGCCCCCGAATACTACCAGACAGACGCTGAGCTCTCGAAGGTGCCCAACAGTTCCAGGAACCGCAAGTGGCGATGCCGAGAGTGCGGATATGTCATCAACAGCGGCGCACTGCTGAAGAAGTGTCCGTTGTGCAAGCAGATGGCAACGCTCGCTCCCACCGAGGAGGGCGCATGACCCGTCGAGTCTTTATCAGTTACCAGCATGCCGATCAGATGAAAGCCCGTGGCTTGAACCTGATGACGTACAACAAGAACGTCAACGTTGACTTCACGGGACGGCACCTGCTCGATCCGGTGAAGAGCCAGGACGCGGATTACATCAGCCGAAAAATCAAGGAGCGGATCAAAGGGTCATCGGCGACAGTCGTTCTCATTGGAAAAGATACCTCCCAAAGTGAGTGGGTTGAGAAAGAGCTCCAGTGGAGTAAGGAACAGGGAAAGGGCATCATTGGGATTCGTATCGATCCCGACGCCCCAGTCCCCGAAGGGTTGACAGAGTACGGCGCTGAAATTCTCGACTGGAACACTCCAGCAGATGTCAATCAGTTTGACGATGGCATCGAGCGAGCGATCGCAGCGACGAGCCGCGGCAGGTCGATGCCCACCAACACGATGAGTACATGCACGCGATGAGCAGTCACAACAACTCCCGCGGGCCAGGGAAAATCACGTTGCCCGTTATCCACGATGCGGCAAGCGAAGCGTCAGGGCGCGGACAAACAGCGTACGTCCGACTAAGCGCCTCCCGGCTAGTTGCGCTTCTAATCGCAACGCTCGCCGCGGCGCTGGGCATTGCCATCGGAAGTTGCGACTTCTCTGGCCTTGTAGTGCTTCTCGCGTTCGTAGTAGCCGCACTAGCCGAATTAGCTCTGATCCGGTTTCAGCCCGAACGTGACTGGTACGCCGGACGCGCGGTCGCAGAGTCCACCAAGACGCTCGCATGGCGGTTCGCCGTCCAGGGAGAGCCCTTCGGTCCGACTCTCACTGAACAAGACGCTGAGGCACTGCTTCGAACCCGAGTCAGCGAAGTCTTGCATCGTGGCAAGGACCGAATCAACGTGGGTCCTGGCGATGCGGTGCTCACAGAGAGCATGCTCGATCTCCGTCGGTCTCCATTCTCCGAACGCAGAGACGCTTATCTCGAGCAAAGGACAGAAGAACAGCGCGCCTGGTACTCGTCCAACGCCCGGAAGAACGAGGTCCGTGCTACGGCGTGGCGTTATGTTCTTCTTCTTGGTGAGTTGTTGGCAATCGTAGCTGCTGCTCTTTCCCTAGGTCGCGACGAGCCGTTCGACTTCGCCGGCATCGTCGCTGCGTTCGTTGCAGGAGGAGCCGCCTGGCTGGCGATCAAGCAACACTCCCAACTGACCTCTGCGTACAGGGTGGCGGCAGGTGAACTGGCCGTTCAAGCAGATGTTCTCCGCGGGGTGAGCGCTGAGGACTGGCCGCAAGCGGTGGCGGATGCTGAGGAAGCGATCAGTCGGGAGCACACAATGTGGCTGGCAACCCGCGGCGAGGAGCCGTTGCCGCCTCCCCACATAAGCAGGGCTTGATCGAGACTTCGGTCGCAACATGAGGTCCGGGCATTGTGGGCTCTTCGTACCTGCGGTGGGTGTGAGGGACTCGTTCGTGTGAGCTGAGGCCGGGAAGGGGTCGAGGCCTTTCAAGATCGGGAGCGACCAAGCCACCCGTTCCGGAAGGCCTCGACGGCGTCCGAGCTTACGGCGTGTTCTCGCGCGCGCTCTCGTCCCGATCCATCCGCTGATCCCTCGTACTGGGACCGCTGCGATCTGCTCGTCGGCCTGGACGGGTTCCAAGTCCTGGAGGTCGCCGAGCAGCCCGGCCGGATGAAGGTGGTGGTCGAGTCGACGCCGGTGCCGATGGGCCGCCTGACCTGCCTGCGGGGTTCTCGTCGGCAGCCGCGGTCGCCGCGACGTTGCCTTGATCGACGTGCACTGCTTCGGCCGCCCGGTCCGCCTGGTGTGGCGCAAGCGGACCTGGCGCTGCGCGGAGGACGCGTGCACCGGCAAAGCGTTCACCGAGCAGCACGCCGACCTGGCCCCGCCGCGCGCGCTGCTGACCACCCGGGCGGCCTGGTGGGCGGTCTGGCAGCTGCGCCGCGAGCAGGCCTAGGTCGCCGGGATCGCCGCCAGCTGGGCACGAGCTGGCGCACGGTGTGCGGTCGATCCGCCCCCTGCTGGAGGCGATGGCCGCCGACGAGACCCACTTCGCCGGCGTCACCTCCCTCGGCGTGGACGAGCACATCTGGCATTACGTCTCCACCAAGCCCGAGACCGAGGGCGGCCGGGGCCGCAAGGAGCTGACCGGCATGGTTGACCTCACCGTGACTCCGACGGACGTGTCAGGGCCCGGCTGCTGGACCTGGTGCCGGGACGGTCGGGGAAGGCCTACGCCGACTGGCTGAACGCCCGCGGCGACGCGTTCCGCTCCCGAGTGCAGGTGGCCACCCTCGACCCCTTCAACGGCTACAAGAACGCATTCGACGACCAGCTGGAGGACGCCACCGCTGTGCTGGACGCCTTCCACGTCGTCAAGCTCGGCACCGACGCGGTCGACCGCTGCCGGCGCCGCGTCCAGGAGATCCACGGCCACCGCGGCCGCAACAACGATCCGCTCTACGGCATCCGCACCACGCTGCGAGCCGGCGCGGAGAATGTCACCGACCGGCAGTGGGCACGGCTGCAGACCGCCTTCGACGCCGACGAGCGACACCTTCCGGTGTGGCTGGCCTGGTCCTGCGCGCAGCAGCTCCGGTCGGCTTACCGGCACGAGCGCACAGCCGAGGGCCGCACGATCGCCGAGAAGGTCATCGACTCCTTCCCGACCTGCCCCGTGCCCGAGATGGCTGCCTCGGCCGGACGCTGAAGCAGTGGCGTGAAGCGTTCCTGGCCTACCTCGACACTGACCGCGCCAGCAACGGCGGCACCGGAGTCGTCAACGGCCTCATCGAGCTCCACCGCCGCATCACCCGCGGCTTCCGCAACCGCAACAACTACCGGCTACACATGCTCCTGATCGCCGGCGGCCTATCCAGCCCCCACCTCAAGTAAGAAGAGCCGCATTGTGGTGCTATCGAGGAATCGCAAGGGCGCCCAGACATCTGCGGCGGGTGGATTCGGTTCATAGCACGCCGCAAGTGGGTTCGAAGGTGCGGCTGAGCGCCCTTGACCCGGTCAACCCCGGCCCGCCTCGGAATCTCATGCGCGGACCCAATCTGGGTGCCGCACGGTGGCGGAGCCCGTGGGGGTCAGCGGTGACAAGGTGATGAGGGATGCTCCTGCTGACCTTGCGAGCCTCCACTGAACGTCGTCTTCTCCGAATTCGGACGAGAGGCATTGGCGAGAGGGCTCGAAGCGGGGGCATCGCGGTTCCCTCCTGAGATGGTCTGTGGGTAGGGTGCGCGCGATCGGCCAGAGAAATGTCAGTGCCGGGTGCGATCGTGGAGGCATGCGGGAGCGGACGGAGGAAGACATGCTGGGAGCGATCAGAGCGATCCCGGAGACGATCAAGAACTGGCGAGAGAACCGAGTCATGCTGTATCAACTCGTCACGGGAATCTCAGCAGCACTCGTGGTGACCGCGCTTGCCGGCGGGAATCGACCGTCGGACTCCCTCGCGGCGGTCGCTCACGGGCTTGGGATCACCCCCGTCGCGAACTGGTTGAGCACGAACGCACCGCCGGTGCTGGCCGGGAGTAGTCCGACGGTGCAGTCGGTCGCATTGTCTGCTGTCCTGTTGCTCGTGGCTGGCATGGTGATCGTCCCGCTCTGGCTGGGTCGTCACGACGACAATCAGACGTTCAGCTATGAGCCCCTACGCCTGATTGGCTCACCGGCGGCATCCACAATCTGGATTCTGTTGCTCATCGCGGCGCAGCAAGGCGACATCATCTCGACGCTCCAGCGCTGGGCAGACACGGCTGTGGCGGCGGCAGGCTGGACGATCGCAGGGCTGCTTGTCTTCGGTGTGCTGCACCTCATCGCGAACCGTCACGGACTCGATGAGCTGACCAAGATGCTGTTCTGGCCCGTGGCGGCCGTGGCGTATCGCGGTGGTTACGGGCTCTGCGCGACGATCCTGGCGATCGCCCTCGCGGCCATCTCCCTGCCGCTGTCGATGATCGGTTGGATGAGTGCGTTGGAGTCCGACCACAGCCGCAAAGCTCGCTCCGAGATGGCGCGAGTACGCGCCGAGGGCGCGACACAGCCATCCGGTGCAGTAGCCGTACCGATCCGGCCCAGCTGAATCACTTGAACCCAGCGGCACAACGGCAACGCCGCCGCGTAAAACGCGGCGGCCTGTCGGCCCACCAGGAGACGAGGCCCGTAGGCGGCTTGGGTGACCGCTTGTTCGATCGCCGCGACCGCAGAGTCGAGTTCTCGGACGGTGGGTGAGGAGATGCCGGTGAGGCGTCTGCCTGCTGGCCATCGCGACACGGCGTAGCGAGTCGCTTCCGGGACGGGCTTGAGGTGGATTAGTTACACGTAGATGTGTGAAAATAGCGCGTGGGCAGTTTGCAGCGCCGGACGCAGCCTGCCCGCCGAACCCAGATCGAGGAGACACCATGACCGACCTGCCCATCATCGAGAAGGTCAGCTGCGGATGCGGCGACCACGACGAGGAGTTGCCCGTCCTCGATGCCCGGGTGATTCCGCATGCTCTCCGGCATGCGGCCATTCTTGGGGCGGTCGCGTCCCTCGCGCCGGGGAAGGCTCTCGCTCTGGTTGCCCCGCACAACCCCCTGCCCCTGTTGGCGCAGGTGAGGGAGGCCCACGGTGAAGCCATCGAGGTCTCCTACCTGGACGAGGGCCCGGAGGCCTGGACGCTCAAGCTCGCGCGCGTCCAGTGAACGACCACATTCCGGAAGATCTCGACCCTGCCGGGCGTGACCTGCGCGCCTACACCGACGAACTCCGCCCCGATCACCGGATGGTTCGCAACGCGCGGGGCGAGTGGGTGCTGCTGCGCCACGAGGACGTGGTCGCCGTGGCGCAGGACCCCGAGCGCTTCGCCAGCGGCGTCTCCCAGCACGTCCACGTGCCGAACGGTCTCGACGGGGACGCCCACCGTGCGGCCCGGCGAACGCTCGACCGCTACTTCGACGCAGAGGAGCTGCCGCCCTTCGAGCCCGCGTTCCGTGGCATCGCCCGGGCCCTGTTCGCACGCCTCGCGCGTGGAACGGCGGTGGACGCGGTGAACGACATCGGCGCCACGTTCGCCGTCCGTGCCCAGAGCGCCTGGCTGGGGTGGCCCGCCGAGATCGAGCCGCACCTGTTGACTTGGATGGCGGAGAACCATGCGGCGACGCGGTCGGGTGACCGGTCGCGGACGGCGGTGGTGGCGTCCGACTTCGACGCGATCATCCGCTCGGTGCTCCAGCCCCGGCGTGCCGGCGACGGCGTGCTCGGCGACGACGTCACCGCGCGGCTGATGCGCGACACCGTCGACGGGCGCCCGTTCACCGACGACGAGATCGTCTCCGTGCTGCGCAACTGGACCGGGGGAGACCTGGGTTCGATCGCGTTGTGCGTGGGCGTCCTGTTCGCGTTCCTGACGACCCATCCGGACGAGCAACGCCGGCTGCGTGCGGGCGTGTCGGACGCCGAGCTGGACGCCGTCATCGACGAGGTGCTGCGCATCGACGATCCGTTCGTGTCGAACCGTCGGGTCACGACCTGCCCGGTCCACATCGGCGGCGCCGACATTCCCGAGGGCGCACACGTCAAACTGCACTGGACGTCCGCCAACCGCGACGCTGAGGTGTTCGGCGACGCTGATCGATGCGATCCCCACGGCCATGCCGCGGCGAACCTGGTGTACGGCACCGGCCCGCACGTGTGCCCGGGGCGTCCCCTGGCCACCATGGAACTCCGCATCGCCGTGCAGGAAGCTCTCGCCGCCACGACGTGGATCACCGCGGCGCCCGGCGAGGAGCCCGAGCGCGAGGTCGCACCCCTCGGCGGCTGGGCCCGGGTTCCCGTGCTGCTCGGCTGAACCGCACCCGCCCCATCACGCTCCCGCCAGGATTTGGGCGGCCGTGTACCATGAATCATTGTCGCCGACCACCACGGTCGGCGCGGGAGCCGCAGCACAGCCCACAGCTGGGTGCACTGCACGGCCCCGTCCGCACGAACCAGAGACATGGTCACCTGCGCCGTTCGTGGCGCCACGCCGCATGCCGGCGTCCGGGGGCCACATTGCACTGTCCGGCTCACCCCGGGCTGAGGAAAGAAGAAGGAAAGCACGCATGATCACGAACACGGCGCACTGGCGCCTCACCGAGACCCCGCTCACCTGCGGCCACACCCTGGCCGTCCGCACCGGCGAGACCTTCGCCTGGTGCTCCTGGTGCGCGGCCACCCGGCCCGTGCTGCAGCACGCTGCGGCCTGACGCCACCCCGACGACCGCCGCGCCGGTCAGGTGATGCCCTGGTGCACCGCCTGACCGGCGCGGCTCTTTCGTGTCCGGGGTCAACCGCTGACGCTGCCGGGTCACGGAGCGTCAGCCGCCGCTCACTGCAACGCGGCCTTCACCTTGGCGGCCACCGCCGAGCCCTCCGCCCGGCCCGCGGCGCGCGCGTTGACGGCCTTGATCACCTGACCCATCTGGCGCATGCCGGGCTTCTCGCCCAGCGTCGCCTCCGCGGCCGCGACCTCCTCGGCCACCAGCGCATCCAGCTCGTCGTCGCTCAGCGAGGCGGGCAGGTACACGGCCAGCAACTCGGCCTCGGTGAGTTCCTTCTCGGCGAGCTCCGGGCGGCCGCCGTCGGTGTAGGCCTGCGCCGAGTCGCGCCGCGTCCGCACCTCACGCTGCAGCACCGCGATCTCCTCCTGCTCGCTCAGCTCGCGCGCCTGCTTGCCCGCCACCTTCTCGTTCTTGATCGCCGCGATCGCCATCCGCAGCGTGGTCGTGCGCTCCCCGTCGCGGGCCTTCATGGCCGCGACCATGTCGCCGTGCAACGTGTCCTCGAGGGTTCCCATGCGTCTCGTCCTTTCGTCGCGTTCGATTCTGTCACAGGCCCGCCGTAGAGTCCGTGGGCATGGGAGCACGCCTGTTCACCGCGGTCCTTCCGCCGCCCGAGCTCGTCGAGGAGCTCGACGCCTTCTGCCGCCCGAGGCGCGAGGCCGTCCCGCAGTTGCGCTGGACGCGGCCCGACACCTGGCACCTGACCACCGCCTTCATGGCCGACGTCGACGCCCGGCACCACGACCGGTTGGTGGAGGGCCTGGCAGCCGCGGCTGCCCGCACGCCGGCGTTCGCGATCCGGCTCGGCGGGGGCGGCACCTTCGGCCCGCCCGAGGCGGCACGCCACCTGTGGCTGGGCCTGACCCGGGGAGCGGACGCCCTCGCCGCGCTGGCCGTCCGCTGCCGCAACGCGGCCGAACACGCCGGTGTCCGCACCGACGGCACGAACTTCGTGCCGCACCTGACCCTGGCGCGGGGCACCCGGCACGCCGACCTGCGGCGGCTCCGCGCGGTGTTCGACACCTTCGACGCCGACGGCTGGGTGGCCGACGAACTGGTGCTCATCGAATCCCACCTCGCTGATCGGGCCAACCGCTACGAGGTCGTGGAACGCTTCACCCTGCCGCCAGCCGATACCACTAGCCTGAGGGCCGACACCACCAGCACCGAGGAGCCACGATGAGCGAACGCCGGTTCGAGACCCTGGCAGTCCACGCGGGCCAGGAGCACGCCGACCCCGCGACGAACGCGCGGGCGGTGCCGATCTACCAGACGACGAGCTACGTCTTCGACGACACCCAGCACGCCGCCGACCTGTTCGCCCTGCGCACGCCGGGCAACATCTACACCCGCATCATGAACCCCACCCAGGGCGTGCTCGAGGCGCGCGTGACCGCCTTGGAGGGGGGCCTGACGTCGCTGGCCACCGCCTCAGGTGCCGCGGCGATCACCTACGCGGTGCTGACGCTGGCCGGGGCCGGCGACAACATCGTCGCCTCGGCCAAGCTGTATGGCGGCACGTACGCCCTCTTCGCGCACACGCTGCCGCAGTTCGGCGTCCAGACGCGGTTCGTGGATCCCGACGACCCCGACGCGCTGGCCGAGCACGTCGACGACCGGACGCGGCTCGTCTTCGTCGAGTCGATCGGCAACCCGGCGCTCAACGTACTCGACGTGCCCGCCTGGGCGGACGCCGCGCACGCCCTCGGGCTGCCGCTGGTGGTGGACAACACGGTGCCCACGCCGTATCTCTGCCGGGTGCTCGACCACGGGGCCGACATCGCCGTGCACGCCACCACCAAGTACATGTCGGGCAACGGCACGTCGATGGGCGGGGTCATCGTCGACAGCGGCAGGTTCGACTGGGCGGCGCACGCCGAGCGCTTCCCCCAGCTGACGGGGCCCGACCACGCCTACCACGAGACCGTGTGGACGGACGCCGCCGGCCCGGCCGCCTACATCACCCGCGCCCGCACCGTGATGCTCCGCAACACCGGCGCCGCCATCGCGCCGATGAACGCCTTCCTCACCCTGCTCGGCACCGAGACCCTGCACCTGCGCATGGAGCGGCACAGCAGCAACGCGCTGGCCATCGCCGAGTACCTCGCCGCCGACGAGCGCGTGGCGTGGGTGCAATACCCCGGCCTGGCCGAGGACCGCTACCACGACGTGGCGAACCGGGTGCTCGAGGGGCGCGGCTACGGCGGGCTGGTGAGCTTCGGGCTGAAGACCGGCCGCGAGGGCGGCTCCCGGTTCATCGAGAGCCTCGGGCTGTTCAGCCACCTCGCCAACATCGGCGACGCCAAGAGCCTGGCGATCCACAACGCGACGACGACGCACTCGCAGCTCACCGAGTCCGAGCTCGTGGACGCCGGGGTGGCGCCCGAGGGCGTCCGGCTGAGCATCGGCATCGAGAACGCCGACGACCTGATCGCCGATCTGGATCAGGCGCTGTCTGCGTGACGAGCCCCGTGACCCCCACCGCCGACGTGATGGCCGGCTCCGTCGGCCTCGTGGAGACGGAGACGGTGCGGCTCTTCACCGCCGCGCAGCCCCTGGTGCTGGTCAGCGGCGCCACCCTGGGCCCCGTCGACGTCGCCTACGAGACCTACGGCCGGTTGAACGCCGACCGCAGCAACGCGGTGTTCATCTGCCACGCCCTGACCGGGGACGCCCACGCCGCCGGCTGGCACGCCGGCGACCGGCACCCGGGGTGGTGGGACAACCTGATCGGGCCGGGGCGTCCGCTCGACACCGATCGCTTCTTCGTCGTGTGCGCCAACCTGCTGGGCGGCTGCCAGGGCACCACCGGCCCGTCGTCGCCCCATCCGGAGACGGGCCGCGCCTACGGTCTGGACTTCCCGCTGCTCGAGGTCGCTGACTTCGTCACCGTGCACCGCGCCCTGCTCGCCCACCTGGGCATCGAGCGCCTGCTCGCCGTGCTCGGCGGTTCGCTGGGCGGCATGCAAGCGCTGCAGTGGTCCCTCGACCACCCCGAGGATCTGGCGAACGCGCTCATCGTCGCGGCGTCCAGCCGGTTGACGGCGCAGAACATCGCGTTCTCCGCAGTGGCCCGGCGGGCGATCATGTCCGACCGACAATTCCGCGACGGGCAGTACGCCGCGGAGGGCACGATGCCGGCCGTGGGCCTGGCGATCGCCCGCATGATGGCGCACATCACCTACCTCTCCGAGGACGCCTTCACCGCCAAGTTCGGCCGCACGTCGCAGTTCGAGACGCGGCGGCGGGGGTTCGGGATCGACTTCGCCGTGGAGAGCTACCTCGACCACCAGGGCACCACGTTCCTGGAGCGGTTCGACGCGCTGAGCTACCTCTACCTCACCCGCGTCATGGACTACTTCGACCCCTTCGCCCGCCCGGACGCCCTCGCCGCCGTCGAACAGCGCCCGGTGAACCACCTCGTGCTGTCCTTCGACTCCGACTGGCGGTTCTCGACCGACCACGCCCTGCGCATCACCCGCCGCCTGGAGCAGGCGCGCCTGCCGGTGACGTTCCGCGAGATCAGCTCGGCGTTCGGCCACGACTCGTTCCTGTTGGCCGACCCGGTGTACCACGCGACGTTGCGCGCGTTCCTGGATCGGGCGCTGGAGGTGGGCACGTGAGCGCACCCTCTCCGCGGCGCGGTGCGGCCCGCCCCGCGTCCCTGCGCCCCGACTTGGCGCTCGTCTCCGACCAGATCGCGGCGGGCTCGCGCGTGCTCGACCTGGGGTGCGGGCAGGGCGACCTGCTCCGCAGCCTGATGGACGCCAAGGACTGCACGGGCACGGGCGTCGAGATCGATCCCGACGCCGTGCTCGGGGCCATCCGCCGCGGCGTCCCGGTGATCGAACGCGACATCACGAGCGTGCTGGACGACCTCGCCGACCGGTCCTACGACGTCGTCGTTCTCTCCCGCACCCTGCAGACCATGTTGCAGCCGGCCACGGTGCTCGCGGGCATGGCGCGGGTGGGGGAGCGCCTCGTGGTGTCGGTGCCGAACTTCGGCTACTACCGCAACCGCTTCCGGTTGCTGCTGGGCCGCATGCCCATGAGCAAGGAGATCCCGTACTCCTGGTACGAGACGCCCAACCTGCGCTTCACCACGTTGGCCGACCTGGAGGATCTCTTCGACCGCCTCGGCCTGCGCATCGAGCGGCGCTTCACCTACACCGAGACCGGACGCCGCCTGCGGATGTACGGCCGTCTGTCGAACTGGGCCGCCGGCGCTGCCGTGTACGTGTTGTGCCCGATCGATGCCGGCCGGACGCGCGCCTGACGGCCTCAGCGGGCCATGGCCTCCAGGATGCGTCGTGCGCTGCCGCCCAGATTCAGCAGCTCGCTGAGCTCGGCGAACTCACTCGGCCGAGCCGGCGCGGTGGGCAGGGTGAGGTCGGGCGTCCCGAGGTCGAGGTCGCGGACGGCGCCGACGACCTGGCGTGCCGGGCCGAGGTAGTCGATCGCGGCCGTCAGCGCCCGGGACACGGCGGGGGAGAGCGACCCGGCGTGGGCCACGATCCCGTCCAGGTCGCCGTACTTGGCGATGAGCTGCGCGGCCGTCTTCTCCCCGATGCCCTTGACGCCCGGCAGTCCGTCCGAAGGATCCCCCCGCATCACGGCGAAGTCGACGTAGCCGGCGCCGGAGATGCCGTACTTCGCGGCCAGCCACGCGTCGTCGACGCGCTCGTGCTTCGCCACGCCGCGCGCCACGTACAGCACCCGGACGCCCTCGCCGTCCGACACGAGCTGGAAGAGGTCACGGTCGCCGGTCACCACGTCGACCGGGCCGGGGGCGCCCGTGGCCAGCGTCGCGATCACGTCGTCGGCCTCGTGGTCGGGGGCGCCCACCACGGGTAGGCCGAGGGCGTCCAACACCGCGCGGATGAGCGGCACCTGCCCGGTGAGGGCCTCCGGCACCTCCTCGACGTGGCCGTGGGCCACGCGGTGCGCCTTGTAGGTCGGGACGAGGTCGACCCGCCAGGCGGGCCGCCAGTCGTCATCCCAGCAGCAGGCCAGGCGCTGGGGGGCGTACTCGGTGATGAAGCGGGCCAGGAAGTCGAGCAGCCCCCGCACCGCATTGACGGGTCGCCCGTCGGCCGCGGTGAGGGCGTCCGGCAGGCCGTGATAGGCCCGAAAATACAACGACGCGGTGTCGAGCAGAAGTGTGCGGGGCGCGGTCACACCGGCCAGTGTGGCAGAGCACCTGCCCCGATCGGCGCACGATGTGAAACGATGACGTCCATGGAGAGCACGGATCAGCAGATTCTCTCGTTGCTGGCCCGCGACGGACGGATGTCGTTCACCGACATCGGCAAGGCCACGGGGCTGTCCACGTCCGCCGCGCAGCAGCGGGTCCGCCGGCTGGAGCAGCGCGGCGTCATCACCGGCTACCGGGCGGTGGTGGACGCCGAAGCGCTCGACAGGATGCTCACCGCGTTCGTGTCCCTGCGCGTGCCGAACCCCGGTGACGACGAGGACATCCCTGCCAAGCTCGCCCCGATCGAGGGCATCGTCTCCTGCTACTCGGTGGCGGGGCGCTACAGCTACCTGCTGAAGGTGCAGGTGGAGTCGCCGAAGGACCTCGAGCGGCTCCTGCAGGAGGTCGGCCAAGCCGCGAGCGTCTCGACCGAGACGACGCTGGTGCTGTCGGTGCCCTACGCCGATCGTCCGTTGGTCTGACCCGCTCGTCACCCCCGCCCGACCGCAGCGCCCAGCTCGGCCAACAGCAGCGCCTCGGCCAGGCAGGCCTTGCCGAAGTCGCCCAGGTCGAGCGACTCGTCGATGCCGTGCATCCGGGAGTCGGGGTCGCACACACCGGTCACCAGCACGGTCGCGTCCGGGAAGGTGCGCTGGAAGTCGGCCACCATCGGGATCGACCCGCCCTGCCCCATCTGCACCGGGTCGGTGCCCCACGCCTGGGTGAACGCGGCGACCGCGGCGTCCGCCACCGGCCCCTCCAGTGGGATCTGCGACCCGTGCCCGTAGTGCTCGGCACCGAAGGTCAGCCGGGCGCCCCACGGGGCGTGGGCGGTGAGATGGTCCTTGAGCGCGGTGAGCGCGGCCGGCCCGTTTTGGCCCGGCGCGAGCCGCACGCTGATCTTGGCCCGCGCCGTCGCGGTGAGCGTGTTGGACGCCTGCGCCACGCTCGGCGCGTCGACGGCGAGCACGGTGATGGCCGGCCGGGTCCACAGACGGTCGGCGAGCGGGCCGGTACCGAGGAGCTCCACCCCGTCGAGCACTCCGGCCTCCGCGCGCAGGCGGTCGGCGTCGTGCTCCAGGGGGAAGCCGTCGTCGCGCACCAGGCCGGCCACCGCGACGTCCCCGGCGTCGTCGTGCAGGGTCGCGAGCAGGCGCACCAGCGCGGTGAGGGCGTCCGGCGCGACGCCCCCATACTGGCCGGAGTGCAGCGCGTGGTCGAGCGTCGACACCTCGACCACAAGGTCGGCCAGCCCGCGCAGCGTGGTGGTGAACGCGGGCGTCCCGACCGCCCAGTTGGCCGAGTCGCAGATGACGTAGACGTCGGCGGCGAGCAGGTCGCGGTGGCGTTCGAGGATCGCCGCGAGCGTGGGGGAGCCGACCTCCTCCTCGCCCTCGACGAAGACGGTGACGCCGACCGGCGGCGTGCCGCCAAACGCGCGCAGCGCCGCGAGGTGCACGGCCACGCCCGCCTTGTCGTCCACGACGCCGCGGGCGTGCAGGCGTCCGCCGCGCTCGGTGACCTCGAACGGGGGCGACGTCCAGGCGTCCGGGTCACCGGTGGGCTGGACGTCGTGGTGGGCGTACAGACACACCGTCGGCGCGCCCTCGGGAGCCGGCCAGCGGCCGATCACCGCGGGCTGGCCGCCCTCGGCAACGATCCGGACGTCGGGGCAGCCGGCCCCGCGCAGGAGGCCGGCGACCGCGTCCGCGCTGGCGGACACGTCCCCGTGGTGCGCGGGCAGCGAACTGACCGAGCGGATGGCGACGAGGTCGGTGAGGTCGGCGAGGACGCCGGGGAGCAGGTCGGACACGGTGCGGCGCAGGTCATTCACCCCGGCGACGCTACCCCCTGGCGGGCGCGTGTGCCCAGACGGCCCGCAGCCGCGGGTAACCTGAGCGCGTGATCGTGTCCCGCCCGGTGAAGGAGCCGCTCCCCACCTGGTTGCTGCTCCCCGGCGCGATCGGCGGGGGACTGCTGGCCACCCTGGCCTTCGCCCCGTTCGGCTGGTGGCCACTCGCCTTCGTCGCGGTCGCCGCGCTCGCCGTGGTCGTCGGACGTGCCCGCCGCCTGGGAACGGCCATCGCGCTCGGCTACGCCTTTGGCCTGGCCTTCATGGGCACGTCGCTGCTGTGGCAGACCTCGATCCTCCTTCTCTCCTACACCGGGCTCACCCTTGCCACCGCCGCCGTCTACGCCGGGATCGCGGGCGTCATCCGCGTCACCCGACGTCTCCCGGGGGCCCCCGTCTGGGGCGCGGCGGGCTGGGGGTTCGGCGAGTGGGTGCTCTCGGTGTTCCCGTTCGACGGCTTCGCCTGGATGCGGCTGGGCTACTCCCAGGTGGACGGCCCGCTCGCGGGTTTCTACCCGTTCGTCGGGGCGGCCTTCGTGTCCTTCCTCGTCGCCCTCATCGGGCACCTGCTGGCGTGGGTGGCCGAGTCGGTGGTGGCCGGACGCCTCCGCGCCGGCCGCCGCCGGCCGCTCGGCGTCACCGCGGTGGTCGTGGTGGTCCTGCTGGGTGTGGGCTGGCTTGGCACGCGCTGGGACGCGCCCCGCTCCGGTGCCGGCACGGTCGAGGTCGGTTGGGTGCAGGGCGGCGCGCCCGGTGGGGGCGTCTACGGGCTGGGCCCCGCCCGCACGATCACGACCAACCAGGCCACCCAGACCGCGGGCCTCATGAACGCCGTCGCGGCCGGGCAGTTCCCGGCCCCGGACTTCGTCGTGTGGCCCGAGAACTCCACGGACATGGATCCGCGCGCGGACGCCACCACCCGGTGGCTCGTGGAGCAGGCGGTGGCGGACGCCGGCGTCCCGATCCTGGTCGGCTCCATCTACGAGGACCCCGAGCGCGAGGAACGCCAGACCGTCGCGTTGTGGTGGGACGCCGACGGCGTCGAGGCGAGCTACGCCAAGCGCAACCTGGTGCCGTTCGGGGAGTGGATCCCGTTCCGCTCGCTGCTGCTGCCCCTGGTGCCCGAGTTGCGCTACGTGGGAAACCAGTCGGTGCCCGGCACGGAGCCCGGTGTGTTGCCGGTGAGCCTGCCGGACGGGCGGAGCGTCGACGTCGGCGTCGCCATCTGTTACGAGGTGATCTTTCCCCAGACGCTGTACGAGGCGGCCCGGGCGGGCGCTGAGGTCTTCATCGTCCAGAGCAGCAACGCGATGTACCAGGGCACCACCCAGATCGACCAGCAGTTCGCCGCCACCCGGGTGCGCGCCGCCGAGATGCGCAGCGACGTCCTCGTCGTCACGACGTCGGGCGTCTCGGGCCGCATCGGCACGCACGGGGAGGTCCTCACCGTGGTGCCCGAGTCCGTCGGCGCCTTCGGCGTCGAGACCATGCCCCTGGCCCGGGCCCAGACCCCGGCCATGGTGCTGGGTCGCCTGCCCGAGGCCCTCGTCGTGCTGACCGCGGCGGTGGCGCTGGCGCTCGGATTGGTGGCGACCAAGGCCCCACGGCGCGGCGGGTTGGCGCGGAGCGGTGGAACCGGGCACCACGGTGGAAGAATGGAACGCACGCCGGCGCACGACGCAGGCGAGTGAGGAGAACAACCCCATGCCGGACGCCGACGCGTCACTCGGCCGCATCCTGGTGATCATCCCGACGTACAACGAGATCGACAACCTCGACATGATCACCACGCGCCTGCGGCAGGCCACCCCCGAGGTGCACATCCTGGTCGTGGACGACAACTCCCCGGACGGCACGGGTCGCCGCGCCGACGCCCTGGCCGCGTCCGACGACCACATCCACGTGCTGCACCGCGCGGGCAAGGAGGGCCTCGGCGCCGCCTACCTCGCCGGGTTCGCCTGGGGCCTGGAGGCGGGCTACGACGTCCTGGTCGAGTTCGACGCCGACGGCAGCCACCAACCGGAGCAGTTGCCGCGTGTGCTCGCGGCCCTCCACCACGCCGACATGGTGAAGGGCAGCCGCTGGGTCCGCGGCGGCCGCGTCGTCGACTGGGCATTGCACCGGGAGCTGCTGTCCCGCGGCGGCAGCATCTACACCCGCCTGATGCTCGGCGTGCCGGTGAAGGACATCACGGGCGGGTTCAACGCCTTCCACGCCGACACCCTGCGCGCCGTCCTCAGCGAACGGATCGACCAGCACGGCTACGGCATCCAGCGCGACCTCACGTGGCACGCCCACCGGCTCGGCAAGACCATCGTCGAGGTGCCCATCGAGTTTCGCGAGCGCCAGCGCGGCGCGTCCAAGATGAGCGGCGCGGTGGTGAAGGAGGCGATGCGCTCCACCACCCGGCTGGGTGTGGAACACCGCGGGCGGCAGGCCCGTGCCCTGGCGACCGAGCTGGGTCGGCGCGCCCAACGTGCGGGTGAGACGGCGAGGCGGGTCGCGGGCTCCCTCGCCCGCTCGGCCGGCGCCGCCCTCGGTGCGGCACGTCACCGCGACGCCCGACCGGACCCGACCGTCCCGGCCCAGCGCCCGGAGGATCGGCCATGAGCCGGTTCTGGCTGGTCGTGGCCGCCCTGCTGGGCGGGGCGGTGCTCGAGATCGCGGTGCTGTGGTGGCTGGCCGACACGATCGGGGCCGGGTGGACGCTGCTCGTGCTCGTCATCAGCGCCGTCGTCGGGGTGCTGCTGTTCCGCCGCGAGGGCGTCCGGACGTTCGCGTCGCTCCTCCAGGCTCCGCCGGAACCCGACCAGATCGGCCAGCGGGTCACCGACACCTTCTTGGTGATGCTGGGCGGCTTGCTGCTGCTGCTGCCCGGCCTGATCAGTGACGTGCTCGGCCTGATGTGCCTCGTGCCATTCACCCGGGCGATCGCGCGGCGCGGCGTCCAGGCGCTGGTGGGGCAACTGACGCGCCCCTACCGCGACCGCGCCGACCTCATCGACCTCCACCTGCGACCCGACACCGTGGTGCCGGGCCAGACGGTCAGCGGCGAGTCGACGGGCAACGGCGGCGGGGCGACCGCGGCCGACGACCGGACGCATCGGCCCCGCCCCGACGACCCCACCGTCATCCGCGGCGAGATCGAGCCCTGACCCGGGACTGAGCGGGAGCCAGGAGGGCCGGCATCGTTCAGTCCTGGGTGCGGATCTCCTGGAGCCGTTCGGCGAGGATGCCCTCCAGCTCCTCGATCGAGCGCCGCTCGCGCAGCATGTCCCAGTGGGTGCGGGGGGCCTTGCCCTCCTTCACCTCGGGCTCGACCCCGTCGGCCCGGCGTGCCTCGGTGCCGCAGCGGGGGCACTCCCACAGGGTGGGGAGCTCTGCCTCGGCGGCGAAGGTCAGGCTGAACTCATGGTCATTGGGGCAGATGAATGCGACGTCCTGCCGGGCGGCGAGTTCGACGCCGGCCGAGTCGGCCAAGCTCTTGCCACCGAGGCCCTGGCCCCGGAGTGTCTTGTCTGGCATGCGTCCTCCTTCGTTCGCACCTCAACGCTACCGGGCCACCGCAATGTTCCCGGTGGTGGGTCAGCCGCCCGGAACGATGTCGGCGGGCTCCCGCACGGGGATCAGCACGAGCAGGCCGGCCAGCAGCACCACGACGATGCCGAGGATGCCCCAGTACTGCGTGTTCTCCTCACCCGTGACCCAGGCACCGAGCAGGATCGCCAGGGCGAAGAAGGTGGGCGCCAGGAACGAGATGGCGCGGCCGGTGGTGGCGTAGAGCCCGAAGATCTCGCCGGACTTGCCCTCGGGGATCAGCCGCGCCAGGTAGGAGCGAGACGCCGCCTGCGCCGGCCCCACGAACGCCGTCATCGCCATGCCCAGGGTCCAGAAGACGATCTGGCCGCGGTCGTGGAGGAAGAAGATCCCGAGCCCCAGGGCCACCAGCGCCGTCAGGGAGAACAGGATGACCTTCTTGGGGCCGATCCGGTCGTCCACGACCCCGAACGCGATCGTGGAGACCCCGGCGATGACGTTGGCGAGCGCGCCGAAGATGATGACGTCGCCCGGCTCGAACCCGAACGTGCCTGCCGCAATCACGGCCCCGAAGGCGAACACCCCAGACAGGCCGTCGCGGAACAGTGCGGAGGCGGCGAGGAAGAACACCGTGTGCGGGCTCTGGCGCCAGAGGTCCACCAGGGAGCGGAACAGCAGTACGTAGGACTGGGCGACGCCGACGCGCGGCGGCGCCGGTTTCGGCCGGTCGCGCAGGGTGAGAAAGGTGGGGAGCGTGAACACCGCGATCCACATGCCGCAGACCACCATGGACGCGCGGATGTCGAGCCCGTCGGTGCTCGACACCCCGAACAGGCCGACCTCGGGGGCGATGAACCCGAAGTTGAGCGCGAGGAGGGCCACGATGCCGCCGAGATAGCCCAGCCCCCAGCCGAACCCGGAGACCCGCCCCACGTTCTGCTTGGTCGAGACCTCGTCGATGAGGGCGTAGTAGTTCACGTTCGCGATCTCGCCGACGATGGACGCCACCGCGAGGATGCCCAGCCCCAGCCACAGGAAGGTGGGATCGGGGCGCACGAAGAACAGGGCAGCCGCCAGGGCGGCGATGACCCACGTCTGCCAGCGCAGGTTGCGCACGGTGCGGCCCGTGCGGTCGGAGTTCTGCCCCAGCACCGGGGCGATGACGGCGACCACGAGGCCGGCCAAGGCCGTGGACACGGCCAGCGCGAGGGAGGTGACGTTGCGGTCGCCGAAGGCGGCGCTGGTGATGTAGACGCTGAAGACGAAGGTGATGATGACGGTGTTGAGGGGCTGGGTGCCCCAGTCCCACATCGCCCAGGCCACCACCGAGCGCCGGGGGACCTGCTTGGTGACCGCGAGCGCCGAGCCCTCGGGTGCGATCTCGGTCACGGCTGGCCCTCCCAGAGGTCGCGGTCGATCAGGACGGAGCGCAGCGTCACCAGGTCGTCGCTGACCAGGCCGTCGACGCCGGCGTCGATGAGCCGTTCCATGGTGGGCCTGTCGTTGACGGTCCACACGTGCACCTGGGCGCCGCGGTGGTGGGCGTCCGCGATCATCCCCGGGCTGAGGAGCCGCAGGCCGGTCTGCGGGTGGTGCTCGGGAATCTGGAACACCTGCCCGCGCAGCGGCCAGACCCGGCGCAACCCCGGCGCCAGCCCGAAGACGGCCGACTCGACCGGGGACGCCGCGGTGGCGACCCGGCCCTGCGTGAGCCGCCGGAAGCGCTCGATGCGCGCCTGACCGAAGCTGCCCACGCACACCCGGTCGTGGGCGCCCAGCCGGTCCAGCGTCGCCACGAGGGCGTCGACGGCCCCGCTGGCCTTGAGGTCGATGTTGAAGCGGGCGCCCGGGAGGGCGTCCATGAGTTCGTCGAGCCGGGGGATCGGCTCCTGCCCACCGATCCGGGCGCGCGCCACCTCGGCCCACGGCAGGTCGGCGAGCCGGCCGGCGGCGTCCGTCACCCGGTCGAGCACCTCGTCGTGGAACGCGACCAGCACGCCGTCGCCGGTCACGTGCACGTCGGTCTCGAGGTACCGGAAGCCCGCCGCCCACGCCGCCGCGAACCCGCGCAGGCTGTTCTCGACCTCGGCGGGCGCGTCGTCGGTGACGCCGCCACGGTGGGCCAGGGCAACAAAGCGTCCCTCGAAGTAGGCGAAGTCGTCCGCCCGGCGCGCAACCATGGGGGTCAGCATAGGGAGCGCGACTGACGCTGGGGTGAACGGCGGGTTCGACACGCGTGCGTCGCGGCCCGTGCCGGGGCAGAATGGCCCACCGTGACCACGATTCTCTCGATCCAGTCCAGCGTGGCCTATGGCCACGTCGGCAACAGCGCCGCGACGTTCCCCCTGATGCGGGTGGGGTGTGAGGTGTGGCCGGTGTTGACGGTGCACTTCTCGAACAACACCTCCTACCCGTCCAAGCGCGGCCCGTTGCTGCGGCCAGAAGACGTCCACGAGGTCGTCGAGGGCATCGACGAGCTGGGCGTGCTCGGCCGGGTGGACGCCGTGCTCACGGGCTACCAGGGCGCGCCGGCCATGGGGGCGGAGATCCTGCGCGTCGTGGAGCGGGTGAAGCAGGCCAACCCGGCGGCGATCTACTGCTGCGACCCCGTGATGGGTGACGTCGGGCGCGGCATGTACGTGCTGCCCGGCATTCCGGAGTTCGTGCGCGACCACGTCGTCGCGGCGGCCGATGTGCTGACGCCGAACCACTTCGAACTGAACTTCCTCACCGGTCGCGACGCCACGACCCTGCCCGAGGTGCTCGAGGCGGCGGACGCCCTGCGCGCGGCCGGGCCGGACGTCGTGCTCGTCACCTCGGTGGTGGTGGACGGCGCCGACCCCGACACGGTGATGATGGTGGCGGTCACGGACGCCGGTGCCTGGTCGGTCACCACGCCGCTGCTGGGCCGCACGTTCACCGGCTCGGGCGACCTGACCGCAGCGATGTTCCTCGCCGCGCTGCTCGAGACGGGCTCACCCGAGCAGGCCGTGGGCCAGACCGCCGACATCGTCTACTCGGTGCTGGAGCGCACCACCGACCTCGACCAGCGGGAGCTGGCCCTCGTGGCCGCGCAGGAGGACCTGGTCGCCCCGCGCTTCGGCTTCGAGGTCTCCCGGCTGCGCTGAGCACGCCGGGAGCGCGCAGCGGAGGGACGGGCCGGGCTCAGTCGAAGAAGACCTGGACGTCGGCTCCCAGCTTGGTGAGCCGGTTGGCCAGGTCCTCATAACCACGGTTGATGACGTAGACGTCGCGCAGCACGGTGACGCCGCGCGCCGCGAGGCTCGCCAGCAACAGGCACACCGCCGGCCGCAGGGCGGGCGGGCAGACCAGCTCCTGGCTGCGCCAGCGGGTGGGCCCGTCGACGACGAGGCGGTGCGGGTCGAGGAGCTGCGTCTGGGCGCCGAGCTTGTTCAGATCGAGCAGGTGGATCGCGCGGTTCTCGTAGACCCAGTCGTGGATCAGCGTCCGCCCCTGCGCCTCCGCGGCGATCACCGCGAAGAAGGGCAGGTTGTCGATGTTCAACCCCGGGAACGGCATCGGGTGGATCTTGTCCTGCGCCGCGACCAGGTCGCTCGGGTACACCGTGATGTCCACCAGCCGCGTGCGCCCGTTGGCCGCCGGGTATTCCTCGCTCAGGTCAAACCGTAGGCCCATGTCGGCCAGGATCGCGAGTTCGATCTCAAGGAACTCGATCGGCGCCCGTCGCACGGTCACCATCGACTTGGTGACCACCGCGGCGGTGATGAGGCTCATGGCCTCGATGGGATCCTCGGACGGCGCGACGCGGACGTCGGCCTCGATGCGCTCCACGCCGCGGATGCGCAGGGTCGTCGAGCCGATGCCCTCGATCGCGACGCCCAGGCTCTCCAGGAAGAAGCAGACATCCTGCACCATGTAGTTCGGCGAGGCGTTGCGGATCACGGTCTCGCCCGGGTAGAGCGCGGCGGCCATGAGCACGTTCTCGGTGACGGTGTCGCCCCGCTCGGTGAGCGTGATGTGGCGGACGCCCTCGGCGGGCTCGCGGACGTGAGCGTGGTACCAGCCGTCGGTGGCCTTCACGTCGAGCCCGAAGTACTGCAGCGCCTGCAGGTGGGGCGTCACGGTCCGTGCCCCCAGGTTGCAGCCGCCGGCGTAGGGCAGCTGGAAGTCGGGCAGCATGTGGAGCAGCGGGCCGAGGAACATGATGACGCTGCGGGTGCGGCGGGCGGCGTCGACGTCCATGCCGCCGAGGTCGAGCACCTCGGGGCGAACCAGCTCGAGCTCGCTGCGGTCGTCGGACCAGGTCACCTGGACGCCGATGCTCTCCAGCACCTCGAGAATACGGTTGACCTCCTCGATGCGGGCGATGCCCTCGAGCACCGTCAGGCCCTTGTTGAGCAGGGAGGCGCACAGCAACGCGACGGCGGCGTTCTTCGAGCTGCGCACGTCGATGCTGCCCGACAGCTTGGTCGGACCCTTGACGCGCAGGTGCATGGTGCGCCCCACGGGGGCGAGCGCCGGATCCTGCAGAACGTCCGCGATGCGGGCGATGCCGCTCACGTCGAGGTCCTGCGTGCCGTGCTCGATGTCGCGGACGACCGTGGGCTCGACCTCCAGGGCCGAGGCAACCTGCTCGGGGGAGAGGCCACGCTGGAGGCGGGCGTCGCGGATCAGGCGGCCCACGCTGGCGGGTGTGTTCTGGGTCACGAGGAGCCAGCCTACTCGACACCCGCGCGTCGGTCGGTGCTCTAGAGTTGGGGCCATGAGCTCTCACTTCGACGTTGTCGTGCTCGGCGCCGGCCCCGGTGGTTACGTGGCCGCAATCCGGGCCTCCCAGTTGGGCAAGAAGGTCGCCATCATCGAGAAGGAGTACTGGGGCGGTGTCTGCCTCAACGTCGGCTGCATCCCGGCGAAGTCCCTGTTGCGCAACGCGGAGCTCGCCCACGTCGTGACCCGTGAGGCCGACAAGTTCGGCATCGGTGGTGACATCAGCCTGGACTACGGGAAGGCCTTCTCCCGCAGCCGGGACGTTTCCGGGCGCATGGTGAAGGGCGTCCACTTCCTCATGAAGAAGAACAAGATCACCGAGTTCAGCGGGTGGGGCACCTTCACCGACGCGAAGACGATCGAGGTCGCCGCCGAGGACGGGTCGACGCAGACGGTGACGTTCGACAACGCCATCCTCGCCGTCGGCGCCACCACGAAGCTGCTGCGCGGCACCGAGCTGAGCGAGAACGTGATCACCTACAAGGAGCAGATCCTCACCGACAACCTGCCGAAGTCGATCATCATCGGCGGGTCGGGGGCGATCGGTACGGAGTTCGCGTACATCCTCAACAACTACGGCGTCGAG
This sequence comes from Propioniciclava soli, assembly GCF_014858005.1. Taxonomy (GTDB): domain Bacteria; phylum Actinomycetota; class Actinomycetes; order Propionibacteriales; family Propionibacteriaceae; genus Propioniciclava; species Propioniciclava soli. Next base: position 24,776 of record NZ_JACYOT010000005.1, read on the forward strand.
GTGACGATCGTGGAGTACCTCGACCGGTTGGTGCCGAACGAGGATCCGGAGATCAGCAAGGAACTCGCGAAGGCCTACAAGAAGCTCGGCATCAAGGTCCTGACCTCCACGGCCGTCACCTCGGTGGTCGACACCGGCTCGGGCGTCCGCGTCACGGTGACGCCCGCCAAGGGCGGCGACTCGACGATCCTCGAGGCCGACAAGATGATGCAGGCGATGGGTTTCAGCCCGCGGCTGGAGGGCTACGGCCTGGAGAACACGGGCGTGACGGTGTCCGAGCGCGGCCTCATCGAGATCGACGACTTCATGCGCACCAACGTCGACGGCATCTACGCCATTGGCGACTGCACCGGCAAGCTCATGCTGGCCCACACGGCCGAGGCGCAGGGCGTCGTCGCGGCCGAGACGATCGCCGGCGCCGAGACGCTGCCGATCAACTACGACATGATCCCGCGCGCCACCTACTGCCAGCCCCAGATCGGCTCGTTCGGCTACACCGAGGCCCAGGCGAAGGAGAAGGGCTTCAACGTCAAGGTCGGCAAGTTCCCGTTCTCGGCGAACGGCAAGGCCTGGGGCCTGGGCGACGGCGTCGGGTTCGTCAAGATCGTGGCGGACGCCGAGCACAACGAGATTCTCGGCGCCCACATGATCGGGCCGGACGTGACCGAGTTGCTGCCCGAGCTGATCCTGGCCCAGATGTGGGATCTCACCGCCGACGAGGTCGGCCGGACGATCCACGCCCACCCCACCCTCTCGGAGGCCATCAAGGAGGCCGCCGAGGGCGTCGGCGGGCACATGATCAACTTCTGAGGATGGGGCCGCGACCGACTCGCGCACCACAGCGCAGCTGCGCTGGCAGGGTCGGTCGACAGATGCGGCCCGGCCCGGCGGGCAGGAGACCACGTGTGGTCGCCTTTCTTGCGGCCCATGCGGTCGTGACATCTCTCTTACTGGAGCCCGGTCAGCGCTTGTCGTGCGGCATCGCTCTGGCAGGATCGTCCGGCACCCACTCCAGGAGGTCGCCCGGCTGGCAGTCGAGCACCTCGCACATCGCCTCCAGGGTGCTGAAGCGCACCGCCTTGGCCCGGCCGTTCTTGAGGACGGCCACGTTGGCCGGGGTGATGCCGACCCGCTCGGCGAACTCGCCGACCGAAATCTTGCGCCGGGCGAGCTCCACATCGATCCGGATGACGATCGCCATCAGATGACCGCCTCCCTCTCCGTGCGTAGGCCGGTGGCCTGCACGAGCAGGGAGCGCATGAGCAGCGCCAACCCGACGCCCATCGCCACGCCGCACAGGAGCAGGAACATCCACGGCGGTGGGCCGCCGACGGTGAACGACTGGTAGACGATCGTGGCCAGGCAGACCGTGCCGCCGCCAAGGAAGGCCAGCGTCAGCCCGTCGACCCAGCGCAGCGCCTGCGGGGTGAAGACCTCGTCGCGCGAGGTCAGGCCCAGCAGGAGAAAGGTGCAGACGATCCCCACCTGGACGCAGCCCAGGCCGAGGATCGCGAAGGTCAGGATGGGCCAGCGCATGTAGGCCTCTGCGGGCAGGTCGCGAGCCACTTCCCCGGAGAGCAAGGGCAGGACCACGACCTGGATCAAGGCGATGACGCCGAAGGCTCCGGCGAGGAGAGCCCGGAGGACACCGGTCACAAGAAGGCGTTTCATAGATCGATCTTCGGTCACGATCTATTGAAAGTCAATAGATCGGGTCGGCCTTGCTGGCCTGCTCGCTCGGTGGGCCGCGCACCGCTCGCCCGATCGCGCGTCGGGGCGTGCGGCGGCGGACCCGCCTCTCAGGCGGGGGATTCGTTGGTGCGGATCACCTTCGCCGGGACGCCGGCGACGATCGCGTTCGCCGGCACGTCCTTGGTGACGACGGCGCCGGCTCCGACGATCGCACCGTCGCCGATCGTGACGCCCGGAACGACGGTGACGGAGGCCCCCAGCCACGCCTTGCGTCCGATGCGGATGGGTGCGGGCAGGGTGTCGGCTCGCCGCGCCGGGTCGACGGGATGGTTCAACGTGGTCAGGGTGCAGCCGTGCCCGATGAGGGCGTCCTCACCGATGGTGATGCCACCGGTGTCCTGGAACCGGCACCCCATGTTGATGAAGACACCCGGGCTCAGCGTGAGGTTCTTGCCGAACTCGGTGTAGAAGGGCGGGAACAGACCCACCGAGTCCGGGATCTCCTTGCCCGTCAGTTCGGCGAGCAGGGCGCGCACCTGATCGGGGGCGACGTACCCGGAGTTGAGCCTGGCCGTGACCGCCAACGCTTCTTGGGCGGCGGCGTGCATGAACGCGTGCTCCTCCGAGCCGCCGATCACCGGCGCGCCGCTGTTGATGTGGGCAAGGAAATCGTGGAGGTCCATGGCCGGCACGTTACCGGGGAAGCCGCAACGGCGGGCCTCAGACGAGGGGCCAGGGATAGGCGTAGTCGGTGGTGGGGTAGGGCAGCACGGGGTCGCGCAGCAGGCGTCGGACGCGGCGGCGCACGAGCTCGGCCTCGTGGTCGTCCAGCAACTCGGCGACCTCGGGCGGCAGCCCGTCGGCCAAGGGGGCGAGATCCACCAGCACGTCGTCGGGGAGCGGATCGCCCGCGAAGTCCCAGATCACGGTGCGGAGCCGGGCGAACGCGCCGAAGCACAGCCCGTGGTCGATGCCCCAGACGCGACGGTCGGCGTCCAGCAACACGTGGCCGCTCTTGCGGTCGGTGTTGTTGGTGATGACGTCGAACACGGCCAAGCGGCGCAAGGCGTCGTGGGTGTCGGCGTGGCCGTCCCACAAGGTGAAGTAGTGCTCGCCGTCGTTCTCCACGAACCACTGCACCGACCCGACGCCGGCAGGGGCGTCCGAACGCACCACGGTGGGGGGAACGAGGTGCCAGCCGAGGGACTCGCTCAGCAGGAACGCTGCCCGTTCGCGGGCGTGGAGGCCGGGCGGGAAGTCGTGCAGCGGGCGCTCACCCACCTCGGGCTTGTAGACGCCCCAGGCGTAGTCGTCGTCGCTGCCGAACTCGACGACGAAGGTCAGGTTGCTACTCTCCGTGACGCGCCCGATGATGGTCAGCTCTTGGGTGGCCAGCAGGTCCAGCTCGCGGGTGAACGGCGGCTCAGGGCGGGTCATGGGCTCAGGCGTCCGCCGCGGGAGGAGCGGCGGGACGGAGCTCGCGGAGCGATCCGGTGGTCGTGTTCGTGTGCAGGACGCCGACGCTGCCGTCCGCGTGACGCGCGATCACCGACACCGAGGCGGGGTTGACCCAGATGCGCTGGAAGGAATCCAACGGCGTGCCCAGCGCGTGGGCCAGGGCAGCCTTGAGGGGGTCGGCGTGGCTGAAACAGGCCACCACCTCGCCGGGGTGCGCGGCAGCGATGTCATCCAGCGCGCCGACGATGCGCTCGGACATCTCGGTGAAGCTCTCCCCGCCGGGGAAGCGGAACTCCGACGGCTTCTGCTGCACGGTTTGCCACTCGGGCAGCTTCGAGAGCTCATCGAGGCGGGCACCGGTCCAGTCGCCGAAGTCGCACTCCAGCAGGCCGTCATGACCTCTGGCCTCCAGCCCGAAGCGCACCGCGGTGGGCGCGGCGGTCTCGCGGGTGCGCTCCAACGGGGAGGTGTAGATCGCCGTCACCGGCAGCTTCTCCAGCCGCTTGGCGACCTTCTCGGCCTGGGCGAGCCCGGCCTCGGCCAAGTGCAGGCCCGGGGCGCGTCCGGGCAGCACCTGCCCGGTCGTCGGGGTGACGCCGTGCCGGACGAGCAGCAGGAGGGTCGGCAGGTTGGTGCTCATGGGCTCCGGAGATTACCCCCTCACGAGCTCAGCGCCGCCAGGTCTTCCCGGACGGACGCCGGCTCGTCGGCCAGCGGCAGCGTGTCGGGGTCGAGCGCGCCGTCGGTCGCATCGGCGGCGTCGGGGGTCAGGGCCGCGAAGAGTGGTGCCAGGTCGTCCTGCTCGGGGCCGCGCTCGGCGACCAGCTCGAGGGTGAGCCGTTCGGCGTCCGCTGTCAGGCCGGCCAGCAGGACGCGGGCGATCTGGTCGCGGGCGATGACGCCGTCGCTGGAGTCCCCGGCCCTGCGACCGTCACCCTGGAGGAACACGAGGTGCCGCTCATCGGCGTCGTTGTAGTCGAACCACCCCGGCCGCACGACGGTGTAGGGGTGACCGCTGCGCCGGACGAGCCGCTCCGCGCGCCGCTTCTGGTCGTGCGAACCGAGCTGCCGGTTGTAGGGCGAGTCGTGCACGGTCACACCGATCGCGGTCATCAGCGCGATGCGGATGTCCCGGCCGCGCGCCGCGTCCAGCACCGAGCGCACGAAGCCATAGTCGACACGCTCGACCTCGGCCGCGCTCGCGTGGGTGCCGTGGGTGAACACCACGGCGTCCATCCCCTCCACCGCAGCGGCGGCGGTGGCGGGATCACCGGGGTCGCCCACCAGCAGTTCGACGGCGTCGGGCAGGGTGCGGGCGGCGCGCTCCGCGTCCCGCACCACCGCGCGCACCCGCAGGCCGGCGTCCACCGCCTGCTGGGCGACGAGGCGTCCGATGCTGCCCGTGCCGCCCACCAGCAGGACTGTCGAGATGGTCATGCGTGCTCCTCGCGCCGAAGGGTCTGAATCCACCAGTTCCACCAGCGTCGCGCCCGGGCGCGCGAGGGGGAAGGCCCTGACCAGCGGGGTACCGCTGGAACCCCCCAGCCTCTTGCGCCCCGGGTTAGGTTGGCGGTGTGAGCGAACGCCCCCAGATCAGCACGGCCGGCGCCCTCCGAGCCTCCGGCCTCACCGTGAAGACCCTGCGCGAGGAGCTGCGCGCCAACCTGCTCGCGCGGCTGGCGTCCGGGGAGAACCCCTGGCCGGGGCTGCACGGCCTCAGCCGCACGGTGTTGCCGCAGCTCGAACGAGCCCTCATCGCGGGGCACGACGTCGTGCTGCTGGGCGAGCGCGGGCAGGGCAAGACGCGCCTGCTGCGGACGCTCGTCGGGCTGCTCGACGAGTGGACGCCCGCCGTCGAGGGCTCCGAGCTGCGCGAGCACCCGTTCAACCCGATCACGGACGCCACCCGCGCCCGCATCGAGGCCGAGGGCGACGACCTGCCGATCGTCTGGGTGCACCGCGACGAGCGGTACGCCGAAAAGCTGGCGACGCCGGACACGTCCGTGGCCGACCTCATCGGCGACGTCGACCCCATGCGCGTGGCCGAGGGCCGCCGCCTGGGTGACCCCGAGACCATCCACTTCGGCCTGATCCCGCGCTCGAACCGCGGCATCGTCGCCATCAACGAGCTGCCCGACCTCGCCGAGCGCATCCAGGTCGCCATGCTCAACGTGATGGAGGAGCGCGACATCCAGATTCGCGGCTACGTGCTGCGGCTGCCGCTGGACGTGCTCGTCGTCGCGTCCGCCAACCCGGAGGACTACACCAACCGCGGCCGCATCATCACGCCGCTGAAGGACCGTTTCGGCGCCGAGATCCGCACGCACTACCCGATCGAACTCGCCGACGAGGTCGCCGTGATCGAGCAGGAGGCCGAACTGGTGGCAACCGTGCCGCCGGTGATCCTCGAGATCCTGGGCCGGTTCACGCGCGCGCTGCGGGAGTCGCCGTCGGTGAACCAGCGCTCCGGTGTGTCGGCGCGGTTCTCGATCGCGGGCGCCGAGACCGTGGCGGCCGCCGCTCGGCACCGCGCCACCGTGCGCGGTGAGGCGGACGCCGTCGCCCGGCTGGTCGACCTCGAGGCGGCCGTCGACGTGCTCGGCGGCAAGATCGAGTTCGAGTCCGGCGAGGAGGGCCGCGAGTGGGATGTGCTCGCCCACCTGGTGCGCACCGCCACCGCGGACGCCGTGCGTGCCCACCTGCGCGGGCTCGACCTTGGGCCCCTCGTCGCGGCGCTCGACGGCTCCCGCACCGTGGTGACGGGGGAGCAGGTCACCGCCCGCGAACTGCTGGACGCCCTGCCCGAGGTGCCCGGCGGACTGTACGACGCCGTCGCCGAGCGCTTCGACGCGGGCAACGACGGCGAACGCGCCAGCGCGATCGAGCTGGCGTTGGAGGGGCTGTACCTGGCCCGCCGCATCAGCAAGGAGTCCGACGACGGGGAGACCATCTACGGGTGATCCCCGCCGCTGGTCAGCGCGTCGCGCACCGCACGCCACCCACGCACAGGCTCACGCAGAGGCCACCCACGCACAGGAGGTGAACCGATGGCAGGTCCCCAGCACCACCGGGCCCGGTACGGGCGTTACGCCGGCGGTCCCGATCCGCTGGCCCCGCCGGTCGATCTCGCGGAGGCGCTGGACGCCATCGCCGACGACGTCATGGCCGGCTACTCCCCGGAGCGGGCGCTGCGCGAGTTCCTGCGCCGTGGCGGGGAGCGGCAGCAGGGCTTCGACGACCTGGCGCGCCGCGTCCAGCAGCGCCGACGCGACCTGCTGAATCGGCACAACCTCGACGGCACGTTCCAGCAGGTGAAGGAGCTGCTCGACGAGGCCGTCCTGGCTGAGCGCAAGCAGCTCGCCCGCGACGCGATGATGGACGACGACGACCGGGCCTTCCGCGAGATGCGGCTCGACAACTTGCCTGCGTCCACCGCCGCCGCGGTGAACGAGCTCGCGTCCTACGACTGGCAGTCCAGCGACGCCCGGGAGTCCTACGAGCAGATCAAGGACCTGCTGGGACGCGAGCTGCTCGACCAGCGGTTCGCCGGGATGAAGCAGGCCCTGCAGAGCGCCACGGACGAGGACCGCCAGGCCGTCGCCGAGATGCTCGGTGACCTGAACGAGCTGCTCGACAAGCACCGCCGCGGTGAGGACACGCCCGAGGACTTCGACGCCTTCATGGCCAAGCACGGCGAGCACTTCCCCGAGAACCCCCGCACCGTGGACGAGCTGATCGACGCCCTCGCCCAGCGGGCGGCCGCGGCGCAGCGCCTGCTGAACTCGATGACGCCCGAGCAGCGGCGCGAGCTCATGGAGCTCTCGGCGCAGGCGTTCGGTTCGGCGTCCCTCATGGCACAACTGGACGCCCTCGACGGCAACCTGCAGGCGCTGCGCCCCGGGTTGGACTGGACCGGTTCGGAGAATTTCCGCGGCAACGAGGGCATGGGGCTCGGCGACGGCACCGGCGTCGTCCAGGACCTCGCCGAGCTGGATGCCCTGGCCGAGCAGCTCCAGCAGGACTACAGCGGCGCGCGTGCCTCCGACATCGACGTGGACGCCGTGATGCGCCGGCTGGGCGAGGACGCCGCCGTCTCGGCGCGCACGTTGGCGCAGCTCGAACGGGCGCTGCGGGAGGGCGGGCTGTTGCGCCGCTCGGCCGACGGCTCGCTCCGGCTGTCACCGCAGGCGATGCGCCGGCTCGGCAAGGCGCTGCTGGCGGACGCCGCGAAGCAGCTGTCGGCGCGCACGGGCGCCCGTGATGCGCGGACGGCGGGCGCGGCGGGCGAAGCCACCGGTGCGACACGGCCGTGGGAGTTCGGCGACGCCCAGCCCTGGGACGTGACGCGGAGCCTCACCAACGCGATCCTGCGCACCGCGTCGGAGGGCGGCGACCCGGGCGCGGGCGTCCGGCTGGACGTGCGCGACGTCGAAGTGGTCGAGACCGAGGCGCGGACGCAGTCGGCGGTCGTGCTGCTCGTCGACACCTCGTACTCGATGGCTGCCGAGGGTCGCTGGGTGCCGATGAAGCGGACGGCCCTCGCCCTGCACCACCTCGTCTCGACCCGCTTCCGGGGCGACCAGCTCCAGCTGATCGGCTTCGGACGCCTCGCCCAGAGCCGCAGCATCGATGAATTGACCGCCTTGCCGCCGGTGCGCGAGCAGGGCACCAACCTGCACCACGCCCTGCTGCTCGCCGAGCGGTTCTTCGCCGCCCACCCGAGCATGGATCCGGTGCTGCTCGTGGTCACCGACGGCGAGCCCACGGCGCATCTGGAGAGCTACGGCGATGCCTGGTTCAACTGGCCCCCGGAGCCGGAGACGATCCGCCGGACGGTGACGCAGCTCGACCGGGTGACCCGACGGGGGACCCGCACGACGTTCTTCCGGCTGGGCGACGACCCGGGGTTGCGGCACTTCCTTGACCAGCTGGCCGACCGGGTCGGCGGCCGGGTCATCGCGCCGGAGCTGGACGACCTCGGCGCCGCGGTGGTGGGGGAGTACCTCCGGTTCCGCCGCGCCGGCTACGACGACCTGGAGTGGGAGGCCTGACGCGAGCGTCAGCAGGGTTGCGCAATCGCCTCTTCCTCCATGACGAGCAACCGTCCACTGATGTCCTGCACCGTATAACGCCACAGGGTCGTCGCCGGCTCGTCTGGGGCGGCCACGGATCGACCCTCCTGATCCACCACCTCGATGGCCGACGTGTCGAGGCAGGCCTCGACATCGTAGGACGCATCCTCTCCGGTCACGTCACGAATCTCTACCGCTGTCGTTCCAGTCCAGATGAACTCATTGACGTGCAGCTGCTGAAGCGCTCGGAGTTGCCCTCGAGCAGCCTCGCCCGATGCGGCCTCATAGAGCGAGTCGAGCGGGATGGTCCGATCAGCGGCGATGCGATCCATGAGTCCCACGTAGCGCTCCACCACGGCGGCCGCCTCTGCTTGGCCGGCGTCGAGGGTGACGGTGGGCGTTGGGGTCACCACGGGTGTCGGGGTCGGCGTCGCCGTGGTGGGAGCCGGTGTTGCCAGGGAAGGAGCCGACGTGGGCGAAGGTGGCGCGGGATCATTGCCACTACAGGCGCTCAGCACCCCCGCGGCGGCAAAAGCCACGGTCGTCACGATCACGCATCGTTTCCGCACGAGTCGGCCTCCTTTGCCGCTTGCCCCACGCCCGCCAGGGCAACGGAGCTGTTCACACGGTCACACGTGGCGCTCGCGGGGTGGGCGGCCCCGGGGTGGGTTGCTGAGAAGCAGGCTAGGCGCCACCACTCCGCACGCACCGACGTGTCACCACCTGAGACCCGCAGTGTGGCTTGACGAGGTCGCGACGGGAGGCGCGCGTGTCGCTCGTCTGAGGCGGGGGAGCCTTCCCTAGCCTGTCGAGGTGACCACCACCCGCTACCGCTGGCAGCTGCAACCGCGGTTCTTCGTCATCCTGGGCGTGCTGGTGGCCCTCATCCTCGGCATCTGGGGCGTCTCGGCCCTCGTCGGGGTGGTGACCGCGCCGCGTCCGGCCGAGTTGCCGCGCGGGGGCCGCACGATCTTCCCTGAGTACCGCCTGTACGGCTATTCCGGCTACCCGGGCTCGTCGGCCCTCGGACGGCTGGGCACCGGTGACCTCGACGAGCGGATGACCGAGATCGAGCAGACGGGCGCCGACTATGTGGGGGACAGGGAGCTGCTGCCGGTCATGGAGCTCATCGCCGTCACGGTGCACGGGACGCCCCAGGCCGACGGCCTGTACCGCACGAGGACGTCCGATGAGATCATCCAGAGCTGGCTGGACGCGGCGCGGCGCCACGAGGCGCTGTTGCTGCTGAACATCCAGCCGGGCCGGGCGTCGATGCTGGACGAGGTGAAGCACCTGGAGAAGTGGCTGGTCGAGCCGGACGTGGGCCTGGCGCTGGACCCGGAGTGGGCGGTGAGTGGCGACGAGATTCCCGGGCGGGTGTTCGGCCACACCACGGGGGCGGAGCTGAACGAGATCGCCGACTGGACCGCCGCGTTGGTCGCCGAGCACGACCTGCCGGAGAAGGTGCTGCTGTACCACCAGCTCCACGAGAACATCGTGTCGGACGAGGCAGCGCTCGTGCCGCACGAGGGTGTGGTGCTGATCAAGTCCATCGACGGCATCGGGACGCCCCGGGCCAAGACCAACACCTACGAGCGCATCGTCGCGACGACGCCCGAGTACGTCCACTTGGGGTTCAAGCTGTTCTTCGAGGAGGACGCCCGCCACGGCCCGCTGATGACGGCCGAGGAGGTCATGGCGTTGACCCCGCAGCCGGAGTATGTGCTCTGGGAATGAGGCTCGGAGCTCAGCCGGCGCCGGGGGCGTGCCAGCGCTCGACGCCGACGCCCGCAGCGGTGAGGATCGCCGCGCCCGAGGGCAGGCCGGAGGTCGCGCGCACCTCCTCGGTGTAGGTGGTCTCGAAGACGACCCGGCGGCTGTTGACGATGAGCCGCGCGCAGGTGGCGCAGGGCTCGTGGGTGACGTAGAGGGTGTGCTGTTCACCGTTCCAGTTGGCCGCGAGCAGGGCGTTCACCTCGGCGTGGATGAACCCGCTGAGCCCCTGGTCGAGCGACTCGCGCTCGTTGGGCTCGCCGGCGGCCCGGCCGTTGTAGCCGACGCCCACCACGCGGTGGAAGTGTTCGAGCAGGCAGGCGCCGACGCGCACCTTGGCGTCCGCGCTGCGGGAGGCCCACAGCCGGGCCGTCGCGATACCCAGTTCGTCGAAGCTCGGGCGGTTCGTCGTCATGGCGGCAACCTAGCGGGAGGTGGGCGCAGGCGGGGTCAGTGCTCCAGAGGTGGGTGCAGGTCGCTCATCCGGAACCGCTGGCGAGCCATGACGGCCAGCACGTCCAGCACGAGGGCGGCCGCCCCGATGCCCACCAGCACCGCGACGTCACCCATCAGATGGGCCCACTGCCCTCCGGAGATGACGACGCGGAAGGCGTCGATGGTGTAGCTGATCGGCATGAACGGGTGGATCCAGGCGAAGAAGGGCGGCAGCACCTCGACCGGATAGGTTCCCCCGGTCGCCGAAAGCTGCAACACCAGCCACACGAGCAGGAGCGCGGAACCGGGCAACCCCAGCGCCATGCGCATGAGGTGCGCGATGCCGGAGAACACGAGGGCTCCCAGGGCCGTCAGGAGCACGGTCGCCACGGGGTGGACGGGGTCGAGCCCCATGCCCCACCAGGTGATGCCGAGCATGAGCAGGGCGCCCGCCAGCGCCACGGTTCCGAACGGCAGCCAGGCGCTCACCGCGAGGCGCAGGGGGTGGAGCCGGCCGGCCAGCAGGCGTCCGGAGATCGGTCGCATGACGAGGAAGCCCGAGATCCCGAAGACCCACATGGCGATCGAGAAGAACAGGGGCGCCAGGCCGCGGCCGTAGTAGGTGGCCGGGTTCAGCACGTCCATGCCGACCTGGACGGGGGAGGACAGGACGAGCGCGGCGGCGTCCTGCTGGTCCTCGGTCAGCAGCGGAATCTGTCGGACGCCGGACGCGAGTCCGTCCCGCAACGTCTGGGCCCCCTCAAGCAGGCGGCCGAGCCCTGTTTCCAGTTGCTCGGACCCCGTCACGAGGCGGGTGAGGCCCTCGTCGAGTTGCTGCCCGCCGTCCACGAGCCGGTCCAACCCCGTCGCGAGGCTGCCCGAGCCGTCCGCCAGCTGGTCCACGGCGTCCGCAACTTGGCCCACGCCAGAGGCCACCGAGCCGGCGCCGTCGGCGGCCCGGCCGGCGCCCGCCGTCAGGTCGTCGGCACCGGACGCGACCCGGTGGGCCCCGTCGTTCAGCGCCGTGAGATCGTCGCGGGCCTGCTGGGCCTTGTCGTCCGCGACGAACGACTGCACCTTCTGGTTCACGGTGGCCGAGTCGGCCGCCACCGTGGCCACGGCGCTCTCGATCGTGCCCGCCCGGTCAGCTGCCCGCTCGAGCGCGGCCCGGGCGTCGGCGAACTGGGGGGAGTCGGCGATGTCGGGGTTGGCCTCGGCCAACGCGTCCAGCCGCGCGGACGCCGCGCTGAGTTCTGCCGAGAGCGCTGCGGCCGCGGAGTCGCCCTGGACGGTGTCGTTGATCTGCTGGACGCGGTCGTCGATGGCCTGCACGTCCGTCGCCACCGTCTGCTGCACGGAGATCGCGGTGTCGAGCACGGGGAGCACGGTGTCATTGAGCCGCTGGGTGCCGTCGGCCACCTGGTGCGCACCGTCGGCCAGCGTCGAGGAGCCGGCCGTCAGCTGGTCCAGCCCCGTGTGCACCTGGTCGGCGCCGGACTTCAGTTGGGGCAGCTTGCGATCGAGCTCGGACGCGCCCGCCGCGAGCCGGCCGGCGCCGGCGTCCGCCTGGCGCAGGCCGGCGAGGAGGTCGCCCGAGCCGGACTGGGCGGTCTCCAATCCGGTCGTCAGGTCAGCCGAGCCGGTGTGGGCGTCGGCGAGCCCGGACGCCAGCTGGTCGGCCCCGGAGGCGGCGGAATCCATGCCTTCTCGAATCGTGGCGAGATTCTTGAAGACCGCCTTGAAGTAGGCGTCCACGGCCGCCTTGTCGACCGCATTCTCGATCTTGGTCTGCGCCGATCCGGTCACCGACCCGATGACGAAGCCGTTGGCGTCATTGCGCCGAAGCGTGATCTGGGCCCGCTGGGGGTCGGCGCTCTGGCCGCTCACGAGATCCTCGCTGAAGTCCTCCGGAATCTCCATGACGAGGTAGTAGCGGCCCTCGACCAGACCGGCCTCGGCGTCGGCGCGCGAGGTCACCCGCCAGTCGAACGTGTGTTGCTCGAGAATCTCCCGCTGGACGTCGTCGCCGGCGGCGATCGTCTCGTCGTTCAGGGTGACGGGGGAGTCCTCGTTCACCAGCGCCACGGGCAGCTTCGTCAGGTTCCCGTACGGATCCCAATTGGCGTAGAGGTAGACCGCGCCGTAGATCACGGGCACCAGGAGGGCGAACAGCAGCGCCAGGACAGGCAGGACGCCGCGGAAGCGGCGAAGTTCATAGCGCGAAAGCACTCACGACTCCTGGGTGATGACGCGGGGGCGCAGGTGCCCGAACGAGAGGGAGAGGGCTTCCCGCGTCTGCGGGGGTGGCAGGTGCAGGACGGCTGCGCCGCGGGGGAGCGCGGAGGACTCCAAGGCGCTCACCACGAAGGAGTGCCCGAGCGCGCCCAGGAGATCCATGGCCCGATACAGCTCCTGGAGCTGCGGCACGGTGAGTGCGTCGTCGACGTCGTCGAGGACGATGTGGTGGGCCGGCCGCTGGCAGGCCAGGAGTGCAGCCAACAGGGTCCGCTCGTAGGCGCTCAGGGTGTCGACCCGGGCCGACGGAGCGAAGTGGTGGTCGATCGCCTCCTGCAGCGCCATGAACGACTCCCGCCCACGGCGCACCCCGATGCCGTCGGCCAGCGCGTGTTCGTCGGCGGCCTCGGCGACGGTGAGATCCGGTTCGAGCTCCACGAGGTCGGTGATCCTGGCGACCGCGGAGCGGTGGCGCAGCAGCCGGGGTTGGCGCAGGCCATCGAGGTCGCCCACGCGCAGGGTGCCCGTCAGGCCACGCATGCGCCCGGTGATCGCGAGCAGGAACGCCGACCTCCCCGACCCCTGCACCCCGAGCACGGCCCCGTGGGTGCGCGGCGGCAGTACCCAATCGACAGGGCCGAAGACGCGGCCGTGCGGCGTGGTGAGTTCAAGGCCCTGCGCCACGAGCGCCTGACCCTCATGGGTCACGCCCCGTGCAGCATGCCGGGGCGCCGTCCTCGGCGCTGGAGATGCGGTCGTCATCGGTTCGGCGTGATCGGCAGCAGGCTCACTGCTGGCCTCAGGAGTGGCCTCGGGCGCGGGCACCTCGCGGGGAGTGTCGTCCGAGGCCGGCTCGGGCAGGGCATCGGGTGAGGTCTCGGGCCCGTCGTCAGCAGGCTCACTGTCGTTCATCGTCATCTCCGGGAGTTGCGGCGTCTGTCAGCTACGATACCATCAGTATCGAATCCCAGTGGTATCGAGGAGTTCGGATGACAGAGGGCACAGGGGCAGGGCGGCCCAGCCGGCCGAAGCGAGCCCAAGTACGCGCCGACATCGTGTCGGCCGCCACGTCAGCCTTTGAATCCGCAGGCTATGCCGACACCTCCGTGGACGCCGTCGCGGCGGCCGCGGGGTACACGAAGGGTGCTGTCTACTCGAACTTCGGCAGCAAACCCGAGCTGTTCGCCGAGGCCTGCGCCGAGAGACTCGCCGCCATCAGCGCCGACCTGCTCGAACGGGTGGCGCCGGTGCTCGATGCGGGGGGCGAGCGAGACGAGCTCGTGCGGCCCCTGGCCGAGGCGGTCGTGGCCGCCACCCTGGACACCCCGTTGCGGTGGCAGCTGCTGCTCAACGAGTTCCGGGGCGTGGCGCTGCGCGACCCGGCCGTCGACGCGGCCTATCAGAAGCTGTCCGCGCGTCGCGTCGCTGTCCTCGTCGAGCTGCTGAGCTCCAACGCCTACCTGGCCCGCTTGGCGCCGGCCGCTCTGCAGCGTTCGGTGCTGGTGCTGCTCACCTTGGTGAACGCGCTCGCCCTGGAGCATGCGGCGGCCCCCGAGACTGTCGATGCCTCGACGGTCACCCACATCGTAACGGCGTTCTTCGACGTCGTCCTGCCCTGAGTCCTTGCTCGGGCGGGGGGCCGAGCCACCTGGCGCCATGGGGTGCGACGTGGCGCAGCGGACCACCACGTGGCGCAGTGGAACTCACGTGGAGGGCCTTGCACGGGCCGCCACGTGAGCTGCACCGCGCCACATGAAGCGGAGCTGCGCCACGTGCGTTTGCGCTGCGCCACGTCGCGAGCGGCTACCATCACGTCGTGGATTCCGGGGACCCCGCCGACTGTGTGTTTTGCGCCATCGTCGCTGGGACCGTCCCGTGCGCCAAAGTGGCCGAGGACGAACTCACCTTCGCCTTCATGGACGTCGATCCGGGCACAGACGGCCACCTGCTGGTCATTCCGAAGCGGCACAGCGCCGATCTGCTCGACGTTGATGCCGATGATCTGACCGCGACCGTGCTGGCTGCCCAGCGGATCAGCAGGGCTGTGGTGTCCGAGCTGGGCGCGGACGGTGTGAACCTGCTGAACTGCAGCGGCAAGGCCGCCTGGCAGACCGTCTTCCACGTCCACCTACACGTGATCCCGAGGTACGACGATCGGAGCAGGGATCGGATGGAGCTCCCGTTCGAGCCGGGGATGCCGGCCGACGCCGCGGCCATCGCCGAGCACGCCAGGTTGCTGGCTGCTGCTCTGATCCCCGAGAAGAACGCGTCTGGCAAGGAGTTCGTCGACGCTGATCTGTCGGGAGCACGTTTTGTGCGCTCCAACCTTGCCCGTGCCGTGATGCGAGGGGTTGACGTGGCCGGCCTGGACGTGGACGCCCCGTGGCTGCTGGACGGGGAGAGCTCGCTGAGGGTCAACGGTGTGGACGTGGCCCCGTTGGTTGACGCCGAGTTGGATCGTCGGTTTCCCGGCCGGGCACTGCGCCGAGCGGAGGATCCTGACGGCCTTCGCGCGGCCTGGGCTGCTGTTGAGCGGGCGTGGGATACGACACTGGAGCGGGCCCAGGCGTTGCCCGAGAACAGCGTCGACATCCAGGTCGACGGGGAATGGTCCTTCGCCCAGACCCTGCGTCACCTCGTCATGGCGATCGACACGTGGCTCGGGCGCGCAGTGTTGCGTCAAGGGCGAGAGGCCTACCATCCGATCGGTCAGCCCAATATCGAGTTCGAGGCCGACGGCGGCGACATGTCGATCTTCAGTCGCACCGAGCCGACCTTCGCCGAGGTCCTCACCGTACGCGCCGATCGGGTCGCCATGGTCCGGGACTTCTTGGAGCAGGTGACGCCCGAGGTCCTGATGGCCGAACGGGTCAACCCGTGGGCGCCCGGACACTCCGAGACTGTCCTTGCCTGCCTGCACACCATCCTCGAGGAGGAATGGGAACACCACCGGTACGCCGTGCGTGACCTGGAGTCGATCCAGGTTCTCGCGCCGGATGCCTGAGTCCGATAATGCACATTATGTCAGATTCCACCAGGACTGCCAGGGTGGTGTTGCACAGTCTGTCCCCTCTTGCTCTAACCTGCACATCTCCTGGTCTACCTTGCACCTGCTATAGTAAGAACCTCACTTCTCGCCAGAACATGCATCTTCGCCTCTGGCTCCAGCGCAAGGAGGTTCGGTGCCGAAGGTCAAGACCGAGACGCCGCCGCCTGGCTCGTTGCCGCGCAACTCCAACCCCGAGCGCTCGATGATCCTCGCTCGGATCGCTGGGCAGCCGGTGTCCGAGGTTGTGCTGGACGACCAGGCTGTGTCCCTGATCCGCTTCGAGGACGCTGAGCCCATCAGGAAGTTCTACGCCTGGCCTCATCGGAGGGTCTACGACGGCCTCTACTGGTCCTCCACGACGCGCACCCATGTCGAGTTCGCGTCGCTGCTGGAGCGCGAGTTCCTCATGAAGAGCGACTTCGACATCGAGGTTGCCGACATCTCGGCCCAGCCCTTGGCGATCCTGTGGCCCTACCGTAAGCACGGTCCGCGTGACCATGTGCCCGACTACTTCGTTCGTCTCACCGATGGTTCAGGCCGCGTGGTGGATGTCCGTCGCCCGGACAAGGCCCAGGACAACGAGCAGTTCGCCATGACCCGCCGCCTGTGCGCTCAGATCGGCTGGGACTACGAGGTCTTCACCGGGCTGTCGGCGCAGCGGGAGGCGAACCTGCGCTTCATGGCAGGCTTCCGGGCCGACCGCTATCAGCCCGAGGGGTCGCTCATCCGAGTGATCCAGGACTGCTACTCCCCTGCCACCTCGTTCAGGGCTGGACTGCTGCGAGCGGTGCGGTCGACCAAGTTGGCCAAGGAGCAGGTGCATGGGCATGTCCTGTGGATGATCTTCCACTCCCTCCTGGTGCTCGATCTCGATGCGGCGATCTCGATGGAGACCCAGGTGCACAACCCTCGCGAGGTGGCCCCGTGACCTCGGTGCGGCTCTTCGACTTCATCGAGTTCGACGGCCAGGCATGGCAGGTCGTCGCTCAGGACGGCACCGAACTGGCCCTGCGGAACCTCGGGACCAACCGCATCCGTAAGGTCCCAGTGCTCGACCTCCTTCAGGACGACTCGCTCCTGCCCGACGACGGGTCCCGGGACACCCGCCTGGACGACCTGTCCGTGTTGGACACCGTGCCAGCACCAGCCGCCGACCGCGCGCTCTTCGTGCACCGACACGTCTACGAGGTCCTGAACGGGTTCCCCCCACCATGGACGCACCTGGACGACGAGAAGGTCGTGGTCGAGCCAAACCCCGACTACGACCCGGCCAACACCTTGGAGTCACGGATCGAGGCGAAGGTCGAGGAACTGCGAGCGGCGGGCACTCCCCTGGCCAAGCGCACCCTGAAGGGCTACCTCGCCCGGTACCGGGACGAGGGCCTGGCGGGACTGGTGGACAAGCGGATGACGCAACCCGTCTCCCGCACCGGGACGATGGACCCGCGCACCGTGGCCCTGCTGGAGCAGATCATCGAGCGTCAGGGCACCATCTCCACCGGCTCCAAGAGCAGGATCATCGGGCAAGTTCGTCTGGAGGCGGCGGCGCTGGGGCTACCGCTGAAGTTGGCGGACTCGACCCTCTACCGGATCATCTCTCAGGTGGGCCGAGCGTCCCTGCACACCTTCGGCAACGCCACCACACGCCGGACACAGGCCAACAAGCCGGGTCGCTCGTACGGGGCCCAGAAGCCCATCCGACCCGGTGAACTCGTGGAGATCGACAGCACGCCGTTCGACGTGATGGTGGTGATGCCGGACGGCTCCGTCAGCCGTCCCACGCTCGTCGGGATGATCGACATAGCCACCCGCACCGTCTGCGGTGCTCGGCTGGCCCCGGGGCCGACCAAGGGCGTGGATCTTGCTGCTGCTGTCCTCGGACGCTCGCTCACTCCTCTGGAGATGGTGCCGGGCTGGAGCGAGTCGATGTCGTTGACCCGCTCGATCCTGCCCGCAGGGATGATCGAGCCCGACGAGGAGTTGCACGCTTCCCTGGCGGCACGACCGATCATCTTCCCCACCTCGATCACGATTGACCGTGGCAAGGACTACATGTCCAAGGTCTTCATGGATGCCTGCGAGTACCTCCAGATCGACGTGGTTCGGGCCAACCCCCGGACCCCGACCGACAAACCGCACATCGAACGCACCTTCGCGGCGATCAACTCCGGCTTCACTCAGTTCCTCAACGGCTACGTCGGGCAGCACGTCGTGCGTCGGGGCTCCTCCCCCGACCAGGAGGCTGTAATCACCCTTCAGCAGGCTCAGGACCTCTTGGACGGCTGGCTGGTGAAGGTCTGGCAGAACCGCGCCCACGACGGGCTGCGGCACCCGGCTGCGCCCGGGAAGACGCTGACCCCGAACGAGATGTATCGCGCCCTGGCAGGCGTGGCTCCGACCGTGCCACGGACCCTGACGCGCGATGACTACATCGCACTGCTCCCGCGTCGTTGGAACCGCATCCAGCCCTACGGGGTCAAGGTGGCCAACCTGCGATACTCCGCCGAGGAACTGCGCCCCTTCATCGGGCAGGACAGCGGCCTGAAGGGCGTCGCCAACGGTCGGTGGGAGGTCCACTACGACCCGTGGGCCATGAACAGCGTGTTCGTGCGCGACCACCACCAGGGCCGATGGATCGAGGCCGTCTGGCAGCCGGGACAGTCAGCACTGGCTCCGTTCTCCATGGAAGTGCTCCAGGCAGCGATCAAGGCGGCGCAGGGCCGCGACCCCCACGCGACCCCGATGGACTACCTGGCCGAGATCAACCGCATCCAGACCACTTCCGGTCCGATGACGCGGGCCGAGAAGAAGGCGTCGCGATCCCAGCGTCCGGCCATGGTTCCGGTTGAGCCCGCTCTCGACGTGGACGAACTGGCCGATGAGCCCGAGCCCACCCCGCCGACCCCCATCCGCAAGCCTGCTCGCAAGAGCATGCCGCTGCTCGACTAGGAGACACCATGACGGACTTCGACACCGAGACCTGGGTTCCCGACACCATCGACAAGTGGCGGCAGTGGGTGGCCTACGCCCCGGTGAAGCCGACCATCCTGACCACGAAGGAGGCCGAGCGCCTCAGCGAGGACGACCGTGAGGACTACCGGGATGCCCGGCTCGCGTGGCTGAACTCCAGCCACGTGCTGGCCACTCCGGATGTGCTCCGGCTCCGCCGCGAGTTCGACATCACCACGGCGATGAACTCCGGGCAGTCCTTCACGGCTCGGCAGGCTCTGGCGGTCAGCGGCACCCAGACCATGGGCAAGAGCACGGCGGTACTGCACCTGGGGAAGAACTACGAGCGCAAGATGATGCGTAAGTCACCGCACGCCAAAGACCCGTCGTACGTGCCTGTCATCTACTTGGCCCTGCCGGAGACGAGCACACCGAAGGCCCTGATGCGCGCGTTCGCACGGACCCTTGGTGCTGACTACCGGGACCGGACCTCCACCGATGTCCTGACCGACCGGATTGCCGAACTCCTCCGGGAGAAGACAAGAACCTCCCTGGTGATCCTTGACGAGGTGCAGCGCCTGACGACGAAGCAGATCGCGGGCAGCGAGGCCGCAGGGGCGCTGAAGGGCTTCATGGAGAAGGTGCCTGCATCCTTCGTCCTCGTCGGCGTCGATCTACCTCGCAGCGACCTGCTGGGAGGACCGTTCGCAGACGAGATCGCAGGGCGGGTGACGATGCACGAGATGCGTCACCACGGCATCGGCACAGCCGAGCAGCGTGAGGACTGGGACACCCTGCTGCACGCCATCGAGGAGAACATCCTCCCGCTGGCCGATCATGAACTGGGGTCCTTGGAGGCCCGAGCCGGATGGCTGCATGACCTCACGGGCGGCAACATCGGTTCGCTCATGCTGCTCCTACGTCGTGCCACGACGACGGCTCTCATCGACGGCGACGAACAACTGACGGACGAGCACCTGGATCAGACCGTGCCCGACTACCGCGCCGCCCTCACCCACAGGAACAAGGCCAAGGAGCGAGCCCAAGCGGAGGCCAGGGCCCGCTACCGTCAGCCCGCGAAGAGTGCTGGATGATCGCTCCGCTGCCAGTGAGGACCAGGTTGATCGGTGGCGAGGGACTGCCCACCTACCGGACGCGCCACGCTGCCAACAACCTGACCACTGTTGCCGACGTGGAGCGCTACGTCGAGGAGCAGAGCGGACAGCGCCTGAGCAAGTCCTCTCGTCACGCGGAGGTCCTCCAGGCGTGGCGGGAACTCGGCAGCCTGCACCAGCGTGCCTTCACCGAGCCGCAGGTCGTCTCGGGCAACTGGGTCATCGACCGAGACCTGTGCGAGCGCTGCGTACCTCCCTACGAAGGTGCCCACGGGCGACTCCCCTGGGTCGGCTGGGTCTGTCTGAAGCACAAGCGCTGGATCAAGGATGACGAACAGACGGACCTGTGCCGCTTCGGAGAGGCACTCGTGGCCGAGCGGCACTGGCGCGGGCGGCTCACGCCACGACGAGTCGTCGTGGACTCCCCGCTGCTGCTCCTCGCGGAGGAGTCCGCCACGGTGGGCATCTCCAAGGCCGTCCTGGAGGAGCGCGCTGAGCGAGTTGCGTCCCCCTCCCCTGGTCTGCTCGTCTATCCCGAGACCGTGAGGATCGCCCGCCTCCTCTCGCGGCCCTCGTTCCTCGACGCGATCCTCAGCGATGCTCCCAGTCTGTGGAAACGCGCCTTGGTCGAGCGCGAGGTCAAGGCGATCCTGCCCGACGCTGAGGACGCGGAGATGTGGCGTGCGCTCGCCCGAGTCTGGGACTTCGTTCTGAGCCTCCAGGACGTTGTGCGGGATGCCCGCTGGCTCGGGCAGGTTCCGGAGGATCGGTGGAACGTCCTGCGGTACTGGTCAGGCTTTGCGGAGTTTGAGCGCGTTGAAGTCGTCCAGACTCACCCGCTGGTGTAGGTACCGCCGCCGCAGGGCACCCACCATCTCGGGGTCATCGTGGAGGAGCACCCGCCACCGGGTCTGACCTTCGTTGATCGGCTCGATGGCCTCAGCCACCCAGACGCCGAAGACAAAGCCTCCCGGGATCACGCCGCGCCCTGTCCGGCCCTCGGCAACCAATAAGAGCGGCAGTGGCCCACCTTCCCTCAAAGCCTTGGCCACCGTCTTGGGGGCGGTGCTCCCCTCGATCACGGCGAGGCTCTCCCCGAAGAGCGACTGCTCGTCCAGGACTGGCAACTGGCCAATGGGAGTTGGTCCGGTGTGCGTCCTCAGGATGGCCCCGTCCTCGGGCAGGGGGACGAACTGTGCCCGCTCAACGGTCTGCACCAACGTGCCTGGCCAACGGACGCTCTTCATCCGCTCGTTCAGGGGTGCAGGGTGCAAGCAGGCGCAGAGAGTGCCAACGGTGCGTGCGAGGTGGCCCGATTCGGCGCTCGGCCAGGCTTGCTCCGGCACTACCTCCACGATCACCCGGATTCCCGCCTGGCTCAACTTCCCCAGTCGCTCACGCGCTGCTCCCTCGCCCTCGGGAAGCGACTCGGGCTCAGTGGCTTCGCGCAGGTCCACGGGCTGCGGAAGTTCGTGCCGCAGCCCCACGTAGAAGATCGTCCCCAGGGCGTGGTTGCTCGGCCCGGTGGTCGGGTCGATCAGTAGGTAGATTCGCCACGGGACGGCTTCTCGGGTGACGGGCATGAGTTGGGTGGCCGGCCTTCCGGTTCTTGTCGGTCTCTCTGTCCCGCAGTCTAGGGGCTGGCCACACCTCCCCTGGCTGGTCATGGACGTCCGCGACACGCCCAAGCGTCGAAAGAATCCCGAGACGCACTCTCCGTGCTCGTCACTGAGGTTCTTCGGCGTACCAACGGCTGAATAGCAGGGTCTCCACCCCGAGAGAAATGCCGCGAAGGGCGAATAGGACTGGCTATGAGCGAAGGAAACTACTTCTCACACGACTTAGGAGGTGGACGAATGGCTCGGAGCCGTTCCGCATTCGTGGACAAGATCAAGAGAACCGTCGCCATGAGGCCGGACATTTACAACCGGCTCACCGAGATGGCCGGTGCCGAGCGTCGTTCGATCTCGTCGCAGATCGAGACCCTGATCGAGGACGGCGTAGCGCGCTGGGAGAAGCAGCAGCGACGCGAAGAGGCAGCGAGGGCGAAGGTCCAGTAACAGGACGAAGCGCCCCCTTGCTTGGCGGCGGAGGGCGCTTCGTGAAGTCCGTTAGGAGGACACTGATGACGATAGCACCTGGGTCTGACCAGGCTGATAAGCCGCCGGGGAGCGTGTCGCGGCCCGGGCACTCAGAGGCCGTGAACCGGCTCGTGAGCACCCGGGCACAGATCATCGCGCTGATGCGTGACCCCCGACTGCCCCCGCTGGCGAAGCAGGTCGGCTCTCTCCTCTGGGCGATCACGGAGACCTGGGAGCGCGGGGAGACCAAGACACTCACCTACCAGCAGTTGGCCGAGCAGATCGTCTGGGAATCCCGAGATGGTGTCGTGCAGACCGCCTCGGCAGAGGGCGTGCGCAAGGCCGTGAAGGCACTCCGTGAGGCGGGCTACGTAGCGGTGGCCTCCGTGCAGCACCCCGGCAACGGCAAGCCCTCCGGCATGCAGTGCATCCCGAGGGCGACCAGTGACGCCCTCACACACGACGAGTCGGGGCCCTTCCGAGTCTGGACCAACGGCACCTTCTCGCAAAGTGCCGGTTCCTGGGAACCGGGAGTTTCCCCTAGTTACGACGAAGTGCCGGTCCCCCGGAACCGGGAGTCTGAAAGTGGCGGTTCTGGGGAACCGGGAGTTGGCAAGGTGCCCGTTCCGGGGAACCGCCCTAGTAAGGAGACCTCCTGGAAGAGCACCTCCCTGGATGAAGACGACCAACTGACACCCCCTCCTCGCGGCGATGCCGCTGATGCCGCCGCCCTGGAGAGCGTGGACTGGGACTCCCTCACGACCGCCTCGGACGTCGTGAGCCTGCTGGAGAAGGCTCTGACGCCTCATGGGCAGTGCGAGGTACGCAAGCGCACGAAGCGCCGCGAGATCGAGGCCAGCGTCGCAGCGCTCCTCGCGGAGGACTGGGACATGCCCCGGGTGGTCGCAGGCGTCGGGCTCTGGGCCGGTGATCGGGAACTGAGGAACGCGGACGTGCTGCACCAGATCGCCAAGCGCCTGGTGCGCACCCAACTCGCCTCCCCCGCCCGACTGGTTCTGCACAGCCCTATGGACCTTCTCCGCCAGTCCTTCGCGCTGGGCGTGGAGGTGCGCAAGGAGCGTGAGTCGGATGCAGGCACCACCGGGGAGTGAGTCCGCCGCGAGTGGACTGAGGCTCAACACGTGGCTTCGGCCCCGCCTGGCCGGTTCTGTCGGCCTGGCCACCTACTATCAGAAGAAGCCTGACACAAGCACGAGATCGGACGTAACGCATGGCCCCACGTGGGACGAAGACAGCCTCGCTCGGACTGGAGGACGCCCTCTGGAAGGCAGCCAACCAACTCCGCTCCAACATGGAGTCCTCGGAGTACAAGCACGTCGTGCTGGGGCTGCTGTTCCTGAAGTACGTCTCCGACAGGTTCGAGTTGCACCGCTCTCGGCTGGAGGCGCTGACCAAGGACGAATCCAGCGACTACTTCATGCCGACCGACGAGGCGCGTGAGGCACTCCTGGAGGACCGCGACGAGTACACCGCCGAGGGCGTGTTTTGGGTCCCGGAGGGGCACCGCTGGAGCGACCTCCAGAAGGTCGCCAAGCAGCCCGTCATCGGTGCGCGCATCGACGCCGCCATGGAGGCAATCGAGAAGGAGAACCCCACGCTGAAGGGCGTGCTCCCGAAGAACTTCAACCGTCGCGAACTTTCACCGACCACGCTCGGCGGCTTGATCGACACGTTCTCCCGGGACGATCTCGCCGCAGCCGAGCACGAAGGCATGGATGTGCTCGGGCGGGTCTACGAATACTTCCTGGCCCAGTTCGCCTCAGACGAGGGCAAGAACGGCGGAGAGTTCTACACGCCCCGGTCGGTGGTCTCGCTGCTGGTGGAGATGCTGCGCCCCTACAACGGGCGGGTCTTCGACCCCTGCTGCGGCTCTGGTGGCATGTTCGTCCAAGCCGAACACTTCGTCAGCCATCACGGAGGATCGAAGAACGACATCTCCGTGTTCGGCCAGGAGATGAACCCGACCACGTGGCGGCTGGCCCAGATGAACCTCGCCATCCGTGGCATCGAAGCCAACCTGGGGCCCGAGTGGGGTGACTCGTTCCATGATGACAAGCACCCCGACCTGCGGGCTGACTTCATCATGGCCAACCCACCGTTCAACATCTCTGAGTGGGGTGGGGAGCGGCTGACCGACGACAAGCGGTGGGTCTACGGCACACCGCCTCGCGGGAACGCCAACTACGCCTGGCTCCAGCACATGCTCCACCATCTCTCGCCCACGGGGACGATGGGTGTGGTGCTCGCCAACGGTTCGCTGGTGGTCGACCAGTCCGGTCAGGGTGAGATTCGCAAGCGCATGGTCGAGGACGACGTGGTGGAGTGCATCGTCGCGCTGCCTTCGCAGTTGTTCTACTCCGTACAGATTCCTGTGACCCTGTGGTTCCTGACCAAGGACAAGACGGCCCGGAAGGTGAAGTCCGAGCGCACACAACGTGACCGTCGAGGCGAGGTGCTCTTCATCGACGCCCGCGAGATGGGCCACATGGAGTCGCGCACTCACCGCAATCTGTCGCCCGAGGACGCGGCGAAGATCGCGGACACCTACAACGCCTGGCGAGGTGACCCGGACCTTCAGCCCTACGAGGACGTGCCCGGCTTCTGCGTATCAGCGACGACTCAGCAGGTGTCGGAGGCGGGATATGCGCTGAGCCCGGGGCGGTACGTGGGAACTGAAGCAATCGAGGACGACGGCATCCCAGTCGCGGAGAAGATTGCCCTCCTCACGGAAGAAGTTCGCTCGGGATTCGCCACGCGGGCAGACCTCCAGACTGCTGTGGTTGCGGCGCTTACTTCGCTGGAGGAAGTGGAGTGAGCGCATGGCAGCAGGGACAACTGGGCGACCTATGCCGCTTCGTCGGAGGCCAGGGTTTCTCTCCAGAGTTTCAGGGCAGCCAAGCGGGAGACGTGCCGTTCATCAAGGTGAGCGACATGGAGTTGCCGGGGAACGAAAGGCGCATCACGGCTGCGAACAACTGGGTGACATACGAGGTCGTCTCCACGGCTAGGTTCAAGACTCAGCCAGTCGATTCAATCGTATTTGCAAAGATCGGGGAGGCAATCAAGCGAGAGCGAGTGCGCTTGCTCACCCGCCCAACGATCATCGACAACAACATGATGGCAGCGATCCCTAACCTGAACACCTGCACTCCGGGCTTCCTCTACTATCTGTTCCAGTTCACTCCGTTCTCAAAGGACCACGGAGGCACGTCGTTGCCGTACCTTCGGGCCGGAGACATGGTGAACATCGGAGTTTCATACCCGCCACTCGATGAGCAGCAGCGCATCGCGGGTGTGCTCGGGGCCTTCGATGACCTCATCGAGACGAACCGAAATACGCAGCGCTCGATGGAGGCGCTGGCCCACGCCCTATTCGCTCGTGAGGGTTTCGACGCACTTCCTTCGGGCGACATGGTGAGCCTGGGTGAGGTGATCGAGGTCAATCCGAGGGTGAGCAAGCCGAAGGGCCAAGCGCCCTATGTGGACATGGCCGCGCTGCCCGCTGATTCGGCGCTGCTCGGTCCTGCATCCGCCCGAGAGGCCGCGGGTGGAGCCAAGTTCCACAACGGGGACACCCTGCTGGCTCGCATCACCCCATGCTTGGAGAATGGGAAGACAGCCTTCGTCACGAATCTTCCCGACCAGTCAACAGGTGTGGGTTCCACCGAGTTCATCGTCCTTCGGGGCTCTCGCGATACAGGTTCCTTCTGGCCTTACTGCCTCGCACGGAGTCCACGGTTTCGGGCCTTCGCCATCCAACAGTTGGGTGACGGAACCTCCGGGCGTCAAAGGGTGTCAGCAGGCGCAGTCTCTGAGTACGTGATCCCCGTTCCGGGGCAGAAGCCCCTGCGGCGCTTCAGGGAAGCAGTCGAACCACTCGTTGAAGGCATGATCGCGCTGCACGAGGAAGCGCTTGATCTCACCCGCCAGCGCGACAAACTGCTCCCGCTCCTCATGTCGGGCAAGGTGCGGGTGTCTGATCTGGAGGGAGTCGCCTGATGCAGTTTGCCGAGTCAGACTTGGAGGACTGGGTTCTGGAGATGCTGGCCGAGCAAGGCTGGCAGACCGCCCATGGCCCGGACATCGCACCCGACACGCTCTTGGCCGAACGTGCGGACTACCGAGAGGTGGTGCTCTCCGACCGGCTCCGCAACGCGATCAGCGACCTAAACCCCGACCTGCCCACCGATGCTGTCGAGGATGCCGTGCGGACGGCGTTGCGTCCTGAGTCTGCGGTCATACAGAGCGAGAACTGGCGCGCCTACCAGTTGCTCGTCATGGGCGTCCCCGTGGATTACCGGGACTCAGACGGCACGCCACGGACCGCTCGGGCACGCCTGGTCAACTGGGAGACCCCGACCGCCAATGACCTGCTGGCGGTAAACCAGTTCACGATCCGGGGTCCGAAGAGGGAGCGTCGTCCTGACGTGGTGCTTTTCGTGAACGGGCTGCCGCTGGGTCTGTTCGAGTTGAAGAAGCCTGGCGACGAGAACGCCACGGTGGCCGGGGCCTACAAGCAGGTGCAGACGTACAAGGCCCAGATTCCCGACCTGTTCACGTGGAACCAAGGCATCGTCGTCTCGGACGGGCATCTGGCCCGGATGGGCACGCTCACGGCTCCCCCGAACCACTTCCAAGCATGGAAGACGATCCACGGCTCCGATCTCGCTGGCAAGTACCAGCCTGAGATCGAGGTCGTGATCGCCGGGTACCTGCGCCCCGAAGTCTTCCTGGACTGGGTGCGCTACTTCATCGCCTTCAAGGGCGACGGCGAGAAGGCCATCAAGATCGGCGCGAAGTACCACCAATACTGGGCCGTGACCAAGGCGGTTAACGAGACCGTGGAGGCCATGGAGAACGACGGGCGTGCCGGGATCGTCTGGCACACCCAGGGTTCGGGAAAGTCGTTCGAGATGGCGTGGTACGCGGGCAAGTTGATGCAGCACCCCGCGATGGAGAACCCGACGCTGGTAGTGCTCACTGACCGCAACGACCTCGACAACCAACTCTTCGAGGAGACCTTCGCGGCCACCAAGCCCCGCGCCCCTCTTCCGGAGGCTCCGGTGCAGGCCGACTCGCGCAAGCACCTGAAGGACCTGCTGGTCGGTCGCCAGACGGGCGGGATCATCTTCTCCACGATCCAGAAGTTCGGCCTGACCAAGGACGAGCGCGATGCTGGGAAGCGGTTCCCGCTGCTCTCGGATCGGCTGAACATCGTCGTCATCGTGGACGAGGCCCACCGCTCGAACTACGACTTCATCGACGGCTTCGCACGCAACCTGCGCGACGGCCTGCCCAATGCCACCTACATCGGCTTTACCGGCACCCCCATCGAGGCCAAGGACCGCTCCACCACCGCAGTGTTCGGGGATGTCATCGACACCTACGACCTCACTCAGGCTGTTGAGGATGGGGCCACGGTCAAGGTCCTCTACGAGGCGCGACTGGCCAAGGTACGGCTCCCCGAGAACGCCCTGGACGAGATTGACGACGCCTTCGCCGTGGCCGTGTCCGGCAGTGAGGAGGAGGCTCAGGAGCGCCTGAAGTCCAAGTGGTCCCGGGTGGAGGCCATCGTCGGTGCCGACGACCGGCTCGATGAGTTGGCGCGAGACATCGTGGCCCACTGGGAGGCCCGCAAGCAGGTTATGCCCGAGGCCAAGTGCATGGTCGTGGCCATGTCCAGGCGCATCGCTGTGGCCCTGCACGACAAGTTCCGCGTGCTGCGTCCGGACTGGTACTCCGCAGAGGACGAGCAGGGCCGGATGAAGGTCGTCATGTCTGGCTCTGCCAGTGACGATGAGCACTGGCAGGAGCACCTGCGCTCCAAGGAGGCGACACGGAGGCTGAAGGTCCGCGCCTCCGACCCGGAGGACCCGCTGGACATGCTGATCGTTCGCGACATGTGGCTGACCGGCTTCGACTCCCCGTCCATGACCACGATGTACGTCGACAAGCCCATGGCTGGCGTCTCGCTCATGCAGGCCATCACCCGGGTGAACCGGACGTTCAAGGACAAGCCCGCTGGGCTCATCGTGGACTACATCGGCATCGCTGAGGACTTGAAGACCGCTCTGGGCGACTACACGAAGCGCGATCAGGACAACGAGAACGTCGGAGCCGACATCGAGAAGACGGCCATCCCCGAGATGGTCAAGGAGCACGAGATCGTCTGCTCGATCCTGCACGGCTTCTCGTGGCGTCCGCTTCTGGAGGACACGTCCGCGAAGGCATACATCAACGCCGTCGCAGCGGGCGTCGAGTGGCTACTGGAGCAGGAGCACCACCAAGACCCCACCGAGGGACTGGGCGAGCCCCAGGAGGGCACGCAGAAGCCCCTGACGACCAAGCAGCGGTTCATGGCCCACACCAAGAGGCTGCGGTCCTTCTTCGTGATGGCTCCAGCCTCTCCCCAGGCCACCTCGATCCGCGATGACGTGGCCTACTTCGACGCCGTGCGTGCCGCCATCAGCAAGATCGAGAACGCTGGCCGAGGCGCGGGCGACGCTGACGCAGAACTCGACACCGCCATCCGCCAGATCGTGAGCGAGAGCATGACGGGCATGGGCGTGGTGGACATCTACGCCGAAGCCGGGATCGCCAACCCCGACATCTCCCTCATTGACGAGGGCTTCGTAGAGCAGATCACCAAGTCCAAGCGGCCCAACCTCCAGATGGAGGCCCTTAAGCGCCTGCTCGCGAGCGAGATCAAGGCCATCGCCAAGCGCAACGTCGTCAAGGGACGCGAGTTCTCCGAGATGCTCGGTGACTCACTGCTGCGCTACCAGAACCGCAGCCTCGACACCGCGACCGTGGTGGCCGAACTCGTGCGGCTCGCAAAGGCGCTGAAGGCCGAGCACGACCGAGGTGCCCAGACGGGTCTCAGTGAGGACGAACTGGCCTTCTACGACGCCCTTCGCACCAACGGCTCCGCGCTGGAGGTCATGAAGGACGACACCATGAAGGTCATCGCCCACGAACTCACCGAGATCGTCCGCCGCGATGCCAAGACGGACTGGGCTGTGAAGGAGCAGGTCAGGGCCAAGTTGCGCACCACCATCAAGCGACTGCTTCTGAGGCACGGCTATCCGCCCGACAAGGCTCCCGACGCCACGGAACTGATCCTGAAGCAGGCCGAGGTCCTGGGTGAGAGGCAGGAGGGCTGACATGCGCCTGAAGGAACTCCGATTCGTAGGCTTTCGACGGTTCACAGACCTGACTATCACGGACCTGCCAGACACGGCTCGTTTGATCGTTCTCGCTGGCCCAAACGGCACCGGCAAGTCGTCCATCTTCGACGGATTGAGAACCTGGCAGTTCACTCTCGGATTCAACTACGGGTGGGATGAGACCTACGGGCACAAGAAGGGATCGCCGAAGGTCGATTGGACACAACATGTGCGGGTGGCCTTTCACGGCGACCAGCACCCCAAGCATGGTGATGTTGCTGGACTCATCTACCTTCGCTCAGCATTCCGTCACGATCCAGACTTCTCGCTTGCAAATGTGTCGGTCATGCCCGATCCAACTCAGAATCAACGCACGATGAAGACCATCGACCATGACGCAAGCGTTTCCGAGAACTACCAGCGCCTCATCATGCAGTCCTTGGAGATGGTGTTTGAGGAGAATCCTGAAACGGAGCAGATGCCTCGCAAGGAACTCAGGGACGCCATTTTGGGAGAGGTCCGCAGGTCAATGTCAAACGTGTTCGATGACCTTACGGTCGAGGAGGTGAGCGGTATCGGTAAACCTAGCAGTCCGGCCACTTTCCTGTTCAGCAAGGGACAGTCGAAGCGTTTCCTGTACAAGAACCTTTCCGCAGGAGAGAAGGCGCTGTTTGACCTGATTCTGGACATCGTGATAAAGCGTTCCCACTTCAGCGATTCGGTCTGGTGCATTGACGAACCTGAGGCCCACATCGGAACTCGCGCACAGGCTCGCCTCCTGCGTGAGATGTACCGGCTACTTCCTGTCGGTTCGCAACTGATCCTCGCATCACACAGCATCGGACTAATGAAGGAGGCGGTTCGTATCGGGGCCGAGCGGCCAGGTGCAGTCGTCTTCCTCGACATGGATGGACACGACTTCGATGCGGTGACCGTGATCCGACCCACAGTTCCGGATCGAGCATTCTGGCAACGCTCGCTGGATGTAGCCCTTGATGACCTTGCCGCACTCGTCTCGCCGCGTGAAGTCGTGATGTGTGAGGGCAGACCAGGAGCAAGCAAGGGGAAGAATGCAGATTTCGACGCCAAGTGCTACCGCACGATATTTCATCCGCAGTTCCCCGACACAGACTTTCTTTCTGTCGGAAACAGCGATGATGCCAGCAACGACACACTGGGCTTAGGTGTAGCGCTCCAAACGCTGACTCCTGGAACAGAGATCATTCGCCTCATCGACCGCGATCTTCGAACTGACGAAGAGATTGACCTTGCAGGGAAGCAAGGAGTCCAGGTCTTGTCCAGACGTCACATTGAGTCGTTCCTATATGACGATGAGGTCCTGACGGCGCTGTGCCATCAATATGGAAGATCAGACTTAGTGAGTGAGATCGTCTCGTTAAAGCAAGATGCCATAAAGGCGGCAACGGCCCGAGGCAAGGATGCTGACGACATTAAGGCTGCCGCGGGTGATATTTACAACGGAGTCAGGACCAAACTCAACATCCGTCAACCAGGAAGCAACCAATACGCATTCGCTACCGCGATGCTGGCCCCGCTTATTCGGCCCGGGATGTCCGTCTATGACGAACTAAGGAAGTGCATCTTCGCTTCGTAATCTTCGTACACCTGTGCGCCTACTCTCGCTAGCACCCAGTCACCCAAGGCCGATCCGAGAGGGACCGTCATGAACCAGCCCCGCAAGCCCGACGCCGCCCGTCAGGCTGACCTGGAGCGCCTCGACGCCCAGTTCGCCGCCGAGGACCGCGAGGACCGCCGCAAGGAGGCAGAGCGCCGCCGCAAGGGCCTCCCGGAGCCCAAGCGCGATCTCCGCGCCTTCGAGGGCTTCGCGGACGGTGGAGCGGCTCCGCGCGACTGATCGTCAGCGGTTCGCCTCCCACGACTCTTCCAGCAGCACGCTCGCGATGGCGTACTCGGCGCGGTCCCGGTCGAGGTCGGGGACGAGGTGGGTGAGGTTGTCCGTGGCACGCTCGGCTGCCTCGAAGACGGCGGTGATGATCTGCTGGCTGGTCGCTCTCTTCATGCGCCTGGACTGTAGCCAGGACCAATGACATCCGATAGCGGTTGCGGATCGTCTGCTCTTGCGGCAAACAACCGTTCTTGCTGGCGCACCAGCCGCAGCCCGCCTCTTCTCGCCCTACTCTGCACAAGTCGATGTCGGATGTTGTGCAAGGTAGCAAGAGACGAACGGACCGTGATGCCTCTCGTTCTATCCTGCATATCTCCTAGTTGTCAGTGCATGGTGCCGCGAGACGGGACACAGTCTGTCAGTCCCCACCGGCGCCCCTCCCCCCGCACGGCCACTGGCAGAGCTAGAAGCCCGCCTCCGACCGGCTCGGACCACGGTGGACGCGGTACATCATCGATAGACGTCTGCGCGGTGCTCGATGGCCGCGATCGCCACGCGGGTGTCAATTCGATAGATGACGCGGTAGTCACCGCGGCGTGCGCTGTGCAGACCCTCCAGGTTGATGCGCAGCGCTTTGCCGGCCCGTTGAGGATTGCTGGCCAGAGGTCCGTAGATGAACTCGATGACCGCTGCAGCGACCTTCTCGGGCAGCCGATGCAGGGCACGCCTGGCCGCGGGGGTCCACGAAATCTCATACGTGTCAGCCATCAGCGGCCAAGCGTCGCGAGAAGCTCTTCCTTGCTCATGACCTCGGCCCGGCCTGCGAGCAGCTCGGCAAGACTCTCCCGAACCTGGCCCACCAGCTCAGGACGGCTCATGACCTCGAGCGTCTCCTCCAGCGAAGCCAGATCATCGGTGCTGATCACCACTGCAGCTGGTTTGCCGTGGCGGGTGATCACCACCCGGTCATGCTGGTGCTCAACTTGGTCGACCACCTCGGACAGGTGGTTCTTCACATCCCTGAGTGCCATGGTTGCATCCGCGCTCATGGCTACAAGTGTAGCTACAACGAGGCGTGTCGCCCCATGCTGCTCGTGGTGTTCGGCCCGCCGGCCGTGGGGAAGATGACGGTTGGCCGCGCGCTGGCCGAGTCTGGTCGCTTCCGGCTGTTCCACAACCACATGACGATCGAGCCCCTGCTCGAAACCTTCGGGTTCGAGACGCCGCCGTTCGACACGCTCAACAGCGAGTTCCGGCGGCGGGTCCTGGAGGCCTCTCGCCCTCGTCTCACCGGCCTGTGCAGCCCGTCGCCGAGAGACATCTCCCAGCCCTGGACGTGTCTGCGCTCCCCGAGCCAACACCGGGGTGGTCAGGAAAGACGCCGCTGTCAGAGCCGATTAGAGTGGCTCCCATGACCCGGTTGAGCATGTGGCATGCCCAAGACACGATCGAAGGCCGCAAGATCAGTCGGGCCAAGGGCGTCCTCATCGCGCTGATCGCTGTGACGTCGCTGCTCCCGCTGGTGTTCGTCTCCCCCGACGACGCTCCCCTGCTGGTCAACGTTTACAAGTACGTGGCCAAGACGGGCGCGTTCGTCGGCAGCATGCTGCTCATCTGGCAGTTCATCCTGGGCTTCCGCGGGGCCCTGTCGTCGTTCTTCCCCGATCTCACGTGGATCGTCGAACTCCACAAGACACTCGGGCAGTGGGGCGTCCCGATCATCCTGCTGCATCCCGTGTTCATCGGCCTCTACTACCTCGAGACGCGCGGGCAGAACATCTACGCCCTGGACCTGGGTGACAGCTTCTCCCAGCTCGTGCTGCTCGGCATGGTCACGCTGGCCGTCATCGCGTTCGTCGTCGTGACGAGCGTGTGGTTCCGCGGCCGCCTGGGCTTCTACCCGTGGCTCTACACCCACATGTCGGCCTACGTCGTGCCGCCGTTCCTGTTCATCCACAGCTTCCTGCTCGGCCCGACGATCCAGGGCACCTTCCTGCAGTACTACTGGTGGTTCTTCACCGCCGTCATCGCGGCCCTGTTCGTCTACCGCATCCTGCACAAGCTGGGCCTGTTCAGCGCGCGCTACCGCGTGGCCACCACCCGGACGGTGGCCGACTCCACCACCGAGATCACGATGGACGCCGTGCACCGCCGCATCGTGCCCGCGCCGGGGCAGTTCATCTACCTGCGCCACAACCTGGCGGAAAACTCGCACCCCTACACCGTCTCGACCTACGACGAGGAGCGGAAGCGCCTCGGCATCACCGCCAAGCAGGAGGGCGACCAGACGGCTGCGCTCCAGAAGGCCCAGGAGGGTGACCTCTTCATCATTGACGGCCCGTACGGCGTGTTCACGCGCCCGGCGCGGGAGGCCGCTCTCCCCCTCGTCGTGATCGCCGGCGGCATCGGCATCACGCCGTTTCGCCGCCTCTGGCAGGACGCCGAGCGGCGGCAGAACCGCGAGGTGCACGTCTTCTACGCCAACGAGACGTTCGACGAGATCTCCTACCGCGACGAGCTGGACGCCCTTGAGCACGTCCAGGTCGTCCACGTGTTGAACGACGAGCCGGACTTCGACGGCGAGACCGGTCTGGTGGACGTCGACGTGCTGGAGCGGAACCTGCCCCGGGACATCACGGACTACCAGTACCTGCTCTGCGGTCCCCCGCCGATGATCACCTCGCTGGAGGAGGAACTGCTCGAGGCCGGCGTCCCCGACGACCAGGTGAGCCACGAGCTGTTCGCCACCTGATCGGCACGCAGCATGATCGGCGCGCAGCAGGATCGAGCCCGCCACGCAGCAGGGCCCCGGGACGCGCGTCCCGGGGCCCTGCTGATGTCTGTCGAAAACGACAGGCGAGACCGGTCAGACCTCGTCCTGGCGCACCTCGCGCTCGACGACCTGGTTGTTCACCGGGCCGCCGGCGACACCGCCGGTGCCCTGCACGTCGGTACGCTCGCTGGTGACGCGCGTGCGGGGGCGGTTCACGAGGAGACCCACCACGAGCCAGATCGCCGCAGCGACCATGAGAATGAGGCCGATCATGGCCGTGTCGACGCCCTCGATCATGTCGGACAGGGCGAAGTACAAGATGGCACCGATCACGGCCAGGGTGATCGGGCCGCCGATGTTCGCGACGCGCATGGTTCTTGCCTTTCGGGCTGGAGGTCCCAGCGACCTCCGGTCGGTTCACTGTAACGGGTGGTTGAGCCTTCATCCAGAACGCGCGCGGGTGACACGCCGCCCCCTCAACCCGCGTGAACCAGCTCCCCCCGCAGCCACGTCTGTGCCACGCGCACGTCGCCCAGCTGAGCCGCTGGGAGGGCGAACGGGTCGGCGTCCAGCACCACGAACGAGGCGTCGTAGCCGGGCGCGAGGCGTCCGACGCCCCGCAGCTGCGTGATCTGGGCGGCGCGGCCGGTGTACAGCTCGAGCGCCTCGCCGACGCCGATCGCCTGGGACGGGGTGAACGCCGAGCCGTCCCACGTCCGCCGGTCGACCGCCGCGCGGATGGAGGTGAACGGGTTGTCGCAGTCCACCCAGGTCGTGGCCGGCGAGTCGGACGCCAGCGCGACGGTCGCGCCGGCATCCAGCAGGCGCCGCAGCGGGTAGGCGTGCTCGGCGGCGCTCGGGTTCAGGTTGGCCCGGTAGGACTCCCACTCGGCGAAGAAGAAGATCGTGTGCGTCACGAGCCCGAACCGCATGCGCGCGGCGGCGATCCGCGCGAGCATGGCGGGCGTCACGAGCGTGCAGTGCTCGAACACGATCGAGGGCCGCTCGGCCAGCCACGGCGTGGCGTCGGCGAAGAGGTCCAGCAGGTGCGTGATGCCCCGATCCCCCATCACGTGGATGCGGCACTGGACGCCGTTCGCGCGCGCCCAGTCGGCCGCGGCCCGAAGGTCGTCGTCCGTCGCCGTGGCCAGGCCGTGGTCGTGGCTGCCCGGGTAGCACTCCTCCACCCAGGCCGTCCGGGAGGAGTAGGCCCCGTCCATGAAGACCTTGACCCCGCCGATGCGAATCTGGCCGGTGCGGTCGGCGTCCGTCACCGGGGGCATCGCGTCCGGATCCCACCCGAAGAACACCGCGACCTGCGGCAGGAAGCCGCGCTCCACGGCCAGCCGGTACACCGTCAGCGGATCGTCGACGAACGTCGCGAGCAGGTCGTCGAGCGCCACCAGCCCGAAGCCGAGGAAGTGGTCGTTCAGCGCGACCAACCGGTCCGCCAGGTCGGACGCGGTGGGCGCCGGTTGGTGCCTGGCCACCAGGTCGACCGCCGCGCTCTCGATGAGACGGCCGTCGAGGTGGCCGTCGGCGTCGCGCCCGAGGCGTCCGCCGGCGGGGTCGGGGCTCGCGTCGTCCAGGCCCGCCCGGGCCAGCGCGACCGAGTTCACCAGCGCGTTGTGGCCGTCGGCGCGGCGCAGCAGCACCGGCTGGGTGCTGGTGAGCGCGTCCAGGTCGACGCGCGTGGGCCCGCCGTCGGGGTAGGCGTCCTCGTTGTAGCCGAAACCGGACACCCAGGCGTCCGGCCCCGCGCCCCACCCCGGGTGGGCGCGCAGCGCGGCGAGGACGTCGGCCTTCGACCGGCAGGTCGGGGGCAACAGGTTGGTCGCATCCGCGAGCAGCGCCATGAACAGCGGATGGGTGTGCACGTCGAGCATCCCGGGCAGCACGCGCGCTCCCCCGAGGTCGATCACGTCGTCGGACGCCGCCGCCTCCGCCGGCACGTCCCCGACCGGCCCCACCCAGGTGATGCGTCCGTCCGCCACGGTGAAGGCGCACAGGGCCTCAGGGTCGACCGTCGGGTCGGCCAGGAGTCCGGTGAACAGCCGCGCGTGGGTGAACGTCGTCATGCCCCCATCGTCCCCGGTCGCGCCGGCTCAGGCCAACCACCGCTGCACGAACGAGGGGGCTCGACGCCGAGGTCCTTCCACACGAACCCGGGGACCCGGCCGAAGAAGCCGCGGGCGAACGACAGCCAGGCCTCGACCGTGGCGACGTCGCCGTCGTGCTCGACCTCGAACCGGTCGCCGATCACCTGGAACGCCGCGGGCCGTCGTCGCTGCAGGTACTCCATCTGGCGGGGGTGGAACACGGCGCTCGCGAACCGGCCGTCCGCGCAGCGCACGGTGAACTCGCGGTTGAAGTCCTCCGACTCGAACCGGACGCGACCCCGCCCCCAGTCGCCGCGGGTGTTCACCGTGAGATCGACGAAGGGGAAGCCGAGCACCAGCTCGCACAGGTGTTCCTCGTGGTCGTCGACGACCGTGCGGGTCTGCATCTTGCCGTCGGGGCCGGTCTCGGTGACGGTCCGCCTGGTCCGCCACGTGTGTCGCAGGGCGATGGCCCCGAGCTCCGGGTCGGGGGCGATGACGACGTCGTGCGCCTCGTGGTCGAAGCCGCCCCCGGTGGCACGCACCGCGGCCAGCTTGGCGTCGTCGCGGGCCCGGTAGATCCAGCTCGGGTGGTCGGTGAAGCTCAGCTCGCGGGGCACCGGAGGCCCGGTGAAACCGCCGCCCCCCGCGGCACCCGGCGTGGCCTCCACCAGCGCGGCAGCCGCCCGGCCGAGCTGGGGCACGAACGCGGCCAGGGCGTCCGCGTCGCGGGGGCACCCGAGACCCACGAGCGCCGCGCCGTCCACGCTGAGGGCGGCACCGCGCTCGGCGGTCAGCGCCGCGAGGGTCGGCGCCAGGATGGGCAGCGCGACGCTCGCCCACGCCGGATCGGACGCCCACGCCGCCCGACCCGCGGGTGCGGGGACGGGGGCGCCGGCGAGGCGGCTGGGGAGCGCGTCCGGCGAGCCGACGACCAGCGGCGGCAGCGAGCGCGGCAGCGCCACGATGACGGCGTACCCGGTGACCCGCTCCCGGTCGGTCTCGTAGGCCACCGCCGTGAACGCCACCCCCTCGACCGTGCCGCGCACCACCTCGCCCACGCGGCGGCCGAGGTCGCGACCGAAGGGCGGATGGTTGAGCCCGAAGACGGGCTGCTCACCAGGGTTGCGCTCGAACGTCCACCCACGGCCGGTGAACTGGCGGGCATGGGCGATGCGCAGGCCACCCCAGATCGCCGCGCCGGCCGCGCCCAGCCCCAACGCGGCCCACAGCACCATGATCGGGTCCACGGCCCGCCTTCCCCTCGGTTGACCCCATCATGCCCCGTCGGCGTCCGCGTAGGGTCAAGGACATGGCCACGTTCCTGTTCGCCACCACGCCGGTGCCCGCGCACACGTGGAACGCCCAGACGTTCGCCGCCGGGCTGACCGCCGCCGGCCACCGCGTCGTCTGGTACGCCGGGGACGCCTTCGCCCGCGACGTCGCCCGCACCGGCGCGGAGTTCCGGCCCTTCCGGCGCGCCACCCAGCCGACGACCCGGGGCCTCGACCAGCTCAACACACCCCTGGACGTGCTCGACGCCTTCCGCTCCTACTTCATCGGCGACGCCGCGGCGCGGGCGTCCGACCTGACGTCCCTCATCCACTCCGAACGCCCCGACGCCCTGTTCACCGAGAGCCTGTGCTTCGGCGCCGGCCTGGCCGCCGAGGCCGCCGGGCTGCCGTGGGCGTCCTTCGGGGACGGCCCGCTGATGTACGCCGAGGCCGACACCCCGCCGTTCGGTTCCGGCCTGCCCTTTCGCACGGAACCCCGCCACCTGCGGCGCAACCGCGTCGTGTCCGGCGTGGTCCGTCGGGGCATGCGACCCGCCCGGCGCTCCTACGACCGCGCGAGGGCGGACGCCGGCCTGCCGCCCCAGCGTGGCCCGGTGCTCCAGGCCAACCAGTCACCGCACCTGCACCTCCACGCGGCGGTGCCCGGATTCGAGTACCCGCGGGCGCACCTGCCGGCGCACGTCCACTTCATCGGAGCCATCCAGCCGTTCCGGCCCGAGCCGTTCGAGCCGCCGCCCGGTTGGGCGGAGCTGGTCGCCGGTCGGCGTCGGTTGGCCGTGATCACCCAGGGGACGCTGCGCGACGACCCGCGCGAGCTGATCCGCCCCGCGCTTCGGGCGCTCGCGCGGCTGGACGTCGACGTCCTGGTGCTCACCTCCCGCCCGTCGGAGGCCCCGCCGGGCGTGACCGCCGCCTACGTGCCCTACGAGCAGGCCCTGCCCCATGCCTCCGTGCTCCTGACCAACGGCGGTTTCACCGGGGTGACGATGGCTCTCGCGCACGGCGTCCCCGTCGTGCAGGCGGGTGTCACGGAGGAGAAGTCCGACATCGGGGCGCGTGTCGCCTGGTCGGGCGCCGGCGTCCGGTTGGGAACCTCGCGCCCGAGTGCGCGCGCGGTGAGGCGGGCGGTGCGCCGGGTGCTCGAGGACCCGCAGTACGCCACACGCGCCGCGGTTCTGCAGGAGGAGTTTGCGCGGTACGACTCGGGGCAGCTCGCGATCACGCTGTTGGAGGATCTGATCCGGTGAAGTACGTCCTGGTGAGCGTCGGCACGCGCGGCGACCTGCAGCCGTTCCTGGCCCTGGGCCGGCGGCTCGCGGCCCGGGGGGACGACGTGACGGTGACGGCGTTCGCGTCCCACCGCGCCCTGGTGACCGACGCCGGGTTGCGCCACGCGCCCCTGCCCGGCACCCCGGAGGGCACCCTGTGGCCCCGGGGACGCGCCGCGCTGCGGCTCGCGCTGTCGCAGCCGCTGGCGCTGTACGTCGCCCAGCGGACGGCCCTGCGTCGCGCCGCCCCGGGGCTGGCCCGGGCCCTCGCCGCGGCCGTGACGCCGGACGCGGTGGTCGTGGCCGGCACGGTGGGGGCGGGCGTTGCGGCCCTGCTGCAGCGCGACGGCCACCCCGCCGCGCTGGCGCTGTTCGCACCCCTGCTGCCCGCCGGTGACCACCGGGCCACCCTCATGGCGGCCGGACGCCTCGGCGACGGCCCGGCCAACCGGGCGCTCAGCGGGCTGCTGTGGGGCATGTCGAGCGGCTTCACGAGCGCCCTGGCCGGTGAATTCGCCCGGGTCACCGGGCGGCGACCCCCCGGCCCCGCGCGCGTGGCGCTGGCGTCCCTGCCCGTGCTGATGGCGACCAGCCCGGCGGTGTGCCCGCCGGCCGCTGAGTGGCCGGGCCGGGTGATTCAGACGGGGTTCTGGGCCGCGGCGCCGGACGCCCGGGTGCGCGACGGCGCGGGAACCCGCCCGCTGCTCGTGACCTTCGGCAGCAGCCCGGGCACCGACGTCGCCCGCGAGGGCGAGCTGGTGGTGGCCGCGGCCGACCGCGCCGGCGTCGACGTGCTGTGGCAGCACCCCGGCGCGTCGACCGGCCCACGATCCGACCGGGTTCGGGTGATCGGCGCGGCCGACCATGCCGACGTCGTGGGTCGGGTGCGCGCGGTCGTGCACCACGGCGGCGCGGGCACCACCGCGACCATGCTGACCGCGGGACTCCCCACGTTCGTGACGCCCCTGCTGGGAGACCAGCCGTACTACGGCGCGCGGGTTCGGGCGCTGGGGGCCGGGCCGCGACCGGTGCCGCTCGGACGCCTCGGGGTCCGCTCGCTGGCGCGGGGTCTCCAGCGCTTGGCCGCGGGTGGCCACGACGCCGCGGCGGCCGCGCTCGGGCGCCAGCTCCGGGCCGAGGACGGCGTCGGCCGCGCGGTGGACGCGCTGGACCGGCTGGTCAGCCGGCACTGACACCACGTGGCTCAGCGGAAGCGGCGCCCCTCGTCGCGGCGTTGGGCCGCGACGGCGAACGCGCCGGTCGCGACCAGCCAGACCAGCCAGACCAGCGGCGTCCACCACGCCACGGTGCCGTCGGTGAGGACGGCCACGGTCGCGTCCCGGGCGGCACGCGCGGGCGTGAGCAGGGAGACGGTGTCGAGCCAGCCCGGCAGCAGGCCGGGTGGGAAGATCAGCCCGCCGACGAGCGCGAGCGGAAACACGACCACCTGGGCCAGTGCCAGGGCGGTGCGCGGCGCGACCGAGAACGCGATGCCGACGGCCAGGGCCAGGAACGGCAGCCCGCCCACCAGGGTCGTCACCCCCGCGGCCGGAATCCGCCACCAGCCGAGTTCACCGGCCCAGAACGGCTGCCCCGCGGTGGAGAGCGTGAACGCCGCGAGCCCGAGCGGCACCAGGCTGGCGGCGACGAGCACCACGGCGACCACGAAGCGGGCCCCGACGGCCGCGGAGGCGGGCACGGGCAGCGTCCGGACGTACTGGCTCCAGGGGTTGGCGCGCTCCTCGGCCACCGCGATCCCGTAGCCGAACACGAACCCGGAGAGGGCCCCCAGCACCGCGAGTTGGCCCGTGGCCACCAGCGACTGCAGCGGATCGGCCGCGATCGCGCGCTGCGGCACGATGAACAACACGAAGGCCGCCACGGGGTAGAGCGTGTTGGCGATGAGAGCGGCGGGGACGCGGCCGAGCTCGCGCAGGTGCGCGGCGGTGTGCGCGGCCACGAGGGTGAGCGGGCTCACGCCCTCGGGTGCGACCTCCGTCGTGGGGGGAGGCGAGCTCACGGCTCCTCCGCTCCGAGGGTGGCCACCACGTCGGTCAGGCTCGCCCGGTTGATCTGCAGGTGCGCGAAGTCCACCCCGGCGCGGACGAGCGCGCGGACGGTTTCGTCGGCGTCCGAGGTGACGAGCTCGACCCGCCCGCGGCCCGTCGCCCCCGCATGGCGGACGGCGGCCAGGTCACCGAGCCGCTCGGGCCGCACGGGGGTGTCGAGGGTGACGGTGGCGGTGCCGTAGCGCTGCTTCAACGCCGCGATGGGCCCGCGTTCGGCGACCGTGCCGCGTCGCAGCACGATCGCCGTGCGGCACAGACGCTCGGCCTCCTCGACGTGGTGGCTCGTGAGCAGCATCGCCCCGCCCGCGGCGTGATGATCGGCCAGGCGCTGCCACAGCGCCTCGCGGGACTCGGCGTCCATGCCCGTGGTGGGCTCGTCGAGCACCAACAGGCGCGGACGCCCCACCAGCGCGAGGGCCACCATGACACGGCGGCGCTGACCACCCGACAGGGCGCCACAGAACGTGCGGCGGGCACCGGCGAGATCGATGCCGTCCAGGAGTTCGGCGGTGGGCACGGGGTCGCGGTGGTGGCGGGCCACCAGCTCCACCACCTCACCGACCCGCAGCATCTCCGGCAGCGCGTTCGCCTGCGGCACCACCCCGAGCCACCGGCGGGCACCGGCCTGGCGCGGGTCGCGTCCGAACAGGCGGATGTCTCCCTGTGTGGGCCGGCGCAGTCCGCAGGCCAACGCCACCAGAGTCGACTTGCCGGCGCCGTTCGGGCCGAGCAGGGCGACCGACTCCCCCGGCGTGATCGTCAGCGAGGCGTCCCGCACCGCCCAGTGATCGCCGAAGCGGCGGCCCACCCCGTCCAGCTGCAGCGGCGCGTCGGCGCGCGCGGCACCCTGCATGGGCGTGCTCCTCTCATCCGGCCGGCGTGGCCACGGTACCTGTCGGGGCCACGCGGGTGCGTCCTGACCCGTTCAGCGGGGGTGGTGACGTCTGGCGCCGAAGCGCCCGAGGCGGCGCTCCACCCGAAACGCCACCGCAAACTGAACTTCGAAAAACTCGCGTGATGATGACATTGAAGAGGTGGGGGGGCCGCCCATAGTTTTGGCTCCATGCACGACGACGCCCAGAGCCCCCCGCCGCAAGGACATCACCATGTGATGCTCCTGGTCGTCGCCGTGGTGATCGCCCTGGTCGGACTGGGAAGCATGGCCTCCGGGAGCGCCCAGGGAATGCTGCTGCTCGTGGCCGGCGTCACGCTGTTCGTGCTGCACCGCTCGTTCGTCGAGCCTCCCGTCGCGCCGTCGTCGTGACCTTGGGGTGACTCCGTGCCGCCGAATCCCCCCTCGGCGGCACGGTGTCAGCTCAAGGACGGTGTCCTTTCGAGGACGACTTCGCTCCCCTGCCGCAGCGCTGCTCCCCTGCCGTAGCGCTGCTCCCCCGGCAAACCACTTCGCTCCCCGGCCATAGCGGCGCTCTCGTGGCAAGGAGAGCGCCGCCTCGCGCGGGGAGCGAGGTGGTTTCGGCGGACGCCCCACGGGCCGCAGGGACGCCACCGCCACAGGGACGCCACCGCCACAGGGACGGAGTCCCCACCTCAGCAGGGTCACTGCTGCAGCGCGGCCTCGACCTCCGTGCGCAGCGACGCGACGGCGTCGGCGATGGAGGCCCGCTCGAAGAGCACGTCCTGGCTCTTGCGCAGCAGGATCTGCTGGAAGGTACTGCCACCGACCGGGGTGATGCCGCCGGCGTCCTCCACCTCCGGCTCGATCGAGCTCAGGAACTCGGCCACCTTGGCGTCCGAGGCCGGCAGGTCGGGGGCGATGGCCTCGCGCGCCGCCAGGTTCGGCGGCAGGCCCCGCTCGGCGGTGAGGATCTGGGCGCACTCGGTCGAGTTCGCCAACCAGTCGATGAACGCGGCCACCGCGGCTGGGTTCGAGGTCCGCGAGGACGCCGACCAGTACATCGACGCCTTGTACCAGAGCCACCCCTCCGACGACCCGTCCACGCTCGGGGGCCGCAACAGGGCCATGTCGACCCCGGAGGCGTTGTCGAGGGCCTTGATCTGGTTGGACCACAGGTACGTCATCGCCACGTTGCCGGTCGCGATGGCGGTCTGGTCCAACGGCTTGGCGTCCTCCTCAGCCAGCTCGGCCGGCGACTGGATCGACCCGGCCGCCTGCATGTCCAGGAGCATCTGCCAGAAGTCCTCCAGCATCGCGGGCTCCCAGCCCATCTGCCCGTCGGCGGTCCACTGCTGTCCGCCACGCTGGCGGGCGTAGGCCTTGAACAGGCCGTCCTGGCTGAACAGGTTGCCCGCGCCGTAGACCCCCGATCGCCCGATGCCCTGGGTGAGTTGCTCCGACAGCGCCATGAACTCCTCCCACGTCCAGGTGGTGTCGTCCGGCAGGGCGACGCCGGCCTCGGCGAACAGCGTGGGGTTCGCCACCAGCACGGGGGCGTTGACGCCCGCGTTGATCCCGAACAGGCCGCTCTCGAGGCGTCCGGTGTCCGCCGTGCCGGGAGCGAAGCCCGACACGTCCACGCCGGCGCCCTCCAGATCGAGCAGGCCGCCGCGCTGGCC
The DNA here is from genome assembly GCF_014858005.1 of Propioniciclava soli. Taxonomy (GTDB): domain Bacteria; phylum Actinomycetota; class Actinomycetes; order Propionibacteriales; family Propionibacteriaceae; genus Propioniciclava; species Propioniciclava soli. Next base: position 67,728 of record NZ_JACYOT010000005.1, read on the forward strand.
GTACTCGGCAAGGTACTTCTCGTCCATCTGGATGATGTCGGGGGCGTCGCTGGCCGCGAACTGGGTGGCCAGCTTGTCCCAGTAACCACTCCACTCGCCCGGCTCGGGCGCGATGCTGACCCCGCTGTGGGCCGCCTGGTAGGCCGCGATGGCCTCGTTGGTCAGCTGGTTGCGGGTGTCGTTGCCCCACCAGCAGAAGCGCAGCGATGCGCTCTCGGGGTCCCCGCCTGTGGTGGCCGCGCCACCCTGCCCACAGCCCGCGAGTGCGAGGGCAGCGCCCGCGCCCGCACCCAGACCAAGGAACGTTCGCCTGTCCATGTGTTTCTCCTCGTTGATGGTCCACGTGACCGGAGGCACCCGGCCCCCGGCGTCATCGTAGGTTCCCACGGCCCGTTCGGACAGCCACCACGACGTCGCGGTGACCGCGTCTCTGAGGCCGGGCGTCACGCATCCCGGGGCCGCGCGGGGGCGTCCACCCAGTGACGCCCCCGCGGTGGCCGGGGAGGCGGGGGCTAGCGTGGGGTCCCCGACCTCCCCGGGCCTCACCAGCGGACAGGAGCCACCATGACCGAGCAGACGGGCACCGACGTCAACGTCCACATCGAGGCCAAGGCCGAGACCCCGGCCGAAGTGGTCTTCGCCGTGGCCGTCGCCCACGGCCCGATCGTCACCAACGAGGTGCTCGCGTTGACGGTCGGTGGTGAACCCATCGACCTCAGCGAGGTGGCCGCGCCCGACGGTGGACGCCTCCACGTGGCGAAGATCCCCGCCGGCCCGATCACCTTCGACTACCGGGCCACCACGGACGGCTCGGCGTCGGCGGAGCCCGTGTCCGGCATCGAGGAGATCGAGTTCCGCCGCCCGTCGCGCTACGCCGAGTCGGACAAACTCGGCATCATCGCGTCCAAGCGGTTCGCCGGTCTGGAGGGCCAGGAGCAGATCAACGCGATCGCGGACTGGGTGCACGACAACCTGTTCTACGTGTCGGGCAGCAGCGCTCCCACCGACGGGGCGGTCGACACCTACCTCGCCCAGCAGGGAGTGTGCCGCGACTTCGCGCACCTCACCATCGCGATGACGCGCGCGTGCGGTTTCCCCGCGCGGCTGGTGGCTGTCTACGCGCCCGGGCTCGATCCAATGGACTTCCACGCCGTCGCCGAGGTGGCCCACGAGGGGCGCTGGCAGGTGGTCGACTCCACGCGCATGGCGCCGCGGCAGTCCCTGGTGCGCATCGTGAACGGGCGCGACGCGTCCGACACCGCCTTCCTCACCGTGCAGTCCGGCCAGGTGGAGTTCGGCGACGTGCAGGTCATGTGCGTGCGCCACGAGGGTCTGCCGACCGAGGATCCGGACGCGGTGGTGTACCTGGGCTCGACCGCCCCCTGACCCGGACGCGCCGGGCTCCACACCGCGCGACCCCGCCCCTGCCGGCAGGGGCGGGGTCGTTTCGCGCCCGGCCCTCCGGGCCCGCCCCCTCGGGCCTTTCCCGGCTCCGTGATGGTGAAAAGCCGTACGGGTCATATTGGTCGAGTGGGCCACACCAATATCTCTGTGACTTGGTTTATTGGTCGTCTCGAGCTTCCCAAGGCGGCCTCCGTCGGTTAGCCTTCTGGTCACGCGAGGAAATGAGAGCGCTCTCATTACCCGCCTCCCCCAGCGTCGCCGGAAGGACCTCCCCCGCCATGTCAGCCCCCACCGCTCCCCACCGCCTCGCGACCGGATTGGTCACCCTCGCCGTCTCCGCGGCCACGCTGGTCGGGTTCGTCCCGTCCGCCACGGCCGCCTCCGAACCGGCACGGGTGTTACCCGTTCACCCGACCCTCTACCGCGGGGCGGACGCGCCCCGCCTCGGCCCGGGCATCCTGCCGCCCACCAACTCCTGGATCAGCGGGGCCGTCTTCAACAAGGACGGCCTCTTCGCCCCGACCTGGGTGGGCGGCGGTCTGGCGTTCCGCGCCCAACCCACCACCTTCGGCGTCGCCCTGCCCGAGGTGTGGACGTGGGGGGACAAGGCGGTCATCGCGAGCTGGGTGCGCAACGGCGATCCGCTCGGCTCGGAGAACCAGGCCCTCACGCTGGCGCCGGCCGGCGCCACCGACTACCGACTCACCCGCCTCGACGACATCAGCGCCGACCTCACCTGGTTCGCCGGGGCGAGCGCCGTCGGCACGCTGACCGCCGTCGAGGGGTGGCCCTACGTGCAGTACCGCGCCGCGTCGGCCCAGACGCTCGGTACGAACCGCGCGCTCACCCCCGCTGGTGTGGGGCACTGGACGTGGCAGGCCCCCACGGGCCAGGTGCTGCACGTCGTCGCCGGGCAGGCCAGCCGCGCCGCCTCCGGGGGGTTGACGCTGCCCCAGGGTGGGCTCGTCCATGTCTTTGCCGAGCCGCAGGACGCCACCGCGGCCGACATCGCGGCGCTGGTGGCCGGCGCCGTCCGCGTCACCGGGACGCGGGTGAGCCACGCCGTCGCGGGAGGGCAGGCGTCCACCACGTTCTCCCTCACCACCGAGGGCGGCCGGCCCACCGTGTTCACCCAGATGCCGCACCAGAACTACGGACTGACCACGCTGACCGGCCGCTGGGAGAACCCGAACGGGTGGGCGTCCGCCGTGCGCGGCACCACGTTCACCTTCTCCGTGCCCGCCCACACCAGCCAGCGGGACGTCGACCTCACCGGGCTCACCTCGGCCCAGCGCGCCGAGCTGGCCGCCCTCGTGCGCGCCGACCTGCCGAAGGTCACGCGCTTCGTCGCCGCCGACACCTACTTCGGCGGCAAGGAGCTGTACCGGGCTGTCAACGTCCACCGGCTCGCCGCCCAGCTCGGGCTGACCGCCGAGGCGTCCGCCATCAAGGACGCCGTGGTGGCCCAGCTCGACCTGTGGCTCGACCCGCAGCGCTGCACCACCGTGAAGGAGAAGTGCTTCACCTACGACGCGACACTGCACACCGTCGTCGGGCACGGCGACAGCTTCGGCTCGGGCGACAACGTCAACGACCACCACTTCCACTACGGCTACTTCCTCTACGCCGCCGGCGTCCTCGGCCTGGACGACCCCGCGCTGGTGACCCGCTATGCCCCCGTGGCCGACGCGCTCGTCGCCGACATCGCCAGCCCGACCGACACCGCCACCACCATCAAGCGCCGCTCCTTCGACGACTGGCGCGGCCACTCGTGGGCGAACGGCACCGGCGGCGGGTTCGACGGCAACGACCAGGAGTCGACCTCCGAGGCCGTCAACGCCTGGGCCGGCCTCGACTTCTGGGCCCGCGCGTCCGGCGACGCCGCGCTCAGCCAGCAGGCCACCTGGATGCTCAGCACCGAGATGGCCACGGCGTCCGCCTACTGGTTCACCCCCTACCGCACCGGCGCCTTCGACAAGACCATCGTCTCGATGATGTTCGCCGGCAAGACCGACTACGGCACGTGGTTCAGCGCGGACGCCAGCGACATCCTCGGCATCCAGGTCATCCCGATGGGGCCCACGCAGTTCGCCCCGATGAGCGCCCTCGGACGCGACGTCATCACCGAGGCCTTCGACGCCGTGCTCGCCCAGAACCCCCAGGTGAGCGGCCGCAGCCATCTCATCGACTGGAACATCATGCTGCTCTCCCTGGTCGATCGGCAGCGGGCGAGCGCCCTGGCGGCGCGGCTGAGCGATGCTGACATCGACAACGGCAACACGCGCTCCTACCTCTACGCCGTGGTCGCCTCCGGACGCGCGCGGGACGACGCGCGGCGGGCCGGATCGCCGCCCTCCCCTGTCCCGACGCCCACGCCGATTCCGACGCCCACGCCGATTCCGACGCCGACCCCCGTGCCGACGCCGACACCCCCCGCCCCCTCACCCACCCCCACGGTGCCGGCGCGGGCCGGTGACCCCTACGCGGGGTTCGCAGCGAACACCGCGACGGCGTCCTCCCTGGCAACGGATGCCGCGGGCACGGCCCGCGCGCGTCACAACGACTGGGTGACGTTCCGGCTCGATTTCGGCTCGGGCGGGTACACCGACGCCGTGCTGCGGCTCGCCTCGGGAGCCGAGGGTGGGGCGTCCGGGCTCGTCGAGATCCGTGACGGTGGGGCGACCGGCCGGGTGCTGGGCAGCCTGGCGGTCGGCAACACGGGCGGCTGGGACGCGTGGCGCTCGATTCCGCTGAACGTGGACGCCTCACTCACCGGCGTCCGGGATGTGACGGTCACGTTCACCTCCGGCCAACCGGCTCCCTTCGCGCGGCTCGCGTCCGGGCAGTTCCGCGGGCGGGTGGCCAGCCCCGCACCGACCGCCGCACCCACGCCGGTGCCGACCGCCACACCGACCCCCACGTCGCCGGCGCCCACCGCTCCGCCGGCGACCCCGGTGGACGCGTTCAGCCCCATCGCCGCCACGGCGGCGGTGGCGCACGCGGGCGTCACCTGGCAGGGGCGCACCACCGGCCCCCTCGCCACGGGGGCGTGGCTGGCGTTCGACGTCGAGTTCGGCGCCGGCACGTCGCGTGACGTCGTGGCCCGCGTGGCCTCGGGCGCCCCGGGCGGGGTCTCCGGGCTGGTGCAGGTGCGCGTCGGGAGCCCGACCGCAGCACCGGTCGGCTCCATGGCGGTCGGCAACACCGGCGGCTGGGGGTCGTGGCGCGACATTCCGTTCAATGCCCCGGGCCTCACCGGTCGCCAGCGGGTCTACGTGACCTTCGACTCCGGGCAACCGGGTGCGTTCGTCGCCGTCGACACGCTGACGTTCCGGGGCTGACTCACCCCGGCCCCTGGCACCGGACCCGGCCCCTGAACCACTGCGCTCCCCTGCCACCGCGGGGCTCTCCGTGCACGGAGAGCCCCGCTACGGCGGAGGAGGGAGGTGACCTCGGCGGGAGAGCCGCGCTGCGGCCGGGGAGCCGCGCTGCGCCCGGGGAGCGAGGCGGCGGCCGGGGATCGGTCACACACCCGTAACAGGGCGCGGGCCGGATCGTCGGTCCGGCCCGTTAGGCTGTCGGCCGTGACGATTCGCGTGGCGCTGCACCATTCGACCCAGTACACGTTCGACCACGAGGTCAACATCAATCCGCACACCGTGCGCCTGCGACCGGCACCCCACAGCCGGACGCCGATCGAGGCCTACTCGTTGACCGTGTCGCCGCCGACCCACTTCCTCAACTGGCAGCAGGACCCGTTCGGCAACTACATCGCGCGCCTGGTGTTCCCCGAGCCGGCCGACCACCTCTCGATCACGGTCGACCTGGTGGCCGACATGACGGTCATCAACCCGTTCGACTTCTTCGTCGAGGAGTACGCGGAGAACTTCCCCTTCACCTACCCCGACGCGCTGCGCGAGGACCTGGCGCCCTATCTCCGCCCGGTCCCGGCCGGGGGTGAGGCGTCCGCCGAGGAAGACGAGGTCGACGCCTGGATCGAGCGCCGCATCGCCCCGCTGGGGGTGACGGCCGGCGACACGCGCATCGTGGACTTCCTGGTCGCGGTCAACACGGCGATCCAGCAGGACATCGCCTACACCGTCCGTCTCGAGACGGGCGTCCAGACGCCGGCGGAGACCCTCGCCAAGGCCCTGGGCTCGTGCCGCGACAGCGCGTGGCTGCTCGTCTCGGTGCTGCGCCGCTACGGCCTCGCTGCCCGGTTCGTCTCGGGCTATCTCGTGCAGCTCACGGCCGACCTCACGCCCGTCGACGGCCCCGCCGGGCCGAGTGAGGACTTCACCGACCTGCACGCCTGGGCCGAGGTGTACGTGCCCGGGGCCGGCTGGATCGGCCTGGACGCCACGAGCGGCCTGTTCGCCGGCGAGGGTCACATCCCCCTCTCGGCGACGCCCCACCCGTCCAGCTCGGCGCCCATCGAGGGCTCGACCGGGGTGGTCGGCGTCCAGTTCGCGTTCGAGAACACCGTCACGCGCATCCACGAGGACGTGCGCGTCACCAAGCCCTACACCGACGACCAGTGGGAGGCCGCGCGGGCCCTCGGCACCGCGATCGACGCCGCCCTGACCGACGCCGACGTCCGCCTGACCATGGGCGGGGAGCCGACGTTCGTCTCCGCCGGGGACACCTCCACCCCCCAGTGGGAGACCGCGGCCGACGGCCCGGAGAAGCGTGAGCTCGCCACACGCCTGGCCGACCGGCTGCGCGAGCGGTGGGCCCGCGGTGGGCTCACCCAGCACGGCCAGGGCAAGTGGTACCCCGGTGAGCCGCTGCCCCGGTGGCAGATGGCGCTCGCCTGGCGCGCGGACGGCGTCCCGCTGTGGCAGGACCAGGCCCTCCTGGCCGACCCGTGGGGGCCCGCGGTGCTGCCCGCCGACACGGCGGACGCCGACGCCACCGTGAGCGCGTTCACCACCGCGCTCGCATCGCGGCTGGGGGTGGGCGAGGAGTTCGTCACCCCGGCGTTCGAGGATCCGATCGACGCCGTCCTCGCCGAGGCGCGCCAACCCTACGGTGACCGGCCCGACGATCCGGCGCCCGACGACGACGCCTTGACCACCGAGGCCGGCCGGGCCGGGCTCGCCGCCGAGCTGGACGCCGCCGCCGGGCGTCCGGCGGGCTGGGTCATGCCGCTGTTCGCCCACCCCGAGGGGGGCTGGGGGACGACGCGGTGGCGGCCGCGCCGTCGCGCCCTGTTCCTCATGCCGGGCACCTCACCGCTCGGCCTGCGTCTGCCCCTGAACGCGCTGGCGTGGGGTGACCAGCCCGACGTCACCCACAACGCCGATCCCGACTCCCCGCTGCCGGCCGGCGATCCGGCCGCCGCGGCCCCCGCCGCGCGCGAGCTGCCGGTCTCCACCGCGCCCCGCACCGCGGTCGCCGTCGAGGCCCGCGAGGGGCACCTGTTCGTGTTCCTGCCGCCCCTCGACGCGCTGGATGACGCCGTGCGCCTCGTCGCGGCCGTCGAGGGCGCGGCCGCAGAGGCGGGCGTCCCGGTCGTCCTCGAGGGCTACCCCCTGCCCGGTGACGACCGCCTCACGACGATGTCGGTGACGCCCGACCCCGGCGTGATCGAGGTCAACGTGCACCCGACGCGCTCCTGGGCCGAGCTGGAGGAGCTGACCACCACCCTGTACGACGACGCCCGGCGCTCCGGGCTGGCCACCGAGAAGTTCGACCTCGACGGCACCCACACCGGCACCGGCGGCGGCAACCACATCACGCTCGGTGGCGCGACGCGGTTCGACTCGCCGCTGCTGCGGCGTCCGGACCTGCTCCAGTCGATGCTCACGTTCTGGCAGCACCACCCCGCGTTGAGCTATGTGTTCTCGGGGCGCTTCATCGGCCCGACGAGCCAGGCGCCGCGCGTGGACGAGGGGCGGCACGAGTATCTCTACGAACTCGAGATCGCGTTCGCCGAGCTGGAGGCGATGCAGAACGACCCGGCGGTCAACCACGACGTGGAGTCCGCCATCCGGGCCGACCAGGTGTGGGACGAGGACCCCGAGGAGCGCATCGAACGGCAGCGCACCTCGCAGGTGTGGCTGACCGACCGGCTGCTGCGCCACCTGCTCACCGACGTGACGGGCAACACGCACCGGGCGGAGTTCTGCATCGACAAGCTCTACTCCGGCGACCGCCCGGGCGGCAAGCTCGGCCTGCTGGAGATGCGCGGCTTCGAGATGCCCCCGCACGAGCGGATGTCGCTGGTGCAGGCACTGCTGGTCCGCGCGCTCGTGCTGCGCTTTTGGCACGAGCCGTATCGCAAGCCGCTCGTCCGCTGGGGCACCCGCCTGCACGACCGGTTCCTGCTGCCCGCCTTCGCGACCGCCGACCTGTGCGCGGTGGTCGACGACCTCAACGCCCACCTGGAGCCCCTGATCGGCGAGACGTTCGACGTCGCGTGGTTCGCGCCGTTCCTGGAGTTCCGCTTCCCGCGCGTGGGTGAGACGGACGCCGACGGCGTCCATCTCGAGCTGCGGGGCGCGCTGGAGCCGTGGCACGTGCTCGGCGAGGAGGTCACGCTCTCGGGCACCTCGCGCTACGTCGACTCCTCGGTGGAGCGGGTGCAGGTGGCGGCCACCGGCCTGGTGGAGGGCCGCCACGTCCTCACGGTGAACGGCGTGCCGGTGCCGCTCGCCAACCCGGGCGGCACCTGGGGGGTGGGGGTCGCCGCGTCGCCGGCGGCGCGCGTCGGGGGCGTCCGCTTCCGCGCCTGGGCCCCGCCCTCGGCACTCCACCCGTCGATCGGCATCCACAGCCCGTTGCGGTTCGACCTCGTGGACACCTGGAACGGCCAGTCCCTGGGCGGCTTCACCTACCACGTGGTGCACCCCGGTGGGCGGTCCTACGACCGCTACCCCGTGAACGCCGCCGAGGCCGAGTCGCGACGCAACAGCCGCTTCGTACCGGAGCAGACGACCGGGGCGGTGGACATGGACGCGTGGCCATCGGCGTCGAGCCTGCTGGCGGGCACCACCGGGGAGTACCCGGCAACGCTGGACCTGCGACGCTTCGACCGCGGCCGTCACTGACGGCTCGCGATGCATCCCCCGCACCCGCTAGGGTGGGCCGCCTCATGACAGCCGAACGCATGGAGGCCGGCAACGCGCTCCTGGAGGGCTACGCCGAGCGTCTCACCCACCCCAACCCCTCCCTCCCCCTCGGCACCCCCCGCGGTCAGGACGAACTCCTCGCCGACGGGGAGGTGAGGCCCGGGTCCGAGGCCATCGTGGACGCCCTGGGTCGCTTCGGCACCATCGGGCTGCAGACGCGGCGCCGCACGGTGGAGCGACTGATCTCCGACGATGGCATCACCTATGGCGGCACCGCCCCGAACCGGCCCCCCCGGCCGTGGCTGCTCGACCCGCTGCCGTTGGTCATCGACAGCCCCGAGTGGATGCGGCTGGAGGCGGGGCTGGAGCAGCGTGCCCGGCTGTTGAACGCCGTCATGGCGGACCTGATCGGTCCGCGCCGCCTGCTGCGTACCGGGGTCATCCCCGCCGCGGTCGTCGCGGGCCACCCCGGCCTGTTGGTGCCCGCGCACGGTGTCGCGCTGCCGGGGGTGCACAAGCTCCCGATGACCGCCACCGACCTGACGCGCACCGCCGACGGGTCGTGGACCGTGGTCGGCGACCGCACCCAGGCCCCGTCCGGGGCGGGGTACGCGATGGCGAACCGCCGCATCATCGCGCGGACCCTCGAGACGGTGCACCGCCAGACGAACCTGCGGCGCCTCCGCGGCTGGTTCGACGTCATGCAGGCGGCGCTGCTGAACGCCGCCCCGCCCGACGTCGACGACGTCCCCCGCGTCGTCCTCCTCACGCCGGGGCCCGGCAGCGAGACCAGCTACGACCAGGGGCTGCTGTCCATCCTGCTCGGTCACCCGCTCGCCCAGTCCGACGACCTGCTGATGCGTGGCGGGCGGCTCTGGCTGCGGACGACCGGCCGGTTGGAGGCGGTGGACGTGGTGCTGCGCCGCGTCGACCCCGCCTGGTCGGACTCCCTGGATCTGCTCCCCCAGTCGCGCCTCGGCGTCCCCGGCCTGGTCGCCGCAGCGCGGCGCGGGGTGGTCAGCATCGTCAACCCGCTGCGCGCCGGCGTCATCGAGAACCCCGGGCTGCTCCCGTTCCTCGCCGACGCGTGCCGCGCCCTGCTCGGCGAGGAGCTGCTGCTGCCGCAACCGACCACCTGGTGGTGCGGTGACCCGGAATCGCGCCGCCACGTCCTGGCGAACCTGGGCCGGCTCATCATCAAGCCGATCGCGCGTGCCTTCACGGCGGCGCCGGCACCCGGCTGGCTCATGAGCGCCGCCGAGCTGGATGCCTTGCGCGCCCGCATCGAGGACGAGCCGTGGGCCTGGACGGCGCAGGAACCCCTCACCCCCGCCACCGCCCCGGTCGTCACCCAGGTCGGGCTCGAGCCGCGCAACGTGGTGCTGCGGACGTTCGGTGTCGCCCTCGGTGACTCCTACCACTTCATGCCCGGCGGCCTGGCGCGCGTCGCGAGCGAGCCGGACGCCTACATCGTCACCAACCAGTCGGGTGCGACGAGCAAGGACGTCTGGGTGCTGGAGGCCGACGGGACGCAGGCTCCGCGCGTCGACCTCGACCTCCGCGTCCGCACCCGCGCGATCCCGTCGGACGCCGAACTGCCCGGCCTGACCCCCCGCTCCGCCGACAACCTGTTCTGGATGGGCCGCTACGCCGAGCGCGCCGAGTTCGTCGCCCGCATGCTGCTGGTCTCCGACAACATGGTGGAGGACCACGCGCGTCACCCCCACACCCCCGGGCACACCGCCATGCGGGCCATGCTGACGTCCGTCACGGAGGTCACCACGGTGCGGCCCGGCTTCACCGGGCCAGGCAGCGAGGAGCGGCTCGCCAACCCGCTCCCGCACCTGGCAGCGCTGCTGCTCGACAGCTACGTGCCGGGCACCGTGGCCAACAGCGTGGTGCGCGCCGTGAGCGCGGCGACCGACGTCCGCGAGCTGCTGAGCCTCGACACCTCCAGCGTGCTCTCACGGTTGCAGCGGGCCATCGACGACGCCCGCGCCGAGGGTGGGGACGTCCCGATCCAGCTCGTGGCCCTGCGGACGCTCGACTCCACGCTCGCCCTCTCGGGGCTCGTGGCCGAGAGCCTGGTGCGCGACCCCACGTGGGCGTTCCTGGACGCCGGCCGCCGGGTCGAGCGTGCCCAGACCACCGTCCGCCTGCTGCGCAACACGATCGCCCTCACCGCGACGCCGGTGGTGGAGCCCATGGTCGTGGAGTCCGTGCTGCGGGTGGGCGACTCGCTGATCACCTACCGGCGCCGCATGGCGGCCGGCGTCGGCTCGGCCCGCCCCGTGGCGGCGGCCCTCGACCTGCTGCTCGCCGACGCGACCAACCCGCGATCGGTGGTGTTCCAGCTCGAGCGGCTCCGCGAGGATCTCGCCCAGGCGCCCGACCCGCGTCTCACGGCGTCCATTCGGGAGGTCATCGGCTTCGTCCGTGACATCGAGGTCGAGGAGGCCAGCACCGGGCTGCGGCTCGACCTTGTCGACGCCCTCGTGGAGCTGGAGGACCGACTGCGCGGGTTGTCGGACGCCATCGTCGCCACGCACTTCACCACGCAGGCTCCGCAGAGCAGCTTCGCCGTGGCCGAACTCAGCCGGGAGGACGGATGAGCGCACCCGAGCGCAACGCGCCGGACCACTACGCACCGCACCGTTACGAGGTGCGCCACGAGACCGCGTACACCTACGAGCTGGACGTGACGAGCTCGTTCGGTCGGGCGTGCCTGCGCCCACGCGAGACGGCCTACCAGCGCATCCTGACCCACGAGATCTCGGTGTCCCCCGAGCCGGACGTCCTCGACGAGCACACCGACCTGTTCGGCAACCACAGCCACTACGTGGAGATCCAGACGCCGCACACCTCGCTGGTGGTGACCAAGCGCAGCACCGTCCTGGTCGAGTTCGACCGGGTCGACCTTGACGGGCTCAACGCGATGACGGTGGCGGAGGCGGCCGCCGCGGTGGCGGCCGACGAGACGGTCGACCCGCTGGAGCGTGCGATCTTCTCCCTGCCGTCGGAGCTGGTGGAGCTGTCCCCGCCCGTGCACGCCTTCGCGCAGACGCTGCTGTGGCCCGAGCGCGGGCTGGGTGACGCGATCCGCGCGATGTACCACGACATCTACACCGACTTCACGTACTCCAAGGGTGCGACGTCGGTGAAGACCACCCTGCCGGAGCTTCTGGAGAGCAGGGCCGGGGTGTGTCAGGACTTTGCGCACCTCGCCGTCGGCTGCTTCCGTGCCGTGGGCCTCCCCGCCCGCTACGTGAGCGGGTACATCGAGACCTATGCGCCCCCGGGGCAGCAGAAGCTGGCGGGTTCGGACGCGACGCACGCCTGGGCGTCGGTGATGATCCCCGGCGGCCGCTGGGTCGACCTCGACCCGACCAACGACCACCTCGCCGACAGCCGCTACATCACCACGGCGTGGGGCCGGGACTTCCGCGACGTGTCGCCGTTGAAGGGTGTCATCTTCACCGAGGGCAAGCGCAGCACGCTGAAGGTTGGCGTGGACGTCATCCCGATCCCCGACCCCACCGGCTGAGCGCGTCGCTGCCCCCGCGGCGGCGCGGTGGCCGCGCCGTCGGCGTCCGGCTGTTCTAGGGTGGGAGCGTCACGAGGAGGAGCCATGACGCCATCAGACCGCCCCTGGGACGGCGGGGACGACGCCGAGCGCACGCAGGAGTTCGCGGCGCGCCCCGACACCACCGATGCGGAGCGGACGCGGGACTTCTCCCGTCACGACTCCCCCGACGCCGACCGCACGCAGGACTTCTCCGGTGCCCGGGCCTACGACTTCGACCGGACCCAGCAGCTGCCGACGCAACCTCCGGTCGTCCCCCACGACGACTGGTCCGACGCGCACCGGACCCGCGAGCTGCCCACCTACGACGAGCCTGCGGCGAACCCGCTCCAGCCGCGGCGCGAACCGGTGGCGGTGCCGGCACCCCAGGCGTGGGGCCCGGACGCCGGCGCGGCGCCCTACGCGACCCCGGGGATCGGGCTCGCCGGGGCGTCCGCCGCCGACGACACCGACCCGCACGACAGCGACACCTGGCGCTGGCAGATGGCGCGGCTCCACAACAAGCCGAGCACGGACTTCGGCTTGCTGCTCCTGCGCTTGTTGTCTCTCCCGCTGGTGCTGCACGGCATCCACAAGCTGGTGGACTTCGGCGGGTTCGCCGGGGCGTTGCGGGGCAACGCGATCGGCGCGCTGGCCCCCGAGATCATCGGGGTCGCCATCGTCGCGGGCCAGATCCTGCTGCCGCTCATGATCGCCGTGGGCGCCATGACGCGCCTGAGCGCGCTGCTGCAGGCGGTCATGATGGGTGCGGTGTACGCCTTCTGGGTGCTGGCCTCCGAGCCGGTGCTGAACCCGGCCACCGGGGGGCTCTCCGGGGAGGCGGCGCTCGCGTACGCGGCGCTGGCCCTGCCGCTGTTCTTCACCGGTGCGGGCCGGTTCTCCGTTGACCATGGGCTCACCACCGGACGCCGCGAGCGGACCGCCGACAAGCGGGTCGCCAAGGCCGCTCGCTGACGCATCGGCCCCCGGAGACGGCGCGTCACGAGGGAATGCACAGCCCCCACCCGGCGTTGACCCAGGTGACCCGTGCACGATGCTCGGGAAGGAGGAACCCGAGATGCTCGACCCGACCACCCTGTTCGCCTGGGAGCCCCACGTCGACCAGCGTGCCGTGCACGCCGACACGATGATCGTCACCCTCGGCAGCTACACCGACGCCGGGCACACCCAGCGGCAGACCGACGAGCAGCTGCTCCAGCACCTGCCCAACCGGCTGCTGGGCACCTTCGACGCCGACCAGCTCATGGACTACGCGGCGCGCCGACCCTCGATCACGTTCGACAAGAACCACTTCAGTGATTACGCGCCGCACCGGATCGCGCTGCACCTGGTCTCCGACACCGACGGCCGCGACTTCCTGCTGCTGAACGGCCCCGAGCCGTCGTTGCAGTGGGAGCGGATGGCCGCGGCGGTGAACCACCTCGTCGACCAGTTGGACGTGCAGCACACGGTGCTGGTGCAGACCATGCCCGCGCCCGCCCCGCACACCCGCCCGGTGGTGGTGACGCAGTACGCGAGCGACCCGGCCCTGGTGTCGACCGAACCCGTCCTGGGCACGTTCACCCTGAGCGCATCCTTCACCGGTGTGCTGACGCTGCGCCTGGGTGAGGCGGGCCACCCCGTGCTCGGGCTGCTCGCCCACGTGCCCCACTACATCGCCGACAACGACTTCCCGCCCGCGGCCGCGGCCGTGCTCCAGGCGCTGCAGGACGCCACCTCGTTGCGCCTGCCCGCCGACGGGCTCGACCTGGCGTCCGCCCTCGTGCGGCAACAGATCGACGCGCAGGTCACGCAGAGCGAGGAGCTGACCGCGATGGTCGAGGCGATGGAGCACCAGTTCGACGCGTTCACCGAGAAGCTCAACCCGGCGCCCCCGGCCGGGCAGGAGCTGCCCGGGGCCCACGAGATTCCCACCGCCGAGGAGATCGGCGCGAAGTTCGAGGACTTCCTGGCCGGCCTGGGCGAGCCCGGCGATGACGACCCCACCAGCGAGGACGACACGGCGGGCTGACCGGTCAGGCGCCGGCGGCCAGCGCGACGTACAGCATCGGAAGGCCCAGCCCGACCACGTCGAGCAGCACGTGGGCGATGATGAGGGGCGCCAGGCGGCGGTGCCACCAGTAGAGGGCGCCGAACAGGAGGCCGGCGAGGAACGTCGTGACGAAGCGGGCCAGCCAGGCCTGCGGATCGGGTGGGGTCAGGAAGAAGTGCTGCACACCGAAGAACGCGGCGGCGACGAGCCAGCCGGCCCACCGGCCCCAGCGGCGCGTCAGCTCACCTTGGCCGATGCCCCGGTACACGAGTTCCTCCGCCACGCCGATGGTCAGCGGCATCAGCGCCAGCGACCACACGCCGAGCCACAGCGGCACCGTGAAGCCACCCTCGGTGTCGGCCGGCGGGGGGCCGGCGTAGGCGACGAGGTTGCCCACGTAGCTGGCCGCCACGAAGCCGACCATCACGATGAGGAACGTCAGCGGGGCGCGCCACCAGTCGGAGGCGCGCAGCGCGATGAGATCGCGCGCGCGGCGCCCGTGACGGTGGAGCAGGGCCACGACCACGGCGATCGACACGAGGTCGACCGCGACGATGACGACGTTCTGCCACAGCAGCGCACCCGGCAGGGCGGCGGCACCGACCGCGAGCAGGAGCACCAGCCAGCTGACGGCCAGGAGGACGGGCCGCAGGGCGAGGACGCCCAGGACGGCCGGTAGGGGGAGCGCGGGGGGTGGCGCGACGGGCGAGGGGTTGCCCGGGACCTCGTGGAAACTCATGAGCACAACGTAACCACTTGCGGATATGGAAACAAGATGCATCCGGAAAAGGGACCCGGGGCGTTGCGTGCGCTCTGGCAGGATGAACCATGGCCAAGACTCCGAAGCTGGGCAAGAAGATCTACGAGGCCGAGCTGTCGCGCCTGCAGCGCGAACTCGTCGAGATGCAGGAGTGGGTGAAGCAGTCGGGGGCACGGATCGTCGTGTTGTTCGAGGGCCGGGACGCCGCGGGCAAGGGCGGCGCGATCAAACGGATCACCGAGTTCCTGAACCCCCGCGTCGCCTCCGTCGTCGCGCTGCCGTCGCCCACCGAACGGCAGCGGACGCAGTGGTACTTCCAGCGCTACGTGGAGCATCTGCCCGCCGCCGGGGAGATCCGGCTGTTCGACCGCTCCTGGTACAACCGCGCCGGTGTCGAGAAGGTGATGGGGTACTGCACGGCGGCGGAGCACATCCGCTTCCTGCGCCAGTGCCCGATCTTCGAACGCATGCTCATCGACGACGGGATCATGCTGCGCAAGTACTGGTTCAGCGTCTCCGACGCCGAGCAGGAGCGGCGCTTCCGCTCCCGCCTGGACGACCCGATGCGGCGCTGGAAGCTCTCCCCCACCGACGTCGAGTCGCTCACCCGCTGGGAGGATTACAGCCGCGCCAAGGACGAGATGTTCGTGCACACCGATGTCGAACCCGCCCGGTGGAACGTCGTCGAGGCGGAGGACAAGCGCAGCGCGCGGCTCAACATGATTCACCACCTGCTCGACTCGATCCCGTACAGCCACGTCGAACGACCCACGCTGAAGCTGCCGGAGCGTCCGCCGAGCACCGGGTACGTCCGCACCGACCGCAGCCTGCTGCTCGAGGTGCCCCACCACGCGCAGAGCCTCACCGAGGAGCAGCTGCCGTCCTCCTACGACGACCCCGAGGACGACTGAGGGCCCCCGACCCGGGCCTTTCCGGTTGCCCGCACGATTTTCCCGCCGGGTCTGGTGAGAGCGCTCTCATGATCACTAGAGTGTGGCGTCCAGACCGCGACAAAGGAGTTCATCGTGTCTTCCTCCCTCCCCCTGTCCCGCCGCCACGCCCTCGCCCTCGGCGGCCTGGCCGCCGCCGGCACCCTGGTGCCGGCACTGCCCGCCGTCGCCGCCAGCCAGTCCCCGCGCGCCGCCGTCCAGCCGCAGGCGCGCGAGGGCGTGCTCGCCGCGCGCGGCTTTCTCCGCCGCATGACGGACGCGTACCCCCAGGCCGGCAACCCCACCCTGCCCCAGAGCTACGCCGATGAGCTCGGGCTCTTCTCCACCGCCTTCGTCTACGACGCCGCCCTGGCGGTGTGCGCCGCGCTGGCGGTCGGCGACTTCCGGCTCGCCCGCACGATCGGCGACGGCCTGGTGTTCGCCCAGGCCAACGATCCGACCCACGCCGACGGGCGGTTGCGCCAGGGCTACAACGTCGGCCCCTACACGTTCTACGACGGGACGCCGAACCTGCACGGGCTGCGTCTGCCGGACGGCACCGCCAACATCGGGTGGCAGTTCGGCTTCCTGGGCACGGCGGTCGGCGACATGGCCTGGCCGGGCATCGCGCTCGTCCGGCTGTATGCCACCACCGGCGATGCCCGCTATCGCGACGCCGCGCGTCGCATCGCCACGTGGATCGTGGAGAACGCCACCAACGAGCGAGCCCTCGGCGGCTTCACGTTCGGCGTGAACGGCGGCAACGAGCGCCAGACCAACGCATCCACCGAGCACAACATCGACTGCGTGGCGTTCTTCACCCTGCTGCAGCGCATCGACAAGCAGGGCGGCTGGGCCAGCCAGGCCGAGCGGGCACGGGCCTTCGTGGACCGGATGTGGTCCGGTGAGTACTTCTACACCGGCACCAACGACGGCGCCACGGTCAACACCGCGGTCCTCCCCCTCGACCCGCAGACGTGGAGCTGGCTCACCCTGCTCGAGCCCCGCTACGTCGATGCGCTCGGCTGGGCCACCGACGCGTTGGGGACGACCGACTCCCCCGAGCAGGAACACAGTCAGCTGCCGGATGGCCTCAGCCTCTCGGGCGTGACCTTCTCCGATGCCAGCCTGCGCTCCACCGCGTCCTACAACGGAATCCAGGTCAACCCGCACGGCGTGTGGTTCGAGGGGTCCGCCCAGCTCGCCCTGGCCACCCGCACGCGGGCGGGCAAGCGACACCGGCAGACCTCCCGCACCCTGCTGGACAACCTGCGGGTGGCCCAGACGTCCCTCGGCCTCGGCCAGCACGTCGGGGGGCAGCCGGTCAGCGGCGGGGTCGTCGCGGCGTCCAGCGTGATCGACTCCGGGTTCGGCTTCGGCTACTTCGGCGTGCAGCACGTCGGCGCCACGGCCTGGTACGCGATGGCCGAGCAGGGCTACACCCCGATGCGGTTCTGACCCCGCCGGTCAGGTCGCGAAGGGTTCCGGGTCGCCGACCCCCACGCGGACCACCTCGGCAGCGTCCCCGGTGAGGTCCACGACGGTCGTCGGCCCCAGGCCGGCGTCACCGGAGTCGAGCACCGCGTCGAGCGCGTGGCCGAGTTCGTCGTTGACCGACCACCCGTCGGTGGCGGCGTCCTCGGACCCGGGCAGGATCAGGCTGCTCGACATGAGTGGCTCGCCGAGGGCGTCCAGCAGCGCCCGCGCGGTGACGTGCTCGGGGATGCGGACGCCCACCGTGCGCCGCTTCTCCTGCAGCATCGCCTTCGGAGCCTCCCGCGTCGCCCTCAGAATGAACGTGTACGGCCCCGGCGTGAACGCCCGCAGCAGGCGGAACGTGTCGTTGCCCATCTCGACGTACTGGCCCAGCTGGGCGAACGTGCTGCACACCAGGGTGAAGTGGTGGTGCCGGTCCAGGTCACGGATGGCGCGGATGCGGTCCAGCCCCTCCCGGTTGCCCAGCACGCAGCCGAGCGCGAAGCCCGAGTCGGTCGGGTAGGCCACGAGACCTCCGTCGCGCAGGATGGCGACCACCTGGGTCAGCGCACGCGGCTGCGGGTTGTCGGGGTGCACGTCGAAGTAGCGGGCCATGGCCGTCAGCCTACGACGGTCGGGCCACGGCGCGCGGCGGCGCTGCCTGCCTGGGCGGCCGGAGAAGCACCCCGCCGGTCGTGGAAGAATGCCGGGCATGGCGCTGCTCACCCTGACCGAGGCCGAACTCCGCGAACGGACGTCGCTGAAGTGGCGCACGTTCGAGCCCGACGTGTTGCCGATGTGGGTGGCGGAGATGGACGTCCACCAGCACCCGGCCGTCGTCGACGCCTTGACCGAGGCGATCCGCCGCGGTGACACGGGCTACCCGCACGGCACCGCGTACGCCGAGGCCTACGCCGCCATGGCAGAGCACCGGTGGGGCTGGCGTCCTGAGCCGGCGCAGATCCGGCGCTCCGGCGACGTGATGAACACCATGCTCGCGCTCCTGGTCGGCTCCACCGCCGAGGGCGACCACGTCGTGATCAACCCCCCGGTGTACCCCCCGTTCTGGCAGGTCGTCACCGGGTATCGGCGTCACCTCACCGAGGTGGCCCTCACCGCGGACGCGCGCCTCGACCTGCCCGCCATCGAGGCGGCCCTCGACGGTCCCGACCGGCCCACGGCCTACCTGCTGTGCTCCCCCCACAACCCGACCGGCACGCTCCACACCGCCGAGGAGCTGACGGCGCTCGCGCAGTTGTGCGGCGAGCGCGGCGTCACGCTGATCGTGGACGAGATCCACGCCCCGCTCACCGACCCCGGGCAGACGTTCGTGCCGATCCTGTCGCTGCCGCAGGCGCAGAACGCCGTGGTGACGTTCTCGGCGGGCAAGGGGTGGAACCTCGCCGCGCTGAAGGGCGGCGTCATGATCCGCGGCACGCAGGCCGAGGAGGTGTTCGCCCAGGCGCCGCCCCTGGCCAACCAGTCCACCGGGCACCTGGCCACGATCGCGCACACCGCGGCCCTCACCCACGCCCAGGGGTGGGTCGACGATCTGATGGCCGAGGTGGCCGCCCGCAAGCGGCTGCTGGTCGACCTGCTCGCCGAGCACCTGCCGCAGGTGCGCCACGTCCCCGGCCCGGCGACCTATCTCGCCTGGCTCGACTGCTCGGCACTCGGCCTGGCGCACCCGCGCAACCACTTCCTGACCCACGGGAAGGTCGCGCTGAACGCCGGCGAGGACTTCGGCCCGGCCTATGGTCAGTTCGTGCGCATGAACCTGGCGACGTCGGAGGAGATGCTCACCCAAGGCGTGCGGCGGATGGCGGCCAGCCTGTCCTGACTCCGCGCTGCGGGGGTGCTCGCGGACGCGCAGGGCGTCAGGGCGTGCGCAGCTCGGCTTCGGCCGACCCGGACGCCGCCAGCACGTCGACGCCGATCAGGCTGAGGAACACCGTGGGCGCCGACGTCGAGGTCTCCACGCGGACGCGCCCGTCCCGGATGCTGACGGTGCCGGCCAGGCCCCGCTCGGCCAGCTCCTGTTCGGCGGCGGCGCGTGCCGCCTCGACGCCGTTCCCCGCTCCCCCGGCGCGAGCGGTGGCCCCTGCGTCCACGGCCGCCCGGGCCGCCTGGGCCGCGCCGGACTCGGCGGCGCGCGCCGCATTGGCCTTCGCCCCGCCGTCGACGACGAGCCCGGCGACCAGGATGAGGGCGACGACGACGACCGACACGAAGCTCGACATGGCGTGACCGCGCTCGGCGTCCCTTCGCCCAGAAGCAGCAGTCATGGTCGGTCCCCCCGTTTCCCCCCGGGCCCGTTGCGGCCCCGCACGGCGATTCTGCCACGCCGGGGCCGGGGCGCGGGCGCGGCGTCGCTCGCCATCCACAGGCAGGGCAACCGCCAGCGGCGGCGTCCGGATCGCCGTAGGCTGGGGAACGGTCCACACCACCCGTGCGCACGCACGGACCCCAGTTCGACGAGAGGTTCTCCCAAGATGACGAAGAAGGTCGCCCTGCTCACCGCCGGTGGCTTCGCCCCGTGCCTGTCGACCGCGGTCGGCGGACTGATCAAGCGGTACACCGAACTCGCCCCCGACGTGGAGATCATCGCCTACAAGCTCGGCTACCAGGGCCTGCTGCGCGGCGACCACTTCACCGTGACCGACGAGGTGCGCGCCAACGCGGACGTGCTGCGCGACTTCGGCGGCTCCCCCATCGGCAACAGCCGCGTGAAGCTGACCAACACCAAGGATCTGGTGAAGCGCGGCCTGATCGAGGAGGGCGTGGACTCGCTGAAGTTCGCCGCCGACCGTCTGATCGAGGACGGCGTGACCATCCTGCACACGATTGGCGGCGACGACACCAACACCACCGCGGCCGATCTGGCGCACTACCTGCACGAGCACGACTACGAGCTCACCGTGGTGGGCCTGCCCAAGACCATCGACAACGACGTGGTTCCGATCAAGCAGAGCCTGGGCGCCGACACGGCGGCCGAGATGGGGGCGCGCTTCGCGAGGAACGTGCTGGCCGAGCACAACGCGTCCAACCGCACGCTCATCGTGCACGAGGTCATGGGCCGCAACTGCGGCTGGCTGACCGCGGCCACCGCCCGCAAGTACCGCGAGTGGCTGGAGGACCAGCAGTGGCTGCCGGAGCTCGGCCTGAGCAAGGAGGCCTGGGACGTCCACGCGGTCTTCGTGCCCGAGGCGGAGATCGACATCGCCGAGGAGGCCGAGCTGCTCAACAAGGTCATGGACGAGGTCGGCAACGTCACCATCTTCCTCTCCGAGGGCGCCGGCGTCGAGAGCATCATCGCCGAGATGGAGGCCGCCGGCGAGGAGGTGCCGCGCGACGCGTTCGGTCACGTCCGGCTCGACGAGATCAACCCGGGCGCCTGGTTCGCCGAGCAGTTCGCCGCGAAGCTGAACGCCGAGAAGGTGCTGGTGCAGAAGTCGGGCTACTACAGCCGTTCGGCGGCCTCGAACGCCTACGACCTCGAGCTCATCGACACGATGGTCGAGCTGGCGGTGGACGCCGCGCTGCGCGAAGAGCCCGGCGTCATCGGCCACGACGAGGAGAACGGCGACACGCTGTCGGTCATCGCGTTCGACCGCATCAAGGGCGGCAAGCCGTTCGACATCACCGAGCCCTGGTTCACCGAGATGCTGGCCGCCATCGGCCAGCCCGCACCGGTGGCCGCCGCCCCCGCTGAGCACTGAGCCGGACGCCGGCGTCCGCCCCCGCGCGGGCGCCGGCCCCCGCGTCAGCGCCCACGCCGTCGAAGCGCCGCCGCCAGGGTGGCCAGCCCCGCCAGCGCGGTGCCCCACGCGGCGCCCACACCCAACCCAGCTGCCCGCGCCGGCTCGTCCGGCGCGGGCAGCTGCGCCTCGCCGGCCTCGGCCAGGCGGGCCCGGACGAGCTTGGTGGCGTAGTCGGTCGGAGTGTCCAAAGGCGCGGCGCGGACGGGCAGCTGCGGGGCGAGGGCCGGCGCGTCGGCCGTCGCCACCCACGCCGCCACGAACACCACGAGGCGGGCGAAGAGGTTGAAGAAGCCCATCAGGACGATGACCGACCCGAAGGCCGCGGTGACAGGGTTGGCCGCCAGGGTGCCGAACAGGGCGCCGGTGGAGAACTGCAGGGCCGCCATCCCCACCGCGCCCATCGCGGCGGCCTGCAGCAGCCGACGGGTGTCGAGCCGCCCCACGGGCAGGAATCGGAGCAGGAACGCGAACAGCGCGAAACCGAGCACGAGGTTTGCCACGAGCGGGAGCAGGGAGAGCAGCCACGCCACCAGCGCCGTGTCGGGCAGCGCGAGCAGGTCGGCGATCAGGCCGCGGGCGGCGGTCGCGACGGCGGACAGCGCGCCGGCCACCCCCAGCAGGAGCAGCAAGCCGAAGAGGACGGCGATGTTCTGCGCAATGCCCACCACGGGGTTGGGCTCGGCCGAGATGTCGTCGAGCGCGCTGCGGAACTGCGCGCGGACGCCCATGCGCAGGTTGTGCACCCACACGTGGCCCGACCACAGCGCGGAGAGCAGGCCGACCACACCGACGACCTGCCACCGCGTGAACGCCTCGTCGACCAGCGCCGACAGCTGGGCCCCCAGGGTCGGATCGGCCGCCACCGCGTCGACGATCGCGCTCTTGGCGAGCTCGAGCACGTCGGGGAAGAAGCGGGTGAGGGTGAAGCCGAGAGCGGCGAACGCGACCATGAGGATCGGGGTCAGGCTCAACACCGAGAAGTACGTGATGGCCGCGGCGAACGGGCCGCCCAGCCGGTCGGAGAACCGCCGCAGCGCCCGCACCAGGTGCGCCACCGCCGGGTGACGCGGGCTCATCGCCGTCTCCCCGACCGTCGGGGCCGCTCCCGGGCGGACCGCACGGCGTGGACGCCGCTCGCCACCACCGCCGCCGCACCGGTCAGCGCCCCCCAGCCGAGCACACCGACGGCGACACCCGCCGCGGCCTCCCCCGCCGTTCCCACGCGGGGCGCCGCAGTCGCTGCGGCGGGGCTGGGGGCGCCGATCCGCGCGGCGATGGCCTGCATCGCCCACGCCTGCGGCGCGCTGCGCAGCAACTCCTCGGCGAGCTCGACGGAGCGGGAGGTGGCGTCCGGTCGGTCGATGGTGCCGACCCACGCCGCGACGATGAGGAGGATGATGCCGATCACGTTGACGTACAGCATCAGCACGATGACCGAGCCGAACACGCCGGCCGCGGGATTGTTGCCGAAGACCGACAGCAACCAGCCGGTGAGGAACTGCAGGGCGGTGAGCGCGACCCCGCCCAGCGCGCCCGCGCTCAGGACGTCGCGCCACGGCAGCCGCGGGCTCGGGAAACCGAGGAAGATCAGCACGAACAGCAGGAATGCGATGAGCAGCGTGCCCGCGAGCGGCACCAGGGAGAGCAACCAGTCGGCCGCGGGGGTCGCCCCCAGCTGCAGCCAGCCCCGGACGAGGTCGCGTGCCCCGGTGGCCACGGCCGTCAGCACCACCAGGGCGACGAGCAGCGCCTCCACCGCGAACAACAGCCCGAGGTTGTGGGCGAGGCGGCGCAACCGTAGCCCGGCGCCGCGGGGCAGGGCGTAGTCACGCCGCAGCATGACGCGGACGGCCATCCGCGTCCGGGTGATCCACCACGTCCCGAACACCAGGGACGCCGGCAGGCCCACGAGGATGACGGTCTGCCAGGTGTCGAAGGCATCCTCGATCACCCCGGTGACCGTGTCGCCCAGTGCGGGCTGCGCGGCGAACGTGGCCGCGATGGCGGCGCGGGCGTCGTCCACCAGGAACGGGAACCAAGTGGTCACCACGAAGCCGAAGGTGCCGAACGTCACCATGAGCACCGGCACGATGGCGAGAGCCAGGTAGAAGGTCAGCCCGGCCGCGAGCGCGAAACCCATGCGCAGCAGATACCGGTCGATCGCCCGCACCCAGTGCGCGACGACCGGCCGGGCGAGCAGCCGCTGCACCCAGCCCATGGGTCCACCTCCTCAGCGCGTCAGGAGGCGGCGTACGCCTCGATGGGGGGGCACGAGCACACGAGGTTGCGGTCGCCGAAGGCCTGGTCGATCCGGGCCACCGCCGGGAAGTACTTCTCCACGGCGCCCGCGGAGACAGCACCACGCACGTCGCCGGCCGGGAACGCCGCGAGGCTGCGGGGGTACGGGTGCTCCCACGTGTCGCCGGAGACCTCCGCCAACGTGTGCGGGGCGTTGACGAGGGGATTGTCGTCGGCCGGCCACTGCCCGGACGCCACGGCCTGCGCCTCGTCGGCGATCGCGAGCATGGCGGTGACGAAGCGGTCGAGCTCGGCCAGCGATTCCGACTCGGTCGGCTCGACCATCAGGGTCCCGGCCACCGGGAAGCTCATCGTCGGGGCGTGGAAGCCGTGGTCGATCAGGCGCTTGGCCACGTCGTCCACCGTGATGCCGGTGGCCTTGGTCATCGGCCGGAGGTCGACGATGCACTCGTGGGCCACGAAGCCGCTCTCGCCCGTGTAGAGGATCGGGTAGCGCTCCGACAGCCGGCGGGCGAGGTAGTTGGCGCTGAGCACGGCGGTCTCGGACGCCAGGCGCAGGTCGGGGCCCAGCAGCGCGATGAACGCGTACGAGATCGGCAGGATGCCCGCCGAACCCCAGGGCGCCGCGGCGATCACGGCGGCGGAGCCGGCCGGGCCCGCGTCCGGCACGACGGGGTGGCCCGGCAGGAAGGGCGCGAGGTGGTCGCGCACCGCGACCGGCCCCACGCCCGGGCCGCCGCCGCCGTGCGGGATGGCGAATGTCTTGTGCAGGTTCAGGTGGCTCACGTCGGCGCCGAAGCGGCCCGGCTGGGCGAGGCCCATGAGGGCGTTGAGGTTCGCCCCGTCGACGTAGACCTGCCCGCCCGCGTCGTGGACCAACGCACAAAGATCAGCGACCCGGGCCTCGTAGACCCCGTGGGTCGAGGGGTAGGTGATCATGATCACGGCCAGCTCGTCGGCGTGCCGGGCGACCTTGGCCGCCAGGTCGTCGGGGTCGATGGAGCCGTCGGGGGCGGTCTTGACGACGACGACGTCCATGCCGGCCATCGCGGCCGAGGCGGCGTTCGTGCCGTGTGCCGAGGCCGGGATGAGGCACACCGTCCGGTGCTGTTCGCCCCGGGAGCGGTGGTACGCCCGCACCGCCATCAACCCGGCGAACTCCCCCTGGCTGCCCGCATTGGGCTGCAGGCTCACCCGGTCGTAGCCGGTCACGGCGACGAGCTGCTCCTCGAGCCGGTGGATCAGCGCGGCGTAACCGCGCGCGTCGGCCGCCGGCACGAACGGGTGCAGGTTGGCGAAACCGGGGTAGCTGATCGGTTCCATCGCCGCCGCAGGATTGAGCTTCATCGTGCACGAACCGAGCGGGATCATGCCCCGGTCGAGGGCGAAGTCGCGGTCGGCCAGGGCGCGCAGGTACCGCATCATCGCCGTCTCACTGCGGTAGGAGTGGAACACGGGGTGGGTGAGATACGCGGTGGCGCGCTCAGGCTGGCCCGTCGCGCCCGCCTCCTCGGCCCCGAGCGTCGCGCCGAAGGCCTCGGCGACGGCCGCCAGGTCGGCCTCCGTGGCGTCCTCGCCCACGCTCACGCCGACCGTGTCCGGTGAGACCTGCCGCAGGTGGACGCCGCGCGCCCGCGCGCGGGCCACGATCGCTGCGGCGTCACCGTCCGCGCGGACGCCGATGGTGTCGAAGAAGGTGTCGGACGTGAGCTCGAACCCGGCCGCGATGACCGCGGCGGCCAGCCGACGCGCGTTCCGCGCGATCTGCTCGGCGATGGCCCGCAGACCGTCCGGGCCGTGGTACACGGCGTAGGCCGCGGCGGTCACGGCCAACAGCACCTGCGCGGTGCAGATGTTGGAGGTCGCCTTCTCGCGGCGGATGTGCTGCTCGCGGGTCTGCAGTGCCAGCCGGAACGCCGGCGTCCCCAGCCGGTCCTGACTCACGCCGACCAGCCGGCCGGGCAGCTGGCGCTCCATGCCCGCGCGCACGGCGATGTACCCCGCGTGGGGCCCGCCATAGAACAGTGGGACGCCGAAGCGCTGGGTGCTGCCCACCGCGATGTCGGCGCCCCACTCCCCCGGCGCGGGCAGCAGGGTGAGGGCGAGCAGGTCGGCGGCCGCGATCACCTGGGCACCGTTCTCGTGAGCCTTGGCGGCGATGAGGGTGAGTTCCTCCACGCTGCGCAGGGAACCGTCGGACGCCGGCGTCTGCACCACGACGGCGAACGCCTCGTGGCGCTGGAGGCCGGACACGAGGTCGTCGGTGGAGACCACCGTGATGTCCTGGGCGAGGGCGCGGGTCTGCAGGACGGCGAGCGACTGCGGCAGGATGCCGCCGTCGACGAGCACCACGGAGCCCTTGCGCACCTGGCGGCGGGCCACGCCGACCGCCTCGGCCACCGCGGTGGCCTCGTCCAGCAGGGACGAGCCGGCCGTCGCCAGCCCGGTGAGATCGGCCACCATCGTCTGGAACGTCAGCAGCATCTCGAGCCGGCCCTGACTGATCTCCGGCTGGTAGGGCGTGTAGGCGGTGTACCACGCCGGGTTCTCCAGCACCCCGCGGCGAATGACCGGCGGGGTGAGGGTGCCGTGGTAGCCGAGACCGATCATGGCGCGGCCGGGCACGTTCAGCGCGGCCAGCGCGGCGAGCTCGGCCTGCACCGCGTCCTCGCTGAGCCCCGCCGGCAGGGCGAGCGGCTCGGTCATGCGGATCTCGGCGGGCACGGCGGCGTCGACGAGTTCCTCCAGCGAGCCGACGTCGAGAACCTGCAGCATGCGCGCGCGGTCCGCAGCGTCCGGCCCGAGGTGGCGCTGGACGAAGGCGGGCGCGCCCATCAGCCGGCGTGCCGCGACCGGCGGCGGGCCGCGAGTTCGTCGGACGCGGCGACCGCGTCGATCGGATCCTCGGCGGGTGCCTGCTGGCGCTCCGACGGCAGCGAAGCCAGGCTGCCCTCGAGGTCGTGCCACACGCGGCCGAGGGCGATGGCGAAGATGCCCTGACCACCGCGGACCAGGTCGATGACCTCCTCGTCGGAGATCGCCTCGTAGACCGACACCCCGTCGCTCATCAGGGTGACGGCCGTCAGGTCGTCGACGCCGCGTGCCCGCAGGTGCTCGATGGCGATCCGGATCTGGTTGAGGGCGATGCCCGCGTCGAGGAGTCGCTTGACGATCTTGAGCAGCAGGATGTCGCGGAAGCTGTAGAGCCGCTGGGTGCCCGACCCGCCGGCGGTGCGCACCTCCGGCGTCACGAGACCGGTGCGCGCCCAGTAGTCGAGCTGCCGGTACGTGATGCCGGCGGCGCTGCAGGCGACCGGCCCGCGGAAACCGATGTCCTCCGGCAGCGGAGCGAAGTCACCCTCGAAGAGCGTGTCCTGCAACCCCACCAGGCTCGGGACCTGCGGTTCCGGTGCGTTCACCATGGCCTCCTCGACTTCCCCTGTGCTTCGTGTTTCCCCGTACGACCAGTATGACGGTAGTCGGCCCCGTCGCGTGGCCCTCCCGACACGCCGCGCCAGCGCCGGGCGCGGGCCGAACCCTCCACCGCGACCTCAGGGTTGCGCGGCGGGGCCGGTGTCGAAGTCGTCGGGGTTGATCGAGTCGAGGAAGGCGCGGAAGCGTTCCATCTGCGCGTCGGTGCCGCCCAGCAGGTCGGGGCCGGTGGCGGCGCGCCCGCCCACGGCTGACGCGTCCATCACCGCCTCCTGTGCCAGCAGCGGCGCCCCGCCGCGCAGGGCCAGGGCCACGGCGTCGCTGACGCGCGCCGGCACCGGGGTGCCGCCCACGACCACCTCCGCGTCGAACACCCCGTCGGCGTAACCGACGACCCGCACCTCGTCGATGACCCCACCCAGGGCGGCGAGCGCGTCCAGCACCAGGTCGTGCGTGCCCGGGTGGTGCTCGTCACCGGGGGTTTCCAGCGCCGACAGCACGGCGTTGGCGCCCACGGCGGTCGTCCACACGGGCAGGACGCGAACCCCGTCGGTCTCCTTGAGCAGCAGCAAGGGTTCGTCGGCGACCCCCGTGACCCGGACCTCGACGAACTGCAGCGCGATCACCGTCGTCCGCCTAGCCGATGGAGTTGCGCAGCAGCGCAGCGTGGGCGTGGAGGATGAGCTGCATGACCTCGGCCACCGCCTTGCGCGAAGGGGCACCGCGGCGAGCCAGCGGCGCGACGGCCTGGTCGATGAGGGACGCCTCGCGTTCGGCGGCCTGCTTGATGGCACGCAGGTGACGGGCGTCCATGCCGTAGGGGCCGAGCTTGCGGGCGACGACCGCGACGGTGAGGGCGTCCCGGCCGAAGTACACCGTGCCGCGCCGGGGCACGACGAGGGCGAGCCGCTCCAGCTCGGCCAGATCCGGTTCGGACAGCCCCGAGAGGCGGAGCAGCTCCTTGCGGGTGATGTGGATGGGGCGCTTGGCGGGAGGGATGCGGTGCGGCGGCAGCGCCGCGGCCTCGGCGAGATCCGGCGTGACCGGCACCGTGTCGTCGGGGGGCGCGACCGCGGGGGCCGGGGCCTGGGGGGCCGGGGTGGTCTCGCCGGCGTCCATGGCCGCGAGGTTCTCGCGGATGACCTTGAGTGGCAGGTAGTGGTTCTTCTGCACGTCGAGGATGTAGCGCAGCCGGTCGACGTCGGCCGCGGAGTAGCGTCGGTACCCCGACGGCGCGCGCTCCGGCGTGATCAGGCCCTCACCCTCCAGGAACCTGATCTTGCTGATGGAGACGTCCTCGAAGTCCTCCTTGAGGATCTTGAGGACCTGCCCGATGCTCCGCGTTGCTGGGGGCATCTAGTTCCGCCCGGACGGCGCCACCAGGTAGACGAGCCGGAACTTGCCGATCTGCACCTCATCGCCGCCGCGCAGCGCCACCTCGCCGTCGATGAGGGTGCGGTTCACATAGGTGCCGTTGAGACTGTTCTCGTCCGACAACCACCGGTGGCCGCCCCGCTCGCTCACCTTCGCGTGGTGCCGCGAGACGGTCACGTCGTCCAGGAAGATGTCGCTCTGCGGGTGCCGGCCGGCGGTGACGACCTCGTGGTCGAGCAGGAACTTGGCGCCCTGGTTGGGGCCGCGCACCACGACCAGCACGGCGGAGCCGGGCGCAACGTCACGCAGGGCGACGAGGTGGCTGTCCGTCAGCTCGACGCTGGCCTCGTCGTGCGACGCCACCGGGATCGCGCGGGTGGTGTCGCCGGTGTTGGTGCGCAGCGACGCGCCGCAGTTGGAACAGAAGTTGACCCCGTCCGCGACCGGCTGGCCGCACTGGTGACACGAATCCATCACTCCTCCTTCGTTGCCGTCGCTTCTCGCGCGTCGCTTCTCGGACACCGTTGCGCGGTGGGACGTCGAGGCTACCCGTTCTCCGCCCACCTCGGGGACCGGGCCCGGGCCGGGCTCAGGCGTCGGTGAGCGCGCCGTAGGCGTCGGCGTCGAGCAGGTCGTCGAGCTCGTCGGTGTCGGACAGCTCGAGTTCGAACAGCCAGCCGTCGCCGTACGGGTCGGCGTTGATCGTCTCCGGGGTGTCCGCGAGCTGCTCGTTGACGGCCGTGATCACCCCGGACAGCGGCGCGTACACGTCCGACACGCTCTTGGTGGACTCGACCTCCGCACAGGAGTCGTCGAAGGCCACCTCCTCGCCCACCTGGGGCAACGAGACGTAGACCACGTCACCGAGCGCGTCCGCGGCGTAGGCCGTGATGCCCACCCGGGCCACCGATGCGTTGCCGACGCGGACCCACTCGTGCTTGTCCGTGTAGCGAAGGTCCTCTGGGTTCACCGTGCAACTCCTGTTCGTGCCTGGGGGGTGACGTGCGGGACTCCCCTGCCGTTCGGGGAGTGTCCCGCCGAGGGGACGCGTCCCACGCTCACCCTAACCCACTGGGGCCGCCCCCCGTTCGCCAAACGATGGAGCGCGGCTCGGACGCCTCAGGCCGGGCGGGCGAACTGCGGGGTGTGCGGCGTGACGACCGAGCCGATCTCGAGCCGCTCCTCCGGGGTGACCCGCACCGAGCCCTGCACGCGCTCCCCCTCGATGGTGCTGACCAGGCCGCCGCGGAACCGGGTGGCCTCGGCCAACGTCTGCGGGTCGCCGATCGCCTCGATCCGGTAGGGCGGGGTGAGCCGGACGCCGTCCACCACCAGCCCGCCGTCGGCGGTGCCCACCCAGCTGGACGCCACGAGCCGCACCTGGTCGTTCACCTCGATCACCTCGGCGCCGGCGTCCCGCAGCTCCTCGATCGTGTTGAGCATGATCTCGGTGGTCACCTTGCGTTGGGGGTCGTCGATGACGACGAGGATGCCGGGGCCGGTGACCGGCACGGTGCCGCCGAGAATGCGCAGCGCCTCGAGGCGCCGCTCGGCCTGGTCGCGGGCCACGTCGCTGGCGTCCGCGCCGGAGATCAGTTGGGCCCGGGTGTTCTCGAGCTGGGCGATGTTGGCCTCCAGCCGCCGGGTCTCGGCGGTCACGTCGTCGAGCACCGCGACGAGCTCGGACTGGCGCAGGGAGCTGTACCGCTGCTCGTCGGCGCCGCTCAGTTGCACCGTCAGGGCGAAGCCGCACGCGAACAGGATCAGACCCACGACGAGCTGGCCGCGGCGGGGGCGGAGCAGGTCGCGCCCCAACTCGCGCCACGTGACCGGGCCGGGCGCCTCAGGCATGGAACAACTTGCGGCGGATCGCCGCGGCGTTGGTGAAGATGCGGATGCCCAGGACGACGACCACGGCGGTCGAGAGCTGGGCCCCCACGCCGATCAGGTCGCCGACCCACACGATGAGCGCGGCGATGAGCACGTTCGAGACGAACGAGACCACGAACACCCGGTCGTCGAACAACCGGTCGAGGTAGGAGCGGAACCCGCCGAACACGGCGTCCAGCGCCGCCACGATGGCGATGGGCAGGTAGGGCTGCACCTGGGGCGGCAGCGACGGCTGCAGCCAGATGCCCAGCGCCACGCCGAGCACCAGTCCGAGAATCGCGTACACGTCGTCCTCCTACCTCATCCGCTCCGCGCGCTCGGTTCCCAGGCCGGGGTCGGCCCCGAGCGTCAGCGCGCGCTCCTGGGTCAGCGTCCACGCGACGCCGTAGTGCTCGGCCAGCCCGGCGAGCCACCGCCCACCCTCGGACGCCGCGAAGGCCTCGCTCAGGGTGGTCGGGTCGCCGATCGCCTCGACCACGTAGGGCGCGCTCAGCGAGCGGAAGTCGACGGTGATCGCGTCCCCGGCATTGCGGATCGGCGTGCGCGTGGACAGGCGATGGCCGTTGATCGCGACGGCCTCGGCGCCGGCGGCCCACAGGCCGTGGGCGACCATGCGCAGGTCGGTGTCCACCACCCGGCTGCCGCGGACGCTGCCGTCCGGACCGTCCTCGAGGGTGACGCGGACGCCGCCGCCGGTCACGGCCAGCGTGCCCGACAGGACACCGAGGCGGTCACGCTCAGCCGCGGTCGCGGCGTCGAGTCCGCCCGAGGCCCGGGTGAGCGCGTCGTTCTCGACGCTCAGCGCGACGGCGCGCTCCCGCAACACGTCCTGGTCCGCCTCGGCCTGGGTGATGCGGGCGATGAGATCCGCCCGCTCGACCGCGGTGGCCGGGGCGGCGCGCAGCTGCGTGGCGACGGTGAGGCCGAGCACCACGCCCACGACGCCGAGCAGGGCCACCACGGTGACAGGCCGGGGTGGGCGCCGCGGGCCGCGAGCGGCGACGGCGGCGTACTCCGGGTCGACGGCCTCCAGCCGCAGGGTGCGCAGCAGGTCCATGGACGCGTCCAGGCGCCGCCCCTGGGCATCCGTGGGGGCGTCCACCGGGTCGTCCGCGGCCGCGTCGACGCTGGGGGCTGGGCGCATGGGGGGAGTCTAATCCACGCGTCGCCGGCCCCTCCGGACGCTGCCCACCCTCACCCGGCGACGTCGGCCGCCCAGGCCTTGGCCAGCAGCGTGCGGGTGTCGTCGAGCAACTGGGGCAACGCCTTGGTGCGGCCGACGACCGGCAGGAAGTTCGCGTCCCCCTGCCAGCGCGGCACGACGTGGGCGTGGAGGTGCGCCTGGATCCCCGCCCCGGCCACCTCGCCCTGGTTGATGCCCAGGTTGAACCCCGCGGGGTGGGACACCGCGCGGATCACCCGCATGGCCCGCTGCACCAGGGCGGTGACCTCCGCGCTCTCGGCGTCGGTCAGCTCGGTGAAATCGCTGACGTGGCGGTAGGGGCACACCAGCAGGTGGCCGGGGTTGTACGGGTAGAGGTTCAGCACCGCGTAGGCCACCTCGCCGCGGCCGACGACGAGCCCCTCGGCGTCACTGCGGCCCGGTGCCCGGCAGAACGGGCACTGACCCGCGGAGGCGTCGGCGGGCTTGTTCTCCCCGTCGATGTACACCATGCGGTGCGGCGTCCAGAGCCGCTCGAAGGCGTCGCCGACGCCGGCGAACGACTCCGGACGCTCCGCGGTCATGCCAGGGCCTCCGCCGTGGGGCTGTCGTTGCGGCGGCCCGCCACCCAGTCGGCGATCAGGGCGACGGCGTCCGCCACCGGCACCCCGTTGCGCTGGCTGCCGTCGCGGAACCGGAACGACACCGCGCCGGCCTCGACGTCCTCGCCCCCGGCGATGAGCACGAACGGCACCTTCTCCTTGGCGGCGTTGCGGATCTTCTTGCCGAAGCGGTCGTCGCTGTCGTCGACCTCCACCCGGACGCCGGCCGCGCGCAGCTGCCCCGCGACGCCCTCGAGGTGCTCGGCGAAGGCCTCGGCGACCGGCACGGCGATGACCTGCACCGGGCTCAGCCAGGCCGGGAAGGCGCCCGCGTAGTGTTCGATGAGGACGCCCATGAAGCGCTCGATCGAGCCGAACTTGGCCGAGTGGATCATGACGGGCCGCTGGCGGCTGCCGTCGGAGGCCGTGTACTCCAGACCGAAGCGCTCCGGCTGGTTGAAGTCGTACTGGATCGTCGACATCTGCCAGGTGCGGCCAATGGCGTCCTTGGCCTGGATGGAGATCTTGGGCCCGTAGAACGCGGCCCCACCGGGATCGGGGACGACCGGCAGGCCGGACTCCTCCGCGATCTGCGCCAGGATCGCCGTGGCCTCGTCCCATTGGGCGTCGGTGCCGATGAACTTGTCGGCCTTCTTGCCGTCGACATCGCGGGTGGAGAGCTCCAGCACCACGTCGGTCAGGCCGAAGTCGGTGAGCAGCCCCAGCACGAACCGCAGCAGGTGGCGCACCTCGTCGGGCGCCTGCTCGCGCGTGCAGTAGCTGTGCGAGTCGTCCTGGGTGATCGAGCGGACGCGGGTGAGCCCCTGCACCACGCCGGACTTCTCGTCGCGGTACACGGTGCCGAACTCGAAGAACCGCAGCGGCAGCTCGCGGTAGCTCCGCCCGCGCGAGGCGAAGATGAGGTTGTGCATCGGGCAGTTCATCGCCTTGAGCCGGTAGGCCTGCCCGCCCTTGACGACGTTGCCCTGCGCGTCGCGCTCGGCGTCCTCCAGCAGCGCCGGGAACATGCCCTCGGCGTAGTAGGGCAGGTGCCCGGAGGTGTGGAACAACTCCTCCTTGGCGATGTGTGGCGTCCCGACGTAGTCGAAGCCGTTGGCGACGTGCGCGGCCCGCACGTAGTCCTCCATCGTCCGCTTGAGGACGCCGCCGCGGGGGTGGAACAACGGCAGCCCGGATCCCACGAGATCGTGGAAGCTGAACAGGTCGAGCTCGGCACCGATGCGGCGGTGGTCGCGCCGAGCGGCCTCCTCCAGGCGGGTGCGGTAGGCCTGCAGATCCTCCTTGGACGCCCACGCGGTGCCGTAGAGGCGCTGCAGGGCGGCGTTGCTCTGGTCGCCGCGCCAGTAGGCGGCGCTGGTGCGGGTCAGCGCCCAGCCGTTGCCGAGGTAGCCGGTGTGCGGCACGTGGGGCCCGCGGCACAGATCCTGCCACGCGACACTGCCGTCGCGGCGCTCATTGGCGTAGATCGTGAGCTCGCCGGCGCCGACCTCGACCGAGGCGCCCTCAGTGTCGGACGCCGCGCCCTTCAGCCCGATCAGCTCGAGCTTGAACGGCTCGGACGCCAACTCCTCGCGCGCCTCGGCGTCGGTCACGACGCGCCGGACGAACCGCTGCCGCTCCTTCACGATGCGGCCCATGGCCTTCTCGACCGCCGCCAGGTCGTCCGGGGTGAGCGGCTCGGTCTCGAAGTCGTAGTAGAAACCGTCGACGATCGGCGGGCCGATGCCGAGCTTCGTGTCGGCCCGCAGGCCCTGCAGCGCCTGGGCGGCCACGTGGGCCGCGGAGTGACGAAGGATCGACAGTCCCTCGGGCTCGGCCAGGGTCACGGGCTCGACGACGTCGCCGTCGCTGACCTCGCGGGCCAGGTCGAGCACCTCGCCGCCGATGCGCATGGCGACGACGCTGCGGTCGCCGCCGAACAGGTCGAGCCCCGTGGTCGTCGTCTCCAGCGGCCTGGTCTCTTTCTCGTCGGATCGCAGGACGGTGATCTGGGCGGACAACGCGGGTTCCCTTCGTCGTGGATGGACGCCTGCCATTGTGCCCCATGTGGGGTGATTCCCCCGCCGGGGGCGTCCGGCTCAGGCGGGGGGTGGCGCGAGGGGGAACGGGTGCGGCCAGGCCGGGTTGTGGCCGTGCAGAATCACCAGGAAGACGATGACGTCGAACAGCAGGTGCAGCACCACGACGTAGGTGAGGTTCTTGGTGAGGCCGAAGATCGCACCCTGGATGAGCGCGAACGGCACGGTGAGCAGCGGCCCCCACGCCTGGTAGCCGAGCTCCCACAGGAACGAGACGAAGATCGTGGCCTGGAGCACGTTGGCCTGCCAGGTCGGGAAGTGGCGGCGGAACAGCGCGAACACGGTGCAGATGAAGAAGAGTTCGTCCCACAGCCCGACCACGTTGACGCCGACGAGGAGGCGTCCGATCTCGCTCGGGGTGGTGATCGCCGGCCAGTTCTCATAGACGCCGGAGGACAGGAAGTAGGACGGCAGGAGGAAGTAGGCGGCCGTCAGGACGCCGACGAGGTAGGCCCACTGGGCGCCCGACCAGCGCCAGCCACCCCAGGGGAAGCGCACCGCGTCCACGCCGAACACCCGGTGCGAGAGCCACCACGGCACGGCGACCGCCGCGGTGAGCACCACGCCGAACGTGAAGAACATCGGCCAGCTGATGTCGGCCTTGAGGGGGATGAGGCTGATGATGGCGAGCCCGGCGGCGACGCAGGCCAGGTCGGGCAACAGCCGGTCGGAGAGCCGCCGGGCATCCGTGACGGCCGCCCCGATCAGGCCGGCCACGATGAGCAGATACCCGGTCGAGCTGTCGAGCGCGGCGAACAGGAACACCGCTGCCAGGGCCACAGCCGCGGCCGGCACCAGCCCCCAGGCGCTCGTGTGCTGCGTCCGGGCCGAAGGGGTCATGCGCCCAGCCTGTCATGTCCGCCCAGCGGGGCGCTCCACCGACCCCACCCCCGAGCGCCTATCATCACGCCCGATGAGTGAAATCGGACCCGAAGAATTCACCACGCGTCTGCGCGACGCGATGGCCGCCCGCGACCTGCCGCTGGACCGCATCCAGGCCCACCTGGCGGCCGCGGGCGTCCCCGTCTCCTCGGCGACCCTCAGCTACTGGCGCTCCGGGCGGTCCCGGCCGTGGCGTCGGCAGTCGTTCGAGGCGGTGACCCAGCTGGAACGCATCCTCGGCGTCGCGCCCGGGCACCTCACCGACGTGTTGCCCGAGACCCGCCGGGCCGAGTGGAACCCGCTCAGCGTCCTCCCCCAACGGGAAATCACCGAGTCGATCGTCGCTGACCTCACGACCGACCTCACCCGCCGGTGGCGACGCATCGCGGTGGAGGACCTCCTGTTCATCGACGACCAGCGCCACGAGGTGCGCCAACGGACGCGCATGACGGTGGAGGCACTCGTCGACGACGCCGTCGGCTGGCCGGTGGTCGTGTACGCCGACGACGACGCCGAGGCCGGCGGCCTGCGGGCCGTGTCGGGGTGCGTCATCGGGGACGTGGTGGCGGTGTCCGGCACCTCCATCCAGGTCGCCGAGGTGTTCACCCCCCGGCCGTTGCAGCGCGGCGAACGCACCGTCATCGAGTACGAGGTCGACTTCGGCGACACCCACGCCGAGGCCTATCGCGTCGGTCGCTCGCTGCCCGGCCCGGTGGCCCTGCTGAGCCTGGGCGTCCGATTCGCGGGGGAACTGCCGGCCGCACCCGGGGTGCGGGCCACCGCCCCGGGCGGCACGCAGCTCTCG
This sequence comes from Propioniciclava soli, assembly GCF_014858005.1. Taxonomy (GTDB): domain Bacteria; phylum Actinomycetota; class Actinomycetes; order Propionibacteriales; family Propionibacteriaceae; genus Propioniciclava; species Propioniciclava soli. The sequence continues at coordinate 103,251 of NZ_JACYOT010000005.1, forward strand.
ATGGGGGCGCCCGCGCTGATCGGACGCGAACTGCGCTCGGTCACGCTCGACGCGCCCCTCGGGGTCTACGAGCTGGAGTGGACGTGGTCGCCGGCCGAGGGCAGCTCCCAGGTGTGAACCGGCGCGTTGCCGTGCATGCCCTCGGCGTACGCGCGGGTCATCGCGCGGAGCGCCTCGGCGCGGCCTGCTCCGCGCGACTCCAGGCGCTCGACGCAGGCGACCTGCCAGTCGGCCCCGTTGACGCCGGCCAGGCAGCGTCCCTCGATCACGCCGAGGTAGCGGTCGCGCAGGTCGGCGTCCACCCCCCAGGCCTCGAGGCCCGCGTGGGCCAGCGGCAGGAGGTGCCGCAGCACGAGCTCGCTGGCGGGCAGGTGGCCGAGGCCGGGCCAGAAGAGATCCGCGTCGATGCCTTGCGTGGCGCCTGCGATGAAGTTCTCGCGGGCGGTGCTGAACGCCATGCGCGACCACACCGGACGCTCCTGGTGCGCGAGCGCGTGGAGCACGCCGTGGAAGAACGCGGCGTTGGCCACGGTGTCGATGACGGTGGGCCCGGCGGGGAGCACCCGGTTCTCCAGGCGCAGGTGCGCCTCTCCCCCGACCGTGTCGTACACCGGCCGGTTCCAGCGGTAGATGGTGCCGTTGTGCAGCCGCATCTCGGCCAGCTCCGGGACGCCGCCGGCCTGCAGCACGGCGGCGGGATCCTCGTCCGACAGCTCGGGCAGCAACGCCGGGAAGTAGCGGGAGTTCTCCTCGAACAGGTCGAAGATCGAGGTGATCCAGCGCTCGCCGAAGAACACCCGGGGCCGGACGCCCTGGTTGGCGTACTCGACGGGACGCGTGTCGGCCGCCTGCGTGAACACGGGAATGCGACTCTCGGCCCACAACCGGTGGCCGAACACGAACGGCGAGTTCGCGCCGAGCGCGAGCTGGGGCCCGGCCAGGACGGTCGCGGCGTTCCAGTGGGGGGCGAAGTCCGCGGGACGGAGCTGGACGTGCAATTGCATCGACGTGCAGGCGGACTCCGGGGCCAGTGAGTCGGCCCAGGCCTGCAGGTGCTCCCCCGACGGGCCGGCGATGTCGAGGCCGATGTCCTCACCGCGGGCGGCCAGAACGGCGTCGTTGAGCGCGACGTAGCGCCGGCTCGGGCTCATCCAGTCGCCCTCGAAGTGCTCCAGCAGCACCGTGGGCAGGATGCCCGTCATGACGATGTGGGTGTCGAGCTCGTTGCAGCGCCGTTCGGCGGCGTTCAGGGACGCCCGAAGGTTCGACTCAAGATCGGCGAGGCTGCGGCCGCGCAACGGGCCGGGGGGCACGTTGAACTCGATGTTGAAGCGGGCCAGTTCGTTCTGGAAGTCCTCATCGGCGATGGCGGCCAGGACGTCGGCGTTGTTCATGCGCGGCCCGTAATCGGCCGCGGCGAGATTCAGCTCGATCTCCATGCCGGTGAGCGGTTCACTGTCGACGAACGCATCAGCGACCAGCATCTGCTCCAGCGCATCGAGGCAGGCGAGCACCTTGTGGCGGTACTGGTGACGCTGCTCCCGGGTGAACGTCGGCGTCTCGATCTCGGCTCCCATGCGCGGAGTATGCCCTACTCCCCCGGTTGTGCGGCACGCCCCCGACAGCATGCGGCCACGCCGGGCCGGGGTCGCCGGGGGTGGCATGCGAGGGCCACGGCTGGGGGGCGGCTCGTGAACGCGTGGTGGGCGGCTCGTCGACGGGTGGGCGTCCGCGGGTGGAAACGACAACACCTCCCGCCGGAGCGGGAGGTGCGTGGTGGGCGGTACCAGACTTGAACTGATGACCTCTTCCGTGTCAGGGAAGCGCGCTACCAACTGCGCCAACCGCCCGAGGTGGAGACGGGATTTGAACCCGTGTACACGGATTTGCAGTCCGTTGCCTCGCCTCTCGGCCACTCCACCGGTGAAGAACCGGCCTCGTCATGGCAAGGTACGAGACCCTCTCCGAGCGGACGACGGGATTCGAACCCGCGACCCTCACCTTGGCAAGGTGATGCTCTACCAACTGAGCCACGTCCGCATGCCCAGGCCCACCGGATCTCCCGGTTTCGGGGCGTGGAACACCATACTAAGGCTGGCCCAGATGTCCAAACCGGGGCCGCCCCGGCTGCCGGAGGGGGCCGGATCCGAGCTCGGGCGAGGGGTCTGCCGACCCGAGGGCTCCGCGTGCCCCGCCGCCCGGGGAGCCTGAGCGGTTCCGGGGGCTGAGCACGACTGGGGGCCGAGCGGTGGCGGACGTCAAGGCGGCCGGTCGCGACGATTGTGCGGAGCGCCACCATCTCGGCTAAGGTGTCTCACCGCGGGCGATTGGCGCAGTGGTAGCGCGCTTCGTTCACACCGAAGAGGTCACTGGTTCGAACCCAGTATCGCCCACCGCACGAGCCGTCCGGATTCTCCGGGCGGCTCGCTTCGTTCTCGGGACGCCGCCCCGCGCCCCCCGTCGGGTGCGCAGCGCCCCAGGCGACCCGTGCCGCGCGCGCTGCACCACCGCCGTTCGACATTCGGACCCGAGAAAATGGCGCCATGGCACGGATCTTTCGGGTCCAAACCGCCGGGCCGAGCCACGCCGGCGCGCCGCGGCGGTCGCCACCCGGACGCGAGCGGCTCCCGAGTGTTGCTGGCCAGCTGGCGATCGTCGAGGACGCCGCCGCTCCCCCCGCCGTCCGCCAGCGTCGACAACCCGAGCACAAGCCCGGCTCCCCGACGCCCCGCCGTCCGCCAGCGTCGACAACCCGAGCACAAGCCCGGCTCCCCGACCCCGCCGTCCGCCAGCGTCGACAACCCGAGCACAAGCCCGCCTCCTCGACGCGCCTGCTGCCGCGCCGGACGCCGCGGCGTCCGACCACCCCGTCGTTGCGGCCACTGCCCTGTTGCCCGCAGCGCCACCCTGCCCTTCCGTCCACCACCCTGCCCCTCCGACCGCCTCCCTGCTCAAAGCCCACCCCCTGCTGTCGCAACGGCAGGGGGGTGGGCATTGAGCAGGGGGGCGGCCACGAGGGCAGGGAGGAGCGCGCTGAACCAGGGAATCCGCACAGCCAAGCGAGCCGGGCAACTGCGTGGCGGCACGACGTCGGCACGGCGAGACGCGGGCACGATCGGGCGGCTCCCTGCGGCGCGCAGCACCGCCACGGCATCATCACGACACCGCCACAGCCCAGCCCAGCACAACCCAGCACAGCACCACTGCCTGCACCAGAAACGCACAGCACCACTACCCGCACCGGCACAGCACCCCCACGGCGCAGCATGGTTCGTGTCAGGAGGCTCGCCGTACCCCAGCCGGATCGGCAATCCCAGCCCCCAGGCAAGCCGCCCCGGCGGATGCGGCACCCAATACAGCCGGCGCCCGGGACTGGTGATCTCAGGATGCAAGACACATGACCACATCGTGGAATGTCCTTCTTGCCACGCTCGCACCATTTAAGTCACCATGACTCATGTCAAGCGGCAACGGAGCCGACGCACCGATGAGGGAGGTTCCGACATGACCGCACCCGCACTCGTCCTGGTTGCTCCTGGGAGCCGGGAAGCCCGCGTCTCTCGCGTGGCGACGGCACTCCGCGCCGAACTCAGGCAGGCACGCCCCGACATTGCCTGCGAGGTGGCCGTCGGCGCCCCCGACGAGCCCGGCATCGCCTTGGCGGTGTCGCGTGCCGTGTCCGGAGGGGCCACCGAGGTCGTCCTGGTGCCGCTGGATCTCGCCCACGCCGTGGACGTCGACCCCGGCCTGCACGGGGCCGCCGACGATGCCCGCCGCGATCACCCCGGCCTCGCGGTCGCCGTCGCGCGACCCGTGGGCCCGGAGGCGTCGCTGCTGGCGGTGCTCGACGTGCGGTTGCGGGGTGCGCTGGCGTCCGCCCGCATCCTGGAACTCGACGGCTTGGTGCTCAGCGCCGCCACCAACGGTGACACGCGCGGCGCGGCGCTGCTCGCGCGGCGCGCACGGCAGTGGTCCACCCACCACCGGCTCCCCTGCCTGGTGGCGGTGGCGGACGGCACGGGTCCGTCCGTGGCCCACGCGGTCGCCGGGCTGCGTGCACAGGGACGCCGACACATCGCCGTCGGCTCGCTGTTCTGGGCGCCGGACGAGGCCTACGCGCAACAGAGCGAGGTGGCGGTGCGTGCTGGCGCGCTGGCGGTCTCCGAACCGCTCGGGGCGACCCGGGAACTCACCGAACTGCTGCTCGCCCGGTACGCGTACGCCGCGATGGACCTGCTCGACGCCGACCTGCACATCGCCGGCCCGGTCCGGCTGGCCGCGTCCGCCTGAGCCGAGGCGCAGCCCACCGGTTCGGCTCAGGTGAGCTGGACGGTCGTGAGGCAGGTGGGGCTGTCGTCGTCGGTGCGGATCTCGGCCGAGCCCGTGCGGCCGTCGGCCGTCACCTCGACGGTGGCCCCGATGCCGCGGGGCAGCCAGAACCCGACAAAGCCGTTGCGGTAGGTCGTGGCGTCCTCGTCCACCAGCACCGTGCCGTCCTCGCCGGTGATGGTGACGCGGACGGGCTCCCCCGCCATCTCGCCGCGGCAGGTGGCCAGCGAGTGGTTGAAGCAGTCGTGGGTGGTGCTCTGGTAGGGCGCGATCGAGAGGTAGAACTGGTCGTCCGGCAGCGGCAGCGCGACCGTGTTGGCCTCGTCGGTGGCCAGAATGAGCTGCGTCCCGGTCACGGAGCCACGGAAGTCGAGCGGACGCTGCTCGTCGAGCTGGTCCAGGTGCTCGACGGCCTCCTGGGCCGTCATGCCCGCGACGCCCACCGTCGCGAGCACGTCACCGGTGTCGGCGGCACCCCCCACGCTCGAGGCGGACGCCGCAGGGGTGGTCGGAGCCGAGGTGTCGACGGCGGGAGTGGCGGCACAACCGGCCAGGGTGACGACGCCGGCGAGGGTGATGAGGGACAGGCTTTGAAGGGGCATTCGGCGCTTCTCCATGCCCCCCATGATACCGGGCAGGGGTATCGGGTGGGATCATTCGGGCAAGCCGGGCCACTTTTCGGCGAGGTACGCTGGGCGAGCCGCCGACCAAGGAGCACCCGTGAGCGACCAGCGCCCCGACACCCCCGCCCCGACCGTCCTCCGCACACCGCGCGAGTGGCGCGAGGTGCTGACGCCGTTCGAGTTCGCCGTGCTCCGCGAGGGCGCCACGGAGCGTCCGTTCACCGGGGAGTACGACCGGACGTTCGAGGCCGGCACCTACGCCTGCAAGGCGTGCGGCGCCGAACTGTTCACCAGCGAACAGAAGTTCGCCTCGCACTGCGGCTGGCCAAGCTTCTACGCCCCGTCCGACGAGGAGCGCATCACCTACATCCGTGACGACTCCCTGCCCGGACGCCCGCGCATCGAGGTGCGCTGCTCGGCTTGCCAGAGTCATCTGGGCCACGTGTTCGAGGGCGAGGGTTACGACACCCCCACCGACCTGCGCTACTGCATCAACTCGATCTGCCTGGTCCACACCCCGAACTCCTGATGCGCCGGCCCGGCCCGGGCGGTGTCTGCCCGTGCCCGGCGCGTCGGGCGAGCCCGGCCGCCGCGCGCCCCGTAGCCTGACGGGCGTGGGGGTGAACCGGCCGGAGTCAGGCGTCTTCGATGACGCGGTGAGGGCGCTGCTCGGGCTGTCGTGGCGTCCGGAGTTGATCGTGGAGGAAATCCCCGCCCCCCAACGCATCGCACCCCACGCGGTGGCCATCGGGGCCGAGGTGGAGATCGCCGACGAAGAACTCGGCAACGGCCGTCTGGTGCTGCTGCACGACCCGGCGGGCAACCCCGCCTGGGACGGCACGTTCCGCTGCGTGACCTTCGCCCGCGCCGTCGTGGATGCGGACATCGCCCTCGACCCCCTGCTTGCCGAGGTCGGCTGGTCGTGGCTGACCGACGCTCTCGAGCACCGCGACGCCACCTACACCGCCCCGAGCGGCACCGTGACCGCCGTCAGTTCGAAGTCCTTCGGCTCGATGGAGGGCGATCCGGACAAGTCCGAGGTCGAGATCCGCGCCTCATGGACCCCCGTGCTCAGCAGCGGTACCGGTGTCGTCCCGCACGTGCTGGCTTGGCAGGACCTGCTCTGCATGGTGGCGGGTCTGCCGCTGCTGCCCGAAGGGGTCGTGCCGCTCGACCCGCACCGCACCGGTCGTCGTCGCCGATGAGCGCTCCGGAGACGCCACCCGACCCGACGCCGGATCCCCCTCGTCCGGTCACCGTTCCTGCCGACGGAATCCCGCCCGTCGTCGACACGCCGGACGCCCTCGCCCGCACGATCGACCGGCTGACCGCCGGCACCGGCCCGGTCGCCCTCGACACCGAGCGGGCCCACGGGTTCCGCTACTGGCCCAAGGCCTACCTGATCCAGGTGCGGCGCGCCGGCTCGGGCACCCATCTCATCGATCCGGTCGCCTTCGAGGCCGGCGCCCCACGCGCCGACCTCTCGGCGCTGCGCGCCGCCATCGCCGACGAAGAGTGGATCCTCCACGCCGCCACCCAAGACCTGCCCTCCCTGGCCGAGGTGGGGTTGCTGCCCGAGCGGCTCTTCGACACCGAGCTGGCCGGCCGCCTCCTTGGCCTGCCGCGGGTGGCGCTGGGAGCGCTGCTCGAGCGCGCCCTCGGCGTCAGCCTCGCCAAGGAGCACTCGGCGTCCGACTGGTCGACCCGGCCGTTGCCCGAGGCGTGGCTCGCCTACGCCGCCCTGGACGTCGAGCTGCTCGTCGATCTCCGGGACTGGATCGAGGCCGAGCTCGAAGCAGCAGGCAAGCTGGCCTGGGCCGAGCAGGAGTTCGCCCACCTCGTCGCGCACGCCGGCGACGAGCCCCACCGCCGCGCTGAGCCCTGGCGGCGGTGTTCGGGCCTGCACGCCGTCCGCACCCCGCGCGGGCTCGCCGCCGTCCGCGAACTCTGGACCGCCCGCGACACCCTCGCCCAAGAGCTCGACCGGGCTCCTGGGCGCATCCTCGGCGACTCGTCGATCACGGACGCCGGCCTGGCGGTGGATGCCGCCAAGAGCGCCGCGCTCGGCCGCGACACGCTGCGTCGGATCCACGGCTTCACCTGGCGGCTCGCCAAGCGGTACGAGTCCCGGTGGTTGGACGCCCTCAGCCGGGCGGACGCGCTGAGCGCCGCCGAGCTGCCGCCGCGACGGGCGGCGTCCGGAGATCTGCCCCAGCCGCGGAGCTGGGCGCGTGCGAACCCGGAGGCGGCAGCGCGCTGGGAGCGGATCCGTCCGGCGGTGAACGCCCTGGCCGAGCAACAGGGCCTGCCGCCCGAGAACCTCCTCAGCCCGGACGCCCTCCGGCGGCTCGCGTGGGCCCCGCCTGCGGACGTCAGCGAGGCGGGTGTGGACGCCGCACTCGCGGCGCTGGACGCCCGGCCCTGGCAACGCGGGCTCGTCGTGCCGGTGGTCGCCCCCCTGCTGTCCGACGCCTGAGTCTCAGCTCTCCGCGGCACGCCGATCGGCGCTGTGTTGATCGGCGCTGTGTTGACCGGCGCGGTGTTGATCCGCGTCCTGTGGCTCGGTCGTCCCGGTCCCGGCCTCGGTGCAGCTGACGGCCAGCTCGACCGCGGCGCGGGCGACAGCCTGCGCGGTGAGGCCGAGCCGCTCCAGCACCTGGTCGCGGCTGCCCTGGTCGAGGAACTCCGCGGGCACGCCCAGGCTGCGCACGGGCGTCCAGACGCCGGCGCGGGCCGCGTCCTGAGCGAGGCGGGCACCGAGACCGCCGTTGACCCCGCCGTCCTCGAGGGTCAGCACGAGGCGGTGTGTGCGGCAGAGCTCGATCAGGTCGTCGCTGGTCGGCAACGCCCAGACGGGATCGACGACCGTGGCCGGGATGCCCTGGGCCCCCAACCGCTGACCCGCCTCGACGCCGAGGCCGGCGAAGGAGCCGTGGGCAACGATGAGCACCTGGGAATCGGTGGCACGGGCCAAGACGTCGACGCTGCCGTGCTGCGCGACGGCCGGCAGCTCGGGCGGGAGGGCTTCCTTGCTGTAGCGAATGACGCTCGGGGCGTCCGCGATGCCGACGGCGGTCCGCAGCGCCTCGGCGAGACGCCGCTCGTCGCGGGGCGCCGCGAGGTGCACCCCCGGCACCATGGTGAGCAGCGAGGTGTCCCACATGCCGTGGTGGCTGGGGCCGTCCGGCCCGGTGATGCCGGCCCGGTCGAGCACGAACGTGACGCCTTGGTGGTGCAGGGCGACGTCCATCAGGAGCTGGTCGAAGGCGCGGTTGAGGAAGGTCGCGTAGAGGGCGACGACGGGGTGGAGCCCCCCGGCGGCCAACCCGGCGGCGGACGTCACCGCGTGCTGCTCGGCGATGCCGACGTCGAAGACACGATCGGGGAACTCCCGGGCGAACGTGTCCAGCCCGGTCGGGTGCAACATCGCGGCGGTGATGCCCACCACGGACGGGTGGGTGCGGGCGATCTCTGTGATCTCGTCGCGGAACGCGTCGGTCCAGGTGCGCTTGGGATTCGCCGTCAGCGGCTCGCCGGTCTCCTCGTCGATGGCGCCCACGGCGTGGAAACGGTCGGCCTCGTCCTGCTCGGCGGCCCGGAAGCCGCGCCCCTTCAGGGTCATGCAGTGGACGATGACGGGCCCGCCGTAGTTACGGGCGGACTCGAGCGCGCGCTCGACCAGGCCAATGTCGTGCCCGTCGATGGGTCCGATGTACTTCAGGCCCAGGTCGGAGAACAGACCCTGGGGCGCGAGGACGTCCTTCACGCCGGTCTTGAAGCCGTGCATCAGGTCGTACACGGGGCCGCCCACGACGGGGGCCGACCGGACGCGCTGCTTGATCAGGTTGAGGGTCGCCTCGTAGCGGCGGTCGGTGCGCAGGCTGGAGAGGTGCGTCGCGATGCCGCCCACCGTCGGGGTGTAGGAGCGGCCGTTGTCGTTGACGACGATCACCAGCTTGAGCCCGGCGTCGACGGCGATGTTGTTCATCGCCTCCCAGGCCATGCCGCCGGTGAGGGCGCCGTCGCCGATCACGGCGACGACCGTGCGGTCCTCCCCGCGGAGCTGGAACGCCTTCGCCAGCCCCTGCGCCCAGGACAGCGACGTGGTGGCGTGGCTGTTCTCGACCCAGTCATGCTCGGACTCCTGCCGCGACGGGTAACCCGACAGCCCCCCCTCCTGCCGGAGGCCGGGGAAGCCCTCCTGCCGGCCGGTGAGGATCTTGTGCACGTAGCTCTGGTGCCCGGTGTCGAAGACCATCGGGTCGTGCGGGGAGTCGAAGACGCGGTGCAGCGCGATGGTCAACTCGACGACGCCCAGGTTGGGCCCGAGATGACCGCCGGTGCGGCTCACGTTGCGGATCAGGAAGCTCCGGATCTCCCCCGCCAGCTGCTCGAGCTGGGTGGCGCTGAGCTCCCGGAGGTCGCGCGGCCCCCGCACCGACTCCAACAAAGACATGCGTGCGAGTCTACCCGTGACCAGCGGCGATGCCCGGGACGCCGGGGCCCCGGCGTCACAGCTTGCGGATGAAAACCTTGCCACGCAGGGCCTCCTCGACCAGGGCCACCTCGCGCCGTCGGCGGCGCAGGGAGGCGTCCAGCTCCTGCCACGCCTGGGTCGCGGCCTCGACCACCTCGGGCGAGACGTACTCCCCCAGACTCGCCCGCACGCGCCCGAGGCCTTCACGGCAGGCAATCAGCTGGCTCTCGACGTGCTCCGCCGCGAACCGTGCCAGCACCACGGAGTGGCGTCGCAGCACCGGGTAGCCGCGGTACTCCGGTGGCGAGCAGTCGAGCAGGAAGTTGGTGGCCGTGGCCTCCCAGTCCGGGGCATGGGGTGGACGCACGGCGTCCGGCCAGCCGGGTGGGGTGTACAGGGCCGTCTGCGCGGGGAACCGGGTGCGACCGGCCGGCCGATCCTCCCCGATGTGGCGGGTGAAGCCCTGCGGCTGTGCCGGTGCCCACGTGGTGCTCATGACCCCTCCTTCTTTTCGAACGCTTGTTCGAGTCTAGGAGCAGATCAGACCCACGTCAACCCCCACCACCGGGTCAGATCAACACCGACACCGCCGAGGCCGCCACGGCCGCGACGGCCAGGCCCACGACGAGCCACGGACGCCAGCGGGGCCGGTCGGGGCCGCTCCACGTCAGGGCGGCCGCGATCGCGGGGAGGGCGAGCAGCCACACGATCACCACGGGCACCGGCAGTGCCATCACCGCCGGCAGCGCGAGCAACACGGCGAAACCGGCCAACCACCACTCCCACCCCAACCGCACGATCCAGGCCGTCAGCGCCGTGCCGAGCCCGAACCCGACGAACCAACCCAGCCACCACCAGCCCAGGCCACACACCACGTCGGAATCCGGCCCGCACACGCGGTCGGTGAACAGGCTCCACACCGACCAGACGAGCCCGGTGACCAGCAGCGCCCCGACGATTGCCAGGTAGGAGAACGCGATCCGGGAGCCCCCGATCGGGGACTCCCGGACGCGCAGGGTGAGGCTCTCGCTCACGCCGTCTTCAGCAGGCTCCGCAGCACGTACTGCATGATCCCGCCGTTGCGGTAGTAGTCGGCCTCACCGGGGGTGTCGATGCGCACGACCGCGTCGAAGTTCACCTCGCGGCCGCCCTCGGCCGTGGCCGTCACCGCCACCGTCTTCGGGGTACGCCCCTCGTTGAGCGCGGTCACGCCCGTGATGGCGAAGGTCTCGGTGCCGTCGAGGCCGAGGCTGTCGGCCGTCTCACCCTCGGCGAACTGCAGGGGCAGGACGCCCATGCCGATCAGGTTGGAGCGGTGGATGCGCTCGTAGCTCTCGGCGATCACGACCTTCACCCCGAGCAGCGAGGTGCCCTTGGCCGCCCAGTCGCGCGAGCTGCCCGAGCCGTACTCCTTGCCCGCCAGCACCACCAGCGGGACGCCGGCCTCGGCGTAGTTCTGCGCCGCGTCGTACACGAACGCCACCGGACCGTCCTGCTGGGTGAAGTCCCGGGTGTAGCCGCCCTCGGTGCCGGGGGCGATCTGGTTGCGCAGCCGGATGTTGGCGAACGTGCCCCGGATCATGACCTCGTGGTTGCCGCGGCGGCTGCCGTAGCTGTTGAAGTCCTTCCGCGCCACGCCGTGCTCGGTGAGGTACACCCCGGCCGGGGTGTCGGCCTTGATCGCGCCCGCCGGGCTGATGTGGTCCGTGGTCACCGAATCCCCCAGCTTGAGCAGGACGCGGGCGTCCGCGATGTCGGTCACGGGCTCGGGAGCGTCCGGCATGCCGTCGAAGTACGGCGCCTTGCGCACGTAGGTCGAATCCGGATCCCAGGCGAAGACCTCGCCCTCGGGCGTGGGGAGGGAACGCCACTGCTCGTCGCCGGCGAACACGTCGGCGTAGCGGTCGGCGAACATCTCCGCGCTGATGGAGCTGCCCACCACCTCCTCGATCTCGCCGGTCGTCGGCCAGATGTCGCGCAGGTAGACGTCGCCGCCGTCCGAGCCCTGACCCAGCGGCTCGGTGGCGAGGTCGATGTCCATCGTGCCCGCCAACGCGTACGCGATGACCAACGGCGGGGAGGCCAGGTAGTTCATCTTCACGTCGGGGCTGATGCGCCCCTCGAAGTTGCGGTTGCCCGACAGGACGGCCGTGACCGCCAGGTCGTTGTCGTTGATCGCCTGGCTGACCTCCGGGATCAGCGGGCCGGTGTTGCCGATGCAGGTCGTGCAGCCGTAGCCGACGGTGTTGAAGCCAAGCTGGTCGAGGTAGCCCTGCAGGCCGGACTTCTCGTAGTAGTCGGTGACGACCTTCGAGCCCGGTGCCAGCGTCGTCTTCACCCACGGCTTGGGCTCCAGCCCCTTCTCGGCGGCCTTCTTGGCCACCAGGGCCGCGCCGAGCATCACCGACGGGTTCGACGTGTTCGTGCACGACGTGATCGCCGCGACGGTCACCGCTCCGTGGCCCAGCTCGAAGCTGCGACCGTCGGCCAGCGTGACGGGGACGACCGTGTCGGGGGCATCGGTGTAGGTCGGCAGCGCGGCCTCGAAGGACGCCTTCGACTCGGCCAGCACCACCCGATCCTGCGGACGCTTCGGCCCGGCGATGCTGGGCACGACGGTCGAGAGGTCGAGCTCGAGGTACTCCGAGTACCGCGGCTCGTGGTCGGGCTCGTGCCACAGTCCCTGGGCCTTGCTGTAGGCCTCGACGAGCGCCACCTGCTCCTCGCTGCGGCCGGTGAGGCGCAGGTAGTCGGTCGTCTTGTCGTCGATGGGGAACACGGCGATGGTGGAGCCGTACTCGGGGCTCATGTTGCCGATCGTGGCGCGGTTGGCCAGGGGCACCTCACCCACCGAGGGTCCGTAGAACTCGACGAACTTGCCGACGACCTTGTGGGCACGCAGCATCTCGGTGATGGTCAGCACGAGGTCGGTGGCGGTCACGCCGTCGCCGAGCTTGCCCGACAGCTTGAAGCCCACGACGCGCGGGATGAGCATGCTGACCGGCTGGCCGAGCATCGCGGCCTCTGCCTCGATGCCGCCGACGCCCCAGCCGACGACGCCGAGGCCGTTGACCATCGTGGTGTGCGAGTCGGTGCCCACGCACGTGTCCGGGTAGGCCTGCAGCACGCCGTCCACCGTGCGCGGGAACACCACCCGCGCCAGGTTCTCGATGTTGACCTGGTGGACGATGCCCGTGCCCGGGGGCACGACCTTGAAGTCGTCGAACGCCGTCTGCCCCCAGCGGAGGAACTGGTAGCGCTCGCGGTTGCGCTGGTACTCGACCTCCATGTTGAGGGCCATCGCGTCGTCGGTGCCGAAGAAGTCGGCGATGACGGAGTGGTCGATCACCATCTCCGCCGGCGACAGCGGGTTCACCTTCGTCGCGTCCCCGCCCAGCTCGGTGATGGCCTCGCGCATGGTGGCGAGATCGACCACGCAGGGCACACCGGTGAAGTCCTGCATGATGACGCGCGCCGGCGTGAACTGGATCTCCTGGGTCGGCTCGGCGTCTGCCTCCCACTGGCCCAGGGCGGTGATGTGGTCGGCGGTGATGTTCGCACCGTCCTCGGTGCGGAGCTGGTTCTCCAGCAGGACCTTCAGGCTGAAGGGCAGGGTGTCGGCCCCCTCGACGGCGTCCAGGGCGAAGATCTCGTACTGCTTGCCGCCGGACTCCAGGGTGCGCTTGGCGCCGAAGCTGTTCACGCTCATGCGGTGCTCTCCTCGTCTGCTCTCGCTCGGAATATCTCGATGTCGAGATACTACTGCACCGGACGCCCTCTGTCACCCGGCTCGCTGCGTGCGATCCTACTCATCGGACGCCCCCGCAGCGGCCGGGACGAGCAGCGCGACGCACTCGACGTGGTGCGTCATGCCGAACAGGTCGATGGCTCGGACGCCCGCCACGTGGTAGCCCAGACCTGCCGCGGTCGCGAGGTCGCGGGCCAGGGCAGCCGGGTCGCAGGCGACGTAGGCGATGGCCCGCGGCCGACGGGCGCAGACCTGCTCCATCACGGCGCGTCCGGCACCCGCGCGTGGCGGGTCGAGCACAACGAGATCGACGCGGGGCGGCAGCTTGCGCACCAGCCGCTCGACCGGCCCGGCGCGAAAGGTGGCCTCCGGCACGTTGCTGGACGCGAGCGCCACGGCCTCGCGCGACCCCTCCACGCCGACGACGTCCACCCCCTGCGCGCTGAGCGCCCCCGCGAAGAGCCCCACCCCACAGTAGAGGTCGACGGCGCTCTCACCCGGCTGCGGGTCCAGCGCCGCGACGACCGCGGCTGCGAGCGTGTCCGCCGCCTCGGGGTGCACCTGCCAGAAGCCGTCGGTGCGCACCCGGAACGTCCGTCCCGCAGCGCGTTCCACCACGACGCCCGGCCCGCCCTCCTCCAGCGCCGTCGCCGCGCCGGGCTCGGCATCGGGCACGGCGTCGGACGCCCCCGCCGCAGCCAACCAGTGCACGGCCGGCCCCGAGATCTCGCCGCGGCTCTCGACGCCCAGGCGCTGGGAGCCGGCCGGCCCGGGGCCGACCTCGGGACGGGCGATCGGCGGTCGCGCGATGAGGCACCCCTGCTCGGGCAGCGGCACCACCGTGTGGGAGCGGTGCGCGCGCAACCCCCAGGCGCGGCCGTCGGAGAGATACCGGACGCGGGTGCGCCACCCGAGCGCCTCGGGCGTCACGGCCTCGACCGACCCGGAGAACGACACCCCGGCCAGCCGGTCCAGTTGTTCGGCGATCACCTGGCGCTTCAACTCCCGCTGGTGGGCCGGCGCGACGTGCTGCAGGTCGCACCCGCCGCAGACCCCGGCCACCGGGCAGGGCGCTGCCACGCGGTGGGGGCTCGCCTCCTCGACGCCCATGGCGTCGCCCCGCGCGAACCGCTTCGCGACCTCGGTGATGCGCACCCGCACCAGTTCACCCTCGAGGGTGTGCCGCACGAAGATCACCCGCCCCTCGTGGCGGGCGACCCAGTGCCCACCGTGGGCGACGCGTCCGACCCGCACCGGGCCGACCACGTCCCCCACGGCCAGCTCAGTCGTCAAGGTGCGCTCCCACGTGGACGGCCCCCGACCCGGGACGACGCCAGGCGGCGGCGTCCGACCGCACGGCCCGTTCGAGCGCGACCTGGCTGGAGGCCAGCTGGTAGGGCACGGCGGTGACCATCACGCCGGGGAAGAATTCCAGCCGCGCCTTGATGAGCAGGCCCGTCTGGTTGTGCAGCAGCCGCTCCCACCAGTGGCCCACCACCAGCTCGGGGAGGTACACCATCACGACGTCGCGCGGGTTGCCCGATCGCAGGCCCTTCACGTAGGCCAGGAACGGCGCCACCACCTGCCGGTACGGCGACGCGATCACGGTGAGCGTGATGCCCGGGTTGAGCTCGTCCCACTCGTCCCGGAGCTGCTCGACGGCGTCCGGGTCGGCCGCGACCACGACCGCCTCCATCGTGTTGGCGCGGCTGGCCCGGGCGAAGTTGATCGCCCGCATCGCGGGCTTGTTCAGCTCGTTGACCAGGATCACAGCGCGGACGCGGCTGGGCAGCGTCCGCGTCTCCGACGGGTCGAGCGCCGTCTCCCGGGCCACCTTCGCGTAGTGGCGCTGGATCGCCCACATCAGCGCGAAGAGGAGCGCCATCGCCACGACCGTCAGGTAGGCACCGTAGATGAACTTGGCCGCCAGGACGATGACGAGCACCGTGCCGGTGCAGGTGAGGCCGACGGCGTTGATGGCGCGGCTGCGCACCATGTGGGCGCGGGCGGCGGGGTCGACCTCCGTGCGCAGGTGCCGCGTCCAGTGACGCAGCATGCCGAGCTGGCTGAGGGTGAAGGAGACGAACACACCCACGACGTAGAGCTGGATCAGGGCGGTCACGCTGGCGTTGAACACCAGCACGAGGGCGGACGCCGCCACCGCCAGCAGGATGATGCCGTTGCTGTAGGCCAGCCGATCACCGCGGGTGTGCAGCGACTTGGGGAGGTACCCGTCGCGCGCGAGGATCGAGCCGAGCACGGGGAAGCCGTTGAAGGCGGTGTTGGCGGCGAGGAACAAGATGATCATCGTCATGGCGATGACGAACAGGAAGCCGGGGTAGAACCCGTCGAACACGGTGGCGGCGAGCTGACCCATGATCGTGTCGGTGTGCCGGACGACCTCCTCGCCGCGGGTCAGCACCACCCCGGAGCTCTCGTCGATCACCTTGGTGCCGGTCACGTTCGCCAGCCAGATGATGCCCCCGAGCATGCTGATCGCCACCGCGCCGAGCAGCCCCAGCGTGGTGGCGGCGTTGCGGCTCTTGGGCTCCTTGAACGCCGGGACGCCGTTGCTGATGGCCTCCACGCCGGTGAGGGCGGCACAACCGGACGAGAAGGCCCGCGCCAGCAGGACGACGACGGCGATCGACGTCAGTGACCCGTAGAAGGGGTCACCGACGATCGTGTAGTCGGCCGTGGGGGCGTGCAGCTCCTCTCCGAGACCCAGGATCCGGAAGGCGCCGAACAGCGTCATCCCGATCACGGCGACCATGAAGCCGTAGGTGGGGATGGCGAAGAACGTGCCCGACTCGCGCACCCCGCGCAGGTTGAGCGTCATGAGCAGCAGGATCAGCGCCGCGGCCCAGATGCCCTCGTGGCCGACGAGCTGGGGGAAGATCGCCTTCGCGTTCTGGACGCCCGAACTCACCGACACCGCCACGGTGAGGATGTAGTCGACCAGCAGCGCGCTCGCGACGACCAGGCCCGGGCGGCGGCCCAGGTTCACCGTCGCCACCTCGTAGTCCCCACCCCCGGAGGGGTAGGCATGCACCGTCTGGCGGTACGACAACACCACGACGAGCATGACCACGGCGACGGCGACCGCGATCGGCCAGCTGAAGGCGTACCCGGCAATGCCGGCCAGGCTCAGCGTCAGGAAGATCTCGTCCGGGGCGTAGGCCACGGAGCTGAGGGCGTCGGAGGCGAAAACCGGCAACGCGATGCGCTTGGGGAGCAGCGTCTCCCCCAGTTGGGTGCTGGCCAGTTTGCGGCCGACCAGCAGTCGCTTGAGCGATTCCGCGACGTTCACGGGGCTACACTGTAGACCTGCTTCCGCCGGACGCACACCCGTGGGTCACGAGTGGGGAGCAGGACAGGGAAAGGCCTCGTCACGTGCACATCGTGATCATGGGATGCGGACGCGTCGGATCGTCGTTGGCCCGGGCGCTCGAACGGCGCGGCCACAGTGTGGCCGTCATCGACATCAACGCCGACTCCTTCCGCCGGCTCGGGCCGGATTTCCACGGCCGGACGATCAAGGGCGTGGGGTTCGACAAGAAGGTTCTGGTGAGCGCCGGCATCAAGCAGGCGGACGGGTTCGCCGCCGTCTCCAGCGGCGACAACTCCAACATCCTCGCAGCCCGGGTGGTCCGGGAGACGTTCGGCATCGACAACGTCGTGGCCCGCATCTACGACCAGGGGCGTGCCGAGGTGTACGAGCGGCTCGGCATTCCGTCCGTCGCCACCGTGCGCTGGGCGGCCGACCAGGTGCTGCGCCGGCTGGTGCCCGAAGGCTCGGAGCCCGAGTGGCGGGACGCGGCGGGCACGGTCCGACTGCTCCGCCTGGGCGCCCACGACGGTTGGGTGGGCCGACGGATCGGCGACATCGAGACGGCCATCCGGTCCAAGGTGCCCTTCCTCTCGCGCTTCGGTCAGGGCCTGGTGCCGGACGCCGCCACCCTGTTGCAGGACGGCGACACGCTGTTCGTGGCAGCGGGCAACGACGACGTCTCGCGCATCGAGTCCGTCCTGGCCGCGCCCCCGCCGCGCCACTGACGCGCGCGTCCACCACCACCGAAGACACCGAAAGGGGCCCCATGCGCGTCGCCATCGCCGGAGCGGGCAACGTCGGGCGATCGATCGCCCGCGAGCTGCTCGCCAACGGCCACCGCGTCCTGCTCATCGACCGCGATCCCCATGCGATCAAGACCGACAGCGTTCCGGACGCCGACTGGCTGCTCGCCGACGCCTGCGAGGTCGACTCGCTGGAGGAGGCGCGGATCGACCGCTGCGACGTGGCCATCGCCGCGACCGGTGACGACAAGGCCAACCTGGTGCACAGCCTGCTGGCCAAGACCGAGTTCGCCGTCCCCCGCACCGTGGCCCGCGTCAACCACCCCAGCAACGAATGGATGTTCGACGACGTGTGGGGGGTCGACGTCGCCGTTTCGACGCCCCGCCTGATGTGCGCGCTGGTCGAGGAGGCGGTCACCGTCGGCGACCTGGTGCGCCTGTTCAGCTTCCACGGCGGCAAGTCGAACCTCGTCGAGATGACCCTGCCCCACGACAGCCCGGCGGTCGGCGTCCGGGTGGACGACCTGCGGTTCCCCGGGGACGCCGTTCCGGTCGCCATCATCCGCGACGGCGTCGCCCGACCCCCCGAGCGGGATGCCGCCGTCGAGGGTGGCGACGAGCTGCTGTTCGTGGTCAACCCCGAGTTCGAGGCGGAGTTGGCGCAGTACCTCTCCCCCGGCGTCCGCCGCGAGCCGGCGCCCGACGAGGACGACTGAGACCCGGCGGGCTGAGCCGCGGTCAGAGCAGGGTGAGCCGCGGTCAGAGCAGGGTGAGCCGCGGTCAGAGCAGGGTGTAGCGCGGGTTGTGGATGCGGCGGACGCCGTCGCTGACACCGACGCGGCCCTGCACGAGGAGTTCGCGCCCGGCCTCGATGCCCGGGATCTCGTGGCGCCCCATCCAGATCAGCGTCACCCGGCCGGTGCCGTCGCTCAGTTGGGCCTCCAGCCAGGGCTGCGGTCGCCTGGGCCGGACGGTGAGCTGCTCAACGGTGCCGCGCAGCGTGACGACACTACGGTCGCGGACGTCCGCGATCGCGTCCGCGCCGGTCGCCTCCGCCAGCCGGTGCCGATCGGCCGAGGTGAGCTCGTCGTCACTCGCGAAGACGCGGCGCAGTCCGTCAAACAGTCCCATGGTGTGCCTACCCGCGGACGCTGCCCTCGGGCAGGGCGAGCTGGATGATCTCCCCCGGCGACCGGGGGGCGTCATCACGGCGCACGACGAGGTTGCGGAAGAACTCCACGAAGAAGTCGGCCGGCGGCTTCTCGCCCTCGACGAGGCCCGCCTGGCCCATCAGCGTGCCGCGCAGCAGCCACCGGGGGCCCTCGACGAGCCAGATGCGTGAGACGTGGAACAGCTGTTCGCCCTCCGGGCCGGTGAGCGGCAGCACCCGCCGCACCTCCGTGCCGAAGGGCCCCTCGGCACGCTCGGCGCTGCCCCCGGCCTGGGTGGCCTCCTCGATGATGTCCTCGCGGAGCTCCTCGGCCAACCCGCCGCTGCGGGGGGCCGCGAACAGCGCCACCTCCAGCCCCGAGTTCTCGTGATGGGCGAGCAGGGTGTAGACGGCGTTCGTCTTCTGGTCCCCCTGCACCTGCAGCAACAGGTCGTGCGGTTGGGTGACGATCAACGGCCCGAACGCGACCCGTCGCACCTGGAGCCGTTCCAGCTCCGCCGCGTCGGCGTCCAGGTCGACCTCCTCGTGGTCGAACGGACCGTCGACGCGCGGATTGACGGCGTCGCGCTCCTCGGCGGTCACCTCATCGCTCTCGTCGGCCTCCTCGGCAGCGAGGCCGTCCGGTGCCGCGTCGGCCTCCATCGCCTCGTTCGCGTCGGCCTCCACCCCGGAGTCGTTCGGGGTCACCTCGACGTCCGCGTCCGTTCCGGCCCCCGCGGGGTCCTTGCGGCCCTTGCGTCCGAAGATCACTCGTCATCCTCCGTCGTCGTCGTCTGCGTGCCGGGGGCACCCCAGTGGGCGACTCCCCCGGTCGACCCGTGCCCACCCGCACCTCGGCTGCTGGCCGGCAGGTCGTCCACCTCGGTGAACACCGCCTGCGCCACGCGTTGGAAGACTAGCTGGGCGATCAGGTCGCCCCGACGCAGTATCACCCTGCGGCGGGGATCGGTGTTCAGCAGGCAGACCTGGATCTCCCCGCGGAACCCCGCATCGACCGTACCCGGCGCGTTGACGACCGTGACGCCCGAACGGGCAGCCAGCCCCGAACGGGGGTGGACGAGCGCGACCCACCCGGGCGGAAAGGCCAGGGCGATGCCGGTCGGCACGAGGGCGCGCTCCCCCGGTTCGAGGGTGACGTCGATGCGCGTTGCCAGGTCGGCGCCCGCGTCGCCCGGATGGGCGTAGCGCGGCAGCGGGACGCCCGCGTCCAGCCGGCGCAGCTGGACGCCGACCCGCTCGGCACCGCTCATCCCCGCTCGTCCACCGGACGCGTACGGCCCAGGGCCGCCGCGGCCCGCGCCGGGGAGCGGCTGGACACCAGCCAGTAGGGGTGCGGGTCGGCGGGGTCGGCCACGGCGATGCGCACCGACTCGGCCAGCCAGGGCCGCTGGACGACGTGGGCCCGGGCGTCCGCCCCGGTGCCCAGGGCCTCGCGGGTGGCGGCGGCGTCCAACACCGTGACCTCGCCGACATAGGGCCAGGTCAGCAGGGAGCGGCCCACGCGCACCCCCGCGTCATCGACCATGATCTCCGTGGCGCCCATGAGCCCCAGGCCGAAGGCGACGCCCACCCCTGCCACGAGTCCGGCGGCGATGCCGACCCATGGCCCGGCCAGGAATCCGATGAAGAAGAACGTGGGGACGCCGACGCCCAGGCCGACGATCCACCACCACACCGGGGGGGTGAGCCGCTCGCGATATGCCACCCGCCCAACCTACCCGCTGGCGGTGGGTCGCCCCTAGGATGGGGCCACCGGGAGGCCGCACGGGCCTCCCCGAGGCAGGACGGGGATCGTGGACCTCTCACAGAAGATCGTGTGGAACCTCTACTCCACCGGTGTCGCCGCCATCGCGGGCATCGTGACGAAGCAGCTCGTGGACCGCGCCTGGATGTTCGTGACGGGCGACGACGATCCGCCGGAGCCGAACGACCCCGAGACCCCGGTCGGGGCGGCGGTGGCGCGCGTGGTGGTGGTGGCTCTCGGCATGGGCCTCTCCCAGGTGCTCATCAACCGCGTCGCGGCCAAGGGGTGGTCGTCGTTCACCGGCCAGGCCAGCCCGGCCCGGCAGGTCAACCTCAAGTTCTGAGCCCCTGAGCAGGAACGCCGACGCGCGCGGCCCCGCCCGGATCGTCCGGGCGGGGCCGCGCGCATGATGGGTCCGTGGTCAGCCGGCGCAGTCCACGCAGTACGTCTGGCCGTTGCGCTCCTCGGCCACCTGGCTGCGGTGCTTCACCAGGAAGCAGCTCGCGCAGGTGAACTCGTTGGCCTGCCGGGGCAGGACGCGCACGGTGAGCTCTTCGTGCGAGAGGTCGGCCCCCGGGAGTTCGAAGGCTTCGGCCGCCTCGACCTCGTCCTCGTCGACCTTGCCGGAGTTCTTGTCGTTGCGCCGGCTCTTCAGTTCTTCAATGCTGTCTTCGCTCTCCTCATCGGTCTTGCGAGGAGCGTCGTAGTCGGTGGCCATGGGTTCCTTTTCTGTCCGGTCGATCGTGGACGGATGCGGCGGTGTGTCGCACGCACATATATCACACTGGTCAAACCCGGGCCCACCCGGGCGGGCCCGTCGGCGGCCCCGGGGTGTTGGGAACCAGTGCTGCGGAGTGCAGGGTAGGTTACGGGTGCAACCTTCTCCCACGGAAGAACGAGAGACATGGACAGTGCCCTGCGCCCCCGCGACATCCAGGCGCGCATTCGCGCGGGAGAGTCGCCCGACGAGGTCGCCGCGGCAGCCGGCGTCCCCGTCGAACAGATCGCCGGCTTCGCACTGCCGGTGGTCGCCGAGCGCGAGCACGTGGCCGGCCTGGCCCGCACCCACCCGGTGCGGCGTCGCGGCGAGACGACCTCCCACCGCACGTTGGCCGTGGCCGTGTCCGATGCCCTCGCCCAGCGCGGCATCGACGCCGACACCGCTACGTGGGACGCGTGGAAGCTCGAGGACCGGCGCTGGCGCGTCCGCGCCGTGTTCGACGCCGACGCCGGAACGGCCGCCGACTTCACCTACGACCAGGGCGGCCGCTTCGCCGTGGCCGCGAACGACGAGGCCCGGGCACTGATCGGTGACGCGGTGGCTGCTCCGGCCGCCGTTGCACCGCTCGATGACGAGCTGGCCCTGGTGCGGGCGGTCCAGGAGCCGGCAGCGCCCTCGGAGCCGTCGGCGACCGGCACGGGTGCCGTGGCCACTGTCACCGAGCTCGCGCCGCCCGTCGCCCAGGACGCCGTCGCCGACATCGCCACCCCGTCGGTCGCCGACACCCCGCCCCCGGCGCCGGACGCCACCGACGACACCCCCACCGACGTGGTCGACACGACCGAGTCGGCGGACGGGGAGGCCGAGGAGGATCCGACCCGCGACGCGTACTTCGAGGCCGAGCTGACCGAGGTGGATGGCGTCGCCGACATCGTCGTGGCCCTCGACACCGACATGGACGTGCTCTACGACATGCTCTCCAGCTTCGATGAGGACTCGGTGAAGATCTACGCCGGCCTCGTGCAGCCCATCCAGGAGAGCCTGCCCGTGGTGGACGATGCTCCCGTCCCCTCCGCCGACGCCGACGACCGCCCCGGCAACGAGGCGGAGACGGAGTCCGACGACGATCCCGAACCGCCGGTTGATGTGGCGGCCGAGGACGTGGGCGCCGAGGACGTCTGGGCGTCCACCGAGTTGCCGGCGCCGGCTGCGTCGTCGGAGGAACCGGAGCAGCTGTCCCTGATCGACGACATCGACCCCGCGCCCGTGCTGCCCAAGCCGCGCCCGCGCAAGAAGCGGGCCTCGGTGCCCAGTTGGGACGAGATCGTCTTCGGCGGCCCCACCCCGCGCCAGCAGGACTGAACCCCAGGACTGAGCCCCAGGACTGAGCCTCAAGACGGAGCTCAGCCCCCCTCGAAGGGGAGCGGTTCGGGCTGCGCGACCCCGCTGCGGGCTCGCGGCAGCCGCAGGCGGTGGTGACGCCGGCACAGCACCTCGTAGGTGACCCGCCCCGGCGCGACGGTGTCGGTGTCACCGACGGCGATCTGGGCGCCCTCCGTGACCATGGCGCCGTCCACGAGCCGGGCGTTGTGCGTCGCGACGGCGCCGCACCAGCACCGCGGCCGCGCCGGCAGCATCTCGATCCGGTCCGCGAGTTCGACCAGCCGCGCAGAGCCCGGGAACAGGCAGGTGCGGAAGTCGGCCAGGATGCCGAAACACGACACGTCGATGCCGAACTCGTCGACGATGCGCGCAAGGTCGTCCACCTGCGCGGCGGTGTAGAACTGCGCCTCGTCGCAGACCAGGTAGTCGATGCGGCGCCCCGCGGTCAGCTCGGCGGCCACGTGGGCCCACAGGTCGAGGCCGGGCGTGACCTCCACCGCCGGCGCCGCCAGGCCGATGCGGGAGGAGATCACGGCCTCGCCGCCGCGGTCGCAGCAGGTGAACAGCAGGCCGCGGCGTCCGGCGGAGCGTTCGGTGTCGTCCACCTGGAGGGCCAGGGTCGACTTGCCGCAGTTCATCGGCCCGGTGAAGTAGATCAGGGCGGCCACGTCACCCCACCAGCAGCGGGACGCGCATTTCGGCGTCGGTGAGGGAGCCATGCATGCCGACGAGTCCGAACTCGTTGGGCTGGCGGCGCGTCATGACGGCGGTGTCGTCGCGCACGCCGACGAGCACGTCGCCGATCCGGGATGCCAGGCGGGGCTGCACCGGGCCGAACCAGCCGGCGTCGATCGCCTCGTCCCGGGTCACGACCCAGGCCCGCTCGCCCAGGACGGACGACCACCGCCGCGCGACGCCGACCACGTGGCCCGGCTCCGCGTAGACCTGCCGGAAGCGTCCCTCGCCGGCGAACAGGGTGACGTCGTCGAGCAGGCCGGGCACGTCCTCGGCCACCACCCACCGGTCGCGGGGGCAGTCCACCATGCCGTGGTCCCCCGTCACCAGCAGCGCGACGTCGTCGGGCAGCGCCTCGCGCAGCCGCCGCGCCAAGGTGTCCACGCGGCGCAGCGCGTGGCGCCACGCGCTGGACTGCCAGCCCTCACCGTGCCCGGTGTGGTCGAGCTCGCGTTCGTAGAAGTAGACCAGGGACGCGTCCCCGGACGCCGCGGCGTCGGCCACCCACCCGATGCGGGACGCGTGGTCACCCTCGTCGGGCACCGGCACGAACCGGGCCCCGCGCAGGGCGCACTCGGTCAGCCCCGTGCCCGCGAACCGGGCGAGGGCGACATTGGTGAGGTCGACCCCCGAACGGGCCAGGCGTTCGAAGCCCGTCAGGCGCGGCTGCACGTCCAGCGCGGAGAGCCCCCGCTGCCAGGACAGGGCGTTCAGCACCCCACCGGAGACGGGGTTGCGGAACGAATAGCCGACGATGCCGTGCTCCCCGGGGGTCAGCCCCGTGCCGAGGCTGGTGATGCTCGTCGCGGTGGTGCTCGGCGCGCCGCTGGTGAGGGTGCGACCCTGCGCCTCGCGCAGCCCCGCCAGGTAGGGCGCGCAGTCGGCCGCGGCGGCCAGGTTGGCGTCCCCCAGGCCGTCCACGAGCAGGATCACCCAGCGTGCGGACCGCGGCAGGCCCAAGGCGTCGGGCCACCCGCTCACCCCCAGGGACGTGGCGACGCTGCCGAAGACGTCGGCGAGGGTCGAGCGCCCGTAGTCGGGCACGCAGGGCTGCTCGTTCGGCTCGGGTTCGGCCACGTCAGACGCACCTGCGTTGCAGGAGCGAGCCCAGGCGCACGAGGCCGGCCAGCGCGGCGTCCCCGTCGGCGGCGGCGCTCATCCGCACGCTCAGGTCGTCGGTCAGGTCCTGGGCGGTGTAGCCGTGGTCGGCGTCACAGGTCGGGTCGGCGCAGGCGGCCGGCTCGATCTCGACGCGGCGCACCGCCCCCCAGTTCACGACGAGCCACGCCTCGGCGATGCCGCCGCGGCCGCGTCCGAACTTCTCGGGCTGCGCCGCCACCTGCGTGAGGGCCACCGACCGGACGCGGGAGAGTCCGACGACCTCCGTGGTCGTCAACGCCTGGCCCGGCGTGCCGGGGACCCCGTCGCCGTCGTCGGTGTGGGCAACGATGAACCGGGCCGGGGTCACGACGAGGACGGTGACGTGGCGGTGCACCTCGCTGGCGGTGAACGTGGCCTCGTGGTGCACCAGGGAGTCGACCACCTGTTCGTCGCCCACCGCCTGGAGCACCGTGGCCGCCACGAACTCCGGGAAGTAGCCCGAGGCGACGATGGCCTCGTGCAGGTCGCGGGGCAGTTGTGGCGTCGTCATGGCGTGCATTCTCGCACCCCGCGCGGTGGCGACGAAACGGACGCGGCGGCGTCCGGGGGGTGACGGCGTCCGTTACGGTGGGGTCCCATGAGCAATCGCCCGTTCTTCGCCGCCCGCGTCGAGATGTTCATCGACCGCCGTGCCGAACAGTTCTTCCGCTCGCTGGGGTGGACCGAACAGGTGATCCCCTACACGGCGTACGGCGACGACGGGTTCGCTCGGGTCCTGGCACGGGTGGTGCTCAGCCCGACGTTCAGCGAGACGCAACTCGGCAAGGTCGCCGAGGAGTTCCTGGCCAGGCGGGGCTGGCGCAACTTCCTCAACGCCGCCTGCGTCCACGCCCGGTACACGATCCGGCTCGGCGACGCCGAGGTGCACGGCACGACCGACCGGGGCGGCTACGTCGACCACCGGGTTCGCAACCACGGGTCCGAACCCGGATGGGTGATGGCCACCGTGGAGTCCGGTGACTCGTCGGCGCAGGTGCCGGTGCTCGTCGTCAACCCCGACGCGACCGTGGGGATGGTGAGCGACATCGACGACACGATCCTGACGACCATGCTGCCCCGCCCCTTCATCGCGGCGTGGAACTCGTTCATCCGCACCGAATCGGCCCGCCAGGCGGTGGCCGGCATGGCGCTGTTCTATGACGCCTTCCTCACCCGTCACCCGGGCGCGCCGGTGCTCTACCTCTCCACCGGCGCGTGGAACACGCACGGCTTCCTGCGCCGCTTCATGCGCCGCCACCGCTACCCCGAGGGTCCGATGCTGCTGACCGACTGGGGGCCCACCAACACGGGCTGGTTCCGGTCCGGTCAGGAGCACAAGCGCATGTCGCTGCTGCAGCTCAGCGTCGACTTCCCCCACCTGCGCTGGCTCCTGGTCGGCGACGACGGCCAGCACGACCCGGACATCTACAGCGAGTTCGCCTCCGCGAACCCCCATCGCGTGCTGGGCATCGCGCTGCGCCAGCTGTCGCCCGCCGAGCACGTCCTCGCCCACGGCACGACCGAGCCGCTGCTGGAGGACGAGGGCCCCACCCCGGTCCCCGTCGTGCGCGCCCCCGATGGGCGCGGCCTGCTGCAGATGGCGCGCGAACGCTTCGGGCTGCTCTGAGGCACCCCGGCGCCCGGTGCGGCGTCCGGACGCCGGCGTCCGGGCCCCCTACCATGGTTCGCGCGCCCGCCCGGGCGCGGTCGAGGGCGCCGAACGGGCGCCGGGAAGGGGTCACGTGGTCACCCGAGGGCCGAGCGAGGACGAGCTGGTCGAGAAGATCATCGACATCGACGTCACCTCCGAGATGGAGACGAGCTTCCTCGAGTACGCGTACTCCGTCATCTACGCCCGCGCCCTGCCCGACGCCCGCGACGGGCTGAAGCCGGTGCAGCGCCGCATCCTGTACTCGATGGACGACATGGGGGTGCGGCCCGACCGCCCGCACGTGAAGTGCGCCCGCGTCGTCGGCGAGGTGATGGGCAAGCTGCACCCCCACGGCGACTCGGCGATCTACGACGCGCTCGTGCGCATGGGGCAGTCGTGGGCGATGCGGCTGCCGGTCGTCGACGGCCACGGCAACTTCGGTTCGCTGGACGCCGGCCCCGCGGCGATGCGCTACACCGAGTGCCGGATGGCGACGGCGGCGTCCGCCATGGTGGCCGACATCGGCGCCGACACCGTCGACTTCAAGACCAACTACGACGGCCGCGGCACCGAGCCCGTCGTCCTGCCCGCGGCGTTCCCCAACCTGCTCGTGAACGGCTCGACCGGCATCGCGGTCGGCATGGCCACCAACATCCCGCCACACAACCTCGTCGAGGTCGTCCAGGCGCTCAAGCACCTGTTGAAGCACCCCGACGCCACGGTGGAGGACCTGATGCGGTTCGTACCCGGCCCCGATCTGCCCACCGGCGGCAAGATCGTCGGTCTGGAGGGCATCGCGGACGCCTACGCCAGCGGCCGCGGCGTCTTCCGCATCCGCGCCACAGCCCGCATCGAGCAGACCTCCCCGCGCCGCCGCGGCATCGTCGTGACCGAGCTGCCGTACATGATCGGCCCCGAGCGGATCATCGAGCAGATCAAGACGCTGCACCAGAACAAGAAGATCACCGGCGTCGCCGACATCAAGGACCTCACCGACCTCGTCAACGGCACCCGCCTGGTCATCGAGGTCAAGAACGGCATCAATCCCGACGCGCTGCTCGAGCAGCTCTACAAGCTGACCAAGCTGGAGGACAGCTTCGGCATCAACATGGTGGCCCTCGTCGAGGGCCAGCCGCAGACGCTGTCGCTGCGCGACGCCCTGGTCGTCTACGCCAACCACCGCCTCGACGTGACGCTGCGGCGGACGCGGTACCTGCGGCAGCAGGCCGCCGACCGGCTCCACCTCGTCGAGGGTCTGTTGCTGGCGATCGTCGACATCGACGACGTGATCGCGATCATCCGGGGTTCGGACGACGCCGAGGCGGCCCGCACCCGGCTCATGGAGGTGTTCGACCTCACCGAGCTGCAGGCCACCTACATCCTCGACCTCCGGCTGCGTCGCCTCACGAAGTTCAGCCGCATCGAGCTGGAGACCGAACGCGACGAGCTGCTGGCCCGGCTCGCGGAGCTGGACGAGATCATCGGCAGCGACGAGGCGCTGCGGGCGCTCGTCGCCGCCGAGCTCGACGCGATGGCGCGCACCCACGGCACTCCGCGTCGGACGGTGCTGCTCGCCGGCGGCGGCACCACCGTCACCGCCGCCGCCACGCCGCTGGAGGTGGCCGACGACCCCTGCACCGTCATGCTCAGCTCGGCGGGCCTGCTGGCGCGCGTCGACAGCCCGGAGGCGCTGCCGAGCGGCGGACGCCGCGCCCAGCACGACGTGATCGTCTCGGCGATCCGCACCACGGCGCGGGGCGAGTACGGCGTCCTGACCTCGGCGGGGCGGGTGCTGCGCGCCCATGCCATCGAGCTGCCGAGCGTGGCGCTGACCGCCGACGCCCCCAATCTGCAGGGCGGCACGCTGGCGTCCGAACTGCTCGACCTCGCCGCCGGGGAGCGACCGTTGGCGCTCACACGGCTCGGGGCGGACGCCACCTGGGCGCTGGGCACCGAGCGCGGCGTCGTGAAGCGCGTCAACCCCGAGGTGCTGACCAACAAGGACGCCTGGGAGGTCATCCGCCTCGAGGAGGGCGACGCCGTGATCGGCGCGGTCGAGCTGACCGACGAGACCGCCGAGCTCACGTTCGTCAGCTCCGACGCCCAGCTCCTGCACTTCCCGGCCGCGGCCGTGCGCGCCCAGGGCCGCGCCGGTGCCGGCATGGCGGGCATCAAGCTCGCGGCCGGTCAGAAGGCGGTGTTCTTCGGCGCGGTCGGCGACGACGCGGTCGTGGTGACGGTGTCGGGTTCGGCCTCGGCGCTGCCCGGTACGGAATCGGGTTCGGTGAAGGTCACCCCGTTCTCGGAGTACCCGCCCAAGGGCCGGGCGACCGGCGGCGTCCGCTGCCACCGCTTCCTGAAGGGCGAGGACGCGATCGTGCTGGCCCACGTGGGGGCGATTCCGGTGATCGCGGCGGCGGCGTCCGGTGCGCCGGTCGACCTGCCGCCCGCCACGGGCCGGCGCGACGGCTCGGGCACGCCGGCGGTCCAGCCCATCGCCGGCGTCGCGTCCCGGCGCCACCCCGAGGCGGACGCCCCCGCCGCCGGCTGAGTCAGACCCGCTGCTCCAGCAGGCCGGTGTCCACGTCGTACAGGAAGCCGCCCACCTCGGCGCGGCCCGCCACCAGGGGGTGCTCGCGCAGCAGGGCGACGTCGGCCGTGAGCCGGCCCTCCTGGTCGGGGTCGGTGCCGAAGTCGAAGTCTCCGGCGTCCAGGCCGGACACCTGGAGGATGCGTTCCCGGATGCCGGCACTGTCGGCCGCTGCGGCAGCGCACTTGGTGTGGTGGACGACCAGGATGCGGTCGACCCTCAGCAGGTGCACCCCGAGCACGCAGCCCACCAGCGCATCGGGCGTGACCCGGGCCCCGGGGGTGCGCAGGAACTTCGCCTCGCCGAGCATCAGCCCCACCATCTCCAGGGGTTGGAGGCGTGAGTCCATGCACGTGATCATCAAGACGCCCGCGTGCGCGATGCCGTCGAAGCCGCGGGGTGCGCTGTTGGCGTAGCGCCGGTTGGCGGCGAGGAGATCTGCGAACGGCTCGGCTTCCATGGGCTGGATCGTAGCGACGCGGCGGGCGGCTGCGGTCCGCCGTCCACCCCGGGGCGGCCGTCGCTGGGACGCCTGCTGCCTCAGGCGTCGATGCGTTCCGCGTCGAGGGCGTAGGCACCCTCGATGATGAACTCCTTGCGGGGGGCCACCTCGTTGCCCATGAGCTTCTCGAAGGTCGCGACGGCCTGCTGCAGCGATTCCCCCTCCTCCACGGTGATGCGGCGCAGCGTCCGGAACCGCGGGTCCATCGTGGTCTCCTTGAGCTGCTCGGCGTCCATCTCCCCCAGACCCTTATAGCGCTGCGGCTCCTTGAACCCGGTGCCCCTCTTGGTGAGCTCGGCGAGCTTTCGCTGGTACTCGGCCTCGGTGTAGGTGTAGGTGTACTTCTCCTGGCCCTTGCGCGGGTTCGTCAGCTCGAACCGGTGCAGCGGCGGCACGGCGGTGTAGACCTTGCCCGCCTCGAGCAGCGGGCGCATGTAGGTGAAGAACAGGGTCGTCAGCAGCGTTCGGATGTGCGCGCCGTCGGAGTCGGCGTCCGCCATGAAGATCACCTTGCCGTAGCGGGCGGCGTCCAGGTCGAACGAGCGGCCCGACCCGGCCCCCACCACCTGGATGATGGCGGCGCACTCGGCGTTCTTCAGCATGTCGCCGACCGACGCCTTCTGCACGTTGAGGATCTTGCCCCGAATCGGGAGCAGCGCCTGGAACTCGGAGTTCCGCGCCATCTTGGCCGTCCCCATCGCCGAGTCACCCTCGACGATGAAGAGCTCCGTGCGGTCCCCGTCGTTGCTGCGGCAGTCGGCCAGCTTGGGCGGCAGGCTGCTCGACTCCAGCGCGTTCTTGCGCCGCTGGTTCTCCTTGTGCGCCCGGGCGGCCACGCGGGTTCGGGCCGCCCCCACCGCCTTCTCGAGCACGGCGCGGGACTGCCCTCGCTGCGTCGGCTTGGTGGAGGTGAGGAGGGTCAGCAGCTCCTGCTCCACGATGCGGGTGACGAGCCGGGCCACCGGAGGCGTGCCGAGCACCTCCTTGGTCTGCCCCTCGAACTGGGGCTCGGCGAGCCGGACGGTGACCACGGCCGTCAGCCCCTCGAGAATGTCCTCCTTGACGACCTCCTCGCCGGCCTTCAACAGCCGGGTGCCATCCAGCGCCTTGCCGACGGCGCGCACCAGCCCGCGTTCGAAGCCGAGCACGTGCGTGCCCCCCTTGGGGGTGGCGATGATGTTCACGAAGGAGACCACCTTCGTGTCGTAGGTGTCGCTCCAGCGCAGCGCGACGTCGACCTCCAGGTCACGCTCGACATCGGTGGGGGTCATCGCCCCGGCATCGTCCAGCATCGGGACGGTCTCGGTGAAGCGGTCCGCGCCGCCCAGCCGCCAGACGTCCGTGACGGGCGTCCCCTCGGCGAGGAAGTCCGCGAACTCCGAGATGCCCCCGGTGTGGAGGTGCGTGTCGACGCGCTCGGCGCCGGCGACGCGCCGGTCGTCGACCGCGATCTCGAGGCCCGGCACCAAGAAGGCCGTCTGGCGGGCCCGCTGGGCGAGCTGGGTGCCGGAGAGCTCGGCGTCGGCCAAGAAGATCTGCCGGTCGGGCCAGTAGCGGATGCGGGTGCCGGTGCGTCCCTTGGCCACGCGCTTGCCCTTGTGCAGGGTGTTGTCGGGGGTGAACGCGGCGTTCGGGCCCTCGCCGTCGAACACGCCGGGGACGCCGCGCCTGAACGACATCAGCCAGGTCGCCCCGTTGCGGTCGACCTCCACGTCCAGCCGCGCGCTCAGCGCGTTCACGACGGACGCCCCCACCCCGTGCAGACCGCCGGTCGCGTTGTACGAGCCGCCGCCGAACTTGCCGCCGGCGTGCAGCTTGGTGAAGATCACCTCGACGCCCGACAGGCCCGTCCGCGGCTCGATGTCCACCGGCATGCCGCGGGCCTCGTCGTCCACCTGCACCGACCCGTCGGCGTGCAGCGTGACCCGGATGCGCTGCCCGAACCCGGCCAGCGCCTCGTCCACCGCGTTGTCGATGATCTCCCACATGCAGTGCATGAGGCCGCGGGTGTCGGTGGAGCCGATGTACATGGCCGGCCGCTTGCGCACCGCCTCGAGGCCCTCCAGCACCAACAGGTGCCGGGCCTCGTACTCGCGGCTCTCGGCCTTCGGCTTCGTCTGGGTCGTCGTCACGCCCCGCAGCGTACCGGGGCTCTCCGACAACCTTGGTGACCCACTCCGCGACCGTCCGGGGGTCGCGGGGCGGCCTCCGCCAGGACACGAACGTGTGACGATCGTGCGTCGTCGCCGGGAATGTTGTGCGCAGCGAGTACCGTCAGGGGCGTCGGGAACAATCCTCCGCACGGCGGCGTTGAACCCGGTGTCACCGACTTGGACCGCCGATGAAAGGAAGGCCGATGACCACGACCGTTCTGGACGGGCTCACCGCCGCCGACCGCTGCGATCGCTGCGGCGCTCAGGCCTACGTCCGCGTCACCCTCCCCTCCGGCGGCGAGCTGCTGTTCTGCGGCCACCACGGACGGGCGCACTCCGACAAGCTCAAGCAGGTCGCGCTCAACATCCACGACGAGACCAGCAAGCTGTCCTGACGAGTCCCCCGAACCGGACAGGGCCCGGCACCGCACGCGGTGCCGGGCCCTGCTGCATGCAGGCCGACGTCGGGGGCCCGGGATCAGGCCGCCAGCGACTCCAGCATGGCCACCCGGGTGGCGACGTCGTGCGCGGTGGCGGTGACCATCAGCTCGGCCAGGCCTGCGTCGGCGACCAGCTCGGCCAGGCCCTCCCGGACGGCGTCCGGGGTGCCGACGTACTTGGTGGCCACCAGGGATGCGGCGTCGTGGGCGGCGAGCCGGTGGGCGGCCTCCTCGGGCGTGACGATCGGCTCCAGGCGTCCGGTGCGCAAGCCCAGCCACATGACCTTCGCCGGGCCGGCGAGCCAGTCCGCCTCCTCGGGCGTCGGCGCGGTGATGACCGACGTGCAGACCATCGGGTACGGCTCGGCCAGGTCGGCCGACGGGACGAACGCGTCGCGGTAGAGGGCGATCACGGCCGCCGGGTCGAGTTGCCCGAAGTGCCCGGCGTAGCAGTAGCGCAGGCCGAGGCGTCCGGCCAGGCGGGCGGAGTAGTCCGAGGAGCCGAGCAGCCAGAGATCGGGGTAGCTGGACGCCGCAGGCGTCGCGGTCAGCGTGGTGCCCAGGCCGGTGCGGACGCCGGACGGGCTGAGCCACGCGCGCACTAGGCGCAGGTGTTCGTCGAACTCCTCGTGGCCCAGGCCCTCCTGGGTGCGGCGCAGCGCCCAGGCGGTGATCTGGTCGGCGCCCGGCGCGCGACCGATCCCGAGGTCGATGCGGCCGGGGTGCATGGCCTCGAGCGCGGCGAACTGCTCGGCGATCACGTAGGGGCTGTGGTTGGGCAGCATCACCCCGCCCGAGCCCACGCGGATCCGCTCGGTGCGGGCAGCCACCGCGGCGATGAGCACCGGGGGCGTCGTGGCGGCCACGGACGGCATGTTGTGGTGCTCGGCCACCCAGAACCGCTCCAGACCGAGCCGGTCGGCGGCTTGCGCGAGGGTGAAGGTGTCGGCGAGGGCGTCCGCAGACGTGCCGCCGGCGCGCACCGTGGAGAGGTCGAGGACCGAGAGCGGAACAGGGAACATGCCTTCCGCAACGTCGTCACCGACGGGCGCATTCCCACCGCGACAACGACGAAGGGGGCAGGATGGGCGTCATGCGGAGCATCACCTGCCACCTCGGCGACATCACCACCGAACGGGTCGACGCTGTCGTCAACGCGGCCAATTCCTCCCTGCTGGGCGGCGGCGGGGTCGACGGGGCGATTCACCGCGCCGCCGGGCCGGGGTTGCTCGCGGCGTGCCGGGAGCTGCGGCGCACCTCGCTGCGGGACGGCCTGCCCGTGGGCGACGCGGTGGCGACCGACGCCTTCGACCTGCCCGCCCGCTGGGTGATCCACACCGTCGGCCCCAACCATCACGCGGGCCAGACCGATCCCGCGTTGCTCGCGTCGGCCTTCCGTCGGTCGCTGGAGGTCGCGGCCGGTCTGGGGGCGGCGTCGGTGGCCTTCCCAGCGATCAGCGCCGGGGTGTACGGCTGGGACGCCGACGAGGTCGCCCGCATTGCGGTGGACGCGGCGCGCCACACCGTGGCAGCAGGGGTCGATGACGTCCGCTTCGTGCTGTTCTCCGAGGAGGCCCTGGCGACGTTCCGCCGGCATGCGGCCGGGTGATCCTGTCGCGTCCTCTCACTTGATAACGATTCTCATATGCAGCTACGGTGGGGCGCATGCCACGCCTCTCCACGTCGTCCGCGACCATCCACACCCGTCCCCTGACCATGACAACGCCGCTGCGCCTGCTCGCCACTGGGGTGGCGACGACGGGCCTGTTGGGGCTCGCCGCCTGCGCGACCACACCGCCGACCGCGATCGCACCCACCGCCGCCTCATCCCCCACGACGGCGGAGGAGACACCTCGACCCCAGAAGGAGGTGTCCTCGATCGGCCCGCGTCTCGTGATCGCCCACGACGGCGGGTTGCTCACCCTGGATGCCACCACCGGAGAGATCGTGGCCGACGTGGCGCACCCCGGGTTCCTGCGGCTCAACAACGCCGGTGACGGCCGGCACGTGCTCGTCAGCGACGGCGACGTCTTCCGCCTGTTCGACGCCGGCATCCAGGCCCGGGCCCACGGCGATCACCACCACTTCTACACCTCCGAGATCGGCCTGACCCGTACCACCTTCCTCGCGCCCCACGCCGGCTACGTCGTCACCCACGCCGGCCGCACGACGCTGTTCGCGGATGGAACGGGCTCCATCCAGGTGATGGATGCGCGCTTCGTGGGCGATCCGCTGCGACATGTCGAGCACCACGCCACCGACGCCCCGCACCACGGCGTCGCGATGGTGCTGGCCGACGGCAGCCTGCTCACCACGCAGGGCACCGAGGACGAGCGGCGCACCGTCCAGGTGCTGCGCGACGGCGCGGTCGTCGCGGAGACCACCGACTGCCCCGGCGTGCACGGCGAGGCCGCTGCCGCGCCGACGGCGTCCGGCGACGTTGTCGCGCTCGGCTGCACCAACGGCCCGGTGGTGCTGCGGGACGGGGCGTGGCACAAGGTGGCCGTGCCGGACGCCTACGCCCGCTCGGGCAACCTGTTCGGCCACGAGGCCTCGTCGGTCGTGCTGGGCGACTACAAGGTGGATCCGGACGCCGACCCGGTCGAACGCCCCACCCGGATCGCCCTCATCGACACGCGGACCAACGAACTCGATCTCGTGGATCTCGGGTCGCCCTACTGGTTCCGCTCGTTCGCCCGCGGGTCGCAGGGCGAGGCGCTGGTGCTCACCTATGACGGGGAGCTCAAGGTCTTGGACGAGCAGGGCTCAGTGCGGCACGAGGTGCCCGTGATCGCCCCGTGGGAGGAGAAGGCCAGGTGGCAGGATCCCGGCCCGCTGGTCAAGGCAGCCGACGGCTTGGCCTACGTCACGGACGCCGCCGCCCACACGGTGAGCGTCGTCGACCTGAGTTCCGGAACCGTGACCGCGACCCACCAGCTGCCCGTGACGCCGGTCGAAATGGTCGTGGTGACCGGCCATCCGGAGACCGAGCGCCCCGCCGGGTGACGCGCTCAGCGACGGGTGTCGGATCTGTGGGCCGGGACGCGGTGAGGTGGGTTGGTCCCGGCGAGGTCACGCACCCTACGATGCGGTGTCACCGTCGAACACTGGGGGAAGTTCACCATGAAACGCATCCTTGCGGCCGCCTGCTGATGGCCCTGGCAGCATGCTCGTCAGCCACGCCGGCGCCGGAAGAAGCACCCATGACGACCCGTCCGCCGGCATCGACTGGGCAGACCCCGATGCCCACCGGCTCACTGACGCCAGCGCCCACCGTCGCAACGACGCCAACGCCCGCCGATACATCCTCCGCGTCAAGCACCCGAGGGGACGTGGTGAAGGAGATCGGGCAGCGGGCGGACGTCACGGACGAGGCGGGGAACCTCCTCCTCGACTTCACGGTGACCCAGATCGAGGTGAACCCGCAGTGCACGTCCCCGTTCGAGCAGGCACCGGAGCACGGCAACTACCTGGCGCTTTCGCTGGACGTGACGACGGCCAGTGATTGGGACCCAGCCGAGTCTCCGGTGTTCTTCGATTCCAGCTCGTGGACCGTCATCGGGCCGGACGGCACGACGGAGAACAGCTCGATCGGCAACGGGTGGAGCTGTCTGGGCGAAGCGGTGTCCCTGCCCGGGCAGATCGACCCAGGACAGCACCTCGAGGGCAAGGTCGTCCTCGACACGGCCTACACATCGGGGGCCGTGATCCTCCGACTTCCGGGGCAGACCTCGGGCGGATGGGAGTGGACGTACTCCAGCTGAGCAGGCAGCCACGGAGTTCATTGCGTCTCTGTCGAGGCACCGGGGAAATGGTCTCACCTCCGAACGACCTTGCTCCGGGCGCGGCGATCCGTTGCCCAATCGGGCTGCAAATCGGCAGTCCATTGCCGACGAGGCCGTGCCCGGGCGTGCCGCCGAGGGGCGCGATCCCGGATCGAGTCCGATGGGGGTGCTGGCGACCTGGGCCCCACCCCATGATCGGTGGGGATCGGCTCTTCCATCGTCCGCGGCCTGGGAAACCCGGCATCGTGGGGAACGGGCGTCCCCCAAGGGAGGCTGCCACCCTGCCGAAGCCGTCGCCACCCTGCCAAAACCGTCGCCACCCTGCCAAGTCCGTCGCCACCCCATCCCAGTTCCACGACCCTGTTGTTGCAACGCTAGGGGGGTCGGCTTAGGGCAGGGAGGCGACCGCTCGGGTAGGGAGGCAGCCGCTTGGGCAGGGACGCGACCACGCGGGCAGGGAGCTGAGGTGCGCGGAGCATCGCGGGGCGGCGTCGGTCCCCGCCGACGACCTCGCCGCGCTGACCGGCGGCCTTGATTGCCGCTCAGACCCGTGGGTGGGCTTGTCAATCGGCCTCAGCGCCGGCCCGCCGCACCATGCGGATCTCGCGGATCCCGGGCAGGCCGCGCACGTCCTGGATGCCCCCGTCGGGCACGAACCCCTCGCGGCGGTAGAACGCGATCGCCCGCTCGTTGCCCTCGAGCACCCAGAGGTAGGCGTCGGCGTCCCCGATGGTGGTGTGAAGGAGGGCTTGGCCGAGCCCGGTGCCCTTGACCCGGTCGAGGAGGTACAGCATCTCGAGCTCCAGGGCGATGCCGGCCTCGGCGTCGCGCGCCGCGCCCGCGTGGGAGAGCCCCGCGATGCCGGCGGCGTCCTCGGCGACCCAGAAGTAGCCGCCGTCGAGCATCCGGCTCTCCCAGTGTGCGACGACCCCGGGGCGTCGGGACGACAGGCCCGCCAGGACGTCGGCGGGCAGCAGGTCGGCGTAGCTCTCGCACCACGCCGCGTCCTTCATCACCGCCATGGCGTGCAGGTCGAGCGGGGTCGCCTGCCGGATGTGGGGCACGTCAGTCCAGGTAGTCCCGAAGCACCTGCGAGCGCGACGGGTGCCGCAGCTTGCTCATCGTCTTGGACTCGATCTGGCGAATCCGCTCGCGGGTGACGCCGTAGACCTTGCCGATCTCGTCGAGGGTCTTGGGCTGGCCATCGGTCAGGCCGAAGCGCATGCTGACCACGCCAGCCTCGCGCTCGCTCAGCGTGTCGAGCACGTCGTGCAGCTGCTCCTGCAACAGCGTGAAGTTCACGGCCTCGGCCGGCACGACGGCCTCGGAGTCCTCGATCAGGTCGCCGAACTCCGAATCGCCGTCCTCGCCCAAGGGCGTGTGCAGCGAGATCGGCTCGCGGCCGTACTTCTGCACCTCGACGACCTTCTCGGGGGTCATGTCGAGCTCCTTGGCGAGCTCCTCCGGGGTGGGTTCGCGGCCCAGGTCCTGCAGCATCTGCCGCTGGACGCGCGCGAGCTTGTTGATGACCTCCACCATGTGCACCGGGATGCGGATGGTGCGGGCCTGATCGGCCATGGCGCGCGTGATGGCCTGCTTGATCCACCACGTCGCGTAGGTCGAGAACTTGTAGCCCTTGGTGTAGTCGAACTTCTCGACCGCGCGGATGAGGCCGAGATTGCCCTCTTGGATCAGATCGAGGAAGAGCATGCCGCGGCCGGTGTAGCGCTTGGCGAGCGACACCACGAGGCGGAGGTTCGCCTCGAGGAGGTGGTTCTTCGCGCGGCGGCCGTCCTCGGCGATCCACTCGAAGTCCTCAGCGTCCTTGGCCTTGACGCGCCCCTCGGTCCGCGACTCGTCGGCGAACAGGCCGGCCTCGATGCGCTTGGCCAGCGTGACCTCCTGCTCGGCGTTCAGCAGCGCGACCTTGCCGATCTGCTTGAGGTAGTCCTTCACCGGGTCGGCCGTGGCACCGGCCACCATGACCTGCTGCTCCGGCTCGTCGGTCTCGTCGGCGTCGGAGACGACGAAGCCCTCGTCCTCGGTGAGCTCCTTCTCCTCCTTCGCGGCCTCGCTCTGGTCGAAGGTGTTCTCGTCGACGTCGTCCAGGCTGCGCTTCTTGCCGCCCACGGTCAGGACGACCTCGTCGCCCTCGCGGGCGAACTTGACGTCCTGCAGCCGCTCGGGGCTCAGCACCTCGGCGACGGTCGGCGTGTCGGCCTCTCCGCCCTCGACCGCGTCCAGCGCGATGTCCTCGTCCGCCAAGTCGTCGGGCGCCTCGTCCTCGCCGGGGGCGTCGCCCGTCTCAGTCGGCACCGCCTCGTCGGTCTTCGCACGACGCGCGCTGCCAGCGGCCGGCTTGCGGCCTCGCTGCGGCAGCGCAGTCACGTTGTCGGTGGTGTCGTCGGACGCCTCCGCCGCCGCCTTGCTGCGGCTGCGGGTCGGCTTTGCCTTGCTGGACGACGTGGTGGACGCTGCGGACGTGGCGCGTGGAGTCACCTAGGCCCCTCCCCCGGGATGTAGCTGCTAGGGCGTGCGTCGGCCGGGTCTTGTCAACGGCTGGCGCACTCGCCATTGTGTCACGCCGAGCTACCCCACCCAAATGTCGGAGGCGGCCACTAGCCTGTCCGGGTGTCTTCGAACTTGCCTGTCCCACCACGCGCCCCCCAGCGGCCGTTCACCCGACTCGTGCACGGCGACGCGGTGGAGGACCCCTATCACTGGATGGCCGACAAGACCGACCCCGCCTTCACCACCCACCTCGAGGCGGAGAACGCGTACGCGGACGCCCTCACGGCCCACCTGAGCGACCTGCGCGAGGAGCTGTACGAGGACATCAGCGCACGCACGAAGCAGACCGACCTGTCGGTGCCGCTGCACGTCGCCCACAGCGACGGCACGGCCTATTGGTACTACAGCCGCACCGTGGAGGGGCTGGACTACCCGTTGTCGTGCCGGCTGCCGGCCACCTCGCGCGACGCCATCCCCGACGTCACCGAGCCCCACCCCGACGAGGTGGTCATCCTCGATGGCAACGCGCTGGCGCAGGGCCACGACTTCTCGGCGCTCGGCTGGTCGGAGGTCTCTCCGGACGGACGCCGGCTCGCCTACGCCGTCGACCACACCGGCGACGAGCGCTACGACCTCGTCGTGCTCGACCTCGCCACCGGCGCCGTCCTCGACGACACCGTCACCGGCATCGGCGCCGGGGGCGCCTGGGCCGGCGACGACTGGATCTTCCACACCCGCGTGGACGCGGCCTGGCGCCCCCACGAGGTGTGGCGCCACCGCATCGGCTGTCTCGACGACGACGCCCTCGTGCTGGCCGAGCCCGATGCCATGTTCTGGCTGGGCGTCGGCTCCAGCCGTGACGACGCCTGGGTGCTGGTGGAAGCTGCGAGCCGCACCACGTCGGAGACCCATCTCGTGCCCGCCGCCGACCCCACCGCGTCGCCGCGCTGCGTGGCCCCCCGGCGCCCCGGGGTGGAGTACGCGGTGGAGGTCGGGCCCGACGCGCTCTGGATCCTCCACAACCACGACGCGCCGCAGTTCAGCCTCGCCCGCGTCCCCCTCGCGACCCCGGACGCCCCGTGGGAGACCGTGCTGGCCCACGACCCCGACACCCGGCTGGTGGACGTGGCCGTCTACGACGCCGCCCTCGTCGTCAGCCACCGCACGGCCGGGCTGCCCGGCATCCGCGTGTGCGACCGGCTGCCCGGCGGGTTGCTCGGCCCGGCGCGCGAGCTGGAGTTCGACGAGCCGCTCTACGACGTGGGTGCCGAGGACGCCCCGGACGCCGACACCGACCGCATCCGGTTCGGCTACGAATCGCTGACCAGCCCGCCGTCGGTGTGGGAGTACCACTTCGCCACCGGGGAGCGTCGACTCCTCAAGGAGTCCGAGGTGCGCGACCACCCGGTGCACGGGCCCTACGACCGGACGCGGTACGTCGCCGAGCGCCTGTGGGCCACCGCAGAGGACGGCATCGCGGTGCCGATCTCACTCGTCCGCCACGTCGACACCCCGGTCAACGGCACCGCGCCCGGGTTGCTCACCGGGTACGGCAGCTACGAGATCCCCAACGACCCGCACTTCGCCACCAGCCGCATCAGCCTGCTCGACCGGGGGTTCGTCGTGGCGATCGCCCACGTCCGCGGCGGTGGAGAGCTGGGGCGGCCGTGGTACGAGGGCGGCAAGGAGCTGGCCAAGACCACCACGTTCACCGACTTCGTCGCGTGCGCGCGCCTCCTCGTCGATGCCGGTCACGTCGCGCCCGACCGGCTGGCGATCGAGGGAGGTTCGGCCGGCGGGCTGCTGATCGGTGCGGCGGTCAACCTCGCTCCCGACCTGTTCCGTGCCGCGCACGCCATCGTGCCGTTCGTGGATCCCCTCACCACCATCCTCAACCCCGAGCTGCCATTGACGGTCATGGAGTGGGAGGAATGGGGCGACCCGCTGCACGACCCGCAGGTGTACACCTACATGAAGGACTACTCCCCCTACGAGAATGTCGACGCCGGGCCGTACCCCGCGATCCTGGCGTCCACGAGCTACCACGACACCCGGGTCGAGGTGACCGAGCCCGCCAAGTGGGTGGCGCGCCTGCGTGACCGGGCCACCAACCCGCCCGAGCGGCCCATCCTGCTGCGCACCGAGATGGCGGGTGGACACGGCGGGGTGTCGGGTCGGTACAAGGCCTGGCGGGAGCGCGCGTGGCAGCTGGCGTGGCTCATCGACCAGGTGGGGCGTGGGGCGTCCGCGCCGCAGGTCACCCGCGCGGGGTGACCCCAGGACAGATCTGCGTGTACGACCACGGTCTACGATCGCACCCCCGGCTCCCTTCCTAGGGGTGGTTCAGGGGGTCGACCGAACAAATCCGACGCGTTTGGCGTTGTACTGGTTGTCGAAGGGAAAGGACCACCACATGATCTCGAGCTCCCACCGCACCCGCACCAACGACGGGATCGACGGCAAGGACTCCGTCGGGTTGTACCTGGACGGCATCGCCAAGACGCCGCTGCTGACCGCTGAGGAGGAGGTGCGGCTCGCCCGCGAGATCGAGGCCGGCCTGTACGCCGACGCCATTCTCGCGAAGACGGTCACCTCCAAGGAGCGTGGCGGCCGGTCGGCCGTCAAGGCGTCCGCCGAGGAGCTGCAGGCGATCTCGGAGCGCGGCCAGCAGGCGATGCGCCAGTTCGTGACCGCGAACCTGCGGCTCGTCGTGTCGGTCGCCCGCAAGTACGGCCGTTCGCAGATGCCGCTGCTCGACCTGGTGCAGGAGGGCAACACCGGCCTGATCCGTGCGGTCGAGAAGTTCGACTACACCAAGGGCTTCAAGTTCTCCACCTACGCCACGTGGTGGGTGCGCCAGTCGATCAGCCGCGGCATCGCGCAGCAGGGCCGCATCGTCCGCCTCCCGGTGCACGTCGCCGAGCAGATCAACCAGGTGTCCGCCACGCGGCGCGACCTGGAGCGTCAACTCGGCCGCGAGCCCGAGGTGGAGGAGATCGCGGCGCAGCTTGACCTCGAGGTCGAGCGCGTCGTGGAGCTGCTCCGCCTGGCCCGCGAGCACGTGTCGCTGGACGCGCCGGTGGAGGAGGACGGCGACACCGCGCTGGGCGACCTGCTCGCCCGCGATACTGCCCCCGGCCCGGACGAGATGGTGCTGGACGCCGAGGAGCGTGGCCGCCTGGACGCGCTGCTCGCCAGCCTCGACGAGCGCTCCGCCGACGTGGTCCGCCGCCGGTACGGCCTGCTCGACGGACGCCAGGCCAAGCTCGCCGACATCGCCCAGGTCTGGGGCATCACCGCCGAGCGGGTCCGCCAGATCGAGCGTCAGGCGATCGCGAAGTTGAAGAACCACACGCTGGCGGCCTGACCCCCAGCAGGCACCGACGGGCACCCCATCACCCCACACCACCCCGCACGACCGCGCGAGCCGCTCCACCTTCGGGTGAGGCGGCTCGTTCGTGGTTCAGGGCACGCGCAGTTCGGTGGCCGGATCCCGTCGGCTGGCGAGGATCGCCGGGGCCAGCGAGGCGATCAACGCGAACGTCAGGGTCCAGATCGTGACGGCCAGGGAGAACCGCACCCCGGGTTGAGGTGCTCCGGTCACGGCAAGGACGACGCCGGACGCCATCACCCCGGCCGCCGCCCCCACCAGCACGAGCAGGGCCGTCTGGGTGAGCTGCAGCGCCACGATGAACCCGCGGGAGGCGCCGAGGGCGCGACGGCGTCCGAAATCCTTGCGCCGCATGAGGACGAGCGCCGTCTGCAACGCGGCGACCAGCACGGCCGCCACGCCCACCAACCCCACGATGAGGGAGCGGGACAGCGCGGACATCTGCGCCTCCACCAGGGAGCGCAGCTCAGCGAGGTCACTGCTGGTCGACACGGTCGCCATCCTCGGGTCGTCGAGTGCCAGCAGGGATGTCACCACGGGGGTGAGGGGAGCCACCATGTCCGGACTGGCCGCGATCACCACGACCACGGCCAGCGGCTCATCACCGTGCGGCGTGGCGGGCACGAGCACGAGCGGTTCGAACTCCAGCAGCGCGGGGGCCGGCCCCACGGCAGGCGCGACGCCGAGCGTGTCGCCGTTGGTCAGGGAGAGTTCGCCGACGCCGTACGGCATGCCGAGCGCGTCCAGCGCGGTGGCCGAGGCATAGGCCGTGTGGCTGACCGGCTGGGCGGGCATGCCCGCCGCCCGGAGATCGTCCGAGTAGAGCTGGCGCACCGGAACGCCGGCGGCGTCCGGCACACCGGCGTTGCGCCCGTCGACGATCGGGGAGAGCCCGCCCAGCCAGGCGATCTGGTCGACCGCGCGGAGCCGCTGGAGAAAGCCGGTGGTGAGGCCCGAGTCGGTATCCGCCCGGACGACGATGGCCCGGGTACCGACGCTGTCGATGCTCCTCAGCACCTCCTGCTGCGCCGCGACCGTGCGTCCCGACGTCAGCGTGATGGCCACCACCACCGCCGCCACGAGCAGGCACGTCAGGCTTGAGGCGACCCCCTGCGAGCGGGCCGCGGCCCACGCCTCGCGCACGAGGGCGGTCACAGGCGAATTTCCTGGTCGCAGCTGGCGGCGACGGCGTCCGAGTGGGTCACGATGGCCACCACACCCCCGTCGCGTGCGTGCTGGCGCAGCGCGCCCAGCACGACGGCGCTGGACTCGGGATCGAGGTTGCCGGTGGGCTCGTCGGCCAACACGATGCTCGGCTCCCCGATGAGTGCACGACACAGGGCGATGCGCTGGGCCTGGCCGCCGGAGACCTGGCCGGGGCGCCGATCGACGGGCACGTCGACACCGAAGGCCGCGAGCAGGGCGGGGACCCGTCCGCTGGCAGCCTTCCGGTCGCCGCGGCGGTAGAGCACGGGTTCGGTGACGTTGTCCGCGACGGTTCGGGTGGCGTCCAGGGCGGCGTCCTGGA
The DNA here is from genome assembly GCF_014858005.1 of Propioniciclava soli. Lineage (GTDB taxonomy): Bacteria > Actinomycetota > Actinomycetes > Propionibacteriales > Propionibacteriaceae > Propioniciclava > Propioniciclava soli. Next base: position 145,947 of record NZ_JACYOT010000005.1, read on the forward strand.
ACACGAAACCGAACAGCTCGCTGCGCAGGGCCGCGCGTTGGGTGTCGCCCAGCGTGTCCACCCGCTCCCCGTCGATGAGGACGCTGCCGCTCCCGGGCGTCAGCATCAGGCCGAGCAGGTACAGCAGGGTCGACTTGCCCGAACCGGACGCGCCGGTGATCGCCGTGACCTGTCCCGGGGCGAGCACCGCCGACCAGTCGACGATGGTCGTGCGCCGTCCGTCGTAGGAGAAACAGAGGTCGCGTGCCACGAGCCCCTGCGTCAGCGGTTTCATGGCCGCCGAACCTGCACCGGGGTGCCGAGCGGAACGCCCTCGATGAGCGACATGCCGCGTGCGGACGCGATGACCTGCACCGATCGCAGCCCGCCCTGGTAGTCCAGGACGGCGGGGCTGCCGTCGGCTCCGGTCACGATGGCAGCGGTGGGCACCACCAGGCCGGACTGCTGGGCGACGGTGACCACGGTGGCGGCCAGGCGGCTCTCCCCGGCCACCGGCACCGACGCGCAGGCGTCAGCACACACCGGTCCGCCCGCCTCGCCGGTCAGCGCGATGGAGAACACATCGGGGGATTCACCGGGTCTGGCCGCCTCGGCGGTCGCCGGCCAGGAGGACCCGTCCGGAGCCGTCACCTGCACCTGCGTCCCGGGAGGAATCAGCACGGCCTGGGACGCCGCGACCGGCAGGGTGAAGGCCGGGGCGTCCTCCAGGACTGAGATGGCGGCCTCCCCTCCGGCGAGCCGATGACCGACCTGGACGACCGCCGGGTCGAACCGCACCCGGGCCGGCAGCGTGGGCAGGAACACGACGTCACCCGGCGCCACCGCGCCGGTGACCGGCACCCCCAGCGACCGCTGCCACGCGCGGATCGCGCGGGTGGTGCGCGCGTCCACGCGACCGTCGGCAGCTCCCTCCAGGAAGCCGAGCTCGCCCAGCATGGTCTGCACCTGGGCGACGTCATCTCCGCGGACGCCCTCTTCGATCGCGCGGAAGGCAGGCACCACGCCGCGCGCCGCGACGATGGGGCGCAGGTCGACCCGGTACAGGGTGTGGCCTTGGTCGACCGGGCTCGTCCCGTCCGTGTCGACGGCGGTCACCATGCCCGCCGCGGCGTTCTCGACCGTGTGGGTGGCGGGCCAGGTGACCACCGTGTTCAGGTGGATCGACGCGCCCACCTCCCCCTCGGTGACTTCGACGAGGACGTGATCGGCGCTTCCCACGGCGTCCGCCGACGGACGGAACAACTCGGCCCCCGCCCAGCCGGTCGCCACGCCCAGCGCGAGCGCACCTGTCACGAGGAGGGGCACCTGACGCCGATGACCGCCTCGTGAGGGGCGTGCCCTCACGGGTACGCAACCGGGCAGTCGCGCTCAAGTGCGAGCACCTGCTGGTTGCCCATGTCCGGCGGCAGATCGCTGGACGGGTTCCACTGCCCCTTGATCTCCGTCCAGGCTTCGTACGATGGCGCGGCAGGAAGCGCGGCTCCGTGCTCGAGCTGGCAGGCCCGGGTGCTCACGAACGCGTCGTAGACCTGGCGGCGGTACTCCTCGGGGGATTCGTCGAACGTGGGCTGTGCGGGGGCGGACGCCCAGCACTCATTGGAGTCGGCCTCGTACTGGAGCTCTTGCCCTGTCGGCGCAAAACCGTCAACGGATCCGTCCTCGGAGACGGTGACTTCCCAGCCTCGCTCCAACAGGCATTGCTGCACGATGGCACCCGCGTCGGCGGGCCGGGACACCTGCGTCGGTGGAGGCGTTGGCTCTGCTCCGGTACAGCCAGCGACCGCCACGACGCCCAGGAGTGCCAGGGCGCTGAATCGTCGTACCCCATTCACCGAAGCGAACCGGCAACCCCCCAGACGTCGGCTCTGATGGCGGCTGTCACGCGCGTCATCACGCGGCCACCGAACCGACGTCCCACTCATGTTGAGCCCTTCCTTCGCCGTGCCTTCGCGGAGGCACCACCATAAGCGGGGAGCGACCCTGGGCGCCATGGCACCAAAGTGCCAATCCCGAGGGCTCGACCGCGCGTCGTCCGGCCCTCGTGGCGTCCGGCCTGGTGGGCTTCAGCCCGCCTCGCCGTCCACCAGGCGGATCAGACCCTCCTGTGAGGTGGACGCCCCCAGCACGCCGGCCTGGTCGTAGAGCTGACCGCGGGCGAACCCGAGCCCGTTGGCGGCGTTCGGGGAGCTCTGGTCGTACAACACCCAGCCGTCGGCGCGGATGTGCCGGTGGAACCACATCGAGTGGTCGACGGTGGCCATCTGCAGTCGCGGTGAGCCGAACGCCTCGGGGTGCGGCAGCGTCGTGACGCCGAGCAGTGTCATGTCGCTGGCGTAGGCGAGCACCATCTGGTGCAGCCGCGGATCGTCGGGCATCTCCCCCACCGTGCGCAGCCACACCTGCAACCGGGGGCCCTGGCTCAGCTCGCGGTAGGAGGACCCCACGTGGCGGGTGTCGAGGGCCGCCCACTCGCGCTCCCACATCTCGGCGGTGCGGGGCGACCGCGTCCCCAGTACCTGCGACAACCGGGGGCACTCCTCCGGGGGGATCGGTGGCTTGCTCGGCATCGCGGCGTGGTCCAGCCCGTCCTCGGCCACCTTGAAGGAGGCGGACATGACGAAGATGTCCCTCCCCGACTGGGACGCCGTGACGCGACGCGTGGTGAAGGACCCCCCGTCACGGGTGCGCGCCACCGTGTAGTGGATGTCGGACGCCGTCGAGCCCGGCCGCAGGAAGTAGCCCTTGAGCGAGTGGCACAGCCGGTCGTCCGGCACGGTGCGGTACAGCGCCGCCAGCGCCTGGGCCATCACCTGGCCGCCGAAGGTTCTCTGCTGCTCGGTCTCCGGGTGGCGTCCGGCAAAGAGATCGGTGTCGAGGCGCTGCAGATCCAGAAGGTCCAGGACCTCACTGATGTGGTCCATGGGGGACCCTCCCCTCTCGTCGCCTTCGTGTGCGCAGGGTGCGCCCACCCCGTGATGATGGTCCTGCCACAGTACGGGCATGCTCGCTACCGTGGAGCAATGCCCACACAGACACTCTCCGTCGGAACGGAAATGCAGTTGCTCCTGCTGGCCGATCCCGCCTGGATGCGCCGCTGTGCGGAGGCGGGGCTGGACACCGACATCGTCCTCGATCCGTCCTTCTACCCGGCGCTCCTCGAGTCGGGAGAGGTCGTCGTGTTCAACACCGGTGAGGACAACCTCTTCACCGTCGTCATCACCGATGACCCGGACGGGCGAAGCCGCCACGCGTGTGCGGACCCTGCCGAGTTCGTGCTCCAGTCCAGCGGGCGGATGCTCTTCATGGGCAACGGGGAGTTCGACCAGCTTGGTGAGGGTCGCGGTGTCGGCGACGGCAACTACTCGGGGTGGGTGGACCTGCCCACCGGGACGTTGGCCGTCAGCGTGCACGCCGTGACACGGCACGACGACCCCGACGGCCCGGACTTCGTGGTGTTCGCCCGGCCGGCACCGGTGGACTTCCGCCCCACTGAGCGTTTCGGCATGCCCACCATCACCGCCGACGGGGTCGAGGAGGCTGACCCGGAGCCCATCGACGACTGGTACGCGCGGACGCGCACCGAGGGGGACAGGGACACCGACCGCAAGGCGTCCGGGAAACTGCAGTTGCCCGTGCGGTTGTTCCCCGAGGTGATCATCGGCCCCGATTCGTCCGTGACGCAGAGCCGGTCCGACAGTTCTTGGGACATGTCCGGTCACGGGGGCCTGCGGCCCTTCATCGCGGTGGCCACGGAGGGCGAGGGCGCGCCGGGGTGCGTCATGGAGTGCCAGAGCCAGCGCCGACGCGGCGCCACGGAGAAGGACGTGACCTGGCGGGTCCAGGGGTTCGGCCGGGTCGAGACGAAGGGCTCCACGACGGGCCGGACCGCCGCGCTCGTCGCCTGCCCCCCGCCGGTGCCGACGGAGCCGCCGCTCGATGTGGAGAGCATGCGGGCCCAGCTCATCAGCTGGCTGCGCGCGCATCCTCCGCAGCCGCCCACCCGCCGCATGCGCTCCGAGGCCGTGCTGCTCAGTCACGCGACCGCGATGCGGACGGCCACGGGACTCCTGGAATGGGCCTTCCGCGCCCTGCCGCTGCCCCTGGCGGTGGTGCTCCCCATGGCCGTGGCCGATGATGCCCAGCGCTGGCAGCTGCTGACGGACTTCTACGGTCGGCTGGAGCAGTGACCCAGGGCACGCCCGCCGCTGCCCCTTGAGACTCGCGCGGGGCGGGGCGCGCGGGTCATCGCTGCGGCCCCCGCGGCTCCCCCTGCTCGTCGCCATCCTGCTCGGCGAGGAACTGCTCCACCGCCGCACCGATCTCGTCCACCGACGGCACGGATGGGCGCTCGGAGGCCTCCATCTCGTCGTACTGGCGCTCCAACTGGGCGACCAGCGGGCCCAGCTCGCCGTCGCCGGCCACCTCCTCCTCCAGCGCCGCGAGCGACTGCGTGGCGATCGAGGCGAGGTTGCCGGGCGGCAGGTCGAGCCCGGTGGCGTCCCGCACCCGGTCGAGCGCGGCCAGCGCCGCCGGGGCGTAGGTGCCGGGCGCGAGGTAGTGCGGCACGTGGGCGACGAACCCGCGCCCGAGCAGCCCGCGCTCCCCCGCGCGGAATTCCAGCATGGAGGCGAAGCTGCCGGGGACCGTGACCCGGTCGATCCAGACCGGGTTGTCCGGGGCGAGTTGGGGATCGGTGGCGTGGGCGGTGACGAGGGTGGGGCGGGTGTGCGGCACGCCCATCGGGACGCCCTGCGCGGTGACGAGCTGGGCCACGGCGAGCTCCCCGGCCAGGCCGAGGATCGCCGCGCAGGCACGGTTCCACTGCGTGTCGGGCTCCGGGCCGGTCAGCAGCAGGAAGACCCGGCCCGAGGCGTCCTCCACCTTGTGCAGCACCAGCGCCACGTCGTCGAGCGAGGTCCAGGTGTTCGTGTCGAACACCATGGCGGGACGCCGCGAGCGGTAGTCGTGCAGCTGGTCGTGATCGAAGACGGCCAGCTCGGTGGCCGTGAAGTCCTCGCGGAGGTGCTCGCCGAGCTGGCGGGCCACCTGGCCGGCGTCCACATAGCCCTCGAGCAGGTGAATCAGCACCGGCTGCTCTCCGGCCAGGCTCTCCTTCACCTCGGGGCGGACGGTGTACAGCTCCCTCGGATCCAGCATGCGGGCCACTCTAGTGGGCCGCCGCAGCCCGCAGGTCAGCCCGACGCGTTCAGCTCAGCGCGGCCAGGGCCGAGCGGACGCGCTTGGCCGAGACCGGGGCGGCGGTGCCGAGCGACTGGGCGAAGAGGCTGACGCGCAACTCCTCCAGCAGCCAACCGGCGTCAGCCACGGCGGGCGGCAACTGACCGACCGGATGGCGCTCCAGCACCCGGCCGTAGGCGTCCTCGAGCTCGGTGATGACGTCCAGGCCCTGCTGTTCTCGCGCCGGATGGGTCGCGCGGCTGCCGAGGCGCACGACCACGGCGTGTAGGTAGCGCTCGAGGCGTCCGAAGTGGGGCTCGGGGGTGGCGGCGATGAACCCGTCGAACACCAGGTTGTCGAGCTGGGCGGTGACGTCGGCGCGCGTGTCGCCGTCCGGCAGCGCGTCGACGAGGCGGCGCGCCTCGGCGTGACGGGTGAGGACGCGGGCGGCGGTGGTGACCACCGCCTGCATGCGGTCGGCCACGTCGGCGCGCACGGCGTCCTTGAGCTGGGTGAAGGCGGCCTCGTCACGGACTGCCGTGGGGTCGGCGATGCGCGCGGCGATGAGGTCGCCGGTCGCCTTGAGGCGGGCGTCGGCCAGCGCCGCGTTGAGGTGGGCGTACGGGCCGGAGGCCAGCGCCACCTTGTCGGCGTTGGCGAGGCGGGCGAACACCGAGCGCGCCGGGTCGGGCGTCACGAGCGTGACGAGCCGCCGCAGGCCGAGCGGATGCCACTTCTGGGCGCGCGCGGCGGTGTTGGCGATGCGGACGCCGACGCTGGCGCCCTGGTCGACGAGCGCCGGATAGCCCACCAGCGGGGTGGGCTCGCGGGCGATGGTGGTGTCGAGCGGCAGGGTGCCGAACTGCCAGCTGGTCGCGCCCGGGTGGGCCAGGTCGGACGCCGCCGCGTTGAGCCGCTTGGCCAGACGCGGCGCGAACTGGTCGCGCAGCGAGGCGAAGTCCTTGCCGGCGCCGAGGGTGCGGCGACCATCGGTGATGACGTAGCGGACGCTGAGGTGCTCCGGCAGCGCGGCATGGTTGAACTGGGCGGGGTCGACGACGTCACCGGTGAGCTGGGTGAGCGCCCGGGCCAACGCCCCGGGGAACGAGCCGTCGGTCGGGTGGTCCTCCAGCCAGCTGAGCGCGCGGCGTCCCCAGTCGGGAGCCGGCACGAACCGCGTCCGCACGGCCTTGGGCAGCGAGCGGATCAACTCGGTGGCCAGCTCGTCCCGCAGGCCCGGCACCTGCCAGGTGAAGGGGGCGGCGTCCACCTGGTTGAGGACGCCGACGTCGATGTCGACGCTGACGCCGTCGGTGCCCGAGCCGGGGTCGAAGGTGTAGGAGACCGGCAGGTCAGCGGGGCCGACCGTCCAGCTGTCGGGGAAGGCGTCGGTGTCGACGGCGGCATCGCCGACGAGGTCGCCGAGGCGCAGGTCGAGGAAGGCGTCGTCGGCGCGGCGCTGGTCGCGCCACCAGCGGTCGAACGCGGCGACTGAGGTGATGTCGGCCGGCACCCGGGCGTCGTAGAAGGCGTAGATGGCCTCGTCGTCCACGACGATGTCACGGCGGCGGGTGCGCTCCTCCAGCTCGGCCGCCTCGGCGCGCACCTTCTCGTTGCGGGCGAAGAAATGGTGGCGGGTGCGCCAGCCGCCCTCGACGAGCGCCGAGCGGAGAAACACCGCCCGGGCCACCTCCGGATTGATCTTCGCGTAGCTCACGGTGCGGTCGGCGATGATCGGGACGCCGAGCAGCATCACCTTCTCGGTGGCCACGCACTGCCCGCCGCGCGCCGACCAGCGGGGCTCGGAGTACGTGCGCTTCACCAGGTGCTCGCCGACGTCCTCGACCCACTCGGCCCGGATCGGCGCCACCGTGCGCGCCCACAGCCGCGTGGTCTCCACGAGTTCGACGGCCATCACCAGCGGTGGTGTCGCCTTCGCCGCCGCTGAGCCGGGCTGGATCGCGAACCGCGTGCCGCGGGCGCCGCCGTACTCCGCCAGTGGACGCCGCCCGCGCGGGGTCGGCTGCTGCCGGGCGCGCTCGTCGAGCAGCCCGACGTGGCTGAGCAGGCCGGAGAGGACGGCGATGTGCACGGCGTCCCAGTCGGGCGCCGTGCCCTGCTGGTCGTCGTCGCCCAGCCGGTTCGGCTGGCTGCGCGGGCCGTCGGCGTCCCGCGGGCCGGATGCGCGCGACGACCGGCCGCGGCCGGCGCGCCGCTTCACGTCCTCGTGGCTCTGGGGGCCGCTGCGATCGAGGTTGAGCTCGCCGGCGATCTCGCGGAGCTGGCTCACCAGGTCCTGCCACTCGCGGATGCGGAGGAAGTTGAGATACTCGTCGCGGCACATCCTGCGGAAGGCGTTGCCGGACAGCTCGGCGCGCTGGTTGCGCAGGTACTCCCAGAGCCGCCACAGGGCGGCGATGTCGGAGGCGTCGCGGTCGGAGTCCGACTCCCCCGACGCCCAGAACCGGCGGTGCAGGGCGTCCGCCTCGGCCTGCTTCTCGGCCGGACGCTCCCGCACGTCGGGGATGGCCAGGGCGGCGACGATCGGCAGGACGTCCCAGGTGACGCCGCGGCGTCCGGCCTCGACGAGCATGCGGCCGAGCCGCGGGTCGACGGGCAGGCGGGCCAGGAGGCGTCCGGTGCGGGTGAGTTGGGTGGCGCCCGCCGCGTCGTCACCGGCGAGGGCACCCAACTCGCGCAGCAGGCGGACGCCGTCGCGCACCTGGCCGCGGTCGGGCGGCTCGACGAAGCCGAAGTCCTCGATGGCGCCGAGCCGGGCGTCGGCCATCTGCAGGATGACGCTGGCGAGGTTGGTGCGCAGGATCTCGGGCTCGGTGAACTCCGGGCGGGCGAGGAAGTTCTCCCCGGAATACAGGCGTATCGCGATGCCGGGCCCGAGGCGTCCGCACCGGCCGGCGCGCTGGTTGGCACTGGCCTGGCTGATCTCCTCGATCGGCAGGCGTTGCACCTTCGTGCGCGCCGAGTACCGCGAGATACGGGCGTATCCCGGGTCGACGACGTAGCGGATGCCGGGAACGGTGAGCGAGGTCTCGGCGACATTGGTGGCCAGGACGATGCGCATGCCGCTGTGGCGGGTGAACACGCGCGACTGTTCGGCCGCGGAGAGGCGGGCGTACAGCGGCAGGATCTCGGTGTTGCGCAGTTTGAGCCCGGCGATGGCCTCGGCGGCGTCGCGGATCTCGCGCTCCCCGGAGCAGAAGACGAGCGCGTCGCCCTCGCCGAGGGCATGCAGCTGGGCGACGGCGCGGGTGATGCCGTCCACGAGCTCTTCGCCCTCGGCCAGCGGCTCGTGGACGATCTCGACGGGGAACGTGCGCCCGGAAACCTCGACGACCGGGGCGTCGTCGAAGTGGGCGGCGAAGCGGGCGGTGTCGATGGTGGCCGAGGTGATGATCACCTTGAGGTCCGGGCGGCGCGGCAGGAGTTGCTTGAGGTAGCCGAGCAGGAAGTCGATGTTGAGCGAGCGCTCGTGGGCCTCGTCGATGATGATCGTGTCGTAGGCGCGCAGGTCGCGGTCGTGGCTGATCTCGGCGAGCAGGATGCCGTCGGTCATGAGCTTGACCTTGGTCTGGCGCGACGCCTGCCGGGTGAAGCGCACCTGGTAACCGACGACGTCACCGAGCGGGGTGCCCATCTCCTCCGCGATGCGCTCGGCGACGCTGCGGGCGGCGATCCGGCGGGGCTGGGTGTGGCCGATGCGCTCGCGGCCGGCCAGCAGGGCGATCTTGGGCAACTGGGTCGTCTTGCCCGAGCCGGTGGCGCCGGCGACGACGACGACCTGGTGGGCGTCGACGAGGTCACGGATCTCGTCGACGGCGGCCGAGATCGGCAGCGCGTCGTCGAAGGTGAGCGTGAGAGGGGTCGCCATGGCCCACCCAGCCTACCGACCCTCCCCCGCGCCCGGCTCCGCCGTTCCTGCGCCGTTCCTGCGCCGACACGCTCACTCCGGGCTCGAACTCCGGTTCCGGAGTCGGAGTTTGATGCCGAAACCGGAGTGTGAGCGGGCCCGGGGCAGGTTCCGTGGCGCCCGGTGCACCCTACGATGGGGCCATGACCGAGGTCCCCGCCCCGCGCTACCGCGCCGGCGACGCCGACCGCGACGCCGCGCTCGAAATCCTGCAGCGTGCCTACGAGGCCGGCCGTCTCACCTTCACCGACATGCAGGAGCGCCAGGACCGCGCCTTGAGCTGCGTCTACACCGACGAACTGCGCCCGCTCGTCGCGGACCTTCCGGAGGGTGACGAGCTGGGCGAGCGACCCGGCGCAACCGTGCTGGTGCCTCGGCGTTCGGTCGTGCCCGAGACCGCGCCTGCCCACGGCGGAGCCAGCCTCACCGTGATGTCCGGACGCGACGTGATGGTGGAATCGGGCACGCGCGATCTCTCCGACTTCGCCTGGTGGGGCGGAAACAACTACGACCTGAGCGAAGCGATGGGCCCCGGCCGGGTCGTGACGCTGCACCTCCATGCGGTCATGGCCGGCCACAACCTGTATGTCCCAGAAGGCGTCCGCGTCATCGACCAGAGCGTCGCGATCATGGCGGGCAACGACATCGACCGCTTCGCCCAAGGAGACGGTTCGAACGGCACCCTGATTCTCAAAGGCGTCCTGTTCTGGGCCGGCAGCGACGTCAAGCTCGCCGGCGACCGCTGAGGCCGTCCCGGGCTGACACGCACGCACAGGGCTCAAACTCCAGCTTCCAAGCTGGAGTTTGAGCCCTGAGTGTGCGTGTCGTCGCCCCTACGGGCCCGCCGGGGGAACCACCAGGCCCGTGTGGTGAGCGGCGAAGGCCAGCAGATCCGCCCACTCGGACGCCACCATCTGCAGCGACTTCCCCGCGCCGTGCCCCGCCGAGGTCTCGATGCGCAGCACCACGGGGGCGTCCCCGCCTTGGGCCGCCTGCAGCGCGGCCCCGAACTTGAAGCTGTGCAGCGGCACGACCCGGTCGTCGTGGTCCGCAGTCGACACCAGCGTCGCCGGATAGGACACCCCGGGACGCACCTTGTGCAGCGGCGAGTACGCCCACGCCGCCTCGAAGCCCTCGGCGGAGTCGGGGTCGCCGTAGTCGCTCATCCACGCCGCCCCGATGGTGAAGCGGTGGAACCGCAGCAGATCGAGGACACCCACCGTCGGCAGCGCCGCCGCGAACAGCTCCGGCCGCTGGGTGAGCAGCGCCCCCACGAGGAGGCCCCCGTTGGAGCGGCCGTGGACGGCGAGCCGCGAGGCGTCCGTCACCCCGGTCGCGATCAGGTGCTCGGCCACGCCGATGGCGTCGTCGAACACGTTCTGCTTGCTCCCCAGCCTGCCTGCCTCGTACCACGGCGTCCCGTACTCGCCGCCGCCGCGCAGGTTCGCGATCGCCAGCGCTCCCCCGGCCGCCAGCCACGCGGACCAGCCGGGCCGGTAGTCGGCCAACACCGGAATCTTGAAGCCGCCGTAGCCGTACAGCAGCGTCGGACGCGGACCCTCGGCCAGGTCGTCGGGCATCACCAAGAAGTACGGCACCTCCGTCCCGTCCGCGCTGGGTGCCCGCTCCCGCAGGACGCGGTACGCCGGCGCCAGTGACGTCGACTCCCCCGCCAACCCGAGCCGCTCCACCCGCGGATCCACGTCACGGCTCTCGGGCAGGTCGACCCGGAACGCCGCGGTCGGCCAGTCGAGCGTGCTGATGCCCACGAAGGCGCTCTGCCGCAGCGGGGAGCCGTCCAGACCCACCAGCGCCCCAGCCGGCAGCGCCAGCTCGACCTCGTCGGTGCCCTCCAACGAGCACCAGGTGACCACCGGCTGGGCGTCGTCGAGGTGGGCCAGCAGCAGCCCGTCCCCGGCCGCCTCGGCACCGATCAGGGTGGCGCGGCGCTCCGGCACCACCTCGGCGAAGGCCACGTCACCGCGCGCGGCCCAGTCGAGATCCACCCGCACCACGCGGCCCATGGGTGCGTCCTTGTCGGTGGTCAGGTAGAGCTGCGGGCCGTCGACGCGCACGAAGCCGTACTCGGCGTCCGCCACGTCGATCACCTTGACCGGTTCACCGATCTCGGTGCGGCCGGCCACCGTCGTCAACGGGTAGGCCCACAGCCGGTTGACGTGCTCGGTGCCACGCCCGATCGTCACCACCAGCCACGCGTCGTCGTGGGAGACCTCGCCGGACGCCATCGTGTGCGGCTCGTCGGGGAAGCTCAGCAACAACTCGTCCTCGCCGTCGAGGCGGTGCACCATGAGCCTCGCCACCCCGAGCCCCGCCGTCGCCGTGCCGCGGGCGTCCGCCGCTTGGTCGAACGTCGTGTACAGGAAGGAACGGTGATCGGGCAGCCAGGCCGGCGAGGAGAACTTCGCCACCACCTCGTCGGACGTGTCCTCCAGCGTGGCCAGATCCTTGACGCGGATCTTCTGCCAGTCCGAGCCGCCCTCGCTCACGGCGTAGGCCATCGCGCTGCCGTCGCGGGCCACCGAGAACGTGCTCAGCGACGCGGTGCCGTCGTCCGACCACGTGTTGGGGTCGAGGACGACCGAACCGCCACGCTCCAGCTCCTCCAGCGAGCCTGCGGTGTACCAGACATCCTGGGCCATGGTGCCGTCGTTGCGGCTGAGGAAGAAGCGGCCGCCACGCACGACCGGGATGCCAGCGCGGGGCCGGGCGACGATGCGCGCCATCAGGTCGGCGAACCAGGCGCGCCCCGGCAGGGCGCCCAGCACGGACTCCGCGAAGGACCGCTGCTCGGCCACCCAGTCGGCGACCTCCGGCGCGTCGGCGTCCTCCAGCCAGCGATAGGGATCGGCGACCTCACGGCCGTGGAGCGTCTCGACCGTCGCGTCGCGGCGGGTCTTCGGAGAAGGCATGGCCGCCAGTCTAGGGCCGGTGCGCGACGCATCCGGACGCCGCGACACCCGCCCGCGGCGGCGGACGCCGCGTCAGGCCGCGGAGACGGACCGGCCGCTCATGGAGTGGATCTCGACGACGATGAGGAGCTCGCGTTCCCCCGGCGCCCAGGGCTGCGGCGCCCGGTCGGGGGCCTCGGTGGGGACGCCGGCGCGGCCCTGCACCAGCACCGTCCACCCGTTGCTCATGGTCTCGTCGACGTCCTCGATCTCGACGGCCACGTCGCGGCCGTCGGCGAGCTCGGCCAGCACCGAGCCGCGGTCGACCCTGAACCAGAGGGCGTCCCCGTCGAACCGGTAGTTGAGCGGCAGGATGAGCAGCCCCTGCGAGGACTGCCACGCCACCCGTGCCACGACGCGCTCGGCCAGCAGTTGGCGGCACTCCTGCGGAGCAATCGGTTGCAGATGACCAGGGCCTGTCACAGGCACGACTGTATACGAACCCGGCCCCCGCCCCCATGCGGCGTGCACCGGGGCCCGACGACGCGGCCGCCCCTGACTCACCCGAACAGGGCCGCTGCCGCCAGCAGGGTGCCCACCGAGAGGATCGTCGTCCAGAACACGGCGTCGCGGGCCAACAATTCGGCCGCGCGGTACCGCGTGGCGACGACGTAGACGTTCTGCGCGGCCGGGAGTGCGCCGAGCACCACGACGGCGTACAGCGCCGGGCCGGTCAACCCGAACACGAGGTGTCCGATCACCCAGGCCAGCAACGGGTGGACGAGCACCTTCAACACCACCGTGAACCACACGTGCGCCCGGTGCGGGCCCGAGCCGGGCAGCGGGTCCAGCCGCAGGGACGCCCCGAACGCCAGCAGCATCAGGGGCACCGCCACGTTGCCGATCAGCGCCACCGGTTCACTCACCAGCGCGGGAACCGTGACGGGCAACACGTTGGCGGCCAGTCCGAGCAGGATGCCCACGGTGATCGGGTTCTTGAACGGGATCGCGACGTAGTGCCAGGGGCTGGGCCGGTGGGCGGCGGAACGGGCGTTGCGCGCATCCAGGATGACCAGGGCGAGCGGTTGCAGCAGCCCCACCTGCAGCAGCAGGATCGGCGCGATCCGCGTCCCGTCCCCGAGCAGCGCCAGTGCCACGGGCAACCCGAAGTTGTTGGCGTTGGTGTAGGCCGAGGCCAACGCGCCAATGACCAGTCCACGGACGCCGGGGCGGAACACCCAGGGCGCGACGGCGAAGTACACCGCCATCGTGGCCGCAACGGCCAGCACCGAGACCAGCGCCGTGGTCGAGAACAAGTGGTCGAGTGAGGCCGTCGACAGCAGGGCAAACATCAGCATGGGCGTCCCGACGTTGAACGCGAGCAGCGACATGAGCCGGCGTCCGCCGTGGTCCACCAGGCCGAGGTGGGCGGTGAGCCAGCCCACGGCGATCACGATCCAGATCGTCGCGATCCCGGTGATGGCGTCCTGCACCCCCACACCCTAGGACGTCCGGCACCCTCCTTCCACCGGCGGACGCCCCCGCAGCACGGGGCTGCCCCGGCGGGTCCGCGCCCGGCCCCGCCGGTGCGGGTCTACGCTGAGCCCGATGGCCGGGGAGCGCAACCACGTGATCGATGTGGCGCGCGCGGCGTCCGTCGCCGTGGTCGTCGTGTTCCACGGCCTGCTCTACCAGGTGCGTCTGGCCGGCGACATCCCCGAGGTCGTCCCCTGGGCCGCGCCGCGCTGGCTCTACCCGCTCACCTGGGTTCTCATGATCATGCCGCTGTTCTTCGTGGCGGGTGGGTTCGGGCACGCCCTGACCGTGGACCGGATGCGCCGCGAGGGCGCGAGCTACGCGCACTTCCTGGCCAGCCGCGGCCGCCGGCTGGTGGGCCCGCTGGTGCTGTTCGTGACGTTCTGCACGCTCATCGCCACCGTCGCGGCGTGGGCCGGCCTGCCCGGCCCGGCCGTGACCCTCTCCCGGGCCCTGATGCAGCTGCTGTGGTTCATCTCGGTGTACCTGGTGATCGTCGCGGTGGCGCCGGCGATGGTCACCTGGCACGACCGGCAGGGTGTGGTGCCCATGCTCGTTCTGGCCCTGCTCGCCGGTGTCGTCGACGCCGTCTCGTTCACCCACGGTGAGCCGGCGTGGCGCAACCTCAACCTGTTGTTCGTCTGGCCGCTGGTGCACCAGTTCGGCATCGCCTACGAGCGCGGCTGGTTCCGCCGCGGCCGCGCTGCCACGCCGTGGCTCGCCCTCCTCGCGGGCAGCGCGGGGGTCGCCCTCTTGGTGTTCGGCGCGGGCTACCCGCCCTCGTCGGTGGGCTTCGCCGACCTGCCGATCGCCAACATCCAGCCGCCGACCCTGGCGATGGCCAGCCTCGCGCTCGCCCAGTGCGGGGCCCTCGCCCTCGTGGAACGCTCTGGCGTGCTGGCCCACGTGTCCGCCCGCACCGAACGCGCCCTCGCGGTCGTCAACGCCCTCATGGTGACGACCTATCTCTGGCACATCTTCTGCATCCTGCTCGCCGGCACCGCGTTGGTGCTGCTCGCACTGCTGCTGCCACCGCTGGACGGCCTGCTGCTCAACCAACTCGTCGTGGCAGGCGTGGGGCTGGTCTTCGTGGCCGCGCTCGTCGGCCCCATCGGACGCCTCGAGCTGCGGCTCATCCCCCGCCTCGGTGAGGTGCAGGACGCCCGCGCCGTCATCGGGGCGTACGTGCTCCTGACGGCCGGCACCATCGGGGTGTGGCAGAGCGGCACCGTGCTGCACCCCGCCGCCCCCTGGTCCGTCGTCTCCGTCGCCTTGGTGTGGGTCGGTTCGTGGCTGATGGGGCGTGCCGCGGACGCGGAGCCGCGTCGGCACCGCGTGGCACAATGGGGCCGATGAGCGCGCGCTGACCTGGGGAGGTGCCCACGGGCATCCACGGGTGTGCGCCACCCCGCGATGGTGGACGAGAGGGAAGCGTCGGTGGATCCGAGGACCTGGGACGCCCCGTGGGCGGTGATCTTCGGCGCGCTGTGGGTGATCGTCATGCTGCGCGCGAACGCCACCTACTGGCTTGGGCGCCTCGCCGCCCGCGGTGCCGAGTCGACCCGTGCCCGCCGGGTGATGGCCTCGCCGGGCTACCGAACCGCCGCCGACCGGCTCAACCGCTGGGGGGCTCCGGTGGTCACCCTCTCGTTCCTCACCGTCGGGGTGCAGACCGTCGTCAACGTGGCGGCCGGTGCCACGCGCATGCCGCTGCGACGTTACCTGCCCGCCGTGGCTCTCGGGTGCGTGGCGTGGGCCGCGATCTACGGCACGGTGGGGTTCTTCAGCGTCGAGGCGCTGGTGGTGGTGTGGGAGCGAGCCCCCGTGCTCGCCGTGGCGCTCGGGGTCAGCCTGGTCGGCGCCTTCGCCGCCTTCGTGGTGTGGCGCGTCAAGGATGCCCGGGCCGGACGCGTCCGACCGCCCGTCCCCGCCGACGACGTGCCGGCCGGCTCGCGGGGAACCGACCGGCACTGACGTCGCTCCGCGGCATCGCAGCCCCGGGGCCAGCCGGGCTCAGGGAAGGTCGACGACCTTCGCTGCGTCGGAGGTCTCGTCGGAGTTGCCGGTGACGCTGCGCAGCACCTTCACCAACATGCCGACCCGCGACTCCCCGCCCCACACCTGGGCGGTGTCGCCGTGCACCTTGAGCACGACGTTGTCGGGGTTCTCCGGGCCGCCTTCCATGAAGAAGGACGCCCCGGCACTCCACAGCTCCTCGATCAGCGCGCGGTCCTCGATCACCTCGGCGGTGCCGGACAGCGAGACCCAGGCCGACTTCGACGTGTAGCCCACGTTGACCTGGGGATGGGCGCGGATGTCACGGACGACATGGCTGCTGCTGCGCACGAGGAACAACACGTCGCCGTCCTCCTCGGCGAGCTGGGTCGACAGCGGGCGGCTCGTCAGGCGCCCGTCGTCGGCGCCGGCGTCCACCGTCGTCAGCATCGCGACGTCGATGTCGGCCATGAGCGAGCGGACGCGCTCGACCTCGGCGGGGTCGGAGGTGACGACAATGTCGTTGGCGGGACTGTTCTCGTTCTGGCTCATCGTGCTCCTTCGCTTCGGCCCTCGGTCGAGGACGCCCCCACCCTAGCCCGCTGCCGGCGGCTGCGACCGGTCGCCTCCGCCCGCCTGGGGCGCCGGCGACGCGTGGGTGGGGTCGAGCACCCGCTGCAGGAACGTGCGCGTCCGCTCCTCGCGCGGGCTGCCGATCACCTGGTCGGGGTGGCCCTCCTCCACGATGACGCCGCCGTCCATGAAGATCACCCGGTCGGCCACCTCGCGCGCGAACGCCATCTCGTGGGTGACCACCATCATGGTCATGCCCTCATCGGCCAGGTCGCGCATCACGCCGAGAACGTCGCCGACCAGCTCGGGGTCCAGCGCCGAGGTGGGCTCGTCGAAGAGGATCATCTCGACATCCATGCTCAACGCGCGGGCGATCGCCACCCGCTGCTGCTGCCCCCCGGAGAGCTGGGCCGGGTAGGACGCCGTCCGGTCGGCCAGCCCGACCTTGGCGAGGTTCGCGCGGGCATTCTCCTCCGCAACCGACCGGGGGATCTTCTTCACCTGCGTCTGCCCGATCGTGCAGTTCTCGAGCACGGTCAGGTGCGGGAACAGGTTGAACTGCTGGAACACCATGCCCATCTGGGTGCGGATGAAGTCGACGTCGGCGTCCGGATCGGTGATCTCCTCGTTGAGGATGAAGATGCGGCCGCTGGTCGGCTCCTCCAGCAGGTTGACGCAGCGCAGCAGCGTCGACTTGCCCGAACCTGAGGGGCCGATGACGCACACCACCTCACCGCGGCGCACCACCGTGGAGATGCCCTTGAGCACCGCGAGGTCGCCGAAGTTCTTGTGGAGGTCGTAGATCTGGATCTCGTCGGCGCGGTTGCCGGTGGGGACGACGTCGGGTGTGGTGGTCACGGGGTCACCGGGCCTTCTGCTGACGGGCCTCCATGCGCCGGACGAGGAACGTCAGCGGGAGGGTGATGATCAGGTAGCAGAACCCGGCCACGACCAGCGGGGTCAGGTTCACATTGCTGTTGGACAGCTCGCGCCCGAACTTCGTCAGCTCGAACGCGGCGGTCGTCAGGCCCAGGACGTAGACCAGCGAGGAGTCCTTCGTCAACAGGATCAACTCGTTGGTCAGCGGCGGGGTGATGATGCGGAACGCCTGGGGCAGGACGATCTTGCGCGTCGCCATGCCGGCCGGCATCCCCAGCGACCGCGCCGCCTCGACCTGGCCCTTCGGCACGGCCTGGATGCCGGCGCGGATCGTCTCGGCCATGTAGGCCGCGCTCACCATGCCCAACGCGGCCCACACCGTCCCGTACGGATCGAAGGGGAATCGGAGCCCCGGGAAGGCGACCGACAGCAGACCGAACGACAGCAGCACGATCAGCGCCGGCACCCCGCGGAAGAACTCGATGTAGATGCTCGCCAGCCACCGGTAGGGCGCGACCTGGGAGAGGCGCATCAACGCGAGGATCGTGCCCAGCACCAGCCCCACCACGAACGCCCCGAGCGTGTAGGCGAGCGTGTTGAACAGCGCGTGCGGAACCCCCTGCAGCGTCAGGACGATCAGGTCGGGGCGGAAGAACACCGACTGCACCTGGCGGCCGTCCACCGTCGCGATCATGAGCACGACGAGGGCGATCAACACGGCGTACTGGACGAGGCGGATGCGTCGGGCCCGCTTGCGGGGAGAGATCTTGGCGCGGGTGACGCGCGGGGCGACGGTGGCGGTCGAGCTCATGGCACTCCTGGCAGATGACGGTGGCGCGCCGACGAGAGCGCGGTGAGGAACCCGCGGCGTCCGGGCCGGACGCCGCGGGCGCGGATCAGCTGGCAGGGGCGTCCACGCCGAACCAGCTGCGGTAGATGTCGTTGAAGCGTCCGTCCTCACGGGCCTCGGTGAGCACCTGGTCGATCACCTCGCCCAGCGCCTCGTTGTCCAGCGCGTAGTTGAACCCGTAGTCCTCCCCCGTCTGGAACTCGGTGGCCACCTTGGTGGTCGGGTTCTCCCGAGCGAAGTCGTAGAAGACGCCGTTGTCGTTCACCGCGGCGGCCACGGTGCCGGCGAGCACCGCGTTCGCACTGGTCGGCATGTCCTCGAAGATGCGCACCTCGTAGCCGAACTCGGCCGCGTGCTCCTCCACGTAGGACTTGCCCGTGGTGTCGGTCTGGGCGCCGACCACCTGGCCGCGCAGGTCCTCTAACCCCGTCACCGACGAGTCGGCGGACACCAGCAGCGCCTGGGTGGCGCTGAAGTACCCCTCGGAGAAGCCCGTCGCTGCGGCCCGCTCATCGTTGATCGTGATCGCGGCCGCGCCGACGTCGCAGCGCTGGGCGGTGAAGACCGCCCCCGACGTGATCTGGCCGAAGTCGATGTCGATCACCTCGCGGGTCACGCCCAGCTCCTCGGCCACCAGATCCATCAGGTCCATGTCGAAGCCGACCACCTCGTTGCCCTCGGTGAACTCGAAGGGCTTGTACGACAGGTGGGTGCAGACCGTGAGGTGGCCCGGGCTGACCAGCTGGACGCCGGCGTCCGCCCCGGCGGTCTCCGTGGCGCCCCCGGCAGCGGTCGTGGTGGGCGCGCTCGCGTAGTTGGCGCACGCGGTGAGGCTGAGCGCCGCGGTGCCGGCCACGAGGGCGGCGGCGAGCCGCGTGCGGCGGCGGTGGTTGTTCACAGGGATCCTCCCGGTCGATGGTGTTCGCCGGAATCTTTGCACCCGCGGCCGACAATTCCCGTCCGTGTCCACACGATTTAACGAAGCCGTGACCATTCCTGACAGGCGGGGGGCGTGGAGACGTTGCCCGTGGAGGCAGAACTGGACGCCCTGCTCACCGTCGCCGCCCACGTCGCACGCGCCTGTGGGCGGCCGATCGTCGACGAGCGGCCCCGCGTGCTCGACGTGGCGGCGACCAAGTCGAGCGTCACCGACGTGGCGCAGCGCTCGCCGAGGTCGCCCCCGACGCGGAGACCCCCACCTTGCTGAGGTGAACCCGGCCTCGAAACGCCCCGGGGAACGGGCCCGGACGCCGTTGACCGGGCCCGCCCTGGGGTGCTTTCCGCCGAGATGACCGCCTCGGGGGCGGCTCGGCTGACTCACCGTGCAGGGATCAGCCCAGCGCGCCCCGCACCTCGGTGACGAACCCCTCGGCCGCCGGCTCGGGCGCCTGGGTGCCGAACATGACGGCCTGCGCGTAGCGGAGCTGGATGGACGGGCTCTGCCCGCCCCCCATCGGCGGCACGAGGGAGGGCGCGCCCAACTCGTCGTTGATGGAGTCCAGGTACTCAACCACCTTGCGATCGGACTCGCCGAGGTCGCCGGCGATGGCCTCGCGGACGGTCAGGTTGGCCGGCACCCCCCGGTCGGTGCCCAGCAGCGTGCCCGCCTCGACGTTGTTGGCGAGGTAGTCGATGAAGATCTTGGCCTCCTCGGGGTGCGCCGAGCGGGCCGAGGCAGACCAGTACATCGACGCCTTGTACCAGAGCTCGGCGTCCCGGCCGGTGCCCTCGGCGCGGGGCAGCCGCAACGGCAGGAGCGACTCCCCGGTGGCGCGGTCGAGCGCCGGGTACTGGTTCGACCACAACGACCCGAGCGCGACCCGGTTGGTGCCGAGCAGCGACTGGTCGATCGGCTGCCCCTCGTCCTCCCCCGTCACGGACGCCGGGGGGATCGAGCCGTCCTCCTGCAGCGTCAGGAAGTAGCTCCAGTAGTCGGCCACATCGGACGCCTCGTAGGCGATGCCGTCGGCCGTCCACTGCTCCTTGCCGTGCTGACGCAGCCACGCCTTGAGGACGGCGTCGGTGCTCATCATGTTCATGGCCCCCCAGGACTCACCGCCACCGGCGGCCGAGATCTCCTGGGCGATGCGGTGGAAGTCGTCCCACGTCCACGTGGTGTCGTCGGGCAGCTCAACCCCCGCCTGTTCGAACAGGGTCGGGTTGGCCGCCATGGACGGTGCGTTGATGCCTGCGTTGATGCCGACGAGGGTGCCGTCGACCTCGCCGAGCTCCACGGTGCCCGGGGCGAAGTCGCCCGTGTCGACATCCGCCAGGTCGAGCAACAGCCCACGACTGCCGTACTCGACGATGTACTTCTCATCCATCTGGATCACGTCGGGGGTGTCGTTCGCGGCGGACTGGGTGGCCAGCCTGTCCCAGTATCCGCTCCAGTCACCGGGCTCCGGCTGGATGCGGATGTTCGGGTGCTCGGCCTCGAACGCCTCGATGACGCGGCTCGTGGTCTGCAGGCGATTGTCGTTGCCCCACCAGGTGAAGCGGAGGGTCAAGGGGGCGTCGCCCCCCGCCGTGGTGGTGGCCGGCTCACCTGCGCCACAGGCGCTCAGCAGCACCAGCCCGCTGACGGCAGCGGCCAAGACGGGGGCGAGGGTGCGGCGACGAGTCATGTGGACGAGACCTCCCAGTGCGCGTGCGGCGGCACCGCTGCCGTCGATGAGGCGAGAGTAACAGCCGTCATCGTACAAGTCAACGACTCGTATGATGCCTTGGGTACGTTGTCAGACACGTCTCCAGCTGGTACGACAGGGCCATGTCTGACACCGCTGCCCTCGCCCGCGGCTCCCGCGCGCTGGCCCACGAACTCTCGGCACGTCTGCGGGCGCAGATCTTGGCGGGCGAGCTCGCAGCCGGCGCCAAGCTCCCCACCGAGAGTGAACTCAGCAGTACCTTCGAGGTGAGCCGCACGGTGGTGCGTGAGGCGCTGCAGCACCTCCAGGCGTCCGGGCTGGTGGAGACCTTCCAGGGCCGCGGGTCCTTCGTCCTGGCCGTGCCCGTCGAGCCGGTGGGCGGCCCGCTCGCCGCGGTCCGGACGCGGGACGATCTTGCCGCGCTGCTGGACTTCCGCATCGGCGTGGAGTCGGAGGCGGCGGCGTTGGCGGCCCAGCGCCGCTCCGCCGCCCACCTCACCTCCCTGCGGCGTGCCCTGGAGCATTTCGGGCGCGCCGAGCGGTCGCCGGAACGGGGCGTGCAGGCCGACTTCGAACTGCACCTCACCGTGGCCCGGGCGAGCCAGAACGCCTTCATGGTCTCCACGCTGGAGTCGTTCGGGCCGCGCATGGTGCTGCTCCAGCGCACGGGGCTGGACGAGTCCGCCGCGCTCACCGACAGTGCCCACTTCGCGCAGATCCTGACCGAGCACACCGCCTTCGTGGACGCCATCGAGGCCGGGGACGCCGCCGGCGCGGGCGCGGCCATGCGCGTCCACCTGGCCGCGTCGCGTCGACGTCTGCAGGCGCGGAAGGGCTGAAACGGGGGGCTTCCGGCCCCGTTCGGCCACCCCGGGGGCGACGTCACTGTTCGGGGGCACGCCAGGTGCGACGGCTGCGGACGGCGTGGGCCACCGCTCCGACCAGCAGTGCCGCCACGAGCATCCACAGGACGGCCGGATGGGACGGACGCCCCAGCGCCACGCGGCCGAGCATCCAGACGGCGTATCCGACCAGCACGAGCGTGGCGGCTCCGAGCCACCCCGTCTCGTCGGCGAGCCGCCGACGGGTCGTGGCCAGGTTCTCGGCACGCAGCCAGTACTCGGCGTCCGGGAGGTTCACCAGTTCGGCCGGCAGCCGGCCCGTCAACCACGGGACGGCCCAGAAGACTCCCACCACGGAAATGCCCATGACGACGGCGAACGCGAGGTGCCCCCCGAGCGTGCCCCACCGCGTCGGGTCTCCACCGGCGTCGACGTGGACCGGCACGGTGGCCGGCAGACTCACCGCCTGCCAGCCGAGCAGGACGCCGTACGCCGCGCCCACCGCGAGCAGTGCAACACGTCCCGGAGCCACGCGTTCACCCTACGCCGACGGGCCCCCGGGAACATCCCGGGGGCCCGTCGCCGCGACCGCACCGCGTGGGGAGCGGCCAGTGGTTCTCAGCTGCAGCCGCTGGTCGAGCCGCAGCCCTCGCAGACGTAGCAGCTGCCCGATGGCCGCATCTTCGTGCCGCAGGTGAAGCACAGGGGCGCGTCGACGGCGTGACCGGTGACCCGCTCCATGAGTTCGGCGGTGGTGTGCGCACCGGTGAGGTCCGGGCTCGCGGAGACCAGGCTCGGCTGGTTCGGGCCCGACTCGTCGAAGCGCATGTCGTCGATCGCGTCGTTCTTGAGCGACTCCGACTCGATGAGCTGGGCCTCGTCCTCCTCGGAGAGGTAGGAACCGGTCTCGACGTACCGGGCCCGCTCGCTGGCGGTGTAGATGCCCAGCTCGCCGCGTTCGTCGAAGCTCAGGTAGTCCAGCGCCAGCCGCTTGAAGACGTAGTCGATCACCGACTGCGCCATCCGCAGGTCGACGTCGTCGGTCATGCCGGCGGGCTCGAACTTGAGGTTCGTGAACTTCTGGACGTACGTCTCCAGCGGCACGCCGTACTGCAGCGCGATCGAGATCGCGATGGAGAAGGCGTCCATGACACCGGCCAGCGTCGAGCCCTGCTTGCCGAGCTTGAGGAACAGCTCGCCCAGACGGCCGTCCTCGTACTCCGAGCTCGTCATGTAACCCTCGGCGCCACCCACGGTGAACGACGTCGTCCGCGACATGCGCTGCTTGGGCAACCGCTGCCGACGCGGGCGGTACTCGACGCGCACCGCCGGCTCGGCCTTCACCTCGACGACCGGCTCGACCTTCTTCTTGGCATCGCTGAGCGGCTGGCCCACCTTGCAGTTGTCGCGGTAGACGGCCAGGGCCTTGAGCCCGAGCTGCCAGCCCTGCATGTACACGTCGGCGATGTCCTCGACCGTGGCCGACTCGGGCAGGTTCACCGTCTTGGAGATCGCGCCGGACAGGAAGGGCTGCACGGCCGCCATCATCCGCACGTGGCCCATCGGCTTGATGGCCCGCTCACCCATCGCGGTGTCGAACACCTCGTAGTGCTCCGTCTTCAGCCCGGGCGCCCCCACGACGTGGCCGTGCTCGGCGATGTAGGCGACGATCGCCTCCACAACCTCGGCGGAGTACCCGAGCCTGCCCAGGGCGCGCGGGATCGTCTGGTTGACGATCTGCATCGACCCGCCGC
Source organism: Propioniciclava soli (assembly GCF_014858005.1). Lineage (GTDB taxonomy): Bacteria > Actinomycetota > Actinomycetes > Propionibacteriales > Propionibacteriaceae > Propioniciclava > Propioniciclava soli. Next base: position 169,036 of record NZ_JACYOT010000005.1, read on the forward strand.
CAACCAGCTTCTTGAACTTCACCAGCGAGAAGTCCGGCTCGATGCCGGTAGTGTCGCAGTCCATCATGAAGCCGATCGTGCCGGTCGGCGCGAGCAGGGACGCCTGCGCGTTGCGGAAGCCCTGCTTCGCGCCCAGTTCGACGACATGGGCCCATTCGGCGCTGGCGGCGTCGTGAACCGGGCGGTCCGCCGCCTCCACGATACGCAGGTCGTCGTTCGCGGCCTGGTGCTTGCGCATGACCTTCTGGTGCGCCGACGCGTTGCGCGCGTAACCGGCGTAGGGGCCGACGACGCCGGCCAGTTCGGCCGAGCGACGGTAGGCCGCCGCGGTCATGAGCGACGTGATCGCCGCAGCGAGGCTGCGCCCACCCGGGGAGTCGTAGCCCCGGCCCATGGCCATCAGCAGCGCGCCCAGGTTGGCGTAGCCGATGCCGAGCTGGCGGTAGTCACGCGTCGTCTGCGTGATCGCCTCGGTCGGGAAGTCGGCGAAGCAGATCGAGATGTCCATGGCCGTGATGATGAGCTCGCAGGCCTTCACGAACGTCTCCACCTCGAAGGTGTCGTCGTCGCGCAGGAACTTCAGCAGGTTGAGGCTGGCCAGGTTGCAGGAGCTGTTGTCGAGGCTCATGTACTCCGAGCACGGGTTGGACGCCGTGATGCGGCCCGTCTCGGGGTTGGTGTGCCACGCGTTGATCGTGTCGTCGTACTGGATGCCGGGGTCGGCGCACTGCCACGCGGCCTCGGCGATCTTGCGGAACAGGACGCGGGCGTCCACCTCCTCGATCACCTCCCCCGTCATCCGACCGCGCAGCCCGAACTCGGTGCCCTCCTCGACAGCCTTCATGAACGTGTCGTTGACGCGCACCGAGTTGTTGGCGTTCTGGTATTGGACGCTGACGATGTCCTTGCCGCCGAGATCCATGTCGAAGCCGGCGTCGCGCAGCGCGCGGATCTTGTCCTCCTCACGCGCCTTCGTCTCGACGAACTCCTCGATGTCGGGGTGATCGACGTCGAGCACGACCATCTTCGCCGCGCGGCGGGTGGCGCCGCCCGACTTGATCGTGCCGGCCGAGGCGTCCGCCCCCCGCATGAAGGAGACCGGCCCGGACGCGGTGCCACCGGAGGACAGCAGCTCCTTGCTCGAGCGGATGCGGGACAGGTTCAGGCCGGCACCGGAGCCGCCCTTGAAGATGAAGCCCTCCTCCTTGTACCAGTTGAGGATCGAGTCCATCGAGTCATCGACGCTGAGGATGAAGCATGCGCTGACCTGCTGGGGGCTCTGCGTGCCGACGTTGAACCAGACCGGGCTGTTGAAGCTGAACACCTGGTGGAGGAGCATCCAGGTCAGCTCGTGGTCGAAGATCTCGGCATCCTCGGGCGTCGCGAAGTATCCGTTCTCCTCGCCCGCGGTGCGGTATTTGCCGACGACCCGGTCGATCAGCTGGCGCAGGCTGCGCTCGCGCTGGGGCGTCCCCACGGCGCCGCGGAAGTACTTGGTGGTGACGATGGTGGAGGCGTTGAGACTCCAGAAGTCCGGGAACTCCACGTCGCGCTGCTCGAAGACCGTTTCGCCGGTCTTCCAGTTCGTCTGGACGACGTCGCGCGACTCCCAGGTCACCTCGTCATAGGGGTGGGCGCCCTCGGTGGTGAACACGCGCTCGATGGTCAGGCCGGCGCCGCCCTTCGTCGCGCCCTTGCGGGGTGCCTGCTTCGTCTCGGTCATGGAATACCCTTCTCCTCCTGGGTTGTTCGGCGCCCGCGGGGCGCCGGTGGGTGGTTTCAGAACAGCTGCTGCTCAGTGGGTTCGGGCACGTCCGACGACGCACCCACGGACGACAGCTCCCCCCGGAGACGGTCGATCTCCGCCTCGAAGTCCTCCACGGACTGGTAGTGGCGGTACACGGACGCGAACCTCAGGTACGCCACCGCGTCGAGTTCTCGCAGGGGGCCCAGAATGGCCACCCCGACCTCGTCCGCCGGGATCTCCGCCTGGCCCGCGGCGCGCAGCGCCTCCTCGACCTGCTGGCCGAGGCGAGCCAGCTCGCCCTCCGACACCGGACGGCCCTTGCAGGCCTTCCGCACGCCGCTGACGACCTTCTCGCGCGAGAAGGGCTCAACCACGCCGGAGCGCTTCACGACGACGAGCTGCATCTGCTCAAGGGTGGTGAAACGCCGCTGGCACGACCGGCACTCCCGCCGCCGCCGGATTGAGGTGCCGTCCTCCGCCACGCGCGAGTCGAGGACGCGGGAATCGGTGAATCGGCAGTACGGACAGTGCACGGCTCTCCCTCCTCCCGCGACAGCCTCGCCCTGTGGACGAAGGTGTGGATCTCCCGTGGACACCCTGTGCGCCACGACCACAATCTGTGGATGAACGACACCGGTGTAACTACTACATGTAGAGGTTAGGAGCAGAGGTGGGCACGATGCAAGCTCGTCGGCGCGTCGCGCCGGTGCGGCGCGCCGACGTCGGTCAACGCCCCGGCTGAGGAGCCACGAACGCCGCCGTCAGGGCCGTTTCGGCCACCGGCTCATTGCTCACGGCGAGGAAGGCCCCGACCAACGTCGTGGCCATGACCCCCACCACGACGGCAACCAGCATCACCATCACCGCCACACCCCGGGGCGTCCAGTACAGCCGGCCGGACGCCGACGGGGCAGCGGCCGGCCGCGCAACCGACGTCACCGACCGCACCTCCGCACACGCCCTCGCGCCGGACGCCGTCCAGGCGCGCCCGCGTCGATCGGCTCCCACACCCCGCACGGCGCCACGCGCCGCGGCGACCCGCCCTGCGTCAGGCCGCGCCCGGTCCGGGCCCGTCGCGTCCGAGCGTGACGCCGGCCCCCGCGTGCCAAGCTGGCGAGGGGCGCGGGCCGGCGCGGTGCGGGCGGGTTCCGCCGCCATCGGGTCACGCGGGGTGGCAGACCGGACCGCCGGGCGATCCATCAGAACTGCACTCATGGTGGCTTCCTCTCCTGGTGCACCGGTCGAACATCTGTTCGATCAGTATGAACCGAACGGGCGAGCGATTGCAAGCACCCATCGCACATCTGTTCGAGCGTGCTGCTCACCTGGGGACGAGTCCATCAGCCGCCTCCGACAGTTTTCGAACCGAGTCGCGCGACACGTCGAACAGATGTTTGAATGCCCCCCGTGCGGAGCGCTAGCGTGACCTCCATGGCGACCACCACGACACCGAACCCGAACCCGTCGCGCCGCGGGCGGCCCCGCAAGCAGATTCCCAAGCAGTCCCACCGCGGCCGGCCCAGCGACGCCGATCTCGAGAAGCTCAGCAAGATTCGCCCCCTGCCCGACGGCCCTGCCGGGGAGGACGGGCTGACGATCCGGCAGCGCATGATCCTGCACCACATCCGCGAGATGGTCGAGGCGCGGGGCTTCCCCCCCACCATCCGTGAGATGGGCGACGCGGTCGGTCTGGCCTCGCCCAGCAGCGTGACCCACCAGCTCAAGGTGCTGGAGAAGAAGGGCTTCCTGCTTCGGGATCCCAAGCGTCCGCGCGCCCTCATGGTGCGGCTGCCCGGTGAGGCCACCGGGGCCGTCGCGCACGAGGAGGAGGCGGACGAGGTCGTGCCGGACGCCGATGTCCACGTGAGCGCCTCGGTGCAGGTTCCCCTGGTGGGCCGCATCGCGGCGGGTGGGCCGATCCTCGCCGAGGAACACGTCGAGGAGGTGCTTCCCCTCCCCCGCGACCTGGTGGGTGAGGGGCGGCTGTTCCTGCTCCAGGTCAAGGGCGACTCGATGATCGACGCGGCCATCTGCGACGGCGACTACGTCGTGGTCCGCCAACAGCCGGACGCGAACAATGGCGAGATCGTCGCGGCGCTCATCGACGGCGAGGCGACGGTCAAGACCTTCAAGCGGACGCCGGGGCAGGTGTGGCTGTTGCCCCACAACGACGCCTACTCCCCCATCGACGGCAACCAGGCCACCATCCTGGGCAAGGTCACCGCGGTGCTGCGGCGCGTCTGACTCGGCGTCACCCCCCGGGCGGACGTGGTGTCGCCCGGGGGCTCAGCCCGCCGCCTCGCTGGCCAGCCGACGCAGGCCAGCGATCGCGGTCTCCCGGTCCGTGGTCTGCCAGAAGTCGGGCATCGACGCCCGCAGGAACGAGCCATAGCGGGCCGTGCGCAGACGCGGGTCGAGCACCGCCACGACGCCCCGGTCGCTGACCCGGCGGATGAGGCGTCCGCTGCCCTGGGCCAGCAACAGGGCCGCGTGGTGGGCCGCGACCGTCATGAACCCCTTGCCCCCGGCCTGCTGGGCCGCCTGCTGGCGCGCGCGCATCAGCGGCTCGTCGGGCCGCGGGAAGGGAATCTTGTCGATGATGACGAGCTGGCACGTGTCCCCCGGCACGTCGACGCCCTGCCACAGGCTGAGCGTGCCGAACAGGCTCGTGGTGGGCTCGGCGACGAAGCGGCGCACCAGCTCCGGGAGCTGCGCGTCGCCCTGGCACAAGGTGGTGAACGATGGCAGTTCGGCGCGGCAGTGGCGCGCCGCCGCCTCGGCGTTGCGTTGCGAGGCGAACAGGCCGAGCGTGCGTCCGCCGGCCGCCCACACCAGCTCGGAGATCTCGGCCAGGGCCTCGGGGCCGATTCCGTCCCGCGAGGGTGCGGGCAGGTGTGCCGCCACGTACACGATGCCCTGTCGGGTGTAGTCGAACGGCGATCCCACATCCAGGCCGCGCCATGCCTGGGCCGACGCGGGAGCGCCGCTCCCGGCTCCCCCGGCGTCCGCTGCCCCCGACTCCTGGCCGACCTCGTCGTGCCGCTTGCGCGGCGCGCCCACCGCGGTCGCCCCGTCGGCGAGCCGCTCGCTGCGCCACAGGCCCACGGTGCGGGCCACGCCCTCGAACTCACCGCCGAGCTTGAGCGTGGCCGAGGTCAGCACGGTCGGCGTCTGCGCGAACACCTTGTCGCGCATGAGCAGCGCGACGTCCAGCGGCGCGATGACGAGCCAGCGCCCCCCACGCTCCCGGTCGCTCAACCACAACACGTCCCCGTCACCGAGCACGGCCATGCGCTCGGCCACATCGAGGATCTCCTTGGCCGCCGCGCCGGCCTGCTTGTCGGTGGCGTCGTCGGACTTGGCCAACACCCCTGCGACCTCACGCGTCACCTCCCGCAGACGCGCCAGGACGCCGAACACCGGCGCCTCGGGGTCGGTGATGCGATCCGGCTCGATCGTCGTCAGCACACCGGTGAGCTCGTCGGCCAGCTCGAGGAACTGCACACCCAGGTCGTCGTCGACCGCCCCGAGGCAGCGACGCGCGACCCGCTCCACCTGGGCGGGGCCCAGCTCGGCGGACGCCGCGCCCGTGACGCGGCTGACCAGCTCGTGCGCCTCGTCGATGATCAACCGGTCGTGATCGGGCAACGCAGTGTGGCCGTGCATGGCGTCGATGGCGAGCAGGGCGTGGTTGGTCACGACCAGCTGGCTTGCCCGCGCGGTCTCCCGCGACTTCTCCACGAAGCACACGTCCCCGAACGGGCACGCGGTGGCGCCGAGGCACTCGCGCACCGGCACGGAGACCTGCGCCCAGGCTGCGGCGGTGTGCGTCGGGGCGTCGTCACGGTCGCCGGACGCCTCGGTGTCGAGCTGCTCCTTCGCCCACTCGCGCAGCGCCACGACCTCCGCGCCCACCACGGTGGCGGCGTCCGCCCGCGCACCGCTGCGCAGACTCTCCGCGACATCGGCCCCGGCGAGAAGACTCCCCTGGTCGGCTCCCGCACCGTCGATCACCCGATGGAGGCAGGCGTAGTTGGTGCGGCCCTTGAGGATCGCGTGCGACACCGATCGTCCCGTCACCGTGGCGGCCGCCGCCACCGCGGCCGGAATGTCGGTGTGGGCCAGCTGCGCCTGCAGCGCCAGCGTGGCGGTGGCGATGACGATGCGCTCGCGGGGGTGGGAGTGCAGCCGAGCGAGCGCCGGCGCCAGGTAGCCGAGCGACTTGCCGGTGCCCGTGCCGGCCTGCACGAGCAGGTGCTCCTCGCGCTCCATGGCCTGCTCGACGGCCTGCGCCATCCGCACCTGGCCGTCGCGCGGCGTCCCACCGATGCGGTCGACGGCCGCAGCCAAGATGGTGGTGGCCGTCGGCTGCGGGGTGCTCATCCGATCACCGTAACGGACGACGGCGCGCCGCCCCAGTTCGGGGCGCCGCGCCTGTGGACAGCGCGTCGGTGGAGCGGCTCAGACGAACCGCACCCAGTTGGGGCCCTCGCCGGTGGCCACCTGGTCCAGCTCGGTGAGCCGGCCGTCCAGGCTGATGCCGACCAGGCTGACCCGGCCCGACGCCTCACCCGCGACGAGCAGCTGGGCACCGTCCGGGGTGACGTTGAACCCGCGGGGCTGCGTCTGGGTCTCGGCCAGCGCGACGACCTCACCGAGGTGACCGTCGGCGTCCAGCCTCACCGCCGCCAGCGTGCTCTCGGTGCGCTCCGAGCAGACGAGGTACGCCTCCTCACGCGCCAGGTGCAGATCGGCGCCCCAGACGAGGTGGCCCTCCTTCGGGTCCGCCCCCAGCTCGCTGTCGGACAGCCCCCGGTCAGTGGCGTGGGCGCGCACCGACTCGGCCCGGGTCAGCGTGCCGGTCTCGGTGTCGCGGTCGAACCGGATGGCCTCGCCGGTGAACTCGGTCATCAGGTAGGCCGACGTCTCGTCGAAGGACAAGATGAGGTGGCGCGGCCCGGCATCGGCGTCGAGGCCGACGGTCGGCGGCTCGAGCGGCGAGAGTGCCCCGTCGCGAGAGATCGCGCACTGGGCCACGAGATCGTCCCCGAGCGCCACGAAGTAGGCGTGCTGCCCCGCGGCGTCCGTCACGACGCAGTGGACGTTGCGGTGCTGCACCGGCTTGGAACGCTCCCCGACCACCCCGTCGGTGACCGGCCACGTCGCCCCCCAGCCCCCGCCGTAGGACGCACCGAGCAGCAGTTCACCGCCCCGCGCCAGGGTGAGGTACGCCAACGCATCCGGCACCTCGGTGCGCGACAGCTCGCTCAGCGTGCCGGTGAGCCGGTCCAGCTCCAGCGTCACGATGCCCGGCGAGGGCTCCTTGACGGCGGTGTACACGCGGTTGCGGGCGGCGTCCACGGCGAAGGTGCTGCACCCGGCACCCACCTCGCTCGTGCCGACCACCTGCAGGTGGTCATCGTCCACGGCGACCACGGAGATCGTGCCCGCCTTGGCGTTGCCGACAAGGGCCAACAGTGCGTCAGTCATGGGTCCATCGTAGGCGGACGCCGCCCGCCCACGCAGGCGCCGCGGACGCCCGAGCGGACGCGTTCAGGCTGAACGTTCGCTGAACTCCGCCAACTCGCCGGCCAGATCGGCGTTCACCCGAGCGATGACCCGGGTGCCGTCGCCGGTGTGCTCGGTGGTGAGGATCTCCCCCGCCTTGTGGATCCGATCCACCAGGTCGTGACGGGCGTACGGGATCATGGCGCGCACCTCGACCGGCGGACGCGGGAGCCGCTCCTCGACGCGGGCGCGCAGCTCCTCGACCCCCGCGCCCGTGCGCGCCGAGACGAACAGCGCGTCCGGGGCCAGGGTGCGCAGCGGCACGAGTGCGTCCGGGTCGGCCAGGTCGATCTTGTTGAACACGATCTGCTCGGCGAGGTTGCCCGCGCCGATCTCGTTCAACACCGATCGGACGGCGCTGATCTGCCCGGCCGGGTCGGGATCGGAGGCGTCGACCACGTGGACGAGCAGGTCGGCGTCCGCCGATTCCTCCAGCGTGGAGCGGAACGCCTCGACCAGATCGTGGGGCAGGTGCCGGACGAAGCCGACCGTGTCGGTCAGGGTGAAGACGCGCCCGTCGGCGGTCTCGCTGCGCCGGGTGGTCGGGTCGAGCGTCGCGAACAGGGCATTTTCCACCAGGACGCCGGCGCCCGTGAGCCGGTTCAGCAGCGACGACTTGCCGGCGTTGGTGTAGCCGACGATGGCGACGGAGGGCACCTGGTTGCGCTTGCGCTCGGCGCGCTTGGTGTCGCGCACGGCGTCCATGTCACGCAACCGCTTGCGGAGCTGGGCGATGCGGCTGCCGATGCGCCGGCGGTCGGTCTCGATCTTGGTCTCACCGGGGCCGCGGCCGCCGATGCCCGCGCCGGCCGCCGCCCGGCCGCCGGCCTGGCGGGAGAGGTTGCCGCCCCAGCCGCGCAGCCGTTGCCGCAGGTACTGCAACTGGGCCAGCTCGACCTGGGCCTTGCCCTCGATGGACTTGGCGTGTGTCGCGAAGATGTCCAGGATCAGCGCCGTCCGGTCGATGACCTTGACGCCGATCCGGTCCTCCAGGTTGCGCAGCTGGGCGGGCTCCAGCTCCCCGTCACAGATGACCGTGTCGGCGCCGGTCGCGATCACCACCTCGCGCACCTCGTCGACCTTGCCGCGGCCGATGTAGGTGGCCGGGTCCGGGCTGGTGCGCCGCTGGACCAGCCCCTCGAGCACGTCGGAACCGGCCGTCTCGGCGAGCAGCTTGAGCTCGGCCATCGCGTTGTCGCTGTCGGCCTGCGTGCCGGACGTCCACACCCCGACGAGGACGACGCGCTCCAGCTGCAGCTCGCGGTACTCGACCTCGGTGATGTCGGCCAACTGCGTCGACATGCCCGCCACGCGCCGCAGCGAGATGCGCTCGGCGAGATCGAGCTGGTCACCGTCGTAGTCGACGGATTCGGGATCGGCGCCATACGGCTCGTGCGTCATGCTTCCTCCTGGGGCCACGCGACGTCGCCGCGGGCCACGATCTCGGCGGGTCCGGTCAGCCAGGCGTCCCCGTCGCGGAGGGTGACCTCCACGGAGCCGCCCGGCACGTCCACCCGCCAGGTGCTTTCACTCTGGTTCTCGCCACGGTCAGCCAGCGCTGCGGCCACGGCGACCGTGCCCGTGCCGCACGAGGCGGTCTCACCCACGCCGCGCTCGAACACGCGCATGCGAACGTGATGGTCCCCGACCGGGGCGACGAACTCGATGTTGACGCCGTCGGGGAAGGCCTCACGCGGCGTCCAGACCGGCGGACGCGTCAGGTCGAGCCCGTCGAGGTCGTCGCCCTCCAGCCAGACGACCGCGTGCGGGTTGCCGACGTCGACCGCGCGCGCCCGCCAGCGCTGTTCGGGAACGCCCGCGGCGAGGCTCACCTCGACCTCCGCGGCGGCCAGGCGGGGGCGTCCCATCGCGACGCGGATGCGGCCGTCGGGCAGCACCTCCGCTTCGCGCAGGCCCGCCCGGGTGCCGATGCCGACGGTGGTGGTGCCGGCCGGCACCAACCCCTCGGCCACGAGGTGCCGCGCGAACACGCGGACGCCGTTGCCGCACATCTCGGCGATCGAGCCATCGGCGTTGCGGTAGTCCATGAACCACAGGTCGGGGTCGCCGCTCCACTCCGGAACATGGCGAGCGCGCACAGCCCGCAGGACGCCGTCACCGCCGATGCCGCCGCGCCGGTCACACAGGAAGCGCACGGCGGCGTCGGTGAGCAAGAGCTCGTCGTCGGGGTCGACGAGGAGGACGAAGTCGTTCTTCGTCCCGTGCCCCTTCGCAAAGCTCACCACCGCGTCATTCTCCCACACGAGCAGATCAACGCCGCTGGCCGTGGGCCTGTTCCCCGCCCCCGCAGCGCTGTTGCGGGGCGTCGGTGGTCAAGGCGTCGGGGCCCAAGGCGTCGTGGGCGATGGTGGCGGCGGCACCGGGATCCCCGGCCGCCAGCCAGGCGATGCGGTCGTCGCGCCGGAACCAGCCGAGTTGGCGGCGGGCGAACCGCTTGGTGCGGCGGACGGTGTCGGCCCGCGCCTCGTCCTGCGTGATCTCCCCGGCGAGGAAGCGCAACACCTGGGCGTAGCCGATGGCGACCGCTGCCGTCCGGCCCCGCCGCAACCCGGCCGCCTCGAGCCGGCGCACCTCGTCGACGAATCCCGCCTCCCACATCGCGTCGACACGCTCGGCGATGCGGGCATCCATGACGTCGCGCGGCAGTTCGAGCCCCCACGCGCGCACCCCGGGGATCGCGTACGTCCACGCGGGCAAGGTGGCGGCATGGCTGCCGGTGAGGTCGATCACCTCCAGCGCCCGGACGAGGCGGCGACCGTTGCCCGGCAGGATCTCCGCGCCGGCCGCCGGGCTGCGCCGGGCCAACTCGGCGTGCAGCGCCTCGGGCCCCTCGTCCGCCAGGCGCGCCTCCCAACGGGCGCGCACCGCGGCGTCGGTGCCCGGGAACTCGAACACGTCCAGGATGGCCCGCTGGTAGAGCGCCGACCCACCGACCAGCACGGGCACGACCCCGCGCCGCCGACAGTCCGCGATGGCCGTGCGGGCGCGATCCTGGAAGTCGGCCACGGTGGCGACCTCGGTGACGTCGAGAACGTCGACGAGATGGTGGCGGACGCCGCGCCGCTCGGCCTGCGTCGGCTTGGCCGTGCCGATGTCCATGCCCCGATAGACGAGCATCGAATCGGCGTTGACGATCTCGGCCGGCTGGCCGTGGGCGGCCAGGTGGAGGGCGACGTCGACGGCGAGGGTGGACTTGCCGCTCGCCGTGGGCCCGTTCAGGGCGATGACCGGCAGAGTCTCCTCGGGCGCGGGGTGGTGGGGCACCGGTCCATCTTGGCCCATCCGGGGCGTCCGGCTCACGGGCGGGGGGTTCCCTCGTCCGCATCGGCGGCGTACGGTGGGGCCTGCCGGGTGACAACAGGGCCGGCACTGGACGGGAGAGAGGAGGTCTCATGGGCATCTTCGACGACATCAAGAACACCGCCGACGCCCACGAGGCGCAGGTGGAGGCCGGGATCGACAAGGCGGGCGACGCCGTGGACCGCAAGACCGGGTCCCGCTACGCCGAGCAGGTCGACCAGGCCCAGGACTTCGCCAAGGACTGGGTCGGCGCCCCGGAGGGGACGACCGACCAGAACGCGAACGCTCCGCAGGAGCGCGCGTGACACAGCGGTGGCGGACGCCTGACGTTCGTTGATCCGTCCTGGACGCAAGCTATCTCGCTCAGGGCCGCACCCGATTCGGGTGCGGCCCTGAGTGCGTCCTGACCCGGCCGGCCGATGAGCACCGGGGTCGCGGTCCGGGTCGGGGTCGTCAGTTTCGGGAGCAGCCGCCGGTGGCCGGGGCCATCGGCTCGGGGCGGCGCAGCGGCATCCCCAACCCGATCGAGGGGGCTGCGGGTGGCGCGCCACGCCAGCGCTCCCACGCGTCGCCACCCGCGGTCCGCCGCAGGTTGGTCACCGCGCCGTCGGCGTTGAGGTGGTGGGGGGCGGCGTGGGTGATCTCGACGTCGGCCAGATCGCCCGGACGCGGGGCGGGTGCGTCTGGGTCGACCGCCACGTGGACCAACCGGTTGTCGCGGGCCCGCCCTGACACGCGGTGCGTCTCGGCGTCCTTGCGGCCCTCGCCGTCGGCGAAGAGCACCTCGACCGTGCGACCCAGGAAGGTCTTGTTCTCCTCCCACGCCAGGTTTCCCACGAGTTCGACCAGGCGCTCATACCGCTCCTGGACGACCGGCTTGGGCACCTGGTCGGCCATCGTGGCGGCCGGCGTCCCGGGGCGGATGGAGTACTGGAACGTGAACGCCGCCGAGAATCGGCTCGCGCGCACCACGTCCATCGTGGCCTCGAAGTCGGCGTCCGTCTCCCCGGGGAACCCCACGATGATGTCGGTGGTGATGGCGGCTTCGGGGATGGCGGCGCGAACGCGGTCGATGATGCCCAGGAAGCGCTCGCTGCGGTAGGAGCGGCGCATGGCGCGGAGCACGGCGTCGGAGCCGGACTGCAGGGGCATGTGCAGGCTCGGCATCACGTTGGGCGTCTCGGCCATCGCGGCGATGACGTCGTCGGTGAACGCCGCCGGGTGCGGCGAGGTGAAGCGGACGCGCTCGAGGCCTTCGATCTCGCCGCAGGCCCGCAACAGCTTGCCGAAGGCCAGCCGGTCGCCAAACTCGACGCCGTAGCTGTTCACGTTCTGGCCGAGCAGGGTGATCTCCTGGACGCCCTCGGCGACGAGGGCCCGGATCTCGGCGAGGATGTCACCGGGACGCCGATCGGCCTCCTTGCCGCGCAGCTGCGGGACGATGCAGAAGGTGCAGGTGTTGTTGCAGCCCACGGAGATGCTCACCCACGCTGCGTACGGCGAGTCGCGCCGGGTGGGCAGCGTCGAGGGGAAGCGCGTCAGCGACTCCTCGATCTCGACCTGCGCCGCCTGCTCCACGCGCGCCCGCTCCAGCAGCACCGGCAGCGAGCCGATGTTGTGCGTGCCGAACACGACGTCCACCCACGGCGCGCGGTTGACCACCGTGTCGCGGTCCTTCTGCGCCATGCAGCCACCCACCGCGATCTGCATCGCCGGGTTCTTCAGCTTCTCCGGGCGCAGGTGGCCGAGGTTGCCGTAGAGGCGGTTGTCGGCATTCTCGCGCACCGCGCAGGTGTTGAACACGACGATGTCACCGCGGGACGCCTCGGGCGCGCGGGTGTAGCCCGCTCCCTCGAGGAGACCGGAGATCCGCTCGGAGTCGTGGACGTTCATCTGGCAGCCGTAGGTGATGACCTCGTAGGTGCGCGGCAGGGCTTGGTTCGTCATGACGAGGGCAGATTCTACCCCGTGGCCGACGCGGGTCATTAGGGTGGGAGGCCCATGCCCCGCCTCCCGGTGGCGGGCCGCGAAGGAGGTTTCCATGAGCAACGACCAGATCGACCCGCGCGCCAAGCCCTCCCAAGAGCAGGCCGCCGACAATCCCTCGCTGCGTCACCCCGCACACATCGACGATCCGACCACCCGTCAGGACGTGGCCGACGAGCAGCCCGACGGCCCGGAAGCCGGTGACGTCGGCGAGCGTCGCGAGCCCGTCGGCGACGAGGACGGCCAAGACACGACGGATCAGTCCGACAGCGACATCGTCGACAAGGTCACCAAACCCTGAGTCGACCGCGCGAGTGGCTCGGGCTGGACGGTTCGGCAGGCAGCGCGGCCCGGCTCCGTCCGCTCGGCGGCCGGCCCCGCTCAGGGCTCCGGCTCGTCCAGGCCCTCGGTGACCTCGCCCACCACGCGGTGGGCCAAGCCGGGGCCGAAACCGCGCCGGGCCAATGCCCCCGCCAACCGGCGGTACCGGACGTGGGGTTCGAGGTTGGCCATGGAGCGGACCTTCTTCTCGGCCAGGGCCCGCGCCGCCGCGTAGTCCGCGTCGTCCGGGGTGTCGGACAGCGCGGTGTCGATGGTCTCGGCGTCGACCCCCTTGGTGCGCAATTCCTGGCGCAGGGCGCGCGCCGACTTCATGCGGCGCTGTTGCCCCTCCACCCACAAGCTGGCGAACTGCGCGTCGTCCACCAGCCCGACCTCCTCGAAACGGTCCAGCACGCGCGCGGCGACCTCGGCGGGCACACCTTTGCGGGCCATGGCCGTGGCCAGCTCGGCACGGGATCGGGCGCGCAGCTCGAGCAGCCGCAGCCCGATCTCCCGGGCCACGGCTTCCTGATCGGCCTCAGGCTGGTCACCGACCAGGTCGGTCGGTTCTTCGGAGGAGCGCCGACGCCCGCGACGGCCGCCCGCGCCCCCTCCCCTGCCCCCGCTCAGAACCTGACCTCGCCGGTCACCGGATCGATGTCCTCAGCAGCCTCCGCACCGGCGTCACCCGCGGCGTCCTCGCGCTTGACGCCCACGCCGAGCTTCGTCTTGATGCGGAGCTCGATCTCGTTCGCCATGTCGGGGTTGCGCTTCAGGTGGTTGCGGGCGTTCTCCTTGCCCTGCCCGAGCTGGTCGCCCTCGTAGGTGAACCAGGCACCCGCCTTGCGGATGATGCCCTCGTCGACGCCCAGATCGATGAGGCTGCCCTCGCGGCTGATGCCCTGCCCGTACAGGATGTCGAACTCGGCCTGCTTGAAGGGCGGCGCCACCTTGTTCTTGACGACCTTCACTCGCGTGCGGTTGCCGACCATGTCGGTGCCGTCCTTGAGGGTCTCGATGCGGCGGACGTCGAGCCGGACCGAGGAGTAGAACTTGAGGGCGCGACCACCGGTCGTCGTCTCGGGCGACCCGAACATGACGCCGATCTTCTCGCGCAGCTGGTTGATGAAGATCGCCGTGGTGCCGGCCCCGGAGAGCGCACCGGTCATCTTGCGGAGCGCCTGGCTCATCAGACGGGCCTGCAGGCCGACGTGGCTGTCGCCCATCTCGCCCTCGATCTCGGCGCGCGGCGTCAACGCGGCCACCGAGTCGATGACGATGAGGGTCAACGCCCCCGAGCGCACGAGCATGTCCGCGATCTCCAGCGCCTGCTCACCGTTGTCCGGCTGGCTCACCAGCAGCGCGTCGGTGTCAACCCCGAGCTTCGCCGCGTACTCCGGATCCAGCGCGTGCTCGGCGTCGATGAACGCGCAGATGCCGCCTGCCGCCTGGGCGTTGGCGATGGCGTGCAGCGCCACCGTCGTCTTGCCCGAGGACTCCGGGCCGTAGATCTCGACCACCCGGCCGCGGGGCAACCCGCCGATGCCGAGCGCCACGTCCAGTGTGATCGACCCGGTGGGGATCACCTCGATCGGCTGGCGGGTCTCCTCGCCCAGCCGCATGACCGACCCCTTGCCGTGGGCCTTCTCAATCTGTGCGAGGGCCGCCTCGAGCGCCTTCTCGCGATCTGCTACCGCCATCGTTCACCTTTCCCGCCCACCGGGTGGGCCCTCGGGTGGGAGAGGTCTCTCCCGCTTCACCCAGCACGTTAGGCCGTGCCTCCGACATTCCGTCACCCCCGTGGCGGGCTGTGGAGAACGAGCTGCCGTCGTGCCCAACATCCACAACTCTACCGAACAGGTGTTCGAAGGGGGCGCCGACACGCGCGGCGCGGTTCAGCGTTCCGAGGCCGGTAGTTCCAGGAAGGCCCACACGGCTCGCCAGACGCGCTGCGCGTTGACGCCCGAGGCCAGTGCCTCGATGACCGTGCGGCCCTCGAGATCGGCCAACACGGTCTGGTCCGCCCACACGCGGGCATACGGAGCGCCGAGGTGGTGCTCCAGGCGTCGCCAGAGTTCGGTCTCCCGCACGCGTCGGCTGGCTCTCGACGCGTCAGGCCGCCGCGCGCGGCGTCCGCAGCGTCAGCGTCGTGACGGCGCCGTGGGCCTCGACCCGGTCGCTCACCCGGCGCAACAGGTCGGCCAGCGGCACGTCCAGCGCGCCGCAGATGGCGTTGAGCAGCTCGCTGGAGGCCTCCTTCTGGCCTCGCTCCACCTCGCTGAGATAGCCCAGCGACACGCGGGCCTCCCCGGAGACCTCACGGAGGGTCTTGGTGGATTCCAGCCGCAGTTCGCGCAGCGTCTGTCCGAGCATCTCGCGCATGAGAACAGCCACGGTCCCCCTCCTCTCCTCAACGGGTGCCACATCGACCGGTACCTCAACGCACCGGCGTCCAGCCGTGTTCCCGACCCTACACGGGCGCGACGACGCGCAGCAGCATCGCGAGGGCGGCGTCCACCGTCTGCGCCCGAATCGCGGCCCGGTCGCCGGTGAACGCGTAGTGCTCCACCAATTGCTGCTGCGGCAGGGAGGCGATGCGAGGGCCGACCACGCACACGTACACCTCGCCGGGCTCGTGCCCGTCCTGACCGCTCGGCCCGGCCACCCCGGTGACGGCCACCGCCCAGTCGGCGTCCGTACGCTCCTGCAGACCGACGGCCATGGCGAGCGCCACCTCCTGGCTGACGGCTGTGTGCGCCGCGAGCGCCTCTGCCGGGACGCCGAGCAGGTCCGTCTTCAGCCGGCTCGCGTACGCCACCGCTCCGCCGAGGTAGACCGCGGACGCCCCCGGCACCTGCGTGAGCGTCGCACCGATGAGCCCGCCGGTCAGGGACTCCGCGGTGGCCAGCGTCACGGTCCGCTCGGTGAAGGTGGCGATGACATTCGCCGCCAACTCGCTCACCGGGCCTCCTCCGGGTGCTCGGCCAGGTAGCGGGCCCGCAGTTTCGCGGCCTCACGCAGGTAGTCCAGCCCCGTCACCACGGTGAGCACCAACGCCAGGATCATCGCCGCCCACGCGAGCCACCCCCACCACACCGGCATCAGCGCCAGCCCGGGCAGGAACAGGATGATCGCGACGGCCTGCAGGACGGTCTTGAGCTTGCCACCGCGGTTCGCCGCCATCACGCCGTACTTGATGATCGCCCACCGGAGCACGGTGATGCCCCACTCGCGGACGAGGATGACCACGGTGATCCACCACGGCAGCTCGGCGAGGATGCTGAGGCCCACGAACGCCATGCCGGTGATGGCCTTGTCGGCGATCGGATCCCACAGCTTCCCGAAGTCCGTCACCAGGTTGTGCTTGCGGGCGATGTGCCCGTCCACCGCGTCGGTGATGATCGCCAGGGTGAACACGGCGGTCGCCACCCAGCGCATCACGGGGTCGGCGGGGAAGGCCAGCAGCACCCAGCCGAGGAGCGGAACCATCACCAGCCGCAGGCCGGTGAGCACGTTGGGCAGGTTCCAGTTGCTGGGCGGTGTGGTGGGTGCTGCGCTCATCGCGAAGTCTCCTCCCGCACGATCAGGTCGACGCCGTCCGACGCCTCGACCCTACCCCACACCAGGTCGCCCACCGCGCGGCGCGCGGCACCCCCCGGCACGAGGCAGACCCCATCGACCTCCGGGCCCTGGTGGGCCGCGCGACCCACCGCGTCCGGGCCGTCGGTCGACTCGACCAACACCCGGACGCGCTCGCCGACCCGCTCGGCCGCCCGCTGGTCGACCAGCTCGGTGGCGAGGTCGTTGACGCGTTCGAACCGCTCCGCCACGACGTCCGCGGCCACGTGATCGCCGAGACCGACGGCCTCGGTCCCCTCCTCGTCGGAGTAGGGGAAGACGCCGAGCGCGTCCAGCCGCGCCCGCTCGACGAAATCGACGAGCAGGTCGACGTCGGCCTCGGTCTCGCCGGGGAAGCCCACGATCACGTTGCTGCGGACGCCGGCGTCCGGCCGCAGCGCCCGAATGCGGTCCAGGAGGCCCAGGAACGACGCGGGATCCCCGAAGCGGCGCATGCGACGGAGCACCGCGGGCGCCGCGTGCTGGAAGCTGAGGTCGAAATAGGGCACGACCTTCTCCAGGCTGCACATCGTCTCGATCAGGCCCGGCCGGATCTCGGCCGGCTGCAGGTAGCTCACGCGGATCCACTCCAGGCCGTCGATGCGGTCGAGCTCGCCCAGGAGTCGTTCCAGCGCGCCCAGCTCACCGAGATCCTTGCCGTAGGACGATGTGTTCTCGCTCACCAGGAACGCCTCGCGCACCCCCTGCCCGACGAGCTGGCGCACCTCGGCCACCACGTCGTCCACGCCGCGGCTCAGGAACGAGCCGCGGAAGCCCGGGATGGCGCAGAACGCGCAGCGCCGGTCGCAGCCGGAGGCGATCTTCACCGCCGCGGACGGCCCGCCGGTCAGGCGTCGCCGCACCGGCCGCGGGCCGGACGCGGGCGCGAGGCCGTCCGGCAACGCGCCCAGCCCGGGCACGACCACCCCGGACGCGGCCGGGCGGCGCGCGGCCGGTGCCACCGGGAGGAGACGCCGCCGGTCCGACGGCGTGTGGGCCTCGACGTGCGCCCCGGCCATCACGAGGCGGATCCGCTCGTCGATGTCGGCGTAGGCATCGAAGCCGAGGACGGCGTCCGCCTCGGGCAGCGCCTCGGCCAGCTCGCGTCCGTACCGTTCGGCCATGCATCCGACCGCGACGACGCGCTGCGTCGGGCCGGCACCCTTCAGGTCGGCGGCAGCCAGGAGGGTGTCGATCGAGTCCTTCTTGGCCGATTCGATGAAGCCGCACGTGTTGACGACGATGGCCTCGGCGTCGCCGGGCTCCTCGACCAGGGTGAACCCACCGGTCTCCAGCCGCCCGGCCAGCTCGTCGGAGTCGACCTCGTTGCGGGCGCAGCCGAGGGACACGATGTGGACGCGGGTGGAGGTCACGCCGCAAGGGTATCCGGGGTGAGGAGCAGGTCGTTGCGTGCCCGCTCCACCCCGAGCCGGACGCCGACGAGCGGGAAGCCCCCAGGGCCTCCCGCTCGTCCGCGGCCAGTCACTCAGTACGAGACCGACCCGTACGACACCGAGCTCGAGGGTGCGGCGCCGTAGGAGACCGAACCGTACGACACGGAACCATAGGAGACCGACCCGTAGGAGACCGACCCGTACGACACCGACCCATAGGACACCGAGCTGGAGGGGGCGGCGCCGTAGGAGACCGAGCCGTACGAGACCGAATCGGGGGCCGAGCCGCCCGGCAGGGCGTAGGACACACTGCCCAGGGCCAGGGCTCCGGCGGCGAGGGTGCCGGTGGCGGCGAGCGCGAGACGCTTGATCATTTTTTCCCCAATCACTCAGTGTTCTTTGCCCACACGATCTGCGGCGGTCACCGGTGTGGGTGATTCACACCCTAGTCAACAGCGATCCGCGGCGTGAAGTTGAACACGGCGGGGGAGGAAGAAATTCACCCATGCGCCCCCCCTGGGCCCACCCATGGGGCCATCAGGGGGCGAAACCGCCCCGGCTCGGCACGAGCCGGGGCGTCCGAGAGGGGCTCGCTCAGCGCTGCAACACTGCGGCGCTGATGCGCTCCACCTCGTCCTGCGTCAGGTCCAGTTCCATGGCCAGGGCCGAGTCGGTGATCGAGGCCGGTCGGGACGCACCCGGGATCGGGATGACGTGGTCACCCAAGGCCAGTTCCCAGGCGAGCGTGACCTGCTGCGGGCTGACGCCGTGGGCGTCCGCCACCTGGGCGATCGCGGCGAAACGCTCGCCGACCGCTGCCGCTCCCCCGCCGGTGCCACCCAGCGGCGACCAGGGCAGGAAGGCGATGCCGTGCTCACCGCAGTGCTCCAACTCCGACAACGAGGTGTGGTTGAACTTCGGGGAGAACTCGTTCTGCACCGCCGCGAGCCCACCCTCGCCAAGCACCTCGAGGGCGATGTCGATCTCCTCGACGTTCGCGTTGGAGATCCCGATCTCGGCGATGAGGCCGTCGGCCTTCAGCTGCGCCAGCGCCTCGATGGCGTCGGCGTACACGCGGGTGCGATCCGGCCGGTGGAGGTAGTAGAGGTCGATCGTGTCGACCCCCAGGCGGGTGGCGGACGCCTCGGCCGCCCGGCGGAGGTGTGCGGGGGAGGCGTCCCGGCCCCAGCCGTCGGGCTCGTGGCGGGTGATGCCGCCCTTGGTGGCCACGACGACCTCGCTGCGGTCGCCCGACCAGGCGGCCAGCGCCTCGGCGACGATCTCCTCGTTGTGGCCCACCGCGTCCCAACTCGGGGCGTAGATGTCGGCGGTGTCGATGAGGCGGACGCCGGCGTCAAGGGCGGCGTGCACCGTGGCGATCCCCTGCTCGCGGGGCGTCGTCGTGCCGTCGTTGTTCATGGAGAACGGCATGGCCCCCAGGCCGAGGGGGGACACGCGGAACTGTCCGAGAGTGCGCTGCTTGGTCATGCAGCTCACCCTAGTGCGCGTCGGAGCTCAGGCCTCCGCCAGGTTGGCCAGCACCTCGTCCAAGTCGTCGGGCTTGACGAGCACTTCGCGGGGCTTGCTGCCCTCGGACGGGCCAACGATGCCGCGGGTCTCCAGGATGTCCATGAGGCGTCCGGCCTTCGCGAACCCCACGCGCAGCTTGCGCTGCAGCATGGATGTCGAACCCAGCTGCAGGTTCACCACGAGCTGGGCGGCCTCGAGGACGAGCTCGAGGTCGTCGCCGATGTCCTCGGCCACCTTGGTCGACTCCGCCGGCGCCGCCACGTCCTCGCGGTACTGCGGTGCGAGCTGCTCGGTGACGTGCTTCACGACCTCGCGGATCTCCGCTTCGGTGACCCAGGCGCCCTGCACGCGGACGGGCTTGGACGCCCCCATCGGCAGGAACAGGCCGTCGCCCTGCCCGACGAGCTTCTCGGCGCCCGGCTGGTCGAGGATGACGCGCGAGTCGGTCATCGACGAGGTGGCGAACGCCAGGCGCGAGGGCACATTGGCCTTGATGAGGCCGGTGACGACGTCGGTCGAGGGGCGCTGCGTGGCCAGCACCAGGTGGATGCCGGCGGCGCGCGCGAGCTGGGTGATGCGGACGATGGAGTCCTCGACGTCGCGCGGGGCGACCATCATGAGGTCGGCCAGCTCGTCGACGATCACCAGCAGATACGGGTAGGGCGCGAGCACGCGCTCGGAGCCGGGCGGCACGGTGACGGCGCCGGAGCGGACCGCCTTGTTGAAGTCGTCGATGTGCCGGAACCCGAAGGCGGCGAGATCGTCGTAGCGGGCGTCCATCTCGCGGCAGACCCACTGCAGCGCCTCGGCCGCCTTCTTCGGGTTCGTGATGATCGGCGTCACCAGGTGCGGGATGCCCTCGTAGTTGGTGAGCTCCACGCGCTTGGGGTCGACCAGCAGCAGGCGCACCTCGTCCGGCGTCGCCCGCATGAGCAGCGAGGTGATCATCGAGTTCACGAAGCTCGACTTGCCGGAGCCGGTGGCGCCCGCGACGAGCAGGTGCGGCATCTTGGCCATGTTGGCCACGACGTAGCCGCCCTCGACGTCCTTGCCCAGGCCGACGGTCATGGGGTGGTGGTCGTTGCGGGCGCGGTTGCTGCGCAGCACGTCGCCCAGGCTGACGATCTCCTTGTCAGTGTTCGGGATCTCGACGCCGATGGCCGACTTGCCGGGGATGGGGCTCAGGATGCGGACGTCTGCGGACGCCACGGCGTAGGCGATGTTGCGGCCGAGCGCGGTGACCTTCTCCACCTTGACGCCCTGGCCCAGCTCCACCTCGTAGCGCGTGACCGTCGGCCCCCGCGTGTAGCCGGTGACCTGGGCGTCGATGTCGAACTGGCTGAACACCTCGGCCAGGCGCCCCACGATGGCGTCGGACGCCTCCGTGCGGGCCTTGGGCGCCGTGCCGGCCTTGAGGCTGGTGGATTCCGGCAGCACGTACTGGACGTCGCCGGTGAGCACGAGCTGCTCCGCGCGCAGCGGTTCGTTGGAGTGTTCGGGCGGCTGCAGGTCCTTCGGCGGGTCGACCGTCACGGGCGCCTTGCCGGCCGTGACCGGCGGGGCCGCCACCGAGGCGATGCGCTCCTCGGGAACGACCTCGCCGTCGACCACGTCGGCGTCCGAGGCGTAGAGCTGGAGCCGATCCTCGACCAGCGGGCTGTCGTAGGCCTCGTCCACGCCGTAGGTGAGCTCGGGGCGCTCGGGACGCTGCGGCAGCCGGGCGCGCAGCGCCGCGAGGCGCTGCGGGAATTCCCGCAGCGGGATGCCGGTGATCACCAGCAGACCGAAGAGGCTGATCAGCACCAGCACGGGCACGGCGACCCACCGGGTGAGCAGGTCGGCGAGGAACGAGCTGGAGATGAAGCCGAGGATGCCGCCGGCGGCCTGCATCTGCTCGGCCTGGGACGGTGTGGGCAGCCCGCGGGCGATGCTGATGAGGCCGAGGACGCCGAGGGCGAGGGTCAGCCACCCCACCGGCTGGCGGCCGGCGGGGCCGTTGGCCTCGGGGTCGCGCAGCGTGCGCCACGCCAAGGCCCAGCAGGCGAGCGGGACGGCGACGGCGGCCGAGCCGACGATCGTGGCGATGCCGACGCGCAGCGCGTCCCCGACCGCACCGGGGAGCATGAACCAGAACGCCGCCGCGACGAGCGCGCCGAGCACCAGCAGAGCGAGGCCGGTGCCGTCGCGCCGCTTCTCGGGGTCGAGCTGGCGATCCGGCGAGCCCAGGCTGCGCACGAGGCGTCCGGTGGCGTGGGCCAGCGCCATCCAGACCGCGGCGATGCCGCGTCCGAGCGCGGCCAGGACGGCCGTGAAGCCGCCCCCGCTGTTCGCGGGGGCGCGCTTGGAGGAGTTCGATGAGCTTCGGCCACGAGAAGACGACGAACGGGGTGCGTTCGATCGGCTCCGCGTGGGGGAAGACGCGCGGGTCGCCATGGCGACGACCCTAACAAGGCCCGGGACCCCGGTCGAGCGTCCACGCCGCCGGTCGCGGCGTCCGGCTACCAGGGTGGGCTCGGAAGTGCCGCCAGCCGCCGGAGCTGTCGTCACTGTCCCAGGGAGCGCCGTCCACGGTCACGGGGTGGGCCAGGTCGTCGGCGTCCGTGGCGTCCTCGGCGGGCAGGACGCGGCCCACGACGAACCAACCCGCGGGGACGGCGTCGGCGTCCGGGAAGGTCGCGAGCAACGCATGGTCGTCGCCGCCGGTGAGCACGTACCCGAGGGGGTCTCCCCCGCCGATCGCCGCCGCGACCGTCTGCTGGGCCTCCCCCACCTCGAAGGCGGAGCTGTCGAGGTCGATGCGGACGCCGGACGCGCGGGCCACGTGCCCGAGATCGGCCAGCGGCCCGTCGGAGCAGTCGATGAGGCTCGTGGCGCCGGCGTCCGCCGCCACGCGGCCCTGGCCGTAGGGCACCTCGGGCACGCGGTGGGCGCGGACGACCGCGCCCGGCGACCGGAACCCGCGGGCCAGCACCGCGAGGCCGGCGGCGGCCATGCCGAAGCGGCCGACGGCCGCCACCACGTCGCCCGGGCGGGCGCCGGAGCGCAGCAACGGGGGGCGTCCGCCGAGGTCGCCGAACACCGTGACGACCACCGCGATCGCGGCGCCCCGGGTCACGTCGCCGCCCATCAGGACGGCCCCGGCCAGGCCGCACTCCTCGGCGACGCCGCGGCCGAACTCCAGCACCCAGTCGGCTGGGGTGGCGGCGGGGCAGCTCAGCGCGACGACGATGCCCACCGGGCGAGCGGCCATGGCCTCCAGGTCGGCCACCGCCGAGCCGACGGCCTTGCGCCCCACGTCGTGCGGGCCCGACCACACCTTCTTGAAGTGGACGTCCTCCACCATCGCGTCGGTGGAGACGACGACGTCGCCGTCCGGGGTGAACACGGCGGCGTCGTCCCCGGGGCCGACGCGGAGGGCGTCCGAGGTGGCCAGGCCGGCGGTGAGCGCCTCGATGAGCCCGAACTCGCCGAGCTCGTCGACCGTGCGAGCCGCCATCAGCGCAGCCCCATGGGCCGGTGGAGGGCCAGCTCGATGAGTTCGGCGATGAGATCGGGGTACGCGAGGCCGGTCGCCTCCCACAGCTTCGGGTACATCGAGAGGTAGGTGAAGCCGGGCATGGTGTTGAGCTCGTTGACGAAGATCTCCTCGTCGGGGGTCACAAAGAGGTCGACGCGGGAGAGCCCTTCGGCGCCCATGGCGGTGAAGGTGCGCGCGGCGATCCGCTGCACGCGGGCGAGCAGGGCGTCGGAGAGGTCGGCGGGGACGTCGAGGTCCACCTGCCCCTCGGGGGTGTACTTGGCCTCGTAGTCGTAGAACGCGTCGGCGGTGTGCATGCGGATCTCCCCGGCCAGCGAGACCCGCGGCGGGCCGTCGAGTGAGTCGAGCACGGCGAGCTCGATCTCGCGGGCCCCCACGAAGCCCTGCTCGACGACCACCTTGGGATCCCAGGTGAGCGCGTCCTCGACGCAGGCCGCGAGCTCGTCGATGCCGGCCGCCCGCGAGATGCCCACCGACGAGCCGCCGCGCGCGGGCTTCACGTAGACGGGGAAGGCCAGGTTGTCCTCGATGCGCCGGGTCAGGCGCGCGGAATCCTCCGCCCAGGCGTGGGCCGTGACCGTGACCCACGGGCAGGTGGGCAGCCCGGCCGAGACCAACCCGGCCTTCATCAGGTCCTTGTCCATCGACATGGCGGACGCCGCCACCCCGGCCCCCACGTAGCGCAGCCCGTGCATCTCAAACAGCCCCTGCAGGGTGCCGTCCTCCCCGAAGGGCCCGTGCAGCAGGGCGAACACGACGTCGAAGTCGCGGGCGTCGACGAGCGTGTCGCCGTCCAGCGTCGCGATGCGCCCACCGCGGGCGGTGGGGACCAGGACGGCCGTCGGCCGGTCCTCGTCCAGGCGCGGCAGCCGGCCGTCCTCGACGGCGAGCGACGCCATCTCGTCGGTGGACACCTGCACCCACCGGCCCGAGGGCGTGATGCCGATGCCGACCACCTCGAACCGCTCGGCGTCGATCGCGCGCGTCACCCCGCCGGCGGTGAGGCAGGAGACGTCATGCTCGGAGCTCACGCCCCCGAAGATGATCGCGACGCGTGTGCGGGAGACCTGCCGCATGTGGAGTTCCTTTCGGATGGCTGCCACCACACCCTAGCGAGCGCCGACGCGGCGTAGGCTCACGGCTCGTGGAGGAGACACGCGCTGTGACGGTGGGCCCGCCGGTGGAGGGGGGCTGGCGCGTCGTCGACGACGCCGGGCGCCCCTTGGTGCTGGCCCGCAGTGCCCTGGACGCCCGCCTGGTCAGCCTGAGGACCGGTCAGCGCCTGCTCGCCCGCATGCGAGCCGGTGCCATCGTGGCGGCGTCCCTCCCCTGACCCTCGTGCGGCAATGCCATCTGTATAGACACTGCGTATGGACGCGGGTAGTCTCACGCGCATGGCGCTCAGCATTCGCAACCGGGAAACCGAGCAGGCCGTCCGCGCGTTGGCCTCGCGCACCGGTCTGACGCTCACCGAAGCGATCGACATGGCCGTCCGGGCACAACTTGACCTCACCGACGTTTCCGATGAGGCACGCGCAATCCGCGAGGCCCACCTGCATCGCGTGTTCGACGCGTGGCGGGAGGACCTCGACGTCACTGCGCTGCTGAGTGACGACGACCTGTATGACGAGGACGGGCTGCCGCGGTGATCGTCGACACCTCGGCGCTCGTCGCCGTGCTTCGTGGAGAAGAGGCCGCAGCCTTGGTCCTGCGCGCCATGGCAGGCGAGGCGTCACACCAGATGAGCGCGGCGACGCGCGTGGAACTGGGGTTGGTGCTGGGCGGGCAGCTCTCCGAGGACGACATCGATCGCCGTCTCGCCGAGCTTGGGATCGACGTGGTGGCCTTCACGCCGAAACAGGCACGGCTGGCGTCCGAGGGGCACCGCCGCTACGGCCGGGGTCACCACCGTGCCCGGTTGAACCTGGGCGACACCTTCTCGTACGCGCTCGCGCGCGACACCGGGTTCACCCTCCTCTGCGTGGGCGACGACTTCCGGCGCACCGACCTGCCGGTCGCCCCGTAACGTCGTGACGACTCCAGCCCGCCCCGGTGATCGGCATTTGGACCCGAGGAAATGGCGCCATGGCGCCATTTCCTCGGGTCCAAATGCCAACTACCCCCTGTGAGGGGTCAGTCGGCGACCTTGGCGGGGAGGGTGGCGACCTTCCAGCTCGGGCGCTCGGCCTCGTAGGCGTCGATCAGGTGGGCGCTCTGCAGGGTGACACCGATGTCGTCGAGCCCGTTCAGGAGGCGGTGGCGCGTGTAGTCGTCGATCTCGAACGGGTGCACGGCATCGCCCGCGGTGATCGTGGTGTCCTCCAGCGACACGGTGAGCTCGGCGCCCGGCTCGGCCTCGAGGTAGGCCCACAGCTCCTCGACGATCTCCTGGGGAACGCGCGCCACCAGGAGGCCGGCCTTGCCCGAGTTGCCCCGGAAGATGTCGCCGAAGCGGCTGCCGATGACCACCTTGAACCCGTAGTTCTGCAATGCCCACACGGCGTGCTCGCGCGAGCTGCCGGTGCCGAAGTCCGGGCCCGCCACCAGCACCGATCCGGCGCGGTAGGCGTCCGAGTTCAGCACGAAGTCGGGATCGCCGCGCCAGGCGGCGAACAGGCCGTCCTCGAACCCCGAGCGCGTCACGCGCTTGAGGTAGACCGCCGGGATGATCTGGTCGGTGTCGACGTTGCTGCGCCGCAGCGGCACGCCAATGCCGGTGTGGGTGGTGAAGGCGTCCATGTCAGTTCTCCTCGAGGTCGGCCGGCGCGCTCAGCGTGCCGCGCACCGCGGTGGCGGCGGCGACGGGCGGCGACACCAGGTGCGTGCGTCCGCCCTTGCCCTGGCGTCCCTCGAAGTTACGGTTCGAGGTGGACGCCGAGCGCTCGCCCGGCTTGAGCTGGTCGGGGTTCATGCCCAGGCACATCGAGCAACCGGCCTCGCGCCACTCGGCGCCGGCGGCGGTGAAGACCTTGTCGAGCCCCTCGTCCATCGCCTGCTTGCGAACGCGCGCCGAACCCGGCACCACCATCATGCGGACGCCGTCGGCCACGCGGCGGCCCTCGATCACGGACGCCGCGAGCCGCAGGTCCTCGATCCGGCCGTTGGTGCACGAACCGAGGAACACGGTGTCGACCTTGATGTCGCGCATCGGCGTCCCGGCCGTGAGCGCCATGTACTCCAGCGCGCGCTCGGCGGCGGACTGCTCGACGGGGTCGGCGAAGTCCGCCGGAGCGGGCACCGCGTCGCCCAGGCCCACGCCCTGGCCGGGGTTGGTGCCCCAGGTCACGAACGGAGTCAGCGCGGCGGCGTCAATGTCCACCTCGGCGTCGAACACGGCGTCGTCGTCCGACCGCAGCGTGCGCCAGTACGCCACAGCGGCGTCCCACGCCTCGCCCTGCGGGGCGTGCGGGCGTCCCTGCAGGTAGGCGAACGTGGTGTCGTCGGGCGCCACCATGCCGGCCTTGGCGCCCCACTCGATGCTCATGTTGCAGATGGTCATGCGCCCCTCCATCGACATATTCTCGATGGTGGTGCCGCGGTACTCGACGATGTAGCCCTGGCCGCCGCCGGTGCCGACCTTCGCGATCAGCGCGAGGACGACATCCTTCGGCGTCACCCCCTCGGGCAGCTCGCCGTTGATGTTGACGGCCATGCGCTTGGCCGGCGCTTGGTTGAGCGTCTGGGTGGCGAGCACGTGCTCCACCTCGGAGGTGCCGATGCCGAACGCCAGCGCCCCGAACGCGCCGTGCGTGGCCGTGTGCGAATCGCCGCAGACGATCGTCATGCCCGGCTGGGTCACGCCCAGCTGCGGACCGATGATGTGGACGATGCCCTGGTCGGCGTCCCCCAGGCTGTGGATGCGGATGCCGAACTCCGCCGCGTTCTTGCGCAGCGTGTCGACCTGCAGCCGCGACACGGGGTCGACGATCGGCAGGGTGATGTTCTCGGTGGGGGTGTTGTGGTCCTCGGTCGCGAGCGTCAGATCCGGACGCCGCACCGGACGCCCCGCCAGCCGCAGGCCGTCGAAGGCCTGGGGGCTCGTGACCTCGTGCACGAGGTGCAGGTCGATGTAGAGGAGGTCCGGCTCCCCCGGTGCGCTCCGGACGACGTGGTCGGCCCACACCTTGTCGCTGAGGGTCTTCCCCATCTGTTCGTTCCTTCCCTTGTACTGCAACAGGCAGCCTACGCCTTGCATGTCACGATCTGAGACGGCAGTATCAGAGTATGGACAGTACTTCAGGGGTGGGCGTCCTCGACAAGGCGGCCCAGGTGCTCACGGCCCTCGAGCAGGGGCCGACCACGCTGGCCGGTCTCGTCACGGCCACCGGGCTGGCCCGGCCGACCGCCCACCGGCTCGCCGTCGCGCTCGAACATCATCGGCTGGTGAGCCGCGATCTGCAAGGCCGCTTCGTCCTCGGCCCCCGCCTGACCGAGCTGGCCTCGGCCGCCGGCGAGGACCGGCTGCTCGCCACCGCCGGCCCGGTGCTGACGCGGCTGCGCGACATCACCGGGGAGTCGGCGCAGCTCTTCCGCCGTCAGGGCGAGTACCGCATCTGTGCCGCCGCCGCCGAGCGTCCGGCCGGTCTGCGGGACACCATCCCCGTGGGCACGCAGCTCACCATGAGCGCCGGCTCGGCCGCGCAGGTGCTGCTCGCCTGGGAGGATCCGGAACGCATCCAACGCGGTCTGACCCACGCGACGTTCTCCGCCGTGGCGCTCTCGACCGTGCGGCGCCGCGGCTGGGCGCAGTCCGTGGCCGAGCGGGAGCCAGGGGTGGCCTCGGTCTCCGCGCCGGTGCGCTCCCCCGCCGGCAAGGTGATCGCCGCCGTGAGCGTGTCCGGACCCATCGAACGCCTGTCGCGCCAGCCCGGACGCCTCCACGCCCCGGCCGTGATGGCGGCCGCCGAGCGTCTGTCCGAGGTGCTGCGCCGCACCGGAGGCGAGGGCTGAGCCCCGCACACCCCTGGAACCAAGAAGACCCTCTCCGCCATGCGGAGAGGGTCTTGTTCCTGGTAGCCCCGACGGGATTCGAACCCGCGCTACCGCCTTGAGAGGGCGGCGTGCTAGGCCGCTACACAACGGGGCCAGGCGCGCTTTCAACGCTTGGAAGACGTTACCAGAACCTGCTCGGTGACTCGAAATCGCCTCCCAGCAGGGGTACTAGGACTCGAACCTAGACTGACGGAATCAGAATCCGGCGGGCTGCCAATTACCCCATACCCCTTCATCCCCCCGAGCGGCTGGCTGGCCGGTTGCCCGACCCTCCGTCCCCTTGAGGAAACGCCGACCCTGCCGGGCCAGCGAGAGAACACTCTAGTCCAGATGACCGGCCACGCTCAAACCGGGCGACCCCCGGCGGGTCCCTTGCCCCCTCCGCTGCCCTGGCCCTGGCCCTTGCTCTGTCCCTCGCCCCGTCCCTTGCCCTGGCGCCGCGCCGCCCGAGCGGGGGCGGCCGCAGTCAACCGCGCCGGCCGGACGCGGCGCGCGACCAGCCAGACGACCAGGGTGAACAGCCCGAAGCGCGCCACGTCCCAGCCCGCCCCGACCCAGGTGACCTCGGTGACGGCGCGCACCTGGGCCATCGAGGACGTCAGCGCCCCCAGGGTGAACGACGTGACGTTGTTGACGACGTGCGCGGCGATCGCCGCCTCCAGGCCACCCGTCCGCCACACCAGCCAGCCGGCCAGCAGGCCGAAGGCGAACCGGTCGAGCACCAGGGCCGCGTTCGTCGAGGAGTGGAACATCGTGAACACGGCCGCCGAGGTGACGATGCCGAACCACGGCGCCGCCACCAGCGACCCCAGCGCCTGCATGAGGTAACCGCGGAAGAAGTACTCCTCCGCGGCGGCCTGCAGGGGCGTGGTGAGGAGCATCACGAGCAGGAAGAGCCACCACCGCGGCTGCGGCGCCAGCTCCCAGCTCGGCCCGCCCGGGGCGGTGAGGTTCTGCGCGACCAGCACGGCGAGCAGCGTCACGACGGCGATGCCGAAGCAGAGGGCGAACCAGCCGGGGCGCAGGCGTCCGACCACCGACGACAGGAAGCGCGGGTGGCCGCGGTGGATCAACACCACGAGCAGCACGGCGATGGGGAGGAGCACGGCGAGCCCGAGATGGCTGACCACCAACCCGAACGGAACCTCGTAGGCGACGAGGAGCCGGTAGGTGGCCTCAAAGGTGTCCGGACGCCCGAGGGCCAACCAATACGCGGCGGCCAAGAGCTGCATCACCAGCGGCGCGGCCACGACGAACGACAGCAGCCCGAGCGCGACGCCGAGGACGCCCTGCGCCAGACCGGCGGTGCCCGTCCGGAGCACGTGGGGGTAGTCGACGGACGGCGGCACCGGCTCGCGTGGCCACCGCTGCAGACCGGTGGCGCCGCTCATGCCTCGCCGGCGGCGTCCGCGTCGGACTCGGCGGTGACCGGGTTGGAGAGGGTGCCGATCTGCTCGATGGTGACGTGCACCGTGTCACCGGGCTCGATCCGGCCGACGCCCTCGGGCGTCCCGGTGAGGATCACGTCACCCGGCAACAGCGTCATCACCGAGGAGGCGAACGCGACGAGCTCGGCGATGCCGTGGACGAGGTTCGCGGTGGTGGACGCCTGCCGCTCGATGGTGCGACCGCCCCGGGTGAGGGTGGCGCCGAGCGCGAGGTCGGACGCCTCGTCGAGGCTGAGGTGCGTGACGATCCAGGGGCCGAGCGGGCAGAACGTGTCGAACCCCTTCGCGCGCCCCCACTGGCCGTCGGCGGACTGCAGGTCGCGGGCGCTGACGTCGTTGGCACAGGTGTAGCCGAAGATGACCTCGGCGGCGCGCTCGGCCGGGACGTCCTTGCAGATGCGTCCGATCACCACGGCGAGTTCGGCCTCGTGGTCGACCGCCTTCGTCTGGGTCGGGTAGACGATCGGTTCGCCCGGGCCCACGACCGACGTGTTCGGCTTGAGGAACATCTTCGGCGTGGCCGGCACGTCGTTGTCGAACTCCGCGGCGTGGGCGGCGTAGTTGCGGCCGATCGCCACCACCTTGCTGCGCGGGATCACCGGCGCCACGAGCCGCACGTCGTCCAGCAGCAGGCGCTCGCCGGTGTACTGCACGGCGGTCACGAGCGGGTCACCGTTCAGCACGGAGACGGTGTCGGGGTGTTCGCCCCCGTCCTCGGGGAGCTCGACGGTGCCGTAGTGAATGTCGTCGTCGTGGACGAAGCGGGCGATACGCATGGGCTCAGGTTATCGGGGCCGGGAGGGGGAGCTGTTCGGCCGGGGTGATCTGGTAGTCGGCCATGTAGTCGAAGACGCCGCGCAGCTCGACCCGCGCGGGGTCGCGGTAGTAGGGCCGTTGGGCGGCGGGGAACTCCTCCCACGTGCCAGCGACGTCGAAGGCCCAGGTGAAGAGGTTGGCCGGCTCGTCGGCGACGGCGAACAGGCAACCGAAGCCGTGCTGCTCGCGGACGGCGACGATGCGGCGCCAGATCGCCAGAAACTCGGCCCACGACCCCGTGATGGCATAGCGCCGCATGATGGCGAGCCGGTCGGTGACGCCCTCGGTGAGGATTTCCGCGCGCACCGGCCGCACCAGCACGTTGCGGAACACGTGGGGGCGCAGGTGCTCGGCCAGCTCGACGTGCTCGGGGTCTGCGGCCAGGGATGCCTCCCCCGCCGCCGGATCGTCGTGGGAGTACAGCCAGGTGACCTTGGGTTCGGCGTGGGTTTCGACGAACGCCCGGTGCCACACGAACCCGTGCCGCCGGCGCAGCGCGACCTCCTCGGGCCACGCGGCCCGCCAGGTGTCGAGGTGGTGGGGCTTCACCGAGAACCGGTGCAGGACGAGGGTCACGACCGCCATCCTCCCAGCAGCCAGGCCGCGCACCGACGGTTTCTCGACAGTGAGTGGGCGCTCATTCGCGTGCTGAGCGTGGTTGCGCGACTGCTCGCGGATCGAGTGTCACGTTTTCGTCGCGCGGCTCTCCCGAGACGCTGTCGGCTGATCGTCTAGCGTGGCCGCCGGGAGGAGAAGCGATGCGCGTGGATCTGAATGCCGACTCCGGGGAGTCGTTCTCGAGCTGGGCGATGGGCGACGACGCCGCGATGATGGCGCTCGTCTCCAGCGCGTCGGTGGCCTGCGGGTTCCATGCCGGCGACCCCTCGGTGATGCGGGCGACGGCCGCCCTGGCTGCCCGGCACGGGGTCACCGTGGGCGCCCACGTCGCCTACCGCGATCTGGCCAACTTCGGCCGCGTCTTCGTCGACGTCGCACCCGGCGACCTCGTGAACGCGGTCATCTACCAGTTCGGCGCCCTGGACGCGCTGGCCCGCGCCGCCGGCACGCACCTCGCCTACTGCAAGCCGCACGGCGCGCTCTACAACGCCATCGTCCACCACGAGGTCCACGCCGAGGCCGTCGCAGTCGCCCTGGCCGAGGTGCGCCCCGGGCTGCCGGTGCTGTGCCTGCCGAACTCCGCGATCGCCCGCGCCGCCGAGGCCCACGGGCTGCGCCCGGTGTTCGAGGCGTTCGCCGACCGCGCCTACACCCCCACCGGCACCCTGGTCAGCCGCCGCGAGCCGGGCAGCGTTCTGCACGACCCCGCCGCCATCGCCGGCCGCGTCGTTCAGATGGTCACGCAGGGCACGGTCGAGGCCATCGACGGCTCGCTCGTCTCCCTGGCCCCCGAGAGCGTCTGCGTCCACGGCGACACCCCCGGAGCGGTCGCCATCGCCCGCGCGGTGCGCTCCGCCCTGGATGACGCCGGCGTGCAGGTCGCCGCCTTCGCATGAGGATTCGGCCCTGCGGCGACCGCGCCTTCCTCGCCGAGCTGGACTCGTTGGACGCGGTGCTCGCCCTCCACGCCGCGCTGGCGACCCGGCGCCCGGCCGGGGTGGTCGACCTCGTCCCGGCCGCGCGCACGCTGCTGGTCCGCGCCGCCGATCCGGACGCCGCCGCGGCGGCCCGCGCCCTCATCGCCACTCTGGACCTGACGGCCGCCCCCCAGCGCGACGACGCGCTCGTCGAGATCCGCGTGCACTACGACGGGGCCGATCTCGCCGACGTGGCCCAGGCGACGGGCCTCAGCGTCGACGCCGTGGTCGCCGCGCACACCGGCCAGGTCTGGACCGCGGCGTTCGGGGGCTTCGCGCCCGGCTTCACCTACTGCGTCGGCGAGAACGACTCCCTCACGGTGCCGCGCCGCGCCACGCCCCGCACCTCGGTTCCGGCGGGCGCGGTGGGCCTGGCCGGGGAGTTTTCGGCGGTCTACCCTCGCGCCACCCCGGGGGGCTGGCAGCTGATCGGCACCTCACCGGACGTGCTGTGGGACGCCGCCCGCACCCCGCCCGCGCTGGTCGCCCCGGGCAACCGCGTGCGCTACGTCGCGGCGCGCGAGGCGGTGACGCTGCGCCCCACCCCCGCCGAGAAGGCTGCGGCCCGTCCCGTGCCCGCAGACCAGGGCCTGGAGATCCTCACCACTGGGGCGCAGGCGCTGGTGCAGGATCGCGGCCGGCCCGGGTTCGCCGATCTGGGCGTCTCCGCCTCCGGCGCGGCCGACCGGGCGTCGGCGGCCGCCGCGAACACCCTCGTGGGCAACCCACCGGACGCCGCGCTCATCGAGTGCGTGGCCGACCCGTCGAGCGACGCGCTGGCCGTCCGTGCCCGGGAGACCCTGCTCGTCGCCGTGACCGGCGCGTCCGTCCGGCTCACCCTCACCGGGCCCGCCACCTGCGCGGAGCCGCCCGCCGACACCCCGCTGGTGCTGCTCGCCGGGCACACCCTCACCCTCGGGGAGGCGGATGCCGGCCTGCGCGCCTACCTGGCGGTGCGCGGCGGCCTCGCCGCCGGGCGGGTGCTCGGCTCGGCGGCCACCGATCTCCTCTCCGGGGAGGGTCCGGCACCCCTGCGCCCCGGCGACGTGCTCGCGACCGGCCGCACGACCGGCCTCGCCGCGGTCCCGCTGGCCCGGCACGCCACCCCATCCCTGCCCCGCCATCTCGACGCCCGCGTCCACCTCGGCCCGCGTGACGACTGGTTCACCCCCGACGCGCTCACCTCGTTCCTGGCCCAGCGCTGGACGGTCACGCCTCGCTCCAACCGCATCGGGATGCGGCTGGCGGGTGAACCCCTGACCCGGGTCGTCACCGGCGAACTCCGCTCCGAGGGCGTCGTCGCGGGCGCCGTCCAGGTACCCGCCGACGGCCAGCCCGTCGTCTTCGGCCCCGACCACCCCGTCACCGGCGGCTACCCCGTCATCGCGGTGGTGGCCGACGCCGATATCGACCGCCTCGCCCAGCTCCCACCCGGTTCGACGGTGCGGTTCGTCCGCGCCGACTGAGCGGCGCGCGCCTGCCATACTCGCCTCCATGAGCACCTTCGACGTCGTCGACCTGATCCGCACCAAACGCGACGGCGGCGTGCTGTCCGACGACGAGATCCGCTGGCTCATCGACGCCTACACCGCCGGAACCGTCGGTGATGAGCAGATGGCTGCGATGGCGATGGCGATCTTCTTCCACGGCCTGGACGCCCGCGAGCTGCCCACCTGGACGACGGCGATGATCGAGACCGGCGAGCGCATGGATTTCAGCTCCCTGTCGCGCCCCACGGCCGACAAGCACTCCACCGGTGGCGTCGGCGACAAGATCACGCTCCCCCTCGCCCCGATCGTCGCCGCGTGCGGCGTCGCCGTGCCGCAGCTCTCGGGTCGGGGCCTGGGGCACACCGGCGGCACGCTCGACAAGCTCGAGGCGATCCCCGGCTGGCGCGCCGATCTCGACAACGCCGCGATGTTGCGGCAGCTCGAGGAGGTCGGCGCGGTGATCTGCGCGGCCGGCTCGGGCCTCGCGCCGGCCGACAAGAAGCTCTACGCGCTGCGCGACGTCACCGGCACCGTCGAGGCGATTCCGCTCATCGCGAGCTCCATCATGAGCAAGAAGATCGCCGAGGGCACGGGCGCGCTGGTGCTCGACGTGAAGACCGGCGCGGGTGCCTTCATGAAGACCCGCGAGCGCTCCGCCGAGCTGGCCCGCACGATGGTCGAGCTGGGCACCGCGGCGGGCGTCACGACCGTCGCCCTCGTCACGGCCATGGACGCCCCGCTCGGCCGCTCGGCCGGCAACGCCGTCGAGGTGGCGGAGTCGGTCGAGGTGCTGGCCGGCGGCGGCCCGGCCGACGTCGTCGAGCTCACGCTCGCGTTGGCCGCCGAGATGCTCGCGGCGGCGGGGGTGGACGCCGACCCGGCTGCGGCGCTGGCGTCCGGCCGCGCGATGGACACCTGGCGGGCGATGATCCGCGCCCAGGGCGGCGATCCGGACGCCCCGCTGCCCACCCCGAAGCACGTGGAGGTCGTCACCGCGCCCGCCTCGGGCGTCATCCAATCCTTGGACGCCCTTGCCGTCGGCGTCGCCGCCTGGCGCCTCGGTGCCGGACGGGCCCGCAAGGAGGATCCGGTGCAGGCCGCCGCCGGGGTCACCTGGACGGCCGGGGTTGGCGACACCGTCACGCGGGGGCAGCCGCTGTTCGAACTGCGCACCGACACCCCCGAGCGCATCGGCCGGGCCCGCGAGGCGCTGGCCGACGCGGTCGTGATCGGCGCGGACGCCGCAGAGCCAGGGCCGGTCGTGCTGGAGCGCATCGCCACGCCGTGAGGCGGCGCGCGGAGGGCGCACGCGACCGGCACTCACCGCGCGTCAGTTCTTGGCGTAGATGCCGCCGCCCTTGTCCAGGCGACGCTGGCGCTGCCAGTCGTCGAAACGGTTCGGGTGGCGCACCTTGATGGTGCCCAGGGCACCCTTGCCGCGCACGACCAGGAGGGGTTCGCGTCCGACCGGCCGGGTGTCGACGACGCTCTTGATGGTCCCGAGGCCCTTCTCGGCCCGGCTCACGTCCGCGCCCCAGCCGTCGGGGACGATGAGGATCGCGTCGCCGGCGCCACCGTGCACCACCACGTCGACGATCTCGGAGGTCAGCCGCGCGTCCACGAAGTTGAGCTTCACGTTGGACGCCACCGGGTGCAGCTCCAGGAACGGCGGCACCTCCCACGGGCCGGCGCGCACCACGTCGTCCCACCGGGCCGTCAGCACCAGCGGATCCTGCCACGCCCAGCCCGGCTCACCGGCGCGCTGCCGGGCCTGCAGCGCCGCGGTGTTCACCACCAGCTCCACGTCGGTCGGCGGCAACAGATCGGCCAGCAGCGGGCGCAGGTCGTCGCGCGTGCGCGCGGCCAGGGCGCCCTCGATGCGGCCGTCCAACTCTTCCAGCGTGAGCCGGCCGTCGGCGGCGGCCTCGCGGAGCGTCTCGACCGCCTGCTCCCGCTCGGCGTGGCCGATGCGGATCGCGCCGGAGTCCGGGGTGCTCATGACGCCAGACTACCCAGCGGGCCGGCGGCGTCCTGCCGGACCGATGTCATCAACTGCCCAATCGTTCCTGCTCAACGGACGCCGGCCGGCTCGGCCGCGTGGTGGGGCAGCAGCCCCCACAGGTAGGCGTCGTGCAGGGCCTCCCAGGACGCCTCCACGACGTTGGTGCCGACACCCACGGTCGTCCAGGTGCGGTCACCGTCGCTGGTGTCGATGAGGACGCGGACGATCGCGTCCGTGCCGTGCCCCATCTCGATGATGCGCACCTTGTAATCGATCAACTCGAACCCCTCGACGGCCTCGAACGCCGGCGTCAGCGCCTGCCGGAGCGCGATGTCGAGCGCGCTGAGCGGCCCGAACGCCTCACCCACGCGGCTCGTCACCCGGTCACCGACGGCCACCTTCACCGTTGCCTCCGAGTCGCCCTCGTCGGTGGGCTCGCTCGAGGTGAGCACCCGCCACTTCTGCACCGCGAACGGCGCCTCCAGCTCCCCCAGCTCGTCGCGCAGCAGCAGCTCGAAGCTCGCGTCGGCCGATTCGTAGCTGTACCCCGCCGCCTCACGCTGCTTGACGCGATCGGTGATGCGGGCGGCCACCTCGCGGTCGGAGAGGTCGAAGCCCAGCTCGTCGCCCTTGAGCTGGATGTTGGCGCGCCCCGCCATGTCCGACACCAGCATGCGCATGTCGTTGCCCACGAGCGTCGGGTCGGTGTGCTGGTAGAGGTTGGCGTCCACCTTGATGGCGGACGCGTGCAGCCCGGCCTTGTGCGCGAACGCGGAGTGACCGACGTAGGGCTGCCGCGCGTTGGGGGCGACGTGGGTGACGGCGGCCACCGCGTGCGAGATGGACGTCGCCTTGGCCAAGTTTTGGTGCGGCACCACGCTCCAGCCGTACTTGAGCTGCAGGTTGGCCATCACGGTGACGAGGTCCGCATTGCCGGTGCGCTCGCCGTGGCCGTTCATGGTGCCCTGCACGTGCATGGCGCCGGCGTCGACCGCGGCGAGGGTGTTCGCGACCGCGCAGCCGGTGTCGTTGTGGCAGTGGATGCCCAGGTCGACGCCCACGGCGCCGGCGGCGCTCACGATCTCACCCATCCAGGTGGGCAGCATGCCGCCGTTGGTGTCGCACAGCACGACGACCTCCGCGCCGGCGTCCGCCGAGGCCCGCACCACCTCGAGCGCGTAGGACGGGTTGGCGCGGTAGCCGTCGAAGAAGTGCTCGCAGTCCACGAACACCCGCCGGCCCTCGCCGGTGAGGAACTGCACGGTGTCGGTGATCATGGCCAGGTTCTCGGTGAGATCGGTCCGCAGCGCACGGAAGACGTGCTCGTCGTGACTCTTGGCCACCAGGCAGACGACCTCGGTCTGGGCGTCCACCAGGGCGCGGGTGAGCGGATCGCTCGACGCCTTGCCGCCGACGCGGCGGGTGGCGCCGAACGCCGCCAGCTTCGCGTGCTCCAGCTCGAGCTCACCGGACGCGGCCGCAGCGAAGAAGGCGGTGTCGTTGGGGTTGGCGCCGGGCCAGCCGCCCTCGATGAAGTCGACCCCCAGCTCGTCCAACAGTCGGGCGATCTTGAGCTTGTCGGCGACCGTCAGCCGCAGGCCCTCCTGCTGGGCGCCGTCGCGCAACGTGGTGTCGTAGAGGTGGAACGCGTCGGGGGCGACGGGGAGGGTCGTCATCGTCCGTCCTTCGTGGGTCTCGCGGTGGTCCGGGCGGCGCCCGGTCAACCTGTCGATGATCGCCCATCGCGTCTTGCCCCTCGACTTCGCGTCTCGCCGGGCGAGACGGGCGGGCCGCGCCGGGTTGTCACCCGGGCGTGCTAGAACGGAGGCATGGCTGAGACCAACCTCCGTGGAAACCCCGTGCACACCTCCGGCGAACTGCCCCCCGTGGGCAGCCCCGCCCCCGCCTTCACCCTCGCCGGCGCCGACCTGTCCGACGTGACGCTGGCCGACCACGCGGGGCGCCGCGTCGTGCTCAACATCTTCCCCAGCGTCGACACCGGCGTGTGCGCCACCAGCGTGCGCCGCTTCAACGAGCTGGCCGCCGGGCTGCCCGACACGACCGTCCTGTGCGTGTCGGCCGACCTGCCCTTCGCCCTGGCCCGGTTCTGCGGCGCCGAGGGCATCGACAACGTGGTCACCGCGTCCACGTTCCGCTCCTCGTTCCCCCACGACTACGGCACCGCGCTGGTGGACGGCCCGATGGCCGGCCTCAACGCCCGCGCCGTCGTGGTGGTGGCCGCCGACGGCACCGTCGCCCACCGCGAGCTCGTGCCCGAGATCGGCCAGGAGCCCGACTACGACGCGGCCATCTCCGCCCTGGGCTGAGCCCGTCTCCTGCCCCGGAGCCCCGCGGTCCCGCGTCGCGCCGCCGCGGCGCGGGGCCACGTGGCTATGCTCGGGGGGCAGACCTGAAGGGAGCCCGCCCGATGCCCGATCTCGCCGACCGGATCAGCCGCGGGGCCGTCGCGGCCCTCGACCTGGCCCCCTTCGACGACCGCTTCGCCCGCCTCTCGCGCCAGGTGCTCGCCGGCGGCGCCTCACGCTTCTCCCGCGTGGTCGCCGACGACGAGCCGGTGCAGTACGTGGTGCCCGTCGGCCTGCCGCACGAACGCATCGACTACGGCGCGCTCGTCATCCAGACCACCCGCGCCGGTGTCGTGTGGCGGGACGCGGGCGGCGTCGACCACCACCGCGTCGCCGACCTCGGCGGCCAGGACGCCCACTTCTCCGGGCTCACCCTCGGCGGGGAGCAGTGGGTGCGCTTCGACATCGGGGACGACTTCACCGTGCTCGTCCCCCCCGTGTCCCCCCCCGAGCTGCGCCGGACCGTCGCGCGGCTCCTCGACGCCCGCCCCGGGACGGCACGCACCGGCACCGTCCCCGAGCCGGAACGCGAGCCCGCCCCCGTGGTGGTGGCCACGCCCGAACCCCAGGAGCCCGTCGAACCTCAGGAGCCGGCCGTCGAGCCCGAACCGGAGTCCGTCTGGCAGCCCGACGAGGCCCCGGTGGACGCCGACGCCACGCAGGCGATGCCGGTTGCCGAGCCGGACGGCGACGGGGTGCCGCCGGAGCAGGCCGGCTCGGACGCCGACCAGACCGTCGCGCTCGACCCGGACGCGCCGGACCCCGACCAGACCGTCGCGCTCGACACGGGCGCACCGGACCGGGATGTGCCGGCCCCGGATGTGCCGGACCCGGATGCCACCGTCGCGCTCCAGGCGGCACCCGTCGGCGCGGGCGCGACGGCCGCGATGCCCGCCCCGGCGCCGGAAGCCCCCCGTCCGGAGGATGACGAGGTGGAGCTCTACCGTGCCGAGGACCGCCAGCCCGGGGTGTCTCCCCTGCGTGCAGCCACGCGGGCTCCCCTGGGGGACGACCACGCCCAAGCCGTGGCGGCACCCCCGGCCCACGACCGGCTCACCCCGACCCGCCCCGTCGCCGCACCGGCCTCGGCGTCGCCGGGCATGTCACTGACCCTGCGAGGCTTCTTCATCGGCCTGGCCGCCGCGCTGGTGGGGGGCGGGCTCGCGTTGGCGATCCGGCTCCTCGCCGGCTGACCCGGTCGTCGTCGCAGAGCCCCCGGAACTCCCCCGCCCCAGGCGACGCCGCTGGCTGGCCCTGACGGCCAGGGCGCCCACCGCAGTGACCCCCAGCCCGGTGCCGACCCACAGCGCGCGCTCATCATGGCCCCCGCCGGCGGCCGGCGTCGCGGCGGCGGGATCCATGGCGCCCGCCGTGGGTGAAACCGCTGAGGTGGCGGGTGTGGTGGACGCGGTGGAGCTGACAGCGCCGCCAGCCGGCGCCGAGGTCGGTGTCGGGGTCGGAGTCGGTGTTGGGGCCGGGGCGGGCGCCAGGAGCGCAGCGGCCGCGGGAGCCAGCTCGGTACGCACCAGGGGGTACAGGGCGTCGCCGGGGCAGGCGGTCAGGGACATGTCGCGATGGGCGGCGACGGCGTCCGTGGTGACGTCGACGCCGCGGGCCCAGCGGTTCGACCCGCGGGAGGTGAACGTGACCGGCGCGCCCAGGTCGATGCCGTCGCGCTGGGCGAGCCAGGCCAGCAGCGCGGCCATGGCGTCCATCGCCGCGGGCGGCGGGGGCGCGGCGGCGAAGTCGCCGAGGAAGCAGCAGAGCTGCGCAAAGCCCTGCGAGCCCCCGGACGCGTCCCCACGCACCGGGCCGGCGAGGCTGCCCTGCCGGCCCTCCCAGATCCCACCGAACCGGTCGACGATGAAGTTGTACGCCACGTCCGGCCACGCGCGCTCCGGCCCGGTGTGGAAGGCGAACACCGACTGCAGCTGCCGCGCTACCCCCTCGGCGTCATACGTGTTCGACGTCGCGGTGTGGTGCACCAGGAGGAACCGCGGGGCCTCCTCGATGGCGAGCGCCCCGCGTGGCGCCCGGCCGTTCGCCCAGGCTTCACGGGGTGCGATGTCGGGCCGCGATCCGGGCCGCAGCGGTGCCGCGGCGGCGGCGTCCGCCCCGACGACGAGCGGGGTCAGCGCCATCCCGGCGAGGACGCGGCGGCGGGAGAGCTGCACGCCTCAGTCGCCGACCCTGCGCGGGTAGCACTGGTTGCGGTCACTGATGCCGAGGTCGTCGCACACGGCGACGGCGGCCTGGGAGCTCGCGGCACCCGGAACGGCGACGACCCAGTAGTTGGGGGTGAAGCCGAACGCGTTGCTGTCCAGGACGACCGGGCGGTGCTGCTCGTTGCCCATGCCGGCCGCCTGGGCCATCGCCTCCTCAGCCGAGACCGAGGCCTGCGGCAGCGACCGCAGCACGGTCACGAACGTCCCGGCGGGCAGCTCCGTGACGACGCCCGCAGGGGGCGCGGACGCGCTCGGCGTCGCCTCCGGGGTGGGCGTCGGCGAGGCGGTGGGCGTGGGTGAGGGCGTGGTCGCGCTCGGCTCGGGGGCCGGCGAGGTGGCGTCCGGTGTGGTGGCGACCGGTGTGGTGGCGTCCGGCGTGGTCGCCACCGTCGGGGAGGTGACGGGGTCGGGCGCGGGCTCGGCGGTGCGCGGCACGAGCTGGAGCCACGCGAACACCACCACGAGGATGCCGACCACGGCACCCAACGCGACGCCGAGCGCGAGGTTGCCGCGTGGGGCGGGAGCGTTACTGGTCATCGTGCCCTCCTGTTCAGACGACGCGGCGGAGCCACCCGTGCCGGTCCTCCGACCGACCGTACTGGATGTCCAGGATCGCGTCGCGGAGGCCGAGCGTGCGGGTGAACGACTGCTCGGCCAGGCGCCACTCGCCGTGGTGGCTCTTGAAGCCCGCGATGGGGCTGATGACGGCGGCGGTGCCGCAGCAGAACGCCTCGGTGAAACGGCCGGACGCGATGCCGCCCAGCACCTCGCTGGCGCTGAGCCGCTCCTCGCGGGGCGTGAGACCGAGATCCGCGGCAACGGTGAGAATCGAGTCGCGGGTGACGCCGTCCAGAATCGTGCCGGTCAGCTCGGGGGTGATGAGGTCGCCGTCGGCGCTGATGAGGAAGATGTTCATGCCGCCGAGTTCCTCCACCCGGTCCTTGCCCGCCGGCTCGATGAACATCACCTGCGTGCAGCCGTGCTCATAGCCCTCATACTGGGCGACCAGGCTGGCGGCGTAGTTGCCCCCGCACTTGGCTGCTCCGGTGCCGCCGATGCCGGCGCGGGCCCACTCGTCGGTGACCCAGATGTCGATGCCTGCCACCCCGGCGGCGCCGAAGTACCGGCCAGCGGGCGAGGCGATGACGTAGAACGTGACGCCCTCGGCCGCGCGGATCCCGAGGAACGGTTCCGAGGCGATCATGAAGGGGCGGATGTAGAGGCTCTGTTCTCCGTTCGCCTCCGGCACCCACGCGGCGTCGACGGTCACGAGCTGGCGGACGGCCTCGATGAAGTCGTCGGCCGGCAGGTGGGGCAGCATGAGCCGGTCGGCCGAGGTCTGCAGCCGGGCGGCGTTCTTCTCGGGGCGGAAGAGCCAGATCGACCCGTCGGCGTGCCGGTAGGCCTTGAGTCCCTCGAAGATCTCCTGCGCGTAGTGGAAGACGGCGGCCGACGGGTCCAGCGTGATCGGGCCGTAGGGCAGCACCGCGGCGTCGTGCCAGCCGCGCTCCTTCGTCCAGGAGATGCGCACCATGTGGTCGGTGAAGTGCACCCCGAAGCCGGGGTCGGCCAGGACGGCGGCGCGCTCCGCGTCCGTCCGGGCGGCGGTGCTGCGCTGGATCTCGAAGGAGAGGGACATGGGCGTCAGAATACCGCTGCGCGGGCGTCACCCCTGAGACGCCCACGCCGCCACGGACGCGGCCACCGGTAGGCTGGGCCGACGTGACTGACCCCAAGCAGACCCTGGCCGCGAAGCAGACCCTGGCCGTGATCGGTGGAGACGGCATCGGCCCCGAGGTGGTGGCCGAGGGCCTCAAGGTGCTCACCGCCACCGTCGGCGACGCGGCGTTCGACCTCGTGCCCTACGACCTGGGCGCCCAGCGTTGGCAGCGCACCGGCGAGGTGCTGCCCGACTCGGTGCTCGAGGAGTTGCGGGGCGTGGACGCCATCGTCCTCGGCGCCGTCGGCGCGGCGCCCGGCTCGACGGCGATCCCGTCCGGCCTGTTGGAGCGCGGGCTGTTGCTGAAGCTGCGTTTCGCGTTCGACCAGTACGTGAACCTGCGCCCATCCAAGCTGTACCCCGGCGTCGTCACCCCGCTCTCGGACGCCGTCGTCGGCCGGGGGCCCATCGACTTCGTGGTCGTGCGCGAGGGCGTCGAGGGCCTGTACGCCGGCGTCGGTGGCTCGATGGCCACCGGGACCGCCTTCGAGGTCGCCAACGAGGTGTCGGTCAACACCGCGCGCGGCGTCGAGCGCGTGGTGCGGGACGCCTTCGAGCGCGCCCTGCGCCGCCGCAAGAAGGTGACGCTCGTCCACAAGCACAACGTGCTGGTGAATGCCGGCGGGCTGTGGAACCGGCTGTTCACCGCCGTGGCGCAGGAGTACCCCGATGTCACCACCGACTACCTGCACGTGGACGCCACGATGATCATGCTGGTGCAGGATCCGCAGCGCTTCGACGTCATCGTCACCGACAACCTGTTCGGCGACATCATCACCGACCTC
Source organism: Propioniciclava soli (assembly GCF_014858005.1). Taxonomy (GTDB): domain Bacteria; phylum Actinomycetota; class Actinomycetes; order Propionibacteriales; family Propionibacteriaceae; genus Propioniciclava; species Propioniciclava soli. The sequence goes on from NZ_JACYOT010000005.1 coordinate 211,498, forward strand.
GCGGGCGCCGTCACCGGCGGCATCGGGCTGTCCCCCTCGGCGTGCATCAACCCCGAGGGGACGAACCCGTCGATGTTCGAGCCCGTGCACGGCTCCGCGCCCGACATCGCCGGGCAGGGCGTCGCCGACCCGACCGCCACGATCAGCTCCATGGCCCTGCTGCTCGACCACCTCGGACGCCCCGAGGACGCCGCCCGCATCGAGACGGCCGTGGACGCCGACGTGGCCGAGCGCGAGGCGTCCCGCCGCTCGACGAGCGCGATCGGGGACGCCATCGCGGCGCGCGTCTGACGCCGTTCAGGCCGCGCGCGCGTCCTCGTCCCGGCGGGGATTCGGCGCGGGGGCGTCCGGCTCGCGCGTCCTCCAGAATGTGTGCCGCTCGCCGAACACCCAGCCGCGGACCCACCAAGTGAGCTCCACCAGCGCGGCACCCACCAGCCCGCACAGCAGCCCGACGGCCATCATCGGCCGATTGGACGTGTCGAGCAGGAAGAGGTGCTGGGTGGTCGCGTTGAGGAAGATGAGCGCGTACGCCCCGAACGAGGCCGCCACCAGCGCCACGCGCCACCACTCGTAGGGCCGCGCCACGACGGCGAGCACCCACGTGGCCGCGATGATGAGACAGGACAGCGTGGCCGCGGCCACCTGCTCGCGGACGAGTTCGTCCGCGGTGCCCGTGGGGGGCAGCACCAGCAGGTAGGTGGTGAAGGTGGCCGCCGCGACGATGGTGCCGGCGGGCAGCCCGAGCCGCATGACCCGCTGGACGAATCCCGGTCGTGCGCGCTCGTGGTTCGGCGCCAGGGAGAGCAGGAAGGCCGGGATGCCGATCGTGAACCAGCCGGTGATCGTGACGTGGATCGGCTGGAAGGGGAACGGCAGCCGCCACAGCACGACGAGCAGCGCGAGCACCGCCGAGTAGACCGTCTTGGTGAGGAAGAGGTTGGCGACCCGCTCGATGTTCCCGATGACGCGGCGCCCCTCGGCCACGACGTGCGGCAGGGTGGCGAACCGGTCGTCCAGCAGCACGATCTTGGCGACCGAGCGGGTGGCGGAGGACCCAGAACCCATGGCGACGCCCAGGTCGGCGTCCTTGAGGGCGAGCACGTCGTTGACGCCGTCCCCCGTCATCGCCACCGTGTGCCCCTCGGCCTGCAGGGCGTGCACCATGCCGCGTTTCTGCTGCGGGCTCACCCGGCCGAAGACGCTGTGGGTGGTAACCGCCTCGCCGAGCCGCTCGGGCGAGGTGAGACCCCGCGCGTCGACGGGCGGCCCGGCATCGAGACCCAGCGCACCGGTCACCGCTGCGACCGAACCCGCGTTGTCACCTGAGATGACCTTCACGTCGACGCCCTGCTCGGCGAAGTAGGCCAGGGTCTGCGCGGCGTCCGGGCGGACGCGCTGTTCCAGGACGACCAGCGCCACCGCGTCCACGGCGCCGGGGGCGTCCCCGGCGTCGACCGGAACCGCGGTGCGCCCCAGCAGCAGCACCCGCAGGCCGGTGACCGCGATCTGCTCGGCGCGCGCCGCGGCGGCGGCGTCCCCCAGCACGTCCGGCGCGCCGAGCACCCAGGAGCCCTGCTCGGCGAAGGTGACGCCCGACCACTTCTTCGCCGACGTGAAGGGGGCACGGGCCTGCGGCGTCCACAGGCTGGCCGGCTCCCCCACCTCCTCGGCGATGGCCTGCAGGGAGGCGTTGGGGTGCGGGTCGGCGGCGGCGAGCTGGGCGAGGGCGGCCCGGATGCGGGGGGCGTCCACGTCGGCCAGGGCGACGATGTCGCCGCAGCGCATGCCGTTCTCGGTCAGCGTGCCGGTCTTGTCGGCGCAGACCACGTCCACGCGGGCGAGCCCCTCCAGGGCGGGCAGCTCCTGGACGAGGCACTGTCGCTTGCCGAGGCGGACGACGCCGAGAGCGAACGCCATCGAGGTGAGGAGGATCAACCCCTCGGGCACCATCGGCACCAGGGCGCCGGCCATGCGCAGCACGGCCTGGCGCCAGTCGGAGCCGGTGTAGAGGAGCTGGACGATCACCGTGGCGATCCCGACCGGGATGAGCAGCCAGGTGATGAATCTGAGGATCCGGTTGATGCCGCCCTGCAACTCCGAGCGCACCAACGTGAAGCGGGACGCCTCGGCGACCAGCTGGGCGGCGTAGGCGTCCGCCCCCACCTTGGTCGCGCGGTAGACGCCGGCCCCCGACACCGCGAAACTGCCCGAGAGGACGGCCTCGCCGGCGCCCTTGGGCTCCGGGTCGGACTCGCCGGTGAGCAGCGACTCATCCACCTCCAGGTAGTCGGCCTCGACGATCTCCCCGTCCACCACCACCTGGTCCCCCGGGGTGAGCACGATGAGGTCGTCGAGCACGATCTCGTCGCGCGCGACGCGCGCCTCGCCCGTGCTGCGTCGCACCAGCGGCCGGGCCTCACCCAGCACCGCGAGACTGTCCAGCGTCCGCTTGGCACGCAGCTCCTGGATGATGCCGATCGCCGAATTCGCGATGATGAGCAGCCCGAAGGCGCCGTTGATCCACGAGCCGGTGGCGAGCACGATGACGAGCAGCACCGCAAGAATGGCGTTGATCCGCGTGAACACGTTGGCGCGCACGATCTCGCCGACGGTGCGGCCGCTGCGGGGCGGCAGCGTGTTCACCTCCCCGCGGGCCACGCGGGCGGCGACGTCCTCCGGGCTCAGGCCGGCGCTGGCGGCCGTGGTGCTGGTCACGCGGGCCAGCATGCCAGAGGGGCGCCGCGCGGCCCACGATCTGGGGCAGGCGACACCAGGCGCCGCTCCGATTCCGACCTGGAGTCGCGACCCAGCTCCTCCTGGGGACGGAGCCGGCACGCCGCCCCACCCGCCACGCTTCTGAGAATCTTTCAGATTTCTCTTGGGTTTCGCTCAGTATGGTCCTACTCTGGCGCCGTCAGGGCACACCGGAGGGTGGCCCGCCAACGATGAAGGACGCAACGACATGAACAAGACCTCCCGGCGCGCAGCCGCCCTCGTCGCCGCCGCCGCCGTGGGCTTCGGCACCCCCGTGCTCGCCGCCACTCCCGCGCAGGCCGCCTCCGTGTGGGACGCCGTCGCCCAGTGCGAGTCGGGTGGACGCTGGAACATCAACACCGGCAACGGGTACTACGGCGGGCTGCAGTTCAGCAGCTCCACGTGGCGCGCATACGGCGGTCGCGAGTTCGCCCCCAACGCCCACCAGGCCACCCGGGAGCAGCAGATCGTCATCGCGCAGCGCACGCTGGCGGGCCAGGGCCCGGGCGCGTGGCCGACCTGCGGCAAGCGGGCCGGCCTGACCCGCGCCAACGGCGGTGCCGCGTCCGCCAGCGCGGCGACCACCGCCGCCGCCCCGACGGCATCGACCACGACCGCGCGCACCGCCACCACCACCCGCTCGGCCGAGCGGGCGGCGACGCCGGCCGCCACGGGCAAGGTCGTCACCGTGAAGCGGGGCGACACGCTCGCCAGGATCGCCCGCGCCCACGGCGTGTCCGGCGGATGGCGGACCCTGTGGGAGCTCAACCGCTCCACCATCGCCAACCCGAACCGCATCAGCGTCGGCCAGCAGGTCGTCATCGGCTGAGGCCCTCAGGAGCCCCTCGGTGCCGGCTCCCCCATGGCCGGCGCCGACGGCCCGGAACGAACCAGGGCACCCCGCCGCAGCGGGGTGCCCTGGCCTGCTGTCCGGGTGGTCGGACGTGGGTGCGGCGTCAGCGCGCGGCGTGACCCTCGACGTAGTCGTCGTCGTGGCTCTTGACCCACGCCATGAGCTTGCGGAGTTCCTTGCCCGTCTTCTCGATCGGGTGCGACTCGGCCTTCTCGCGGAAGGCGGTGAACTCCGGTGCGCCGGCGTCCTGGTCGTCGATGAAGCGCTGCGCGAACGCGCCCGACTGGATGTCGGTGAGCACATCCTTCATCGACGCCTTGACCCGCTCGTCGATGACGCGCGGGCCGGAGACGTAGTCGCCGAACTCGGCGGTGTCGGAGATGCTCCACCGCTGCTTGGCGATGCCGCCCTCGTACATGAGGTCGACGATCAGCTTGAGCTCGTGCAGGCACTCGAAGTAGGCGACCTCGGGCTGGTAGCCCGCCTCGATCAGCGTCTCGAAGCCGGCCTGGATGAGGGCGGACGCGCCGCCGCACAGCACAGCCTGTTCGCCGAACAGGTCGGTCTCGGTCTCCTCGGTGAAGGTGGTCTTGATGCCCCCGGCCCGCAGGCCACCGATCGCCTTGGCGTAGCTGAGCGCGAGCGGCCAGGCCTCGCCGGAGGCGTCCACCTCGACGGCCACGATCACGGGGACGCCCCGGCCCTCGGCGTACTCGCGACGGACGAGGTGGCCCGGGCCCTTCGGAGCGACCATGCAGACGTCGACGCCCTCGGGGGCGCTGATGTAGCCGAACCGGATGTTGAAGCCGTGGGCGAAGAAGAGGGCGTCGCCGGGCTGCAGGTGCGGCTCGATCTCCTCGGCGTAGATCTTCCGCTGGTGCTGATCGGGGGCCAGGATCATGATGAGATCGGCCTCGGCGGCGGCGTCCGCGACGCTGACGACGCGAAGCCCCTCGGCCTCGGCCTTCGCCGCGCTGGCGCTGCCCTCGCGCAGGCCGACGCGCACGTCGACGCCCGAGTCGCGCAGGCTCAGCGCATGGGCGTGGCCCTGGCTGCCGTAGCCGATCACGGCGACGGTGCGCCCCTGGATGACCGACAGGTCGGCGTCGTCGTCGTAGAACATCTCTGCCATGGATGGGTTCCTCACTGTGTGATGTGGTGGAGAGAAATCAGTGGTGGTACAGGCGGCCACCCTTGGTGGCCCGATCGGTGAGCGACTTGCTCCCGCGCCCCACGGCCACGAGGCCGGACTGCACCAGCTCGCGGATGCCGTAGGGACGCAGCATCTCCAGCAACGCCTCCAGCTTGTCCGGCGAGCCGGTCGCCTCGACCACCAGGCTGTCGGCGTGGACGTCGACGGTCTTGCCGCGGAAGAGCTGCACGATCTCGATGATCTGGCTGCGGGTGGCCGGGTCGGCCTTCAGCTTGATCAGCACCATCTCCCGGCGCACGGCGGAGGCGTCCTCGAGCTCGATGATCTTGATCACCTCGATGAGCTTGTTGAGCTGCTTGGTGATCTGCTCGAGCACGTCGGGTGAGTCGACGCCGACCTGCAGCGTGATGCGCGACAGCTCGGGGCGCTCGGTGGGCCCGACGGCCAGGGACTCGATGTTGAACCCTCGGCGGGCGAACAGCCCGGAGATGCGGGCCAGCACGCCGGGCTTGTTCTCGACGAGGACGCTGAGGGTGTGCGTCCGCCATGTGCGCGGCCCCGGGGCCACGTTGCTCAGGGACGTCTCTTGGGCGTTCACAGGATTTCGTCCTCCCAGTCCGGCGCCAGATCCCTGGCGATCATGATGTCGTCGTTGCTCGTGCCGGCGGGCACCATCGGCCACACCATGGCGTCCTTGTGGACGACGAACTCGACGACGACGGGCCGGTCGTTGATCGCGAGCGCCTTCGTGATGACCTCGTCGACCTCCTCGGGCGTCTCGGCCCTGAGGCCGACCGCCCCCATGGCCTCGGCCAGCAACGGGAAGTCCGGCACGCGCCGGCTCTCGAGGTTGGTGTTGGAGTAGCGCCCGCCGTAGAACAGCGTCTGCCACTGCCGCACCATGCCCAGCGACTCGTTGTTGATGACCGCGATCTTGACCGGGATGCCGTTGAGGGCGCAGGTGACGAGCTCCTGGTTCGTCATCTGGAAGCAGCCGTCGCCGTCGATGCCCCACACCACCTGGTCGGGAGCACCCACCTGGGCGCCCATGGCCGCGGGGACGCAGTAGCCCATCGTGCCGGCCCCCCCGGAGTTGAGCCAGCGGCCGGGCTTCTCGAAGGGCAGCAGGTGGGCCGACCACATCTGGTGCTGCCCCACCCCGGACGCGTAGATGGCGTCGCCGGAGAGCTCCCCGAGGCGCTTGATGCAGTACTCGGGGCTGAGCAGACCGTCCTTCGTGGGCTCGGGGTCGAGCGCGTACTTGGCCTTCAGGTGGGTGAGGTAGGTCGTCCAGGCCGAATGGTTCGGCAGGTCGGCGCCGCGCAACACCTCGTTCAGCTCGCGGATGACGTTCTTGACGTCGCCCACGATCGGGACGTCCACCGGCTTGTTCTTGCCGATCTCGGCCGGGTCGATGTCGGCGTGGATGATCTTGGCGTTCGGGGCGAAGCTGTCCAGCTTGCCGGTGACGCGGTCGTCGAACCGGGTGCCGAGCGCGATGAGCAGGTCTGCGCGCTGCAGGGCGCCGACGGCCGCCACCGTGCCGTGCATGCCGGGCATGCCCAGGGCGAGCGGATGGCTGTCCGGCACCGCGCCGCGGGCCATGAGCGTGGTCACGACCGGGATCTGCGTGATCTCCACCAGCTCCGCCAGGTCCTCGAACGCCTGCGCCTTCACCACCCCGCCGCCGATGTAGAGCACCGGACGCTGGGCCTGGGCGATCTGCGCCGCTGCGGCCCGGATCTGCCGCGCGTGGGGCGTCGTGTTCGGGCGGTACCCGGGCAGGTCGACCTCACTCGGCCACGTGAAGGGCGCCGTGGACGCGAGGGCGTCCTTGCTGATGTCGACGAGCACGGGGCCGGGGCGGCCGGTGCCCGCAATGTGGAAGGCGGCCTTGACCGCGGCCGGGATGTCCTCGGCCCGCGTGACGAGGAAGCTGTGCTTGGTGATCGGGAACGTGATGCCCCGGATGTCGGCCTCCTGGAAGGCGTCGGTGCCGATGGCCGTGGAGTTGACTTGGCCGGTGATGGCAACGATCGGGACGGAGTCCATGTAGGCGTCCGCCAGGCCGGTGACGAGGTTGGTGGCGCCGGGTCCGGACGTCGCGATGCAGACGCCGACCTTGCCGGTGACCATGGCGTAGCCCTCGGCCGCGTGGGCCGCGCCCTGCTCGTGGCGCACCAGGATGTGGCGGACGAGCTTGCTCTGGCCGAGCGGGTCATAGGCCGGCAGGATGGCGCCGCCGGGGATGCCGAAGACCACGTCTACACCGATCCGCTCCAGCGACTCGACGAGCGCTTGTGCTCCGGTGAGTTCTGTGGCCTGGATGGTGTCGGTCATGGTGATCATCTCCTTCGATCGGGGGGTGCAGGTCGGTGTCCTCGCAAGAAAAAACCCCCGACGCCGGTGCTGGCGTGCGAGGGAGCGCGTCGCGGCTGACGGCCGTCAGGCGACGCGCGGTACGACTACGAGGGCGGTGAACTGCACGAGCCCCACTATAGGGGCGGGCCACGCCGACTCCGCAATGTGGACGCGCCGCGTCCCGGATGGCGGACGGATCGGGCCACCCGGGAGGGATCAGTGCGTCAACGCCGCGTGCACCGCGTCGAGGTCGGTGTCGCCCGTCTTCTCGAGCAGCGCAGCCAGGCCGGGGTCGTCGGCGTAGCGCGGAATGAGGTGGACGTGCAGGTGGAACACCGACTGCCCCGCGTCCGCGCCGACGTTGGCCATGATGTTCATGCCCGAGGCGCCGAGCCGCTCGGTGAGCAGCCTGCCCGTGGCGGTGATCGCCGGGGCGAGCGAGGCGAGGACGTCGGCGTCGGCGAGCGCGTCACCCACATGGACGCGGGGGACGACCAGGGTGTGGCCCCGCTTGAAGGGCTCCAGGTCGAGGAACGCGATCGCGTGCGCGTCGGCGTACACCTGCTTGGCCGGGATCTCACCGGCGACGATGCGACAGAAGAGGCACTCGGCCATGGGGGCGTCCTTTCCGTGGGATGGGCTCGGGGCGGCGGGTCAGGCCACCGAGGTGCGGACCTCGAAGCCCGCTTCGGCGAGGCCCGCCTTCACCTCGGCGATGCCCAGCGTGCCGTAGTGGAAGACGGACGCGGCGAGCACCGCGTCCGCGCCGGCGCGGGCGGCGGCCACGAAGTGCGCGACGGTGCCGGCGCCGCCGGAGGCGATGACGGGGACGTCCACGACGCGCCGGACGGCCTCGATCATGGTCAGGTCGAAGCCGTCGGTGGTGCCGTCGGCGTCCATCGAGTTGAGCAGGATCTCCCCCGCCCCCCGGTCGACGGCCTCGCGGCACCACTCGAGCGCGTCGAGGCCGGCCGGCTTCCGGCCGCCGTGGGTGGTGACGCCGAAGCCGGACGGCTGCCCCGCCTCGCGGCGGGCGTCGAGGCTGAGCACGCACACCTGGTTGCCGAAACGCGTGGCGATCTCGTCGATCGTCTGCGGCCGGGCGATGGCCCCGGTGTTGATGCCGACCTTGTCTGCCCCCGTGCGCAGCAGGCGGTCGACGTCCTCGACGCTGCGGACGCCACCCCCCACGCACAGCGGGATGAACACGGTCTCGGCGGTGCGGGTCACGACCTCGTACGTGGTGGCGCGGGCGTCGGAGGAGGCGGAGATGTCGAGGAACGTCAGCTCGTCGGCGCCCGCCTCGCCGTAGGCCCGGGCCAGCTCGACCGGGTCGCCGGCGTCGCGGAGGTTCAGGAAGTTCACACCCTTCACCACGCGCCCGTCGTGGACGTCGAGGCACGGGATGACCCTGATCGCGACCGCCATGGGCGTCAGCTTAGGTCAGGCGAGCGGGACGTCCACGATCACGGGGACGGAGTCCAGCCGGTTCGTGACGTACATCAGCAGGTGCAGGGTGTCGCCCTCGATGAGGGCGGTCTGCACACCGGCCTCGACCCCGTCGGCGGCGTTCGGGACGGTGACGGGCTCCGCCGTCCACGCCACGCCGTCGGCTGAACGCCACACCGTGGGGACACCCCCGTCCCAAGCGCCCACCGTCACCACGAAACCGTGGTCAGGCGATGAGGTGAGCAGCGTGGCCCCGGAGCGGCCCTGGTCACCCAAGGTTCCCTGGGAGAACGTGGCCCCACCGTCGTGGGAGGTCCAGACGATCGGAGCCCAATCCGTGCTGCCTGTGGACCGGGCGTAGCCGATCACCACCACCCGGTCGCCCTCGACCCGAACGGAGTGGGCAGTGGCCGCCGCGGCTCCCTCGCTGGGCAGCGTCGTGAGCGTCCACGTCGCCTTGTCGTCGGAGCGCCACAGCGCAGGGCGGTCTCCGTCGACGCTGGTCGTGTGGCCCACCGCGAGCAACCCGCTCGGGGTGGTGGCGACCGCGCCGATGCTGCGCCCCATGTTCTCCAACCCCTCCAGGTCGGTGGCAACGTCGTCCTCGCTGAACGAGTCTCCCCGGGCCAGGACGGAGGTGCCCGCACCAGGGGTCCACGAGGCTCCTCGCGCACTGCTGCTGATCAGGGCGTGCTGACGCACATCACCGTTCGTGGAGCGCGTCCCCACGACGATCCAGCGGTCCCCCGCCCATGTCGCGTCACTGACCTCGGAGGAGTGGTACTGGGCGACGCGGTTGAACGTGCCCGGCCCCGACTCCTCCCACGTCTCGCCGTCGGCGGAGAACAGCACCTGGGCCTCACCCGCCCGCGACCCGAGCATCAGCAACCCGGGTTCGCCGGCGTGGATGCCCCCGAACACCTCCCGCGGTTCGTCGCGCACGATGCGCGGCTCGCCGAAGGTGCCGTCCTCACCCCGGGTCCACACCCCCGTGGCCCCCTGGACGTTGCCCCAGGCCGTGAGCACGCCGTCGCGCAGCAGCAGCGCGGCCGGCTCGGTACGGGCCCCCGAGGCCTCGGGGACGGGAATGCGGAACTGCGTCCACGCCGTGGCCGCCAGGTCGTCGGTGCGCCAGAGCACCTCGTCGACGATTCGATCGGACACCCCCACGCTGAGCAGGAGCGCGCCACCCACGCCGAGCGTGTCGTTCACCCACCGTTCCCCCACCACCTCGGGCGTGACCCGCCGCTCCCACACGCCCGGCGCGCTGCGGCTGAACAACTGGATCTGGGTGGTGTTCTGCTGCACGCCGGTGGCGACCAGGAACGTTCCGCTCTCCGTCTGGGCGAGGCCCACCACCCCTTGGTCGCTCGTCAGTTCCGGCACGTCGCCCGGGGACCACGACACGGCGTCCGCACTCTCCAAGGTCCACGCCCGGTAGCTGCCACGCTCCCCCGAGAAGAGCTGTCCACCGGCAACGTAGCCGTCCGGAGTCCAGATGACGTGCGTCAACGAGGTCACGAACTCGCCGGAGTAGGCGGGCTCGGGCACGGCCTGCCGCGCCCAGGTGCCGCCGGCGTCGGTCGAGACGAACAGCAACGGCTCGCGCACGCGGCCTTCCGCAGTCATGGCGTCGAACCCGTGCGAGCCGACCGCCACCATGGTTCCGTCATGGACCGCGATGTCGGCCAGCCACCCCTCGCCCTCCAGGAGCTGGGCCTCCCACGTGATCCCGTCCGCAGAACGCCACACCGCCGGGGCGGTCGTCTGCTCCACTTCGTTCCACAGCGAGCCCACGGCCAGGAAGCCGTCGGGGGTGCCGACCACCTCGCCCACGGACGCCCGCCGGGGGTCGAGGCCGGTCATCAGCTGCCGGTCCCAGGTCTGCCCGTCCGTGCTCGTCCAGGCGATGCGGTCGTCGCCCTTCGCACCGAGGCCGAGCCACAGGCGTCCGGCCTCGCGCACCGAGACGGCGGCGAACCCCCACACCGATTCGCCGATCTGCGTCGCGTCCGCCGCTTCGTCGGAGAGCCGACCCTCCTGCCACGTGACCCCCGCGTCGGACGACCACCAGAACGAGGCGAGGTCGACCCGGCCGTTCACCTGCGCGATCGCCACCACGTCCGAGCCGTCGGCGGCGAGGGATTCCACGCTCGTGTGGACGTCGGGCTCCCGGTCGGCGAGCGCAGGGAACTGCTCGGCGGGCAGCGTGGGTGCATTGCGGGGCGGCCCCCACGGGCCGAGCAGCGAGCAGCCCGAGACGAGAGCCACCAGCACCGCAGCGAGGATGAGACGCGTCAGGCGAACACCAGGCATGCCCTCACCCTGCCGCATCACGCCGTCAGAACGCAGCACTCCAGGGGTGATCTGTGGACAACGCACCCACCGGGCACACGCCCCGCGTCAGTCGTCCTCGTTCCAGGCCGCGTCCACCACGCCGCGGCGCAGCATGCGGATGGCCTCACGGGCGCGGTCCCGCACCGGGCCGGGGCCGGCGGCGTCCGCCACCTGACCCACCAGGTCGATCACCATGCGCATCCAGCGCACGAAGTCGCCCGCGGTCAGCTCGGTGGCCTCCAGCAGGTCGCCGAGCGCCGCGCCGCCCGCCCACAGGTACGTCGCCTCGGCGAAGCCGATGTCGGGCTCCCGCCCGTTGTCCAGGCGGTGATCGCGTTCCATCAGCGACACCTCGCGCCAGATGCGGCGCACCATCGTCTGGGCGATCTCGGCCGAGCGGGTGGGCATGCGTGCCGGACGCCGCTGGTCACCGCCGCGCGCCTCGTAGGTGAGCGCGCTGATCACGGCCGCGAGCTCGGGGGCAGTGAGCTCGTCGAAGACCCCGGCGCGGATGCACTCGGCCGCCACGAGATCCAGCTCCGAGTAGATGCGGGCCAGCAGGCGGCCCGCATCGGTGACCGTCTCGGCGTCCTCGCTCAGGTACCCCAGCGCGGCGAGCACCGTGCAGATCTTGTCGAAGCGGGTGGCGATCGTGTTCGTGCGGCGCTCGGACTGCCGCCGCAGGTCGGCGATGTCGCGCTCGGTGCGCAGCGCCTTCTCCGCGGTGCGCGCGTGCGCCTCGCGGTCGGGGCAGTCGTGGCACGGGTGGTCGCGCATCGTGTCGCGCAGCCGGGCCACCTCGGCCGAGACCTGCGCATCGCGGGCGGCCGGCTGGTAGCGCTCCACGGAGGTGTCGATCGTGGCCAGGCGGGAGTGGAAGGCCGCGGCGAGGTTGCGGCGGTCCTTCGCCTGCCGGGCGTCGAAGTGCTTGGGCACCCGCATGCGGGCGGCGACCACCGGCGGGGAGGGGAAATCGGTCAGCGAGAGCTTCTTCACCTGACGCTGCTCGGTCATCACCACGGGCGCGGGCTGGTTGCGATCGCGGCCCACGCCCGGATCGATGACCACGGCCCAGCCCTCATGGCGACCGGCCGGCACGCTGATGATGTCGCCGGGCTGCACCGCGAGCAGGGCGCTGATCGCCTCCGCGCGCCGATCGGACTTCCGACTCCGCGCCGCGGCCGCTTCCAGCGCCGCGATCTCGGCCCGAATACGAGCGTATTCCTCAAAATCACCCTGCTCGCAGGCGGCATCGGCCCACAGCGCACCGACCGCCTCCGTCTTGCGCGCGATGGCCCGCGCCAACCCCACCACCCCGGCGTCGGACTGGAACTGCGCGAAGCTCTGCTCGAGCAGACCGCGCGCCTTTTGCCGGCCCACGCGGGCGACCATGTTCACGGCCATGTTGTAGGTCGGCGAGAACGACGAGCGCAGCGGGTAGGTGCGCCGTGAGGCCAGTCCCGCCACCTGCCGGGGGTCCATGTTGCGGTGCCACAGCACCACCGCGTGCCCCTCGACGTCGATACCGCGGCGTCCGGCCCGGCCGGTCAGCTGCGTGTACTCACCGGGGGTGATGTCGACGTGCGCCTCGCCGTTGAACTTGACCAGCTTCTCCAGCACCACCGAGCGGGCGGGCATGTTGATGCCCAACGCCAACGTCTCGGTGGCGAACACCACCTTCACCAGGCCGCGGACGAACCCCTCCTCGACGCACTCCTTGAACGCGGGCAGCATGCCCGCGTGGTGGGCGGCCACCCCCCGCTGCAGCGCCTCCTTGAAGGTCGAGAAGCCCAGGGCTGCGAGGTCGTCGCGGCCCAGGCCCTCGGCGGCGGCGTCCGCCAGGGCGGTCAACTGGGCCCGCTCCTGACCGGAGGTCAGGCGTATTCCAGAGCGCAGCAGCTGTTCGACGGCCTGGTCGCAGCCCGCACGGCTGAAGATGAAGTAGATCGCCGGGAGCAGACCTTCGGCCTCCAGCTTCTCCACCGCACCGTCGCGTCGCGGCACCAGCTGCGGGCCACGCTGGCCGCGACCGGCGGCGTTGCGCTCGATCCGGTCCCGCTGCCCACGCCCGCGCTGGCGGCGGGAGTCGTCGCGCACGAACCGGGACTCCTCCTTGGCGAGCCGGGTCAGCTCGGGGTTCACGTCGGCGCGCAGGGTTGCGGCGCTCCCCTCGCCGGTGAAGGCCGTGGGGGCCTCGTCGGCGAACAGGTCGTGGATGCGGCGTCCGGCCATCACGTGCTGGAACAACGGCACCGGACGCCGCTCGCTGACCACGATCGCGACGCCCCCGCGCACCTCGTCGAGCCAGGCGCCGAACTCCTCGGCGTTGCTCACGGTCGCCGAAAGAGACACCACCTGGACGCTGGGCGCGAGCCCGATGATGACCTCCTCCCACACCGCGCCGCGGAAGCGGTCGGCAAGGTAGTGCACCTCGTCCATCACCACGTAGCCGAGGTTCGCCAGCGTGGCGGAGCCCGCGTAGATCATGTTGCGCAGCACCTCGGTCGTCATCACGACGACCGGCGCCTCGGAGTTGATCGAGGTGTCGCCGGTGAGCAGTCCGACCCGGTCGGTGCCGTGGCGCTCGGCCAGGTCGTGGTACTTCTGGTTGCTCAGCGCCTTGATGGGGGTGGTGTAGAAGCACTTGCGCCCCGTGGCCAGCGCGCAGAACACCGCGAACTCCCCCACCACCGTCTTGCCTGCCCCGGTCGGCGCCGCCACCAGGACGCCTTGCCCCGCCTCGACGTGGGCGCAGGCGTCCCGCTGGTAGGGGTCGAGCCCGAACGGGTAGGCCGACGCGAAGGTGGCGAACAGCGGGCCCGGCTCCACCGGGCTCTCCTGCGGGGGACGCTCTGGGGCCGTCATGCGGCGCTCCTCTCGGGGACGATGAGCTGCAACGCTCCCGGCGCGGCCGCACAGGCGAGCGGAACCCGGCCGAGCGGCTCACCGTCGGCGGAGCCAAACAGGTCGGTGCCGTCGACGGTGACGGCGGGCGTCCGGAACCGCTCGATCGCCGGGTGATGGACGAAGCTGCCCGTGTACAGGCGCGGGAAGAGACGCAGCAGCGTCCCGGTCCGTACCGGGTGGACGATGGTCACATCGAGCAATCCGTCGGTGAGATCGAAATCGGGGGCGATGCGGATGCCGCCGCCGATCGTGCCCGCGTTGGCGACCGCGACGAGCATGGCCTCCAGCTCGCGCACCTGCCCATCCACGGTCAATCGGTAATGGAACGGACGGAACCGCCGCAGCTCGGCGAACACCGCGTAGGCGTAGGACGGCCCGGCCAGGTGCAGCGGCAGGGACGCCGCCCGCGCGGCCACCACCTCGTCGAACCCCGTCGACAGCGCGGAGCCGACCAGCGCGCTGTTGCCCTCGTTCAGATCGCCCTCCACGGTCATGAGGTCGACACGTCGCGTGTGGCCCGCGGCGATCGCGTCCACCGCCGGCCGCCAACGCCCCGGGATGCCCGCCGAGCGGGCGAAGTCGTTGCCCGTCCCGGCCGGAACGATGCCGAGCGGCACGTCGGTCCACGCGCGGGCCGACAGCCCGGCGTGAACCATGCCGTCGCCACCCAGCACGGCGAGGGCGTCGACCCCGCCCCGCACCGCGTCGCGGCACAGCCGGAAGGCGTGGTCGTAGTCGGTGGACGCCTCGACGGTGAGCCGGACGCCGGCGTCGCGCAGCCGTGCGGCGACCGGACCGACGAGCCGCCCGGCGCGCCCGTGCCCGGCGGCGGGGTTGACCACGAGGGTCACTCCCGTCATACCGGGACCACGTCTCCCCGTCTGGCCTTGCGCTTGTCGTTGACGCTGCAGATCCACTCCGCCGCGAGGAACAGCAGGGCCATGGGAATGGCCAGCGCGACCATCGAGAACGGATCGCCCCCGGGGGTCGCCGCCGCGGCGAAGACGAAGCAGCCGAAGAAGACGTAGCGCCGGGACTTCTTGAGCGCCGAGGTGGGGAGGATGCCGATCATGTTCAGCGCCACCACGAACACCGGCACCAGGAAGCCCACGCCGAACACGAGCATGAGCTGGATGAGGAGGTTCAGGAAGTTGCCGAGGTTGAGCATGTTGGTCACCTCGGTGCTGGTGGGGGTGAACCCCAGGAGCACGACGATGGCCTGGGGCACCACCCAGTACGCCAGCGCCACCCCGGCCAAGAACAAGGGAATGGCGGCCGACAGGAAGGCCAGCGCCAGCCGCTTCTCCTTGGCCAGCAGCGCGGGCACCACGTAGGCCCACACCTGGTAGATCCAGATCGGCGAGGTCAACACGAGCCCGCCGACGGCGATGATCTTGAGCGCGAGCAGGAGCGGCTCGGTGATGTCGTTCAACGTCGTGAGCACGGTCAGCTCGGGGTTGGACGCCGCCAACGCCACGCGGGCTGAATCCAACGGCGTGCTCAGCAAGTTGAACAGCGCGTTGTAGAAGAACGCACAGACCACCATGCCGATCACCACCACCACCAGCGAGAAGAGCAGCCGGTAGCGCAGCTCTCGCAGGTGGTCCGCCAGGGACATGACGCCGTCCTTGGGGACCTCCGGTGGTCTGAGCCAGGAGAGGTTCAGACGGGCCACGACGGCGTCAGATCTGATCCGGACGACGCTCGGCCTGCGGATCGACGACCTCGGCCTCGTACACCTCGGTGGTCTCGGCCTCCACGGCGGTGGCACCGGTGCTGGGGGTGCCACGCACCTCCGACTCGGCGCGGGCGCGCTCCTCGTCGGCCTTGATCTGGCGCGTCTCGTCCTTGAACTCACGCAGAGCGCGTCCGGCGTTCTTGCCAGCGCCCGCAAGACGGCTGCCGCCGAAGATGAGGAGCGCGAGCACGATGAGGATGACCCATTCCCAGCCCTGCATGTTGATCGGCATGACGATTCCCTTCCCTGGAAGTCTCGGACCAGTCTAGGCGGAGCACCGCTGCACGCTGCGGTGCGGAGTCGGTGCCGCGCCGACGCTCTCCACGATCTGGAACAGCGCTGCCGCCCGGTCACCCCGCGTCCCGAGCTCGGTGACGAGTTTGCCCACGGCAGCGCCCACCACCACCCCCACCCAGACCATGCGCCGAACCCTACTGCACGGCCACGAACGGCAGATGAACGCGCGACCCGTCAGGGTCAGGGGTCACGCGCGCAACAGCGCGAGGGCTTCGCGGGCGGCGTCCACCGCCGATGTCGCCGCCTCGGGCGGATCCACCCGCACGACGGCCGGGCCGAGCCGCAGCAGCAGCCGACGCAGCCACGCCGGATCGGCGACCAGCAGCTCCACCCGCCACACCTGACCCGGCAGCCGCTCCACCGACACCGTCGGGTGATACTCCACGATCCAGCGGCCCGCGGCCGTCAGGTCGAGGGTGACGCGCGCGGCGTCCGGCCGCTCGTCAAGCCAGCCGGACGCCAGCGCCGGGGCCTCGCCGTGCTCACCCACCGGCTGGTCGGTCACCCGGACGCCGCCGATGCGGTCGAGCCGGTAGGTGCGCCAGCCGTCCCGCTCGGGGGCCCAGGCGACGAGGTAGCCGTAGCCGTCCCGGGTGGCGAGCTGGACGGGATCGACCACCGGCTGGGTGACCGATCCACGCGAGGCGCCGTGGTACATCAGCTCGACCGCCACCCCGGCCTCAATGGCCTCGGCGAGCCGGCCGCGGACGTTCTCCTCCCCTGCCGACACGCTCACGTCGATCCGCTCGGCACCCCCGAACAGGCTCTCCAGCTTGGCGCGGGCGCTGCGAACCGAACCGGCCAGCTCGGCGTCCGCCATCTCCTCCAGGGCACGCAGGGCCACGGCGAGGCTGGTGGCCTCCTCCATCGTGAAGCGCAGCGGGCGGGCGAGGAACTCGGCGTTGGAGAGCCGGATGCGTCCGGCGTCGAGGGCGTCCATGTCGACCTCGATGAGATCCCCGGGCAGGCCGCCGGGCAGCCCGCAGAACCAGAGCACGTTCAGGTCCGCGACGAGCTGGCGCGTCGAGACGCCGAACGTGGCGGCCGTGGCGGCGAGGTCGGCGTCCGGGTGCGCCTGCAGGTACGGCACCAGCGCCAGCAGGCGGGTGACCTGGGCCGCGCTCGTCATGCCCATGCGGCCACCGCCTCGAGGTGGGCCCGGACGGCGGCCACCAGCTCGGGCGGATCCAGGGGCAGGACGTCGGCGCCGTACCAGGCGAGGTCACCGGCGGCGTCGCGACCCAGCTCGACGCGCCACGCGCGGTAGCCCTCGGGCACGCGGGCGTCCGCGGGCTCGGCGAACCGGATCAGGTCGCCGGCCGCGCCCTCCCGGACGGCCACCAGCGCGGGGGCGTCGCGGCGGGCCTCCAGGGAGGCCAGGTGGGCGGCCACCACGTCGGGATCGGGCAGGGCGATGGTGCCGGGGTCGCCGGCGAACCGGGCCTCGCTCTCCAGGCGGGAGAGTTTGAACGAACGCCCCTCGCCCCGGGTGCGGTCGAGGCCGATGAGATACCAGGCCCCGGTGCGGGAGGTGAGCCGCCAGGGCTCGACCACCCGGGGCCGGCTGCGGTAGCGGAAGGCGACCGGACGCTGTTCCAGCGTGGCCTGCCAGAGCACCTCGAAGCCGGGTTCGTGCGCGGCGACGCTGGGTGCGAAGGCGGCCACGCGGCTGGCGTCCGGGTCGAGCCCCGAGGCGCGGAGCTTGGCGACCGCCTGCGTGGCGCGCTCGGCCAAGCGGGCCGAATCCCACACCCCGGAGGCCACGCCCAGGGCCGCCAGCTCGCCGGCGTCGAATTCCAGGGGAGGCAGCTCGAAGTCGCGCCGGCGGATGCGGTAACCCACCTCGTCGGGGAAGAGCGGGTTGTTGCTGCCGGTCTCCACGGGGACGCCGAGGGCGCGCAGTTCGTCCTTGTCGCGCTCGAAGGTGCGCTCAAACGTGGCCTGGCTCAGCCCCTGGTACCCCTCGACCAGGGTGCGGATCTGCTCGCGCTCCACGAACCGGCGCGCCATGAGCAGACAGATCGTGAGATTCAGGATCCGCTCCGACTTGCGCGCTGACACGCCCCCGAGGCTACCGGGGGTGGTGCCGCGCACCCGTCCGGCCCGCCGGTGGTGCGCCTTCTGCGACGAAAAGGCCGCACTCGATCGGAAGGTCGGTGGTCCGCTGAGCGTGCCGCGGGCGATTGACGTCGATCGAGTGTCACGTTTTCGTCGCGCCGGCTTTGCTGCGCCGTCGCGAGGCACCGCGTTCGTCGCGTTCGGCCGGACGTGCTTGAGTGGAGACCGTGACCGGCCGCTTCGCTCCCAGCCCCACCTCCGATCTCCACCTCGGCAACCTGCGCACCGCGCTGCTCGCGTGGTTGATGGCGCGGCACGCCGGGGTCGACCATCTGGTGCGCATCGAAGATCTGGACGCCACCCGCGTCGCCGCAGCCCCCGAGGTCGCCGCCCGCCAGCTCGCCGACCTGGCCGCGCTCGGGCTGGACCACGACGGGGCGGTCGTGTGGCAGTCCGAGCGCGTCGCGCTGTACGCCGAGGCCGCCGCGTCGCTGCCCACCTACGAGTGCTACTGCACGCGGCGCGAAATCGCCGAGGCGGCGTCCGCGCCCCACGACGACGGGTACCGCCCCTACCCCGGCACGTGTCGCGAGCTGAGTGAGGCCGAGCGGGCCCGCCGGCGCGCGGAGCGACCGCCGGCGCTGCGGGTGGCGAGCGATCACCGCGCAGTGACCGTGCACGACCGCTGGGCCGGCGTGGTGACCGGGGTCGTGGACGACGTGGTGATCCGTCGCAACGACGGGGCCTGGGCCTACAACCTCGCGGTGGTGGTGGACGACCTCGCCCAGGGGGTGACCCAGGTGGTCCGCGGGGATGACCTGCTCTCCAGCTCGCCCCGCCAGGCCTGGCTGGCCCGGGCGCTGGGCGGGGTGGAGCCCACCTACGCGCACGTGGGTCTGGTGGTGAACGCCGAGGGCCAACGGCTGGCCAAGCGCGACGGCGCGGTCACCTTGGCCGACCTGGCCGCCGCCGGGTGGGACGCCGGCGCCGTCCTGGCCCTGCTGGGCGCCTCGCTGGGGTTGTGCGACGCGGCGGAGAGGGTCAGCGCCCGCGACCTGCTCGACCGGTTCGACCCGGACACGGTCGATCACGGCTCCTGGACCTGGCGCGGCTGAGGCCCCGTCCAGCAGGCCGCCCCCCCTGCCGTTGACGTCACCGCCCTGCCGCTGCGAGCGCCTCCCTGCCCGAAGCCCACCACCCCAGCGTTGCAACAGCAGGGCGGTGCAGGTCGGGCAGGGCGGCGGCGCCAAGGACAGGGTGGCAGCGCCAAGGACAGGGTGGCAGCGCCAAGGACAGGGTGGCAGCGTCAAGGACAGGGCGGCGGCGCCAAGGACAGGGTGGCAGCGTCAAGGGCAGGGTGGCAGCGTCAAGGGCAGGGTGGCGGCGCCAGCGGCAGGGCGGCGGCGCCGCCAGCGGCAGGATCAGCGGGCCTTCACGACGGCGTAGGCGTCCAGGGCGGCCCGGCGGGACTCGGCGAGGTCGACGATCGGATCCGGGTACTCCGGGGTGCCGAACTCCGGCACCCACCGGCGGACGTAGCCGTCGTCGGGGTCGAACTTCTGCCGCTGCGTCTCGGGGTTGAACACCCGGAAGTACGGTGCGGCGTCGGCGCCGCTACCGGCCACCCACTGCCACGACACCGGGTTGTTGGCCTCGTCGGCGTCGACCAGGGTGTCCCAGAACCACTGCTCCCCCGACTGCCAGGGCTGCAGCAGGTTCTTGGAGAGGAACGACGCCACCACCATGCGCACCCGGTTGTGCACCCAGCCCGACTCCCAGAGCTGGCGCATGCCCGCGTCCACCAGCGGGATCCCCGTGCGCCCCCGCTGCCATGCTCGGGCCGACTCCTCGTCCGGCGCCCACGGGAAGTCGGCGAACTGTGCGCGCAGCGGCTCGGTGTCCAGGCGCGGCACGTGGTGGGTCAGGTGCCAGCAGAACTCCCGCCAGTACAGCTGCCGCACCCAGGCGGAGCGGTCGACGTCCGGCACCTCGGACGCCTCGGCCGCGGCCAGCGCCTGCCGCGGCGAGACCTCACCGAACCGCAGGCGCGGTGAGAGGCGCGAGGTCGACTCGCGATCGGGGCGGTCGCGGCCCGTCCGGTACCCCACGATGCGCTCGGGGACCTCCGCCAGCGCGGCCTCCGCCGCCACGCAACCGGGCTCCCAGTGCCGCGCCACCGTGTCCGCCCACCACTGCGGCGTCGCCGCCGACAGCGCGGCGTCGGTGCCGTCCAACAACCCCAGTTCGTCCAGCCCACAGGTGGCCGCCGACGACACCGCCGGGGCGGGCGGCGGGGCCGGGGGCGGCGGCAGGGGCGTCCCAACCGGGATCTCACCGGCGGCCCGCTGGAACGGCGTGAACACCTGGTAGTGGCTGCGCCCGGCCGGAGCGATGTCGGCCGGCTCCACGAGCAGGAACCCCGGGTGGCTGTGCACCGCCAGCCCCGCCCCGCGCAGGCTCTCCTTCAACGAGGCGTCCAACGCGACGGAGGCCGGCGCGTACCGTCGCGTCCACCGCACCGCCGTGGCGCCCAGATCGCGCGCCACCTGCGGCACCACCTCGCCCGCCCGTCCGGCGGCGAACAGCAGCGGAATGCCGAGCGCCTCCAGTTCCCCGGCCAACACCTCCAGGCTCCGGTGCGCCCACCAGCGGCTCGCCCCGCCCAGCGGACGCGGGCCGGCCCCGTCGGCATCGCGTTCCTCGCGCACCCACAGGCCGATGACGGGCCCCTCGGCGCACGCCGCGCTCAGCGCCGGATGGTCGGCGACGCGCAGGTCGTCGCGGAACCACACCAGGGTCAGCGGCTCACCCATGGGCCGGGCTCAGCCGACGGCCGAGGACGCGAACAGGATGTCGATGACGTAGACCACCGAGTCGCCCGCCTCGATCGCGGGGGCGGCATTGCCGGCCGGGTACGGGTCGGGCGCGATGAGCACGACGCGCGAGCCGATCGGCTGCCCGACCAGGCCCTCACTCCAATCGGGGATCGTCTGGGAGAGCTGACCCGAATCCGGCTCGGCGAACTTGTCCTCCAGCAGCGCGCCGGTGCGCCAGCTGTAGGCGCGGTAGTGCACCAGGATCAGGTCGGACGCCTCCAGCCCGCGCTGCGTGCCCCGGATCACCGGCTCGACGATCCGCTCCGTGGGCTGGGCCGCACCGGCGGGGATGGCCACGGTGGGCAGCCCCGCCTCGTCGGTGCCGAGTTCGACCGGCAGGGCCGGGGTGAGTGTCTCGCCGGTGGGGGTCTCCACCGACACGGCCAGCAGGTCCACGACGAAGATGAGCGAGTCGCCGATCTCGATGCCGGCCTGGGCGTTGCCCCCGCTGGCGTCGTAACCCTCCGAACCCGGCATCACGATGAGGACGCGATCCCCCACCTTCTTGCCGGTCATGCCCTCGACGAAGCCCGGCACGAGCTGGGAGAGACTCATGACCGACGGCGCGCCGCGGTCATAGGAGCTGTCGAACTTGTCCCCCGTGCGCGCGTTGTAGGCCTCGTACTGCACCTCGATGATGGCGTCGGTGCCGACCGTGGCCGCCGCGTCCGAGCCGGGAATGACGACGCGGCTGCGCGTCTGGTCGATCGCGAACGGCGGCACGAACCCCAGCACGGGCACGGCCCCGAACTCACCGGTGACGCTGATGCCGTCGATGGAATCCGACACCGGCACGGGGGTCGGCGTGGGGGTCTCGGTCGGGGTGGGCTCCGCGCTGGCGGTCTCGGTCGGCTCGGCGCTGGCGGTCGCGTCCGGGGTCGACGCCGCGTCGG
Source organism: Propioniciclava soli (assembly GCF_014858005.1). Taxonomy (GTDB): domain Bacteria; phylum Actinomycetota; class Actinomycetes; order Propionibacteriales; family Propionibacteriaceae; genus Propioniciclava; species Propioniciclava soli. The sequence continues at coordinate 233,177 of NZ_JACYOT010000005.1, forward strand.
GCGAGCAGGCGGACAGCGTCAGGGCGAGCCCGGCGGCCACCACAGCGGCGGCCGCGCGCAGGCGGCGGGGAGAGCTAGGCACCCCGTCATGCTACCCAGTGCCCGGCCGCGCCCCTGCGCGCGTGCCGCGCGTGGCGGCGCGTCACGCGGGCGGTACGAAGCCGCCGAGGCGGCCCACCCGGGGCGCGGACGCCATCCGCGCGGCCAGCGCGTCGGCGCGGGGGTCGCTGTCGGCGAACGGGTCGTCGAGGGCCAGGGCGACGTCGTCCGCACGCGCGGCGTCCGCCCCACCCGCCAGGTCGTGCACCGCGAACCGCGCCCAGTCGACGGTCACGTCCCGCCCCGCGGCGCGGGCCGCGTCCACCAACGCCCCGCGGACGCGGGCCCGCGTGGGCGAGGGGGCCGTGCGCACCGCGGCCTCGACCTCGGCGTCCGTGGTCAACCGTGGCACCTGACCCCGTGCCTCGGCCAGCCGCGCCAGCCCGCGCGGCCGGCCCTCGGCGTCGCGGCCCAGCTCGTGCCAGCGCAGGTCGAGCGCGTCGAGGCGCGGGTCGTCGGCGGACGCCCCGCGCGCCGCCGCCCACGCGGTGAGCAGCCGGCGTTTGGTGTCCCACTCCGCGCCGCTGGGCCGGCCGGCGGCCACCGCGTCCAACACTCGCCCCCACGCGGCGTGCCCGGCCCGGGTCTCGTCGTCGTCCACCTGCGCCTCGGCCGCCTCCCAGCACGCACGCTGCACGGTCGGGGCGCTCACCGCACCCGAGCCCGAGGCCCGGACGCCGGCGTCCGGATCGGTGTTCCACGCCCGCAGCGCAGCCAGCGGCTCGGCGGGCCCCCGCGGCGGCGCGACGCCCGACTCCGCCACCCGGAGCACCAGTTCCGTGCACACGGCCGCCAGCCACGCCGGCTCCTCCAGGGTGAGCGTGTCACCGGCCAGCAGGTGCAGCCGCCGGTGCCGGGCCGGATCGGCGTGCGGTTCGTCGCGGGTGTTGATGAGCGGACGCGCCCGCGTCGTCTGGTTCGACACCACGTCGCCGAGCACGTCCCCGCGCTGGGAGAGCGTGAACCGGCCCCGCCGCCACCGCCCCGCCCCGCTGACCACCATCCGGCTCACCAGGAAGGGCACCAGCCAGGCACTCAGCGCCGCCGGATCGGCGTCCCGGGAGACGAGGTGGTTGCTGTGGAGGCCCCAGGTGTTGCCGAAGCTGTCGACGTTGTTGCGGAACAGCCGGAACGTTACCGGCTCCCCCGCCGCCGCAGCCTCCGCTGAGGCCTGTGCGGCCAGCCGCTCCAGCACCGCGTCGCCGGCCCGCTGCGCCACCACCAGCGACCGCGCGTCCCGGCACTCCGGCGTCGCGTACTCCGGGTGGCCGCCCACGTCGAGATACAGCCGTCCCCCGTTGCCGAGGAAGACGTTGGTGCTCGCCCGGCTGCGCGCCAGCGGCGCGAACAGCCGCTCGGCCGCCTCGTCCGAGGTCACCCGCCGGCCCGCGTGCGCCGCGGTGAGGCCGTACTCGGTCTCGATGCCGTGCACCCGGCCTGGCCGTCCCTGGGCGCCCATGCCGGGCTCAGAGTTGCACGGCGTCCAGCAGCGCGCCGAGCTCGTCGCGGGTGAGTTCGCGCAGCTCGCCACTGCGCAGCTGCCCCATGCGCACCGGGCCGATCTGCGTCCGCGAGAGCCGCCGCACCGGGTAACCCACCGCGGCCAGCAGCCGCCGGACGATCCGGTTGCGCCCCTCGTGCAGCACGACCGTCAGCATGCTGCGGTCGGATGTCTGGGAGTCGAGGCGGACCGCGTCCGGGTTGACCCAGCCGTCCTCCAGCCGGACGCCCTTGCGCAGGCGGGCGACGACCGCGTCGGACACCTCGCCGTCCACCTCGGCCACGTACGTCTTGGTGAGCTCGTAGCTGGGGTGCATCATCCGCTGGGCGAAGTCGCCGTCGTTGGTGAGCAACAGCATGCCCTCGGTGTCGGTGTCGAGCCGCCCGACGTGGAACAACCGGTCGGCCCGCTGCGCCGCGTCCAGATGGTCGGTGATCGTGGGTCGGCCCTGCGGGTCGTCCATGGTGCACACCACGCCGCGCGGCTTGTGGAACACCAGGTAGGTGTGGCGGCGCGGCGGCGGGATGCGCGCGCCGTCCACCCGGATGACGTCGCGCTCGGGGTCGACGCGCCGGCCCTGCGCGGTCACGATCTCACCGTTGACCTCGATCCGGCCCTCGTCCACCATGATCTCGGCGGTGCGCCGCGACGCGATGCCGGCCCGCGCCAGCACCTTCTGGATCCGGATGCCCTCGTCGTTCGGGTCCGCCATCACCGCGGGTCGCTCAGGCGGTCGAGCACCTCATCCTCCGGCACGTCGTCCGCGCGCTGGCCCGCCTCATCGGCCCGGTCGTGCTCGGCCGCCTGGGCGTCGGCCCAATCACGCGCCTGACCGGCCGTCGGGATCTCCGCGTTCTCACTCGCCTGCTCGCTCATGGCTCCATCCTCCCCTCCGGACGCCTCGGGCGCCACCTGCTCGGCCAGCCCCGCCAGCTCGGCCTCCAGTGCGGACGCCTCCGGCAGGTGGGGCGCCAGCGGCGGGAGGTCGTCCACCGAGGTGTAACCCAGCCGTTCCAGGAACAGGTTGGTGGTGCGGAACAGCATGGCCCCTGTCTCCTCGCTGGGGCCGGCCTCCTCGATCAGCTCGCGGGTGACCAGCGTGCGCATGACGCCGTCCACGTTGACGCCCCGGATGCCCGACACCCGGGAGCGCGAGATCGGCTGCAGGTACGCCACCACGGCCAGGGTCTCCAGCGCCGCCTGCGAGAGCCGGGCGTGCTGCCCCTCCAGCACCCACGCGGCGATCAGCTCGTGGTGCTCGGCCCGCGTGTAGTAGCGCCACCCGGCACCCACCTCGCGCAGCTCGAAGCCACGGCCCGTCTCGTCGTAGAAGCGCTGCAACCGCTCCAGGGCCGCCCACACCACCGGCCGAGGCACGTCGATCGCCTGCGCCAGCTCGCCGGTGCCCATCGGCTCGGTCGCCATCAACAACAGCGCCTCCAGCGGGCCGGTGATCGTGTCCAGGTCGTCATCGCTTACGTCGGCCGCGGGGGCGTCCTCGGGTGCGCTCATCACTCCTCCTGCCCGGACGCCGCGGGCTCGGCATCCTGTTCGTCGAATTCCGCCGAGATGGCCAGCTCGCGCAGCGACGCCCCCGTCCAGCGGATGGTGAGCTCGCCCAACGGGGTGAGCTGCTCGAAGGCCACCGCCTGCTCGCGCGCCAGCTCGAGCAGCGCCAGGAAGCGGGCGACCACGACGAGGCGGTCGTCGGCGTCCTGCACCAGGGCGCGAAAGGTCAGCGTCCCCGCCCCGCGCAGCCGCCCGACGATCACCTCCGCCTGCTCGCGCACGCTCACCGCCGGGGCGTGCAGGTGCGCCAGCGAGATCGCCGGCTCCCCCGACGGGGTGAGGGCGCGGGCGGCGAGCCAGGCGAGCTGGTCCCCGTCCGCGGTGATCTCGACCTCCGGCAGCAGCCGGGCGAACTGCTCCTCCAGCCCGCCGGGGCGGGCATGGCGGCGCCCCTGGTCGTCCAGGCGGCCGGCGATGATCGCGGCCAGCTCTTTGAACGCGCGGTACTGCAGCAGCCGGGCGAACAGCAGGTCGCGGGCCTCGAGCAGCGCCAGGTCCTCCGGGTCCTCCACCTCGCCGCGCGGCAGCAGGCGGGCTGCCTTGAGGTCCAGCAGCGTCGCGGCGACCACGATGAAGGAGCTGGTCTGGTCGAGATCCCAGTCCGGGCCCATCGCCCTGATGTGGGCGATGAACTCGTCGGTCACCGTGCTGAGCGCCACCTCGGTGATGTCGAGCTTGTGCCGGCTGATCAGCTGCAACAGCAGGTCGAACGGGCCGCTGAAGTTGCTGAGCCGCACCGTGAACGGTGCCGCCGCACCGGGCGCGGCCGGGGCGGCCACGCCGGGGTCGCCCGTCACGGCTCGAGCAGCCGCTCGACGACGTCGGCCCCGGCACCGCGCCGGGAGACGTCGGCGAGCGCGGACGCGATCGCCGCGCGCACGATGCGGCCGCGGTCGACGGCGATGCCGTGCTCGGCGCGCAGCTCCAGGCGCAGGTGCTCCAGGGCGAGCAGCTCCTCGGAGCTGACGTACACGGTGATCTTCTCGTCGTGGCGCACCCGGCCGGAGTGGCTCACCGGGGCGCGCGCGGCGTCCGCCTCGCGGGCCACGCCCTCGGTGTCGGTCGGGCGGAACAGCTCGGACGCCCCCGGTAGGCCTACGCGTCGGGGCATCGGGCGAGCACCTCCCGGGCGAGCATGCGGTAGGCGTCCGCGCCGGGTGAGCTGGGCGCGTAGCTGGTGATCGGCTCCCCCGCCACGGTGGTCTCGGGGAACTTCACCGTGCGCTTGATCACGGTGTGGAACACCGTGTCGCCGAACGCCTCGACGACCCGCTCGAGCACCTCGCGACTGTGCAGGGTGCGGCCGTCGTACATCGTGCCCACGATGCCGAGGATCTCCAGGTCGGGGTTCAGCCGGTCGGTCACCTTCGCGATGGTGTCGGTGAGCAGCGCCACGCCGCGCAGGGCGAAGAATTCGCACTCGAGCGGGATGACCACCTGGTCGGATGCCGTGAGCGCGTTCACGGTGAGCAGCCCCAGCGAGGGCGCGCAGTCGATCAGGATGACGTCGTACGCGCTGCGCAGCGGCTTCAGGACGCGGCGCAGCGTCTGCTCGCGCGCCACCTCGGAGACGAGCTGCACCTCGGCGGCCGACAGGTCGATGTTCGCGGGCAGCAGGTCGAGCCCCTCGACGCCGGAGTCGATGACCACATCGGCCGGGTTCAGGTCGCGGCCGAGCAGCAGATTGTAGATCGAGGCGTCCAGCGTGTGCGGGTTGACGCCCAACCCCACGGACGCCGACCCCTGCGGGTCGAAGTCGACGATGAGGACGCGGCGCCCGGTCTCGACGAGGGCCGCACCCAGGTTGATCGTGGTGGTCGTCTTGCCGACGCCGCCCTTCTGGTTGGTCATGGCGATGACGACCGCCCGGCGCGGGCCCTCCTTCGGGCCGCGCGGCTCGGGAAGGTCGGGCCACGGCCGGCCGGTGGGGCCGAGCTCCTCGACGGGCTCGGCCTCGGCCTCGAACAGGGCGGGGTTCTCGCTCACGACAGTCCTTCCGGGTGCTGGGACACCCCTACCCTAGGCGCGCCGGGTCGTGCACCGCACGCCGGGCGGGGGCGCGGCGGCGCAGGGTGCCGTGCCGCGCCGGTGGTCGTCACCACGCGTGAGCCCCTCCCGCAGGATTAGTTGAGGCATCAACCATCTGGTACCGTTGGACACATGACCGTGCCCTGGCTCTCCGACGACGAGATCGACACCTGGCTGAAGTTCCGCGCGCTCGTGGAGCTGTTCCCCAGCGTGATCGACGCACCCCTGCGGCGGGAGTCCGGGATCTCGTTCATGGAGTACCAGGTGCTCGCCATGCTGTCGGAGACCGAGGACCGCACGCTGCAGATCTCCTCGCTCGCGCAGCGGACCACGTCCAAGCTCACGCGCATGTCCCACCTGCTCACCCGCCTCTCCGAGCGCGGGCTGGTGGAGCGCCAGGCCAGCACCCGGGACGCCCGCGTGACGTACGCCCACCTCACCGACGCCGGGCTGGCCCTGCTGGAGTCGGCCGCCCCCGGCCACGTCCGGCAGGTCCGCGCGGCGTTCCTCGACGTGCTGAGCCCCGCGCAGCTCGCCCAACTCGACGACATCTGCGAGACCATCCTCGACCGCATCGACCCCGAGGGCGTCACCACCGCACGCCCCGCACCGGGCTCGCGCGGGCGTGACGACTGAGCCCTCAGCGAGCCCGCGGATGGGCCGCGGCGAACACCTCGCGGAGGTGTTCGGCGGTCACCAACGTGTAGATCTGCGTGGTGGTCACCGAGGCGTGCCCCAACAGTTCCTGCACCACGCGGACGTCGGCCCCCCCGTCGAGCAGGTGGGTGGCGAACGAGTGGCGCAGCGTGTGCGGGCTGATCTCGACGCCGAGCCGGGCCCGCTCCGCATGGGTGCGCAGCACCGCGAACGCCGACTGCCGGCTCAACCTGTCCCCCCGCGTGTTCAGCAGCAGCGCCGGGCCGGGCCGTGTCGCCTTCGCGATGAGCCCCGGCCGCCCGCGCACGAGCCAGTCGCCGACCGCCGTGCGGGCATACGTGCCGAGGGGCACCACCCGCTCCTTGCGTCCCTTGCCGAACAGCCGCAGCCCGAGATCGGGGTCGTCGAGCTGGGCGGTGACGTCGTCGACGTCCAGCCCCACCACCTCCGACACGCGGGCGCCGGTGCCGTACAGCAGCTCGAGCAGGGCGGCGTCCCGCAGGCCGATGGGCGTGGTGCGGTCGGGGGCCGCCAGGAGCGCCTCCACGGCGTCCAGCGGCAGCGCCTTCGGCAGGCGCTGGCCCTGCCGGGGCGGCGCCACGCGGGCGGCCACGTTGTCGGGCGTCTCCCCGTCGCGGGCGCAGAACGCGTGGAACGAGCGGACCGCCGCCAGCGCCCGGGCCACGCTCGAGGCGGCCAGCGGACGCCTGCCGGGCCCCTCCCCGGTGGCCGGGCTGCCCGCGCTGAGGGCCGCGGCGAACGCGCTGACGTGCTCGGGGGTGACCTGCGCGGGCTCGGTGACCCCCAGCGCGGCCAGGTGCTCGGCGTACCGGGCCAGATCCCGCCGGTAACCGGCCACGGTGTGCTCGGACGCCCCCACCTCGGCTGTCAGGTGGTCGAGGTAGGCGGCGACGGCCCGCGCGAGGCCGCCCCGGCGCTGCCCGGCCGGCCCAGCTCCCGCCCCCGCCACCGTCACCGCCTCAACGCGGTCGGGTCTGCCCGCCGTGGGCACGGATCTGGGCGTCGCGGGACGCCTTGACGTCGCGCGCGGGCCAGGGCGCGTCGGCCGGGCGCAGCGCGTCCAGGCGCCCGCTCCGCAGGGCCACGTGGGTGGCCAGGACGCCGGCGACCAGCGTCGGGTTCTGGACGGCTCCGGCGAGCACGGCGTCGACGAGGTCGTCCAGCGCGACGAGGCACACGTCCATGTCGGCCTCCTCGTCCTCCACCGTGAAACCGTCGGGCCGCTGCACCGGGGTGAGGTCACGGGCCAGGTAGATGCGCAGGGACTCCTGGCAGCACCCCGGCGAGTTGAACTGGTCGACCAGCACGCGCCAGTCCGCGGCGGCCAGCTCGACCTCCTCGGCCAGCTCGCGCTGCGCGGCCCCCACCCAGCTCGCGTCGTCGGCGTCCAGCAGCCCCGCCGGTGGCTCCACCAGGCGGAAGCCGACGGGCTGGCGGTACTGGCGGACGACGACCACACGCTCGTCGGCGTCCAGGGCGATGATGCCGACCGCACCCGGGTGGAGCAAGTAGTCGCGCCGCATGGTCGACCCGGCCGGGGTCTCCACCGTGTCGCGGACGAAGTCGCTGACCAGGCCGCCGCCCAGGAGCTCGTGGCCCACGACCGGCCAGTCCAGCGGCTCGTCGCGGACCGCGTCGCGCGGCAGGACCCGGGGGGTGTTCATCAGCTCTCCTCGGTGAACAGCCGCTGGCTGCGCATCCGGTCCACCGCCGCCTTCAGGAGGCCGGCGAACAGCGGGTGGGCCTTGGTGGGCCGCGACTTCAGCTCGGGGTGGGCCTGGGTGCCGACGTAGAACGGGTGCCGGGTGCGGTCGAACTCGACGAACTCGACGAGCGTGCCGTCCGGCGAGGTGCCGCTGACGCGCAGGCCCGTCTCGGCGAGCTGCTCGCGGTAGTCGTTGTTGACCTCGTAGCGGTGGCGGTGGCGCTCCGACACGTCGGTGGTGCCATAGGTGTCGGCCACCAGCGATCCCTTCACCAGGGTGGCCGGGTAGGCGCCCAGCCGCATCGTGCCGCCGAGGTCGCCCGCGCCCTCCACGAACGCGTGCTGCTCGGCCATCGTCGAGATCACGGGGTGCTCGGTGGCCGGGTCGAATTCGGTGGACGCGGCGTCCGCCAGCCCGCCCAACGTGCGCGCCGCCTCCATCACCATGCACTGCAAGCCCAGGCACAGCCCGAGGGTCGGGATCTGGTTCTCCCGGGCATACGTCAGCGCGCCGAGCTTGCCCTCGACGCCGCGGATGCCGAAGCCGCCCGGCACCACGATGCCGTCCACGTCGTGCAACTGCTCGGCCGCGCCCTCCGGGGTGGCGCACGAGTCCGACGCCACCCAGCGGATGTGCGCCTTCGCCCAGTTCGCGAACGCACCGGCCCGCACGGCCTCCGACACGCTGAGGTAGGCGTCGGGGAGGTCGATGTACTTGCCGACCAGGGCGATGGTGACCTCGTCGCGCGGGTGGTGGACGCGCTCGAGCAGGTCGTTCCAGCGCTTCCAGTCCACGTCGCGGAAGCTCACGCCCAGCCGGCGCACGACGTAGGCGTCCAGCCCCTCGTTGAACAGCACGCGCGGGATGTCGTAGATGCTCGGGGCGTCCGGGCAGGAGATGACCGCCTCCTCGTCCACGTCGCACATGAGGGCGATCTTGCGCTTGATGCTGGCCGGGATCTCCCGGTTGGAACGGCAGACGACGGCGTCGGGGGTGATGCCGACCTGGCGCAGCGCCGCGACCGAGTGCTGGGTGGGCTTGGTCTTCAGCTCGCCGGACGGCCCGATGTAGGGCACCAGGGACACGTGGAGGAAGAAGACGTTCTCGCGGCCCACCTCGCGGCGCACCTGCCGAGCCGCCTCCAGGAACGGCAGCGACTCGATGTCGCCCACGGTGCCGCCGATCTCGTGGATCACGACGTCGGTGTCGCGCCGGGCCATGCCGAGCATGTCGTCGCGGATCTGGTTGGTGATGTGCGGGATCACCTGGACGGTGTCGCCGAGGAAATCACCACGGCGCTCCTTCGCGATGACCGTGGAGTAGACCTTGCCGGTGGTGACGTTCGCCTCACCGTTCAGGTCGGTGTCGAGGAACCGCTCGTAGTGCCCGATGTCGAGATCGGTCTCCGCGCCGTCCTCGGTGACGAAGACCTCGCCGTGCTGGAACGGGTTCATCGTGCCCGGATCGACGTTGAGGTACGGATCCAGCTTCTGCATGGTCACGCGCATGCCGCGCGCGACGAGCAATGAGCCCAGGGACGAGGCCGTGAGGCCTTTCCCGAGCGAGGACGCGACGCCCCCGGTGACGAAAATGTGCTTGGTCGGTGATGTCTGCCCCACGGGCTTCCACCCTAGCGTGCGCGGCCCGTGCGGCGCACCGTGGCTGACCATGTGGCGCGTTGCGACGTGGCTGGCAAGGGGTTCTCTGGCAGGATGCCCGCCATGCCCGACTCCAGCCGCGCGCGCGGCAACGCGCCCCAGGTGAAGCAGTGGAATGCCTGGCAGCGGCTGTGGCGGCCGTTCTGGGCCGTGCCGGCGGCGTTCAGCGTGGCCGCCGTGGTGGTGGGGGTCGTCCTGCCGAACGCGGAGAACCAGCTGCGCCAATTCGCCTTCTTCATGTTCCCGGGTGACGACGAGGCCGCCCGCGGCATGCTGACGACGATCGCGAGCGCCATGATCTCGGTGACCGGCCTGGTGTTCTCGATCACCATGGTGGTGCTGCAACTGGCCAGCAGCCAGTTCACCCCGCGGGTGCTCGGCACCTTTCTCGACAGCCGCGTCGTGCAGGTCACGTTCGGGTTCTTCATCGCGACCTTCCTCTACGCGCTCACGGTGCTGCGGTCGGTGATGGGTGACGACGGACGCGGGGACGAGGCGTTCGTGCCCCGCGTCGCCGTGAGCTTCGGCTTCCTGCTCGTGCTCGCCTGCCTCGTCTGCTTCCTGGCGTTCATCCGGCACATCACGAGCACGATCCAGGTCAGCAAGGTGATCTCCCGGATCGGCGACGCCACGATGGACCTGGTTGACCGGGTGTATCCCGGCGCCGAGACCGGCGGCAGCGTGGACGCCGGGCCCAGCTGGTCGCCGACGGCCGGCATGACGCGCATCGACATCGAGGTCGGCGACCGTCACGGGCACGTCGACGAGATCGACTTCCCGGGCCTGGTGTCGATCGCCACCGATGCCGGCGGCGTCCTGGTGCTGCACCCCCAACTCGGTGACTTCACCACCCACGGACACCCGCTGGCCACCCTGTGGGACGCCGACGACGAGCTCGCGGACGACGAGACGCGGGAGGACCGGGAGAAGAAGCAGGCCGAGCTGAGCAAGCGGGTCAACTCCGAGGTCCGGCTCGCCACGGAACGGTCCATGCGCCAGGACCTGTCGTTCGGGTTCCGCCAGCTCGTCGACATCGGGGAGCGGGCGCTCTCACCCGGCGTGAACGACCCCACGACCGCCACCCAGGTCATCGACGAGCTGCACCACCTGCTGCGCGAGATCGTCCAGCGAAACCCCCCGAGCCCCTACATCGCCGAGGAGGGGGTCGTCCGCCTCGTGGTGCACCCGCCGACGGGCGACCTACTGCTCCGCCTGTCCTTGGAGGAGCTCATCCACTACGGTGCGGGCGGGCTGCAGGTGCCCCGCAAGCTCCGGCTGGTGCTCAACGACCTCGCCGCCGTCGCGCTCCCCCGGTACCGCTCCACCATCGCCGAGCTCAAGGACGACCTGACGGCCAAGGTCGAGGCCCAGCGGGGCGTCGACTCGCCGCAGTGACGCTGGTGGGCGCCGTGCCGGTCAGACGAACAGGTCGGGCCGGCCGAACATTGCGGCGGTGGCCCGGGCGGTCGGCGTCCCCGCATCCGGGCTCGCGCCAGCTGCCCGCAGCACGTCGATGACGGCGTCCTCCCCCTTGAACACGGCGCCGGCCAGCGGGGACTGACCGCGTCCGTTGAGGGCGTCGACGTCCGCACCGCGCTCCACCAGGGCAGCCACCGTGGCGGCCTGCCCGTGGTAGGCCGCGAGCATCAGCAGCGTGTTGCCGTCGGCGTCGGTGAGGTCGACCGGCGCGCCGGCGTCGACGTAGGCGGCCAGGCGGGCGGCGTCACCGGCGCGGGCCAGGTCGAACAGCCAGTGGGCCAGCGCGGCCGGGTCGGAGCCGTCGGGAATCTCGGTCATGGCCCCACCGGCGCGGGAGGGCGGGCGCCGAACAGCAACGTGCCGAGCCGGACGCAGGTCGAGCCGCACGCGATGGCCAGCTCGAAGTCGCCGGACATCCCCATGCTCAGCGTGTCGAAGCCGCCGCCGTGGGCGTCGCGCAGCCGGGCCTGCAGGTCGGTCATCGTCGCGAAGCACGCCCGGACGGCGGCCTCGTCGTCGCTGTGGACCGCCAGCGTCATCAGGCCGCGGACGTCCAGCGCGTCGCAGTGGGCGAGTTGGGCGACGGCGTCCGCCACCGCGTCGGGCGCGAAGCCGCCCTTGGCCGCCTCCCCGGAGCTGTTGACCTGGACGAGCACGGCCAGGCGCCGCCCGAGGGTCTGCAACCGCCGGTCGAGGGCCTCGGCGAGGGCCAACGAATCCAGCGCCTGGAACTCCTGGGCACGCTCGGCGACCAGCTTGGCCTTGTTGGTCTGCAGGTGGCCGATGGCGACCCAATCCACGTCCGCACCGGCCAGCTCAACCGCCTTGTCGCGCAGTTCCTGGGGGCGGGACTCGCCGAAGCGGCAGCACCCGGCCGCCCGTGCCTCCCGGATCGCGGCCGCCGGGTGGGTCTTGCTCACCGCGAGGAGTTCCACCTCACCCGGGTCGCGTCCGGCCTGGGCACAGGCGGCGGCGATGCGGCTCCGGGCGGCGGCGATGTTGGCGGAGATGCTCACGGCCCCATCCCACCACACACCGGGCGGGTCGGACGCCCCACGCTGCGCGTCAGAAGCTGAGCACACCCAGCCACGGCGCCACGGGGGCCAGCAGCCCCACGCTCATCCAGAACATGCCCCCCAGCATCGCGGCGGCGGCCAGTTCCGACATCCGCTGCGTGAGCCCGCCGGCACGGTGGGGCGCGGTGCAACCGACGGGGACGAGCGCGCCCACGCCCGGTTCGTCGGCCACGGCTGCGGAGTGGGGTGCCCGCCGCACGGGGGCCAGGGCACGCACCAGGGCCACGAGGGCTCCGACGGCGAGGTACGCCATGAACGGCACCCCCACCCAGGCGACCACCCCGAGGGGCTGCGATGCCATCGCGCCGCCGGCGTGGCCGGTGTGGGCGGCGTGGCCGTGGCCGGGCGCGCTGCCGCCCTGCATCGCCTGCCGCATGACCGCCATGCCTGCGAGGTGCCACGCCATGGCGGCGAACATCACGGCGTGTCCGGCGAAGTGCCAGCGGTGATCGGCTCCGCGCAGCGCGAGGGCGACGAACCAGGCGACCCCCAGGGCGAAGAAGCCGATCAGCACCGGGAAGCCCACGACATCGCGCAACGGCGCCCAGGTCAGCGGGAGCACCATACCCGCCATGACGAGGGCCATCACCAGGTGCAGTCCGGAAGACACCCGCTGGGTCGCGGTCCGGCTCCGGGCGAGGGCGACCACCTCCCACACCGCGCAGAAGGTGAACAGCACCAGCAGCCCGACCACCATGACGGGCGTGTCGGCAACGTGGAACATGGGCGGATCCTCCCGGGACGACGACGAAGGGAACGAGGGGTTCCCTCATCGGGTCGCCGGGTGTGTCCTCGGACACCGGACGCTGGGATGAGTGTCGGTGGACCTTTGCCGCGCTCGGCGAAGGTGCGGCTGAGCCTAGCTCACGGCCAGCGCGCGGCGAGCGACACTACGGCGAGCGAGGCCAGGAGCGCGAACCCGAGGGCGATGCCCGCGTACAGCTCCGTGACCTCCTGGTCGACCTGCTCATAGCCGACCGACCGGGCGATCGAGGCGTAGACGCTGCGCAGCTCGTCGCTGCTACCGGCCCGGAAGGCCTCCCCGCCCGACTCCCGGGCCACGGTCGCGAGCTCCGCGGGGTTCACCGGCACCGGTTCGCGCCGGCCGTTGGTGACGACGAATCCGTTCGGGGTGCCGTAGGCGATCGTGTAGACGGGGAACCCGGCCTCCCGGGAGTCCCGCGCGGCCGTCGTCGAGCTGCGGCCGATGTTGGTGTAGCCGTCGGAGAGCAGGACGATGGCCCCCGGCGTCGGGGCCTCGGGGTCGTCGGGGTCAGGCGGGGCCAGCGCGAGGGCGTCCAGCGAGGCGTAGATGCCGTCGCCGATGGCCGTGGACGGCGCCAGCGCCAGGTTCTGGATGGACGCCTTCACCAGCGCCCGATCCTGCGTCGGCGGCACGATGACCGCGGCGGACCCGGCGAAGGCCACGAGCGAGGTGTTGAACCCCTGCGGCAGCAGGTCCACGAACCCCTGGGCGGCCGCCTTGGCGGCGTCCAGCCGGTTGGGCTCGACGTCGGTGGCCTCCATCGAGCGCGACACGTCGATGGCGATCACCACGGTGGCGCGCTCGCGGGGCACGTTCACCGAGTCCTTCGGCTGGGCGAACGCGACGGTCAGCGACGCGAGACTCAGCACCGCCGCCACCACCGCGACGTGACGCTTCCAGGCCGCCTGCTTCGGCAGGACGCGGCTGAGGTTCTCGATGCCGAAGGTCCGCGTCCGGGACGCCCGCCGGCGCGCGAGCGCCAGGTAGGTCAGCAGCAGCAGGGGCACCAGCAGCAGCAACCACAGCCGCTCGGGGTGGAAGAACGAGATCAACGGGGTCAGCATCACGGCCACCTCGCTCCCAGGGACACCGCGGCCAGGGCGGCCACCACGGCGAAGGCGAGCCCGTACCCCGCCCACGTCGCGGTCGTCTCCGTCAGGACTTCCTCATACCCCACCGACGACCGGATGGAGTTGTACACCCGGCTGAGGTCGCCGGCGCTCTCGGCGCTCGCGTAGGTGCCGCCGGTCTCCTGCGCGATCTGCTGCATGAGCTCCCGGTCGGGGGGCACACGCTCGCGGACGCCGTCGAGGTCGACCGAGCCGTTGTCCGTGCCGTAGGCGATCGTGTGGATCGGCACGCCGTCCGCCTCCGCCTGCTGCGCCGCCTGGGCGGGGGCGCGCCCCGCGGTGTTCTGCCCGTCGCTGAGCAGCACGATGGCGCCCGGTGCCACCGAGCCGTCGTCGCTGCGCGGGGCCATCTGGATCGCGCTGAGCGCGACGTAGATGGCGTCCCCCACGGCCGTGGAGTCCTGCAGCGCGAGCGCGTCGATCGCGCGGCGTGCCAGCGTCCGGTCGGTCGTCGGGGGCAACCGGGTGGCCGGGCTGCCCGACATCGAGACGACGGCCACGTTGTACTGCTCGGGCAGCTCGTCGATGAAGTCGATCGAGAGTTGCTGCGCGGCCTCCAGCCGGTTCGGCGCTATGTCGGTCGCCGCCATCGACCGGCTGACGTCGATGACGAGGACGACGGTGGCCCGCTCCCGGGGCACCCGGTCGACGCCGTTGGGGCGCGACCAGGCCAGCACCAGTGTGATCAGGCTGAGCAGGGACATGGCGACGGCGAGGTGGCGGCGCCACTGCGACTGGCGGGGCACCACACGCCCCAGCACCGCGGTGTTGGTGAAGCGCATGCCGGTGCGGCTCTTGCGGCGCAACGCCCACACGTAGAGCAGCACGAGGAACGGGATGACGGCCAGCACCCAGAGCCGCTCGGGGTTGAGGAAGGACAGGTCCATCAGCGCTGCACCCCCTGCGGCGGCGCGTGGAGCGCCGAGGCCACCCGCCGGTAGGTGAGGACGAACCGGGCAATGTCGTGCACCCAGTCTCGGTCGGTGCGCAGCTGGATGTGCCCGGCACCCGCCCGGCGGATCGCGATGCGGATGCGCTCGCGCTGGGCGGCGGAGGCCGCGTCGAAACGGGCCCGGGCGGCGGCGTCCGACGTGTTGATGTAGCGCGCGAAGTCGGTCTCGGGGTCGCGGATCAGAATGTCACCCACGTCAGGGAACTCCACCTCCCGGCGGTCCACCACCTCCACGCAGATCACCTGGTTGCGGACGGTGAGGCGGCGCAGGGCGCGCTCCCACTCGGGCTCGACGGCGGGGTCGAGCTCCGTGTCGCCAGGGGTGAGGAAGTCCGACACCACCACGCGGACGCCGCGGCGCCGCTGGACGCGCGCCAACTGGTCGATGCCACGCGCCAGCGAGTACGGCCCCTCGGCGCGGTCGTGGACGATCGGCTCGGTCAACATGCGGCGCAGCAGCGAGTAGAGCGCCATGCGCCCCGAACGGGCGGGAATGCGCACCAACGTCTCCGGGCGCATCACGAGGCCGCCGAAGCGGTCGCCCATCCGCTGGCTGAGGAAGCCGATGGTGGCGATGGCGGCGATGCCCAGGTCACGCTTGGTGACGCCTTCCGTCCCCCAGTTCATCGACGGGGTGACGTCGAGCATGGCCCACACCTCGAGCTCGCGATCGGCGATCGTGTCCCGCACGTGGGGCGTCCCGGTGCGGGCGGTGACGGCCCAGTCCATGCGGCGGACGTCGTCCTGGCCCGCCACGTACTCGCGGGCGTCGTTGGTCTCCGAACCCGGGCCGGGCAGCAATCCACGGTGATCGCCGTGGAGGAAGCCCTCCATGCGCCGCACGATGGCCAGCTCCAGGCGGCGCAACGCCTGCTCCGGGGCGAGCTTCGACAGCGGCAGGGTCGCCTGGGTGGGCTCGCGCAGCACCGACCCGACGGCCCCGAGGGCGTCCGAGGGTGGGGTGAACGAGACCTGCGCCACGCCAGCGCCCGTCAGCCGGGCTGGGAGCCGCCGACGGCGGGCTGCGGCGTCCGAGAGCGCTGGTCGTTCCACACCGGCGTGGGCGCCGGCACCATCGCCAGGATGCGCTCGACGACCTGCACCTGCGACACGTTGTCGGCCACGGCGTCGAACCCGAGCACGACGCGGTGGCTCATCACGTCGGCCGCCACGGCCTGGACGTCGGTGGGCAGCACGTAGTCCCGACCGTGGATCAGCGCGAGCGCGCGCGCCGCGGCCGTCAGGCCCAGCGTGGCGCGCGACGAGGCGCCGATCTGGATGACACCGTCGAGATCGGGCATGCCGAACTCGCCCGGGGTGCGCGTGGCGAGCACGAGCCGCACGATGTACTCCGCGACGAGGTTGTGCACGAACACGTTGGACGCCAGGTCCTGCAGCTCGGCGACCCGCTCGGGGTGCAGCAGGTTGCGCGCGGTGGGCGGCGTCACACTCATGCGCCGCAGGATCTCGAACTCCTCGTTGCCCCGCGGGTACGGCACGTCGACCTTGAGCAGGAAACGGTCGCGCTGCGCCTCGGGCAGCGGGTACACACCCTCGGACTCGATGGGGTTCTGGGTCGCGATGACGATGAACGGCTGCGGCACCGGGTAGGTGCGTCCGCCGAGGGAGACCTGCTTCTCGGCCATCAGCTCGAGCATGGCCGACTGCACCTTGGCCGGCGCACGGTTGATCTCGTCAGCCAGCACGAAGTTGACGAACACCGGGCCGAGCGCGATGTCGAACTTCTCCTGCTGCGCCGAGTAGATGCGCGTGCCCACGATGTCGGACGGCACCAGATCGGGCGTGAACTGGATGCGCGCGAATTCACCACCGACCACCTGGGCGAACGTGCGGACCGCCAGCGTCTTCGCCGTGCCCGGCACGCCCTCGAGCAACACGTGACCCTTGGCGAGCAGGCCGACCATGAGCTGCTCGACCATGTGCTCCTGCCCGACGATGACGCGCTGGACCTCGGCGATCGCCTCGCTGAGCTGCTGCGCGGCCTCGCGGACCTCTGCGGTCTGGCTGCTGGACAACGCCACCTCCTGGAACACTGCTCCCTTGCGGGGCCGGGAACTCGATGCGGGACACACCCTACCCGCTGGCCCCGACAGCCGAACTCGGCACGGCCCGGGGTGGGCACGCGTTGCCCCACCGGGCAGAATGGGCGGCGATGAGCACTTCCGAGGCCCCCGAGCCGCAGGCCGAGCCCGACGCCGACCCCGGCGCCGGCGCCGCCTCCGGTGATCGCGCGCTGCTGCACCCCCTGCTGGCCGACGACCCGCCGAGCGTCGGGGGCCGCTGGTTGGACGCGCGCGTGGCGGCCTCGCCCTCCGGCGTCGCGTTCACGGCCCACGACGACCACAACACCCCGGCGCTGCTCGTCATGCTGTCCGAGGGCGCCTCGGCGGACGCCGCCGCCGTCGACCGGTTCGCCGGCACCGTGAACAAGATGCACATCGACACCGTGCTCGCGCGCGGCGGCCGGGGGCAGGGCGAGGGACGCCTCGGCCACACGTTCGCCCCCGGGCCGGCCACGCCCGCCGCCCCGGACGAGCGGCCGAACGCCCCCTGGGTGGCGCTCGCCTTCGACGGCAGTTCCCGCGCGGTCGACGAGGCCGAGCGCGTGCTCGCCGAGGTCGATCTGTCCTGGCTGCCGCAGCAGGGCCGCCCCGCCGGCCCCGACTACCGGCTCCCCTGGATCGACAAGGTCGCCCCCGGGCTCTCACGGCCCTGGCCGCTGCCGTGGCCCGGCCGGGGCGACCGCGCCGGGTGGGGAACGCTGCTGCTCTCCTGGCTCATCATGATGCTGCTCATGGCGCTCGCCATCCTCGTCGCCATCCTGCTGTTCCAGGCCGCGCCCCCGCAGAGCCCGCCGCCGCCCGTCCCGACGGAGTCCACCGAATCCCCGCCCCCGAGCCCCGACTCGGCCTCGCCGTCCCCCGACACCGCCTCCCCGTCGCCGGACAGCGCGTCCCCGTCCCCGGACTCGGCCTCGCCGAGCCCCCAGAGCGGCTCCCCCGAGCCCTCGCCGTCCGGCAGCCCCGGCGGCTCGCCGTCACCCAACAGCCGCCTGTGATCCGGCTGGTCGCGACCGACCTCGACGGCACCCTGCTCGGCCCCGACGGGCGCATCGCGCCCGGTGACGTCGCCGCGCTCCACGCCGCGGCCGCGGCCGGCGTCCACCTCGTGGTGGCCACCGGACGCCCCGCCCGGTGGCTGGGGTGCCTGGAGCCCATCGCGGGCGCGCGGCCCCACGTCATCGTCAGCAACGGCGCGGCGGTGGTCGACCTGGCCTCCGGTGTCATCGTGCGGCGCCATCCCCTGCCCCGCGCCACGCTCACCTCCCTGGCGGACGCGCTGCGGACCGCCTTCCCCGGCGTCCTGCTCGCCCTGGAGCACGGCGAGGTGTTCGGCTGCGAGCCCGGCTGGGTCTCCGCGTTCCCCGACACGAGCCGCACCACCGATACCGAGAACGCCGTCACCGTGCGCGCGCCCTTCGAGGAGTTGCTCGATCGCGTCACGCCCGTGGTGAAGCTGTTGGCGCTGGCGCCGGCGGCCGGGCCGGTGGGCGATGTGGACGCCTTCGCCGACGCCGCGGCCCACCACCTGGGCGAGCGTGCCGTCGTGACCCATTCGGTGTTGCCCGGCCACCGCGCCCTGCTGGAGATCAGCGCGCCCGGGGTGTCCAAGGCGTCCGCCCTCGCCGAGTTGTGCGCCGAGCGGGACGTGGCGCCGGCCCACGTCGCCGCGTTCGGCGACATGCCGAATGACCTGGCCCTGCTGGAGTTCGCCGGTCGGCCCTTCGCGATGGGCAACGCGCACCCGACGCTGCGAGCGCGCTTCGAGGTGGTGGGCACCAACGCCGACGGCGGCGTCGGCACCACGCTCACCCGGCTGCTGGCCGAGGCCGACGACCTCCCCGGCTGAACCCAGCAGCGGCCGGAGCCCGCCCAGTTGCGCTCCGTTGCTTCGCCTGCAACAAGGAAGGCACCTGCACCCTGCCCGCCCCGACGTCACGGACCGTGTCGGGCCTAGCCACGGGCTCCGGTGTCGAAAAGCCCCTGCGCGCCACGCCGTGGCAACCGCTCACGAGGGTATTCGCTTACCGCTCAACAATGATGAATTGGGCCCTCTCATTCCCCAGCCATCAGTCCTACTGTTGAAGTGAAGGAACCCGCAACGGATTCGACGTCGCATCCCGAGCTCAGACAGGAAGGACGCGACGGCAGATGGCTGCTGCAAGCATCACTCCCCAGGCACCCTTGGTGCTCGAGGAGACCAACGACCTGGCCCGGGTGGACGCCCACGTCCCCCGGTCCCGCCGCCAGGCAACCCGCAACCCCTACTCCCCCGTGATGGTGGCCGTGTCGCTGATGGCCCTCATCGGAATTCTCGCGTACGCCTGGTTCCTGCTGAATCCGGCCAACCGCGGTGACCTGCTGCCCTGGTTGTTGGTGATCTTCGCCGAGGTCACCCTCATCTTCCACGCGCTCATGAGCATGTGGACGGTGCTGTCGGGCATTCGCAACCCTCGCACCTTCGCCTTCCACCAGGCGAAGTCCGAACTCTACGACGCCGACGCGAACGCGGAGCGGGGCGTGAGCCACGACCCCACCCGCTGGCCGATGTTCCTGGGCAGCCAGGAGGTCGCGGCCGACCTGCTCATCACCGTGTACGGCGAGCCGGTCGACGTCATCCGCAAGACGGCCGAGGCCGCCCTGGCGGTGCGCGGGGCCCACGGCACCTGGATCCTCGACGACGGCCGCTCCGACGAGGTCCGCGACCTCGCCGCCGAGCTGGGGTGCAGCTACGTGCGGCGCCTCACCAGTCACGGCGCCAAGGCCGGCAACGTCAACAACGCGCTGACCGTCGCCAAGGCGCCGTTCTTCGTCATTCTCGACGCCGACTTCGTGCCCCGGCCGGAGTTCCTCGAGGAGACCCTGCCGTTCATGGTCGACAACAACGTGGCCCTGGTGCAGACTCCGCAGACCTACGGCAACATGCACAACATCATCTCCCGCGGCGCCGGTTACATGCAGACGATGTTCTACCGGTTCGTCCAGCCGGGCCGCAACGAGTTCAATGCGGCCTTCTCGGTGGGCACCAACGTGCTCTACCGGCGCGCCGCGGTGCTCGACATCGGTGGCCTGTACACCGACTCCAAGTCCGAGGACGTGTGGACATCGCTGCTGCTCCACGAGCGGGGCTGGCGCTCCATCTACATCCCCAACACCCTGGCGGTCGGGGACGCCCCGGAGACCATCGAGGCCTACACCAAGCAGCAGCAACGGTGGGCGACGGGCGGCTTCGAAATCCTGCTCACCCATTTCCCGTTCAGCCCGCGCCGCCGGCTGACGCTCGACCAGCGGTTCATGTACTTCGTGACCGCCACGCACTACCTCACGGGCATCGCCCCGGGCATCCTGCTCTTCGTCCCCGCCCTGGAGATCTTCTTCGACCTGCGGCCGGTGAACCTCACCGTCGGCCCCTTTGAGTGGTTCCTGTTCTACGCCGGTTTCTACCTCCTGCAGATCCTGCTCGCCGGCCTGACGCTCGGCACGTTCCGCTGGGAGGTGCTCCTGCTCGCGCAGTGCTCCTTCCCCATCTACCTGCGCGCCTTCAAGAACGCCTTCATCGGGGTCGACACCAAGTGGAGCGTCACCGGCGCCACCGGCGGCAAGGTCTCCCCGTTCAACTTCATCATCCCGCAGGTGCTGGTGTGGGTGTTCCTGATCTGCGCGACCTCCGTCTCGGTCTATCGGGACATGTCGCTCGGCCACCTCAACATCGCCACGATCTGGAACGGCATCAACCTCGTGGCGCTCACGGCGTTCATGGTCGTGGCATACCTCGAGGGCCGCGCCGCCGTCGGCAGCGCACGGGCCGCCGCGGCGACGCCGCTCCCGGACCCCGTCGAGTCGAGCCCGGAGCCCCTCCCCTCGGTCGTCGAGGTGCTGGACCGCTCGGCCATCGAGGGCGCCCGGCGCGACGTCGACTCGCTGCTCGCGGGCCGCGAGCCCGCCATGGCCGTCGAGCCCTCCACGCTCCTGCTCGCCCAGCGCTACACCCCGGGGGACTCCCAACTCGGCGTCATGCCCGTGCCGGTCCGCCGCGGCCGCGGACTGGACGCCTCCGTCATCCCGGCGCCGCGCCGCGCGGCGGCGTCCCTGCCCGCCACCACCGAACCCACCGTTCCCACCACTGACACCCAGGAGGTTTTCCGATGACCTGGAGCAACCGATTCCGACTCTGGGGCGGCGTGGCCGCCGTCCTCGTGATCATGGTCCTGCTGACCCTGCTCTACAACCAGCGGCAGTCCCGCGTCGCATCCGTCACCGCCACCGTCGACGCCCCCTCGGCCCTGGTCGGCTCCAACTACGCCGGCGTCCTCACCGAGACCTTCATCACCGCGGGCCAGGACGTCGCAGCCGGCGACCGGCTCTTCACCGTCGTCAGCCCGGACGTGCAGAACGCCGTCGCCAACGGCCTGAACGTCGCCGACACCGCGGCCTACACCGTGGACGAGGAGACCGGCACCGTCACCTATCTCGCCGTCATCGATGGCCAGGTGACCGACGTCGCCGCGACCGCCGGCTCCTTCGTCAACAGCGGCACCTCGCTCGCGACGATCGCCGCGAGCAGCCCCAAGACCGTGGTGGCACGGTTCGAACTCGAACCGGTGGACTACAGCCGCGTCGAGACGGGGGCTCGCGTCATCGTGAACCTGGCCGACAACACCAAGCTCGAGGGGGAGGTGACCGACGTGTCCGTCGTCACCGACAACGGCGAGGCCATCACCGTAGCGTACGTCACGGTTCCGACCATCACCGACGCGGCCTATGCCCAGCTGACCCGCGCCGGTTCGCCCGTGCAGGCCATCATGGAACTGCGCGACGACGGCCTGCTCGCCGGCCCGACGCAGGCCTTCCGCGGGTTCCTGACCCAGATCGGTCTGCGTTGATGAAGGCCCTGCGCCCCGTCGCGCTCGCCGCGGCGCTCGTGCTCACGCTGGGTGCCTGCACGGGCATCCAGCCCCAGGGCACCGCCCCGTCCGAGACCCCCGCGGTCTCGGGCGGCGACGGTGCCGTGTTCGAGGCGTCCGCCCTCGCCGAGCAGGTGGCCGCGCTGCCGCAGGAGGAGGGGCTCGACCTGCAGGCCGACCGCCTCGCCGACGGCCTGGTGCCGCCCACCAACCGGTGGTTCTCGGGGCTCGTCTTCGGCGAGGAGCCGATGCCCGTCTTCCCGATGCCCTACGCCTTCGGCCTCACCGACGCCGGGTTCGGCTTCAACCTGCCCGTGGTCACGGCGGCGGAGAAGGTCATCACGGGCCCGTACGCCCCCGAGATCACCCTGCTCCTGCCGGATGCCCCCGCGTGGCAGGTGAGCGCGTACGACACGGCGACGGTGACCCTCACCGACACCGTGTCCCACGGCTCGCTGGTGCTCGCGCAGGGCTCGCCGTTCCTGACGTTCACCGCGGACGCCGCCACCGAGCTGACCTCCTCGGGCGCCGTCTGGGCCGCCGACGGCGACCGCTGGACCACCACGGTCGGCGACCACACGTGGGTGCTCCTCGGCGAGGGCGTCCGGGTCGCCGGCGAGTCGATCTCGGTGGACGCCGGCGGTCACGCCACCTGGTTCGCCCTGCCCGAGGGCGGGGACGCCGACGCGCTGGCCGCCCTGGCCGCGCCGGTCACCGGATCGACGCTGAGCTACACCGTCGAGGGCGAGGAGGCGTCCACCACGCTGAGCTACGCCACCGCCGGGGGTGAAACGGCGGTGGCCGCGATGCCCCACCAGGCGTCCACCGACTGCTCACTCGGCACCTACGCGAGCATCTACGGCACGCTCGCGGTGTGCGCCGGGTCGGAGCTGACGTGGACCTCACCGACCCAGCCGGCCAACGCGGGGCTGGACCTGGCGGGGCTCTCGGACGCCCAGCGCGCCGAGCTCGGCGAGGCGCTGGTCGCCGACGTGGCGAGCGACCCGGACTACCCTGCCGACACCTACTTCGGCGGCAAGGCGCTGCAGCGCGACGCCATGCTGTGGCAGATCGCGACCCAGCTCGGCGACGAGGCGTCCGCCGCCACGCTGCGCGCCAAGATCGTGGAGACCATGGACCTGTGGACCGATCCGGAGCGCTGCGCGAGCGCCGACGCGTTCTGCTTCGTCTACGACACCACCAACCGCGGTGTCGTGGGCCGCGTGGCGACGTTCGACGCCGACCGGTACAACGACCACCACTTCCACTACGGCTACTTCCTGTACGCCGCGGGCGTGCTGGCCGCCGACGATCCCGAGCTCGCCGAACGCTGGGCACCGGTGATGGACCTGCTGGCCGCCGACATCGCGTCGTCCGAGCCGAACGACTTCTTTCCCGAACGCCGGACGTTCGACGTGTACGCGTCGCACTCGTGGGCGTCCGGCACCTCGCCGTTCGCCGACGGCAACAACCAGGAGTCCGTCTCGGAGGCGATCAACGCCTGGGCGGGGTTGACGCTGTGGGCCCGCGCGTCCGGCAACGACCCGCTCGAGGTCGAAGGCACGTGGCTGCAGGCGCTGGAGGCGCAGGCGGCCCGCGCGTACTGGACCGACTTTGACACCACCGAGCCGGCCTACGACGGCTTCGCCCACCAGATCACCTCGCTCGTGTGGGGCGGCAAGCGGGACTACGCCACGTGGTTCTCCGCCGAGCCGGCCGCCATGTTGGCGATCCTGGTGATTCCCGCCAGCCCGTCGTCGGAGTTCCTCGCCGGTGATTCCGAGCGCATCCGCGCCAACGTCGCCGAGGCGACCGCGACCGGCGGGTACGCCCAGACCTACGGCGACTACCTGCTCATGTACCGGGCGCTCGCGGGGCAGGAGGACGCCGCCGAGGCCCTCGACACGGCCCGGTCGTTGCCCGATGAGTTCATCGACGACGGCAACTCGCGCACCTACCTGCTGGCGTTCTGCATGGCCCAGGCCACCTGAGCCCGGCCCACCCTGAACCGGGGGTCGGCCGGCGAACCGGCCCCCTCCTGGCGACACTCACGCCCGTGAGGAGTTCCGCTCCTGTCACAGGTTCCTTCACGGGGCTCCGCGGGCGTGAGTGTCGTCCTTCATTGTGCGCCACCCGAACCCGCATTGTGGGGAATCTCTCCCGACGCCCGCCGGGGGCCGCGTGCCCCGGCTCAGGCGTAGCCCAGCGCGTGGAGCCGGTCGTCGTCGATGCCGAAGAAGTGCGCGATCTCGTGGACCACCGTGATGTGGACCTCCTCGACCACGTCCTCGGTCGTGTCGCAGAGGGCCAGCGTGGGGTTGCGGAAGATGATGATCCGGTCGGGCAGCACACCGCCGTACCAGGAGTCGCGTTCGGTGAGGGGGACGCCCTCGTAGAGCCCGAGCAGGTCGGGGTCGTCGGCCGGGGCGTCGTCCTCGATGACGATGACGCAGTTGTCGAGCAGGTCCATCAGCTCGGCGGGCACGGTGGCGATCGCGTCCCTCACGTGCGCCTCGAACGTGTCCGCGTCCATCTCGATCGCCATGGACGCCACCCTAGGGGGTGGCCCCGGCGTAGGGTGGGCGACCATGCGGACGACGACGTTGGCGATCAACCTCGACCTCCCCGGCCCCACCATCAGCCGGCACCTGTACGGGCACTTCGCCGAACACCTCGGCGCCTGCATCTACGGCGGGTTCTGGGTGGGTGAGGACGCCGACGTACCCCACACCCGGGGCATCCGCTCCGACGTGGTGGCGGCTCTGCGGGAGCTCGACGTGCCGAACCTGCGCTGGCCCGGTGGCTGTTTCGCCGACGAGTACCACTGGCGCGACGGCGTCGGGCCGCGGGCGGGGCGTCCGACCATGGTCAACACGCACTGGGGTGACGTGGTGGAGGACAACGCCTTCGGCACCCACGAGTTCCTGGACCTCTGCGCCCAGCTGGACGCCGAGCCGTACATCTGCGGCAACGTGGGCTCGGGAACGGTGCAGGAGATGGCCGACTGGGTGGAGTACCTGACCCGGGGCGGCACCTCGCCGATGGCGGAGCTGCGGCGCTCCCACGGCCGCGAGGAACCGTGGCGGGTGCGCTTCTGGGGCATCGGCAACGAGAGCTGGGGCTGCGGCGGAAACATGCGCGCCGAGTACTACGCCGATCTCGCGCGCCAGTACGCCACGTACTGCCGCAACCACGACGGCAACGTGCTGTACCGCATCGCCGGCGGCGCCAACAGCGATGACTACCACTGGACCGAAACGCTCATGAAGACGCTCGGCGACCTCGGCTGCGGCTGCAACGCCCGCGGGCACTTCGACGCGATCTCGCTGCACCACTACACGGTGGTGGGCGATTGGCAGCACAAGGGTTCGGCCACCGAGTTCTCAGCCGAGGAGTACTGGACCTGCCTGGCCCGCGCCGCCGGCATTGAGGATCTTCTCCGCCGACACGGGGCCATCATGGACGTCTACGACCCCGACCGCCGCATCGGGCTGGTGCTGGACGAGTGGGGCACCTGGCACGACGTGGAGCCGGGGACCAACCCGGGATTCCTGTACCAGCAGAACACGCTGCGCGACGCGCTGGTCGCCAGCGTCCATTTCGACAGCTTCCACCGCCACGCCGACCGGCTGGCGATGGCGAACATCGCCCAGACGGTCAACGTGCTGCAGGCCATGCTGCTCACCACGCCGGACGCGGTGGTGCGGACGCCTACGTTCCACGTATTCGCCATGAACCGGGGCCACCACGATGCCGCCGCGTTGGCGGTGCACCCGCTGGGCGGGCCGCTGGCCTCGCGCGAGGTGGACGGGCGGACGCTGCCGCTGCTGTCGGCGTCCGCCTCGGTGAAGGACGGCCGGGCTCTGGTGTCGCTGTCCAACCTCGACCCCGACGCCGAGCAGACCGTGGAGCTCGACCTGCGCGGGGGCTCCGTGCAGGCGGCCGAGGGGACGGTGCTCGCCGCGGCCTCCGCGGCGGCCCACAACACCGTGGACGATCCGGACGCCGTGCGCCCGGTGGCGGTGGATGTGGACTGGCGGGAGGATGGCGTGCGGATCACCCTGCCGCCGCACAGCTTCGCCACCGTCACCCTGACCCTGGCCGGCTCCTGAGCAATTCCCTGTTGGGACGCTCCGGTGAGCTAGACCGACGGCCCGCGGGGGGCTACGGTGCAGCGGTGGTGCCTGTGCACCCACCGCTCACCCGCAAGGAGTATCGATGGCCCCGCAATTCAACGCCCCGCCCGGCTGGCCGCAACCGCCGGCCGACTGGACGCCCGATGCGTCCTGGAAGCCGGATCCCAGTTGGCCGCCTGCTCCTCCGGGATGGGAATTCTGGGTCGAGGACGACGCGACGACCGCGACTCCCTCGCCGCTGAAGACCCGGCCTTGGAGCGCGCGGCACTGGATTCTGGCGCCCGCGCTGGCATTTCTCGCAGGCGGGTTGCTGGGCAACGTGAGTGGCCAGGGCTCGGCCGCCCAGGGGGTGGCCGCCGTTCCCTCAGCCCCTCCCGTCACGATCACTGCGCCGCCCGTCACCCGCACGGCACCGCCAGCGACCGTCACGGCGCCCCCGGTGACCCTGACCGCCCCGGCCGTCACGGTGACGACAACGGTCGAGGCGGCTCCGCCCGCACAGCCGGCGGGGTTCGCGTCCGTGCCCGCCGCCGCGGCCCAGACCGATCCCCGCTTCTCGACCTGCAAGGAGGCGCGGGCCAACGGGCACGGCCCCTACCGCAGTGGGGTCGACCCGGAGTACGACTGGTACCGGGACGGTGACGACGACGGGGTGGTCTGCGAAAGCTGAGGCCGCAGCCCGGGGGTCCGCCGCCGGGTCAGGGGCGACCGAGGTCGATGCCGACGATCGAGGCGTCCGTCGTGCCACGGAACGCGAGGGCGTAGGCGACGGCGTCCGCCGGCACCTCGTAGACGAGCTGTCCCTGCGCGGCCTCACCGGGCTGCACCTGCGCGTCGAAGATCGCGGTGCCGAGGTCGGCGGTCGCCGCCTCGTCCAGCTGGTGCCGGACGAACTCGACCTGGTCACCGGACATCTGCGGCGTGACCGCCACGAACTGGCCGGGGATGAGGGGCAGGGCCGCAGCGTCGTTGTTGGTGACCGTGACGTCGACCACGAGGCGGCGCGTGCCACCGGAGGGCTCGTCGAAGGTTGCGTTGTGCACGACGAGGTCCAACGGGCCCGAAGAGACGACGCTGCCCAGCGGGTGCAGTTCCTCACCCGCCGCGTCGCCCAGGTCGCTGCCGGGGGTGGTCGTCGCCGTCGACGTGGCCGACGGGGACGGGGTTCCCGTCCCGCTCGCCGTCGCGCTCGCCGTCGCGCTCGGGCTGGGCTCCGCGGTCGCGCTGGGCGACGTGGTCGCGGTCGCCGTGACGACGGTTGACGGCGTGGGGGTCGCCGCGGGGGTCGCGCTCTGGTTGCCGCGAAACGAGGTCAGCGCCCAGATGACGAGCCCCGCCACCAGGGCGGCCAGGAGCGCCCAGAACCACCACTGGCTGGTGATCGGCCGCGGTGTCACGGCCGTCTCAGCCATCCCGGACTCCACGCGGGTGTACTCGCTGTGCGTGGTCGGCGCGCCGAGGTGCGAGGCGTCCGGGTCGGACGCGGGGGCGTCCGCGTCGACATCGGCGTAAGCGTCCGCATAGGCGTCCCCATGCCCGGCCGGCTCAACCCGGGTGGCGTCGGGATCCGCCGGCTCCCACTCGGGATCGGACGGCGTGGTGGGATTCGTCATGGGTGGAGACTACGGCACCCGGGCGACCCCACCCCGCCCGGGGCGCGGTGCGTCACGAACCGGCGGGCCAGTTGTCGCGCACCTCGGCGCCGCCCTCGACGACCTCCTCCTGCTCCGTCGTGCGGTCGGTCCACGAGTCCTGGGGGCGGTAGCCGAGGTCGAGCATGGTGTTCGTGAGGTCCCACCGGCGGTTCGGGTTGTCCGAGATCGCGTAGTAGAGGCCGAACGTCACCTCGGCCTCGATGGCGCGGCGGATGACGTGCTCGCAGTCGTCCTCGCTGAGCCACATGGCGTGCAGGATGTCCTCGTCGGCCGCCATCGGGTCGCCCGACATCCAACCGATGCGCAGGGCGATGAAGTCCAGGCCGAACTCGTCGTGGTAGAACCGGCCGAGCACCTCGCCGAACGCCTTCGACACGCCGTAGAGCGAGTCCGGTCGCGGCAGGTGGTGGGGGTAGACCGGCCACTCCTCGTGGCGGTCGTACATGCCCATGGCGTGATTGGAGGAGGCAAAGACGACCCGGCGGACGCCGGACTCGCGCGCCGCCTCCAGCACGTGGCGCAGGCCGACGATGTTGGCCGTGAGGACGGCGTCCCACTCCGAATCGGGGGAGGCCGCGCCCGCCAGGTGGACGACCGTGTCGACGCCCTCCATCATGCCGAGAACCTCGTCGTAGTCGTCGAGGTCGACCTTGTGCATGGTCTTTTCCTGGTGTTCGTTCGCCGGGTGACGACCCTGGGTCACGAGGTCGTAGTCCTCACCCAACCGCTCCTCCAGCACGAGGCCGAGATTGCCGGTCACACCCGTGATGAGCACCTTGCGCCGTGAGTTCTGCTTCGCTGCCATGCCCCCATGCTAGTCAGCGGCCGGTGAGGACGTGGGCGGCCGCAGGGAGCCGTTGAGCAGGGAGCGCAACACCGGCCCGGGTTCGATCATCACGGTGGCCGACTGCGTGGCCACCCCCTGCGCGGCGAAGGCCTGGAGCACGCGGGAGACGACCAGATTGCGGGCCTCGAGGGTCTCGAGCTGCAGCGATCCGGTCCAAAAACGCAGCTCCAGGGTGACCGCCGCCTCGTCGACCTCGGTGAGCAGCGCCTTGGGCTCGGGGTCGTTCAACACCCCCCGGATGTCGTAGAGCGCCTTCAGCGCAACCGTGCGGGCATGCTCGAAATCGGCACCCGGGTCGAGGTTGAACGTGACCGTGCTGCGCACCTGCTCATACCCGGTCTGGACGGTGACGATGTTGTCGTGCAGCACCGTGTTCGGGACGACCACGAGGCGTCCGTCGAACGTGCGCACCACGGTGGAGGTCAGGCCGATGGCGACCACCGTGCCGGAGAGGGAGTCCATCGAGATCTGGTCGTCGACGCGGAACCGGTCACGGGCCAGGATGACGAGGCCCGCGAACATGTTGCCCAGCACGGTCTGGAACGCGATACCGGCGGCCACCGAGACGATGGTGACACCACCGAGGATGTCGACGGGGCGGACGCTCGGGAACACCACCGTCATGGCCGCGCTCAGGAACGCGAACACCACGACCCACTGGGTGACCTGAGCGAACACGGCCGCGGAGCTGGGGCCGCGGCCGCGCCACAACAGGAGCCGGCGGGCGAGCCACCGGACGGCATAGGACACGAGGAGGCCGGCGCCGAAGATCTGCAACGCCAGCAGCGCGCCCTGCCACGTGATCGACGTGGGCATCAGCGCGCCGCGCTCTCGTCCACCATGGGGGCCATTGTGCCCGACCCAGCCCGCCGGGTGCAGCGGCCCGCTCGCTAGGCTGGGATTCGTGCTCTCGCCCCGCCAGACCGAACTCGCCGATGTGGCCCTTTCGATCTTGGCGCGTGAGGGCCTGGGGGCGGTGAGTTTCCGGGCGGTGGCGTCGGCGTCCGGGTGGTCGCTCGGGGCCGTGCAGAAGGCGTTCGGCTCCAAGGACGAGCTGGTTCGGGCGATGTACATCCGGCACCGGCAGGGCGCGCCGTCGCTCGGTGTGGGTTCCGGCCCCCTGGCCGAGCGGTTGGTGGCGGTGTTCATGTCCTTGATGCCCGGCGACGCCGCGTCCCGCGCCACGACGCTCGAGGCGGCCGCGTTCACCGAACGCGCCGCCCATGACGCGCGCATCGCCGGCGCTGTCGCGGCGTCCGACGCAGGGTTGCGTGCGACCATCGCGGGCTGGGTGCGCGAGGAGCAGGCGCGTGGCCGCGTCGGCGAGGAGGTGGACGCCGATGGCGTCGCCTGGACGTTCGTGGCGCTCGCCCACGGGGCGGCAACACAGTTGCTCTACGCGCCGCGCCCGGACGCCGAGGTGCGGGCGCTGGCGTCCGCCGCGGTGTCGCGGCTGCTCGGCTGACGCGCCCCGGATCCGGGCGCCGACACTCACACTTCGGGCTCAAACTCCGGTTCAGGTCGCGGAGTTTGAGGCCCAAACCGGAGTGTGAGCGAGTCCGACCGGACGGGTGAGACAGAACTGGCGGTGGAACGTCGGACGGCCCAGGTGGTGGCCGTCGTCGCCGCGTCCGGTCTCGATCATCCCGATCTTCTCGAGGATTCGGACGGAGGCGCGGTTGGCGTCGAGGGCCTCGGCCCAGATCTCGTCCAGGCCGAGGACGTCGAACCCGTGGCGCACGCCTGCCTGCGCCGCGGCCAGGCCGAACCCCCGGCCCCACCGCTCCCGTGGCCCGATGAGGAAGCCGAGCTGGCGGCGTCCGGGGTCTGTGCCGTAGAGGTCGACGTAGCCGACCACCTGCACCTCGTGGACGACGCTGAGGCGGAGCAGTCCGGTCGGGGGGTCCGTCACCAGGCGCCGGTGGAACGCGAGAAGGCGATCCGGCGGCAACCCGACCGTCCAGTCTGCCGCGCGACAGAACGCGTCATCGGATCCCCATCCGGCGATGACGTCGGCGTCGGCGAGCGTGGACGGACGCAGCGTGACGACCGGCGGCAGGCGGTTCATGGGGTCACCGTAAACGCAGGGGTCAACGACACCGCCCCTTCCTGTCGGCTCGAACTCCACCTTGGTCGTCAAACTCCGCCACCGGAAGCGGAGTTTGAGACCGGAGTGTGCGTGTCGGGCCCCAACAGACGCAGGCGCTGGGTTGCCCGATTGGAATGACAGCGTTATCATCGCTGCAACACGAAGCATCACAACCCGGTACGAAGGAGTACCCCGTGGACACTCTTCTGCAGCTGAAGAACGTCTCCAAGACGTTCCCCGGCGTCAGAGCGCTCCAGAACGTGAACCTCGATCTGCGCGCCGGCGAGGTGCTCGGCCTGTGCGGCGAGAACGGTGCGGGCAAGTCGACCCTGATGAAGGTGTTGACCGGCATCTACACCCCCGACCCGGGGGCCGAGATCTGGCTCCAGGGCCAGCAGGTGCACGTCCGCAACACCAATCACGCCCGCGAGCTCGGGCTGAGCATCATCCACCAGGAACTGAACATGGTGCCGGACCTGACGGTCGCGCAGAACCTGTTCCTGGGCAGGCCCCAGAGCCACACCCGCGGCCTGGTGCGCGACAGCCAGCTCAATCGACGGGCCGGTGAACTCTTCGAGCGCCTCGGCATGAAGGCACTCGACCCGCGCGCGCTCATCCGCGACCTGTCGGTGGCGCGCCAGCAGATGGTCGAGATCGCCCGGGCCCTGTCCTATGACTCCAAGGTGCTAGTCATGGACGAGCCGACGGCCGCGCTGACCCTCGCCGAGAGCGACGCCCTGTTCGAGCTCATCCGCGACTTCGTGGCCCCCGACACGGGCCTCATCTACATCTCCCACCGCATGCCCGAGATCTAGGAGATCACCGACCGGGTGTCCGTGCTGCGCGACGGCCAGTACGTGGGCACGGTCGCGACGCGGGAGGTGGAGATGCGCGAGATCATCTCGATGATGGTCGGCCGCGAGGTCTCCGGGGACGCGCGTCCGGCCCCACACCGACGCTCGGACGACGTCGCCCTGGCCGTGGAGAACCTCTCCACCCGCAACTTCCTCTCCGACGTGTCCTTCGAGGTGCGCCGGGGCGAGGTGCTGGGGTTCGCCGGGCTGATGGGGGCCGGTCGCACCGAGGTCGCTCGCTGCATCTTCGGGGCCGATCCGCGCCAGTCCGGCACCATAGCGGTGAACGGTCACCCGGTGCGCATCCGGTCGGCGGCGGACGCCGTCCGCGCGGGCATCGGGTACCTGTCGGAGGACCGCAAGCGCTACGGGCTCGTGCTCGAACACGACGTCAAGGCCAACACCGCCCTGGCCGCCATGGGTGACTTCAGCACGGCCGGCTACACCCGTGACGCCAAGATCCGCGCCACGGGTGAGGAGTACGCCCGACGGCTCCGCGTGAAGACGCCGAGCGTCAACCAGCTGGTGCGCAACCTGTCCGGCGGCAACCAGCAGAAGGTCGTCATCGCCAAGTGGCTCGTGCGCGACTGCGACGTCCTGATCTTCGACGAGCCGACCCGCGGCATCGACGTGGGCGCCAAGGAGGAGATCTACGAACTCATCGAGTCACTCTCGGCCCAGGGCAAGGCCGTGATCGTCATCTCCTCGGAACTGCCCGAGGTTCTCCGCGTCTCCCACCGCATCGCGGTCATGGCCCACGGCCGCATCACCGGCTTCCTCGACAACGCCGAAGCCGACCAGGAATCCATCATGCAGCTCGCCACGGTGGGCAAGGCCCAGTTGAAAGGACACGTCTCGTGAGCACCGCCGCCACCGCCCCGACCACCCCACCCGTCCCCGTCACCCCCGAGGGCACGGACGAGCGCCGCTCCCCCGTGCGGGACGCCCTTCGTGCCTCGTTGCAGCAACTCTTCGTGTTCGCCGCCCTGATTGTCGTCTTCGCCTTCTTCATGGCGTTCGCGAACAACTTCGACCCCGTCGTCGTCATCCCCAACATCCTGCTCCAGGCGGCCGCCATCGGCACGATGGCCCTGGGTGCGACATTCATCATTGCGACCGGCGGCATCGACCTGTCCGTCGGCACCGGCATGACGTTCTGCGCCGTCATGGCGGGCGTGTTCATGTCGAGCGCGTTCATGAACCTGCCGCTGGGCGTCGGCCTGCTCCTCACCCTCGGCGTCGGCGTGGCGATCGGGCTGGTCAACGGCATCCTGATCGCCTTCCTCGACATCCCGCCGTTCATCGCCACGCTCGCGATGATGATGGTCACCCGCGGGCTGTCGCTCATCATCTCCGGCTCCTCGTCGATCCGGATCGAGAACCCCGACTACGCCTGGATCTCCAACGGCCGCCTGCTGCCGTTCCTGTCCAACGCAGCGCTCATCTTCATCCTGCTCGGCGTGGTCGCCGCCGTCCTGCTCGGCAAGACGCTGCTGGGGCGCTACGCCCTCGCGATCGGCTCCAACGAGGAGGCGACGCGGCTCTCGGGCATCAACGTGCGGCTCTGGAAGACCCTGGTGTACGTGACGGCCGGCGTCTTCACCGCCCTCGGCGCCATCCTCTACTCCGGACGCTTCGGCTTCGTCCAGCCGGCCGAGGGCTTGGGCATGGAGCTCCAGGTCATCGCCGCCGTGGTCATCGGTGGCACCTCGCTGGCCGGCGGACGCGCCAACATCGTCGGCACCATGATGGGCGCGCTGCTCATGATGACCCTCAGCGTCGGGCTGCAGATGATGGGCGTCGCCCAGCAGTGGCAGCTCGTCGTGACCGGCGTCGTCGTCCTCATGGCCGTCTACGCCGACATCCTGCGACGCAAGCGCGCCGCCTCCCTCTGATCCACCACCCCACCACCGGGAGGCCCGTCCTCCCCCCACGAAAGGAAACCGCCATGCGCACTCTGCGCTCCGCACTGGCCGTGTCGTCCGTGCTCCTGTTGGGGCTCACGGCCTGCTCGACCTCCGGCTCCGGAACCACCTCGCCGGCCACCGGCACGACGCCTGCGGCGCCGGCCACGACGTCCACCACCGCTGCGCCGTCGGGCGATCTGGCGGCCGACCCCACCCTGCCGAAGGGCGACGGCACCCAGACCGTCTACCTGGTCTCCAAGGGCTTCCAGCACCGCTTCTGGCAGGCGGTCCGCGAGGGGGCCGAGCAGGCGGGTGAGGACTACGGCTACCGCGTCGAGTTCGTCGGCCCGGAGAACGAGCAGGCCATCACCCAGCAGCTCGACCAGCTGCGGACGGCGCTGCAGCAGCAGCCGGCCGCCATCGGCTTCGCGGCGCTCGACTCGGGGGCGGCTGGCCCCGTTCTCGAGGAGATCCAGGCCGCGGACATCCCCGTCATCGCGTTCGACTCCGGGGTGGAATCCGACATCCCGCTCACGACCGTCTCCACCGACAACCGGGCCGCCGCAGCGGCTGCGGCCGAGCACATGGTGGAGTTGGTGGGCGGCACGGGCACCGTCGGCCTGGTCTGCCACGACCAGACCTCCGCCACCGGCCAGCAGCGCTGCGAGGGCTTCCAGGAGTACATGGCCGAGAACGCCCCCGAGATCACCTCGTTGGATCCGCAGTACGCCGGTGAGGTCGGGCTCGCCGCCAACACCGCCCGCGCCCTGATCCAGGCCAACCCCGGCATGGTCGGCATCTACGGCTCCAACGAGGCGTCGGCCATCGGCGCGCTGCAGGGCACGGTCGAGTCCGGCCAGGATCTCACGGTGGTCGGGTTCGACTCCGGCCAAGCCCAGCTGGACGCCATCCGCAGCGGCCAGGAGGCCGGTGCCGTCACCCAGTCCCCGGTGCGCATGGGCTACCTGACGGTGGAGGCCGCCGTCCGCGCGATCAACGACCTCCCGCTCGACGAGGTCATCGACTCCGGCTACGCCTGGTATGACGCCACCAACATCGACGACCCGCAGATCGCCGCCAACCTCTACGAGTGACCCCCGGTGCGGGTGGGCCCACGGGTCCACCCGCCCCCCACCACCGACCCAAGGAAGTGTCCCCATCGTGACCCAGCAACCCCAGTCCCCGCAGCCCCAGTTCCCACACCCCAAGATCGGCATCCGCCCCATCATCGACGGCCGGCGCCGCGGCGTCCGCGAGAGCCTCGAGGACCAGACGATGGCGATGGCCGAGCGGGTCGCGGCGCTCTACTCGGCCGAACTGCGCCACCCCGACGGCACCCCCATCGAGTGCGTGATCGCCGACTCCACGATCGGCCGCGTTCCCGAGGCCCAGGCGGCGGCCGAGAAGTTCCGCCGCGAGGGCGTCGGGCTCACCCTCTCGGTGACACCGTGTTGGTGCTACGGCACCGAGACCATCGACATGGATCGCACCATGCCGCACGCGATCTGGGGCTTCAACGGCTCCGAGCGCCCCGGTGCGGTCTACCTCGCGGCCGCGCTCGCCGGCCACGCGCAGCTGGGCATTCCCGCGTTCGGGATCTACGGCGAACACGTCCAGGACGCCGACGACGAGACCATCCCGGACGCCGTGCGCACCCAACTCCTCGACTACGCCCGCGCCGGCCTGGCCGTCGCGACCATGAAGGGGCGCAGCTACCTCGCGATGGGCGGCGTGTCCATGGGTATTGCCGGGTCGGTCGTCAAGGACGAGTTCTGGTCGAAGTACCTCGGCATGCGCAACGAGTACATCGACATGAGCGAGTTCGACCGGCGGGTGCGCGAAGGCATCTACGACCCCGACGAGTACGAGAAGGCGCGCTCGTGGATCCGGGAGAACCTGACCCAAGGCGAGGACTTCAACCCGGCCGAGGACCAGATGACCGACCAGCACGACGACTGGTGGGACTACTGCACGAAGATGACGCTCATCGGGCGGGACCTCATGGTGGGCAACCCGCGGCTCGCCGAGCTCGGCTTCGGCGAGGAGGCGCTGGGCCACGGGGCGCTGGCGTCCGGTTTCCAGGGCCAGCGGCAGTGGACCGACGGCATGCCCAACGGCGACGTGATGGAGACCGTGCTCAACACCCAGTTCGACTGGAACGGGCCGCGTCCGCCCCACATCATGGCAACGGAGAACGACGCCCTGAACGGCGCGTCCATGCTGTTCAACCACCTGCTGACGAACAAGGCGCAGCTCTTCTCCGACGTGCGCACCTACTGGAGCCCCGAGGCGGTCGAACGCGTCACCGGGCACCGGCTGGAGGGTCGGGCGTCCGGCGGCATCATCGACCTGCGCAATTCCGGCTCCACCACGCTGGACGGCACGTTCGCCGCCACGGTGGACGGCGAGCCGGGCATCAAGCACTGGTGGGATCTCACCGAGGACGACCAGGCGGCCATGCTGGGGGCCACCACGTTCCACCCGGCCAACGTGGGCTACTTCCGCGGCGGCGGCTTCTCGACGCACTTCCGCTCCGCGGGTGAGGTACCGGTCACGATGTGCCGGGTCAACCTGGTGGACGGGCTCGGCCCGGTCATGCAGATCGCCGAGGGCTGGACCGTGGAGCTGCCCGACGAGGTGGCCACCACCATCGAGGCGCGCACCGACCGGGCGTGGCCGACGACCTGGTTCGTGCCGAACCTCACCGGCGAGGGCGCCTTCACCAGCGTCTACGACGTCATGAACGCCTGGGGTGCCAACCACGGCGCGATCAGCCACGGCCACATCGGTGCGCAGCTCATCACGCTGTGCGCGATGCTGCGCATCCCGGTGAACATGCATAACGTGGCGCCCGACCAGGTGTTCCGGCCCAAGGCGTGGCTGTCGTTCGGCACGCAGGACGCCGAGGGAGCCGACTTCCGGGCCTGCGCCACCTTCGGCCCGCTGTACGGCTGATCGAGGGGAGCTGAACCATGGCACCCACCGCCCTCGCCGTCGATCTGGGATCCTCGAGCGGCCGCGTCGTGGCCGGGTCCTTCGACGGCGAGGCGGTGCGCCAGACCGAGGTGTACCGCTTCGCCCACGAGGCCCAGCGCGTCGACGGGCACCTGTGTTGGGATGTCGACGGCATCCTTGGCCACATCGCCACCGGCCTGCGGGCCGGGGTGGAGCGGTTTCCGGACGCCGCCACCGTCTCGATCGACACCTGGGGGGTGGACTTCGCGGCCCTGGACGCCGCGGGTGAGCGCGTCACGTTGGTGCGCGCCTACCGCGACGAGCGCACCGAGCGGACGCTGCCCGCCTTCCGCGAGCGGCTGGACGACGCCGCCGTCTGGGCGGCCACCGGGACGGCGCCCGCGCTGATCAACACCGCGAACCAGCTCTTCGCGTTCTGCACCGAGGAGCCGGACGCCGCCGCGCGCGTCGAGCGCGTGCTCCCGCTGCCGGACTACTTTGTCCGGGAGCTGACGGGCGAGCTGGGGTGGTCGCGGTCCATCGCCTCGACCACCGCCCTCACCCGGCCGGGCGCGGGGACGTTCTCCGACGAGGTGTTCGCCGCGTTGGGCCTCCCCCGCTCCTGGTTCGGTGGGGTGACGCCGGAGCACACCGTCGTCGGCCCCTGCCTCCTGCCCGGGTTGGAGCGGCTGACCGTCGTGCGCGGCGGGGCCCACGACAGCGCGTGCGCCGTCCAGGCGTTGCCGCGCGCGGTGAGCTCGACCACGGCCTTCCTCAGTTGTGGCTCGTGGTCGGTGCTCGGCGTGCTGCACGACGCACCCCTGCTGTCGGACGCCGCCCGCGCCCTGGGCCTGACCAACGAGGCCTGCGCGGGCGGCGGGCTGCGCCCCCTGTTCAACATCACGGGCCTGTGGATGCTGCAGGAGTGCCAGCGCGAGTGGCGCCGGGCCGGCGCCTGCCACGACATCGCGGAGCTGGTGACGCGGGCCAGCGCGACGCCGAGCGCCGGCGTCCTCATCGACCCCGACGACGCCGGCTTCGCCCGGCCCGGGGGCATGGCGGAGCGCATCGGCGCGGCCGTGGCGGCCGGCGGTGGGCCGCCGCTGGACGAGGGGGGCACCGTGCGGGTCGTCCTCGAGTCGCTGGCGGCCCGGTACGCGCGCGGCGTCCGCGACCTGGCCGACCTCACCGGCCGACCGCCCGATCAGGTGAACGTCGTCGGCGGCGGCTCCCGCAACGGTCTGCTGTGCCAGCTGACCGCCGACGCCGTGGGCGTCCCCGTGGTCGCCGGGCCGGCCGAGGCGTCTGCGCTCGGTTCGCTGCTCGCGCAGCTGGAGCTGACGGGTGCGTTCGGGCCGGACGAGCGCGCCGGGGTGATCACGGCGTCCACCGCGACGCGCACCTTCGACCCGGCCGCGCGTGGGATTGAATGAGGGCATGAACAACAGGGGGAAGCGGATCAACCTGCGCGACATCGCTGCCGACGCGGGGGTGTCGGTCGTGACGGCCTCCCGGGTCGTGCGTGGGCTGGATCTGGTGGCGGAACCCACGCGGGAGCGCGTGCTGGAGGCCGTGCGTCGGCTGAACTACCAACCGAACCTGGCCGCGCGGTCCCTGTCGGCCCACCGCACCGGGTCGGTGCACGTCATCAACGCCGTCCAGATGTTCCACGGGCAGGTGGCCGCGTTCGTGGCGATCTGCGAGGAATTGGCCGCGCTGGGGTTGCACACGTCCACGTCCGTCCTGCCGCCCGGGACTCAGGAGGCGGACATCCGTGAGCTGGTGCCGATGGGGGCGGACGGCATCATCATCCTCGGCGGCCGCACCGAGCCGAGCCCGTGGGTCGACCAGATCGCCGCGTTGATGCCGACGGTCGTCATGGGACGCGTGCACCGGCTGCCGGCGACGGCGGTCGGCGTCGCGGTGGACCATGAAGCCGGGGCGCGCGCGGGGGTGACCCACCTCCTCGACGTCGGGTGCCGGCGCGTCGCGCACGTGTCGGGGCCGCCGGACTGGATGGACGCCCACCTCCGCCTGGCGGGCTACCGGGCGGTGTGCGCGGAGGCAGGGATGCCCGAGCTGGTACTGCCCGCGGACTCCTGGGACGCCGCCGCGGCCGTGCCGCTCGTCAGCGCGCTGCCAAACGACATCGACGGCGTGTTCGCCGCCAACGACCAACTGGCGCTCGGCACGCTCCACGCGCTGTGGCGGGCCGGCCGCTCCGTCCCCGGCGACGTCCGCGTCGTGGGCTATGACGACATTCCTGGGGCCGACTCGTTCCATCCGCCGCTGACCACGCTGCGCCAGGACTTCCACGGCGTGGGACGCCAGGCTGTCGCGTCGCTGAACCTCCTGATGAATGGTCAGGCGGCCACGTCGTCCGTCATCCAACCCACCCTGATCGTCCGCGCGTCCACCTGAGAGGAAACCATGCTGTACGGACCCCTGATCCATCCCGAACTGCTCTCCGCGCTCGGCCGCTCCGGCCACGGCGGCAAGCTCCTGATCACCGATGGGAACTACCCCGTGACGAGCGGGGCGCCGGCGTCCGCCGATCGGGTGTACCTGAACCTCGCGCCCGGGCTGCTGACCGTGAGCCAGATCCTCGACGTGGTGCGGCAGGCGATTCCGATCGAGCGGGCGGGGTTGATGGTTCCGGCCGACGACGCGACCGGTGCGGAGCGTCCCGATTCCATCCCGGCCCACGACGAGTACCGGGCGGCGTTGCCGGGCGTCGCGTTCGACGAGATCACGCGCTGGGACTTCTACGAGGCCGCCCGGGCGAGCGACGTGACGGTCGTGATCGTCTCGGCCGACCAGCGCCTGTACGCCAACCTGCTGCTGACCGTGGGTGTGCGCGCAGGCTCCTGACGTCTGGCGAGCGTCGGCTGGCCCGCCCGTCCGGGCGCCGACACGCACACTTCGGGCTCAAACTCCGGTTCCGGTAGCGGAGTTTGAGGCCCAAACCGGAGTGTGAGCGAACCCAACCGGACGGGCGAGCCGAAATCGGCGGTGGAACGTCGGTCGCCCCAGGCGGTGGCCGTCGGCACCGCGTCCCGTCTCGATCATGCCGATCGTCTCGAGGATCCGGACGGAAGCGTGGTTGACGACTTGGGTCTCGACCCCGATCTCCTGGAGCCGAAAGACCTCGGATCCGTGGCGGACGCCGGCGCGCGGTGAGGCCAGTCCGTGCCCCGGCCCACCGCGGCCTGGGGCCGATCTGGAAGCCAAGCTCGCGGCGTCCGGTCTCAGCGCCGTGCAGGTCGACATGGCCGTCCACAGGGGACCCGTGCACGACGCTCAGGCGGAGCAGCGTGTCGGCCGCGCGGCAGACGTCGTCGCCGCCGCTCACACTCCGGTTTGGTCCTCAAACTCCGCCACCGGAACCGGCGTTTGAGTCTCAAACGTGAGTGTCGGCGCCTCTTGGGGGGACGGGTGGAGTGCCAGAATCGGGTGAGCAGTGGAGGAGGTCCGGTGGCGAGCAGGAGAGACAAGCAGGCGGCCGTGTCGGCGCGCCAGCGCATCGCGGAGCAGCAGCGCGCCGAGCAGGTGCGCCGGAAGCGCACCAGGATGATCATGGTGGGCGTGGCGGTCGTCGTCGCGCTCGCGATGATCATCGGAGCCATGCTCCTCGCCAACGCCGCACGTCAGCGCGAAGCGGCCGGTGAGGGGTCGGACGCCTATGTGTCCGGCCTGTCGCAGGTCTCGGCCCCCCAGTTGGACGCCGTGGGCGTGGGCGCGGCGCGCGATGCCGCCACCCCCGTCGAGGGCGGCGAACCAGTCATGGTCGACGGGAAGCCCCGTGTGCTGTACGTGGGCACGGAGTATTGCCCCTACTGCGGCATGGAACGCTGGGCGCTCACCATCGCGCTGTCGCGGTTCGGCACGTTCGATGGCTTGGAGGCGTCCCGAACCCCCGCCAATGAGTCGAGCATCCCCACCGTCAGTTACGAGCACGCCACCTATGCGAGCGATCTCATCGTCTTTGACGGATTCGAGACCGCCGACGCCGAGGGCCGACCACTCCAGACACTGTCGGCCGACGACGACGCCACGCTTCGGCAGTTCAATCCCGGCGGCAGCGTTCCCTGGACGTACTGGGGCACCTCCCACCAGCTCGGGGCGTCCTACGACGGCGGCTTCCTCGCCGACGCGAACCCTGACGAGGTGCTGGCCCGCCTCGGCGACGCCAACAGCTCCGAGGCGCAGGGCATCCTCGGGGCGGCCAACGTGCACACCGCCCGCATCTGCGCCCTCACGGGCAACCAGCCGGGCGAGGTGTGCCAGGCTCCCGGAGTCCGGGCCGCCGCCGAATTCATCGGCTGATGGGCGCCTGGCTCAGCCGGGGGCTGTGGACTGTCGGGCTGCTCGTTTCCGCGTACCTGACCGTCCAGCACTTCACGGGCAACGCCACCCTGGCGTGCTCGGACGCGGGCATCGTGAATTGCGAGTCGGTCACGACCAGCCGGTGGGCGTACGTGTTCGGCGTCCCCGTGGCCTTGCTCGGGCTGCTCTGGTTCGTGGCGGGCACCGTGTTCGCCTGGGTGCTGGAGCCCCGGCTCCCCCAGCAGCGGGCGCGCCTGCTGGGCGCGGGCTACACCGGCGTCGGCGTCCTGTTCGTGCTCTACCTCATCTACGGCGAGATCAGCCTTGGCCAGATCTGCTCCTGGTGCACGGTGGTCCACGTCGTGACGGTGGCGCTGTTCTGCGGGTACCTCGGCACCTGGTACGCGAACCACGCCTGAGGGCGGCAAGGACGCCGGCGGCCTGGGGCGTTGCGTCACGGCTTCCGGCGGACGGGCTCAAACTCCGGTTCTGTCGTCAAACGCCGCCACCGGAAGTGGAGTTTGAGACCCAAGCGTGCGTGTCGGCGCCCCCCAGTGCGCTTGACACCTCAGCCGCCACCCAGAAGGGTGGGCGCGTGAGAGTGGCGATGCTGGGGCCCATTGCGTGGCGGACGCCGCCGCGTCACTACGGCCCGTGGGAGCGCGTCACGAGCCTGCTCACCGAGGGGCTGGTGCGCCGGGGTGTGGACGTGACTCTCTTCGCCACGCTCGACTCGGTGACCTCCGCCAAGCTCGACGGCGTGGTGCCCTGCGGCTACGAGGAGGACCCGACGGTCGACGGACGGATCGCCGAGGCGCTGCACGTCGCCCACGCGTTGGAGCGCTCCGGCGAGTTCGACCTCGTCCACAACCAGCTGGACTGGCTCCCCCTGGCCTTCAGCGGTCTGTGCCGGGCCCCCATGGTGACGACGATCCACGGCTTCTCCGGGCCGGCGATCCTGCCCGCCTACCGCGCCGGTCGCTCTGCCTACATCTCGATCTCGGACGCCGACCGCAGCCCCGACCTCGACTACCTCGCCACCGTCCACCACGGGCTGGACCTGGCGGAGCTGCCCGAGGGCCCCGGCGGGGACGCCCTGGTGGCGTTCGGGCGCATCCACGCCGACAAGGGCACCGCGGACGCCATCGCGATCGCGAGGGCGGCCGGGCGGCGGCTGGTGATCTGCGGGCCCGTGCACGACGCCGAGTACCACGCCCGGGAGGTGCTGCCCCACGTCGACGGCGAGGCCGTCACCTATCTGGGTTCCGTCGGTCCAAAACGCCGCGCGGAGGTGCTGGGATCGGCGGCCGCCCTGCTCCACCCCATCGGCTTCGACGAGCCGTTCGGCCTGGCCGTCGCGGAGGCCATGGCCTGCGGCACGCCCGTGGTGGCCCACCGGCGCGGCTCCATGCCCGAGGTCGTCGACGAGGGGGTGACCGGCTTCCTGGTCGACGAGGGGGAGGGCGGTGTGGCCGCCGCCGCGGAGGCGGTGACGGCTGCTGTCGGCCTGGACCGGGCGGCGGTGAGGGCGCGCGCGGCCCACCGGTTCGGCGTCGAGACGATGGTGGACGGCTACCTCGCCGCCTACGCGCGCCTGCTGGGCTGAGGCTCCGGGCGCATCGCAGCGACCAGGTCGTCGACGGCCACGGACGCCACCGCGATGCGCTGGTCGCCGATCCCGTGGGGCACGAACAGCCGTCGTCGGTGAACGAGCCCCCCGCACGAGAAGACGACGTTGGGTACATACCCCCCGTGGTGCGGGTGCGGCGTCAGCCACGGCTCCTCGAGCCGGGCGATCACGCGCGTCGGGTCGTCGCGATCGAGCAGCAGCGCGCCGAGGCTGTAGACGCGCATCGGGCCCACGCCGTGCGTGAGGACGAGCCAGCCCTCGTCGATCTCCACAGGGGCGCCCGAGTTGCCCAGTTGCCGGATCATCCACGGAGCCCCACCGGGCTCTTCGATGACGGTGGGATCGTCCCAGGTGAGCCCGTCGGCGGAGAAGGAGACACCGTTGCGGGCACCGTCGTGCCGGGTCAGCGCGGCGAAACGCCCACCGATCAGTCGGGGGAAGATCGCCATGCCCTTGTTGGTGGCGGCCACCCCCGCCAGGGGGGTGGACTGGAAGGAGGTGAGATCGGCGCTGGTCAGCATCCGCACCTGGATGTCGCGTCCGT
Organism: Propioniciclava soli; assembly: GCF_014858005.1. GTDB lineage: Bacteria > Actinomycetota > Actinomycetes > Propionibacteriales > Propionibacteriaceae > Propioniciclava > Propioniciclava soli. The sequence continues at coordinate 275,747 of NZ_JACYOT010000005.1, forward strand.
TGTACGCCGTGTACGTCGCGCGGTACTGGGTGCTGCCCTCCTCGTCGGTGAACAGGGTGAACCGGGCGTCCTCCAGGCCGTGGGATTCGTCGTCCACGGCCGGCATCAGCACCCGCTGGTCCAGCCGCGTCCGGGGGTCGAACGCCGTGTAGTAGGCCGAGCGGGACGCGCGCCGCAACGCCTCGGCCTGCCGGTGCGAGGCGGGGTGCAGGAGCAGGTCGGGGGGCAGATCGTCGAAGGCCTGGTCGACGTCCTGGGCACGGATCCGCTCGGGCAGCCGGCCGAGCACGGCCGTGGTCAGCTCACCACCCTCCCCCGCCGCTCCGGTCAGGGCGGCGATCAATTCCCAGGGCAGCGCCGCGGGCGTGATGGTGCCGAGCACCGGCGGCCCGGAGCGCGGCTCGAATCGCCAGCCGTCATCGCCCACGACCCCGGACGCGAACTCGATCGACGACACGTGACCCTCCCCGATCGCCCGCAGGCTGAGGGCCACCCGGAGTTCGTCGGGGCCGAGGCCGGACTGGTCGGGGTGCGGCACGGCGCTGGGGTTGCACAGCGCGGCGCCCTCAAGGGAGAACTCGGCGGTGAACACCGCGCCGAGGACGACGGCGCGGGCGTCGCTGATGTGCTCGCCCCGCGGGGTCAGGGGGTGCGCGTGCTGCAGCAGGGTTTGGCGGAGGGTGCCGTGGTGGAGGGCGAACCGGGCCACGACGTCGCCGGCGAGCCGCTCCACCTCGGCCTCGTCGAGGGCCATGACGCGGGCGACGAGATCGGGTGCGAGGTTGCCGTGCCCCGGGTCGGCGCTGGGCATGAACAGGCGCGCCACGACGCGCTCAGGGTCGGGATCCAGCGTCTGGTCGGCGTGACGGATGACGTGCGGGGGCATGCACAACTCCTTTGCGGCGGGCCTGGAGCAGCACCGACAACGCGGACAGGGTGGATTCCGCGCCCCTGTTCTGGTTGCGCCCGTGCGGCTGCAAGCCATCGTAACCAGCACCGGTGGCCTCGTCGTACAGGCACACGCCGACGTCGTTGTCGCCGGTGAACCACCGCCAGCTGCGGTCGACGGCGACCGACCAGAAGGCGTCCGAGGTGAGGTCGTGGGCGCGGGCACAGGCATCGGCCAACGCGGCCAGTTCGATCGGCTGCTGGTCGAAACCGGGGCCCTCCTCCCCCAGGGCTCGCCCACCCACGGGGGTCACCGAGAAGTGGTCCCCCAGAGTCTCGGCGTCGACCAGGAAGCGCAGCTGCTCGAGCCCGAGGGCGATGAGGTCGGGGCGCGCCAGCGCGGAGCCGGCCGCCAGCAGCGCCTCCGGTAGACGCGCGTTGTCGTAGGCGAGGCGCTCCTCGGGCCAGGGCCCCGAGCCCAGCGCTGCGAGCCAGTCGGCGGCGTCGGCCACCAGGGCGCGGGCCGCCGGGCCGCCCTCCGCCACGGCGCCCAGCACGGCGAGGGCCACCGCCCGGGGGGAGCGTGGCCGGCGGCGCGCCAGCAGCGCGAAGCCCCGCGCGGCGTCGCGTCGCGCCGAGGCGTCCAGCCGGTGGTCGGCGGCAGCCGTCCCCAGCGCCCACGTCGCCCGGCCCCACCAGTCACCCTCCCCCGGCTCGTCCTGCCAGCCCCCCGGGCCCAGTCTGTTGTGGCAGCGACCGTCGGCCGTCACGGCGTCGCAGACCATGCGCAGGTGGACGGCGAGCAGGTCATCGAGGGACGGGTCGGCCGCCCGGCAGAGCAGGACGACGGCCCGCGCGTTGTCGTCCACGCAATAGCCGTGCCCGACGCGGGGGGCGTCCATCTCGGCGTGTTCGAAGAGGGCGCGCGCGTCCGTGAGGCGCCTCAGGTGGGTGAACCTCGGCTCCGGCAGGGTCACCGGGCTTCCCCGGCCGGGTCCCCGTGGCGCGCGCCGAGGAGGGCCGCCGCGACGTCGAGATAGCGTGCCGCCACCGCCGGCCAGTAGAGGGACGCGGCCTCCCGCTGGGCGCTGGCCCGCATGCGATCCGCCTCCTCCTCGTGGGTCAGGATGGTGGTGAGGGCGTCCGCCATCGCCTCCGGCGTCCGATGGGGCACCGTCACGCCCGCCCCGCCGGCCAACAGCTCGACGGCGTGCGGGAAGGCCGTGGAGACGACCGGCACGCCGGCCGCGACCGAGTCGATGAGCACGCCCGAGGTCACCTGCTCGGTGGAGTCGTAGGGCAGCAGCACGACATCGGCGGTGGCCAGCAACGCGGGGATCGCGTCGGTGGCGCGGTAGGTCGCGTCGAAGCGCACCATGTCCCCCACACCCAACTCGTCTGCGCGGCGGCGGAGGCCGTCGCGGTAGCGCTCGCCCTCGCGCGCCACCACCTTGGGGTGCGTCTCGCCGGCGATGAGATAGTGCGGACGGGGGTCGAGGTCGCGCAGGCGGGGCATCGCCTCGATCGCCCACTCGATGCCCTTGCCGGGCCCGATGAGCCCCCATGTGAGGATGCGCGGGCTGGGGCGTTCGTCGGTGGAACGGGCCTGGGCCGGCGGGGCGGCGCCGTGGGGGATGACCACGACGCGTTCCGGGTCGACGCGGTAGCCGCCGAGCAGCCGCGTCCGGGCTGCCTGGGTCATGGTCACGACGGCGTCCGCACGGTCCATCACCCGTTCGAGAACGGCGCGCTGCGTGGTGGAGGGCTGCGTCAGCACGGTGTGCACCACGACGATCACGGGCACCCGAATCCGGTCCAGGACGTCCACCACCTCGACGCCGTCCGGGCCGCCGTAGATGCCGTACTCGTGCTGCACGACGACGACATCGCAGGCGTTCAACTCCGCTGCCGCCCGCCGCCGGCTCAGCTCGTCGCCGGCCCAGAGCTCGCTGGCCACGTCGGGCAGGGCGAGGTGCTCGGGGGCGTCCAGGGAGCGGACCACGCGGATCCCGGCGCCGTGCGAACGCAGAGCGCCGGCCAAGGCGGCGTTGAACGTGGCCAACCCACACAGGGTGGGCGGGTACGAACTGAGCAGACCGATCTCCATGGTGCCAATCCCCTCTGGCCAAGCCGAGCGTCACACGACGACTCCCCGCCACCCTAACCCACCCTGGCGAGGTGGGATGGGCGTCCGGCGCCGCCTCGCTCCCGGCTGCCAGGTGCCACCGTCCGGGCGACGCGCCGGCTCCGGCGCAACTCACACTCCGGTATGTGCCTCAAACTCCGCGACCGGAACCGGAGTGTGAGACCACAGTGTGCGTGTCGGCCCGCATCTGCGGGGCTGGTGGGGCGTGCGGGGCTCGAACCCGCGACCCAGGGATTATGAGTCCCCTGCTCTGACCGGCTGAGCTAACGCCCCCAGCGCGCCACCACCCTACTGGCAGCCCAGCTGCCGCGGCCCGTGCCCCACCCCCGCCCGCCCCGCGGCCAGGGATGCCAAATTCGCCGTTTCCCCTCACACTCCTTCTCGCGCCGGGGGGACGCCTTGAGTCGTCGTCGTCCCCGAGAGGCATCCCCCGTGTTGCACGCCGCCCCCGAGGTCCGTCGCCCAGCCGGCCACACCCGCCGTCTGGTCGCCCTCGTGGTCGCGTTCACCCTGGCTCTTCTCGGGCTGCCCGTGATCACCGTGCTCAACGCCACGCCCGCCGCGGCCGCGACGCCGGGGTGCGATTTCGCCGACCGGGGTGGCGTCGGGAGTTACCGTGACCGGATCTGCTGGGTCAACCTGGCCGACTTCAGCAACAGCACCGTCAACTCGGCGAACGGCCAGACCGTCACCCAGACCCTGCCGGGCGGCTTCACCCTCACGTTCAACCTTCGGCGCACCACCGGTACCGGCACGACCGCGTCCGCGAGCGCCACACCGACGTGGTACGACACCGCGTCGGGGGAGGGCGCGGCCATCGGCAACACGGCGTACCTGGGCATCGAGGGACAGCCGGTGTGGTACGTCACGGCCGGCTCAAGCCTCAACGAGACCTTCCGCGTCTCAGGGGTCGTCCTGCGCAACCCGGCAGGAGCCCAGATCACGAACTTCGCCCTCATCGGGGCCGACGGCGAGTCCACGGACGCCGCCGGCTCCCTGCGGGAGTACATCCGCTTCTCGGTGCAGAACACGACGGTCTCGGTGCTGGAGAACGTGCCCTCGGGCACCGGTGCCCTGGCCTGCACGGGTGGGCTCACCACCACCTCCACCTCGATCGACTGCGTGGGCAACGTCGCCAACCCGGGGGCGCTCATCGTCCAGGCCCCCGCCACGAGCAACATGTCCATGGACGTGCGCCTCAACCGCCCCTCATTCGGCGCGCAGGGGTTCATGTTCGGCGTCTACCTGCCCACCATCACGCTGCGCAAGAACGTGAACGGCCTCGTCAACGCCTCCGACGCCTTCACCATCCGCGCCACCCCCACGGGTGGGACCCCCATCACCGCGACCACCTCGGGCGCCAACTCGGCCACCACCGGCTCCGCCATGGGATTCATCGGCGGCGCCGTCACCCTCGACGAGGTGGCGGCCAACGCCGGGACCGACCTGAGCCGGTACTCCCAGTCCTAGTCCTGCACCAACGCCGCCACCGGATCCGCCACGGTGCTTCCGGCCCAGGGGACGACCGGCACGAGGGTGTCCATCTCACCCACCACGGCGAACGACAACATCACCTGCATCCTCACCAACACCGCGCCCCCACCGGCGATCTCCATCGTGAAATCGGCATCGGTGACGTCGTTCTCGGCCGCGGGCCAGCCGGTCGCCTACTCCTTCGTCGTCACCAACTCCGGCGGCCAGACGTTGACGGGCGTCCGGGTCGCCGACCCCCTGAGCGGGCTGTCCGCCGTCTCCTGCCCCACGACGACGCTGGCACCGGGGGCGTCCACGACCTGTACGGCGTCCTACACCACCACGGCGGCGGACGTGACCGCCGGCCAGGTCGCCAACACCGCCACGGCCGCCGGCACGACGCCCACCGCACAGCAGGTCACCGCCACCAGCACCCGGGTGACCGTCCCCTACGTCGCGAGCTCCGACCTGGTGGCCGACAAGTCCGTCACCGTCGGCGCGGCCACCCCGTTCGTGCCGGGCCAGCAGGTGAGCTGGACGGTCACCGCGCGCAACAACGGCCCGTCGGTCGCCACCAACCCGACCATCTCCGATGTCGTTCCGAACGCGGTCACCAACCTCGCCGTCAGCAACGTCTCCGCCGGCTGGACGTGTTCGATCGCGGGCCAGAACGTCAACTGCAACGCCGCCAGCCTCGCCGTCGGCGCCACGGCCTCCATCCGGGTCACCGGCACGCTCGACCCGGCCCACACCGGCCCGTTGACGAACACCGCCACCACGTCCTCCTCCTCGGGCGACCCCAACACGGCCAACAACACCGACTCCGAGACGACCGCCACCGCCCCGAGTGCCGACCTGTCGTTGGCGAAGGCCGCCACGACCTCCCCGCTCGTCGCCGGCTCGCAGGCCACGTGGACGCTGACCGCGACCAACGCCGGCCCCTCCACAGCCGTCACCCCCACGATCACGGACACCCTGCCGGCCACCGTCACCGGCATCACCGCGACGACCGCCACCACCGGGTGGACGTGCGCGGTGAGCGGGCAGACGGTGACCTGTTCGGCGTCCTCGCTCGCCCCCGGCGCCACCGCGGCGGTCACCGTCCGCGGCACGGTCGCGTCCACCGCCAGCGGGTCGCTCGTCAACACCGGTGCGCTCACCTCGAGCACTCCCGACCCGGCCGGCGCCAACAACAGCGCCTCGGTGACGACGCCGATCACCCAGGCGGCCGACCTGCTGGCGGTGAAGTCGACGGCCGGCGCCACGTCGTTCACCCCCGGTGGCACCGCGTCGTGGAACGTCACGGTCACCAACAACGGCCCCTCCGTGGCCACGGCGGTCAACCTGTCCGACGCCGTGCCCGCCGCGGTCACGGGCTTGGCCGTCACCGCCCCCAGCGGTGTCACGTGCTCGACGACCGGGCAGAACGTCACCTGCACCAACCCCTCCTTGGCCTTCGGCGCGTCCTTCACCGTCACCATCGCGGGCACCCTCAGCCCGAGCTTCACCGGCACGCTGGTCAACACCGCGTCCGTGACCGCGGCCACGACCGATCCGGTGACCACCAACAACTCCTCCACCACGTCGACGCCCACGGCCCCGCGCGCCGACCTCGTCGCCGCCAAGACCCACGTCGCGGGCACCACGCCGGGCCAACCGGTCAGCTGGCGCGCCACCGTGACGAACAACGGGCCCTCCACGGCGGCCTCCCCCACCCTCACGGACGCCGTGCCCGCGGCCGTCACCGGCATCACCGCCACGGCCCCGAGCGGGTGGACCTGCACGGTCTCGGGCCAGAACGTCAACTGCTCGGCCGCCAGTCTGGCGCCGGGGGCGTCCGCCACCGTGCAACTGTCCGGCACCCTGGCCGCCACGGCCAGCGGAACGCTCACAAACAGCACCAGCGTCGCCTCCGCGACCACCGACCCCACCTCGGCCAACAACACGGCCAGCGCCTCGGTCACCCTCACGCCGAGCGCCGACGTGGCGGTGACGAAGGCCGCCACCAGCACCTCGGTCACGGCCGGCGGCACGGTCACCTGGAACCTGGACGTCGTCAACAACGGCCCGTCGGTGGCGCGGGACATCGTGCTGACCGATGTGGTGCCGGACGCGGTGAGCGGCATCACGATCACGACCGGCCTGCCCCAGGGATTCTGTTCGCTGAGCGGGCAGACGGTGACGTGCACACCCAACACCGACTGGCCCGTCGGGGCGTCCGCCCGCATCACGATCAGCGGCCGCGTGTCGCCCACCGCCACCGGATCCCTGGCCAACACGGCAACCCTGACCACGTCGACGGCCGACCCGGCGCCGGTCAACAATTCCGCCACCACGACGACGCCGATCACCGTGTCGTCGGACCTGCTGGCGGTCAAGTCCCAGGCCGCCCCGAACCCCGCGGTGCCGGGCCAGCCGGTCAGCTGGTCGGTGACGCTCACCAACAACGGCCCCTCGGTGGCCACGGCCCCGGTGTTCTCCGACACGGTGCCGGCCTCGGTCACCGGCGTGGCCGTCACGACGCCCGCGACGGGTTGGGCCTGCACGGTCGGCGCCGGCAACGCCGTGGCGTGCGGCGCCCCCACGCTGGCCGCCGGCACCTCGGTGACGTTCACGGTCACCGGCACGCTCAGCCCGAGCCACACCGGCACGCTCACCAACACCGCCACCGTCAGCTCAGCAACCACCGACCCGCTGACGACGAACAACAGCTCGACCACGTCGACGCCCACGTCCCCCAGCGCCGACCTGGCCGTCACGAAGTCGGCGGCCTCCCCCACCCCGCTCGTGCCCGGGCAGCCGGCCAGCTGGACGATCACCCTCACCAACGCCGGCCCGTCGACGGCCCTGGCCCCGCGCATCACCGACACCCTGCCCTCCGCGCTGACGGGCGCGACCGCCGCGCTGTCCGACGACGCGTCGGCCGCGGGCTGGACGTGCACCGTGAGCGGCACGTCGCTGGGCTGCGGCGACGACGCCCTCGCCCCCGGCACCAGCGTCACCGTGACGGTCACTGGCACGATCGCCGCCGCCACGACCGGCCAGGTCACCAACAGCGTGAGCGCCTCGAGCTCGACCACCGACCCGGTCACCGGCAACAACAGCGCCGCGGTCACCACCGCCACGGCCCCCAGCGCGGATCTCGGCGTCGGCAAGCAACTGCTCACCGCGTCGCCCGCCGTGCCGGGCCAGACCGTGAGCTGGCGCGTCACCGTCACCAACGGCGGGCCCTCGACGGCCACCGGCGTCACGACCACCGACGCCGTCCCCGCCGACGTGACCGGCGTCGCCGTCAGCGGAGTCCCGGCCGGCACCACCTGCTCGGTCCAGGGCAGCACGGTCACCTGCACCACGGCCACGCTGGCGCCCGCCGCGAACACGTCGTTCGTGGTCACGGGCACGCTGGCGGCCTCCCACACCGGCGACCTCACCAACGCTGCCGCAGTCACGGCCAGCACCGCCGACCCGGTGTCGACCAACAACAGCGTCGCCCTCATCACCCCCACCGCCCCGAGCGCCGACCTGGGCATCACCAAGTCGGGCGCGACGCCCAACCCGGGCGTCGCCGGCCAGCCCGTCTCCTGGACGCTGACCGTGACCAACACCGGCCCGTCGGTGGCCACGGCCCCGGTGTTCTCCGACACGGTGCCGGCCTCGGTCACCGGCGTGGCCGTCACGACGCCCGCGCCGGGCTGGTCGTGCACGGTGACCGGGCAGGATGTCGGCTGCGCCGCCGCCTCGCTCGCGCCCGGCACCACGGTCACGGTCACCGTGCGCGGCACCCTGGCCGCCACCCACACCGGCGACCTCGCCAACACGGCCACGGTCGCCAGCACCACCCCCGACCCGACTGCGGCCAACAACACTGCGACGGCCACCACGCCGACCACGGCGCGCGCCGACCTGCTGGCCGTGAAGTCGGCCGCCACGCCCAACCCCGCCGTGCCCGGGCAGGCGGTGAGCTGGACGGTCGCGGTCACCAACAACGGGCCCTCGGTGGCGCTGGATCCGACGTTGACCGACACGCTGCCCGCCACCGTGACCGGCATCGGGGCCACCACCGCCGCGGCGGGCTGGACGTGCTCGGTGACCGGCCAGACCGTCGGCTGTGAGGCCGCGTCATTGGACGCCGGGGCGTCCGTCACCGTGACCATCACCGGAACCCTGGCCGCGTCCCACACCGGCAACCTCGTCAACACCGCCAGCCTCGCCTCGGCCACCACCGACCCGCTCACCACCAACAACTCCTCGACGGCCTCGACGCCCACCGCCCCGAGCGCCGACCTGGGGCTCGCCAAGGAACTCATCGGCGAGGCGGTGCCGGGGAGTTCGGTGACGTGGAGGCTGACCCTCACCAACGCGGGCCCGTCGACGGCCGTTGCGCCCCGGCTGAGCGACACCCTGACGGGCACCGTCACCGGCGTCACGGCCCCTCCCGACGACGCCAGCGCAACCGCGGGCTGGACCTGTTCGGTCGGCACCGGCAACGCGGTCTCCTGTGCTGACGACGCGCTGGCGCCGGGGGCCTCGGCCACCGTCACGGTCACCGGGACGCTGGCGGGGACGGCCACCGGAACGCTGACGAACACGGCGACCGCCACCTCGAGCACGACCGACCCGGTGACCGCCGACAACGCCGCCACCGTCGCGGTGCCCCTCACCCCCCGGGCCGACCTGACGATGGCCAAGACGGTCTCCCCCACGAACCCGGTGCCGGGTCAGCGGGTCGCCTACACCCTCACCGTGGAGAACCTGGGCCCGTCGGTGGCCACGAACATCGTGGGCAGCGACACGCTGCCCGATGCGCTGACCGCCATCACCGTGACGGCATCGTCGTCCGCGATCACCTGCACCACCACCGGCCAGACCATCACCTGCGCGGCGGCCGCCCTCCCGGTCGGCACCGTCGGCACCATCACCGTCAGCGGCACCCTCGACCCCTCGTTCACCGGCACCTTGGCGAACACCGCCCAGGTGGCGGCCGACACCGCCGACCCCGTGCCCGCCAACAACACCGCGGGCGTCACCGCCACCACCGCGCCCAGCGCCGACCTCGCGGTCGCGAAGAGCCCGGCCTCGCCCAACCCGGCGGTGCCCGGCCAGCCGGTCAGCTGGACGGTCACCCTGACCAACGTCGGCCCCTCGACCGCGGTGTCCCCCGCGATCACCGACCAGCTGCCCGCGTCCGTCACCGGCGGCACCGTCACGGGCCCCGCGGGCTGGACCTGTGCCGAGGATGCCGCCACCGCCGGCCTGTGGGGCTGCGGGGCGGCTACGCTCGCCGCGGGCCAGAGCGCCACCTTCACGATCGCAGGGACGCTGGCCTCCGACACCACGGGCACCCTGACCAATGGCGTCACCGCCACCAGCGCGACCTCCGACCCGGTCACCAGCAACAACGCCGCCACGGCCAGCACCCCGACGGCCCCGAGCGCCGACCTGTCGGTCGTCAAGACGCTCGACACACCCGCGGTGCCCGGCGAACGCGTCACGTGGACCCTGAACCTCGGCAACGCCGGCCCCTCGGCGGCGCGGGACAAGGTCGTCACCGACGTCATCCCGGCCACCATCTCCGACATCGAGGTCGTCGCGACGTCCGACCACGCCTTCGGCTGCTCGTTGGCCTCCCAGTCCCTCACCTGCACCGCGGCCTATGTGCCTGCCGGCGGAACGTCGACCGTCACCCTCTCGGGCCTGCTCGACCCGACGGCGACCGGCACCCTGACCAACACGGCGCGCATCAACACCAACACGGCCGACCCCGATCTCACCAACAACGTCGCCACGACCAGCGACCCGATCACCCCGGACGCCGACATGGCGGTCACCAAGACCTTGGTCGGGGACGCGGTGCCCGGCGAACAGGTGACCTGGCAGATCCAGATCATGAACAACGGCCCTTCCGCGGCGCTCGACAAGCGGGTGGTGGACGTGGTGCCCGCCGGCGTCACGATCGTGAGCGCCACGAAGGACTCTGGGGAGGGCCCCTGCGCGGTCGATGGGCAGACGATCACCTGTGCCACCGACCGGCACGAGGTGGGCCACCTTGTCACGGCCACGGTCGTCGGCGAGCTCGACCCGTCGTTCCGCGGTGCCCTGACCAACGCGGCCACCGTCAGTGCTTCGACGCCCGACAGCGTGCCCGGCAACAACACCAGCAGCACCACCGCGGACGTGACCCCGAGCGTCGATCTCGCGCTCAGCAAGAGCCAGGCCAGCCCCAACCCGGCCGTGCCGGGTCAGCCAGCCACGTGGACGCTCGTGGCCACCAACAACGGCTCCTCGACCGCCACCGGCGTGACCCTCACCGACGTGATCCCCGCCGGGGTCACGGGTGCGGCCCTCACCACCACCGCCGCCGGCTGGTCGTGCACCGCCACGACGTGCGCCGACGGCACGATGGCTCCCGAGGCGTCCGTCACATTCACGGTCACCGGAACCCTGGCGCCCGACCGCACCGGCGATCTCATCAACACGGCCACGCTCACCGCCACCGAGACCGACGCCGACCCGTCCGACAACACGGCCACCGCCACGACGCCGAGCACTCCTCGCGCCGACCTGACGGTCAGCAAGAGCCCGGCCTCGCCGAACCCCGCCGTGCCCGGCCAGGCGGTGAGCTGGACGGTGACCGTCACCAACCTCGGTCCGTCCACCGCGACGGGTCTCGCGCTGGCCGACGCCCTGCCAGCCCAGGTGTCCGGCGCCACCGTTTCGGCCCCGGCCGGCTGGACGTGCACCGGCACCGACACCCGCCGCTGCACGGCGGCCGCGCTCGCCCCCGGCGCCTCGGCCACGTTCACCGTGACCGGCACGCTGGCCCCCACGGCCACCGGCTCGCTCACGAACGCGGCCACGATCAGCGCGGCCACCGCCGACCCCGTGACCACCAACAACGCCGCCACGAGCACGACGCCGACGGCGCCGAGCGCCGACCTGCGCCTGAGCAAGGCCCTGGCCTCGCCCGCCCCGGTCACCCCGGGCGCCACCGTGAGCTGGACGCTGACCCTCACCAACGCCGGGCCGTCGACGGCGGCGTCCCCCTCGATCACCGACACGCTGCCCGCCGGCCTGACCGGCGTCGCCACCACCACCCCGACGGCCGGGTGGAGCTGCACCGCGGCCACCGGCAACCTGACGTGCGGCGCAGCCTCCCTGGCCCCGGGCGCCACCGCGAGCATCACCGTCTCCGGCACCCTCGACGCATCCGCCACCGGCACGCTGACCAACACCGCGACGGCCACCGCGGCCACCGCGGACCCGGACACGAGCCAGAACACCGCGTCCGCGACCCACGAGCTCGCCCCCGCGGCCGACCTCGCGGTGGCCAAGCGGCTGACCGGCGACACACCGGTCGCCGGCGGGCCCATCGAGTGGACGGCGCGCGTGACCACTGCTGGCCCGTCCACCGCCGTCGCCCCCACCTTCACCGACGCGGTCCCGGACGACGTCACCGACGTCACGGTCACCCCCTCGGACCCGGCGTGGACGTGCTCGCTCGACGGCCAGCTGGTCACCTGCACCGACCCCGACCTGCTGCCGGGAGCCACGCCCATCGACCTCGTCATCGCCGGCACCCTGTCCCCCACCCACGTCGGTGAGATCACCAACACCGGCGAGATCTCCGCCGCCACCGCCGACCCGGTCACCGCGAACAACACCAACGCCGTCACGACGAACGTCGGGGTCGAGTCCGACGTCTCCCTGGTCAAGAGCCTCGCGACTGGCGGCACCCCCGGTGAGGCCATCGCCTGGACGCTGGTCGTCGCCAACGCCGGGCCGTCGGCGGCCACCAACCCGGAGATGCTGGACCGGGTGCCCCCGGCCGTCACCCGTGTCACCGCCACCCCGGACGAGGACGCCATCGCCGCCGGCTGGACGTGCACGGTGACCGGTCAGACCGTGGACTGCACCGCCCAATCGCTGGCCACCGGGGCCACCGCCACGATCACCGTGGCCGGCGTCCTGGACCCGGCCACGACCGGCACCGTCTCGAACACCGCGTCGGTGGTGTCGGAGTCGACCGACCCGGCACCCGGCAACAACGCCGACACCGACGTGGTCACCACCGTGGCCAGCGCGGACACCGGCATCACCAAGACCAACGGCTCCGCCGACCCCGTCACCCCCGGCGAGCGCGCCAGCTACCGCCTGCAGGTGCACAACGACGGCCCCTCGGTGGCCCGGACGGTGACGGTGACCGACGAGGTCCCCGCCGGTCTGGGGGACATCACGGCCGACGTCAACGTGTCGGGCTGGGAATGCGACGTCACCGACAACACGGTGACCTGTTCCGGCACGGAGCTGCCCGTCGGCGCCGACGTCTTCCTCACCATTTCGGGGCTCCTGGACCCGTCGGTCACCGAGGACTTCAGCAACACCGCCACCGTCACCTCGACCACGCCGCACCCCCACACGGAGAACAACGTCTCGACGGTGGAGACCCAGGTGGCGCCCAGCGCCGACCTCCACCTCACCAAGTCCGTCGGTGCTCCCAACCCGGCGGTGCCGGGTGAGGCGGTGACCTGGACGATCGACGTCGCCAACCTCGGCCCCTCCACCGCGACGGATCTGCAACTCACCGACGCCCTGCCCGCCGGGGTGACCCCGACCGAGGTGACCGGCGACGGCTGGGCCTGCGACACCGGCACCGCCGGTTGCACCCTGCCCAGCCTCGCGCCGGACGCGACCTCGACCGTCACGGTCACCGGCCGCGTGGACGCCGCGCGCACCGGCGTCCTCACCAACACCGCCACCGTGACGGCGGCCACCGACGACCCGGAGGCCGAGGACAACACCGACGCCAGCGACACCCCCGTCGCCGCCGAGGCCGACTTCACGCTCACCAAGGCGCGGACGACGCCCGCACCCGCCGCCGCCCCCGTCGCCGGGGAGACGAATCGCCTGGACCCTGACCGCGACCAACGAGGGTCCGTCGGTGGGCGTCCGCCCGGTCGTGACCGACGTGCTGCCCGCCGCGGTCACCGGTGCGAGCGTCACCGCGCCCGACGGCTGGGCCTGCACGGTCGCCTCCGGTCGTGTGACCTGCACCGGGCCGGACGCCGTGGCCGTCGGCGCGTCCGCCGACATCACCGTGTCGGGAACCGTCGCCGGCTCGGCCACGGGCACGCTCACCAACAACGCGACGCTCGCGGCGTCCACGACCGACCCGGACCTGTCCGACAACGCCGCGTCGGTGAGCGACACCATCACCACCGACGCCCAGGTCAGCCTGACCAAGACCCTGGAGCCCGCCACGGCGACGGTCGTCGCCGGGCAGCGCGTCTCCTTCCGGCTCACCGCGAGCAACGCCGGGCCCTCCGATGCCACCGGACTGGTCCTCACGGACGCGCTGACGCCGGGCCTCTCCGGGGTGCAGCTCGTGTCGTCGGCCACTTGGCTCTGCTCCACGACCAGCACCGATCTCTCCTGCACCCGCCCGACGCTGGCCGCGGAGACGTCCAGCTCCGTGGTCTTCTCCGCCGTCGTGGACGCCGACTGGATCGCCGCGCAGGGGCCCGAGCTGACCAACACCGCGACGCTCACCACCGCGACGCCGGACAGCGGGGGCACGGCGGACGACACGGCCACCCTGACCGCGCCGGTGACCCGCAGCGTGGATCTGCAGGTCGTCAAGAGCGTCGGCTCGCCCAACCCCGCCGTGCCGGGTGAGACCGTGACCTGGACGGTGACGCTCACCAACCGCGGCCCGTCCACCGCCTACGGCGTCTCGCTGGCCGACGCGTTGCCGGCCGGGACGAGCGCCGGCACCATCAGGACCGATGCGGCCGGTTGGACGTGCGACGACACCGCCCTCACCTGCGCCGCGGACGCCCTGGCCCCCGGCGTTCCGGTCACCGCGACGGTCACTGCCACCGTGGACGCCGACCGCCTGGCCCCCCTGGTCAAACTCCGCCACGGCGGCGTCCGACCTTCCCGACGCCCTGCCGGCCGACAACACCGCCTCCAGCTCCACGCCGGTCGCCCCCGCGGCCGACCTGGTCGTGACGAAGGACCTCGAGAACGATCCGCCCGTCCCCGGTACCCGGCAGCGTTGGACGGTCGTCGTCGCCAACGCCGGCCCCTCCACGGCCGTCAACCCCCGCCTGGCGGACACGCTGATCGGCACCCTGAGCGGGGTCACGGCGACGGTCGACCCGACCAGCACGGCCCCCGGTTTCGCGTGCACGGTGGCCGAGCTCGAGGTCGCGTGCACCGCACCGTCGATCGCTCCGGGGACGAGCGCGACGATCACGATCGAGGCCGACCTGGCGCCCAACGTCACGGGCACGCTCAGCAACGTGGCCCGGCTGGGCTCGGACACGGCGGACTCCGACCCGTCGGACAACACGGCCCGCACCGACGACGTGAAGGTTCCCGAGGCCGACCTGCGCGTCGCCAAGGAACTCCTCAGCGACGCTCCGCTGCAGGCCGGCACCGAGGTGACCTGGCTCGTCACGGCCACCAACGACGGCCCTTCGACCGCCGTCGATCCGGTGGTCTCCGACGCCGTGCCCTCCCCCGCCACCGTCACCACCGTGCTGCCCGACACGGCGGGATGGACCTGCACGGTGACCGGCCAGGACGTCGCGTGCTCGGCCCCCACCCTGGCCCCCGGCGCGACGGTGACCTTCGCCGTCTCGGCGCTCCTGCCCCCCGCCACCGCCCCCGGCTCGTCACTGACGAACACCGCGACGGTCTCCACCGCCACCGACGACCCGTCGGACGAGGATGACACCGCCTCGGTCACGACCGAGGTGGCGGCCACCGCCGAGCTGGCCATCGCCAAGACACAGGCAACCCCGAACCCTGCCTCCCCCGGTGAGGCCGTGGCCTGGACGGTGAGCGTCAGCAACCTCGGGCCCGCCGTCGCCACCGGCGTCACGGCCACCGACGAGGTCCCCGATGGGGTCTCGGACGTGACCGTCGACGCGGCGTCGCCGGCGTGGGCGTCCTGCACCGTGGTCGACCAGCGCGTGACGTGCGCCGACGCCACGCTGGCTCCCGGCGAGTCGCTGAGCCTCACGTTGGGCGGCACGCTCGACCCGTCCTTCTCCGGTCCGCTCGCGAACACCGCAACGGTGGCGGCCGACACCCCCGACCCCGGCGTCCAGGCCAACACCGCGACGTCGGTGACGCCCGTGGACGCCGACGTGGCCCTCCGCGTCACCAAGACGCCCGACCGCGCGGCCGTCGTGGCCGGGCAGGCCATGAGCTGGACCGTCGTGCTGACCAACGACGGGCCCGCCACCGCGTTCGCCCCGAGCCTCGTCGACACCCCGGACCCGACGATCACGGTGAGCGGCGTCGTCGTGACCGATGCCCCTGATCCGGCCGCCTGGGCCTGCACCCCCGGCACCACGATCACGTGCACCGGCGACCAACTGCTGCCCGGGGCGTCCGTGACCGTCGTCGTCACCGGCACCGTGGCCCCCGACGCCGTCGGCGCCGTCGGCAACCGCGTCGTGGGCGGCGCCTCGGACGCCGAGGGCGACCCGGTGTCCGTCCGCGCCGAGGCGTCGACGCCCGTCGGCCAGGAGGCCGACCTGCGGGTCGCCAAGACCCCGTCCGCCACGACGTTCACCCCGGGTAACCAGGCGTCCTGGGACGTGGTGGTGACCAACGACGGGCCGTCGGAGGCCACCGACGTGGTCGTGAGTGATGCGCTGCCCAACGCGCTGCTGGACGCCACGGCGACCAGCAGCGACCCCGCGGTGAGCTGCTCGGTCTCCACCACGCAGGTGAGCTGTGCCCGCGGCGCGCTGGCCGCGTCCGCCACGTTCACCGTCACGGTGGCCGGCCGGGTGGACCCCTCGGCCGTCGGAGAGCTGGCCAACACCGCGACGGTGGCGTCCCTCACCACCGAACGGGATCCGGATGACAACTCCGCCACCGCGACCACCCCGCTGACCCCACTGGCCGACCTCGCGATCGGCAAGGCGGAGATCTCCGGCACGGTCGTCCCGGGTGAGTCCGTGACCTGGCAGCTGACCGTCACGAACGCCGGCCCGTCGACCGCGACCGACCTCGTGGTCACCGACACCCCGCCGGCCGTCGTCGGCGACCTCGTCGCCGTGGCGGACGCCGCCGGCTGGGCCTGCGCGATCGCGGACGGCACGATCACGTGCACCGGGGAATCGCTCGTGCCGCGTGCCACCAGCACCATCACCGTCACGGGCACCCTGCTCGACCCCTTCCACGTCGGGGTGCTGACGAACACCGCCGCGGTCACCAGCGCGACGGCCGAGGACGCCCTCGGCGACAACGAGGCGAGCAGCACGTCGGAGACGTTCCCGGCCGCCGAGGTCACGATCGACAAGATCGCCCCCGCCACCGCCGTGCCCGGCGAGCCGGTCACGTGGACCGTCGTCGCGATCAACAACGGCCCGTCGGCCGCGCGCGCCATCGTGGTGACCGACGCGGTGCCGGCCGCCGTGAGCCTGACCGAGGTCAGCGGCGCCGGCTGGGACTGCGCGGCGAGCACCGCGACCGTGGTGGAGTGCGCGGGGCAGGACCTGGCGCCGAACGCGAGCGCGTCCTTCACCCTCACGGGCACCCTGGACGCCGCCGCGACCGGCCAACTCGACAACGCCGCCACGATCAGCACCTCGACCCCGGGTGACGACACGGGCAACAACACCGACGCCACCCGCTCGACGATCACGCCGCTGGCGGACCTGTCGGTGGCCAAGACGAGCCCCCAGGCCTCGGCGGTGCCCGGTGAGCGCGTGAGCTGGACGATCACGGCGACGAACGCCGGGCCGTCGGTCGCCCGGGATGTGTTCGTCCGCGACACCCTGCCACCCGTGCAGTCGGGTTTCACCCTCGACGCGGTGCCCGACGGCTGGACGTGTGACCTCTCCGGCCAGGAGCTGACCTGCGCGGCCGACAGCTTCGCCGTCGGCTCGGCCAGCATCACCGTGAGCGGAGCGCTGGACCCGTCGTTCGCGGAGGAGTCGCTGACCAACTCGGCGACGCTCAGCGCCACCACGACCGACCCCGATGACACCGACCTGTCGGCGGACGCGAGCCTGCCGGTGAGCCCCCAGGTGGACGTGGCGCTCACCAAGAGCGTGGCCTCCCCGTCGCCGGCGGTGCCGGGCCTGCCGGTGCAGTGGACGCTGAGCGTGACCAACATCGGGCCGTCCTTCGCCCGAGACCTGGTCGTGACCGACAGCCTCCCCGCCAGCGTGCTCTCACCGGCCGCCTCCGCCAACGCGGCCGGGTGGGAATGCGCCGTGGCCGGCCAGGGCGTGACCTGCACGGCGGCCGAGTTGGCCGTCGGCGCGGCCGCGACGATCACGGTCTCGGGGGTGCTGGCGGAGTCGACGCTCGGCGCCGTGACCAACACGGCCAGCGTGACCGTCGCCGACGATGTCGATGCCGACAACAACGAGGCCTCGAGCACCACCGCCACGGTGCCGACGGCCGACCTCGCCGTCACCAAGGAGGCGGTGGACGTCGTGTTCGTGCCCGGCCGCGCGGCACAGTGGCGCATCACGGTCACCAACAACGGCCCCTCCACGGCGCTCGGGGCGCGGTTCACCGATGAGCTCGGTGCCGGGCTGACGAACGCCACCGTGGCCCCGGAGGACCCGGACGCCCCGGGTGCGGCGGACTGGGACTGCTCGGCGTCCACCGCCGCCGTCGCCAGCTGCACCGCCGGCGCCCTGGCTGCGGGGGCGGCCATGACTTTCCTCTTGGGCGCCGACCTCGACCCGGCGACGACCGGGGCCGTGGCCAACGCGGTGGTGCTCACCAGTGCGACGTTCGACCCGACGCTCGGCAACAACGCCAGCGCCACGTCGACGGCCACCACCGGGCTGGCCGACCTGGCGCTGGTGAAGTCCGACCCCACCCCCAATCCGCCGGTCGCCGGCGAGGAGGTCTCCTGGACGCTCACCGTGGGCAACGAAGGGCCGTCGGACGCCCGGGAGGCCCACGTGGTCGACACGTTGCCGGCCGGGTTGTCCGACGTGACGGCATCGTCGGACGACGCCGGCTGGTCGTGCTCCGTGGCGGGCGGGCGGGCCGTCTGCGACGGTGAGCGCCTCGCCGCGGGCGCGACGGCCACGGTGACCGTGAGCGGTGTGCTGGCCTCCGACCTCACCGGTGAGATCAGCAACACCGCGAGCGTGTCCTCGCCGGTGGAGGACCCTGATTCGGCCGACGACTCCGACACGGTGACCTCACCGGTGCGCGCCCTGGCCGACCTGGCGGTGGCCAAGGAGCTCACCAGCCCGTCCCCCGCGGTGCCGGGCTCCCCGGTGACGTGGACGCTCACGGTGACCAACAACGGGGCCTCGCTGGCGCGCGCGGTGACGCTGACCGACGTGGTGCCCGACGTCGTCGGCGGCGTCCAGGTCACGACCACGGCCCCGGCCTGGACGTGCGGCGTGGCCGGCCAGAGGGTGGACTGCGCGGCGGACACCCTGGCCGCGGGCGCGTCGGTGACCATCACGGTCGCGGGCGTGCTGGACCCCGCCACGACCGCTGACCTGGTCAACACGGCCTCCGTGGCCGCCTCGACCACCGATGAGGTGCCGGGCAACGACACCGCAACCGCGAGGACGCCCGTGCAGCCCACGACGGCCCTCTCGCTCACGAAGAGCCAGACCATCCCCAACCCCGCCATCGCCGGTGAGGCCGTGGAGTGGGCGCTGACGGTCGTGAATGCGGGTCCGTCGACCGCGACCGGCCTGACTCTCGACGACGCGGTGGTCTCCGACGTCGAGCTGGTCGGCGTCCGCACCGCGGCGCCGGGCTGGGTGTGCGCGGCGTCCGGTCAGGACGTGCACTGCGACGCCGCGACCATGCCGGTCGGCAGCGCCATCACGGTGTTCGTGACGGGCGTCGTGCGGTCCGACCTGGTCGGGACGCTGCCCAACACGGCCCTGCTCGGCCAGGCGACGCTCGACCCGGACGACACCGACAACAGCGCCACCTCGGAGTCCCCGGTGGCCCAGCGCGCCGACCTGTCGGTGACGAAGTCGGCGCCGACCCCGGCCGTGCCGGTGCCCGGCGAGGCGGTGAGCTGGGACGTGACGGTGCGCAATGCCGGGCCGTCCCTGGCGCTCAACGCCTTGCTGGCCGACCGCGTGCCGGACGGCGTGGGCGACCTGACGGTGACACCGGGGGCGGACGCGGCCGGCTGGTCCTGTGCCGTGGACGGCCAGGAGGTGTCCTGCACGGCAGCGACGGTGCCGCTCGGCGCGGAGGCGACGATCACGATCGCCGGCGTCCTCAGCCCGGACTTCTCGGGTGACCTGGTGAACGCCGCCAACGTGACCAGCGACACGGTCGACCTCGACCCGACGGACAACACCGGCGTCGCCCGCGCGGCCACGCAGCCGCGGGCCGACCTCGTCTTGGTGAAGGCAGGGCCGGCCACCGCGCGGGCCGGCGACCCGATCACGTGGACGCTCACCCTCACCAACGCGGGGCCGTCCACGGCGCTCAACCCGCGCGTGGTCGACCTCCCGCCGTTGGAGCAGCTCAACGACGTGGTGGCGAGCGTGGACGACCCCTCCTGGTCGTGTGAAGCCACGAACACGGGGCCGGACTGCTCGGGCGAGCGGCTGGCACCGGGGTCCAGCGTCGTCATGACGGTCAGCGCCGTCATCGACCCGGCCTTCGTGGGGACGTTCCGGCAGAACGCAACCGTGGATGCGGCCACCCCCGACCTCGACGATGCCTCGAACGTGGCGTCCGTGGACACCACGGTGAGCGCGGTGGCCGACCAGGGGGTGACCAAGACGTTGGTCTCCGAGGAGCCGGTGGTGCCGGGCGAGAGCGTGGCGTGGCTGATCCGCGTGGTGAACGTCGGGCCGTCGTTCGCCCGCGACAGCGTGGTGACGGACGCCCTGCCCGCCGGTCTCACCGAGGTGACGGTGACCACCTCGGCGGCCTTCGGGTCGTGCGCGGTGGCGGACGCGACGCTGACCTGCTCGATCCCCGAACAGGGCGTCGGCGAGGCCAACGCCGTGGAGATCGTGGTGGGCGGCACGCTCGCCTCCGACGTGACCGGTGACGTGACGAACACCGCCGAGCTCACGTCGACCACCCCGGACCCGTCGACGGGGAACGACAGCTCAACGGTGGTCGTCCCGGTGACGCCGATGCCGGATCTCGCCGTGACCGTGTCCCAGGGCCAGCCCGACCCGGCGGTGGCCGGCGGCGTGGTGGCGTGGGACCTGGCGGTCACCAACGTCGGACCCTCCGATGCGAGCGATGTGGTGCTCACCGCCGTCCTGCCCGCCGGTGTCGCGGACGTGACCGCGCTCGACCTGCCGGACGGCTGGAGCGTGACGGCCACCCCGGACGCCTCGGGCACGACGACGCTGCGCTTCAGGGCGGCCCGTGTGGCCGCCGGCGCGACCCTGGCGTTCCGGGTGAGCGGCGTGGTGGACGCGGATGCGACCGGCCAGCTGGCCGTCACCGCGTCGGTGGCCACCGGGTTGGATGAACCCGTGCTGGCGAACAACTCCGATGCCACCAGCACCCCCATCGTGAGCAGCGGCGGCCTGGAGGTGGTCAAGACGGC
Organism: Propioniciclava soli; assembly: GCF_014858005.1. GTDB lineage: Bacteria > Actinomycetota > Actinomycetes > Propionibacteriales > Propionibacteriaceae > Propioniciclava > Propioniciclava soli. The sequence continues at coordinate 296,797 of NZ_JACYOT010000005.1, forward strand.
CTCGACCGACGTCGCCGCGGGCGTGGGCGCCGTCGTGGACTACACCGTTCACGTGACCAACCCCGGCCCGAGCACGGTGAATGCCATCACCGTGACGGACGCCCTGGCCACCGGGGTGGAGCTGGCCGTCACGTGCCCGGCCAGGAGCCTGGCGGGGGCGGCGTCCATGACGTGCGCGGTGGCCCCCTACACGCTGACCCAGGCCGACGTGGACGCCGGGGGCGTCCTGAACGGCGCCACGGCGACCGGCACACTGCCCGACGGCGTGGCGGTCACGGGAGCCGGGGCGGCCACGGTCGGCGTCGAACTGGCGCCCGGGTTGGCCCTCACCAAGAGCGGCGTGTACGCCGATCGCGGTGTGGCCGGCGGCACGACCGATGACGTGGTGACCTGGACGTTCACGCTCACCAACACCGGCAACACGACGGTGCGCGATCTGGGCGTCGACGACCCGCTCGTGCCCGGCGTCGTGGTGCCGGTGTCCACGCTGGCGCCGGGGGCGTCGGTGACCGTGACGGCCACGACCGGGGTTGCCGAGGGGTGGATCACGGCGGGGCAGGTGCGCAACATCGCGACGGCCACGGGCCTGGCCCCGGCGCCCTGCCCGACCTCGACGGCGGACCTCGTCGCCCTGGCCGCCGTGCTGGCGTGCCACGCGAGCCTCGAGGCCGTGGCGGCCACGGTGGTGGACGTGCCGGCCGCCCCCATCGTTGCCCCGATCCCGACGCCGACCCCGACCTTGTCGCCTTCGCCAACGGCCACGCCGACGCCGACCGCCGGGCCCACCCCGGCACCCAGCCCGACCCCCACACCGGCACCGGTTCCGCCCCGGTTGCCGCAGACCGGAACCGACACGACCCTCGGCGCCCTCGCGGCGGGCCTGGCCCTGCTGCTGGCCGGCGGGTTGCTGCTCGGGTACCGGCGCCGATCCACCGATGACAAGGAGTGACCCTGTGAAGAAGCCGTTCCCCACCCTCACCGGAACCCGGTGGTGGCGCCTCGCGCTCGCGCCGGCCGTGGCCGCCCTGGTGCTGCTGAGCGGGTGCACCGCCTCCCCCACGGCACCGGACACAACCGACGCGACAACCCCCGCCGCGACGGAGGGCGAGGCCGCGGGTGCCGGCGAGGCTGCTGCCGAGGAGACCGCCGAGCCGGCGCCGGCCGGCGTCGCGGCGAGCGAGGCCACGCTCGTGCGCTCCGGCGACGACGCGACGCTCATCGCGACCTTCACCAACGAGGGGGTCCAAGCGGTGACCCTGCGGGCCGTCGCCTGCCCGTGCGCGGGCATGGTGCAGCTCGGGACGCCCGCCGGTGACGAGCTGACGCCGCTCTCGACGGGCCTCGAAGTGCCGGCCGGCGGCAGCGCCGAGATCGGCAACGACCAGGTCGTGGTACGCCTGACCGGGGTCACCGAAGCGGTCACCGCCGGCCAGGAGGTGGCCCTGCAGGCCTACTTCGGCACCGAGGGCGTCGTGGAGTTCACCGCGGGCGTCGAGGTCGAGTAGCCGGCATTCGAACTTCTGTTCGACAAAGCCGCCCTGTCGTGCCACGCTGGGGCCATGAGCTCCCGGACCGATGCCGCGTTCGGGGCGCTGGCCGACCGCGTGGACGCGACCACCCCCTCCGCCCAGCCCCGGACGCCGTGGTGCTTCGTGGACGGCGTCCTGCCCGGGGTCATCGCGCAATGGACCAACCTGGGCGGCGAGTGGGAGGCCCTGGTGGCCTACGTCAAGGACGGCGAACTCCGTACCGCCACCCTCCCGGCCCGCCGACTGACGCCGCGCTGACTGAACCGCGCTGACCGACTCCGCACCGACTCCCCCGCCACCTCCCGGGCCAGTGGCTGGCCCTGATCGGTGCCGTACCGGTCGCTGTCATCGCATGGGCGTGGAGTGACGTGCACGGCCTGGTGGGCCCGAACGCCACAGCCCTCCGGCGGGCGGCAGTTGAAGTCTCAGCCTGCGCGTTCGTGGGCCGCCTGCGCTGCTTGCGTGACCTGCTCAATCGGCAGCGGTTCAGGCAACTTCTGTTGCGGCGACATCAACTGCAACGACGTGTACCAACCCGCCTCACATATCTGCACGTTCACGGCCAGCGGGTTCTCGTTCGAGGGGACAACCCGGCGCGTCACCTGGCTTCCGGCCGGCTCACCCCCCATCTCCGCAAGGGTCGAGAAGATGGAGCATGCATCAGTGCTGGACAGCGTCTCACCCGACGCGATGAGTTCCCTCACGCGCTCCAGCCGAAGCTCGTCGCTGGTGAGGAGCAAGCCATCATCATCAGAAGACCGGCAGCAGTGACGACCGCCAAGAGCTTGTGACGCATAGTTCCTCCTCGGTTCGGGAGCCTACCGAAGACGTCGCTTCCGGTCGAGCCTTCGGCAAGCATGCGGCATGAGCGGTCATTCCATCTCCTGCTCTGACCTATTGGTACACCTGTTCTAATAGTGTAGTATAGGGGCATGACGTGGGAGGCGCAGACGGAGGGCGGTCCGGACCCGGTGGATGCGGGTCTGGATCGCCTGGCTGCCGCCGCGGCCGCGCAGCGTGCCGCCGAGGTCGACCAGCTTCGGGCCCTGCTCTGGTTGGCCGACCACTGGGAGATCGACGAGCCGGCGGCCCTGGGTGCCCGCGCCCGGGTGGAGGGCATCGAGCGCGCCCTGCCAGCCGGTGCCGACGGAACCGCCGTGGTCGGTGAGTTCCTCGCCCTCGAGGTCGGCCCACTGCTCGGAATTCGGCCGGCGGACGCTGCCGCCCGGATCGCGGACGCGGTCAACCTCCGAGATCGCCACCCCGCCCTGTGGGAGGCCGTCCAGTCCGGCGCGATGCGGGTGCACCAGGCGCGTCGGATCACCACCGAGTGCGCCAACCTCGACCGCGCGGGAGCGCAGTGGGTGGATGAGCAGATGGCCGGCGCGGCCGCTGCGGGGTTGCCGTGGCCCCGAGCCACCCGGTTGCTGAAGGGGCTGGTGGTCAAGGCCGATCCCGCGCAGGCAGCCCGCCGCGCCCAGCAGGAACGCCGCCACACGCACGTGTGGGTGGGCAAGCTGTCCGATGGTCACGTCAGCTTCGGTGGCCGCCTCCGCGCAGCCGACGGCCTGGCCCTCGACGAGGCTCTCGACATCATCGGCCGCGACATGCTCGAATCCACCACCCCGAGCGCCACGATGCCCACCACCGTGGAGCAGGCGCGTGCGGCCGCGGTCGGGGTCCTCGCGCGGATGTTCTTCGGCGAACCCGGAACCACACCCGACGCGCAACCGGCGTCGGCCCCGCAACGGAGGGCGACGCTGGTGGTGCACGTGGCCGCCGAGGCCCTCTCCGAGCCCGACGGCGTCGCCCGTATCGAGGGCTGGGGTCCGTCCCTGGTCACCCACCTGCCCGAGCTGTTCTCGGGAAGTCACCTGACCATCCGGCCCGTGCTCGACCCGGCTGCCCTCGCGCCGGTCGACTCCTACGAGATCCCCGAGCGACTCCGCTTCGCCGCCCGACTGCGCAGCCCGTACGACACGTTCCCCCACGCGAGTGCCCCCGCCCGGGCCTGCGACCTGGACCACACGGTTCCCCACCGTGCGGGCGGGCCGCCCGGTCAGACCAGGCTGGCCAACCTCGCCCCGCTCGGCCGCACCCCCCATCGCGGCAAGACCCATGGCGGCTGGCACGTGGACGCCCTCGTCCCCGGCACGTATCTGTGGACCAGCCCCCACCACCGCCAGTACCTCGTCACGCGGTCCGGCACCCACCGGCTCCCGAACGCGGCCCCCGTCGCACCGCCGGCGCGGTCGCGCGCTCGCCTCGACCTCCGTTATCCGCCGCAGGCCGTGCGCCTGCACCTGCCAGGGCTCGGCCATGCCCCGCCCCCGCGCTGACCAGCAGGGCCCCAGCGCCCAGGAGCGGCTCGAGGCCGCGTTCTGGGGCCTGCTGGCGGAGCGCCCGTGCGCGGATCTCACGGTCGCCGCGTTGTCGGCGCACGCCCGCGTCAATCACAACACCTTCTACTACTACTTCGCCAACATCGACGACATGGCCGAGCAGCTGTTCGAGCGCAACCTGCTCCCCGACCTCCCGCGGCGCGTGCTGGGGACGTTCAGCACACGCTCACCGGGGCAGGAGGACACGACGGACTGGCCGGTCGAGGTGTCCGCGGACGTGCGTGCCCACTTCGCGCGCGCCGTCCTGTTCGCACGCAGCGGTTCGGTCACCCTGACCGACATCCTGAAGCGGTCGCTCACGTCCCTGTGGCTCGAGGCCGCCGGCGTCGATGCGGCGCGGCTCTCCCCGGGGCAGCGCGACCAGCTGGAGTTCGTGTTCGGCGGTCTCGTCGCGGTGCTGGCGGTTCCCGGCGACGAGGTGACCCCGGACCGGCTGGCGGAGCTCATGGGCAGCCCCCTGGGGCACGGCCTGCTCACCTCCCTGAGGGCCATCGCCCAGGGCGCGTAACTGGAACAACTCGGCGGCGTCATCGGTTTTTCGCGTGCCTGGCAAGGCCTAGGTTCGAGAGCACCTCGACTTGTGAAGGAGTCCCACCATGAGCGCCCTGCCGTTCACCATGCCCCAGCCCCTGCCCTTCGACCAGCTCCTCTCCCTGGAAGGCCGCACGGCCATCGTCACGGGCGGCAGCCGCGGGATCGGTGAGGCGATGGTCCGGCGTCTCGCCGAGGCCGGCGCCACCGTGGTCTTCACGGCCCGTCACGCGGACGCGCTGCGTGCCGTGGAGGAGACGACCGCGGACCTGCCCGGCACCTGCGTCGGCGTGGTCGCCGACATCGGCAACCTTGACGACTCCCGCCAGCTGGTGGCCACCACTCGGGAGCGCTTCGGCGGGGTCGACATCCTGATCAACAACGCCGCGACGTTCCCTCCCGGCACCGCCCTGGAGGCCGATGAGGAACTGTGGGACCGGCTGCTCGACACCGACACCAAGGGCGCCTTCTTCCTGGCCCAGTACGTTGCGGCGGACATGGTGGAGCGCGGCCGGGGTGGCCGCATCATCAACCTGCTCTCCACGGCGTTCGTCAACGCGACGCCCATGTTCGCCGTGTACAGCATCGCGAAGGCCGGCCTGTGGGCTGCCACCCGCGTGCTCGCGCAAGAGCTCGCACCCCACCGCATCACGGTCAACGCGCTGACGCCGGGGGCCACCATGACCCAGGAGCGGCTCGAGGCGTTCGCGTCCGGTGACCTGTCGAAGGTGCTGGGCAACGACCTCCCCGTCCACCTGCCGGAAGAAGCCGCCCAGGCGATCGAGAGTGGGCAGTTCGGCGCGCTGATCAAGCAGATGGTTCCGATGGGTCGGCCCGGTTTCCCTGACGACCTCGCGCGCGCCGCCCTGTTCCTGGCCTGCGACCTGGCCGAGTACATCACCGGCCAGAACATCGTGGTCGACGGCGGGCAGAGTGCCAGCGTCAAGACAGGCCCGTCCGCCGCCATGCCCGCCACCCAGCCCGCACCCACCGCCGAGTCTGCACCCCCCACGGCGACACGCTCACCGGAACGGTGAGCGGACCCATGGGCGAGGTGCCCTTCACGGCCACGCGCCTCAGCTGACGAGCACCCCGGGCAAAACAAAGCCGGTGTCCACTGGACACCGGCTTGGCTCCCCCGACTGGACTCGAACCAGTAACCCTCTGATTAACAGTCAGATGCTCTGCCAATTGAGCTACAGGGGATCGCTCTGGCGCGTCGCAACACTAGCAAACCTCGTCTCAGAACGCATATTCGGCCCGCAACCGAGCCAGCTCCTGCTCGGCGAAGGCGAGGGTCTCGGCGTCCATGCGGACGCCGCGCGCCGGGTGGGCGGTCCACAGGATGCGGGCGTCCCCGTCGGCGAGGTTGCGCCGTGCCGTGATCGTGATGGCCTTGCCGGGGCGCGGGTGCACCACCTGGGAGAACAGGAACGTGGCCTCCACCCGCTCGCGGAACACCTCGGGCAGGCTGCCCGGCTCACCGAGCACGACCGCCTGCTGCTCACTGGTCGAGAGCCGCGTCCACCGCAACGCCTTGCCCTCATCGTCCCAACCCCCGTGCAGCACGTCGTGCCACGGCACGTCGTCCCAGCCGCCGTTCGTCCCGGGCACGCACAACCGGTCGGGCAGCGCCACCACCGCGCCCGTCTCCGCGCGGCCCCACGCGAGCACGCGTGGGCGGCCACCGACATGGTCGGCCAAGCGTTGGCGGGTGGCGGCGTCCAGGCGCTCGGGAAACAGCTTCACCGCACCATTGTGCCGTGCTCCACGCCACTCCCCCGCCAGCCGCCTCACGCCGCCCGGCGCAGCACGGCCAGCGCCGCCCGCTCGCGCCGCCGGACGGTGGCCTCGCTCACCCCCAGCAGCTGCGCCACCTCGGCGCACGACCCGGCCGCTTTCCGCCCGATCCCGTAGCGGTGCGCGATCAGCACGCGCTGGTCACGGTCCAGCGCCTGCAGCAACTCCTCGACCAGCGGCCCGCGCTCCTCGGCCGGCTCGCCGAGCGCGATCTCGTCCTCGTCCGTGAGCGGCCGGGTGGTCCGCCACCCCAGCAGCGCCCCGACGCGGGCCGCGTCCAGGCCGCTCTGCCGCGCGATGTCCTCCACTCCCGGCGTCCGCCCGGACGCCTCCAGCGCCGCCCTGCTCGTCTGCACCTGCCACCACGCCCGCGCTCGCTTGGCGGGCAGCCCGAGCGCCCCCAGCCGCGTGGCGGCCGCCTCCCCCACCCGCAACCGCATGCGCACCAGCGCGAAGGTCGCGAAGCAGCCCCGCGCCGGGTCGAAGCGCTCGATCGCCTCCAGCATGCCGAGGCACGCCTCCTGACGCAGTTCGTCGCGATCGAGCCCCGTCCGGTTCGCGACGGGATTCACCACCAGCCACACCAGGCCGCCGTGGGCGGCCACGAGCTCCGCACGGGCCGCGCACCCGTCGGCCACGAGCGCCCGGAGATCGGCCTCGGGCACAGGGTCGGCGGGGGTCATGCGCCCGGCGAGCACCGCACCGGCCACCACCCCTGCTTCGATGCGGCGGGCGAGCCGGGCCTCGTTCGGCCGGCGATCATCACGTCGAGTCTGCTGCGTCATGGGTTCAGCGTCGCCCCCGAACCTGCCCCGGGACAGTCGCCCTTACGCAGATGTGGACGCCCCTGGCCGCCAACACCGATCGGGGAGCACCGCTCACAAATCGGTGCCCCGGGGGGCCTCAGACCTCGCCCACCGCCGCGGCCTGCAGCGAGCGCCGCGTGGCCTCCAACTCGAGCAGGGCGGCGAACCCGCGGTTGTACTCGGCCTGCTGCTCCACCGGATTCGTGCGTTGCAGGCGGGACTTCAGCGTGTTGATCCGCCGCGTCACCGTCGCGAGCCGCAACCGCGAGGCGTACTCACGGGCGTACGCGGCCGTCGGCTCGCCGTACAGCGGCTCCACCGACAGGGCCACGACCAGCTGCTCACCCACCGCGTCGTCAATGCCCGCCACCACCGCCTGGGCGAACCCGGCGGCACGGCGGTCGCCGGCGGCCAGCACCCCGAACACCCGCGCGTAACTCGGGTGGGCGAAGTCGTCGGGCACCACGCCGAACCACGCGTCGTCGAACAACGCCGGTTGTTGGACGGCAAGCTTCAAGAATCCCCGCTCCGTCTCGAGCCGGCGGTCCCGCGGATCGGGCAGCTCCATCAGCGCCTGTTGCGTCGTCTCGGCCGGGGCGTCCGCGCCCCCCGGTGCCCCCGTCGCCCCCGGTGTCTCGGCCGCCCCGCGCACCCGCGCGGGCTCGTCCGGCACCTTCCGGGCGTTCGCGCGGGTCACCTCGGCGCGCACCTCGTCGGGGTTGAGCCCGACCCAGCCGGCCAGCTCCCGCAGGTAGCCGGACACCAGCGCGGCGTCCCGCACGCTCGCCACCAGCGGAGCAGCGGCGCGGACGGCGGCGAGCCGGCCGTCGGCCCGGTCGAGGTCGAACCGTTCGACGGTGTTGCGCATGACATAGCGATACAGCGGCACCCGTCGCGCCACGAGCTCGCGCACCGCCGGGTCGCCGGACTGGATGCGCAGGTCGCACGGATCCAGGCCGCTCGGCTCGATGGCGACGTAGGTCTGCGCGGTGAACGAGGCGTCCGAGCTGAACACCTTGAGGGCCGCCGCCTGGCCGGCCGCGTCGCCGTCGAAGGTGAACACCACCTCCCCGGAGTGGGCATCGGCGGTCATCAGCCGGTCGATCATCCGGGAGTGGTCCGCGCCGAACGCCGTGCCGCACGACGCCACCGCGGTGTCCACGCCGGCGATGTGGCAGGCCATCACGTCGGTGTAACCCTCGACCACGACCGCCTGGTTCTTCTTGCCGATGTGCGTGCGGGCCAGGTCGAGCCCGTAGAGCACGTGGCTCTTCTTGTAGACGAGCGTCTCGGGGGTGTTGAGGTACTTGGCCGGCATGCGGTCGTCGTCGAACAGCCGCCGCGCGCCGAAGCCCAGCGTCGAGCGCCCCGAGTCCCGGATCGGCCAGACCAGGCGTCCCTGGAAGAAGTCCCACCCGTTCTCGCGCACCAGCCCGGCCTTCACCAGGTCGTCGCGGGAGAACTTCTTGCCGAGCAGGTGTTCGCGCAATGCCGTCCCCGAGCGCGGCGCGAAACCGATGCCGAAATGGTCCGCGTGCTCGCGGGTGAACCCCCGGCCGTGCAGGAAGCGGCGCCCCTCGACGGCATCCGGGCTGGTCAGCTGGGCGGCGAAGAACTCGGCGGCGGCCGCATTGGCCTCCAGGACGCGCATGCGCAGGCCCGGCTCGTGCTTCGGGCCGCCGTCGCCCTCGGTGTAGCGAATCTGGACGCCGCAGCGGTCGGCCAAATACTCCACGGCGTCGGTGAACCCCATGTTGTTGATCTTCTGGACGAAGCCGATGACGTCCCCGCCCTCGCCACAGCCGAAGCAGTAGTAGAAGCCTTTGGCGGGCGTCACCCGGAAGCTCGGCGTCTTCTCGTTATGGAAGGGGCACAGGCCCGTCAGCGAGCCCCCACCGGCCGGCCGCAGCGCGACGAACGCCGAGACCACCTCGTCGATCCGGGACCGTTCCCGGACCGTCTCGAGGTCCTCGGGATGGATCCGGCCAGCCATGAGCCGCAGTGTAGCCGCGCCGGCGGGCTACCCTGCAGGGCGTGACCGTCGATCTGGGCCCCGGCCTCGTCCTCGCCCTCGCGCTGCTGCTGGCCCTCGCGGTCGCCGCCTCCCTCGTCGGACGCCTCGGCATCGCGCGCGAGCAGGTCGTCGCGGCCGTCCGTGCCGTCGCGCAGCTGGCGGCAGTCTCGCTCGTGGTCGCGGCGGCCGTCCAGACCCTCGTGGGCGGCATTGCCTTCGCGGCGCTGATGTTCACCATCGCGGTGTGGACGACCACCGGACGCGTCGGCGTCCGCGACTGCTGGCCGTTCACCGCGCTGGCCCTGCTCGCCGGCGTCCTGCCCGTGCTCGGGCTCGTGCTCGTCTCGGGGGCCACCCCCGTCAACGGCACGACCGTCGTCGCCCTCGGCGGCATCGTCATCGGCAACATGATGACCGCCCACACCCTCACCGGACGCCGCCTCTTCGCCGAGCTCCGCGACCAGCGCGGCATCTACGAGGCCGGCCTGGCGCTCGGCCTGCAACGGCACGAGGCGATCGGCGAGGTCATCGATCCGGTCACTGCGGAGGGGCTGGTGCCGAATCTGGACCAGACCAAGACCGTCGGCCTGGTGACCCTCCCGGGCGCCTTCATCGGCGTGCTGCTCGGCGGCGGATCGCCCCTGCAGGCAGGTGCCGCCCAGGTGCTGGTGCTCGTCGCGATCATGGCCGGGCAGGCCTGCACCGTCACCACACTGACGTGGCTCATCGCCCGCGGCCGCGTCGTGCCGGCAGACCTGCGCTCCACCCTCCACGCCTGAGGTCCCCTCGCCGGACGGGGGTTACAGTGACCCCATGGCGCGCCAGCGGTGGACGGTCGTCGCCGCGGCCCTGGCCACGGTGACCCTCAGCGGCTGCGCCTTGACCGGCACCGTCCACGTCGACGCGGAGCGGCTGGATGTGGACGTCACCTTCGCGCAGTTCCCCGGCCCCTCCTGCGTCGGCGGTCCTGAGGCGCTGGTGTTCGAGCGGGTCGGGTCCGAGCCCGGCACCGGCACGAGCACCTGCCGCCTCCACGGCACGATTGACCGGGCAGGCGCCGCCGAGGACGAGGCCCAATTCCTCAGCATCCTGGCGCCGGTCACCGAGCGCGCCCTGCTGTTCCTCATTCCCTCCACCTACATCGGCCTGCCGGGCAACGACAACCTGACCGCGATCGACCTCACCGTCACGTTCGCCGGGGACGTCGAGACGGTGAGCGCGGGGGGTACGGCGTCCGGCCCGGTGGCCCACATCACGGACGCCGCCGCCGTCCGCGCCCAGGGGGTCACGGTGGTCGCCGCCCGTCAGCCGCGCCTGCCGATCACGCTGATGGCGGGCGGGATCGGGCTGGCCGCCGGCCTGCTGATCGCGTGGGCGTCCCTGGTCGTCCATCGTCGGCGCGTCGCGCGTCCCGACCCCCCGGATGCCGACGGGGGCCCGCTCGCGCCGCTGCCCGGTCCGGTCCAGGACCGGCCGGTGGACGCACCGCCGCCCGAGGACCCCGACGTGTGGCGGCCCGGGCCGTGAGACGACCGGGGTTGGTCGCCGTCGCGGCCGGGGTCGCGGCCCTGACGCTTGGTGGCTGCGACGTCAGTGGCCGAATCGACGTGGAACCGGCCGGCGCGCGGGTGGACCTGACGATCTCCGGCGAGACCCTCGGCTGGTGCACCGACCAGGCCCTCGGTGAGCCCGAGCTGTCCGCCGAACTCAGCCCTGACCTCACGTCGTGCCACCTCACCGGCCTCGTCCCCGCCACCCAAGGCACGCTGAACCGAACCTACGGCTGGCTGTCGGTGGCCGACGACCTCGCCGTGCTCGCCGCGCCCACGCGGCGCGGCCCGGCCGTCAGCGAGTTGGAGGAGGTGACGAGCCTGGACGTCGCCGTCCACTTCCCCGGCACCGTGGTCGCCGCCGGCCCGGACATCATCGCCCGGGGCCGCTCCGCCCGGATCACCGACGTGGCCGTGGTGCGCGACCAGGGCGCCGTCGTGGTGGGCCGCATGACCCCGCCGGATCCGGCGCCGTGGCTGTGGGGCATCGGTGGGCTGCTCCTGGGCCTGTCGCTCGGCTGGGGCGTCCTTCCCCTGCTCAGGTCACGCGTCTGATGCCCCGGGGCAGGCGGGTGGCATCCCACCCCAGCAGCGCCACGGCGGTGTCGAAGGCGAACTGGTCGGTCATGCCGCCCACGTACGTGACGGCCGTGCGCACGGGGTCGGCCTCCGCGGCCGGGCGGTGGTCGGCCGGCAGGGCGTCCGGCCGCTCGGCGTAGAACTCGACCAGCGCCCGCAGCACACCGATGACCGCGTCGGATTGGGCCACCGACTCGGCGCGGGTGTAGATGCGCTCGTAGTTGAAGCGCCGCAGGGACGCGAGCGCCCCCGCCACGTCGGCGTCCATCCCCACCTCCCCGGTGTGCGCGACCGTGGTGATGACCGAGCGGATGAACGTGGCCAGGTGCTCACGCCGGGTCCGGCCCGCGAGGGCGACGACGTCGGCCGGCAGCTCGGCGAGCGAGACGATGCCCGCGGCCACCGCGTCCTCCAGGTCGTGGGCGCAGTAGGCGATGCGATCGGCCCAACTCACGATCTCGCCCTCGACGGTGGCCGGCGCCGGCCGCGACCACGAGTGGTTCCGGATGCCGTCGAGCGTCTCGGCGCACAGGTTGAGCCCAGTCAGCACCACGTCGGCGCCCCACGGGCCATGGTCGTACCCCTCGCCGAGGAAGGCGTCGAAGGCCTCCTCGGACGCGTGCCCACCCGGCCCGTGCCCGCAGTCGTGGCCGAGCGCGATGGCGTCCGCGAGCGCGACGTTGACGCCGACGCCGCGCGCGATCGACGTCGCGACCTGGGCCACCTCGAGCGCATGGGTCAGCCGGGTGCGCTCGTGGTCGTTGGGGTGGACCACCACCTGCGTCTTGCCGGCCAGCCGCCGGAACGCGGTCGAGTGGACGATGCGGTCCCGGTCGCGTTCGAAGCAGGTCCGCTCCACGTCCGGCTCCTCGGGCACCACCCGATTCCCAGCGCCGTCGCTGAACGTCGCCCCCGGTCGCAGCAGCAGCCGTTCGCGCTCCTCACGCGCCTCCCGACCGATCGGCGCCGCGAGGTCGACCGTCGCCGACGAGTCGCCGTGCGCCCGCACCACCCCGTGGCCCTCGTGGCCGCGCATCGTCGCCGCCCAGGCGCGCGTGCGCGGGTTCAACGCGTCCGACATGCCCCCATCCTCCCGGACGCCTCCGCCGTCCACCAAGCGGGCCGCCCTATGATGGGCGCGACGTCGGACCCACTGACCTGAGGAGCTCCCATGAGCAGCACCCCGCCGGCACCCGAGCCCCGCGACGGCGAGGCCCCGCAGTATCCCCAGCAGGAGTACGGGCAGCAGGGGTACGGCCAGCAGGGCTACCCCCAACAGGGCTACGACCAGCAGGGGTACCCCCAACAGGGCTACGACCCGCAGGGGTACCCCCAGCAGGGCCATGGCCAGCCGGGGTACCCCCAGCAGGGCTACGGCCAGCAGGGCTACCCACAGCACGGCTACCCGCAGCAGTACGCCCAGCAGGGCTACGGCTACCCGCAGCAGGGCTACGCCCAGGGGGGCTGGCCCGAGGAGCCCGCACCGAGCACGTCGAGCCCGATGCTGGGCCGCATCGCGCTGGGGATCGTGGCGGCCATGACGGTGCTGATCGCCGTGGTCGGGTGGCAGTTCGGCGCCGCCTTCGGCAACCTGATCCTCGACATCGGCGTGGATGCGGCATCCACCATGTCCCCCAACGACCCCGCCGTCGAGCAGTTCGCGGTCGACATGAGCGGCTGGACGCTGGCCGGCATGGTCGCGTCCTTCGGCGGGCTCGCCGGCTGGATCATGGCCATCGTCGCGTTCGTGCGCCGCTCGGCCCGCCCGCTGGCGCTGTTCGGCATCATCCTGGGCGTGCTCGCGCCGATCGTGGCGTTCATCCTCATGGTGCTCGGCATGATGCCGGCCATGTCGGCGGTCAGCTGACGCTAGCCGCCCGAGACGTCGGACTCGGCGGCGGAGAGGTCCTCGTCGCCGAGCGTCCGGGAGTCGAGCCAGCCCTGGGGCAGCGTCACCTTGTCGCGCGGCGTCCCCTGCCGCCCCCGCGGCGCCCCCAGCTCGGAGGTCGGGAACGGCGCGTCCGCGTCCAGCTGGGCCAGCAACGCGTCCAGCTCGGCGAATGAGGAGATCGACGCCAGCCCCCGCCGGAGGTCACCGCCCACCGGGAAACCCTTGAAGTACCAGGCCATGTGCTTGCGCAGGTCGGTGCAGCCGTGGCGCTCGCCGTGGATCTCCGCGAGCAGCTCGGCGTGCCGACGCACCATGGCGGCCACCTCGCCCAGCGTCGGGAGGTGCCGGGTGTCCCGGCCGGCGAACGCGTCGGCCAGGTCACGGAACAACCACGGGCGGCCCAGACAGCCGCGTCCGATCACGACGCCGGCACAGCCGGTCTGCTCGACCATGCGGAGCGCGTCGGACGCCTCCCAGACGTCGCCGTTGCCCAGCACCGGGATGTCGAGCGCGTCGGCCAGGGTGCCGATGGCGTCCCAGTCGGCCTGCCCGGCGTAGGCCTGCTGCACCGTGCGCCCGTGGAGCGCGACCGCCGCGATGCCGGCATCCTGCGCGATGCGGCCGGCGTCGAGGTACGTGAGGTGGTCGGCGTCGATGCCCAGCCGCGTCTTCATGGTGACCGGGACGCCGTGGGCGTCCGCGGCCGCGACGGTCTGCTGCAGCAGGGCGGCCAGCCGGTCCCGCTTCCAGGGCAGGACGCCGCCGCCCCCGCGCCGCGTGACCTTGGGCACCGGGCAGCCGAGATTGATGTCGATGTGGTGGACGCCGAAATCCGTGGCGAGGATCGCGGCGGCCCGCGCCATCGTCGCCGGGTCGACGCCGTAGAGCTGCACCGACCGGGTCGTCTCCCCCGGCGCGAACCGGAGCATCGCGTGGGTTCGCGGGTTGCGTTCGACGATGCCGCGGCTGGTGATCATCTCGCACACGTACAGCCCGGCGCCCTGCTCGAGGCAGAGCTGGCGGTAGGCCGGATTCGTGATGCCGGCCATCGGAGCCAGGACGACGGGGGTCGCGACCTCCACCGTCCCCCCGGACGGGGCGGTCAGACGCAGCGGCAGATGAACGGGCACGAGGGACAATCCTACCCGCGGCCCGGTAGGGTCGAAGAATGAGTGCAGACCTGAGCAAGATTCCCAGTCAGACCCAGGATTGGCCTGGCACCGTCGCCGACCTGAAGCCCTCCCCCGACCACGGTGAGACCTCGTGGGTCGGTCGCGACCGGTTGAAGGGCAAGCGCGCCCTCATCACCGGTGGGGACTCCGGCATCGGCCGGGCCATCGCGATCGCCTTCGCGAAGGAGGGTGCCGATGTCGTCATCGCCCACCTCCCCCAGGAGCAGGCCGACGCCGACGAGACCGTGCGGCTCGCATCGCAGGCCGGCGGCAAGGTCACGGCCATCGCCGGCGATCTGCGCACCGCCGAGGAGAACCGTCGCCTGGCCGCGGAGGCCGTGGAGTTCCTCGGGGGCCTCGACGTGCTGATCCCCAACGCCGCGTACCAGATGACCCACCCCGCGCTCGAGGAGTTCCCCGAGGACCAGATCGTCCGCACCTACGAGACCAACGTGTTCAGCCCGTTCTGGCTGGTGCGCGCCCTCTCGGACGAGCTCGCCGACGGCGGAGCGGTGATCATCACGACCTCGGTGCAGGCCTACTCCCCCTCGGAGCACCTGCTCGACTACGCGTCCACCAAGGCGGCGTTGAACAACCTGACGGTGAACCTGGCCGCCGAGCTGGGCGGTGACGGCATCCGCGTGAACGCCGTGGCGCCGGGCCCGATCTGGACGCCGCTGATTCCCGCCACCATGGCCAAGGAGAAGGTGAAGGGCTTCGGCTCCGACACCCCGCTCGGCCGCGCCGGCCAGCCCATCGAGGTGGCCGCCGCGTTCGTGTTCCTGGCCTCCGACGAGGCGAGCTACGTCTCCGGCGCCGTCCTCGGCGTGACGGGCGGCAAGCCTACGTTCTGACGGCGTCCACCAGGACGGTGTGGTCTGGCGCCATCGCCGGGAATCGGACGCCCACGCTCGCCAGCGCGCGCCCCGACAGCCGGACGCCGCCGAACCACGCCGGCGCGCCCCACACCGGTGGCTCGGCCCCGACGCGCACGACGCTCACGTCGTAGTCCGCGTCCGGGTCGAGCCCCGGCAGCACCACGTCCCCGAGGTTGGTGACGGCGTCGATCCGCCCCGGGGTCACCGCGAACACCCCGCGCTTCGGCGTCACCACGCCGTGGATCCACACGTCGGCGTCCGGGGTGTCGACGCGCACCAGGTCGCCGCCGAGCAGGTGCTCGCGGTTCGCCTTCCACCAGCTGATCCAGGCTCCGAGCTCGGCGATCTCGTCGTCGGACGCCTGCGCGAGGTCCCACTCGACGCCGAGGTGGCCGAACACCGCCGTCGCCGCCCGGAACGACAGGTCGTGGACCCGTCCCGTGGTGTGCGAGCGGCCCGAGGCGATGTGGGAGCCCAGCAGCTCGGGCGGGAGCAGCTGGCCGGTCCAGCGGAGCATCGTCTGGCGCTCCAGCGGGTCGATGCAGTCGGACACCCAGACGCGGTCGCAGCGTTGCAGCACCTCGAGATCGACGCGGGCGCCACCCGAGGAGCACGCCTCGATCTCCAGGCCGGGGTGCGCCGCCTTCAGCTCGTCCATCAGCCGGTAGGCGGCCAGCGTCTGGGCGCGGACGCCCGGAGCGCCGCCCGGCGCGGTGCCGGCCTCGACGAGGTCACGGTTGTGGTCCCACTTGAGATACGCGATGGCGTACTCCCCCAGCAGCGCCATCAGCTGATCGCGCACGTGGGCGTACGCGGCGGGAATGCCGAGGTTGAGCACCTGCTGGTGGCGCGCCTCGACCGGCAACCGGCCGTGGCCCGGCTGGAGCAACCACTCCGGATGGGCGCGAGCGACGTCGGAGTCGGGGTTGACCATCTCCGGCTCCACCCACAACCCGAACTGCAGGCCGAGGCCCGTCACGTGGTCGACCAGCGGGCCGAGGCCGTCCGGCCACACCTGTGCGCTGACCACCCAGTCGCCCAGCCCGGACGTGTCGTCGCGCCGCGAACCGAACCAGCCGTCGTCCAGCACGAAGCGTTCGATGCCCAGGGCGGCGGCGCGGTCGGCGAGGTCGCGGAGTCGGTCGAGATCGTGGTCGAAGTACACCGCCTCCCACACGTTGAGGGTGACGGGGCGGGCGCGATCGGGGTGCTGGGGCCGCGCCCGCAGCCAGCGGTGGAAGCGGCGGGCGACGGCGTCCAGCCCCACGCCGTGGCTGAAGTAGACCCACGGCCCCCGGTGGGACGCCCCGGGCCCCAGCCGACCCTCACCGGGCAGCAGCAGTGCGCCTCCGCCGATGAGCTGGTGGCCCGAGGCGTCGCGTTCGGCGTAGTGGACGTGGTTGCCGCTCCACGCGGTGTGGACGCCCCACACCTCGCCGCGGGCGAAACCGAACCCGGGCTCGCCGACGTGCAGGATGGTCGCGGCGTCCGCGCCGGTTCGGCCGTGTCGTCCCTCGCGGAGATGGACGCCGACGGTGAGCGCCCGCCGCTGCGGATGCCGCTCGGCGCCCCAGGAGCCGGCCAGGTCGAGGATCTCGCGGGCCCGCCGCGGCACCGGGAAGGTCACGAGGAGCTCGCCCACGTGGTAGTCGGTGGCCGCGTCGTTCGCCACCGAGGCCCGGGCGCGCGCCAGGCCCTGCGGGGTCAGCTCGACCTCGAGGGTCAAGATCAGCCCCGCCTCGGCGTCGGACGCGGTGACCGTGACGGCCGCCGCGCCGAGGTCGGCGCCGTCGCGGATCGGCGTGCCTTCGCTGGCGACGTCCGTGACCCTCCAGCGAGGCGACCAGTCGACGCCACCGTCGCGCCAGCCCGTCAGACCCGGACGCCCCACCCACCCGCTGGCCTGCTCGGGCACCAACGCCACGCGCACCGGGGCGTCCGGACCGTTCGGCAGCGGCGTGGGCGCCACGGCCGCCGCGAGCTGGGCCAGGGCGTCGGCGTCCTGGGCGCCGAGGTCGGCACCCCAGTGCAGGACCGTGGGCAGGTGGCCGTCGGAGGCGTCCAGCACGAGGCTGACGCCGGCGGCCCGCAGGGTGAAGCGCAGCGGTGAGGTCACGGCTCCACCCTACGGGCGGGCGGCTCAGCAGCCGATGAGGCGTCCCGCGAGGTAGCCGGCGACCTGCTCGAGCGAGACCCGCTCCTGGGCCATCGTGTCGCGCTCGCGGATCGTCACCGCGTTGTCCTCCAGGGTGTCGAAGTCGACCGTCACGCAGTACGGGGTGCCGATCTCGTCCTGGCGGCGGTAGCGGCGTCCGATCGCCTGGGCGTCGTCGAACTCGACGTTCCAGTGCTTGCGGAGCTCGGCGGCCAGGTCGCGCGCCTTGGGTGACAGCTTCTCGTTGCGCGAGAGCGGCAGGACGGCCACCTTGACCGGCGCGAGGCGCGGGTCGAGGCGCAGGACCGTACGGGTGTCGGTGCCGCCCTTGGCGTTGGGGGCCTCCTCCTCGGTGTAGGCCTCGACGAGGAAGGCCATGAGCGAGCGCGTCAGCCCGGCCGCCGGCTCGATGACGTAGGGCAGGTAGCGCTCGTTCTTGGCCTGGTCGAAGTAGGAGAGGTCCTGCCCCGAGTGCTCGCTGTGCGTGCCGAGGTCGAAGTCGGTGCGGTTCGCGATGCCCTCGAGTTCGCCCCAGCCGTCGCCGCCGGTGAACCCGAAGTCGTACTCGATGTCGACCGTGCGCTTGCTGTAGTGGCTGAGCTTCTCGGCGGGGTGCTCGTAGAGGCGGAGGTGCTCGGGGTCGATGCCGAGGTCGACGTACCAGTCGCGGCGGGCGTCGATCCAGTGTTGGTGCCACTCCTCATCCGTGCCCGGCTCGACGAAGAACTCCATCTCCATCTGCTCGAACTCGCGGGTGCGGAAGATGAAGTTGCCGGGCGTGATCTCGTTGCGGAAGCTCTTGCCGACCTGGCCGATGCCGAAGGGCACCTTCATGCGGCTGGTCTGCTGCACGTTGGCGAAGTTCACGAAGATGCCCTGCGCGGTCTCGGGGCGCAGGTAGTGCAGCCCCGACTCGTCCTCGATGACGCCGAGGTACGTCTTGAGCATCATGTTGAAGTCACGCGGCTCGGTGAACTGGCCGAGGGTGCCGCACTCGGGGCAGTTGATCTCGGCCAGCGACTCCGGCGCACGGCCCTTCTTGAACGCGAAGGCGTCCTCGAGCTGGTCGGAGCGGCAGCGCTTGTGGCAGCTCTGGCATTCGGTCAGCGGGTCGGAGAAGACCCCGACGTGGCCCGAGGCGACCCACACCTGGCGGGGCAGGATGATCGAGGAGTCGAGCCCGACCACGTCCGGCCGGTTCTGCACCACGGCCTTCCACCACTGCCGCTTGATGTTCTCCTTGAGCTCGACGCCATAGGGCCCGTAGTCCCACGCCGCGCGCGTCCCGCCGTAGATCTCACCGCACGGGTACACGAAGCCGCGGCGCTTCGTGAGGCTGATGACGTTGTCGAGCTTGCTGGCCACTGCTGTGCCTCCTGGTCGGCCGGGGATGCCCGGCTGGCACCCACCCCGGCGCGCAAGCCTACCGGTGCGCCGCGTCCGGGCCACCATCGTGGACGCCCCGCGATCGCGCTCGAAGCCGCCGACCCCGGGCGCCGCCACCCTGTCGGTGGTGCCACCTCCCTGCCGTTGGTGCCGCGTCCCTGCCGTTGGTGCCGCCACCCTGTCGGCGTCCCACTTCCCCAGCGTTGCAGCAGCAGGGTGGTGGGTTGCGGGCAGGGTGGTGATCGGAGGGGCAGGGTGGTGTTCGGAAGGGCAGGGTGGCGGCACCCATGGCAGGGTGGCGCCGCCAACGGCAGGGACGCCGCGAGCTCAGGACTCCGTTGCCGCCCGGGGACGCGTCCGCACGCCGGGGGGCAACGCGCCGACGGGGGCGACGACCACGTCGTCGAGCTTCCAGTCCAGGCGGCCGATGGCCTCGGCCAGCTCGTCGCACTGCTCGGCGCCAAGCGGCCCGACCGGCACCACGAACACCTCGGTGTGGAACACGTGGCCCTGGTCGCGGACGCGGCAGCCCGCCCGATCCACCCACGCCCGGGAGTGGGCCGCCTCGAGGATGTCGTCGACCACCGGGTGGACGTCGGAGTCGTCGAAGGTGCGGGCCTCGCCGTCCAGCAGGTCGCGGACCGCCCCGCGCAGCTGGGAGACCCCGTCGTGCAGGATGCTGCCGGCGATCACGAGCGCGGCCACGGCGTCCAGCCACCAGACGCCGTAGGCGATGCCCAGCACGCCCACGATGGCGGCCGCCGCGGTCATCCAGTCGGCCTTGTTCATGTCGGCGTCGGCGTAGAGCACCTTGTCGTGCAGGTCCCGCGCCAGCGGCAACTTCCGACGGCCCAGGATCACCGGGAAGACGCCGGTGTAGACCATCGCGGCGATCATCAGCCACCCGGTCCACACCGTCTGCCCGAACAGCTGCACCGTGCCGATCGGCGGGTGCTCGCCGGCGAGCAGCCCCGAGCCCGAGTCGAACACCAGGAACAGCCCCATGCTGAGCAGGGCGACCGCCGCCGTCAGGTGCGCCGAACCCACGACCCGGTGGTGACCGTACGGATGGCTGACGCTCGGACGCCGCCCCGCCCGTCTCGTCGCGAGCAGGAAGGCGAGGGGCGGGATCAGGGAGAGCAGGTCCTCGATCCAGGCCACCTTCATCGCCTGGCTGTTGCCCATGACGAGGTAGACCACCACGACGCCGCTGGTCAGGAACGCCAGGCTCACCCACTCCAGCCGCCGGGCGCGCCGCAGCGCCGCCTCCTGCTCCGGTGGCAGCTCGGTGTTGCCGAAGCGGGCGACCCTCGACGGCCCGCTCACGGCGTGGCCCGGTCGAGGTAGGTCTCCAGCGCGACGAGCAGGGCGTTCTCCCCCAGGGGAACGGCCAACACGCGCCCGACGTCGTCTCCGCCCACCTTCCCGGCACCGTAGACCCGGGTCACCGCCACCGTGTCGGCCCACGGCGTGTCGTCGGCGAACCCGGCGGCCAGGACGTCCAGCTCGCCGTCCTCCATCGCCGCCACGAGTTCCTGCTCCCCGCCCGGGCGCCACTCGACGCGCACGCCCAGAGAGTCGGCGAAACCCTCGACCAGGTCGGCCTCCGGGCCGGACACCCGGCCGTCCTTCACGACCACCGCGCCCTCGCTCCCGGACGCCCCCGCCCGCAGCACGCCGGTGGAGCGCACGCGCTCCAACGTGCCGTCCGGGTCACGGGGCAGGTCGGAGCACCCGGCCAGCAGGAACACCCCCACGACCACGGCGAACACCCGCACGATCCAGCGCTTCACGGCCGCACACTACACCCGGCTCGTCAGCCCGCCCGCCCACCAGGGGGCGGCTGCTCAGGCGTCCGGGGAGGGCCCCGTCGACTCGCGCACGACGAGCTGGACGGGGAAGAACTGGCGCTTCAACCCGCCGTTCTCCTCCGCGAGAGCCAGGCGCAGGGCGGCGCCGCCCATCTCCTCCAACGGGATGTGCACGGTCGTGAGCGACGGGGTGAGGTCACGGGCCACCCAGATGTCGTTGCAGCCCGCCACCGACATGTCGGTGGGCACCGCGAGGCCGTGGTCGCGACAGTAGGCGAGGGCGCCGATGGCCATCTGATCCGCGGTGGCGACCACCGCGGTGAGGTCGGCGTCCAGGGCGAGCAGCTGGGACATGCCGGCGTACCCCCCGTCACGCGTCTGCGGCACCTGCACCACGGTCGGTGCCCGCCCCAGCCCGTCGGCGACCCCGCGCACGCGGTCCACCGTGGACGTCACCACCCCCGAGCCCGAGAGCACACCGACGCGGGTGTGCCCGAGGCGGCGCAGGTGGGCGCCCAGGGCGTGGCCGGCACCGTGGTTGTCCGCCTCGACGCGCACCGCGGGCACGCCCGCGTCCAGCTCGTGACGCCCGAGCAGCACCACCCGACCGGTCTGGGAGAACGACGCCACCCGCGCCGCCAGGCCCACGCGGTACTCCTCGTCGTCGAGGCCGGACCCGGCCACGATGATGATGCTCGCTCCGTGGGACTGCAGCTGGCGAAAGCTGGCCAGCTCCCGCTCCGGGTCACGATCGGTGCTCACGACGGTGACCAGGCACGACTCCTCGGCCGCGACACGGCGGACGCCGTCGACCAGCGCGTCGAAGTAGTGGTCGCCGACCTGGCCCACCAGCACCCCGACGGTGCGCGCGTTGCCGGTGATCAGGGCGCGCGCCTGCGCGTTGGGCACGTAGTCGAGCCGTGCGGCGACCTCGACGACGCGCTCGCGCAGCTCGGCGCTCACGGGGTAGCTGCTGCCCGACAGCACGCGTGAGGCCGTCGCCAGCGAGACTCCCGCCTCGCGGGCGACCTGCTTGAGGTTGCCACCCATGGCCCGGACTCTAACGCCCCGGGCAGGCCTCGGCCCGCAGCGCGGCCTCCAGCAGCCGGACGCCGTCGAGCACCTCGGCGTGGGCCACGGGCGACGGTCCCCCGGCCAGGAAGCGCATGATCGCCGCCGCGGCGGGGTCGAAATAGTCCGGGCCCAGGGGCAGCTCCGCCTGCCGGGCCCCCGACGGTGTGGTGACGCGGGCGCGAAACGGCGCTTCTTGCCCGAGCAGTCGAATCTCGATGGGGCAGGAGGTACGGCAGCGCAGCACCACCCCCTCCCGCGTGGGGTGGGCGCTGAGATCGCGCACGGGGCCTGGGGCGAGCGCCAGGGCCAGCTCGATGGCGTGCGGGGCGTAGAAGGCGCGGCCACCGTGGGGGGACGCCGGGTCCGTCGGTCCGCTCACCCGGACGACGCGCACGTCATCTGGGCGGGCCGGCGACACGCCGGCCACCCCCCGGTGCCACCGCAGGGCGGAGAAGCTCGTCACCCGCCCGCCCGCCGCCCGAGCTTGGGCGATCAGCGCGGCGGCGTCCCGGCTCGTCAGCGCGAAGGGCTTGTCGACGAACACGCTCAAACCGGCACGCAGGAGCGGTTCGGCGGCGCCGCGGTGGTGCGATCCGTCGCGGCCCAGGACGACGGCGGCGTCCACCAGCCCCACGAGATCGGGCGGCTCGGCGACAACGTCGAGGCCCTCCCAGCCCCGCGTGGGGGCGACCACGGCGGTGAGACGGGCCCCGGCATCCGGATGCCGGGCCAGCCACCCCGCCAGCGCGTCGGCGTGGCTGCTCTCGTCACCCACCAGGCCGATCCGCACGCCGCACCTCCCTTCCGAAACGCGCCGAGACCGCTTCCCACCGGGCCTGGGCAGCGCTATTGTCACCGCCATAGTAAACGTTTCCTGCCGCAGGAGGCGTCGGAGCCGGATTGTCACCCGGGCAGTCCCACGTCAGGAGGTTCCCCATGAAGTCACGACTCGTGGCCAGTGCCACGCTCCTCACCCTCGCGTTCGCCGGCTGCTCGGGGAACGCCGCAACACCCGGCACCACGGCCGGCACGGACACCGCCGGCGGTGAGCCCAGCGGCGACGTCACGGTGTGGATGTACCCGGTCATCGCCGACGACGCGGCCTCCCAGACCTTCTGGGCGGACGCCGAGAGCGCCTTCGAGGCGGACCACCCGTCCATCGACCTCACGATCGAGCTGCAGCCGTGGGCCGGCCGCGACGAGCAGGTGGCGACGGCGATCGCGTCCAACACCGGGCCCGACCTGGTGCTCCTCACGCCCGACTCGCTGCCCGGCTTCGTCGACAACGGCGGCCTGAAGTCGCTGGCGGACGCCCAGGATCCCGCGTTCCTGGAATCCGCCGTCACGGCCGCCACGGTCGACGGCGAGATCTACGCGGTGCCGCTCTACCACACGGTGATCGCGCCGGTGTACAACCAGCCGCTCTTCGAGGCGGCGGGCATCACGGAGCTGCCCGAGACCTGGGACGACCTCACCGCGGCCGCGCCGGCCCTGGCCGCCAACGGCATCACCCTCATGGACTACTCCGGCGTCGCCACCCTGAACATGACGTACTACCCGTTCCTGTGGCAGGCCGGGGGCTCGGTGTTCGCCGACGACGGGGAATCCGTGGCCTTCAACTCCGACGAGGGCCGCGCCGCGCTGCAACTGCTCGTCGACCTCAAGAACGCCAACGCCCTCCCGGCCGACGCCGCCACCAAGGAGAACACCGTCGAGGGGTCGGGCCTCACCAACGGCACGATCGCGATGACCCCGATGGCCGTCAAGGCGGACGCCGTGACCCTGCAGACCGCCCTCGGCGAGGACGCCGTCGCCGTCGGCGCACCCCTCACGGGTGAGGAGCAGGTCACGTTCGGCCTGCCCGGCCTGCTGGCGCGGACGTCCATCAGCGATGATGACGGCACCGCCGAGGTGGTGGCGCGCTACCTCTCCTCCGCGGAGTTCCAGACCAGCCTGTCGGAGGCGTCCGGCTACTTCCCGGCCCGCACCGACGCCACGGCGGACAGCTCCGACCCGCTCAACGAGCCGTTCCAGGCGGCGCTGCAGTACGCCCGCCCCGGTGAGGTCAACCCGCACTCGCGCCAGGTGATGGCTGCGCTGTCCGCGCACATCCAGGCGGCGCTCCAGGGCACCAAGACGGTGGAGCAGGCGCTCGCCGACGCCGAGACCGAGTGCAACGCCATCCTGCAGAGCTGACCCGTCCCTGCAGAGGACCCGGCCCGTCGCCAGGCCGGCCGGGTCCTCCCCCCGCCACGGATCCCCACCCGAGGATCCCCACCCAGGAGGGAGCACCATGGCGTCCGTCATCGCGGCCGACGTGCCGGCTGACCCCCGTCGAACACGCACCGGCTCCGCCCCGCGCGTCCCCGGCCGTGCCGCGCGTCGCCGGGACATGACCGCCGGGCTGTTGTTCGTGCTGCCCATGCTGGTGCTGTTCGTCATGTTCCGCGCCTTCCCGGCGCTGGGGGCCATCGGGCTGAGCTTCACCAACTACAAGCTCTCCGGGGACTTCGACGTCGTGGGCCTCAAGAACTACGCCGACTTCTTCACCAGCGAGGTGGCCCGCAACGCCCTGGCCACGACCCTGCTCTACGCGGTGATCTACGTGCCGCTCGTGCTCGCCGTGGCGCTGGGCATCGCGCTGCTGCTCAACCACATCGTGTGGGGCTCCGGTCTGTTCCGCTCCATGATGTTCCTGCCGTACGTCACCTCCTTCGTCCTCGCCGGCATCATCTGGACGTGGCTGCTCTCCCTGGAGGGGCCGATCAACGCGGTCGTGGGCGCCCTCGGCCAGGCACCCATCCCGTTCCTGTCCGGAGCCCAGCCGCTGATCCTGACCTCCATCGCGTCGGCGTCGGTGTGGCACGGCTACGGCTACTCGATGCTGATCCTGCTCGCCGGCCTCAAGACGATTCCCGAGGAGCTCTACGAGTCGGCCCGCATCGACGGCGCCACCGCGTGGCGCCAGTTCCGCCACATCACCCTGCCCCTCCTGCGCCCCAGCCTGTTCTTCGTTCTCGTCATCGAGACCATCGCCGCGTTCCAGGTGTTCGACACCGCCTACGTCATGACCGGCGGCGGCCCGGCGCGGGCGTCCTACTCGCTCGTGTACTTCCTCTACGACTCGGCGTTCCGGTACTTCAACTTCGGTCAGGCCGCGGCCGTCGGCGTCGTGCTGTTCGCGATCGTGCTGGTTCTCTCGCTGGTGCAGCGCCTCGTGCTCGACCGGGAGACGGCATGACCAAGCGACGCCTCACCCCCGCGCACCTGCTCGCCGGCCTCCTGGCGCTCGGCACCGTCACACCGTTCCTCATGGTCGTCGTCCTCGCCCTGAGCCCGCCCTATGCACCGACGATCCCGCAGACGTGGCCGGCGTCCCTCACCCTGGACAACCTTCGCGCCACGCTGGCGTCCGGCAACTTCGTGCGCTGGACGTGGAACAGCCTGGTCTACTCCGTCGTGAGCGTCGTGATCGTGCTGCTCACCGCCGCCATGGCGGGGTACGCCTTCGCGAAGAAGCGGTTCCCGGGGCGGGAGATCCTGTTCTGGTCGTTCCTCGCCACGCTCATGGTGCCCTTCCAGGCCATGCTGATCCCGCTCTTCATCCTGATGGCCCGGCTCGAGGGCGTGAACACGTTCTGGGGTCTTATCGTGCCGACGCTGGCCAACAGCCAGGCGGTGTTCCTCATGCGCCAGTTCATCCGCGACCTGCCCGACGAGCTCTTCGACGCCGCCCGCGTCGACGGTGCCGGCGAGTGGCGCACCTTCTGGCAGATCGTGCTGCCGCTCACCAAGCCGATCCTGGCGACGCTGGGCATCTTCGTCTTCCTGTGGCACTGGAACGACTTCCTCTGGCCGCTCGTCATGGCGCAGTCCAACGCCATGCGGACGCTGACCGTCGGCCTCGCGACGTTGCAGAGCGAGCAGGTTGCCCGCTCGGAGGTGATGGCCGGGGCGCTGATCACGGTCATCCCCTGCCTCGTCATCTTCTTCCTGCTGCAGCGGCACCTCGTCAACTCGATCGCGTCCACCGGAATCAAGGGCTGAGGAGGCCACCCGTGACCGACATGCCCACCACCGAGGCGGCCCTCGAGGAGCAGCTCTCGGCGCCGTCGGACGCCGTGGCCGCGGCGTTGGCGTCCACCACCGGCGACATCGTGGTGCTCGGGGCGGGCGGCAAGGTGGGCCCCACCCTGTGCCGCATGCTCCGGCGGGCGCTGGACGCCGCGGGCTCGCCGCGGCGGGTGCTGGCGATCAGCCGGTGGTCCGACGCCGACGTGCGCGACCGGCTGATCCGCTGGGGCGTCGAGCCGGTGACCGCCGACCTCGCCGATCCCGATGCCTGGGCCGGGCTGCCCGACGCCGGGGCGGTCTTCTTCCTGGCCGGGAACAAGTTCGGCTCGACGGGCAACCAGCACCTCACGTGGTGGATGAACGCCGTGGTGCCCGGGTTGGCCGCGTCGCGCTACCGGGGCGTCCCGACGGTGGTCTACAGCTCCGGGAACGTCTACCCGTTCGTGCCACCGCACTCGGGGGGCTGTTCCGAGACCGATCCGGTCGGACCCGTCGGCACCTACGCCCAGAGCTGCCTGGCCCGGGAGCAGGCCTTCGCCCACGCCGCCGCGCAGTGGGGCACGCCGGTCGCGATCTACCGCCTCAACTATGCCGTCGAGCTGCGCTACGGCGTGCTCGCCGACATCGCGGGCAAGGTGGCCTCCGGTGCCGAGGTCGACGTGACCATGGGGGCGGTGAACGTCGTGTGGCAGCGCGACTCCACCGACTGGAGCATCCGGCTCCTGGAGCACGCCGCACCGGAACCCTTCGTCCTCAACGGGACCGGCCCGGAGAAGGCCTCCACCCGCCGCCTCGCCGAGCAGTTCGCCGCCCTGCTCGGGCGCGAGGCGCACATCGTCGGGGCGGAGGCGCCCGAGGCGCTGCTCTCGGACGCGTCGCGCTGCCACGCCTTGTTCGGCTACCCCACCGTGGGGCTGGCCCAGGCCCGGGCGTGGACGGCCGCGTGGATCGCCGCCGGGGGGCGCCAGCTCGGCAAGGCGACCAAGTTCCAGACCCGAGACGGGAGATTCTGATGACCTCCGCCACCTCGAGCGGGCCCGGCGCGCTGGCGACGGCGCGGCCACCCGCGCTCGGCGGTGCGATCCCCGCCATGCCGCTGCTGCTCGGAGCCGACGGGCGCATCGACTGGCGCGCCCAGCGCGCGGTGGTCCGCTACCACCTGGCCGCCGGTGTCGCCGGGCTGGCGGTCGGAGTCCACACCACGCAGTTCGAGCTGCACGACGACCGCGCGCTGCTGTGCGACGTCTGGGAGCTCGTCCACGACGAGCTGGCGGCCTCCGGTCTGGATGCGACGCTGGTCGCCGGGGTGAGCGGGGACACCGACCAGGCGGTGGCCGAGGCCGAGGCGGCGGCGTCCCTGGGCTACCGGGCCGTGCTGCTGAGCAGCCGTGGCGCCCCCGACGCGGGCGAGGACGCGATCCTGGACCGGGCCGCGGCCGTCGGTGCCGCGCTGCCGACCATCGGGTTCTACCTGCAGGAGTCGGTGGGCGGACGCTACCTTTCACCGCGGTTCTGGCAGCGGCTGGTCGAGCAGCCGACGTGCATCGGGGTCAAGGCCGCGCCGTTCGACCGCTACCGGACGCGGGACGTCGCGTCGGCGATCCTCACGTCCGACCGGTGGCGCGACGTGGCGCTCCTGACCGGCAACGACGACGCCATCGTCGCCGACCTCGTCACCCCGCACCGCCGCGTCGTGGGCGGTGTCGAGCGCGAGCTGCGCTGCGCCGGCGGTCTCCTCGGGCAGTTCGCCGTCGGCACCCGGGCGGCCGCGCAGCTGACGCAACGTTGCCTGGCGGCCAGCGACGCGTCGCCCGATCTGCTCGCCCTGGGCCAGGACCTCACTGAGGTCAACGCCGCGGTCTTCGACGTGGTCCACCAGTTCGCCGGCTGCGTGGCCGGCGTCAACGAGGTGCTGCGCCAGCAGGGCCTGGCCCCCTCGGCGCGCTGTCTGGCGCCGACCGAGCGGGTCTCACCGGGGCAGGCCGACCTCATCGCGGCGGCCCGCCGCCGGTTCCCCGACCTGCTCGATGAGGACTTCATCGCCGAGCACCGGGACGCCTGGCTGTCCTGACCGCAGGCGCCGGTTGGGGGGCGGGGTCAGAGCCCGAGGAGGTCGGCGGCGTTGCCGGCCATCACCGCGGCGCGCTCACTGTCGGAGAGCCTCGCAGCGTGGACCGCCCCGAAGGTGACCGACGGATCGATCAGCGTGGCGTCGGTGCCGAACACCAGCCGGTCGGCGCCGATGGCGTCCAAGACCCAGCGGATGCGGTGCGCCTCGGGCTGGGACCAGCACGGCTCGAACCAGATCCGGTCGGAGCGGCGCCGCGCGTCGGGCACCAGCCGCCACGCGTTGGCCCCCATGTGGCCGGCGATGAGGCGCGCCCCGTCGATGGCCGCCGCCTGGTCGGCGAGGTCGACCACGTCCCCACCCCACGTGTGCACGAGGACCGGCAGGCCGGCGTCCGTGGCGAGCCGCAGCGCGTCCCGCATCGCGCCCGACGCGATGGGGGTGGCCGTGTAGTGCGTGTGGATCTTGACCCCCACCCAGCGCGGCCGGGTGAGCCGACCCAGATCCCGTTCG
Source organism: Propioniciclava soli (assembly GCF_014858005.1). Taxonomy (GTDB): domain Bacteria; phylum Actinomycetota; class Actinomycetes; order Propionibacteriales; family Propionibacteriaceae; genus Propioniciclava; species Propioniciclava soli. Next base: position 325,030 of record NZ_JACYOT010000005.1, read on the forward strand.
GCGGCCGCCAGGTCGCGGGGGTCGATGGTGACGTAGCCCCGCAGGCGGGGGTCGTCGGCGTTCGCGAACTCCCGCTCCAGCGCCGCGTTGCCGCTGACGGGGTCGTAGGTGATCGCCTCGATGGCGCTCACCACCTGCACGTCGATGCCGAATCGGTCGAGCAGCGCGCGGTTGAGCGCCAGCGAGCCGGTCTCCATCGAGAAGAACCAAGGGCCCCAGTGGGCGTGGGCGTCGACGATCATGCGCGCCCCACCAGACGGGCGAGATTCCCGGACGCCGCGGCGCGCCGCGCCTCGTCGTCCAAGGTGGACGTCAACAGCCGCTCGACCGCGGAGCGCCCCTCGTGGAAGCCGGCGCGGGAACCGAACACCAACCGGTCCGATCCGAGCTCGTCGACCACGATCTCGAGGGAGTCCGGCCCGTTCAGCAGCCGCGTCGACACGTGGAACCCCGGCTCGTCGGCGGCCAGCGCCACGAGGTCGCCCAGATGGTAGAAGTGGGCGTCGAGGAACACCACGCGCAACCCCCGGCCGGCGTAGGCGGGCCCCCACACCCGGACGTCACCCTCGGCGAACACGACGAGATCACGCTCCGCGCAGGCCCGGACGATCGCGGCGAACCCCGGATGGGTGGGCAGACAGTCCTGCCGCTGCGGCGCCAACCGAACCACCGTGCCGTCCGGGGCCGCCGCCAGCGCCGCCCTCGCCCCCAGCCAGTCGCGCGTCTCCAGGGTGAGGGAGGGCACCAGGCCGAGCGTGCGTGCGGCCTCGACCGCCTCCGCGTTGCCGGACGCGGCGTCGAACGTCATCGCCCGCAGGGAGCCCAGCACGCCGCCGACGATCGGGACGCCGGCCCCCGCCGCCAGCCAGGCGGCCAGATCCGGCACCGCGGTGCGCACGGCGGTCACCGGGTCGCGCCCCACCAGCAGGTCGGCGTCCCACACCTGCAGGGCCGCAGCGTTTGTGCCGGCGCTCACGCCGCACCCCTGTTGCAGGCCTCGGTGATGGCCGCCGCGATGGCGTCGGTGTCGGCGTCGGTGAGGTGCTCGTGAATCCACACCACCACCACCCGGTCCAACGCCGCTCGGGCGTGAGGCACCGCCACGTCGGCATACGAGAAGCCCTCGCCGGCCAGGGGGAAGGGGTGGCCCGAGGAACCGAACGTGCGCTGCTCGTGGGTCGCGGCCAGGCACTCGAAGATCGGCGCGCCGATGTAGCCACCCGTGACGGGCACCCCCGCCTCGCGCAGCGCCGCGGCCACGGCGTCGCGGCGTTCTGGGGCCACGTAGAACGGGTAGCACCAGTACGACGCCGGCCCGCCGGGAGGTGGCTGCCAGACCGTCGCGCCGGGCGCCTGCGCGACGGCCTCGTCCAGCCGGGCCGCGATCGCTCGGCGCCGCGCGACGACGGCCGGCAGCGTCGCGAGCTGGGGCAGGGCGACGGCGGACTGCAGCTCGGTGATGCGGTAGTTGAGCCCGAGGTGGGGGTAGGCGCGGGCGTGCGGGGAGGACCGGTCCCAGCCCTTGTCGCGGAACAGCCGCATGCGCGCGGCGAGCTCGTCGTCATCGGTGATCACCACGCCGCCGTCGCCGCTGGTCATGTGCTTGGTCTGCTGCATGCTGAACGCGCCGAGGTGCCCGAAGGTGCCGACGAAACGGTCACCCAGGCGCGTGGCGTGCGCCTGGGAACAGTCCTCGATGAGGAACAGGCCCCGCTCGTCGGCGAGCCGGCGGAGCGCCGCCGCGTCCGACACGCCCCCGAACAGATGAACGAGCATGATGGCGCCGGTGCGTTCGGTCAACGCCGCCTCGACGCCCTCGACCGTCATGGCGAGGTGCTCGTCCACGTCACAGAACGTCGGGATGAGACCCTCGTACAGCAGGGGCACCACCGAACCGGCGTCGGTGATCGGCGCCACGACCACCTCGGTGCCGGGTTCGAGACGCAGGGACGCGACGGCGGTGTGGAGCGCCGCGGTGCCGGAGGAGGCCGCCACCGCGTGGGCCGCGCCGTAGAAGGACGCGAACCCCTCCTCCAACCGCGCGGTGAACGGCCCGTTCACGCTGGACAGGCTGCCGGACGCCAGCGCGGCGGCGCAGTTCTCGAGCGCCTCGGCGCCGAACGGTTGTCGCTGGGTGAGTTCCACCGGTCGCTCCTGCCCCCTGCGTCTTGAGACGAGGCCGCCCGGCCCCGGTGCTCCACGCTAGCGCCCGGGCCGCACAGGGAGCAAAGCTTTTCTGCGCCTCGGAACAGGCCCGCGCGACCCCTTGTCGGACGCCGTAGAATACGTTTACCGTGGTGTCCAGACCAAGTCACCGGTGACCACATCCCCTGGAGGAACCATGGCCCTGCGTTCTGCTCGACGGCCCCTGTTCGGCGTCCTCGCCGCCGCCCTCGCGGCGTCCGTCTGTCTCGTGGCACCCGCCCACGCCGCGGAGAATCCCCTGCCCGCCAGCTACACCGCTCCCCCGGCGCCCGGGGGTGCCCTCACCGACCTCGGCTCGCCGATCAGCTCCCTCACGGTCGTGGAGGGCGACTTCGGGCACCTCCCGGACGGCACCTTCGTCGCCTACGCGGCCCCCATGGGTGAGGACGCCGCGCTCAACGTGTCCACCGCGACCTCGGGCACGAACACCCTGCTGGGCCAGTACCCCATGGTGGGCGCATCCGGCGCCCCCATGGTGCAGGTGGCCCCGGACGGCCGCGTGTACGCCGCCACCTACACCGACGGCCACCTCTACCGATGGGATCCGGCGACCGCCGAGATGACCGACCTGGGTCAGGCCCCGGGCGGGGCGACCTACCTCTACGGCCTCTCGTTCGCCCCCGACGGCACGGTCTACGGCGGCTCCTACCCCCAGGCGACCGTGTGGTCGTACGCCGACGGCGTCGGTTTCACCGACCTGCAGGTGCCCATTCCGGACGCCTCCGTCCAGTACACACGCACGGTCTATGACCCCGACCGCCACGCCCTGTGGATCGGCACGCAGGCCACCGCCCACCTCTACCGGTTCGACCTCACCACCGGTGCGCTGGCCGAGGTCACCCTGGCCGCCGCCCCCAAGGCCGTCAGCTCCGTCTCTGACCTCGACTACGCCGAGGGAAGGGTGTTCGTGAACTGGGGCGGGTACGTCCGGGTCGTCGACGCCGAGTCATTCACCGAGGTCGCCTTCACCGACGTGTCCGCCAGCCTCCCCTTCACCGCTTACCCGCTCAGCGCCCGCGGCGTCTCCGAGGCCAAGCAGGGTGGCGTCTACTTCTCCAGCACCCAGGTGGTGAACGGCCGCAACAGCGTCGAGGTGGTCCGCTATGACCTCGCCACCGACACCGTCGCGCGCACCGGGGCCAACACCACCGTGCGCGGGGCCCTGATCGGGTACGGCTGGACGGTGGAGAACGGCCAGGACGTCCTCTACGCCCTCGCCGGCAACTACTCCGGCGGCGGCTTCATGCTCAACATCGACAGCGGTCGTTGGCAGCGGCTGCAGTACGACATCCCCCGCGTGCCGTCCCCGCTGCAGCACGTCCTCCCCAACGCCGACGGCAGCCAAGTGCTGGTCAACGCGTTCCTCAATGGGGACACGAGCCGCTGGGACGTGGCGCGCGGAACCGCCACGCCGTTCACCCGCTTCGGGCAGGTGGAGGACTGGACGCTGGTCGACGGCGTCATCCACGCCGGGGTCTACCCCAACGGCACGCTGGTCAGCGCACCCTTCTCGTCCTCCTCCTCGCCCACCCTGACGACCCACGCGACGCTGAAGGACTCCCACCAGCAGATTCGCCCCATCGAGGCGAAGGAACACGAGGGCCGGATCTGGTACGGCACCAACCCCGACTACGGGCTGCACGGCGGGGCCATCGCCGTCCTCGACCCCACCACCGGGGCCGTCGACGTCACCGTCGACGTGGTGCCCGACCACACGATCGCCGCGCTCGCGTTCGTCGGCTCGCGGGTGTTCGCCGGGTCGTCCACCGTGGGCGGCACCGGAACGCAACCCGTGCCCGGCTCCGGCACCCTCATCGCGTGGGACGCCGCAACGAAGTCCGTCGTCGCGTCGGTCACCCCGGTGGAGGGCGCCCGCAGCGTCAACGCGCTCGTGGAGCACCACGGACTGCTCTACGGCCTGGCCGACCACACGCTGTTCGAGGCCGACCCGGACACGCTCGCGGTGACCCGGACGCTGCACCTCGGCACCTCCGGGCCCGTCCAGCCCGGTGAGGGCGAGCTCGTCTTCCACCCCAACGGCTACCTGTACGCCAGCGTCGACGACGCCGTCGTCGTGGTCGATCCGTTGGTCTTCGTCGCCACCACCCTGCTCAGCGAGGGGACGCAGCGGTGGGAGCTCTCCCCCGACGGCTCGTTGTGGACGACCGTGCGCCCCGAGGGTGCCCGGAGCTTCACGCACCTGGGTCAGTACGGGCCGGCCGCCACCGACTGCGCCGCGCCGGACACGCGGCCGTACGTGACGCTGCTCGGCCGCACGACCACCGTGCGCAACCGGTTCCTCACCACCGGCTGCACGCTGCAGGATCTCATCCCCACCCAGGGCGTCCCCCCACGCCGATACGAGGCGGTGCTCCAACCGTGGTTGAGCGCTCGGGTCGCGGCCGGGCAGCTGAGCCCGATCGAGCGACGGCTGCTGTGGGACGCGGCCCGTGGGCGCTAGGGCCGGCTCAGCTGCCCCGGGGGACGTTGAACCCGACGTCGGCGGGGTCGGCGTAGGCGCTCGGCTCGTCGATGGCCTCGCCGAGCAGCGGCATGAGGGCCATCTTGGCCTCGTAGCCGTTGAAGGAGCGGCGGTAGGAGCCGACGTCGGCCCAGCGCGTCACGATCGCCCACAGCTCGGGGTCGTCCAGGTTGCGCACCACCTCGGCGCCCTCACAGCCCGGGCACGACCCGAAGAACGCGGCCACCGCGTCCGCCCGCCCCGAGAAGGAGGCGGCGGCGTCCTGCGCCACGCGGAACCGGTTGACCACGACCATGGCCGTCACCCTAGCTGCCACGCCGCCCGCAAGGACGTCCGGGTAGGCTCCCCCGCGAGGAGGTTGCCATGACGCAGACACCGCAACGCCGCACCCGGCAGCGGACGGCCGTCGCCGAGGCCCTCGACGGTCTGGCGGAGTTCCGCACCGCCCAGGACATCCACGACCTGCTCCGCCACGCCGGTGAGAGCATCGGGCTGGCGACGGTGTACCGGAGCCTCCAGTCGATGGCCGAGGCCGGCGAGGCCGATGTCATCCGGACGCCCGACGGCCAGGCCGCCTACCGTTCCTGCGGGCAGGGCACCGGCCACCACCACCACCTGATCTGCCGCTCCTGCGGCAGAACCGTGGAGTTCGAGCTCGATGACTTCGAGTCCCTCGTCGGCACGATCGCCGCGCGGCACGCGTTCATCGACGTCGACCACGAGCTCGAACTGTTCGGCACCTGCGCGGCCTGCGCCGCGTCGTGAGAGCCCCGCGCTGACGCTGCCCCCTCAGAACCCCATGGCCAGGCGGTGGTAGGCGTTGTTCCACCGCAGTTCCTTGGCGAACTGTTCGGTCTCGGTCCGGCCCGTGATGGAGACGAGCTCCACGTCCAGCATCGTCGCCAGGTTCGCGAGGTGCTCGCGCCGCAACGAGGTCGACAACACCGTGTGGTGTGGCCCACCCGCGAGCAGCCAGCACTCCGTCGAGGTGCTGAAGTCGGCGTCCGCCCGCCACACCGCACGCGCGACCGGCAGGTTCGGCAGGTCCTCCAGCGGCTCGACCAGCTCGACGTCGTTGCTCACCATGCGGAACCGGTCGCCCAGGTCGCACAGGCCGAGCACCACGGCCGGCCCGGTCGCGGCGGTGAACACCATGCGCACCGGGTCCTCCCGGTCGCCGATGCCCAGCGGGTGCACCTCGATGCGCGGCTTCTCGCCGGTGATGGAGGGATCCACCTCGAGCATGTGCGCCCCCAGCGAGAGCTCGCGTCCGGGTTCGAGGTGGTAGGTGTAGTCCTCCATGAACGAGCTGCCGCCCGGCAGGCCGACCTCCATCGTCTTCAGGACGCGGCCCAGCACCGCGGTCTTCCAGTCGCCCTCGCCGGCGAACCCGATGCCGTCGGCCATGAGCCGCTGCACCGCCAGGCCGGGGAGCTGCTTCAGCCCGCCGAGGTCCTCGAACGTCGTCGTGAACGCCCCGAAGCCGCCGTCGACGACGAAGCGCCGCAGCGCCACCTCCTGGCGGGCGCCGTAGCGCAGCGACTCCGCTCGGTCCCCACCGGGGCGCAGCTCGGGGGCCACGTCGTACAGGTCGAGGTACTCCTCGACGACCGCGTCCACGTCGGCGTCCGCCACCGCGTCCACGACCGCCACGAGGTCGTTGACGCCCCACGTGTTCACGCTGACGCCGAACGTCAGCTCGGCGGCGACCTTGTCGCCCTCGGTGACGGCCACCGAGCGCATGTTGTCGCCGAAGCGGCAGACGCGGAGCTGCGCCAGCTCGGCCGCACCCAGGCAGGCGCGGGCCCAGGTGGCCACGCGCTCCACCACCAACGGGTTCGAGACGTGCCCGGCCACCGTCGTCCGGTTCTTGCCCAGCCGCGTCTGGATGTAGCCGAACTCGCGGTCGCCGTGGGCGGCCTGGTTCAGGTTCATGAAGTCCATGTCGATGGTGGCCCACGGCAGGTCGCGATTGGCCTGCGTGTGCAGGTGCAGCAGCGGCTTGGCCAACAGGTCGAGCCCCGTGATCCACATCTTCGCCGGGCTGAACGTGTGCATCCAGGCGATGACGCCCACGCAGGCGTCGTCGGAGTTCGCGTCGATCATCACGCGCCGGATGCCGGCCGTGTCGGTCAGCACCGGCTTGGCGACCACCTCGACCGGCATCTGCTCGGCGGACGCCAGCGCGTCCGACACCGTCCTACTCTGGTCGGCCACCTGCGTCAGGACGTCCTCGCCGTACAACCCCTGGCTGCCGGTCAGGAACCACACCTGCTTGCGCTCACTCATCTTGTTCTCCCTTGGTTGGTGGGCCGCGTCACTGCCCGTAGACGTTCTGGTACCGGTCCCACAACCGGTCGATGTCGGCCTGGTCGATCCGCTGCGGCTCCCCGAGCAGCCGCGCGGTGTGGACGGTCCGCGCCACCTCCTCGAGCATCACCGCCGCCTTCACCGCGTCCAGCCCCGAGGAGCCGATGGTGAAGGGGCCGTGGTTGGCCATGAGGACGGCCCGCGAGCGCGAGTCGCGCAGCGTCTCGACGATGCCGCGGCCGATCGAGTCGTCGCCGATCAGCGCGAACGGGCCGACGGGGATGTCGCCGCCGAACTCGTCGGCCATCATCGTCAGCACGCACGGGATCGGCTCGCGCCGGGCCGACCAGGCGGTCGCGTAGGTCGAGTGGGTGTGCACCACGCCCTGCACCTGCGGCATCGCCCGGTACACGTAGGCGTGGGCCGCAGTGTCGGAGGACGGCTTGCGCTCCCCCTCCACGCGGTTGCCGTCGAGGTCGCACACCACCATGTCGTCGCTCGTCAGGGTGTGGTACCGGGCCCCCGACGCCTTGATGACGAACAGGTCGACCCCCGGCACGCGCTCGGACACGTTGCCGGCGGTCCACGTCACGAGGTCGTTGGCGGGCAGCTCGGCGTGCAGGTCGGTCACCACCTGCTTCACGCGGTCAATCTCGGCGCGAAACTCGGCCAGGCGCGGGTCGGTCATCGGGGTCCTCTCAGGTGGTGGCAGACGGGAAACGAACGTGCTCAGGACGGCAGGGCGTCGACGGCCGCACGCTCGATGGCGAGCCCGGCGCGGTAGCGCGCCATGAAGGTGTCAAAACCGGCGACGTCGGCCGCATCCGGGGTCACGGTCTCGACCGCGGCGTCGCCGAACACCTCGGACGCCAGCCACGCGGCCAGGTCGCCGCCACCGGCGCGCAGGAACGACACGAGCAACGCCATGCCCCAGGCGCCGCCCTCCGCGGCCGTGGCACCGACCGACACCGGCGTCCGCATCGCCGCCGCGAGGAAGCGCTGCGCCACCTGCTTGGTGGCGAACACCCCGCCGTGGGCGATCATCTCGTCCACCTCGACGCCCTCGGCGTCGAGCACGTCCATGCCGATCCGCAGCGCGCCGAAGGCCGCGTACAGGTGCGTCCGCATGACGTTGGCCAGGCTGAACGAGCTCCCCGGCGTCCGGACGAGGAGCGGACGCCCCTCCTCCAGCTCGGTCACGTGCTCCCCGGCGACGTAGTTGTAGGCGAGCAGGCCGCCGCCGTCGGCGTCCGCCCCCAGCGCGGCGGTGTAGAGCAGCTCGAACGCCCGGGTCTCGTCCACCTCGGCCCCCAGGAGCCCGGCCGCCTCGCGGAACAGCGCCACCCAGGCGTTCAGGTCGAGCGTGCCGTTGATGCAGTGGACCATCGCCACGGGGTCGCCGGCCGGCGTCGTGACGAGGTCGACCTCGGCGTGGGCCTGCGACAGCGGCCCCTCCAGCACGACCATCGCGAAGACCGAGGTGCCTGCGGACACGTTGGCGGTGCGCGGGGCGACCGCGTTCGTCGCGACCATGCCCGTGCCCGCGTCGCCCTCCGGTGGGGCGACGGGACAACCGGGCGCCAGGGCGCCGCTCGGGTCGAGCAGCCGGGCGCCCGCCTCGGTCAGCGTGCCGGCCTGTTCACCGGCGGGCAGGACGCGGGGAAGGAGGTCCGCGAGCCGCCACGGCACGTCACGCTCGGCCACGAGCGCATCGAACTGCTCGATCATGCGGGCGTCCCACGTGCCGGTGGCCGGGTCGATGGCGAGGATGCCGGAGGCGTCCCCCACCCCCAGGACGCGCTCCCCGGTGAGCAGCGTGTGGACGTGCCCGGCGAGCGTGGTCAGGGCGGCGACGCGGCTGACGTGTTCCTCCCCGTCGAGCACGGCCTGGTAGAGGTGCGCGACGCTCCAGCGCTGCGGGATGGGGTGTCCGAAGAGCGCGGTGAGCTCCTCCGAGGCCTGCCCCGTCGTGGTGTTCTGCCAGGTGCGGAAGGGCACGAGCAGCTCGCGGTCGGCGTCGAAGGCGAGGTAGCCGTGCATCATCGCCGAGACGCCGACGCCGCCGACGCGCTCCCAGCGGACGCCGTGGGTGCGCTCGACCGCGGCTGCCAGGTCGGCGCAGGCGGCCTGCAGTCCGGCGACGACGGCGGCCAGGTCGTAGGTCCAGTGCCCGCCGTCGCGGGTGGACGCCCACGCGTGCGATCCGCTGGCAAGAGGCTGGTGATCGGGCCCGATGAGGACGGCCTTGATGCGCGTCGAGCCGAACTCGATGCCGAGGCTGGTCTCGCCGTCGACGATGGCCTGCCGGCCCCGCTCCTGGTCCGCGCCCACCGCGGGCTGCTCCGTCTGCGTCACCTCTGCTCCCTCCGCCCGATTGGATCCCACCCATCTCCGTCGCCGGGATGTTAGCGTTCACACGGGCTGGCTCTAGACTAGCAGCCAAAACTGACCCGAGGGGGTGGCGGCGATGACCACGACGACCGGGGGCGGCCGGTCCCGGCCCGCCGGCATGGGCGATGTGGCGGCCCTGGCCGGCGTCTCCCACCAGACCGTCTCCCGCGTGCTGAACGGCTCCCCCCACGTGCGCGAGGCGACCCGCGACCGCGTCCGGGCCGCCATGGCCACCCTGGACTACCGCCCCAACCTCGCCGCCCGCGCCCTCGTCACCCGCCGCTCGGGCCTGCTCGGCGTGCTGGCCACCGGGCTGCCCCACCTCGGCCCGTCCGCGGTGCTCGCCGGCATCGAGACCGCCGCGCGCGCGGCCGGCTTCACCGCGCTGGTCGGGGTGCTGGACGACGACGCGTCGCAGGTCGACCCCATCCTCACCTCGTTCGCCGCGCATCGCGTGGACGGGATCGCCGTCATCGCCCCCTACCCCTGGCTCGTGGACGCGGCCCGCGCCGCCGGGGACGCCGGCCCGGTCCTCGTGGTGGCGGATGCCGCCACCGGCGCGGTGGGCAGCGTCGGCGTCGACCAGGCGGCCGGCGCCCGCGCCGCCGTCTCCCACCTCGTGGCGCGCGGGCTGACCGACATCGCCCACCTCAGCGGGCCGCCGGGGTGGATCGACGCCGAGCGCCGCATCGCCGGGTGGGCGGACGCCCTCGGCGCCGCCGGCCTGCCCCGCGGCCGGCTGGCCGAGGGTGACTGGAGCGCCGAGTGCGGGCACGCCGTGGGCCGGGCGTGGATCGCCGACGGGGTGCCGCAGGCGATCTTCTGCGCCAACGACGTCATGGCGCTCGGGTTGTTGGCCGCGCTGCGGGAGGCCGGCGTCCGGGTGCCCGAGGACGTCAGCGTCGTTGGTTTCGACGACATGGTGGGTGCCGCCCACCTCGCCCCCGCCCTCACCACGGTGCGCCAGCCGTTCGCGGTCGTGGGCTCGCGGGCCGTCGCCGCGCTGCTGGCCGCCGTCGACGGGGGCCCCGCCGAGCACCACACCGTCACCGCAGAACTCGTCGTCCGCGCCAGCACCCGCTGACGCGTCCCCCACCAGGAAGGCCATCATGGACCACCACACCCTCAGCAACGATCTGTTCACCGTCGAGGTGCGTGCGCTCGGCGCGGCGCTCAACCGGGTCGTCGCGCACACCGACGACGGCGACGTCGATCTCGTGCTCGGCCACGCCGAGGACGCCGCCCGCGCCGAGGGAGAGTTCTACCTCGGCGAACTCGTCGGGCCGACCGCCAACCGCATCGAAGGCGGCCGGTTCACCCTCGACGGCACCGATCACGCGATGGCCGTGAACGACCGCGGCAACACCCTCCACGGCGGGCCGAACGGCTTCTCGACCAAGACGTGGGACATCACCGAGGCCACCGACGACCGCGTCACCCTGGCGCTTGAGTGGTCGGACGCCCCCGGCGGCCTGCCCGGCGTGCTCACCACCACGGTGACCTACACCCTGGACGGCGCCGAGCTCACCCACGTCATCACCGTCACCACCACCGAGGTCACGCTCGCCTCGCCGTGTTCGCACCCCTACGTCAACCTCGCCGGCTCCGGCACGATTCTCGACCAGGTGCTCACCGTGCGTGCCGGCCGCGTCCTGTTCACCGACGAGACGGGCATCCCCACCGGCGACCCCCAGGACGTGACTGGCACCCCGTTCGACCTGCGCGGCGGCGTCCGCCTGGGTGACGCGATGGCCGCGGACCACCCGCAGGTGCGGGCCGTCGACGGCCTCGACCACGCGTTCGTGCTGGACGCCCCGGGCCTCGACGGCGAGCCCGTCGCCGAGCTGGCGGATCCGGCGTCCGGCCGCAGCCTGGCGATCTGGACCGACCAGCCGAGCCTGCAGGTGTTCACCGGCGCCGGGCTGCAGCGGTGCACCGCCGGGTTGCACCGGCCCTACCCCGACCACGCCGGCGTCGCCCTGGAGACCCAGCAGTTCCCCAACGCCGCCAACCGGCCGGACTACCCGTCGATCCGGCTGGAGCCCGGGCAGTCGTACACCTCGACGACGCGCTGGCGCCTGTCGCTCTGAGTCCTTTCCCCGCCCTGCGACAATGGGCGGGTGCCGACCTACCGTGACGAGGCGGTCGTCCTCCGCACCCACAAGCTGGGCGAGGCCGACCGCATCATCACCGTGCTGTCACGCCGCCACGGCAAGGTGCGCGCCGTCGCGCGCGGCGTCCGGCGGACGTCGAGCAAGTTCGGCGCCCGGCTCGAGCCGTTCAGCCACGTCGACCTGCAGTTCGCCACCGGGCGCACCCTCGACGTCATCACCGAGGCCGTCACACTGCACCCCTGGTCGCAGCCGCTCGGCGCGGACTACCCCCGCTACACCGTCGGCCAGGTGCTCCTCGAGACCGCCGACCGCCTGGTGGGCGTGGAGGGCGAGCCTGCGCTGGCGCAGTTCCGGCTGCTGGCCGGCGGGCTGCACGCGCTGACCGCGGGCACGTCCGACGGCGAGCGGCCGCCGACCATGGTCATGGACTCCTACCTCCTGCGCGCGGTCGCCACCGCCGGCTTCGCGCCCAGCCTGGGCGACTGCGCGTCCTGCGGGGACGCCGGCCCCCACGAGGCCTTCTCCCCCGCCGCCGGTGGCACGGTCTGCCCGCGGTGCCGGCCGCCGGGGACGCCGCTGCTGCGGCCGGGCGCCCTGGCCTACCTGCAGGCCCTCATCAGCGGCTCGTGGGAGGCGACACGGACGGTGGACGCCGGCGTCCAGCGCCAGGCGTCCGGGCTGATCGCCGCCTTCGTGGGCTGGCACACCGAGCGCGGCCTGCGCACGCTGGGCCTGGTCGAGCGCTGAGCCTGGTCGAACGCTGAGCCGGGCTCACCCGCGCGGTGCCGCGATCTGCGCGGCGAGGTGGCCGGCGCCGTAGCCGTTGTCGATGTTGACCACGCCGACCCCGGGCGCGCAGGCGTTGAGCATGGTGAGCAGCGGGGCGATCCCGCCGAACGCGGCGCCGTAGCCCACCGACGTCGGCACCGCGACGACCGGGCACGCGACGAGCCCGGCGATCAGCCCCGGCAGGGCGCCGTCCATGCCCGCGACGACCACGACCACGCCGGCCGAGCGGAACAGCTCCAGGCGGCTGAGCGTGCGGTGCAACCCCGCGATGCCGACGTCGACCACCAGCTCGGCGCGCCGGCCGAGGTGGCGGGCGGTGAGGAGGGCCTCGCGGGCCACCGGCAGGTCGGACGTGCCGGCGCACGCCACGACCACGAGCTCGCCGGACGCCTCGGGCTGCCGCGCCGGCCACACCAGCAGCCGGGCCACCGGGTCGTGGAAGGCGTCGGGCAGCACGGTGAGGATGGCGGCGGCGCGGTCGGCGTCCGCGCGGGTGAAGATCGTGACCACGTCGGCCCGCGCACCCACCCGGCGGGCGATCTCGGCGCACGCCTCGACCGACTTGCCCTCGCAGTAGACGGCCTCGGGGTAGCCGCGGCGCTCGCCGCGGCCGAGATCGAGGTCGGCGACGTCGTCGTCAGCCACGCGAGCGCACCACCTGCAGCGTGAACGCGCCGGACTGGATGCCCGCGAGATCGACCGTCACGTGCCGGAACCCCGCCGCGCGGATGCCCCCGAGCGCTTGCTCGCGCACGCCGGCGTCCGCCAGGCGCGCCAGCTCGGCGACCGGCACCTCGATGCGGGCGATGTCGCCGTGGTGGCGCAGCCGCGCGTCGGTGAAGCCCAGCGCGCGCAGCACCTCCTCGCCGGCCTCGATCTGGCGCAGCTTCGCCGGCGTGACCTCCTGGCCGTGCGGGATGCGGCTGGCCAGGCAGGGCGCGGCCGGCTTGTCGGCCACCCCCAGCCCCAGCGCGCGGGCAAGCGCGCGGACGCGCTCCTTCGTCAGCCCGGCGGTGGCGAGCGGACGCAGCACCGCGTGGTTCGTCGCCGCCTGGGCACCCGGCCGGTCGGGCCGCACCGCGTCGTCGGCGTTCTCGCCGTAGGCCACCGCGCCCAGCGCGTGCTCGGCGACGAGCGTCGCGTCGATGACGGTGAACATCTCGTCCTTGCAGTGGAAGCACCGGTCGACGCCGTTGGCGCGATAGGCGGGGTTGGCGTCCTCGTGGGTGGCGAACTCGGCCAGGCGGGCGCCCATCTCGGACGCCGTCGCCCGCGCCCGCGCCAGCTCGTCGCGGGCCAGCGACGGCGACACCGCCAGCAGGCCCAGCACGGCGTCCGGCCCCAGCGCGCGGACGCCCACCGCGAGCAGCACCGCGGAGTCGACCCCACCGGAGAACGCCACCCCGACGCGACCGTGGCCGGCCAGCAGCGCGGCGACGGCGTCGGCGTCGGCCCGTGGCCCCTCCGGCAGGGCGGCGAACGGGGCGGTGGCTGGGGCAGATGTCATCGGGCGGCAGTCTAGCCGCGGGGCGCGCCGGCCGGCGCGGCGGCGTCCCACCACTGCAGGACGCGCTCGGCATGGAAGGTGAGCCAGCGGGACGGCTCGCCCGCATCGGCGTCCACGAGGAACCAGACGGCACCGGGGTCGCGGCGGCCCTGCAGCCACCGGCCGTCGCCGGTGCGCTGCGCGCGCAGCGCGTCGATGGCGGGGGCCAGCCGGGGGTCGGGTGGGGTGCCGTCGAGCAGGGCCGCCGCGCGGACGTGGTCGAGCGCGCGGAGCACCGAGTAGCGCCAGCGGAAGGGGTACTCCAGGGCGTCCACCCAGTCCCCCACCGGCTCACCGGTGGAGGCGCGCAACCGCAGGCCGCGCGAGAGCTGGTACTCCTCGGCGGGGGCGCGCAGCTCCCGCGTGGAACCGCCGCCCAGCTCCTCGAACTGGCGCAGGCCGATCAGCGCGTTGAGCGTCGAGTGGAACGAGCTGCGCGTGTCACCGCTGACCCACTCGCAGTTCCAGCCGCCGTCGGCCATGCGGTGCTCGGCGAACCAGGCGAGCAGACCACCGACGTCCGCGCCGAGCCACTGGCCGTTCGCGAGGGTCCAGGCGTTGATGCAGGCGTCCACCTCCCCGCCCCAGTAGGGCAGGTCGTCGTACTCCCAGCGGGAGTTCGCCGCCAGCTGGTCGGCCGTGCCCGCCAGGACGCCGGCGTCCACCCCCCACTCGCGCAGGCTGTTCAGCGCCCAGGTGGTGGCGAGCCACGGCTGGGACTCCCGATCCCCCCACTCCACGGGGTGGGTGATCGTCGTCGGGAAGTAGGCGCCGCCGGCCCACTGGCCGTCGTCGTCCTGCAGCGCGAGCAGCCGCGCGCCGAACCCCTCGGTCGCGACCCGGGCGCGGGTCGCCTGCCACGTGACCTCGTCGGCCCCGGCGAGATCACGCTCGACCTGCCAGCGCAGGGCCGGGTCGGAGTCGAGCAGCCAGTCGAGCACTGCGGTGTCCATGCCGCAACGCTACTGCGGGTGACGGACTCCCGGCATCAGCCCCGCGGCGACGATCGCCGCCGCGGCCCGCTGGGCCACCTCGGCCTCGGGGACGCCGAGCGCCCGCGCGGCGTCGACCACGGACGCGAACTCCGCGGCGGCGTGCAGCACGCGGCCCCCGCGCGCGCCGACCTTGACGCGCACCGACTGGCCGAGGACGTCGACGTCGGTCCAGGACCGGTCGAGCACGGTGCGCGTCACGGGCGACTCGCGGACGCCCAGGGTGGTCGTGTGCGACAGCAACACGTCGATGATCCGCGGCCGGGACGCCGCGTCGGCGAGGGCGTGCACGGTGAACGCGGGGCGTCCTTTCTTCATCTGGATCGGGACGAGCCACGCGTCGGCGGCACCGGCGGCCAGGCAGGCGTCCAGCACCCCGGGCCACAGGCGGGGGTCGAGGTCGTCGACGTTGGCGCGGAGCTCGGCGAGATCGGTGGCCGGGTGGTCGGCCACCGACTCGCCAAGCATCACGCGGACGACGTTGGGCCGGCCCGGGGTGTCGCGGCCGCCCGCTCCCACGCCGAGGCCGGTCACCAGCAGGGGCGGCAGCGCCTCGCAGACGTCGGCCAGCGCCCGGATGAGCGCGACCCCCGTCGGGGTGGCCAGCTCACCCGGTTCGCCGGGGGGCAGCACCTCGGCGGGGGTGTCGTGGGCTCCGGTGGCAGGGTCGTCTTGGTGGCCGTGCGGGTACGGATGCGCGTGCGGGTGCGCGTGCCCGGGTGCGTGGGCTCTGGGCGTGCCGGCGGACGCCAGGGTCCGCCAGCCCACCACGAGGCGGGCGACCGCGGGCACGGGGACGGGGATGTCGCCGTGGGCGGCGCGGACGCGTCCGGAGCCGAGCGCCACCGGGGAGGCCGACACGCTGGTGACGCCCAGCAGCCGCAACGCCTCGCACGAGCCGACGACGTCGGCGATCGAGTCGAGCGCGCCCACCTCGTGGAAGTGGACGTCGTCGGGGGCGATGCCGTGGGTGGCGCCCTCGGCGTCCGCCAACCGGCCGAAGACGGCCAGGGCCCGGTCACGGGTGGTCGGATCGAGGTCGGCCTCGGCCAGGCGGGCCCGGATCGAGCGCCACGTGCGGTGCGGCGGGTCGTCGGTCAGGACGCGGACCCGCGCCTTGGTGCCGCGTTGACCCGCCCGGTCGACCACCTCGGTCTCGAGGCGCACCGAGCCGGGCGCGACGGCGTCCAGCGCCTGTTGCACGGCGGCCACGTCCGCGCCGGCGTCCAACAGACTGCCGAGCACCATGTCGCCGGCGACCCCGGCGGTGACGTCGAACCACGCGTGAACCATGGGCCCCATCCTGCCCGGTCCGAGGAAGCGTCAGGCGCCCGCGCCGCCCCGCCGCTTGCTGATGAGGTCGAACGCCACGGCGCCGAGCAGCACCAGTCCCTTGATGGCCTGCTGCCACGCGGGGTCGACGGACAGGATCGACAGGCCCATGTTGAGCACGCCCATGATGAGGGCGCCGATGATCGCGCCGGAGACCCGGCCGATGCCGCCCGTCACCGCGGTGCCACCGATGAAGCAGGCGGCGATGGCGTCCAGCTCGAAGTTGACGCCCGCCGCGGCGATGCCGGCGCCCGCGCGCGAGGTGGTGACCACGGACGCCAGCGCCGCGAGCACGCCCATGTTGACGAAGATCCAGAAGTTGGTCTGCCGCACGTTGACACCCGAGAGCCGCGCCGCCGCGACGTTGCCACCGATGGCGTAGATGTGCCGCCCGAAGACGGTGCGGTTCATCACGAAGGCGTAGACGAGGATCAGGGTGGCGCAGAGGATGAGCACGAACGGGGTGCCGATGGAGCTGTTTGCCAGCGTCCAGGTGAAGAAGAGGATGAGCGCGACGATCAGGCCGTTGCGGATCCAGAACATCGCGGCTCCCTCGGGTGCGAGCCCGTGGCGGGTCATCGTGGCCCGGTTGCGCAGCTGGGACACGACGAGACCGACGGCGGCGACCACGCCGATGACCACGGTCAACACGTCCAGGTTGCCGACGTAGCCGAGCCAGCCCAGCGCGCCCCGGTTGCTGATGGCGATGAACCCGGCGGGCAGCCCCGCGATGGTCTCACCGACGATGACGATCGCCAGACCGCGGAAGAGCAGCATGCCGGCCAGCGTCACGATGAACGCCGGGACGCCCATGAAGGCGACCCAGAACCCCTGCCAGCAGCCGATCAGCGCGCCGACGACCAGGGCCAGGAGCACGGCCAGCGGCCAGGGCAGGTTCCACTGCATCATCGAGATCGCCAGCACGCCGCCGATGAACGCGACGACCGACCCGACGGACAGGTCGATGTGCCCGGCGACGATGACCATGAGCATGCCGATGGCCAGGATCATCACGTACGCGTTCTGCTGCAGCAGGCTGGCCACGTTGTTGGGCATCAGCAACCGGCCGCCGGTGAGGAACTGGAACAACAGCACGATCGCGACGAGCGCGCCGAGGATGCCGTACTGCCGCAGCGCCGACGCGCGCTGGGTCGCCGACTTCGGCGCGGCCGGCTGGGGCTCGGGCGCGGCGGCGGCAGGGGTTGTGGAGGCGGACGCCGTCATCGGGTCACCTTTCCTTGTGCTGGGTCATGAGGGCCATGAGGCTCTCCTGGTCGGCGTCGGCGCGGTCGAGTTGGCCGGTGATGCGGCCCGCCGACAGGGTGAAGATGCGGTCGCAGATGCCGAGGAGCTCGGGCAGCTCCGACGAGATGACGACCACGGCCTTGCCGGCGTCCGCCAACGCGTTGATGTGGGTGTAGATCTCGTACTTGGCCCCCACGTCGATGCCGCGCGTGGGTTCGTCGAGGATGAGGACCTCCGGCTCGCTGAACATCCACTTCGCCAGCACGACCTTTTGCTGGTTGCCGCCCGAGAGCTGCCCGACGACGGTGTCCACCGACGGGGCGCGCGTGTTCAGCTTGGTGCGGTAGCCGTCGGCGACGACATACTCCTTGGGGTTGTCGACGACGCCTGCCGTGGACACCTTGTCCAGCGCGGCGGAGGTCGTGTTGTGCTTGATGTCGTCGATGAGGTTCAGCCCGTAGCGCTTGCGGTCCTCCGACGCGTAGGCGAACCCGAGCTGGATCGCGCGGTCCACCGTGGCGGGCTGCACCTCCTCGCCGTGGAGGAACACCCGCCCGCTGATGCGCGTGCCCCACGAGCGTCCGAACAGGCTCATGGCGAGCTCCGTCCGGCCAGCGCCCATGAGCCCCGCGATGCCGACGATCTCGCCGGCCCGCACGTCCAGGTTCGCCCCGCGGACGACGGCCCGCTCGGGGTCGAGCGGGTGGTGCACCGTCCAGTCCTCGACGCGCAGCACCTCGGCGCCGAGGCGGGGCGTCCGCTCGGGGAACCGGTGGTCGAGGCTGCGGCCCACCATCGCGCGGATGATGCGGGCCTCGGTGACCGGCTCGGCGCCGTGCATGTCCATCGTCTCGATGGTCTGGCCGTCACGGATCACCGTCGTCGTGTCCGCGATGGCCTCGATCTCGTTCAGCTTGTGACTGATGATGATGCAGGTGATGCCCTCGGTGCGCAGCCCCCGGATGAGGTCGAGCAGATGCGCGGAGTCGTCGTCGTTGAGCGCGGCGGTCGGCTCGTCCAGGATCAACAACCGGACGTCCTTGCTGAGCGCCTTGGCGATCTCGACGAGCTGCTGCTTGCCGACGCCGAGGTGCATCACGACCGTCTCGGGCGCCTCGGCGAGGCCGACGCGGGTGAGGAGGGCCGAGGCCTGCGCGTTGGTGGCGTTCCAGTCGATGACGCCGCCCCGGGCACGTTCGTTGCCGAGGAAGATGTTCTCCGCGATCGAGAGGAACGGGCTCAGCGCCAGCTCCTGGTGGATGATGACGACCCCGTCCCGTTCGGAGTCGCGGATGCCGCGGTAGCGCACCTCCGCGCCGTCGATGAGGATCTGACCGTCGTAGCTGCCGTGGGGGTACACCCCGGACAGCACTTTCATCAGCGTCGACTTGCCGGCGCCGTTCTCACCACAGATGGCGTGCACCTCGCCCCGGCGCACCCGCAGATTCACGTTGGACAGCGCCTTGACGCCGGGGAACGTCTTCGTGATGTTCCGCATCTCGAGAATGGTGTCGTCGCTCACAGCGCGCCTTCCTGCTCCGCGCGACGAGATCTCGTCCGCACGAGCTGGTTGTGGTCGGGGCCGGGCGGTGGGGGACGCCCGCGTCGGCGTCCCCCACCCCACGGGTCAGATCCCGAGGTCGGCCTTGGTGTAGAACCCGGACTCCACGAGGGTGTCCTCGATGTTGTCCTGCGTCACCACGACGGGCTCCAGCAGGTAGGTGGGGACCACCTTCTCGCCGTTGTCGTAGGTCTCGGTGTCGTTCACGTCGACCTCCTCGCCCTTGACGACCTGGTCGACCATGGTGGCCACCTGGTCACCCAGCTCGCGGGTGTCTTTCCACACCGTCATCGACTGCTTGCCGGCGATGATGTTCTGCACGTTCGCCTTGTCGGCGTCCTGGCCGGTGAGGATCGGGTAGCCCTCACCCGGGGTGTAGCCGGCTCCCTCGAGCGCCTGGGCGATGCCGAGGGCCAACGAGTCGTTGGGGCTCAGCACGACATCGACCTTCTCGCCGCCGGCGTAGAAGGTGTTGAGGCGGTTCTGCATCTCGTCCTGGGCGTCCTTGCTGCCCCAGCCGAGGATGCCGATGCTCTGCCACTCCTCATCGGTCGCCGGCGCCTTGCCGGAGGGGACGGTGATCTGGCCCGACTGGATCAGCGGGTTGAGCACGTCCCACGCCCCGGAGAAGAAGAACTTGGCGTTGTTGTCGTCGGGTGAGCCGGCGAACGGTTCGAGCGTGACCTGGTCGCTGCCGATCTGCTCGGTGATGTACTCCCCCTGCAGCTTGCCGACGAGGTAGTTGTCGAACGTCGCGTAGTAGTCGACGTCGGGCGTCTCGTTGATGAGCCGGTCGTAGGCGATCACCGTGATGTCGCGGCTCTTCGCGGTGGCCAGCACGGGCGCCAGCGCGGTGCCGTCGATCGAGGCGATGACCAGCACCTCCGGATCCTGGTTGATCATGTTCTGGATCTGGGTGATCTGCTGGTCGACCTTGTTGTCGGCGTACTGCAGGGTGGTCTCGTACCCCATCCCCTGCAACAGGGATTCCAGGTGGGCGCCGTCCTTGTTCCAGCGCTCGAGGCTGCGGGTCGGCATCGCGATCCCGATGAGGCCACCCTCGGCGGCGGCCGTGGTACCACCCGCGGTGGTCTCGCCCGTGGTCGTGGTTCCGGCACGCTCCGAGGAGCACCCGCCGAGCGCGAGGGCGAGGGCCAGGGCACTGGCCCCGATCGCCGCTGAGATGCGTCGCATCGCGTTCCTTTCTCTCCGCGGCCACTGCGCCGCGTCGCCGGGCGCCGCCACCACGCGCCACCCGGTGTTGTTGTTTCCCGCAACATCGGGCTGGCGCACGGGCCACCGCAATCACCACGGGGCGTGGCTGGACATCACAGTTTGGACACGGCCGGACGCCGCCCCCGGGGGGTAGCCTTCGCCCATGCCCGCGACGCCCCGACCGCCGACCCCGCACCCCTCCGGAGCCCGTCCGCCGCGCCTGCCCCGCGCGGTCGTCCCCCAGCACGTGGCCGTCGTCATGGACGGCAACGGCCGGTGGGCCAAGGAGCGCGGTCTCCCCCGCACCGACGGCCACGCCCGCGGCGAGGCGTCCCTGCTCGACGTCATCCACGGCGCCATCGAGATCGGGGTGCCCTACCTCTCGGCGTACGCCTTCTCCACCGAGAACTGGAAGCGGTCGCCCGACGAGGTGCGGTGGCTCATGGGGTTCAACCGCGACGTGATCCACCGGCGCCGCGAGGAGCTGAGCGCCATCGGCGTCCGCATCGTGTGGGCCGGACGCGCACCGCGGCTGTGGCGCAGCGTCATCAACGAGCTGAAGGTCGCGGAGCAGATGAGCGCGGCGAACACCACGCTCACGCTCCAGTTCTGCGTCAACTACGGCGGACGCGCCGAGATCGTGGACGCCGCCCGCCGCCTCGCGGCGGAGGCGCGGGCCGGTCGGCTCGACCCGGAGAAGATCACCGAGAAGACGCTGCGCTCCCAGCTCTACTGGCCCGATGTGCCCGACGTGGACCTGTTCATCCGCAGCTCCGGTGAGCAGCGCACGTCCAACTTCATGCTGTGGCAGTCCGCCTACGCCGAGATGGTGTTCCTCGACCGGCTGTGGCCCGACTTCGACCGGCGCGACCTGTGGGCCGCCGTCGAACAGTACGCCCGCCGCGACCGCCGCTACGGCGGGGCGCTGCCCAACGAGAGCTCCTGACGCCGCCCCGTCACGCGGCCGCCACCCGGCGGTCGTCGGCACGGGTGACGATGACCGGGCACCGGGCTGCGCGCAACACCGCCTTGCTCGTGGAGCCGAGCAAGAGGCCGGCGAACCCGCCGCGCCCGCGCGAGCCCACGACCAGGAGGCTGGCCTGCTTGGACGCCTCGGCCAACAGGTGAGCGGGCTGCCCGGCCTCCACCTCGACGCGGGCCACGAGGCCCGGCTGCGCCGTCCGGTGGGGGGCCAGCTTCGCCTCCATGGCGTCACGCAGCGCGGACTCGAGGGGGACTGGGTCGAAGGCACCGGCACCGAGCGGACCCGGCAGCCAGGGCGTCAGGTCGAAGGCGTGCACGGCCACGAGCTCCACGCGGCGCTGCAGCGCTTCGGCCACCGCCAGCCGCAGCGCGGCCTCCGCTTCGGCGGAGTCGTCGAGACCGACCACGACGGGTCCGTCCGGGGTGTCGTCCGCGAGGTCGGTGATGACCGCGACCGGTCCGCGCGCGTGGGCGACCACCGCGTCCGCCGTGCCGCCCAGCACGCGCACCGTGGCCGGGGCGTGCTCACCGCGGGCCCCCACGACCACGAGCTCGGCGGTCTTCGACGCCTGGGCGAGCGCGTAGGACGCCAGCCCTTCGTGGAGGTGCGTCTCCAGCGACACCTCAGGGTGATGGCCGCTGACCCGTTCGCGCAGCGCGTCCAGGCGTTCCGCGGCGGCCCGGTGGAGATGCTCGGGCCAGTCCGGCGTCGCCATCGCGTCGAACAGGCGAGAGCGCGGCGGTATCGGCACCTCGGGCAGCGCGAGCACGATCAGCAGGCGTGAGCCGCGCTCCGCGGCCCGCTCTGCGGCCCAGTCGACGGCCTGCTCGGCCCTGCGCGAGAGATCGGTCCCGACGACCAACGCATCGGTGGCATCGAACGAAATGGACATGGCCTCCTCCTCACTGAGTGGGCCCCGCCTCACCGGGTGGACCGCTCAGGCGTGGCCCAAGGTGTGCCTCCAGCCTACGCCCGACCCGGCTCGCCCACCGGAGAACGCCCGGAGAGGTTGCTTCCGGGCGGGTCATGGGGTGGTGTAGAGGGACGGGCGGGCATCCGCCGACACTGCACAACGAAGGAGATGGCTGTGAAGGGATTGGACCAGGACCGCGTGTTTTTGATCACCGGGGGGATCGGAGGGATCGGGCTTGGCGTGGCTCAAACGCTGCTGGAGTACGGCTCCCGCGTCGTGGTGACCGACGTGGTGGGCGAGGAGGGCGCAGACGAGGTGGCCCGGCTCGGCGCTGGGGATCGCGTGCGGTACGTCGACCTGGATGTCACCGATCCGGAGGCGGCCGAGTCCGTGGCGGATCAGCTGGAGGCCGACGGCTGGCCAGTGTTCGGGCTGATGGCCAACGCGGGGGTGGCGCCGACGTCGCCCACCGTCGACTACCCGGACGACACGTGGCGCACGACGGTGGACATCAACCTCAATGGCGTCTTCTGGACGGTCCGCAGCTTCGGGCGGCGCATGGTGGAACGCGGCGAGGGGGCGATCATCCTCACCTCCTCGATTGCCGGGCTGCGCGTCGTTT
Organism: Propioniciclava soli; assembly: GCF_014858005.1. Lineage (GTDB taxonomy): Bacteria > Actinomycetota > Actinomycetes > Propionibacteriales > Propionibacteriaceae > Propioniciclava > Propioniciclava soli. The sequence goes on from NZ_JACYOT010000005.1 coordinate 347,732, forward strand.
CCCCCGAGACGCACGTCGCCTACGGCGCGACGAAGGCGGCCGTGGCGCACATGGCGTCGCTGTTGGGCGTCGAGTGGGCGAAGGAGGGCGTCAGGGTGAACGCACTCGCGCCGGGCTACACCGACACCTCGATTCTCGACGCGATCCGCGAGGAGTCGCCGGAGACCATCGAGGAGTGGAAGCACCGCACCCCGCTCGGCCGGCTCATTCAACCCGAGGAGATCGGGCAGGCGGCGGCGTTCCTGTTCTCCGATCTGGCGAGCGGCATCACGGCCACCACGCTCAGCGTCGACGGCGGGTACGCCGCCCGCTGACGGCCGCTCGTGCCCGGGGGCCGGCTCGGCCGCGCCTAGTCGGCCCCCGACTCCATGCTCGAGATGACCTGGGCCTCCTCGATGTGGGCCGGCGCGCCGGCGACACCCTCGGTGATCGCCCGGGCCTCACCGCCGTCCAGCTCGCCCACCAGCTCGCTCACCGCGCCGCCGACCAGGCCGAGCGCGGAGTACTGCTCGAGCCGGGTGCGCGTGTCGGCGATGTCGAGGTTGCGCATGGTGAGCTGACCGATGCGGTCGACCGGGCCGAACGCGGCGTCCTCGACCCGCTCCATCGAGAGCTTCTCGGGGTGGTAGCTGAGCGCCGGGCCCGCGGTGTCGAGGATCGAGTGGTCCCAGCCGCGGCGCAGCTTCAGCGTCACCTCGCCGGTGACGGCGGACGCCACCCACTGCTGCAGCGACGTGCGAATCATGAGGGACTGCGGGTCGAGCCAGCGGCCCTCGTAGAGGAGCCGGCCCAGCTTGCGGCCCTCGTTGTGGTAGCTGGCGACCGTGTCCTCGTTGTGGATGGCGTTGACGAGCCGCTCGTAGGCCAGGTGCAGCAGGGCCATACCGGGCGCCTCGTAGATGCCGCGGCTCTTGGCCTCGATGATGCGGTTCTCGATCTGGTCGCTCATGCCGAGCCCATGGCGTCCGCCGATGTCGTTGGCCTCGCGGACGAGGGCGACCGCGTCGGGGAACGTGCGGCCGTTGATGCGCACCGGCAGGCCCTGCTCGAACGCGATCGAGACGACCTCGGCGGCGATCTCGACGTCGTCGCGGTAGTGGGCGACGCCCATGATGGGGTCGACGATCTCCATGCCCGTGTCGAGGTACTCGAGCTTCTTGGCCTCGTGCGTCGCACCCCAGATGTTGGCGTCGGTGGAGTACGCCTTCTCCTTCGAGTCGCGGTAGGGCAGGTCGCGCGCGCTGAGCCAGGCGCTCATCTCGTCGCGGCCACCCAACTCGGTGACGAAGTCGGAGTCGAGCCACGGCTTGTAGATGCGCAGCTGCGGGTTGGCGAGCAACCCGTAGCGGTAGAAGCGCTCGATGTCGTTGCCCTTGTAGGTCGACCCGTCGCCCCAGACGTGGACGTCGTCCTCACGCATCGCGCGCACCAGCATCGTGCCCGTCACCGCGCGGCCGAGGGGGGTGGTGTTGAAGTACGGGACGCCGGCGCTGCGGATGTGGAACGCCCCGCACTGCAGCGCGACCAGGCCCTCGTTCACCAGCTCCGTGGTGCAGTCGACGAGCCGGTAGCCCTCGGCGCCGTACTGGGCGGCGCGGCTCGGCACCGAGTCGATGTCGGGCTCGTCGTACTGGCCGATGTCTGCGGTGTAGGTGTACGGGATCGCCCCCTTCTCCCGCATCCACGCGACGGCCACCGACGTGTCGAGCCCCCCGGAGAATGCGAGACCGACCTTCTCCCCCACGGGAAGCTTCATGAGCACCTTGGACATGGGCGCGATCCTATCGGCCCTCCGGGCGGGCACCTTGAACATCTCGGCCACCGCGCTCACCGGTGCCCGGCCTCGACAACCCATGCACAAGCCCGCCTTGTCGACGCCCGCGGGCTTCAAGACGTCGACAACCCATGCACAAGCCCGCCTTGTCGACGCCCGCGGGCTTCAAGACGTCGACAACCCATGCACAAGCCCGCCTTGTCGACGCCCGCGGGCTTCAAGACGTCGACAACCCATGCACAAGCCCGCCTTGTCGACGCCCGCGGGCTTCAAGACGTCGACAACCCATGCACAAGCCCGCCTTGTCGACGCCCGCGGGCTTCAAGACGTCGACAACCCATGCACAAGCCCGCGTCGTCGACGTCCGCCACCCCGCCAGCCCGGACGCCACGCCCTACGATCGGGACCATGACCAACAGCGCGCGCATCAGCACCGGGGTGCCGGGGTTGGACGCCGCGATCGACGGCCTGCGCATCGGCGACAACGTGGTGTGGCACTGCGCGTCGCTGGACGACTTCGCCCGGGTGCTGGCCCCCTTCTGGACGGCCGCCCGCGCCGACGGCCGTCGCCTGGTGTACGTGCGTTTCGCCGCCCACCCGCCGCTCGTCGAGGGCGACGACGTCGAGACCCACCACCTCGACCCCACCGCGGGCTTCGAGCCGTTCGCCGTTGCCGTCCACGACCTCATCGCGGCGACCGGCCGCGAGGCCTTCTACGTGTTCGACTCGCTGGCCGAGTTGCGCGAGGCCTGGCACTCCGACTTGATGGTGATGAATTTCTTCAAGGTCACGTGCCCCTTCCTCTACGAGCTGGACACCCTCGCCTACTTCCCGCTGCTGCGCGACGCGACCACCCCGGCCACGCTCGCCGGCATCCGGGAGACCACGCAGGTGCTGTTCGACCTCCACGTCGTGGACGGCGCCACGTACGTCCACCCCCTCAAGGTCGACCAGCGCAGCTCGGCCACCATGTTCTTCCCGCACCTCGTGGCCGACGGCACCGCCACCCCGGTCACCAGCTCCGAGGCGTCCGCCCGCCTCACCGCCGCCAAGGGGCGGGCGCGGCGGCGTCCGGACCACTGGACGCAGTTGCTCGACGATTGCTTCGATGCCCTCGATGCGGACGCCGACGCCCAGGCCCGCGCCCATGCGGTGCTCGCCGACGCCCTGCTCGGCCACCGTGGGCAGCGCATGGGTGAGCTGGCCCGCCGGCACCTCACGCTCGCCGACCTGCTCGTCGTCGCGTCCCGGGTGATCGGCACCGGCCAGGTTGGCGGCAAGGCCGTGGGCATGCTGACCTCGCGCGCCATCCTGCAGCACGACCCGCAGCGGCGCTTCGCGGAGCACCTCGAACCCCACGACTCCTTCCACATCGGCGCCGACGTCTTCTACACCTACCTCGTCACCAATGGCTGGTGGGAGCACCGCCTCGCCCAGCGCTCCGACGCGGGCTTTCTCACCGCGGGGGCCACGCTCCACGAGCTCCTGCGCCACGGCAACTTTCCCACCGCCATCCGTGAGGAATTCACCGCCCTGCTGGAGCACTTCGGACAGGCCCCGATCATCGTGCGCTCGTCCTCGCTGCTGGAGGACAACTTCGGCAATGCCTTCGCCGGCAAGTACGACAGCTTCTTCCTGGCCAACCAGGGCTCCCCCGAGGAACGCCTCGCCGCCCTGGAGGGCGCCGTGCGGGCGGTGTACGCGTCCGCCATGAGCGAGGACGCGCTGCGCTACCGGCAGGTGCGCGGGTTGGCCGAGGCCGACGAGCAGATGGCGATCCTCGTACAGCGCGTCTCGGGCGACCACCACGACGGCCGCTTCTTCCCGCACGCCGCCGGCGTCGCCAATTCCTCCAACCTCTACACGTGGGACGCCAGCGTGGACGCCGACGCCGGCATGCTGCGCCTGGTGGTGGGCCTCGGCACGCGCGCCGTCGACCGGACGAACCTCGACCACGCCCGCATCGTTGCGCTCGACGACCCGCTGCGCGGCCGCCTCTCCGATCCCGACGACCTGTCGGAGTTCAGCCAGCGCCGCGTGGACGTGATCGACCTCGCGTCCGGCCTCGCCACGGTGCCGCTGGACTCCCTGGTGGGCACCGACGTCCGCGCCGACTGGTCGCTGTTCACCAGCCCCGACACCGCGGCCCTGCGCCGCCGCGCCGACCTCGAGCGCCGCACCGGACGCCCCCGCGGCACGTCCAAGCCCCTCGTCGTGGCCGACTTCCGCGGTCTGCTCGCGGGCACGCCCTTCCCCCCGCTCATGCGCGGGATGCTCGCGGCCCTGGCGTCCGCCTACGACTACCCCGTCGACGTCGAGTTCACCGTCAACATCACCGCCGAGGGTGCGGTGCGGGTGGGGGTCGTCCAGTGTCGGCCGCTGCAGACGCGCGGCCCGGGCGCCGCAGTGGCCATGCCGACGGTGCGCGACGAGGCGGGCGTCCTGTTCGCCGCGCACGGGGAATTCATGGGCGGCAACGTCCGCACGCCGATTCGTTACGTGGTGGCCGTCCGTCCCGAGCGCTACCTCCAGCTCGGCACCCCCGCCCGCCACGGCGTGGCCCGGCTCGTCGGGCAGGTGAACCGGGCGCTGGCGTCCGAGCCGTTCCTGCTGCTCGGCCCGGGCCGGTGGGGCACCTCGACCGAGGCCCTCGGCGTTCCGGTCCGCTTCGCCGAGATCAACCACGCCACCGCCCTCGTCGAGACGACCTACGCCGAGGGCGGCTTCCGGCCCGAACTGAGCTACGGCAGCCACTTCTTCCAGGATCTCGTCGAGACCGGCATCTTCTACGCCGCGGTGTTCGACACCCGGCCCGACGTGACGTTCCACCCCGGCCTCGCCGTCGAGCGGCCCAACCTCGTCTCCGACCTCGTGACGGACGCCGCGCCGCACCTGGCATCGGTGGTGCACGTCGCCGCGTTCGACGACCTCGAGCTCGCCAGCGACGTCGTCAGCCAACGCGTGCTCTGCGCGACCGCGGGGGCGCTGGACGGCGCCCCCTGCGCCCGGTGAGGCCTCAGATGACGCCGAAGGCCATCATGGCGTCGGCCACGCGCAGGAAGCCGGCGACGTTCGCGCCCAGCACGTAGTCCCCCGGCGCCCCGTACTCCTCGGCGGTCTCGGAGCAGCGGCTGTGGATGCCGACCATGATCTCCTTGAGCCGCTCCTCGGTGTGCTCGAAGCTCCACGAGTCCCGCGATGCGTTCTGCTGCATCTCCAGCGCGGACGTGGCCACGCCACCGGCATTGGCCGCCTTGCCCGGAGCGAAGCGGACGCCGGCCGCGCGCAGCGCGCGGGTCGCCTCCGGGGTCGAGGGCATGTTGGCCCCCTCGGCTACGAGGGTGCACCCGTTCTTGATCAGGCTGCCGGCGCCGGTCTCATCGAGCTCGTTCTGGGTCGCGCACGGCAGGGCGATGTCGCACGGCACGTCCCAGATGGAGCCATCGGCGACGAACCGGGCCGAGCCGTTGGCGTCCGCGTACTCGCTGATCCGACCGCGCCGGATCTCCTTGAGATCCTGGATCTGCTCCAGATCGATGCCGGACTCGTCCACGATGTAGCCGCCGGAGTCCGACATCGCGACCACGGTGCCACCGAGCTGGTTGACCTTCTCCAGGGCGTAGATCGCGACGTTGCCCGAGCCCGACACCACCACCTTCTTGCCGTCGAAGCTCTCCCCCGACAGCTTGAGCATCTCGTCGGCGAAGAAGACCGTGCCGTACCCGGTGGCCTCGGTCCGCGCGCGCGAACCGCCCCAAGTGAGGCCCTTGCCGGTGATGACGCCCGACTCGTAGCGGCCGGTCATCTTCTTGTACTGCCCGAACAGGTAACCGATCTCGCGGCCGCCCACGCCGATGTCACCGGCGGGCACGTCGATGTCGTGGCCGATGTGGCCGCTCAGCTCGGTCATGAACGACTGGCAGAAGCGCATGATCTCGTTGTCGGACTTGCCCTTGGGGTCGAAGTCCGAGCCGCCCTTGCCGCCGCCGATGGGCATGCCGGTCAGGGCGTTCTTGAAGATCTGCTCGAAGCCCAGGAACTTGATGATGCCGAGGTAGACGCTGGGGTGGAAACGCAGGCCACCCTTGTAGGGCCCCAGCACGGAGTTGAACTGGACGCGGAAGCCGCGGTTGGTGTGGACGCGGCCGGCGTCGTCCTGCCAGTTGACCTTGAAGATGATCTGCCGGTTCGGCTCGCAGATGCGCGGGATGATGCCCATCTCGACGAACTCCGGACGCCGCTCCATCACCGGCCCGAGCGACTCGAGCACCTCGCGGACCGCCTGGTGGAACTCCACCTCGCCCGGGTTGCGGCGAACGACGGTCTCGAACTCCTCCTGCAGGGTCGGGGTCAGTTCCATGGGGGTACAGCCTCCTCGGTGTGGGTGCCCCCGCGTCGGGGGTCCTTCCCATCCTAGGGAGGGCATCCCGCCCGATGGGGACGTCAGTCACGGAACGGACGGCCCGCCCGGCCACCGGGCGGGCCGACCGGGCTCACAGCGCGGCGCGGCGGTTGACGGCGCTGAGCACCGCCTTCATGGACGCCGTGACGATCGAACTGTGCCGCCCGACGCCCCACAGGACGCGCGCGTCGTCGCCCTCGCCGACCTCGCACTCGACGTAGGCCGCGGCGAGGGCGTCCCCGCCGGCGGACAGGGCGTGCTCGGTGTAGTCGAGCACGCGCACCGGGTGGCCCGCCATGCCGAGGGCGTCCACGAACGCCGAGAGCGGCCCGTTGCCCTCGCCACCGACCTGCTTCTCGCGGCCGTGGACGCGCAGCGTGGCGTCCACGGTGTAGACGCCCTCCTCCGACTGCGAGCGGTACTGCAGCAGGTCGAGCGGGGTGTGCCGCGTCAGGTACTCGGACTCAAAGATCCGCCACATCTGCGCCGCGTTGACCTCGCCGCCGAGGGAGTCGGCCTGCTGCTGCACCACCCGGCTGAACTCGATCTGGAGGCGACGCGGCAGATCCATCGAGTGGTCGTTCTTCATGATGTAGGCCATGCCGCCCTTGCCGGACTGGCTGTTGACCCGGATGACCGCCTCGTACGTCCGGCCCACGTCGTGCGGGTCGACCGGCAGGTAGGGCGCCTCCCACGGCACCTCGTGGATCGTCTGGCCGGCGTCGGACGCCTTCTTCTCCAGGGCCTCGAGACCCTTCTTGATGGCGTCCTGGTGCGACCCGGAGAACGCCGTGTAGACCAGATCGCCGGCGTAGGGGTGACGCGGGTGGACGCTGATGCCGGTGCAGTACTCGACCGTGCGGCGCACCTCGTCGATGTCGGAGAAGTCCACCTGCGGGTCGATGCCCTGGGTGAACAGGTTCATGGCCAGGGTGACCAGGTCGACGTTGCCGGTCCGCTCGCCGTGGCCGAACAGGCAGCCCTCGACGCGGTCGGCACCGGCCATCAGGGCCAGCTCGGTCGCCGCCACGGCGGTGCCACGATCGTTGTGCGGGTGCAGGCTGACGCAGACGTTCTCGCGGTTGCGGATGTGGCGTCCGAAGTACTCGATCTGGTCGGCGTACGTGTTGGGGGTGCTCATCTCCACCGTGGCCGGCAGGTTGAAGATGATCTCGCGGCCGGCCTCCGGCTGCCAGACGTCGGCCACCCGGTTGCAGATCTCGACGGCGAAGTCCGTCGGCGTCTGGGTGAAGATCTCGGGGCTGTACTGGTAGCCGAACTCCACGTCACCGAGGTGCTGTTCGGCGTATTTCATGACGAGCTCGGTGCCCCGGGTGGCCATCGCGATGCACTGCGCCTCGTCGATGCCGAACACGACGCGGCGGAAGAGCTCGGCCGTCGCGTTGTACAGGTGGATGTTGGCGCGGCGGGCGCCGGCGAGCGACTCCGCGGTGCGGGCGATCAGGTCCTCCCGCGCCTGGGTCAGCACGGAGATCTGCACGTCGTCGGGGATGTGGTCGGCCTCGATGAGCTTGCGCACGAAGTCGAAGTCGGTCTGGGACGCCGACGGGAAGCCGACCTCGATCTCCTTGTAGCCCAGCTTGACGAGCAGGTCGAACATCTTCATCTTGCGGGCGGTCGTCATCGGATCGATGAGGGCCTGGTTGCCGTCACGCAGATCGGTGGACAGCCAGCGCGGGGCGTGGGTGATCTTGCGGCTGGGCCACGTGCGGTCGGGCACGTCGACGGGCTCGAACGCGGCGTAGCGGTGGAACGGCATGGGGCTGGGCTGTTGCACGGGCGCACCCTGCTGGGCGGCCGTACCGAAGGTGGTGGTGCTCATGGCTCTTTCCTGTCGGTGGATGGGGGCTGCCAGGCGCGTGGAGAAACTCCGCAACGAGGAAGCCTGACGCCTCGCACGCCCACGGTGGGGCGGAGGTCTAGGCCTCGCTGCGGCGACCAAGAAGCAGGTACGCCCATGCCATGGCGTCATGCTACACATCCCTGCCGGCCCCGGTGCGCCGGCTTCCCGGGCGTCCACCCGTTGGTCATCTGGGTGTCACCCACGGTGCGTAGGGTCGATCCATGAGCGAGGACCAGCAGAACTTCGATCCGTTCGCCGCCGGCGCGGGCCACGCCCACGCCCAGCGTGGGGAGCAGGCCACCGAAGAGCGCAACCACGACGCGGCAGACGCCGACCCGTCGGGTGCGGACGCCCCGGAGCCCGGCCACCTGGGCAACGACCTCTCCAAGATGACGCTCCTGGACACCGATCTGGAAGAACTCGCCGCCCAGGAGGCGCCCGAGCCGGATGAGTCGATCCAGACCGCGATCCACGACCTCCAGGCCGTGACGGACAAGCACGACATTCCCGGCTCACTGCCCTGACGGGCTCACTCTGACCGGCCCATGCTGGCGGTTCGGTCTGATCGGGTTCAGTGCTGGTCGCCCTCCTCGGGCACCCCGGACTCGACCATGGCCGAGGGCATGAGCCCCGGCAGGATGTCGGACAGGCTCAGGACGCCGACCTCGGCTCCCGACTCGGTGACGACGGCGAGCTGCGTCCGATGGCGCCGCAGCTCGGCGAGCACCGCGGTCAGCCCCGCGCCCGCGTCCACGACCACCGGGGTGCGTGCGAGGCTGCGCACCGGGGCGTCCGACGCCACGGCCAGGGTGTCGCGGACGTGCGCGACACCCACGGTGCGGTCGCCGTCCCGCACGAGGATGCGCAGGTGCCCACTCGCGCGGGTGGCGGCCTGGACGTCCGCGGCCGTGGCGTCCGCCGACACCGCGGTGAAGTGCTGCTGCTCGGCCAGCATCTCCCGCACGGTCTGGTCGCGCAGCCGCAGCACCGAGGTGAGCGAGCCGCGGTAGCGGACGTCGAGCGCGCCGACGTTCGCGGAGTGCTCGACGAGCTCGCGCAGGCCCGCGACGTCCTGGCCCGCAGAGAGTTCATCCACGGGCTCGGCACCCGCCTTGCGCACCAACCAGTTGGCTGCGGCGTTCATGCCGACCAGCAGCGGCCGGACGACGGCCATGAATGCCCGCATCGGCAGCGCCAACAGCACCGAGGAGTCCTCCGGGTGGGCGATCGCCCACGACTTCGGGGCCATCTCCCCCACCACCAGGTGCAGGAACGTGACGACCACCAGAGCCAGCACGAAGGCGACCACGTCGGCCACCACCAGCGGGAGTCCGACCGCCTCCAGCGGCGCCATCAACCAGTGGTGCACCGCCGGCTTGGTGATGGCGCCCAGCGCCAGGGTGCAGACGGTGATGCCGAGCTGGGATCCGGCCAGGAGAAGGGTGATCTCGGAGGAGTTCTTGAGCGCGGCGCGGCCGGCGGCGGAGTCGGCACGCTCCTCGAGCCGGTGCTGCTTGGATGCCATGAGCGCGAACTCGGTGGCCACGAAGAAGGCGGAGGCAACGATGATGACGACGGTCAAGGCGATCACCGCGCCGGTGCTCAACGACGTCTCGAGCGGGGTCATCACGCACCCCCGTCCGCGGCCGGGCCTTCGGTGGCGGCGCCGTCCTCGGCCAGGGAGATGAGCACCCGGCCGGGCACGTGGCGCGCCACCTCGAGCACTTCGAGGGTGACATGCCGCGGCGGCGTGTCAGGGTGCAGGGCGAGCTGGGCGGGGGTGGGTTCGAGCCGCAGCGTGACGCTCTGCCCCACCTCGGGAAGGTCACCGAACTCGCGGATGACGAGGCCGGCGATGGTCTGGAAGTCCCCCTCGGGCAGGGTCAGGCCGGTGCTGCGCTCCACCTCGTCCACGTGGACGTCACCCGCCACCTCCCACGGCCCCTCCGGCGCCCCCGGGGACGCGTCGGCCTCGACCGGGTCGTGCTCGTCGGCGATGTCGCCGATGATCTCCTCCACGAGGTCCTCCACCGTGACGATGCCGACGAAGGCACCGAACTCGTCCACCACGCACGCGATCTCGGCGTGGGCGTCCGCCAGTGCTGCCTGCGCATCCGGCAACGGCATGAAGACGGGCACCACCAGCGCCTCGCGGGTGATGCGGGTCACCGAGAGATCCGCGTCGGCGGGCACCCCGAGCACGTCGACCAGGTCGACGACGCCGACGACCCGCTCGCCGGCATCGAGGACCGGGTAGCGGGTGTGACCGGTCGCCATGAGCGCGCGCACCTCGGCGACGGTGACGGTGTCACGCACCGTGTCGACGCCGACCCGCGGCACCATGGCGTGCTGGACGTCGCGGCGGGGGAAGTCGAGGATGCGATCAATGACCACCGCGAGGGTCGGCGCAAGGGTGCCGGCGTCGCGGGAGAGGGCGACGACGCGCTCGAGGTCCGTGGCGGACGCGGTGGCCTCGACGTCGTGCACGGGCTCGATGCGGAGCGCACGCAACAGCAGCTCGGCCGCCTTGTCGAACACCCAGATCACGGGGCCCAGCACGGTCAGGTAGATCCGGGTCGAGGGCGTCAGCGCGTCCGCCGTCTGCGCCGACCGCGCGATCGCGTAGTTCTTGGGGAACAATTCGCCGAACAGCATCTGCACCAGCGTGGAGAACGCCAGGGCCACGATGCCGCCGATCGTGACGCTGATGGCGGTGCTCGTGCCGCCGGTGACCAGGCTGGCAAACGCCTGACCGATGAGGGGCTCGGCAACGTAACCGACCAGCAGGCCGGTGACCGTGATGCCCAGCTGGGCCCCCGACAGCATGAACGAGGTGCGTCGGGTGATGGTGAGCGTCGCCTCGGCGCGCTGGTCGCCGGCCGACGCGCGGCTGGCGAGCCGCGAGCGGTCCACGGCGACGTAGGCGAACTCCTGGGCCACGAAGTAGGCCGTCGCGGCCGTGATGGCGAACACCACCACCACGCCGACCAGGAGGGAGACGATCGGGGTCATCGGCCGGCCTCCAGTGCGGCCCGAACGGCAGCACTGCCGGCGTCGCGATCGCGCGTGAGCAGCCGCTCCGCCCGGCGCTCGTCCCCCCGCGTGGGCGTCCGGACGGTCACCGTGCCGCTCACCCGGCCGCGGACGACGAGGCGAGCGCCCTCAGCGCTGGGGCGGGTGGGCACGGTGCTCGTCACGCTGGAGCTGGAGTCGATCTGCAGACCCTGGGTGTCGACGCCCCAACTGGCAGGGACGACGAGGGTCGCCGCACCCCACCCACTCCCCACCAGCACGAGATCGATGATGGGCGCGAGCGCCTGGGCACGAGTGAAGTCCAGTGTCAGGCTGCCGATGCCGTACTGCGCCTCGAGGAAGGGCGGCACGTCCCACTCCCCCAGCACGCGCAACATGCGCCAGCCGCTGGATCGCAGCAACAGCGGCTCCTCGAAGCGCCATCCCGGCCCCGTCCCGGGAGTGGACTGCTCCCCCAACAGCGCCGCCAGCTCGGCCGCGGGCAGGAGGTCGTCCAACACGGCGGCCAGGTCCCCCCGGGTGCGGGCGTTCACGGCCCGCGGGACGCGATCCTCGAGTTCGTCGAAGGTGATCCGGGCGTCGGCGGCCGCGTTGCGCAGCGTCTCCAGCGCGTGTTCGCGATGGACGGTGCCGACACGGAGTGTCGCCTCCGGCCCGGGGCTCCCAACTGTCATGACGACGACCCTAGTCCGACCCGGACGTTGATGCCCTCACCGTGAGGCTCGGGCTCCGTTCAGTGCGAGACTCACGAGGGTGGCCAAGCGTTCGGGGAGGGGACGCCAGGAGTCCATGCCCTGCCGGGCGCGGTTGAGTTCAACCAGACCGGCGGAGATCACCATGCGCGCGGCGGCCCGAGCGGCCTCAGGCGGGGCGTCGGCGCCGATGATGTCGGTGATGCGGCGTTCGAGCTGGTCGACCTCGGCGAGGACGGCGTCCCGGTGCACCCCGTCTTGGCCGAACAGCAATTCCCGGGCCACCGCCATCGTGTTGGCGGGGTCGTGCGCCGACGCGGTCACGAATGGCTCGAGCAGGGCGAGGATGGCCTCGACCGGGTCATCGTGGCCGTCCGCCTGCTCCAGCACGTGCGGGAAGTCCCGACGCCACCGGTCCGCGACCACCATCATCAACAGCTCCGGCTTGCTGGCCGCGTACTGGAAGACCGTGCCCGCCGCCACGTCGGCCGCGTGGGCCACCGACGCCATCGTCATCTTGTCGTAGCCGTCGCGCTCCAGCCCGGCGGACGCCGCGGCCAGGATCCGTGCCCGCTTGTCGGCCTTGCTGCGCTCGCGCCGCCCTCCTGCGATCGTGGTTGGTGTCATACCTCCGCATCCTACGCCGTGGCGACACTCGCTCAATGTTGATCTTCCTCATCTTTGACATCCGCTCATTTTTGAGTAGCCTCAGATGTGTACCCAACGAAACCATGGAGGAACCGTGAACCACCTGCGCTACCGAGATGACCTCGAGACCATTCAGCCCAACGAGGAGCGCATCGCCCACGAGATCGTGGAGCACATGGGGCACACGCAGTTGGCGGCCGCCGGCCGCCACCGTCACGCCCACCGGGATGCCCACGCCAAGAGCCACGCACTGCTCACCGGCACCCTGCGCGTCCTCGACAACCTTCCCGACGAGCTCGCCCAGGGCGCCTTCGCCAATGCTGGCGAGCACGAGGTCGTCGCGCGGCTGTCGTCCGCGCCCGGCGACATCCGCAGCGACGAGGTGCCGGCGCCGCGCGGGTTCGCGCTGAAGATCCTCGGCGTCGAGGGCGAGCGGATGCCCGACCACCCCGACTCCACGAACCAGGACCTGCTGATGGTCAACTTCCCCGTGCTGGCCTTCGGCACCGTCGCGCGCTACCAGGAGATGCTGGGGCTGCTCGAGTCGCAGGCCGAGCGGCCAGCGGCCGTGCAGCGGGGCGTCGCCGCCACCGCCCGCGCCGTCGAGAAGGGGGTGGAGCGCCTCGGCCGCACCCCGAGCGCCACCCTCCAGGGCCTGGCCCGCGACTACGCCCACCCGCTCGGTGAGACCTACCACACCCAAGGTGCGCTCCGGTACGGCGACGCCGTCGCCAAGCTCTCCCTCGCGCCGGTCGGGGCCGTCGCCGAGCTCACCGGCCGGCCGATCGAGCCCGACTTCGACAGCAACGCGGACGCCATCGCGCGCCACTTCCGCGACGCCGGCGCCGACTACGAGCTCCGCGTCCAGCTCTGCACCGACCTGGAGCGCATGCCGATCGAGGACGCCGCAGTGCTGTGGGATCCGGCCCTGTCGCCCCACCGCACCGTCGCGACCCTGCACCTGCCCCCGCAGGACCTCAGCTCGCCCGCGCGGCGGGTCCACGGTGACGACCACCTGTCGTTCAGCCCCTTCAACGGGCTGGCGGCCCACCGCCCGCTGGGCTCGATCATGCGCGTGCGTCGGCTCGCCTACGCCCAGTCCTCCGACCTGCGGCACCGCCTCAACGCGGTCGCCCCCGCCGAACCGATGTCGGCCTCCGACATCCCCGCCTGAGCACCACCTCCCGAAAGGAAACCCCCCATGAACAACACGCAATCCCCCCACACCGGCAAGGATCTGCCCCGCCCGGGCAACCCCGACCCGCGGCTGTCCGACGAGTCCCGCCTGGAGGAGTTCCGCCGCGTGGCCGCCGAGGTCGCCGCAGACGCCCCCACCATCGCGCAGATCTCCATCAACGCGCTGATCAAGGACCACAACCCGCTCTACGACGGCAGCTCGCAGTCCGCCGGGCGCGCTGGGCGCCAGTCCGGCAACGTCTCCGAACTCACCGCCATCGCCGAACTCAAGCCCGGCGGCGCTGATCGGCTGCGCCGGATCTTCAACCTCACCGGCGGCAACTTCGACGGCGCCCAGCGCGTCTCGACCCTGCACAACATGCGCTTCGTCTTCTTCGACGACGACACCCGCATCATCTTCGCGACCGCCTACGACGGCGACTGGGACACCTACATCAACGACTTTGCGACCAAGATCCCCGAGCTGATGGACCTGCTGTTCGCGAACGTGGTCGGCTGGCCCGGCATCAGCTCCCCCGACGTCAAGGACTACATCGCCGAGCACCAGATCGACGCCGCGGGCTGGTTCGTCGCCAACCCGCAGGTGACCGTCGTCGACACCCGCCGCCTGCAGCGGACCGAGCAGGCGCTCGACACGTTCCTGGACACCATGGCCTCGAACGATGCCGTCGACCCCACCACCCGGGAGGCGCTGCGCGTCCTCGCCGAGCAGGTCTCTGAGCCGACGGGGGTGGACTACTGATGTCCCCCACGCACCTGCTGCGCCGCTTCCGCCGCGAGAACGTGAGCCTGCAGCTCGACGACATCCAGGCGTTGATCCTGCGGGCGCGCCCCGAGCCCTACGTCGGGCTGCACGCCATGGTCCACTTCGACGAGCCGGACGGCGGACGCGACCTCATCGCCCGGCTCGCCGAGCACATCCCCTCCGCGGACGACTGGGCCGAGGACCGGCACGCCTGGTCCGGTGTGGCCCTGAGCTTCGCCGGGCTGCGGGCGCTCGGCGTGCCCGACGCGTCGCTCGAATCGTTCCCGCTGCCCTTCCAACAGGGCATGGCCGCGCGCGCCGAACAGCTGCGCGACCACGGTGAGAACGCCCCCGAGGACTGGGAGGAGGCCTACCGCGACCAGCGCTGCCACCTGGCGCTGACCATCTATGCGGACAACGAGGACGACCTCGCCCAGGCCGTCGCGACCGCCGAGCGCGAGCTCGAGGCGTCCACCGGGATCACCGTGGTGGGCACCCACACGTTCGGCGTCGACGAGCGGGCCGAGAACCCGTTCGGCTACCGCGACTCGATCTCCCAGCCCACCGTCGCTGGCTCGGGCGTGGCTCCGCAGCCGGGACAGGAGCGGGCCATCGCCGCCGGGGAGTTCATCCTCGGCGAGAACAGCGAGACCGGTGCGCCGGTCGCCATGCCCTCCCCCGACGTGCTGGGCCGCAACGGCTCGTTCGTCGTGCTGCGCAAGTACGACAGCCGGGTGGGCGCCTGGAACGACTTCCTGCGCGACCACGCCGGTGACGAGGCGGCCCAGGACCGGCTGGGTGCGCAGATGGTCGGGCGATGGCGCTCGGGCGCTCCGCTCGTCCTGGCCCCGGAGGGCGACGACCCCGCCCTCGGCGCCGACCCGACGCGGAACAACGACTTCGACTACGCCGACGACACCCGCGGCCTGGTGTGCCCGCACAGCAGCCACACGCGCCGGCTGAACCCGCGGTTCAGCGAGACCACCATCCTGAACGACGAGAACATTCACCGCATCATCCGGCGATCGTCGACGTTCGGGCCGCGCTGGACGCGAGAACTCACCGCTGCCGATGACCACGACGACGAGCGCGGGCTGTTCTTCATCTTCATCAGCGCGCGCGCCTACGACACGATCGAGTTCCTGCAACAAGAGTGGATCAACCGCGGCAACTTCATCGACCTCGGCACCGAGCGCGATCCCGTTGTCGGCCTCCACGACGAACCGGGGACCTTCACCGTGCCCGCCGAGCCGGCCCGCCGCCGCGTCCCGGGGGTGACCACCTTCAACCGGCTCCGCGGCGGGGAGTACATGTTCATGCCGTCGCTCTCGGCCCTGGCCTGGCTCGGACGGGCGGGCTGGCAGGCCTGAGGCTCAGCCCCACAGGGGCGAGGCCCCGTCGTCGCTCGCGTGGGGCCCCCGTTCGGGATCGTCGTCGGCGAACGGTCGACCCTCGGTCTCGGCCAGGGCCGCGCGGGCGGCGTCGCGCGACAGACCGGTCATCTGCAGCAGGTCGACGACCAGGGCGCGCAGCAGCACCATGAGCGCCACCGAGCGCCAGTAGTCGGCGCGCATCTGGGACGGCGCGAGCTGGGCCGCGGTGTCCAGCAGCAGGGCGCGGGCCCGGTCGGGCCGCGACCAGGTCCGCACCGCGTCGGCCAGCAGCCGGGCGGCCCGAGCGGTGTCGCTGACCAGCCCGCCCACCTCGGGCATCCAGCCGACCTCCTCGGTCATGCCCACCGCCTGGCGCTCCAGCAGCATCGCGCTGCGCACGGCCCGGCGCAGCAACCGGAACAGCCGGCCCAGCTGCGCCACCTCGCCACGGTGCCGCCGCAGCGCCGGGTTGAAACCCACGACGTCGCGCGCCGTCTTGATCGTGCGCTCCCAGTCGTCGGACACGTCGGTCAGCACTCGCCGCTGGGCCTTGACGTCGCCCAGCACCTCACGGTCGCCGGTGGTGAGGCCCCGGCCGATCAGCTCCAACATCTCGGCCAGCGCGATGAGGGCCGACGTGGCGTAGCGGCGTGGCCGGCTGGTGGGGTGACGGGGCAGGAGCACCGCGATCACGAAGGCGACGCTCACCCCGATCAGCGCCTCCACCCACCGGCTCTGGACGCCGCCGAGCGCGGCGTCCAACCACGACATGCCGACGATGACGATGCCGTTCACCCCGGCCTGCATGGTGGTGAGGTCACCGCGATCGATGAACCGCCCGAAGCACGCGGCGACGACGAGCACGACGCCGATCTGCCACCAGCCGGCGTCGAAGAAGTGCGTGAGCAGCTCGCCGATGAGCACGCCGACGGACGCCCCCAACCCCAGCTCGGCGACCTTCCGCGGCTCCCGGTCCACCTTGAACCCCAGGCACACCCACGCCGCGATCGGCGCGAAGATCGGGCTGGTGTGCCCGAAGACGCGCTCGGCGACCAGCCAGGCCAGAGACGCCCCGAACGCGGCCACCACGATCGGGAACAGCGACCCCCGGACGCGGCGGAACCCCTGCCGCACCGCCGAGCCGACGAAGACGCCCCGGCGCCGCAGGTCCAACCGCTCGGTGGTGCGGACGAGGAAGCTGTCGGGCATCGGTCACCCCCTCCGCTCAGAACCCCAGTCGGTTCAGATGCTTGGGGTCGCGCTGCCAGTCCGCGAGCACCTTGACGTGGATCATCAGGTGCACCGGCATGCCGAGCAACTGCTTGATCTGCAGGCGGGCATCGGTGCCGACCTGCTTGAGCCGCTCCCCGCGATGCCCGATGATGATGCCCTTCTGGCTCGCCCGCTCGACGATCACCGAGGCGTAGATGTCCATCAGCGGCTTGTCGGCCGGACGCCCTTCCCGCGGGTTCATCTCGTCGATGACCACGGCGATCGAGTGGGGCAACTCGTCGCTGACGCCCTCCAGCGCCGCCTCGCGGATCAGCTCGGCGATGCGGGTCTCGGTGGGCTCGTCGGTGATCTCCCCGTCCGGGTAGAGGGCTGGCCCCGGGGGCAGCAGGTTCACGATCTCGTCGACGACCACGTCCACCTGGTCGCCCGCCACCGCCGAGACCGGCACGACGGACTCCCACCGCACCCCGAGCGATTCCTCCAGCGAGGCGATCTTGACGAGGTGCTGGCCGAGTCGCTCGCGGCTCACCAGGTCGGTCTTCGTGGCCAGCGCGATCAGCTTCGGACGCCGCGGCAGCTCCGCGATCTGGCGCACCAGGTACTCATCCCCAGGGCCGATCCGCTGTGACGCCGGCAGGCAGACCCCGATGACGTCGACCTCGCTCCACGTGTCGTGCACCAGGTCATTGAGACGCTCACCGAGCAGCGTCCGCGGCCGGTGCAACCCGGGGGTGTCGACCAGCACCAGCTGGGCGTCGTCGCGGTTCACGATGCCGCGGATGACCCGCCGGGTGGTCTGCGGCTTGGACGACGTAATGGCGATCTTCTGCCCCACGATCGCGTTCGTCAGCGTCGACTTGCCTGCGTTCGGCCGCCCCACGAAGCAGGCGAAGCCCGACCGGAACCCCTCGGGAAAAACGAACGCGGACGCCGGCGCCGCGGCCGGCCCCCCGGCTCCCAAGGCCCGCTCGTCGTCGTCGAGGTCGTCGTCGACGTCCTCCGGGAGGTCGTCGGGGAGGTCGTCGGGAAGGCTGTCATCCATGTGGTCGGCTCCGTTCACTGGTCACGTGTCCAGCTCGTGGCGCCCCGGTGACCGGCCTCGGCGCCGCTCTCGGCGGCCAGGCCGACGGCGGCGTCCACCGCGGCATCGGCGTGGCTGTCGTCGGCGATGAGGCCGGCCACCACCGTCTGGATGGCGTGGCGCCGCCCGGACGCCCGCTCGGCCACGAGCTCGAGGCCCTCCCACTCGACCACCGACCCGGGGATGGGCACCTTGTTGAGTTCCTTGGCCATCAGGCCCAACACCGTGTCCACGTCGTCGTCGTCGACCCGCAGCCCGAACAGTTCACCCAACTCGTCCACCTGCAGTCGCGAGTTGACCCGGAACCGCCCGTCGGCGAGCTGCACGTAGGGCGGGATCTCCCGGTCGTACTCGTCGACGATCTCGCCGACGATCTCCTCCAGGATGTCCTCGATGGTCGCGAGCCCGGCCGTGCCCCCGAACTCGTCCACCACGATCACCACGTGGCTGCGGGTGAGCTGCATCTCCTTCAGCAGGGCGTCCACGGGCTTGGAGTCGGGGCAGAACGTCGGCTTGCGCATGAGCGAGTCGACCGTCTCGGACGCCTGCGCCTGCGGGTTGTCGTAGCTGCGGCGGATCACGTCCTTGAGGTAGAGCACGCCGCGCACGTCGTCGACGTCGTCACCGATCACCGGGATCCGGCTGAACCCCGAGCGGAGCGCGAGCGACAGGCCCTGGCGCAGCGTCTTGTCGGCCTCGATCCACACCATCTCGGTGCGGGGCACCATCACTTCCTTGACGATGGTGTCGCCCAGCTCGAACACCTGGTGGATCATCCGGCGCTCGCCCGCCTCGATCAGGTCGGACGCCTCCGCCATGTCCACCAGCTCGCGCAGTTCGGCCTCGGAGGTGAACGGGCCGTCGACGAAGCCGCGGCCCGGGGTGATCCAGTTGCCGACGATGATGAGGATCTGGGGGAACCAGCCGAGCACGGTCGTCAGCCCACTGACCAGCCCCGACGTGCGCAGCGCGATGGAATCGGCGTGCTGGCGGCCCAGCGTCCGGGCCCCCACCCCGATGAGGATGTAGCTGATGAGAACCATCGGCACGGCCGCCCACAGCAGCTGCCCGCCGATGCTCCCGACGTGGTCGGCGACGACGGCCGTCACCAACACGATGGCGACGATCTCGAGCACCATGCCGACGAACAACATGGTGTTGAGCGAGGGGGCGGGATCCTGCGTCATGGTCAGCAGCCGCTCGGCGCCGCGGCGTCCGTTCTTCACGTGCGCCTCGGCACGCGCCTTCGAGAACGACGTCAGCGCCGCCTGGATGGCCGTCGCCAGCCCGGACAGCAACACGCAGACAGCGGCAACCCCCAGCAGGATCCACTCGAATTGGGTCAACAGGGCACTACCGTTTCTGTGCGGCGACGGGTCGCGGCCATCCTACCCGTTGCGCATCGGGCGACCGTCAGGCGCCGGCCGCCGCCCAGGCGGCGATCACCTGGTCGTTGAGGCCGAACATGACCCGCTTCTCCTCCGGCTCGGCATGGTCGAAACCCAGCAGGTGCAACAGGCCGTGCACGAGCAGGTAGTCGGCCTCCTCCTCGGGCGTCCGCTGGTGCTGCGACGCCTGCGCCGCCGTCACCGTCGGGCACAGCACGATGTCGCCGAGCAGCCCCAGCGGCGGCTCGTCGTCGTCGGACGGGGGCCGCAGCTCGTCCATGGGGAAGCTCAGGACGTCGGTGGGGCCGGGCAGCCCCATGAACCGCTCGTGGTAGTCAGCCATCGTGGTCTCGTCGACCAGCAGGATCGACAGCTCGGCCTGCGGATGGATCCGCAGCTGCTCCAGGGCGAACGCGGCGAGCCGGACGAGGCGCTTCTCGTCCACCTCGATGCCGGACTCGTTGTTCAGGTCGATCATGGCCTGCTCCTGCGGGTGGGTTCGGGACGGGTCGATTCGGGTCGGGTCGACTCGTACCGGTCGTACGCCTCGACGATGCGCCCCACCAGCCGGTGCCGCACCACGTCGTGGTTGGTGAGGCGGCAGAAGGCGATGTCGGTGACCCCGTCCAGGATCGACTCGGCCTCGCGCAGCCCCGATTTCGTTCCCGACGGCAGGTCGACCTGGGTGACGTCGCCGGTCACGACCATGCGGGAGTTGAACCCGAGCCGGGTCAGGAACATCTTCATCTGTTCCATCGAGGTGTTCTGGGCCTCGTCGAGGATGATGAACGCGTCGTTCAGCGTGCGGCCGCGCATGTAGGCGAGCGGCGCCACCTCCACCGTGCCGGCGGTGAGCAGCCGCGGCACCTGGTCGGGGTCGAGCATGTCGTGCAGCGCGTCATACAGCGGGCGGACGTACGGGTCGATCTTGTCGTTCAGGGTGCCGGGCAGGAAGCCGAGGCGCTCACCGGCCTCGATCGCCGGCCGGGTCAAGATGATGCGGTTGACCTCCTTGGCCTGCAGCGCCTGGACGGCCTTGGCGACGGCGAGGTAGGTCTTGCCCGTACCGGCCGGCCCGATGCCGAACACCACGGTGTGGGCATCGATCGCGTCCACGTACCGCTTCTGGTTGAGCGTCTTGGGCCGGATCGTCTTGCCGCGCGCGGACAAGATGTTCTGGGTCAGCACCTCGGACGCGTGCAACTCGCCCGGCTCGGACGCCATCCCCACCACCCGCTCGACGGCGTCGGCGGTGAGACCCTGGCCGGTGCGGGCGATCGTGATGATCTCGGTGAGGGCGTCCGCAGCGGTGGCGACATCCGCGGCCGAACCCGTCAGGGTGATCTCGTTGCCGCGCACGTGGACGCCGGCGTCCACCGCCTGCTCGAGGATGCGCAGGAACTCGTCGCGGGGCCCCACGATGGTGACCATCGGGATGGAGGCCGGCACCGTGATGCGGCGGGTGGCCTCGGTCAGCGGAGTAGTCAGGATCGCTCCTCGTCAGCGGCAGGTTGAGGGGCCGGCCCCACGGCCGGCACCCGGGTGATTCTACTGGACTTCGTCGTCATCCTCGGTGTCGATGACGTGCATCGCCGCCTCCTCCGCCGAGGCCGCCCCGCCGTCGATGCCCACCGAGAACGCCACCGCGTCCTTCTCGTCGTCGACACCCGC
This sequence comes from Propioniciclava soli, assembly GCF_014858005.1. Lineage (GTDB taxonomy): Bacteria > Actinomycetota > Actinomycetes > Propionibacteriales > Propionibacteriaceae > Propioniciclava > Propioniciclava soli. The sequence goes on from NZ_JACYOT010000005.1 coordinate 368,833, forward strand.
CTCGCCGTGGCGGGCGTCCACGAGGCGTCCGGCGCGCTGGTTGCCCACCTGCCGCGACTCGCCGTCGGGGTTCCACGGGCGGTCATCCGGGCCGGACGACTCGGGCTCCTCCTGCTTGACGCGCATGGCGAGGGTCTCGCCCCGGCGCATTTCCGCGGCGGTGTTGCCGAAGCCCTGGGCCGGGGACCAGTCGTCCGGCGCGATGTACCCCTCGTCGAGCACGTCCGGGACGCCGCGATCCACCAGCGTGTCCGCCGGCTGCAGCTGCTCCAGGGAGTCGTCGAAGCCGTCCGCGATTCCGTTGTTCTCGCTCATGCACCGATCCTGCCACCAACGCCCGCGCCAGGCACGCCAATCACCGGGCCGCTGGGGTGGATCCGTGATCGCGGCGCGGGCGGCGGGGCGTAGGCTGTGCGGCCGTGACCTCGACAGCGACCCGCACCGACCGGCCCACCGCCACCTACGCGCGAGGGACGCGCGGCGTCCACGACCTCGTGCTCATGTCCTTCGTCGCCGTGCTGCTCATCAGCAACATCGGCGCGACGAAGCTGATCCAGTTCGGGCCGGACGTGGCGATCCTCGGCTTCCCGGTGCTGCCGATCATCACCGACGGCGGCGCGTTCCTGTTCCCCCTCGCCTACCTGCTGGGCGACGTGCTCGCGGAGGTCTACGGCATGCGTCGCGCCCGCCGGGCCATCGTCACCGGGTTCGTCTGGGCCGCGGTCATGAGCGTGACCTTCCTGGTGGTGGACGCCGCCCCGCCCGCCGTCGACTGGCCCAACCAAGAGGCGTGGAGCGCCGTCCTCGGCTTCGTGCCACGCATCGTGCTGGCCAGCCTGGTCGGATTCCTCGTCGGGCAGTTCCTCAACGCGTGGGTGCTGGTGCGCATCAAGGACGCCTTCGGCGAGCGACGCCTGTGGGTGCGCCTCGTCACCTCGACCGTCGTCGGAGAGTTCGCCGACACAGTGCTGTTCTGCACCATCGCGTTCGGCCCGTTGGGGATGTGGCTCGGGGGCGGCTCGATCCCCCTGCCCCAGCTCGTCAACTACATCGTGGTGGGTTGGGTCTACAAGGTGCTGGTGGAGGTGCTGCTGCTCCCGGTCACCTACCGGCTCGTCGCGGCGGTGAAGCGGCGCGAGCCCGACTACCACTGACTCTCCTCGGCGTCCGCGACCCCGCCGGTGGCTGGCGGGTCAGGCGGCGCGGGGGCGTGCGGGGACGCTGACCACCACGGCGTTCGACGCCAGGTCGTGCCAGCCGCGCCGCTCCGGCCCGAGCACCGACAGGTAGCCCAGACCGGCGGGCAATCCGAGCACGAACAGCATCGCCGCGCGCGCGAGGCCCCGGCTCCACCCGAGCCGCTCGCGGGTGCGATAGTGCACCACCCGCGTCCCCACCAGCCGCTTGCCGAGCGTCTGACCCCGCGCATTGCCGATCGTGAAGTACACCAGCGCCAGCAGCGAGACGCTCCCGAGCACGGTCGCCATCGCCGCCACGTAGGCGGCCAGGGCCTGCGGTGTCGTGGGCCGGGGCACGACGAAGCCGGTCGCGAACTGGGCCCCGAGCATGACGGCGCTCAACAACAACCCGTCCAACAGCGCTCCGCCGAATCGCTGGCCAAGAGGTGCGAGATCGGGCGCCACCGTCGCCGCAGCCGGCGCGGGGCGCCGGGCCGGGTCGGATGCCCGGGTGGGGTCAGGTCGGCGAACCGGGTCCGGGACGACGGCGGGGCCACGAACCGGGCCCCCACCCGCCCCGCGCAGCGCCGCCCGGGCCACCGTGCGACCGTCCACGCCGTCTTCCGGAGCGGCCGGGTCGACTTCGTCCGGATGGCCCGCCCTGTCCGCACGGCCCGCCCTGTCCGCCCGGTGCTCACCGTCGCCGGTCCACGGTTCTGGACGCGGCCCGACGTGTCCGCTCTGCCGTGCTGCTGCAGTCGCGCCTCCCAACGGCGCGCCGCAGCGCGCGCAGCTGCGCGCCCCTGCGGTGTTGTGGTGCCGGCACAAGGAGCACTCCACGGGCCGGGGCCTCCTTCGCGTCCGTCACCGGCTGAGCGCGGTGAGCACTGGAATCGTCGTGCCAAGCCTGCCAGAGCGAAGGGGGACTGTCGGTGGGGAGGACTCCCCATTCACATCGGGTGCCGGGAGCGGGCGAGTTGTCCACAGGCGGCACCGGTCGCGCTGGCGGCGCGAGGCGTCCACGCCGCAGGCTCGTCCCATGACGGTTCCCGTGCCGGCCCTCGCGCCCCTCAGCCGCCCGGTGCTCATCCGACTGGTTCCACCCCTGCCCGCCGATGGCCCGGCGCAGCCGGAGCTGCCGTTCCGGGAGCCCCGGCCCGATCTCTGGCCCGCCCAGCCCTCCCGAACGGCGGAGGAACGGGTCGTGCGGGCGATCGCCGTCGCGCTCGTCGAGGTGCTCGCCGGGCGGCGTCCACCGAGCCAGGCCCACCCCATCGTGGCCGAGGAGGTGGGCAGCGTGGTCGGTCACGTGCTGCGTTCCCGCGTCGCGCACGGCCTGGTCGTGGCCTCGTTCCGCATGCAGGAGCCCCGACCCGGCGTCGCCGAGGTCACGCTCCGGCTCGCCGACGCCCACCGCAACGCCGCGCTGGCGCTCCGCCTCGAGGGGCGCCGCACCCGCTGGCGCTGCACCGCCCTGGAGGGGAGCCTCGTCGAGGGGGCGACCCGCCCGTTCCGGAGCCACTCCTGACCGGTCCCGCCCGGGCAGAGCGCCCGCCTCAGACCGTGCGGCCGTGGCAGTGCTTGAACTTCTTGCCCGACCCGCAGTGGCAGCGCTGGTTCGGGCCCAGCTTGCTGCGGCGCGGCTGGTCGGCATCGTCTCCGTCCTCCGCACCCGCACCCGCACCACCATCCGACGCCGCGTCCTGCGCCGGGGCCGCGCTGCGGACGGCCTGGCCGTCCTCGTCGGGAGCCGTGTAGGTCAACCGGGCCGGCTCGCGCTGCGGCGTGAGGCCGGGGGCCTGCACCGCCCCGGCGACGTTCACCGGCGCCCCGTCCGCGCCGGTCACGACGCCGACCTGCGGCGCCGGGGCCGTCTGGGGCGCGGCGTTGACCTCCAGGTTGAACAGGAAGCCGATCGACTCCTCGAGGAAGGCGTCCATCATGGCGTTGAACATGTCGCCACCCTCGCGCTGGTACTCCACCAGCGGGTCGCGCTGCGCCATCGCACGCAGGCCGATGCCCTCGCGCAGATAGTCCATCTCGTAGAGGTGTTCGCGCCACTTGCGGTCGAGCACGGTCAGGACGATGCGCCGCTCCAGCTCGCGCATCACCGGGGCCGTCAGCTGCTCCTCGCGCCGGTCGTAGGCGGCGTCGGCGTCCGCCACGAAGTCGTCCACCAGCGTGTCGGTCGTCAGGTCGGTGCGCTCGGCGTACTCCTCCAGGTCGAGGCCCACCGGGTAGAGGGTCCGCAGCTGGGTCCACAGCGCCTCGAGGTCCCAGTCCTCCAGGAACCCCTCGGTGTGCTGGCGGACGACCTGCTCCACGACGCGCGACGTCGCCACCCGCAGCTGGCCGTCCACATCGGCGCCCTCGAGCACCTTGCGCCGGTCACCGTAGATCGTGTGCCGCTGCCGGTTCATCACGTCGTCGTACTTCAGGACGTTCTTGCGCATCTCGAAGTTCTGCGCCTCCACCATCTCCTGGGCGCTCGCCACGGAGTTGGTGACCTGCTTGTTCTCGATCGGCACGTCGTCCGGCACGTTGAGCACGAGCAGGACGCGCTCGATCAGGTCGGCCTTGAACAACCGCATCAGGTCATCGGCCAGCGAGAGGTAGAACCGCGACTCCCCCGGGTCGCCCTGTCGACCCGACCGGCCGCGCAGCTGGTTGTCGATGCGTCGGCTCTCGTGCCGCTCCGAGCCCACCACGTACAGCCCGCCCAGCCCGACGACCTCCTCGTGCTCGGCGGCCGTCTGCGTTTCGAGCTCGGCGTACACCTCGGGCCACGCCGCCTCGTACTCCTCGGCGTTCTCCCGCGGGTCGAGCCCGCGCTGCCGCAGGGCGGCGTCCGCCAGGAACTCGGCGTTGCCGCCCAGGATGATGTCGGTACCGCGGCCAGCCATGTTGGTGGCCACGGTGACGGCGCCCTTGCGGCCGGCGAGCGCCACGATCGCGGCCTCCCGCGCGTGGTTCTTCGCGTTCAGCACCTCGTGCTTGACCCCGGCCTTCACGAGCCGGGCGCTGATGATCTCCGACTTCGCGACGGACGCGGTGCCCAGCAGCACCGGCTGCCCGGCGGCGTGGCGCTCCACGACGTCGGCGACCACGGCGTCGAACTTCGCGTCCTCCGTGCGGTAGATGAGGTCGGGCTGGTCGACGCGGATCATCGGCTTGTTCGTGGCGATCGGCAGCACGCCCAGGCCGTAGATCTTCTGGAACTCGCTCTCCTCGGTCTTCGCCGTGCCGGTCATGCCGGCGAGCTTGTCGTACATGCGGAAGTAGTTCTGCAGCGTGATCGTCGCGAGCGTCTGGAACTCCTCGCGGATCTGGACGCCCTCCTTCGCCTCGAGCGCCTGGTGCAGGCCCTCGGAGTAGCGACGCCCCACGAGCGTGCGGCCGGTGAACTCGTCGACGATCAGCACCTCGTTCTCGGGGGTGACCATGTAGTCCTTGTCCCGCCGGAACAGCTCCTTGGCGCGCACCGCATTGTTCAGGTAGCTGATCAACGGGGTGTTGGCCGACTCGTAGAGGTTGTCGATGCCCAAGCTGTCCTCGACCATCGTGATGCCGGGTTCCAGCACCGAAACGGTCTTCTTCTTCTCGTCGACCTCGTAGTGGGTGTCGCGCTTCATGCGCTTCACCAGGCGCGAGAACACCGGGTACCAGCGGTGGTTGTCCTCTGCCGGGCCGGAGATGATCAGCGGCGTGCGGGCCTCGTCGACGAGAATCGAGTCGACCTCGTCCACGATCGCGAAGTGGTGGCCGCGCTGCACGCAGTCGGCCAGCGACAGCGCCATGTTGTCGCGCAGGTAGTCGAAGCCGAACTCGTTGTTGGTGCCGTAGGTGACGTCGGCCGCGTAGGCCACCCGGCGCTGCGCCGGCGTCATCTGCTGCAGGATGACACCGGTCTCGAGGCCCAGGAAGTGGTGGACACGGCCCATCTGCTCGGACTGGTAACGCGCCAGGTAGTCGTTGACCGTGACGACGTGGACGCCCTTGCCCGACAGGGCGTTGAGGTAGCTGGGCAGCGTCGCGACGAGGGTCTTGCCCTCACCGGTCTTCATCTCGGCGATGTTGCCGAGGTGGAGGGCCGCCCCGCCCATGATCTGCACGTCGTAGTGCCGCTTGCCCAGCACGCGGGTGGCCGCCTCGCGGACGACGGCGAACGCCTCGGGGAGGATCGTGTCGAGCGACTCCCCGTTCTCGATCCGCTGGCGGAACGCCGGCGTCTCCGCGCGCAGGTCGTCGTCGCTCATCGCCTCGAACTCCGGCCCCACGAGGTTGACCTGGTCGGCGATCGCCGCGAGGCGACGGATCTGTCGCCCCTCGCCGAGATGCATCAGCTTGTCGAAAAGTCCCACGAGGAGTCATCCTACCGGCCCCGGCCCCCGCCCCCACCGGGCGGGCCCTCACAGCGCGGCGGCCAGCTCCGCAGCGAGGGTGCCTCGGCCGGCCGGCACCACGTCGTCGAGCCCCAGCCAGCCCGCCATCGTGCGCAGCTCGGACGCCAGCGCCGCGGCCGTCGCGGCCGCCGGTGCCGGTTCCTCCAGCCAGGCGGCCTGCACCCGCAGGACGCCGGCCGCCCGATCGGCCTTCAGGTCGACCCGCGCGGCAACCGCGTCGCCGTGGAGGAACAGGTACACGTAGTAGCCGTAACGGCGCTGCGGCTCGGGCACGTAGATCTCGATGCGGTACTCGGCGCCGAACAGCTGCTCCAGCCGTGGCCGGTCGAACACCAACGTGTCGAACGGGCTCACGAGGGCCTGCACGGCCAGGTTGCGCGGCCGTCGCGCCGCGTGCCACAGCCAGAACGGCTGCGGCAGCCCGGCGACGGTCGCCGGCACCAGCTCGCCGGACGCCTCGAGCGTCGCCACCGCCCGGCGCACCGCATCGGTGCGGAGGTAGAAGTACGTGCTGAGCGCCTTGACGTCAGCGACCCCCAAGGCGCGCGCCGCCCGGCGCACATAGGCCAGGTGGGCGTCCTCGGCCGTCAGCTCCCCGCGCGCGAGCACGGCGGGGGGCACCACGCGTTCGGTCAGGTCGTAGCGCCGCTCGAACGCGGCGTTGCGGCTGGCCACGCCGACCGTTCCGGCCGTGAAGTGGTGCTCTAGGACGTGCTTGACGGCCGACCAGTTCCACCCCCAGTGGTCGCGGGAGCGCTCCTCGGCGTGGTCGATCTCGCGTGGCGTCAGGGGCCCCGCGCCGGTGACGTCGGCCAGCACCCGCTGCTCGAGCTCGGGTGTCTCGGCGCGCAGGCGGGCGAGCGTGGCGTGCTCACGGCCCGCATTCGCGCGCATCCGCCAGCGCAGCGCCGGAAACAGGTCGACATCGACGAGGCAGGCGGCGTGGCTCCAGTATTCGACGAGCCGGCGCGGCGCCTGCCCGGCCGCCCGGTCGAGCAGCGCGGTGTCGTAGGGGCCGAGGCGGGCGAACAGTGGCATGTAGTGCGCACGCACCGCCACGTTCACCGAATCGATCTGGAACTGCGCGACGTCGCCGATGACGCGGGCGACGTGGCGCATGCCGACCGCCGCGGGGCGCGGCCGCCCAAACCCCTGGGCGGCCAGCGCGATGCGGCGGGCGGCGGCACGGGTGAGCCGAACCGGCGTCACTCCTTCTGACCGAGATCGAGGTGGATGACGCCGTAGTCGTAGGCCTTGCGCCGATAGACGACACTCGGTGCCCCCGACTCGGCGTCGACGTAGAGGAAGAAGTCGTGGCCGACGAGCTCCATCTCGTCCAGGGCCTGGGCCAACGTGAGCGGGGTGGCGGGGAAGATCTTCTCGCGGACGACCAGCGGGCCGTCGCCGGTGATCTCCAGCCCGCCGATGCGCTGCACGGGCGGGGCGTCCGGGTCGACGGCCGGCGTCTCCACCGGCGCGGACGCCATCTCGAGCGTCTCGGCGACCCGCAGCCCGCGGTGCACCTTGCGCCGGTCGGCGGCGCGGCGGAGCTGGGCCTTCAGCCGGTCCAGCGCGTGCTCGAAGGCCATCGACTTGTCGTCGGCGGCCGCCTCGGAGCGGACGACGGGGCCGCGGCCGTACAGCGTGATCTCGACGCTGGTGGCGTGGTCGGGCTGCTTGTGGGGGTGGGCCGACACCTGCACCTCGACGCGTTGGACGCGATCGCGGAAGCGTTCGATCGAGGCGATGCGCTCGGTCACCCTCTCCCTGAAGTCGTCGTTGATGGTGCAGCGGCGTCCGGTGACGATGACGTCCATGGCGAACCCTCCTTGATCGCGGATCACGAAAGGCACCGGGCCAGCCTCCGGCGAGGAACGCCGGGGGCCTGGCTGCTGGTGCCATGCGCCGACCCTAGCGCAGCGCCGTCCGCAATTCACCCGGATGGGGGTGCCCCGCCCCCGGGACGTTCCCGCGTCACGGCACACAGGACGGCCGCCCCGCACACGCTGGCCCCCGCGGCCCGTAGCGCCCGCGTCGCCTCGGCCAGGCTGGCGCCGGTGGTCGCCAGGTCGTCCACGACCACCACCGGACGCCCCCGCCGCGGTCGCGCCACGAACGCCCCCGCCACGTTGCGCCGACGGCCCACGACATCCAGACCCGCCTGGTCGGCGACGCGACGCCGGTGGCGCAGGCAGGCGTCCACCCCGGCGTCCAGCCCGGTGCCGGCCACCACCGCGGCGGCGTGTCGGGCCAGGAGGGCCGTGGTGTCCAGGCCGCGCTCGCGGACGGCGGCCGCCCGCGACGGCATGGGAACGAGGTCCACCCCGTCCGGCAGCCGGCCGCCGGCGAGCAGCAGGGCGGCGACCGCCCGCGCCAACGCCCACCCCAGCGGGTCGGCCAAACTGCGCGCGCCGCGCTCCTTGAACCCGATCGCCGCGGTGCGCCACGGGTCGGTGTAGTCGGCCGAGGCCCACACGGCGACGCCGGCGTCCACCGGCGCCGCGAACGGCGCCACCCCGGTGAGTGTGGCGTGGCAGGCCGGACACACGCCGGCGGTGGGCGCACCACACGTGGGGCAGCTCGCGCCCAGGAACCAGGACGCCGCCGCGTCCACCCCCGCCCGCACCCACACGCCCAGACATTAGGCCGGGCCTGTCACCTCACCCGGGGTAGAACACCGACGACGCCGACGACTGCTGGGCCGACCACCGGAAGTCGGCGTTGTAACGCAGCAGCTCACCCTCGGTGGAGCGGGCCAGCGCCGGCACGCCCGGTGCCACGGCGAGCTCGACGAGCCCGTCCTCACCGGTCGGCCCGATGGGCGCGAGCACCGACCCGTCCTGCGCCACGGACATGACGGTCGTCGTTCTGCCGTCGGCGACGAGGACGCACAGGGTGTCGGCGCTGCGCCACCCCACGTCGCGCACGGTACGCTGGGTGAGTTCCGACTCCGTGACCGACAGCGCCCGGACTCCCTCGACGCGCACCTCGTCCTCCGCCCGGACGATGACGCCGAGTGCCACCGTCCCCCCGCCGGGGCCATCCATGACGAACGCGATGCGGACCCCGTCCGGCGCGACCCGCAGGGCCCCGACGCGGCCCTCAGCCGAGCCCGTCACCGTCACGGCGACCGTCCGGCCGTCCGGCAGCACGGCACCGACCGCACCTCGGTCGTCGACGAACCACAGCTCGCCCTGCCGCGCGTAGTGCGGGCGGCGCAGGCCGATGGCGGAGGCGACCGGCTCGGCTCCCGGCTGGGTCATGGGTGCCACCAGGAGCTGGGAGCGGTCGGCGTTCACCCCCGCCGCGGCGAGGGCGTCCGGGCGGACGGCGGCGTAGGCGACGGCGTCCAGCCCGGGGGCGGTTTCGATCGCCTCGAGGCCGCCCGGCACCTCCACCAGACGCACGACGCGGCCGGCCACGACCGCGAAGAGCTGCCGGCTGGTCTGCCGGTCCTGCGGGTCGGCGTCCGCGAAGGCGTCCACCGCCACGAGACGCCCCTGCCCCTCCACCTGCCACGGCGACTGGCCAGCCCAGCCGACCTCGACCGCCGCCACGTTCTCGAAGGGACGCAGCGTCCACACGAGGCGGACGGCCAGCGCCCTCCGCTCGGCGTCGCTCAGATCGGGCCCGGTGCGCCGCAGCACCACCTGGGCGACCCCGTCCGTGTCGACGCGGACCGAGTCCAGCCCCACCACGGGGGACGCGGGGTCCAGCCCCGGGGCCAACCAGGCCGTCGGTGTGCTCACCACCGAGCGGACTGCCCCCTCAAGCGCGTAGGAACCGCGCGGGAAATACCGCGGGTCGGGCACCAGCCACTGCTGCCCGGGCGCGAAGAAGTACACCACGACCCGGGTGAAGGCACTCGTGAACAGGTACTCGGACACGATCAGACCCTCGGGCGGGTGGTCGATGCGCCACTGGCCGTCCGCGTCGGTGACCAGCCCGAAGTCGTGGTCGATCTCGCCGCTGGACTGGCGGTACGATCCGAGGTGGTCGAGGGTGCCGACCACGGGGGCGCTCAGCACGGCGCTGTCGTCGGTGGCGACGACGGGGTTGCCCTCGGCGTAGATGCGGACGCCGGCGTCCGGGTTCCACTCCGCATCCGCGGCCGGGGTGAGGTAGGCGCGGGCCAGCCGATACCCGGGCTGCCAGGACGCCATGGCGTGCAGGAAGCCCTCCACGACCTCGCTCGGGGTGGCGTCGCGACCGGGTGGGGCGGGTGCGATCTCCACGCCCGGATTGATGCGGCCGGGGTCGGCCGACACCTGCGTCACCGGGCCCGAGGTCGGCACCGAGGCGCAGCCGGCCAGGGCGCCTGCGGCCGCCCCGAGCAGCAGCGTGCGGCGTTTCAACGGACGCCCCCCGCCCCCGGCACCACCGGGATCGGCGACTCGGCCACGATGCCGCCCGGGGTCCGGGGCAGCGTGAGGCGAAACTGGGCGCCATGGCCGGGGCGGCCCCAGGCGTTGAGCCAGCCGCCGTGCAGTTCGGCGTTCTCCAGCGCGATCGACAGGCCGAGGCCCGACCCGCCCACCGTGCGCTGCCGCGACGGGTCGGCCCGCCAGAAGCGGGAGAACACCTGGTGCGCCTGGGCGGCGCTGAACCCGACGCCGTGGTCACGGACGGCGACGGCCACGGCGTCCTCGTTCGCGCGCACCGTGACGTCCACGTCCCGACCCTCACCGTGCTCGATCGCATTGCTCAACAGGTTCGACAGGATGCGCCGGATGCGCCGCGGGTCGACCTGGCAGCGGGTGTCGCCTGTGGCGTCCACGTGGATGGTCGTCGCGTACGCCTCGGCCAGCGACTGCTGGGCGGCCACCTCCGCCGCCACCAGGGCGGCGAGGTCGACCTCGTCGGCCTGGAGTTCGGCGGCGCCGGCGTCGAACCGGGAGATCTCCAGCAGGTCGGTGAGCAGCACCTCGAAGCGGTCGATCTCCTGGCGGAGCAGCTCCGCCGAGCGCTGCGGCAGCGGCGGCAGGGCGTCGCGGCCCTCGTAGAGCACGTCCACCGCCATCCGGATCGTGGTGAGCGGCGTACGCAGCTCGTGGCTCACGTCGGAGACGAACTGCCGCTGCACGCGGGAGAGATCCTCGAGCTGCTCCAACCGGCGGCCCAACTCGTCGGCCATGTGGTTCATGGAGCGCCCCAGCCCGGCCAGGTCGTCCGAGCCGCGGACGGCCATCCGCTCGTCGAGCTTGCCGGCGGCGATGCGTTCGGACGTCTCCCGCGCGGCCCGGATCGGGCGCAGCGCCTGCAGCGAGATGAGGTACATGATCCCGGTCATCAGGGGGAGGAAGGCCGCGGCGGCGAGCAGCGCCGAGCGTTGCACCACCTGGAGGGTCTGCTGCTCCTGGTCCATGAGGAACAGGAAGTACACCGGGTAGCGCCCGCTCCCGGGGGCCAGGAGCGCGCCCCCGACCACCAGCCCCGCCCGGTCGGCCCGGCCGTCGGTGAACCGGACCACGGTGGGGGTGGTGAACATCTCCGAGCCACCGACCTCGACGGCGTAGCGGATCGGGTCGGGCACGCTGGCGACGTCGACGCCGGCCGACGCGATGTCGGAGACGGGCCCCGCGATCACCACCTCGTACTGGTGACCCACGTTGCCGCGGCTGGCCGCGTCCCGGGCCAGCAGGGTGAGCCGTTCGTTGACCGTGGACGTCCGCAGGTCGGCGTCCCGCAGCGAGGCCTGCATGCCGTCCATCACGGCCGCCGCCTCGGACACCGACTGGCTGGTCTTGGCCGCCAGGATGCCGCGGGAGGAACTGTCGACCAGCAGCCAGCCGGTCACGGCGAGGACGATCAGCGAGGCGGCGACACTCATCGTCACGACCCGGAACGACAACGAGCGCGACCACCACGCCCGCGGCGAGCGCGCCAGGGCCGGCGGTTCGGGGGCCGGACGCGGTGCGTCCACCTGCTGGGTGGTCACGGGCTGGGCACGCCGGCCCGGTACCCGATGCCCCGCACGGTCACGACGATCTCGGGCCGCTCGGGGTCGCGCTCGATCTTGCTGCGCAGGCGCTGCACGTGCACGTTGACGAGCCGCGTGTCCCCCGTGTGGCGGTAGCCCCACACCTCTTGCAGCAGCAGCTCGCGGGTGAACGCCTGGCGGGGCTTGCGGGCCAGAGCGAGCAGGAGATCGAACTCCAGCGGCGTCAGGGCGATGGGCTCCCCGCCGCGGTGGACGGTGTGCGCCTCCACGTCGATCGCCACCTCACCGATGCGCAGGGTGTCGGCGTCCTCCTCCGGCGGGGCCGAGCGGCGCAGCCGCGTCTTCACGCGCGCCAGCAACTCCTGGGTCTTGAACGGCTTCGGCACGTAGTCGTCCGCGCCCGCCTCCAGCCCCTCCACGACGTCACGGGTGTCGGACTTGGCCGTGAGCATGACGATCGGGACGTCGGATTCCGCCCGCAGATCCCGGCACACGTCGACGCCGTCGCGCCCGGGCAGCATCAGGTCGAGCAGCACCAGATCCGGGCGGGCGCGGCGGAACTCCTCCAGCACCCTGTCCCCCCGCGCCACCCAGCTGGTCTCGTACCCGGACGCCTGCAACACGATCTGCAACATCTCGGCCAGCGCCACGTCGTCGTCGACGACGAGGATCACGCCGCCGGTGGATCGGCTCTCCCCCATGCTGCCCTCCTCGGTCTTCCCCGGGTCAGTTGAGCTCGGGGGTGGACGTCCATGTCGACAGCCAGCCTAGTTCGCCCTCCTGGCGGGCCAGCACGCGACGCCACAGCGTTTCGGGGTCGGGGTCGAACACGTCGGAGTACGTGGCCGGCACCACGAGCCACAGGTCGTCGGCGATCTCGCCCGCAAGCTGCCCGGGCCCCCACCCGGTGTAGCCGGCGAAGATCCGGAGGTCGCGGAACGCACCGTCGGCGAGTTCCAGCGGCGTCTGCAGGTGCAACAACCCGACCGTCGCGAACAGCTCGCGCCAGCCAGGTGGCTCCTCCGCGGCATCGGCCGGGGACGCCAGCGCGATCGCGCCGTCCGGCGACACCGGTCCGCCGTCGTGGAGGCGGTGCGGAAAGCTGACCAGCCGCTCCCACCCCGGCAGTGCGCGCTCGAGGTCAAAGTCGGAGAGCCGGTTGAGGATGACGCCGAGCGCGCCGTCGCCGTCCACGTCGAGCAACAGGACCACCGCGCCGTCGAACAGCCCGTCGCCCACCATGACGCCAGCCACCAGCAGGGTGCCCGGCCTGATCGCCGGGCCCGGGTTGTCGGCGTCCACGAGGCTCATCCTGCCATGCAGGCCGGCGCGGGGGGCTGCCCACGAATCCTCGGGAGCGTGCGACCGGGGGCGGCCGCCGTCCCATCTCATCGCTTCGAAAGGACTCCGGGCCCACGCCAACGTGCGGAGATCGAGACGCGTCCGGATCCTGGCGGCAGCCAGGAAGCGGCTCGCTGCCGCCGGCCACGAGGGGACGACCAACACCATGGACACGCGCGCCACGATGACGGACCTGGTCATCACGAGGATCGCCGCACGAACCCGCCCCCGCGCCCAGCTTCGGCAGGGGCACGCCATTGCGGCACGGGATCTTTCGTGACCGCAACGCCCGCCCCCGACCAGCCGGAGTCGCAGGGCGGCAACCTGGTCACTGTGCTGATCGCGCTCGGCGCCAACGCTCTCATCGCTGTCGCCAAGACGGTCGCCGCCCTGCTCTCGGGGTCGGCATCCATGGTTGCCGAGGCGGCCCACTCCTGGGCCGACACCGGCAACGAGGGACTGCTCCTCGTGGCCGAACGGCGCTCGGCACGGCGTGCGGACGACACGCACCCGCTGGGCTACGGTCGCGAGGCCTACGTGTGGGCCATGGTCGCCGCGTTCGGACTCTTCACGGCGGGGTCGATCCTGTCGATCACGCACGGCATCTCCGAGCTCTCCGCCGAGGGCGAGGGTGGCGACTACCTGCTGAGCTACGCCGTCCTCGCCGTGGCGTTCGTCCTGGAGGGCACCTCCTTTGCCCAGGCGGTGCGTCAGACGCGCGCGAGCGCTGCCCGGCTCGACATGCGACCCATGCGGTTCATCCTCGACACCAGCCAGACCACCCTGCGGGCGGTGTTCTTCGAGGACCTCGCCGCGCTCCTGGGCATCCTGCTCGCCGCCGGCGGCCTCGCGCTGCACGAGATCACCGACAACGCCATCTACGACGCCATCGGCTCCATCCTCGTCGGAGTCCTGCTCGGCGTGGTCGCCATCCTGCTCATCGTCCGCAACGGCCAGTTCCTGGTGGGCCAGACGGTCAGCCCCGAGATTCGACGCCGGGCCCTGGACGTCCTGAAGGCCGACCCGGAGGTCGACCGGGTGACCTTCCTCCACATGGAGTACGTCGGACCCTCCCGGGTCTTCGTCATCGCCGCCGTCGACCTCGTGGACGATGCGACCGAGTCCGTCATGCAAGGTCGGCTTCAAGCGGTCGAGGACCGCCTCCAGGCCAACCCCTTCGTCGAGCGCGCGGTCCTCAGCCTCGCGGCCCCGGGTGAGGCGGCGCTCGACTGAGCGCGTCCCGAACCGACGACCCCGCGCATCGCAAACGGACCAGGCACCGGGTGCATCACGTGGCGCGGCAGGGAGGGGAGTCGGCGGGGGCGATCACCTCCGGCAGGAGCGCCGGCGACCACGATCGCTCCAGCTACGCTAAACCCCCGGACCCGCGCGGTTGAGCGTGGGTCCGGGGGTTGACGTGCACCCTCACGAGGCACACAGGGGTGGAGGTGGCGGGAATTGAACCCGCGTCCTCGAAAGGCGAACCAGACATTCTCCGGGCGCAGCCGATGGTGTCGTTCTGCTCGGCCCCCGCGCTCGTCATCGGCACGTCGCGGACAGGCCCAGCCCTGGTGAAGTCCCGACCAGCCGCCAAGGCGTCGGCTGGTCAGCAAGCCTCCTAGATGAGGCCAGACACCGGACGGAAGGCTACATCCGGGCTGACCCTTCGATCACTGATCAGGCAGCGAGAGCGAAGTCTGCGCGAGTGTTGTCGGCAGTTAATGGTTTCCAGCGTTCGTTAACGAGATGTCGCTGGCTCCTCGGCCCGCTTCTCCTGGAACTACCGTCCCGAGTCGAAACCAGTCACCCCCTGTTGAGTTGTGCCCGTCCACCCTACCCGATCCTCGCCGGCTCGGATGGACGCTACCTCCTCAACGCCCGCGGGTGTCCAATGCTTCCCACGGCACGATGCGGGTCACGGGGTTGCGGAACGGCTGGCCGCTGAAGGCCCGCGCACCGCCCACCACGGTCAGACAGGCCCAGCCGAGCCAAGTGCCGAGCACGGTCAACGCAGCGATCCAGTCCGGCAGCAGCTGCGGCGCCGCGATGGCGACGACGAGGAACAGCGGCCCGGCGATCAGCTGGAAGTTGAACGCCTTCGCCGCCTCGGCACGCGCGGACGAGCCCCGCGAGCCCATCAGGTGGAACAGCAGTGGCCCCAGGATCCACGTGAACAGGCCCGACAGGTGCGCCAAGCCACCGGCGATCTGACCGGTCCGGGTGGCGAGCACCTGACGGCTGATCGCGGGCAGGCCGGCCAGACTCCCGCTCAGTTCGCGACGCGTCCGTGCCGCCAGCGCGGCGGAGAGGCGTTCGTCGAGCTCGACCTCGTCCAGCCGTCCCTCGCCGTAGGCGTCGCAGAGCCGCTGGGTGGCGCGCTGCCGTTCGGTCTCGGTGATGGGGGGTGCGGGGCGGTGGGCATCCAGGGCGGTCATGCTCCCAGTGTGCCCCCTCGGCGCAGCCCGCCCATCGGGTCAACCCCCGCCCGACCCCTGGGCGCGGTGGGTGTGTGGTGTCAGGTGGGCGGCGCCCGGTGTGTAGCGTGGCGTGCATGGACAAGCCAGACGTGAACATCCCCGACACTCCCCCACCCACCGAGCTCCAGCTCGACGACCTCGAGACCGGCAGCGGCCCCGAAGCCACACCCGGCAAGCGCGTGGCGGTGCACTACGTCGGGGTCGCCTGGTCCGACGGAACCGAGTTCGACAGCAGCTACGGACGCGGCGAGCCCCTCGTGTTCCCGCTCGGCGCGGGTCAGGTCATCCAGGGGTGGGACACGGGCATCGCCGGCATGAAGGTCGGTGGACGCCGTCGCATCACCATCCCGCCGCACCTGGGCTACGGCGCGCGGGGCGCGGGCGGCGTCATCAAGCCGAACGAGACCCTGGTGTTCGTGTGCGACCTGGTGGGCGTGGCCTGATCTGACGCCATGAAGACGCGGCGGTGCCCCTCAGGGGCGCCGCCGCCGTCGCGTCACCAGCTGCCGCCGCCGCCTCCACCGCCGCCGCCCCCGGCGAAGCCACCGAAACCGCCCCCACCGAGGCCGCCGAAGCCACCCCCGCCCCCGAAGCCGGATCCGCCACCGAAGCCGGTGTCACTGGCGAAGCTCGGGCCGCTGTGCGCGATCGACGGCGCGGTGGCCGGCCCCAGGGAGGAGCCCACGGCGTCCAGGTTCCACAAGATGACCGGCCCGTCCCAGAAGGTGCCCCCGTACCAGCTCGTGTCGGGCTGGGTGAGGCGTCCGAGCGAGATCGCCTCCTGGCACACCGACACCCACCGCTCGGCCAGGCCGAACAGCACGGCCCACGGCAGGTACTTGCTGAAGATGTCCTCGCCCTCCTCGAAGCGGAGCTGGTCGGCCTCCGCGGTGGCGATGTAGGTGCGGAACCCCTCGATCTGGTCGGTCCACGCCCGGCCGAGCGCCGTCCGCTGCCCGCGCGCCATGCGCGCCCGCACGACGAGCAGGGTGATCACCAGCGACACCGTGGCCGGCCCGAGGAACCACCAGAGCCCCCCGAGCGCCGGGAGGTCGAGGAACATGACGACGAGGAAGCCCGCCCACAACAGCCCCATGGCCGAGCCGGAACGCCGGCCTCGCCGGAGCTGGGTGAACCAGTTCTGCGCCCCCACCTCGGAGCGCGCATCCGCGGCCAGGCGGTCGGACGCCTGCGCGAGCTGCCCGGCCCGGCTGACGTCCACCGCGTCCTCGCCCCGGGCGAACATCTCGTCGCGCAGCAGGCGGCTCGGATGATCCGGCGCTCGCCGCGGGTCGCGGAGGATTGCGGTCGTTCCGTCCTGGCTGCTGAGCTGGACGGTGCCGGACGTCGCCAGCCCCACCAGGGTGGCCGAGAGGTGCGTGGTGCGGTAATGGCCGTCGAGCAGGAAGCCCGCGTAGGTCAGCGGCAGCGCCGGCGGGCTGAACGACACCGGCACCTCCTGGCGCGGGTCGTGACGGGTGATCGTCGCGGGTTGGCCCGGCGCAGGGACGGTGCCCGGCGGGAGACCGGCGTACCGCTGGTCGTGGCCATTGCGGCGGTAGTACCACCAGCCGAGCACGGGAATGACCAAGGCGGCCACCGCCCCGGCCCCCTGCATGAGGCGGGTGACCCGCACGTCCTGGGCATCCCCGCGCTCCACCAGGATCGGGGTGGCTCCGGTGACAGCGGACGCCTGCATCTGAACGCCCACGGTCAACAGGTCGCCCGCGGGAATGCCGTCCTGGGTGAACACCGCCTCACCCGCCTCGATGGTGGCACTCGTGCATGGCGTGTTCGAGCCCGGCTGCCCGACCGCACACCCCTGACCCTGGGCTCCGCCGGGCACGCTCACGCGGACACCGGCAGTCTCGATGGCGCCCATGCTCGAGCCGGTCACGTCCCAGTAGAGCTCGGGGACGCCGCTCTGCGGCGTCCGCAGCGAACCCCGCACTTCGTAGTTGATGACGTAGGTGGCGGTCGGCGCCGTGATCCTGCGATCCGCGCTACCGATGCGGATGCGCAGGACGCCTTCGCGGGGCGACGGGTTGTAGCGGGTGGTCTGCACCTCCGTGGAAACCCCCGGATCCGGCGAGGACACCTCGACGTTGGAGATGTCGTACACCATGTCCTGCTCGTCGTCGTAACGCTCACGCGTCACGAGGTAGCGCTCGTACCCGCGGCGCCCCGAGTCAGCCCCGAACCGCAGGACCACGGTCTCGGTGACGCTCAGCGCTCCGTCGGGAGACACCGTGTAGACGGCGTCGAAGGAGTCGAAGGAGTCATCGGCGGACGCCGGGAGCGCCACCCCGAGCCACAGGGTCAGCATCACCCCGAGGCCCACCAGGGCCGCCAGGAGGCGTCGAGGCACGGCCCTCACGTCACCGCCTGCCCTTGTTCCGGGTCGCCAGCGCCCGTTGCGCCTCCCGGTCAGCGTCACGCTTCGCGATCGTCTGGCGCTTGTCCCAATCGCGCTTGCCGGTCGCCACGGCGATCTCGACCTTCGCGTAGCCGTCGCTGAAGTAGATGGCCAGCGGCACGAGGGTGCGGCCCGAGTCCGCCACCTCACGCTCGAGCTTGACGATCTGGCGGCGGTGGAGCAGCAGCTTGCGGTTGCGGCGCGGAAGGTGGTTGTTGTGGGTGCCGAACGTGTACTCGGGGATGTGGACGTTGCGCAGCCACACCTCGCCGTCGTCGACGGTCGCGAAGCCCTCCGTGAGGGACGCCCGACCGGCACGCAACGCCTTCACCTCGGTGCCGGTGAGCACCATCCCCGCCTCCACCGTGTCGCCGATGGCATAGTTGCGCCGCGCCAGCTTGTTCTGGGCCACGAGGACCCTGCCCGTGGGTCGTGGCATGGAGATCCCCCTTCGTGTTCCGCCCGGAACGCCCAGCATAACCCGATCCGCCCGCCCGGGGCCGTCCGGTGCTCCCGGGCGGCTCGGGCAGGGGCCGGCGGTGCTCAGGGCAGGTACTGCATCGGGTTGACCGGGACCCCGTCGAGGCGCACCTCGAAGTGCAGGTGCGGCGTCGTGGAGAGGCCGGTGCTGCCGACGTAGCCGATCAGTTGGCCACGCTCGACGCGCTGCCCCACCGACACGGCGATGCGGGACTGGTGGGCGTACCCCGTCGTGACGTACTTGCCGTCGATGAGGTTGCCGTGGCCGATGAGCACGAAGTTGCCGAAGCCACCGTTGAGGCCGGCCTTCAACACGGTGCCGGACTGCGCGGCATAGATCGGCGTGCCGGTCGCAGCGCCCCAGTCGTTGCCGTTGTGCGGGCGCCAGACCTTGAGGATGGGGTGGAAGCGCATCCCGAAGGCCGAGCCCGGCGAGGCGTTGACCGGCCGGACGAAGCCGGCCGACGACACGCGCCCGCCCGAGCGCGACGCCGTCGACGACGTCTTCTCCGGGGCCGGGGCCGCCACCCGCTGCTGGGACGCCTGCCGTTGCGCCGCCTGGGCGGCGGCCGTGTCGCGCGCCGCACGCTCGCGCGCCTCGCGGGCCGCCTGCTCGCGGGCCGCCTGTTCCCGCGCCCGCTCCCGGGCCGCCTGCTCCCGGGCCTCGCGCTCGGCGCGCTCACGGGCCTCGGCCTCGGCCTTGAGCCGGCTGAGCTCGCCCTGGATCTCGGACTGCAGCTGGGCCTCCTCCGCAGCGAAGGACGCGTAGGACGCCTCGTCGGCGGCGAGCTGCGCCTGCGCACTCTGCCGCGCCGCCTCGTTGGCGGACACGAGAGCGGCGACGGATCGCTGCTGGGCGGCGGCCTGCGCCTCGAGCTGGGAGATCCTGAGCACGTTTGCCTCGGACTCGGCCTTGGCGTCGGCCACCCGCTGCTCCAGGGCGGCCGCCTCATCACGCGCCGCCTGCAGCTGGAGCAGGATCGCATCGAGGCGCGCCTTCTGCGCGGCCTGGGTGTCGAAGATCGTGGTGTTCCACTGGATGCGCTGCCCGAGCTCGGCGGTGGACCGCGCGTCGAACACGACCGACAGCCCCTCCAACCCCGAGCGCTGCTGGTAGGACTCGGTGACGGCGCCGATGATCACCTTCTGCTGCGCGGCCACGTCGGCCTCGCCCTGGGCCACGCGGGCCCGGGCCTCCTCGAGGGCCGCCTGGGCGGCGGCCAGCTCGGCGGCCAGTTGGGCATCGCGCTCCCGGGCAGCGGACAATTGCACCTGCATATCGGCCAAAACGGCGCGCGCGGCGTCCAATTGCGCTTGCGACTGCGCCAATTTCTGCGTGGCCGAATCGAGCGTCGCCGTCGATTCGCCGATGTCATTTCTGGCCTGATTCTGATTGGCCTGTGCCGCTGCGGCCGCGGCCCGCAAATCGGCCAGGGTGTCGGCATGGGCCACCGGGGTGCCGAGCGCCGTCGCGAGCACGACGACGGCCGCGGTGGCGGCCCGACGCCGGCCCCGCGAGCGGGACGTACGGTCAGGGGCGTGGGACGAGACGTCCACGGGGGGATCCCTTCGCTGGTTCGGTCGACGCACCGAACCCTGCGGGGATCAGACTCGCAGGAAGCGGCGCGTCGCTATCAACGTGGGAATGATAGAAAGCACGAGGGCGACCGTGACAAGCCCGATGACGGCGAGAGCCACGTGATCCCAGCCGATCCACTGCACAGTCTGGATGGCAGGTTTAGCCTTGTCGACGATCACGAACTTCTGCAGGGCCGCCAGCGTGCCCCCCGCCAGGGCCGCCCCGAGCAGCCCGGCGAGCACCGACTCGAGGAGGAACGGCGCCATGATGTAGGCGTTGCTGGCGCCCACGAGCCGCATGATCCCGATCTCGCGGCGGCGGCTGATCGCCGCCATGCGGATGGTGTTGGCGATCTGCAGGCCGGCGGCCAGCAGCAGCAGCGCGGACGCCCCCACCGCGAGCCAGCGGGCCAGGTTCAACCACTCGAAAAGGGGGTCCAGGTATTGCCGCAGGTCCTGGATCGCCTGGACGCCCGGCATCTGCCCGACCGACCCCTGCACGAGGGCATATTCCTCGGGGTTCACCAAGGCCACCCTGAAAAGATCCTGCATGTTCTCAGCAGACATGGAGTCGAGGATCGGCGAGTCCGCATAAGCGAGGCGGAACTCCTCAAACACCTCGGCCTTGCTCTGGTAGAACACCGCCTCGACCTCGGGGTTGGCCTCCAGGGCGGCGCGGACGCTCTCGCGCTGGGCCTCGGTCGCGTCCTGCCCCGGGGTGCAGTTGGGCCCCGAGGAGTCGGCGGTGCACAGGAAGACGGTGATCTCGATCTGGTCGTACCAGCGGCCCTTGATGAGCTCGACCTGCTGGGCCGCCAGCAGACCGACGCCGAACAGAGTGAGCGAGACCCACATGGTGACGATGACCGCCAGGGTCATGGACAGATTGCGGCGAAGGCCGGAGACCGCCTCCCTCAGCGTGTGACGCATGCCAGGTCCTCCCTCACCGATACCCGTAGACGCCCTGGGCCTGGTCGCGCACCAGTTCGCCGGCGTTGAGCTCGATGACGCGCCGGCGCATCTGGTCGACGATCGTCGAGTCGTGCGTGGCGACGACGACGGTCGTTCCGCCCTTGTTGATGCGGTCGAGCAGCTTCATGATGCCGACGCTGGTCGCCGGGTCGAGGTTGCCGGTCGGCTCGTCGGCGATCAGGATCGGCGGAGCGTTCACGACGGCGCGCGCCAGGGCCACCCGCTGCTGCTCGCCTCCGGAGAGCTCGTCGGGCAGTCGATCGGCCTTGTCCCCCAGCCCGACGAGCTCGAGGGTCTGCGGCACGGTGCGGCGGATGTGGGACCCCGACTTGCCGATCACCTGCAGCGCGAAGGCGACGTTCTCGTGGACCGTCTTGCCCGGCAGCAACCGGAAGTCCTGGAAGACGGTGCCGATCTGGCGGCGCAGCCGCGGCACGCGCCAGCCGGGGAGGCGTCCGACGTCGTGCCCGTTCACCGTCACGCTGCCCCGAGTGGCGCGGTGCTCGCGCAGGATCAGGCGCAGGAACGTCGACTTGCCCGATCCCGACGGGCCGACGAGGAAGACGAATTCACCAGGATCGATGGTGACATCGATGTGCGACAGGGCGGGACGCCGCTGCCCGGGGTAGGTCTTGGCGACCTGGTCGAACGTGATCACAGCTGTGCCCTCGGCCGGAGTCGGGAATGGGGGAAGGGTCCTGAGTTTTCTCAGGCGGCCGCTTCAACTGTAGGTGAGGACTCCCGCCGCCCCCGTGCGGCACGCCGACGCACGCCGCCTGGGCGCACCGCTCAGGAGTCGGCCTCGCCCTGCATGCGCCAGCGGATGCCGGCGTCGATGAACCCGTCGATGTCCCCGTCGAACACCGAGTCGGGGTTGCCCACCTCGTGGCCGGTGCGCAGGTCCTTCACCATCTGGTAGGGGTTGAGCACGTAGGAGCGCATCTGGTCGCCCCACGACGCCTTGACGTCGCCGGCGAGTTCCTTCTTCTTCGCATCCTCTTCGGACTTCTTGAGCAGCAGCAGGCGCGACTGCAGGACGCGCATCGCGGCGGCACGGTTCTGGATCTGGCTCTTCTCGTCCTGCATCGAGACGACCAGGCCGGTGGGCAGGTGGGTGATGCGGACGGCGGAGTCGGTGGTGTTGACCGACTGGCCGCCGGGGCCGGAGCTGCGGAACACGTCGACGCGGATGTCGGTCTCCGGCACCTCGATGTGGTCGGTCGACTCGATGAGCGGAATGACCTCGACGGCGGCGAAGCTGGTCTGGCGGCGTCCCTGGTTGTCGAACGGGGAGATGCGGACGAGCCGGTGGGTGCCGCCCTCGACCGACAGGGTCCCGAAGGCGAACGGCGCGCTCACCTCGAACGTGACCGACTTCAGCCCCGCCTCCTCGGCGTAGCTCGTGTCGAGCACCTTGACCGCGTAGGAGTGGCGCTCAGCCCAGCGGACGTACATGCGCAGGAGCATCTCGGCGAAGTCCGCCGCGTCGACGCCACCGGCGCCCGAGCGGATGGTGACGACGGCGTCGCGCTCGTCGTACTCACCCGACAGCAGGGTGCGGACCTCGAGGGCCTCGATCTCACTGCGAAGCCGGGTGAGTTCGGCCTGCGCCTCGGTCAGCGAGGCTGGATCGCCTTCCTCCTGGGCCAGCTCGGCCAGGACGCCGGCGTCCTCGAGCCGTCCGCGGAGGCGGACGACGCGCTCCACCTCGGACTCCAGCCGCGAGAGCTGCGACGTGACGCGCTGCGCATTCTCCTGGTCGTCCCACAGGTCCGGTGCGGCCACCTGCTCCTGCAGGGCCGCGATCTCGGCCCGCTTGGCCTCGGGATCGACGACGGCCTCGATCGAGGAGAGCGACCGGTCGAGGTCGGCGATGTCCTGGGAGATGTCTACTGCCACATCGGCCCACTCTACCGGCCCCCGTCCCCCACTCGACATGGGGGGCCCTGCTATCATGAACTAGCACGCGCTAGTTGAGTGCGCACGTGTCGCACGGATCGAAGGAGAACCTGCCATGGCAGAGCACCGCCGCCGCATCCTGTTGACGGGGGCGACCGGGAACTGGGGCCGCGCCACGCTGCGCGAGCTGCGCCGCCGCGATGCCGTCGACGTCGTCGCATTCGCGCTCCCGACGCCAGCCGAGCGACGCGTCCTGGCCGAGTTCGACGACATGACCAACCTCACCGTCGTGTGGGGCGACCTCACGAACGCCGCCGATGTGGCGCGCGCCGTCGCGGGGGTGGATGTGGTGCTGCACGTCGGTGCGGTGGTGTCGCCCCTGGCGGACGCCCACCCTGCGCTCGCGCGGCGGGTCAACATCGGCTCGATGCAGCACATCATCGCGGCGGTGAAGGCGTTGCCGGATCCGGGGGCCGTCGAGGTCGTGGGCGTCGGCTCGGTCGCCGAGACCGGGGATCGCCCGGCTCCCCACCACTGGGGACGCGTCGGCGACCCGATCCGGGTCTCGCAGTTCGATGAGTACGGCCAGACGAAGGTGGTCGCGGAGCGGCTGCTGGTGGATTCCGGCCTGCCTCGGTGGGCCTGGTTGCGCCAGACCGGGATCCTGCACCCGGGGTTGCTGGGCATCCGCGACCCCATCGCGATGCACACCCCGTTCGCCGGGGTGATGGAGTGGGCCTCGGACGAGGACTCCGCCCGGCTGCTGGCCGGCATCGCCGAGGGCGCCCCCGAGGAGTTCTGGAACGCCACGTACAACGTCGGGGGTGGCGAGGACTGGCGGCTCACCAACTGGGAACTGCAGACCACGCTGGGCGCGGCGATGGGCGTCCGGGACATCCGCGCCTGGTACGACCGCAACTGGTTCGCCCTGAAGAACTTCCATGGGCATTGGTACACCGATTCCGACCTCCTGCAGGATCTGGTTCCCTTCCGCGAGGACACGCTGGCCGACGCGGTCGCCCGCGCGATGGCGGCCTCCCCCGCCTCGGTGCGCAGCGCGGGCAAGGTGCCTGCCTGGATCGTGAAGCACCTGGTGATGCGGCCGCTGACGCGCAAGGCCCGGGGCACGCTGCACGCGCTGCGGCGCGGGCGCGCCGATGAGATCGCGGCGCACTTCGGGTCCAAGGACGCCTGGAGCGCGATCGGCGACTGGTCGACCTTCGAGCCGCCGGAGCCCTCGCGGACGCCCACGCAGCTCGACCACGGCTACGACGAGTCGAAGCCCACCGATGATTGGGACGCCTCCGACTACCACGACGCCGCCCGCTTCCGCGGCGGCGAGCTGCTCAGCCCCGACGCGCCCCGCGGCGACGCCGGCGCGCTGCTGGTGTGGCGCTGCGCGTTCGGTCACGCGTTCGCCGCCAGCCCCCGGCTGGTCCTGACGAACGGGCACTGGTGCCCCGAGTGCGTGCGGGACTCCGGCCAGTACGGCGTCCAGGCCGAGCAGAACCCGTTCCTCGCGCAACTGGAAGGCTGAGCCGAGCCCCGAGAAGGGACGGGGGAGCACGGTGGTGGGCGCAACCGGACTCGAACCGATGACACCCTGCTTGTAAGGCAGGTGCTCTACCAACTGAGCTATGCGCCCCGACGCACCATTGTGGCGCAGACGCCGCGGCGGCCGAAATCAGTGTTCGGCGTCAGCGCCGGCCCGCTTTGGGGCGGACCACCTTCTGCGCCTGCCAGTGCGACGACACGTTCGCCACGTTAGCCAGCGTCAGCCCGGCGGTGACGGCCCCCTCGGCGATGTCGGTCGGGCCCACGTGGCCGTCTCGACCGACCTTGGGCGTCAGCAGCCAAATGTGCCCCGATCGGGAGAGGTCACGGAGGGCGTCGACGAGCCCGTCGGCGACATCGCCGTCCTCGTCGCGCCACCACAGCACGACGGCGTCCACGGCCTCGACGGGATCCTCGACGAGGTCGGCGTCGATGGCGTCCATGATGCCCTCGCGGAGGGCCTCGTCCACGTCGTCGTCCCAGCCGAGTTCCTGGACGACCTGCCCGGCCTCCAGCCCCATTGCGGCCACCCGGGAAGCGCCCCCCGGGCTTGACTGCCCTACCAAGAATCTTCCCCCTGTCCGTGCGGTTGCTGGTCCAAGCCTGCCAGAGGAGCGGCCCGCCCGCGAGCCGTGGACGGGCAGAACACGCCGGAGGCCGCCCGCGCGGTGCGGACGGCCCCCGGAGTGGCGTGGGTCAGGACTCCCCGCCGGCGTTCCCGGACGAGCCGGCCGTGACGTCGAGCAGGCGGTACTTGTCGATCGCCTGACCGACGGTGCCGGCGTCCACCTCACCCTTCTCGGCGAGCTTCTGCAGCGCCTTGACCACCATCGACGGCCCGTCGATGTGGAAGAAGCGCCGCGCCGCGGCCCGCGTGTCGGAGAAGCCGAAGCCGTCCGCACCGAGGGCGGCGTACCGCTCCCCCAGCCACTGGGCGATCTGGTCCTGCGTCTGCTTCATGTAGTCGCTGGTCGCGACGATGGGGCCCTCGGTGTCGCCCAGCTGCTGCACGAGCCAGCTGTCCTCGACCTCCTCACCCGGGTGCAGGAAGCGGCGCTGGTCGACGTCCATGGCCTCGCGGCGCAGCTCGGTCCACGACGTGACGCTCCACACGTCGGCCACGACGCCCCAGTCCTGCGCCAGCAGGTCCGCGGCCTCGAGGGCCCAGTGCACCCCGGTGCCCGAGGCGAGCAGCTGGACGCGGGGCCCGTCACCCTCCCCGGTGCGGATCTTGTGGAGGCCACGCAGGATGCCCTCGACGTCCACCCCCTCGGGCTCGGCCGGCTGCACGGTCGGCTCGTTGTAGACCGTCAGGTAGAACGTGATGTCTTCCGGGTTCTCCCCGTACATCCGTTCCAGCCCGCTCTTGACGATGTGGGCGATCTCGTAGCTGAAGGCCGGGTCGTACCAGATGACTGCCGGGTTGGTCGCCGCGAGAACGGGCGAGTGCCCGTCCATGTGCTGCGTGCCCTCGCCGGTCAGCGTCGTGCGGCCGGCGGTGGCCCCGATGTAGAAGCCGCGGCAGAGCTGGTCGGCCGCCGCCCACATCGCGTCCCCGGTGCGCTGGAACCCGAACATCGAGTAGAAGATGTAGACGGGCACCATGGGGATGCCGTGGGTGGCGTAGCTGCTGCCCACCGCCGTGAAGGACGCCACCGAGCCGGCCTCGTTGATGCCGGTGTGGATGATCTGGCCGTTCTTCGCCTCGCGGTAGCTCAGCATCAGGTCGTGGTCGACCGGCGTGTAGTTCTGGCCGTGCGGGGAGTAGATCTTGATCGTCGGGAACAGCGAGTCCATGCCGAACGTGCGCGCCTCGTCCGGGATGATCGGCACCACGTGGGCGCCGAACTCCTTGTCGCGCAGCAGATCCTTGAACAGCCGGACGAGCGCCATGGTCGTGGCGATCTCCTGCTTGCCGGAGCCCTTCTTGACCGCCGCGTACGCCTTGTCCTCCGGCAGCTTCAGCGACTCGCCGGCGATGCGGCGCTCCGGCACCGGCCCGCCGAGGGCGCGGCGGCGCTCCTTGGCGTAGCGGATGCGGTCGTCGTTCTCGTCCGGCTTGATGTAGGGCGGACGGTACGGGTCGTCCTCGAGCTGGGCGTCCGTCACCGGCATGTCGAGCCGGTCGCGGAACTGCTTGAGGTCGTCCAGCGCCAGCTTCTTCATCTGGTGCGTCGCGTTGCGACCGGCGAAGTGCTGGCCGAGGAAGTAACCCTTGATGGTGTGGGCCAGGATGACCGTCGGCGCCCCGGTGAACTTCATGGCGGCGTCGTAGGCGGCGTACACCTTGCGGAAATCGTGGCCGCCGCGGGTGAGCTGCCAGACCTGGTCCTCGCTCCAGTTCTCGATCATCTTGGCGGTGCGGGGGTCGCGTCCGAAGAAGTTGTCGCGAACATAGGCGCCGTCGTTGGCCTTGAACGTCTGGTAGTCGCCGTCCGAGGTGGTGTTCATCAGGTTGACGAGCGCGCCGTCCTTGTCGGCGGCGAGCAGCGGATCCCAGCCGCGGCCCCACACGACCTTGATGACGTTCCAGCCCGCGCCGCGGAAGAACGACTCCAGCTCGCTCATGATCTTGCCGTTGCCGCGCACCGGGCCGTCGAGCCGCTGCAGGTTGCAGTTCACGACGAAGGTGAGGTTGTCGAGCTCCTCGTAGGACGCGAGCTGCAGGGCGCCTCGGCTCTCGACCTCGTCCATCTCACCGTCGCCGAGGAAGGCCCACACGTGCTGCTGGCTCGTGTCCTTCATGCCGCGGTTGTGGAGGTACTTGTTGAAGTGCGCCTGCCAGATCGCGTTGATCGGCCCCAGGCCCATCGACACCGTGGGGAACTCCCAGAAGTCGGGCATCTGGCGGGGGTGGGGGTAGCTGGGCAGGCCCTGGATGCGGCCGTCGACCAGGTGGCTCTTCTCCTGGCGGAAGCCGTCCATGCGCTCCTCGCTCAGGCGCCCCTCGAGGAAGGCGCGGGCGTACATGCCGGGGCTGGCGTGGCCCTGGAAGAACACCTGGTCGCCGCCACCCGGGTGGTCCTTGCCGCGGAAGAAGTGGTTGAAGCCCACCTCGTACAGCGTCGCCGAGGACGCGAACGTGGAGATGTGGCCGCCCACCCCGACGCCGGGGCGCTGGGCGCGGTGCACCATGACCGCGGCGTTCCAGCGCAGCAGGCGGCGGAACTTGCGCTCCAGATCCTGGTCGCCCGGGTACCACGGCTCGGCCTCGGCGGGGATGGTGTTGACGTGGTCGGTCGCCGTCAGCGACGGGACGCCGAGGTGCCGCTCCCGGGCACGCTCGAGCAGCTTCAACATGATGTAGCGGGCGCGGTTGCGCCCCTGTTCATCGGTGAGCAGGTCGAGCGACTCCAGCCACTCGGAGGTCTCCTCCGCGTCGATGTCGGGCAGGTTGGTCGGCAGGCCGTTGAGGATGGGGCCCGCGCTGTCGCGAGATGCCACGAGAGTCCTTTCTCCGAGATCCGATGCTGGCGAAACTGAGGTCCGGACGAGCACCGGGGCTTCGTCGATCCTAGCCGCCCGCGCCACCCGGCGCAGGTTCAGCTCCGGCGCGCGGACGCCCACGCCACGACCTCATCGGCCGGCCACGTGGTGACGATCCGCTCGGGCGCGATCCCCGCGGCGTGGGCGCGGGCCGCGCCGTACTCCAGGAAGCCGAGCTGGCCGGGGGCGTGGGCGTCGGTGTCGATGCTGAACAGGCAGCCGGCGTCCGCCGCGAGGGCCAGAAGCTCGTCGGGCGGGTCCTGCCGCTCGGGCCTGCTGTTGATCTCCACCGCCACGCCGAACTGGCGGCACGCCTCGAACACCACCTCGGCATCGAAGCGGCTCGGGGCGCGGACGCCGCGGTCGCCGGCCACGAGGCGTCCGGTGCAATGGCCCAGCACATTCGTGCGCGGCGTGGCGATGGCGGCGACCATCCGCACGGTCATGGCGTCGGCGTCCATCGCGAGCTTGCTGTGCACGCTGGCGACCACGACGTCCAGGCTGTCCAGCACCTCTCCCGCGCCGTCGAGGGAACCGTCGTCGAGGATGTCGACCTCCGCCCCGCTCAGCACCCGCACCGTGTCGAGGGCCTCGTTGAGCGCGGCGATGTGCTCCAGTTGCGCCAGACGCCGCTCGGCGTCCAGGCCGTTGGCCACCCGCAGGCGCGGGCTGTGGTCGGTGATCGCGAGGTACTCCCGGCCGAGACGGGCCGCCTCCAGCGCCATCTCCTCCAGGGGGCTCGACCCGTCAGACCACTCGGTGTGCGTGTGCAGGTCGCCCCGCAGGTGCTCCCACAACGGGTTGGGCCCGGCCACCAGCGGCCCGTCGGACGCCTCGAGCTCGGCCAGGTAGGCCGGGACACGGCCGGCGGCGGACTCCCCGATCACGCGGGCCGTGGTCGCCCCGATGCCCGGCAGGTTCGCCCAGGTGCGGGAGGCGTCCACCCGCGCGCGCTCCTCGGCGGGCAACCCGGCGAGGGTGTCGGACGCCCGGCGGAACGCCTGGGCGCGCCGCGTCTGGCCGCCCCGGCGGTCCAGCAGCCGGGCGATCTCGCGGAGGTCGGCCACCGGGTCACGTCGCACGTCCCCACCGTAGGCCGTCCGTCCCCGCCGCGGCGTGATGCGAGCACTACAGTTGCTCGCCAGAAGTCCGCACCGCGCGGTCAAAGGGGTGGTCATGCAGGACGCGACGCCGGAGTGGCTGCCGGACGACGCCACCCGCGCCGATCTCGCCGACCGGCTCACCGCCGCGGCGTCGGCCATGACCACCGCCGCGCTGGCCGAGATCACCCGGCGCTACCCCTGGTTCTCCGAGCTGGACGCCGCCAATCGCGCGTCGGTCACGCTGGTCGTGCGCGCGGGCGTGGACGGGTTCATCACCTGGTTCCGCGAGGGCGCGACGGGGGTGGCGCAGCAGAACATCTTCGCCGGCGCCCCCCGGGAGCTGACCCGGAGCCTGGCCCTGCAGCAGACCGTCGACCTCATCCGCGCCACCGTCGAGACGGTCGAGCACCAGATCGTCACCGAACTGGACGCGCCCGACCGTCCGGTGCTCACCACCGCGGTGCTGCACTACAGCCGCGAGACCGCGTTCGATGCCGCCGAGGTCTACGCCCGCGCGGCCGAGGCCCGCGGCGCCTGGGATGCCCGCCTCGAAGCACTCGTGATGGACGCCGTGGTGCGCGGCGACGCCGACGACGCGGTGAGCTCCCGAGCGTCCACCCTGGGCTGGGGGGATGCCGCCGCCCTGTGCGTCGTGATCGGCGACCCGCCGCCGCACGACGCCACGGTGGCCCGGTTGCGGACGGCCGCGACCCGCCTGGGCCTGGAGGTGCTGGCGGCCATCCAGGGGCCGCGCCTGGTGGTGCTGCTGGGCGGTACCTTCGACGACGACCTGGACGCCTCCGCCCACGTCGCCCGCCTGGTGGACTTCTTCGGCGCGGGCCCGGTCGTGGTGGGGCCGTTGGTCGACGACCTGAGCGAGGCTGTCGTGAGCGCCCGGGCAGCGTTGTCGGGGCGACGGGCTGCCCCCGCGTGGCCCGAGGCGCCGCGGCCCGTGCTGGCCCGCTCGCTGTTGCCGGAGCGTGCGCTCGCGGGGGACGGACACGCCCGGCGCGAGCTCGCGCAGGGCATCTTCGCCCCGCTGGCGGCCTACGGGGGCGACCTGGTCACCACCCTGGAGGCCTTCTGGTCCTGCGGCACGTCCATCGAAGCGACCGCACGGCGCCTGTTCATCCACGCCAACACCGTCCGCTACCGCCTGGGCCGTATCGAGGAGCTGACGGGCTACTCCCCCTCCGACCCGCGGGACGCCTACGTGCTGCGGTTGGCGGGCACCCTCTATCGACTCCTGGGGTGACCGCCGCGGGCCCGCTCGGTTCCCACTAGGGTGGACGCACCACGAACCTCGCAGGGAAGGCTCAGCATGGGCGTGCAGGCAACGAGCCGGGCCGGCGCCGGCCCGCTCGCCGGCAGGGCGGCCTGGGTCACCGGGTCAAGCCGCGGGATCGGATGGGCGGTCGCCGAGGACCTGGCCCGGGCCGGCGCGGCCGTCGTGATCCACGGGTCCGACCCCGACTCGTCCGCCGCCCTCGGTGACGGAGCGTCCCTGCCCGAGGTGGCCGAGCGCCTGGCCGAGGAGACCGGTGCGCGGGTGGGATGGGTTGCGGGCGACCTGTCGGACGCCGCGACCACCGAGGCGCTCGCCCGCGACGCCGCGGCCCAGGTGGGCGACCTCGACATCCTCGTCCACGCCGCCGGCGGGGACATCGGCACCAGCGGCGTCCGCGGCCCCCACGCCGGCAAGATCACCGAGGGCAACGACGCGCTGGGGCTGGCCGACGACGAGGTGCGGGCCATCTGGGAGCGCAACTTCTCCACGTGCGTGAACGTCTGCCGCGAGGTCGTCCCCGGCATGCTGGAGCGCCGACGCGGTGCGGTGGTGACGATCGGCTCGATCGCGGGCCTGACCGGACTCACGTCGAGCGCGATCTACGCCTCGGCCAAGGCCGCGGTGCACGAGTACACCCGCTGCCTCGCCGCCCAGGCGCGCCCCCACGGCGTCACCGTGAACGCGGTCGCCCCCGGCGACATCCTCACCACCCGGTTCCGGGCGAGCCGGCCCCTGGACCCCGCCCGCACCGACGACCCGGGGCTCGGCCGCTACGGACGCCCCGAGGAGATCGCCGCGGCGGTGCGCTTCCTGGTCTCACCCGAGGCCTCCTACGTCACCGGGCAGGTGCTGCGGGTCGACGGCGGCCTGCAGCTGTGGCCCAGTTGACCCCTGTGGCCCAGTTGACCCTCTGAGCAAGGAGCAGCCATGCAGATAAACCTGTCTGGGCGCGTCGCCCTGGTGACCGGAGCGGGGCGCGGGATCGGCCGCGCGATCGCCCTCGCCTTCGCCGCGGAGGGGTGCACGGTCGCGGCCGTCGACGTGGACGCCGCGGGCCTCGACGAGCTGGCCGATGAGCTCGCCGCGTTCGGCACCGGTCACGTGACCGTCGCCTGCGACATCCGTGACCCACGGGCGGTGGACGCCGCCGTCGCCGACGTCGTGGCGCGCTGCGGCACCGTCGACATCGCCGTCAACAACGCCGGGGTCAATCGGCTCGGGCCGGTGGAGAGCTTCAGCGACGCCGACTGGAACCTGCTGGTCGATGTGAACCTGACCGGCACCTTCCACGTGTGCCGGGCCGTGGTGCCGGTGATGAAGGTGCAACGGCGAGGTCGCATCCTCAACGCCGCCTCCTTCGCCGCCGTCATCCCGTCCGCCGGCAGCGCCGCCTACGCCGCCACGAAGGCCGCCGTCGTGCAGTTCACGCGCACGCTCGCCGGCGAGCTGGGGCCGTGGAACATCACGGCCAACGCCTACGCCCCGGGCATGGTGCCCACCGCGATGAACGGCTTCCACCACCTCCCCGCCGCCGCGCAGGATCGGCTGCTCGACACCCTGACCGTGCGCCGGTGGGGCACCCCCGAGGACATCACCGGTCTGCTGTGCTTCCTGGCCAGCGACGAGGCCTCCTACCTCACCGGGACGCTGGTCGACGTCAGCGGGGGCAAGTTCGCCACCCAGTTCCCCCAGGATGCACACGGAGACGCCGCGGCGCCCCCGGCTCCGCCCCCCGGATCCGGCGTGTTGTAGGAACCACACAAAGAGCTGCGGGCAACATTGGCCTGCCAACCGCGACGGTTTGTGCGGACCGGCCGAAATGATGGAGGGGTGCTCGCGATCGTAGCGCCCGGCCAGGGCGCCCAGACCCCCGGTTTCCTCGCCCCGTGGCTCGAGACGCCCACCCTCGCCGAGCGGCTGGGCGAGTTGGCCGAGGCGGCGCAGGTCGACCTCGCCACCCACGGCACCGCCAGTGACGCCGAGACCATCCGCGACACCGCGGTGGCCCAGCCGCTGCTCGTCGCGTCGGCCCTCATCACGGCCGAGGCGCTGCTCGACGAGGTCGGGGCCGACGATGTCATTGCCGGCCACAGCGTCGGTGAGATCGGCGCAGCGGCGATCGCCGGCGTCCTCTCCCCCGCCGATGCCATGGTGCTGGTGCGCGAGCGCGCGCTCGGCATGGCCGAGGCGTCCGCCGCCCGCCCGACCACCATGGCCGCCGTCGTGCGCGGGGACGCCGACGCCGTCCTCGCCGCCATCGAGGCCGTCGGCGCGACCGCCGCGAACAACAACGGCTCCGGCCAGATCGTCGCTGCCGGCACGGTCGAGGAGATCGACGCGCTCCGGGCCAACCCGCCCGCCGGCGCCCGCGTCATCCCGCTGTCTGTCGCCGGGGCCTTCCACACCGTGCACATGACCCCGGGCCGGGACCGGCTGGCGGGCGTGGCGTCCGGGTTCGCCACCGCCGACCCCACCGCCACGCTGCTGAGCAACGCCGACGGCGCGGTCGTCCGCTCCGGCGCCGACTACCTCGAACGCCTGGTGAACCAGGTGACCAACCCCGTCCGGTGGGACCTGTGCATGGCCACGATGGCCCAGCTCGGCGTGACCGGCCTGCTGGAGCTGGCACCGGCCGGCACGCTCACCGGCATCGCCAAGCGCAACCTGAAGGACGTCGCGCTGTTCAACCTCAACACTCCCGACCAGTTGGACGACGCCCGCGCGTTCGTCGCCACCCACCGCGGCCAGGAGGCCTGACATGACGCTGCAGCCGTCCACCGGTGCACCCCACGCCCGCATCTCGGGCCTGGGTTCCGCCCTCCCCTCGCGGGTCGTCGACAACGCCGAGATGTGCACCTACATCGACAGCTCGGACGAGTGGATCCAGCAGCGCACCGGCATCGTCGAGCGCCGCTGGGTCGCCGAAGGCGAGACCGTCGAGTCGCTCAGCCTGGCCGCCGGCCGTGCCGCGCTCGACCACGCGGGCCTCACCGGTGCCGATCTCGACGCGGTGATCGTCTCCACGGTCAGCCACATGCTGCAGACGCCGTCGCTGGCCGCGGTCATCGCCGCGAAGATCGGCACCGACGGAGCGGCCGCGTTCGACATCGCGGCCGCCTGCGCCGGGTTCTGCTACGGCCTCGCCCAGGCCGAGTCGCTCGTGCGCTCCGGGGCCGCGACGCACGTGCTGGTGATCGGCGCCGAGACGCTGAGCAACCTCACCGACCTCAGTGACCGCTCCACCGCGTTCCTCTTCTCCGACGGCGCCGGGGCAGCGGTGGTAGGGCCCTCCGACGAGCCGGCCATGGGCCCGGTCGTCTGGGGCTCCGACGGCGGGCAGGCCGACGCCATCACGATGAGCAACCCGTGGCCGGAGGCGCTCGCCCTGGGTGAGACGTCGTCGATCGTGATGGACGGGCGCGCGGTGTTCCGTTGGGCGACCGGCTTCATCGCCACGGCCGCCGAGCGCTGCCTGAGCGCCGCCGGCGTCCGCCCCGACGAGCTGGACCTGTTCGTGCCGCACCAGGCCAACAACCGCATCACCGACGCGATGCTGCGCCACCTCCACCTGCCCGAGAGCGTCACGGTCGCCCGCACCATCACCCATTACGGCAACAACTCCGCCGCGTCGATCCCGGTCGCGCTGTGCGACATGCTCGCCTCCGGCGAGGCGAAGAGCGGTGATCTGGCCCTTCTCATCGGCTTCGGCGCCGGCCTCGTGTACGCCGGCCAAGTCGTCCGTCTGCCCTGATTCCCCGGCTCCGGCCGGCGACCACGTCCACCCGTCCACCCATCCAGTCAGGCACCACCAACAAGAAGGAGACCCACCATGGCCACCACCGAAGAGATCCGCGCCCAGCTCGCCGAGCTCGTGAACGACGTCGCCGGCGTCCCGGTCGAGGACGTGCAGCTCGACAAGAGCTTCGTCGACGACCTCGACGTCGACAGCCTCGCGATGGTCGAGATCATCGTCGGCTGCGAGGAGAAGTTCGGCGTCACGATCCCCGACGAGGAGAGCAAGAACCTCAAGACCGTCGGCGACGCCGTCGCCTACATCGAGCAGCACAGCTGAACCCTCCCCGGGACGGGCGGGGCGTCCGTGACCATTCCGGGCGTCCCGCCCCCACCGCCCCACCCACCCGCACCATCCCCGTCCCACCCACACGCCGAAGGAACGTCATGACCGAAGTCGTCATCACCGGAATGGGCGCCACCACCCCGATCGGCGGCGACCTGCCCAGCACGTGGGAGGCCATGCTGGCCGGCACGTCGGGCGTCGTCGCCCTGACGCAGGAGTGGGCCGAGCCCCTCGGCGTCCGCATCGCCGCCACGCTGAAGGTCGACCCGTCCGAGGTCATCGACCGGGTCAAGGCCCGCCGGCTCGACCGGTCGGCCCAGATCGCGCTCATCGCCGCGGAGGAGGCCTGGAAGCAGGCTGGTTACGGGCTCGGTGAGGACAACGACGTCGACCCCGACCGCCTCGCGGTCGCCCTGTCCTCAGGCATCGGCGGGCTCCACTCGATCCTCGACAACTGGGACAACTACCGTGACAAGGGGCCGCGCCGCGTGAGCCCCTTCACCATCCCCATGCTCATGGCCAACGCGCCGGCGGCCAACGTCGGGCTGCTCGTGGGGGCCCAGGCCGCGATCCAGGCGCACGTGTCGGCCTGCGCGTCCAGCAACGAGGCCGTGTCGCTGGCCGTCGACCAGATCCGGCTCGGCCGGGCGGACGTTGTGGTCGCCGGCGGCACCGAGGCCACCATTCACGCGCTGCCGCTGGCCGCGTTCAACCAGATGCACGCCCTCAGCCGCCGCAACGACGACCCGGAGGGGGCGTCCCGGCCGTGGGACAAGGGGCGCGACGGCTTCGTCATGGGCGAGGGGGCGGGCGTTCTCGTGCTCGAGTCCCTGGAGCACGCGAAGGCGCGCGGTGCGACGATCTACGGCACGGTCGCCGGTGCGGGCATCAGCGCCGACAACCACGACATGGTGCAGCCCGAGCCGACCGGCCGCGGGCAGGCCAGCGCCATGGCCAAGGCCCTCCGCGAGAGCGGGCTGGAGCCGTCCGACATCAAGCACATCAACGCCCACGGCACGTCGACGCCTCAGGGCGACCTCACCGAGGCCGGCTCGATCCGCCGCGCGCTGGGGGATGCGACCGACGACGTGATCGTGACCAGCACGAAGTCGATGATCGGCCACCTGCTGGGCGGCGCCGGGGCGGTCGAGCTGATCGCCAGCGTGATGGCGCTGCGGGATCGCATGGTGCCGCCGACCATCAACCTCACCGATCCGGAGGAGGACCTCCCGATCAACGTGGCGGCGAACGTCAAGACGCCGCTGCCCGCCGCGGGCGACCTGGCCGCGATCAACAACAGCTTCGGCTTCGGCGGCCACAACGTCGCGGTCGCGGTGACGAACGCGAACACCTGAGCCACCACGCGAGGCAGCCCCGCCGGCCGGTGCCGGCGGGGCTGCGGCGTCTCAGAGGCGTGGCGAGCGTTGCGCCCCGGCGTGGCGGACGTTGTCGGCCGCCTTCTGCAGGGCCAGGCGTGCGGCGGTGGGTCGGTCGGCCCCCTTCGCCAGCTGGGCGGCGAGGGTGCCGATGAGGGCGTCCGAGGCGCCGACGGTGTCCACGACGTCCTCGGCGGGCACCACCTCTCCGCTGAACCGGCGGCCGTCCCAGTCGAGCCCCGCCGCTCCGCGCAGGACGAGCAGGGAGATCGGCTCGACCCTCCGCGCGGCGAACGCGTCCTCGTCGTCGGCCCGCAAGATCAGGGGATCGGCCATGGCGCAGACGTCGTCGGGCAACTCGACGTAGGGCGCCGCGTTGACGATGACGCGGGCGCCCCGCTCGTGCGCGTGGCGCGCAGCCTGGGCGACACGCTCGGCCGGGGTCTCGAGCTGGGTCAGGAGCACATCGCCCGGGCCCAGCCCCTTCACCTGGTCGAGCGGGCGCGGGCCGATCTTGGCGTTCGCGCCGGGCAGCACGGCGATGGCGTTCGTGCGTCCGTCGGAGAAGATGAGGGCATGGCCGGTCGGCACGTGGGGGATGCGCTCGACGTACAGCTTGATCCCCATCGGATGCAACCGGTTGAGGGACGCGCGGCCGGCGTCGTCGTCGCCGACGGCCCCCACCATCAGCACCTCCACGCCTTGGGCGCGCGCGGCGACGGCCTGGTTCGCCCCCTTCCCGCCGGCATACCGGTGGAGGGAGTGAGCCACCACCTTCTCCCCCGGCTGCGGATAGGCGTCGATCCTGGTTTCCAGATCGACGTTGATGGAGCCCAGAACGATGACCCGGCCCATGGCGCCTTCCTCTCGTGCGTCGTTGCACGCTTCATTCCACCACCATTGCGGCGCGGGCGGGCCTGTGGTCGGACTTCTCCTCCGATGCGCCGGTCAGCTCCCCCCGCCCGGCCGGGGGCAGCGCCGCCGTTCAGCCGACGTCGTGCAGCCAGCGCAGGGGGACGCCTTCGGCGGCGTGGCGGAACACGTCCAGCTCGGCGTCCCAACGGCGTCCGAGCAGGTCGTCCAGGGCGCCGCGCAGCGCGCGTTCGTCCGTGGCGGACGCCAGGGCGTGCCGGATCCGATCCTCGGGCACCACGATGTCGCCGTGCAGGCCGACCGTGGCGTGGAACACTCCGAGTGCCGGGGTGAAGCTGTACCGCTCGGCCTCGGAGTCCGGCGTCGCCTCCTCCGTGATCTCGAAACGGAGACGTCCCCAGCGCTTGAGGAGGCTGGCGAGGCGCGTGGCCGTGCCCACCGGGCCCCGCCAGGCGAGCTCCGCGCGGTAGGACGCGCGCTCGGCGGGCTGTGGCGCCCACGCGAGGTCGACAGGCACGCCGAGCGCGCCGGCGACGGCCCACTCGATGTGTGGGCACAACGCCGACGGGGCGGAATGGATGTGCAGGACTCCGCGAGTCGT
Source organism: Propioniciclava soli (assembly GCF_014858005.1). Taxonomy (GTDB): domain Bacteria; phylum Actinomycetota; class Actinomycetes; order Propionibacteriales; family Propionibacteriaceae; genus Propioniciclava; species Propioniciclava soli. The sequence goes on from NZ_JACYOT010000005.1 coordinate 405,877, forward strand.
TGTCATGGCGATCCCTCTCGTCCGGTGATGCCTTCCCCTGCTCCACCGGGACCGCGAAATCACGCCGTTGGGATTCATTGTGCCCTGCCCTGTCAAGCGGCGCCCCCCCAGGGCGGCGGCCGCGGCGGCGCAGGGGGTCAACGCTGGCCGGACGCCTCGGCCAACAGCTCCGCGGCGTGGGCGCGGGCGGCCTGTGTGCCCTCCAGCCCGGCCATCATGCGCGCCAGTTCGGCCACGCGCTCGTCACCGCTGACCTCGCGGATCCCCGACGTGGTCACCTGGCCGTCGTCGGCCTTGTGCACCACGTGGTGGCGGTCCCCGAACGCGGCGACCTGGGCGAGGTGGGTCACGACGACGACCTGGGCGTGGCGGGCCAGCCGGGCGAGGCGGCGTCCGATCTCGAGGGCGACCGCGCCGCCGACGCCGGCATCGACCTCGTCGAACACGAAGGTGTGGCCCTCGCTGCCGGCAGCCAGGACGACCTCGAGCGCGAGCCGGACGCGCGACAGCTCACCCCCGGACGCCGCCCGCGCCAGCGGCGCCGGAGCGCTGCCGGGGTTCGCCGAGAACAGAATGGTCACCTGGTCCGCACCCTGGGGGCCCGGCGCGTCGAGGGAGGTCACCGCGAACTCCAAGCGTGCGCGCGGCATGGCGAGCGCGACCAGTTCCTCCTCCACGAGTCTGCCCAGCTCCGCAGCGGCGTCCCGGCGCGCCTGCGTGAGCGTCGCTGCCAGCGCGGCCAGCTCACTGTCGCAGGCGGCGACGGCCGCTTCCAGCTCCGCGATGCGGTCGTCGGAGCCGGCCAGGCGTTCAAGATCGATGGCCGCCCGCTCGGCCCAGGCCAGCACGTCGTCCAGCCCCGGGCCGTAGCGTCGGGTCAGCCCCTGCAGTTCAGCCAGCCGGCCCGCGATCCACTCCAGACGCCCGGGGTCGGCATCCAGCGAGGCCAGGTAGGACGCGAGCTCCCCCGCCACGTCGCCGAGCGCGTAGGCGGCCTCGTCCACGCGTGAGCCGAGCGCGGCCAGCTGCGCATCCTCGGCGGCTCCCCCGGCCAGGGCACGTCGCGCCGCACCGAGCAGGCCGAGCGCCTGGGGCGCGTCGTCGACGGCGTCGTCGTCGCCGGCGAGCGCGACCAGCGCCGCGCGCGCGGCGAGCCGGAGGTCGTCGGTCGCCTGCAGCCGACGCGCCTCGGCGTGCAGCTCCTCGTCCTCCCCCGCCCGCGGCTCGGCCTTCGCGATCTCGCCCAGGCCGAACTCCAGCAGGGCCTGCTCCCGGGCCCGGGCGCGGGCCTGCGTCCGCAGCTCGGCGAGCTCGGCCGTCGCGGCCCGCCGACGCGCCCAGCACGTCCGGTAGGACGCCAGCGTCGCGAGGTGGCCGGGGCCGACGAAGGCGTCCAGCACGTCGCGCTGCCGCTCGGTGGAGCCGAGACGCAGCTGCTCGCTCTGCCCGTGGATGGTGATGCGCTCGCCGACCACGTCGGCCAGCAGGGGCAAGGGCACCTGGACGCCGCCGACGCGCGCCCGCGAGCGGGAACTGGTCACGACGCGGGTGAGCAGCACCTCGTCGCCGTCGACCACGCCGCCGACCGCCCCGACCGAGGCGGTGAACGCCTCGTCGGTGGTGACGCGGCCCTCCACCAGCGCCCGGGAGGCGCCGATGCGGACCAGGCCGGTGTCGGCCCGCCCGCCGAGCAGCAGCCCCAGCCCGGAGACCACCATCGTCTTGCCCGCGCCCGTCTCACCGGTCACCACCGTGAAACCGGGGCCGAACTCGACGACGGCATCGTCGATCACCCCCAGATCGGCGATGCGCAGCTCAGTCAGCATCGAAGACCTCGGGCGTTCGCCGCTCGGCCTGCCCCCGCCAGCCGTGGACCGGCAGGTCGAACTTGGCCACGAGCCGCTGGACGAAGGGCTGCAGGGTGGTGCGCACGAGGCGCAGGGCGTGCTCGCTGCGGCGCACGGTGACCTCGCTGAGCGGCGGCACAGTGGTGCTGCGCCGTCCGTCGCACCAGAGCACCCCGCCGGTCGCCGGGTGTTCCAGCATGCTGACGACGACGGTCGAGGTGGGGCTCAGCACGAGCGGCCGGGCGAACAGGGCGTGGGCCAGCAGCGGCACCACGAGCAGCGCGTCCAGGTCGGGCCACAGCACCGGGCCTTGCGCCGAGAACGCGTAGGCGGTCGATCCCGTGGGCGTGGCGACGAGGACGCCGTCGGTGCCCCAACGCGAGAGGGGGTGGCCGTCGATGTCGACGACCACCTCGATCATCCGTTCGCGCGCGGCCTTCTCCAACGACACCTCGTTGCCGGCGAAGGAGCGCCACAGCAGGTCACCACCCGGCCGGTCACGCAGCTCGACGTCGAGGCACAGCCGCTCCTCAACCGTGTAGTCCTTCGCGATGACGTGCGCGCAGAGGTCGTGGATCTGGCTGGGCTCCAGCTCGGCCAGGAAGCCGACGTGGCCGAGGTTCACCCCCAGCAGCGGGAACCCCTGCGGCACGGCCCACTCCGCGGCCCGCAGGATCGTGCCGTCGCCGCCGAAGACGACCACGAGTTCCACCGGCACCTCCGGCAGGTCGTCGAAGCGTCGGACGTCCGCCCCCTCGACGGACGCCGCGACCGGCTCGAACCCCTCACCCCGCACCCAGCACGTGATGGCGTGGCCGGCGACGCCGCGCACGAAGTCGACGGCCGCTGCCACGGCCGGGGGCCGCCCGGGGTGGACGACCAGGGCGATGTCTCGCTGGGTCACCTGGCCAGCCTAACCGGCGCCGCCGACAGTCCCGGATCCGGCCCGCAGCACCACGAAGAACTCCCGGTTCCCCCGCTCCCCCGGCAGCGTGGAGGCGCCTTGCCACACGCAGGCCCAGCCCAGCGCGGCGGCGGCATCCACCACGGGCTGCACCGCCCCCACCGCAGCCGCCGGATCGGCGACCACACCCTGGGAGTCCAGCGCCGCCCGGCCCACCTCGAACTGGGGCTTGACCATGAGCACGGCGACCCCCGTGGGTCGCAGGACGGCGAGCAGCGGCGCCACGAGCAGGGTCAAGGAGATGAACGACACGTCGGCGACCACCACGTCGACCGGCTCGCCGTCGAGGTCGGCGAGCGTCAGGTCCCGCAGGTTGAGGCCCTCGCGGGCCACCACGCGCGGGTCGGACGCCACCGGGGCCGCCAGCTGGCCGTGCCCCACGTCGACGGCGTACACCGGGGCGCAGCCCCGCTCCAGGAGCACTTGGGTGAAGCCACCGGTGGACGCCCCCGCGTCGAGCGCGCGGCCACCCACGGCGATGCGCGCGGCGTCCAGCGCCCCGAGCAGCTTGTGCGCGGCGCGGGAGACGAGGGGTCGGCGTCGGCCTCGACGTGCTGGCCGGGGCCGACAGGTTCGGACGCCTTCCGCGCCGGCCGGCCCTCGACGCGTACCCGGCCGCGGGCGATGAGGTCGGCCGCCTGGGCTCGGCTGCGCGCCAGGCCGCGAGCGACCAGCGCGACGTCGAGCCGCTGCGTCACCGGGCCTGGGTGGGGCGGGGTTCGGCCTGCAGCGCCCGGGAGACGGCGTCGAGCGCGGCGGCGATGCGATCGGGGTGCTCGTGGACGTCCGGCCCCAGCTCGAGGCGGCCCAGCGCGGCGTCGATCTCAGCGTGGCCGGTGGCCGGTGGCGGTGCCGTGTTGGCAGGCACGGCGTCCCCACCCAGGGCGGCGTCGGGGGGCTCGGTCATGGCGTCATGGTAGCGGCGGACGATTCGTCCGGGTCGCCCAGGCCGCGCGCCGTGAGCGCCTCGCCGGTGGTGCGGGCGTAGGCCACCGTCTGGATGGCGACGGGGGTCACCAGGGCGAGCGGGTTGCGTTCGACACCGCGGGCGCGGGCGGCGTCGCGGACCTCACCGAAGGAGGCCACCACGTGCGGCACCGAGCGCAGGAACACCGCCACGGCCAGGCCGAAGCGTTCCGGGTCGGCGCCGAGGTGGCTCAGCGGGCGCACCACCGCGACGAGGGCGTCCACCAGCACGGGCATCGGCGTGGTGAGCAGCAGGATGCGGCAGGCGTACAGCGCGATGAGCACCACTCCCACGACGCGCACGCCGGTGGCCGGCGCCCCGGTGAGGGCGTGGAACGCGCCCAAGACGGCGAGCACCAGCGCGAGCGGCCAGGGCAACCCCCAGGCCAGCCGCAGGGGGGCCGACGTGGTGGCCACCAGGGCCAGCGTGAGGGCCAGCAACGTGAGGATGACCGGCGGCGTGCCCACCACGAGCGCCGGCACGGTGAGGGCCAAGAACACGAGGTACTTGGGCCCGGGCCCGAGTCGGTGCCACAGGGTGTCGCCGGGCACGTGGACGCCGAGCAGCGCGCGGGCGGCGTTCACGCCATGACCCGTTCGTAGAACGCGAGCGTCTCGGTGGGGGCGCCGTCGGCGACGATGCGGCCGGCGTCCACGACCACCACCCGCTCGGCCTGCCCGGCCAGGCCCAGGTCGTGCGTGGCGACCACCGTCTGTTGCGGCAGCTCGGCCAGGGTGCGATGGAGCAGGTTGCGGTTGCGGAGGTCGAGCAGCGTGGTGGGCTCGTCCAACACCAGCACGGCCGGTTCGACGGCCAGCACCGCCGTGAGCGCCACCAACTGCCGCTCGCCCCCGGAGAGGTCGTAGATGCTCTGCTCGGCCACGTCGGCCAGGCCGCGGGACGCCAACAGCGCCAGGGCGGCCTCACGCCGGGCCCGGCGGTCGCGGTGGGTGCGGCGCAGGCTCAGCTCCACGTCCTCCACCGGGGTCGGCATGACGAGCTGGCTGGCCGGGTCGGTGAACACGAACCCGACGTGCCGGCGCACGCGCGGGCCGTCCGTGGCCGGGTCGAGCCCGTCCACGCAGACGCGCCCCTCGGTCGGGGTGGCCAGTCCGTTGAGGAGCCGCAGCAGGGTGGACTTGCCCGAGCCGTTGCTGCCGACGAACGCGACGCGGCGCTCCGGGAGGTCCAGGTGGAGGTCGTGCAGGAGCGTGCGCGTGCTCCAGCCGCGGCCCGACGCGTCGGGCACTCCGACCCGCAGCGCGACATGCTCCAGCCGGATCATCGAGTGCCGACGCGCTCCGGGGTCGTGGTGACGCTTCCCACCCGGGGGGCTGTCAGGTCGGGGAAGGCGCGGTGCACGGCCACGGCGATGCCCGCGGCGACGACGGTCTTCACCAGGTCACCCGGCAGGTAGGGGACGCCGGCCGCGACGGCCGCCTCCCAGGGCAGGCCGCCGACGAGGTGCATCCCGGTGATGCCCAGCGGGTGGATGAACACCAGCGAACCGGCCAGCCCGGAGCCGACGAGGCCGAGCCAGCGGCGTCCGGACGCCCACGTGCGGCGCAGAACCAGGCGCGCCAGCGCACCGGTGAGCAGCGCAGCCAGCGGGAAGGCGAACAGGTAGCCGACCGAGGGCCGCGCGAGGACGCCCAGGCCGCCGTTGCCCTGCGCGAAGATCGGCAGACCGGCGAACCCCAGCAACAGGTAGAGGCCCACCGCTGCCGCGCCCCGCCAGGGCCCCAACACCATGGCGCACAGGGCCACGCCGAGCGTCTGGAGGGTGATCGGGACGCCCAGGGGGCCCACCGGCACCGCGGGAGCCAACGTCAACGCGGCCAGCAACCCGGCGAAGACGGCGATCAGAGCGACGTCGGTCATCGTGGAGCGGGAGCGGGCGGCCATGGTTCCTCCTGGAGGGGTGACGGGTGTCGGCTCCACTCTAAGGGAGCAGATCGAGGCGCGCCGCGACGGCCACGGGGTCGGACACGGCCCCGTTCCAGCACAGCTGCGCGAGTGCCCAGGCGGCGTCCAGTTGGGCCTCGCGGGTGCCGAGGTCGCCCTCGACGGTCGCGCCGGAGCCGGCCACGACCACGCGGACGCCGCCACACGTGGCGCCCTCGGCGTCCACCTCGGCGACGCGCGCCGGTTCGAACAGGGAGAGCACGTTCCAGCCGATGGCGGTGGGGCGCCCGTGGTCGGGTGCACGGCACAGGTCGAGGACGCCGTGCGCACCGGTGAACACGAAGAACGAGTCGATGCCGACGGTGTGGGCGCCCATGATGTCGGTGTCGATCCGGTCGCCGACGAACACGGGGTTCTTCGCCCCCGTCCGGCGGATCGCCTCGGCCATCAGCGGCCGCTCTGGCTTTCCGACGACCGTCGGCTCGACGTCCACGGTCACGCCGACGGCAGCCACCATCGTGCCGAGCCCCGGCACGATGCCCCGGTTCGTCGGGCGGGTGGCGTCGGTGTTGGTCGCCACCCAGTGGGCACCTCGCTGGATGGCGAAGCCCGCCTCCTCCAGCCGCGCCCACGTCATGTCCGGGTCGTAACCCTGGACGACCACGACCGGCTCGTCGTCGGCGGACGCCACGGGCGTCAGCCCAGCCTGGCTGACCAGGTCCACCAGGTTCTGCGTCCCGACCACCAGCGCCGGCGTGCCGGGCGGGTACTCCTCCCCCACCAGCGCAGCGGCCGCCTGCGCGCTCGAGATCACGTCAGGCTCGGTGGCCGGGTACCCCAGCCGTGCGAGGTGTTCGGCCACCGCTGCGGTGCTGCGGGCGGCGTTGTTGGTGACATAGGTGGGCCGGACGCCGCGTCGCACCAGCTGGTCCACCCCGTCGACGCCCCCCTCCACCGCGTCGGGGCCCAGGTAGAGGACCCCGTCGAGGTCGAACATCACGACGTCGTAGGCGTCGATGAAGCTCATGGCGTCTCCGGGGCGGGCGCGTCGTCGTCAGGCTCAGCGTCGGCGTCGGCGTCCTCACCGGGCTCGGCGTCGGCGTCCTCACCGGGCTCAGCGTCGGCGTCCTCCTCCTCGGCCGGGTCCTCCTCCTCGTCCTCGTCAGGCTCCGGGTCGGTGTCCACGTCCGGCGTCTCGTCCGCCGCCGTGTCACCGACGTCGTCCGCGCCCTGCTGGCCGTTCTCGTCCTCGGCCGCGTCCACCTCCGGCGCGTCACCGGCCAGGGCGTCCTCGTCGAGTTCGAGCACGATGCCCTGCAGGCGGGCGACCCGGTCCTCGGCGTCGGTCTCGCCCTCGGTGTCCAGCGCCGCCGCGGCGGCGAACCACCGTTCGGCGCCCGTGGCGTCGCCGCTCTGCTCGAGCAGGTCGGCATAGCCATAGCGCAGGCGAGCCCGCCCGGCACGCGAACCCTTCCCGGCGGACGCCTCGATCTCGGCCTTCAGCACGCGCAACGCCTCGGCCTGCTGGCCCTGGTCGAGGCGCGTGCCGGCCTCCACCAGCCGCAGCTCGACGCGCTGGTTGAAGTCGGGCTGGGCATCCAGGCCCTCGCGCACCAGTTTGAGGGCGCGATCCGGACGCCCCAGCGCGCGCTCACAGTCCGCCATCACGGCGATGAACTCGGTACCGCCGTTCATGCGCCGCAGCGCCCGGAACTCCTGCAGGGCCACGGCGTACTCGCCGGCCGCATAGGCGGTCTCCCCGGTGGCCTCGCGCGTGACGGCCAGCCGGGCCGCCCGCCGCCGCGCCGCCTCCGCATGCGCGTAGGCCAGCTGCGGATCGCTGGTCACCAGTTCGCCCGCCTTGAGGAGGTGCGCTCCGACGATCTCGGCGGTCTCCTGGCTCAGCGAGCGCAGCTCAGCACGCACCGCACGCGGCAGTTCCCTCAGATCCATGTCCTGGGGGGTGTCGGGCTCGTTCTCCTTCGCCGCGAGGCCGGGACGCGGCACGTACGGCTCGGTCTCCTCCTCGCGCGGGGCCCAGTCGTCGCGACGGGGGCGGTCGTCGCGACGGGGGCGGTCGTCCCGGCGGGGGCGGTCATCGCGTCCGCCGAAGCGCTGACCGCCCCCGCGGTGGGTATCGCGCCGCTCGTCGGTCGGCCGGCCCCCACGCTGGGTGTCTCGACGCTCCCCGTAGGGGCGGTCACCGCGGTCGTTGTCGCGCCGCTGGCCGTAGGACGACTGGCCCCGCGACCCACCTCGGTCACCAACGGAACGCTCGCCACGGTCGTTGTCGCGCCGCTGCCGGTAGGGACGGTCACCGCGGTCGGTGTCGCGCCGCTGGCCGTAGGACGACTGGCCCCGCGACCCACCTCGGTCACCAAAGGAACGCTCGCCACGGTCGTTGTCGCGCCGCTGCCGGTAGGGACGGTCACCGCGGTCGTTGTCGCGCCGCTGCCCGTAGGGACGGTCACCACGGTCGTTGTCGCGACGCTGCCCGTAGGGACGGTCACCGCGGTCGGTGTCGCGCCGCTGCCCGTAGGGACGGTCACCGCGGTCGGTGTCGCGCCGCTGCCCGTAGGGACGGTCACCGCGGTCGGTGTCGCGCCGCTGCCCGTAGGGACGGTCACCGCGGTCGGTGTCGCGCCGCTGCCCGTAGGGACGGTCACCGCGGTCGGTGTCGCGCCGCTGCCCGTAGGGACGGTCACCGCGGTCGGTGTCGCGCCGCTGCCCGTAGGGACGGTCACCACGGTCGTTGTCGCGACGCTGCCCATAGGGGCGGTCACCACGGTCGTTGTCGCGACGCTGGCCGTAGGAACGATCCCCACGCTGATTGTCCCGACGCTCACCGTAAGAACGATCCCCACGGTCGATGTCACGACGCTGCCCATAGGACGACTGGCCCCGCGACCCACCTCGGTCACCAAAGGAACGCTCGCCACGGTCGTTGTCGCGCCGCTGGCCGGAGGGACGGTCACCACGGTCGTTGTCGCGACGCTGGCCGTAGGGACGGTCACCGCGCTGATTGTCCCGTCGCTCGCCGTAGGGACGGTCACCACGGTCGTTGTCGCGCCGCTCCCCATAGGACGACGGGCCCCGCGACCCACCGCGGTCTCCCAAGGAACGCTCGCCACGGTCGTAGTCGCGACGCTCACCGTAGGCACGATCCCCACGCTGATTGTCCCGACGCTCACCGTAAGAACGATCCCCACGGTCGATGTCACGACGCTGCCCATAGGACGACTGCCCCCGCGACCCACCTCGGTCACCAAAGGAACGCTCGCCACGGTCATTGTCGCGCCCCTGGCCGTAGGGGCGGTCGCCGCCCTGATTGTCGCGACGCTGCCCATAGGGGCGGTCACCGCGGTCGCTATCGCGCCGCTGCCCATAGGACGACTGGCCCCGCGACCCACCTCGGTCTCCATAGGAACGCTCGCCACGGTCGTTGTCGCGACGCTCACCGTAGGAACGATCCCCACGCTGATTGTCCCGACGCTCACCGTAAGAACGATCCCCACGGTCGCTGTCACGACGCTGCCCATAGGACGACTGACCTCGCGACCCACTCCGGTCGCCGTGCGAGCGGTCGCCACGTTGGGCGTCGCCCCGCTCACCGTAGGAGTTGCCGCCGCGCCCACCCTGGGGGCGTCCACCTCGGTCATCGCGGCCGTAGGAGGGGCGTCGCTCTGATCCCGAGCGGCTTCCGCGCTCGCTGGACCCACCGCCGCGGTAGGCGCCGCGCCCCTGACCGGACGCGCTTCCGCTACCGCGCCCGGCCCTGCGATCCTCGTTGTTGTTCTCAGTCACCGCTCAAGTCTGCCGTCCCCGCTCCGGGGCAGCAAAGCGAGAACAACTACGCCCCTGTCTCATCGACACGGGAGCCATCCCTGCCCAGACTGTGCGTCGACAATCCATGCACATGCCCGGCTTCTCGACACACACCACCGGTTTTGCGTCGAGGACCCATGCATATGCCCGGCTTCTCGACACCTGCCACCCACGACACCAACCGACCCTGGCCCCCGGGCCCGCCACGGTGCCCAACACGAAGGCCCGCCCCTACCCGGGGTGGGCACAAAGAAGAGGGGGAGCAAAACCCGTCGACCATGACGGTCGCGGTTTTGCTCCCTCTCTTCCAACGGGGTTGTTCGGCGGTGTCCTACTCTCCCACACCCTCAC
>NZ_JACYOT010000050.1 GCF_014858005.1 Propioniciclava soli
CTGGCCACGGTCCGACCCGCAAGCACCAGCCGCGGCAGATGCGTGCGTCCCCGGACGACGTCCAGCCGCGAGCCCGAGGTCGGGTGTTGCCTTGTCAGTGCTGAGTGATACACCGTGCCCATGACTGACGCGAACGTCCTGCCACCGTTTCAAGTGTCCCACTCCGCTGTCCAGGCCATTCAAGATCTCGGCGGCGCCGTGCGAATCGACATAGAGGATGGCGGTTGTTGCGGAACCACCTATGTATTCGAGCTCGTGGACCCCCAGTCCGACGCTGTTGCCCAGGACGCCCAATACGGCTGTCCTGGTGCGTGGCTTTTCGTGTCAGCCACCGCAGCGCCGATTCTCAAGGAGGCTGTGCTCGACTATGGAGCGGCCCTGAAACCTCCGCGTTTCCGGATTCCCCGCAACCCGAATGTCGACAATGTCTGTGCCTGCCGACGCTCGTTCGGCGACCCGTGGCCCGGACCACGGCAACCGGCATGCCGGTCGTACATGCCAATGCCCTGGGACACCGAGTACGAACCGCCCCGAGCCTGGCGTCGACAGACTGGATGGGCAGCGCCGAACGAGACGCCCGCGGACGAGTAGTCACCTTGACCCAGCGGCACAGACGCGATGAGCGTGACCGTGTACGCGGCAAAGTCGGTCGTTGGCGGAGTGCCGGTCACGA
>NZ_JACYOT010000051.1 GCF_014858005.1 Propioniciclava soli
GAACCGGTCCACGCTGGCCGCCAGCGGCAGCGATGTGGTGCCACCCCCAGTGTAGAACCGCAGGCCGACAGCCCCGGGACCCTGAAGCGCTGCCGTGGAGTCGGTGACCGTGATCGACGGCGTCGCCGGCTCGGTGACCCCACGCCACACGGTGCCGTTGAGCGTCGTGGTCCCGGACCCGGTCACGTCGAAACGCACATTCACCTTCTCACCGGCCACATAGTTGAAGCCGTTGATCGTGGTCGAACGCAGGACCGTCTCAGCACCACCCACCGTCCTGCTCACCTGCAGACCCAGCTGACCCGTCGGAAGGAGCCGCACCGTCAGGTTGTACATGGAGGTGTCACCCACCATCCTCGCCCGCACCTGGTACAGGTAGGTGCCCCCCACCGGCGCCTTGTCCAGCGCCAGGTCGGTCAGGATGGACACGTCCCGAGCCGACACACCCGCCAACTTCGCGGTCCGCGTCGACCCCGCGTTCGGAATACTCACCACGCCCGAGCTGCCGTCCGTCGAGAAACCAGACTGGGTGTTCAGCGTCCACACGCCCCCCACGTCCGCACTACCCCAACCAGACCCACTCCGACCGAAGCCATCC
>NZ_JACYOT010000052.1 GCF_014858005.1 Propioniciclava soli
TGGCTCTTCCCAATCGAGGGTGGGTGGGTGACGGCGCGGGCTGAGCGTTGAGGAGCCTTGTCGCCGCGAGGATGTGGGTGTCGAATCCCATCCAGCAACAACAAGGCCCATGTCTGACGCTACCTCAACGACGCCCGCCTGCCCGCCGGTCACCAGCCCGGATCTGACCACCTTCGCTCGGGTTGACGCCCTCGGGCTGCGGGTCGACGCCCAGCAGATCTGGCCGGACAAGGCGATCCTGTTCTGCTCGCTCGTCACCGTCGATGACCGATGTCCCCGCTGCGGCGCTGGGGGCCGGGTGCACGACCAGGTGCTACGCCGGTTCACCCACCTGCCCGTGGGCCGACGGCCGACGTGGCTGTCGGTCCGGGTGCCCCGGTTCCGCTGCGATGGGTGTGGGCGGGTGTGGCGGCATTCGCTGAAGACGGTGGCCCGACCGCGGTCGAAGCTGACCAGGGCCGCGGACTGGTGGGCCCTGTGCCAAGTCGTGCTCGATCACACCCCGATCAGCGGTGTCGCCGCCGTGCTGGGCATCAGCTGGGACACCGCCCACATGGCCGTGACCGACGTCGGGACCCAGCTCCTCATCGAC
>NZ_JACYOT010000053.1 GCF_014858005.1 Propioniciclava soli
GGCCCTCGGCGAGGACGGCGTCGTTGGCGGTGTTCCACGACACCGCGAGGGCTTCGGCGATCCGGGCGACGGTCAAGTGTGCGACCACGAGGCCTTCCAGCGCCCACCGCAACGCGCGGCGGGACAGCTTGGAGCGTGGTTCGGCAGCCTTGCCCATGTCCTGGCGCCACACGTGTCCACACTCACCACAGCGGTAACGGCGCAGCGTCACCACCAAGACGGTCGGTCGCCAGCCGAACGGCTCGTGGGCCAACCGGCGGGTGACCGTGTCGCGCGGGGTCCCCTCGCACCCGCACCGGCGGCACCACCGGTCATCATCAACGACCCGGCACGCCAGCACGGCCCGCTCACGTTCCACGTGTTGACCAACGGCTTCCAGGCCGAGCTCGTCGAGGCGGGTGAACGTAGTCAGGTCGGGACGAACGAAGGTAGCGTTGAACACGTCGAGGTCTTTCGGATGGAAGGCGTAGGAACCTCCATCATCGGAAGACCTCGACCCTCACCACGGCACCGACGCGCCGTCCGCCCTCACCTCGCCGCTACACCCTCAACTGTGATGAGCC
>NZ_JACYOT010000054.1 GCF_014858005.1 Propioniciclava soli
CGTGGTCCGCTGTGCAGTGCGTCTGTTCGTCCGGCGGGTGTTGCTGTGAGTCGCCAGAGGTGGACTCCGGACGAGCTTGCCCTCTTGGACGGCCCTGCGAGTGATGTTGAGGTGGCCGAGCTGGTGGGGCGGTCGGTGCGTGCGGTGGTGATGAAGCGGTGGCGTCGACGGAACCCTGCTGCGGTGGCTCGGGACCGTGTGTATGCGGAGGAGAATCGGGACCGGAACAAGCGTCGCGCGGTGATCTACAGCCACACGCAGCGGGACAAGATCAACGCTGCTGCTCGAGCTGCCGCGGCAGCGGATCGTGTGGCTGCGACCCGATGGGGAACCTTCACCCCGGAAGAGGATGCGCTGGTGTTGCGTCCCGACCTGACGGCTCGACAGGCGGCCGGGCTGTTGGGTCGAACAGCGGCTTCGGTGGCCCGGAGACGCAAACGGCTACGCGCATGAAGGGGAGCCGGCGGCCTGTCTTAACCCACCCCCGGGAGACACCGGCCACCGGCCCCTCACCTCAAGGCTAGCC
>NZ_JACYOT010000057.1 GCF_014858005.1 Propioniciclava soli
AAGCCCTGACATGCCGCCGGCGGTGCGCTCATGTGATGCGCGCGATGGCCGTGAAGCGTCGATGACCGTCGCTGCGTCGTAGTCTTCGGGAATGGCTGTCGGCAAGACACGCAAGGCCCGCGCGGACCGGCGCCGCAAACGCCGACTGGGCAGCAAGGTCCACGACCTCACCGACTTGCAGTGGGCAGCGTTGAAGGACGCGTGGGCCGGATGCGCGTACTGCGGGGTGACCGACACGCCACTGCAGCGCGACTGCGTCCTGCCGATCTCTCGCGGCGGGCGCTACACCCTCGACAACGTCGTCCCTGCCTGCCGCTCCTGCAACACCAGCAAATGCAATGACGAAGTCACCGGCTGGCTGCGCCGCAAGCGGCTCGACGAACGCACGTTCCTGCTCCGACACCTCGACATTCGCACCACCCTCGTGCAGCAGTCCCTGCGCCGCGGCGCCTGCGCAGTGGTCGCGGAAGTGTCCACACCCATGTCGTGACCGGCACTCCGCCAACGACCGACTTTGCCGC
>NZ_JACYOT010000058.1 GCF_014858005.1 Propioniciclava soli
TGAATGATCACCCCCGCTGACGAAGAACGTGTCGGCCAAGGCCATGCCCGGACCGAAGTTCGCCCAGAAATAGGCTGGGGCTCCCAAAGCCAGCAGAACCAGGAACGGGACCCCCACCACACTGGCCCGCCCCTCGGGCCGCCTCCAGGCGCCGACTAGCAGCGCGATCGCCAGCAGGGGCCCGACCGCCAGGAAGGCAATGACCATCCCGGCAGCCATGGATTCGCCAGTCGCGGCCACGTCCGCGTATATCTGGTCGAGACCGACGCCGGGGACTGCAGCCTGCGGATTCCACACGAGGATCTGGACCGCGGCGAGCAGCGCGTAAGCAATCACCGCCCCCGTTCCGATGAGCGCGACGGCCCTCGCGCTCAGGCGCCGCGTGGAGTTCATTGCTGGGGTCATGCCTTGCTCTTTCCCGGGACATCGGTTCGCCGTCCGGCGCTGTCGTCGACTGTATGCGCCGGCCTGGCCACGGTCCGACCCGCAAGCACCAGCCGCGGCA
>NZ_JACYOT010000059.1 GCF_014858005.1 Propioniciclava soli
ATTGAACTTGACGAACGTTGTCGAAACCGATGATACGAACGAAAGCTTGAGGGTAAGCGGCAACAACTTCATCAAGCTCCTTCAAGACTTGAGAAGCATCAGTGGTACCAAACATAGGAAGCTTCCACATTGTCCAGTATCTTCCATCATAGTATCCTGGTGACTTGTTGTGCTCACGGTACACAAATCCTTTCTCCAACTCAAATTCCAAGCATGGAACCCATCCCTTCCTCAGAAGGTATTCAACTTCTTTCAACAATTGATCTCTCGTCAATGGTGGCAAATAGGAAAGAGTCTCAAACTTCTTCTTTCCAATTGGAGGCCACACCTGCATGCACTTTACTCTTCCACCATTGCTTGTAATGGAAGTAATGTCAGTGTTGACCTTCTTCACTGGGAATCCAGTCATGGATTTGAGGCCGCCGAATGGAGCCACTGCGGCGGATTGCCCCCTAGAGGCACGGCTGACTGTTGTCACAGCGGAAGAGGATATCATAGAA
>NZ_JACYOT010000006.1 GCF_014858005.1 Propioniciclava soli
ATCAATCCTCTCCACCACCCCGCTGTCCCACAACAGGCTGACACGCAGGGCGCAACGCTGGGGAGGTGGGTTCGCGGCAGGGTGGCGCCCGCTCGGACAGGGAGGCGCCCGCTCGGACAGGGTGGCGACCGCTGCGACACGGGGCACCCGCACGCCGGGCGTCCTGGCCCGTGACCGGACCCTGCAAGAGCCCGACCCGCCGAGCCCGCAGGTGTGTCAGCGCGCGGACGCCGCGTCGTACAGAGCCCGACGCTCGGGCGTCGTGACCACCGGCTCGGCGACCGGAGACAGCGCCGCCTCGAATGCCAGCGGCTCGACCTCGTTGAACGTCGCCCCGTTGGCCTCCGCCGTGGCGCGCGCCTCGACCTCGGCCGCCGTCACGGCCTCGTTCACTGCGGCGACCGTCTCCGGCACGGCCGCGACGAGCGCCTCCCGGTCGGCCTGGGTCATGCCGGCGAGGGTGTCGGCGTCCATCACCAGATAGTCGGGCACCATCTGGTGCTGGGTGAGCGCGACGAACGTGCCGCCCGCCAGCCCCAGCGACGCGAAGTCGGCGAGGGTGCCCTCCGCGCCCGTGATCGCGCCGGCGCCGAAGGCGGGGGCCACCTGGTCGGACGCCAGCGGCACGGCCACGGCGCCGAGGGACTCCACGACCGCCACCTGAAGGTCGGACTGGCCGACGCTGACGCGCTGACCGGCGACGTCGGCCGGGGCGGCCACCGCGTGGTTGGCGAGCAGGTTGCGGGCCCCGCCGTACGCCCCGCCCAGCACGGTGACGCCCTCGCCCTCCAGCGATGCGTAGAGGTCGCCCACCAGCTCGGCGTCGCCCAGGACGTCGGCCTGCTGGGCGGGGGAGTCGAAGACGTACGGCAGGTTGAAGACGCCGAAGTCGCCGTTGATCTCAGCCAGTTCCTCTCCGTCCACCAGGGTGAGCGCGACGCCGTCCTCGGCCGTCAGCGACGCCACGTCGCCGCCGCCCGCCTCGACAGCCAGGCTGTACCGGCCCTCCGTCGCGTCCGACAGGCGCTGGCCGAGATCGGTCAGCGCGGCGTGCGCCGGGTCGGTCTCCCCTCCCGGGAGCCCGACGCGCAGCACCGTGGTGGTGGCGGATTCCGGAGCGGGAGCCGGGCCGGTCGTGCACGCCTGGAGCCCGACGGCGGCGACGGCGGCGAGGGCCAGGACGGGCAGGCTGCGAACGGGCGTGACGCGGGGCATGGTGAATCTCCTCGTGGGTTGCTGCACCCTCGATCGTACGGCGCGCCGCCGCCCCGGTGCAGCCCGGAGGCGGCAACCGCCTCAGCCCGCCTGCGGCGACTCGGCGGCGCCGTAGGCGATCATCTGCAGCGTGTGCCGTGTTCCGATCGCGATCATCCAGCCGGTGAATGGCGCCAGCAGGCGTCCGGAGAGCCGGAACAGCCGATAGCTGCGGGTCAGCGTCAGTTCGCTCCCGCCGGGCGCGGCCACGATCTCGAAGCGGTCGTGCCGCAGCGGTTGGCCGGCGAACTCCCCATCGGTGATCTCCTCCAGCCAGGCGAGGCTGTGCCGCCCCTCGGATTCCCGCTGGGTGAGGTGGAAGCGGACGCCCATCGTGCTCCTCCCGACGCGCAATCGGGCGGCCTCTCCGCCGGGGGTGACCTCGGCTCGGTCGGGGTCGTACGCCCACCATGTCAACGACACCGGATCGGCCAGCACCGCCGCCAACCGCTCGGGAGGCAGCGATACGAACCCGCTGATGCGCACGGCCCGGGCCGGCGCGGGCAACAGGCCCGGGGTGGGTGGGACGGGTTCGGCGCGCACCGGGTCGTCCGACCCGGCACGCAGCTCGGGAACCAGCTCGTTCGGCGCCACGCCGTCGGCGTCCACGAGGCGGCGGACCTGCTCAGAGCCCTTCAGCAACCCGACGAGCAGGGCGAAGGAGTCGGGCGCCTTGACGAGGTCGTCGTACAGCGCGCGGGCCGGGGCGGTGAACTGCACGTCGGCTTCGCCGAGATCGGTGAGCGGCCGGGGTGGCAGCTCCAGGGGGGTCGGATCGAGGCCGAGTGCGCGGACGCCGTCCGCCTGGGCCTCCTTCGCCCGCTCCCGCGCGGAGGCCAGGCTGATGCCGTGGCGTCCGAGCAGGCGCGCGGCCGCCCCGCCCAGGGCGAGCAGCCCGAGGTAGAGGTGGTCGACGTCGATCGCGCGGGCGCCGGTGCGGGCCGACTCGCGCCAGGCGGCGGTGATCCAGTGCATGGACAGGGCGATCTTCATGGCTCACTTCCTCGATCGGGCGAGGCCGGGGGCGACCCGGCGGGAGAACTTCTTGTGCGCGGCCTGGCGCGTGACGCCCAGCTCGGCCGCGATGTCGGCCCACGTCAGGCCCGCGCGCAGCGCGCTTTCGACCTGAGCGAGTTCGAGGGCGTCGGTCAGGCGGCGCAGGGACGCCACCGCGGCGAGTCCGCGGCGCGGATCGGTGGTGTCGGACGCCAGCGCGGCGACCTCGGTGGGAATCACGCCTGTCAATCTAGGTTGACGCATGGCGTGTGTCAACCTGCGTTGCTCACCGCGGGCGTCCGGTTCGGGTGTAGGTAGGGTGCAACGCATGAGGATCGGTCCGCTCGAGGTCGCCGCGCTGCTCGCGCTCGCCGTCCTGCTGTTCCTGATGATTTCTTCCGGACGGAACCGGCGCCCGGCCCACGCCGAACTCGCCGAGCTGTTCGACGACCCTGACGGGCCCAACCCCGGCCCCAACGCGCGGCGCTGGGCGCTCGGCGTCCTGTGGGAGGCCGGGGTGGATGCCGACAGCGACCCCGTCTACGCCATGAAGATCCTGCGGCAGGCCCAGCCCGGGTTGTCGCTGCAGGCGGCGCGTGCGCTGGTCAACGCCCTCGTCTGAGGTCGGCGCCACCTAAGCTGGCTCGCGTGAACGACGCCCGCACCCTCCTGCTCGCCCATGGTGTCGGCGAGACGCGCCTGCCCCCCGACCCGGCCCTGGACGCCATCGTGGCCGCGGGGGAGTCCCGTTTCCTCGCCGTCGTCGCCGAGCACCCGTCCTCGCCGCTCGTGTGGGCGCTGCTCGCCGAGGGATCGCTGTCGGCCCGGACGCCGCAGGGGGACCTCACCGCCTACGCCTTCGCCCGCACCGGCTACCACCGCGGGCTGGACGCGCTGCGCCGCGCCGGCTGGCGCGGCAAGGGTCCCGTCCCGTGGGAGCACGAGCCGAACCAGGGCTTCCTGCGGGCCCTGTGGGCGCTGGCGTGCGCGGCCCGGCGCATCGGCGAGCTGCCGGAGTACGAGCGGTGCGTGGCGTTCCTCACCGAGGCGTCCGAGGAGGGCTACGCGGCCCTCACGACCGAGCGCCCCCTCACGCTCTGATCAGGCGCGATGGCGTCCCCGGGGGTGTTTGGTAGCATTTCGCTGTAAGAGCCCGGCGGACCTTGCGGCCCCGGGCTTGTTGTTTGCGCAGGGAGGGCAACGCATGCCTGGCATCGTCGTGATCGGAACCCAGTGGGGGGACGAGGGCAAGGGAAAGGCCACCGACCAGCTCGGCGACTCCGTCGACTACACGGTGCGCTACTCGGGCGGCAACAACGCCGGCCACACCATCGTGGTGGGGGACGAGACGTACGCCCTGCACCTGCTGCCCTCCGGGATCCTGAACCCGGGCATCCCGGTGCTGGGCAACGGCGTGGTGATCGACCTTGAGGTGCTCTTCGGTGAGATCGACGCCCTTGAGGCGCGCGGCGTCGACACCTCCCGGCTCGTCATCTCGGCCAACGCCCACCTGATCGCGCCCTATCACAAGACGCTCGACAAGGTCACCGAGCGCTTTCTCGGCAAGCGCAAGATCGGCACCACCGGACGCGGCGTCGGCCCCGCCTACGCCGACAAGATCAACCGCGTCGGCATCCGGGTGCAGGACCTGCTGGACGAGCAGTTGCTGCGCGACAAGGTCGAGGCGGCGCTGGCGCAGAAGAACCAGCTGTTGGTGAAGGTCTACAACCAGCTCGCCGTGGACGCCACCGAGGTCGCCGACCACCTGCTGAGCTTCGCCGATCGCGTCCGGCCCATGGTGCGCGACGTCGCGCGCGAGCTGAACGACGCGCTGGACGCCGGCAAGCTCGTCATCTTCGAGGGCGCGCAGGCGCACCACCTCGACATAGACCACGGCACGTACCCGTACGTGACGTCCTCCAACCCGATCGCCGCCGGCGCATGCACGGGCTCGGGCATCGGCCCGACGCGGCTCGATCGCATCGTCGGCATCGCGAAGGCCTACACCACCCGCGTGGGGGAGGGGCCGTTCCCGACCGAGCTGCTGGACGCCGACGGCGACCGCCTGCGCACCGAGGGTGGGGAGTTCGGCACCACGACGGGACGCCCGCGGCGCTGCGGCTGGTTCGACCCGCTGGTGGTCGAGGCCGCGTGCACGTACAACGGCGTGACCGACGTGTTCCTCACCAAGCTCGACATCCTCACCGGCTGGGAGAAGATCCCGGTGTGCGTCGGCTACGAGATCGACGGACGCCGCGTCGACACCTACCCGGCCCTCATGGCCGACCTGGTGAAGGCCACGCCCGTGTATGAGTTCCTCGACGGCTGGACGGAGGACATCTCCACCTGCCGCTCCTTCGACGAGCTGCCGGCCACCACCCAGGCCTACGTGAAGCGCCTGGAGGAGCTGGTGCGCTGCCGCATCTCCGGCATTGGCGTCGGCCCGGGCCGCGAGCAGGTCGTGATGATCAACGACCTGGTGTGACGCCGTGACTCCGGTGAACGCGTCGGTGCCCGGCGCCGGCCGGGGCGTGACCACGCTCTACTACGACCCCGACTGCGGTTTCTGCACCCGCGTCGGCACGTGGCTGGGCCGCTGGCTCAGCGTCCGGCCGCTGCCCACCGGGCGGGGAGCGGGGAGAGACGCCGACGAAGCTGCAGCGGTGGCGGCCCAGGAACTGGCCGTGCTGGGCATCGACGCCGACCGGGTGCGCCGCGAGATTCCGGCGGTGCTGGCCTCGGGTGAGGTGCGCTACGGCGCGGCGGCGTTCGCCGCGGCGCTGGTCTCCGGACCGTGGTGGCTGCGCGGGCTCGGGTGGCTGCTGGCGGCTCCCGGGGTGAGCCAGATCGCCGAGCGGGTCTACCGCGGGGTCGCGGCGCGACGCCATCAGCTGCCGGGTGGCACGGCCGCCTGTCAGCTGCCCTGAGCCCCGGGCACCAGCTGCCAGATGGCCACGCCGAGGGCGGCGAGGCAGACTGCCCAGAAGCAGCCCACCCAACACCAGGCGGGCAGCCAGGTGAGGCGGGCGAGCTGGTCGGGGTCGCTGGTGCGATCAGCGCGGCTGTGACGCGCCCGCTGCAGGTTCACCAACGACCGCGGCGCGGCGAACAGCAGCACCCACACGAGCAGGTGGGCGGCGCTCGACAGCACGTCCGCGGGCGCGAACCACGACAACGCGGCCACCCCGAGACCCGTGACCAACACCACCCACAGGCCGTACCAGTTGCGAATCAGCACCAACATCAGGGCACACGTGAGTACCAGGGCCCACAGCACGCCTGCGGCGTGCCCGACGCCCAGCAGCCAGGCACCCGCCAACCCGACGACGGCAGGGGCGGGGTAGCCGGCGAACACCGTGGCCACCATCCCGAGCCCGCGCGGCCGGCCGCGACTGAGCGTGACCCCCGAGCTGTCCGAGTGCAGCCGGATCCCGCCGAGTTGCCGACCCGCGAGCGCCGCCACCAGAGCGTGCCCCGCCTCGTGGATGAGGGTCACCAGGTGACGCACCACGCGCCACCCCTGCGGCGCGGCGACGAGCGCGAGCGCGACCACCGCCCAGGCCACGGTCCACGCCCAGGGCAGGGGCGGCTGGGTGGCGCTGGCGCGCTGCCAGAGGTCGGTGAGCACGGCTCAAGATGTAGCAGGCGAGGCTGTGCGAGGGCGTCGGCGACGAAAAGGCGACACTCGATGCGCACGCGTGCCGGCCGCTGAGCGTGAATCCGTGACCGGTGCGACATCGAGTGTCGCCTTTTCGTCGCTGGGCCGGTGATCACCGGTCTCGCCGGACCCCTTAGGCTGGCCGGGTGACCGAACGAACCGTCCTCGTCCTCGGCAACGGTGGCCGCGAACACGCGCTGGCCCTCGCGCTCTCCCGCGATCCCTCGGTGGTTGCTCTGCACTGCGCGCCCGGCAACCCCGGCACCGCCGCCGTGGCCACCAACCACCCGGTGGACGCCACCTCGGGCGATGCCGTGGTGGAGCTGGCCCGCAGCCTCGGCGCCACGCTGGTCGTCGTCGGGCCGGAGGCGCCGCTGGTGGCCGGCGTCGCCGATGCCGTGCGTGCTGCGGGTATCGCCTGCTTCGGCCCGTCGGCCGAGGCGGCGCGCATCGAGGGGTCGAAGCAGTTCGCCAAGGACGTGATGGCGCAGGCCGGGGTACCGACCGCCGCCTCGGCCTACTGCACCACCCTGGGCGAGGTGGCCGACGCCCTCGACCGATTCGGCGCCCCGCACGTCGTCAAGGCCGACGGGCTCGCCGCCGGCAAGGGTGTCATCGTCACCGACGACCGCGACGCCGCGCTCGAGCACGCCGAGGGCTCGCTCCCGGTGGTGGTGGAGGAGTATCTCGACGGCCCGGAGGTGAGTCTCTTTGCGATCACCGACGGCACGACCTGCCTGCCGCTGCAGCCCGCCCAGGATTTCAAGCGCGTCGGCGACGGCGACAGCGGCCCGAACACCGGCGGCATGGGCGCCTACACGCCGCTGCCGTGGGCGCCCGAGGGCTTGGTCGACGCGATCATGCGCGACGTCGTCGAGCCCACGGTGGCCACGATGGCCGCGCGCGGGACGCCCTTCCAGGGGTTGCTGTACGCCGGGCTCGCGCTCACCTCCCGCGGGCTGCGGGTGGTGGAGTTCAACTGCCGCTTCGGCGACCCCGAGACCCAGGCGGTGTTGTCGCTGCTGCACTCACCCCTCGGGGAGGTGCTGGACGCCGCCGCCCGCGGCCGGCTCGACACCATCGGTGAGCTGCGCTGGGCCGACGGCGCCGCCGTGGTCGTGGTGCTCGCCGCCGACGGCTACCCGGGCGTGCCCGCGCGGGGCGGGGTCATCGCCGGCCCGCGCCTGTTCGGCTCGGACGGCCACGTCCACATCGTCCATGCCGGCACCGCGCAGGACTCCGAGGGCCACCTGGTCGCCGCGGGCGGCCGAGTGCTGGGGGTGGTGGCGACGGGGGCCGACCTCGCCGTTGCCCGCGACGGTGCCTACGACGCCATCGGTCGTCTGGACGCGCCGACGCTATTCCACCGCTCGGACATCGCCGCCCGCGCCGCGGCGGGGGAGATCCCGACGCGGCAGCTCTAGGCGGGGCGGCGGCACCCCGGGCCGGTCGGGGTCACCGCAGCCAGCCCGACAGCCACACCCGCGAGGTGGGGCCGAGCGCCAGGTCGTCCTGAAGCTCGCCCTCGCCGACATCGGGTAAACGGATACTGAGCACCGTTCCGACCTCGCCGGGAGCGGACTCCCAGGTGAGCACCGCGGTGGCCGACGCCTGCGGCTCCAGGGTGAGCGGGGTGAGTTCGGTGCGGCCGGCGTCCAGGCGCAGCGGATCGGTGAGCCCCTCACGGCCGCCGAACCACATGGCCGGCTCGGTGAGGGTGACCGGCTGGTCAGAGCAGTTGTCCGCGGTCAGCGTCATGCGGTGCACGCCTTGGCCGTGGTCGACGGGGGAGAAGTCGATGAGGGGCTCACCCGTCGTCGCACACACTGGCGACCACTCGTCGCGGCGCTGCGTCATCGCGATGTCGACCCCGCTACCCCGGGCCGCCTCGGGGGCTGAGGCAGGGGGGAGCAAGGGCTCGGGCGTGGGCCGGTTGAGCCCGGACAGGCCGATCGCCGCGCCCAGCGCAAGGATGACCGCGCAGCCGCTGAGAGTCGTTCGGGTGAGGTGGTGCACGGCACCAGCGTGTCCCATTTCGCGGACGGAAGCATCGGCCCACGGTCACCGGTGGGCGGCACCCTCGTCTTTTCGTCTTTCCTTGCCACTCCCTGTATCTTCTGTCTATAGTGCATATAGACAGCAAGGGAGGGTGCATGCAAATCGACATCGTGGTGTCGAAGACCTCCGGGCTGCCCATCTACGAGCAGATCAAGGCCCAGCTCAAGGCCGCGATCCTGCTCGGACACATCGCCGAGGGTGAGGCGCTGCCGTCCATCCGGGGGCTGGCGCGCGATCTGCAGGTGAGCATCATCACCACGACCCGCGCCTACTCCGATCTGGCGGCCGAGGGATTGGTCACGAACGTCCCCGGCAAGGGCAGTTACGTGCTGCCGCGCAACGCCGAGCTCGTCCGCGAGCGCGTCCTGCGCGAGATCGAGGAGCACTTCGCCGAGGCGGTCACGCAGGCCCGGCTGGTCGACCTCAGCGCGGCCGAACTCCACGCGGTTCTGGACGCCGCCCTCACCCCCTCCACCGAACAGGAGCAGTCATGAATCCCCTTGAGCTGACCGGCGTCATCAAGCGCCGGGACGGCTTCACCCTCGGCCCCCTCGACCTCGTCGTCCCCCGCGGGTACGTCATGGGGTTCGTCGGGGCCAACGGTGCCGGCAAGACCACGACGATCAAGATCGCGCTGGGCCTGGTCCATGCCGACGAGGGTTCGGTGCGCCTGGTGGGTCACGATCGGGTGGGCGTCGTGCACGACCAGCCGGCCTACGTGGGGAAGTGGACGGCCGCGCAGGTCGGTCGCGCCGTCGCGCCGTTCCACCCGGCGTGGGATCCGGAGCGGTTCCGCGCGCTGCTCGACTGGGCCGGCATCGAGCCCACCCGGCAGGTCAAGGAGCTCTCGCGGGGCATGGGCATGAAGCTGCAGCTCGCCGTGGCCCTGAGCCATGCCGCCGAGCTGCTGATCCTGGACGAGCCCACCTCAGGTCTTGATCCGCTCGCCCGATCCGAGCTGCTGGAGATGCTCGCGGATTTCATGACGGACGAGCGTCACTCGGTGCTGTTCTCCACCCACATCACCAGCGACCTGGAGAAGATCGCTGACTACGTCACCGTCATCGAGCGCGGCCGGGTGGTCGCCTCCACGACGCGGGACGAGTTGGTCGACAGCTACCGCCTCGTGCGCGGTGCGGCGTCCGAGCTGGACGCCGACCTGCGACCCCTGGTTCACGGCCTGCGGGAGCACGGGGTGGGCTGGCAGGGCCTGATGGCCACCGAGGACACGGTGTCGCTCGGACGCCGCGCCGTCGCCGAGGTGCCCACCCTGGAGGAGATCGTCGTCCACCTCGCGAAGGAGCCCCGCCATGCGTGATCTGGCGCCCATGCTGCGCCTCGACCTGCTCACGCTCGTGGCGTCCCGCAAGATGCTCGCGATCTACGTGCTCGTCGTGTGCTTTCTGGTCGCGGTGAACGGCGCGCTGGTCGCCCTGCCGATGATCGGGGTGGCGTCCATGATGGTGTGCCTCAACCTCTTCGGGACCATCGAGAACCACCGGCTCACCCAGCTGTACGGCTCGCTGCCGCTGCGGCGTCGCACCGTGATGGTGTCGCACTACGCGGTCACGGCCGTGCTGACCTGCGTGTTCGTGCTGCTCGGCGCGCTCGCGGCCGGGGTGGCCGCGTGGGTGCGGGCGGAACCCGCGGTCGGGGTGGCCGAGGGGGTCGGCACCCTGGGAGCCCTGCTCCTCGTGCTCGCGCTCGTGACGCCCGCGTATGTCGCCTGGGGGACGCGGACCGGCGGCCTGGTGACCCTGGTGGTGGTCGCGACGGTCATCGGCGGGCTGTTGGCGTTCGGCGACAACCCCGTGCTGGCGGGCGCCCTGCGGGGCCTCGCGGGCGTGGGTCCGGAGGCGTCGTGGTGGGTGCTCGGCGCGGGGGTGCTCGCCCAGGCGGCGTCCCTGGTCGTGTCGATCGGCGTGTACACGCGGCAGGACCACTGACGTCGGACGCCGGCCGCTCGCGTCCGGACGCCGCACTGGGCCGGCTCCTGCGTCTGCCCCGCCCGTGGGAAGATGGTGCGCGTCCTAGCGATCGTCCCCCTGGCAGGAGCTGCCCCATGACCGTCCCGAACGTGCTGGCCACCCGGTACGCGTCGCCCGCGATGCGCGACATCTGGAGCCCCGAGCGCAAGATCGTGGCCGAACGCGAGCTGTGGCTCGCGGTGTTGGAGGCGCAGCGCGACCTGGGCGTCGACTTCGGCGGTGACGACGCGGACGCCGTGATCGCCGACTACCGCGCGGTGGTCGAGAACGTCGACCTGGCCGGCATCGCCGCGCGCGAGCGGGTGACGCGCCATGACGTGAAGGCTCGCATCGAGGAATTCAATGCCCTGGCCCGGCATGAGCACGTGCACAAGGGCATGACGAGTCGCGATCTCACCGAGAACGTCGAGCAGTTCCAGGTGCTCAGCGCGCTCAAGCTGGTGCGCGAGCGCGTGGTGACGGTGCTGACGGCGCTCACCAGCCTCGCGGTGCAGCACCGGGACGTGCCCATGGCGGGGCGCTCGCACAACGTCGCGGCGCAGGTCACGACGCTGGGCAAGCGGTTCGCGACCGCAGCCGATGAATTGCTCGTGGCGTACGAGCGGCTCGATGATCTCATCGGGCGCTACCCGGCCCGCGGCATCAAGGGGCCGGTCGGCACGGCGCAGGACATGCTGGATCTGCTGGGCGGCGACGACGCCAAGCTCGTCGAGCTCGAGGAGCGCGTCACCCGCCACCTGGGCTTCGAGCGGGTGCTGACGGCGACGGGTCAGGTGTACCCGCGCTCGCTCGACGTGGATGCCCTGACCTGCCTGGTGCAGGTGGCCGCGGCGCCGTCCAACGTGGCGACGTCGATCCGGCTCATGGCCGGTGCTGAATTGGTGACCGAGGGGTTCGCGGAGGGGCAGGTGGGGTCGTCCGCCATGCCGCACAAGATGAACACCCGCTCGTGCGAGCGCGTCAACGGCCTCGCGGTGGTGCTGCGCGGTTACGCCTCCATGGTGGGCGAGCTGGCGGGCGACCAGTGGAACGAGGGTGACGTCTCGTGCTCGGTGGTGCGGCGCATCGCGCTGCCGGACGCCTTCTACGCCCTCGACGGGCTGTTCGAGACGTTCCTGACCGTGCTGGGCGAGTTCGGCGCGTTCGGGGCGGTGATCGAGGCCGAGCTGCAGCGCTACCTGCCGTTCCTCACGACGACGAAGGTGCTCATGGCGGCCGTCCGGCACGGCGTGGGGCGCGAGCAGGCGCACGAGGCGATCAAGGAGCATGCCGTCGCTGTGGCGTTGGCGATGCGGCAGGGGCAGAAGGAGAACGACCTGCTCGACCGGCTGGCCGCCGACGCGCGCCTCGGCATCGCCCGCGAGGCGTTGGATGAGGCCATCGCGCACCCCCTCGAGCTCACCGGATCGGCGGCGTCCCAGGTCAACCAGCTGGCCCAACGCGTCCAGGAGATGGCGGCGCTCCACCCGCAGGCCGCGGCCTACAAGCCGGGGGCGGTGCTCTGATCCGGCCAGGCCAGCTCGTGCCGTGAGGTGAACGTGCGGTGGGTTCCGTCCACCGGATCGGTGAAATCGATCCGCTGGGCCAGGAGGCGAAGCGGGCGCGCCGGATCCTCGGGGGCGTCGTCGGTGAGGCGGTCGTCGGGGTAGAGCGGATCGTCCACGATGGGTGCGCCCAGGCCGGCGAGGTGGACGCGCAGCTGGTGCGTCCGGCCGGTTGCCGGTTCGAGGCGGTAGCGGGCGAGGGCGTCGCGCCGTTCGAGGAGGGTGATTCGGGTCTCGGAGTTCGGTGCGGCGCCGGGGACGACCTCGACCTGCCGCGAGGCGCGTCGTTTGACGAGGTGGTTGCGGATCTCGAGGGGGCCCGCGAGGTCGAGGCTCGGGGCGAGGGCCTCGTAGGTCTTGCGCACGGCTCGATCGGCGAACAGGGTTTGGTACGCCGCTCGCCAACGCGGCTCGGTGGTGAACACCAGGACGCCGGCGGTCAGCCGGTCGAGCCGGTGGGCGGGCGCCAGCTCCGGGAGCCCGAGCTGGACGCGGGCCTGCACCAGGGCGCTGCGCCGGACGAAGGCGCCCCGGGGAATCGTGGCGAGGAAAGGCGGTTTGTCGACCACCACGAGGCGCTCCCCGGCGTGCAGCACGGCGAGCGGCGCGGGCGGTTGCTCCTCGGTCGGATCCTTGTGGAACCACACCAGCGTCGCGGGGGTGTACGGGGTGTCGGACGCCACGGGCGTCCCGGCCGCGGTGACGAACCGGCCGGCCGCCACCCAGGCGTCGACGGGGACGACCGCGGGGAGCCGGTCGCGGAGGAAGGCGGGCAGCGTGGGCCACGGGTTCGGTGCCGACCCGATGCGCGCCGGCGTCCGCACCCACACGGCGTCCAACCCGTCGCGCGGGGGCAGCGGCGAGCGTGCGCGGCGGCGTCCCATGGCCACCAGCGTGGCACGGGCCGGCGCGGGTGGGCGTGTCCGGCGGCGTCCAGGGGGTGGGGGCGGGGTCTGCGACTGTCTGCCTGACCTCGCTCCCCGGCCGGTCAGGCCGATATCGTGGAGCCGGCCACGATCCGAGGGGGAAACGATGCGGAACCAGCCGATGCGGAGCCAGCCAATGAGGGAGATGGCGATCCTGTCCGGGCTCATCGTGCTCGTGCTGAACCTGCTCTCGGCCGCCGAGAACCTCAACTTCATCGCGCTCGGGTTGGGGTTGATCCTGGCCGGTGCGCTGTGGCCCGGGCGGCCGGGGCGCCACCGCGAGGGCGAGGACGCCGCCCAGCGTCAGCCCGCCGCCCGCGACGACTGAGCCGCCGCCGTCACCCCGAACAGGAGCGAATCGCTCAGGCCGCCACGTCGGACAGCAGCCAGTCGATGATCTGGGGAGCGGACCAGCCGTCGGGGTACCGCGCGAGCAGGGCGTGGGCGGCCGTGAGGTCCTGCCCGAGGGTCAGGGCCGGCTCCTCGACGTAGCCGCTCTTGCGCACCTGGGGCATGCCGATGTTGGCGAACAGGGCGTTGCACAGGCACTTGCGGCCCACCGTGTCGGCCACGTCGCCGCCCTTGCGCTCGTACATGTGCACCGGCTCGGACGCGCAGCGGTAGACGATCGACCCGTCGGGACGCTCCGCGGGCGCACGCAGGTAGCCGAGGTCGCAGATGCGGGGCCGCTCGGCGTACACCTCGGGCTGCGACAACGTGCCCTCCACCTGCGCCACCTTGAACGGGAACCCCGTCGGCGAGGCCCGCGGGTCGTTGCGGACGACCAGCGTCCCGGCCTCCAGGTCGGCCAGCAGCTTGGCGCGCAGCTCGTCGCTCAGGCCCGACTCGGACGCCAGCGCGAACACGGTGCCGCACTGCACGCCTTGGGCTCCGGACGCCTGCGCCGCGGCCACGCGCTCCGGCGTCGACCACGCCCCGGCCAGCCAGAACGGCAGGCCCAGGTCGACCATCTTGGCGATGTCGGCCTCGTCCTTGGGCGAGTAGATCGGCTGGCCGTCCTCGTCGAGCCCGAACTTGCCGCGCGGCGGCGCGCTGTGACCGCCCGCCACGGGCCCCTCGACGACGAACCCGTCGGGCCGAATCTCGGGGTCGCGGGCGAGGTAGCCGCCGAGCACGTGCAGCGAGATGATCGCGATGAAATCGGGGCGCGTGAGTTCGGGCAGCTCGTCGCCGAGGTGGGCGACCGGGTCGAGTTCGGCGACGTGGACCTTCGTCTGGTCGGCGACCTCGATGGTGAGCCGGCCCGTCCGGCCGGCGGCGAACTCGGTGATGACCCGCGGCATCTCCTTGGGGATGCCCGCGCCCATCAGCACGTAGTCGACCCCGGCGAGCATGGCGCCCAGCGTCGCCGAGAGCGTCGCGGTCTGGATCTTCTCCAGGAAGTTGATGCCGACCACCCCGTCGTGGCCCTCCTTCGCCAGCCACACCTCGGCGAAGTTGCCGGCCAGGGCCAACTCGACCGCGGGGCGGCTGGGGGAGATGGTGAGCGTGGGGTGCGGGCGGTAGGGCTGGCCGGGGCGGCGTCCGCCGTCGAGGAAGTAGGTGTCCAGGACGCGCTGCGCGATGGCCCGGCTGGGGAAGTGGGCGAGCGCGCGGCGGACGTGGCCACCGGGATCGCCGTCCTGCAACGTGCGGGCCACGACGCCGTCGAGCGCCGTGCCGGAGACGACGCCCATCTGCCCGGCGCGGGCGACGGCGTTCGCGAGGCGCCACGAGGAAACGGCGACGCCCATGCCTCCCTGGATGATGGGCGGGCGGGATCGATCCATGGGTAGGAGCCTCACGGTAGCCGGGAACGAACAAAAGCTACGGTACCGTAAAGTATCGACGGGTGCACCACCCCGGCGGGGGTGACGCGCCTAGTCGCGAGGTCGCCCCGGGGTGCCGTCGAACTCCACCCAGCAGCAGCCGGGCTCGGCGAACGGAACCACGCGGAGGCCGTCCGCCGCCTCCGGCAGCGCGCCCTGCACCAGGCCGGCGTGCATGCCGCACACCACGTCGGGATGGGCCCGCGCCGACGCCAGCATCGGGCAGGTGCGCAGCCGGATGAGGGCGGACGGGCCGCCGCCGGCCGGGTCGGGGCTGAAGCCCAGTGCGTCGAGCGTGGCCAGCAGGTCGGCGGCGTCGCCGCGGCGCGACGCCCCCCAGGCCCGGCCGATCGCGTGGGCGCGGGCGGCGGCGTCCGGCTCGTGCGCGAGGTGGGCCACGACGGC
The DNA here is from genome assembly GCF_014858005.1 of Propioniciclava soli. GTDB lineage: Bacteria > Actinomycetota > Actinomycetes > Propionibacteriales > Propionibacteriaceae > Propioniciclava > Propioniciclava soli. The sequence goes on from NZ_JACYOT010000006.1 coordinate 14,659, forward strand.
GTCCAGCACCTCGCTGACGGGTGCGACCGGGCCGGCGAGCGCGCGGCGTCCGGCGGCCGTCAGGGTGTACACCCGGGCCGGACGCCCGCGCCCGGCCCCCTGCCGCTCCGCGGTCTCGGCGTGGCCCTCGGCGACCATCGCGTCCAGGTGGGCGCGCGTCGCATTGGGGTGGCCGCCCAGCTCGTCGGCGAGATCGGCCAGCGCCACGCCGGGGCCCCGGTGCCCGAGGGCCCGGGCGACGCGGGCGCGCGCGGGGGAGAGCGCGCCGGTCGGCGTCGGGGCGGGCCCCAGCTCCTCGTCCATGACCGCAGTCTAGGCCTGGCGCACGAAAAGTTACACAGAGATATGTAATAATTGACGCGGGTCGGTTCCCGTCCGGACGCGGGAACCGACCCACCATCGTCACCAGGGAGGGTTCGTGACCGGTCTGCCCACCGCCGAGAGCACGCGCCCCACCGCACCCGGACGCTCGCGCTCGCGGCGGCTGCGCGACCAGGTCGCGGTCGTCTGGCTGCTCGCCGCTGTGGCGGTGGCGCTCGTGCACCGCTTCGTGCCGGCCTCGACGTGGCTCATGGTGCACCTCGTTCTCCTCGGGGCGCTGAGCCACTCCGCGCTGGTGTGGAGCGAGCACTTCGCTCACACGCTGCTGCGCACCCTCCCGGACGCCGCCGGTCGCCGCCGGCAGGACGTCCGGGTCGCCCTGCTCGCCGCCGGCGCGCTGGCCGTGTTCCTCGGGGTTCCGGCGCAGGTGTGGTGGCTGGTCGTCGTCGGCGCGACGCTGGTGAGCGCCGCGGTGGTGTGGCACGGCGTCCACCTCGTCGCGGTACTGCGCCGCGCGTTGCCCAGCCGCTTCCGCGTCGTGACGCACTCCTACGTGGCCGCCGTGGCGTGCCTGCCGATCGGGGTCGGCTTCGGCGCGGCGCTCGCGTTCGGGCTGCCCGAGGTGTGGCACGGGCGCCTGCTCGTCGCCCATCTGGCGGTCAACCTGCTCGGCTGGATCGGCCTGACCGTCACCGGCACCCTCGTCACGTTCTGGCCCACGATGCTGCGCGCCCGCATGGACGACCGCGCCGAGCTGCTGGCGCGCGAGGCGCTGCCCACCCAGCTCGTCGGCATCGCGATCGTCACCTCGGGTGCCCTGGTGGGCTGGCGTCCGGTGGCGCTCGTGGGCGTCGCGCTGTACGGCGTCGGGCTGTTGTGGTGGGGCCGCGCCCTGGCCCGGCCGCTGCGCGCCCACGGCTTGCGCGAGTTCGCGCCGGCGTCCGTGTTGGCCGCGCTGGTGTGGGGCGGCGTCGCGCTTATCTGGGTCGCCGGGCTGCTCGCGACCGCGCCGTCCTGGGCCGCCCTCGCGGACGCCGTCCCCACCGTCGCCGGGGTGGTCGCCGTCGGCTTCGCGGCCCAGCTGCTGTCGGGGGCGCTGAGCTACCTGATCCCATCGGTGATGGGCGGGGGCCCGTCGGTGGTGCGCGCCGGCCAGGCGTGGTTCAACCGGTGGGCCGGCGTCCGTCTCGTCGTCATCAACGGCGGGCTGGTGCTGTTTCTGCTGCCCGCGCCCTCGTGGGTGAAGGTCGCGATCTCCTCGGCGGTGCTCGTCGCGCTGGCCGCGTTCATCCCGCTGCTGCTGGGCGGGGCGAAGGCGTCCGGACGCGCCCGCCGCGCCGTCATGACCGGCGACCCGCTCCCGGAGCCGACGCCGCGGCGCCCCTGGAGCGTGCGGCAGTTGGTCGCCGGGCTCGCTGTCCTGGCGCTCGCGTACGGGGCGGGCGTCGCGGCCGATCCGGCCGCCGCCGGTCTGCGCCTGGGGGGAGCGGCCGCGTCCGCCACCGCCGAGACGGGCGAGACCACCCGCGTCGAGGTCACCGCCGTCGACATGCGCTTCGAGCCGAGCACCATCACCGTGCCCGCCGGCAACCGCCTCGTCGTCGTGCTCACCAACGGCGATCAGGCCATGGCGCACGACCTTCTCATCGGCACCTCCCGGACGCCGCGCCTCGCGCCCGGCGAGACCGTCGAGCTCGACGCCGGCGTCATCACTGAATCCGTGCAGGGCTACTGCACCGTGGCCGGGCACCGGCAGATGGGCATGGTGCTCGACGTCGTCGCCGAGGGCGGGCCGGCCCACGGGGCGCACGCGGCCCCGGGTGCCGCGGCGGCCGCGAGCGGTGCCGTGATCGGGCCGAACCCGTCCGACGAGCTGGGCACGGTCGTCGACCCGGTGTTGCCGCCGCTGGATGATGTCACCGTGCGCCGCGTGACGTTGACGGTCACCGAGGTGCCGTTGGAGGTCGCGCCCGGGCTGTGGCAGACGCGCTGGACGTTCAACGGCGGGTCGGTGGGGCCCACGCTCCATGGCCGCGTCGGCGACGTGTTCGAGGTGACGCTCGTCAACGACGGCACCATCGGGCACTCGATCGATTTCCACGCCGGCGCGCTGGCGCCGGACGAGCCCATGCGCACCATCGGCGTGGGCGAGACGCTCGTCTACCGCTTCACCGCCGAGCGGGCGGGCATGTGGATGTATCACTGCTCCACGGCGCCTATGAGCAGCCACATCGCGGCCGGCATGCACGGGGCCGTCGTGATCGAGCCGGAGGGGCTGCCCGCGGTCGACCGGACCTACGCGCTGGTGCAGTCCGAGGTGTTCCTCGCCAACGCCGCGACCTCGCCGCAGGACGCCCGCGAGCTGGACGCCGACAAGGTCGTCGCCGAGCGGCCCGACCGGGTGGTGTTCAACGGGGTCGCCAACCAGTACGACCTGGCCCCGTTCGAGGCGCGGGTGGGGGAGCGCGTCCGCTTCTGGGTGTTGGACGCCGGCCCCAACCGCGCCAGCGCGTTCCACATCGTCGGCGGCCAGTTCGACACGGTGTGGACCGAGGGCACCTACACCCTGCGCGAGGGCGTCGGCGCGTTCGGTGCCACCGACGGCGGCGCCCAGGTGCTGGCGTTGCAGCCCGCCCAGGGCGGGTTCGTGGAACTGACGTTCCCGGAAGCCGGTCACTACTCCGTCGTCAGCCACGTGATGGTGGACGCCGAACGCGGCGCCCACGGCACCGTGGCCGTCACCGAGGGCTGAGCGGCCCCACCCCCGGCCACGGGGTCACTCAGCTGACGGGCGTGAGGTGCAGCAGGCGGCCGCCGGGGGCGTCCTCGAGCAGCCAGACCGAACCGTCCGGGCCCTGCTCGACCTCGCGGATGCGCTGACCCATGTCCCACGTGTCGGCGATGTCACCGGTGGTGCCGTCGAGGTCGACGCGGACGAGGTTCTGCCCCGAGAGGCCGCCGAGGAAGGCGTCGCCGGTCCAGCCGCTGAAAGCGTCATCGGTGTAGATCATCAGCGAGCCGGGCGACATCGCGGGCACCCAGTACGCCACAGGCGCCTCGAAGCCGTCGCCGTCGGTGTGGTCGGGAATGTCGGTGCCGTTGTAGTGGACGCCCATGGACGCCTCGGGCCAGCCGTAGTTGGCCCCCTCGACGATCAGGTTCAGCTCGTCGCCGCCCTGCGGGCCCATCTCGGAGCTCCACAGGTTGCCGTCGGCGTCGAACGCGAGGCCGAGCGGGTTGCGGTGGCCGTTGGTCCAGATCTGGGCGTCCGAGCCGTCCGTGTTCATCCGCATGATCGTGCCGAGCATGCTCGCGGGATCCTGCGCCGGCGTCATCTCCTGGCGGTCGCCTGAGCTGACGAACAGGTGCTGCCCGTCGGGGGAGAACGCGAGCCGGTGGGAAAAGTGGCCGTTGCCCGACACCTTGGGCGTCTGCTCCCAGATCACGGCCAGGCCTTCGAGCCGCGGGGCGTCACCGGTGATGAGCTCCGCGCGGCCGACGACCGCGCCGGTGCCGCCGCTGCCGCTCTCCACCCAGGAGAGGTAGACGGTGCCGTCCTGCTCGAAGGTCGGGCCGGGCAGGACGTCGCCCAACCCACCCTGGCCGGACGCCACGACGTCCGGGATGCCCTCGACCTCGGTCGCTTCCCCGGACGCTGTGTCGACCAGGTGCAGGACGCCCTCCCGCTCGGTGACCAGGGCCGTCTGCGTCCCGGGCAGGAACGCCATGGCCCACGGGGTGTCGAAGGTGGCCACCTCGGCGACGGTGAACGGCCGGCCGTCGGGGCCGAGGGGCATCTCGGCGCCGTCGGCGGTGGTGGGGGCGGGTGTGGCCGGACTCGTCGCGGGGGTGGTTGCGGGCGTCGTGGCCTCGGGGGCGGTGGTGGGATCGGGCGTGGTGGTGGGGCCTGCGCACGCGGCGAGGCCCCACGCGAACACGCCGGTCAGGGAGGCGAGGGTGCGGGGTCTCATGCATCCAGCCTAGTCGGAGGCCGTCAGCCCCCCTCTCTCCGCCCCTGTCTCCGGCCGGTCGCGCCAGATCAGCGGACGCGGAACGTGCGGCTCTCGCTGAACGGGGCGCGCCCTTCGCCGTCGCTCGCGTCGTCCTCGCGCACCGTCACCGTGTAGGTGCCCGGTGTCAGGTCGAGGTCGAAGGCATAGGGCGCGAAGGTCGTGCCATCCTGCGTGGTCGCGTACCCGTCGGCCACCACGGCGCCGGCGGCGTCCGTGACCGTGTAGAGGAGGTTGGCCTCGAATACCCAGGCCTCGCCCCGCACGGTCACCGGGGAGTCCACCGCGTCCCCCTCGCTGGGGGTGTCGATGCCCACGAACAGGCGGACGGCGTCGGCGTCCGCCCGGGCCACGGGCTCAGACCACTCCTGGTGGCCCCAGCTCGGCACCGCCCCGTCAACGCGGAGCAGGACGCGGGCGTCCGGGTTGAGCGCCTCGGTGACCGTCCAGACGAGCTGCTGCACCATCAACGACTCGGCCTCGGCACCGACGTCGGCGCGCAACGCCTCGGCCGAGAGGTCCACGGTGATCTCGTCGCCGTGGTCGGCGATGCCGAGCACGCGGGTGTTGCGCGGCCAGGCGGAGTGGTGATCGGGGTCGAGCGGGCCGGCGAGCATGGCCTCCAGGGCCCCCCGGGCCGGGGTTGCGGCGGGGACCCAGCGGGTCTCCCGGACGAGGCGGGGCCCGATCTCGGTGTCCACCACCGCGTAGACGAGAGCCGGGGTGGTGGCGTCCGCCCCCGGTGTCGCCGTGGGAGCGGAGGTCGTCGCTGGCGTCGGGGTGCTCGGCGTGGGCGACGGGGCGGGGGAGGCCGTGTCGACGGGGGTCTGCAGCGGGTCGGGAACGGCGCGGTCCGTCGGCGGGTTCCAGGCCGTCGCCACCCACCCGACGACGACCGCCGCGACCAGGGCCGCCAGCGCGCCCCACCCGATCGCCGACCTGCGGGCCGCCCGGGCGTGGGCGGCGGCGACGGCGTCCGGGTCGACGTGGATCTCGACGCCGTCGGCAGCGGCGTGCAGGTCGTCGCGCAGCTGGTTCTCGAAATTCGTCATGCCGAGACTCCTTCGGGGCTTTCGTGCGTACGCAGGGCGGTGAGGGCCCGGTGGGTCGCGGACTTGACGGCGGCCACGCTGAGGCCGAGCGTCTCGGCGACCTGCCGCTCGGAGAGGTCGTCGTAGTAGCGCAGCACCACCACGCGGCGCTGCGTGTCGGGCAGCGCGGCGAGCATCCGGGTGACGCGGTCGCGCTCGGCCACGAGGGCGTCCGGGGTGGGCGCGGCGTCCGGCCGGTCAAACACCTCGGCCACGGCCACCTCGCCGTGGCGGCGCCGCCACCGGTCGATGTTCTCGTGGGCGAGGACGCGGCGGGCGTAGGCCAGGCGCGCCTCGGGGGCGATGCGCCGCCAGGCCCGGAAGGTCTTGACGAGGGTGGCCTGGACGAGGTCGGCGGCCAGGTCGCGGTCGCCGCACAGCAGCCAGGCGGTGCGTCCGAGCGCGGGGGACGCGTCGCGGACGAACGCGGTGAACTCCTCGTCCAGTCCCGGCCCGGTCATGGCCACCTCCTCGGTTGGCGTACACCGTGTCAGACGCGGGCTTGGACGGAAAGGTTTCGCCTCGGCGGCAGATTGCGGCGGGGTGCGGCGGTTAGGATCGGCCGGTGAGCGATTTCGGCCTCGACCTGCCCCTCGTCCATGCCGGAAAGGTCCGCCGCCTGTACGCGTGGCCGGACGACCGGCTGCTGATGGTCGCCACCGACACCATCAGCGCCTACGACTTCGTGCTCGACACCCCGATCCCCGACAAGGGCGCCGTGCTCACGCAGCTCTCGCTGTGGTGGTTCGAGCAGCTCGGCGTCGAGAACCACGTGGTGTCGACCGAGGTGCCGGACGCCGTCGCCGGCCGGGCGCTGGTCGTCGAGAAGCTGGCCATGGTGCCGGTGGAGTGCGTGGCCCGCGGCTACCTGACCGGCTCCGGCTGGGCGGAGTACCAGGCCTCCGGCACGGTGTGCGGGGTGCCGCTGCCGGCCGGGCTCGTGGACGGCTCGCGGCTGCCCGAGCCGATCTTCACGCCGGCGGCGAAGGCCGACCTCGGCGAACACGACGAGAACATCACCTACGAGCAGGTGGTCGCCCAGCACGGCGAGGAGCTGGCCGCAGCGCTGCGTTCGGCCACCCTCGATCTCTATCGGCGCGCGGAGGAGATCGCCCGGGAGCGCGGCATCATCCTCGCCGACACCAAGTTCGAGTTCGGACGCCGCCCCGACGGCACGTTGGTGCTCGCCGACGAGGTGCTCACGCCCGACTCCTCCCGCTTCTGGGACGCCGACGGCTGGCGTCCGGGCGAGGCCCTGCCGAGCTTCGACAAGCAGTTCGTCCGCGACTGGCTGACCCGCGACTCCGGCTGGGACCGGTCCGGCGACGCCGCGCCGCCCGCGCTGCCCGACGACGTCATCGCCGCCACCCGGGCGCGCTACGTCGAGGCCTACGAGCGGCTGACGGGGGCGCCGTTCGCGCCCGGGGCTGCCGGTGCGGGGGTGGACGCCGCTGCCGCCGAGAAGGACGACGAGCCCGCGCCGCCCCGGCGCGCGTTGCCGGCGAACGAGTGGGTCGAGCTGGTGGCGTCCGCCTCGGGTGCGGACCTGCTGGTCGGGGGTGCCCGGTCGGCGTCCGACCTGGCCGAGCCGGACGCTGGGCCGCAGCGGGCCGCGCCGGCGGCGTCCGATAGCATGACCGGCATGGCGCGAGTGGTCGTGGACGTGATGCCCAAGCCCGAGATTCTGGACCCGCAGGGCAAGGCGGTGACCGGCGCACTCGGGCGGCTGGGGTTCACCGGGTTGACGGTGCGGCAGGGCAAGCGGTTCGAGGTCGAGGTGGACGGCGAGGTCACCGAGGACGTGCTCGCGCAGGTCCGCGACGCCGCCGAGAAGCTGTTCGCGAACACCGTCATCGAGAGCTACGACGTGCGGGTGGAGGAGCGGTGACCCGGATCGGGGTCGTCACGTTCCCGGGGTCGCTGGACGACCAGGACGCCCGCCGCGCCGTCGAGCTGTGCGGGGCCGAGCCGGTGGCGCTGTGGCACGACGCTGCGGACCTGGGGGGCGTGGACGCCGTGATCCTGCCCGGTGGGTTCTCCTACGGGGACTACTTGCGCTGCGGCGCGATCGCGCGGTTCAGCCCGATCATGGCCGAGGTGGTTGCCGCGGCGGGCCGGGGGATGCCGGTGCTGGGCATCTGCAACGGGTTCCAGGTGCTGTGTGAGTCGCACCTGCTGCCGGGCGCCCTGGTGCGAAACGATCGGCTGACGTTCGTGTGCCGCGACCAGAAGCTGCGCGTGGAGAACGACACGACGGCGTGGACGAACGATTTCACCGCCGGCCAGGAGATCACCATCGTGCTGAAGAACGGTGAGGGCTCCTACATGGCCGACGACGAGACGCTGGCCCGCCTGGAGGGCGAGGGTCTGGTGGCGTTCCGCTACGTCGGGGGCAACCCGAACGGGTCGCGCAACGACATCGCGGGCATCACGAACCCGCGGGGCAACGTGGTGGGCCTCATGCCGCACCCGGAGCACAACGTCGAAGAGCTCACGGGCCCGTCCCTGGACGGCCAGGGGTTCTTCCGCTCCGTCGAGGCGTTCCTCGCCCGCGTCTGACCTCTGGGCCGCTACCGCGTTGGTGGGTGGTTGGGTGGCGGTTGGCCTCCGTGGGCTCTGATTGGCACTGCTTGGCGCTGATTGGCCCTGCTTGGCACTGTTGGCATTTGGACCCGAGGGAATGGCGCCATGGCGCCATTCCCTCGGGTCCAAATGCCCGCTGGGGGCGGGTTGCCCCCTGGTGGCCAGTCGGGACGCGTCAGTTGACGGGCTCGGCGTCGGCGAAGGTCGCGGTGTCGATCACGAAGCGGAACAGGACGTCGCCGTCCACCACGCGCTCGTAGGCGGCGTCCACCTCGTCCACCCCGATCTTTTCGATGCGGGCACCGAAGCCGTGCTCGGCGCAGAAGTCCAGCATCTCCTGGGTCTGGGCGATGCCCCCGATGTCGGAGCCGGTGAGCACCTTGCGCCCGCCGATGAGGGAGAAGATGCCGAGCGGCATCGGGGTGGGCGGCGCGCCCACGCACGCCATGACGCCGCGCGGCTTGAGCAGGCGCAGGTAGGCGTTGAGGTCGATGTCGGCGCTGACGGTGTTGAGGATCAGGTCGAATTCCCCGGCGTGGTCGTCGAAGAAGCCGTCCTCCGTGGTCGACAGGGTGCGGGACGCCCCCAGCTCCTTGGCCAGGTCCTCCTTCTTCAACGAGCGGGACAGCACGGTGACGTCCGCGCCGCGAGCGGCGGCGATCTGGACGCCCATGTGGCCCAGGCCGCCGAGGCCGAGCACCGCGACCTTCTGCCCCTCCTGCACGTTCCACGTGGCCAGCGGGGAGTAGGTGGTGATGCCGGCGCACAACAGGGGAGCGGCCTCGTCGAAGTCGAGGGCGTCCGGCAGGCGCAGCACGAACCGCTCGTTGACGACGACCTTCTCGCTGTAACCGCCCTGGGTGGTGGTGCCGTCGACGTCGGTGGACGCGTACGTGCCGACGTTGCCCTTGAGGCACGACTGCTCCTGGTCGTTGCGGCACTCCTCGCACTCGCCGCAGGAGTTTACGAGACAGCCGACGCCGACGCGGTCGCCGACGCTGACGCGGGTCACGGCATCACCGACCGCCTCGACCACCCCGGCGATCTCGTGGCCGACGGCCAGCGGGTAGGTCACCGGGCCCCACTCCTCGCGAATCGTGTGGATGTCGGAGTGGCAGATGCCGGCCGCCTTGATGGCGATGACGACGTCGTCGGGGCGGGGGTCGCGGCGCTCGATGGTGCGCACCTCGAACGGGGCGTCGGCGCTGGTCTTCTGGAGGGCCTTCACGGTGATGGGCATGCCTCAACCCTAGGCGCCCCCCGGGCGGGGGGTTGGTCATCGGCGGGCATTTGGACCCGGGGAAATGGCGCCATGGCGCCATGTCCTCGGGTCCAAATGCCATCACACGGCAGCCGCCATCTCAGGGCAGCAGGTCAGGCGTGGGCGACGGAGAGCTTCGCGTGCAGGGGGTGGTCGTCGGGAAGGTCCACCAGGCGCTGGGCACCGTCGATCCCCTGGCCCTGCGGCTCGGTGAGCGCGAAGTTGGGCCATTGCAGGCTGAGGTAGTCGGTGAAGCGGTTCACGACGCGGTGGCTGTCGAACACCCCGCCGATCGCCGCGACCCGGGGGGCCGGCGTGCCCTGCAGCTCGACCCGCCTGATCGCCGCCTGCACGGCCTCGGACAGGTGCGCGGCCGCCTTGTCGAGGATGTTGCCGGCCACGCGGTCGCTGGCGGCGAGGGCGTCCACCTTGGCCGCGAAGGAGGCCACGCGCTGCACGCGGTTCACGTCGGTCTGCAGATCCAGGTACGCCCGCTCGAGGTTGGGGTACTCCTCGGCCATCGCCTCGGTCAGCGCCGTCATCTGCCGGCGGCCGTCGAAGCCGCGCAGCGCGGCCTCCAGCCCGGTGCGCCCGATCCAGTACGCCGAGCCGGCGTCGCCCATCAGGTAGCCCCAGCCGTCCACCCGCGCGACGGACTCCGGCCCCACCGCGAAGCAGATCGTGCCCGTGCCGGCCGCGATGACGCAGCCCGTGTCCGACCCCAGCGCGCCGAGGTAGCTCGTCACCGAGTCGTGGCACAGGATCACCTTCGCCACGCCGCGGCCGGCCAGCCGCCGCAGCAGGACGCCCGCGTCCCCGTCCTCGTTGCCGCTCGAGCCCAGCGCCACCGTGTGGGGGTGCCAGTCGGGGTGGGCGTCCAACACCGCTTCGATCCCCGCCCCCAGTTGACGCAGCAGGGGCATGTCCGTGACCACACCGGGCCCCTTGGCCTCGGCCGCGCCGGCGTCCGACACGTACCGGTAGCGGGTGGAACTCTGGCCTGCGTCGGCCACGAGGTGAGCGACCATGCGTCCCTCCGATGGGTCGTGTGGATGGTGCGTCCCAGCCTATCGGCGGGGGGCGTCGGCCGCAGTGCGCGCACGCTATCTTGGGGGCGTGGTCGACACCGTTGGAAACGCCTTTGCCACCCCCGATGCCGAGCAGCCCTGGGCCGCGCTCGGGCTCCGCGCCGAGGAGTACGACCGCATCCGCGAAATCCTCGGCCGCCGGCCGACGGGCTGCGAGCTGGCCATGTACTCGGTGATGTGGTCGGAGCACTGCTCGTACAAGTCCTCCAAGGTGCACCTCGCACGCTTCGCCGAGGTCGGCTCCGAGACGCCCCGAGGCCCCCTCCTGGCCGGCATCGGTGAGCAGGCGGGGGTCGTCGACATCGGCGGCGACTGGGCCGTGACGTTCAAGATCGAGTCCCACAACCACCCCAGCTACGTCGAGCCCCACCAGGGGGCGGCGACCGGCGTCGGCGGCATCGTCCGCGACATCCTCGCCATGGGCGCCCGACCGATCGGCGTCATGGATCCGCTGCGCTTCGGCCCGCTGGACGCCCCCGACACCGCTCGCGTCCTGCCCGGCGTGGTCGCCGGCGTCGGCGGCTACGGCAACTGCCTCGGCCTGCCCAACATCGGCGGCGAGGTGGTGTTCGACCGCACCTACCTCGGCAACCCGCTCGTCAACGCCCTGTGCGTCGGCGTCCTCAAGCACGACGACCTCAAGCGTGCCCAGGCCCGCGGCGTCGGCAACCAGGTGATCATGTACGGCGCCGCGACGGGCGGCGACGGCATCGGCGGGGCGTCCATCCTGGCCTCGGAGACCTTCGACGCCGACGGCCCCGCCAAGCGCCCCAGCGTCCAGGTGGGCGACCCCTTCATGGAGAAGCTGCTCATCGAGTGCACCCTGGAGCTGTTCGCGGCCGGCGTCATCCAGGGCATCCAGGATTTCGGCGCGGCCGGCATCAGCTGCGCCACGTCCGAGCTCGCGTCCGCCGGCGACGGCGGCATGTACGTCAACCTGGACGAGGTCGTGCTGCGCGACCCGACGCTCTCGCCCGAGGAGATCCTCATGAGCGAGAGCCAAGAGCGGATGATGGCGGTGGTGACGCCGGACGACGTCGAGCAGTTCCTCGCGATCTGCGCCAAGTGGGACGTGCTGGCCACCGTCGTCGGCGAGGTCATCGAGGGCGACCGCCTGATCATCGACTACCACGGCGAGCGCGTGGTGGACGTCGACCCGCGCACCGTCGCCCACGAGGGCCCGGTGTACGAGCGGCCGTGGAACCGCCCGGACTGGATCGACGCCCTCAACGCCGACCGCGCCGAGGACCTGCCGCGCGCGGCGTCCGGCCGCGAGCTGGGCGAGCAGGTGCTCACCCTCGCCGGCTCGCCCAACCTGGCCGACAAGAGCTGGATCACCGACCAGTACGACCGCTACGTGCGCGGCAACACGGTGCTCGCGCAGCCGGAGAACGCCGGCGTCCTGCGCATCGACGAGAACTCCGGGCTCGGCATCGCGCTCGCCACCGACTGCAACGCCCGCTTCTGCCTGCTCAACCCGTACCTCGGCGCGCAGCTCGCCCTGGCCGAGAGCTACCGCAACGTGGCGGCGTCCGGCGCCGAACCGGTCGCGATCACCGACTGCCTCAACTTCGGCTCGCCGGAGGATCCCGACGTGATGTGGCAGTTCCGCGAGGCGATCCTGGGGCTGGTGGACGGCTGCCGCGAGCTGGGCACCCCGGTCACCGGCGGCAACGTCAGCTTCTACAACCAGACCGACGGCGTGAACATCCTGCCCACCCCGGTGGTGGGCATGCTCGGCATCATCGACGACGTGGCCCGGCGGACGCCGCAGGGCTTCGCGTACCCCGGGGACGCCGTCGTGCTGCTCGGCACGACGCGCGAGGAGCTCTCGGGCAGCTCGTGGGCCGAGGCGATCCACGACCACCTCGGTGGGATGCCCCCGACGCCGGACCTCGCGGCCGAGCAGGCGCTCGCCCGCGTGCTGGTGGCGGCGGCCCGCGACGGGCTGCTGACCTCCGCGCACGACCTCGCCGACGGCGGGCTCGCCCAGGCCTTGGTGGAGGCGTCCCTGCGCCACGGGCTGGGCGTGTCGCTGACGCTGCCGGACGGCGACCCCACCGTCGCGCTGTTCTCCGAGACGCCGGCCCGCGCGGTCGTGTCGCTCGCGGGGGCCCAGTACGCGGCGTTCGAGGCCCTGTGCGCCGAGCACGGCGTGCCGCTGGAGCGCATCGGTGAGGTGGTCGACACCGGCGAGATCGAGGTGCTCGGCCAGTTCAGCTTGTCGCTCGACGACGTCCGCGCCTGCTGGGAGGCCCCGATCCGCGACGCGATGGCCTGAGCCCCGGCAACCGCCCCGGGTGAAGGTGAGCGGCGGCGTCCGGCGTGGGTAGACTCACCGCGTGACCTGCGGCGCACCGACCGGGCGAGACCCGCTGGACGATCCCAAGCCGAACGAGGAGTGTGGCGTCTTCGGCGTCTGGGCCCCCGGCGAGGAGGTCGCGAAGCTCACCTACTACGGCATGTACGCCCTGCAGCACCGCGGGCAGGAGTCCTCCGGCATGGCCGTGAGCAACGGCGAGCGCATCATGGTGTTCAAGGACATGGGGCTCGTCTCCCAGGTGTTCGACGAGCCGACGCTGAATTCCCTGGTGGGGCACCTGGCCATCGGGCACGATCGCTACTCCACGACAGGGGCGTCGGTCTGGAAGAACGCCCAGCCCACCTACCGCGCCACCGTCAACGGCGGCCTGGCGCTCGGCCACAACGGCAACCTCACGAACACCGACGCCCTGCTGGCCTGGCTGCACGAACGCGAACCGAACGCGAAGGTGACCATCAAGGACTCGATGGACTCCACCAACGACACGTGGCTCGTCACGGCGCTGCTGGCGAGTTTCGAGACCTCCACGTGGGACGCCGCGTTGCAGGTGCTGCCCCGGTTGCAGGGTGCGTTCTGCTTCACGTTCATGGATTCCCACGCCCTCTACGCCGCGCGCGACCCCCAGGGCGTCCGGCCCCTGGTGCTCGGACGCCTCGAGCGCGGCTGGGTCGTCGCGTCCGAGACCGCGGCGCTCGACATCGTGGGCGCCACCTACATCCGCGAGGTCGAGCCCGGCGAGCTGATCTGCGTCGACTCCGGCGGCCTGCGCAGCGCCCGCTTCGCCGAGGCGCGGCCCAAGGGCTGCATCTTCGAGTACGTCTACCTGGCGCGGCCCGACACGCTGATCGCCGACCGCCGCGTCCACGCCGTGCGCGTCGAGATCGGCCGGACGCTGGCCATGGAGGCCCCGGTGGACGCCGACGTGGTGATCCCCACCCCCGAGTCCGGCATCCCGAGCGCGGTGGGGTACGCGGAGGCGTCCGGGATTCCGTACGGCGTCGGGCTGGTGAAGAACGCGTATGTGGGGCGCACGTTCATCCAGCCGTCCCAGACGATCCGCCAGCTCGGCATCCGGCTCAAGCTCAACCCGATCCGCGACGTGATCGAGGGGCGGCGCCTCGTCGTGGTCGACGACTCCATCGTGCGCGGCAACACCCAGCGGGCGCTGGTGAAGATGCTGCGCGAGGCCGGGGCCGCGGAGGTGCACGTGCGCATCAGCTCGCCGCCCGTGGAATGGCCGTGTTTCTACGGCATCGACTTCGCCACCCGCGCCGAGCTCATCGCGCCCGGCATGAGCGTCGATGAGATCTGCCGCTCCATCGGCGCGGACTCGCTGGCCTACATCAGCCTGGAGGGCCTCGTCGCCTCGACCGGGCTGTCGAAGAAGCGGCTGTGCCGGGCGTGCTTCGACGGCATCTACCCGATTCCCGTTCCCACCGGCGTCGCCGAGGAGATGCGGCTCAACCTGGAGGTCATCGATGAGTGAGTCCGCCTACGCCCGGGCGGGCGTCGACATCGAGGCCGGCGACCGCGCCGTCGAGCTGATGAAGGCCCACGTGCGCCGCACGCACCGGCCCGAGGTGCTCGGCGGGCTCGGTGGCTTCGCCGGGTTCTTCGACGCCTCGGCGCTTCGGGGCTACGACCACCCGGTGCTGGCCACATCCACCGACGGGGTGGGCACCAAGGTCGCCATCGCCCAAGCCCTCGACAAGCACGACACGGTCGGGTTCGACCTCATCGGCATGCTGGTGGACGACCTCGTCGTCGTCGGCGCCGAGCCCCTGTTCGTCACCGACTACATCGCGTGCGGCAAGGTCGTGCCCGAGCGGATCGCGGCGATCGTGTCCGGCATCGCCGCAGCCTGCGAGGTCGCCGGTGCGGCCCTGCTCGGCGGCGAGACCGCCGAGCACCCGGGGCTGCTGGACGCCGACGAGTACGACATGGCCGGCGCCACCACCGGCGTCGTCGAGTTCGATCGCATCCTCGGCCCCGAGCGCGTCCGGCCGGGCGACGTGGTGGTGGCGCTCGCGTCCTCGGGGTTGCACAGCAACGGCTACAGCCTGGTGCGCCACGTGCTGCTGACCAAGGCCGGCTGGTCGCTGGAGCGCCACGTCGACGAGCTGGGCAAGACGCTCGGCGAGGAACTGCTGACCCCCACCCGCGTGTACGCCCGCGACATCCTCGCCCTCATCGACGCCGCGGAGGTGCACGCGATCAGCCACATCACCGGCGGCGGGTTGGCCAACAACTTGGCGCGCGTGCTGCCCGACAAGGTGGCGGCCACCCTGGATCGTTCGAGCTGGACGCCCCCGCCCGTCTTCGGCCTGGTGCAACAGGTGGGCGCGGTGTCGCAGCCCGACATCGAGGCGACGTTGAACATGGGCGTCGGCATGGCGCTCGTGGCGCCGGCGGACGCGGCGGACACCCTGGTGCGCGTCGCGGGGGAGCGGGGCCTGGACGCCTGGGTGCTCGGCGAGGTGGCCGCAGCGGACGGGCCGGCCGGCGTCCGGCTCGTGGGCGAGCACGCGTCGGCCTGACGCGGGCGCGCGTCCGGCGGGTCTCGTCCGGCTCCGTCCCACGGGGTGAGCGGGCGCGTCCGCAGGGGTGGACGCGACGCGGATGTCCAGCGGGCACGATCGTGCTTTGTCGCGGTGGTGGAGTCGGGTAACATCTGCGTCACGACAGATGACTCACGCGGCTAGACCGCCAGAACGCTAAGGGGGTCGACCCAGATGGGGCGCGGCCGTGCAAAGGCGAAGCAGACCAAGGTCGCTCGCGATCTGAAATACCGTACCGTCGACACTGACTTCAGTTCCCTGGAGCGTGAGCTCCGCGATGGGACGCACGCCCCGTGGGCGGCGCTTGAGGAGTCGGACGACTTCGACGACGACCCCGACGCCGACGACGGGGATCCCGACGACGAGCCGTATCGTCCCGTCGCGCGTGGAGCCTCCTGAACCCACCCCGCCCCCACCGTCGACGGCTGAGGCCGGGCGGCAGGGCGCGGGCTGGCGTCCGGACGCGGCGCTGGCCGGCTTCGAGTGCCTCGACCTGCCGTTGGACGCCGAGCCGGAGATCGGTGAGCCCGAGGACGCCTTGGTGGGCACCCTGGTGCGACGGGCCGATCCCGCGTTGCGGGATGGACGCCCCGCGTGGCTGTACGTGCACGGGTGGAACGACTACTTCTTCCAGACCCACCTCGCCGAGGTGGTCGAGGGCCTGGGGTATGCGTTCCACGCCGTGGACCTGCGCCGCTACGGGCGCAGTCACCGCGACGGCCAGTTGTGGGGCTACGTCGCCGACCTCAGCCACTACGAGGCGGAGCTGGACGCCGCCGTCGCGGTGATCCGCCACGACCACGACCGCATCGTCGGCATGGGGCACTCCACCGGGGGGCTGACGATCAGCCTGTGGGCGTCCGGGCGGCCCGGGGTGGTGGACGGGCTGGTGCTCAACTCGCCGTGGCTGGAGATGCACGGCCCGCCGGCGTTGGCGGCCCTCGCGCGGCCGTTGCTGCAGCAGTTCAGCGGCCGACGGGGCACCACGGCGATCCCGATCAAGGACAACGAGGAGCGCATCTACGCCCGCGCCGCCCACGCCGACCACGGCGGGGAGTGGAACTGGGACCTGACGCTGAAGTCGGACGGCCCGCGTCCGCTGCGGCTGGGCTGGCTGCGGGCGATCCTGGCCGGGCACGCCCGCGTGGCGGCCGGCCTGGGCCTGGAGTGCCCGGTGTTCGTCGCGACCAGCGACCGGACCGTCTGGCTCCGTCGCTTCGCCGATTCCGCCCGCACGGCCGACACCGTGCTCGACGTCGAGCGCATCGGCGCGGCCGCCACTCGGCTGGGGCGGAGCTTGACCCTCGTGCGCATCCCGGGTGGCATGCACGACCTGACCATCTCCCAGCCCGCGGCGCGGGCGCAGTTCTTCGACGACCTGACCCGCTGGGAACGCGCCTGGGTGTCGGGGCGCTAGGGGCGCTCTGTTCGTGGGCCGGGGTGGGCCGTCGCCGTCGAGAACCCAGGCACAAGCACGGCTTGTCGACGCGAAACGGGCTGTGGGCGTCGACAACCCATGCACCAGCCTGCGTTGTCGACGCCGCCCCGGGGAGCGGTCAGCCCACGGTCGCCCAAGTGGACGCCGCCGCGTACTGGCCGGCGAGGTCGTGGGCGACGGCGCGGTACTCGACCAGCGAACCGGCCGGGAGGGCCCCGGTGTCGTGGAACACCCGAAACGGCGCGTGGTCGTCGGTGCCGATCGGCGTCCAGTCGGACGCCCCGAGCGGACGCGCCCAGAAGCTCACCTGCGCGAACCCGGGGCTCTCCACCGTGGCGGCGATCTCGGCGCGGCGCTCGACGGTGGTGCCGGGCGCCAGGTCGAGGGCCACCGCGGGGGCGGCGTCCGGGGTGGGCATCGGGGCGTCCGCGCGGTAGACGACCGAACCCAGCGGCGGCACGGTGACGGTGAGTTGTCCGTCCGGCCCGGCGGAGGCGACGGCGTCCGACCCGTACAGCGGGGAAAACGCGACCCCCGTTGACCAGGTGTCGACCGTCACGTCCTGGGCGCGCTCGGAGTTGTTGAGCGCGACGACGTACTCCACGCCCGCGGCCGCGTCGATGCGGGAGAAGGCCAGGATGCCGGCCGAGGTGCCGGCGTGACGCGGGATCTGCGCGCCGTCGGCCAGGGGCGGATACCGCTCGCGCAGCTCGGCGAGCGCAGCGATGTGCGCGTACAACGGGTGCGCGGGGTCGTAGCGGTCCTGCGCGCCGGGGGTGCCGCCGACGACCTCCTCGTCGGCGTACTGCGCGACGGCGGTGGCGAAGAGATCCTGCCGGGCATCCTTGTCGCCGCCCGAGCCAGCGAGGCCCTGCTCATCGCCGTAGTAGACGACCGGTTGGCCCCGCGACCAGAACATCAGGTCGTGCGCCAGCTCGACCCGGGCGAGCAGGTCGTCGGGCCCGGACGCCCGCCCGCGCAGCAGGCTCGCGAGGCGTCCCATGTCGTGGTTGCCCAGGAACGTGGGGTTCGCATAAGCGTTGGAGTCGGCGTCGGTGTAGAAATCGTCGGCCTCCCACAGCTCGGCCATGTCGGCCGGCGCCCGGCCCTGCGCGAACGAGAGCGCCGCCGCCTGGAACCCGAAGTCGAGCGCCGCCGGCAGGCTGCCGGTGGTGGTGAAGCGCGCCTTGGCCGCCGGGTCGGTGTCGTACACCTCGGCGAACATGAAGAAGTCGTCGTTGCCGGCCGTGCGGGCGGCGTCCGCCATGCGGGGGCCGAACTGCTGCCAGAACTCGAGATTGACGTGTTTGACGGTGTCGATGCGGAATCCGTCCACGCCGAAGCCGATCCAGCTCGCGTAGATGTCGCTCATGCCGTCGACCACCTCGCGGCGCTCGGTGAACAGGTCGTCCAGCCCCGCGAAGTCGCCGTAGGTGTCGGACTCCCCGGAGTACGTCGAGTTGCCGCGATTGTGGTACAGCGTGGGGTCGTTGAGCCAGCCGGGCACCTTCACCGTGGCGTCCTCGGGGTTCGGGAACACCGGCGTGTACGGGAACGAGGTCTCGGCATCGAGCTCAGGGAACTCGGCGTTGATGAAATCGCGGTCGTCGAAGGGCTCGCCCGCGGCGTCCGTGTAGGGCTCGATCGCCTTGCCGACGTAGGCGTTGCGGCCCTCGGCCCGGGCGATGACGTCGGCGGTGTGGTTGGTGATGATGTCGAGGAACACCTTGATGCCGCGGGCGTGGGCGGCGTCGATCAGCTCGCGCATCTCCTCGTTGGTGCCCAGGTGGGGGTCGATGCGCGTGAAGTCGGTGATCCAGTAGCCGTGGTAGCCGGCGGACGCGTCCGCCCCCTCACCCTGCACCGGCTTGTTGACGAACACCGGCGTCAGCCACAGGGTGGTGACGCCGAGCCCGTCGATGTAGTCGAGCCGATCGATCAGGCCGCGCAGGTCGCCGCCGTGGTAAAAGCCCTTGTCGGTGGGGTCGAAACCGGTCGCGAGCCGGTCGCCCGCCAGGCCGCCAGCGTCGTTCGACGGGTCGCCGTTGGCGAACCGGTCGGTCATCACGAAGTAGAACCGCTCCCGGGTGAGCGGGGCCCGCAGCGCGTCGAGGGCCAGCGCCTCGTCCGAAGTCTCGGTGCCGGACGCCGCCGGCGCGGCCGGGGCGGCGGTCACGGCATGCGTGGCCGGGTCGAGCGTGAAACGCACGCGCGCCTCGCCGCCCAGCGCCACGGTCTGGGCCGGGCCGTCCACCACGCCGCCCGCGCCCCACACCTGCTCGTCGGGCCCGGCGAGGCGGAACGCGTGGACGCCCTCGGGCAGCGTCACCTCGAGCTGGCGGACGCCGTCGGCGGTCTCGGTGAACGCGGACGCGCGGCAGCCGGCGTCCTCGCCGTCACAGCCGAGGGCCTCCTGCACGGGGCCGACCAGCACATACTCGGGAGGGCTGAACGCCGAGCACGCCGGCGTGGCCGCCAGCAGCACCGACGCCGCCCCGAGGCCCACCCACCGCCGCAGCTCCATGGCAGGCACCCTCTCAGATACCGCGCAGCGGTGCCAGCTCCGGAATGCGGCGACGCCGCCCCGGTGGCACCGGGGCGGCGTCGGGGGTGGGCGGCCGGGGTCAGGAGAGGTACTGGAGCCGGTCGGGGTCGTCGGCGAACACTTCGCGGGCGTTGTCGAGGGTCACGACGATCGGGTCGAGCTGGTAGATGCCGACCTCGGTGGCGCCGTTGTCGACCGTCTCATCGGGGGCGGGGAGCTCCTCACCCTGCTGGGCCGCGTCGATGAGCTCGATCGTCTTGGCGACGAGGTCCTGGGTCGGCTTCGCGACGGTGGAGTACTGCTCACCGGCCGCGATCGACACGATGGACTCGTTCTCCGCGTCCAGGCCGGTCACCACCGGGAGCTCCTGGCCCGCCTGCTTGGCGGACGTGAGGATGGCGCGTCCGATGCCGTCGTTGGGGGAGAGCACGCCGTCGATCGGGGTGCCGGAGTAGAACCCGGAGAGCAGCGAGTCCATGCGGGCCTGTGCCTTCGCGTTGTCCCAATCGGGCGTCGCGACCTGGGTGAACTCCGTCTGGCCGGAGACCACGACGAGCGTGCCGTCATCGATCTTCGGCTGGAGCACCTCCATGGCGCCGGTGAAGAAGTTGGGAGCATTGGCGTCCGCAGGGCCGCCGCCGAACAGCTCGATGGTGTAGGGGCCGTCGCCCTTGCGCTCGGCGAGACCGTCGAGCAGCGACTGGCCCTGGAGCTGACCGGTGCGCAGCGACCCGAACTGCACCACGCCGTCGACGGCGTCCGTGTTCTCGATGAGACGGTCGTAGGCGATGATCGTGACGCCGGCGCCCTTGGCCGTCTCGAGCACGGAGCCCAGCTGCGTGCCGTCGACGGCGCCGACGACGATGGCCTTCGCGCCCTGCTCGATCATGGCCTCGATCTGCTGTTGCTGCTGCGGCACCTTGTTGTCGGCGGCCTGCACGAGCGGCTGGTAGCCGGCCTCGGTGAGCTGTTCGGTGAACATGACCTCGGCCTCCTTCCAGTTCTGCGTCCCGAGCCACGGCAGCGCGACGCCGATGGTGGCGTCGGAGGCGAAGCCCTCAGCGCTGGCGGTCGTTCCGGCGGTGGTCTCGGTGGTGGTGGTGGCCTCGCGTCCGCCGCCGCACCCGGAGAGGGCGAGCGATGCGGCGAGGAGGGTGGAGAGCAGAGCGGTGACCCTGGTCTTCATGATGGTTCCTTTCGTTGACGTGTCGGTCAATCGGTGGGTTGTGGGCAAGGCAGTGCCCAGGTGGTGGCGTCGGACGCCGTGGGTGGTGCGCGCCGGGAGGCGGCGGAGGGAACGGTTCGGGGCCTGCCTAGCTCGAACGGGGCGGGAGAGTGTCTGCGGCGTCGACCGGGCCGGCGGACACCGGCACACTCGTGACGGCAGCGTCCGTGGCGGCCGCGGACGCCGTGGCCGCGGGGGCCGTGGCCGCGGGGGCCGGACCGGCGTCGCGGCCCGCCGAGCGCATCAGGTGGCCGAGGAGGGAGGGACGTCCCTGCTGCTTGTTGAGCACGTCGAACGCCACGGCGGCCAGCAGAACGAGGCCCTTGATGACCTGCGTCTGGTCCTGACCCACACCCATCAGCATGAGGCCGTTGTTGAGGACGGCCATGACGAGCCCGCCGATCATCGAGCCGGTGACGGTGCCGATGCCGCCGGAGACGGCCGCGCCGCCGATGAACACCGCGGCGATCGCGTCCAGCTCCCACATCGTGCCGTCGGAGGGGCCGGCGGCGGTCGCGCGGCCGACGAACAGGATGCCGGCGACGGCGGCGAGGAACGACATGTTGAGCATGACGAGGAAGTAGACGCGTCCGGTGTTGACGCCCGACAGGGCGGCCGCGGCCTTGTTGCCGCCGACGGCGTAGATGTGGCGTCCGAACGGCGTGCGCTGGGTCAGCACGTGGTACACGATGACGAGACCGACCAGGATCAGGCCCGGGACGGGGAAGGATGTGCCCGGCCGGCCGGTGCCGAAGAGGAAGGTCAGGTAGCCGATGACCGCGAGGACGAGCACGATGCGGACGGCGGTGATCCACACCGGCAGGTCGGTGGCGTCGCGGCGGCGACCGATCTCGGTCCAGACGAACCAAGCGGCGGCCAGCAGGCCGAGCAGCAGCGTCGAGTTGTTCATACCGGTGAAGGCCGGCCCCCACTCCGGGAGATACCCCGCGCCGAGCACGGAGAATTCGGAGGGCACGGGTACCGAGATCGAGCGCGACACCCAGATCACGAGGCCACGGAAGATCATCATGCCCGCGAGGGTGGTGATGAAGCCCGGGATGCCGATCTTGGCCAACCAGAAACCGTGCCAGGCGCCGATCACGACACCCGTGAGCAGGCCGGCGAGCAGGCCCACCCACCAGGGCCAGCCGTACTGCGTGGTGGTGATCGCCGTGACCATGCCGACGAAGCCGGCCACGGAGCCGACCGACAGGTCGATGTGACCCACCACGATGACCATCACCATGCCGATGGCGAGGATCAGGACGTAGGCGTTGCCGGAGATCAGGTTCTGGAGGTTGGACGGCGTCAGCATGCGTCCGCCGGAGATCACGTTGAAGGTGACGGCCAACAGCACCAGGGCGAGCACCATGGTGTACTGCTGGAGGTTGCCCCCGAAGATGTTCTTGAGAGTCGTCATGGCGTGCTTTCTGTGCGGTCAGGCCGAGGCCTGCGTGGCCCGGGTGGTGGACGTGGTGGTCATCAGCCGCATCAGGGATTCCTGGTCGGCGTCGGCGGCCGCAACCTCCCCGGTGATGCGGCCTTCGCAGATGGTGTAGAGCCGGTTGCAGATGCCCAACAGCTCCGGAAGCTCCGAGCTGATGAGCACGATGCCCTTGCCCTGGTCGGCCAGGGCATGGATGAGCTTGTAGATCTCGTACTTGGCGCCGATGTCGATGCCGCGGGTGGGCTCGTCGAGGATGAGCACCTGCGGCCCGGGGTACATCCACTTGGCCAGCACGGCCTTCTGCTGGTTGCCGCCCGAGAGGGTGGACACACCGACCTTGGCCGAGGCCGACTTGATGCGCAGGTCCCGCCGGTAGCCGTCGGCCACCTCGGCCTCCCTGCGGCGGTCGAGCAGGCCGCCGCGGACGATGTCGCGCAGATTGGCCGACACGATGGTCGTCTGGATGTCGTCCAGCAGGTTGAGCCCGAGGGTCTTGCGGTCCTCGGTCAGGTAGGCGAGCCCGTGGCGGATGGCGCTGGCCACGGTGGGCGCCTCGATCGGCTCCCCCTCCAGGCGCATCTCCCCGCCGAGGTAGGTGCCGTAGGAGCGGCCGAAGATCGACCGCGCGAGCTCAGTGCGGCCCGCGCCCATGAGCCCGGCGAAGCCGACGACCTCGCCCCGGTTGATGTGGAAGGACGCGTGATCCACGACCAGCCGCCCGGGGATGGTCGGATGTTCGACCGTCCAGTCGCCGACCTCCAACAGGGGTCCCGCGACGTGGGGCGTCCGCGTGGGGTAGCGGTTCTCGATCGAGCGTCCCACCATGGCGCGGATGATGCGGTCCTCGTCCACCTGACCCGCCACGACGTCGTAGGTCTCGACGGTGCGGCCGTCGCGGATCACCGTGACCGCGTCGGCGATCGCGGCGATCTCGTTGAGCTTGTGGGAGATCATGATCGAGGTGACCCCGTGGCCCTTCAGCCCGCGCAGGAGCCCGAGCAGGTTGGCCGAGTCGGTCTCGTTCAGGGCCGAGGTGGGTTCGTCCAGGATGAGGAGACGGACGTCCTTGCTGAGCGCCTTGGCGATCTCCACGAGCTGCTGCTGGCCGACGCCGAGCTGCTTGACGGGGACGTCGGGATCGACGCGGAGGCCCACGCGCTCCAGCAGGGCGGCGGCCCGTCGGCGGGCCAGCTTGACGTCGATCAGCAGTCCGGCGGTCACCTCCGAGCCGAGGAAGATGTTCTCGGCGACGGACAGCTCGGGGATCAGCGCGAGCTCCTGGTGGATGATCACGATGCCGCGGGCCTCGGAGGACTTGATGCCGGTGAAGGCGACGGGCTCGCCGTCGAGAACGATCGTGCCGTCGAAAGTGCCGTGGGGGTACACGCCGGACAGCACCTTCATCAGGGTCGACTTGCCCGCCCCGTTCTCCCCGCAGATGGCGTGGATGTCGCCCCGACGCACCCGGATGCTCACACCGTCCAGCGCGCGCACGCCGGGGAACACCTTGGTGATGCCGCGCATGTCCAGCAGGACGTCTTCGTCGACCATGGGGGTCTGCTCCTTCAACACCGGCACCGTCGTCGGTGACCGCAGGACGAAGGTAGGCCGGCTCCGCCCTTGGCGTCAAGACTTGAATCCAAGAAAGTTTGATTGATTCAGGACGTGAACCGATTCACTGAGGAGTGCGGGGGGCCGACGGGCCGAGTGGTAGCCTGCGAGGCGTGTTCGTCGGCGCCGTTGCTCCCGGATCGCAGGGGTCCCTGCGGGAAGCCAACAGTGCGCGCATCGTTGAAGCCGTGAAGGCATACGGCCGGATCACGCAGGTCGAATTGTCGAGCGTCACCGGCTTGTCCGCGGCCACGGTGTCCAACATCGTCAAGCAACTGCTCGATCAGGGCGTGGTGCAGACGCGGGCGACAACCCGCTCCGGACGCCGCGCGCAGGAGGTGTCGCTCGCGGCGTCCTCATCGCTGGGGGTGGGGGTGCACATCGCGTCCCGCTCGCTGTCGGTCGTCCTGGCTGATTCCTCGATGGCGCTCAGCGGCGCCCAGCGGCTCCCCCTGCCGGTTGAGCACCGCTCCGACACGACCCTGGACCGGACGGCCCTGTTGATCGCCGAGCTGGCCGACCAGGTGGGGGCGTCGATGGACGACATCGCCGGCGTGGGGCTCGCGATTCCCACGGCGCTGGGTGCCGGCGTCCGCCCCGGGCTCGGCGCGCTGACGGGCTGGATCGACGTCGACATCGACCAACTGCTCGCCGCGCGGCTCCAGCGGCAGGTGCTCGTGGTGCGGGAGGCGGAGGCCGGCGCCGTGGGGGAGACCCGCTTCGGGGCGTTGCGGGGGGTCGGGGTGGGTCTGTTCGTTCACGTCGCCGACACCGTCGATGCCTGCCTCATGGTGGGTGGCGTCCCGTTCCGCGGCGCGGGCTCGGCGGGGGCTCTGGGGCACGTCCGCGTCGAACCCGGCGGGGCGATCTGCCGGTGTGGCGGCCGGGGGTGCCTGAACACGGTGGCGTCGGCCGAGGCGTTGGCGGAGCCCCTGCGGGTCAGCCACGGGCCGATGAGCCTGCGGGCCATCGTTCGGGCGGCTGCCGACGGCGATCCAGGCTGCCGACAGGTCGTGGCGGACGCCGCCGCCGCGGTCGGCGGGGCCGTGGCGGACGCCGCAACCCTCCTGGCTCCCCAACGTGTCGTCATCGGCGGCGACCTGGCCGCGACGGGAGAGGTGTTCCTCGCCCCCATTCGGGAGGCGCTGCGCTCCAGGCCGGTCCTGCCGCGCGACGACGGACTCGTGGTGCCGACAGAGGACCCACAGATGGTTGCCCGAGGCGCGCTCGCCCTGATCCACGACGCCATCGGCCCGGCAGCGGGCGCCAGTTCGGAAGGATGACCGCATGGACCGTTCAGCCCCGTTGCTGAGCCTGCGCTCGCTCAGCAAGCACTTCGGTGGCGTCCGGGCGCTCGTGGACGTCGACCTCGACGTGCACCGCGGCGAGGTGGTCGCCCTCGTCGGAGACAACGCTGCAGGCAAGTCGACGGTGGCCCGAATCGTGGCCGGTGTCTACGCCCCGGACGCGGGCACGCTGCACCTCAACGGGGAGTGTCTCGCGCTGACTTCACCGGCCGCGGCGTTCCCCCACGGCATTGCCACGGTGTTCCAGGAGTTCGCCCTCGCGGAGAACCTCGACGTGGTCGACAACATCTTCCTGGGGCGCGAGCTGCGCACCCGGGGGCTGCTGGACCGGCCCCGGATGGAGGAGCTCGCGCGCAGCTACCTGCGGCAGCTCAACGCGCGGATCCCCGACCTCGGCGTGCCGCTCCACCAGTTGTCGGCCGGCCAACGCCAGTGCGTCGCGATCGCGCGCACGCTCGTCCGGCAGCCCCAGCTCGTGGTGCTCGACGAGCCGACCGCATCGCTGTCGGTGAGCCAGACCGCCGAGGTGCTGAGCTACATCGAGGGGCTGCGCGACCTCGGGCTGGGGGTCATCCTGATCAGCCACAACCTGAACGACGTGCGCGCCGTGGCCGACCGCATCGCCGTCCTGCGGCACGGCCGCAACAACGGCACGTTCGACACCGCGACCGCGTCTTATGAGGACATTCTCTCCGCCGTCACCGGTGCGACGCGGCACGAGAAGCACGACTGAGGCACCAGGACGCCCACGCCATCGGTCTGTCCATACCAGGCGTCGGTTGCTGCATGGAGCTGGCGGGAGCCTGGTGGCTAGCGTGAACGCACCTGGTCATCGCCGATCGAAGGAGCACCCATGTCAGTGACCCCTTGGGCAAGGCGCCCCCGACTGCGACGCTGGTTCGCCGCCCTCACAGCCACCGTGCTGGCGCTCGCGACCCTGGGCGCACTGCCCGCCCGTGCCTCCGTCCCCGAGCCCTGGCTCGCGCCCACGCCCTACCAGGGCTGGAACACCTACTACGGCTTGGGGGTCGACTTCACCGAGGACGAACTCATCGAGATGGCACAGTCGATGCTCGATCGTGGCCTCCTCGAGGCCGGCTACGACATCGTGTGGCTCGACGGCGGGTGGGCCGCCGATGGCCGGGACGCCGACGGCAATCTCATCCCCGACCCGACCCAGTTCCCGAACGGGCTGAACCATCTCACCGACACCCTGCACGCCATGGGCTTCCGCGCCGGGATCTACACCGACGCCGGCCCGATGCTGCCCACCAATGAGGTCTGCACCATCGGATCGGGCGGCGGGCACCAGCAGCAGGACGCCGACCAGTTCGCTCGGTGGGGCTTCGATGCGGTCAAGGTGGACTTCCTGTGCGGGTGGGAGAACGAGCTCGACCCCCGAACCGAGTTCGGGGCGATGGCCGAGGCCATCCGGAACAACGCCGAGGGCCGTCCCATGATCGTCAACCTCTGCAACCCGGTGACCTCGCCCTACTGGGGTGAGTACCCCGAGCATCTGCAGTCGACCGGCTCCTGGGCCTACGCTCCCCAGATCGCGGAGTCGTGGCGCACCTACACCGACGTCGGCTGGATCGGCCAGATTCAGTTCGCGGACGTGCTGCGCAACTACGACGCCAACGCCCGGCATCCGGAGGCCGCCGGCCCGGGCCACTGGAACGACCCCGACTACCTGGGCCCGCAGCTCGGCATGACCGACACCGAGTTCCGCACCCAGATGAGCCTGTGGAGCGTGGCGGCGGCGCCGCTGATGATCGCGTCGGACGTGCGAACGCTGTCGGACACCTCGCTGGCGATCCTCACCGACCCCGACGTGATCGCCGTGAACCAGGACCCGCTGGGTGACCAGGCCGTGCGCGTGTCCGGCGCCGGCGACCAGGAGGTGTGGGTGAAGGACCTCGCCGACGGTTCGAAGGCGGTCGTGCTGCTCAACCGCACCGTAAGCCCCGCGACCGTGGCGACCACCGTTTCCGCGATCGGTCTGCGCGGCGCCCGCGTGACGGTCACCGATCTGTGGACCGACCACGTGGCGGAGGCCAACACCAAGATCCGCCAGACGGTCGAGGGCCACGGTGCCGTGCTCCTGCGCGTCGAGCGCGCGACGGGCCGGCCGGGCACGTCCCGCGTCGTCATCGGCCAGCCGGAGGTGCGCGGGGTGGACGGCCAGCCGCTCCCCACCGTCTCATCGGAGGTTCTCAGCGCGGCGGGTTCGACCATCGAGGTGGCGGTTCCGGTGAACAACGACGGCACCCAGCCGGCCCGCGGCGTGGCTTTGACGGTCGATGTTCCCGAGGGCTGGGAGGTCGGCGGGCAGACGTCGATCGGGGTGCTGCCGCCGACGCGGACCGTCACCGCCGTCCTCACCCTCACCGTTCCGCAGGATGCCGCACTCGGTACCCACCAGATCGGCATCACCCCGACGGTCGGCGGTGCGCCGGCGGCAGCCGGAGTCGTGACCGTCCGCGTCGCGCCCGCAGCCCCGGAGGGCGCCGCCGACCTGGCCCACCACCCGTGGGTCAGCGGCACCAGCGGCTGGATGCAGCCGACGATCGACCGGTCGGTGGGTGGCTGGACGCCGCTGATCATCGACGGCACGACGCACAGCACCGGCCTCGGGGTGGCGTCCCGCTCGGAGATCCGTTGGTTCCTGGGTGGCCAGTGCACCACCCTGACCGGCGGCGCCGGCATCGACGATGCGGCGCTGTTCACCGACCAGGGGGCCACGGTCACGTTCCATGTGATCGGGGACGGCCGAACGCTGTTCGAGACGGGGGTCATCGGTCGCAATGAGCTGGTGACGTTCGACGTCGACACGACCGGCGTCCGCGACCTGCGTCTCGTCGTCGGCGACGGCGGCGACTCCACCTACAACGACCGGGCGGATTGGGTGGACCTGTCCATCACCTGCTGAGTCGCCCGGCGCGGTCGGGGGGCGACGCGGAATCCGCCGCGTCGGACCCCGACCGCGTCCGGTACTGGGTGGGTGAGAGGTGGTGGATGCGCCGGAACTGGCGGGAGAAGTACATCGGATCGGAGTAGCCGACCTGGCGCGCGATGGACGTGACGGTCCGATCCGTCGTGTCGAGCAGCTGGCGGGCGAGCGACATCCGCAGGCGGGTCTGGTACTCCAGCGCCCCGAACCCGGACGCCTTGCGGAACAGGGCGGAGAAGTGCGAGACGCTGAACCCCGCCATGGCGGCCAACTGGTCGACGCCGATGTGCTCGGCGAGGTTCTGGCGCAGGTAGTCCTGGACCTCGGCGATCGGGTCGGCCCGGCCCCGGCTCGGGGCCCGTCGATCCGCGACGAGCACCGACAGCAGGTGCCAGGCCGCGCCGCCGGCCGCCACGAGGGAGCGCAACCCCTCGTCGGTCTCCATGCGGCGCAGGATGGTGTCCAGCAGGCCCGACACCCGGGTGGGTTCCGCGACGTCGAAGACCGGGGCCTCGTCGGCGTGCAGGGCCGACACCAGGGGGCCGATCGCGGTCCCCGTGACGTGGGCCCACCAGATCGTCCACGGGTCGTCGTCGTCCGCCTCGTAGCGGTGGCCGACACCGGCGGGAATGACCAGCACCTGGTGGGGGCCGACGCGGAACGTGCGGGTGCCGACGCGGCACAGCCCCCGCCCGGCGACACAGTGAATGACGATGGTCTCGTCTGCGGCAGCCCGCGAGCGGCCGTGGTGGGCCGCGTGCGGGAAGAACCCGGCATCGGTGACGAGCACCGAGGCGGTGGGGGGCGTCACCCGCGCCTTGGCCACGAGGGGACGCGGGAGGACGCGCATGCGCTCACCCGGGAACCCATCCGGGATGCGGGTGGCCGCGCCGGCGCTCATACCGACTTCATCACGGTCATCATCGATCCGTCCATGGGCATCAGCCTAATGCGCCTTCATCGGGGTCGGTCAGTCTGCATAGGTTGGGATGCATGGTCAAGGAAGCCCAGCAGGATCGTGCGGCCGTCCAGGTGCGGCGCGAGCCCACCGTCATTCCCACGCGCATGCCCGCCGACCCGGACCAGTACCCGGCCTACCTCGACAATCGCGTCTACCAGGGCAGCTCCGGTGCGGTCTACCCGTTGCCCTTCCACGAACGCATCGAGGACGACTGGCAGGACCGGCCCTGGGATCTGGTCACGCTGCGCAACGAGTGGGTGGAACTCGCCGTCCTGCCCGAGCTGGGCGGGCGGCTCGCATGGGCGATCGACCGAACCCGCGACTACGACTTCTTCTACCGCAATCACGTGGTGAAGCCGGCGCTCGTCGGCCTCGCCGGGCCGTGGATCTCCGGTGGCGTCGAGTTCAACTGGCCACAACACCACCGGCCGGCCACCTTCCTCCCCACAGCAGTGCACATCGAGCACGAGGACGACGGCGCCGTCACTGTCTGGTGTGCCGACCACGACCCCTTCCACCGTATGAAGGGCATGCACGGCGTCCGCCTGCGTCCCGATTCGACCGTCATCGAGCTGCGCGTGCGGCTGCACAACCGCTCCGACGACGTCCAGACCTTCCTGTGGTGGGCAAACGTTGCGGCGCGGGCCGGGGATCACTACCAGTCGTTCTTCCCGACCGACGTGCACCACGTGGCCGACCACGCCCGACGCGCCATCACCGCGTTTCCCGGCGCCGATCGCCCCTACTACGGCTGGGACTATCCGGCGGCCGCTGAACAGCACCCGGGGGCCGATCGGATCGACTGGTACCGCAACATCAAGGTGCCCACCTCCTACATGTGCGTCGAAACCGACGATGAGTTCTTCGGCGGCTACGACCACGCGGTGGGGGCCGGGTTCATCCACCTTGCCGACCGCCACATCTCGCCGGGCAAGAAGCAGTGGACGTGGGGGAACGCAGAGTTCGGCTGGGCCTGGGATCGCAACCTCACCGAGTCCGACGGCCCGTACGTCGAACTGATGGCCGGCGTCTACACCGACAACCAGCCCGACTTCGCCTTCCTGGCACCTGGGGAGACCAAGTCCTTCAGCCAGTACTGGTACCCCTTCCAGGACATCGGGCCGGTGCACCAGGCCACCTTGCACGCCGCGTGTGCCCTGCTGGTCGAGGGGGAGCAGGCGCGGATCGGGGTGTCCGTCACCCGACCGCGCTCCGGTCTGCGCCTCGCCCTCACCGACGTGGCCACCGGGGCCACCCTGTGGGAGGACCAGTTCGACGCGGCCCCCGGCTCACCGGTGAAGGTCGACGCGGCGCTGCCCCGGGCGGTCGCCGCCCACGAGGTGACGCTCACGGTCGCACACGAGGGCGCGGTGCTGCTGTCGTGGACGCCCCGGGCCGCGGAGGCGGTGGCCACGGAGCCCGCCGCGGCCACCGAACCGCCCCCGCCGGAGGCCATCGCGTCCGCCGACGAGCTCTACACGACCGGGCTGCACCTGGCCCAGTATCGGCACGCCACGCGCCGGCCCGAGCCGTACTGGGAGGAGGCGTTGCGCCGCGATCCTTGTGATGCGCGCTGCCGCACCGCCTTGGCTGTGGGGTGCCTGCGGCGGGGTGACCTGGGCGCGGCCGAGGAGCACCTGCGCCGCGCGCTTGACCGGCTGATGCTCCGCAACCCCAACCCGCTCGACGGGGAACCGCACCACCGCCTCGGGCAGGTGCTCGCGCGCTCGGGTCGCGTGGACGCCGCCCTCGCCGCCTTCGGCAAGGCGGCCTGGAACCAGGCGTGGGCGGACCCCTCCCGCCTCGCGATGGCACGCCTGCTGGCCGCCCGGGGTGAGGATGCCGAGGCGCTCGCGCTGGTGGCCGGCACGGGCAGCGCACGGGATCCGCGCAACCAGGAGCGGTGCATCGAGGCGATCCTGCTGCGACGAATGGGGGCCACCGGGGACGCGACGCGCGTGATCCAGCAGCTCTTGGCGGTGGACCCGCTGGATGCCTGGGCTCGCCATCTGGCGGGCGAGGGGGCTGGATCCGACGGCCCGACTCTGCTGGATGTGGCGCTGGAGTACGCGTCGGTCGGAGAGACCGGACCGGCGCTCGACTTGCTCGCGGCGGCGGCGTCCGCCAGCCTCCCGCGGGGTCAGGTCAACGTCGCGCCGCTGGCGCACCTGCACGCTGTCGACCTCCTGGAGCGGGCGGGCCGAACCGAGGAGGCCGGCACGGCCCTGCGTGCGGCGACCCACGCCGACGCGCGGTGGTGTCACCCCTCGCGTCCGGCAGATCTCGACATGCTCGGGCGGTTGACGGACCTGCACCCCGGCTGCGCCCTGGTCCATCGGCTGCTCGGGCACCAGCTGTACCACGTCGGCCGCAGAGTGGAGGCACAACAGGCATGGGTGACGGCCGTCGAACTCGACGACAGCGACCCCATCACCCGGCGCAATCTCGCCGTGGCCGCCCACAACATCGACGGGGACCCCGCCGCGGCCGAAGCGCACTACGACCGGGCACTGGCCCTCGCGCCGGGGGATGCCCGCCTGGTCTACGAGCTGGACCAGCTCCGCAAGCGCACCGGATGCGCCCCGCAGCAGCGGCTGGCGCACCTTGCCCCCCACGAAGAGCTGGTGGCCCAGCGCGACGACCTCACGGTGGAGTACGTCGAACTCCTGACCCACCTCGGACGCGCCGAGGAGGCACTGGGCATCCTCGAGGCGCGGGACTTCCAGCCGTGGGAGGGCGGTGAGGGACGCGTCCTGGCCGCGTGGGAACAGACGATGTTGGCACTCGCCGGAGCGGCCCGGGCGGGGGGCAGACCGGCGGACGCGGTCGCGTTCGTCAATCGCGCCCTCGACCCCCCGGTGACGCTGGGGGAGGGGCCCCATCCGCTCGCCAACCGCTCCGCGCTGCACGTCGCGCTCGGTGATGCGCTGGCGGCCCAGGGCCGCGATGACGAGGCGCGCGCCGCATGGCTGCGGGCGGCCGAGTCCGTCGGGGACTTCCGCACGATGGCCGCCGTACCGTTCTCCGACCTGACCTACTTCTCGGTGCTGGCCGCCCGGCGTCTCGGTCTGGACGACCGAGCCGACACCCTCGTGGAAGGGCTGGCCCGGTGGTCGGACGATCTGGCGGGGACGACGCCGACGGTGGACTACTTCGCGACTTCGCTGCCGAGCCTGCTGCTGTTCACCGACGACCTCGAACGGCGCAATCGGGTGGAGGTGGCCGTCCTGAGAGCCCAGGTGGCGACACTGGAGGGTGATACGGACGTGGCGAACGAGCGCCTGCGCGAGGCGTTGGGTGAAGACCCGAACCACCCGCAGGCGCTGCGTCTGCACCGCGATCTGGCCGCGGGGCGATCGGCGGTCGCAGGGTGACGACGGACCTCCTGGAGCACTTCTCGGTGCGGGTGCGGGGAGGGTTGCCCGTGTACGGCATCACGGTCGATCGCCTCGCAGCGCCGCTGGTCGCTCGGCAGTACCGGGCCGACGAGCGCGTGAACCTCTACAGCGCAGCCAAGACGTTCACCTCCCTTGCCGTCGGCATCGCGCGCGACGAGGGTCTCCTGGATCTGGATGACCGTGCGCTCGACCTGCTCCCCGCACCGGCGCGACGTCCCTCGGCCGAGGCGTCGGACGTGACCGTCGCGCACCTCCTCACCATGACACCCGGTCATGAGCACACGCTGTTCACCGACGAGGAACTCAGATCCGACGACATCCTGGGTGACTTCTGGGCGGGACCCTTCGTGGCCGAACCGGGCACGCGGTTCCACTATTCCTCCGCATGCAGCTACGTCCTGGGGCGCATCGTGGAGCACCGGAGTGGCGAGCCGCTGCGCGACTATCTCGATCAGCGTCTGTTCGGGCCGCTGGGAATTTGGAACCCCCTCTGGGCGTCCTGCCCGCGGGGCCACACGTGGGGTGGCACCGGTCTGCATCTCACGACCAGAGAGTTCGCTCGGTTGGGCGCCCTGCTGCTCCGCCGGGGCCACGTGGACGGACGACGTCTGGTCTCGGAGGAGTGGGTCGACCTCATGGCGTCGGCCACCGTCGATTCCTCCGGGTGGACGCCCGACGTCGAAGGACGACGGTACGGGCTCCACGTCTGGCTGTGCACACCACCTGGGGCCTACCGAGCGGACGGACGCTACGGGCAGCACTGCGTCGTGCTGCCGGAACACGCTGCCGCCGTCACCGTGACCGCCCACCACGAGGGAGACACCCACGAGATTCTCCGCGCAGTCTGGGACGATCTGTTGCCCTCGTTGGGATGATGTGGTTTTCGTCTGTTCGTCCATGTCGCGCATCGGATCGCCCATGGGTGACGCTGCGGAGGGTCTTCTACGCTGACCTTGTGCTCGCAGGTGAGCACCAACCATCAGGATCGACGCCGTAGTCAACCAAGGGAGCCTCACGAGGCCGCGGCTCCACCACCGGAGGACATCATGAACCACTCGTCACCGTTCGGAATCACGCGACGCAATCTGCTGCTGGGGTCCGCCGGGTTGGCCGGGAGCGCCGTGCTCACGGGCTGCGTCGGCGCCGGCGCCGGGCCGGCCGCGCAGCCCTCCACCGGCACCGGAGGCGGCACCCCCGCCGAGGTGGCGCGTGAGGTCGTTCTCCAGTCGAACATGCAGGACGCGGGCCCACGGCAGGCACTGGCCGATGTGATCGGCGGGGTGAGCGACTTCGATGTCACCATCAACACCGTCGCCACCAGTCAGTTCCGCGCCCAGCTGCCCACCTACCTGACGTCGAACCAGGCCCCTGATGTGCTCACCTGGTACGCCGGCTCCGTCACGAACTCGTTCGCAGAGGAGGGCCTGCTGTATGACGTCAGTGAGCTGTGGGAGTCCGGCAACGCGTCCGGCTTCTCCGACGCCCTGAAGGACCTGTCGACCTACGACGGGCGGCAGTACTTCGTGCCGACCAACTACTACTGGTGGGCGCTGTTCCACCGGACCTCCTCGTTCGAGGAGTGGGGCGTCTCGGCCGTGGAGACGTGGGACGAGTTCATGGGGCTGCTCGACAATCTGCAGACCCGCGGGGTCGCCCCCCTCACCACCGGGCTCGCCAACAACGCGTGGATGGCGGCGGCCTGGTTCGACTACCTTGACCTGCGTGTCAACGGCGCCGACTTCCATCGGGAGCTGCTCGCGGGCCAGCACTCCTTCAACAGCGACGAGGTGCGGGCCGTCATGGCGCGCTACGCCGAGATCCTGCCCTACTTCCACCCCGATTCGCTGTCGTGGGATCCGCAGCAGGCCGCTGCACCGATCGCCCGCAACGAGGCCGCCATGTATCTGGTCGGGACGTTCGCGACCGCGTACTGGCCGGAGGACCAGCAATCGGATCTGGACTTCTTCTCCGTGCCCACCATCGATCCGAGCATCCCGTCCGCGGAGGAGGCCCCCACCGACGGTTTCATGGTCGCCGCCAACGCACGCAACCCCGAGGGGGGCAAGGCGGTGGCCGATTACCTGGCCAGTGCTGCAGCCCAGCAGGAGTTCATCGAGAAGGCTGTCTCGCCGAACCTCCCCACGCATCCCGACGTGGACACTGCCGGGTTCTCGCCGCTCATCCAGAAAGGCCTGGAGCTGCTGAACGGTACCGATCAGATCACCCAGTTCTTCAACCGTGACTCCAATGACGAGCTGCAGGGCACGGCCGACACGGCGTTGATGCGGTTCATCAACGCCCCCGGTGACGTCGACGTCATCCTGGCCGACTGGCAGACCGCCGCGGAGCAGGTCTTCTCGCAGTGAGCACCTCCGCACCCCCGGCGACCGCCGCTGCCCCGGGCGAGGGACGCCGGCCGCGGCGGTCACGCCTCGGCCGGCGCGTGCCGCCGGTGGTGTGGTTCTTCCTGCTCGTCCCGCTCGCGGTCGAGCTGTTCTGGGTGTTCTGGCCCGCGCTCAACAGCTTCTGGCTGTCCACCACGACGTGGGGCGGGGTCGGGGTGGCCGAGCCCGTGGGCACGGCGAACTATGAACGGCTGCTGGCCGACCCCATCTTCCGCACCGCGTTGTGGAACAACGTGCTGTGGGTGTTCGGGTTCGGCGGGCTGAGCGTCGTGGGTGGTCTGGCGCTGGCCGTCGCGCTCAACCAGCCGCGCCGTTTCGTCGGTGTCTATCGCACCGTGATCTTCCTGCCGATGGTCATCTCCATGGCCGTGACCGGCTTGTTCTGGCGCATCGTCTATGCCCCCGGCGGGCCCGTGAACAACACCCTCGAGCTCGTCGGGTTGGGCCACCTGCAACAACAGTGGCTGGCCAACCCCGACACCGCCCTGGGGGCCGTCCTGGTGGCCGCGGTCTGGCGCCAGGTCGGGTACATCATGGTGCTGTACTTGGCGGGGCTCAAGGGCTGCGACCCGAGCCTGGAGGAGGCCGCGGCCGTGGACGGGGCGAACGCGTGGCAGCGGTTCTGGCGTGTCGTCATGCCGCAGCTGGCCGGCGTCAACACCGTCATCTTCGCGATCACCGTCATCGACTCACTGCGGACCTTCGACATCGTCTGGGTCATGACGCGGGGTGGCCCCTTCAACCAGAGCCAGCTGTTGTCGACCTACATGTTCGAACAGGCCTTCAGCTATGTGAACCTCGGCTACGCCTCGGCCATCGCGGTGGTCATCTTCGCCCTCGCGATCCTCTTCATCATCACCTACGTCGCCCGCCAGGCCCGCGCTGAGGAGGATGACCTGTGACCGCCCTCTCCCACGCCGGACGCCGGCGCCGCGGCCTCGGTGGCACCCTCGCCTTCCACACGATCCTGACGGTGGTGTGCCTGCTCTGGATCAGCCCGATCGCCTTCGTGGTGCTGCTCTCGCTGCGCACGTTCGACGACATCGCCCTCAACGGCCTGGGCGCCTTCCCCACCTCGTTCACCTTCGCCGCCTTCCCGGAGGCTTTCCGCTCCGGTGGCGTGGGCCGAGGACTCTGGAACTCGTTGATCGTGACGTTCTTCGTCGTCACCCTCACCCTCGCGCTGGCGTCCATGGCGGCGTTCGCGCTCAGCCGCTACCGCATCCCGTTCCGGCGGACCATCCTGATGCTCATGCTCGCGGGCAACCTGCTGCCGCCCCAGATCCTGCTCATCCCGGTGGCGCGGATCGCGCAGGGGATGGGCATCTACGACACCCTGACCGCCGTGATCGTCGTGCAGATCGGCTTCGGCCTCGGCTTCTACACCTTCGTGCTGTACGGCTTCATGCGCGGGCTGCCCAAGGAGGTCTTCGAGGCGGCGCTGCTCGACCGGTGCGGGCCCGTCCAGACGTATTGGCGCATCGTGCTGCCCCTGTGCCGCCCGTCGCTGGCCGCCCTCGCCGCGCTGGCGACGACCTGGGTGTTCAACGACCTGCTCTGGGCGCTCACCACCCTGCAGAGTGAGGCGAAGTTCCCGATCACCGCCGCGCTGCTCAACCTGCAGGGCGCCTACGCGAGTTCCTGGAACCTCCTCGCCGCCGCGTCGCTCATGGCGGCGGTGCCCCCGGCGCTGGTGTTCTTCGCCTTCCAGAAGCAGTTCGTGTCCGGCCTGCTGGTGGGCGCCAACAAGTAACGCCACTCAGGCGTCCGCCGGGCCGTCGTCGCGGCGCAGCCCCTGGAGGGTCAGCTGCCAGGTCACCGGCGCGTCCGGGCCCACGCGCACGGCGTCCCCGGGGCGTGAGGGCGGCAGCGAGACGTCGCGTCCAAGGACGGGCTCGACGCCGATGCTGCGGTACGGCCCGTCGGTCGGCCAGCCCCGCAGGTTGCGCCACACCACGAAGCCCAGGGGCACGTCGGGAGCAGCGTCGAGGGTGAGCCGGAGCGCGTCGTCGCCGTCGGTGACGGTGACGGTGCGGCAGTCCGGCAGCAGGTAGCAGACGGCTCCCCGATGACCGCGCCCCAGGGACCGGACCCAGGCGTCCTCACCGCCCAGGGCCTCGATCTCGGCGGTGGGGCGTGGGTCGAGGAACACCACCGGCCTGTGCGCGCCGGGGTGGAGTTGGGCGGCGTCGGACAGGTCGAGCAACAGGTGGGTGGCGTGGAGCACGTCGCGCGGCGTGTCCGCGGTGGCGGTGTAGGTGACGGTCAGCCCGTCGTCGGCCTCCCGCACGGTGCGCTTGAGGTGGTGACCCTCGGCGCTGACGTGAGCCGTGCCACCGTCGATGTGCCACTGCCGGTTCCAGACCAGACCGTGGTCGTGGGGGGCCCGCAGGCAGGGGAAGCACTCCTCGCCGCCGCCGGCGTCCACGAAGGCGTCCCCGGGCGTGACCTGGGGGCGCGCGGAGGCGATCGCCGGGTCGGGGTTGGCCCAGAGCCACTCCCGGTTGCCGGCGCGCAGGGACGTCCACCGACCTCCGAGGTCGGGGTCGGTCGCGAGTGCGAGCTGCACCGGATGCCATGGGGTCATGCCTGCCTCCTGCCGCGAGACTAGGCCGCGCGGGCGCGGCCGGTGTGGCTCGGGCAGAGAATCCTCCAGCCGGGCCGCCGGTTCGCGCATGGTCGGGGGCGGCGGGCTCTCATACGCTGGCCTGATGGGCGAGCCGATCGAGCTGCACACCCCGCACACCCGCTACTCCTTCGCTCCGACGGCATCCGGCAGCGGCCTGCGCCTGCTCGGGTGGGGGGCACGGGAGGCCGAGGTCGAGCCACCCGCGCCGCCGGTGCTGCCGGGCTTCGACACCCCCGACGACCTGCTTCCCCACGAGTTCGGCGTCGCCGGAACCCGCCACGTGCTGGAGTCCGAGCTGCTCGTGCAGCGCGACGACCGGCGCGACGGCGCTCGCGTCCGGCTCGTGGGGGAACCACACCGCGCGTCCACCGACGGCGGGGAGACCGTGACGTGCCTGTTGCGCGATGACGCGGTGGGCCTGGAGGTGGAGCTGAGCTGGCGGGTCTCGACGGAGCACGACGTGGTGGTGCGCGGGGCGACGGTCCGCAACGCGGGGGACGCCCCCCTCACCCTGGCGCGCGCCCTCACCGGCGCCTTCAACCTGCCTCTGCCCGCCGGTGCCCTCATCGACGCGCTGGCGGGGGGCTGGTGCGAGGAGTTCACGCCGACCCGCGTCGTCCTGCCCCGGGGCACCTGGAGCATGGGCAGCCGGCAGGGCCTCACGTCGCATTTGTGGGCCCCCGTCGCCACGCTGGGCGACCCGGCGGACGCGAGCCGCGGACGCTGGTCGGTGGCGCTGGCCTGGTCGGGGTCGTGGCGGCTCGACGTGCACGCCAACCCCCGGCTGGGGTGGGTGCGGGTGGCGGCGGGCGTCCACGACGAAACACCGATCCTGCTCGAACCCGGGGAGAGCTTCGTTTGCCCGGAGCTGCTCGGTCTCTGGGCGCCGGACGCCGACGCCGCCGCCCGCGCCTGGCACGCCTACCATCGCGCCGAGCGGCTGCGCGACACCGCCGCGGCCCGGCGTCCGGTCACGTACAACTCGTGGTACGCGACCGAGTTCGACGTGGGGTGCGACCAGCAGCGCGATCTGGCCCGCCGGGCCGCCGCCTTGGGGTGCGAGATGTTCGTTGTGGACGATGGCTGGTTCGCCGGTCGCCGCGACGACACCGCCGGGCTGGGTGACTGGACGCCGGATCCGGTCGCCTTCCCCGAGGGTCTCGCGCCGCTGGTCGAGGAGGTGCACGGGCTCGGGATGCGGTTCGGGCTGTGGGTGGAGCCCGAGGGCGTGAACCCCGACTCCGAGCTCTACCGGGCCCATCCGGACTGGATCCACCGCTCGCCCGACCGCGAGCCCGTGACGATCCGCAACCAGTACGTGCTCGACCTGGGCCGGGCCGAGGTGGAGGCCTGGGTGCTGGGCACCCTGCGGCGCCTCCTCACGGGTACCGGCGTCGACCACCTCAAGTGGGACATGAACCGGGCCCTCACCGATGCGGTGCGCGCGGGGGATCTCCACGGGCGCGAGGCAGGCCTGCAGCACACGCAGGCCTGGCACCGGCTGCTGGACGCGCTGCGCACGGAGTTCCCCGACGTGACGGTGGAGGCCTGCAGCGGCGGCGGGGCCCGGGTCGCGGCGTCCGTGCTGGAACGCAGCGACGTGGTGTGGCCCAGCGACGAGACCGGGCCACGGGACCGGCTGGCCATCCAGCACGGGTTCTTGTCGGTGTACCCCGCAGCGACGATGAGCTCGTGGGTCACCGACCTCCCCGGGCACCTCGACACCACGCCCGCCTCGCTGACCTACCGGTTCTGCGTCGCCATGTGCGGCGTGCTCGGGGTGGGGGCCGACCTGCGCGGCTGGTCGCCCGAGGAGGAGCACCTGGCCAGGGACCTGATCGCGCTGTACCGCGACATCCGCCCCGTCGTGCTGGGGGGCACGGTGCAACGCCACGGCGACCCTGCCCGACACGGCTACGTGGTGGAGTACGTGGGGGCCGAGGACGACCCGCGGGTCGTACTGTTCGTGTTCGGCAGACCCGAGACGGCACAGACGGTGGTGCTGCGCCCGTGGAGCGGCCGGCACCAACCGCATCAGCGGATGAGCGTCACGGGCGGGTCTGCGCGCTGGGTGGCAGAGGAGCTGCTCGTGGACCTGGAACCCGAAACGGGCGCAGCCGTCGTGGTCCTGAGCTGACGTGAGCCGGGCCGCCAGAGATGCGGCCTCATGCCTCGGAAGGACGTTGGTGTCGGGGTGGGGGTGGTGGGATGGAGCCGAGGCTTGGCGCGGTTTCGGGCCAGATCAGCATGACTGCGCAGGGTGCGTGGTCGACCACGAAGCGGGTGTGGCGGCCCAGGCTGTCGGGGCCGAGGCGGCTCCTGTCGCCGTCACGGCCCACGATCACGTAGTCGGCATCCTGGGCGGCGGCAGTGACGACGCGTTCCACCCGGCCGGTTACCAACCGCCGGGTTGCGGGAAGGCCCAGCTCATGGTGCGCGGCGGCCAGCATGTCCTCGGCCGCCTCCTGGGTGAGCTGCCTGATCTGTTCGGCGGGGTCGCGGTGTCTCCCGCGGCCCATCAGCGCGTCGAAGGCACCTGCCGCAACCTCGTGGGGTGCGTCGTCGATCACGTGCAGCAGGGTGATGGAGACGTCCTGCCCGGCCCGGTGTCTGACCTCTGCGATGTCCTTGGCCGCTCCCACGCAGGCCGGCCAGGTGCCTGCCACGACCCAGACGAGGATGTTCATCAGACGGCTCCCATCAGTTGCAGTGAAATCCACAACGCCACGACGGCTGCGACGATGGCGACCGGCGTGGCGAGCAGCCCGAGCAGGGTGAATTCCCCCAGGCGCGCGTCCTGGTCGTGGTCGGCCACGACCCGCCGCCAGAGCAGGGTGGCCAACGAACCGACGTAGGTCAGGTTGGGGCCCACGTTGACTCCGATCAGGGTGGCAAGGACGGCTCCGGTTCCGGCATCGGCAGCGAAGGGCAACAGCACCAGAACCGCCGGCAGGTTGTTCACCACGTTGGCAAGCACAGCTGCCAGCCCAGCCCACGCGAGGAGTGAGGTCAACGAGTCGCCCAGCGGCACGATGGTGCCGATCGCTGTTCCGAGGCCTCCCTCCACGACGGCCGCCACGACGATCCCCAACGCCAGCACGAACAGCAGGAACGGCAGGTTGACGAACCTCGGTAGGTCACGCGGGGAGACCTGGCCCACGACGAGCGCCCGGACCGCCATGACCAGTGCCCCGGCCAGCGCCACCCAGGCCGGCTCCACACCGACGAGGGACGCCACGACGAACCCGACCAGGGTCAACGCCAGCGCGGCGGCCGAGAACCGGGGCAGGGCAGGGGCGTCCGGGCTGCTCGGCTGGGTGGCAGGGATGGACAGGTCGGAGGCGAAGAACATCCGGAACGCCCCGTACTCCACCACCAGCACCACGAGCCACGGCAGGGTCATCAGACCGGCAAAGCTCACGAACGTGAGACCAGCGGTGCCCATCGCCAGCAGGTTGGTCAGGTTCGACACCGGCAAGAGCAACGACCCTGCATTGGCCAGATGGGTGCACGCGTAGGCATGGGGTTTCGGCCGGACGCCCAGGCGCTACGCCGTGGCGAACACCACCGGAGTCAGGAGCACCACGGTCGCGTCCAACGACAGCACGGCCGTGACCGCGGCCGCCAGCACGAACACGTACCGCAGCAGGCGATGCGGCTCACCGCGGCTCTTGGCGGCCATCCGCGCACCGGCGTACCGGAACAGACCGTCGGCATCACACAGTTCGCTGATCACCAACATGGCGGCCAAGAACGCCACGACGGGCAACAGGCGCTCGATCTCAGCGAGTGCCCGGTCGCTGCTCAGCGCTCCCACGGCGAGCACCACCAGTGCAGCGGGCACCGCACCGACAGCCTCCGGCAAGCCCTGGGGTCGGACCACGGCGAATCCCAGGACGAGCACCAGCATCACGATGGAGACCGCCTCAGCCACGTCGGTCATCATGCCCCACCGACCCTCGGGCCGCGCCACGCACCTCCCGACGGAACCGCGGTGGTCGTTCGACGTCGAGTCAGCCCGCCAGCGCCAGCGCCCGCTGGGCGGCGTCCACGGCCTGGGCCCGGTACCCGCCGCCGAACAGCACGGCGTGGACGAGCAGGGGGTGGACCTGGTGGAGCGGCACGAGCTCCCGCCAGTGCGCGGGCAGGTGCGCCGACGCCTCGGCGTAGGCAGCGTGGATGCGGCCCAGCTGCGGCGTCGAGAACAGCGCGAGCATGGCGAGGTCGGTGATCCGGTGGCCGCCGTGGGCGGCCGGGTCGATCAGGCCGACGCCGCTCGGCGTCCACAGCACGTTGCCCGACCAGAGATCGCCGTGGATCCGGGCCGGCGGAGCAGCATCGTCGAACGTGCCGGACGCCAGCGCCTCGGCCAGCCGCTCCAGGACGGCCCGCCCGCGCGCGTCGATGCCGGATTCGGCCAGGTACGGCTCGATGCGCCAGCGGGCGTAGAACGTGCCCCACGTGGCCTCGGTGCGCAGCGGCAGGGGCGCTTCACCGATGAAGCCGTCGGCGTCCCAACCCTGCGGCGGGGCGCCGAACGCGGGTGCGCCGGCGTCGTGCAGCGCGGCCAGGTCGCGGCCGAAGTCCTCCGCGTGCGCGGGAGTGGGCGCCGCCTCGGTGAGCCGCTCGATCGCGATGTGCTCTTCCCCGACGTCGATCACCTGGGCGACGCGGACCGCGCCCACGGCCCCCAGCCAGCGCAGACCGGCGGCCTCGACCGCGAAGAACCCTCGTGGGGCGGCGGGGCGGTGCTTGCGGAAGACGTCCACGTCCCCTTCATACAAGACGCGGACCCCTCATTCAAAGGGATCTGCGGTGGTGGACCTCCGTAGGTGCTTCTCAAACCCCCCGAGGCCGCTCCGCACGCTGATCTCCCGCGTCGTCAAGGGGTCTCACCG
This sequence comes from Propioniciclava soli, assembly GCF_014858005.1. Lineage (GTDB taxonomy): Bacteria > Actinomycetota > Actinomycetes > Propionibacteriales > Propionibacteriaceae > Propioniciclava > Propioniciclava soli. The sequence continues at coordinate 56,708 of NZ_JACYOT010000006.1, forward strand.
TCGGCGACGCCGCCCACGGGGCTCCCAGCTCGTCGATCAGCGGGGTCCGGTGTGCGGAGATTCGTGCCAGTCTCAAACCCGTTTGAGTGCCTCGAATCACGCTGAGTTGCTCGCTGGGTACGCCGATGGAGTGCCCGTTCACGAGCTTGCGACTCGCTTCCAGGTGCACAGGGCCACCGTGACCAAAATCGTCCGGCAGGCGGGGCTCGCCGTCCGGCGGCCGGCCGTGCCGGAGCCGGTGCGTCAAGAGGCAGTGCGTCTCTACGTTGACGGGCTGACTCTGGTGGAGGTCGGCGAGCGGCTCGGCATCAACGACAAGACCGTTCGCCTGTTGGTGATCGAGGCAGGCGGCACGCTGCGTCCTCGTGGTCGCCGCCCGCACACGCCTGACTCCCCGCCGCCGGGATGAGCGACGGCAGCCGTTGTCTCCTCGGGCTCTCGCGCGGGCGCAGGCTGGCGTACCTGTCCGATGACGGAGAGGAACCGGCATGGACACGATCGCCGCATTGGCCACAGACGAACGAGCCGCGAGGATCGCGCTCGCGGTCCTCGTCCCTCCGGACGACCCAAGGACGGGCCGCTTGGTCAGTACGGTCGGTGCCGTCGAGACGGTGCGCCTACTGACGACGGACGGCCCGGTGCCGACGATGGACAAGACCGCGGCCGCGCTGTGGCGAAGGCGCCTGCGCTTCGACGGCTCTCCGGATGCCGTGCGTGCTGCGCTTCGAGACACGGAGAAGCTCGGATGCCAGACGCTCATTCCCGGGGACGATGGATTCCCTGCATCGCTCCGTGGTCTCGGGGATCGCCGGCCCTATGTGCTGTGGGTCAAGGGTGCTGACTCGCTGATGACGGGCCGCGAGGAGGATCGGTTCACGATCACCGGGGCGCGGGCCGCGACCAGCTACGGGACTCATGTCGCGCATACGCTCGCCAACGAACTCGCCGCCGAAGAGAAGGTGTTGGTTTCCGGTGGCGCCTACGGAATCGACGCAGCGGTTCACCGTGCCGTGCTGGCGAGCAGCGGTCATACCGTCGCTGTGCTGGCCGGAGGGCTCGACCGCCCCCACCCGGCCGGACACCGGGAGTTGCTGGAAAGCATCGGCGACCTCGGTCTGCTCGTCACCGAGTTCCCGCCCGGGACGCTGCCGACGCACAGCATGTTCCTCGCGCGGGCACGGATCGAAGCCGCGCTATCGGGATCGACGACGATCGTCGAGGCCGCGAGCCGTTCGGGTGCCATGCCCGTTGCCCAGTGGGCACATGAGCTTGGCCGCGTCGTGGGCGCCGCGCCGGGTCCGGTGACCAGCGCAACCAGCTACGGACCGCATCGACTCATCCAAGCGGGCACGGCGTCGCTCGTGACCGACGCCTCAGACCTGATGGACCTCGTAAGCCGGGCAGCACAGGCGCCAGCCACGATACGGAGAGTGGAACGCGACCAACTCAGCACCGGTCAGGAACGGCACGCGCCGACGACGGGCACCCCTTCGCGCAGCATGTGACCCTCCGCATCAACCGACGCAGGTTGAGTGCTTCGCGGCGTCTGCCATCTCGCGACGCTGACGGCGAGCTGCTGCGGCCTCGCGCAAGCGCACCCGGATGAGCAGAACGATGCTGACCGGGCCGATCCAGAGCATCTTGAATGCGCTCCAGATGCACACCAGCACGACGAGGTGGAGCCAGCCGGCGCCGCCGTCCGCGATGAGGCGCACGCAGAGGTTGGCGACGAACAGGTACGGGATGGCGAGCAGCATCGCGGGCACGCCCCACTTCAATCCTCGACGGGTACGGATCGCGTCGAGCAGGACGTTGCTGGGCAGGTAGCGCCGCATGAAGTAGCGGATGTTGCTGCTTGCGGCCCACAGTAGGCGGATCATGGCTTCGTTCCTCTCCAGCGCACAACAGGTAGAGCGAGGCAGTGCGTTGAAGAGTGGCTGCGAGAGCCTGCCGCGAGCGGCGCGTTACAGAGGAGAAATCTGCCTCACCCCCAACCATACGCTCGGCTCCTGCGATCGGGAAGACTAGCCGCGCGGACGTGCCGGTACGAGGACTTGACTTCTCAGGTCTGCGCTGTGCCCGAATAGCCCCCGAGATGCTGGCGCTGGGTCATGGGGTCCCGGTAGAAGTCAGCGACGGTGTTGACCCGTTCATCGAAGCTTGTGCTTCCTTCAAGCCTGTACTCCCGCCCGGTCTGTGGGTGGATGCCTGTTGCGAAGTAGAACAAGGTGTGGCCTTTGCCCAGGTGGCGGGCCTCGACCCAGCCGATGACCTGTCCTTGTGCGCGGACCTCCCAGCGGGGGTCCTCGCTGAGTCGCCGGGTGACGGGCGGCAGCTTGTGAACTGTGACGTGACTGGTGTCCACCTTCTGGTCCGATGCCATGATGCCCCCCTTCCGGCTCTGCGGGGTTCTCCGCGCCATGACTCTAGTATCGAACACGTGTTCGATCAAGTAGTATGACTCGACTCAGACCTCAGACCTCTGGCGCGCCTCCAGTCAATCGCTGCGGTGCGCCGAGACAGTCTGCTCTGTCCCGGCGCACTGGTAGCGTCCCTGCTGGTGCCCCGCGACCGACAGGGCTTGCACCCGTGCCAGGGACCTGGCTAGTGCGTCCCGTCCAAGGCGGCCGCAGGTTCCAGCCCCCACTGACGTATAGGCCTTCCGGGAACGAACCGCCACTCTTCGCGACACTTGTCGCATGTGATCCAAACGTCGTGCTCTCGGAAGCCGGGAATGTTGTCGTGTTCTTCGATGATCGTCCCGTCTCCGCAGGGACAGCGGTACTCGTAGCGCTCCACGGTGCCAGCTCCCGCGCCCCACCCGTTGTGGTCATGCGCATTCCTGCCGATACGTTCGGTGCGGATGGGTACCGACGAGGGCACTGTCCTCATCCATTCGGCGATCGTGATCACAGCAGAGTCGTATGCCGCGGGTGAGAGCGAGACTTCGTACAGGATGGCCAGTAGCTCCTCCGGAGTGCGGGCGACGTGGTGGTCGCTGTCTCGGACACCGGCGGCGTAGTCGCTCGCGAAGTCGCCTACGGCGTCGTCGCGGCGCGCTTGCAGAACCAGCCAGTCGTGGAATGGAGTTGCGTCTTCCACGACCGCCGGACGAACCCAGCCACCCGTGATGGGCTGACCTGCCGCTGCCTGGGCGAGCGCAGCCTGCAAGTGTTCGTATCCGGCGGGCCGATAGTGGTGGACACGCGGTCGCCTCGGCCCACGGTTGACCATCCGGCGCACGTAGTCGTGCTCGCGCTCGGGCACGCCGATCAGAAGGTTTGGGCCGGCGCCGTCCGGAGTGGCAATCGGGAGCCCCAGTGCGGCGGCGGCCCAGATCAGGCGGCCGTTGGATACGTAGGAGCAGTGCGGGCTGAGGAACCACTCCGCTGTGTGCTTCAAGGCGTAGCTGCCGACTTCCGGCGTTGCGTCGCCCGGGATGGGGGTAAACATGCGGAGCATGTCCGTGATGAGCGCGAGTTCAATGAGGTCGGTCTCGCCGTTGAAGCGCCACGGTGATTCCGAGCGGAACCCGTTCTCGCCCAGGACGGGATCGCCGCCGCGTGCGCCGATCAGTTCATGCTCGTCGAGGACCGCGATCAGCTGCCTTGGGCTGACTCGATCGCCCAGCAGACCTTGGGCCAAAGGCGAGTTCAGCTGCCGTAGCGCAGCGGTGTACTTCGTGCCCGTGCGGTCGGACCAGGCGCGCGCTTCCTGCTGAAGCTCGCGGTTCTGTGTGTGGTTGTTGGAGGGCATCTCTATCTCTGTTCCGGGCTATGCAACCCACGCCTGCTAGCCCTGCGACAAGAGAGAGTTCCTCGGTCCAACAGGTACTTCTTCTCTGGATCGGCAACCGTTGTCCTCAGCGTCTTCGTCGCGTGGGGACTCAGACTCGGAGAGGGGCAGTCCAGACCGCCCACGGACAGCATAGCTGGGAACGCCGACATACACCGACCCGATGCACAGGCACCCGGGTGGTGCGAGCTGACCGGTACGTCAGTGCTGACGGTGGTCTGAGCTACAGCGCGGGCCCGACCCAGCCCGGCGCAGCGGGCCGGATCGGTGCTTCGGGCTGCTGTTGCGCGTTGACGAGACTCGCGGCCCGGTCGACCGCGACGCGAGCGCGCGCTGCGTCGATCTTCTGCGCGGTCGATGCGGGAGGCGATCCCAGCGGCGTGTCGTCGGTGATCTGGTAGCGGTCCCGGTAGGCAGCAACTGTGCGAGCAGCCCGTCGCCAGGCCGCGTACCTTTGTCGGTCGGTCGGCGGCGCGCCGAGCGCTTCCGTCCACGGTGCAGCTTCGTTGAGGGCGATGTCGAGGGCGGCGTCGGCGCGGGTTTCGATGAGGTTCTGTCGTTGGTCGAGTGCTTCGCGCATGTCGGTGGCCATAGGGCCGTCCGCGTGCGGGATCAGGCCAGCGATGAGGCGAGGGGCCTTCCTGGCTCGGCCTGCTCGGGCGGGTCGTCGGGTGGCTTGTTCGACGCGGTAGTGGAGGACGGCGGCGATGTCGTCGGCATCGCTGAACCCGCGCGCGCCGACGAGTCGTGGCAGGAGCGTCTCGACATCGTGGTGGTTGGCTTCGGCGTGGCGGAGTTCGGCCGTGAGCGGGCCGAACGCGTCGGACTCGATCGCGCTCTCGGCTTGATCGGTGGTCAGTCCGGAGTGACGGATGAGGGTGGCCCAGCGGTCATGCTGGGCTGCGGCGGCCAAGGTCTCGTACTCGGCGGCGAGTTGGGCGATCGAGCCCCACTGGTTCTGCTCGGCGACGGTGGTCTCGTGCGCGGACAGTTCGGCGCCGGTGTGCTGCAGGACACCGTAGAGGACGCTTCGTGCACTCGCGTCGGGGTTCTCGCCGGGGTGCGGTTCCACGTGGTCGTCGGCGTGGTCGAGGATCACGTAGGCATGGTTGGTGTGGCGGCCGCGGGTCATGGAGACGTAGAGGTTCTCTCTCGTGGAGGTCGGCTCGACGAGGACGTGCGCGGTGTCGGTGGTGACGCCTTGGGCGCGGTAGGCGGTGACCGCGTACCCGAGATCGACATGCTTGGCCACGTACCCGGCGGGCAGGACGATCGTCCCGCCGAACCGGCGGCCTGGTTTGCGGATGGTGATGGTCCCGTCGCCGCGGATGGACGTGATGGTCCAGACGTCGCCGTTGCGTACCCAGTCGCGTCCGGTGGTGGTGCGGAGTCGTCGGTCGTTGCGGCGGGTGATGATCGTGTCTCCGACTCCGGCGGTGGTGCCGTCGTGCAGCTCGATTTCCCGGCTCGGGGTGAGGGTGCCGTCGAGGATCAGATCGGCACGGGCACGGGTGTTGAGGGCGGTCACGTCCTGCTGGGTTTCGGCGATCAGCACCGACACCAAGCCGGTGTCTCGGTCTGCTCGCCATGCCGTGTAGGCGGCGTCGGTCATGGTCTCGTGGTCGCCGTCGTGGATGCGGTGGTGGTTGAGGTAGGTGTCGATGACCTGGGTTCGTCCGTGCCGGAGCTCCAGGGACGCGGTCTTCTCCCACGCGTTCTTGAAGCGGTGGACGTCGACCAGTTCGGGCGTGTCGTTCCGGTCGCCGGCGAGCATCGCGAACGCTCCGCCGGCATCGACCGATTGGAGTTGTGCGTAGTCGCCGACCAGCAGCACCTTCGCTCCCGCGTTCTGGGCGAGGTGGGTGATGCGGTCCAGGGACAGCGTGCCGGCTAGAGAGGCCTCATCGATGATGACGAGTTGACCGGCCTGGAAGGTCGTGCCGTGGAGAAGGTGGTTCTGCCACCACTTGGCGGTGTTCTCCGTATCGATGCCGAGGTCGTCGGCGAGAACCTGAGCGGCGACAGCCGACGGTGCGAGACCGACGACGGAGCTGGGGCCGTGCTCGGTCTCCCATGCTCGGCGGAGCGCGTTCATCGCGGTGGTCTTACCCGAGCCTGCGGGACCGATCAACACATCGAGCATCCGCCCCGACACCGCGATCCGGATCAGGGCGTCGGCCTGATCGACACCGAGCAGCCGGCCGTCGGCATCACGCTTGCGGGTGATCTTCTCGACCGTCGCCAACGAGACGGTCGGGCCGGTGAGGGTGCGGGAGCGGTCGAGCAGCCGGTCCTCAGCTTGAAGCAGTACCTCGGAGGAGAACACGGTGGAGTGCTTCGGCCGGAACACCGAGGACCCATCCGTCCGGCGAAACGCCGCAGGTGAGGTGGCCAGATCGGGTGGTGTCAATCGCAGGGAGGCGTGCTCGGCGGCGTCGGCGACCATCGCGACGATGGCTATCCGGTCGTGGATGGTGGCGAACCTCCAGCCCATCGTCTGCCTGGAGGCCTCGGCCATCAGGTTCCACCTGCGCCAGGTCGAACGCTTCTCACCCACCGCCTCCACCACCGAATGGCCGAGTTCGTCGATCACGTCGAGGGGGACGTCGTCGGCGCGCAGCAGCAACGGCGTGTCGTTGTCCGTGACCCCGCGAGCCCACAGGGTCGCATCTGCCCCGAGTCTCTTGGTCGCGCGGGTCCACCAGTCGGCGGTCAACTCCGCCAGGGACCGGACATCCTTCTCGGGCCGGGTGCTGAGGGTCGCTTGGGCACGGAGCTTCATGATCGTCGCCGGAGACGGACGCCGCCCATGCGCCGTGACGTAGTCGGCGATGAGGCGATCCGTCTCGGCATCAATGTCGCGGGCGCGGGTCGAGAACTCCGCGATCAGTTCCTCGGGAACGCCGGTGATCGCCCACGCTGGGTTCTTGTCGCGGCCCATATCGCGGGCTTCCCAGGCGACGCCGAAGGTGCGGGTCATGTGGTCGGCAAATGCCGCCTCATGCAATTCCGACAACGCAACCACCGCGGCGTGGATCGGCCTGCCGTCAAGGGAGCGCCACTTGCCGTCGAGGACCGTCTTGGCCTTGTTGGATATGACCACATGCGTGTGCAGGTGGGGGTCGCCGGCGCGGGAGTCGAAGTGATCAAACGCCGTCGCTATCAGGCCAGTGACATCCACCTGTGCAACCGCGCCATCTCCGGCGGTTGCGCCCGTGCGGGTGGCTGCAACCTCGCGTTCCATGAACGCAACCACCTCCGCAACCGCGCGATGATGCGCCTCACCGATCAACGCCTGCACCCCAGCATCCGCGACCGCCCACAACACGCTCGCGGACTTCGGAATCGAGAAGGTGAAGTCGAACCCGGCTACTGCCCGCCGAGTGCCCCGCGCGGTCTCCTCGGCCACGATCTGTGCGACCACCTCACCTTTGCGACCCGGTGACAGCGCTGGGTCCAGGTCAGCGATCCGGGCCTCGATCCGCTCCCTCGGCGTCTTGTAGACAGGGAACGCCAAGCCCAGCGGATCACCGGTGATCGGGTCACGACCCATCCCCATCAACAGCTGGAGCTGCGCCTCGGACACCACATCCCCGACATCCAGTTCGCCCGCACCGAGCGAGGCCACGCCGTCACCTAGCCAGCGGCCAGGAGGCGTCCCCGGCTCCATGTAGTACCGCGTCAACGGCGTCGAAAGAGGACGATCACCGTCCGCGGCCACGACCGTGCGCAGCAGGTACTTGTAGCCGTCGCCCGCCGACATCACCCGCATGGCAACCGTCATGCCCACCTCCCGGTCCTGCCGGGCAGGTGAGCGCCAGCCTCCTGTGACTTCTGCTGCCACAGAGCCTTAACCCTCGACCTGCAAGAGGCGTGTCAGCTCAGAAAAGGCAGGGTGTGGCGGAGCTTCCTGAGTGCGGGCTGTCGTGAATGGACGTTGCTGGTCGATGGACTGGATGGCACTGGGCCGGCGACCGCGAGGACAGGTCAGCACGACGTAGTGGTGCACCTGACAGGTGACCAGCCCGGCGACACGACTCACGCGAGTTCTGGCCGGGGATCATCTCGTCAGCCGGAGCATTCATGCACGACACACCGACCGATCCCGCGAGTCCGCTGAGGATCGGTTCGCTCTTCTCGGGATACGGCGGCCTCGACCTCGCTGTCGAACATGTCTTCGGCGGAGAGACCGTCTGGTTCTCTGAGATCAATGAGCCCGTGGCCAGGGTCTTCGCCCACCACTGGCCCGACGCCCCGAATCTGGGCGACATCACAAGGATCAGCTGGTCGCAGGTCGAGCCCGTTGACATTCTGATCGGCGGCTTCCCCTGCCAAGACGTGTCCACCGTCGGCAAGCGCGCCGGTCTCGCACCCGGAACCCGCTCAGGTCTATGGGCGCACATGGGCACAGCCATCGAAGTGCTGCAACCCCAATGGGTCGTCGTCGAAAACGTCCGCGGTCTGCTCTCGTCCCCAGCCATCCGACCGATCACCGAAGGAGACGACAATGCCCCGCGCAACCCCTGCGCAGCAACCCCCGACGATACAGCCCTTCGCGCTCTGGAGCCCGACCCGTGGCATCTGGGAGACAGCGCAACTCGACCTCTACGAGCAGCCGGCGCCGTACTCGGCGATTTGGCCGACCTGCGGATGGATGCACGATGGGTCGGTCTACCTGCTTCCCTTGTCGGCGCTCCTCACCCCCGGTTCCGCATCTTCCTCCTGGCCCAGCGTCAAGACGCTGTTCCGAACCCCGCTCGCGTCGGACTCGCTTCGAGGTGGAGAGACCCTGGACAAGGTGAAGGCGAGACGGGGCACGATCGCACTCTCGCACCAGATCATCGACCTCGCGCTCCACGGACCGGATGGCTCGCTCAGCAGGCACAGCGACTCGGCGACGTTGTGGTCGCTGACCGAGGACATCTTCACCGCTGGGGACGCTATGCCCACGCCGTGGCTCGTTGGGAGCACATCACCGGACGAGTCGCACCAGCGCCCGCACTCCTGAGGAACGAGAATGGCCCGCGTCCAGCACCGGAGTTCGTGGAGTGGCTCATGGGACTCCCTACCGCCTGGCTCTCCGATCCACGACATGGCCTTCCGCCGAACCAGCAACTGATGGCGCTTGGCAATGGGGTCCTGCCTCTACAAGCGGCGATCGCACTGACTGCCGTGTCAGCGTTCTCGCCGCTTGGGTAGCGGAGGCTACGCGACCGCCGGCCGCGATCACTCCGCTGGGTGAGCGGCGGGGGTGTCCCCGATGCGGTGATCCTGCGTTCGTAGGTCGGCCAGGCAGCGAGCAGTAGGAGCCCGTTGGCGCTCGGCGTGCTGGGGTCCGCGGTGTGGGTGGTGATTGAGAGGTGTGGGGTAGCGCGCTTTGTTGCCTGTTTGGGAGTCGTTGACAGGGGTTGGGCCTATGACGCGTCCGCGTTATCCATCCTCGTGGGTAGCCGGTGTAGTCGTATGACGAGTGTCGCCGCCGTGGCGAAGGCGGCGAAGATGGTGATGTTTGTGAGGGCGTCGGTCCATGAGATCGCCTGCGTTGCCCGGAGTTGCGCGATGCTGGAGGTCATTGCGGCGATGGAGTAGGCGCCGACATTGTTGATGATGTGAGCCGCGATGCCTGCTTCGAGACCGCCGGTGAGGATCACGAGGGTCGAGGCGAGCAGCCCGAAAGCGAGTCTGTCTACGAACAGTGCGGCGTTCTGGACGCCATGGAGTGAGGCAAACACGAGTGACGATGCGGCGGCCCCGATCCAGGGGTTGGCGGTGAGTCTGGTCATCGACTGTAGTAGGTAGCCGCGGAAGAGGTACTCTTCGGCTGCGGCCTGCCACGGGGTGACGATTGCCACGACGACAAGGAAGCTCCACCACTGCGGCTGCGGCGCGAACTGGAAGGGCTGGCTTTGGAGGTAGCCGACCAGCAAGCTCCCGCCAAGGATGAGGATGGTCGCTATCCCGAGACATATCCCGAGATAGCCGCGGCGCAGACGTTGTTCCACCGAGGAGAGTTGTCCAAGCGGGGCACGGTGGAGTCGGGTCATCAGGAGCCAGCAGCACAGGAGCAGCCCGGCGATGGCGATGCCGTTCGCCGCGAGTCCGGTGGGTATCTGGTAGCTGGCGGCATAACTCTGAAAGTCGGTGAAAGGCACGTCGGGTGCTGTCACGTAGTGGGAGACGGCGGTGATCGCCAGCGAGATCCATGGCGTGAGAGTGAAGTAGAACGCGAACGCGATGAGGATGCCGAGCAGCGCTGCGGGTCGTCCTGCTTGGCAGCTGAGCTGCTCAGCGTAGGTGACCGGCGGCGCGGGCGAGGTCTTGTCCGTCCTGCTGTCTGGGTCCGGCTGATTGCTGGGATAAGCCATGTGCAGTGCTCTCTGTGTGCTCCCGTGAGCCCCGGCTGAGCGCTGTCCATGCCGAGGCCCTTCATTGGCGGAACCTAGGCGGGACCAGGGGTGTGTGCTTCTGGGTCTGTTCGGGGGCTGACGCGTACTGCAATGGCGGCCGGGAGGCCGAGGTCGATCGTAGTGTCGTCGACGGTGACCCGGACGGCCGCAGCCGCGGGGCTGACGTCGGTGACGGTAAGTCTGGTACCGACCGAGATTCCGTGTCCGGTGAGGTAGCGGAGGATGTCGGGCGAGCGATCCGAGACGCGCAGCACTTGCACGGAGGTGCCGGGTTCGGCCTCGTTGAGAGCTTGGCTGTGATCGGGCGGGATCCGTCCGTCAGGGTCGGGGATCGGGGCTCCGTGGGGGTCGTGGGTGGGGTGCCCGAGTGCGGCGTCCATGCGGTCCAGTACGAGGTCGGAAACGGCGTGCTCCAGGTGGTTCGCCTCGTCGTGGACCTGGTCCCAGGACAGCTCTAGATGCTCGACGAGATAGGTCTCCACGATTCGGTGTCGTCGAACGATGTCTATCGCGATTGCGCGCCCGTCGTCGGTCAACTCGATTGGGCCGTAAGGCTCGTAGGAGATGAGTCCGTCGCGGGCGAGTCGTTTTAGGTTGGCCGAGACGGTCGAGGGAGTCACGCCGAGTTGGGCGGCTAGGTCTGTTGTAGAGGGCTCCCCGCCAGGCCATTCGTGGGCTTTCCAGATCAGCGTTACATAGTCCTCGACCATGCGGGTGGCAGGAGAGCGCTTCATCGGGGTCATCCTAGGCGTGGGTGTCCATAACGGTCTTCGGCTCGTCTTGATCGACTGCGGGCTGCTCGTGGAAGGGCGCGACGAGTGTGGGGAGGATGCTGTGTCGATGAGCGACGAGGAAGCCGATGGTGAGGGCGAGGTGGATGGCGCTCAGCACGTACCGTCCGGTGGTGTCAGTGATGAGGAACTGGACGCCGAAGAGCGCGGCGAGCCCGATCGCGGACCACCAGTGGAACCGCAGCGCGAGGATGATTGCCACCCCGAGCAGCGTCTGGGTGGCCGTCAAGGTGAACTCCTCGACTTGGCGGCTGTCTAGAGCCAGCGAACTGGGTCCACCGCCCAGGAAGTGCGCCACGGGCAGTGAGCCGACCAGCAGGCTCCACTGGTTGACCTTGGATGCGATCAGCGTGCCGATGGCAGCCACACCTTTGCCGCGGGCGGCGAACATCACCGCGATGATGAACTCCGGGGCCTCCGAGGCTAGCGGGGCGAGCCACTGAACCAGAAAGTAGCTGTCGATGCCGAGCGCCGAGCCTGAGGCGACTAGTGCATCGGCGAACGGTTCGGCTGAGATCAGGATCACCGCCCCGGAGACGAGGAACATCGCCACGACGAGAATGCGCCTCGGTCGGGCGTCAAGCCCGGCAATCAGCGCTGCCGCGCCTACGAACTCCTCCTGGTCAGCGTCGTAGGTCTGCGCGGCTCGCCATAGATGGAGGCCGAACACGACGATGAGACCGACCCCGAACCACAGCGGGATGCTCCCGATGAGCGGGATCACGAACGCGACGAGCCCGAGGATAGCGAGGAAGCCGACGTCTCGTCGGCTGGCAACAGGCAGCTCCAGCGCATTGGGGGTGGGTGCATCGTCCCGGCGTGCCTGGCGGCGCGCGACGACGAGTGCGACGACCACGACGAGGGGCCAGCCGAAGCCGAGTAGCAGCCGGTTCGAGCCGGTCATGTTCGCGGCCGCGAAGTGGAGGTAGGACGGATCGGAACCGGAGCGGTAGGCGTAGTACAGGTCTACGGCATACTCCGGGAGAACTGCGATCAGTGCCAGCAAGGCAATGGCGAGGGCGCCCGAGATGTCCTTCTGGGCGGCTTCGGCGGCCCAGGCGAGAAGGAACGCTGCTGCCACCACAGCCGCGCCGAAGACGACTACCTCAGCCACTGCTGAGAACTCAACTCCCAACACACGGATGGCGACGGCTGGGCCTGCAACGAGTAGACACAGCAGGACGCGGCGGATCAGGGCAGCAGGCATTGGGCACTCCAGGTCAAGGCCGTGGCCGAAGGTCTCGTTCGCCTCGCAAAATGAGGTGCTACGCCGGGCGGATCAAGATGACCGCCAGCATGTCGACGCACCGCGTCCGAACCGAGGGCCTGGACGGAACTACTCCCCTTCGAGTTCCACCCTCTCCGACGGCTCCCTGGTGTGTCTATGCACAACTTGGTGTTGGAGGAGTCACACAACTCTCCCGTCTTGTTCCGTGGCGTTTGTGCAAGCCAGACGCCGGTTTCGTCTTCATCCAGACCCCGCGTTCCACATTCCGTCCCGGCCTCGATGAGCTGGCCGATGATTTGGCTCGGGTCGTCATGATTGGTGGCATGACCTATCCGAACCACCCGCGTCCATACGATCCCTATCCGGGGCAGGAACCCCCGCGGGCGGCGATTGTGTGCCCGAAGTGTCACGGCGCGATGCGAACTTATGAGCGCAACGGAATCCAGCTGGAGCAGTGCGGAAGTTGTCGAGGGCTCTTCCTCGACTTCGGTGAACTTGAGCACCTCACGCAGATGGAGGGCCGGTTCGTCAGCCAGGCACCGCCACCGCCCGGCTATGGCCCCGCTTGGGGCAAGCACGGTGATCGTCGGTATCGCAAAGGCGGCCTGGCGGGGTTGTTCTTTTCCAGCTAGTCTCGCGGACCTGCGTTCATCGACTGGTGGCGACGCGGGCGGTGCTCGCCAACCACGAGGACAGCCTCGGTCGCGGGCCGTCCGGCCCGCTCGCCGTTGTGGCTTGTGCGGATGCACCCGGGCGTCGGAGTGAGGCGGGTCGCTGACGCTGACTCGGATGTCGGCGTGGCACGGTGAACCGCCGGCACCTGTGGTTTCTGCTGGGGCTGTCAACTGTCCTGCATCCGGCGGCACGCCTGTAGCAGTGCGCGGGTCGTGGCTGGGGACTCGCCGGAGCGGAGAGAGCGAGCGGCCGCGATCAGGGTCGCGGCGCGAGCCGGTGGGTCGAGGTCGGTCCAGGGGTCGCCGGCTGGCGGCACGGCGGGACCGCCAGCGGCTCGATAGGCATTGAGGAGGATCGTCCAGGGCTCGTCAGGGAGCAACCCTGCCGCCCAGAACGCGGCTGGGCGCGCAAGGTCCCAGGCCGGGTCGCCGACGCCCGTGTCGTCGGGGTCGAGCAGGTACCAGTCGCCCGCCGGCGAGGGGCGGCCCAGTTGACCCAGGTGGAGGTCGCCGTGGATCATCGCGGTGCGTTGTGGCCGGCGTAGCCGGCTGGCAAGGTTCTCGCCGAGTTCGACCAGCCAGATCAGGTCGTCGTAGGGACGGCGGCGCAGATAGTCAATCGCCCGGCCAAGCCGGGCAAGCACGCCCGCCTGCGGGAATGACGACCCAGCGGGACGGGTGCGATGCAGCTCAGCAAGCAGGGTTCCCAACTGCGTCCACGGTGGCCGGTGGTCGGGAGCCAGCACGGCTACTCGTGGCCAGATCGTGGTGAGTTGTCCGTCGGGCGCGAGTATCGGAATGCCGTGCAGTGGCTGAACCCAGAAGCGGCTTGCTCCGGGTTGGGTGATGACCTGCAGCCGGCGTCGTAGGAGTGCTGTATCGGCCCCAAAGGGGTGTATCTTCACGACAACTCCGGCGCAGGCGTAGAGCCGTGCGCGCGCCCGATCGGGCTGCGGTCGGCGCTGGCCCTGGTGGGCCAACTCAGAGACGACAGTGTGCGAGGCCGTTTCACCGCCATGGTCACTCGCCACTGTTCGCACGAAGTCGGCTATCCCTCTCGGGATCACTGCCTGGATCTCGCTCACCTGGAGTGAACTGCCGAGATCGTTGAATGTGCCGGCGTCGGTACCGGACGGGTCAACTGGAGTCCGAGGTAGACCCACAGAGCGATGAATGCGACCCCGATGAGGAGCATCACGATCGTCCTGGTCCTCAGCCTGATGGGGGCTCGCGGCGCCGCTCGGGCGTCACCAGCGCTTGGGTGAGTCGATTGATCCTTGCTCATGTCAGTCTCCTGATGACTGCGTAGCGATGGTGACGGCTCCCGCGATTTGCAGCGGACGGTGAACTGCGGAGCGGGCCGAAGGACACCATCGAGTCCGTCGTGTGCGAACCTGGGTTGCCCGCTGAGTTCGCCATCGGGATGGCTCGTTCGTCACGCCCACGGCGTCGGAGGCATGAACCGCGTGCGGAAGCGGTGCCGCGATCCGGCTGGGCGCGGCGAACGAAGAGGGCTAGTCAGCAGAACGAAACTGGTGGCCCGCGACGTTGCGATGGCTGATAGTGCTCGAAAGAGTGGAAAGGCCGCGGGGTGGCGGCCGCAAGTACAGGCTTGGCCACGACTGGCCTGGTGAATGACGGCGTCGGGAACCTTCGGTGCAGCCAGTCGCGCGCCGACCGCAGGGTGCGGCGTACCCATAGTCCTGCGCCCAGCGCCAGCAGCACGCCGACGATGCCGGCGGCCAGGGTTGAGGTCGAGACCAGCACCCACAGCCGTACCGTGGTGTCGAAGTTGCTGCCGGGGAGATAGCTGTGTTCGGGGCAGCTTCGAGCCTGTGCGAACAGGTCCAGGTGGACGCCCACGGAGGCGAGCAGCGGAAGCTGCGGGGAACAGGTCTTGTCGCTCACGTCCAGACTGCCGGCCGCGCTAGCCAGGCCGATCCCGCCCAGCACCGTCATCAGCGCAGCGCTCCAGAGGCTGTGGTGACGGTTCCTCATCAGCGCTCCTCGTCCGGACACGCCCAGTGTAGTTGGGCGACACGGCCTGGCGGAGGCAATCGGCGAGCGGGTCAGCGGCCCTTGTAGCGCATGGTGAGCATCATGCCGGCTTTGGTGTGGTACTCGTTTTGGCAGTGGAGTGCCCATGTTCCCGGGTTGGTGGCATCCAGGTGCACGGCGGTGGTGCTGGATGGGGGAACCAGGAGGGTGTCTTTCCTCAGTCCGTTGTCCAGCGCGAAGGTGTGGCCATGCAGGTGCACCGGGTGTGCGCGTGTGGTGGTGTTGACGACCTCGAGCAGGAGGCGGTCGTTGTCGACCACTTCAAGGGGTTGATTCTGGCCGAAGGGCGCACCGTTGATGACCCACCGGTAGGGGTTGGCCTGCCCGCCCAGCTCGATGGTCGCGCGCGCATCGATCGGCCGGGTCGGGAGCAACGACGACTCCTCCGGGTACAGGTCGAGCCCCTGAGTGAGTTGGCCTGTGAACTCGGCCAGCTGGACCGGTGGTTCCGGTGGGCTCCCGGACCCGGTGCGTACCAGCGCGAGGCCGTGGCCGGGCTTGTTCCATGGCTTGGCCACGAGAGGGAAGACGCCGTCACCGAGGGTGACCAGGAGGTCGTATCGTTCGCCCATGCCGAGATAGAGCGCGGAGGTGGTGTGCGGCTTGACCGGGTGGCCGTCGGTGTGGGTGACGGTCAGGCGATGTCCGCCGAGGGCGAGGGCGAAGATCGTGTCCGAGGCGGCGTTGATCACGCGGAGCCGGACACGGTCGCCGGGGCGGCCCTGGTGGGTTACGGGCGCTGTCGGTACTGCTCCATTGATCAGGTAGAGCGGATAGGGGATGTCGCCAGCGTCGCCGAAGAACGGCTCGTTGCGGGAGGACAGCTGAACGGCCTGGGTGCCGGTGGTCGAGGGGCGGCGGGCGTTCAGGCGCCGGAACATGTCCTCAGGGGTTTGACCGTCGACGACCAGCCAGTCATCCAGGACTACGGTCCATTCGGCGTCGTAACGGCCCGGCTCTACGGGATCATCAACGATCAGTGGCCCGTAGAGGCCGCGGTCCAGTTGGACTCCGACGTGCGAGTGGAAGAAGTAAGTGCCGGGCTGGGGTGCGGTGAACTCGTAGAGATGCTGTTGCCCTGGCTGGATCGGGTTCTGCGTGAGTCCCGGGACGCCATCGACGTCGTTCGGAATGGGCATTCCGTGCCAGTGGATCGTGGTGGGGCTGGGGAGTTGGTTGTCCAGGTTGAGGCGCAGCAGATCGCCCGGGTTGGCTCGAAGGTCGATCCCGGGAAGGGTGTCGTTGTAGGCCCAGGCCTCGGCCAACGTGCCGCCGAGGTCGATGATCGAAGGCGCTGCCCGCAGCGTCTTCTGGACGATGGGTTGATCGGTGAGCGATCCACGTGGCCACCGCGAGCCACCGGGAATCGCAGGGTCGCTCGCCGCGGGTACGCATCCGGTGAGAAGCCAGCTGCCGGCGAGTGCGAATCCACCGCCCAGCAGTGCTCGACGTGAGGTTCCGGTGTCGCGGGGTGGTTGGATGCCGGCACTGGTGGTCGGAGAAGTCCGAGCTTGGGAGATGGCCACCGCTCAGTCCTTCACGAGGTAGGGCACAGGGTCGGCACCCTTGCCGTTCTCGTAGAGGGCTAGGTGGAGGTGGCAGGCGGTGGACAGCCCGGTGGTTCCGACGTAGCCGATCACGTCGCCCTTGGTGACACTCTGGCCTGCGCTGACGGCGTACTTGCTCATGTGGAGGTAGGAGGTCTCGACGTTCTTGCCCTTGATACGACCGTGGTCGATCCGGACGTTGTTGCCGGCGCTGCGGCTGAAGTTGGCCCTGGTCACGGTTCCGGACTGAGTGGCGTAGATGGGGTTCCCGCACGCGCCTCCGATATCCGCGCCGTTGTGCAGGCGCATGGAGCCGAGGATGGGGTGCTTGCGCATCCCGAATCCCGAGGCCACGCCACCCTTGGTGGGCCAGGTGAACCTGCTGAGGTCCTTCAACCGGGTGAGTTCTGCCTCGATGTCGGAGGCGACTTTGCGCTCGCGTTTCTCGTGTTTGGCGAGGAGAGACTGGAACCGCACCTGGTCGACCTGAGCGGCGGTTGCCTGGAGTTGTTTGCTGCGGTTCTCCAGCAGGTCCTCGAAGGTGGGCGCCCGCTCAGCGGCGACGGCTGCCGCCGAGGCGGGGGGCAACGGCGCATCAGCGGCATGAGCCGTGTGTCCCTGGTCCAGCGACCCGCTGGCGCCGATGAGGACGGCAGCTGCCAGAGCGATAATCCTTGCCGTTCCCGGCAATCGCTTCGCGCGAACCTCGCTGGCAGCCACCCCGTCCCCTCTCGACGGCGGTAAGACTAGCCTAAGAGTTTCTCAGATTCCATTCAGGGTTCTAGTCGTGACTGGCATGGTTCAGGATCTGTTCGACCATCGCTCGAACGTGGTCGTCCTGCAGGCGATAGAGGACGTTGCGTCCCTGCCGGTCGCCGGCGGCGAGGTTTAGGTGGCGCAGGATGCGCAGGTGGTTGGAGACCGAGGCTTGCGACATCGCCAGTTCTGTGACGAGCTCACTGACGGTGGCCGGGGAGTCCAACAGGCGAGCGAGGATCAGGACGCGCGCCGGCGTCGCCAGGCCGCCCATCACCTCCGCGATGCGCTCGGCTTCGCTGGCATTCAACCTCATGAACCACCACCCCCCTTCCGGAACGCGGCCTGGATTGATCCAACCAGATTCCGAGCGATCTGTGGCAATGCATCATTACATCATGATATATATAGATCATGAGTGCTGCGCATGAAGATCACGAAGACGACTCCCACGGACAGGGCAGGTGGGAGCTGTACTTCGCTATCGCCTCCGGCGTGACCTACATCGCGGGGCTGATCGCTGAGTTCGGCTTTGGTGCCCCGGAACCGCTGGTGCTGGGCCTGTATCTTGCGACCTACTTCTGTGGGGGCTTCTTCACCGTGCGGGGGGCGTGGGGCTCGATCCGCCGGGGCCGGTTCGAAGTGGACTTCCTGATGA
The DNA here is from genome assembly GCF_014858005.1 of Propioniciclava soli. GTDB lineage: Bacteria > Actinomycetota > Actinomycetes > Propionibacteriales > Propionibacteriaceae > Propioniciclava > Propioniciclava soli. The sequence goes on from NZ_JACYOT010000006.1 coordinate 74,622, forward strand.
TCGTGGCCGCCGCCGGTGCAGCAGCGGTCGGCAGGCTCTCCGAGGGTGCCGTGCTGTTGTTCCTGTTCAGCCTCGGACACGCCCTGGAGGAGTACGCGATGGCCCGCGCGACGCGCTCGATCAAGGCGCTGGGCGAGCTCGCACCCCGCACGGCCACGCTCCGCGTCGGCCCGGACGAGCTTGTTGAGCGTCCGGTGGAAGAGCTTCAGGTGGGCGATGTCGCGGTCGTGCGACCGAACTCGCGGGTACCTGCGGATGGTTTCGTCAGCGTCGGCAGCACGGCGATCGACCAGTCCGCGGTGACCGGGGAGTCGATCCCGGTGGAGAAGGCTGCAGTGCCCGACGTCGCCAAGGCCCTGGCCAATCCCGACGCGATCTCCAGTGGCTCGCGGGTCTTCGCCGGGACGGTGAACGGCCCCGGCGCGTTCGACATGGTGGTGACCGCAGCGGCCGCCGACACCACATTGGCGCGGGTGGTGAAGCTCGTCACCGAGGCTGACACAGCCCAATCGCCCACCCAGCGGTTCATCAACCGGTTCCAGCGGTTCTATGTGCCCGCGGTCATCCTGGCCGTGGTCGTGGTGTTGGCGGTCGGGATGATCTGGTCTGCCGAGCCGTTCGGTGACAGCTTCTACCGGGCGATGCTGGTCCTGGTCGCGGCCAGCCCCTGCGCCTTGGCGATCGCAACCCCAGCAGCTGTGCTGGCGGGGATCGCTCGTGCTGGCCGCGCCGGCGTCCTGGTCAAGGGCGGTGCCCCGCTGGAGACTCTCGGCAAGGTCGACGCCATGGCCTTCGACAAGACCGGCACCCTCACCTGGGGACACCCCACGGTAACCGACACCATCCCAGCACAAGGCGTGTCGGCCGACGAACTCGCTGCGATCGCCCTGGCTACCGAGACGTTGAGCGACCACCCGTTGGCGACCGCCATCGTCCGCGACCTCACCGATCTGGTCGGAGCGAACGCGCGCCGCGTGGCGACTGACCTTGAAGCCGTCACCGGTCGCGGTATCCGCGCGATGGTGGACGGCGAGATCGTGCTGGTGGGCAGCGTCCGGATGATGGCCGGGGCCGGCCATGAGCTGCCGGTCGAGGTCGAAGCCTCGGTCGAACAACTCCAGGACGAGGGCCGTACCACGATGGTGGTCACCCATGGTGTCCGGGTGCTCGGCGTGATCGGTGTGATGGACGCGCCGAAGGCCGAGGCCCGCCAGACGCTCGACGTCCTGCGCGAGTCCGGCATCGGGGAACTGGTCCTCATCTCCGGGGACAACCAGGCGGTCGCCGACGCCGTGGGCCGCTCAGTCGGGATCGACCGGGCCATGGGTGAGTTGTTGCCCGAGGACAAAGTGGTCGCGATCCGCAACCTCACCGAAGGCGGTCGCACCACGGCGATGGTGGGCGACGGTGTGAACGATGCCCCCGCGATGGCCAGCGCGAGCCTGGGCATCGCGATGGGCGCTGCCGGGTCGGCGGTCGCCCTGGAGACCGCCGACATCGCTCTGATGGCCGACGACCTCGGACGGGTACCGTTCATGGTGCGACTCGGTCGAGCAACCTCCCGGCTCATCCGGCAGAACCTCATCGCAGCCCTCGCCATCGTCGCGTTCCTCGTGCCGGCCAGCCTGCTCGGGCTAGCGATGGGTCCGATCGTGTTCATCCACGAAGGCTCGACCATCCTCGTCGTCCTCAACGCCCTGCGACTGCTGCGGTTCGACCACAACCGCGACCACCACGGCATCACCCACGAAGACCGTCCGGCCGGACGTGCAGGATCGGCTGCTCCACGGCAGGAACTCGCCGGCCGCACCCAGACCGAGTTGGACGGGCGAGTGGAGTGACGGCCCTGAACGGCTGGATCGCGCTGGCCTTGTACCTGATCGGTCTCGGTCTGGCCTTCGGCTTTCGAGCGGTGGTGCACCTGCGCCGCAACGGAGATACGGGGTTCCGACTCAAAGCAGGTGCGGCGGGCTCCGCCCGATGGTGGGGGAAGTTGCTGTTCGCGGTCGCGCTGCTGCTCGGACTGGCAGGCCCGGTGACGCAGATCGTCGGCATCGGACGCCTGACCATCCCCGGCGGCACGATCGTGGAAGGGATCGGGCTGGTCCTTGCACTGCTCGGGATGAAGACGTTGCTGCGGGCGCAGCGGGAGATGGGCGCTTCCTGGCGGGTTGGCGTCGACCCGGAGGAGCACACCGAGATGGTGACCGATGGGACCTTTGCGATGGTGCGCAACCCGGTGTTCTCCGGGATGGCTGTGTCAAGCGTCGGGTTGTTCCTGCTGGCCCCGACGATCGCGGCGACGGCGGCGACCGTCGTGCTGCTCGCCGCCATTCAGGTACAAGTCCGGGCGGTCGAGGAACCCTACCTACTCGCCGTTCACGGCGACGCCTACCGCGACTACGCCGCTAGAGTCGGCAGATTCGTCCCAGGCGTTGGGCACAGCCTTCGCGGCCTCAGGTAGCCGGGTTGACTGGATCGAGGACGGGGACGCGCGGCAGGCCTAGCGCCGAGCTGCGAACCTGAGCAGCAGGAGGCCGAGCAGGCTGGTCGCGGCCAGGAGACCGGCGATCCACGGGCCGAGGGAGACAGCCGGGGTCAGTCCGGTGCGTAGTGGGATGGTGGTGACCCGAGCGCCGATGGTGTCGGTGGGGAGTTCGTCGAGGATTGTGCCGTCGGGGGCGAAGGCCTGGCTGGTGCCGGTCGTGGAGACGTTCACGACGCCGCGACCGGTCTCGATTGCGCGCATCCGGGCGAGGGCGGCCTGTTGCAGGTTCTCGTCGGTGCCGCGGAAGTCGCCGTTGTTGGACTGAAGCAGGTACAGCTGAGCCCCGTCCTGGGCGCCCTGCCAGATGACGTCGTCAAAGATGACGTCGAAGCAGATGGCCAATCCCACCCCGACCCCGTTCAGGCTGACATACGGGGAGTTGGTGCCGGGAGTGTACTCGCGTCCGATCAGGCCGATCAGGTCCGGAGCGATGCGCTGGTAGAACCAGCGGTCGGGCACATACTCGCCGAACGGCACCGGATTCGCCTTGTCGAACAGCTGGACTTCGCCGCCGGTAGGCGGCCAGAGCAGGGAGGTGTTGTAGGTGTTCTCCCCGCGGCGGGTTGCAGCGTTCACCAGCAAGGGCGCCGAGACCTGGTGGGACAGCTCATCGAGTGCCCTGCTGGTCCCCAGGTTGTTGAGTGGGTCACTGTCGACCCCTCCTTCGGGCCAGACCAGCACATCCATCGGTTGGCCGATCAGCGGCATGGTCGCGGCGGTCTGTGCGGTGAGCATCGCACCAGGGGCCGCGGCGTCGAAGTAGCCGGCCGGCCCGTTGCCCTGCACCCAGCCCACGGTCACCTCACCAGCCGGGGTGGTGGGGAACTGCGGTGTCACGAGCAGCAAGGCGGTCACCGCGGCAGGCATGACCAGGCCCCGCCAGTCACGCCGGCGACCGATCCGCCACCACTGCGCGATCCCTGCACAGACGGCTGCTATCAGGAACGACAAGCCGGTCACACCTACCCACGAGACAGCTTCGGCGAACGGGCTGCCGGCCTGGCTCATCCCCAGACGAGCCCAGGGGAACCCGCCGTAGGGCCAGCTGCCCATGATGGACTCGCGCAGTGTCCACAACCCTCCGACCAGAAGCGGGACGATCACTAGCTGACCCCACTTGCCGCGCAGCGTCCGCGTGGACCACCGGTAGGCCAACGCGATCGGTATTGCTCCCGCGGCGAACAACAGTGCCTGCAAGCCGGCCAGACCGAGCCACGGCAGCGGACCCAGAAACCGTCCCGCCCAACTCAGGTGCGCCACGAAGAAGGCACCGCCGTAGACCAGAGCGACCAGAAAGGCTCCGCCCGACTTCCGGCCGGCGAGCGCGAGCAGGGCCAGGGTGACGCTGACGAAGGCGATCGGCCACCAGCCGAGTTCGGGGAATGCAGCGTCCAGCCCCACGCCAGCCAAAGCCGAGGTCACAATGGCCCACCCCAGCGGCAGCGCAGGCCGCGCCGGCTGCGCGGGCTGGCTGATGCCGTCCGCAGGCGGACTGGTCGTGGTGATGGTCATGCTGACCGCTAGTGGGTGCTGGCCAGCACGGCACTGGGTTGTTCCGCAGACCTGGCATTGCTCAAAGCGGCCGGTCGTTGGGCGGCGCGGATGCCGTTGAGGATCACCACGACCTCGGCCACCTCGTGGACCAGGACAATCCCAGCCAGTCCGACGATGCCGAACAGCGCCAGCGGGAACAACAGCACGATGATCGCCAGCGCGAGGCCAATGTTCACCGTCATGATCCGCCGTCCCCGGCGCGCGTGAGCCAGCGCGGCGGGTATGAGCCGCAGGTCGTGACCGGTGAACGCCACGTCCGCTGAGTCGATCGCGGCGGCTGCTCCTTTGGCGCCCATGGCGATGCCCACCGTCGCGGTCGCTAGCGCTGGGGCGTCATTGATGCCGTCGCCCACCATCGCCGTGGGGCTGCCACCGGTAAGTTCCCTGATGGCCAGGGCCTTGTCGGCCGGAAGTTGCTCGGCCCTCACGTTGGTGATCCCGGCCTGCCGGGCCAGCGCGTTCGCGGTGCTGGCGTTGTCGCCGGTCAGCATGATCGTGTCAATGCCCTGGGCGCGCAGCAGACGTACCGTTTCTGCGGACTCAGGTCGCAGTTCGTCACGAATGCCGATCAGCCCGGCTATCTGACCGTCGGCTTCGACCACGACGACCGTCATGCCCTCGCCCGCCATTGCATCAGCATCTGGCGAAAGCCCTGCGGGGTCGATCCATCGAACGTTACCGACCCTGACCCGGGCATCTCCGACCTGACCGGTGATGCCGCAGCCGGCTTCTTCGACCACCCCGGATGCCGCGGGCGCGCCCGATACGGTCGCGGCGATCGCCGCCGCCAACGGGTGGGCGCTGGATGCCTCCAAAGCCCCAGCCAGCGACAACAAGTCCCCCCGCGAGATGCCAGGCGAGGTTCGTACGTCCACCACCGCGGGGTCGTTCCGGGTCAGGGTGCCGGTCTTGTCCAGCGCGATCGTGCGAATGGTCCCCAATTGTTCGAACGCTTCGCCCGACTTGATCACGACACCGAACTTCGACGCCGCGCCGATTGCGCTGATCACGGTCACCGGCACCGCGATGGCTAAAGCGCACGGTGACGCCGCGACCAGCACCACCAGAGCTCGTTCGGTCCAGGTCCATGGATCACCGACGATGAACCCGAAGACAACCACCAGGACCGCCACGACCAGCACCACGGGCACCAGCGGGCGGGCGATCCGATCCGACAAACGCGCCCGTTCCCCCTTGCGGGCGTGGGCCTGCTCGACCAGCGCCACGATCTGAGTCAGCGAGTTATCCCGGCCATCCGCGGTGGCCTCGACCTGCAGGGTCGCCGAGCCGTTCACCGACCCCGCCGGCACCTCATCGCCCGGACCCACCTCCACCGGGATCGACTCTCCAGTCACTGCCGATGTGTCGATGCTCGATCGGCCCATCACCACGACCCCATCGGTCGCAACCCGCTCACCAGCGCCGACCACCAGGATGTCCAGCACCTGCACCTCCGCGGCCGGGACCGTCACGTCTCCGCCCAGCCGCGAGATACGAACGGTCTGCGGAATCAGCGCCAGCAGCCCCCGCAGACCGTCCTTCGCACGATCCATCGCCCGGTCCTCAAGAGCCTCGGCCAACGAGAACAAGAAGGCCAGCGCAGCCGCCTCCCCGACATGTCCCAGAAGAACCGCCCCGACCGCCGCGATCGTCATGAGCAGGCCTACGCCGAGTCGGCCGCGAGCCAGCCGCCGGAGAGCGCCCGGCACGAAGGTGTAGGCCCCAGCCGCCAGGGCAACGGCCTGAAGCCCTCCAGCGGCCAGGTCGAGCCCGGCCCATGCCAGACCATAACCGGCAAGCAGAAACACCCCAGAGACCAGCGACGGCAGCAAAGCGGGATCCCGCCACCACGGTGGCCGCACCCCCTCAGTGTCCTCGTCGCGCTCGCCGCGACCATTGGAAGCCGGCTCGCAGCACGCGCCGCCCGGTGTGTGCGCCGCAACTCTCAGGTCTCCGGCGGGTCCGGGTTGGTTTGTTCCAGGTTCCCGCAGCAGACTCATCGGCAAGGAGCCGTCCCCACGTGGAGCGTCCTCGCCGCAGCACTCCCTGCTCACCGGGCCTCTCCCGTCCTGCCAGCACCCGGGCCACAGCACAACGGCACGTCACAGTCCTCATTCACACAGGACACGCCGTCGTCGTAGGCGACCACCGCCTCCACCAGCAACTCCAGCGCTCGCGTCAGATGCGGGTCAGCGATCTCGTACCGCGTCTGCCGGCCCTCGGGCGTTGCCACCACCAATCCGCAGCCGCGCAGGCAGGCCAGATGGTTCGACACATTGGTGCGGGTCAGGCCCAGTGACTCCGACAACCGAACCGGGTACCCCGGCGCCTCCAGCAACTGGAGCAGAATCCGCGAACGGGTCGGATCGGCCATCGCCCGGCCCAACCGATTCATCACGTCCAACCGGGAAGCAAGAGTCAGCACACACTGACCATACATCGGATGCTGACCTTATGCGTGAGGATGGGTCACCCAGGCAGCCCGGTTTCTTTTGACGCCGCAACGTGGCTCACGCTGATCCCGGCGGTGAGTACGTGGATCGGTGTCGGGTCAGACCGGCAGTGCAAAACTGCTCGCCCACTGCCGTACACCGGCCATTGCGATGTCCCACCAGCCGGTGATCAGCAGCACCCCGATCACCATCATGGTCACCCCGCCGGTGACCTGAATGGCACGATGGTGGCGGCGCACCCAGCCCAGCGTGCCGCCCAGCCGGTCGAAGGCCAGTCCAGCGACAATGAACGGCAGCCCGAGGCCGAGCGCGTAAGCGAAGGCAAGCACGGCGCCGCGCAGCGCAGTGCCCTCGTTCAGGGCCAACGTGAGCACGACCGATAGCGCCGGGCCGATACATGGCGTCCACCCCAGCCCGAACACGATTCCCAGCAGCGGCGACGCCGCCACGCCGGCTCGGGGGAGCACTTGCAGCCGCCACGTCCCGCGACCCCACGGCAGCCAGTCGGTGAACACTAATCCCAGGGCGATGCTCAACACGCCGGCAGCCACCATCAATGGCCGCTGCCACGCGAAGAGCGCGGCACCCACCGAACCCATCAGCGCTCCGGTGGCGACGAACACCGCCGCGAAACCGCCCACGAACCCCAGCGTCCCGAGCAGTACGCGACCCCGCCCGGCCACCCCTTTCGCGCTCTGGCCGGTAGTGATGTCCGCAGCCCCCATCCCGGTGGCGTACGACAGGTAGCCAGGCAGCAGCGGCAGCACGCACGGTGAGAAGAACGACACCAGCCCGGCGAGGAGCGCGATCGGCAAACCCAATGCGACCGAGCCGCCCACAGCCTGGCGGATCCAGTCGCCCAACTCCAGCGGGATCACTTGCCCGCTGCCACGTCTTGGATCAGACCCACCAGGGTCGATTCTGTGGTCTCGCCGATGATCCGGGCAGCGACCCGGCCCTCCAGGTCGACCACGATCGTGCTTGGGATGGCGTTGGGCGGCAACTCGCCGGAGAAGTTCAGCAGAAGCGCACCCTCAGGGTCGAACAGGTTCACATAGGGAACCTCGAATGCCCGCACGAACGCACGGGGCGCGGCCTTGTCGAAGTCTCGGGTGTTCAACCCGACGAAGACTGCCTGGTCGGCAAGCTTCTGGCTGGCGGCCACGAGCGCGGGCGCCTCGGAGCGGCATGGCGCGCACCAGGAACCCCACACGTTGTAGACGATCACCTTCCCGGAGACGTCAGCACTCGTCCACCGCTCGTCATCCAGCGTGACGCCCTCGATCACGGGCGCCTGCGGACGCTCATCGGCAGGCAGCACCGCCAGGCTGCCATCACCCGACACGAACCCTCCAGTGTTGGCTTGTGCCGACCCGCAACCCGCGAGCAGAACACCCGACGCGATCGCAACGGCCGCGCTCCAGAGCCGGCGCCTGACCGTGTGCGGAAGGCTCCCAATGTGCGACCGTTGCACTGATCCAACCTCTCAGAGTCACAGTTGCGGTCCCGACCACTGCCAGGGACCGTCCCTGGCCCACAAGACTGCCACAGCCGAAAAGGGCCCCCGGCAAGCAGCTTCGTGGCCTGGTAGTCAAACCCCATCAGCCACGTGATCTCGCGTCAACCCTCTATCGCTGCGAGTACTGCCGTCGTCGGACAGAGCGCAGCGGCACGCTTCGGCCAGTAAGCTAGACTCATCGACAACCCGAGGAGCGAGCATGAGATCACAACGCGGCGGCGCCGCAGGCGCCGCCGTGTTGATGCTCATCGGTGCGAGCAACCTTGCTACCGGAGTGAGATCGGTGAACATCGCCGATACAGCCTGTATGCCGCAGGTGCCCCTGATCGCGCCGTTCGGCGTCCACCTCGATCTGTTGGTCGAGTCCGAGCTGTGCCCAGAGCACAGCTACCTGCCAGGGCTGAACTTCGGACGCTTCGCACAGTCCTTCATTGTGCTCTCAGCAACCACCTTGATCGCCGGCCTGGTCGTTCTGCTGCTCGGGCTCGGCGTGGGACTCTACGCCCGCCAGGCAGCAAAGACGGCCCGCGACTGGTTCCGGACACGCCTAAGTGATGCCAGGCCGGCGACCCTTACCGTGCCTACCCACGTTGCCGTCACGGCCCTCGTGGTGGCCACCCCCGGACGTCGCCCCTATCACCCGCTTCAACGCCGAGGCCCACCCGCCCTGTCCTGCTGATCGACTCAACTCGCACCCGTGCGCAGACGAGCGCCCTTTCGGTGAACGCCGAGGTCCTGGTGCTCGGCGCGGCGCTGCGGTGTGTCCGAACGACGACAGACAGGTCCAACCACCTTGACCACATCAGACGACCTTTTGGAGCGCATCCACCGTTTCAGACAGACCGACAGGTGGATCTTCTCCACCATGCTCTTCTCGGCCTGCCTCAGCCTGTACGCCTCCTTCGTCCTGTCAACCGACGCCGTCCGGCTAGCGGCCAACCCCAAAGTCGGACTCCCATGCAACCTCAACGAGGTCATCAACTGCAGCGCAGTCGCCAGATCCTGGCAGGCCGGACTGTTCGGATTCCCGAACGCGTTCCTCGGCCTGATGGCCGAGCCCGTAGTCATCACCATCGCGGTCGCCAGCCTCGCCGGCGTCAGGTTTCCGCGAGGCTTCATGCTCGCCGCCCAGATCGTCTATGGCCTGGGCTTCGTGTTCGCCTACTGGCTGTTCTTTGAGTCCACTTTTGTCATCGGGGCGCTGTGCCCCTGGTGCCTGTTGGTGACTGTGTCCACCACCTTGGTGTTCGCATCACTCACCCACGTCAACCTGCGCGACAACAACCTGTTCCTCCCAACGAGCCTGCACAAGACCTTGACCAAAGGGCTTCGCCTGGGAGTCGACAACCTGCTCGTCGTGCTCTGGCTCGGAGCGATCACCACCTTGGTGCTCGCCAAATACGGTCCAGCCCTCTTCGGGTAAGGACCCCAACCAAACGACCTGCCCACACACCGCGTCGCCGCCAGTCAGCACGCGTCCTACCCACATCTTCCGGCAAGGAGCCCTACATGCCCAGCAATCAGAAGCCCAAGAAGCCAATCGTCGACGAACGCCCCGAACCAGGGGAACGTGGCGCCCGAAGAACCATCATCTTGATCTGCGCGGTGCTGGTGATCTCGGTGGTCATCTTCGGCATCATCCAAGCCAGTCGCCAGCCCGCCGCCGTCGTCGAGCCGTCCACACCCGTCCCCACCGAAACCTCCGGCGCGCTCGTGGTACGCGAAGACTCCCGCCGACTCAACGACGTGCCAGATGCCACTGTGACCTTCGTAGAGTTCCTGGACTTCGAGTGCGAGGCCTGCGCCGCGGTCTTCCCGGCGATCGAGCAACTCCGGCAGACCTACGGCGATCGAGTGTCCTTTGTCATCCGGTACTTCCCGCTACCCAGCCACTTCAACAGCGAACGCGCGGCCAGAGCGGTCGAAGCCGCCGCTCAGCAAGGAGAACTTGAAGCGATGTACACCAAGATGTACCAGACCCAGACCGAGTGGGGTGAACAGCAGATACCCAAAGACGACCTGTTCCGCCAGTACGCCCAAGAACTCGGCCTCGACCTTGAGCAATGGGACGCCGCGTACAACTCTGAGGCCACGCTCCAGTTCATCCGCAACGACTTCAACGACGGTGTGGCCCTGGGCGTGACTGGTACGCCAACCTTCTTCCTCAATGGAGAGTTGATCAGTCCTGAGACCCTTGATGACCTCACCACCATGCTCGACCAGGCGCTCGCTGAGTAGACCGCTGCGGGTGCGGTACTGCCTACATGTCTGAGCCACTGCGGGTCGGCAGCGACTACTGGCCGGTTTGGGCATGCACGTACGCCGGCTCTCGCCCCATCGGCCCCGCGGCTCTCGATTGTGTCAGAGTCATCGTGATCCGTAGTGGTAGCGCACTCCTCGTTGGCGAGTTGGGGCAAAGGCTTGTGAAGACGGGGGATGTGGTCCTCCTTGCAGCAAACGTCCTGTGCGGAAGCGAGCCTGAGGGCCACATCACCTTGACCACGATCCATGCGGATACGGACTATGTGATCGATCAGGTCTACTGGCAGCACGCTGGGCTTGTGCGGGATCGGCTTGATGCTCAGGACTTCGCGGCGACCATCTACGCCGAGCCAGCGCAGGTTCTCAGCCTCGGTGAAAGGCAGGCCGAGGCACTCACAATTTGGCTCGACGAGATGGTCGCGCTGAGCGCCGAGCGGCCCGTTGCTCGCTACTTCTTCCGGATGCAGGCCCTGTGGTTTTCCATAGCACACGTCATTGCCCCGTTCATCAAGGCGTCCCCGGTGCGGATATCAGCCGCCCGGCCGAGTCATGTCCGGCCAACCTTGCCGAGGGAACGACGGTTCGCTCCCATCAGGGAGGAGGCCCGCAGAGTTGCTGAGCTGTTGCGGACATCACCCGAGCGGCGATGGACTCTCGCTGCTTTGGCCATGGAAGTACACCTGTCGGCTGCTCAGCTAGGCAGGGTGTTCGTCGACGCCTTTGGCAAGACACCGCTCGCGTTCCTAACGATGGTGCGAGCCGAACGCTTGGCAAGGTACCTGCGCGAGACGGACCTCACTGTCACCGAGGCAATGTGGCGGGTCGGATGGCGCAGCCGAAGTCACGGCACGGAACTGTTCCGTCAGTACGTCGGACTGACGCCGGGTGCCTACCGACGACGCCAAGGGTCGTGTGGGCGCAACTGATGTACCCGATCTCGTCGTGTTCAGTGCCCGATTTCGGGACGTCTGTCTTCCCTGGGCCTCTCATAGCCGGTCGGTGATGTAGTCCGGTAGGGACTCGTCAGGTTCGTGTTGTCGCCTGGCGGTCTTGGTCGCACCCCTGGCCCGCCGTGCTTCTTGATGTTCCTGGCGTACCTCACGGTCACCGACGATCGGGTGATCTCGGCGGAGGGAAGGTCCAGGATGACTGCGATGGAGGAAGCACGGGCCAAGCGGGACGCGAAGCTCGATGAGCTGCACGAGAAGCTGACTGGCGCGGTGGAGACGCTGGTGTCCGGCGCTGACTGGGCGCGAGCGTTGGAGTTCGCGGCTCGGTTCCGGTCGCGCTCGTTCGGGAACACTTTGCTGATCTGGGCACAGCACCAGGCTGCGTTCGACGCCGGACGGGTGCCCGTGCCAGTGCCAACGTATGTAGCCGGGTACCGGCAGTGGCAACAGCTTGGCCGTCAGGTGCAGAAGGGCCAGCCGGGCTACATGATCTTCGCCCCGGTCACCGGCCGCTTCGCCTCATCTAGCCCTGCCGATCCGTCATCGTGGCGCAGGTTGGGGCCACGGGAGAAGCACAAGGTCAACGAGGTAGTGCGCACGAAGATGGTGGGCGCTCGGCCCGCTTATGTGTGGGATGTGACGCAGACCGAGGGCGATCCGATCCCCGAGACGCCGGCGCCGAAGCTGCTGGATGGCGAACCCCCGCGAGGATTGTGGGAGGGCCTGGCCATGCAGGTCGAAGCGTTGGGGTTCGAGGTGCTGCGGGTGCCGGATGCCGGGCGGATCGGCGGCGCGGATGGCCTGACCGACTATGTGGCTCGGCAGGTGTCGGTGCGCACCGATGTGACGGAGGTCAATCAGGTTGCCACGTTGGCGCACGAGTTGGCGCATGTCCTGATGCACGACCCCAAGGACGAGGAGGCCCGCCAGCACCGCGGCATCCGGGAGGTGGAGGCCGAGTCGGTCGCGCTGATGATCGGTGCCGCGCACGGCCTGGACACCAGTGGCTACACGATCCCGTATGTGGCGGGGTGGGCGTCGTCGGTCAAGGACACCGAACCTGCGGAGGTCGTCAAGGCGACCGGTGAGCGGGTGCGGAGGACGGCGCTGGGCATCCTCGACCAGCTGGACACGTTCCAGGTCGCCGATGGCACGCCGCCTGGTCTTGCGCGTGATGTTCCCACTGCGGAGCCGAAGGCGCTGCTTGTGCCGCCGCCGTCGGAGCATCGGCCGGCGGCGAGGGTGCCGGTGGTGGCGGGTCGGGGGTTGTGATGCCTGCGCGTGCCGACTTCACCAGGGCGTTGCTGCGTGCCAGTGGTGCTTCGACGCTGGCGGCGTCGGCCCGGCATCTCGCGCAGGTGGGGGTGCCGGTGTTCCCGTGCCAGCCGCGCGGGAAGCGTCCGCTCACGACGCGGGGGTTCCACGATGCCACCACCGATATCGGCCGGGTCGAAGTGTGGTGGTCGCGGACTCCGGAGGCGAACCTGGGTGTCCCGACTGGCGCGGTGTCGGGGATGGTCGTGGTGGATGTGGACGTGCATGGCCCGGTTGATGGGCGGCAAGCGTTCGCCCGCGCCGAGCGAGCCGGGCTCGTCGATGGCTGGGGTCTGCTGGTGGAGACCCCGACGGGTGGCCTGCACGCCTACTTCGCTGCGACGGCGGGGGTCGAGCAGCGGTCATGGCAGGCCGCTCGCGCTGGGGTGGACTTCCGGGGTGATGGCGGCTACATCATCGTGTCGCCCTCGGTTCGCATCCTCGGCGGTGTCCCGATCCGCTACGAGGTCGTCAATGTCGGCGACCAGCCTGCCGCTGCGCTGGACTCGCGTCGGCTGCGGGACTTCCTCGATCCACGTCCGGGACCGGTCGTGCGGCAGGGTCGTGGGTTGGTGCGGTTGGCGGATGTGAACCGGCTGGCGTTCTGGGTCGCTGGGCGTGGTGAGGGTGAGCGGAACCGGGGGCTGTTCTGGGCCGCGTGCCGCTTGGCCGAGAGTGATGTCTCTGCCTCGGATGCGCTCGATGTCCTCAGCGCAGCCGCCAGCCAGGCGGGGCTGGGCGAACGCGAGATCGCCACCACGGTGCGCTCCGCCTACCGGATCGCGCACCCCGCGCCCGAAGCCGGTGGCCCCGGCCTCGGTGGCGGCGCCTGGTTCGAGCGAGCCAACGCCCCGAACCCAGGCATGGGTGGGCGGAGGCTGTGATGAAGACGACCGGTAGGCAGTGGGCGGGGCGCACCGCAGTGGTGGGGACGGTGTTCATCGCGTTGGGTGCGTTCTGGCTGAGCTTTACCGCGCTCGCCGATCTGGCGGCGCGTTCCGGGGTCGACCGGGGACAGGCGTGGGCGTGGCCGTTGATCGTTGATGGGATCATCGTGGTGGCGACGGTCGCGGTGGTGGCGCTGGCTGGGCAACGCTCAGCCTGGTATCCCTGGTCGCTGCTGGTCGGCGGGGCGCTGGTGTCGGTGACGGCGAATGCGATCCACGCTGTGGTCGCTGCGGACGCCGATGTGCCCGGCCTGCTGGCTGCCTCGGTGGCCGCGGTACCGCCGGTGGTGCTGCTGGCGATCACCCATCTCACCGTGATCCTCACCCGCACCTTCCCACAGGAGTTGCCGGGGCAGCCTGAGGTGTTGTCCGAGATCCCGGAGATGCTGTCCGAGGTGTATGCCGGACCGCAGGGTGTTGTCCACTCAAAGTCGTTGTTGTCCGTTGCCTCTGAACCTCTGGCCGATGAGCGGGAGTTGTCCTTAGCCTCGGATGAAACCCCTGGTCGTTCTGACCGCCAGGCCCGTGCTTCGGCGTTGCGGGCCGCGGGCTGGTCGAACAAGCGGATTGCCCGCGAGATGCAGGTTCATCCGGCAACGGTGGGGAGATGGTTCGCCGCCGCGCACCTTCCCGACACCAATGATGACGCCACAGTCGAGCGGGAGGAGACGACCCCATGAACGAACACGACACCCACCACCACGACCCGCGCCCGACGGTCACCGACCCAGCCGGCGAGCGCCCGGAAGCGTCGCGTGAGCATCCTGAGCCGGTAGCGGCTACGACGCCGGAGGCGGTGCGGGCTGCGCAGGTCGCCCGTCACGACAAGCGCCACGCGCTCGTCCGGGGTCGGGGTGTGGAGTGGGTGCGCCCGACCGATCTGATGGTCCGGCATTCCGCGACCGCCGCGGGACGGGGCATCGACTTCCAGACCGAGTTGTCCCGGCGCGCCCGAGCCCCGCTCAGCGCGGGGATACGTCGCCTCAGCGAGCGGGTGCGCAGGTTGCCTCCGGTGTCGGCGTTCGGCCGGCACGCCGCGTCGCAGTCGGCTCCGGTGCGGTCCGGGGTCGGGATGGGTTGACGGTGACAGGTCATGGCCAGGGCATCGGCAGAAAAGGGAACGCGTTCGTGGGAGCGGGTGCGCACCTGTCTGCCAGGAGGTGCCGACACGATGACCACACCCACCACCACAACCACCACCGGCAGCGACCAAACGGCGTTCGGGGCTGAGGACTTCACCACCGGCGAGGGCCTACGCGCCTTGCTGAACCGGCTTTGCGAGAGCGGCGAGGACGCCTGGGTTCACGACCCGGTCGCACGGAAGTTGATGGAGTTCGCTGCCGATAAGTACGCGGCTCTGGCCAGGAAGCACAAGCTGGATACCTGGGAGGCGGCCACGGCGGCGTTCGATGCGATGCAGTACCGCTCGACCCGGGAGGCGAACGATCCGTGGGCGATCATCACCCACGCCGTGCGGATCACCTGCGTGTACGAGGAACGGGCCCAAGGTCTGCTGTGTTCGGTGCATCAGGCGCGCCGTGCGCATGTCTCGGCGTTCCACGATCCTGAACGGTTCTGCGACCGGGACACTCCTCTGGCCGACTACCATCCCGCGTTCCACACCACCGATCCCCACGACGATCCCGGCGAGCCGGCCGACAGTGAGGAGCTGAGGTCGGGGCAGGCCTGCCGCTCGGCCACGTCGGCGGCCGAGGATGCGATGGTGCTGCTGGGTCTGCTGGGTTGGCCCGCGGATTTGGCGCGGGCGTCGGTGGAGCATGTGTGCGGTGCGCTGATGAAGTCCGGCAGCCGTCAGGCCGCCGCCGAGGCGCTGCGCCGCGACCGGCACGTCCGAGCGCTGCTCGACCTGCCACGCCGCTCGTGGAACGTGCTGTTGAAGGCGTTGCTCGGGAACCCGGACCCTGCCTACCGGGCCACCAGTGCCGGGCGCGGGGTGCTGCTGCGGCTCCTGGTCGGGGAGACCTTGGATGTGTTGCTGCGCGACGACGACCTGATCCTCGCCCTCGCGCTCGCCGCGCCCGTCGGCCGAGGGGGCGAGTGATGTCTGAGGCGCAGATCGGGAGCATCCAGCTCGACCGCACGGTGGAATCTATCCTCGTCGGACATCGGCACCGCGTCGACCTGGGCGACATTGATGCGCTGGCGGCGTCCATCGAACGCGACGGACTCCTGCAGCCGATCACGATCACCATCGACGGCGTGCTGATCTGTGGGGCGCGGCGGCTGGCGGCGATCAAGCAGCTGGGTTGGCGCACCGTGAACGTGTGGGTGCGCAGTGGTCTGTCCGACCGGCTCGGACAGCTCCTCGCCGAACAGGACGACAACACCCTTCACAAGCCGCTCAGCCAGCTGGAAGCTGCCGGGTTGTACCGGGAGTTGAAGCAGCTGTTCGCCGAGGACGCCGCCCGCCGGAAGTCGGCGACGCAGTTCAGCAGCGAGAACCAGCCGGGAAGCGACGGTCCCGCAAAGTTTGCGGGACCGTCCAGTGCGCTTGGTGAGGCGCGGGCACAGGCTGCCGCGATGATCCCCGGCGGCGCGTCCCACACCACCTTGGAGAAGATCGGCTACCTCGAAGCCATCGCCGCCGACACCACCCAGCCCGAAGCCTTGCGGGCGGAGGCGGCCGCCGGTTTGGAGCGAATCGAGGCCGGCGACCCGGTGCATCCGATCTACCAGACGATCCGCGAGACGATGCCACCGCCAGGCAGCGGCGTGAGGCTGAGTTGCAAGCCCGTGC
This sequence comes from Propioniciclava soli, assembly GCF_014858005.1. Taxonomy (GTDB): domain Bacteria; phylum Actinomycetota; class Actinomycetes; order Propionibacteriales; family Propionibacteriaceae; genus Propioniciclava; species Propioniciclava soli. The sequence continues at coordinate 90,927 of NZ_JACYOT010000006.1, forward strand.
CGAGGCGGCGGTTGCTCGCGCGAAGGCGAGCAAGAAGGGAAAGCGGACCCCGCTGCGCTCCCTGCCCGTCGCTGGGGATGAGGGAGAGCCGGTGCGTTACCCGGTGCGGGCGTTCGTGCAGACCTGGGGCGAGTTGGCCGGCTGGTGGACCCACTACGACGCTGACGACCTGGCCGTCCACCTCACCGATGAGCAGGTCGAGAACTTCCTGACCACGGCTGAAGGCACCAGCCGGTTCGCCGACGACCTGCGCGCCGCCCGCACCCCCGACGAGGAACCAGGACCACCGCTGCTCCGCGCCCTCTGAGCTGAAGCGTGGGTGCTCTTGGTGCACCTGGCAGGCATGAATCCTGCCGATCCCGATCCTCGTTCACGCCGTCGCCTGGCCGTCCTTCTTGCCGCAGGCGTCGTCTTGCTCCTGCTTGCTGGCGTGGGCGTCTACGGCCTCCTCACCGGCCCCCGCACCACGACCACTGGTAGCCAGACATCCACGCCGTCGCCCGACGTGAAACCCTCGGCCACGGTCTCGCCGTCTCTGCCTCAGCTTCCGGCAGTGGCGCGCTCGGCTGACCCCGAGGTGTTCGCCCGGAACGTGGCCACAGCCTTGTTCGCGTGGGACACCGCCTCGGGGCTCCTACCGCTGGACTACGCCTCGGCCATCCTTGGCGTTGGCGACCCCTCCGGCGACGAACAAGCCGGACTCGCCTCCGACATCTCCACCTACCTGCCGACCCGAAACGCCTGGATCGAACTGCGCCAGCACGCCACCCGCCAGCACCTGGTCATCGACACCACGGTCATCCCCGACGCCTGGGGAGAGGCGGTGGAACAGGCGAACCCCGGACAGCTGGCCCCCGGGACGGTCGCGGTGACGATCGAGGGCACCCGCCACCGCGCCGGCGTGTGGAACGGCCAACCCGTGACCTCGGAGCATCCGGTCGCGTTCACCATGTTCATGGTCTGCGCACCCTCCTATCCGACCTGCCACTTGCTGCGCCTGTCGCAGCTCGACAACCCGCTGCGCTGAAGAAGGAGGGTGCCGTCATGGTTCGGAAACTCGCCGCCGCCGCGCTCGCGCTGGTGTTTTTCGGCCCCGCTATGGGGCTGATCGGGATCGGAGTGCTGATGAACCCGGCCGCCGCCTACTGCGCCAACCTCACCGGGAGCGTGAACCTTGGCGCCATCCCCGAGTCGTTGACCGTGACCACCGTCAGGGGCGAGACCTTCACCCTCAACCGCCAGCAACTCACCCACGCGGCGACCATCATCGGTGTTGGCAGCGGCATCGACGGCGTCGGACGGGCCGGGATCAAGATCGCACTGATGGCCGCCCTCACCGAATCCACCCTGCGGATGCTGTCCAACACCGGCGCCTACCCGGAATCGGCGAACTATCCCCACGATGGCAACGGCTCGGACCATGACAGCTTGGGCTTGTTCCAGATGCGTCCCCAGTCCGGTTGGGGCACGGTCGCCGACCTCATGAACCCCACCTACCAGGCGCAGGCCTTCTACGGCGGTAACACGGGCCCGAACTACCCGAGCCCCCGCGGACTTCTCGACATTCCCGGCTGGCAGCAGATGGACCCCGGCCAAGCCGCCCAGGCCGTCGAAGTCAGCGCGTTCCCCGACCGCTACCGCAACTATGGACCGGTCGCCGACACGATCCTCGCCACCCTCACCACCAGCGGTGCGGGGGCGAGTGGAGCCGTGTCATCGTCGCGGGTGGTGTTCCCGCTGCCGGCCGGCACCTGGGTGACGAGTTCGCCCTATGGCGTGCGGGTGCATCCGATCACCGGGGAACGCAAACTGCACGCCGGCACAGACTTCTCCGCCTCGGACGGAACCCCGATCCTCGCCGTCGCGGACGGCACCGTGACCGTCGCCGGAGCCTCGGGCGGGTACGGCAACCTCATCGTCATCGAACACACCATCGACGGCCAAACCGTGGCGACCGCCTACGCCCACATGTGGGACCGCGGCGTCCACGTCAACGTCGGCGAGCGCGTGCAGGCCGGCCAGCACATCGGAGATGTCGGCAGCAGCGGACTGTCCACCGGCCCGCACCTGCACTTCGAGGTCCGACCCAGCGGCACCCGAAGCCCGGCAGTCGACGCCGCCGCCTGGCTCACCGCCCACCAGGCAGCCGACCTTCCCGCAGCCACCACCGACAGCCGGGCCAGAGGCTGCCAGGGCACCGGGCTCTACGCCAACACCGGCATCGCACCACCACCGAAGAACCCGGACGGGAGCTGGCCGGCCGAGTCCTGCTCGCTGCCGGACCCGACCCAGCCACGCCGTCGCGGCGCGTGCGTCACCCCGCGGACCGCGACCATCATCCGGCAGATCGAAGCCATGAACGTCGGACACAACGGCATCGCGTGCTGGGACCCGCACGCCTGGAACCCCACGTCGGATCATCCCAAGGGGAAGGCCTGCGACATCGTGTTCGGCAGCCTGGGCCACTTTCCCGAAGGCGCCGACAAGGCCAATGGCGACCGGCTCGCGGAATGGCTCGTCGCCAACGCCGATGTCTGGGGCGTGAACTACGTCATCTGGGGTGGCCGCGTGTGGAGCTCCGCCCGCGCCAGCCAAGGCTGGCGCACCTACACCGGCGGCGGCATCTATGACGTGACCAGTCCCACAGGGGGTCACCACGACCATATCCACCTCAGCCAGCGGTGAACCAGCGATGACTACGTCTGATGCAGGAAGGTGACACCGGCGATGAACGTGTTTCCCGACTTCGGTGGCCTCGGCGGGATCGGTGATCTCCGCGCGGTCGTCGGCGCACTGTTGACGGTCGTGCTGATCGTGGCGGTACTGGTGTTGATCATCTCCGCGATCGTCTGGGCCATCGCCGCCGCCAACGGCAACTACGCCAGTGCGGGCAAGGCCCGAACCGGCGTCCTGGTGGCCCTCGGAGCTGCCGCGCTGGCTGGGAGCGGGGTCGCGTGGATGAACTGGCTGATCAACCTCGGCGAGCAGTTCTGACCCACACCCCAGAGTCTTGCGACTGCCCGCGCCCCCGGGGGTGCGGGCATCGTCACGTCTATCGAACGGCAGCCAGGGCGGGGTGTTGGGTGCACCTGTGGTGCGTACCCCGCTCGCGCCGTCTGTGCGTGGGCCTGTCCGTGTCGAGGAGTCCTGCTGTGTTCGATCTACTCACCACCACCGCTTCGTTCCTGCCGCTGCTGGTGCCGATGGACATCACCATCGACCCGAACACCAACGGCTTGCCTGGGATCAACCAGCTGCGCACCATCGTGGGCGCGGTCATGACCATCGGCCTCATCCTTAGCGTGCTGGCGTTGATCGTGTCGGCGATCGTGTGGGGCTTCGGCGCCAACTCCTCCAACCCGCACCTCGCCTCCCGGGGGAAGGTCGGCGTGCTCGTCTCCTGTGGTGCGGCGGTGATCTGTGGCGCGAGCGTCACGCTGGTCAACTTCTTCTGGGGCGTCGGCCAGTCCGTCTGACCCCGCTCCGGTCGGTCACGTCGAGAGTGCTGGTGGTTGTGATGAGTGTGTGTGACGTTCCGGTCATCTCCTCGGTCTGCGATGCCGTCGGCGAAGGGGCCGCCTCCCTGGTGGCGGCCCCGTTCGACTGGCTCGCCCAAGCGATGGGCGCCGCCGCGGGCTGGTTGTTCGAGGCGGTCTGGTCGGTGTTCGATAGCACGACCTTGGTGGATGTCACCCGGCCCGGCTACGTCGCGGTGTACAACGTGGTCTTCGGGGTCGCGGTCTTCGTCATGCTGATCTTCTTCTGCCTTCAACTCCTCACCGGATTGGTCCGCCGCGACCCCACCGCCCTGGCCAGGGCGGCGCTGGGGCTCGCCAAGTCGGTGCTGGGGTCGTTCGTTGTCATCACGTTGACGGCGCTGCTGCTGGAGGTCGTCGATCAGCTGTGCCTGGGGATCGTGCACGCGGCCGGGGAGACCACAGAGTCGATGGGCGACAGGCTCGCCCTGATGGCCGCCGGGCTGGTCGGGATCAACCTCGCCGCTCCCGGTGTCGGGGCGATCATCACGATCTTCCTCGCGGGCCTGGCGATAGCCTCCGCCGCCATCGTCTGGCTTTCCCTGCTCGTCAGGAAGGCGCTGCTGCTGGTCGCAGTCGTGCTCGCCCCACTCGCTTTCTCGGGGGCGTCGTGGGACGCCTCGCGGGGGTGGATCGGGAAGTGGGCGATGTTCGTCATCGCCCTGATCTGCTCCAAGTTGGTGTTGGTCGTCATGTTCCTGGTCGCGATCACTCAGGTGTCGGCGCCGATCGATGCGGACCTGGCGTCGATCAGCGATCCCATCGCGGGGATCGTGTTGATGGCGATGGCAGCGTTCGCGCCGTATCTGACCTACAAGTTCATCGCGTTCGTCGGGTTCGACATGTACCACGCGATCGGCTCCGAGCAGGACGCCAAGAACGCGCTCAACCGGCCCATCCCGATCCCCAGCAAGACACCAGGCGGCAGCGAACCGAAGAAGGTCCTCGACGGCGCCAGCAGCGGGAGCACCAGCGGGTCGGCCGGCAGCTCGAGTAGTGGAGGGGCGACGCCGCCCGCACCGAAGCCAGCTCCCGCACCCGCCGGAGGTGCTGCCGGTGGTGGGGGTGCGGCCGCGGGCAGCGGTGCTGCGGCGGCTGGTCCGGTCGCCGCCGCGGTGGTGGTCGGCGCGCAGGTCGCCAAGACAGCTGCGACCGCCGGCCCGAAAGCCGGCACGGCCCTGGCCGGCCAGAGTGAACGTGCCGCGGACGCGGCCGTCCAGACGGCTGCCGCACCCCCTCCGCCATCGACTCCGGTCCCCAGAGCTTCAAGTGCGGAGGTGTCACCGCGTTCGTCGACGCCGACCGCTCCGCCCGCACCCCGCCCATCGAAGGAGTAGACCCGCGCATGTCGAAGCACCACGAAACCCCGACAGCTGGCGAGTTGGTGCCGGTGAAGTTCTCCCGGCTCACCCGCCGCGGCATCCTCCTCGGACTCTCCCTGGCCCAACTCGTCACCCTCGCCATCGGCGGCATCACCCTGGTCGGCGCGTTCTACTCCGGCGGTGGGCTGCTGCTGGCCTACACCGCCCCCGTCTGGGTGCTCGCCGCCGTGCTGACCTGGACACCGGTCGCGGGGCGGCCGATGGTCGAATGGTTGCCGGTGGTGTGCTGGTGGCTGTGGCGCGCCACCGGCGGGCAGCTGTTGTACCGGCGCAGGATCGTCGTCCCGCGTCCGGCCGGGACCCTCGCGCTGCCCGGCGACCAGGCACGCCTCAGGGAGTACACCGACCCCGCCACCGACGCCGGGATGATCCACGACCCCCACCAAGCGACCCTCACCGCAGTCTGCGAAGTCAGCCACCCGGCCTTCGTCCTCCTCGACCCCTCCGAACAAGAACGCCGCGTCACCTCCTGGGGCCGCGTCCTGGCCACCGTCTGCCGTTCCGGACGGATCGCCACCCTTCAGGTCTTGGAGCGGACCCTGCCGGACTCCGGCACCGGCCTGGCTGAATGGTGGGCCGCGCACGGCACCGCGGACGGGTCCTGGGCGGCCGACACCTACGCCGAGTTGATCAGCCGGGCCGGACCCGCCGGCGAACGCCACGCCACGACTCTCTCGTTGTCGCTGGATATGAAGACCAGTGCGCGGCAGATCAGGACTGCCGGCGGCGGAGTCCGTGGTGCTGCCGCTGTCCTTCGCCAGGAGATGAACACTCTCGTCGCCGCGCTTCGCTCCGCCGACCTGTCACCCTCAGGCTGGCTGACACCAGGGCAGATCGCGGTGATGCTGCGCTCTGCCTACGACCCGGCCATCGCCGCCACCCTGGAACGCCACGGCCAGCTCGGACAATCGCTGGCCATCGCAGGGCCGGTCGCCGTGACTGAGACCTGGGGACGCCTCCGTACCGACTCTGCCCACCACGCCGTGCTCTGGATCTCGGAGTGGCCACGCTCGCTGGTGTACCCCGGGTTCTTGTCCCCGGTGCTGCTGTCCACCGGTGTCCAGCGGAGCTTCTCGCTGATCTGCACCCCGATGCGCGCCGATGCTGCCGTGCGGGACATCCGCAAGAAGAAAGTCGAACACATCTCCGACCAAGCCCAACGGGCCAAGATCGGCCAGATCGAGGACGCCTCCCAAACCGCCGAATACGGCGACGTCCTCCAGCAAGAAGCAGACCTCACCGCCGGCCACGGCATCCTGCGCTACACCGGCCTCATCGCCGTCTCCGCACCCACCGTCGAAGAACTCGACGCCGCCGTCGCCGCCATCGAACAAGCCGCCATCCAAGCCTCCTGCGAAACCCGACTCCTCGTCGGCCAACAGGCCGCCGCGTTCACGGCGGCTGCTCTCCCGCTCTGCCGGAGGGTATGAGTATCAGTAGACATCGAAGATCTTCTCTCTCGTCTCTTCGTCCTCCACCCAGGTGACGCGGAGCTTCGCTCCGTCGACGCCTGCTGACAGGGCAATCGGCAGCCTGCGCGTTGTCTTCTTGTGCAAGGTCGTCGGCTGACTAGGTGCGATGACGCGCAACATCCCGGCTGCGGTAATGCTCTCGAAGCTCACCTGTTCGGCGTCCTGGTCGCCATCGTTGGTCACCTCCAGCCAGCGTTTCGTCCGATATCGGGGCGCGCCCTTCTTGTCGACTCCTGAGACCTCGCGTTCCTGTTGAGGCTGAACCCGGATGTCCACGCCTGACGGCGTGATGACTGCTGGTGCTGCGCCCGCGAGTCCAAGCGACGAGATGTCGAACTCGACAGCTTTCCATACCTCGTGTCCGAGCTGTGCGGTGGTGGCGAACTCACCGAGTAGTCCGCGTTGGCTGATCTCGGTTCGGAACTCGCGTAGCCCATCGAGTTGGCGCGTGTCGACATCGTTGGGGAGCGCGGCGGTCGAGAAGTAGAGGTGAACGGGCTTACCGGCATCGACGGCCCGTTGAATCTCCTCGACCGTTCCGGACACGGCATCGGGGGTCGGGGAGCCCAGCCGGCTACCGAACAGTGCGAAGACGATGTCCGACTCGTCGACCCCCTGAGCGTTGATGAGGGACTGGGGATGACCGCCAAGGAGTGGCACGGACGAGGTCTCCCACCGCCACGGCAACAAGACGATCTGCTTGTTCTTGGCGTTGGCGTTGTTCCAGTCGTTGATGGCTGCCTCGACGGCATCGCGGGCGTCGGGGATGTCTGAGGGTGAGGCGATCATGACCCGCAGCACCGAGGCAGTGAAACTCATGCCTCAAAGGGTATTGGTCGACGCCCACATCCCGCGCGGGGAAGGCGCACCTGGCTACTGAACCAGTTCCGTTCCAGCCGGAGGCCCAGATGCCCACCTTCCATGATCCTGTTGCCGATGCCGCGGAAGCATCCCAGGCCCTGCGAGGCCTGGCCCACGCGAGCCGAGCCTTCGAGCGGCCTGCCGAGATGTACGGGGTGATCGGGGACCTGTCTTCGAGTATCCGTTCGCTGCGGCAGTCGTTGGAGCAGCTCGCCGATGTCCATGAACGCAAGGCTGCTCACGCCTTCAACGACGACGGTGATCACGACGCCGGGGTGCGGGACGCGCTCGCGGCGGCGGAGGAGCTGCGCCAATGCGCCCTGCTGGTCGACCGGGCCGACGACCGACTCTCGGCCGGGTTCATTGCCGCGGGGCGGATCGCCTGGCACCCCGAACCGGCACCTGAGCCGGTGGCGGAGGAGCCGGTGCCGCAGTGGATCAGTGTGGTGTTCCTTCAAGGCGATGAGGCCGACGAGGTCCTCGATCTGATCGACGCTCAGGGCATTGATGCGGCGTTCGAGCACCTGGCCGGCTACGACTACGGCGATGAGACCGTCGAAGCGGCGATCGCCAACGGGCACGTCTACGACCAGCCGCAGGCTGGTGCGGCTGACCGGACCGCGACCCAGGACGTGTACACCCTGACCTACAGCTCACTGCTGGGCCATGTCGGTCTCTACCGCGAGGCCACCGCGCTACCAGACCCGGCGCTGCTCGGCATCGACACCCCGTTCACCGTCGGCCCCGCGACCGACGCCACGACGACGGCCACCAAAGCAGCGCCACCACGCCGCAGCGCCGGACCGGCTGGCCGCGACTGGTTCGCCGGCCCCGCAGCTGGTGATGCCGCCGGTCGTCGGGAGTTATCGCTGTGAGCGAGCACGAGCGGCTGCACACCGCTGTTCTGGTTGCCCCGGCGAAGGAACGCCGCCGGCTCCGTAGGCAGCGCCGCCGCGCCGAGGTCAGGTTGCACGCCGAGCAGCGCAAGGCCGAACTGGCGGCGGTGAGAATGAAGGCCGAGCGGGAGCGGGCCGAACGGCGAGCAACCACGTTCCTGCCGCGGGTGGGTGACCCGGGACCGGCGGCGCTGCGGTCGCCGGGCTGGTTCCGGCTGACCCGGCATCAGGACACGTCCGCGACATTGGCGGGGGCCTATCCCTTCGTGGCCGAAGGTGGTCTCGGCGCGGACGGGGTGTTCATTGGCCAAGACCTTTACAGCGGCGGCTCGTTCGTCTACGACCCGTGGGTGTTGTACTCCCGCGGCCTCATCACCGCACCGAACGTCGTGCTGGCCGGGATCGTCGGCTCGGGCAAGTCCTCGTTGGCGAAGTCGCTGTACACGAGGTCGCTTCCCTTCAACCGGCGTGTCTATGTGCCCGGTGATCCGAAGGGTGAACACACCGCGGTCGCCAACGCGGTCGGTGGTCGGGCCATCGTGCTCGGCCACGGGCTCAACACCCGGCTGAACCCCCTCGACGAGGGCCACCGGCCCAGCGGCTTGTCGAACGTCCAGTGGGCCAGCACGGTCGCGTCCCGCCGTCGTGACCTGATCGGCGCACTCGCCGAGACCGTCCTCGCCCGGGGGTTGACGCCGCTGGAGCACACCGCGATCGACCTGGCCCTCACCCACACGGTGCGAGAGAACCATGTGCCGATCCTGCCGATGGTGGTCGATCACATCCTCAACCCCAGCTCGGATGCCGACGGCCGGCTGGCTGAGGATGGCCGGCTCGTCGGCCACGCGCTGCGCCGCCTGGTCGCCGGGGACCTGGCCGGCCTGTTCGACGGACCGTCCACCGTCGCCTTCGATCCGAGCCTGCCGATGATCAGCCTCGATCTGTCCCGAGTCGCGGAGAACTCGACCCTGATCTCGGTGTTGATGACGTGTTCGTCGGCGTGGATGGAGTCCGCGCTGCTCGACCCTCATGGTGGGCAGAGGTGGGTCATCTATGACGAGGCGTGGAGGCTGATGAGCTATCCATCCTTGCTCCGCCGGATGGACGCCCACTGGCGTCTGGCTAGGCATTACGGGCTGGCGAACATGCTGATCTTCCATCGCCTCGGCGACCTCGACAACGTCGGCGACCAAGGCTCCGCCATGCGCTCCCTGGCCAACTCACTGCTCGCGAACGCCGAGACCCGGATCGTCTACCGGCAGGAGTCCGACCAACTCGGCTCGACCGCGACCGCGCTCGGCCTCAGCCGCACCGAACAACAGCTCTTGCCGAACCTGGGCGTCGGTCAAGGGCTGTGGCGGATCAAAGCGCGCAGCTTCGTCTGCCAACACCAACTCCATCCCGCCGAACTCGCCCTGTTCGACACCAGCAGCCGCGCAGCGGCACGCACACCGACGCCGCACCTCATGGAAGGAACATCCCGATGAGTGACACCCCGATTCCCCGGTTCCGTCTCGACAGCCCGGCCGACATGGCCCAACTCGTGCCCTACCTGATCGGCTTCGCACCCGAAGAATCATTGGTGATCGTGGTGATCGACGACCAGCAGGTCCAGGTCACCGCCCGAGCCGATCTCGCCGAAATGCGGCAGCCCGGTGCGGCCGAGGATGTGCTGGATCGCATCTGGGCACGGTTCCCGACCGCCGACGCAACCCTGATCGCCTACACACAACACCCCGAGACGGGCTGGGCGCTCCTGGAACGCAGCGCCGACCACCTTCCCGACGCTGTGCTGCGACAGACCATGCTCGTCAACCAGGACACCTGGCACCTTCCCGACGGCACCCACGGCCACCTCAACCCATCGAGCCGCATCACCGCCGAGGCCGCCCACCACGGCCTCCGAACATTCACCCACCGCACCGACCTAGAAGCCCGGTTCGCCAGCGCTCCCGACAGCCCCGAACTCGCCAAGGCCGTCCGGGCGGCCCTCGACGACCTCCCGCGACATCGCGACCTCCCCGCACTCCTGAACCACACCCGCGATCTTCTGCACCGCAACCTGAGCACGCGCACACCGTTCGGCTCAGGTCGGCCCTCGACGCCGATGAGCACCACGGACGCCGCCCAGCTGGCGCACCTCGTGAAGAACCGGCAGGCACGCGACTTCGCCCTCGCGTCGATCACCAAAGCCACCGCGCCTCGCCATCTGGCGCTGTGGAGCGAAGTCCTGAACCGTACGCCCAACAGCTTCGCCGAGGTGCCGGCGGTGATCGCCGGGATCGCGGCCTGGGTCGCCGGCGACGGCGCCAGCGCCAACATAGCCCTGACCCGCACACAGGCCGCCACCACCCGGCTCCGCGTGTCCGGGCCGGCCGAACTGCTGGCAGCCGTCATCGACCAAGTACTGCCGCCCTCGGCTTGGCCCTCGGTACGAGGCCGGATTCTGGAACACGCCGGCCAGGCCGTCCACCACGCCCTCATCACCCACATCCGCGGCACCCAGACCACCACCACGGCGGCCAACGCATTCACGCCTGAGGCTGGCCGCTCCCGTCCAACGACGACGCACACCGGTCCCACGCTGTAGCCCCGGCGCGCCGGGGCAGGCGCACCTGGTGGCATGAGGAAACACACTTCCGAACCGGTTCCCATGCCGGTCACGATCCCGACCGTCCTGCTCCAGGTCCGCGCCGACGGCACCCTGGACGCCACCATTGACGGCCACCCCCTGCTCCCACCAGAAGGAATCGGCCGGTGGCGACGGTCATCGCTGCCGCAGATCATCGACCACGCCAGCAGGGATCGGAGCCTCCCGGTGCGGATCGAAGTCCACGAAGTCGACCAGACCGTCTTCACCGACATCATCAGCGCCCGCCCACGCCCACCCGCCCCAACTGCCGAGACCGACCCCGAGCCGGGACCACGACGCGGCCGACGCGCACTCCCACCCGAAACGCCACGCCTGGTCGAAGTCAGCGGGGACGGGTTCGTGCCGGGCGAAGACGTCGCCCTCGCCGTCATCGTCGGCCATACCGACGCCACCGGAACCGGCACGGCTCGGGCCATCGTCGATCTCGACGACCTGTCGATCGGAGCGACCAGCGAGGTGCTCCTGTTTGGCCGTATCTCGGGCACGAGCACGGTCCGGCGGCTCGCATGACCCAATACCAGTCGGGGAGCATGGGTGACGAACTCACCAACGCCGCCCTCATCGGCCTGATCGGCATCTTCTGTATCGGCCTCGTCCTACGCGCGTCCGGCACCATCACCGCCGTCCTGACCGGCACGGCCCAGCCCACCGTGGGGGCAGCAGGCGGTATTGCCGTCCTGTTCAGCCCCACCGACCCCGCCACGGCGCTGGGCGCGGACGGACTCGATCCTGTCATCTACTGGCTCGTCAGCGCCGGCCTGCTCGGCGCACTCACCGCCACCGCCGTGTGGGTGTGGACCCTCCTGCGCCGTCAGACTCGTATAGCCGAGGCCGACCCGCACCGGCTGGCCGGAATCGCCACCAGCCACGAGGTGAAGACGACCGCCTCCGCGAAAGCCCTCCTGCGCCGCGCCAGCACCCTGCGACCCTCCCTGGAGTCGCCCACACCGCAGGATGTGGGCTACCTCCTCGGGGCCAGCCGCGGCACGAAGGTGTGGGGATCCGTCGAGGACTCGATCCTGCTGATCGGCCCACCCCGCTCCGGCAAAGGCCTCCATGTCGTCATCAATGCGATCCTCGACGCCCCCGGCGCAGTCGTCACCACCAGCACCCGACCCGACAACCTCACCGCAACTCTCCGCGCCCGACAACGCAAGGGCGGGCCAGTCGCCGTGTTCGACCCCCAGCACCTCGCCGAAGGCATCCCCGCCGGACTGCGCTGGTCACCGGTACGCGGCTGCCACGACCCGCTCACCGCGATGATCCGCGCCAACGGCCTCGCCGCCGCCACCGGGCTGTCCGCCGGCGGGGTCGAGTCCGGCGGGTTCTGGGAAGGCAAGACCCGGACCGCGCTCCAAAGCCTGCTCCACGCCGCGGCGCTCGACGGTCGCCCGCCGGCGGAGTTGTTCAGATGGACTCTCGACCCCAGCGCCGCGTCCGAGGCCGTCGCCATCCTCAACTCACATCCGAACGCGGCGATGGGCTGGGACGACTCGTTGGCCGCGATGATCGACGCCGACCCCAAGACCCGCGACAGCATCTGGCAAGGCGTCTCCCTCGCCCTCGCCGCCCTGGCGGACCCACGCGTCCTCGATGCTGTCACCCCCGGACCCGGTGAGACTTTCGACCCCGCAACCTTCCTGACCGAACAGGGCACTCTCTACTTGCTCGCGACCGGCGCCGGCGCCGGTGCATCCGCCGCACTCGTGGCAGCGTTCGTCGAAGACTTGATCGAAACTGCCCGCAACCTCGCCGCTCGCTCACCCGGCGCGCGGCTCGACCCACCACTGCTTTTGGCTCTCGACGAGATAGGCAACCTCGCGCCCCTGCCGTCGCTGCCGGTGTTGATGGCCGAGGGCGGCGGGACCGGGGTCACCACCATGCCGGTGCTGCAATCTCTCGCCCAGGCCCGCGACCGGTGGAGCGAACACCAAGCCGGTGCGATCTGGGACGCCTCCATTGTCAAGATCATCCTCGGCGGCGCGTCCAACAGCCGCGACCTCCAAGACCTCTCCACCCTCATCGGCGAACGCGACGAATACACCAACTCCGTGACGTTGGGCGATCACGGGACCCGCTCCAACCAGCGCTCCATCCGACGCGTCCCGATCCTGCCACCAGACCGAATCCGCACCCTGCCCTTCGGGACCGGGATCACTCTGCTCCGTTCTGCGCCGCCGATCGTGACCGACCTGCGCGCCTGGCCAAGCCGTCCGGATGCAGCCCAACTCCGCCACGACCGCGACGAACTCGAAGCTCTCTTGCGCCGCCCCTCCTGACCTCACCGCTGGAACGACGAGCGCACCTGTCCATCACAGCGACTGCGAGGTGTTGGTCGCGTGAGGTGTGACAAGGAGACATCCCGATGGCTATCCAGACTCAGCAGGCGTTCTCGGGCTTCATCGCGTCCGATCCGCAGCTCTCCGAGACCGACAGCGGGGACGCGAGGCTCTACATGAAGGTCGGCAAGGAGCACTACCGGCAGGAGGATGACGGTTCCTTCACCCAGTTGGAGACGACCTTCCACCACCTGGTCGCGTTCAAGGCCGCCGCCGAGCAGGGCCACCTGAGGCTGGCCAAGGGCGACAAGATCATCGCCGAGGGCTACGTGCGCGAGTACCGCTACCGCGACGCCAGCGGCCAGGCGGTCGAGGGTGAGGAGTTCGTCGCCCGCCGGATCGGCCACGACCTGGCCCGGACCCGCTACGAGGTCGACCGCAGCGCCCGCCGCACCACCGAACGCGAGGCCGTCGGGTTCGAGTCTCCGGAACCACGATCGGTCACGCAGCCCGCGACCGTGAGCATGTGACGAGGGCAGAGCAATGACGGACCACACACCCGAACCCGACGAGCCCGGCACCATCGACAGCCCACCCCAGCCCGGGGTCTTCGATCAGCCCGAGCCGCCGCGTCCGGTGAACTGGAACCTGTTGACCGCCCACGAGCTGGAACAGGAATGGCTGGCGCTCAACGACTGGGTGGCATGGCTGCGCCGCACCTACGGACTGCCCGCGACCGTGATCCCGCCGTTCTGGCATCGCCACCCCGAGTTGGTGTGGGAACTTTCCGCGCTCCACCTCCACTGGTTGTGCGCCTACGACCCCGAGCAACACGGCTCCGCACCGCTGGGCTGGCACCGCGACTTCGCCGACGCCCGCGCCCGGCTCCGGGACTGGGTTGCTACCTCCGGCACCCGCCTGGACCGTGACCGCCCGACCCGCCAGACCAGCTGGCCCGGCGAGGACCCCGCACCACCGGTCGAAGATGTCGTCATCACTGACCGCGCCGAGGACTTCGTCCAGTTCGTGTTCGATCAGGTCGCCGAGCGACAGCAAGCTGAGGAGGCCTTCTACGGCACCCTCGACTACGAGACCGGGGAGCTGACATGACGCGGCCCAGCGGAGACCCGCCAGCCCGGATGCGCGACTACCGGGTCGCCGCCGAGATGCGGGAGACCCCCGACCTTCACCGGCTCGCGCAGCTGTTCATCGGCATGGCTATGCAACGCGCAGAGCAGGACCGCGCAACCGGCCGGGCCAGTGAAAGTGCTGGCCGGGCCGGTGCCGGCAAGGTAGAATCGGGTACGCAAGAAGCCAACGGCTGAACCTCGGTTCGGCCGTGGTGCGCAGTCATGTTTGGCCCATCGTGGCTTACCCGGCAGGCTCTCTAGAGAGTCCGTCCGGGCCGTGTTTCCCGTTACGAGTCGCACCGCGCGAGCAGTTCGCGCTGCTCGCGTCGGCACCACTCGTCCGGGAAGGAAACACGACCCATGACCATCACCCAATCGCCACCGGGGTCGCTTTCGCGTCTCGGTGAGACGACCTGCCTCGCAGTGTCCTACCTGCGCGTGTCCACCAAGGAGCAGGCCTCCAAGGGTGGCCGCGACGAGGGGTTCTCGATCCCCGCGCAGCGGGAGGCGAACCTGCGCAAGGCGCGCGAGTTGAACGCGATCATCACCGAAGAGTTCGTCGATGCGGGGGAGTCCGCTCGTAAGGCCGACCGGCCCGAACTGATCCGGCTGATCGAGTACGTCAAGACCCACGACGTCGCCTACTGCATCGTCCACAAGGTCGACCGGCTCGCCCGTAATCGTGCCGACGACGTGGCCATTCACCTGGCCTTGCAGGAGGCCGGGGTCATGCTCGTCTCCGCAACAGAGAACATCGACGAGACCCCTTCCGGGATGCTCTTGCACGGGATCATGTCCACCATCGCGGAGTTCTACTCGCGCAACCTCGCCAGCGAGGTGTCCAAGGGTATGAGCAAGAAGGCCCGTACCGGAGGCACCAACGGCAAGGCACCAGTCGGCTACCTCAACGTCACCAGGCGCGACGAGCTGGGCCGTGAGGTCCGCACCATCGAACTCGACCCCGTGCGCGCGCCGCTGGTGAAGTGGGCGTTCGAGGCGTATGCCACCGGGAACTACTCGACCAACACGCTGCGTGAGGAACTGATCGACCGCGGACTGACCACCGTGCCCACACCGAAGCGTCCGGCCAAGCCTCCGGCGCTGTCCACCATCCAGAAGATGCTGGCCAGCCCGTACTACAAGGGCAACGTGCTGTTCCGGGGAGCGACCTACGACGGGCTCCACGAACCGCTGGTCGCCCCCGAAGTCTGGTATCGGGTCCAGGCTGTCCTTGCCGCGAACCGGACCTCCGGGGAGAAGACCCAAGCCCACGGCCACTACCTCAAAGGCAGCATCTTCTGTGGGGAGTGCGGCTCCCGGCTGATCCTGTCCAACGCCAAGAGCCGACGCGGTGTGATCTACCCGTACTTCATCTGCGCGGGCCGTCACTCCAAGCGCACCAACTGCGAGCGCAAGGCCATGTACATTCCCGACATCGAGGCCGCCGTCGAGGACTACTACCGCCGCATCCAGATCGCCCCGCACATCGTCGACGCGCTCCGCGAACTCATCACCACCGAACTCGACCGCCTGCACGAGGTCGGGCGACACGAACGACAGGCCTACCAGACCGAACGCGAGGCACTGCGCGACGAGCGCAAGAAACTGCTCCAAGCCCACTACGCCGGCATGGTCCCGCTCGACCTGCTCGGAGAGGAACAAGACCGGATCGCCAGGAGGCTGGCGTTCCTCGACGCGCAGATCGACGCCGGCAACATCGAGTACGAGCAGACCAAGGCACACCTCGACGACTGCCTCGCCCTCGCCGCGGACTGCCACGCGATCTACTGAGCATCGACGACTCACTGCGACGGGTGGCCAACCAGGCCTTCTTCAACAAGCTGGTCGTCTTGCCCGACGACGGGATCGACGGCGAGCCAGGCGAACCGTTCAACGTGTTCTTCAACCCGGAGGTGCAGGCCCTCGCCGTCCGCCGACAAGGGCGGACGGCGGAATCGAGGCTTCAAACCCCAGATGTCGGCGGTTTGAACAACGATCTTTGGGTGGCCAGGACCGGGGTCGAACCGGTGACCTTCCACTTTTCAGGCGGACGCTCGTACCAACTGAGCTACCTGGCCATGCCGGGCGATTCGGACCGTGATCCGGAACCGGCAGCGACCCCGACGGGACTCGAACCCGCGACCTCCGCCGTGACAGGGCGGCGCGCTAACCAACTGCGCTACGGGGCCTTGGAGAAGGCCTGCCGCCTCAAAAGGCAGCTTGAGAAGCATAGCCCAGCCGCCCCGTGACCGCGAAATCGACGGGTTGACTCATGCTGGATGCCCGCGTGGGAGGGTCGTTGACTCATGTGGAGATGCCCGCGTGGGAGGGTCATTGACTCATGTGGAGATGCCCGCGTGAGCGCAGTCGTGGCTGAGGGACGGCTCCGTGGCGACCATGCCACACATGTTCGCCTCCATCTTCGCGGCCGCCTTCTGCCCCACCGAGCTGACGCCGTCCTGGCGTGGACGTGCGGTGGGAACTCGAGCGGACAGGTCATCCCCGGTCCACTCCTGTTGGCATCCCCAACGGGATTCGAACCCGCGCTGCCGCCTTGAAAGGGCGGAGTCCTAGGCCGCTAGACGATGGGGACCTGGCCCGGTGAGTCTACGACACGCCCGCGGGGCACCCCAACTCAGGCGTCGGCCGAACTCCGCGCGGCGTCGATCTTCGCCTTCGCCCCGTCGAGCCACGCCTGGCACTGCGCGGCCAGCTTCTCCCCGCGCTCCCACAGTGCCATCGACTCACTCAGCGGCACGTGGCCCGACTCGAGCTGGCGCACCACCTCCACCAGTTGCTCGCGGGCCTGCTCGTAGCTGAGCTTTTCCTCCGGTGCGTTCTCGCTCACCGTTCCTCCTCGTGGGCGTGTTCCTCGTGGGCGTGGGGTTCGACATCGATCACGGCCGCGGCGATGTCGCCGTCGAGCAGCCGGGCGATGATCGTCTCGTCGGGTTCGACGTCGGCGATGGACGCCACCGTCCGGCCGTCGTCGGTGGTCACGATCGCGTAGCCACGCTGCAGGGTGGCCCGGGGCGACAGGGCCCGCACGCGCGCGAGCGAGCCGGACAGGAAGTCGTCCTCCCGCTCCAGTGCCCGCCGGACGCCGCGCCCCAGCCGCGCACGGATCTCGGTCAGCCGCTCGGACTGCAGGGTGATGGCCCCGCTCGGGTCCGCGAGCACGGGACGCGAGCGGAGGGCGCCCAGGCGGTCCTGCTCGGAGCGCACCCGGCGCACGACCGCCTCCCGCAGCCGATCGCGTCCGGTGGCGACGACGCGCGCCTCCTCGGCGGCGTCCGGCACGACCAGCTTGGCGGCGTCGGTGGGTGTGGAGGCTCGGACGTCGGCCACCAGGTCGAGGATCGGGACGTCCGGCTCGTGGCCGATCGCGCTCACCACGGGCGTCCGGCAGGCGTGGACGGCGCGGGCCAGGGTCTCGTCGGAGAACGGCAGCAGGTCCTCCAACGAGCCGCCGCCGCGGGCGATGACGATGACGTCCACCTCGCCGGAGCGGTCGAGCGCGCGCACGGCGTCCGTCACCTGCTCGACCGCCTGCTGGCCCTGCACCAGGGCGTGGCGGGTGACGATGTGGGCGGCCGGCCAGCGGCGCAGCACGTTCTCCACCACGTCGCGCTCGGCGGCGGAATCCTTGCCCGTCACCAGCCCGATGGCACGCGGCAGGAAGGGGAGCCGCTTCTTCAGCGCCGGATCGAAGAGGCCCTCCGCCTGGAGGGCGCGCTTGCGTTGCTCGAGGTGGGCGAGCAGGCGCCCCTCGCCGGAGGGCCGTAGGTCGCGGCACTCGAAGGTCAGCGAGCCGCTGCCGGGGAACACCGTGGCGCGCACCCACGCGGCCACCAGCGTGCCCTCGGGGACGGGACCGGCGGCGTCCAACACCGCGGTGGAGATGCTCACCTGCACCGAGACGTCGGCCAGCTTGTCGCGCAGGGTGAGGAAGTGGACGGCGTACCCGGCGCGACGCTTGACCTGGATGACCTGACCCTCGACCCAGACCGCGCCCGTGCGCTCCACCCAGCCCTTCAGCGCGGTGACCACCGCGCGCAGCGGTTGCGGCTGCTCGGGGGAACTCTCCAGGGCCATGGCCGCCAGCCTACGGCGTGCCCCGGACAGTTCTGCGTGCCGAGGGACGCGAGGCGTCCGGACAGGCAACGAGCCCGCCACCGACGGTGCGGTGCGGGCTCGGGCTGTCGAGGCGACGCTGTGGTTCAGCGGCGCGTGAGGTGGGCCATCTGCGCGGCGTGGCCCTGGGCGACCATGATGACGAACGGCTGCACTGTGTTTCCTTTACGTGTTGCTCCGGCGCGGTCCGGCCGGTGGGCGCCAGTTGGCTACTGACACCCCTGATTCTACGGCCTACGGGGCCTCGGAGCGAAATATTGATGCCCCGTCAGGGCAACCACGGCGATGTTTCCACCAAACGGTCGCCCGTGCGGGCTACCCGTCGTAGACGGAGACGTACTCGGAGGCCGGCAGGGCGTCCAGGGTGGCGGCGGCGTCCTCGGCGGACAGGCCGACCCGCGCACGCTCGCCCGCAATCACCCGGCCCAGCAGGCGCGTCTCGCCGGCCGTCGCCAACCCGGTGACCTCGGGGTGGCCGTTCAGCAGCCAGGCGAGCGACGCCGTGATGAGTTGCTGCTCGGTGAACGGCTCATACCACGTGGCGAGCTCTCGTTCGTCGTCGGGCCAGGGACGCCGCGCGATCATCTTGATCGTCATCAGCCCGACGTCGCGGGCCTGCGTCATCTCGGCGAGGGCCGCGAAGTCGTCGGCGTACCCCGGGACGCGCCACAGCCGCCGGTTCAGCGGCGTCAGCACGGTGTCGAAGTCGAAGCGCCGCAGCGCCTCGGCGTGGGTGGCCGGTGCCGTGTGGTGGTGGCCCGTGATGCCGATGCCGCGCACGAGCCCCTCGTCGCGCGCCCGGACGAGCGCCTCCAGCGCCCCGCCGGTGCGGGTGACCTCGTCGAGGGTCTCCTGCTGGCCCACCTCGTGGAGCTGGATGAGGTCGATCCGATCGGTGCGCAGCCGTTCGAGGGAGCGGTTGATGGACGCCCATGCACCCTCGGCGTCCCGGTCGCCGGTCTTGGTGGCGAGGAAGACACGCGGCCGCAGGTCGTCCATCATCGCGCCCAGGCGCAGCTCGGCGTCCCCATAGCTGGCCGCGACGTCGATGTGGTTGATGCCGGCCGCGAGGGCTTCGGCGACCGAGGCGTCGGCGACGTCCTGGCTGACGGCCCCGAGCGACGCCGCGCCATAGATGAGGACAGAGGATTCGTGGCCGAGACGGCCGAGGCGCCGGTACTCCATGGGGTGACGCTACCCCTGACCGGGGCCACATGGCCCCAGAGACCGAAGATGCCCACCGCCACTGCGTCGTGGGGAGGGCTCCGGGTGGTTCGGGCTGGTCGTCAGCGAGTGCGAACCGGTGGTGTTGGGTGGGCTCAGAGCAGGCCCTTGGCCTTGAGCTCGAGCTCGGCGAGTTCCTTCCAGGACTCGACGACGTAACCGAAGAACTTCATGTGTGTTTCCTCCTCTCGGGAAGTCGGTCGATCGGGGTGGTGGGGGCTCAGATCTCGGCGTCCTCGTTGCCCTCGAGCAGGTCGCGCATCATCTGGTAGTTGCCCGCGGTGGCCGGGGCGGTCGCCAGGCCGAGCAGGGCGAGGGAGCGGGTGACATCGTTCAGGAAGCTCATGGTGTTTCTCCTTCGGGGAAGGTGGCTGGGGTAGCTCCCCAACACGACTATTAGTCTACGCGACTCAAACGTACGCTCAACATGAAGGCAAAGGTTGGCAACGGTGGGGGTCTGTGGGAATACGTGGGGATCGCGCGCCGAGGCGTCCAGGACGGCTCGGTAGACTCGCCCGCATGACCAAGAGCGTTGTCGTCGCAGCCCCCCGGGGTTACTGCGCGGGGGTGGACCGTGCGGTGATCACCGTCGAGCGGGCCCTCGACCTGTACGGCCCCCCGGTGTACGTGCGCAAGCAGATCGTGCACAACCGGCACGTGGTGGAAGACCTCGAGGCGCGCGGGGCGATCTTCGTCGAGGAGGTCGCCGAGGTGCCGGAGGGGGCGACGGTGGTGTTCTCCGCGCACGGGGTGAGCCCGGCCGTCCACGACCAGGCGGCCGCCCGCCAGCTCAAGACGATCGACGCCACGTGCCCGCTCGTCACCAAGGTGCACCACGAGGCCAAGCGCTTCGCCGGCCAGGGCAACCAGATCCTGCTCATCGGCCACTCGGGCCATGAGGAGGTCGAGGGCACGATGGGCGAGGCGCCCGAGCGGACGATCCTCGTCGAGCACCCCGACGACGTCGACGGCGTCGAGGTGAAGGACGCCAGCCAGGTGGCCTGGCTCTCGCAGACCACCCTCAGCGTGGACGAGACCTGGGAGACGGTGACCCGCCTGCGCGAGAAGTTCCCGAAGCTCATCGACCCGCCGAGCGATGACATCTGCTACGCCACCCAGAACCGCCAGTCGGCGGTCAAGCAGATCGCGGCGGACGCCGACCTCGTCATCGTCGTCGGCTCCCAGAACTCGTCCAACTCGGTGCGGCTCGTCGAGGTCGCGCTGGAGGCCGGCGCCAAGGATGCCCACCGCGTCGACAACGCCGGTGAGATCGACCCGGCGTGGCTCGAGGGTGTCGAGAAGGTGGGCGTCACCTCGGGTGCATCCGTGCCGGACGCCCTCGTGCAGGGGGTGCTCGACTACTTGGTCGAGCGCGGCTACCCGGCCGCCGTCGAGGAGCGTCTCACCGAGGAGAATCTCGTCTTCGCGCTGCCGCCCGAGCTGCGGCGCGACTTGAAGAAGAAGGCCTGAGCCGGCCGGGTGCTGGCCCTGGCCCTGCCGGGGAACGCTGGAGTCATGGCTCGGTGGGGTGCGCTGCGGCGTAGGCCGCGAGCACGTCCGGGCGCAGCCGGCCCCGATCGCTGACCGGGAGCCCCTCGGCGAGGGCCCACGCGCGAATCTCGGCGGTCGTGGGGGCGCGGGGCGGCAATGGCGCGGTCGGCAGCTCGGCCAGCCGTGAGGCGGCGGGGGCGTCCGCCTCGATCTCGGTGAGCGCGGCGGCGAGGAAGCGGTAGGCCCACTGTTGGGCGAATGCGCGGTTCTCGGCGAAGATCACCGGGACGCTCGGGAAGCGCGCCTGGCACTCGGCCACGGCGTCCGCGATCACCGAAGGACGGACGTGGGCGTCGGCGAAGATCTTGGAATACCGGTCCTCCACCACCAGCGCGGCCCGGGGAAGTGAGCTGAGGTCGGCGAGAACGTAGCGCATCCTGCCGCTGCTGAGGGTGCTGATGAGGTCGGCGAGCGACTTGCGCTCCACGCTGGCCACGAGCCGCCCGTCCACCTCGACGCCGTAGTCACCGGCGGCCAGCGCCTTCGTGCGCGTCGTGACCGGGAGATCGGAGAATTTCCAGGCGTAGCGCTCGTGGGCGTCGACGAGGATCTCCAGGTCCGGACGCCCCTGCGCGCGTCCCGTCGGCGCGGAGGCGTGGGGCCGGGCCTGCTTGGTCGTCCGGGAGGTCTGCCAGAAGATGGCCTCGCGCCCGCGCACATAGGTGAGGACGAACTGCGAGCGGTTCTCCCGGCCGCGGTCGAGAACAAGGTCGATCGCGGCGCCGCGCTTCTGGCACGAGCGGGTGCCGACGCGCTCGACGACGTCGGGCTCGTCGGGCCAGGCGTCGGCGCGGTGGCAGTAGACCTTGGCCGTGCGGGGCCACGCCTCGCGCGCCTTCAGCACGATGCCGCGCTCGCCCAGCGGGATGCGGATGAGGAACGGCAGGGATGAATTCTCCTCGGGGTTGCGCGCCACCAGGAAGTCATCCGGCATGACCCGACCCTAACGCGCGCCGGGTGCCGTGGGCGTCAGAGGCCCAACTCCTTGGCGAGTTGCTTGGCCTCCTTGTTCGGCTGCCGTGACCCCCACCAGTCGCCGGCGCGGAAGCGCGCCTCACCCAGGGCGTGCAGGGCCTCGACGAGCCGCGGCCCCCAGGTGGTGCGGTCCGCGCCCTCGAGCGGGCGAATGCTCTCGACCCACGCGACCGCCGCCGCGAGCGCCTCCCGCCGGTCGCCTGCGGCCCGGGCGGACGCGTACCGCTCGGCCGCCTGCCCCACCAGGGCGGCCACCGCGTCCGCCCGGGGGGTCGGCTCGGGCTGGGGTTCGGGCTGGAGTTCGGGCTCGGGCTGAGGTTCCGGCGCTGTCGCTGGTTGCGGGTCGAGGATCGGTTCCGGTTCGGCCTGCGGCGCCGGCTCTGGCTCCGGCTCCGGCTCCGGCTCCGGCTCCGGCTCAACGATGGTGTCCGGAACGGCGACGGGCTCGGCAACCGGCTCCGGTTCCGCGACGGGTTCGGCGACAGGCTCGGGTGCCGCGACAGGCTCGGGTGCCGCGACGGGTTCGCGCTCGGCGGCCGGCTCGGGTGCCGCGACCTGCTCGGCTACGGGCTCCGGCTCCGCGATGGGCTCCGGCACGGCACGGCCGCGCGTCGTTCCGGCGAGGGCGTCGGCGTCCGACAGGGGCTCCCAGTGCGGCGTCGGCAGGGGCGAGCGGCTGAGGCGGCCCCGGGCGCGGTCGTGGGCGACCTCCTCGGCCGGGGCGCCCGCCCAGAGGGTGCGGCCGGCGGGCGTGGCGTCCAGCAGGCCGGCGACCAGAGCGTGGGCTTCCTGGAGCGAGCGCTCGGACGCCTGGGGATCGCCGGGTGCCTCGACGGCGGCCCGCGCCAAGAGTGCCCCGGCCAGCGCAGCCTCGTGGCCGGCGGGTCGTTTGAGGGAGGCGAAGCGGTCGAACAGGGACGCCAGGGCGTCGGCGGCGGCGTCCGGGTCGCCGGAGTCGAGCAGCACGAGCGCCAGCTCGGTGACGGTGAGGGCCTGCACGTCGAACCGCGCGCCGGGTGTCGCCTCAGCGGCGGCGAGGTCCCCGGCCAGCGACGCGGCCTCGCCGACGGCGTCCAGGGCCTTCTCGGAGCGTTCGGCGAGGCGCAGGTCGCGGCCGAGATCAGCCAGGGTCAGAGCCAGGGCGGCCCGCGCGGGGTCGCCGAGGCGCGCGGATGCGGAGCGCAGCTCGCACACCAGTCGGCCGCGCTCGGCGAGGGCGGCGTCGCGGTCACCGGTGGCGGCGAGCCGGTCGGCGAGGGCGTTCGTCGCGTCCGCGAGCGGTTCGAGGACGCGCGTGGCCCGCGCCTCACCCACCCGGTGGGTTGCGGTGATCACCGGCGCGGCGGCATCCCGGGCGGCGGTCACCGCATCGCGAGCGGCGGCGACGGCGTCCTGCTCCAGCCCCGCGACCCAGCGGAGATCCGAGACGAGTAGATGGACGTCCACGAGGAGCAACGCCTCGTCCGACCCGGCCAGGCCGCCCTCGACGGCCCGGGCGCGGGCGGCGTCCGCGGCTGCGTTCGCGGCGCCGACGTCGCCGGCCGCCAGGGCCCCCTGGGCGGACGCCATGAGGAACCAGACGGCGGTGCGGGGCGCGAGCGCCGGGGGCAGATCGAGGTGGGGGAGCAGGGTGAGCCACGCACGCAACGCCGCGACGGTCTGGGCCGCGCCGGCGGGCTGGCCGCCCCCGGCCTGGGCCACCGCCACGTGGGTGGTGGCAGTGAAGAAGCGTGCGGCGTCGTCCACGGGGGTGAAGGGCCCGACAGAGCCGTGGAAGGCGACCAGCTGTCCGGCTCGGCTGAGGGCGTCCTGGGCGTCGGCGAACGACGGCAACCAGGCGTGGATGAGCAGGCGGAGCGCGGTCACCTCGTTGAGAGCATCCACGAGCGGCTCGGCCTGGCTGGGGTCGGACGCGATCCAGCCGCGCATCTTGCGGATCTGGGAGCTGAGCTCCTTCACGCGGCGGGCGTACTGGTCGGGAGCGGCCTGGGCCATGGGGCTGTCCTTCGAACGGGAGCCACGATTCTACCGAGCGACCGCTGCCCCCTCGCGCGGGCCGTGGGGACGGGGCATTTGGACCCGAGGAAATGGCGCCATGGCGCCATTTCCTCGGGTCCAAATGCCAGCTGAGGGTGGGGAGGCGCGCCCCCCACCGATACCTACGGGGGTATCGTGGGGGCGACGAGGGAGGTCATTGTGCAACTTGATCCGGACCAGATGAAAGACGTCGTGGCCCGGCTGCGCCGTGCCCAGGGCCAACTCGGCGGCATCATCGCGATGATCGAGGGCGGTCGCGAATGTGAGGACATCGTGACGCAGCTCGCCGCCGCCGCCAAGGCGGTTGACCGCGCAGGATTCACGACCATCTCCCGCGGGTTGCGGCAGTGCCTCGCCGATCCCGAGCACTCCCAGGTGGATGCAGACAAGCTGGAGAAGATGTTCCTCTCCCTCGCCTGAACCACCTTGGGCAACGGCTCGCCTGACGGGGTCAGGCAGCGCCCACCTCCTGGGTCCCCGCACGCCACGTGACGTACCCGCCGTCGAGGTTCACCGCGTCGCGGCCGTGCTGGGTGAGGATGCGGGCCGCGGTGTGCCCACGCACACCCACGGCGCAGTGCACCACGAGCGGCCCATCGGGGAGTTCGCCGAGGCGGTCGCGGAGCTCATCCATGGGGATCGGCAGCGCGCCGGGGATGGCGCCCGCCGCGAACTCCGTCGGCGTGCGCACGTCAACGACGGTTGCGCCGGCGGCCACGGCGGCGTCCAACTCGTGCCACTGGAGCGAGCGCGCCACACCCGAGCGCAGGTTGTCCGCGACGTGGCCGAGCAGGTTGACCGGGTCCTTTGCCGAGCCGAACTGGGGTGCGTAGGCGAGCTCGAGCTCGGCGAGCCCGGACGCTGTGATGCCGCCGGCCATCGCCGTGGCGATCACGTCGATGCGCTTGTCGACGCCCGCACGTCCCACCCCCTGGGCGCCGAGGATGGCGTCGGACTCGGGATCGACGAGCAGCTTCAGCGCCAGCGACTCCGCACCGGGGTAGTAGCCCGCGTGCGAGGACGGATGGGTGTGGATGACGCGGTGGCGTCGCCCAGCGTCGCGGAGACGTTTCTCGTTGACGCCTGTGCTGGCGACCTGGAGCCCGAACACGCCCACGATCGCCGTGCCCAGCACGCGACGGGCGGTGCCGGGCGGCCCTGCGATGTCGTCGGCCACGCGCCGCCCGGCGAGGTTGGCGGTGTTGGCCAGCGGCACCAGGATGGGTTCCCCGTCGAGGGCGCCGACCTTCTCCGCGGCGTCCCCGACCGCGTAGATGTCGGGGTCGTCGGTGCGGTGCCGCGCGTCGACCGCGATGCCGCCCCGCGGCCCCAGGGTGAGGCCGGCGTCCGTGGCCAGACGGGTCTCGGGGCGGACGCCGAGGGCGGCGATCACCAGGTCGGCCGGGAGGGTGGCGCCGGACGCCGTGGTGACGGTGTCGGCGCCGATGGCGGTGACATGGTCGCTCAGGTGCAGCGTCACCCCGTGCTCGCGCAGGGCGTCGTGCACGGGGGCTGCCATCTCGGGGTCCAGCGGCGCCATCACCTGGGGTAAGGCCTCGACGAGGGCGACACGCAGGCCGCGGTGCACCAGGTTCTCGGCCATCTCGACGCCGATGAAGCCCCCGCCGATCACGACGGCCGTCCGGGAGCCCGCCGCGGCCGCGACGATGGCGTCCAGATCCTCCACGCCGCGCAGGCTGAGGGCACGCTCGATCCCGGGGATCGGGGGACGCAGCGGGCGCGCCCCCGGTGAGAGGATGACCTTGTCGTAGGGGAGTTCCTCGGTGCCGCGGGCGTCGCGGGCCACCACGACGCGCCGCCCGCGATCGATCTCGATGGCCTCGGTGTTGAGCCGCACGTCCAGCCGGAATCGGTCGGCCAGGGACGCAGGCGTTTGGAGGAGCAGGGCCGAACGCTCTTCGATGACGCCGCCCACGTGGTAGGGGAGGCCGCAGTTGGCGAAGGACACGTAGCCGCTGCGCTCGAGCACGATGATCTCGGCGGATTCGTTGAGGCGCCGGAGCCGGGTCGCCGCGCTCATGCCGCCGGCGACGCCTCCGATGATGATGGCACGCATGACGCCACTATACCCCTGGGGGTATACTGGTCGGTGACGGCTCACCCCATTGCGCGGATGGGCCCGACCGGAACCCGACGTCCGAACGCGACGATCGATACGAGAGGAACTTCCATGTGCCGACCCGTCCCCTGCAAGCGCTGCGGCAAGACCACCTGGGCCGGATGCGGGCAGCACGTCGACGCCGTGCGGGCCTCGGTGCCCGCGGGTGAATGGTGCGGCGGCCACGCCGACGACCCCGCCGCGAGGAAGGGGTTGTTCGCCCGCCTGACTGGGCGCTGACCCCCGGGCGCGCCGGGGCGACGCCTCCCCCCTGGCGGGCATTTGGACCCGAGGAAATCGCGCCATGGCGCCATTTCCTCGGGTCCAAATGCCAAGTCGGTGCCAACCCGGACGGTGGTAGGGGCACCGTTTAGACTCCGGGCATGGAGCGGGCGCAGCGGGGGAGGGTCGTGGGCGTGGCGCTCGGCACGGTCGCCCTGCTGCTCGTGATGGCCTGGGCGGCGACGAGCCCGCTCGGCCCGCTGCTGCAGGACACTCCACGGCCGACGACACCTCCCTCGCCCATGGTCGTGCCCACCGCCTCGCCCGAGCCCGCCCCGACGCAGACGATGTTTCCCGAGATCGAACCCAACGAGACCGCCACCCAGGTGTTCGGCTGGGTCCTGATGACCGTGGGGGCGCTGCTGGGGCTCCTCGTGCTCGCCGTGCTCGTCCGCTGGCTGCTCCGCGTGCGGTGGCGCGCGCCGGGGGTCGGCCGCGGTGGGGACGAGACGCGCACCGAGGAGGGCGTCGAGGTGTCCGCCGACGAGATCACCGCCGACGCCGCCGAGACGCTCGCCGCGTCCCTCGCCCGCCTCCGCAGCGGCCTGGCCGTGGGTGACGCCATCGTCGCCTGCTGGCGCCGGCTGGAGGAGGTGGCGGCGGCGTCCGGCGTGCCGCGCGGCCCGGCCGACACGGCGGAGGAATTCACCGTGGACGTGCTCCGCCACACCCCGGCCGATCCGGCCGATCTGCACCGCCTCGCCGACCTCTACCGGGCGGCGATGTTCTCCGGACGCCCCCTCGGCGACGCGGCCCGCGACCGGGCCGTCGACTGCCTGGAGAGCCTGCTCGCCGCGTTCGCCGCCGGCGCCCCCCACGACGGAGCCCGCCCGTGACGCCGGCGCTGCGCGGCCTGCTCGGCGTCCTGGCCAAGGTCGGGGCCGTCGTGGCGGGGGTGTTGCTGCTCGCGTCCGTCCTGGGGTTGGCGTTCCAGCCGGCGGGGTGGGTGGCCCTCGGCGTCGGGGTGGCCGTGGTGGGGTGGCTCATCGGCCGGCCGGCCGCGGCCCCGGTCGCCTGGCCCGCGCCGCCCCGTCCGCCCGGCACCCTGAACGCCAAGGCGGACGCCGCCGCGGACGCCTGGGCCTTCCGACTCGCCGGCGCGCGGCCCGGCCGCGCTTTCTCGACGCGGTACCTGGCGGACGCCCTGGCCGAGATCACCGCGGCCAAGCTCGCCGCGATGCCGGGCGTCGACCCCACCGACGTGTGGGCGTCCGCTCCCGACCACCTCTCGCCGCAGCTGCGCGCCCACCTGGCCACGCGCGATGATCCGGACGCCGTGCCGCCCCCACTCAACCGGCGCGTCCTGCGCTCCCTGCTCGCCGAACTGGAGGACCTGTGACCCAACCCGAACGCCCGTCCACCGACCCCGCCCGGGCCGCCACCGCACCCGGACCCACGCCAGGGCCCACGCCCGGCCGCCCGCACGAACGCCTCCATCCCGACCGGCTGGCCGCGGCCGCGGCGGCGGCGTCCCGGGTGCTGGACGAGGTCGACCGCGCCGTGGTCGGCAAGCGCGAGCACCTCACGGTGGTGCTCGCGGGCGTGCTCGCCGGCGGGCACGTGCTGCTGGAGGATCTCCCCGGGCTCGGCAAGACCCTCGCCGCCCGCTCGCTGGCCCAGGCGCTCGGGCTGGAGTTCCGCCGCGCCCAGTTCACGCCCGACCTGCTGCCCTCCGACGTGACGGGCAGCTTCGTCTACGACCAAGCCCGCGCGGAGTTCTCCTTCCGCGCGGGGCCGCTGTTCGCAGGGCTGCTTCTGGCCGATGAGATCAACCGGACGCCGCCGAAGACGCAGGCGGCCCTGCTCGAGGCGATGCAGGAGCGGCAGGTCACGGTCGAGGGCACGACCTTCCCGCTGCCGCGTCCGTTCCACGTGCTCGCCACCGCCAACCCGATCGAGCACGAGGGCACCTACCCGCTGCCCGAGGCGCAGCTCGACCGCTTCCTGCTGCGCGTGTCGTTCGGCTACCCGAGCGCCGACGAGGAGTGGGAGGTGCTCAGCCGCCGCATCGGGCGGGGGCGGGAGGAGCAACAGGTCGCCCGCGTGCTGGACGCCGACGGCCTGCTCGCCGTGCAGGAGGCCGTGGAGCGCGTCCACGTCGCCGAATCGGTCGGACGCTACGTCGTCGCCCTGGCCGGCGCGACGCGGCACCACCCGAGCGTGCTGGTGGGCGCCTCGCCCCGCGGCTCGCTCGCCCTGCTGACCGCCGGGCGCGCGCTCGCGCTGATCCGGGGACGCGACTTCGTGGTGCCCGAGGACGTCAAGGCCTTGGCGCGGCCGGCCCTCGTCCACCGCATCGTCGTCAAGCCCGAGCTGTGGCTGGAGGACGTCGGGCCTGCGACGATCGTCGACCAGGTGGTCGCCCAGGTGCCCGTGCCCGACGCCGACGACCTCGAACCGGCGTGACCGTGAGCAGCGCGGCGGGCGTGGGCGAGCGGGCCGACGCGGCGGGCCGGTGGGCCCCCACGGCCGCGCTCGTCCGGTCGGCCGCGCTGGGCGTGGCGCTGGTGGTGGCCGCCGCCGTCCTCGGCCGCCTCGACCTCGCTGTGCTCGCCACGCCGTTCGTCGTGCACGGTGCCTGGGCGCTGCTGACGCGGCCGGGCACCACCCCGACGGCGCGCGTCCGGGCCCGCCAGCAGGCGCTGGCCGAGGGCCGGGCCGCGCGGATCGGCGTCCGCCTGAACGCACCGGCGCCGCAGGTCGTGGCGGCCTGGGGGGACGTTCCGGGCGACTGGGCCGCCCGCTCGGCGGTGCTGGACGCCAAAACGGACGACGTCACGTTGCGCCTGACCCCCGACCGCTGGGGCCGCCACCGGCTGCCCGGCGCGACGGTCGTGCTGTCGGACGCCGCGTGGGCCTGGCGGGCGACCCTCGTCACCGAGGAGACGGGGCTGCTCGTGCGCCCGGCGGCGCTCGACCTGGTTGGCGGCAGCGGCGTGGCGCGGCCGATCGGCGTGACGGGGCAGCACACGTCCGCGGCACCAGGGGACGGCAGCGCACTGAGCCACGTGCGGGAGTTCCGGCCCGGCGATCGGCTGCGACGCATCAACTGGCGGGTCACCTCGCGCAAGGGCGGGCTGCACGTCAACGCCACGCTCACCGATCGCGACACCCATGTGCTGATCGTCACCGACACCGGCACCGACCTGCCCGGTGTGGAGCGCGAGGAGGCCACGAGCCTCGACCTCATGGCCCGGGCGGTTGCCGCCATCAGCCAGCACTACCTCGGGCTGGGGGACCGGGTGCGGGTCCACGACCTGGCCCGCCGCATCCCGGCGTTGCCCGCGGGGTCGGGCCCGCGGCAGGCCCGCTCGATCCTCGAGGCGCTCGGCCGGATGGAGCGCGGCGGCCGCGCCCGGACGCCCGACCGCCGCGTCGAATCGCTGGTGCCGGGCACCCTGGTGTTCTTCTGCTCACCGCTGCTGCACGAGCGCGCGATCACCGAGCTGGTCCGGCTCACCCGCGGCGGCGCCGAGGTGGTGTGCATCGACACCTTCCCCGAGCGGCTGGGCACCAAGGCCGGGCTGCCGCGACGCTCGGCCGATGAATCCTGGGCCGCGGAGGCCTGGCAGCTGCGCCGCCTCGGCCGGACGGCCACGATCACCGGGCTCAACCGCATCGGCGTCCCGGTCGTGCCATGGCGCGGGCCGGCCTCGCTGGGCGGGGTGCTGCTGGCCATGGCCCAGGCGCGATCGGCACCGCGGGCGGGGGCCCGGGGATGACCCGGGGCGAGCGGACGCGGCGGGTCGCGCGGGTGCCGGGTGTCGGGGACGCGCTGGGGTTCGTGGGGGGCTGGGCGGCGTGGGCCGGGCAGCGGGTGAGCCCGTGGGGGTTCACCGTGCGCGCGCTGCACCTGCTCGCCGTCGCCGGGGTGGCGTGGTGGGCGTGGCCGCAGGCGCCGGGCGGGCCGGCCTGGCTGGCGGCGCTCGTGGTCGCGGCCCTGGCGATCGGCGTCGTCGCGCTGGGGCTGGAGGAACTGGCCGCCTGGGAGCTGGCGGCCCTGGCCCTGTGGTGGGTGGCGGCCGGCGCAGCCACGCCGTGGCCGCTGTGGGTGGGCGCAGCGGCGCTGCTCGGCCTGGCACACCTCAGCGCCGCGGCGATGGCGTCCGCGCCCGTCCACGTCGGCATCGGACGCCGCGCCGCCGGGGTGGTCGCGGCGCGTGCGGCCGGATACCTGGCGGTCGTGGCCCTCGCGTCCGGGCTGGTCGTGGCCGCCGGGCTGCTCGGCGGTGCCGTGCCGCGCGGCTGGTGGTGGGTCGCGCTGGTGGCCGCCGCCGTGCTGGCGGGAGCCGTCGCGCTGGCTCGCTCCGGCCGGCGCTGAGCCCCCGCTCAGGCAGGCGTCGGCGCCACCGCGGACGCCGCCGCGCGGGCCGCCGCGGGCAGCGCGGCGGCGATCCGGCCCATGGCCGCGTCGTCGTGCGCGGAGCTCAGGAACCAGGCTTCGTAGACGCTCGGCGGCAGGGCGACGCCGGCGTCCAGCATCGCGTGGAAGAACGCGGTGTACCGGAAGGCCTCCTGGCGCTGCGCGGCCGCGTAGTTGGCGACGCCCTCGCCGGCGGCGTGCTCGCCGAAGAACACGCTGAACAGGTTGCCGGCGCGCTGCACGCGGTGGGCGACGCCCGCGGCGTCCAGGGCCGCGGCGACCTCGTCCTGCAGCTCGGCCGACACCCGGTCCACGTGGGCGTACACGGCGTCGTCGGCCAGCCGCAGCGTGGCGATGCCGGCCGCGGTCGCCAGCGGATTGCCGCTCAAGGTGCCCGCCTGGTACACGGGGCCCAGCGGGGCCAAGAGGTCCATCAGCGCCGCGGGCCCGCCGAGCGCCGCCAGCGGCATGCCGCCGCCGACGACCTTGCCGAAGGTCACGAGATCGGGCGTCCAACCGGCGGCCTCGTCGGATTCCAGACCCCACCAGCCCGCCGGGCCCACGCGGAACCCGGTCAGCACCTCATCAGAGATCATCAGCGCGCCGTGGGCGCTGGTCAGGGCCCGGATCGCGGCGTTGAAGCCCGGCGCCGGCGGCACCACGCCCATGTTGGCCGGCGCCGCCTCGGTGATCACACACGCGATGTCGTCGCCCCGCTCGGCGAACGCCGCCTCCAGCGCGGCGACGTCGTTGTAGGGCAGCACCAGCGTGTCGGACGCCGCCGCCCGCGTCACGCCCGCCGAGCCGGGCAGGCCCGCCGTCGCGACGCCGGAGCCGGCTGCGGCGAGCAGGGCGTCGGAGTGGCCGTGGTAACAGCCGGCGAACTTCACGATCACGTCGCGCCCGGTCGCCCCGCGCGCCACGCGGATCGCCGTCATCGTCGCCTCGGTGCCGGTCGAGGTGAACCGCACCTTCTCGGCGGAGGGCACGCGGCCGCGGATGAGCTCGGCCAGCTCCACCTCCGCCGTCGTCGGCGCGCCGAAGGACAGGCCGCGCGCGGCGGCGTCCGTCACCGCGGCCACCACCTCGGGGTGGGCGTGCCCGAGCAGCGCGGGCCCCCACGAGCACACCAGGTCGACGTACGTGCGGCCGAAGACGTCCACCACGTGCGGCCCGGACGCCGACGCGAGGAACACCGGCGTGCCGCCCACCGACCCGAAGGCCCGTACGGGCGAACTCACCCCGCCCGGAATCACGGCGCAGGCGCGGGCATAGACCTCGGCCATGTCGGTCACGAGTGGGCTCCTTCCGGTGGCGGTTTCCCCACCGTACCGCGCCCCTCGGACAGTCTTCGCCGGCGTCGGCGACCCACCTCAGTGGCGCGCGAGGGCGGCGACCTCCTCGAACTCGGCGTCCACGCCGGACGGGGCGCCGGTGAGCCGCGACACCCCGACGGCGACCAGCAGGTTGGCGAGGAACCCGGGCAGGATCTCGTAGAGATCGAACAGGCCGCCGTCGACCGATCCCCACCAGAACACGACGAGGGCGCCGACGATCATCCCGGCGAGCGCGCCCACGCTCGTGAGTCGGCGCCAGAACAGGGAGAGCAGGATCGTCGGGCCGAACCCGGCACCGAAGCCGGCCCAGGCGAACGCCACCAGATCAAGAATCGTGCCCGAGGGGTTGAGCGCCAGGAGCGCGGCCACGACGGACACCAGCAGGACGCCCGCGCGGCCGAGCCACAGCCCACCCCGGGCGCTGATCTCGCGGCCGGCGAAGGCGCGGAAGATGTCCTCCACGAGGGCGGAGCTGGTGACCAACAGCTGCGAGGAGATGGTGGACATGATCGCGGCCAGGATCGCCGCCAGCAGGAACCCGGCCAGCAGCGGGTGGAACAGCAGCTGGCCCAAAGTGATGAAGACCGCCTCGGGGTTGGCGAGCTGGCCGGTGTCGTGGGTGTAGACGGCGATGCCGACCAGCGCGGTCGCGGCGGCACCGAGGCAGCTCAGCACCATCCACGTGATGCCGATGCGCCGTCCGGCCGTGGCCTCGGCGGCGTCCGTCAGGGCCATGAACCGCACGAGAATGTGCGGCTGCCCGAAATAGCCCAGCCCCCACGACAGCGACGACACCACGCCCACCACGGTGGCCCCGCTGGTGAAGCTGAGCAGGCTCGGGTCGACGGCGTTGATGGCGTCGAGCATCGCGCCCGGGCCGCCCACGTGGATCACGCCCACGATCGGCAGCAGCACGAGGGCGGTGACCATCATGCAGCCCTGGACGACGTCGGTCCACGACACGGCCAAGAAGCCGCCCACCAGCGTGTACAGCACTGTGACCCCGGCGACGAGCAGCATGCCGGCAAGGTAGGGCAGCCCGAACGACGACTCGAAGAACGTCCCGCCGGCGACCATGCCGGACGACACGTACAGCGTGAAGAACACGAGGATGATCGCCCCGGCCACCAGGCGGATGGCGTACGGGTCGCGCAACCGGGCACCGAGGTAGGACGGCAGCGTGATCGAGTCGGCCGCGAGCTGCGTGTAGGCGCGCAACCGGGGCGCGACGAATTTCCAGTTGAGCCAGGCGCCGACGGTCAGGCCAACCGCGATCCACAACTCGACGAGCCCGGAGAGGTAGAGCGCTCCCGGCAGCCCCATGAGCAGCCAGCCCGACATGTCGGACGCCCCGGCCGACAGTGCGGCGACGAACGGGCCCAACCCGCGGCCGCCGAGCATGAAGTCACCGAGGTCCTTCGTGCGGGCCTGGGCCACGAACCCGATGGTCACCATCGCGATCAGGTAGATCAGCATGGAGACGACTTGCCAGATGAGGTCCGTTCCCATGGGGTCCTCCCGGGGCGAGAAGCGATGCCCGGGAGGCTAACGCACCGCGGGCACCTCCAGGGCGGCGTATGACAGGACGAGATCGGCACCGGCGCGGACGATGCACGTGAGCGACTCGGCGAGCGCGGCGTCCCGGTCGATCCAGCCACGCTCGGCGGCCGCGCAGATCATCGCGTACTCGCCCGAGACCTGGTACGCGGCCACCGGCACGTCGGACGCCGCCGCCACGTCGGCGAGCACGTCGAGGTAGGAGCCGGCGGGTTTCACCATGACGAGGTCGGCACCCTCGGCGAGGTCGAGCAGCGCTTCGCGCAGACCCTCGCGCCGGTTCGCCGGATCCTGCTGGTAGGTGCGCCGGTCACCCTGCAGGGACGAGCCGACGGCTTCGCGGAACGGGCCGTAGAACGCCGACGCGTACTTCGCGGCATAGGCGAGGATCGCGACCTCCGCGTGGCCCGCCGCGTCCAGTCCTTCGCGGATCGCCCGCACCTGGCCGTCCATCATCCCGGACGGGCCGACGACGTGGGCGCCGGCGTCCGCCTGGCTCACGGCCAGCGCGACGTAGGCCTCGAGCGTGGCGTCGTTGTCGACCCGGCCGTCCTCGGTGAGCAGCCCGCAGTGGCCGTGGTCGGTGAACTCGTCCAGGCAGGTGTCGGCCATCACCACCAGGTCGTCGCCCACCGCGTCCCGCACGGCGGCCAGGCCGCGGTTGAGGATCCCGTCCGGCCGGGCGCCGGCCGAGCCGGCGGCGTCCTTGTCCTCCTCGCGCGGCACGCCGAACAGCATCATGCCGCCCAGACCGGCGGACGCTGCACGCTCGGCCTCGGCGCACAGCGAGTCCAGCGTGTGCTGGACGACGCCGGGCAGCGAGCTGATGGGCCGCGGGGCGTCCTGGCCGTCGCGGACGAAGACGGGGAGCACCAGCTGGCTGCGGGCGAGCCGGGTCTCGCGGACGAGGGCGCGCATCGCGGGCGTGGTGCGCAGCCGGCGCGGGCGGATACTGGGTGCCGGCGTGCTGGGTTCTGGCGTCCGTGATTCGTGATGCAGTGTCATGCGGGCTCCTGGAGGGCGTCGACGAGGGCGGCGAGGACGCCGTCGGCGTCGGGGCTGGCGGCGGTGGCGTGTACGGGCAGGCCGGCGGCGCGGGCGGCGGCGGCGCTGGGGGCGCCGAGCGTCACGACGCGGGTGTGACCGCTCGGCTCGCCAAGCAGGTCGGCCACGGCGCGGGCCACCGAGCCGGCGGTGAGCACCACGGCGTCGTAGGTGGGCCAGGCCTCGACGAGCTCGGCGGGGGCGGCCGGGAGCGGGCGGGTGGTGTAGGTCGCGACCCGGTGGACGCGCCAACCGCGGGCGGACAGTCCGTCGGCCAGCGTGGGCGCGGCGAGCTGCGAGCCGGGGGTCAGCACCGTTCCCGGGCCCTCGGGCAGGGCGCCGACGAGCGCGGCGGCATCCCCGTCGGCCACCAGATCGACCCTCCCACCGGCCGCCTCGATGGCCGCGGCGGTCGCCTGGCCGACGGCGGCGGTGCGCCGCGCCAAATCGTTCAGGGCGTGCCCGGCCGCGACGAGGGCCGTGACGCCGGTGGCCGAGGTGAGCACCAGCCAGTCCACGGGGTCAGGGGCGCCGGGGAGGTCGAAGGGCAGCGGCGCCTGCTCGGTGAGCGGCACGGCGTCCACCTCGGCGCCGGTGGCGCGCAGGGCCTCGGCGAGCGGCCCGTCGGGGCGCGGCACGAGGATGCGGCGGCCCACGAGCACCGGGTGGGCACCGGGGGCCCACAGCTGGGTGCGGTGGAACTCCTCCAGCCGGCTGGGGCGCGCGGCTCCGAGCGGGGTGACCGCGGCCGCCCCGTCGCCGAGCAGCCGCCGCGCGGCACGGCGGCCCAGCGCGTCGGCGTCGGTGGGCCACGGCTCCGCCACGGACGTGCGCGCGGCGGTGGCGCCATCGGTGGCCAGCACCGTGGCCGCCAGGCTGAGCACGCCGTCGGCCAGCGTGGCGAACGCCCCCACCGGGGCCGCGCAACCGGCCTCCAACGCGGCGAGCACGGCCCGCTCGGCGGTGACGGCCGCGCGGGTGGCCTCGTCGTCCAGCGCAGCCAGCGCCGCGACGGTGGCGGTGTCGGCGGCGCGACACTCCATGCCGAGCGCCCCCTGGCCGGGTGCGGGCAGCAGGTCGAGGGTTTCGAAGGCGGCGTCCAGCAGCCCCAGGCGTTCCAGCCCGGCGCGGGCCAGCACGACGGCGGCCAGGTCGGGCTCGGTGGTGTCGGAGCCGAACGCGCGCGCCAGCCGGGTGCCCACGTTGCCGCGGATCTCCACGACCACGAGGTCGGGTCTCCGCGCCCGCAGCTGGGCGGCGCGGCGCGGCGAGCCGGTGCCCACCTTCGCGCCGGCCGGCAGCGACGCCAGCGTGTGGCCGTCGCGGGCGCACAGCACGTCCGCCGGATCGGCGCGCCGCGCGATCGCGGCCAGCGTGAGGCCGGGCACGGCGGCGGTCGGCAGGTCCTTCAATGAGTGCACCGCCAAGTCCACGTCGCCGGCCAGCAGGGCTCGGCGCAGCGCGGCGGCGAACACGCCCAGCCCGCCGGCGTCGACCAGGGACGCGGTGGTCACGTCCCCCTCGGAGCGGATCGTCACCAGCTCCACCTCGTGGCCCAGCGCGCGCAGGGCGTCCGCCACGTGGCCCGACTGGGTGCGCGCCAGCTCCGAGCCTCGCGTGCCGAGGCGCAGCATCACTGCCCGGACCCGCCCTTCGCGCCGGACTCGGTGCCGTCGTCATCGTCGTCATGCGACCCAAGGGTGGACGCCCCCACTGACAGTTTCTCTGCCACGGCGCGGCCGTGCGGCACCACGGCTGCCAGGCCAGTGCCGGCGTACCAGGCGCCGGTGATCTCGAAGCCCTCCAGCTCGGCGGCGGCCTGGGTCAGCTCGGCCACGCGGTCGCGGTGCTCGGGGGTGTGCGGCGGCAGGGAGTTGGGGTAGTGGATGACGGCGTGGCCGGCCACGTCGGTCTCGGCGAGATCGACGCCGAGCAGCACCGAGGCGTCGGCGAGGGCGTCGGCGAGCGTGGGCTCCGGTGTCGGGGTGCCCGCGCGGCCGTAGGAGACGCGCAGCACGTGCCGGCCGGTGCCCGCGACCGTCGTGGGCCACTTGACCGAGTAGTGGGTCAGCGCCTTGCACGTCACGCGGGGGGTGTCGCCCTCGTGCACCGGCGTGACCAGCAGGCCGGAGCCGCGCGGTGCGGCGTCCAGCTCGGGGCGGGTCACCGCGACGCACACCTGGGTCAGGTCGGCGCCGCGGGGGAGCTCCCAGTCGCCGATGTTCAGCTCGGGCAGCGAGCGCAGCAGGTCGAGCGCGGCGCGCCCGTCGAGGGCGATGACGAGCTTGGGTGCCCAGTCCTGCTCGGGTTCGCCGATCGGCACGGGCGGGTCGGCCGGGTTCGGCGCGCGGCCGGCCTCGTGGTGCGTGACCAGCCACCCGGAGCCGTCCCGGGCGATCCCCGTCACCAGGCGGCGAGTACGAACCGTGCCGCCCCCGGCATCGATGGCCGAGACCAGCGCCTCGGCGAGCCGGAACAGCCCGCCCGAGACCGACGCCACCACCGAACCCTCGGGTGCCTTGGCGCGCAGCGCGGCGGCGGCGCCCACCAACGAACCCTCCTCGGCGAGCGCCTCGCGCAGGCCCGGCGCGACGATGTCGACCGCGAGCTGGCTCGGGTGCACCGAGTGGACGCCGCCGGCGACGGGATCGACCAGCCGGTCCAGCACCTCGGCGCCGAGGCGGGTGGTGACGAGGGTGGCGAGGTCGGCGGCGTCCGCGCCGGCGTCCGGGCCGAGGGTGAGATCCTCCCTCGCCCGCGCCAGACCCTCCTCGGACAGGGCGTCGGCGACCTGCGGGTCGTCCAGGTCGGTCGGGATGCCCAGCACGCCGTGCGGGATGCGGAACGCGTGCCCGGGCTGCTCGCCGTCCCCAATGCCGTCGGTCGACCCGTCGTGGGCCCAGATCCAGGACTCACCGTCGGGGGTGACGACCTCGAGCCCCAGCTCCTCGGCGAGCTCCGCGGTGGCCTTGCTGCGGCGGGCGAAGGACTCCGCTCCCAGGTCGACGCGGACGCCGCCGATTGGCGCGCCGAACACCAGGCCGCCGCACTGGCCGCGGGCCTCCAGCAGCAGCGGGCGGACGCCGAGCTGGGTGAAGCGGTGGGCGGCGGCCAGGCCGCTCATGCCGCCGCCGATGACGATGGCTTCTGCGTGGCTGCTCACAGCGCGTGGATCCTCTCGACGAGTCGGGTGAGCACCCCGGGGTCGGTGCTCGGGGGGACGCCGTGCCCGAGGTTGAGCACGTGCCCGGGGGCGGCGCGGCCGCGTTCGACGACGTCGGTGAGGTGGGCGTCCAGCGCGTCCTCGCCGGCGGCCAGCAGGGCGGGGTCGATGTTGCCCTGCAGCGGCGTTCCGGGCAGGCGGGCGGCGGCCTCGTCCAGCGGGGTCCGGTAGTCGATGCCGACGGCGTCCGCCCCCACGGCGAGCTCCTCCAACAGGTGGCCGGTGCCGGTGCCGAAGTGGATGCGGGGCACGACGCCCTGGACCGCGGCGAGCGCGGCGCGGCTGTGGGGGGCGACGTGGGCGACGTAGTCGGCGCGCGTCAGGGAGCCGGCCCACGAGTCGAAGAGCTGCACGGCCGAGGCGCCCGCGTCGGTCTGGGCGCGCAGGAAGTGCCCCGAGATCTCCGCGCACCAGGCCATGAGGCGGCCCCAGGACTGCGGATCGGCGTGCATCATGGCGCGCGCGGCGAGGTGGTCGCGGCTGGGGCGTCCCTCGACGAGATAGGCCGCCAGGGTGAACGGCGCGCCGGCGAAGCCGATCAGCGGCGTCCACCCCGCGTCGCCCGACGGCGTGGTGGCCAGCTCGGCGGTGATGATGCCGATGGCTTGCGTGATCGCGGCGGTGTCACCCGGCTCGTGCGCGACGAGGGCCGTCACGTCGGACGCCGTGCGCACCGGTTCGGCGATCACGGGCCCCACGTCGGGCACGATCTCGACGTCGACCCCGGCCAGCTTGAGCGGCACCATGATGTCGGAGAAGAAGATCGCGGCGTCGACGCGGTGGCGGCGCACGGGCTGCAACGTGATCTCGGCCGCGAGCTCGGGCATGAGGCAGGACTGCAACATGCCGGTGCCCTTGCGGACCTCCCGGTACTCGGGCAGGGAGCGGCCGGCCTGCCGCATGAACCACACGGGCAGCGGGCCGCCACGGTGGCCTGACAAGGCACGGAGGAGGGGCGGGGTCGTCGGGTCGGCATGGGGCACGCTGCCACCCTATGCCGCGCGGCGGACGGGTGCCGGGGGTGCGGACGCATTCGAACCTGTCGGCCGGGGATGGTTCAATGGCAGTGTCGTGGGAATCCAACTCGTTGCCGTCCACCACGCCGACCATGGGCTCGGCGCGGTCGAGGCCATCGCCCAGGGCGTCCCCGGTCTCGGGCGGCGCCTCGTCGAGGCGACCCCCGGCATCGCCGGCGCGCTCGTGCTCTCCACGTGCAACCGCGTGGAGGTCTACCTGCAGTCCGACCTGCCGCTGGCTGCCGTGGCCGAGGCGGTGCGTCGCGACCTGACCTCGGGCCCGGACGCCCCCGCCGACGTCGCGCTGCTGGAGCTGGCGGACGCCGACGCCATCGACCACCTCTTCCACGTCACCGCCGGGCTCGACTCGATGGTGGTGGGGGACCGGGAGGTCGCCGCCCAGGTGCGCCGCGCCCTTCTGGAGGCGCGGACCGCGCGCACGGCGTCCGGTCTGCTCGTCTCGGTGGTGGAGCAGGCGCTGCGCACGGCGCGGCTCGTCACGCAGCGCACCCGGCTCGCGACGCGCGGCCGCTCCGTGGTGAGCGTGGCGCTCGACCTGGTGCCGCGCGCCTGGCAGGCGTCCCGCGTGCTCATCGTGGGCACCGGCGCCTACGCCGGCGCCGTCGTGGCCGACCTGGCCGAGCGCGGCTGCCGCGACATCGCGGTGTTCAGCCACAGCGGCCGGGCCGAGGCCTTCGCGCGCTCGCATTCCGGGGTGCGCGCCGTGGCCGATCCGTTGAGCGGGGCGATGGTGGACGCCGACGTCGTGGTCGCCTGCCGGGGCTCGGGCGTCCCCGCCGTGCTGGCCGAGGACGTGCGCGAGGCGGTCGCCGCGCGCGACCATCGCGAGCTGGTGCTGGTGGATCTCGCCGTGGGCCGCGACGTGGAGCTCGCCTGCGCCGATCTGCCCGGGGCGCTGCTGCTCGATCTGGAGACGATCTCGCGCCACGTGCCGGACGCCGCCCATCGCGACGTGATCCGCGCCCGGGAGTTGGTGCGCACCGGCGTCGGCGAGGCGCTGGCACGGCTGCGGGGTCGGGAGATGGACCCCGCGGTCATCGCACTGCGCGACACCGTGCACGACATGGTGCACGACGAGGTCGATCGGCTGCCGCTGGGCCGGGAGCTGACCCGGGAGGAGGCGGCCCACGCCCTGCGGCGGCTCGCGGCGCGGCTCGTGCACGTGCCGAGCGTCCGAGCGCGCAAGGCGGCCGTCGAGGGCCGCTCGGAGGAGTACCTCTGGGCGCTGAGCGAGCTGTGGGGCCTGGAGGCCCCGACGCGTCCCGTGCTGGGCAACCTGGAGTTGGACGGCCCGGCGCAGGAGTCGGCGCGGATGGTGGCGCCCGACACGTTGGACGAGGACAGCTGCCCGGTCACCGGGCTGCGGGTGGATGATCTGGGCGGCGTCGAGGAGGCGCCCCGACGAGAGGCGATGTGATGGTCGATGCAGTGCTGGTGGTGTCCTACGGCGGGCCGAGAGGTCCCGAGGACGTGCTGCCCTTCATGCGGAACGCGACGCGGGGGCGAGGCATCCCCGACGAGCGGCTGGTCGAGGTGTCGGGCCACTACCAGCGCTTCGGGGGGGTGTCGCCGATCAACGAGCGCAACGCGGAGCTGATGGACGCCCTGGGCGAGGCCCTGCGCGAGCGCGGGCTCGACGTGCCGGTCGTCATCGGCAACCGCAACTGGACGCCCTACCTCGCCGACACGCTGCGCGAGCTGGCCGCGTCCGGTCTGCGCGACGTGCGGGTGGTCATCACCGCCGCCTACTCCAGCTACTCCGGCTGCCGCCAGTACCGCGAGGACCTGGCGGGGGCGCTGGCCGAGCTCGGCGAGGAGGCCGAGGGGTTCACCTTCACCAAGATCGGCCCCTACGCCGAGACCGACGGCTTCGTGGGCGCCAACGCCCGGGCATTGGTGGCGGCGGTGCGCGAACTCGGGGGCGCCGAGGACCTGCCTGCCGTGCTCTTCGTGACCCACTCGATCCCGACCGCCATGGATGCCGCGTCCGGCCCCGGTGGTGAGGAGGGCACCTACCACGCCCAGCACCTGCGGGTGGCCGAGGCGGTCGCGCGGGAGGCGTCCGCCGAGCTCGGGGTGGAGGTGCCGTGGGAGCTGGTGTTCTGCTCCCGTTCTGGCGCCCCGCACATCCCGTGGCTGGAGCCCGACGTGAACGACCGGCTCGAGGAGCTGGCCGCCGACGGCGTCGAGCGCGTCGTCACCGCGCCCATCGGTTTCATCAACGACCACATGGAGGTCGTGTTCGACCTCGACACCGAGGCCCGCGAGACCGCCGAGGGCCTCGGCCTGGGGTACGTCCGCGCCGCCACCGTGGGCGTGGACCCGGGGTTCGTCGCGCTCCTGGCAGACGCCGTCGTCGCCGGTGAGCGCGGCACGATCGCCGGGATGCCGACGTGTGGGGCGTCCTGCTGCGGCTCGGGGCGTCCGGGCGCCGGAGCGCCGACCGTTCTCGACAACGAAGGAGTCTCATGACCCAGCCCACTTCCGGCCACGGCGCCGGCCCGCACGGCAAGACGCCCGGGGCACCGTTCACCGGCGACCCGCGCGACGTGTACGTGGCGCCCGAGGACGTCAACGCCGCCACCCACTACCTGATGTACTCGGTGTTCGCGCTGCCGGCTCCGCTCTCGGCGGACGCCGACAACGCCGCGCTGGCCGACGGGGCCGCCGCGGCCCTGGCCGACGCCGGCGTGACCGTGCGCGGCTGGTACGACATCGGCGGGTTCCGGGCGGACGCCGACCTGCTGGTGTGGACGCTGTCGGAGGACCCGGCCGCGCTGCAGGCGGGGTATCACGCGCTGCGGCGCTCCGAGCTCGGTGTGCTGCTGGAGCCGGTGTGGAGCAACGTCGGCGTCCACCGCCCGGCTGAGTTCAACAACTCCCACACCCCGGCCTGCTTCTCGGGGATCGCCCCGCGGCCGTGGCTGACGGTCTACCCGTTCGTGCGCTCCTACGAGTGGTACTACCTGGAATCGTCCAAGCGCTCGCACATGCTGCGCACGCACGGCATGGCGGCCAAAGACTTTCCCGACGTGCTGGGCTCAACCACCTCCGCCTTCGCCTTGGGCGACTACGAGTGGCTGCTGGCCTTCGAGGCCGACGAGCTGCACCGCCTCACCGACGCGATGCGCGCCCAGCGCGCCGTCGAGGCGCGGCTGCACGTGCGCGAGGAGACACCGTTCTTCACGGGCCCGCGCGTCGAGCTGGCCGAGTGGATCGGACGCCAGCCGCGTCGCTGATGTCTGTCGTCCACCCCGGGAATCCGGGGTGGACGATGACGAGGTGAGGGCGTCGGGCCGGGAGCGCCTCACGGCGCGTGGCCGCTCGTAGCGGCGAATGTTGGAGCCCGGGGCTACCGCAGCCCGACGCCGTGACGAGGATACGGGCTGATCCCCGCGATCCCAAGCCCACGTTGGGGCATTTGGACCCGAGGGAATGGCGCCATGGCGCCATTCCCTCGGGTCCAAATGCCGATCACCAGCGCGCCCCCCACCCCCCCGAGGGCAGGGCAGGA
This sequence comes from Propioniciclava soli, assembly GCF_014858005.1. GTDB lineage: Bacteria > Actinomycetota > Actinomycetes > Propionibacteriales > Propionibacteriaceae > Propioniciclava > Propioniciclava soli. The sequence goes on from NZ_JACYOT010000006.1 coordinate 133,533, forward strand.
CGGGTCAGGCGGGGGAGGGGGCGGTGAAGGTGTGCCGGCCGTGCGCGACCACGGTCTCCTCGCCGCCCAGCACCACCCGGGCCGTCGCACCCACGGGCACGACCACGTCCAGGGTCAGGACGCCGTCGCTCACCGACCACGACGACGCCGCCGGGCCGTACGGCGTCACGTGGACGGCCTCCGCGTGGGTCAGCCCCACAGGGTGCGGCGCGACGAGGATCTCCGCGTAGCCGGGTGCCGCCGGCGCCAGGCCGGCGACGTCGCGCTGCAGCCAGGCCGCCACGGCGCCCAGCGCGTAGTGGTTGAACGACGTCATCTCACCGGGGTTGATCGACCCGTCGGGCAGCATCGAGTCCCACCGCTCCCACGTCGTCGTGGCGCCCATCGTCACGGCGTACAGCCACGACGGGCAGCCCGTCTCCAGCAGCAGGGCCGAGGCGGCGGCGTCCTGCCCGGTGGCCGTCAACGCCGCGCACACGACCGGCGTCCCGGCGAACCCGGTCGCCACCCGGCCCTCGGACTCCGCGACCTTCCGCGCCAAGTGCTCCCCGGCGCGGACGCGATCGTCCTCGCCCAGCACGTCGCACACGATGGCCAACGCGTAGGCCGTCTGGCTGTCCGAGCTCAGCCGGCCGTCGGGCTGCAGGTACGCGTCGCGGAAGGCCGCGGCGATGGCGTCCGCCAGCTCGCCGTAGCGCGACGCCTCGGCCTCCTTGCCCAGCGCGGCGGCCCACCGCGCCACGATGCGGGCCGACTGCGCGAAGTAGGCCGTGGCGACGAGGTACGGATCGGTCATGGCCTGCATGGGGTTCTCCGGCGGCGCGGAGGGGTCGAGCCAGTCGCCGAGCTGCATTCCCGAATCCCAGACGTGGCCCTCCCCGGCCAAGGAGTCGACCAGGTCGACCCACTGCCGCGCCGACTCCCACTGGTCCTCCAGCAGCCGCCGGTCGCCGGTGGTCTCGTACAGCGTCCAGGGCGTGATCGTCGCGGCGTCGCCCCACACGGCGGCCGGACGCGGCGGCGTCCAGAACCCGCCGGGAATGACCGGGACGTACCAGGTCACCGTGCCGTGGGCCTGCTGTTCGAGCCACAGGTCGACGAGCCAACTGGCCAGCAGGCCGGTGGCGTCGTAGTGGAACGCGGCGGTCGGCGCGAAGGCGGCGACGTCACCCGTCCAACCGAGACGCTCGTCGCGCTGGGGGCAGTCCGTGGGCAGCGCCACGAAGTTGCCGGTCATCGACCAGCGGGAGTTCTCGTGCAACCGGTCGACCAGCGGTTCGGAGGACGCGAACCCGCCGAGCCGCTCCATCGTGGTGTGCAGCACGACGGCGCGCAGCGCATCCGGCTCGGGCTCGCCCGGCCACCCGGTGATCTCGGCGTAGCGGAAGCCGTGGATCGTGAACGCCGGCTCCCACTCCTCCCCGGCGTCGCCGCGGGTGGTGTAGGTGTCGGTCGCCGCCGCGCCGCGCAGGGGGCGGACGCCGAGCCGGCCGTTCTCGAGCACCTCGGCGTGCCGGATGCGGATCGTCGTGCCCGCCGGAGTGCCGTCGGGGAGGACGAAGCGCAGGCGTCCGGCGATGTTCTGGCCGAAGTCGACGAGCCAGACGTCGGGGTCGTCGGCCTCGATGCCGGGTGGCAGGAACCGTTCGGGTGCCGGGGACAGCCAGATTGCGACCGGGGTCAGCTCGCCCTGCGTCTGCACGGGGGCGTCGAGGGGTGCCTCGAGCCGCGCGGCATCCGAGGGGTGGACGGCGACGGGCAGCCAGGTGCCACAGGGTTCGCCCGGGCGGGCCCAGGCGGTGGGGTCGTCGTCGGCGAGGCGGGCGTCGTAGGTCTCGCCCTCGTAGAGGCCGGTGAACAGAATGGGCCCGCCGCCGACCTGCCAGGCGTCGTCGGTCGCGACCACCGTGAGCGAGCCGTCGCCGTGGACGACCTCGAGCTGCAGGATCGCCGCCTGGTCGGCACCGTAGAGGTTGCGGTAGCCGCCGTCGAAGCCGATGTGGCCGCGATACCAGCCGTCGGCCAGCTCGGCAGCGAGGACGTTCGCGCCGGCAGCGAGCAGGTCGGTGACGTCGTAACTGCGGTGCAGGAGGCGCTCGCCGTAGACCGTCCAGCCCGGCACCAGCTCGTCGTCATCCACCCGCTCGCCGTTCAGCCAGGGGCGGATGAGTCCGTGCGCGGAGACGCGGAGCCGGGCGGCGGTGATGTCGCCGGGCAGATCGAAGGCGTGGCGGACGCGACTGGGCCGGCGGTCGGCGTCCGGGTTCTCGGGCCAGCTCGGGCCGACGGGCAGGGCCTGCCAGTCCTCGGCGGCCAAGATGCCGGTCTCGACGCTGATCGGATCCGACCACGGGCTCGTCACCTCGCCCTCGTCGCTGGTCCCGCTGACCCGGACGCGGACCGTGGCGGCCTCGCGCAGGGCCAGGGGCTCGTCGGGCCACGGCAGGTGGAGGGTGGCGGCGTTCGGCAGGGTGTGGGTGGTGGTGGACGCCTCCCCGCCGATCGGGCCGCAGGTCACCTCGACGGTCACCGACGCCAGCTGCCACCCGGCCGGGGCGCTCGGCACATCGAAGGACAGCCGCGGCGTGGCGGTGGCGATGCCGAGGGCGTCGCCGGGGGGCAGGTGCTCGAAGCGCAGTCGCGTCGGCGTACCGAGCGGCCCGCGCGGATCGGGGAGGTCCGCCGCGGTGGGGAACGGGGCGGGTTCCACCAGGTGGGCTCCCGGGGCGAGACCCGGGCGGCCTTCGGGAACGGTGACCTTCGGCATGTGCATCTCCCTCGTCGCAGACACGGTGGCGTCGAGGATGAGCCTAGCGGTGTCTGAAACGCTTCACAACGAAAGTCAGCAGTGCAGGAGCCCCCGCGTCCTGCCGCTGCCGAGAGCTCGGCGGTCACGCGGATTCCGCGTCCGCCCTCGTGTCAGCTCGGCGGAAGGATCGTGACACGGCGGTTGAGGGCCTTGCCGGTTTCGGTCGTGTTCGGGGCGATGGGATCGGCTTCGCCCTTGCCGTCCACGGCGAAGGTGTAGCCGTCGCCCAAGAGCGGGGCGAGGGCGTCCGCGACGGCCTGGGCGCGGCGGCGCGACAGGTCCAGGTTGTCGGAGCTGGAGCCGTCCGCGTCGGTGTGGCCGGTGAGGGTGAGTTGGCCCGGGTTGTCGAAGCCCTGGATCTGCTCGGCCACCTGGGTGAGCACCGCGTTGGCCTCGGGTGTGAGCGTCGCCTCGTTGTAGGCGAACAGGACGGTGGTGTCGAGGTCGAGCTGTTGCCCGCTGGTGGTGATCGCATCCTCGGTGACGACGTCGACGAGGGGCAAGACGGCCTTCTCGGCCTGGTCCGGGCGGGCGGCCACGGCCAGCGCTTCCGCCGGGATCTCGGGCCAAGGGCCGCCGAGGACGGGGAACGGGTCGTCGGCGTTCGGGATGGTCGGGGTCAAGGGGCCGTCCTCGACAGGGACGTCCTGGATGGCCTGCTGGCCACCAATGATGACGTCCACCCGGGTGACGTTCTCGGGCAGGCCGGGCATGGCTGCCCAGCACGTGCGAGCCACCTCGCCGTCGACGGTCACGTCGCCGGGAGAACACACCTGAGCCCGGTACGCGTCGAAGGCCACCGTGTGGGCCTGGTGGTTGGCATGGTCGACCACCCCCATGGTGAGCGGCCAACTCTGCCGGCCGCCCACCGCGTACGCGAGGACGGTGCTGCCCCCGCCGAAGGTGGCGAGGTTCTGGGGTTCGGAGCCCTCGGGCAGGACGGCGGAGTAGTAGAGGACGGTGGCGTCCTCGACCCGGCGGACCCCGTGCACGGTCACCGTGACGGGGACGGGGTTGTCGGCGTCGTTGGGGTCGGCGTACGTCACCTGGCCGAGGGCGGGGATGTCGGCCGTGCCCTCCGGGGCGGTAGCCGGGCCGCGCACCACGGGCACGGAGACGGTGTCGTCCGACAGCGGGCTGAGGACTTCAACCTCGGTGACGCTGGCCGGCAGCGGGGCGAACAGGGCGAACATGCCCCGTGGCGCGGCCAGCAGGGTGTAGGGCTGGCCGACCAGGGCCATCCGGTCGTGGAGATTCGCGACGTTGTTGTACATCACCGTCTTCGCGGGCCAGTAGACGCCGTCACCGGCTCGCAGGGCGGGTGCCCACTCGTTGGTGCTGCGGAGTCGGTCGTCGAAGTCCGCCTGGAAGTCGGGATGGGTGAGGGCGAAGGTCACCACCGTCGAGGCGTCCGTGACGCGCACCTCCAGGATGTCCAGGGTGGCCCCGGTCAGGCTGCCCTCGCCCTGCAGCGGGATGCTGGCGAGCACGGTGGTCAGCGGTTCGGCCCCCTGACGCACCAGTTCGGTGGCCGAGGACGCGTCCACGGCCGTGGGTGTGGCGGGTGCGGTGGCACTCGGTGCGGGCGTGGACGTGGCTGGGTCGGTGGGAGTGGGGCCCGTGGTGCAGGCGGCCAGGGCTGCCAGGGCCACGAGCGAGGAGGCGAGACGCTTCACGACGGGGGTCCTTCCTGGGGGTTCGTGGCCAGCATAGGCAGTCTCTCCGGGTGCTCCGATGGGTCGGTGCCGATCAGGCGAGGTCGTCGGCGCGCCACAGGTGCGCGCAGGCGCGCAGGTCGCGCGCCATGTCCTGCAACCGGGCGGCGCGCTCCACCGTGTCGTGCCCTGAGGCGAGATCGGCGCGTCCGGCCGCGACGACGTGGCAGAGCGCCGCGGCACGCTCCAGCGCGATCGCGAAATCACCGGTGAACGCGCCACGCAGGATCTCGTCGGCCACACGCCGCACCTCGTCGGGGCCCGTCGGGTCCACCCCCGCGACGGCGTGATTGGGTTCGGTGAACCGGACGCCGGCCGCGTACTCCCGCGCGGCGCCGTCCGAGTCGGCGCGGACCCACTCGCGCAGCACGTACAACCGGTAGAGCGCACCGGGCAGGCTGCGGGCGGGACGCTGCGCCCACAGGTCGGCCACCGTCGGGAGACCCACGTCGTCGACGATCGCGACGAGCCGAGCGGTGACAGCCGGGTCGTCCGCGGCGCGTCCGGCGCGCACCAGCACGGCCGCCGTCTCGTGCGCGGCGTGCAGCTCACCGATGGGGTCCGAGCCCTCGCCCATCTCCTCCAGGACGGCGGGGTCGCGGAAGGCGGGGCGGTGGTAGCGGCGCGGACTCACCCGACAAGGCTAGCGAGCCAGCGGACGCCCGGCCGACCTGCGCCGGCGCCGTGGCCGGCGGACGCCGGCGTGGACGAGCTGCAGCTCGGCCAGCTGCTCCGCCACCTCGGAATTCCCCGACCGCCAGGCGGCCATGGGGTCGGCCGCCACGGTGCGCAGCTCGGCGATCGGGAGCGTCGCCAGCGCGCGCAGGGCCAGCAGGTCGGTGCCGTCGACGGTCTCGACGAGACCCAGCACCTCGCTCGCCCGCCGCGAGAACGCGAGACGGCGGGGGAGCCAGAACAGCATCAGGAGCACGACCGGCACGAGGAACGTCAGCCAGCCGGCGACGGTGGCGGTGGTCTCGATCGCGTTGACCTGCTCCTGGGCGGACGCCATCAGCCCGGCCACGGTGCCCGACAGGCCGGTGAACGGCTGGCTCAGTCCGTCGCCCACCACCGGCAGCCCGTCGGCCTGCCTGGCGATCTCATCCAACTGGGAGCGGACGCCCCCGCCCACCGCGACCGTCTGCCGGGCCGGCTCGGCGACCGAACGGACCACGCCATCGGTGACGCGGCCGGCGAACCACCACCCGATCGTCCAGACCAGCACGAAGGCGTCGAACACGATCTGGCGAACGAGCTTCATTGAGGGGCGTGCATAGAACCGCATGGGTTTCATCATGGCCCCGGACGTGTCCAAGCCCACGGCGCAGCGCGGCCGATCAGATGAGGAGGCGGTAGAACGGGCTGTCGGGGGAGACAACCTCCACGCGCATGGGGCTGGCGTCCATGCGGGCGCGCAGCGCGTCGTAGGTCGCCGGATCGCCGAGCTCGACGCCGACCAACGCGGGCCCGACCTCCCGGTTCGACTTCTTCACGTACTCGAAGTGCGTGATGTCGTCCTCGGGGCCGAGCACCTCGTCGAGGAAGCGCCGCAGGGCACCGGGCTCCTGGGGGAAGTTCACCAGGAAGTAGTGCTTGCGGCCTTCGTGGATGAGCGAGCGCTCCACGATCTCGGCGTAGCGCGAGACGTCGTTGTTGCCGCCGGACACGACCGCGACCACCACCTCGTCGGGGCGGGGCCGCACGCGCTGCAGGGCCGTGGTGGCCATCGCGCCGGCGGGCTCGGCGATGATGCCCTCGGTCTGGTAGAGCTCCAGCATCTCGGTGCAGATCGCGCCCTCCGGCACGGTCATCATCTGCGGGCCGAGCTCGCGCGCGATCTGGAACGTGACGTCTCCCGCGCGGCGCACGGCTGCTCCGTCGACGAACGTGTCGATGGACGGCAGGGTGGTCGGACGCCCGGCGTCCAGCGCCGCCGCCAGGCAGGCCGCCCCGACCGGCTCGACGCCCACGACGCGGGTGTGCGGGCTGTGCTGGGCCAGCCAGGTCGCCGAACCGGCGAGCAGCCCGCCCCCGCCCACCGGCAGGTACACCGCGTCGGGTTCCCGCTCGAGCTGGTCGACGAACTCGCGTGCCACGGTGCCCTGGCCTGCGATCGTGCGCGGATGGTCGAAGGCCGGCACCTTCGTGGCCCCCGAGGACTCGGCCTCCGCGGTGGCGAGCGAGAACGCCTCGTCGTAGGTGTCACCGGCCACCACCAACTCGACGAACGCGCCACCGAAATGGCGCATCCGGGCCCGCTTCTGCCGCGGTGTGGTGGAGGGCACGAAGATGCGGCCCCGGATGCCAAGGGCTGCGCACGCCATGGCGACGCCCTGGCCGTGGTTGCCCGCGGACGCCGCGATGACGCCGGCCTCGCGCTCGGCGGCGTCGAGCTGGGCGATGAAGTTGTAGGCGCCACGGATCTTGTAGCTGCGGACGGGCTGCAGGTCCTCCCGCTTGAGCCAGACCTGGGCGCCGGTCAGCGTCGAGAGCCGCTCGTCGTACTGCAGCGGGGTCTCGGAGATGACACCCGCCAACCGGCGGGCCGCGTCGTCAATGTCGACCGCCGACACCAGCGGGCGCTGGTCGGTGGGCGGCAGAGTTCGCGGGGACGTCACCTCGCCATTGTGCCGCGCCCCGGCCCACCCCGCACCAGCGCTCGCCCGTTGTGCCCGCGCCAGGGACGGGGCCGGGTGCGGGATCACCCGGGTGCCAGCGCGACTCCGCTCAGGCCCGCTTGCGCGCCGGGCGGGCGGGGAGCGGGTGCGTGGCGTCGACGACCTCCTCGAGGCCGGGCTCCGGGCGCAGCAGTTCGTCCTGCTCCGGCAGCCTCGGGGCGGACGCGTCCGCCGGCGCGTCGTCAGCGACCACGCGGCCCACCAAGGTCGGGACGCCCGCGGCGTCCGCCACCAGCTCGGGGGCGGCCACCTGGCGCAGCGGCTCCTCCACGGTGCCCAGCGGCGCGAGCTCCGCATCGGTCACGTTGAGGTCGCGGAAGCGCCGGGCCGTGACGAGCACCCGGGTCTCCAGGGAACCGACGGTGGCGTTGTACGCCTTCACCGCCGAGCCCAACGCACGGCCCAGCCGATCGACGTTGCCGCCCATCGTGCCCAGCCGGTCGTACAGCTCGCGGCCCAGCTGCGACACCTCCGCCGCAGACTCCGCCAGCTTCGCCTGCTTCCAGCCGTAGGCGACGGCCCGCAGCAGGGCGATCAGGGTGGACGGCGTCGCCACCACGATGTTGCGCGCGCTGGCGTACTCCTGCAGATCGGGGATCAGCCGCATCGCCTCGAACCCCAACGCCTCGTTGGGCACGAACATGACGACGAACTCCGGCGTGCCCGGATCGGCCTTCCAGTAGTTCTTGCCACCCAGGGCGTCCACGTGGCTGCGCACGTTGCGCGCAAACTGCGCCAAGTGGTGCTCGCGGTCGCGCTCGTCCTCGGTCTCCTGCGCGTCCAGGAATGCCGAGAGCGGCACCTTGGCGTCCACGTACACGAACTTGCCCTCGGCGAGGGTCACCTTGAGGTCGGGGCGGATCACCCGGTCCTCCGACGTCGTCGTCGTCGACTGCTGCACGAAGTCGCAGTACTCGACCATGCCAGCCACCTCGGCCACCCGCTTGAGCTGCAGCTCGCCCCAGGCGCCGCGGACGTGCGGCTTGCGCAGCGCGGTCGACAACGCGTGGGTCTCCTTGCGCAGCTGCTCGCCGGTGAACTGCACGGCGCGCACCTGCTGGGCCAGCTCGGTCGCCATCGTCACGCGGGCCTGCTCCACCTCGCCCAACCGGGCGTCGAACTTCGCCAGACTCTCCTTGATCGGGGCCATGAGCATCTCGGTCTGGCGCAGCCGCGCCTCGGCGCTGGCGTCCACCTTGCGGCCCTGCTCGTCGAGCGCCTGGCCCGAGAGCACCTTGAACTCCTTGACCAGCGCGTCACGGTCGGCCGCGATCTCGGCGGCGCGGGCCAGCGCGGTGTCGCGCTCGGCCACCGCGGACGTCCGGCGTGCCTCGAGGGACGCTACTTGGGCCAATGCCGCCGCTGCCTCGGAGCGCGCCTCGGCCGCCGCCGTCCGCTCCTCCGCGATGCCCCGGCGCGCGCGCTCGGCGTCCGCCTGCGCCTCGCGGACGCGCAGCTCGGCGCCGGCGTGCTCGGCGCGAGCGCGCTCTGCCTCGGCCCGCGCGGACGCTTCGGCCGCGCGCAGCCGGTCGGCGGCCGCCGCGTCCTCGACCACCTCGACCGCGGCGGAGCGGCGCAGCACCAGCCAGGCGCCCAGCCCACCGAGCGCCACGCCGACCAGCAGGGCCACGAGAAGGATGCCTACGTTCTCCATGTTTCGATCCTCGCAGGCCCCTCTGACAATTTTCCGACGCCCCCGCCGACGTCGCCCGAACGGGGCGGCAGATCGCCGGCAGATCAGTGCGCAGGGGCGTCCAGACGCCGGCCGAGGACGACGACATCCTGCTCCTCGTACCCGAGCCGGGCGTAGAAGGTCAGCACCTCGGTGTTCGCGGTGCGCACCATGAACTGCACCTTCGGCAGGTCGTGGGCCACCAGCCAGCCCTCGGCCGCCGCCATCAGCGCCCGACCGATGCCCTCACCCCGGCGCCCGGGGTCGGCGGCGAGGTAGTAGACCCAGCCGCGGTGGCCGTCCCCGCCGACCATGACGGTCCCCACGAGCGCCTCCCCGTCGCGTACGCCCAACACCGTCGACGAGGGGCCGGCGAGGGCACGGGCATAGTCCGCGTGCGCGTCGTTCCAGGGGCGGGTCAGGTTGCAGGCCCCCCAGAGCGCGACCGTGGCGTCGGCGTCCGCGGGGGTGAGGGTCACGACATCCATGGCGCGAGCTTAGGACTGCGGCAGGATGGGCGCATGGACGCCCGCGCGCACATCGACGACCTCGCCGCCTTCGTGGTGGCCTCCCCGTCCTCCTACCACGCCGCCGCCGAGGTGGCCCGCCGCCTGGACGCCGCCGGCTTCACCGCCCAGGCCGAGGAGGACGCCTTCACCGACGAACCCCGCGGTGGCTACGTCGTCCGCGACGGTGCGATCGTCGCCTGGCACGTGCCGAGCGGGGTGGACGCCGCCCGCGCCGGCGTCCGCATCGTCGGCGCCCACACCGACTCCCCGGCGCTCAAGCTCAAGCCCGCACCCACGTCCTTCGGCCTGGGCTGGCAGCAGGCGGCCGTCGAGGTCTACGGCGGCCCGCTGCCCAACCAGTGGCTCGATCGGGAGCTCGGCGTCGCCGGCCGCCTGATCACCACCACCGGCGAGCAGCGCCTCGTCGCCACCCCCGCGTGGCTGCGGGTGCCGCAGGTCGCGCCCCACCTCGATCGCTCGGTCCACGAGAAGCTGAGCCTCGACCGGCAGGCCCACCTGCGGCCCGTCTTCTCGGTCGGACGCCCCGACCTCGACCTGCTCGAGCTCATCGACGCCGAGGCCGGGCTGGAGGCCGACGACGTCGCTGGCCACGACCTCATCTGCCACCCCACCGAGGCCCCCGCCGTGTTCGGCCCCACCGAGGAGTTCTTCGCCTCCGCTCGGCTCGACAACTTGTCCTCGGTGCACGCCGGTCTCACCGCGCTGCTGGCGGCCGACGAGGGCGACGACATCACCGTGCTCGCCTGCTTCGACCATGAGGAGGTCGGCTCGTCCTCCCGTTCAGGTGCCGCCGGGCCGCTGCTGGAGCAGGTGCTCCGCCGGCTCGCCGGCGCGCTCGGGCTCGACGACGACGGCTGGTTCCGCCTGTTGGCCCGCAGCTCGTGCATCTCGGCGGACGCCGGCCACGCCGTCCACCCCAACTACCCGCACCTGCACGACCCCGACCACCGGCCACTGCTCAACGCCGGCCCGCTGCTGAAGCACAACGCCAACCTCCGCTACACCTCGGACGCCGCCAGCTCGGCCCTGTGGCGCCGCGCGTGTGACGCGGCCGGCGTCCCGACCCAGGACTTCGTCTCCAACAACGCCGTGCCGTGCGGCTCGACCATCGGCCCCATGACGGCCGAGCGGTTGGGCGTCCTCATGTGCGATGTCGGCATCCCGCTGCTGAGCATGCACTCCACGCGCGAGCTCGCCGGCGTCCGCGACCCGGGCTGGCTCGCCGCGGCCCTCACCGCGTACTACGCGGGCGCCTGAGGTGCCCGCCGTCGGCCCGGCGGGGTGCTGAGCGTGGTTCTCGCGCTCGCCGTCGCGCTGCTGGCGGGGCTGGCCACGTCAATCGGCGGCGCCCTCGCGCTCGGACGCCGCACCCTGCGCCGCTCCTGGCTGGCGGTGATGCTGGCGTTTGCCGCCGGCGCCATGCTCATCGTGAGCTTCGTGCAGGCGATCCCGCTCGGGCTCACAGCGTTGCAGGCGTCGTTCGGTGAGAGCGCCGCCCACCTGTTGCTGTGGGCGTCCTTCTTCACCGGCATCGGGCTCGTCCTGGCCGTGGACCGGCTGCTGCCCGTGCAGCTCAACCCCAACGAGACGGCCGGCGGCGACGTGTCGAGCACGGGCGACCAGCTGCGCACCGGGCGGCTGTTGCGCTCGGGGCTGCTGGTGGCCGGTGTGCTGGCGCTGCACAACCTGCCCGAGGGGATGGCGACGTTCGTCGCCACGTACGCCGACCCGGGCGTGGGCCTGCCGCTGGCCGTGGCCATCGCGATCCACAACGTGCCCGAGGGCATCGCGGTGGCCGCGCCGGTGTACGCCGCCACCGGGTCCCGCACGCAGGCGTTCTGGTGGGCGACGGCGTCCGGGCTGACCGAGCCGCTGGGGGCGCTGCTGGCGGCGTCCTTGTTGGCCTGGGTCGTGCCCCCGGTGTTCTTCGGCGTCGTCTACGGGCTGGTCGCCGGCATGATGGTGTTCCTCGCGCTCGACGAGCTGCTGCCCGGCGCGTGGCGCTACCAGACCGACAAGCACCAGACCGTCTACGGCATGCTCGCCGGCATGGCCGTGGTGGTGGCCAGCATCGTGCTGTTCACCCTCTGACACCCGGCAGGGTGGGTCAGGAGCGCGCCGCGGAGTGGGCGCGGCGCTGCGTCATCCAGCGCCAGAGGAGGCCGCCGCTGGAGCGGTCCTCCCCGGTGATCACGAAGGTCAACATGGTGTCGTTCACCAAGGTGAACTCCTGACGCCGCCGCGCCTCCGCCGAGCCCACGAACAGCACCTCGTCCCCCTCGGCCAGCCGAAGCCCCTTGCCGGGGTTGATCATCGTCTTGTCGTCGCGCGCGTGCACGAGCGGCTTGAGCCACAGCGGCTCGGACTCGTGACGCGGGTCGGCCATCAGGTGCCCGACGGTCACCTCCACCCCCTCGCGAATCTGGCGGACGACGGCGGGCGCGGTCGGCTCGTCCATCACCAGGCTCCACGTCTCGGGGACGTACCCCGGCCGCAGCGTCGATAGCTTCGTCACCAGCTGCGAACACACCGGCTCGTCCTGGTTGCGCAGGTAGGCCAGGTAGCGGGCGAGCAGGGGCGTGGTGATGACGGCCAGGAACTCGCGGGCCACCAGCTTGGACGGCTCCATGGCCAGGTCGCCCTCGAAGGCCTCGAACAACGGCGCCGAGGAGCGTTGGTTCTGCCGGGTCACGATGAAGATGTCGGGGTTGAGCTCGCGGGCGTGGGCGGCGATGGCGAGGTTGCGGCGGTCGTCGCGGTGACCGGCCACGATGCCGTTGGCGTGCTCGATGCCGGCCGCGGCGAGAACGCCGGGCTCGGTGCCGCGCCCCTTGATGTCCACCTGCTGCCCGCCGTCGTAGTGGGAGTGGTCGATGACGCTGACCGTGAGACCGAACGCGCGCAGCGCCTCGGTGATGGCGTGGCCGAAGCGTCCATACCCGCACATCACCCAGTGGCCGGCCGGGGGGTGGTGCGCCTCGGGGAGCGGCATCCCGGGCAGGCCGGTGAGAATCTCCCGGGCCAGGTAGCGCTCCGGGGCGATGATCGCCGAGACCAGGTGTTCGGCGAACCGCTCGAAGGGGTTCACCACGATGTCGTTGAGGAAGACGCCGTGGGCGGTGTCCATGTCGGTCTCCTGGATGCGGGCCAGCGTCGGCAGACCGCGTCGGAGCATGCCGACGTTCACCGCGATGTCCAGGTTCGTCTCGTCCGCGGGGGCCAGCGCCATGACGCCCCGGCAGTTCGGTTTCAGCAACCCGGCGGCGATGAGGCTGTCGGCCTGGGAGGCGTCCGAACGGGCCATCGGGGGGTCGAAGGAAAACTGTTCCAACCGGAGTTCCTCGAACCGCACCGGGTCGGGCTCGATGATGACGAACCGCAGGCCCACCCGGTCGAGGCCGTGGCAGACCATCGCGCCGGTCTCGCCGCAACCGGCGACGATGTAGAACGGCTCCCGCATCCCGCGAATGTGGTTGTTGAAGCGCGCCGAGCGCACGGCGTTCTGCAAGCCCGGGTCCTGCAGCAGGGCCAGCAGGTTGACGATGGAGAACGACCAGCCGATCACCGTGGCATAGATGCTGACCGTGAGCCACAGCCGTTGGGCACCGGAGTACGGCACGGGGATCTCGCCGAACCCGATCGTGGTGCCGGTGTAACTGATGACGTAGAAGGCGTGGAACAGCCCCATCCCCGGGGTTGGCTGGCCGTCGGCGTCCACCCCCGGGACGAGGGCCAGCACCGACGTGCACACGGTGTAGACGATCGTGACGATGATCAACGGAACCCGCATCCGGCGCAGGACCAGGTAGAAGACGTTGGTCATGGGCAGCCGAGACTGCCCCGTGGTGGCGCGCATGGGTCAGCGGCGCATCGTGAAGATCTCACCGAGCAGGAGCACGACCGAGATCAGGTTGGCCAGCAGCGCACCGCCGGAGAACGACACCACCTGGCTCATCGCCTGACCGCCCATGCCGGGGCCGATGTAGACGGCCCACGTCCAGATGAGGGCCGCGACGAGGAGCTGCAGGTCGGCCACCAGGCTCGTCGCGAGGTGGACGGCGCCGAGCTGGGTGCGGTCGCCGAACTTGAGGATCGTCGCGATGACGCTGACGGCCAGCGCCGCGGCCAGGCCCCAGACGCTGTGCAGGTCGGGCCGGTCCATCTCGCCAATGAAGAAGCCGAAGTTCAGCGTGGCCGCGAGCGTGATGAAGAAGCCGAAGACGACCTTCTCGAAGTTCATGGGCCCCATCTCCTCGGTGGCCGATCCTGCGTGTCAGCAGTCACTCTAGGACGCCGCGGTGACGTTTTCGATCACCGTGGCGGGTGGTGGTGGGGGAGGGCCGAGGTGAGCGGCGGCGTCCGGGCCCGTAGAGTGGACTCCCGTGGCACTCACCATCGGTATCGTCGGCCTCCCGAACGCGGGCAAGTCGACCCTCTTCAACGCCCTGACCCGCAACACCGTTCTGGCGGCGAACTACCCGTTCGCGACCATCGAACCGAACGTCGGGGTGGTGGGGGTGCCCGAGCCGCGGCTGGCGACGCTCGCCGAGCTGTACTCATCGGAGCGGATCGTGCCGGCGACGGTGAGCTTCGTCGACATCGCGGGCATCGTGAAGGGCGCCTCGCAGGGCGAGGGCATGGGCAACGCGTTCCTGGCGAACATCCGTGAGGCGGACGCCATCTGCCAGGTCACGCGCGCGTTCAGCGACGACGACGTGACGCACGTGGACGGCGCCGTGAACCCGGCATCCGACATCGAGACGATCACGACCGAGCTGGTGCTGGCCGACCTGCAGACGCTCGAGCGCGCCATCCCGCGCCTGGAGAAGGAGGCGCGCATCAAGAAGGAGGCGCAGCCGAAGCTCGCGGCGTGGAAGGAGGCGTACGCGACGCTGTCGGACGGGACCGGCATCTACGCGGCCGACCTCGACCCCGAGCCGCTGCGCGAGCTGTTCCTGCTGACGGCCAAGCCGTTCATCTACGTCTTCAACTGTGACGCCGACCAGCTGGCCGACGCCGCGCTGCTGAAGCGCATGGCGTCCGTCGTGGCCCCCGCCGAGGCGATCTTCCTGGACGCGAAGTTCGAGTCCGAGCTGGTGGAGATGGAGCCCGAGGAGGCTGCGGAGTTTCTCGCCGAGGCCGGCGTGGACGAACCGGGCCTCGACAAGCTGGCGCGTGTGGGCTACGACACGTTGGGCCTGCAGAGCTATCTCACGGCGGGGCCGAAGGAGTCGCGGGCGTGGACGATCCGCAAGGGCGCGACGGCGCCCGAGGCGGCCGGCGTGATCCACACCGACTTCCAGAAGGGTTTCATCAAGGCCCAGGTCGTGAGCTTCGACGATCTCGTGGAGTTCGGTTCGGAGTCGGCGGCCAAGGCGGCGGGACGCGTCCGGTTGGAGGGCAAGGACTACGTGATGGCGGACGGCGACGTGGTGGAGTTTAGGTTTAACGTGTGACGTTATTGACGCAACGCGTTAAGGTTGCTAACTTGGGCGCGTGATCAGATCCTTCGGTGACCGCGACACCGAGCGAGTCTGGTTACGTGAACGGGCCCCCAAGCTCGATCCCCGGATCCACAGGGTTGCCAACCGAAAACTCCATCACCTGGACGCGGCGACCGATCTCAATGCTCTCCGCGTACCACCGGGGAACCGGTTGGAGGCTCTGACAGGCGATCGATCGGGACAGCACAGCATCCGCATCAACGACCAGTGGCGGATCTGTTTCGTCTGGACCGATGCCGGACCTGAGCACGTCATCATCGAGGACTACCACTGAGGCGCACCATGACTGAGAAGCTCTACCCTCCGATTCACCCTGGCGAGATCCTCCAGGAGGACTTCCTGGACGGGTTCGGCATCACCCAGCACAAGCTGGCTGTTGCTGTCGGAGTGCCGCCGCGCCGGATCAACGAGATCGTGCACGGCAAGCGCCGGATCACGGCAGACACTGCGCTTCGCCTGGGTCGCTACTTCGGCATGAGTGCTCAGTTCTGGATCAATCTGCAGGCGCGCTACGACCTGGAGGTCGAAATGGACATGCTCGGCGACTCGCTCGACCGCATCGAGCCGCTCCAGTTGGCATGAGTGCCCCGCCGCTCATGGGGCGGGTGGCGCTCGTCACGGGGGTGAGTCGCAGGCAGGGGATCGGGTTCGCCATTGCGTCCAGGCTTGCCGCACGAGGGTTTGAGCTCTTCGTGACGCATCATCGGCCCCATGACGAGGACCAGCCATGGGGTGGGGATGATCTGGAGGTCCTCATGGAGGAGCTCCGTGCGCAGTGCGTCGACCCTGGTCAGCGCGTCGTCGATATGGGTGTGGACCTGGCGGAGGACGGGGCGCCCGAAGCGGTGGTGGGGCAGGCCGTGGGCGAGTTCGGTCACGTCGATGTGCTCGTCTGCAACCACGCCCGGTCTGGTGGCGATGGGGTCATCGGCGACCTCACAGCTGAGATGCTGGACGCGCACTGGGCGGTCAACGCCCGGTCGTCGATCTTGCTGGTCCAGTCGTTCGCTGCCCAGCATGACGGTCGTCCCGGAGGTCGAGTGGTATTGATGACGTCCGGCCAGGGGCTCGGGCCCATGCCCGGAGAGGTGGCCTACGCGGCGTCCAAAGCGGCGTTGGCGGGGGTGACGATGACGCTTGCCGACCAGCTGGCTGACGTTGGCATCACGGTCAACACCATCAACCCTGGCCCGGTCGACACCGGCTACATGACCCCGGAGATGATGGCCCACGTGGCTCCGATGTTTCCCTTCGGGCGGATGGGAGCGCCGGACGATCCGGCCCGCTTGATCGAGTGGCTGGTCAGTGACGAGGGGCAGTGGATGACGGGCCAGGTTCTCAACACCGAGGGTGGGTTCGCACGCTGGCGGCCACCCTCATCATGACACCCGGAGTGCTCCTGGTGAACTTGAGCAGCGCAATGGTGACCGCCACTATCAGCACAGCTTCGGCGTCAACGATTAGTGGCGGATCTGTTTCGTCTGGAGAGAGTGAGGTCCCCACGATGTCGAGCTCGTCGACCACCACTGACCTGATGGACCCGATTCATCCGGGCGAGATCCTTTTGGAGGACTTCATCGAGGGATTCGGGATGACCGAGAACAAGCTTGCGGTTGCCATGGGCGTTCCGCCGCGGCGGATCATGAAGATTGTCCACGGCAAGCGCGGCATCACGGCTGACACCGCAGTTCGTCTGCGTGCCGTCAGCACGACCGCGGAGTTATGGATGAATCTCCAGAGCCATGACGAGCTGCGGCTGGAGCGGCACGCTCTCCGCGATCAGATCGGCGGCCTTCAGCCGCTGCGGACAGCATGAGCCGCCTCGTTGTGGTCTCCGGGCTTCCTGGGACCGGCAAGACGACGCTGGCCAGGAGGCTCGTCCGGGAGCTGCGCGCCGTCTACCTGAGGGTGGATGTCGTGGAGACCCCGCTGGCTCGGGCCGGGATCGACGTCGGACCGCTTGGGTACGAGATCGTTCGCGAGCTGGCGGCATCGAATCTGGCGCTGGGGCTGCCGGTGGTCGTCGACCTGGTCAACCCGTTGCCGACCACCCGCAGGATCTGGACGGGCTTGTCCGCCGAGCTCCAGGTGGGGCTGATGGTCTTCGAGTGCCAGGTCCCGGACGCTGAGGAGCATCGGCGTCGCGTCGAGACCCGCCAGCCCGACCTGCCCGGCCAGGATCTCCCCACCTGGGCGGATGTGCTGGCGCGCGAGTACGTGCCCTGGGACGAGGTCCGGGACGGCCGGCGGGTCCTGGTCGACATGACGGATACGGAGGCAGCGTGGCTCCACGCCCTCGAAGCCGTGACGCGCGAGCAATCTTGAGTCGTCAGCGGGCGCGCCACTGGGCATCGCTCATCGCATAGACGAGGTTGTCATCCCATGCCCCGCGGCACCAGTACGACCTTGGTGCCAGGGATTCGACGTGCATGCCCAGCCGCTCCAACAGCTTGGCCGACCGCACGTTCTGCGGTGACAGTTGGCCCACGAGCCGGTGGCATCCGAGGCGTTCGATGAGGTCGGTGACCACGGCGGACGCCGCCTCGAAGGCGTAGCCACGGCCTTGGTGCTCGGTTCGGAGCGTGAAGCCGATCTCCGCGACGCCGCCGTGCTCGTCGAGCCCCACGTAGAGGTCTCCGACGAGTTCGCCCTCGTGCTCGATCCCGATCTGACGCGGCTCGCCGGGGACGATGTCGGTCCAGGTGGACTGGGCCACGACAAGGCGTTCCACCCGTTCCCGTGTCACCGGCAGCTCCCAGTCCTGCAGCGCCGACACCTCTGGATCGTTGCGGTAGGCCAGGATCACGTCGATGTCGTCCTCGCGCAGGGGCCGCAGGATGAGACGTTCGGTGCGCAGAGGGTAGCCCGGACTCACGTCGGTCAGGTTATAGGCCCAGGGCACGCCGCGCTGTTCGGAGCGGCCACGCCTAGTTCCGAGCGGCCACGCACCGATCCGGTTCCGCAGGTGCGCACGGGCCAGCACGTCGGAGCCACACCTGGCATCGCGTTGGTGGTGCCCATGACAGGGGTGACCCTGCACCGTGGCCGACCGGCCAAGGCCTGCGCCCCCTTCGGCCAGGCAACCGCAGAATTCGTTGCCCCACCCCTGGGCAAGGGATTCGATGGTTCTCAGGTGATGCAGAGCTCCCTCTTCCGTGGGCGCCCCATCATCGCGGCGGTCACCGTGGCCGTCGTCCCGAACAGTCGCTCATGGACAACGGGAAATTCGTGATGGTGCAATCAGACAACTGAGAGGAGGTGAATCGGCATGGCCGACATCTTGGACCTGCAGGAGGATGGCGTCGCCACCCCCGAGGAGGAGAAGCGCTCGATGTGCTCCTTCTTCTACTGCACCTCGAACCTCAGCTTGGTGCTGTGCCCTTGGCGCGTCTGAATGGCCCAGACCTGCCTCGCCGTTGAGCCGTTCGCCCCGCCCGACTTCTCGGGCGGGGCGATGTGCGCGAGGAGCCCCTGTTCACTTCCGGTCAGCGTTGGCGTCGGACCCGTGACTTCGGGGGTCCGCGTTGCTGGACTGTCGAACGGCAACGAACACCCCCGGGAAGGACACGTCATGGTGAGTCAGCTCCAGAAGCTTCTCTCACGCGCCGATCTGGCTCGGATGCGCCCCTCGAGCTGGCGGCCATCGGTCACGTCTCGGCGCCCAGCGTGACGGTGATGACCCGCCACCCCGCCCTGGCCGCAGTCCACGGCTTGGGCGCCCGCAGGGAGGGTTGAGCCGTGCACCGAATCCATCTCGCCGAGTTGCGGGACGCGTCGGCCGCGTGGGCCGGGGTGTCCATCGCGTTCGTCGCCGTCAATGCGGCCCTCGCCATGACCCTCACGATTTTGTACTCGGGCTCGGTTCGGCTTGCGGCCGGAGAACTGCCGCTGATGGCCGCGACGGCCTACACGATCGTGCAGGGGCTCAACGCCCTGGTCATCCGTTTCGTCGCCGTGCCGATCGTCGCCGGTGCCACCAGCTTGGTGGTCGACTCCCGTCGGGGCGCGCTGGCCAGGCTGGCCTTGTCGGGTGCCACGCCCGCCCAGGTGCGCGGAACCGTCACCTAGCTGGTGGCCGTGTCCCTGGTGAGCGCCGTCGTGGGGGACGCCGTGGGCCTCGCCCTGGTCGCGCCCATGCTGCGCCTGGTGGACTACTCGGCGCGCGCCGAACCCCTCCACGTCTCGATCGACCCCCTCTATTCGCTGCTCCCGCTCATCGCGGGGAGTCTGCTCTGCGTCTTGGTCGCGGTGATCGGCGGCGGCAAGCAGGCCCGCCTGGCCAGTGAGATCCCTCCCGTGGAGGCACTCCGCCAGTCCCTGGCGCCGACCCGTTCGGGGCGGCTGACGACTGGGGGCTGGATTCGGTTGGTGCTGCTCGCACTGCTGGTTGCCGGTCTGTTCGCCTCCGTGCCGCTGCAGGTCGCCCACCGGTACAAGGAGACCGTCAGCAACCTGCTGATCCTGGGCTTCTTCCAGATCGTCATCTGGGGTGCGCTCCTGGCGGTGGTGGCTCCATGGGTCATCCAGCCCCTGACGTCGGCCTGGACGCGGTGGGTGCCGTCCCGCGCGCCGGTCTGGCTGCTTGCCCGGGCCACCGTCGCCGCGCGGGTCGAACGGCTGTACAAGTCGGTCGTTCCGGTGATGTTCACGATCGGCATCGCGGTCGCGTCGGTGGGGTTGGGCGCGTCCATGGTGGACACGTTGGCCGCGTCGATGGCCGATGTCCGGCTCGAGGGCTCGAGCTGGGAGTCGCTCGTCATGATGTTCGGCGCTCCGCTGTCCATCGCGCTGGCAGGCGGGGTCGGAGCCCTGACAATGATGGGGAGCCAACGGTCGGCCGATCTCGCGCTGGCCGGCGTTGTGGGGGCCACCCCCGCGCAACGCACCCTCATCCCGCTGCTGGAGGCGGTCATCATCACCGGCAGCGCTGCGCTTCTCTCGCTTGGCATGGTCGTGCCCGCCTACGCCTTCCAGGCCTGGTCCCTCACGGCCGCCGGCCTCACCTACCGCCTCAACGTCCCGGTCGTGGTCGGTGCGGTGGCGGTTGCGATCTGCCTCGTCGTCACGATCGCGGCGACCGTACTGCCCACCCTGCGCTCCCAGCGGTCGCCCGAGCCCAGGGTCATCATGCGACTTGTGGCCGCGTGACGCCACGAAAGGAATTCATCATGCATCGCGTGCATCTTGGCGAACTGCGGAACTCGTGGTCCGCCTGGGCGGGCGTCTCGGTCACGTTCGTGACCGTCAATGCCGCCCTCGCGCTCATCGTCCTCATGGCCTCGACCGGATTCGTTTCCGGGGATGCGGGCGTCGCGATCTATGCCGGCACCCAACTCGTCACCACCGGGTTCCTCATCCTGCTCGTGTCACTGCCCGTGCTGGCCTCGGCCACCTCGCTGGTCGTCAACGCCCGGCGCGGGGCGCTGGCCCGTCTCGCGCTCGTCGGCGCCACGCCGAGCCAGGTGCGCTCCACGCTCGTGAGCCAGCTCGTGGCCGTCTCTCTCGCCTCCGCGCTGGTCGGTGACCTCCTCGCCTTCGCCCTCGCCCGCCCGTGGATGGCGTTGGATGCCTGGGCGGCCCGCAACGAGGGCCTGGCCCTGCCGACGGAGCCCGGCCCGCACTGGGGGCCGGTGCTGGCCGTTAACGTGCTGTGCGCGGGCGTCGCCGTGCTCGCCGGTGCCCGGCAGGCGTCGTGCGCCAGCAGCATCCCGCCGATCGAAGCGCTCCGGCAGGCGATGGCCCCGATGCGTGACGCCCGGCTCACCGCGGGCGGCTGGGTTGCCCTCGTCGTGATCGGTCTGGGCGTGACCGGCGCGATCGGCGCCGTCGTCGTCATCTCGGCCCAGGGCAGCGTGTCGGTCGTGGGGCACCTGATCATGGCCGCCACCACCCTGGTGTTCGTGCTCACCGCCGGGCTGGCGGTGGCCGCGCCGGTGGTGGTGGCCCCGCTGACCCGTGCCTGGACGGCGCTGGTGCCCTCACGGGCCCCTGCCCGGGTGCTGGCCCGTTCCACCGTCTCCGCCCGGGCCGATCGGCTGTACAAGTCCGTGATCCCGGTCATGTTCGCGCTCGCCATCGGCATCGGCGTCACGGCCGTGCTGGATTCCTCACTCGCGTCCATGGTCGCGAGCGGTGGCGGGTTTGCCGAGCTGAGCACGCCGGCGATCGCTGACCTGGCTGCTCTGTTCGGCCTTCCGCTGGCCATCGCCTTCTCCTCGGGGATCGGCTCGCTCGTCATGATGGGCCGGCAGCGGGACGCCGAGCTCGCGCTGCTCGGCATCGTCGGCGGCACCCCCGCGCAACGCTCATGGATCCCCGTCTGGGAGGCCGTCATCATCACCGTCAACGCGGCGTTGCTCTCGCTGATCGTGACCGTGCCGAGCCTGATCTACACGTGGTTCGCGATCACGGCCGCGGGTGCGACCTTCGTCCTGGTGGTGCAGCCCTGGTTGGTGGCCCTGCTGGTGGGCGGCGGCATCGTCGGGACCGCGCTCACGACGGTGCTGCCGACCCTGCCCGCGCAACGGCTGCCCGAACCCCGCGTGGTGGCGCGGTTGGTGGGGGAGTGATGCTTCGGCGGCGCATGGTTCTCGCCGGGCGCCGCACCACATCGCCTTGACTCGCGCGGGCACGGCGCGCTCAGGTGAAGCGCAGGAAGGCGCGCAGGGAGGCGTCCGGCACGTCGCGAATCTCGGTGAAGCCGCGGGCCTCGTAGAACGCCCGTTGGCCGGGGTCGTCGTCGGTGATCAGCACCTGCTGGCGGACATCGGCGAACGGCTCGAGGACGGCGGCGAGCAGGGCGGTGCCGACGCCACCGCGCTGGTGGTCGGGTGCGACCAGAATGTCCTGGAGGTACACGATCGTCACGCCGTCCCCCACCACCCGGGCCAGGCCGACGAGGTCGTCGCCGACGCGGGCGCACACCACCCGCAGCGACCGTCCCACGGCCGCGTGGAGCCGGTCGGGATCACGGGTGTACGCCTCCCACCCGACGCTGCGGTAGAGCTTCACCAGTTCGTCACGGCCTGGGATCTCGTGGGTGGTCAGCGTGGGGGTGTTCACGGTGCGACGCTAGCCCAGCCCCCGCCTCCGGCCGCGCAACCGCGCCGTCCGAGGTGCCCGGGGGAGAAGAGCCGTGCCACGCGACGGGAGCGTCGCGGACTGGGGGGAGCGAGGTGACCGGGGTCAGCCGGCCCGGCCGGCGGCGTCGACGCCACCGGTCGGGTCCGTTTGACTCTCCAGCCAGTCACCCGACTCGTTGATCGTGTCGGCGTAGGAATCGACCACCGTCTCCGTGGGGTCGGGGTCGGCGTCCACCCGTGCCGCGTCGGGGGTGCGCTGCGCGAACTCGGCGTCGCGGTTCAGGTCGTCGGGGGATCCCGCCTGGTGGGGATGGTCGGTCACGATTGCCTCCTGGGGTCGCGTCACTGCGGTGGTCGCATCGTAGGTCGCTCCCGGCCGTCATGTCGGCGATCGGCGCAGGTGAGTTAGGGTCCGATCATGCCGGATGCGATCTTCGACCACCCGCGCGTGGCCGCGGTGTACGACGCCCTCGACCCCGACCGCAGCGACCTCGACGTCTACGCGGCGATGGTCGAGGAGTTCGGCGCGGCCAGCGTCCTCGACATCGGTTGCGGGACGGGAACGCTCGCGACGCTGCTGGCGGCGCGCGGCGTCCGGGTGAGGGCCGTCGACCCGGCCGGCGCCAGCCTCGACGTCGCCCGCACCAAGCCGCACGCCGACGCCGTGACCTGGGTGCACGGCACGGCGCTGGACGCCCTGCCCGTGCAGGTCGACCTGGCGTTCATGACCGCCAACGTCGCCCAGGTGTTCGTGGGTGACGGCGCCTGGCGCGACGCTCTCACCGCCGTCCGCGCGGCCCTGGTGCCCGGTGGACGCCTCGTGTTCGAGTCCCGCGACCCGGACGTCCGCGCCTGGGAACGGTGGACGCCCGAGCGCACCCGCCAGGTCGTCGACGTGCCCGGTGAGGGCCGCGTCGAGGAGTGGATCGAGGTGACCGGGGTCGGCGACCGCACGGTGACGTTCAGCTCACCGACGGTCTTCCACCGCGACGGCGTCCGCGTGGAATCGACCTCCACCCTCGTCTTCCGCACCCGCGCCGAGCTGACCCGCTCGCTGGAGGAGGTCGGGTTCGTGGTCGACGAAGTCCGTGACGCCCCGGACCGCCCGGGCGCAGAATTCGTCTTCGTCGCCCGCAAGACCTCCGATGCTGGCGACGCCGACTCCGTGCGCAGGCTGCGCCGCCGCAGGGACGCCGCCGAGCTGTTCGCCGACCTCGACCCGTGGGGACTCATCGAGGGCGGCGCTCCCCGCGACGAGTACAGCCCCGAGGTGGACGCCCTGCTCGACCTCGAGCGGCCGGTGACGCCCGACGAGGTGCAGGCCACGTTCACCCGGATGGCCCAACCGGTGGACATGGTGGACGCCTTCGGCCTGGCCGACGCGTTCAACGCCGTCCTGGCCCGGCACCCCTGACGGGGCCGCCCACCGAGCGCAGCCAGGTCACTGCGGCGTCCTCCGACTACGGTGGGCGTGAGCCGTGAAGGAGAGCCCATGAGCAATTCCACCGAGGTCCCCCTGCGCAACCGAGCCGCGCTCGTCGGCCGGCTCGCCCTCGCGCGCGGGTACACCGCCTGGCACGCCTGGGGGCGCCGCGACCCGCTCATGGCCCTGTTCACCCCCGCCGGGCGCCGCCAGCGCTACCGGCTCTACGAAAGGTTGCGCGCCGAGGGCCCCGTCGTCCGTAGTTCGGCCGGCATGGCGTCGGTGGTCAGTCACCCGCTCGCGGACGGCCTGCTCCGCAGCCGCGACGTCAGCGTCCGCGTGGGCCAGCAGAACCCGGCGGAGCAGATCCTCGACCTCTCCCTGCTCGAGCTCGACCCGCCCGACCACACGCGGCTGCGTGCCCTCGTCGCCCCCGCGTTCACCGCGCGGCGGATGCGCGAGCAGGAGGATCGGATCAGTGCCGCCGTGGACGCCCTCGCCGACGACCTGGCCGGCCAGCTGGCCCAGGGCCCGGTCGACCTGATGGCCGCGTTCGCCAAGCCGCTGCCCGTCATCATGATCACCGCGCTGCTCGGCATTCCCGACGCCGAGGTCGACTCCCTCAACCGGTACGGCGACGCGATCGGCCGGGCGCTCGACGGGGTGGCGTCCCTGCGTCACCAGCGCGAGATCACGGAGGCCAAGGTCGAACTGGCGGCGCTGTTCGAGCGCCTCATCGCGCTGCGCCGCCGCGAGCCGGGCACGGACGTGATCAGCCAGTTGGTGCAGGCCGAGGACGGCGACCAGCTCACCCACGCCGAGCTGATCGCCCTCGCGCAGCTGCTGCTCCTGGCGGGGTTCGAGACCACGGTGAACCTGCTCGGCAACGGCGTCTCCGCGCTCATGGACCGCCCCGACCTGTGGAAGCGGCTCGCCGACGACCCCGATCTCGCCGAGCGGGCGGTCGACGAGACGCTCCGGTTCGACCCGCCGGTGCAGTTGACGGGGCGGACGCCGACGCGCGACCTCACCGTCGACGGCGTCGACTTCGCCCAGGGGCAGGGGCTCGTCATCCTCCTCGCCGCAGCCAACCGCGACCCCGAGGTGTTCGAGCGGCCAGGGGAGTTCGACCTGGACCGCCCCAACCTGCGCGACCACCTGGCCTTCTCGACCGGCATCCACCACTGTGTGGGGCGTCCGCTGGCGGAGATGGAGGGACGCCTCGCGCTCGCCGCCCTCGCCCGCCGGGCCCCGAACCTGCGCCGCGCTGCGGCGGAGACGCTCGGCGACGGCGTCGTGATCAACGGTCGCGCGACGCTCCCCGTCCGCGCCTGACTCCGGCACCCCCCTCGGCATTTGGACCCGGGGAAATGGCGCCATGGCGCCATTTCCTCGGGTCCAAATGCCCATCCAGGGGTCGGCCCCCAGCCCCAGCCTCCAGGGGGCTCAGAGGGACAGGAGCACCCGGGCCCGTGAGCCGGCGTCCACGCGATCGTGGGCCTCGGCGATCCGCTCCAGCGGGAACGTGACGCGGGGCACGTCCAGCCCCACGGCCAGGGCCGACAGGTCGCGTGCCGCCTCCGCGCGGGCCTCGGCGCTGAAGTCGTCGCTGCCCAGCAGCCGGATGGTCACGTTCGCGAACAGCAGCGGCCAGAACGGCAACCGCGGCTCGGCATCGCGCGTCGCGTAGGCGGCGATGGTGCCGCCGGGGGCGATCACGTCCACCGCCAGGCCGACGTTGTCGCTGAACGCCACCTCCACGATCCGGTCGACGCCGTCGGGAGCCAGCTCTCGCACCGCGTCAACCACCCCGTCGCCCAGCACCACGACCTCATCGGCGACGCCCGCGGCGGCGTCCACGTCGGCGTCCGAGCGCACACTGCCGATCACCCGGGCCCCGTCGCGGCGCGCCAGCAGCGCCGCCAGCCGTCCGACGCCGCCGAGGACGCCGTGCACGAGCACCGTCGCCCCGCGCACGGAACCGTCGGCGAACACGCACCGGTGGGCCGTGATGCCGGGGATGCCCAGGCAGGCTCCCACCTCGAGCGGCGCGGCGTCGGGGAGGTCCACCGCGTGGTCGGTCGGCACGCACACGAATTCTGCCGCCGTCCCGAACGCGCGGTAGGACTGGGCGCCCCACACCCACACGCGGCGCCCCACCCGGTCAGCAGGGACGCCCTCGCCGACGGCGTCCACCACGCCCGAGCCGTCGGAGTGCGGGATGACGAGGGGGAACGGAAGCCCGCTGCCCTGCCAGTCGCCCCGCTTCTTGGTGTCACCCGGGTTGATGCCGGAATGGGCGAGGCGGACGCGGACCTCACCCGGGCCGGGGATCGGCTCCGGCTGCTCGCCGACGACGAGCACGTCGGCGGCGGGTCCGCCGCGGGTGTACCAGGCTGCGCGCACGACGTTCTCCTCGGGGTCGGTTTCTCGGGGGGCGGGTGGGTCAGGACGCCAGGGTTCGGGCGAACTCCGCCACGGACTTCGCGGGACGCCCGAGCAGCGCGGGGACGTCGCCGGTGACCTCGGCGAGCGCCCCGGAGGCGACGGCGGTGTAGGTCGACACCCAGGCGTCGTACTGCCAGTCGGGTTCACCCGGCCACTGCGCGCGGCGGGAGGCGTGGGCGTCCTCGACCGTCTCGTTCTCGAACCGGTAGGGTCGCCCGGTCGCCGCGCCCAGCTCGGCCAGCGCGTCCGCGAACGTCAGCGACTCCGGCCCGGTCAAGGTGTACGTGGCGCCGGCGTGATCGGCGGCGGAGCGCAGCACCGTCGCCGCCACCTCGGCCACGTCGGCTCGGACGACGAAGGCGCACCGGCCCTCACTGGCGGGGCCGCGGACGACGCCGTCGGCGTCGGCGAAGGCGGGCAGCGCGTCGGCATAGAAGTTGTCGCGCAGGAACGTGAAACCCAATCCGGCGTCGCGGATGGCCGCCTCGGTGTGGAAGTGGTCGCGTCCCAGGGTGAACACCGCGTCGGGCGCGGCGGCCGCGAACGAGGTGTACACCACGTGCTTCACCCCGGCCTCGGCCGCGGCCCGCACGAACGTGCGGTGCTCCTCCAACCGGGTGGCCGACTCCCCGGCCGACACCATGAGCACCACGTCGACGCCGGTGAGGGAGTCACGCACCGCGTCGGCGTCCCCAAAGGTGGCCTGCGCGACGTCCGCGCCCGGCAGGTGCGGCGCTCGCGCGGGCGTCCGCACGACCAGCCGCAGGGGGACGCCGGCGGCGGACAACCGGCGGGCGACGGCGCCGCCGAGCTGGCCGGTGGCGCCGGTGACGGCAATGGGAACGGTCATGAGATCTCCTGTCGAGCGGCTTGCACGTCTGCTGCGTGGGCGCGGGCCCACGCGACGAGAGCGGCGGCGGCCGGGACGGCGGACGCCCCCACGTCGGTGAGTTCGTAGTACACCTGCCGGATCCCGCCGGTACCGGGCCTCCGGGACACCAGACCATCGGTCTCGAGATGGCGCAGGGTCGCGGTCAGCATCTTCGGGCTGATGCCGTCGACGCGTTCACGCAACGCGCTGAACCGCGCCCGGCCGTCGCCGAGGGCGACGAGCACGAGCACGGCCCAGCGGTCGGCCACCGTGTCGAGGACGGACCGCGACGGGCACAGCCGGTTGAACGGGTCGTACGCCGGGGTCACGCCAGGCCCTTGGCCGCCAACCACTCCGAGGCGATGTCGGCGGAGCGACGCTGCTCGTTCACGCTCTGCGCATTGAGCTCCTGCAGGTCGCTGGCGCTCAGCTGGGCGTTGACGTCGTCGAGCACGGCCTCGGCCTCCGCGTCCACCCGCTCCGAGACCAGGGGCAGCACGTTCTGGGGCAGGATCAGGCTCTCCGGGTCGTCGAGCACCACGAGGTCGTTGTCGGCGATGGCCGGGTCGGCGGTGTAGAGGTCCGCCACCTGGGTGGTTCCGTCGAGCAGCGCGCGCAGCGTGAGCGGGCCGCCCGAGTCCTCCACCGGCGTGAGGGCGATCGTGACACCGTAGGCCTGCTGCACGCCGTCGGGGCCGTAGGGGCGCGTCGCGAACTCGCTGTTGGCGGCGATGGTCAGCCCATTGATGCCGGCGAGGTCGCCGATCGCGGTGAGGTTGTGCTCGTCGGCGAAGGCGCGCGTCACCGTGTAGGAGTCCTGGTCGGACGCCTCGGCCGGCGTCAGCACCCGCAGCCCGTCCGGCAGCTCCTGGCCCAGGGCCTCGACGATGGACGCGGTGTCGGTCACCTCGGCATCGGAGTTGTAGTACTGCAGCAGGTTGCCGCCGTACTCGGGCATCACATCGAGATCGCCGGCCTCGAGCTCGGGCAGGTACACCTCACGCTGGCCGATCTGGTACTCGCGCTCCACGGTGTAGCCGGCGCCCTCGAGCGCCTGGGCGTAGATCTCGGCGATGATCTCGTTGCTGTAGTACGCCTGCGAGCCGACCACCAGGGTCGTGTCGCCGGTCGCGGCGCCCGGGTCGGTCGTGGCGGGGGAGGTGCCCATCGGGTCGCTGGTGCCGCAGGCGGCCAGGACACCGAGGCCAGCCACGGCGGCGACCGCGGTGAGGGTGCGGCGGGAGAACACGGACATGGGGATTTCCTTTCGGGTGGGGTCAGCGGGTGGTGCGCAGGCCCGCCGGGGTGGCGAACCTTTGGAGGAGGCCGAACGCGATGTCGGCCACGAGGGCGAGCCCCACGACCAGCAACGAGGCGGCGAGCATCTGCGGGTAGTCCTGGGTGCGGAGCCCCAGGAAGAGGAAGCGGCCGAGCCCACCGGCGCCCACGTAGGCGGCGAGCGTCGCGGTGGCGACGACCTGGAGGAACGCGGAGCGAATGCCGCCGATCAGCAGCGGCATGCCGAGCGGCAGCTCGACACGGGTCAGCACCTGCCACTCCGTCATGCCGGCGGCGCGGGCGCCGTCGACGGCCACCCGGTCGGCCGCCTCGACGCCGGCGTAGGTGCCGGCCAGGATCGAGGGCAGGGCCAACGCGACGAACGCGATCATGGGGCCGACGAGTCCGATGCCGAGCAGCAGGCCGAGCAGCGTCACCAGGCCGAGGGTCGGGAGGGCGCGGGCCGCGCTCGCGAGCCCCACGGCAAGGCCGCGGCCGCGTCCGGTGTGGCCGACCCACAGGCCGGCCGGCACCGCGACGAGGCAGGCCAGCAGGACGCCGACCACCGAGTAGCCCAGGTGCTCACCCAGGCGGGCCCAGATGCCGTTCGGGCCAGCCTGGTGGGCGGGGTCGGCGATCCAGGCGAACGCGTCGAGAAGGTAGTTCACGGCGCCACCTCCGCCTGCGTCGGCGCGACGACGGCCGCCGCTGCCGGCCGCGTCCACGGCAGCACCAACCGGCCGAGGGCCACGAGGAGGGCGTCGACGACCAACGCCAACGCGATCGTGAGCACGATGCCGGCCAGGATGGAGGGCATGATGTTGCGCTGGAAGCCGTCGGTGAACAGCATGCCGAGGCTCGGGACGCCGAGTACGGCGCCCACCGTGACCAGGGAGATCGTGCTCACCGCCACCACCCGCAACCCGGCCAGCAGGGTCGGGCCGGCGACGGGCAGCTCCACGGTGAGGAAGCGGCGGACGCCGCCGTACCCCAGGGCGTCGGCCGCATCGACGACCCGCGGGTCGACCGAGCGGAGGGCGTCCGCCGTGGCGGGCACCATCAGCGCCAGACCGTACAGGGTGAGGGCGACGATGATGTTGGTCGCATCCCGGACGCCGGTGCCGATCACCAGCGGCAGCACGACGAACAGCGGCAGCGAGGGGATGGCGTAGAGCAGGCCGGCCGCCGAGAGCAGGGGCGCGCGCAGCCAGCGGACGCGCCCGGCCAGCCAGCCGACGGGCAGGGCCAGCAGGAAGCTCGCGACGATGGGAGGCACCGCGAGCAGCAGGTGGCTGACGAGATGGCCACCGATCACGTCGAGGTTGTCGCCGATCCACCTCATGGTGCGGGCTCCTCGGCCAGGACGCCCACCGCGCGGCCGTGGCCGTCGACGAGGACGCCACCGCCGTCGGGGGAGCGGTGCAGGGTCCGCTCACCCTGGGCCAGGCCGATGAATCCGGCCACGAAGTCGTTCGCCGGGTGCGCCAGAATCTCCTCCGACGTGCCGCGCTGGGCCACCTGGCCGCCATTGGCGAGGATGATGATCTGGTCGCCCAGCGTGAAGGCCTCCTCGACGTCGTGCGTCACGAACACGATGGTCTTGCCGAGCTCGGACTGGATGCGGCGGAGCTCGGCCTGGAGGTCGCGGCGGACGAGGGGGTCGACGGCGCCGAAGGGCTCGTCCATCAACAAGATGTTGGGGTCGGCCGCCAGCCCGCGCGCCACGCCGACGCGTTGCTGCTGGCCGCCGGAGAGCTGGTTGGGGTAGCGCCGAGCCATGCTCCGATCGAGCCCGACCAGGTCCATGAGCTCTTCGGCGCGGGCGTGGGCCTCCGCCTTGGGCGTCCCGTTGAGCAGCGGCACGGTGGCGATGTTGTCGATGACGCGGCGGTGCGGCAGCAGGCCGGCGTTCTGCATCACGTAGCCGATGCTGCGGCGCAGGGGCACCACGTCACGCTGGGCGATGTTCTCGCCGTCGATGGTGATGGTGCCCGAGGATGCCTCGACCATGCGGTTGACCATGCGCAGGATGGTGGTCTTGCCGCAGCCCGAGGAGCCGAGGAGCACGGTGGTCTGGTGGGGTGGGAACTGGCCAGAGAAGTCGTCGACGGCGACCGTCCCGTCCGGGTACTGCTTGGTGACGCAGGTGAACTCGATCACGAGACAGCCTCTCCTGAAGGTGGTAACCGGAAGTTACCACAGTGGTCAAGGCGCAGTCTGCCCCGCGGCCGTTCCGTGGGACGGGGCTGGTGCGGAGGCCTCCGCGCGCGAGGGTGCCAGCCGGACCGCGGCGGCGTCTTCCATGACCGGCAGCTCCATCCCGGCCGCGACCACCACGTCGGCGACCACCACGTCGGCGGCCACCACGTCGGCGGGCACCGCACCCGGGCCGTCCGCGGTGCCGGTGGTCGCCAGGCGCGTGGTCGCCAGGTCAGCGGGCGCGCCGAGCGGCGAGACCGTGTCGTCCGGGGTGTTCGCCACGATCAGCCAGTGCAGCCGGAAGAGGAAGGCGGCCATCGCATCGCGGGCGATCGGGGTGAGGGGCCGGAACGTGCCGTCCTCCCAGCCCGTCGCGATGCCCGAGCTCGCGAGCCAGGCGATCTCGGCGTGGAACGGGTTGTCGGTGGCCACGTCGACGAACACCGGTGTGGTGGGCGGCGTGGGGGCCGCCACGGTGCCGGCGAACCAGTGGTCGTGGAAGAACCGGTACACGAAGGCGGCCATCGCGTCCCGGTTCACCGGCGTGACCGGGCGGAAGGTACCGTCGGGGTAGCCGGTGGTGATGCCGGTGGCGGCGAGCCAGCCGATCTCCGCGGCGAACTGGTCGGAGGGAGCCACGTCGGCGAACGGCGCGGTGCCGGGCGCTGGCGGGACGGGTCGCCCGGCCATCCGGTGGAGGAAGGCGGCCATGGCATCGCGGTTCACCGACGCACCGGGGCGGAAGGTGCCGTCGGGGTAGCCGGTGGTGATGTCGTTGGCGGCGAGCCACATCACCTCGGTGTGAAACATGTCCTGGGCGGGGACGTCGGGGAACGCCGGCGTGAGCGCGGTGAACGCCGCTTGGTGGCTGGCTTGGTCGCAGGTGGCCTGCACCAGCACGAAGGCCTTCTCCTGGAAGAGGAGCGTCGTCTCGAAGGAGTCCGCGGGGGCCAGGGTGAGGCCGGTGGCCAACCGCAGCCACGGCGTGTTCCAGTCGTCGAACAGCCAGATCTCGCAGCCGGTCAGCGGCGCCGTGCCCTCGTTCACCACTCCCAGCTCGACGGTGCCGAGGGCCGGTTCATCGGCGTACACGGCGAGGGCGGAATAGGCGGCGCGCGCGGTGGGTGGCCCACCCAGCCAGGTGCCGAGCAGAACGAGAACCCCGAGCAGGGCGGCGCTCGCGCGGGATGTCACGGTCACGGGGTCTCCTCTGGGTGGGGCAACGGCGGCGGTGGTCAGTCCCGACCCGCGCGGGCCGGCCGCTCGGCCAGGTCGAGCGCGACACGGGCCGGCCCGGCCGGCCCGGCTGGAGCGTCGGGCTCGGCGGTGTCGGCGTTGGACACGATGACCAGGTGCTCGCGGAACAGGAAGGCGGCCATGGCGTCGCGCGCCACGACGTCGTGGGGACGGAACGTGCCGTCCCCGTAGCCCGTGGTGATCTCGTACTGTTTGAGCCAGGCGATCTCGCGGGCGAAGGGGCTGGCGAGGGGCACGTCCACGAAGGGGGCGACGGTCGGCGTCCGGTGGGGCGCGAACCGCCCCGGGAACTGCTGGTCGTAGAAGAACCGGAACAGGAACGCGGCCATGGCCTCCCGCGAGACCGACACCTTCGGCCCGAACGTGCCATCGGGGAATCCGGTGCTGATGCCGGTGGACGCCAGCCAGCACACCTCCTTGTAGAAGGGGGCGTCCGGCGCCACGTCCGAGAACGGGGATGCGGCGGGCAACGACACGGTCGGCTCGCCGGCCAGACGGTAGAGGAAGGCGGCCATGGCGTCACGGTTGATCGGCTCCCCGGGCCGGAACGTGCCGTCGGGCCACCCCGTCGAGATGCCCTCGGACGCCAGCCACATGATCTCGGAGTGGAACGCCAGCCTCGCCGGCACGTCGAAGAATTCCGGCGTCCGCGTCCAGAACGGCACGCCGTAGAGGTCCTCGGCGCACCGCGCCATGCCGATGTAGTACCCCCGGGGCACGGCCTGCCGCTCGAACCGTCGGTACTCGTTGACGCCCAGGGTGACGCCGGTCGCCAACGTCGCGTAGGTCCGATTCCAGTCGTCGACGATCGTGACGGTGCAGTCGGTCAGCGGGGCGTCACCGGCATTGCCCACGTCCACGAACGACGTGTCGCCCGCCTCACCGGCCAGGATGTCGAGGTAGGGGCCGGTGACCGCGCGCGCCGGAGCGGGGGCGGCCACCACGGCCAGCAGCGCAGCGGATGCCAGTGCGGCGCCGAGCCGGCGCAACGGGTGCATGGAAACCTCCTGGTTGTTTCGCGTGGCCCCAGTGTGACCCACCGCCGCGGGCGGTGCACCCCGGGCGCCGGGCGGGGTCAGGAACGGGTGGCCCACCACGGAGTGCCCGTGGCGGCGTCGTAGCGGTAGACCTCCCGGCCCTCGACCCAGGTGCGCAGCACCCGGTTCCGCAGATCGAGCGGGTCACCGGACCACAGCACCACGTCGGCGTCCTTGCCCTTCTCCACCGAACCGACCCGGTCGGCCACGCCCATCACCGTCGCGGGGTTCACCGTGATCGTGCGCAGCGCGTCGACCGGGTCGAGGCCGTCACGAACGGCCAGGATCGCCTGGGTGACGAGGTGGTCGATCGGCACCACCGGGTGGTCGGTGATGATCGACACGTCGACGCCGGCGCGGGTCAGGATGCCCGGGGCGGCCGTCGTCCGGTCACGCACCTCGACCTTCGAGCGCGAGACGATCAGCGGGCCATAGAGCACGGGGACGCCGCGGGCCGCGACGAGATCGGCGATCTTCCAGCTCTCGGTGCCGTGGTCGAGCACCAGGTCGTAGCCGAACTCCTCGGCCATGCGCAGCGCCGTGGCGATGTCGTCGGCCCGGTGGCAGTGCTGCCGCCACGGGATCTCGCGGTTCAGCACGCGCAGCAGCGCGTCGTGCACGAGGTGCGGCTCGGCGTCGCTCTTGGCGCCGTGGTTGCGCGCCTCGGTGAACGCGGTACGAATCGTCAGGGCGGTGCCCAGCCGTGTGGAGGGCGTCTTCTTCTGTTCGCCGTAGACCCGCTTCGGGTTCTCGCCCAGCGCGGCCTTGAGCCCGGACGGCGAACGCATCACCATCTCGTCCACCACGCGGCCCCACGTCTTGATCGCGACCGTCAGGCCACCGATCGGGTTGCCCGACCCGGGGTTGACGTTGACCGACGTGACGCCGCCCGACACCGCGTCGTCGAAGCCCTTGTCGAACGGGTTGATCGCGTCGAGGGCGCGGGCCGCGGCCATCACCGGGTTGGTCATCTCGTTCGTGTCCTGCCCCGCCCAGCCCTCGCCCTCCTCGTGGACGCCGAGATGCACGTGGGCGTCCACGAACCCGGGCAGCAGCCACGCGCCCGCGGCGTCCACCACCTCGTGGCCGCGCGGCACCTTCACCTTTTCGCCAAGGGCGGCGATGCGGCCGTCGGTGAGGACGACCGTGCCGTCGAAGGGCTCCCCGACCACGGGGACGACATGGGCTGAGGTGATCGCGACGTTCATGGCGACGACCCTAGCCCGTGCCTGTGACAATCCACTCAGGCCGCTGCCCCACGCCAGGCCGGGGCGGCGTCCGGATCGGGCAGCACGGCGGAGGAGAAGGCGTCCGGGGGTGCGCCGTCGCCCCGACGCACCCTCTCTTCGTGATCGGCCAGCGCCGCCCGCACCCACCCCGTGAGCGCGACCAGTCCGGCGAGGTTGACGACCGTGATGAGCGCCATCGCGGAGTCCATGAGGATCCAGACGTGGGGGAGCGCCTGCACCGCGCCGATGCCGGTCGTCGCCACCGTCACCGCCGCCAGGACGAAGCGCGACCACCGGGGCCCGCCGAGGAAGTCGAGGTTGACCTGCGCGTAGGCGTACGCGCCCAGGATGGAGCTGAACCCGAAGAAGAAGATCATGACCAGCATCGGCCAGCTCGCCCACGCGCCGAGTTGGCCCACCACGGCGTTCGTGGTGAGCGAGGCCGCCTCCTCGCGCGGCGTCACGCCCGGCACGTAGCCGCTGGCGTCGGTCGACAAGATGATGAACGCCGTCGCGGTGCAGATCACCATCGAGTCGATGAAGACGCCGAGGCTCTGCACGAAACCCTGCTGCACCGGGTGCGCCACGGTGGCCGTGGCGGCGCCGTTGGGCGCGGTGCCCATGCCGGCCTCGTTGCTGAACAGGCCGCGCTGGGCACCGTTCAGCAGGGCCGCCATGACGCCCCCGCCGAGCCCGGCCAGCCCCTCGCGGAGGCCGAACGCGCCGGCGAGGATGTCCCCGAGGAACGCCGGGACGTGGGTGAGGTTCGCCACGATCACGGCCAGCGCGATCGCCACGTAGGCGAGCGCCATGAGGGGCGTGATCAGCTCGGCGGCACGCGCCACCCCGCGCACCCCACCGAACACCACCAGCGCCGTGAGCGCGGCGACCACGACGCCCGTGACCCCGGTGGGGACGCCCTGAGCCGCCTCGAGCGCCACCGCGATGGTGTTCGACTGCACCATGGGCATCGCCACCACCATCGCGAAGATGAGCAGCACCGCGAACAGGACGCCCCACCCGCGCGAACGCAATCCGACGCTGACGTAGAACGCGGGCCCGCCCCGGAACGTGCCGTCCGGGGCACGCACCTTGAAGACCTGCGCCAGGGTGGCCTCGGCGAACCCGGTGGCCATGCCCACGGCCGCCACCACCCACATCCAGAAGATCGCGCCCGGGCCGCCGAGGATCAGCGCGAGCGCGACCCCGGTGATGTTGCCGATGCCGATGCGGGTGGCCATGCCGATCGCGAACGCCTGGAACGACGAGATGCCGCCCTGCGCCCCGGCTCGGGAGCGCGTGAGCGAGCGCACCATCGCGCCGAAGTGGCGCACCTGGACGCCCCGGGTCGCGATCGTGAGCCAGAGGCCGACCGCGACGAGCAGCCCGACGAGCCCGTACAGGTAGACCTGCCCGTTGATCCGGTCCAGTTCGGCGAAGAAGGCGTCCACCCCGGCAGGGTAGGCCTCAGCCGGCGGACGGGTGCGTCATGTCCATCGGCACGACCCAGGCGTCGAACTCCTCCGCGGTGAGCTTGCCGGAACGCAGCGCCGCCTCCCGCAGCGTGGAACCGGTCTTGTTGGCGTCCTTCGCGATGGCGGCCGCCGCGTCGTAGCCGATGTGGCGGTTCAGGGCAGTGACGAGCATCAGGTTCGAGCCCAGGTTGGCCTCGATGCGCTCGTGGTTGGGCTCGATGCCGGCGGCGCAGTGGTCGGTGAAGGACGCCGACGCGTCCGCCAGCAGCCGGATCGACTCCAGCACCGCGTGGGCCATGACCGGCTTGAACACGTTGAGCTGGAAGTTGCCCTGCGTGCCCGCGAAGCCGACCGTGGCGTCGTTGCCGAACACGCGCGCGACGACCATCGTGACGGCCTCGGACTGGGTGGGGTTCACCTTGCCCGGCATGATCGAGCTGCCCGGCTCGTTCTCGGGGATGCGCAGTTCGCCGATGCCGTTGCGCGGGCCCGATGCGTACCAGCGGACGTCGTTGGCGATCTTCATCAGCGCCGCCGCGAGCACGCGCAGCGAGGAGCTGACCTCGACGAGTGAGTCGTGGGCGCTGAGCGCCGCGAACAGGTTGGGCGCCTGCGCGAACTCCAGGCCGGTCTCCTCGGAGATCTTGGTCGCGGTGAGGCGTCCGAAGTCGGGGTGGGCGTTGAGGCCGGTGCCGACGGCGGTGCCGCCGATGGCCAGCTCGCGGGCGCGGCTGTCAGCGTGGCGGATGCCCGCGAGGGCGAAGTCGAGCTGGGCGACCCAGCCGCCGAACACCTGGCCGAGCGTGACCGGTGTGGCGTCCTGCAGGTGGGTGCGGCCCACCATCACGACGTCAGAGAATTCCTCACCCTTGGCGGCGAGCACATCGCGGAGCCGCTCGACCGGCGCGTAGAGGCGTCCGTTGAGCTCGCTGACGACCGCGATGTGCATGGCGGTGGGGAACGTGTCGTTGCTGGACTGGCCGCGGTTCACGTGGTCGTTCGGGTGCACCGGCTTCTTGGACCCGCGCTCGCCGCCGGCCAGCTCGATGGCCTTGTTGGAGATGACCTCGTTGGAGTTCATGTTCGACTGCGTGCCCGAGCCGGTCTGGAACACCACGAGCGGGAACTGGTCGTCGAGCCCACCGGCGATGACCTCGTCGGCGGCGCGGACGATGAGATCGGCCACGTCACCCGGCAGCTCACCCAGCTCGCCGTTCGCCTGCGCGGCGGCCTTCTTCAGCACGCCCAGCGCGCGCACCATCGCGCGGCCCCAGACAAACGTGTCACGGCCGATGTCGAAGTTCTCGATCGAGCGCTGCGTCTGCGCGCCCCAGTAGGCGTCGGAGGGCACCTCAATGGTGCCCATGCTGTCGTTCTCGGTGCGGGTGCTCATGGATCCCACCGTACCGAGCACGGCCCGGCCGCGGGGCGCGTGGGGGGCATCCGGGTGATGTCCCCCGGTGGCCGCCGCGTCCGGTCAGGCCGTCTCTGGGCCAAGGCCGAGGAACTCCCGCCAGGCCGGCACCTCGCGCTCGGCCTGCTCCAGCCCGAGGGCGTGCGCCTGGGTGAGTTTCGCGAGGTCGCGCTCGCCGTTGCTGACGGGCATGTGGTCGGGCACGAAGACGAACGCGTCCCCGGAGTCCTCCAGCGCGAAGACCTCCTCGCGCGTGGCGTTGTAGCGCAGGTGGCGCGTGACCAACGCGTCCGCGACCGCCGGCCAGCGGCGGAAGTGGCGGCGGTAGAACCACGGGGCGGGCAGGGGACCCTTGGTGTAGCCACGCTCCTGGGTGAGCACAATGAAGAATTTCGTGTACCCGGCGGCCCGGGCGGCGTCCAGCGCGATGCCCCCGCTCGTGCCGAGCGCGCCGTCGACGTAGAAGTCACCCTCGATCTCCACAGGAGGCATCACGACGGGCATGGTGGAGGACGCCTGCACGCGGGGCAGGATCTCGTCGAGCGTCCGCAGATCCGGACGCCCCCAGGTGATTGTCGCGCCATCGGAGCAGCGCAGTGCCTGGATGGCGAGGTCGGCGGGGTGGGAGGCGAAGGCGTCCATGTTGAACGGCAGGAGCCCGTCCGGGCCGGAGGTCTGCCGGTAGATGTACTCGGCGTGGAACAGCCCCTTGCCCTGCACGAACGTGCGCCAGTTGCCGAAGTTGGGGTCGGCCGCCAGGTCGATGAAGGACGCCCGCGCTCGCCACGGGTCGGAGCTCAGGTAGTTCAGCGTGTTCGTCGCGCCCGCAGAGATGCCGGCCACGAACGGGAACACGATGCCCTGTTCGATGAGTTTCACCACGACCGCCGCGGTGTAGCTGGCCCGCATCGCCCCACCCTCGAAGATGAGGGCCACCTTCTCCACGTTCGCCTGCGTCGGGGTGATGCGCTGGGGTGTGGGACGCCCGGGGGTGGCCGTGTGGGGGTCGTGCGGTGCGGGGGAACTCACCCGATCCACCCTAGCCGTCGCCGCTGGGCGCCGGGATGCAGCCCCCCGCGACCGGCATTTGGACCCGAGGAAATGGCGCCATGGCGCCATTTCCTCGGGTCCAAATGCGCAAGGAAGGGGGAGCCGCCGCAAGCGCAGGGACGCCGCCGCAGCGCAAGCGTCAGCGGACGGCGCGGGGGCCGACGATGGTGACGCCGTACGGCCGCACCCGCTCGATGAGCCCCCGGTCGGCCGTGGCCAGGGTGATCGCGTTGCCGGGCCCGGACGCCCACGCCGCGCACCGGTCGACGATCGCGTCGTCGCCCGAGCTTGGCGCGTGGACGACCGTGATGACGGGGGCCTCCGGTGGAGGCGCGTCCAGGGCGGGGGCGTCCGTGGCGGGCGCGTCCAGGGCGGGGGCCGCAGGCGGATGCCGCAGCAGGTCGCTCTCGGGCACCCCGGCCCGGGCCCGGCCCTCCAGCACGACCTCGACCCGATCGTGACCCGCAAGGACGGGATCCCCACCGGTCGCCCGGGACGCCAGCGCCTCGACGAGCCGGCGCGCGGCCCCGGCCCGATCGCGCCACCAGCCGTCCGGCACCGAACCGACGACGTTTGCGGCGTCCACCACCAGGACCTTCATGACCGGCTCCGACGCCGCCGGCCGAAGCGGCGCACCGTCACGCGGGGGAAGCGCAGGGTGACGTCGAGCGGCTCGGGCAGCATCCACCCCAGCCGGCGTGCGGCCAACCCGAGCAGCAGGCACAGCCCGATGGACGCCCCCATGCCGAGATCCGGCTGGCCCAGGCCCGCCGCGCCGAACGCCACGGCGCTGCCCCCGATCGCGAGCGTCGCATACAGCGTGTTGCCGCCGAACACGCGCGGCGTCTGGCCGACCACCACATCGCGCACCATGCCGCCGCCGACGGCGGTGATGACGCCGAGCAGCACCGAGGGAACTACGCCCAGCCCGGTGCCCGTCGCCTTGAGCGTCCCGGTGGCCGACCAGCAGCCCAACGCCAGCAGGTCGGCGACGACGAGCAGACGGCGGCTCACCGGGCCGTCCAAGTGCAGGACGTACGCCAGCGCCGCGGCCACCAGCGCGCCCGAGAGGTAGGCGGGGTCGGTGAGCGCGACGGGCTGGCCGGCGTCCAACAACACGTCGCGCAGCATGCCCCCGCCCAGCGCCGAGATGATGGCGAGCGTCGCGAACCCGAACAGGTCGAAACGGCGCGAGCGTGCGACCGCCCCGCCGAGCAGGCCGTTCGCCACCACACCGAGCACGTCCACGAACCGGAAGACGTCCCCCGGATCCCACCCCACCCGCCGCGCCCCTCAGCCGGCGTGGCGTGCGGCGCGGCGCTCGGCCTGGCGCGCGGGGTCGGGCACGGGGACGGCGGCGATGAGGTCGCGCGTGTAGGGATCCTGGGGGTCCAGCAGGACGCGCGACGTCGGCCCGGCCTCCACCACGCGTCCGGCGTGCAGCACGTATACGCGCGTCGACACCTCCTCGACCACCGCCAGGTCGTGGCTGATGAACAGGCAGGCGAACCCGAGCCGCCGCTGCAGGGCGAGGAACATCTCCAACACGGCCGCCTGCACCGACACGTCGAGGGCAGACGTGGGCTCGTCGGCGACCACCAGCGCCGGATCGAGCGCGATGGCGCGGGCGATCGCCACGCGCTGGCGCTGCCCGCCCGACATCTCGTGCGGGAACCGGCCTGCGAGTGCGGGATCGAGCTCCACCAGGCGCAGCAGCTCGGCCACGCGTTCGGCCCGGGCCGCGGCGCCGAGGTCGGCGTGCAGCACCAGCGGCTCGGCGATCGACGCGCCGATGGTGGCGCGCGGGTTGAGCGAGCCCGCCGGATCCTGGAACACGATGCCCGTGCGTGCCTGGATGCGGCGCCGTTCGGCCGGCGCCAGGCCGTCCAGGCGTTGGCCGAGGATGCGCACCTCCCCGCTCGTGGGCGGCTGCAGCGACGTCACGACGTTCGCCAGCGTCGACTTGCCCGACCCGGATTCGCCCACGAGCCCGACGACCTCGCCCGCGTCGATGCGCAGGTCCACGTGGTCGAGCGCATGGAACGGCCGGCGGCCGCGGCGGGTGTAGGTGACCGTCAGGTCGGTGAGGGCGACGACCGGGGCGGACGCGGCGGGCTCGGCGGGCCCGGTGGGGGGCCGGGTCGCGACTGGCTCGGCATCGGCAACGGCGGCGGCGTCGACGGCGTGGTCCACCAACCCGGCACCGAGCCGGGGGACGGCGTCCAGGAGCATGCGGGTGTAGGGGTGCTCGGGGTGCGCGAAGATGTCCCCGACGGCGCCCCGCTCGACGATGACGCCCTCGCGCATGATGACGACGTCGTCGGCGATGTCGGCGACGACGCCCATGTCGTGGGTGATGAGGATGACGGCCATGCCGGCGCGGGCCAGATCGCGCAGCAGGTCGAGGATCTGGGCCTGCACGGTGACGTCCAGGGCCGTGGTGGGCTCGTCCGCGAGCAACACCTCGGGCTCGTTGGCCAGCGCCAGCGCGATGCAGACCCGCTGCACCTGCCCGCCGGACAGTTCGTGCGGATAGGACGCCAGCACGCGCTCGGCGGTGCCGGACGTGGCGCCGCCCCCGGCACCCGCGGCGTCCGCGGCGTCCGCAGCGCCCGCAGCGTCCGCAACAGCCCCGGCGTCCGCCCCGAGGCCGACCTGACCGAGCAACGTGACGGCCCGGTCACGGGCGGCGGCCGCGGACATCCGCCGGTGTGCCGCCAGCGCCAGCCGGAACTGGGCGCCGATGGTGAGCAGCGGGTTCAGCGCCCGCATGGGCTCCTGGAACACCGCGGCGACGCGGGCGCCGCGCACCGCGTCCAACACCGGCCGGGGCGCCCCGATGAGTTCGGTGCCGTCGGCCAGTTCGGCCGATCCGCTGACCGTGGCCGCACCCGGGGCCAGCCCCACGAGCCCCATCGCCGTCACCGACTTGCCCGAACCGGACTCGCCGAGCAGGGCGACGACGCGGCCGGGCACCGCCGTCAGCGACACCGCGTCCGCGGCGCGGACGCCGGGGAACGTGACGGTGACACCGGTGGCGGTGAGCACGGGACGGGTGGGGGTGGGGGCGTACGCCCCGGGTGCGGTGGTCACGGTCGGCTCCCTCAGCCCTCGACCGACAGGACGAGGTAGTTCGGGTAGGCGGGGAACGGCTCGACGTAGTAGTTGCCCACCGCGCTGCCCCCGATGAAGGAGTTGCGGGCGAACGCCAGCGGCACGCTGGGGGCGTCCTCGGCGATCATGCGGTCCACCGCCGCCCACATCGGGCCGGCGACCTCCGGATCCTCCTCCGCGGCCGCCGCGTCGATGGCGGCGTCCACCTCAGGGTTGGCGTAGCGGGAGGTGTTGTACCCGCCCTGGCCGATCTCGGCGGAGTGGTACAGCGGGCGCAGGTTCGCGTTGGGCGACGGGTAGTCAGGGTTCCACGAGCCGAGCGCCAGGTCGTAGCTCGACCCGTCGCCCTGGGTGGCGCGCTCGCTGAACGTGGCCGACTCCACGGCGTCGATGGTGACGTTGATGCCGACGCGGGACAGCCCCTGGGCGATGGCCTCGGAGCGGGCGACGGAGTCGGAGTCGTTGCGGGTCAGCAGCACGAGGTCGAGGCTGCTGACGCCCGCCTCGTCGAGCAGGGCCTGCGCGGCCGCCACATCCCCCTCGGGCTCGGTGCCGTAGAGGGCGTACTCCTCGCGTCCGGGGATGCCGGGGGAGATGTACGTTGTCGCGATCGCTCCACCGCGCTCGCCGCCCATGGCGATCAGCACGGCCGCCTTGTTGACGGCGTAGTTGATGGCCTGGCGCACGCGGACGTCGGCGACCCGCTCGGTGTTGATCGACAGGTACTGCAGCGGGCCGGGGTCGGACGTGACGATCCGATCCTGGCTCGCGGGGTCGCTGGCGAGCTGCGCCAGCGTGGACGCCGGCACCAACGAAGCCGAGATCGCGTTGGCCGGCTGATCGTTGAGCAGACGCTGCGTGGTGGTCTGCGTGTCCTGGCCCAGCTGCCACACGATGGTGTCGGGCTCGGCCGTCCGCATCTGGTCGATGTCGCTCGACCAGTACTCGTTGCGCTCCAGGCGCACCTCGACGCCCACGTTCGCGCTGGCCACGCGGTACGGCCCGGACGCCACGGGCTCGCGCGCGTAGCTCTCGGGGTCGTCCTGCGCCTCCGGCACCGGCGAGAAGGCCGGCGTGGACGCGATCCAGGGCCAGTCGCCGGCCGGCTGGTTGAGGTGGAAGGCGATCGTGGAGTCGTCGACGACCTCGATGGAGTCGAGGTGCTGACCCTCGTACGGGCCGGTGTAGCCCTCGCCGCCGGCCAGGAGGGCGCGGTGGTAGGTCAGGCCACCGGAGAGCGCCGGGGCGTAGGTGCGCTCGAGGCCGTACTTGATGTCGGCGGCCGTGATGGGCGTGCCGTCCTCGAAGAACAGCCCGTCGCGCAGCGTGTAGGTCCAGGTGAGGCCGTCGTCGGAGACGGTGCCGGTGTCGGTCGCGAGATCGGGGACAACCTCGACCTCCTGGCCCGGCTCGACGCGCCACGTGGTGAGGCGCCGGTGCACCAGGGCCAGCGACGTGACGGCCATGGACTGCGACTTGGCCGGGTCGAGGTTCAGCTCGTTGCTGCTGGAGAGCACCTGCAGCTCACCGGCGGCTGCGGGCGCCTGCGTGCCGGTGTCGGTGCCGACCGCGCCGGTGTTGCGGGACGGGTCGTTGGCACCGCACGCGCTCAGGGCCAGCATGGCGCCGGCGGCGAGGGCGGCCGCGGCGGCGCGCAACCGGCGGCGTCGCGGATGGGGGGAACGGGGGAGCATGGTGTCCCTTTCTGTGGTTGGCGACCGGGGCGTCCGGCCTGGTTCTGGGGCTAGATCCGTGGATCCAGCACGGTGGCGAGGATGTCGGCGACGAGGTTGGCGAGGATGACGATGGCCGCGGCGAACACGGTGACGCCGACGATGACGGGCAGGTCGGTCTGGCCCACGGCGTCCATGAGCAGCGAGCCGACGCCGGGCATCGAGAACACGCGCTCGGTGATCACCGCGCCGCCGAGCAGCGCGCCGAGGTCGAGTGCGACGAGCGGGATCACCGGGGTCAGCACGTTGGGCAGCACCTGACGGCTGATGACCGTCCGCTCGGTCAGGCCGAGCGAGCGGGCCATGCGAACGTAGTCGAGACCCAGATTCTCCAGCATGTGGCCGCGCACGAGGCGGGCGTAGACGGCCGCGTTGATGAACGCCAGCACCGTCCAGGGCAGCACGAGATGCCAGGCCCAGTCGATCGGCGAGGTGGAGAACGGCACGTAGTTGGCCACGGGCACCATGTCGAGGGTGAACCCGAACACGAGGATGCCGAGCAGGCCCAACAGGTAGCTCGGCGCCGAGACGCCGACGACGGTGAGCGCCATGATGCCGCGGTCGGCGAACGTGCCGCGCCGCAGCGCCGAGACCATGCCGGCGAGCACGCCCCCCAGCAGCCACAGCACGGCGGCGCCGATGGCCAGGGAGGCGGTGACGGGGGCGCGGGAGGCGATGAGCGACGTCACGGGCGCCCCGAGGCGGAAGGAGTAGCCGAGGCACGGCGCGTCGCAGTGGATCGCGCCGGCCCCCTCGCCGAACGTGCGGCCCGCGACGATGCCGGTGAGGTAGTTCCACACCTGGGTGTACCAGGGCTGGTCGTAGCCGAGGAAGACGCGGGCCGACTCGAGGCGGTCGGGCGTGCAGGGGCGTCCGCAGGCGAGCAGCGCCGGGTCGGCCGGCCACGCGGAGAACACCATGAACGTGAGCGCCACGATGATGACGAGGACGAGCAAGGTCTGGGTCGCGAGGACGCCGATGCGGGCCAGCGTGCGGCGGTTCATGAGCCCACCTGCGTCGTCGGGTCGAGGGCGTCACGCAGGCCGTCGCCGAACACGTTGAAGGCGTACGTGACGAGGAACAGCGCGGCGCCGGGGAACAGCAGGTACCAGGGGTCGGTGGCGATCCAGTTGACCGCGTTCGAAATCGTCCGGCCCCAGGACGCCGTGGGC
This sequence comes from Propioniciclava soli, assembly GCF_014858005.1. Lineage (GTDB taxonomy): Bacteria > Actinomycetota > Actinomycetes > Propionibacteriales > Propionibacteriaceae > Propioniciclava > Propioniciclava soli. The sequence continues at coordinate 177,223 of NZ_JACYOT010000006.1, forward strand.
GGGCGGACGCCGACGCCCAGGAAGCTCAGGGCCGCCTCGGCGCCGATCTTGCCCGGGATCGAGATGGTGCTGAACACGATGATCGTCGCCCACAGGTTGGGCAGGATGTGCCGCCCGATGATGTGCGCGTTGGACGCCCCCAGGCTCCGCGAGGCCCGGACGAAGGGACGCGCGCGCAGCGACATCGTCTCGGCGCGCACCACCCGGGCGATCGACGGCCACCCGAACACGCCCAGGATGAGCACCATCAGGAGCACGCGGTTGAAATCGAACGGCACGATCGCGCTGATCGCGATCATGAAGATCAGGCTGGGGAAGCCGAGCATGACGTCGATGAAGCGGGACGCCAGCACGTCCGCCACCCCGCCCACGTAGCCGGCGAGGATGCCGATCGCGACGCCGATGGCGACGCTCAGCAGCGTCGCGCCCAGGCCGATGACGATCGAGATCCGGGCGCCGTGGACGACGGTGGCGAACAGGTCGCGTCCGGTCTGCGGTTCGACGCCGAACGGGTGCTGCAGGCTGACGCCGCCGAGCGGCCCGGCGGGGACGCCGTAGGGGTCGAGCAGGTCGGTGTGGTAGGTCTCGGTGTCGACGCCGAGGGCGCCGGTGATGAGGTCGGCGAAGACGACGGCGAGCAGCGTCAGGGCGATGAGGGCGAGGCCGACGAGGGCGGCGCGGTCGGTGCGCAGGCGCGTCCAGACCCGGGTTCCTGGCAGCGGACGCCGCGCGGACCTGCTGTCGCCGGGGGCGCCGTCACTCGAGGCGCTGCGAACGGGCAACTCGCCGGTCTCGGGGGTGGTGGGGTGCGTGCTGGGGGCCCCGGACGGCTCGCCGGCGTGGCCGGTCAGCTCTGGCTGTGCCCGGTCGGAGCGGGGCGGTTCGGTGGGGGGCAAGGGGGTTCGCTTTCGACGGCGGGGCTGGGACGTGTCACGCGCTCGGCGCGCACGGACAGACCCGCGCCCTTCGACGTCCCTCCCGGTGCGGAACCCCGCGTTCAGGTCGCTTCACGTGTGTGCCAACGCCACGGTGCCACGGTTCATTCCGCCGCCGGCGACGTTTCACCATGTGGCGGCTGTCTAGGGTGGGGGTCATGGACTTCACCGCCGCCGCCGCTGACCTCTCCGACGACCTCGTCGCGCTGCGTCGCGACCTGCACCGAATCCCCGAGCTCGGGCTCGAGTGCCCCGACACCCAGGCCGCGATCCTCGCCGCGCTGGAGGGGCTCGACCTGGAGATCACGACCGGGACGGGCTGCACGTCGGTGACGGCGGTGCTGCGCGGGGGGCGTCCGGGCCCGGCGGTGTTGCTGCGCGGCGACCTGGACGGCCTGCCGGTGGCCGAGCAGGCCGACGTCGACTACGCGTCAACCAACGGCCGCATGCACGCGTGCGGGCACGACCTGCACGTGGCCGGCTTGGTCGGGGCGGCGCGGCTGCTGGCCGCGCGGCGCGAGGAGCTGCCGGGCACGGTCGTGTTCATGTTCCAGCCGGGCGAGGAGGGCTCCGGCGGTGCCCGCGTCATGATCGAGGAAGGGGTGCTGGACGCCGCGGGCGAGCGCGTGGTCGCGGCGTACGGCGTCCACGTGGCCACGGGGGAGTACGGGCGGTTCTCGACGCGGACGGGGCCGCTGATGGCGGGCGCGAACGAGCTCGACATCACGGTGCACGGACGCGGCGGGCACGGCTCCCAGCCGCAGACGTCGCTCGACCCGGTGCCGGCCCTGCTGGAGATCGGGACGGCGCTGCAGGCGATGGTGACGCGGCGGTTCTCGGTGTTCGACCCCGTCGTGCTGACGGTGACGCAGCTGTCGGCCGGGGAGGCGCGCAACGTGATCCCCCCGTCGGCGTCGCTGGGCGCGACGGTGCGGACGCTGTCGCAGGCGTCCATCGACACGCTCACCGAGGAGACGCGCCGGCTCGCCGAGGGCATCGCCGCCGCACACGGGTGCACGGCCTCGGTGGACTTCCGCGTCGACTACCCGGTGACGATGAACGACACCGACGAGGCAGCCTTCGTGGGTGACGTCGTGACGGAGCGCTTCGGCGCCGAGCGGTTCGAGCTGATGGCCGACCCGCTGATGGGGTCGGAGGACTTCAGCTACGTGCTGGAGCAGGTGCCGGGGGCCTTTGTGTTCCTGGGCTGCACGCCGCCGGAGACGGACTGGACGACCGCGCCCTGGAACCACTCGCCGTTGGTGGTGTTCGACGACGGCGTCCTGGCCGACCAGGCGGCCCTCCTGGCCGAGTTGGCCTGGCGCCGCCTCGAGCGCTGAGTCCCTGCTCGCGTCTGGGGGTGGTGGGGTCGCTCCTGGATGGGCATTTGGACCCGAGAAAATGGCGCCATGGCGCCATTTCTTCGGGTCCAAATGCCGCCTCGTTGCCGCTGCGCGTCCACCCTGCCAACACCTCGACCCAAACGGACAACACCTGAGCTGTGGATAACTGCTGATCCGAGCTTGGGCGTGGCGCACGCTCTTCTCCATGACACAAGCCTCGGAGCGCATCGACCTGCGCATGGTTTCCGGAACCACCCGCGCGCAACGCGCTGTCGTCTCGCGGGTGGAACACGCCCGCCGCCTGGCCGCGGCCCTCGAGTTGGCGGCCACCCACGGCGGTGTCCTCACCCGGGCCATGCTGCTGGACGACGGCATGACCACGGGACAGATCCGTTCTGAGGTCGAGCGGGGCGCGTTCCAGCGCCTCGGACGCCACACGCTCGGCCTCACCGGCCGGGAACTCACCGAGGCAGCCACCTGGTGGAGGGCTCTGTGGGAGTCGGGGCCGCGGGCGGTGCTGGACGGGCCGACGGCTCTGCTCGCCGCCGGCCTTCGTGGCTGGATCGAGCCGGTGATTCACGTGAGCGTGCCGCACAACACCGCGCCGCGCAGCATTCCCGGGGTGCAGCACCGCCAGCTGCGCGACCTCGGTGCCGTCGCCGGGGCCGGCCTGCGTCACACCAAGCCCCACGTGGCGGTGATCCGGGCGGCCCAGTGGGCTGCTACCGACAAGGCGGCGGCCACCCTCATCGCGATGACGGTGCAGCAGCGCCTGGTCATGCCCGCGACCCTGCTCGCCCACTGGCACTCGGTGATCTACTCGGCGCGGCGCCCGGTGCTCGATGGGGTGATCCGTGATGTGTGTGACGGTGCCCACTCCCTGAACGAACTCGACTTCGCGGCGAGGTGCCGGCGCCGCAGGCTCCCCGAACCCACGCGCCAGGCAGTGCGGGTCAGCGACAACGGCCGGGTCTACCTGGACGCGCTCTTCGAGCCCGAGGGCGTCCACGTCGAGATTCAGGGTGCCGGCCACTTCGAGGGGACTGCAGGTGTCGCCGACGCGTTGCGGTTCAACGGCCTCGCCATCCGCGAGCCAGGGGTGGTGCGCCTGCAGATTCCCGTGTTGGGGCTGCGGACGGATCCGGACGCCTTCATGGACCAGGTCGCGGCCGCACTCGCCGCGTCCCGCAAGCGCGCCAGCTGACGCCCCCACCCCCTCCAGCGTCGCCCATCGCCGACGCAAGAGCATTTGGACCCGAGGAAATGGCGCCATGGCGCCATTTCCTCGGGTCCAAATGCCAAATGAACGAGGGCGCACTCCCAACCCCACCCGCCGGGGGGTGGGTGGTCAGACGCCGGGGGAGGACAGCCGCGCGATCACGTCGTTGAACGCCTGGGACGGGCGCATCACGGCGGTCGTCTTGTCGGCATCCGGGCGGTAGTAGCCGCCCAGGTCGGCCGGGGAACCCTGGACGCCGATCAGCTCCTCGCTGATCAGCTCCGCCTTGCCCTCCAACTCCGCGGCGACGACGCCGAAGATCTCGGCCAGCTCCGGATCGGCGTCCTGCTCGGCGAGCTCGCGCGCCCAGTACGTGGCGAGCCACGCGTGGGAACCGCGGTTGTCGATCTGGCCGACCTTGCGCGCCGGCGACCGGCCCTCGTTGAGCAGGGTGCCGGTGGCGGCGTCCAGCGCCTTGGCCAGCACGGACGCGCGCGGGTTGTCGGACGTCCGGGCCAGGTGTTCGAGGCTCTCCGCCAGCGCAAGGAATTCACCCAGGGAGTCCCAACGCAGGTAGTTCTCCGCCTCCAGCTGCTGCACGTGCTTGGGCGCCGAGCCACCGGCACCGGTCTCGAACAGCCCGCCGCCGTTCATGAGCGGCACGACCGAGAGCATCTTCGCCGACGTCCCCAGCTCGAGGATGGGGAACAGGTCGGTGTTGTAGTCGCGCAGCACGTTGCCGGTCACCGAGATCGTGTCCTCACCCCGACGGATGCGCTCGATGGACGCCTGCGTCGCCTCCACGGGGCTCATGATCGAGATGTCCAGGCCCTCGGTGTCGTGCTCGCCCAGGTAGCGCTCGACCAGCGTGATCAGGTTGCGGTCGTGCGCGCGCTCCGGGTCGAGCCAGAAGATCGCGGGCGTCCCCGACACGCGGGCCCGGGTCACGGCGAGCTTCACCCAGTCGCGGATGGGGGCGTCCTTGGTTTGGCACGCGCGCCAGATGTCACCGGGGGCCACGTCGTGCTCCATGAGGACGTTGCCGGCGGCGTCCACCACCTGCACCTTGCCCGACGTCTCGATCTCGAACGTCTTGTCGTGGCTGCCGTACTCCTCGGCCTTCTGCGCCATGAGGCCGACGTTCGGCACCGAGCCCATCGTGGTCGGGTCGTAAGCACCGTTCGCCTTGCAGTCGTCGATGACGGCCTGGTACACCCCGGCGTAGCTCGAATCGGGGATGACGGCGAGGGTGTCCGCCTCCTCGCCGTCGGGGCCCCACATGTGGCCCGAGGTGCGGATCATGGCCGGCATCGAGGCGTCCACGATCACGTCGGAGGGGACGTGGAGGTTCGTGATGCCCTTGTCGGAATTCACCATGGCGAGCTTGGGGCCCTCGTCGAGCTCGGCCTCGATCAGGCTGCGGATCGCGGCGCCGTCCTCAAGGGCGTCCAGCCCGGCGAGAATCGCGCCGAGGCCGTTGTTGGGGCTCAACCCGGCGGACGCCAGCGCGTCGCCGTACTGCGCAAACGTCTTCGGCAGGAAGGCGCGCACGACGTGGCCGAAGATGATCGGGTCGGAGACCTTCATCATCGTGGCCTTCAGGTGGACGCTGAACAGGACGCCCAGCTCGCGGGCCCGCTCGATCTGCTCGGCGAGGAAGCGGTCGAGGGCCGCCGCGCGCAGGACGGTGGCGTCCACGACCTCGCCCTCCAGCACGGGCAGCTTCTCCTTGAGGACGGTGACCGCTCCGTCAGAGCCCACGTGCTGGATGCGCAGCGTGTCGGCCTCGGGCATGATCACCGAGAGCTCGCCGGCGCGGAAGTCGTCGGCGCCCATGGTGGCCACCTCGGTCTTCGAGTCGGACGACCAGGCCCCCATCGAGTGTGGGTGGGAGCGGGCGTAGTTCTTCACGGCCAGCGGGGCGCGACGGTCGGAGTTGCCTTCGCGGAGCACGGGGTTCACCGCCGAGCCTTTGACGGCGTCATAGCGGGCGCGCTCGTCGTCGGAGGCGGCGTCGTAGTCGGGCAGGTCGTACCCGAGCGCCTGCAGCTCCGCGATGGCGGCCTTCAACTGGGGCACCGACGCCGAGATGTTCGGCAGCTTGATGATGTTGGCTTCCGGCGTCTTGGCCAGCTCACCCAGCTCGGCGAGGTCGTCGGCGACCTGCTGCTCGGCCGGGAGCCGATCCGCGAACGCGGCGAGGATGCGCCCGGCCAGCGAGATGTCACGCGTCTCGACCTCGACGCCCGCCTGGCTCGCGAACGCCTGGACCACCGGCAGGAATGAATGCGTCGCGAGGAACGGTGCCTCGTCGGTCCAGGTGTAGATGATCGTGGCCATGCGGATCAGGGTCCTCTCGCTGCCGGGCAGGGTCGGTGCCAGCCTATGCGAATCGGACGCCGCCGCGTGCCGGATGCGGCCGGTCCCGAGGGCTGGGGCGGCGTCCGTCCGGGTGGTTGCCGCGGTGGTGGACGCCGGCCGGGGCGTCCGCGTCGACAACCCATGCGCAAGCACGCCGTGTCGACGCGACCGGGGCGTCCGTGTCGAGAACCCATGCGCAAGCACGGCTCGTCGATGCGCTGGGCCGCTCGTTGTCGGACGAGGCGCCATGCCGTGCACTTGGTGCACTCTGCCCTCACCTGGCGCACCCCGAAACGACCTGGCGCAGTCGACCTCACGTCGCGGCCCGTGCGCGGCCCGCCACGTGAGCGGCGCTGCGCCACGTGGGGTTGAAGTGCGCCCCGTGCCGTTGAACTGCGCCACGTGACGCCGTGCTGGGCAATACCAGCACCGGCAACACCGAGAACGGTGCTGGGGCGACCGATCGAAACCGGACCAGGTTCCGGGCGCCACCCGCCCACCCCTACCAGAACGCAGCGGGGCCCCCGCCGACGCGGTCGTCGACGGAGGCCCATGGGCAGCGGCCGGAGAAGCGTGACGATTCCAGCCGGACAGGCGTCCAGGAAGTCCCCTCGCCCACGTCACCCAACGAGGTGGCCGTCTGCAGACCGCCGACGGACGACAGGAACACCCATCCTTGCTCTCCCGGAGGAGCGCGTGGATCCCTTTCTAGTCCTCCGGTCAAGCACGCGCAAGGTGTGGGCGTGTCGTCCACAGGGGAGTCGGTGAATTCCATAGGGGAGTTCCACGCTGTCCACACGTCCCCGCGGGGGCCTGTGGACAACCGCCCTCAGCGCTCGTCCATCGGAACGAACGACCGCTCGCGGTGCCCCGTGTAGATCTGCTTGGGCCGCATGATCTTCTGCTCCGGGTCGGTGACGCCCTCCAGCCACTGGGCGCACCAACCCGCCGTCCGCGGCACGGCGAAGAGCACCGTGAACATCTCGGGCGGGAAGCGCAGCGCCTCGTAGATCAGCCCCGAGTAGAAGTCGACGTTGGGGTAGAGGCGCCGCTTGACGAAGTACTCGTCCTCCAGCGCGATCTTCTCCAGTTCGAGCGCGATCTCCAGCAGCGGATTCACGCCGGTGACCTCGAACACCTCCTCGGTCGACTTCTTGATCACCTTGGCGCGCGGGTCGTAGTTCTTGTAGACGCGATGCCCGAATCCCATGAGCCGGGCGCGTCCGTTCTTCACGGCATCGATGAAATCGCCCACGTTGTCCTTCGAGCCGATCTCGCGCAGCATCTTCAACACCGCCTCGTTGGCCCCGCCGTGCAACGGGCCGAAGAGCGCCCCGATGCCGGCGCCCGATGAGGTGTAGACGTCGTTGCCCGCGGACGCCACCGAACGCACCGCGTTCGTCGAGCAGTTCTGTTCGTGGTCGGCGTGCAGAATGAACAGCGTTTCCATGGCCCGCGACACCCGCGGGTCGGGCCGATACACCCGCTGCTGGCTCTGGAACAGCATCGCCAGGAAGTTGTCGACATAGCCCAGCTCGTCGTTGGGGTAGACGAAGTGCCGTCCGATCGAATGGCGGTACGACCAGGCGGCCATCGTCGGGATCTTCGCGATCAGCCGCACGATGTTCATGTCGCGCGCCCCCGGGTCGTCGAGGCGTCGCGAGCTGGGGTAGAACGTCTGCATGGACGCCACCGCGGCCATCAGTTTGGCCATCGGGTGGGCGTCGTGGCGATAGGCGCGAATGAAGCTCGCGACGTTCTCGTGCACGAAGCGGTGGGTGTTGACCAGCTTGTCCCATTCCGCCAGTTGGTCGGCGGTGGGGAGTTCGCCCTTGAGCAGCAGGTATGCCACCTCGAGGTGGGTCGAGTGCTGCGCGAGCTGTTCGATCGGGTAGCCGCGGTATTCGAGAATGCCCGCGTCGCCGTCGATGTAGGTGATCGAGGAATGGCAGGCGGCCGTGTTCACGAATCCGGGGTCGAAGGAGGTGAGCGGTCCGTCGTGGGTGGGGATGGCGCGCAGGTCGGTGGCGCGAATGCTGCCTTCGGTGATCGGCAGCTCCGCGCTGTTCGAGCCGGCGGTGATGGTGAGGGAGTCCGACATGCCAGCACCCTAGGCGCCAATCGGACGCCGTGGGCGCCTGTCCACACCGCGTCGGGGTGGCCCGGGGCTGCGAATGCTGTGCCCCGAATCGGGGCCCTGTTCCGCGCCCTCACGCGGTGGGCGACCCTGTGACCGGAATCCGCGGGGGAAATCCACGCCAGCAGCCCGCGGCCGGGTGTCGCGCTCAGCGCACCGCCGGCGTCGCCTGTTCGAACCGCAGCCGCCAGGACCCGTCGTGCTTCACCCACAGCGAGCTGCGCAGGGTCACGGCGGACGCCGAGCGCGCCCGCCAGCGCACCTGGACGATCCACGGCGCCAGGACGTCGACGCCCTCCACCTCGACGCGCACGGGCTCGGGCAGCGGCCCCAGCGTGGCCAGCAGCCGGCCCTTGCCCGCAGCGCGTCCGCGCTCGTCGTGCAGCACGAAGTGGGGGTGCAGGTGGGACGCGAACCCGTCGCGGTCGGAGCGCAGGGCGTCCGACAGCAAAGCCCGGGTCACACCGACGACGGGATGCTCGTCGGCGTCGTCGCCACCCTCGGCGAGGGCGTCCAGCAGGTCGGGTTCGGCCCGGGCGCCCGGCGTCACGTCGAGGGAGCCGGAGGTGATGACGTCCGCCGCGAACCCCGGACCCTCGTCCACGGGGGCGCCCCGCTGATAGGCGGTCGCGGCGGCGCGGGCGCGGGCGTCCGCCGCTTCGTTGAGCTCATGACCGGCGTGACCTTTGACCCACTCGAACGTCACGCGGCGGCCGGCGATGGCCCGGTCGATGCCCTGCAGCAGCTCGACGTTCAACACCGGCTTGCCGTCGGCCTTCTTCCAGCCCTTGCGCTTCCAGCCCGGCATCCATTTCGTCACGGCGTTGATGACGTACTGGGAGTCGCAGTAGACGAGCAGGTCGTCGCCGGCACCGGCGGTCTGCTCGAGCAGGTCGAGGACGGCCATCAGCTCACCCATGTTGTTGGTGCCGTGCTTCCAGCCCCCGGCGCGCCACCGGTCACCGTCGACGAACCATGCCCACCCCGCGGGGCCTGGATTGGACAGCGACGAACCGTCGGCGGCAGCGATGATCACGGCGTCCATTCTGCCCGGCCTGCAAGCGTCCCCCACGCATCGGGACGCCTGACGTCACGGGTTCGGCCGGACCAGCCCCGCGTCGTAGGCGAGCACCACCAACTGGACGCGGTCGCGCGCGTTGAGCTTGGCGAGCAGGTGGCCGACGTGGGTCTTCACCGTCGCCTCCGCCAGCCAGAGCTGCTGCGCGATCTCGGTGTTGGTGTGGCCCTGGGCGATCGCGGTGAGCACCTCGAGCTCACGCTCGGTGAGCACGTCGAGTCGCTCCCGGGCCCGCGAGGCGGCCTCACCCGTGATCGGCAGCATCGGCACCAACCGCTCCAACAGGCGGCGCGTCGCCGTGGGCGCCACGACGGCCTCGCCGCCGTGCACGGCGCGGATGCCGGCGAGCAACTCGGCCGGGCCGGCGTCCTTCAGCAGGAACCCGGACGCCCCCGCGTGCAGCGCGGCGTACACGTACTCGTCGAGGTCGAAGGTGGTGAGCACCAGCACCTTCGCCGAGGAGCCCGAGTCGACGATGCGGCGCGTGGCCTCGACGCCGTCCATGACGGGCATGCGAATGTCCATGAGGACGACGTCGCAGCCGCCCCCGGTGGTGGCGCGGGCCACGGCGTCGCGGCCGTTGCCGACCTCGGCGACGACGGTCATGTCTTCTTGGGCGTCGAGAACCATGCGAAAGCCCAGCCGGACGAGTTCCTGGTCGTCGGCGAGCACGAGGCGCAGGGGAGCGGTCATGGTGTCCTTCCTGATGGGGTCGGGAATCGGGCGATCACGACGAAGCCGCCGTGCGGGTGGTTGCCGGCCTCGAGGGTGCCGCCGAACGCGGCGACGCGCTCGCGCATGCCGATGAGGCCGTGGCCGAGGCCGTCGTGGGTGGTGGAACCGTTGCCATCGTCGCGCACCTGCACGGTGAGCACGGCGGGCGCGTGGTCGATGCTCACCAGCACGCGGGCGTCCGGCCCGGCGTGCTTGACGGCGTTGGTGAGGGCCTCTTGGATGATGCGGTACGCCGCGAGCTCCAGCCCTGGGCCGAGGCGGGAGCGCAGCAGCGGGTCGCCGGTGACCTCCATGCGGACGCTGCGGCCGGCGTCCGCGAGGTGGGTCACAAGGTCGAACACCTCGCCGAGGCCGGCGGCCGGCTCGCGTTCGGTGCCGGAGTCGCTGCGCAGGACGCCCACCAGACGCCGCGTCTCCCCAAGCGCGTCGTGGGCCGTGGCGCGGATCGTCTGCAGGGCCTTCTCGGCGGTGGCCAACCGGACGGCGGGGTCGCCGTCCATGCCCGCGGCGTAGGCGCCGCCGTCGGCCTGCACGACGATGACGGCCAGGCTGTGCGCCACCACGTCGTGCATCTCGCGGGCGATGCGCTGGCGCTCCTCGGACGCGGTGAGCTGCACCTGCTGCACCTGCTGTTGCTCGACGGCCCGGGCCCGCTCGGCCGCCGACACCCGGGACTCACCGAGGCTGCGGGTCAGCGCCCCGAGGGCCCAGCAGGCGGCGACGAGGGACAGCAGCAACCCGGCGATCAGAATGGTCGTCTCGACTGAGCCGGCCGCCCAGTCCCCGGCCGCGGCCAGCGCGGCGAGGACGGACGTCGCCAACCACCAGGGCCGGGCGCGGGGCCTCCCGTGGGCGGCGACGGCGAAGATCATGAACGGGACGGCCACGTTGCCCGGCGCCGGCACCTGCACCAGCCAGAGCTGGAGGAGGTGGGGCACCGTCAGGGCGAGGGCGGCGAGGTCGGTGTGGGTGCGGCGCCACGCGAGCGGGCCGATGCACACGACGGTGTGCAGCAACCCCAGGAACGGGCCGTACATCGCGGTGCTGAAGCCCAGCACGGGCACGGCGAGGACGGCGGCGGCGATGAGGTCGGCGGTGAACGGGCGGCTGTTCCACCAGGACGTGGGCGCGGCGTTCATCACCCGGCCAGCCTACGGCGGCCCCCCGTCCGAGACGTCCACCCCCGGCCGGGAACCGTCTCCACCTCCGGGCCCCCGCCCGGCACCCCGCAGTGGCACCCGGCGGACGCACCGGGCAGAGGCACCCGGCGGGGCACCCGGCGGAGGCACCCCCACCGGCATTTGGACCCGAGGAAATGGCGCCATGGCGCCATTTCCTCGGGTCCAAATGCCAAGGAGGCAGCGCCGCCAGCAGCGCCAGCAGCGTCCAGCGCCGGCCGCTCAGTGGGGGTGTTGGTGGCGGGAGTGGTCGTGCCCGGGGACGCCTGGCTTGTGCGGGTCGTCCAGCACCTCGGGCTCAGCGGCGTGGGCGTGCAGGGAGCCGAGGCCGTAGGCGTCCGCCAAGTGTTCTCGTGTTAGCACCTCGGCCGGCGGCCCGGCGGCGACGCAGCGCCCCGCCATCAGCACCACCCAGTCGGCCGCGCGGGCCTCGTCCAGGTCGTGGGTGGTGAGGACGACGGCGTGGCCGCGCTCGCGCTCGGTGTGGATGATCTGGTCGATCACCCGGGCCGAGGTGATGTCGAGGCCGGTCAGCGGCTCGTCCAGCAGGAGGGCTTCATGGTCCTGCGTCATGCCCTGGGCGACGTAGACCCGCTGCCGCTGCCCGCCCGAGAGTTCGTCGAGGTGACGGTCGGCCAGATCGGTGACACCCAGGCGTTCCATCGCGCGCTCGACGCGGGCGCGGTCGTCGGCCGAGGGGCGTCCGAACCAGCCCAGCTTCGGGTACAGCCCCATGCCCACGGCCTCGCGCACCGTGATCGGCGTGCCGGCCGGGAACGCCAGCGACTGCATCACGTAGCTCACCTTCGGCGGTCGCACGCGCGGCGAGCCGCCCAGCACGGTCAGGCGCCCGGCCAGCGGCTCCAACACGCCGCCCACCGCATTCAGCACGGTCGACTTGCCCGAGCCGTTGGGCCCGATGATCGCGGTGACCGCCCGGTGCGGAATGGTGAAACGGGACGCCGCCACGGCCACCTGGTTGCCGTACCCCAGGCGGAGGTCGACGGCCTCGGCGAGCAGCTCGGTCATGCCGCCACCACCCGTCGGCGACGGACGGCGGAGACGCCCCGGGTGAGCGCCAACAACGCGAAGAACAACGCCACGGCGACCAGCGCGATGGTGGCGGCGCCGGCGGTTTGCAGGTGGTAGCTGAGCGTCAGCCCCAGCCACACCGACAGCGCACCCAGCGCCACCGACCACACGAACATGCGCGGCACGGTGCGGCTCAGCAGGGACGCCGCAGCCGGCGGCCCGACGAGCAGCCCGAACACCAACAGGGTGCCGACCGCCTGGAAGCTGGCGATCACGGCGGTGGCGATGAGGACGAGCAGCGCGGCGTGCGCGAACCGCGGGCGCATGCCCAGGCTCTGCGCCTTGGTCGCGGAGAAACTCAGCGCCAACAACGGGCGAAACAGCACCACGGCCGCGGCGATCACCACCGCCCCCATCACCACCATGGTGGTGATGAGTTCGTCGGTGACCCCGAAGATGTCCCCGAACAGGATCGACGTGAGGCTGCCGGTGTAGGCGTTCGAGCGGGAGATGATCGTCACGCCCAGCGCCATCATGCCGACGAACAGCAGGCCGATCGCCGTGTCCTCCTTCAGCGCTGTCTGACGGTGGATGAGCTCGATGCCCCCCACCATGAACAGCGCCGCCACCGCCGCGCCGAGATACGGGTTGAACCCGAAGATCACCGCCGCCGCGATGCCGGGCAGCACGCCGTGCACGAAGGCGTCGCCGAAGAAGCTCATGCCGCGCAGCACCAGCCACACTCCCACCACCGCGCACATCACGGCGGCCACGAGCCCCCCGATGAGCGCCCGCTGCTGGAACCCCAGCAGGAACGGCTCGATCCACCAGTCCACAGCGGTCCACCAGTCCACAGCGGTGCAGACTACGCGAGTGCGTCGGCGATGAGGTGGGCGTTTGCGAGCATCATGCCGGCGTAGGTCGCGGCGTCCGTGCCCGGTGCGCCGACCGAGCCCTCGTACAGCTGGACGACCTGCACCTGCGTCCCCGCCTCGCGGGCCAGCGCCTCGACGAGCGCCGGGTTGACGGTGTTGTTGGAGAAGATGGCCTGCACGTCGTCCTCCTCGATCACCGCGACAAGTTCGGCCAGATCCGCCGAGCTGGGCTCGGCGTCCGTGCTGCCGCCGGGAATCACGACGCCCGCGACGTCGAAGTCGTAGGCCGCGGCGAAGTAGTTGTACGCCTCGTGGTCGGTGATGAGGATGCGGTTCTCCTCCGGCACGGCGGCCAGGATCTCCCGGACCTCCGCGTCGGTCTCACGCAGGGACGCCGCCACCTCGGCCCCGCAGGAGGTGTACTGGTCGTCCCCGGTCGCGGACGCCAGCCGCTCGCCGATCTTCTCGGCCGCCAGCGCCATGCGGGCCACGTCCATGTGGACGTGCGGGTCCTCGGCGCCGTGGTCGTGACCGTCGTGATCCTCGGACGCCGCCTCCTCCGCGTGCGCGTGGCCGGCGTGGGCGTCGGCCTGGGACGCCTCGATCTCCTCATACGTCAGCGGGTCGAGGTCGGGGGCGACCTCGTAGACGGTGCCGCCGTCGGACGCCGCGTTCGCGAGTGCCGACTCCAGGCCCTGTTCCAGGCCGAGCCCATTGGCCACGACGAGCTGCGCGCGCACCATCTGCGCCACCTGCGCCGAGCTCACCGCGAACGCGTGCGGGTCGTCCCCGGGCCCCATGAGGGTGGCCGACGTCGTGCCGGCGCACTGCGTGATGTCGGACAGCACGGAGCCGAGCTGGGTCGTCGTCGCGATGGCCACGGGGTCGGACGCCGCGGCGGTCGCGTCGGACACCCCCGCTGCGCTGGTCGAGCCAGCGGGGGACGTGCAGCCCGCGAGGGCCAGGCCGAGCGCGCCGACGAGCGCAGCGGAGCGGAGAGCGGTGGCGGTCATGGCGTCCACTGTAGGAGTTACTGAGAATCGTTTTCAAACTGTGGGCACCGGTTGCCACCGGCTGCGCGCGGGCCCACGGCATCGGCCATGCGGCCCGGCAGAGTAGCCTCGCCACGGAATCGAGGGCAGTCGCGGGAAGGGGGGATCGTGTCCGAGGGCATGATGATGGGCCCGTCCCGCATCGACCCGCGCGATCGGGCGCAACTGGCCGAGTCGCCGGTGGAGATGCGCCGCGTCCGGGCGCTGTTCGCCCCGCACGCGGGCGCGTTGGGCGTGGTGGGCGTCGCGGTGGTCGCGTCCTCGCTGGTCGGTCTCGCCCAGCCGTTCCTGCTGCGCGCGATCATCGACGACGCCCTGCCCCACGCCAACCTCGAGCTGCTCGGGTGGGCGGTGGCGGGCATGGTGGCCGTGGCGGTGCTCACCGGGGTGCTCGGCGTCGTCCAGACGTGGCTCGCGACCACCATGGGGCAGCGCGTGATGAACGAGCTGCGGACGTCGGTGTTCGCCCACATCCAGCGCCAGTCAATGGCGTTCTTCAAGCGGACGCGCGGCGGCGACATCCAGTCCCGCCTCATCAACGATGTGGCCGGGCTGCAGTCCGTGGTGACGAACACCGCCACGTCGGTGGCGTCCAACGTCACCACCGCGATCGGCACCGCCGTGGCCATGGTGATCCTCGACTGGCGGCTCAGCCTGATCTCGCTCGTGGTCGTGCCGCCGGCGGTGTGGTTGACGCGCCGGGTGGCCCTGCTGCGCCGCGACATCACCGCCGAGCGGCAACGCGTCATGGCCGACCTGCACGGGCAGGTGGAGGAGGCGCTCAGCGTCAGCGGCGCCCTGCTCACCAAGACCCTCGGCGCCGAGCCGGCGCGGCAGGCGTCCTTCGAGGCCACCTCGACCAGCCTGGCCGATCTCGAGGTCCGCAGCCAGCTGGCCGGCAAGTGGCGGATGGCGACCATGCAGATCGTCTTCGCCGTCATCCCGGCGCTGATCTACCTCGCCGCCGGCTTCCCCGCCGTGATGGGCGAACTCACCATCGGCACCGTCGTGGCATTCGCCGCCCTGCAGTCGCAGATCTTCCGGCCGCTGCTGGGGCTGCTGAGCATGGGCGCCCAGTGGATCGCCTCCATGGCCCTGCTCTCCCGCATCTTCGGCTACCTCGACCTCACCGTCGACGTGCCGGCGCCCCTGCACCCGGTGCCCCTCCCGCCGGACGCCGCGGGTGCGGTCTCGTTCGAGGCCGTGTCCTACCGCTACCCGGACGCCGACGTCGACGCCCTCGTGGACGTCGACCTCGAGCTCACGCCCGGCACGTCGCTGGCCGTGGTGGGGGAGACCGGGTCGGGCAAGTCGACGCTGGCCTCCCTGCTGGTGCGGCTCGCGGACCCGACCGCGGGCACGATCCGCGTCGACGGCGTCGACCTGCGTGACCTCGCCCCGGCCGATCTCGCCCGGCACGTCGGCGTCGTCAGCCAGGAGACATACCTGGCGCACGCGTCCATCCGCGACAATCTCACCCAGGCCCGGCCCGACGCCACGGACGCCGACCTGTGGGATGCCCTCCGCGTGGCCCAGGTGGACGAGGTCGTCCGCCGCCTGCCGGACGGGTTGGACACCGTGGTCGGCGCCCGCGGGCACCGCTTCTCCGGGGGCGAGCGCCAGCGGCTGGCGGTGGCGCGGACGGTGCTCGTCGACCCGCGGGTTCTCGTGCTGGACGAGGCGACCAGCGCGCTCGACACCGAGACCGAGCGCGAGTTCCAGGCGGCGCTCGACCAGCTGGCCCGCGGGCGGACGACGGTGACCATCGCCCACCGGCTCAGCACGGTGCGCAGCGCCGACGCGATCATCGTCGTCGAGGCCGGCCGCATCGTGGAGCGGGGCACCCACGAGCAACTCCTCGCCGCCGGTGGTCGCTACGCCGCCTTGGCGTCCTGAGGAAGCGATCGGGTCACGCCGAGCCGCGGCGGTGCACCGACCCCGGCCGGGTCGGGCGTCGTACCATGCGGGCCATGCTCGAGTTGACCCTGGCGCGCGGCATCTGGCTCACCCCCGACCTGCTCGCCTGGCCACCCTGCGCGCTCGGCGAGCACGCGGCGTCCGCCCTTGACTGGGCGCTCCACGCCGCGCCCGAGGGCGGCATCGACCCGCGCGCGGCCGAGCCGGTCGCGTGGCAGACGTTTCCCCTCGCGGTGGAGCCGGCGTTGCCCGACGACATCGTCGCCCAGCACCCGCACCTGGCCCGGGCCGTCGCGTTGTGGCTGCCCCCGGGCGTGGACGCCGCCGAGACACTTCGCGGGCAGGTCGTGGTGGCCGCGCACGACGCGTCCGGGACGCTGGTCGAGGCGTCCGGCGTCCAGAACGGGCCGGTGCTCGACCGGCTGTACCCCGAGGCCGTCCACGCGCGCCTTGGCCTGCGCTGGGACGCCGGCGTCCCCTCCCTCCGCGTGTGGGCGCCGACGGCCCGGCAGGTCGACGTCCTGCTCTGGCCCTCCGGCGCGGCCTCGACCGACGCGCCCCGACGCCTGGCCATGGCGCCGGCGTCCGACGGCACGTGGAGCATCACGGGTGCACCCGACTGGGCGGAGGCCCGCTACCAGTACGCCGTCACCGTGTTCGCGCCCACGTTCGGCCGCGTCGTGGAGAACCGCGTGACCGACCCCTACTCGGTGGCGCTCACGGTGAACTCGACGCGCTCCGTGATCGCCGATCTGGACGACCCGGCCCTGCGCCCGCCCGTATGGGAGGACACGCCGTCGCCCCTGCTGGGCCACGCCGTCGACCAGGTGGCCTACGAGCTGCACGTGCGCGACTTCAGCCGCAGCGACGAACTCATCGCGCCGGAGCTGCGCGGCACCTACGCCGCGTTCACCGAAGACGGTCACGGCCGCCGCCATCTCGCGCGCCTCGCCGCGGCCGGGCTCAACACCGTGCAGCTCCTGCCGATCTTCGACTACGCCTCGGTGGAGGAGGACGCCGCCCGGCAGGTCCACCCCGACCCGTCCGCGCTTCGCAGCGCGGCCCCGGACTCCGAGGGACCCCAGGGCGTGGTGCGGACGCCGCGGCGCTCATTCAACTGGGGCTACGACCCGTGGCACTACCAGGTGCCGGAGGGCTCGCTGGCCACGGCGGGCGCCGTCGACGGGGCGGGGCGCACGCGGGAGGTGCGCGCCATGATCGGGGCCCTGCACGGCCTGGGGCTGCGCGTGGTGCTCGACCAGGTGTACAACCACACCGACGGGTCCGGGCAGGGCGCCACCTCGGTGCTCGGACGCCTCGTGCCCGGCTACTACCACCGCCACGATCGTGATGGCGAGGTGTCACACTCCACGTGCTGCCCCGGCGTCGCCACCGAGCACGCGATAGCGGAGAAGCTCATGGTGGAGTCGGTCGTGCACTGGGTGCGGGCGTACCGGGTCGACGGGTTTCGCTTCGACCTGATGGGCCACCACAGCCGAGCCACGATGGAGCGCGTCCGGGCTGCGTTGGACGCCCTCACCCCCGACGCCGACGGCGTGGACGGCCGCGCCGTCACCCTCTACGGCGAGGGCTGGAACTTCGGCGAGGTGGCCGACAACGCCCGGTTCGTCCAGGCCACCCAGGGCCAGCTCGGCGGCACCGGCATCGGCACGTTCTCCGACCGGCTGCGCGACGCGGTGCGGGGCGGCGCGCCCTTCGACGACGACCCCCGCGTGCAGGGCTTCGGCACCGGGCTGGTCACGGCACCCAACGGGGCGGCCGTCAACGGCGACGCCGGCGTCCGCGGGCAGCAACTGCTGCGCGACGCCGATCTCGTCCAGCTCGGGCTGGCGGGCACCCTGCGGGCGTTCCGGTTCCGTTCGCAGGAGACGGGGGAGGTCGTCCGCGGCGACCAGCTCGCCTATCGCGGCCAGCCCGCCGGCTACGCCGACGAGCCGGACGAGGTGATCAGCTACGTGGACGCCCATGACAACGAGACGCTGTTCGACGCGATCACCATGAAGCTGCCCCCCGACGTGCCGATGGCCCAGCGCGTCCGCGTCAACACGGTGTGCCTGGCGCTGGCCACGCTCGGGCAGAGCCCGGTGATGTGGCACGCGGGGTCGGACTTCCTGCGCAGCAAGTCGCTGGACCGCAACAGCTTCGACTCCGGCGACTGGTTCAACCACCTCGACTTCGCGCTGGCCAACAACGGCTTCGGCGCTGGGCTGCCGCCCGCGTCCGACAACGCCGCCCACTGGCGGTTCATGCGCCCGCTGCTGGCCGACCCCGCGCTCAAGCCGGACGCGGCCGCCATGCTCGCCGCCCACGAGGCGGCCTGCGACCTGCTGCGCATCCGCGCCTCCTCGTCGTTGTTCCGCTTGCGCACCGCCGCGCAGATCGACGCCAAGGTGTCCTTCCCGGTCTCGGGGACGTGGGCGCAGACCTCCGGGGTCGTCGTCATGCTGCTGGACGACCGCCGCGGCACCGGCGTCGACGCGCGGTGGGACGCGATCGCCGTCGCGGTGAACGCCAACGCCTGGCCCGTGCACCAGGAGGTGCCGGCGATGCGGGCCGGCGGCTGGGCCCTGCACCCGGCCCACGAGGCAGGGGCGGACGCCGTGGTGCGCCGGGCGCGCTGCGACGACGGCGTCCTGGCACTGCCGGCATGGACCTGCGCGGTGTTCGTGCACCCCCGGTGAGGGGCGGGTCAGGGTCACGCCCGGCGCGCGGGGTCTGGTTTTCTTGCCTGGGCGACCATTAATGTGGCGCCGACCGATCCCGATGGCGGGGTCCGCACACCAGGAGGCCCGACATGGCCGCTGAACCCACCACGACGTTGACGCGCTCCGAACGTCTCGACCGGCTGCCGTTCAGCCGCGCGCACGGCAAGCTGCTGTTCGGCTCGGGCATCGGCTGGGCTCTGGACGCCATGGACGTGGGCATGATCTCGTTCGTCATGGCCGCCCTGGCCGCGCACTGGCAGCTGAGCTCCACCACGCTCAGCTGGATTGGATCGATCGGCTTCGTCGGCATGGCGCTCGGCGCCTCACTCGGCGGCTTGCTCGCCGACCGCATCGGCCGGCGGCAGGTGTTCGCGCTGACGCTGCTGGTCTACGGCCTGGCCACGGGCGCGGCGGCGCTGTCCACCTCCGTGGCGATGCTGTTGGCGCTGCGGTTCCTCGTCGGGCTGGGGTTGGGCGGCGAACTGCCCGTGGCGTCCACTCTCGTCAGCGAGTACGCGCCCACGAGGATTCGCGGCCGTGTGGTTGTGGCGCTGGAGGCGTTCTGGGCGGTCGGTTGGATCCTCGCCGCGCTCATCGGCTACTTCCTCATCCCCACCAGCCCCGACGGATGGCGCTGGGCGCTGGCCATCGGCCTCGTCCCGGCCGCCTACGCCCTCGTGGTGCGCTGGGGCCTGCCCGAGTCGGTGCGGTTCCTCGAGAGCAAGGGGCGCTTCGCCGAGGCGGAGGCGTCCGTGCGCACCTTCGAGGAGTCCGCGGGCGTGAAGAGCATGCCGAGCCCCGACCTTGCCCCCGCCACGAAGGAGGGCACGGTCTCGATCTGGGCGCCCGGCCTGCGCCGCCGCACCCTGGCGCTGTGGACCGTGTGGTTCTGCATCAACCTGTCCTACTACGGCGCGTTCATCTGGATCCCGAGCCTGCTGCACGAGCAGGGCTTCACGCTGGTGCGCAGCTTCCAGTTCACCCTCATCATCACGCTCGCGCAGCTGCCCGGGTACGCGGCCGCCGCGTGGCTGATCGAGGTGTGGGGACGCCGCCTCACCCTCGCGGTGTTCCTCGCAGGATCCGCCATGGCCGCCGCGCTGTTCGGATTCGCCGCGACCGAGACCATGATCCTCGTCTCCGGCTGCCTGCTGTCGTTCTTCAACCTCGGTGCCTGGGGCGCGCTGTACGCCGTCGGGCCCGAGCTGTACCCGACGTCGATCCGTGGCGCCGGCACCGGCGCGGCGGCGGCGTTCGGGCGCATCGCGTCCATCCTCGCCCCGTTGATCGTGCCGCCCCTGATGGGGGCCGGGGGCATGGGGCTGCTCTTCGGGGTGTTCGGCGCGGCGTTCGCGCTGGGGGCGGTGGCCGCGCTGGGCCTGCCGGAGCAACGCGGCCGGACGTTGGCCGACGCCTGAGCGGGGGGCAGGGGGCAACAGCGCGACACTGCGGGCGGGCGGCAGGGTCGATGACCTAGCCTTGGGGGTGCAGAGCTCACTCTCCCAAGGAAGGGCACCATGGCTTCTCTCACCTGGACCGATTCGGACGCGACGGCCGTCGACACCGCGCGCGTGCTGGCGGCGGACGCCGTCGAGAACGTCGGGAACGGTCACCCGGGCACCGCGATCTCCCTCGCACCGATCGCGTACCTGCTCTACCAGAAGGTGATGGCGGGTGACCCGGCCGATCCACGTTGGCTGGGCCGCGACCGGTTCGTGCTCTCGGCGGGCCACGCCTCGATCCTGCAGTACACCCAGCTCTACCTCGCCGGCTACGGCCTCGAGCTCGACGACCTGAAGGGCCTGCGCCAGTGGGGCAGCAAGACCCCGGGCCACCCCGAGTTCGGCCACACCGACGGCGTCGAGTGCACCACCGGCCCGCTGGGCGCCGGCGTCGCGAACGCCGTCGGCTTCGCAATGAGCGCGCGGCGCAACCGCGAGCTGTTCGACGCCGACGCCGAGCCCGGCACCTCGGTGTTCGACCACTACGTGTACTGCATCGCCGGTGACGGCTGCATGCAGGAGGGCGTCAGCAGCGAGGCGTCCTCGCTGGCGGCCACGCAGAACCTGGGCAACCTGATCCTGTTCTACGACGACAACCGCATCTCCATCGAGGGCGACACCAAGATCGCGTTCTCCGAGGACGTGCAGGCCCGCTACGACGCCTACGGCTGGCACACCCAGCACGTGGACTTCACCAACGACTTCACCACGTACGAGGAGAAGGTCGAGGAGCTGTACGCCGCGATCGAGGCCGCGAAGCAGGTCACCGACCGGCCGTCGTTCATCAAGGTCAC
The DNA here is from genome assembly GCF_014858005.1 of Propioniciclava soli. GTDB lineage: Bacteria > Actinomycetota > Actinomycetes > Propionibacteriales > Propionibacteriaceae > Propioniciclava > Propioniciclava soli. The sequence goes on from NZ_JACYOT010000006.1 coordinate 198,107, forward strand.
CACGATCATCGGCTGGCCGCTGCCCACCAAGGCCGGCGACCACAGCGTCCACGGCAGCAAGCTGGGTGCCGACGAGGTCGCCGGTTTGAAGGAGAAGCTGGGCTTCCAGCCCGAGCCGTTCGCGATCGACGCCGACCTCGTGGCCCGGACGCGCGAGAACGCGCGCCAGCGCGCCGCCGAGGCCAAGAAGGAGTGGGAGCCCCGCTACGAGGAGTGGCGCTCCGCGCACGCCGACAAGGCGGAGCTGCTCGACCGGCTGCTGCGCCACGAGGCGCCCGCCGGGCTCGACGAGGCGCTGCCCGTGTTCGAGCCGGGGAAGATGGCGACGCGGTCGGCGTCCGGCAAGACGCTGTCGGCGCTGGCCGAGGCCGTGCCCGAGCTGTGGGGCGGCTCCGCCGACCTCGCGGGCTCGAACAACACGACGATGTCGGGGGTGAAGTCGTTCCTGCCGCAGGAGCGCAGCAGCCACGACTTCCCCGGTGCCGTCGGGGGCCGGACGCTGCACTTCGGCATCCGCGAGCACGCCATGGGCAACATCATCAACGCGATCGCCATGGACGGCCTGACCCGGGCCTACGGCGGCACGTTCCTCGTGTTCTCCGACTACATGCGCACGACGCCGCGCCTCGCGGCCCTGTCGAACGCGCCCAGCATCTTCGTGTGGACGCACGACTCGGTCGGCGTCGGCGAGGACGGCCCGACCCACCAGCCGGTGGAGCAGATCATGAGCCTGCGGCTGATGCCGGGCCTCGACGTGGTGCGCCCCGGTGACGCCAACGAGACGGCCCAGGCGTGGGCGCAGATCCTGCGGATCACGGACCGCCCGGTCGCGCTGATCCTGTCGCGCCAGGACATGGCGACCCTCGATCGGAGTGAGGGCACCGGCTTCGCCGCCGCCAGCAACACCGCGAAGGGTGGCTACGTGCTCAAGGAGGCCTCGGCCGCGCCGAAGGTCGTGCTCGTCGGCACCGGTTCGGAGCTCGAGGTGGCCCTCGCCGCCGCCGAGAAGCTGGAGGCCGACGGCGTCCCGGCGCGCGTCGTGTCCCTGCCGTGCGTGGAGTGGTTCCACGACCAGGACGACGCCTACCAGGCCGAGGTGCTGCCCACCGACGTGCCGAAGGTCGTCGTCGAGGCCGGCGTCACGGTGGGGTGGAAGGACCTCCTCGGCGCGAACACGGAGGCCGTGGGCATCAACCAGTTCGGCGCGTCCGCCTCCGGCAAGGTCGTGTTCGAGAAGTACGGCGTGACGGCCGACGCCGTGGCCGCGAAGGCCAAGGAGTTGGTGACCGACTGAGAGCGATAGCTTGGTGACGGCCGCCGTGTGCGGTGGCCGTCGCGCAAGACCCACCGAGCCCCCGGCGTGCGCGCCGGGGGCTCGTGTGGTGGTTCGGGGAGGGCGTCAGTGGGGGTCGTTGGCGTCGCGGACGGCGCGGACGGTGGCGCGGATCTGGTTCTCCAGGTCGCCCGAACGGTTCGGCAGGTCGAACTCGGCGCGGGTGGCCGCGCCGTCGACGATCCGGTGGGTGTGCACCACGTCGCTGCCCAGGCGGGAGGCCTGCAACCCGGCCTGGTGGCGCCGCAGGCGCTGGCCGAGCAACAGGCCGGCGCCGACGGCGTCCGTCAGCACGCGGGGCCACGGCACGAACCGAACGGGCAGGCCGAGTTCCTCGCGGGCGAGCTCCATCCAGCGGTTCCAGTGGAGCTCGCCGTCGGTGACGGGGTAGGAGCCCCCGTGGCGGCCCTGTTCGAGAAGGGCGGCGGCGGCGTCCACCACCGAGTCGAGCGTGGCCGCGGACGTCCCGCCGTCCACGCGGGGGAGGACGGGGACGCGCGCGATGGCGTCATAGGCGCCGCGCCACACCGCCCGCGTGCCGGGCTGGACGCCGAACACGTAGGGAATCTCCAAGGTGCACACCGTCAGGTCGTCCCCGCCGGCGGCCACGGCGCGCTCATGCTGGGTGAGGCGGGCGTGCACGTAGGGGTGGCGGGCACGGAAGGCGGGGTCGGCGCGTCCGCCCGAGGCGAAGTAGGAGCCCAGCAGCAGCAGGCAGCGGACGCCGGCGTCGCGGCAGGCGCGGGCCATCCGTTCGGTGGGCTCGACGAGTTCGTGGGTGAGGAAGGCCGCGGCGTCGGGGCCCATGGAGCCGCGGTCGTCGGGGCCAATGCCGTACACCACCCAGTCCTGACCGCCGACGAGTTCGCGCAGGCCGGCGTCGTCGAGGTGCGCGGCGTCGGCCAGGCGGACGGTGACCTCGGGGGGGAGGACGTCGGGGCGGGGGGGCGTCCGCGACACCGAGGTGACCGTGTGGCCGTCCGCGACGAGCCGCCGGCACAGCGCGGCCCCGAGGAATCCTGTGCCCCCCAGCACCAGTGCGCGCACGAGTGATCTCCCCATTCCGGCCCCGCCCTGTCGCGGCGCCCGGCCCAGCGTAGGGGGCTGGGGCCCGGGGCTGTCGACTTGTGCGGCCCCCGGCCCGGCTGTTGCCTCGCCGTGAATTCGATGGGCCGGGCGCACCCCGCTTACGATGGGTCGACGACACCGGACGATTGGGAGCACCATGACCGCCGATTCCACCGACGTGACCGAGCCGGCCCGCAGGCGACGCCGCGGCCCCCTGTACGCCGCCCTTGCCGGTGGGACGCTGCTGCTGCTCGGGGGTGCCTACGGTGTGGGCTACGCCCTGTCCGGGGAGACGCTGCCGCCGAACACGACCATCGAGGGGGTGGAGGTCGGCCGCCTCGCCGCGCCGGAGGCCGAGGCGCGCCTCAGCGAAGAGCTCACCGCGCGGGCGGAGGAGCCGATGACGCTGGCGTCCGGGGAGCAGGAGCTGACGCGGACGCCGGCCGAGTTCGGCCTGTCCGTCGACTACGCCGCCTCGGTGGCCGAGGCCGACGTGGAGAAGAGCTTCAATCCCGTCGATATCTGGAACAGCCTCACTGGTGGGCGGAGCGTCGACGCCGTGGTGGCGCGGGACGAGCCGACGCTGGAGGCGGTCGCGTCCGAGCTGGCGCAGTTGACGAACGCCGATCCGGTGAACGCCGGGCTCGTGATCGAGGCGAACGCGCCCGTGGTGCAGGAGGGCTCGAACGGCCGGGCGCTGGATGTGGCGGCCACGGCGGACGCGGTGGCGGACGCCTACCTGGACGCGACCCGGGTGGACGCCGTCGTGGCCGAGACCGAGCCGGAGATCACCACCGCCGAGGCCGAACAGGCGCGCGACACCGTGGCGGTGCCGGCGCTGAGCGGGCCCGTGACGATCCAGACCGGGGATCGGGGGTTCCAGGTGACGCCCGAGATGATCGGCGCGTCGCTGAGCTTCGTGCCGGCGGACGGCGCGCTGGCCCCCGAGCTGAACGCCGAGACGCTGCTGGGCCAGGCGGATTCGGCCATGGAGGGGTTGGGGTTGCAGCAGGCCAAGGACGCCACGATCGAGCTGCGCGACGGGACCCCCGTCGTCGTGCCTGGCGAGAACGGGCTGGGCGTGGCGAAGGAGGACCTCGCCCGCGCCGTCGGCGAGGCGATGACGCGCACCGACGAGCGGACCGGCAGCGTGACGATCGCCGAGGTGGAGCCCGACCTGACCACTGCCGAGGCCGAGGCGCTCGGCGTCCGCGAGATCACCGGCGAATTCACCACACGCTTCCCCGCCACGGCTTACCGGGTGAACAACATCGGCAAGTCGGCCGGGCTGATCAACAACACGCTGCTGCTGCCGGGGGAGACGTTCAGCATGAACGCGGCGCTGGGGGAGCGGACCCTGGCCAACGGGTGGAAGGCCGGCGGCGCCATCGACGGCGGGCGCGTCGTGGAGCGCATGGGCGGCGGCATCTCCCAGACGACGACCACGCTGTTCAACGCGATCTTCTTCGCGGGCCTGGAGGACGTGGTGCACAAGCCGCATTCGCTGTACTTCAGCCGCTACCCCATGGGCCGCGAGGCGACGCTGGACTGGAACAGCGTGGAGATGAAGTTCCGCAACGACACGGACTACGGCGTGCTGATCCAGGCGTTCACGAACAATCCCGAGGTGGGGGGGCAGGGCACCGTCACGGTGCGCATCTGGTCGACCAAGGTGTACGACGTGACGGCCACCGACCCGGTGCAGAGCAACTTCCGCAGCCCGGGCGAGACGATTCGCAGCGACGCCGCCGTGTGCAGCCCGCAGAGCGGCATGCGGGGATTCACCGTGCGGTTCGACCGGGTGTTCCGGCAGAACGGTGCGGTGGTGCGCACCGAACCCTTCGAGTGGACCTACAACACGCTGACGCCCGTCGTCTGCACCAACCCCGACGCCCGGGCGGACCGCATCGAGCGCTGAGCTGGGGCGCGCCGACGGTGGGTCGCTGAGCTGGGGCGCGCCGACCGTGGGGCGCGGCGGGCTGCGGTGGCCCCGGGTCGGGGTCGGCGGCGTCCACGTGTGCGTCACGTGGCGCACCTGGGGTGACGTGGCGCGCGTCACTGTCACGTGTGCTCTTGGTGCGCCACGTGGGGGCGGAGTGCGCCACGTGGGGTCGGAATGCGCCGCATGAACGCGGTCGGAGTGCGCCACGTGAACGCGGTCGGACGGGCGGGGACGCGGCTGCTCCCTGTCGTTGACGGCGCCTCCCTGCCGGTGGACGCGCCACCCTGTCGTTGACGGCGCCTCCCTGCCGGTGGACGCGCCGCCCTGTCGTTGACGGCGCCTCCCTGCCGGTGGGCGCGCCGCCCTGTCGTTGACGGCGCCTCCCTGCCGGTGGGCGCGCCGCCCCGCCCGAAGCCCTCCTCCCTAGCGTTGCAACGCTAGGGGAGTGCGCGAACGGCAGGGAGGCGTCCGGAGGGGCAGGGAGGCGCTCGGGACGGCAGGGGAGACCACGGGGGCAGGGGTAGAGGCGGAGTTTGAGGCCGGAGTGTGCGTGTCGCGCCGTCCCCGGAGCCCGGGCCGCCCCGGGCCACGGGGCGAGCTGTGGCGCCACGAGTGCGCACGGTCTACCAGGACGGGCCCTGCGCCACCAGGACCGCAGCACCTGCGACCCACCGTCCGGGAGACCTCAGCCGCCCGAGGGCCCCTGGGAGTCAGCCTGCCCGAGCTCGGTGAAACCGGACGACGCCAACGCCGCTGCGACGGCGGGGTCGGACGTCCGCACCTGGATCGAGCGGGCCCCCATGCGGGTGGCCCACCAGGCGGCGTCCACCCAGATCGCCGGTGAGCCGCCGCCGAGCGTCACCCACTCGCCCTCGAACCGCGCCGCCACCCCGTCGAAGTCCGCGGCAGCCCCCCACGCCGGCACCGCAGCCGGCGGCGTCCGATCCGCCAGCAACGCGCTGATTCGCGCCACCCACGGCACCCCCGCCACGCCGGCCCGCGCGGCCAGGTCGTCCAGCAGCGAACGGGGCGTGGCCACCGGGTTGCGCCCCAGCGCCACGGCGACGCGGCGGGCGGCGCCAACGTCCGAACGGGCCACGGCATGCTCGGTGCCACGTCGGTCGACGACGGCGACGGCCGCCTCGGTCAACCTGGTCACGAACCCCATCACCTCCCGCTTGCCTGCCTCGTCAGCCACCAGAAGGCTCACCCTTTCCCCCACCCGCAGGGGTGGCGTGAGGGTGACGATGAGATCGGGAGCGGTGTCGTTCACAAGGGGCCTTTCGTGCGGGGTACGATGAGCGGGCACGCCCCAGCGAGCCCGAACTACAGGAGCGGATACATGACCTACGTGATCACCCAGCCGTGCGTCGACGTCAAGGACCTCGCCTGCGTCGAGGAGTGCCCCGTCGACTGCATCTACGAGGGTAACCGCATGCTGTACATCCAGCCCGACGAGTGCGTCGACTGCGGTGCGTGCGAGCCCGTCTGCCCCGTCGAGGCCATCTACTACGAAGACGACGTGCCGGCGGACCAGGCCCAGTTCTACGACGCCAACGTCAAGTTCTTCGACACCATCGGCAGCCCGGGTGGTGCCGCCAAGATGGGCAAGATCGACGCCGACCACGCGCTCGTCGAGGCGCTGCCGCCCCAGGGCGAGTGACCCCGGGCGTGAGCGTGCCCCTCTCGGCCCGCCTGCCCGACTTCCCGTGGGACACCATTGCGGGCGCGCGTGAGCGCGCCCGTTCCCATGCGGGCGGCCTGATTGATCTCAGCGTCGGGACGCCCGTCGACCCCGTTCCCGCCCTCGCGACGCAGGCGCTCACCGACGCGGCCCCGGCTTGGGCGGGCTACCCGACGGTGTGGGGGACGCCGGCGCTGCGGCAGGCGATCCGCGCGTACGCCGAGCAGCGCTGGAACAGCGTGCCCCTCGAGGACGCGAATGTGCTGCCCGTCGTGGGCACCAAGGAGCTGGTGGCGCACCTGCCGCTCCAGCTCGGCCTGGGCGCCGGTGACGTCGTCGTCATCCCCACCACCGCCTACCCGACGTACGAGGTCGGCGCCCGCATCGCCGGGGCGGAGGTGCTCGCCACCGACGACCCGGCGGAGGCGGCGGCCGCGCAGCCCAGGCTCATCTGGATCAACTCCCCGGCCAACCCGCACGGCGCCATCCTGACCGCTCAACAAGTCGCGGCCTGGGTGGACGCCGCCCGTGCGGCCGGGTCAGTGCTCGCGTCCGACGAGTGCTACGGCGAGTTCGCGTGGGACGCCGAGCCCGTCAGCGTGCTCGACCCGGCCGTGAATGGCGGATCGCTCGACGGCCTCATCGCGGCCTTCTCGCTGTCCAAGCGCTCCAACGTCGCCGGCTATCGGGCCGGGTTCCTGGCCGGCTGCGCAGTCATCCTCACCGAGCTGCTTGGCGTCCGCAAGCACTCCGGGCTCATGGTGCCCGGGCCCGTGCAGGCCGCGATGGTGGCGTTGCTCGGCGACGACGCGCACGTGGCCGAGCAGCGCGAGCGGTATCGCCGCCGACGCGCGCTGCTGCGCCCCGCGCTGGAGGCCGCCGGTTTCCGCATCGACCACTCCGAGGGCTCGCTCTACCTGTGGGCGACGCGCGGCGAGGACTGCCGCGCCACCGTCGACTGGCTGGCCGAGCGCGGCATCCTCGTCGCGCCCGGTGACTTCTACGGCGAGGCCGGACGCCGCCACGTCCGCGTGGCGCTCACGGCGTCCGACGAGCGGAGCGACGCTGCGGTGGAGCGGCTGAGGCAGGACTGAGCGGCGTGGCGGGTCTGCCACCTGTGCCACGACCGGCTGTGTACTCCTCATACCAAAGTACGAGAATGCAACCCGAACGGTACCGATGGCTCGCCCTAAGGGACGAATTCTCCCTTCAAGCTCGCTCCGGAGTGCTTCCGGGGCCTAGAGTCCACGCACACGTCGTGGACGTGGAGGCGAGTGACGCCAGTTCTAGGAATTTGATCCGGGCTGCCAGCAATGCAGAGATCTGGGCAACATGGCAGTGAACAGATGCTGCACGCGGCGGGACTGCCAATATCTTGCGAGGTGTGGGTGAACATGATCGGACGTGAAGTCTCCTGGATGCGGGCCGCCGTGGCTGTCCTCCTCGTCGGACTCCTCTGGTGGGGGTGGACCGCTGACATCGGGGCTGCTGCCGCCTGGCAGTCCCGGGTGTTCGTCGTCGTCGCCGCCCTCACGGTGTGGGCCGCCTTCGCGAGCCGCTCGCGCGCCGCACGGGCGGCGGCGCTCCTGGGCCTCGGCGTCAGTGTCGGCATCGCGCTGACGGCCACGGACTGGCCGGCCGTACTCGCCAGCAGCAGGGGAGCCTGGATGGTGTGGTTCCTCCCCGGCTTGGCGGTGCTGGTCCTACGGTCGTTGCGGTTCAGCGCCCTCGAGAGCGACCGCCCCGCGCTCGTCTGAGGCGACTCAGCCGCCGGGCCGGACGGCGACCCGCCGGCGACCTCAGGAGCGGCCCTCGGCGCCCTGATCGGAGGCCTTGCCCAGCTCGCCCTCGACGCTGTCGAGCAGCTCCTGCCACGACTTCTCGAACTTGTCGAGACCCTCGGTCTCGAGCTGCTCGACGACCTGGTCGTAGGAGACGCCGACCCGCTCCAGGTCGTCGAGGACCTGCTGGGCCTCGGCGTAGGAGCCGGTGATCGTGTCACCCGTCAGCTCACCGTGGTCCACCGTCGCCTCCAGCGTCGTGCCGGGCATGGTGTTGACGGTGTGGGCGGCGACCAGCTCGGTGACGTAGAGGGTGTCGGGGTACTCGGGGTTCTTGACCCCGGTCGAGGCCCACAGCGGGCGCTGCACGTGCGCCCCGTCGTCGGCCAGCGCATCCCAGCGGTCCGTGGCGCAGACTTCCTCGAAGGCCCGGTAGGCGAGCCGGGCATTCGCCAGACCGGCCTTGCCGCGCAGCGCGAGCGCCTCCTCGGAGCCGATCGCCTCCAGCCGCCCGTCGATCTCGGCGTCCACGCGCGAGACGAAGAAGCTGGCCACGGAACGGATCGTGGTGAGGTCGGCGCCCTTGTCGCGGGCCTGTTCCAGGCCGGCGAGGTAGGCGTCCATGACCCCGCGGTAGCGGTCGAGGCTGAAGATCAGGGTGACATTCACGCTGATCCCCGCAGCCAACACCTGGGTGATCGCAGGCAGCCCCTCGACCGTCGCCGGAATCTTGATGAGCAGGTTGGGCCGGTCGATCTGGGCCCACAGCCGCTTCGCCATCGCGACCGTGCCGTCGGTGTCCCTGGCCAACCGGGGGTCGACCTCGATGGAGACGCGGCCGTCCTGCCCGGCGGTCCGCTCGTAGGTCGGCAGGAAGGCGTCGCAGGCGTCCGCCACGTCCCGGGTCGTGATGGCGAACACCGCCTCGTCGACGTCGGCGCCCCGGCCGGCCAGCTCGGCGACCTGCCCGCTGTAGGCCTCTCCCTCGGAGAGCGCCGTGGCGAAGATGGTGGGGTTGGTGGTGACGCCGAGCACGCCGCGGTCGATGTAACCGTCCAGGTCGCCGTCGGCGAGCATGGGGCGGTTCAGGTCGTCCAGCCACACCGAGACGCCGGCGTCGGCCAACTCGTGCAGGGTGGTCCGGGCCTGTTCGCGATCAGCGGTCGCGCCCTGGGTGGGCTCCGGGGTGGGCTTGCCGTCACTGTTCGTCATGATCGATCCCTTTCGTGGTCACTTCTGTGTCTCATCGGTGGACCGGGTGCCGCCCTCGTGGGCGTCGCCCAGCGTGCTCTCGTCGTCCCTCGGTTCCTTCGGGGTGGAGCCGCCCGGGTGGGCCGGGGCCTCCCCCCGCACCGCGGCCAACGACTCCCGGGCCGCGGCCTCGACCGCCTCCGCGGTGATCCCGAACTCGCGGTAGAGGGTTTCGTAGTCGGCGGAGGCGCCGAAGTGCTCGATGCTCACGATCCGGCCGGCGTCGCCGACCAGCTCGCGCCAGCCCTGCGCAATGCCCGCCTCGACCGACACGCGGGCCCGGACGTCCTTCGGCAGCACCTGGTCGCGGTAGCTCTCGTCCTGCTCCTCAAACCACTCACGGCAGGGCAGGGACACCACGCGGGTGGGGACGCCGTCGGCCTGCAGCGCCTCTCGGGCCTGCACCGCGAGCTGCACCTCCGAGCCGGTGGCGATCAGGATCACCTGCGGCTCACCGCCCTCGGCCTCGGCCAGCACGTAACCGCCCCGGGCGACGCCCTCGGCGGATGCCAGACCTCCGTCCCCCCGCTCGAAGGTGGGGACGTTCTGCCGGGTGAGCGCCAGCGCGGACGGGTGGTCCACCGTCTGGAGGATGGTCCGCCAGGCGACCGCGGTCTCGTTGGCGTCCGCGGGACGCACCACGTCGAGGCCGGGGATGGCCCGCAGCGCGGCCAGGTGCTCGATGGGCTGGTGGGTCGGGCCGTCCTCGCCCAGGCCTATGCTGTCGTGCGTCCACACGTAGACGACCGCCAGCTGCTGGATGGAGGCGAGCCGTACGGCGGGGCGCATGTAGTCGCTGAACACCAGGAAGGTGCCGCCGTACGGGCGCGTCAGGCCCTCCAGCGCGATGCCGTTCAGGATCATCCCCATGGCGTGCTCGCGAATGCCGAAGTGCATCGTGCGGCCGTAGGCGTCCCCGGGGAACTTGGCGGTCGCCTTGGCGGCGGGGACGAAGCTGGGAGCACCCTTCATCGTCGTGTTGTTGGAGCCCGCGAGATCGGCCGAGCCGCCCCACAGCTCGGGCATCACCGGTGCGAGAGCGGTGAGCACCTCGCCCGAGGCCTTGCGGGTCGCCATGCCCTTGGCGTCGGCATCGAACACCGGCACGGCTTTCTGGAGGTCCTCGTCCGAGGGCAGCTCCTTGGCGAGGAGTCGGTCCAGCAGGCGGGTCGCCTCCGGGTTGGCCTCGCGCCAGGCCTCGTAGCTCTCCTGCCAGGCGGCATGGGCATCGCGCCCCCGCTCGACGACCTTCCGGGCGTGGGCGAGCACGCCCTCCTCCTCGGGGAAGGTCACCTCGGGGTCGAAGCCGAGCAGCTTCTTGGTGGCCGCCACCTCGTCGGCACCGAGCGCGGAGCCGTGCGCCTCGCCCGTGTCCCGGGCGTCCGGGGCGGGCCAGGCGATGATCGTGCGGAGGATGACCAGGGTGGGCTTGTCGGTGCGCTCGCGGGAGGCCTGCAACGCCGCGTGGAGGGCGTCCACGTCCTCCACGTAGTCGCCGGCGCGCCGCTCCACATCCGATCGGTCCTCGACGGCCTCGCCACTGGCGCCCGCGCTGCCGCGCCAGTCGACCGTCTCGACGTGCCAGCCGTAGGCCTCGTAGCGCTTCGCGACGTCCTCGCTGAAGGAGATGTCGGTGTCGTCCTCGATCGAGATGAAGTTCTGGTCGTAGACGACCGTGAGGTTGCTCAGCTCCTGGTGGCCGGCGAGCGAGCAGGCCTCGCTGCTCACCCCCTCCATCATGTCGCCGTCGGAGGCGATGACCCAGATCTGGTGGTCGAAGGGCGATTCGCCGGGGGCGGCGTCCGGGTCGAGCAACCCGCGCTGACGGCGCTGGGCCATGGCCATGCCGACCGAGCTGGCCAGGCCGGAGCCGAGCGGGCCGGTCGTGATCTCCACGCCGGTGGTGTGGTGGACTTCGGGGTGGCCGGGCGTCGCGCTGCCCCAGGTGCGCAGCGCCTCCAGGTCGGACAGCTCCAGCCCGTAGCCGGAGAGGTAGAGCTGGATGTACTGGGTCAGGCTCGAATGGCCGGCCGAGAGCACGAACCGGTCGCGACCCAACCAGTGGGGGTCGGACGGGTCGTGGCGCATGACGTTCTGGTAGAGCAGGTAGGCCAGCGGGGCCAGGCTCATCGCGGTGCCCGGATGGCCGTTGCCCACCTTCTCGACCGCGTCGGCAGCCAGGACGCGCACGGTGTCGACGGCGCGGACGTCCGCGTCGGTCCAGCCGACCTGGTCGGCGACGGGGCGGGACAGGCTGTCGTCCCGGCCGGAGGTGTACTTGGTGGAATCGCTCACGGTGCTCCTGACGGTGCGGGGGTTCGGTCACAGCGGTGCCCGGGCAGCCTGGCGACCGGGCGGTACACGGCGACCCTATCCCGTCGGGCCCCCACCGGGTCGATCGTTGCCCACACCCGCAGGCGGGCCTCAGCCGCCGGGCGTCGGCGTGGGGGAGCCGAGATCGTCGAAGTGCACCGTGACCGTGGTGCCGCCGGCGCCCTCTCCGGCCCACCACGCGAAGCCGCGCGGGTCGGCCGTCCACGTGCGGCCCCCGAGCTCCACGCGAGTCAGGCCGTGGTTGGCGCGCTGGGCCACCGCGATCTGCGCCGCGGACCACGCAGCCCGGTTCGTGGGGGCCTCCACGACCACGCGGTCACCGGCGTCGCGCACCACCACGTCCGCGGGCAGCGTCCGCTCCAGGAACGCCGCGAGCCCGGCCGGGTCGCCGGCGGGCGGGTTCGCCACCCGGCACGAGAACGACGCCGGGGTCTGGCCGGTCAGCGAGCTCGCGATGCGCCGGGCGTTCTCGACGTGCTGGCGGTACGCCTCGGGGAAGCCCGAGCGCTGCACGGCCTGGGCGACGTCGTTGACGTCGCCCGTTTCCCAGCCGGGGATGGTCACGAGCGCGTCGTAGAAGCGGTCCGAGGCCCAGTACGGGTCCTGCACCTGCTCCGGGGTGCCCCACCCCTGGGAGGGCCGCTGCTGGAACAGGCCAAGGGAGTCCCGGTCACCGTGGTCCAGATTGCGCAGCCCGGATTCCTGGTACGCCGTCGCGAGCGCGATCGTCGCGGCCCGCGGCTCCAGCGCGTGCCGGGTGGACACCCCGGCGATGATCGACGCGTTGTGCGCCTGCTCGGTGGTGAGGGCCACGTCGGCGTCCGCCACCAGGGCGATGCACTGGTCGCTCAGGGGCAGCGGCTGGCGCTGGTAGCTGTACCACAGCACCACCGCGATGCCGGCCGCCACCGCGGCCAGTCCAAGCAGGATGACCGTGATGAGCAGGGTGCGGAGCGCGCGCATGCGCCTCAGTTGGCGTGCAGGGCGGCGTTGAGCTCGATGCCGGTGCCCTGGCGGTCCTTGACCCGGACGGCGCCGGAGACCGAGTCGCGGAAGAACAGCAGCCCGGAACCGCCCGAGAGCTCCACGGCCTTGACCACGGCGCCGTCCGGCAGGGTCACCTTGGTGCCGGCCGTCACGTACAGCCCGGCCTCGACGACGCAGTCGTCGCCCAACGAGATGCCCAGGCCGGCGTTCGCGCCGAGCAGGCAGCGCTCGCCGATCGAGATCTGCTGGGTGCCACCCCCCGACAGGGTGCCCATGATGGACGCCCCCCCGCCGATGTCGGATCCGTTGCCCACGACCACCCCGGCCGAGATCCGGCCCTCGACCATGGACGCCCCCAGCGTGCCGGCGTTGAAGTTCACGAACCCCTCGTGCATGACGGTGGTGCCGGAGGCGAGGTGGGCGCCCAGGCGGACGCGGTCGGCGTCCGCCACCCGCACCCCGGCCGGCACGACGTAGTCGACCATGCGGGGGAACTTGTCCACCCCGTACACCGTGACCGGGCCCTTGGCGCGCAGCGCGAGGCGCGTCTCTTCGAAGCCCTCCACCGCACAGGGGCCGGCTGACGTCCACACCACGTTCGGCAGCACGCCGAACAGACCGTCGAGGTTGAGCGTGCGGGGGGCGCACACCCGGGCCGACAGCAGGTGGAGCCGGAGGTAGGCGTCCGCCACGGACGCCGGCGCGGCGTCGAGGTCGATCTCGGTGAGCACCACCTCGGTGCTCACGCCGCGGTCCTCGTCCGTGGTGCGGGCCGCCATGAGCGCGCGCGGCGCCTCGGGCCCGTCGGGGGTACCCAGCGCGGGGGAGGGGTACCACACGTCCAGGACGGCGTCCGCACCGATGGTGGTCGCGAGCCCCCAGCCCCAGGCGTGGCGGGTGGGCGTGGCGGAGTCAGTCATGGCTTCCTGTCGGGTCGGGGGGTCAGGACCAGGTGACGACCAGCGGATCCTCGGTGAGGTTCACGCTCCAGGCGCGGTCGACGGCGAAGTTCTGGTCGACGTCACCGGTGAGGCCGGCGGCGGTCACCGTGGCGAACCCGGTGATGTCCAGGTGGATCGCGCCGGACGCCGTCATGGCCGCCAGGTCGAGGGCCGGCGCGAACTCGGCCCACGGGTCGTTGTTGAGCTGGAAGCGCACGTTCGACACCTCGGCGCCGTCGGCAGCCAGCCCGAAGGGGCAGTTGCCCGGCAGCGTCTCGGTCGACGCGACGCACTCGTCCAGGCGCGTCCGGACGGCGGCGAGGATCGACTCGCGGCCGGGATCGCTGAGGGCGAACTCCGGCGTGATCGTCGCCGCGTCCGCCTGCGGGCTGGGGATGAAGGCGCTCGTCGCGCCGTTCAGCACCAGGTACTGGTTGGTCGCCGCAGCGGTGTAGGTGCCCGGGAAGACCGGGTTGGTCGCCTCCGTCAGCTCCGCCCCGTTCACCGTGAGGTGGTCGGTGGACGCCAGCGTCAGCTCGCCCAGGCCGTCGGTGAGGTGCCAGGTGCGCGCCCCGTCACCGGTCATGGGCAGGGTGAGGGCCACGTCCTCCTCACCGATCCGGTAGGTCACGTCGGCTGTCGCGTTCTGCCCCTCGGAGGTCACCTCGCCCACGGCGATGGCGCTGAGGGGCGAGGCCTCCACCGATGCCTGCAGCACCTCGTCGGTCAGCAGCGTGGTGTTCGCGGGCTGCTCGGCCAGCGTGGCCAGGGCGCCCTCGGCGTCGGCGGCGGCGAGGGAATCCAGATAGGTCTGGGCCGTGGTGCGGATCGCCTCCTCGCGCTGCGCGCGCTGCGTGCTGTCCCACCACCACCACCCGGCGGCGATCAGCGCGGCGAGCAACACCAGGATGCCGATGATCCAGGCCGTGCGGCGGCCCCGTCCGGACGCCGGCGCCGCCACCGCGGTCGCGGCACTGGCGCCGCCCGTCGCCGCGGCGGGGGTGAGCGCAGGGTCGGCGGCCACGGGGTGGACCTCGTCCGGCTGCCCGTCGCGCGCATCCGCGACGTACGCCTCATCGACCGGCAACGCCTCGGTGGGTGCCGCATCGGCCCATCCGGAGTCGGTGAAATCACCCGGGATCGACTCGGTGGACGGGTCCGTGCCGTCCACGGGGCCGTCCGGCTGGATGTCCTCGGGCCGCTGGTCGCCTGCCATGAATGTGTCCTCCTCGGGTGTGGGCACCACCAGTCATGATGCCACGCCCACCCGTGGGGCCGCCCAGAACCCGGTGGCAACCGCTCCGCCGGGCTACGCTGCCGACATGCTCCTGGACCCCACCGGTGACCTGGTCGACCTCCTGCGATCGCTGGTCGACATCGAGTCCGTCAGCGGCAACGAGGCGGCGCTCGCGGACGCCGTCGAGCAGGCCCTGCGCGCCTGTGCGCACCTGGAGGTGGAGCGCGACGGCGACGCCGTGGTCGCCCGCACGCAGCTTGGCCGGGCCACCCGCGTCGTGATCGCCGGTCACCTCGACACCGTGCCCGTCGCGGGCAACCTGCCCTCGCGGCAGGAGGGCGACCGGGTGTACGGCCGCGGCACGTGCGACATGAAGGGCGGCGTCGCCGTCGCGCTGGCGGCGGCGGTGCAGCTCAGCGCCCCGCGGCACGACGTCACCTGGATCTTCTACGACAACGAGGAGGTCGAGGCCGCCCGCAACGGCCTGGGCCGCCTGGCCCGCAACGCCCCCCACCTGATCGAGGGTGATTTCGCCCTGCTCATGGAGCCGACCGGAGCCCGCGTCGAGGGTGGTTGCCAAGGCACGCTGCGCTGCGACCTCACCTGCACCGGCACCGCCGCCCACTCCGCCCGCAGCTGGTTGGGGCACAACGCCATCCACGACGCCGCCGGCGTCCTCGCCACCCTGGCCGCCTACGAGCCCCGCCGCGTCGTCGTCGACGGCTTGGAGTACCGCGAAGGCCTCAACGCCGTCTCGATCGCCGGCGGCATCGCCGGCAACGTGATCCCCGACCGCTGCACCGTCACCGTGAACTTCCGGTTCGCGCCCGACCGGAGCATCGCCGAGGCCGAGGCCCACTGCCGCGAGGTCTTCGCCGGGTACGACCTGGTGGTCACGGACGCCGCCGCCGCGGCCCGACCGGGGCTCGACCTACCCGCGGCCCGGGACTTCGTGGCCGCGGTCGGCGGCGAGCCGCGCGCCAAGTACGGCTGGACGGACGTGGCGCGCTTCGCCGCCCTCGGCATCCCCGCCGTCAACTACGGCCCGGCCGACCCGGGCAAGGCGCACGCCGACGACGAGTTCTGCCCCGTCGCCGACCTCCACACCTGCCAGGACGCCCTGCTCCGCTGGCTTCGCTGAGCGGGCCGTTAGGCTGGCGTCCGTGACGAAGAAGCGGAAGGGGACGCGGCAGGGGCCGGTCCTCCGGCGTGCCGACCAAGTTCAGCAGACCACGACCGACCAGCGGCTCCTCCAGGGGCGCGGGGACACCGACTGGGTGCACGCCGACCCGTGGCGGGTCATGCGCATCCAGGCCGAGTTCGTCGAGGGGTTCGGCACGCTCGCCGAGCTGGGGCCGGCCGTCAGCGTGTTCGGCTCGGCGCGGACGCCGCGCAGCCACCCGCTGTACGCCGAGGGCGTCCGGCTGGGTCAGGCGCTCGCCGAGGCGGGTTTCGCGACCATCACCGGCGGCGGCCCCGGCCTGATGGAGGCCGCGAACAAGGGGGCCGCCGAGGCCGGCGGCGTCTCGGTGGGGCTCGGCATCGAGCTGCCGTTCGAGGACAAGCTGAACAAGTACGTGACCCTCGGCATCAACTTCCGCTATTTCTTCGTGCGCAAGGTGATGTTCCTGAAGTACGCGCAGGGTTTCGTGGTCATGCCGGGCGGTTACGGCACGCTCGACGAGCTGTTCGAGGCCCTCACCTTGGTGCAGACGCAGAAGGTGACCTCCTTCCCGCTCGTGCTGTTCGGCCGTGACCACTGGTCGGGCCTGCTCAGCTGGGTGGAGAACTCGCTGCGCGACGACGGGTACATCAGCGCCCCCGATCGCGACATGCTCCACCTCACCGACGACGTCGACGAGGCCGTCGCCATCATCGCCGCGCACCGGCGCGAGCAGGCCGCCCTGGCGCACCGGCTCACCGAGGAGCCGGACGGCGACGCCTGATGGAGTGGATTCTCTGGGTCTTGGCCGTCGTCGTGCTGGGGGCGGGGGCCGTGGTGGCGTCCGGTGGCCTCGGCGCGTTGCCCGGCCCCGAGCACGACGCCCCCGTGCTTGACCTGCCGGACGGCCCGCTGGGGGCCGAGGAGCTGCGGGCCGTGCAGTTTCGGGTCGACGTCCGGGGCTACTCGATGGCCCAGGTGGATGAGCTGCTGGCGCGGCTGGAGCGGCAGCTCTCGGCCACGACGGAGTCGTATTTCCGCCCCGTCGACGCCGGGGGCGCACCCGTCGAGGTCACCCCCCAGGCGGACGGGTCTGCGATAATGGCGGCAGACGAGTTCTCGCAGCAATCAGGAGAGGGAGAACCATGGCAGCAATGAAGCCCCGCACGGGTGAGGGTCCGATCGAGGTCGCGAAGGAGTCCCGCGTGATCGCGATGCGCATCCCGGCCGACGGTGGCGGCAGGCTGGTGATCGAGATGAATGCGACCGAGGCGGCCGAGCTGCTCGAGGCGCTCAAGGCGGTCGTGGGCTGACGCCCTCCCTCCCTCGGCACCCCCACACCGACATCCCACACCGACACCCCAACCCGCATCACGACGAACGGCCCCCGGAGCGCGCTCCGGGGGCCGTTCTCGCGGGCGGTGCGCTCAGCCCCGGCGGGCTTTGCGGTGCTCGGCGGCAGCGCGGTAGACCTCGACGGTCTCCTGGGCGATCTTCTCCCATGAGAATTCGTCGATGCAGCGCTGGCGACCGGCCTTGCCCATCGCGTGGGCCCGGTCGGGGTCGCGAGCGAGCTCGTTGATGCGCGCGGCGAAGTCGGACTCGAAGCCCGCGACGAACTCCGCATCGCCCGCCCTGGCCGGGTCGTAGGGCACCAGCAGGCCGGTCTCGCCGTCGACCACGACCTCGGGGATGCCGCCGACCGCCGAGGCCACCACGGCGGTCTCGCACGCCATGGCCTCGAGGTTGACGATGCCGAGCGGCTCGTAGACCGACGGGCAGGCGAACAGGTCGGCAGCGGTCAGCACCTGGCGGACCTTCTCGCGCGGCAGCATCTCCTGCACCCAGAAGACCCGGCCCGGACGCCGCTGGTTCAGCTCCCCGAACGCCTCCTGGAACTCGGCGGCGATCTCCGGGGTGTCCGGGGCGCCCGCCAGCAGCAGCAGGGTGACGTTCTCGTCGAACTCCTGGGCTGCACGCACGAGGTGCACCAACCCCTTCTGGCGCGTGATGCGTCCGACGAACACGACGAGCGGCCCGTCGCGGGGGACGCCGAGCTCGGCCAGCACGGCGTCGTCGGGGTCGGGCTTGAACTCCTCGGGGTCGATCCCGTTCTTGACGACGTGGATCCGCTCGGTCTCCACGAAGGGGTAGGCGTCCTGGATGTTCTTGATCATGGCCGCCGAGACGGCGATGACGGCGTCCGCGTTCTCATAGGCGGTCTTCTCGACCCACGAGCTGACGCGGTACCCGCCGCCGAGCTGCTCGACCTTCCATGGCCGGTCGGGCTCGAGGGAGTGGGCGGTGACGACGAGCGGGATGTCCTGGAACTCGCTGGCCAGGATTCCGGCGAACTGGGCGTACCAGGTGTGGGCGTGGACGACATCGACCTCGGGAATCGCAGCGGCCATCGACACGTCGGCGGCCACGGTGCGCAGGGCCGCGTTGGCCCCTTCGGGGTAGGCCTCGGAGTGAGCCGTCGCGCCCTCGCGCGGCTCGCCCATGCACTGGACGTCGACGGAATCGGTGAACTTCGCCAGCTGGGGGACGAGCTGACCGACGTGGACGCCGGCGCCCCCGTAGATGTGCGGGGGGTACTCGCGGGTCAGGATGGATACGCGCATGCCTGATCGTCGCACACCCGGCGTGGCGCCGCGTCCGAAACTCGCGACCCTCCACAGGTGGAGACGTTCGTCGAATAGGGGTGCGCCGCGGGCGTCCAGCAACTAGTTTGGTGCCATGCCCAATCGACCGAACGTCCTGTCGATTGTCCTGGCCGGTGGCGAGGGCAAGCGTCTGATGCCCCTCACTGCTGACCGGGCCAAGCCGGGGGTGCCCTTCGGGGGCACCTACCGCCTCATCGACTTCGTCCTCTCCAACCTGGCGAACTCCTCACTGACGAAGATCGCCGTCCTCACCCAGTACAAGTCGCACTCGCTGGACCGACACATCGCGCAGACGTGGCGGATGTCGACCCTGCTCGGCAGCTTCGTCACCTCCGTGCCCGCGCAGCAGCGCACCGGCAAGCAGTGGTTCATGGGGTCTGCCGACGCGATCTTCCAGTCGATGAATCTCATCAACGACGAGGACCCCGATTACGTGGTCGTCTTCGGTGCCGACAACATCTACCGGATGGACGTCGCGAAGATGCTCGACGCCCACATCGATTCCGGGCTGGAGTGCACCGTGGCCGGCATCCGGGTGCCACGGCACGAGGCGTCCGCCTTCGGCATCATCGACGCCGAGGCGTCCAACAAGATCGCGCAGTTCCTCGAGAAGCCGGCCGACCCGCCGGGGCTGCCCGACAGCCCCGAGGAGTCGTACGCGTCGATGGGCAACTACATCTTCACGCGCAAGGCGTTCGTGGAGTGCCTGCAGGCCGACGCGGACGACGCCTCGAGCAAGCACGACATGGGCGGCAACATCGTGCCGTTCTTCGTGAACAAGGGCCAGGCGCAGGTCTACGACTTCACCCACAACAACGTGCCGGGCTCCACGGAGCGCGACCGCAACTACTGGCGCGACGTCGGCACCATCGACGCCTACCACGCGGCCCACATGGACCTGGTGAGCGTCGACCCCGACTTCAACCTCTACAACCGCGACTGGCCCATCTTCACCCAGCAGCCCCAGGCTCCCGGAGCGAAGTTCACGCTGCGCGGCACGGCGGAGGATTCGATCGTCTCCGCGGGCTCGATCATCTCCGGCGGCGACGTGGACCGGTCGGTGCTCTCGCCGAACGTGCACGTGGACAAGTGGGCCAAGGTGGAGGAGTCGATCATCTTCTCGGGGGCGCGCATCGGCCGCAACGCCGTCGTCCGCCGCGCGATCCTCGACAAGAACGTCATCGTGGAGGACGGCGCCGAGGTCGGCGTCAACCGCGAGCACGATCTCGCCCGGGGCTTCCACATCTCCGACAACGGCATCGTGACCGTGCCGAAGAACGGACGCGCCACGATCTGAGGCGGCTGAGGATTCGCCCGAAGCAGGCCGTCCCACCTTGGAGACGGCTTGCTTTAGGAGCGTGAAGGTGCGTGATCTTGAGGAGAGTCCGAGGACTTCAGCAAAGGGTCTGTGCCTAGCCGTGGCCGGTTTCATACTGGGGCTGCGCACGCCCAGTCAGTGACACGCCAACACCTCCACGCTCGTAGCGCCCGGCACGGGCATACGGGGGTCGGCATCGATGCGAGGACCCTCCGCACTTGGGACAGTGGCCCTGATGTCGGCAAGGCAGGCGGGTGGATGGTCCGCCTGGTGGTTGATCCAAGGTTTGGCCGCTCACTGCCAGATCTGGAGGAGCGGATTCCATCGCCCCATTGCGGGGGCGCCTAACACCGGATCTGCGAAGTGCGCGACCGCGGAGAGAACATCGGCAAACATTGCGGGTAGGTCTCCGTCCCGGTGGGACCGTGTGCGCCACGCCCGGTACTTCTGCTGCGCTCGTTCGCTCATCGGCGCGAGCGCCGGCAACAGTGGTGCAAGTGCGACCATGCGATACTCGGACACCATTTCGATCGATGCGCGAAGTTCGGGTGCGTCGACTGGATGCAGTCGCGCAAGGGTGTAGACATCAGCAAAGTCTCGCCAGCGGGTGTTGGCCACGCCGCGATCGAGAGCAGTGACGATCTTCTCGGCCAGCACCATCGTCAGCGGGTACCCCAACAACGTCACGGGTGGTAGGTCAAGAGGCACAACGCGCTGAAGATCGATGAGGCGCGGCGCCGGCCAGATCGGGTCTCCGAAGTTCACGTCGATCCCGATCGTCAGCCGCGCGGTTCCGAGAGTCGCCGCCAGCCTCACTCGAACCCCGGCATACTCGTCCTCGTCACGGATCGTCGTCGCGTCGAGGCTCTTGGGATCGAAGACAAGCCCGTCGGCGGTGTCCAGCGCAGCGATGGCGCGGACCCTCTGGGCGACCTCCTCTGGGTCACCGGTCAGTCTGGTTGCTTGTAGATCAAATTCTTTCGTGGGGCGGCGCGCGGCGAACGCGGCGAGCAGCATGCCGCCCTTCAAGACGAAGTCCTCGCGGTGCGGGGAGCGCGCGATCCGCGCCAGCAGGCCTTCAAGTGCGTACAGCGTCAGCAACTCTTGCACGTCCGCACGCGTTTGCCGAGCGAGAGTACGAATGGCGATGGTGGCGTCGCCGTCTGGCGTGCCGTGACGCGGCTGCGGGCTCACAGCAGAACCTCTAAGGCATGCTGGATCGCTGGGCGTGCCTGCGGAAAGTCCTCGGCCATCGTCAGCAGGACATGGGGGCTGTTGCCGCGCCCGCGCAGCCACTGCTTGAGCGCACCGAGGGCGAGGTCGCTACCCCAGGTGTGTCGTAGCCGGAACAAGTCGATCAGCGTGCGCTCGGCGCGGTACAGACCGATGGATTGACCGCCTGGAAGCTCGTGCTCTCCGCGACCAATGCTGAACGTGCTGGCATCGAAGCGGTGCCAGGCGACGGGTGCGTGACGCACGGTGACAGGCTGTGTGCCGCGCGGGATGGCAAGGTCGCTACGGGTGGGAATTTCATCGGTCAGCTGGTGCAGTGAAAGTGCCGTGAGAAGGCACAACGTCGCATCGGGCTTCCTCGCAGCGATCGCAATCCACGCCGAGGTCGTGTCGTCTGCGAGTCCCGACCGAAGGAACAGGCCAGGGGAAATGCGCTCGAATTCGTCGGCCTCGACAAGTCGATCAAGGCGGTACCGAGTGAGGCCCAGGCCCGCCAGGTCGTCGTAGCTGAGCAGATCAGGCAGCGCCATGGGTCCATCACCAA
The DNA here is from genome assembly GCF_014858005.1 of Propioniciclava soli. Lineage (GTDB taxonomy): Bacteria > Actinomycetota > Actinomycetes > Propionibacteriales > Propionibacteriaceae > Propioniciclava > Propioniciclava soli. Next base: position 219,588 of record NZ_JACYOT010000006.1, read on the forward strand.
CCTTTCGTCCAGCGAAATCCGCTACAGGTCAAGCGTATCTATGATGGTTTCTGTTGGGCGAGGCGTGGCTCGTCCAAGATAGAGTCGATCGATCAGCTGCTTCGAACGCCGCGGGCCAAGCTGCTTTCGACTGGTTCAGGCTCAGCTCTCCCGCTTCGACTGCGGCTCAGGTGCGCAGGGCCACCAGAAGCCCGTCACCCACGGGCAGCAGCACGGGAGTGAACTCCTCCATGGTCTGCGTGGCGGCCAAGGCCTCGCGGATGATCACGGTCTCATCGTCCTCGTTGCCGGAGTCGGCGACGGTGCCGCCGGCGAGTGCGTGGTTGACGACCAGCAGGCCACCGCTGCGCAACAGGCGGGCCGCTTGCTCGACGTACTCGACGTATTCCAGCGGGTCGCCGTCGACGAAGACGAAGTCGTAGGCGCCGTCGCTCAACTTGGGCAGCACGGCCAGGCCTGCCCCGGCGATGAGGCGCGCCCGGCGGTTGGGGACGCCCGCGCTCGCGATCGCCTTGCGGGCGGCGGCCTGGTGCTCGGGCTCGAGGTCGATGCTGGTGAGGATGCCGTCCGGCTCCATGCCGGCCAGCAGCGCCAGCCCCGACACCCCGGCGCCGGTGCCGATCTCGACGGCGGCGCGGGCACCGACCATGCGGGCCAGCAGTGCCAGGAGGGCGGCGGTGCCGGGGGTGGCGGCGGCGATGCCGAGCGAGCGGGCGGCGTCCCGCGCCGCAGCGGTGTGCTCGGGCTCGGCGCCGAAGGCGTCCGCGTAGACGAGGGAGGCGACCTGGCCGGTCGCGGAGGTGGTGTTGGCGGCAGCGTTCACGGTCACAGCCTAGGACACGTTGCCCCTAGACTGGCGCCATGGCCCAACCCTTCGGACGGCTCGTGACCGCAATGGTCACGCCCTTCGCGCCCGACGGATCGCTCGATCTGGACGAGGCGCGGCGGCTGGCGGCGTACCTGGTGGACGAGCAGCACAACGACGGCCTGGTGATCAACGGGACGACGGGGGAGTCCCCGACGACCGGCGACGCCGAGAAGCTGGCGCTGCTGAAGGCCGTCAAGGCAGAGGTGGGGGACCGCGCCACGATCATCGCCGGCGTCGGCACGAACGAGACCGCGGCCACCGTCGCGCGCTGCCGGGACGCCGCCGAGGCCGAGGCGGACGGCGTCCTCGTCGTCACCCCCTACTACAGCAAGCCGCCGGTGGACGCCGTGCTGGAGCACTTCATGATCGTCGCCGACGCCACCGAGCTGCCGGTGATGCTCTACGACATTCCGGGCCGGACCGGAATCCCGATCACCGAGAACACGCTGGTCGACCTGGCGCGCCACCCGCGCATCGTCGCGGTGAAGGACGCGAAGGGTGACCTCGTCAGCTCCGCGCGCGTCATGGCGGCGACCGACCTCGCCTACTACGCGGGCGACGACGCGCTGACGCTGCCCCTGCTCAGCATCGGGGCCACGGGCGTGGTGGGCACCTCGACCCATTTCACCGGCGCACTCACCAAGGAGTGGATGGATCTGCTGGCCGACGGGGCCGGCGAGGAGGCCCTCGAGCTGTACCGGCGCCTGCTGCCCGTCTACACCGGGGTGTTTGCGACCCAGGGCTGCATGCTCGTCAAGGCCGCGCTCGGGGCGCGGGGGTTCCAGCAGGCGGTGCTGCGGCGTCCGCTGAAGCCGGCGACCCCCCAGCAGGCGAGGACGTTCATCCAGCTGCTCGAGTCCGCCGGGCTCTGAGCGCGGGGGCCACGGCGCATGTTTGATTTCAACATCGGCGAGATCGCGCTGCTCGTCATGCTGGCGATCATCGTGTTTGGCCCCGAGAAACTGCCGGACCTCGCGCGCAAGGCGGCCCGGATCATCGCCTACCTGCGGGCGGTCGGCAACGACGCCCGGGGGCAGATCCGCAAGGAACTCGGGCCGGAGTGGGACCACATCGACATCACCGACCTGAACCCGCGCACCTTCGTGCAGCGGCACCTGTTGTCGGGGGATGAGATCGAGGATCTGCGGGCCATCCGCGAGGACGCCCTGGAGGCCGGCACGCTCCTCAAGGACACCGCGAACGAGGCCACCGGGTCGTCCCGGAAATCGGGCCGCTCGGCCAGTGCGGCCAAGGCGGGCACGGCCTCGGCGGGGGCGTCCACCGGTGGGGGCGCGACGGCGGCCGTGCTCGACGACCCGGACGACCACGGCGGCGGCGACCCGGCCATCGCGTCCCCCCGCGCGGTCGCCTTCGATCCCGAGGCGACCTGAGCGATACCCTTCGGGGCGTGAGTGGATCCCCGACGTCGATCTTCGTGTCGCGCATCAAGGGCCTGCCCGTGCTGGACGCCAGTGGCGACCAGGTGGGCAAGGTCCGAGACATCGTCGTCCAGAACCGGACGAACGCCCGCCCGCCGCGGGTGAAGGGCATGGTCGTCGAGCTGCTGCGCCTGCGCCGGGTGTTCCTGCCCATCGAGCGGGTGCACACCGTGGACGCGCAGCAGATCATCATCTCGGGCGTGGTGAACACCGTCGCGTTCCAGCGGCGCGACGCCGAGGCGCTGGTGTTCACCGACCTGTTCGACAAGTCGGTCACCCGCCCCGGCGCGCCGGCGGCGTCCATCTTCGATGTCGCGATCGAGCGGACGCGGACGCGCGCGTGGGAGGTCACGGAGGTGGCGCTGCGGGAGAACACGAGCCGGTCGCCGTTCTCGCGCGGCCACGTCGTGGTCGTGGACTGGAACGAGGTGCCCGACTTCTTCGTCGAGACCGCCCGGGGGACAGACCAGGTGCTGGCCGAGCTGGCCGAGATGAAGCCGGCCGACGTGGCGCGCGAGCTGCACGAGATGAGCCCCGCGCGGCGGGCCGAGGTCGTGGAGGCCCTGGACGACGAGATGCTCGCGGGCGCGCTGGAGGAGTTGCCGGAGGCCGAGCAGGTGGAGGTGATCCGGACGCTCGACACCGAGCGGGCCGCCGACATCCTGGAGGAGATGGATCCGGACGACGCCGCCGATCTCATCGCCGAGCTGGCACCCGACCTGGCCGAGACCATCTTGGAGCGCATGGAGCCCGAGGAGGCCGAGGACGTCCGTGCCCTGCTGAACTACTCACCCGCGACCGCCGGTGGTCTGATGACGCCCGAGCCGGTGGTGGTCGGCCCCGACGCCACCGTGGCGGACTGCCTGGCGCTGCTCCGCAACGAGGAGATCACGCCGGCCCTGGCGGCCCTCGCGTTCATCTGCCGCCCGCCGCTCGACACGCCGACGGGGCGCTACGTGGGCGCCGTCCACATCCAGAAGCTGTTGCGGGAACCGCCGTCGCTGCTGGCCGCGTCCCTGGTCGACTCGGGCATCGCGCCCCTGCGCCCGGACGCCGACGTCGCCCTGGTCAGCCGCTACTTCGCGACCTACGACCTCGTGTGCGCGCCGGTTGTGGACGAGGACAATCGGCTCCTCGGCGCGGTCACGGTCGACGACGTGCTCGACCACATCCTCCCGGACGACTGGCGGGGGATCCAGCTCGCGGAAGGAGTGACCGGTGGCCCCCTCGTCTGAGCGACCCAGCCTCCCCGATCGACCGACGACGCCCGAACGGCTCAACACCCCCGGACGCCGCACCACGTGGCTGCCCCGGGTGCGGCTGCCCGAGGACGCCTTCGGCGCCTTCGCCGAGAGCTTCGCCCGGTTCATGGGCACCGCAAACTTCCTCTTCTGGATGACGGTGTTCATCATCGCGTGGATCGTCATCAACAACATCGCGCCCGGCGTCTTCGGGGATCCCTTTCCCTACATCTTCCTGACGCTCATGCTGTCGCTGCAGGCGTCCTACGCGGCACCGCTGATCCTGCTGGCCCAGAACCGGCAGGAGGGACGCGACCGGGTCACCATCGAGCACGACCGGCAGGTTGCCGCCCAGGGCCGGGCCGACATGGACTTCCTCGCCCGCGAAATCGCCGCGCTCCGCATGCGGATCAACGAGATGCCGACGCGGGACTTCCTGCGCTCCGAGCTGCGCGACCTGCTCGAGGAGCTCGAGCGGGGCGACGGCGACACCGAGGAGCGGGCCGAGCGGCGCCGCTGACCACGGGCCGCGCGGTCGGGCGTCCGGTGTGGGCTCGGTAGAGTGGAGCGCATGTCTGCCGCCAGCCTGACCGATGCCGTCTGGGAGGTTCTCTCCCACGTCAACGACCCCGAGATCCACAAGCCGATCACCGAGCTCGACATGGTCGAGAAGGTCGAGGTGGACGAGGCCGGTCTCGCGTCGGTGAAGGTGTTGCTGACGATCTCGGGCTGCCCCATGAAGGGCACCATCGAGCACGATGTGCACGCGGCGCTGCAGGGCGTCGAGGGTCTCACCGGGCTGGACCTCGAGTTCGGCGTGATGTCGGACGAGCAGCGCGCCGAGCTGAAGACCAAGCTGCGCGGCGGCGTCCGGGAACGCATCATCCCGTTCGCGGCGGACGACAACCTGACCCAGGTGATCCTCGTCGCGTCCGGCAAGGGGGGCGTGGGCAAGTCGTCCGTGACGGTCAACCTCGCCAAGGCGCTGGAGGCGCGCGGGAAGTCGGTCGGCGTGCTGGACGCCGACATCTACGGCCACTCGATCCCGCCCATGCTGGGCATCGCGGACGCCGAGGTGACCGGCATCGACGACATGATCCTGCCCGTGCCGGTGGAGGGCCTGAAGGTCATCAGCATCGGCATGCTGAAGCAGAGCCGTGACCAGGTGATCGCCTGGCGCGGGCCGATTCTCGACCGGGCGCTGCAGCAGTTCCTCGCCGACGTGTACTGGGGCGACCTCGACTACCTGCTGGTGGACCTCCCGCCAGGCACCGGCGACGTGGCGATGTCGCTCGGGGCCAAGCTGCCGAACGCGGAGGTGCTGGTGGTCACCACGCCGCAGCAGGCCGCCGCCGAGGTGGCCGAGCGGGCCGGCACGATGGCGTCGATGGTCGACCAGAAGGTGATCGGCGTCGTGGAGAACATGGCCTACCTGGCCGCCGAGTGCCCCCACTGTGGGGAGTCCCACCGCGTTGACCTGTTCGGCTCCGGCGGCGGCGAGCGCGTCGCCGAGGCGCTCAGCCTGCGCCTGGGTTACCCGATCAAGCTGCTCGCCCAGGTGCCGATCGACGCCGCGGTGAGCGCGTCCGGCGACGCCGGGGTGCCGCTGGTGGCCACGGACGCCGACCGCCCCGCCGCCCGTGCCCTCGACGACCTCGCCGAGCACCTGGCGTCCCGGCGCCGCGGCTTGGCCGGCCGCAAGCTGAGCCTGCACGTGAGCTGACGCGGCGTCCTCGACGGCCCCGCCGGGGGCGTCAGTCGATCGTGAACGTGACGGGCGTGGGCAGCTCGACCGTCCGGGAGACGGTGCAGTCGCGCTCCGCGGACGCCCGGACCGCCGGCGCGATCCGCGCCCGGGCCTGGTCGCCGGCGTCGCCCTCGGGGAAGCGGAGGCGGAAGACCACCTCGACGTCCTCGAGGTGGTTGCCGCCCTCGCGCACCTTGCGGCCCGACGCGGTCACCGCGAAGGACTCCGGCTCGGCGCGCCGCGAGGTCATCACATCGACATCCACCGCCGAGCACCCCGCGACGGCGGCCAGCAGCAGCTCGACCGGGGAGAACCCGTCCTCCCCGCCGATCGGCAGGCGGACGCCGCGGGCGTTGGTCGCCTCGTAGGACGACGGGCCGCGGCGGCTCAGGTGGACGGTGGTCGGTGGCTTCGGCTCCATGACCCCATGATGCCGTGACGCCCCCGGTCTCCCCGGCCCCGCCACGTGGCGCACTCTCAGCCCACGTGGCGCACCCTCAGCCCACGTGGCGCAGTGGAGCTCACCTGGCGGCCCCTGCAAGGCCCTCCACGTGAGCTCCACTGCGCCACGTGACACCAGGGTGCGCCAAGTGACGCCGGGGTGCGCCAGGTGACGTCGGGGTGCGCCAGGTGGAGCCGGGGTTGAGCGTTGGGACGCGACGCGCGCGAACCCTCTAGGGTGCTCCCTGTGTTGGACGCGACCCGCAGCAGGATCGCCGGCCACTGGGCGATGCGGCTCGGGGCGCCGGTGCCGGGGTTGACCCCGATCACGCTCACCGTGAGCGGGCGTCACGACGACGCGGCGCTGGTGGTGGTGCTAGGCGGGCAGGCATGGGTCGACATCCCGCTCGCCCACGTGGACGCCGTCGCCGCCCACGTGCGCGGCCACCGCCCCGCCGAGCTCGGTGACGCCGCCTTCTGGACGCCGCTGGCGTCCGCCCCCGTGCGGGGGCCCGCTGATCACTTCTGGGCCGACCACACCACCACGCTCACGGCGGACGCGGCGCCGGTCAGCCCCGACCGACTGGCCGGCCTGCGCGAGGGCGTCCGCCCGGAGGAGTGGGCTGAGGCCGGGTTCGACCGCCCCGCAGCTCTCGGCTTCGGCGTCGAGGCCGACGGGCAGCTCGTCGCCGCCGCCACGCTCGCACCCCTGTGGGGCTGGCGGGCCGATGTGGGCGTCCTCGTGCTGCCCGGGCACCGCGGCCACGGTCTGGGCGCGCGGGTGGCGTCCGCCGCGTTGGCCGACGGGGTGGACCAATCGGGGTTCGCGGTGATGCGCGTCGCGCGTAGCAGCGCCGCGGCCACGGCGCTCGCGGTGTCGCTCGGGCTGGAGCGGTACGGGTCGAACCTGCTGGTGCCCCTGGCCTGAGCGGCCCGCGGGGCCCGCGTCGCGGGTGGGGCGGTCGGGCGGTCGGGGTCAGGCGAGCCAGGGTCAGGCGCGGTCGGAGGCGAGCTCGATCCAGTGCTGCACCACGGCGGTGTCGGCATCGCCCAGACCCGCGTCGGTGAGCCCGCCGAAGGCGTCCCGCAACGGTTCGGTGAGCGTGGTGGTCGTGCCGGTGTCGGCGGCGACCTCGGCGAAGGCACGGAGATCCTTCACCATGAACTTCGCCGCCCCGGAGGGGGAGTGGTCGTGCTCGGCGAACCGGCGGGCCTTGACCTCCATGACCCGGCTGCCGGCGTACCCCCCGCCCAGCAGGTCGAACAGGGCGGCCACGTCGAGCCCCGCCCGCTCGGCGACCACCGCCGCCTCGGCGTTGGCGACGACGGTCGCGGCCACGATGAGCTGGTTGCAGGCCTTGGCGACCTGGCCGGCGCCGAGCGGTCCCAGGTGGACGGCGCGACCGGTCGCGCCCAGCACCTCGACGGCCCGGGCGGCGTCGGCGTCCGCGCCACCCACCATCACCGACAGCGTCCCCGCCTCCGCGCCCTCGGCTCCGCCGCTCACCGGGGCATCGACCACGGTGACGCGCCCTCGCGACGCGGCCCGGACCTCTTCGCCGAACGTTCTCACCTCCGCTGCACCGCACGTGGAGCTCACGACGAGCAGCAGCGGTGGGCCCGCGGCGTCCGCGGGGGCGTCACCCCCGGGCGCCGGGGAGAGGGCACCGGCCAGCACGCCGTCGGCGCCGAACGTCACCGCCCGGATGTCGGCGATCGTGGGCGGCACGAACACGATCACCGAGCAGCGCCGGGCGAGCTCGGCCGGGGTATCCGCCCAGCCGGCTCCGGCCGTCTCCAGGTCGGCGACCCTCGAGCGCGTTCGGGTGTGCAGCACGACGGGGCGTCCGGACGCCATCACGTGGCGGGCCATGGGGCGCCCCATCACGCCGAGTCCGATGAATCCTGTGGCGGCCATGGTGCTCTCCTTCGTCGGGCGGGCGCGGGGGTGGCTCGACCCTAGCGCGAACGGCACCGGCCGACGGGTTGCCGCGACCACACCGTTCAACCTATTGACCAGCGTTCACAAACGTGTCTACCATCGCAGATGACGGGCGCACGGACGCGTCCGCCGGACACAGGAGTTCACATGAGCGAGACCACCGCCCGGCCGGGAGGCATGTCCGACCGGGAATACGCCGACAACCTGCGCCGCGCGACGCTCGCGTCCTCGATCGGATCGGCGCTGGAGTACTACGACTTCGCCCTCTACGGCCTGGCGGCCGCCCTCATCTTCGGCCAGCTCTTCTTTCCGGCGTTGGGCACCAACGCCGGCCTGATCGCGTCCTACGCCACCTTGGCCGTCGGCTTCCTCGCCCGGCCGCTGGGTGGACTGTTCTTCGGCGTGCTCGGCGACAAGATCGGGCGCAAGTGGGTGCTCATGGTGACGATCGCGCTGATGGGCGGGGCGTCCACCCTGATCGGCGCGCTGCCGACCGCGGCGCAGCTCGGCGACGCCGGCTGGGTGGCACCCGTGCTGCTGATCGTGCTGCGCCTCGCCCAGGGCCTCGGCGCCGGCGCCGAGCAGGCGGGCGCGACCGTGTTGATGGCCGAGTACTCGCCGCGCAAGCGCCGGGGCTTCTTCTCCGCGCTGCCGTTCGTGGGCATCATGCTGGGCACCCTGCTGGCGTCCGTGGTGTTCTGGCTCATCACCCTCGCGCCGGAGGAGTTGCTCCTCGGCTGGCTGTGGCGCGTGCCGTTCCTCGTCTCGTTCCTGCTCATCATCGTCGCGGTCTACATCCGCTCCCGCCTGCGCGAGACGCCGGCCTACATCGAGCTCGAGAAGAGCGAGCAGGTGGCCGACCACCCGATGCGCGAGCTGTTCCGCTCGTCGGGCCGCAACGTGGCCCTCGGCATCGGCCTGCGCATGGCCGAGAACGGTGGCTCCTACATCTACAGCAACCTCGCGATCTCGTTCATGGTGCTCATGGGCGTCGAGCGCTCCTATGGCCCGATCGCCGTGGCCGCGGCGTCCATCGCCGGCGGGCTCGGCCCGTTCGTCGGCGCCTGGCTGCTGAGCATCACCAACAACGCCTGGTGGCCCGTCGGGCTCTACGTCGCCGTGCTGAGCGCGATCACGTTCGCCTGCACCTTCCTCACCCCCGAGACCGTGCACCGCGACGTCACCAAGATCGAGGACGCCCACCACGGCGAGGACCGCTTCGCCGGCCTGGAGCTGCAGCGATGACCGCCGCGGGTGGGTCGACGCACGGTGCGGAGGCGGGCTCGTGAGGATCGCCCGCATCGCCACCGTGGCGGGGCCGCGGTCCGTCGCGGCGCGCGGTGGGGAGTGGGTCGCGCTCGCGGATCCCTTCGCCCCGGACGCCGCCCCGGCCCCCGGTGCCCCGAGCTGGCCGGTTGACCAGACGCCCCTGCTCGCTCCCGTCGAGCCGCGGGTGGTGCTCGGCATGCTGCACAACTCGGGCCCGGACGACCGCGCCCTGCCCCCGCAGGCCTTCCTCAAGTCGGCCCGCACCGTCGTCGGCGCCCAGGATCCCGTCATGCTCGACCCGCGTCGCGGCGCGGTGGTGGGGGAGTGCGAGCTGGCGCTCGTGGTGGGGCGCGTCTGCCGCAACGTCTCGGTGGCGGACGCCCCCGCCCACGTGCTGGGCTGGACCATCGGCAACGACGTCACCGCGGTGGACCAGGCGGCGGCCGACGACACCCGCACCCAGGCCAAGAACGGCGACGGCTTCACGCCGCTCGGGCCCTGGCTCGAGACCGACCTGAATGCCCTCGACGTGGCCCTCTCGGGGCTCGTCGACGGCGTCGAGGTGGCGGCGTCCTCGTCGGCCGCGCTCGCCTGGAACCCGTTCGAGGCGCTCAGCCACCTGAGTCACCACCTGACGTTGGGCCCGGGTGACATCCTTCTCACGGGGGCGCCGGGCACGGCGTTCCCGATCGCTCCCGGTGTCGTCGCCTCCTGCGCGGTGGCCGGCATCGGCGTCCTGACCAACCCCGTTCGTGCACTGGAGGTGCCCGCATGACATCCGACCGTCTCAAGGTGTTCGTCGCCACGCCGCTGGAGCCCGAGCTCTGCGGTCTACTCACCGATCTCGAACCCCGCATCGACCTCGTCGTGGAGCAGGACCTGCTGGCCCCCATGCGCTGGCCGGGCGACCACGAGGGCGACCCGTCCTTCGAGCGGACGCCTGAGCAGCAGGCCCGGTTCGAGGAGCTGTGCGACGCCGCGGACGCGCTCTACGGCATCCCCGACACCAAGCCGGCAGCGCTGGCCCGCACGGTGCGGGCCAACCCCGGGTTGCGCTGGGTGCACACCATGGCCGCCGGTGGTGGGGCGCAGGTGAAGGCGGCCGGCCTCAGCCCCCAGGAGATGGCGGCCGTGGAGTTCACCACCTCGGCGGGTGCGCACGGTGACACCCTGGCCGAGTTCGCGCTGTTCGGGGTGTTCGCCGGCGCCAAGGACCTGCCGCGGCTCCAGCGGCAGCAGCGCAACCGGGAGTGGTCGACGCGCTGGGCCATGAAGCAGGTCTCGGAGATGACGGTGCTCGTCGTCGGCATGGGCAACATCGGGCGGACGACGGCCGCGCGCTTCGCAGCCCTGGGCGCCCGCGTCATCGGGGTCAACCGGTCCCTGCGCGAGGTCGACGGTGTCGAGCAGGTGTACCCGACCGCCGAGCTCGCCCGCGTCGTCAGCAGCGCCGATGCCATCATCAACACCCTGCCGCAGGCGTCCGACACCGACGGGTTGATCTCGGCCGAGGTGTTCGCGAACGTCAAGCCCGGGGTGATCTTCGCCAGCACCGGTCGCGGCACGTGCGTGGACGAGGACGCCCTCGTCGCCGCGCTCGCCGACGGCCGGGTGGGGTTCGCCGCCCTCGACGTCTTCGCGGTCGAACCGCTGCCGGCCGACAGCCCGCTGTGGGGCATGGACAACGTGATCGTGTCCCCGCACACCGGCGCCCTCAACGACGGTGAGGACGAGCTGATCGCGCGCATGTTCGCCGAGAACGCCGGCCGCCTGCTCGACGGCGAGCCGCTGGTGAACGCCATCGACCGCGTCCACTTCTACTGAGACCCATGGCCCCCGCGCGGAGTGGACGCGACGACGTCCCCGCCGGCGCCGCGCCCGCCGTGGTGCGCGCGACGGCGGTGCTCGACGCGCTCGCGGCCAGCCCGCGGGGGTTTCTCGCCCTCAGCGAGCTGGCCCGGGAGGTCGGCGTCGCGAAGAGCTCGACCCTGCAGATCTGCACCGCCCTGGAGGCGGGGGGTCTCATCCGGCGTGACGAGGCCGGCTACTGGCTCGGACGCCGCACCGTCGAGCTGGGCGGGGCGTACCTCTCGCGGCTCGACCAGGTGACCGAGTTCTACGACGCCTGCGCGCGCTCGTCGTTGATGGCCGGCGAGACGCTCCGGCTGTCGGTGCTCGCCGGCATCGACACGTTGTGTCTGGCCCGGTACGAGGGGCACCCGCCCGTGCGCTACACGTCGGGCATCGGTGACCGCACGCCCGCGTCGGCCACCGCCCAGGGCAAGGCGTTGTTGGCCAAGCTGGACGACGCCGAGGTGCGCCGGCTCTACCACGGCATCCCTGACCTGCCGCAGCTGACCGCCCGCAGCCGGGCGACCCTGCCCGAGCTGCTGGCCGATCTCGCGGACGCCCGCGCCCGCGGCTTCGCGGTGGATGAGGAGGAATCCGCCCCCCACGTCGTCGGCCTGGCGGTCGCTGTGCCGACGCGGGGGCTGCACGCCCCGGTGCTGGCGCTCAGCGTCACGTTGCTGGACGCCGAGGCGTCCGCCCAGCGGCGCGACGCGATGGTGACCGAGCTGGGCCACCTCTCGCGCCGGCTCGGCAACCCGATGCAGCCCTCGACGGTCACCGGGTCGTAGCGGCACGCGCCGCGCCACGCGGTGCGCCGTAGGGTGGAGCCATGCCCACCGCGACCTCTCCCGCCCGCGTCCGACGCACCGTCCTCGCCGTGCCCGGCAGCTCCGACCGCTTCATCGCCAAGGCTCGTGGCCTGGGTGTCGATGCGCTGTTCCTCGACCTGGAGGACGCCGTCGCACCGGCCGTCAAGGCCGAGTCACGCCAGCGGATCGTTGACGCCCTGAATGATCCGGCCGGCTTCGCCGCACCCACCGTGACGGTGCGCGTCAACGACTGGTCGACCCCGTGGACCTACGCCGATGTCATCGAGGTCGTCTCCGGCGCGGGCGCGCGCCTCGACTGCCTGGTGCTGCCGAAGTGCACCGACGCAGCCCAGGTGAAGGCCCTCGACCTGCTGCTGACCCAGGTCGAACAGGCAGCCGGGTTGCCGGTCGGTCGCATCGGCGTGGAGGTGCAGATCGAGGACGCCCTCGGCCTGCTGCACGTCGCCGAGATCGCCGCCGCCTCGCCGCGCCTGGAGTCGCTCGTGTTCGGCCCGGGCGACTTCATGGCGTCCCTCGGCATGGGGGGGCTCAACGTGGGGGCCCAGCCGGCGGGCTACCCCGCGGACGCCTTCCACCACGTGCTCATGAGCATTCTGGTCGCCGCGCGGGCGCACGGGCTGCAGGCGATCGACGGGCCGTTCGTGGCGATCCGCGACGTCGACGGGTTTCGCACCGCGGCGGAGCGGGCGGCGGCGCTGGGTTATGACGGCAAGTGGGTGCTGCACCCGGCGCAGGTGGAGGCAGGCAACGCGATCTTCAGCCCTGCGGCTGCCGACGTCGAACGGGCCGAGCGCATCATGGCCGCCTACGCGGAGTCCACCTCGGTGGGGGGCGGCGCCCGGGGAGCTATCGTGGTGGACGACGAGATGGTCGACGAGGCCGGCGTCAAGCTCGCCGCAGCCATCCTGGCGCGGGGCACGGCCGCTCACGCGGCGGAGGAGGACCACGCATGACCCAGCAGAACCCGCTCGCCAACGCCTCGGTGTTCAAGCTCGAGTACCCCCAGTCCGTGGGGGTGTTCGACACCTATGCGGACGCCCAACAGGCGGTCGATCGGCTGGCCGACCAGGACTTCCCCGTGAAGAACCTCGCCATCGTCGGCACCGACCTCAAGCTGATGGAGCGGGTCACCGGGCGGCGGACGTGGGGCACCGTGCTGGGCCAGGGCGTCATGAGCGGCCTCTCGACGGGTTTCATCGTCGCGATCTTCATGATCCTGCTGTTCCCCGGGAACTTCCTCACCACATTGTTCACCGCGCTGGTCATCGGTGTCGTCATCGGGCTCCTGTTCGCCGTCCTCGGCTACCTGCTGAGCCGGGGGCAGCGCGACTTCACCTCGATCACCCAGACCGTGGCGACCAAGTACGAGGTGCTGTGCGAGCACAAGGTCGCCGCCCAGGCCCGTGAGCTGTTGACGCGGGGCCCCGGCGCGCAGCAGGCGTTCACCCCGCAGGGCGGCCAGGGGCAGCCCTGGGGTGGCCAGCCGCAACAGGGTTACGGTCAGCCTCCCCAGGGGTACGGCCAGCAGGGCTACCCCCAGCAGCAGCCCGCGCCCGGCGGGCAGGGCTACCCCCAGGGGTACGGCTACCCGGGTCAGGGCGGCTACCCCCAGGGCTACGGCCAGCCGCAGCAGGGCCAGAACCAGCTGGGGCAGGACCAGCGGGGGCAGGCGCCGGCCGGTCAGGCTGAGCCGTGGCGGACCTCCGGTGCGACGGCGGCCGACCCGACCGCGGGGGAGGGCCGCGACCAGAACGGCACCGAGAATGGGTCCGAGCAGAACCGCTCGCAGTAAGGCTGCTCGAAGCTGAACCCATCGCAGGAGCGCCTCACTCCTGTCGCGGGCCCCTGCTCCGTCGGAGCAGGGGCCCGCGTCATGGGGACGTCGCCGACCCCCATCAGCGGGGCCGACCCTCGCCCCCTCAGCCGATGGGGTCCCAGCCGTCCGAACCCGCGAGGTAGGCCTGCGGGGTGGCGTCGTTCGCCGCCGCGTCGGTGAGCTGCGGACGCGTCGCCGGATCGACGACCGTGGCTCCCGCACCGGTGTTGTCGTACTCGAAGAACCGCCCGTCGGTCCACAGGTTCGGAGCCATGTCGGCCCACGGCTGCGTGGCGCGGATCGCCGCAGGCAGCGTCGTGTTGCGGATGGTCACCTGGCCCCGGGAGTTGTAGACGACTCCGTTGCGGGTGTAGCCGTCGGACCATCCCCGCCACGGCCGTCCCAGCGAGAAGGTGCCCGCCGGGGCGTCGCTGGTCACGGTGCTGTTGACGATCAGGAACCCGTAGGGGTTCTTGTCCGACGTGCTGGCGGCCGTGATGTAGCCGTTGTTGCTCGACGAGCCGCGGCTGAGGGCGCAGATCGTGGTTCGGTCGAACACGGCCGTGCCGCGTCCGAAGATGAAGTCCACGTCACCCTCGATCCAGGAGTTCACGAAGTAGGCCCGGGAGATCACGGACGGGTCGGGCGTGTCGGCCAGCAGGGTGTCCTGGTTGCCGAGCAGCCGGACGTTGGAGTAGACCGCGCGGTCGCCCGTCGTCTTCAGCGCCACCGCCTGCTTGCTGGTCAGGCTGGAGGCCGCCTCGTCGAAGGCGTTCTCGATGGTGAGGTCCTTCACCGTCACGTTGGCGCCGGTGACGAGCACGCTCTGGCTGTTGCCGGTGCCATAGGGCTGGCCGGTGGCCGGGTTGGTCGTCCCAGCGGCGTTGTCGTAGGTCAGCACGACGTCGGCGGCCACCCCGGTGGCCCCGACGAGCTGCACGTACGGCCGCTTGACCGAGACGAGTTCCCGGTAGACGCCGGGGCGGATGACGATCACGACGGGGTGGTCGGCGGTGCCCGCCGGCGTCTGGTCGATGGCCGCCTGCACCGTCGTGAAGTCGCCCGACCCGTCGGCCGACACGAGGGCGTCGTGGGGCGGCAGCGGGACGCCGACCGGCGCGGCTGCCACCTCGGCCGAGGCCGGGGACTGGTTGCCCTGCCGGTCGACGGCGGTCACGACGTAGTGGTAGGTGACGCCGTTGGTGACGCCCCGGTCCTTGAGCGTCGGCGCGGTGAGGTCCGCCGCGACGAGGTTCTCGGCGGTGGTGGCGACAGGGCTGGTCGTGGAGCGGTAGACGGTGTAGCCGGCCAGGTCGGCGTCCGTGTTGGCCGTCCAGGCGAGGTCGACGACCGAGTCGCCGGCCGTTGCCGTGAGCCCCGCGGGCGCGGCCGGGGGTGTCGTGTCGGCGGGCGGCAGCTCGCCGGTCGGGTTCCAGCCGTCGGTGCCGGCGAGATAGGTGAACTTCGTGTAGGACGCCGCCTCCACCGTGCTGAGCTGGGGCCGGTCGGCGTTCACCCCGGCCCCGGGGCCGGTGTTCGCGTACTCGAAGAACCGGGCGTTGCGCCACGAGAAGGACGTGGTCATGTCCGTCCAGGGCGAGCTCTTGATGGCCGCCGGCAGTTCGGTGTTGCGGACGACGACCTGGGCGATCGCCGTGACGTCGCCGCTCGGCTGCCACGGGCGTCCGAGGCTGAACGTCTGGTCCGGGGCGTCGGAGAGGATGGTCGAGTCGGTGATCAGGAAGCCGTACGGCAGCGCATTGCTGGTGGACGCGGCGGTCACGTAACCGTTGTTGGTGGTGCTCCCCCGCGAGGAGGCCATCAGCGTCGACCGGTCGAAGACGGCCGTGCCGCGGCCGAAGATGAAGTCGACGTCACCCTCGATGTAGGAGTTCGTGTAGTAGGAGCGGGCCAGCGCACCGGGGGCCGGGGAGTCGGCGTAGAGGGTGTCCTGGTCGCCCAGGAGCCGGACGTTGGCGAACACCAGCCGGTCGCCTTGGGTCTTGAGCGCCACGGCCTGCTCGCTGCCGGTGCCCGTCTCGACGTACGCGTTCTCGATCGTCAGGTTCTTGACGGTCACGTCGTTGCCCCTGATCAGCACGGTGGCGCTGCCCGAGGTGCCGTAGGTGCCCGTCCCGTCGGGCTTGGGCGTCCCGGCCGCCACGTCGCCGGAGATGACGACATCGGCCGCGTTGGCGGTGGCGCCCAGCAGGGTCACGTTGGCGCGGGCCACGGTGAAGCTCTCGGTGTAGGTGCCGGGGCGGATGCCGATGACGTAGGCGCTGCCGTCCGCGGGGGCGGCGGCGAGGGCGTCCGTCACCGTGGTGAAGTCACCGCTGCCGTCCTGGGCGACCACGACGGTCGCCCCCTCGATGGGTGCCGTCACGGTGATCGTGGCGCTCGCCGCTGCGGAGACGTTGCCGGACGCGTCCAGCGCCACCACGCGGTAGGTGAGGGCGCCGGTGGGCGCGGAACCGTCGGTGAGGGTGGACGCGGGCACCTGGTCGGCGAGGAGGGTCTCGACCCCGTCGGGGCCTGTGCGCCAGACGCGGTACCCGGCCACGTCCGGCTCGGTGTTGTCGGCCCAGTCGAGCACGACGCCGGTGGCCGCCTGGGTCGCGGTCAGGCCGGTCGGGGCGGCCGGGGCGACGGCGTCCTTGCGGATGGCGGACGCGCTGACGGGTTCGGACTCGTTGCCCGCCTTGTCGATGACGGTCACCCGGTAGTGCCAGACGAGGCCGACAGCGGCCTCGTAGTCGGAGAAGTCGGAGCTGGTGCGGGGCGTGGCGGTCAGCCGGGTGAAGGGGCCGTCCGGGGTGGAGGCGCGGTACACGTGGTAGCCGGCGCGATCCTTCTCTGAGCTGGAGGTCCAGTCGAGCTTGATCCGCGACGAAGAGGTGGTGACCACCATGCCGGTGACGGGGGCGGGGGCGATCGTGTCGGGCGCGGACACCTTGGTCCACGAGGAGACGTTTCCGCTCGTGTCGACCGCCGCGACGCGGTAGAAGGAAGTCGCTGCGCCGGTGGCATCGGTGAAGGTCGACTCCTGGATCGGCGACGGGGTCACCGACCGGTAGGTGCCGCCCGCCGTCGTGGCGCGCTGCACGAGGTAGCCGGCCAGGTCGGCCTCCCTGCTGTCGGCCCAGTCCAGGACGGCCGTCGTGCCGGTGAGGACGACGGTGGCGCCGGTGGGGGCCGCGGGTGCCGTGGCGTCCTTGCGCACGGCCGAGACGGCCGACGGAGCGGACTCGTTGCCGGACTTGTCGATCGCGGTGACGCGATAGTACGAGACGACCCCCGTCGGCGCACTGGTGTCGGAGAAGTCCGAGCTCGTGCGCGGTGAGCTGGTCAGCCTCGTGAAGGAGCCGTCGGCACTCTCCGCGCGGTACACCTGGTAGCCGCGCAGGTCCTTCTCCTTGTTCGACGACCAGTCGAGCTTGACCCTGCTCTTGTCCCCGGTCGCGGTCAGCTTGGCCACCGGCGCCGGCGGCGTCGTGTCCTCGGCCGCGATCGCCGCGCCGGTACCCGGCCCGGCGCCCACGATCGCTGTGACGGTCAGCGCGGCGACGAGCCGACCCAGCAGCCGGTCCGGCCGCTGGGCGCGCTTGATTCCCCCCATGTTCAGTTTCCCCCCTGGGCGGCCGTGGCCGCCCTCTCAGGTCGGCTCGGATGGCCGACCTGAGATGATGGTGCGCCCTGACCATCACCGGGGGCTACTCCCAGCCCCGTGTTGCCTTGGCTCGGGGCCGCCCTCAGGCGTCCAGCATGCCGCCGGACAGGTACTCGGCGTAGGCCGGCAGATCGAGCTGGCCCGACCCGGAGACGCCGATGAGGATGACCGGGCTCGTGCCCGCCGCGCCGGCCCGTCGTGCTGCCGCGAGCGCCCCCGCGATCGCGTGACAGGATTCCGAGGCCGGCACGATGCCCTCGGCGCGGGCGAAGATGACGCCCGCGTCGAACGCCTCGCGCTGCTTGACGGCGATGGCCGTCAGGAGCCCCTCGTGGTAGGCGTGGGACACCAGCGGGGCCATGCCGTGGTAGCGCAGCCCGCCGGCGTGAACGGGGTCGGGGACGAAGTCGTTGCCCAGCGTGTACATCTTCAGCAGCGGGGTCATGCCGGAGGTGTCGCCGAAGTCGTAGCGGTACTCCCCGCGGGTGAGCGAGGGGGCCGCGGCCGGCTCGCAGGCGGTGACGGCGACGGCGCCGCGTCCGGCCAGGTTTTCGCGGAGGAACGGGAACGCGATGCCGGCCAGGTTCGACCCGCCGCCGGCGCAGGCGAACAGTTGGTCGGGCAGGCCCTCGCCGAACTTCTCGAGCTGCTTGAGCGCCTCCAGCCCGATGATGCTCTGGTGCAGGGTGACGTGGTTGAGCACCGAGCCCAGGGCGTAGGACGCGTCCGGATCCTGCGCGGCCGCCTCCACCGCCTCCGAGATCGCCATGCCGAGCGAGCCCGGGGTGTCGGGGAACCGCTCGCGCAGGGCCCGGCCCGCCTCCGTGAGCTCCGAGGGGCTGGGCGTCACGGAGGCGCCGAAGGTCTCCATCAGCATGCGGCGGTAGGGCTTGCTCTCGTAGGTGTTGCGCACCTGCCAGACGTCGCAGGTCAGCCCGAAGATCTGCGTGGCGAACGCGAGCGCCGAGCCCCACTGGCCGGCACCGGTCTCGGTGGTGAGCCGCGTCCGACCCTCGATGGCGTTGTAATAGGCCTGCGGCACCGAGGAGTTCGTCTTGTGGGAGCCGACCGGCGACTCACCCTCGTACTTGTAGTAGATGCGGGCCGTCGTGCCGAGCGCCTCCTCGAGGCGTCGCGCCCGGTGCAGCGGGGTGGGACGCCACAGCCGGTAGATCTCGCGCACGCGCTCGGGGATCTCGATCCAGCGCTCCGTGCTCGCCTCTTGGGCGATGAGACCCATCGGGAACAGCGCGGTCAGGTCGTCGGGCTGGAGCGGCTCCTTCGTGCCTGGGTGGAGCGGCGGGGGCGGGGGAGTCGGGAGGTCCGCCACGAGGTTGTACCAGTGGGTCGGGATCTCCTCTTCGTCGAGGAACACCTTCGTCGGTTCGGTCATGGCCGCACTGTAACGAGTGCGCATGGCTCGTGGCCGCGTCGGCCCGGATGTGGACCGGCCGCGTGGACGGGCTCAGGGTTCCGGCGTCGACGAGGCGGGCTTGTGCCTGGGTTGTCGACAGGATTCGGGCCGGTGGCGTCGACGAGGCGGGCTTGTGCCTGGGTTGTCGACAGGATTCGGGCCGGTGGCGTCGACGAGGCGGGCTTGTGCCTGGGTTGTCGACAGGATTCGGGCCGGTGGCGTCGACGAGGCGGGCTTGTGCCTGGGTTGTCGACAGGATCGGGTGCCGCGGCGTCGAGAAGGCGGGCTTGTGCATGGGTTGTGGACGTGAACTCCCGCTCAGCTGCCCGGGCGACGCGCCGCTGCCCGGGGACCAGCTCGGGCGGCGCGCCAAACGCGCGCCGCGCGGGCTCCACCCCCGCACGTGCCCGAATCGTCTCCTCCCCCCAACGGGACGACGTCGGACGCCGCCGGGGCGCCGGCGTCCCACGCCTGCCCTCGAAGGAACCAGCCGTCGAGCGCGGCGGTCGCCCGGCCGGGGCGGGGCGAATGTGCGGTGTTTTGGACCCGAGGTAATGGCGCCATGGCGCCATGACCTCGGGTCCAAATGCCATCGGGTGGCCACCGGGTGGCCGGCGGCGGCGGCCGGCGGCGGCGGTCGTCGGTGGGCGGGGTGATTGGCTCCGGGCGATCAGGACTTCGGCAGCAGGCCCGCCAGCCAGGCCTCGACGGCGTCCGGATCGCGGGGGAGCTTGTCGGACAGGTTGCGGTTGCCGTCCTCGGTGATGAGGATGTCGTCCTCAATGCGCACCCCGATGCCGCGGAGTTCCTCGGGCACCAGCAGGTCGGTCGCCTTGAGATAGATGCCGGGCTCGACGGTGATCACCATGCCGGGCCGCAGGACGCCGCCGCGGTAGTACTCCTGGCGTGCCTCGGCGCAGTCGTGGACGTCGATGCCGAGGTGGTGGGAGGTGCCGTGCACCATCCAGCGCCGGTGGTGGCCGCCGTTGAGCTGGTCGAGCGACTCCTCGACCGAGACCGGCAGGATCCCCCACGCGTGCAGGTGCCGGGCCACCACCCGGATCGCCGCCTCGTGCACGTCGGTGAACCGCGCTCCGGGGCGCGCCGCGTCGATGCCCGCCTGCTGGGCCTCCAGCACTGCCTCGTACACCTTCCGCTGCGCGGGGGTGAAGCGACCGTTCACCGGCAAGGTCCGGGTGATGTCGGCCGTGTAGAGGGTCTCGACCTCGACCCCCATGTCCATCAGGATCAGATCGCCGTCGGCGAGCTCGCCGTCGTTGCGGATCCAGTGCAGCGTGTTCGCGTGGTCCCCGGCCGCACAGATGCTGCCGTACCCCACGTCGTTGCCGCGGTGTCGGGCGTGCAGGCCGAAGACGCCCTCGCACCAGCGCTCGCCGCGGCCCTGGGCCACCGCGGTCGGGAAATCGCGGACGACGGCCTCGAAGCCCACCGCCGTGTCGTCGCACGCGAGCTGGAGCTGCCCGATCTCGAAGTCGTCCTTGATCAGCCGCAGTTCCGACAGGGCGGTGGCGAGCTCGGCGTCCACGCACGGGTCGAACTCGACGGCGTTGGAGCGGCGCAGCTCGTCGAGCAGTTTGGTGAGGCGGTCGTCGACCTCGCGGACGACGCGGGTGTCCACCCGGTCGATGTGCAGGGTCAGGGCCGCCGGGAGTTCCGCGAGCGGGCGGCAGGGGAGGCCGGTGAGGGCCTCCAGCTCCTCGAGGGAATCGCGCGTGCCCACCCACATCTCGCCGTAGCGGGCGTCGGCGTAGAACTCGGGGTCGGTGCGCGGCGCGCGTGGCTTGAAGTAGAGCGTGGCGGTGTGGCCCTCCGCGTCGACACCGGACGCCTCCGCGGGATCGTCGGCGTCGGTGAAGGACGGCTCGAGCACCAGGACGGCGTCCGGCTCACGATCCGAACCCAACCCGGTCAGGTGGGCGAAGGCCGAGTGGGGGCGGAAGCGGTAGTCGGTGTCGTTGGAGCGGACGCTGAGCGGCCCGGCGGGGATCACCAGGCGTTCGCCGGGGAAGGCGGCGCTGATCGTGTCCCGCCGGTGCTCGGTGAACTCCGCTGCGGGCAGCCGGTCGGGCAGCTCGGCGGGGTAGGGCGCCCAGTCGGTCGGGATGAACGCCACGAAGGCGTCCGAGAACGGCGTCTGCCGGTTGGGCAGGCGAGGTTGCTGGTCGTTCATCGATCCCCCGATCGAACAGGTGCGGTCTGGGGGCCGAGTCTAGTGCGCACCCCGGCGGACGCCCCGGCCCGGAGCCGGCCGTGGGGCTGCGGTATCGTGCGAGCGAACCACGAGGAGGAACCATGAAGGCTGCCCCGGAACTCCAGCGGCGACTGCTCGACCTCCAGGCGGTCGACACGGCGCTGGCCCAGGTCGAGCACCGCCGCCGCACCCTGCCCGAGACCGCGACGGCGCAGCAGCTCCACGCGCGCCGTTCGGCGCTCGCCGAGAAGGTGGTGGAGGCCGACACGCGGGTGGCCGACCTGAGCGCCGAGGCCACCAAGGCGGAGAACGACATCGTGCCCGTGCGCGAGCGGCGCGAGCGCAATCAGCAGCGGGTGGACGCCGGTCAGGTCGGCGACCCCAAGGCCCTGTCGGCCATGGTGGACGAGATCGCCCACCTCGGTCGCCGCATCGGCGACCTGGAGGACCGGCAGCTCGAGGCGATGGAGGCACTCGACGAGGCGGTGGCGGCGCGTGACCGGATCGCCGGCGACAAGACGGCCGTCGAGCAGGAGTTGCGCGGCGTCCTGGAGGCCCGCAAGGCCGCGCTCGCGGAGCTGGACGCCGAGGCGTCCGGCCACACCGCCGAGCGGGACGCCCTCGCCGCGACCCTGCCCGCCGACCTGCTGGCGCTGTACGGCCGGATCGCCGAGAAGTCCGGTGGGGTCGGCGCGGCGCTGCTCCAGCGCGGCCGCTGCCGGGGCTGCCAGTTGGAGGCTACGTCGGCCGACATGGTGCGCTACCGCGGTGCGCCGGCCGACGAGGTGCTCCGTTGCGAGGAGTGCAACCGCATCCTGGTGCGCACCGCCGAGTCGGGGCTCTGACCCGTGCCTCGGCGCCAGTACCGGGCCCCAGCCGGCGTCCCCGGCCCGATTCGGGCGGGGTTCGTCGAGCTCAAGGAGTCCCTGGACGTCCCGGACGCCTTCCCCGACGCGGTGCTCGCCGAGGCCGAGCAGGCGGCGTCCGCCGTGGAGCTGCCCGAGCGTGACCTGACCGACGTGGCCTTCGTGACGATCGACCCGCCGGGCTCGACCGATCTCGACCAGGCGCTGTTCGTCGAGCGGGCCGGCGACGGCTACCGCGTGCTCTACGCGATCGCCGATCTGATGAGTTTCGTCACCCCGGGTGGCGCCATCGATGCCGAGGCGCACGCCCGGGGCGTCACGCTCTATGCGCCCCACGAGCGGACGCCCCTGCACCCGCCGGTGCTGGCCGAGGGCGCGGCCAGCCTGCTGGCCGGGCAGGTGCGCACCGCGCTGGTCTGGGAGCACACGCTGGACGCCGCCGGCGTCGTCACCCACTCCACGGTGGCGCGGGCCCGGGTGCGCAGCCGGGCCCAGCTCGACTACGCCGGCGTCCAGGCCGATCTCGACGCCGGGACCGCCGACGAGGTGCTCGTGGGGCTGCGCGAGGTCGGCCTGCTGCGCTTGGCGCTGGAGGTGGAGCGGGGCGCGGTCAGCCTCAACGTGCCGAGCCAGGAGGTGCACGCCACCGGGCCGCGCCGGTGGGAGCTGTCCTACCGCGCCGGGCTGCCGGTGGAGGACTGGAACGCCCAGATCTCGTTGATGACCGGGATGGCCGCGGCCCAGATCATGCTGGACGCCGGCGTCGGCATCCTGCGCACGCTGCCGCCCGCCGAGCAGGCGTCCGTCGACCGGCTGCGACGCGTCGCCAAGGGCCTGCGGATCCGCTGGCCCGGGTCGGTCGACTACCCGGAGTTCGTCCGGTCGCTGGACCCGACCGACCCTCGGCACGCGGCGATGCTGAACGCCTCCACCCTGCTGTTCCGCGGCGCGGGCTACGCGGCGTTCGACGGCGAGCGCCCCGAGCAACCGCTGCACGGCGCGATGCGGGCGCCCTACGCCCACTGCACCGCGCCGCTGCGCCGCCTGGTGGATCGGTACGTGAGCCAGATCTGCCTGTCGGTGTGCGCCGGTGAGGAGATCCCGGGCTGGGTGCGTGAAGAACTGTTCTCCCTGCCCGACGTGATGGCGGACGCCCTGCGCCGCGCCAACGCCTATGAGCGGGGGATCGTCGGGCTGGTGGAGGCCCTGGTGCTCTCCGGACGCGAGGGCGAGGAGTTCGCCGCGACCGTCATCAGCATCGACGAGCGCCGGGGCGGCGCGGAGATCCAGATCGAAGAGCCGGCCGTGCAGGCACGCCTGACGGGGGAGGCGGAGCTGGGCTCGGAGATCACCGCCGAGCTGGTCGAGGTCGACCTGGCGGCCGGCAGGGTGGAGTTCCGCGCGCGCTGAGGCACCGGCGGCGGGCGGCGCCCAGGGCTCGGGAGGGGTAGAGTGGCGCCTCGGACGAGTCGGCCGGATGATCGCGGCCCCACGGGGCTGAGGAAAGTCCGGACTCCACAGGGCAAGGTGGTGGGTAACGCCCACCCGGGGTGACCCGCGGGACAGTGCCACAGAGAACAGACCGCCCCTCGCAAGAGGGGTAAGGGTGAAACGGTGGGGTAAGAGCCCACCGCGTCGGTGGTGACATCGGCGGCACGGCAAACCCCACCCGGAGCAAGGCCAAGAAGGGCTTCGGCCCGCGGACGCCGCTCGAGCGTGACCCGCGCGAGGCGTCCGGGTAGGCTGCACGATCCGCGAGGATCGGAGGCCGCCGGCAACGGCGGTCACAGATGGATGATCATCCTCGACAGAATCCGGCTTACAGGCCGGCTCGTCCCCCCACGCAGAGCGTTCTCCTGCGCTGTCCTCACAGCGCGCAAGTGCTTACTTGCATGTTGTGGCTGTCCCGCTCTACGGTGGTGGCATGAGCCTGCGCGACGACCCGTCGGAGTTGCCCCCGCCCTCGACCACCGAGGCGGTGATCCTCGACGCGGCCCTGCAGGTGATCGGGGAGCGCGGGCTGAAGGGCGCCACGACCCGGTTGATCGCGCAGCGTGCCGGGGTCAACGAGGTCACCGTGTTTCGCAAGTTCGGGACGAAGAACCTGCTGATCCGTGCCGCCATCGAGAGCCGTTTCGAGGCGGCCAGCCAGGAGTTCGCGCTGTACACGGGGGACGTCGAGGCTGATCTCGCGCGATTGGCGTCGGGTTACCAGGCCGCGCTGCAGCGGTTCGGCCCTGCTGCCCGGGTGATTCTGGCGGAGGTTCCCCACGACCCCGAACTGTCGCGCGACCTGCGCGGCCCGGGGCAGCTGTTCGCTGCGATCGGGGAGTTGTTGGTGCGCTACCAGCAGGTGGGGGTGCTGCGCCCGGAGGCCGTCGAAACGCTCGTGCCCGCCTTCCTGGGCCCGATCGTCATCCCCTTCCTCACCGGATTCTCCGCCGACACCCGGGGCAGGGGGGCGACCGGTGTGGACGTCGAGCAGCATGTCTCCCGTTTCCTCCACGGCCGTGCCGCCCAGTGACCCGAAACCACCACCAGACCAAGAAGGGAAACACCAGCCATGGGAAGCTTCCTCGCCCGGAACAACATGTACGTGGTCACCGCAGTGGCCGCCGGAATGGGCGTGTACGCCGCGCTCACCTGGTCGACCATGCCCATGGTGCAGCGGCTCTGCACGCTGTTCCTGGCGGCCGTCGTTGCACACCTGTGGGAGGAGGGCCGGTTCCCCGGTGGATTCTCCGAGATGATTGCCCGAAAGCTGAACTTCGCCGCGAAGAGTCGTTCCTTCGGTGAGATCGTCACGGCAGCGCTGGTGACGGTCCTGGTCATCGTGCCGTGGTTCTTCCCGGGGGTCGTGTTCCTGCAGCTGGCCTGGGTGCTGCTCGGCATTCTCGAGGTCGTCGCGCACCTCGTCGCGATCCGCATGTTCGACCTCAGGCGCCCGTACTCCCCGGGTCTGGTCACCGCGGCGTTCGCGATGTTCCCGGTGTCGATCGCCACCATCCTGTACGTCAACGGCGCCGGACTGGTCACCGGGTGGGACTGGCTGTGGGCGGCCCTCGTCATGCTGGGAGGTCTCCTGGTGGCGCAGCGCATCGTCGTCGTCACCAGTGGCATGCGGTACTCGGTGTTCCTCGCCAACGTGCGGGGCGCTCTGCTCAAGGGCTGACCGACCGTCGTGGCGGTCGCTCAGTCCATGTCCTCCAACTGCTTGCCGGAGGTCTCCGGGACGAGGCGGAGCACGAAGAAGAACGACGCCAGGGCGGCGAGGGTGTAGAAGCCGTAGGCGAACCACAGCCCGAACTCGGCCATGGCGGGGAACGTCGTCGAGATGGCGAAGTTGGCCAACCACTGGGCCGCCGCAGCGATGCCGAGCGCGGTGGAGCGGATGCGGTTGTTGAACATCTCGCCCAGCAGCACCCAGACGCCCGGGCCCCACGACATGCCGAAGAACACCACGAAGCCGTTCGCCGCGATGAGCGCGAGGATACCGGCGTTGCCCTCGAGCACCGGGGCGCCGTCGACGATGGGGGCCTGCGCGAACACCCAGGCCATCGCGCCGAGCGTCACGAACATGCCGGCCGAGCCGATGAGGAGGAGGCGGCGGCGTCCGATCTTGTCGATCAGGGCGATCGCGACCAGCGTCACGACGATGTTGGTCACCGACGTGATGACGGTCTGCACCAGGGCGTCCGCCTCGGTGAAGCCGACCGACTGCCACAGCGTGGCGGAGTAGTAGAAGATCACGTTGATGCCGACGAACTGCTGGAAGACGCTCAGCGCCACGCCGATCCACACGATGGGCAGCACCTTGCCGGTGGAGCCCCGCAGGTCGGCCAGGGACGCCTTCGACTCCCGCCGGACGGTGCGCGCGATCTCGGTGATGCGCGCCTCGACCCCCGACCGCAGGACGCGCCCGAGCACGGTGCGCGCCTGGTCGGTCTCGCCCCGGGCCACGAGGTAGCGCGGCGATTCGGGAATCGTGAGGGCCAGGACGCCGTAGGCGAGGGCCGGCACCACCTCGGCGATGAACATCCACCGCCACGCGTCGAGGCCGAACCACGACGCGTTGGCCGCCCCGCCGGCGGCCTCGGCGATCGCGTAGTCCGACAACAGGGCCACGAAGATGCCGACCACGATGGCGAGCTGCTGCAGCGAGCCGAGGCGTCCGCGCACCTGGGCGGGGCTGATCTCGGCGATGTAGGCGGGGGCGATGACGGACGCCGCGCCGACGCCGATGCCGCCGATGGCGCGCCAGACGATCATGTCCCACGGCCCGAACGCCAGGCCGGAGCCAATGGCGCTGATGGTGAACAGCACGGCGGCGAGCACCATCACCTTGATGCGGCCGATCCGGTCGGCGAGGATGCCGGCCACGTAGGCGCCGACCATGCACGCCAACAGGGCCGACGACACGACGAAGCCGGTCAGGCCGGGCCCCATGCCGAAGGCGTCGCGCATCGGGGTGACCGCGCCGTTGATGACCGCGGTGTCGAAGCCGAACAGGAAGCCGCCGAGCGCGGCGACCGCCGCCAGTTGGACGACGCGGCCGACGTTGAAATCTTCGTGGGCGGCGGGGGGAAGGGGGGTGCTCATGGTCGGATCCTCTCCGCTGAGGTGAACGCCGAGTGAACGGTTGCGGGAAGACTAGCGGGTCAGTGTTCCGAACGGGGGCGGTCCCGCGCGGCGTCCTCCACGGCGGCCAGGACGGCCTCCATGACCGCCGCGGCGTCGGCGAGCTGCTCGGGGTCGAAGGGGGCCAGCGACTCTGCCAGAGCCTCGGCGAGGGGGCCGAAGGCGCGGCGTCCGGTCTCCTGGGCGCTGGCGGTGACGTCGATCACCACCTTCCGCCCGTCGTGGGGGTGCCGGACGCGGCGGACGTGGCCCAGGCCCTGCAGCCGGTCCACCAGCGCCGTGGTCGCGGACGCCGACAGCCCCAGCCGATGCCCCAGCTCGCCGGCGGACAGGGCCTCGCCGTCGGCGGTCGCCTGGCTCAGCAGCCCGAGCGCGTTCAGGTCACTGCGGGGCAGCCCGACGTCGAGCCGGGCCCCGTCGGCGTAGATGGCGGACGCCGTCGTCAGCGCCCGCAGGAGGCGGGTGACGCGGGCGGTGGCGGCGGCGTGGGCGGCCTGGGTGGCGCTCACGACCCTGGGACGGCCCGCCGCGGGCCCGGCTTCGCGTACCGGCTGGGCCACCAGGCGAAGCGGCCGAGGTCGTACGCCGCGCCGCTCACCAGCAGGGCGCGGACGAGGAAGGTGTCGAGCAGCACGCCGAACGCCACCATGAACGCGATCTGCGCCATGAACACCAGGGGAATCACGAACAGCGCCGCGAACGTCGCCGCCAGCACGATGCCGGCGCTCGTGATGACGCCGCCGGTGACCGACAGCCCGTGCAGCACGGCCGGGCGGGCGCCCCGCAACGGCACCTCCTCCCGGACGCGGGTCATCAAGAAGATCGTGTAGTCGACGCCGAGCGCGATGAGGAAGACGAAGGCGTAGATCGGGGTGGACGGATCGGAGTTGGGGAAGCCGAAGCCGTGGTTGAACACCAGCGCGGACACCCCGATCGTGGCCAGGAACGAGGCGATGTTGGCGGCCATCAGCACCAGCGGCGCCACGAGCGCGCGCAGCAGCACCACCAGCACGACGAACACCACGAGGACGATGGCCGGCAGCACCACGCGCACGTCGTGGGCGTTGGCGAGCCGGGTGTCGAGGGCCTGGGCGGGCAGGCCGCCGACGTGCAGGGCGGCGTCCACGCCGTGCACGGCGTCGCGAACCTCGGCGACCGCCTCCTGGGCGGCGAGGGTCTGGCCCTCGGCATCGAGCGTCACGTTGACCAGGACGCGGCCGTCGACCACCTGCGGCGGGGCCTCCGCCCCGGGCGGCCCCGCCGGCGCCTCGGTGGCGACCGCGGCCTCCGCCACGCTCGGCACATCGGCCAACGCAGCGAGGACGTCCTCGGCATCCGCCTCGTCGACCACCACCGTGACCGGGGTGGAGGCGCCCGCGGGGAAGTGCTCGGTGAGCACGCGCTCGCCCGCCACGCTGTCGACCTCCACGCGGAACACCTCGTTGTTGCCCAGCCCGTCGGCCCGGAACTGCGGGGCGAAGGCGGCCATCGCGACGAGGGCGAGGGTGGTGAGGATCCAG
Source organism: Propioniciclava soli (assembly GCF_014858005.1). Taxonomy (GTDB): domain Bacteria; phylum Actinomycetota; class Actinomycetes; order Propionibacteriales; family Propionibacteriaceae; genus Propioniciclava; species Propioniciclava soli. The sequence goes on from NZ_JACYOT010000006.1 coordinate 247,352, forward strand.
ACGGGACGCGCGCGGCGTCCCACCACGGCGGCGACGCGCGCCCACAGGCCGGGCCGGGCGTCGGCGTCCGGCTCCGGCCCGGCCACCGCGGGGATGCGGGGCCAGAAGATGCGGCGTCCGGCCAGCAGCAGCACGGCAGGGAGGAAGGTGAGGGCCGCCAGCAGGGCGGCGACGATGCCCACCACCGAGATGGGGCCCAGCGAGCGGGTGCTGCCCAGATCGGAGAGCAGCAGGCAGAGCAGGCCGGCGATGACCGTCGCGGCGCTGGCGCTCACGGGCTCCACCGTGCCCCGCCAGGTGCGCCGCATCGCCTGCCACGTGGACGCGGTGCGCGTCAGCTCCTCGCGGAAGCGGGCGACGATGAGCAGGGTGTAGTCGGTCGCCGCACCGACGACCAGGATGCTGAGGATGCCCTGGGACTGCCCGGAGATCGACAGCCAGCCGCGGCTGGCCAGCTCGTAGACCACCACACCGGCGGCCGCGAGGCCGAACACGGACGACAGGAGCACCGCCAGCGGCAGGAACGGGCTGCGGTAGACGAGCACGAGGATGACGAACACGACCACCAGCGCCACGAGCAGCAGCACCCCGTCGATGCCGGCGAAGGCGGACGAGAAGTCGGCGACGTAGGCGGCCGGACCGGTCAGGGCCACCTCGAAGCCCTCCCCGCCCAGCTCGTCGGTCGCGTGGGTGCGCACGGCGTCCAGCACCAACCGGATGACGGTGTCCTCGCCCACGCGGTCGCGAACCCGGTCGGACGCCAACGCGATCGGGACGAGCACCGCGTCGAGGTCCTCCGACGGGACGAGGGCCTCCGGCTCGCTGGTGACGACGTCGGACAGGGTGAGGCCCTCGGCCAAGGGCACGCTGCCCAGGTCGGCCACGAACGGGGCGAGCACGGTGCCGAACGCGGCGGGCTCGATCGCGTCGTCCCGGGTGAGCACCAGGAACAGCGGGAGCGTGTCCGCGTCCGAGAACGCCGCCGCCTCCGCGCGGGCGAGGCTCGACTCGGCCTCGGGCGGCAGGAACGCGGTCGAGTCGTTCTCCTGCAGGCCGGCCAGCTGGCCGATGCGCGGCCCGCCGAGGCCGCCCAGCCCCAGCCACAGGACGAGCAGGACGACGGCGGCCAGGCGAATGAGCCGCGGGGTGGCTGTGGCGGCTCGATCCTGGGGCGCGGTCGACGCGGGCATGGCACTCCTGATGTTTCGATGATCGAAAGAGTTGCCGAGCCTACGAGGGGGTGGGGCAGTCGCGCAACCGCGGCTCAGCGGGCGGCGCGACGCTCCACCAGAACGGACGCCCGCGCGCACCCGGCCGCCGCCAGGGCCACCACCACGCCGCTCACCTGCAGCGCGGCGGGCGCGCCCCAGGTGTCGGTGATCCAGCCAGCGATGAGCGAACCCAGCGGGGTGGTGCCCATCATGACGACGAAGTACAGGCTCATGACCCGGCCGCGCACCGCCGCGTCCGCCTCGAGCTGCACCGAGGAATTGGCCATGGCGTTGAACGACACCGCGGCCAGCCCGGCCAGCACGAGCCCGGCCATGAACGCCCCCAGCCAGGGCAGCAGGCTGAGCACGATCAGCATGGCCCCGAACGCCGCGGCCGTGGCCTGCAGGCGCGCCGGCGTCACGCGCTCGCGTCGGGCGGCGAGCAGGGCGCCGAGCACCGAGCCCACCGCCATCATCGAGTTGAGGATGCCGTAGAGCGCGGAGTCGCCGGTGAAGATGCGGCCCGTGTAGGCGGTGAGGATGATCGGGAAGTTGAAGCCGAACGTCCCGACGAAGAACACCAGCACCAACGTCACGATGATGCGGGGGTGGCCCCGCACGTAGCCGAGCCCCTCGCGCAGGGCGCCCGGGCCGCGCGGGGAGCGGGGGGCCTGCTCGAACTCGGCAGGCCGCATGGCGGCCAGGGCGGCGAGCATCGCCACGAAGCTCAGGGCGTTCAGCGCGAAGGCCCACCCCGCGCCCAGGGCCGCGATGAGGAGGCCGGCCAGCGCCGGGCCGCTCAGGCGGGCCAGGTTGAAGTTGCCCGAGTTGAGGGCCACGGCATTGGGCAGCAGGCGCGGCGGCACCATGACGCCGACGAAGCTCTGGCGGGCCGGGTTGTCGAGCGTGGTGATGACGCCCTGCACCAGGGCGAGGGTGTACACCGCAGCCACGCTGATGTTCCCGGTGAAGCTGAAGGCGGCCAGTGCGACGGCGCACAGCATCTGCCCGACCTGCGTGGCCAGCAGGATGCGGCGCTGCGCGTACCGATCGGCCAGCACGCCTCCGTAGAGGCCCAGCACCAGCATGGGCCCGAACTGCAGCGCCATGGTGATGCCGACCGCCAGCCCGGAGCCGGTGAGTTGGAACACCAACCAGTCCTGCGCGATCCGCTGCATCCAGGTGCCGTTGTTCGAGATGGCGGCGCCGATGAAGTAGAGGCGGTAGTTGCGCACCCCCAGCGAGGCGAACGTCGGGGTGTGGTCGGCCCGGGGGGCGCGAGCCCCGCGGGCGGGCGCGTGGAGCCGCCTCACGAGGCGTCCGCCAGGCGCTGCAGGGCGGGCAGGGCGGCGCGCAACGCGTCCGCATCGGCGGCGTCCAACGCCCCCAGACGCTCGGTGAGCCAGGCGGAGCGCTGCCGGACGGTGTCGGCGAGGAAGGACGCCCCCGGCTCGCCGAGCCGGACGAGCACGGCGCGGCCGTCGTCGGGGTGTGGTGCACGGGTGACGAGACCCATCTCGACCAGGCGGTCCACGATGCGCGTCATCGACGGCGGACGGACGTGCTCGGCCGCGGCGAGGGCCTGCAGGGTCTGCGCCCCGTCGCGGCGCAACCGGGCGAGAACCGCCACCCCGGTCGCCGACAGCGTGTCGCTGCCGGACCCCTCGTTGCGCAGACGCCGCGCCAGGCGGCTGACTGCGGCGCGCAGCGCGTCCACCTCGTTTGGATCCACCCCGAAATCCTAGAACTGTGAGTTAGCCTAAGCAACTGTTCGCGGCGGGCGGGCGGCTCAGGCGGCCGGCGGCACCGTCAGCACCTCGGCGCCGGTGTCGGTGACCACGAGGGAGTGCTCCCACTGGGCGCAGCGCGAGCCGTCGTTGGTGACGACCGTCCAGTCGTCGTCCCACTGGTGGCTGCTGGCGTCACCGAGGGTGAGCATCGGCTCGATGGTGAACGTCATGCCCGGCTCCATGATGTCGTTGTAGGCGTTGTTGTCGTAGTGGAGGATCACCAGGCCGGAGTGGAAGGCCGAGTGGACGCCGTGGCCGGTGTACTCGCGCACCACGCCGTAGCCGAACCGCTTGGCGTAGGACTCGATGACCCGACCGATCACGTTGGTCTGCCGCCCCGGGCGGACGGCCTTGATCGCCCGGTCGAGCGCCGTCTTCGTGCGCTCCATGAGCAGGCGTGAGTCCTCATCGATCTCGCCGCAGGCGAACGTCCCGCAGTTGTCGCCGTGGACGCCGTCGATGAACGCAGTCACGTCGATCTTCACCAGGTCGCCGTCCTCGAGGGGCCGCGCGTCGGGGATGCCGTGGCAGATCACCTCGTTCACGCTCGTGCAGATCGACTTGGGGAAGCCGCGGTAGCCGAGCGCGCTGGGGTAGGCCCCGTGGTCGAGCATGTAGGTGTGCGCCACGGCGTCCAGCTCGTCGGTCGTCACGCCCGGGGCGATGGCGCGGGACGCCTCGTACATGGCCCCCGCGGCGATCCGGCCCGCCACGCGCATCCGTTCGACCGTCTCGGCGCTCTGCACGTGGGAGCCGGTGTATCGATCCGGCGCCGGGCGATCCACGTAGTGGGGGCGGGCGATGGTGGCGGGGACGGGGCGGCGTGGGCTGATGCGGTGGGGCTTGATGGGACTCACCCGCCGATCATAGTGTGGCTGCACACCGCCACGAGGAGGAGCGATGACCGACGACCGCACCTGGTACTACTGCCTGCGGCACTCCGGCGTGGAGCCCTACGACGGGTGCCCCGCCGACGTCCGGCTCGGGCCCTACGCCACGCGCGAGGAGGCGGCCGAGGCGCTGCACCACGCGCAGGAACGCAACGAGGCGTGGGACAACGACCCCCGTTTCAACGACCCGGACGAGGAGGACGACGAGGGCGGCTCCGCCTTCGACGCCCTGCGCGGCTGAGGACGCGCCGGGGGCGCCTCACTCGATGGTCAGCGCGTCCGCGGTCGTCATGACGTCCTGCACCTGGGCGGCGTCCTCCAGCGGGGCGGCGCCGAAGAAGAACTCCCGCCCCTGGGGCGTGTCGACCACGACGACCACCACCGCCGATCCGGCGCTGGCGATGGTCGGATCCTCGATGGCGACGGTGCCGTCGATGCGGGCAGCGGGGAGGCCGCCCACCGTCACCGACGACGCCTCCGTCTCGGCGAGCAGCGCGTTCGTGCCGGAGTACATGTTGCCCTCGACGATGCACGTGAGCAGGCCGGAGGCGTCGTCGGCGAGCGGCACCGCCCCCGGCGCCACGTGGAGGAACCCGACGGTCATGCTGGACGCCCACCCCTGGCCGAGGTCGGACTGCACGTAGTACTGCCACGCGTCCCGGGCGCGCGGCACGCGGGTGTCCGCGACGGGGCCGCCCCAGCCCTCGGGGACCGGCATGGCGAGGTCGCCCACGCGCAGCGGATCGGGGCTCGCCAGCGGCAGGGTCGATGGCGGTTGCGCGGGGCAGTCACCGGGCGCGAGGGTCGTGGTCGGCGCCGCGTCGGGGGACGTGGCCTCGGGGGACGCCGCCCCGCCCGTCTCCGCGGGGGCCGGCTCGTCGGTGGGTGTCGCAACAGGCTGGGGGGTTGGCGTGGTGGTCCGCAGGCCGAGCCCGCCGAGCAGGGCGGCGCCGGCCAGCAGCGCCAGCGCGAGGACGCCCACCAGCACCCACACCCACGCGCCGGGCCCGCGGCGCGGTGCCCTCTGCGGCGCAGCCGCGCCGTGCGGGCCCGCCGGCCCACCGGCCGCACCGCCCTGGGGCCAGGCGGCGGCGCGCACGTCCTGCGTCCAGGCCGTCCCGTTCCACCAGCGCAGACCGGGCCCGGCGGCCGGGGGCGCCGCAGGATCGGACGCCGCGGGGTCGGGGTACCAGCCGGGGGGAGGTGCGCCGTTGCTCATGGGGCGAGCCTATAGCGCGGTTCCCAGCGGGGGCCGCGCCCCGGTCCGCACGAGGCGTAACACCTCCGTAACACGCTGGCGGGCAGACTGGGCGCATGGACAAGCAGACCGATTTCGTCCTGCGCACGATGGAAGAACGAGACGTCCGGTTCGTCCGGCTCTGGTTCACCGATGTGCTCGGGTTCCTCAAGTCGGTCGCGATCGCGCCCGCCGAGCTGGAGGGGGCCCTCAGCGAGGGCATCGGCTTCGACGGCTCGGCGATCCAGGGCTTCGCTCGGGTGTATGAGTCCGACATGGTGGCGAAGCCCGACCCGGAGACGTTCCAGATGCTCCCGTGGCGCGGCACCACCGGCGGCACGGCGCGCATGTTCTGCGACATCGCGTTGCCGGACGGGTCGCCGTCCTTCTCCGACCCCCGCCACGTGCTGCGCCGCGCGATGAAGCGCGCCGCCGACATGGGTTTCACCTTCTACGTGCACCCCGAGATCGAGTTCTACCTGTTCCGCCAGCCCCTGGTGCCGGGGGTGGAGCCCACGCCCGTCGACACCTCGGGCTACTTCGACCACACCACCATGACGGCGGGCACGGACTTCCGGCGCTCGGCCATCACGATGCTCGAGCAGATGGGCATCTCGGTGGAGTTCAGCCACCACGAGGGCGGCCCCGGCCAGCAGGAGATCGATCTGCGCTACGCCGATGCGCTCACCATGGCCGACAACATCATGACGTTCCGGGTGGTCGTGAAGGAGGTGGCGGTGATGCAGGACCTCTTCGCGTCTTTCATGCCCAAGCCGCTGGCCCAGCACCCGGGCTCGGGCATGCACAGCCACGTGTCGTTGTTCGAGGGCGACACGAACGCCTTCTACGACGCCGCCGGGGAGTTCAATCTCTCGAAGACCGGACGCCACTTCGTCGCCGGTCTGCTCCACCACGCCGCCGAGATCAGCGCCGTGCTCAACCCGTGGGTCAACAGCTACAAGCGGCTCGCCGGCGGGGGAGAGGCGCCGAACTACATCTGCTGGGGTCAGAACAACCGCTCCGCCATGGTGCGCATCCCGATGTTCAAGCCGACGAAGGCCAGCTCGGCCCGCGTCGAGCTGCGCTCCCTCGATTCCTCGGTGAACCCGTACCTGGCCTTCGCGCTCATCCTGAACGCGGGTCTCTCCGGCATCGAGAAGGAACTGCCGCTGCCCGACCCGGCGGAGGACGACGTCTGGTCGCTCACCGACCGGCAGCGGGCGGCCCTCGGCATCGAGCCGCTGCCCTACAGCCTGGACGCCGCGGTGCGCGCCATGGAGAACAGCACGCTGGCCGCGGAGACCCTCGGCGAGCACGTCTTCGACTTCGTGCTGCGCAACAAGCGCGCCGAGTACGCCGAATACCTCCGCCAGGTCACACCGCTGGAGCTCAGCCGGCTGCTGCCGTCGCTCTGAGACGCGCCGGAGCCGCCCCCCGCGGTGTGTCAGGGTGGGCCCACCATGCAGTCCCTCTTCGCGTCCTATGAGCCCCAGCAGCACGGCGTCCCGCTCGACGGGGTCGTGGTGCGGGAGGGCACCCCTGCGGACGCCGAGCCGACCGGCCGGTTGGCGGCCGAGCGTGAGGGCGACACGCCGGCGCGGTGGGCGGATCGGCACGCGCACAAGCTGGCCGACGGCGACCACCGCCTCCTCGTGGCCGAGGCCGCGGGGGAGATCGTCGGCCACGGCTGGGTGTCCTACCTGCGGCCGACCGAAGGTGGCGGCCGCGGCGCGCCCGACGGGTGGTACCTCAGCGGCATGGTCGTCGCGCCCGGCGCGCGCCGCCGCGGCGTGGGCCGGTTGCTGACCCGGGCGCGGGTCGCCAGCGTCCTCGAGCACGACGACGCGGTGTACTACGTGGTCAGCGCGTCCAACCGGGCATCGCGCGACCTGCACGCCGAGCTCGGCTTCACCGAGGTGAGCGACGACTTCGTCCTGCCGGGGGTCGTGTTCGGAGCCGACGACGGCATCCTGTGCCGCCTCACCCGGGACGCGTTCGCGCGCGACGCCGAGGTCGTCGACCTCGCCGAACACCGGGCGCGCCGCAGCGCCGACGATCCGACGGGCTGATCAGCCCAGCAGCGGGCCCAGGTCGGCGTGGATGCCGCTGGCCCGGACGCGGTGGGCCGCCACCGCGTCCGCCCACGTCAGTGACCCACCGACCAGCGCGAGCCACGTGGCTGCGTCGGTCTCGACGACGTTGGGCGGGGTGCCCCGCCGATGCACCGATGCGGCCCCCGGCACGCCCACCTGCACCGCACCCCAGGGCGGCACCCGCACCTCGACCAGCCGCCCGGGGTGGGCGGCGGCGAACGCCTTGAGGCTGGTCCGGACGGCCGCGGCCGTCGCCGCGCGCTCCTGCCGTGCGTCGTCGCTCACGCGCCGGCCCCTCAGCGCTGCGGCGTCGGGCTGGCCGACGCCCGCACGGGACGGTACTGGTCGATGCCGCCGGGCACCGGCAGGCGCCGGTCGGCCAGCACGACGAGCTGGCCCTCCGTCAACCCCGAGACGATTTCGATGCGGCCGCCGCCGCGGCTGCCGGTGACCACGGTCACCGAGCTGGCCGTCTCGGCCCGCGCGCTGTCGACGACCTCGACGGTGCCGGTGGTGTCGGTCAGTGTGGTGACGGCCGAGATCGGCACGGTCACCACGTCGGTCGCCGCCCGCAGGGCGAGCGTGACCTGGGCGTAGCTCCCGGCGGGCAGCGAGCTCTCCGGATCGTCGGCGAGCACCTCGGCGGTGTACTGCGGGGAGCCGGAGCCGCCGCTGGGCAGCACGCTCACCGTCTGCACCTGGCCGGTCAGGGTGGGGTCGGACGCCAGCGCCCCCACCTCGGCCGACGTCCCCGGCGCGACCAGCGCCCGGACCGACAGCGGCACCTCGACGCTCACCCGGGCCGCGCCCTCGCCCACCACGGTCGCCGACCGTCCGGCCGAGGACTCGCCCAGGGCGAGGTCCAGGGCGCCGATCGTGCCGGAGATGGGGGCGGTGAGCGTCGCGCCGGCCAGGGCCGTCTCGGCGGATTCGAGCTGTTGGCGGGCCTGCAGGAGCGTCGCCCGATCCCGCGCCACGGTGGCGTCGGTCACGGCCCCGCCGGCCAGGGCAGCGATCTGGTCGTTGATCTGCTGTTCGATCTCGGCCTGGGCCTGCGCCATGGCCTGCGAGACGGCCTGTTCGGCGGCCTCGCGCGCCGCGGCCGCCGCCACCGTCTGGAGCTCGGCCTGGGCCTGCGCCAGCGCGGCACCCGCCTGGCGGTTCGCCTCGGCCAGGCCCTGGGACGCCGCGATGATCGCGGCGCCGGCCCGCGCCTCCGCCTGCCCGGTGACGACCATGGCGTCCGAGCAGGCCTGGAAGCTCTCCAGCAACCCGCCGACCTCGCCCGCGGGCAGGTTCGTCGGCAACGGAACCGGTGGTGTCGGGACGGGCATGGTCGGCTGCGACGCGGTCGACGTCGGCGTCGAGGCGATCGTCGGCAGGTCGGAGGGGAGCGGCTCGGGCGTCCGGGGCGGGGTCGGTTCGTCGGTCGGCGTCGGGACGGGGTCGGTCGTGGGCTCACCCGTCGGGGTCGGCGTCGGGGAGCCGGCGGCCGGTGGGGTGGGGGCCGGTGGGACGGGGATGACCGTGACAGTCGTCGTGACCGTCGGCGTGGGGAGGGGGTCGGGGACGCCGGGCACCGAGACCGTGGGCAGGGCGGTCGGGACGGGGACGGTGGGCAGCGGCGGGGCGGTGGGCACCGGCAGGGTGCCGGGGTCGACCCCGGCGTCGCGCAGCTGTTGGAGCGTGGCGAACAGCGGCTGGCACACGGCCTGCTGGGCGTTCACGGCCGCCTGCACGTCGGTGAGGGAGGCGGTCAGTTCGGTGAGGTACTCCGGCATGGCCCCGGACGACGGAGCGCCGCCGCCGAGACCGGTGGGGGCCGACGGCGCGGCGGCGGGGGCGCCCGCCGCGGGCGTCCCTGGGCCCGAACCGCCCTGCAGCAGCCCGCCCGCGCCCATCGTCGGCAGCGACGGCAGGGCGCCGGCGCCTGCCCCGCTCGGCGTGGCGGCGGTGCCCCCGCCCTCGCGCGCGGTCAGGTCGGCGTCCAGCTGCGCCTCGGCCCGGGCGACGGCGGCCTGGGCCTGGAGCGCCGCGAGGCGCAGGGGGGCCGCGTCCACCTGGGCGATCGGCTGCCCGGCACCCACCGTGTCGCCGAGGCGGACGTGGACGGCGGTCACCTCACCCGGGGCGTCGAAGGCCACGGTGGCCTGGGATTCGCGGGCGACGGGGCCGACCAGCGTCACCGTCTGGTCCAGCGAGCCGCGCACGGCCGGCGCGGTCACGTAGGCGGCCGCGGCCGCGGGCGGCCGCAGGGCCCAGCCGAGCAGCCCCACCAGCACCACGCCGACCAGCACGGCCCCGACGATCCGGCGTCGCTCCCTCACACCCGGGCTCGCCATCACTCACTCCTCAATGCGTCGATCGGGGCGAGCTTGGCGGCTCGCGAGGCGGGGTAGACGCCAGCGACGAGGCCGATCGTGAGTGAGACGGCCAGCGCCAGGAGCGTGGCCGGCAAGGACACGGCCACCTCGATGCCGAGCGCCGGCGTCAGGATCGCCGCGCCGACCAGCCCGAGCGCCACCCCCAGGGCACCGCCCAGCAGGCCCAGGATGCCGGCCTCCACCAGGAACTGCCGCCGGATCAGCGCCGGCGTTGCCCCGAGCGCCTTGCGCAGGCCGATCTCCCGGACGCGTTCGCTCACCGACACGAGCATGATGTTCATCACCCCGATGCCGCCCACGACCAGCGAGATGCCGGCGAGCCCCCCGAGCAGGGTGGTGAGCACGCCCGTCATCGTGTTCATCGCGGTCATCAGGGCCTGGAAGGTCATGATCGAGAAGTCCTGGTCGGCGCTGGTGGTGCCGTGGTTCACCACGAGCGCGCGGCTGATCTGCTGGTGCGCGGCGCTGATCGAGGCGTCGTCGGTGGCGGCGACATAGATGGCCGAGAGGGTGCGGGCCGTCGCCGGCGGTGCCAGCCGCTGCGCCATCGTGGTCATGGGGAGCACGACGAGATCGTCATCGTTGCTGAGCGCGTTCGCACCCACGGCCTCCAGGACGCCCACCACCGTGAAGGCCTGCCCGTTGACCACGACGGCTCCGCCGACCGGCGGGGTGTCACCGAACAGTGCCGCCGCCGTGCTGGGGCCGAGCACCACCACCTGCTCGGACGAGGCGTACTCGGATGCGGTGAAGAAGCGGCCGTCGACGAGGTTGCGAGAGCGGACGGACTCCCAGTCCGTGGTCGTCCCCGTCACCGTGGTCGTGGTGCGCTCCGCGTCGTGCTGCACGTTCGCCCGCGTCGACATCATGGGGGCCACGCCGGCGATGTCGGGCGCGACGGACGGATCCGCGAGGGTGCGGGCGTCGTCCATGGTGAGGGAGGTGGCCCCGGCGAGCGGGCTGCTCCCCGACGTCGAACCGGGCATCACGATGAGCAGGTTCGAGCCCAGCCGGTTGATCTCCCGGGTGATCTCGAGCCGCGCCCCCTCGCCCAGGCCGACGGTCAACATCACGGCGGCGATGCCGATGAGGATGCCCAGCATGGTCAGCAGCGACCGCATCCGCCGCCCCAGGAGGGCTTCGGCGGCGATGCGGAACGTCTCGGCCCAGCTCACGGCGTCCCACCCTTCGCCACCGGCGCCCCGGCCGCGTGGGCGGGGGTCTCCTCCGTGAGGAGCCCGTCGGTGATGCGGACGACGCGGCGCGCTTCGGCGGCCACCTCCGCCTCGTGCGTGATCAGGACGATGGTGCGGCCGGCGTCGTGCAGGGCGTGGAACAGGCCGAGCACGTCGGTCGTCGACCGGGAGTCGAGGTTGCCCGTCGGCTCGTCGGCCAGGATCAGGGTGGGGTTGGTGACCAGCGCCCGGGCCACCGAGACGCGCTGCTGCTGGCCCCCGGAGAGTTCGCCGGGGCGGTGATGGGTGCGGTCGCCGAGCCCGACGCGTTCGAGCGCCTCGCGGGCGCGCTGGGCGCGCTCGGCGCGCGGCACGCCGGCGTACATGAGGGGGAGGGCCACGTTGCGTTCGGCCGTCATGGAGGGCAACAGGTTGAACTGCTGGAAGACGAAGCCGATGCGGCGGTTGCGGACGTCGGCCAACTGGGCCTCGGTCATCGAGCTGACGTCCTCTCCGCCGAGCGCGTAGCGACCCTGGGTGGGCACGTCGAGGCAGCCGATGATGTGCATGAGCGTCGACTTGCCCGAGCCCGACGGGCCGACGATGGCGACGAAGTCACCCTCGTCGACGGTCAGGTCCACCCCGCGCAGCGCCTCCACGGCGACCGCCCCGGTGGCGTATGTCTTGCGGACGCCCGCCATCTCCAGCAAGGCGCTCACCGGCTCGCCTCCGGGCTGGGGGAGGGCGAGGCGAGGGTGCCGTTGGGCCCGAACTGCGGGCGCTCCGGTGCGCTCACCACGACGCCCACGGGCACGAGCACCTCGTCGCCGGCGGCGAGCCCCTCGGTGATCTCGAGGCGGTCGCCGAAGCGGCGTCCCGGCGTCACGGTCTGGGTCGTGTCGTCGGCGCGGCGCACCGTGGCCGATCCGTCTGCGGCGTGCGTGACGGCCTCGGCCGGCACGGTCAGCACGTCGGGCACCGTCGCCGTGGTGACGACGGCGTCGGCGTCCGAACCGCTGAACAGGGTGACGCCCGGCTGGGTGATGGCGACGGTGACGGGGAAGGCGGCGGCACTGCCCGTGGCGTTGGTGGCGACGATGCCGACCGTGTCGACCACGGCCGTGACGTGGGTGTCGGTGCCCGAGGGGGTCACCACGGCCGGCTGCCCGGGCGCGAGCGACGGCAGATCGGCGGTGCCCACCTCGGCCTCCAGCTGCCAGGCGTCGGGCACGACGACCACGATCTGGGCACCGGAGCCGGCGGACGCCGCCCCCGTGACGCCGCTGGGCAGGTCGATGCCCCCGAGGGCGCCGGAGCCCGACGCCGAACCCAGCGAGCCCAGCGAACCGCCGCTGCCGCTCACCTGGTCGCCGACCTCGAGGTCGACCTGGGCCACCACGCCGGCCAGCGGCGAGGTGAGCACGGCGTCGGCGAGCCGTTGCCGGGCGTTCTCGACGGAGGCGGCCATGGCCTCCACCTGCGCGTTCGCGGCGGCGAGCTGGGCGGAGGTGGCGCTGTCGGCGTCCCGGATGGTCTGCACCTGGGCTCGGGCGGCACTCAGGTTGGCCTCGGCGAGACTCACCGCGTTGCGCAGGTCGCGGTCGTCCACGGTGGCCAGTGCCTCGCCGACGGCGACCTCCTGGCCCACCTGCACGGCGACGGAGTTGACGGTTCCCGGCACCGCGAAGGAGGCGTTCGCCTGCTCGCGGGGGCTCAGCGTGCCCGAGAGCAGCACCGTCGTGACCTGGTCGGACCGCTCGACGGCGACGACCTCGGTCGACGCGTGCGCGGAGCGGCGTCCGCCGTCGAGCAGGGCCATCACGGCGATGGCCGCCACCAGGGCCAGAATCGCGGCGACCACGAGCACACTGCGCCACCGTCCGCGCGGGCCTGTGCGCCCGCGCGAAGACTCGGGGGCCGCTGAGCTCATGGTGGTCGCCTCTCGTCGAAGGGGTCGCTGGCAAGCGTACCTGCGTGCCCGAGGGCCGATATCATCGCCCCCATGGACCGCAGGGCGACGAAGGCCGGCCAGCTCGCGCGCAAGGGATTCGCGGAACCCCACCAGGCCCTCGCGGTGATCGAGCCCTGGTTCGCCGAGCACGGCGAGGAGGCGGCCCGGGCGCTGCTCGCCCCCGTCATCGCGAGCGCCGACCCGGATCTGGCACTGGCGGCCCTGGCCCACCTGGCCGACGAGCACCCGGACGTCTTCGGCGCCGTGCGGGCCGATCCGGATCGCTGGCGTCGTCTCGCGCTCGTCTGCGGGGCCTCGGCGGCCCTGGGGCGGCACGTCTGCGTCCACCCCGACGCCACCGAGGCGCTGGCCGGGCCGCTCGAGCCAGCTGACGCGGACGCCCTGCGCGGCACCCTGCTGACAGCCGTGGGGGCCGACCCGGACGCCCCGGTGCCCCTCGCGGAGGCGGGGCGCGCCGACGACCTGCGCCTGGCGTACCGCCGCGCCCTGGTGCGCATCGCGGCGCGCGACCTGGACGCGGAGGACCCCCTCGAGACGATGCCGAGCGTGGCCCGCGAGCTGGCGGACCTCGCCGATGCGACGGTCGAGGCGGCCCTCGCGCTGGCCCGCGCCGAGACCCCCGGCCACGAACAGGTGCGCCTCGCCGTGCTCGCGATGGGCAAGACCGGTGCCCGTGAGCTCAACTACGTCTCCGACGTCGACGTGATCCACGTCGCCGAACCGGCGTTGGACGCGGCGGGGGAGCCCGTCGTGTCCTCCGGCGAGGCGCTGGCCCTGGCGACCAAGCTGGCCGCCGGCGTCGCCCGCATCTGCTCGGCGCACACCGGCGCCGGCACGATCTGGCAGGTGGACGCCAACCTGCGCCCCGAGGGCAAGAACGGCCCGCTGGTGCGCTCGCTGGCGTCCATGGCGACGTACTACGAGAAGTGGGCGAAGAACTGGGAGTTCCAGGCGCTGCTCAAGGCGCGTCCGATGGCCGGCGACCGGGCCCTCGGCCAGGAGTTCGTGGGCCTGGTGGCCCCGCACGTGTGGGCGGTGGCGGACGATCCGGCGTTCGTCGGCGAGTCCCAGGCCATGCGCCGCCGCGTGATCGCGCTCATCCCGGCGCGGGAGGCCGACGTCGAGATCAAGCTCGGCGCCGGCGGGTTGCGCGACACCGAGTTCACCGTGCAGTTGCTGCAGCTCGTGCACGGCCGCGCGGACGACCGGCTGCGCGTCCGGGGCACGTTCGAGGGGCTGGAGGCCCTCGTCGCGTGCGGGTACGTCGGACGCGAGGACGGCGAGCAGCTCTCCCGGGCCTACCGGCTGCAGCGGGTGCTGGAGCACCGGATCCAGCTCTTCTGGCTGCGCCGCACCCACCTGATGCCGGCCGACGACCCGGCCGCCCTGCGGCGTCTGGCGCGCTCCACGCGGCACCCGGACGCCGCCGCCCTGCTCGCCGCGTGGCGCCAGTCGACCCGCCAGGTGTTGCGGCTCCACCAGCGCATGTTCTACTCCCCGCTGCTGGAAGCCGTCGCCCGCATCCCGAGCGCGGCGGTGCGGCTCACGTCGGAGTCGGCCCAGACGCGGCTGCGCGCGCTGGGCTTCAACGACACCGCCGCGGCCCTGCGCCACATCGAGGCGCTGTCCACCGGCTTCAGCCGCCGGGCGGAGATCCAGCGGCAGCTGCTGCCGGCGATGCTGGGCTGGTTCGCGTCCGGCCCGAACCCGGATCACGGCCTCCTCGCGTTCCGCCAGGTGTCCGAGGAGTTGGGCGACACCGCGTGGTACCTGCGGGCGCTGCGCGACGAGGGTGCCATGGCCGAGAACCTGGCCCGCGTGCTGGCCACGAGCCGGTTCGCCGTCGACCTGCTCCTGCGCGCCCCGCAGACCGTGCAGATGCTGTCCGGTGGCAGCGAGCCGCCGCGGCAGTTCGCCGACATCCTCGCCTCGATGGAGGCGGTCGCCCGGCGGCACGAGAATCCGGTGGACGCCATCGCCGCCATCCGCGCCGTGCGCCGGGAGGAGCTGCTGCGCGTCGCGATGGCACGCATCCTCCAGACCGCCGATCTCGCGGCCGTCGGGGACGCCCTCTCGGCGATCATGTCGGCCACGCTGGACGCCGCGCTGGGCGTCGCTGCCCGCGACATCGAGAACCCACCGCGGCTCGCGCTGATCGCCATGGGCCGCTGGGGCGGCCGGGAGGTCTCCTATGCCTCGGACGCGGACGCCATGGTGGTGGTCGCCGACTCCGAGGACGACGAGGCCCTCGCCAAGGCCAACCGCATCATCACGCGGCTGCGCGACTGGTTGCGCAAGCCCGGGGCCGACCCCGCCCTCGAGCTCGACCTGGACCTGCGCCCCGAGGGCAAGGGCGGGCCGATGGTGCGCACGCTGGCGTCCTACCGCGCCTACTACGAGCGGTGGTCGTCCACCTGGGAGGCCCAGGCCCTCGTCCGCGCCGCGCACGGAGCCGGTGACCGGGAACTCTCGCGCGCGCTGCTCGGCGCCATCGACGTCGTCCGGTACCCCGAGGCGGGTCTAACGCGGCGGCAGGTCACCGAGATCCGCAAGCTCAAGGCGCGGATGGAGAACGAACGGCTGCCCCGCGGCGCCGATCCCCGGCGGCACGTGAAGCTCGGCCCGGGCGGGCTGTCCGACGTCGAGTGGACGATCCAGCTGCTCCAGCTCGAGTACGCGCACGCCGAGCCGGGCCTGCGCACGACGCGGTCGATGGCGGCGCTGGAGGTGCTGGAGGCCACCGGCCACCTCAGTCAGGCCGACGCGGCCGACCTGCGGACGGCCTGGACCCTGGCCTCGCGCATCCGCAACGCCGCCATGCTGCTGCGGGGCCGGGCGTCCGACACCATCCCCACCGACGCGCGCGAGCTGGCCGCACTCGCCGACCTGCTGGGCTACCCGCCCGGTGAGGTGTCGACGTTCACCGACGACTGGGCCCGTGCCGCCCGCCACGCCCGGGCGGTGATGGACCGGGTGTTCTGGGGCCTGCGCTGAGGCCGGCGCGGCGGCGTCCGGCCCGCAGTAGGCTCGGTGGGGTGAGCAGCATGCCGTCCCCGACCCGCCTGACCGGCTGGGGCCGTACGGCCCCGAGCGTGGCCGAGGTGATCAGCACCCCCGATGTGGACGCCCTCGCCGCGGCCGTGCGGCGCGAGGCCGAGCGCCGGGCGTCCGGCCAGGGCCGTGGGGTGTTGGCCCGCGGGCTGGGCCGCAGCTACGGCGACGTCGCCCAGAACGGCGGCGGGTTGGTGGTCGACATGACACCGCTGGATCGCATCCACGCGATCGACCCGGACGCCGCGACCGTCACGCTGGACGCCGGCGTCAGCCTGGACGCCCTGATGCGCGCCGCGCTGCCCCACGGGCTGTGGGTCTCGGTGCTGCCGGGGACGCGGCAGGTGACCGTCGGCGGCGCGATCGCCAACGACGTGCACGGCAAGAACCACCACAGCGCCGGCAGCTTCGGCGACCACGTGCGCAGCATGGACCTGCTCGTGGCGGACGGCCGCGTCCTCACCCTCACGCCCGACGGCAGCCCGGACGACCCGGACGCCAGCCTGTTCTGGGCCACGGTGGGCGGCATCGGGCTGACCGGCATCATCCTGCGGGCCACGCTGGCGATGACGCGCACCGAGACCGCGTACTTCAAGGCCGACGGCGTCGTGACGCACACCCTGGCGGAGACGATCGCCGTGCATGCCGACGGCTCCGAGCAGCGCTACGACTACAGCTCGGCGTGGTTCGACGCGATCAGCGCTTCGCCGAAGCTGGGCCGCGCCGCGATCAGCCGGGGCAACCTCGCGACGCTCGACGAGTTGCGGGAGCTGGCGCCGAAGCTCGCCGCCGATCCCCTGGGGTTCAGCGGCAAGACGTTCCTCACGCTGCCCGACGTCTTCCCCAACGGCCTGGCCAACAAGGTGACGTTCGGGCTGCTCGGGGCCGCGTGGTACGGCAAGTCGGGCACGTACACCGACCACATCCAGAGCCTCACCGGCTTCTACCACCCGCTCGACATGTTCGGGGAGTGGAACCGCGCCTACGGCAGCGACGGCTTCCTGCAGTACCAGTTCGTCGTGCCGCCGGCGGCCGTCGCGGAGTTCACGGCCATCATCAAGGAGATCCAGCGCTCGGGCCACTACTCCTTCCTCAACGTGTTCAAGCTGTTCGGCGAGGGCAACCGGGCGCCGCTGAGCTACCCCATGGCAGGGTGGAACGTGTGCGTGGACTTCCCGATCCGAACCGGGCTGTCGGAGTTCCTGACCCGGCTGGACGCCCGCGTCGCCGAGTTCGGCGGGCGGCTCTACACGTCCAAGGACTCCCGGACGAGCGCCGCGACGTTCCACGCGATGTATCCACAGCTCGACGCGTGGATCGCGACCCGGCGTCAGATCGACCCCGACGGCGTCTTCGCCTCCGACATGGCGCGGCGTCTGGAACTGCTGTGACCACCGCCGCCCGACCCCTCGACGCAAGGAGAACCCCCTGATGCTGGACGCCACCGGCCACCCCCAGACGATCCTGCTGCTCGGCGGCACGTCCGAGATCGGGCTCGCCGTCGTCGCGGAATACCTGGCGCACGCCCCGGCCCGCGTCCTGCTGGCGGCACGGCCCGACAGCCCGCGCGTCGACGCCGCGGTGGCCGACCTGCGGCGGCGGGGGGCGCGGGAGGTGACCGTGCTGGCGTTCGACGCGGGCGACACCGACGCCCACCCCGGCGTGATCGACGCCGCGTGGGAGCACGGCGACGTGGACGTCGCCATCGTGGCGTCCGGCGTGCTCGGCGACGCCGAGCAGCTGTGGCAGGACCAGGCGCGGGCCGTCGAGCTCGCCCAGGTGAACTACACCGGAGCGGTGAGCGTCGGCGTCCTGGTGGGGCAGCGGATGTCGGCCCAGGGGTTCGGCCAGATCATCGCGCTCAGCTCGGTGGCGGGGGAGAAGGTGCGCCGCTCCAACTTCGTCTACGGTTCGAGCAAGGCCGGGTTCGACGGCTTCTACCGCAACCTGGGTCAGGCCCTGGCCCCGCGTGGGGTGAAGGTGCTGGTCGTGCGGCCGGGTCAGGTGCGCACGCGCATGTCGGCTGGCCTGAAGGAGGCGCCGCTGACGTTGGACGCCGCCGACGTCGCCCGGCAGGCCGTGGCGGCCGCGCGCGCCGGCAAGGAGCTCATCTGGGCGCCGCCGGCGTTCCAGGTGGTGATGCTGGTGCTGAAACACGTGCCGGCGCCCATCTTCCGCCGCCTGCCGATCTGAGCGGCGACCTCGCCACCCACCGCCCGCCGCCGCCGGATCTCAGCCCTCGGCCGGGGCGAACCCCGCCCACCGGGCGAGGGTGCGGGTGATGCGCGGGTTGAACGGCAGCGGGCGCCCGTCCAGCTCGACGACGGGGCACACGCCCCGGATCGCCGAGACGAGCCACACCCCGGTGGCCAGCCCCAGTTCCTCGGGCTTCATCAGGCGTTCCCGCACCTCGCGGCCCGCCGCGGCGGCGTGCTCGGCGATGACGGCGAGGGTGACGGACGGCAGGATCCCGGTGTGCGCGGTGGGCGTCGTGTCGAGCAGCCCGTGGCGGGCCACGACCAGCGCGCTGGTCGGCCCCTCCAGCAGGTACCCGTCGCTGCTGACGAAGACGGCGTCGTCGGCCCCACGGCGGGCCGCCTCGCGCTTGGCGGCCGCGTTCGTGGCGTAGGAGATGGTCTTGACGCCGCCGAGCAGCCACGGGGCGTCCCGGAAGGCGTCGGCGCGTCGACCCGTCGTCAGGGCGGCGACCCGCAGTGGCACGCACGAGCCCGGCACGGGGGCCACCAGCGCCACCCCCACCGGGTCGGACGCCACGAACTCGCCGCCGCGCGTCCAGATGACCTTGCAGACCGCCTCGCCCTCGCCCTCCCACGCCTCGGCCGCCTCGTGGACCAGCCCAGTCCAGGCGGCCACGTCGATGGGGGGCAGGCCCATGGCTGCCGCAGAACGCGCGAACCGTTCGAGGTGGCGGGTGGCGTGGTCGACGCGGACTCCCTCGGCGTCGCGGACCACGCGCAGGGCGTCGAAACAGCCGTCGCCGCGGGTGAAGCCCAGGTCGTCGGCCGGCACCAGAGGTGAGCCCGGGGTCAGGACGCCCCGGCCCAGCACGGCCACCACGCGGGGGATCGAGGTCTCCATGGGCTCAGGATAGGACGCGCGCGGCTAGGCTCGGCGCATGATCGCACCGGTGGTGGACGTGGCATGGCTGGCCGAGCACCCCGAGGCGGTGCTGGCTGACTTGCGGTGGCATCTGGACGGCCGCTCGGGCCTGGACGCCCACGCCCGCGGCCACATCCCCAACTCGGTGTTCGTGGACCTGCCGACCGTGTTGGCCGCAGAACCGACCCCGGACGGCGGGCGTCACCCGCTGCCGACGCCGGAGGTGTTCGCCGCGGGAATGCGCGCCGCGGGCATCTCCGACGACTCCGTGGTGGTGGCCTATGACGACGCGGGTGGGGCGTCCGCGGCTCGGCTCGTGTGGCTGCTGCGCTCGCGCGGGGTGGACGCGGCCCTGCTCGACGGGGGCATCGACGCCTGGCCCGGTGAGCTGGCCACCGGGGTGTGGACGCCACCGGCGCCGGGTGAGTTCACGGCCCGCCCCTGGGATCCGGCCGGCCTGGCCACCATCGACGACGCCGCCACGGCCCGGCACGTGGTGGACGCGCGGGCGTCCGAGCGCTACCGCGGCGAGACGGAGCCCATCGACCCCCGCGCGGGACACATCCCCGGCGCCATCAGCCTGCCCTTCGCCGGCAACCTGGACGCCGACGGCCGCTTCCTGCCCCCGGACGCCCTCGCCGAGCGTTTCCGCGCCGCCGGGTTGTCGCAGGACGCCGAGGTGATCGTCTACTGCGGCTCGGGCGTCACCGCGTGCCACAACCTGATCGCCCTCGAGCGCGCCGGGTTCGGCCGCCTGCGCCTCTACCCGGGGTCGTGGTCGCAGTACGCCGCCACCGAGCGGCCCGCCGCCATCGGGGACGACCCCGGCACGCGCCCCGCCGTCCACGTCGTCTGATCGTTGTCCGCCCGGGACGGCGAACGCTCCGCGACGGGGGTCGGGCTGTCAGCCGCACAGCGAGCCGTCGAGCAGGTGGCGACGCAGGGGTCCTCACACGCACCGGCGGCAACCAGCGCAACCGCGTCTGGATCGCCCCGGACGCCATCGACGCCCTCGACGCCTTCGCCGAGCGCGTGGGACGGCGCGCGTACTGACGCATCGCCCCCACGACGGTCCGCCGTCGCGGGGAGGGCGACCGAGGCAACGGATCGATGCTCTGCTGGGCAGGACGCTTCTTCGCCCGTGGCGAGACCCTTCGCGTCAACGCACGAATCCAATCGGCCCATGTGAAAGGGCCCTGACGCTTCGAAGATGCAGGTCAGGGGCCCTTTCAGGTCAACGGCACCTGTCAGAGGTCGAAGTGAATCTCGAACTCCCCAGCCGGCGTTGGGTGGGGTTGGAGATCTCGGGCAAACACCGTTTGACCTGCGCAAACGTCGATCTGGCTTGTTGGCCCGTGACGGCTGATTTCGGCGTCGAACGGTTCTCTTGCGGTATCACTGCGGTATTTGGAGGGCGTCATGTGTCTCCGTTTGAAAGGGGCGCGGCATCCAACTCCGGGGTCGGGAGCGCATCCTCCTTGATGTCGGCGTACGCGTGCGGACCGACGGCGAGGTGGCAGAAGTAGTCGATCAGCTTGCGGAGGTTGCGACACCGGTCGCCGTAGGTCGCGATCTTGCTCATCGCGAAGTCGGCGCTGCTCAGCGGAACGCCCTTGGAGTTGATCTGGATGGCGATTTCGGAGACGGTCTCGGCCTCAAGGTCGATGATTCCGATCTACGCGTTCTGGACCCGGCCCAGGTGGACGAGGTTGGTCTCGAAAATCTTAGCGTCGACATCGGGGTTGCATTCGAGGTACTTGCGCGCGAAGGACAGGGGCGACTCGGAGTTGAAGTACTCGCTGATGTCGGCGATCCACTGTGGGTTCTTTCGGATCACCGGGGTCAGCGTCGCGAAATCCTCGGTAATAGGATTGAAGGGGATCGTGATCCGAGCGGACTTATACCGCTTGTTGATCACGTTGAGGCTGGCAACGGCCGCCCGGGGCGCGGTGATGCGCTGCTGGCCGTTGATCAGGATCTGCTGGTGAGCGGGCGACCTGGCCGCGCTTGAGTTTGGCGCCGACCGACTGCCAGGTGATCAGGTAACCGACGGGGTAGCCCTTGTAGAGCGAGTCCTCAGGCCGCGGACCTTGACGCTGTCCCAGACGAAAGGACGCTGGAGCTCCGGGATCGCTATCGGGTCACTCTTCACGTCTGCCAACGACTGTGTGATATCGGACTGCGTCACCGAGTACTTCGCCATTGCTGCTCCTCGCTTGGTCGTGAGACACGCTAACGGCATCCTCCGACACGCACCGGGCAATCGAGCCCGGACATCCTCGGCCTACGACGTTGTGTGGCTGACTACGTCGACGGTCGTGCGCCGGGTGTCCTCGTCGCGACGGCCCAGGTCGTATTCGGCTGGGGCCGGTGCCTGGAGGGTGCGTCGACGACCGCCGCCCAATGCGTGCGCATCGACTCGGCCACGTCCATCTCGGGCCACAGGTCGATGAGGAGCTGCGTCGAGGTAGAGGCGCAAGCTCCCCCCCGTCGCCGTAGGCCAGTAGCCGCTCGTAGACGAGCTTTCGGTCGGCGCCGAGCGAGCGGTCCCGCCAGAACTCGTCGTTGTCCTCGTCGATCAAGTCGAAGAACTTGATCCTGCGGAAGCATGCCGGCGCTTCGAGCCGCCACAGCCGATCGGGGACGGTGTGAACGGAAACCGGAATCCCGGTGGCGCTGGGTGCTCGGTGAAGCTGACTCGGGCGACAGGAAGGAGCAGCGTGATGAGCGTCGCGAAGTGCCTCGGCGTCGATGATCTCGCCCCGAACATGCAGGAAGTACGCGCCGAATGGCCTTGTTGGCAGGACGTTGAGCAGGCGCTGACCGTCGTCGACGACCTCGTGGTTCTGCCGCGCTGGATGAAGCACTCGGCGCCCATCGAGCGGGACGCTGTACTCGCAGGGCTTCGTCGTCTGGCCGAGCGAGATCCGCGCGCCTATGTCGCACTCGCCTGGCTGGTTGTACCTGGCGCATCGCTGGTTGCCGGTCGACTGCGCAGGCTCGGCTAAGTGGTCGCCGGCCAGCTGTGGATCCAGATCTGCGACCACGATCATGGCCGACGACGCGTACGTCGCGACGACGATCCTGAGGCGTGTTGAGCGCGAGTCCATGGCTGAGCTCGGTTTCGGCGAGCTGGCCAAGCGTCGCGATCCCACGTGGGCGAGCTCGGTCCTCATCGAGCGGTACGACGAGACGATCCCGGCGGGGGACGCGGACGCCGAGGAGTTACGGGTGCAACTCACAGAGCTCCTGCGACGGGCTCTCGACTCAGGAGCGCTGTCCGACCAGGACCGCGGTTTGCTCCTGGATCTGGCTCTCGCGGCCAACCTTGCGGATGCACCCCTTCGGCGTGGCAGGGCTGGGCTGACCACGCCGTCGGTCGCCCAGTTGGTCAGTGAGGATCACGTGCTCGCGGCCCGGACGATCCGCCGCCACGCCGCGAATGCGCTCTACAGGCTGGGGGAGGTCGCCCGTCAAGGCGGGCGCTCTGACGACTGGCCTTAAGTCCAGGACAGCGTCTCATGCGACCACGTCTTGCCATCGGCATCGCCGGAGAGTGCGGGGTCGATGAGGCGTTTCGCGAGATCGGCGGCGAGGTCCACGCTGCGGTAGTCGGTGCAGTGGGGGACGGGCCTGCTGAGTTTGGCGTAGCCGGCTCCCCACGCGGAGGGCACCGCGAAGCTGTCGAACCGCTTCATCTGGCGTCGGCGTGCCTCGATGACGATGGCGACTCGCAGCGCGCTGCCGTCGATGTCCTGCGTAGTCGCGATGACGACAAGGTCGACGAGGTCCTTCTCGCGGCTCGACGTACGTTCGTTGTACTCGGTCATGGTTGCGCAGACCTTGTCGGCGATCTGGTCGACGACGGGGTAGAGGCGGTACTCGTGGCTGACGAGGCGCGGCAGCTCCAGTGCGTTCGCCGGGTCGGTCGTGGTGACCTCTCCGGTGATCCCGCTGCCGACGGCGAGGTCAACCTGCAGCGAGCCCTTGGTGCTGAGGCCGATGAGGATCTCGAACCTGGCCTGGTAGCCTTCGGTGTAGGGCTGGGTGTCGTTGCCGATCGACTGGGTGTGGCTGACGTACTGGAACCGGAAGTGGTCACCGAGGTCGATCTCCGTCAGGCGGATCAGGTCGTCGAGAGCTTCGGTGAGAGTTAAGCCGCGGCGGTACAGGTCGATGTCCCGAGTGGCGCGGGTCGAAGGCACTCGGGCGAGCATGCCCGTGCCGCCCTTCAGCACCCACTTGGAGTCGCCGGCCTCGGAGAACACGCGGCTCAGGAAGCGGTTGAAGTACTCCAGCTGGATCCGGTTGTTGACGTCGAGTGACGGATCGGCAGCAGCTGCCCTCCTCGCTGCGTCCTTGATCGCGTTTTCGACGCCGCGCGGAGTGGAGTACGGCTCGGGCTCAGCCACGCGTGACCGCCTTCTGGGTCTCACGAATGGCGGCAAGCGTCTCCGGCTTCAGCGCGATGCTGTCGCTCAGCGCAGTAACCCATCCCCGGCTGATCTTCTCCATGACGTCGCTGTCAACGAGCTGTGCTGAGATTCGGCGCGCGACCTCGTCGAGACCTGCGTTCGTGAGCAGGTCGGCGCTCACGCGCTCCATAGTTGCGTTGAAGCCGGCGAGCTGGGGAGCCATCGAACTCCGGATTGTTGCGGCAACCGACTCTTGGATCGAGCGCCTGGTCTGTTGCATCTCGGGTGTCATGACGAGCCGATCGAGGTCTTGCTTGCTGAGGCCGACGAGGTAGTTCGCAGCGACCCGAGAGCCGAGCGACGCGTCGGCGGCGACTCGACGCGCGACAGCCTCCGGGTCGATGCCTGCGATCTCCATCAGCCGATCCAGCAGCGCGGCTCCATCACCCTTCTTGAGTCCGGTGCGCTGGGCGAGGTGAGCGAGGAGTGATCGGAGCCGCTCGAGGTCGAGCTCCCGCTTGCGAGTGGCGTCGCGGAGTGCGTCGGCGACGAGGCTGAGGTCGCCCACCTCTTCGACGAGATCGGCGATGGTGCGCTCCATCGTCATGACCGGCAGACCATCGACGAGCGTGACGTCGCAGGGGTCGAGGGTGCGCTGGCGGTAGCGAACGGCGCTGCGCTGACTCTGGCGGCGGCCGGGGGAGACGAACTCGTGCCGCAGGGCGCGGAAGTCGCCGATGCCGTGCAGGTCGGCGGCGGACTCTCCTGCCACAACGACACCGTTGGCGGGGTCCTTGATGCGCGCCTCGCCCATCGCCTTCGGATCGGTGCTGAGCCAGGCTGCCTTCAGGTCGTCGTGCGGGCCGGCGGGAGCGCCGGCGTCCTTGTAGACCCCGTGAGCGAGACGTTCTAGCTGGCCGTCCGCGGCGAGTCGGGAGAGGTCGAGGCGTGTGATGCCGTGCAGGCTGGCTTGAGCCGACGTCACCATGCCCCACTGGTAGGCGGTGACCTCAGCGAGCACGTGGAGGGCATCCTTTGACTTCATGCTTGGAGTGTATCGCCTCAGTGGATACATTCCAAGCGCACAGTTGGCCATCAAGGCCCCAGGGCAGGGCCGCTGCTCGAAGGCGTCGTGCGACGCAAGTCATCGAACGGAGCCGCGCGCAGGGTTCGCCGTGCGACGAGGTCCTTCACCCGATAGGCGAGCGCGGCAGTTGGGTGGTCCACCGGCAGCGGTTCACGGGCGAAGGCGAGCTCGAGCATCCGCTCGGCGTCGACCCCCTTACGGTGGAGGCCGTCGAGGTACTTCGCCAACTGACCGGCCTGCTCGTCGCGATGCCCGACGTGCGCGACGATCCGCTCCTGCCAGACGTCGAGGGCTTCGCCCTACCGGGCGTTGATCCGGTTGGTGAGGTTCCGGTGGTACGCCGCCTCGTCATTGTCGTGGGGTAAAGGTCCGGCGAGGCTGCGCTCGTCGGCGGGCACGCCGGTGCCAGCGCGCCAGACGGCGAGCTCTCGCCGTAGCTCGGCCGTGAGGACGTCGTCGTATCGCGTCGTCTAGGCCGGCAACCTCTCGCGTCGGGCGACTTCGCTAGCCAGCGCGCTGGCTCGGCGCGAGCGCTCGGACAGGTACGGCCCCCAGCTCGGATGGTCGGCCACAACCTCGGGGATGCCCGGCAGTCAGGGGAGGGTCTGGGTCCCGCGTACTCAGGGGCAGCACGCAGCATGGATGCGGCGAGGGTGACCGCGTCGGCGTACCGCGTGACCGCGTCGTGCAGCTGGGCCTCCGGCGAAGCGCCCGTAGTTTGCGTCGTGGCGGCGGAGACGGCCGCACCGTCGCGGGCGAGGATCCCTTCGAGCACCTCGGTTGCGGTCAGCGCACATTTGTCAGTCGAGCTGGGCAAGGCGTGTGTGTCATCGAAGCCGCGGACGAGGTGGGCGTGGTTCTCGACGCGACCCGGGTGAGCATCGTGTAGAGCAGCTGCCGGTCCTCCGCGCTCGTGCGATCCACTCGATGACTAAGCGTCGTAGTCCTGGATGGCGAGGGCTTCAGCCCACGAGGTCTCAACCAACGTGCCATCAGGACGGCCGATGGGGTCCTGCCCGTCGTCCGCGGTCGATTCTGCAAGCGCGGAGCCGAGTAAGTCGGCGGTGATCGGCTCACTCCCTACCACCAGCTCGTAAATCGAGATCCGAAGCCCGACCCGAAGGCCAAGGCCTGGAAAGCGCGATACGACGTAACCAGGAGGATCGACGACCGCCTCTCCGGTGCTTGCCGCCAGGACGAACGGCTCGTAGTAGGCGCGCCAGAAAAGGTCGAGGTCAACGGCGATGTCCACGGCCACCTCCTCCTGTGGGGGATCAACGACGTCGACGTGGAGCCGATCCCAGACGCCGGAGTAGGGGACTGGGAAGGATGAGACGCAACCGAGGGCGACAGCAGGCTTCTGACCATTGATGCTCTTGATCATCGACTTCTGGGCTGCCAGCTGTGAGGGCAAGCCACTCTCCATGCCGTTCGAGCGACCCTTCGCCTCGGCAACGATCCAGTCTCCCGGCAACGTCATGCCGAACAGATCGGGGCGCTTCCGTCCGAGGCCAAAGAACACCCGGTGCCGAGTCGCGTATCGGTCCACATGCATGAGGAACGCGACGCCAAGCTGTTGCCGGCAGCGGGGAAGCCCTGGGCCGTGAACGGCGCTTCGAGGAGGGTGGGCATCGGCAAACTCCAGGTCCGGAAGAACATGAGGTCCACGCAAGTCTACCGTTTCGACCGGGCGGCCACCGAGAGATGGGGTGGCAAGCTCAAACCGTCCTGACGACCCGTCGAGAACCGCTCAGCGGAATCTCCTACGGTACTTCTGCGGTATTTGGCCCCCACGAGCCCAAGCGAAAAGGGCCCCTGACGCTGCGAAAATGCAGGTCAGGGGCCCTTTCAGGTCAACGGCACCTGTCAGAGGTCGAAGTACATCTCGAACTCGTGCGGGTGCGGACGCTGACGGAGGGCGTTGATGTCCTCCTTCTTCAGGTCGATCCACGTCTCGATCAGGTCGGAGGTGAACACGTCACCGGCGAGGAGGAAGTCGTGGTCGGCCTCGAGCGCCTTGAGAGCCTCCTCCAGCGAGCCGGGAACGGTCGCGATCTCGGCGTGCTCCTCGGGGGGCAGCTCGTACAGGTCCTTGTCGACCGGCGCCGGCGGCTCGGTCTTGTTGGCGATGCCGTCGAGCCCGGCCAGCAGCATCGCGGAGAACGCGAGGTACGGGTTGGCCGACGGGTCGGGGCAGCGGAACTCCATCCGCTTCGCCTTGGGCGAGGGGCCGGTGATCGGGATGCGGATGCACGCCGAACGGTTGCGCTGGCTGTAGACCAGGTTGACCGGCGCCTCGAAGCCCGGGATCAGGCGGTGGTAGGAGTTCGCCGTGGGGTTGGTGAACGCGAGCAGCGCCGGAGCGTGGGCCAGGATGCCACCGATGTACCAGCGCGCCAGGTCGGACAGGCCCGCATAGCCGGCCTCGTCCGCGAACAGCGGCTTGCCGTCCGCCCAGATGGACTGGTGCACGTGCATGCCCGAACCGTTGTCGCCGAAGATGGGCTTCGGCATGAACGTGGCGGTCTTGCCCGCCTCCCACGCCGTGTTCTTGATGATGTACTTGTACTTCATCAGGTTGTCCGCGGCCGTCAGCAGCTCGGCGAACTTGACGGCGATCTCACCCTGGCCGGCCGTGCCGACCTCGTGGTGGGCCCGCTCGATCTCCAGACCGGCGTTGATGAGGTGGCGCACCATGTCGTCACGCAGGTCACCGAAGTGGTCCACGGGCGCGGCCGGGAAGTAGCCACCCTTGTACTTCACCTTGTAACCGCGGTTGACGCGGCCGTCCACGTCGTTCTCCGAGCCGGTCGCCCACGCGCCCGCCTCGGACTCGATGAAGTAGTAGCCGGCGTTCTGCTTGGTCTCGAAGCGCACCGAGTCGAACACGTAGAACTCGGCCTCGGGGCCCATGAAGGCGGTATCGCCGATGCCCGTGCTCTTCAGGTACTCCTGCGCCTTGCGCGCGATGTTGCGCGGGTCGCGGCTGTACGGCTCCTTGGTGATCGGGTCGTGCACGAACCAGTTGAGCACCAGCGTCTTGCTCTTGCGGAAGGGATCCAGGTACGCCGTCGTCGGGTCGGGCAGCAGGGCCATGTCCGACTCGTGGATCTTCTGGAAGCCGCGGATCGAGCTGCCGTCGAAGCTCAGACCGTCCTCGAAGACGTCGGGAGTCAGGAACGACGCGGGGATCGTGAAGTGCTGCATCACACCGGGGAGATCGCAGAAGCGGACGTCGATCGTCTCGATCTCGTTCTCGGCCACGTACGCCAGCAGTTCGTCGGCGCCTTGGAACATCTTTCCTCCGAAACGGTAGGGATTGGACCCTGAGACAGTAACCGTCCCGGCGCGGCCGTTCTTTACGTCCATGTTTCAGCAGTGTTACGCCACCCTGGGGGCTCCGCCCCCAGCCCCCCACCCCCTGCCGCCACCCTGGGGGCTCCGCCCCCAGCCCCCCGCTCCGGAGGCTTCGCTCCCAGCCCCCCGCTCCGGAGGCTTCGCTCCCAGCCCCCCACCCTGGGGGCTCCGCCCCCTGCCGGACCCGGGCGGGATGGTGGCCGGAGCATGGCTGAGCATTTGGACCCGAGCAAATGGCGCCATGGCGCCACAACCTCGGGTCCAAACGACAGCGGCGGACGCCGGCGCCCCGCCGTGGCCTCGGTAGGCTCGCCGGGTGAGTGGAGACGAGCCGCTGCCGGGGGCGTCCCTCGGTCTGCCCGCGCAAGGACGCGGGTCGCTGGCGTCCTGGCCGCAGCGGGTTCTGGCCCTGGCCCTGGACTGGGCAGCATCGATGATCGTCGCCGTCGGAGTCTTCGGCACCGGCGTCCTGACCGACCAGGGGTGGCGGGCCTGGATGATCCTCGCCGTGTTCTTCGTCGAGAAGGCGCTGCTGACCGCGCTGACCGGCAGCAGCTTCGGCCAACTCCTCGCCGGGGTGGGCGTCACCCGCACCGACCGCAGCGCCGTGGGATGGTGGCGCCCCGTGGTGCGGGCGGCGCTGATCTGCTTGGTGCTGCCCGCCCTCGTCATCGGCGCCGAGCGACGCAGCCTCGCCGACCTCGCCCTCGGCACCGTCGTCGTCCGACGCCGCTGACCGTCACCGCACCACCAGCCTTCACTTTCACAATGAGGCGGACGCTGTGCCGCTCGGGTTCCACTTCGGTAACGAAACGACTTCACTGCGTCACGCATGGTTGGGGCGTCCCCATACAGCTGTGTACGGTGCTGGTCACGAAGTTCACGCTGTCCCGAGTCCGGGCAGGGTGGCGCAGTAGCCCTGCCGAGGGCACATCACCACTTGGAGGAACATTGAGCAAGCGCAAGCTCTTCGCAGCTGCGGCCACCGCGGTGGCCGGCGCGCTGGCGTTGTCGGCCTGCACGCCGACCACGCCCGGCACGACGGGATCGGGCACCGGCGGCGACGCCGCGACCCCGACGGCGATCAACGTGGCATGGAACCAGGCGTTCTTCAGCCGCAACAGCGACACCGACTACGGCAACGCGACCGCGAACAACAACATCCTGTACATGGCCAACGACGCGATCGGCTACTACAACCAGGATCTCGAGATCACCCAGAACCCCTCGTTCGGCAGCTACGAGCTCGTTTCCGAGGATCCGCTGCAGGTGGAGATCAACTTCGCCGAGACGGCGACCTGGTCCGACGGCACGCCGGTGACTGCCGCTGACGCCGTGCTGCTGTGGGGCGCCACGTCCACGAACTTCAACACGGTGTCCGAGGCGGAGCAGGAGTCGATCGAGGTCGACGACGACACCGGTGAGGTCTCCGGCGTCGCGGGCGACGCGGTCTACTTCAACGCCGCCTCGCCCGGGTACCAACTCATCACGGATTTCCCCGAGATCTCCGACGACGGCAAGTCGCTCACCTACACCTTCTCCCAGCCCTTCGTGGACTGGGAGATCCTGGCCATGAGCCCGACCACCGTGCCCGCGCACGTGGTGGGCATGCGCGCGCTGGGGGCGGCGGACGCCGAGGCCGGCAAGCAGGCCGTGCTGGACGCGTTCCAGAACAACGACCGCGCCGCGCTGGCGGAGATCGCCAAGGTGTTCAACAACGACTTCAACTTCAAGTCGATGCCGACCGAGGAGGACCTCCTCGTCAGCAGCGGCCCGTACGTGATCACCGACCTCGTCGAGGAGCAGTACATCACGCTGGAGCGCAACGAGAACTACCAGGGCGAGCGCACCCCGTCGATCGACCAGGTCACGGTCCGCATCATCCCTGACGCCCAGGCGTCGGTGCAGGCCCTGCAGAACGGCGAGGTGCTCATCACCCAGCCGCAGTCGACCGCCGACATCCTCCAGCAGCTCCAGGCGATGGACAACGTCGAGGTGCTGACCCAGTCGGGCGCCACCTACGAACACGTCGACCTGGTGTTCAACAACGGCGGGCCGTTCGACCCGGCGACCTACGGCGGCAACGCCGACACCGCGCGTCTGGTGCGCCAGGCGTTCCTGCAGGCCATCCCGCGCCAGCAGATCATCGACAACATCATCAAGCCGCTCAACCCCGAGGCCGAGGTCCGCAACAGCTTCAGCGTCGTTCCCGGTTCGCCCGAGTACGACGCGACGGCAGAGGCCAACGGCATGGAGGCCACCTACGGCGGCGGCGGCAACGTGGACGCGGCGCGCGAGCTGCTCGCCCAGGCCGGCGTCACCAACCCGACGGTCCGCATGATGTTCGCGCAGAACAACACGCGTCGTCAGCAGGAGTTCCAGCTCATCAGCGAGGCCGCCGGCCAGGCGGGCTTCACCGTGGTCGACGTGTCCAGCGTCGACTGGGGCCAGCTCCTGAGCCAGAACGACCAGTACGACGCGTCGCTCTTCGGGTGGCAGTCGACGGCCGTGGGCGTCTCGCAGGTGCCGCCGAACTTCCTGAGCGACGGCCAGAACAACTACGGCGGTTTCAACAGCACCCGTGCCGACGAGCTGCTCAACGAGCTGAACGTCACGACGGACCCCGACCGCCAGAACGAGATCGTCCGCGAGGTGGAGAAGATCCTGGTCGACGAGGCCTTCGGCATCACGATCTTCCAGTTCCCGGAGATCACCGGCATCAGCAACCAGGTGACGGGCGTCTCGTCCATCCCGCTCGCGCCGACCTACTTCTGGAACTTCTGGGAGTGGGAGGTCGCCTGATCCTCGGATCAGCGACATCTCCAGAGCAGGACACGGTGGGGCGCCAGGTTGCCTGGCGCCCCACCGGCGGGTGTGGGGCACTAGCATCCTCGGGTGCACCAACCCAACCGACCGACCCAACCTGTTGATCCGGAGTAGCCCATGGCACGCTTCATCGCGCGACGTCTCGCGCTCGCAGTAGGCACGCTGTTCGTCCTGTCGTTCCTGATGTACGGCCTGCTCGAGTTCGCGCTCGACCCATTGGTGGACCTCCGCGAGAATCCCGCCCCGAACCGGCAGGAGCTCATCGACAACCGCATCCGCCTGCTGAACCTGGACGTGCCGTGGTACCAGCGGTACTTCCTGTGGCTGGGCAACTTCCTCACCGGTGACTTCGGCATCGCCTGGCGCACCATGCAGCCGGTCGCGACGCTGGTCCGTGGCGCCATCGCCACGTCGGTGCAGTTGGTCTTCGCCGCCACCATCATCTCGATCCTCCTCGGCGTGACCATCGGCCTCGTCTCGGCGCTGCGTCAGTACACGAGCTTCGACTACGCGATCACGTTCGTGTCGTTCCTGCTCTACTCCCTGCCGATCTTCTGGGTCGCGGTGCTGCTCAAGCAGTTCCTCGCCATCGGTGCCAACGACTACCTGCAAAGTCCCACGGTGAACTGGCCGCTGGTCGTGATCCTGAGCATCGTGTCCGGCCTGTTCTGGGCCGGTGCGCTCGGCGGCAAGCGGGCCAAGCGCATCCAGGTGTTCGTCGGCGCGTTCGTCGTGACCCTGGCCGTGTTCGCCGGCGCCCTGCTCACCGGCTGGGTGAACAACCCGACCATCGGCATCGTGGGCATCGGCGTCCTCTCGGTCGCGCTCGCCCTGGGCGTCAGCGCCCTGTTCGCGGGCATGAACAACAAGCGCGCCCTGTACGCGGCGCTGACGACCGCCGTGCTCGGCACGGTGCTGTGGTGGCCGCTGCAGTGGCTGTTCTTCTACGTCGAGATGAACTGGCTGTGGATCATCGGGTTGCTCGCGCTGTCCCTCGCACTCGCCGCGCTCATCGGGTGGCTGTTCGGCGGGCCCGATCGGCAGATCTCGATCCGGGGCGCCATGATCACCGCCCTGTTCACGAGCGTGCTGATCTTCGTCGACCGCGTCCTGCAGACGTGGGTCCCGTACAACAACGCACCCCAGATCCGGGGCCGTCCGCTCGCGACGATTGGCGCCTCGACGCCCGGCCTGAACGCCGACTTCTGGATGGCGCAGCTCGACCGGGCGACCCACATCATGCTGCCGACGCTGGCGCTGGTGCTCATCTCCTTCGCGACCTACGTGCGTTACCAGCGCGGCGCGATGCTCGAGGTGCTGAACCAGGACTACATCCGCACCGCCCGGGCGAAGGGCCTGTCGGAGCGGGTCGTCATCGTCCGCCACGCGCTGCGCAACGCGCTGATGCCGCTGGCCTCCATCGTGCCGGTGGACTTCATCACGCTGATCGGTGGCGCCGTCATCACCGAGACCATCTTCGGCTGGGCCGGCATGGGTCGGTTGTTCATCACCTCCATGGACGGCCAGGAGGTCGACCCGGTCATGTTCTACATCATCTTGACCGGCGGCCTGGCGATGATCGCCAACCTCGTCGCCGACTTCCTCTACGCCGTCATCGATCCGAGGATTCGGGTGAACGCATGAGCAACGATCGTTTCCAGAACAACGAACCGGACGACGCGGATCGTCTCGAGCAGGCGTTGCCGGATGGTCCGCAGGCCGATCGCGAGATCGGCGTCGACGCCAACGACGCCGGCGAGGCCGCCAGCGCCCGCACGGGCGAGGCCACGGCGGACGCCTACGGGCGCGGCGAGGGCGTCGGTGAGGGCCAGGAGGTGCAGGGCCTCTCCCAGGGCCAGATCGTCTGGAGCCGGTTCATCCGGCACCGCGGCGCGATCTTCGGCCTCGTCACCCTCGGCCTGGTGATCCTGTTGTCGGTGCTGAGCATGGGCATTGGCCCCATCCCCGGGCTGTGGCGCGTGCAGGAGATCACCTCCGGCGACGTCATCGACGGCGGGCGCCCCACGCTGAGCGTCCCCGGCATCGGTGGTGCCACCGGTTTCGCCATTGGCGCCAACCCGTTCGGGCAGGATTCGCTCGGCCGTGACTACTTCGCCCAGGTGATGCTGGGGGTGCAGACGTCGCTGCTGGTGGCGTTCATCCTGGGCATCGTCGCGCTGCTCATCGGCGTGACGGTCGGGTCGGCGGCCGGCTTCTACCGCGGCAAGGTCGACATGGCGCTCATGCGATTCACCGACCTCATCATCACCCTGCCGGTCATCGTGCTGGGTGCGGTGCTCGGCGCCCTGGTCTCCCGGGTGCCGCTGCGCATCGGGGCGGGGCCGGAACTGACGGCATCCATCCGCGAGAACATGCCGGTGATGCTGGCCGTCGCCCTCGGGTGCATCCTGTGGACCGGCCTGGCACGACTCGTCCGCTCGGAGTTCCTGACGTTGCGCGAGCGCGAGTTCGTTGATTCGGCCCGCGTGGCCGGTGCGAGCGACTGGCGCATCATCACCAAGCACATGCTGCCGAATGCCATCGGCGTCATCGTGGTGAACGGCACGCTGCTGATGTCGGCCGCCGTGACCCTGGAGGCGGCCCTGAGCTTCGTCAACTTTGGCATCGGGCCGCCCAACATCTCGCTGGGGTACCTCATCTCCGACAACCAGGGGGCGTTCTCGACGCGTCCGTGGCTGTTCTGGTGGCCCGGTCTGTTCATCATCCTGATCGCCCTGAGCATCAACTTCATCGGCGACGGGTTGCGCGACGCGTTCGACCCGCGCACGAAGAAGATCCCGTCCGCCCGCGCCATGGCCAAGGCCGAGAAGCAGTTGGTCGCGTCCCGGGGGGCCGCCAGCGCCCAGAGCAACGGCGCGACCGCCGTCCAGAGCAACGGCGCCACCGCCGTCCAGAGCAAGGAGGACGCCTCGTGAGCAGCACCCCTTCGCGCTCGGTCTTCACCGACGCCATCAAGTTGAGCAAGGACACGGGAGGCCCCGTCGCCAAGGGTGACGTCATCCTCGACGTCAAGGACCTCACCGTTCGGTTCTGGGTGGGGCAGGAGTGGTTTACCGCCGTCGAGAACATGAGCTACCAGCTCCGCGCGGGCGAGGTGCTCGCGATCGTGGGTGAGTCCGGCTCGGGCAAGACGCAGTCCTCCATGAGCCTGCTCGGCCTCCTGCCTCCGACCGGGCGGGCCACCGGCTCGGCCGATCTCAAGGGCACTGAGCTCGTGGGCATGAGCATTCAGGAGCTGCGGGAGGTGCGCGGCAACGAGATCTCGGTGATCTTCCAAGAGCCCATGACCGCGCTGAACCCGGTGTACACCGTCGGGTTCCAGATCGTGGAAACCCTCCGGACGCATTACCTCATCAACCCCGGTGCCGCCAAGGAGCGGGCGATCGACCTCATGCGTATGGTCGAGATCCCCGACCCGGAGGACAGCTTCAACAAGTTCCCCCACCAGCTCTCCGGTGGTCAGCGGCAGCGCATCATGATCGCCCAGGCGCTGGCCTGTGAGCCGAAGCTGCTGATCGCCGACGAGCCCACCACGGCGCTCGACGTGACCGTGCAGGCCGAGATCCTCAAGCTCATGCGCCAGCTCCGCGAGCGGGTCAGCGCCGGCATCATCCTCATCACCCACGACATGGGCGTGGTGGCCGACATGGCCGACCGCATCATCGTGATGAAGGACGGGCGCGTCGTCGAGCACGGTTCCTCCGACGAGATCTTCAACCACCCGCAGCACCCCTACACCCAGCAGCTGCTGGCGTCCGTGCCGCACCTCGCCGAGCACGTCGAATCCACCGAGTTCGACACCCCGCCGCGCACCGTCATCGAGGCCGAGGGCACCCCGGTGCCCCTCAACGAGCCCCTCTCGGACGCGGCGCCCGCGCTCCTCATGGAGGACGTCGCCATCGTCTACCCCAAGCAGGGCCGGCGGGCGGAGTTCCGTGCCGCCGAGCACATCAACCTGCGCGTCGAGCAGGGCGAGGTGGTCGGCCTGGTGGGGGAGTCCGGCTCGGGCAAGACCACGATCGGACGCGCCGCCGTCGCCCTCCTGCCCGTGCGGGAGGGACGCCTGACCGTCGCGGGACACGACATCACCAACGCCTCGATGAAGGAACTCAAGCCCTTCCGCAAGACGGTGGGCATCGTGTTCCAGGATCCGGGCAGCTCGCTCAACCCGCGCCTGCCCGTGGGCGAGTCCATCGGCGAGCCCCTGCTGCTGCACGAGGGCCTCAAGGGCGCCGACCTGAGCCGCCGCGTCGAGGATCTCCTCGACTCCGTGCACCTGCCGCGCTCCATGCGCAACCGGTACCCGCACGAGCTCTCCGGTGGGCAGCGGCAGCGCATCGGCATCGCCCGATCGCTGGCGCTGAACCCGAAGCTGCTGATCGCCGACGAGCCCACCTCGGCGCTCGACGTGTCGGTGCAGGCACGCGTCCTGAAGCTCTTCAAGGAGCTGCAGGAGCAGTACGGCTTCGCGTGCCTGTTCATCAGCCACGACCTGGCGGTCGTCGAGCAGGTCTCCACGCGGATCGCCGTCATGCACCGTGGCCACCTCGTCGAGGTCGGGGACACCCTCGACATCGTCACCCGCCCGCAGCACCCCTACACCCAGCGGTTGCTCTCCGCGGTGCCCGTGCCCGACCCGGCCGAGCAGCGCAAGCGCCGCGAGCTGCGCGACGCGATCATCGAGCGCGAGCACCTGGTGAGCTGAGGCTCGCCGGTACGACGCGTGCGCCCGGACGGTTCCGACCGTCCGGGCGCCCGTGCGTTCGGGGACGGGTGGTGAGGGGGAGCGGTGGCCACGGGGCCCAACGGGCCGTTCACGCGGCGCAGCCCAGGTTCACGTGG
This sequence comes from Propioniciclava soli, assembly GCF_014858005.1. Lineage (GTDB taxonomy): Bacteria > Actinomycetota > Actinomycetes > Propionibacteriales > Propionibacteriaceae > Propioniciclava > Propioniciclava soli. Next base: position 282,823 of record NZ_JACYOT010000006.1, read on the forward strand.
CGCAGCCCAGGTCCACGTGGCGCAGCCCAGGTTCACGTGGCGCAGCCCAGGTTCACGTGGCGCAGCTCAGGTTCACGTGGCGCAGCGGGGCTCACCCGGCGGGCTGTCCACGGGCCGCCACGTGAGCCACACGGCGCCACGTGAGCTGCACTGCGCCAAGTGAGATCCCGGTGGGCCAGGTGGCATACGGTGCGCCAAGTGCGACGCCCCCGGTGGGGCGCGCGGGGGGCGTCGTGACCGGTGGTCGCCTACTCGAGCGTCTCAGCGGCCTCGAGCCAGGCCAGCTCGGCCTCGGACTGCTCGTCGGTGAGCTGCTCGAGCTCGGCCTGCAGCGTGGTGAGGCGCGCGTGGTCGGCCGCGTGTTCGGCCATGCGGTGGTGGACCTGCTCGATCGACCGCCCAAGCTTGGTCAGTCGCGACTCCAGCCGGGCCAGCTCCTTCTTCGCCGCGCGCTCCTGCGCCGCGCTGAGCCCGGACGCCGCCGCTGCCGGCGTGGCCGCCGAGCTGGACGCCGCGCCGCCCGTGGAGCGGGCCGAGGCGGACGTCTTGGCCGGCGCCGCCGCCCGGCGACCCGCGAGGTACTCCTCGACGCCACCGGGCAGCATCACGACGCGGCCGTCGTCCAGGATCGCGTGGGTGACGTCGCACACCCGCTCGAGGAAGTACCGGTCGTGGCTGACGGCGACCAGCGTGCCGGGCCAGGTGTCCAGGTGGTCCTCGACGACGGTGAGGGTGTCGATGTCGAGATCATTGGTGGGCTCGTCGAGCAGCAGGACGTTGGGCTCGGCGATGAGCAGGCGCAGGAAGGCCAGCCGCCGCCGCTCCCCGCCGGAGAGCTCCCCGATGCGGGTGACGAGGCGGTCGCCGGTGAAGCCGAAGTCCTCCAACAGCTGGGTGGCGGTGACGTCGCGTCCGGTCTCCAACCGGGTGGCGTTCGCGAGCCTGGTGACGGAGTCGAGCACCCGGTCGCGCGGGTCGAGCTCCACGACGGCCTGGCTGAGGTGACCGATCCGCAGCGTCTTGCCCTGCTTCACGCGCCCGGACGTCGGTGCCTGCTCGTGTGCGAGCAGCCGCAGCAGCGTGGACTTGCCCGAGCCGTTCACCCCGACGAGCCCGATCCGGTCCCCGGGCCCGATCGACCAGGTCAGCGGACCGAAGAGCCGCCGGGTGGCGGTGTCCGGCGCGGCGGCGTCCGGCCCCGCGGCGTCCGCCGTGCGGACGGGCACCTCGGCGACCACATCGGTGAGGTCAAAGACGTCCTTGCCCAGCCGGGTCACCGCGAAGCGCTGCAACGCGAGGGAGTCGCGGGGCTCGGGGACGTCGGCGATCAGCGTCGTCGCCGCGTCGATGCGGAACTTGGGCTTGCTCGTCCGCGCCGGCGCGCCGCGGCGCAACCACGCCAGCTCCTTGCGGGCCAGGTTCTGCCGGCGGGACTCGTTGGCCGCCGCCTGCCGCTGCCGTTCGACCCGGGCCAGCACGTAGGCGGCGTACCCGCCGCCGTAGGCGTCCACCGTGGCGTCGTGCACCTCCCAGACGCGGGTGCAGACGGCGTCCAGGAACCAGCGGTCGTGGCTGACGATCGCCATCGCGGTGCCACGGTCGCGAAGTTCGGCCAAATGGGTGGCGAGCCAGCCGACGGCTTCGACGTCGAGGTGGTTGGTGGGCTCGTCGAGGACGACGAGGTCGTGGTGGCCCAGCATCAGCGCCACCAGGGCCACGCGCCGCCGCTCACCGCCGGAGAGGCGTCCGGTGTCGGTGGCCAGGTCGATGCCGGCCAGCAGGTGCTCGACCACGCCGCGGCGGTAGGCGTCCGCCGCCCACACGTGGTCGGGCTCCCCGCCCACGATCACGTCGCGCACGGACGCCCCCGGCGCGAACTCCTCCGCCTGGGCCAGGTGCCCGATGGACGCCGACGAGGCGCGGACCACGGCGCCGGCGTCCGGCTCGAGGGCGCCGACGAGCAGGTTCAGCAGGGTCGACTTGCCGTCGCCGTTGCGGCCGACGACGCCCACCACCTCGCCGGCGGACAGGCCGAGGGAGACGTCGTCGAGCAGGGTGCGGGTGCCGTACGCCAGGCTGACGTGCTCGGCGTTGACGATGTTCAATCAACGGCCTCGCATGGCGCGGTTCATGCCCTTCGGGGTCGGCATGGGGCCCTTCGGGATCGGCATCTGGTTGCGCAGGTGCAGCGCCTTGAGGCGCGACTGCACCTCGGTGACCTGGAACGGGGCCAGCACCTTCGGCATCTTCTCGATGCGCTTCTGCAGGTCGCCGAGCTTCACCTGGTTGGGGGCGTCGCCGATCATGAGGGTGGTGACGGCCGTGCCGTAGCTGACCTGCCCGTGACGCCGCTCCTGCTCGCTCAGCAACTTGCGGGTGCGGCCGGGGGCTCCCTCGCCGATCAGGACGATGCCGCCGGGGCCGAGGACGCGATGCACCAGGTCGAGCTCGCGGGTCGCGGCGATGCCGAGGTCGTAGGAGTAGCGGCGCTTGTTGAGCATCTGCAACGCCACCTCGGCCGAGCCGGGCTGGCCGGCGTACCGGGTGATCATGGCGGTGCGGGCCTTGCGCGTGAGCACCAGCATGGCGCCCAGCAGCGCCGACATGAGGGCCAGCGGCACCCACGCCCACCAGGCCAGGTTGGTCAGCAGCCCGATGGCCGCGATGACGACGATGACGCCCACCGCGACACCCAGCATCCACCACCGCGTCGACGGGTCGATCTCGTTGGTGCGCTTGTACGCCTCGGTGAACTGGCGCCAACGCCCCCAGTCCTTGGGGTCGTCGCTGTTCTTCTTGCGCAGCTTCTCGGCCCGGATCTGTTCCTTCTGCTTCCGGGCGAGTTCCTTCGCCTTCTCGCTCGCCATGGGCTCACCACTCCTGCTCGACTCGGTGGCCCATCCTACCGGTGCTGGGCCCAGGTGTTGACGCCGGCCGCAGGCTCAGCGGCGCGCCTGCAGTGCGGTGCGGTAGAGGCGTCCGGCGCGGTAGGACGAGCGGACGAGCGGCCCGGAGAGGACGCCCGAGAACCCGATCTCCTTCGCCTCGGCCTCCAGCTCGGCGAACTCCTCCGGCGTCACCCACCGGTCGATGGGGTGGTGGAGCGCGGAGGGTCGCAGGTACTGGGTGATGGTGATGAGTTCGGTGCCCGCGTTGTGGATGTCGCGCAGCGCCTGGCTGATCTCCTCGCGGGTCTCGCCCATGCCCAGGATGAGGTTGCTCTTGGTGACCAGACCGAACGCCCGGGCCTTCTGCAGCACCGCGAGGCTGCGGTCGTAGTCGAACGCCGGCCGGATGCGCTTGAAGATGCGCGGCACGGTCTCCAGGTTGTGGGCGAACACCTCGGGACGCGCCTCGAAGACCGTCTGCAGCGGCCCGTCCTCGCCCTTGAAGTCGTCCACCAGCAGCTCTACCCCGGTGCCGGGGTTGAGCTCGCGGATCTGGCGGCACGTCTCGGCGTAGAGCCACGAGGCGCCATCCGGCAGGTCGTCGCGCGCGACGCCGGTGACGGTGGCGTACTTCAGCCCCATCTCGCGCACCGATTCGGCGACCCGACGCGGCTCGTCACGGTCGTAGTCGGTCGGCTTGGCGGTGGCGATCTGGCAGAAGTCGCAGCGGCGCGTGCAGGCGTCCCCGCCGATCAGGAACGTGGCCTCCCGATCCTCCCAGCACTCGAAGATGTTGGGGCAGCCCGCCTCCTGGCACACGGTGTGGAGGTCGGAGTTCTTCACCCGCGACTGCATGTCCCGGTACTCCGGGCCCATCACCGCGCGCGTCTTGATCCACGACGGCTTGCGTTCGATCGGCGTCTCGGCGTTGCGGGCCTCGATGCGGAGCAGACGGCGCGGCTGGGTGTCGGTCACCGTTCCATGGTAGTCGGCCGTGCCCCGCGCCCCGTCAGCGACCCGGGTGCGGACGCGACGCCGGGCGTCCGGGTGAGGTCGTGCAGCACGGGCTTGAGCTCCAGCCACCACTGCTCCAGCGGACGCCGCGCCTGCCAGTCCACCAGCTCGTCGAGGTCGCGGACGTCCCGCATCCCGTCCGGGGTGACGAACACGTGCTGGTCGGCGCCGGACGCGAGCTGCTCGGTCACCCACTGCATCGCCTGGGAGGCGAGCCGGACGCCGTTGATGCGGTCGAACGGCGAGGGCGCCCCGCCCTGCTGGACGTGCCCGAGCACGCTGCCGCGGACGCTGAACTCGCCCCGGCCCTCGGCCTCGAACATCCGGGTGATGAGGTCGGTGGTGTAGAAGGGGGACGCCTCTTCGTTGCGGATCGCGAGGTAGAACGACCGGCCGCTGCGGAACCCCTCGACCATCGCGTCGATGTCGGTCTTCAGGTCGGCGATCGTGATGCCGTCCTCGTGCAGGTAGACCCGCTCGGCGCCGACGGCCACGCCCGTGGTCAGCGTCAGGAAGCCGCAGTGGCGCCCCATCGTCTCCACCACGAACGCACGCTTCGCCGCCGAGGCGGACATCTTGATGAGGTCCACCGACGACACGGCCACGTTCAGCGCCGTGTCCGCCCCCACCGCCATCTGCAGGCCGGGCAGGTTGTTGTCGATCGAGCACGGCACCACGACGATCGGGAGCCGCAGCGCCGGGAACCGCTTGCGTTCCGCATGGATCAGCGTGAGGGCTCGGTAGGCGTTGAAGCCGCCGATGATGATGAGGGCGTCCAACCCGGAGGTCTCGATCGAGCGTGAGAGGGCGTAGAGGTCCTCCTCGGTCGGAATCGTCCGGCGCGTCCCCAGGTTCGCCCCGCCGGATGCCGTCCACCCCTCCACGTCGCCCCAGCCGAGCCGGCGGATGTCGCCGTCGATCAGCCCGGGGAAGCCGCCGTGGACGCCGAACATCTCATGCCCGCGGTCGATCCCCAGCCGGATGACGGCCGCCGCCGTGGCGTTCATGCCCGGCGCCAGGCCACCGCAGTGCAGGACGCCGATCTGGCGGCAGTCCTCGAGCGGTTCGGCGTCCGGCCGCGCCTCCGAGAGCTGGTGAAAAGCCTGCGTCATCTGGACGAACGATCGCCCGCGGGCGGCCATCGCCTCGTCGTAGCGGCCCTCCTCGATGAGGGACGCCACCCGCCGCGTCGCAGCGACCGCCTCCATGAGCGGCATGAACGTGGGCCGGTTGCCGCGCACGGCGACGAGCTGCGGTTCGCGATCGCCGCGCAGCACCTCCCCGACGGCGGCGTGGCCGAGCATGGTCGCCATCCAGCGGTCGTACGCGCTCGGCGTCCCGCCCCGTTGGACGTGGCCGAGGATCGTCACGCGGGCGTCCTCGCCCATCTCGTCGGCCAGCACCGCGCGGACGTCCTCGGGCGTGATCGGGTTGCCCTGCCGGTCCTGCGTCCCCTCGGCGATCACCACGATGGACGTCCGCCGCCCGGCGCGCCGGCTCTGGCGCAGCACGTGGGACATGTGCTGCTTCCAGTCGTCGGCCGGCGGCGACTCGGGGATCAACACGTAGTCGGCCGCCCCCGCGATGGCGCTCATGACCGCCAGGTAGCCGCAGTGCCGGCCCATCACCTCGACCACGAAGGAGCGCTGGTGGCTGGCGGCGGTGCTGCTGATGGCGTCGATGGCCTCGGTGATTCGGTGCAGCGCGGAGTCCGTGCCGATCGTCATGTCGGTGCCGACCATGTCGTTGTCGATCGAGCCGACCAGGCCGGCGATGACGAGTTGCGCGTGCCGCTCGGCCTGCTCGGCGGTGATCTCGCCCGCGTCGGCCAGCTCGGCAACGAAGGCGGGCCACTCCTCGCGCAGCCGGTCGGTGCCGGTGAGGGACCCGTCGCCGCCGATGACGATGATGCGATCGATGCCGTGCGTGATGAGATTCAGCGCCGCCCGCTTGCGCCCGTCGCGCTCGCGGAACGCCGCGCACCGGGCGGTGCCGATGACCGTGCCGCCGCGGGCCAGGACGTTGCCGACGTCGTCCCACTCCAGGCGGCGGATCTGGTCGCCGCCGTCGACGGCGCCCTGCCAGCCCTCGTGGATGCCGAACACCTCGGCACCCGCCTGGATGCCGGCCCGGACGACGGCCCGCACGGCCGCGTTCATGCCCTGGGCGTCGCCCCCCGACGTCAGCACTCCGATCCGGACCGTCACGCGCTTTCCTCCCGTTCGTCGAACCGCTGCCAGCCTAACGAAGCCGGGTTACGCGGGGGTGTCCTCCGTCCAGGCGAAGGACAACTGTTCGCGCAGCAGCGGTTCGAGCTGGCGGGCGACCTCGACCAACGCGGGCGCGGGGCGTCCGAGCTCGTGCTCCAGCGACGTCACGCCGGCGTCGGCGATGCCGCAGGGGATGATGTTGCCGAACGCACCGGTCGCCTCGGCGCGCACGTTGAGCGCGAAGCCGTGCAGCGTCGTCATGCGGGAGACCCGGATGCCGATCGCGCAGATCTTGCGCTCCGGGCGTCCCCCGGAGGGAGCGAGCCAGACGCCGGTGCGGCCCTCGACGCGGCCGGCGGGGACGCCGTGGGCGTCCAGCAGATCGATGACCGCCTGCTCGAGGCGGCGAACGTACTCCAACGGGCCGATCTGGCGGGTCAGCCCGACGATGGGGTAGCCCACGAGCTGGCCCGGGCCGTGGTAGGTGATCTTGCCGCCACGGTCGACGTCGACGACGGGGGTACCGTCGAAGGGACGCTCGGCCGGCAGCGTCCGCCGACCGGCCGTGTACACCGGGTCGTGCTCGACGAACAACACCTGCGGCGGCAGCTCACCGGCCACCACCTGGGCGTGCACGGCGCGCTGCACGTCCCAGGTCGCCATGTACTCCCCCCGGGTGGGCGGGGTGTCGGCCAGCCCCAGGTAGTGGAAGCCGAGCGGGCCGGGCCCGGCCGCACCGGCGTTCACGACGCCGGAGCTGGCCGGCCCGGCCAGGGGCGTCACAGGCCGAACTCGGCGCCGAACGCGCCCTCCTCGAGCCGCGCCTTCACGAAGCTCAGGAAGCGGGCGGCGTCCGCGCCGTCGACCAGGCGGTGGTCGTAGCTCAGCGAGAGGTACATCATGTCGCGGATCGCGATGACCTCGCCGAGCTTCGCATCCTTGATCACCATCGGGCGCTTCACCAGCGCACCCGTGCCGAGGATGCCCGACTGCGGCTGGTTGATGATGGGCGTGTCGAACAGCGTGCCGGCCGAGCCGTAGTTGGTGATGGTGAACGTGCCGCCGCTCAGCTCGTCGGGGCCGATCTTGCCGTCACGGGTCCGCTTCGCGATGTCGCCGATCTTCTTGGCGAGCGCCGTCACGGTGAGGTCGCCGGCATCCTTGATCACCGGCACCATGAGGCCGCGCTCGGTGTCCACCGCGATGCCCATGTGCTCGGCGTCGTGGTAGGTCACCTGGCCGGCCTCGGTGTCCAGCTCCGCGTTCAACATCGCGAACTGCCGCAGGCCCTCGGTCGCCGCCTTCACGATGAACGGAAGGTACGACAGCGAAGCACCCTCGCGCGCCTTGAAGTCGTCCTTGGCGCGCGCCCGGAGCTGGCTGATCGCCGTCAGGTCGACCTCAACGGTCGCCGTCAGCTGGGCCGAGCCCTGGAGCGACTCCATCATGCGCGAGGCGATCACCTTGCGCATGCGGCTGATCTTCTCCGTCGTGCCGCGCTTGCTGTCCGGCTTCGCGTCGGCCTTCGGCGTGGACGGCTGCGGCGCGGCCTGGGGCTGCTCGGCGGCTGCCTCCTGCTTCGGGGCCTCCTGCTTCGGCGCCTCGGCGGCCTTCTTTGCCTCCTCGGCGGCGGCCAGGACGTCCTGCTTGCGGATGCGACCGCCCACGCCGGTGCCCGTCAGCGAGCTGAGGTCCACGTCGTGCTGGGAGGCCAGCTTGCGCACCAGCGGCGTCACGTAACCCACGTCGCTCGAGCCGGCGGCACGCCGCGGTGCGGCCGTCCCGGGGGTGGGGGCCTCGGAGCCCGAACCCTTCGCGGGCGCCTCGTCCTTCGGCTCGGCGGGGGTTCCGGGGGTGTCTGCCGGAGCGGACTCCCCGGAGGACGCGTTCGCCGCATCGGCGGCGGCGCCCTCCTCCTCGGCCACCTCGCCGGCGTCCGGGGCAGGAGCCACGGACTCCTGCTGCGCGCCGGCTTGGTCGGGGTCGCCGATGATGGCGAGGACGGCGCCGCCCTCGGCGGTTTCGTCCTCGTTGACCTTGATCTCAAGGAGGGTGCCGGCGACGGGGGAGGGGATCTCGGTGTCGACCTTGTCGGTGGACACCTCGACGAGGGCTTCGTCGGCCTCGACGGTGTCGCCGACCTCCTTGAGCCAGCGGCTGATGGTGCCCTCGGTCACGGACTCGCCGAGTGCGGGGAGGGTGACGTCGGTGCCGGAGGTGGCCGCGCCGCCGCCGGACGGCTTCGGGGCGGGCTTGGGTGCCTCGGCCTCGTCGTCGGCTTCGGTGGAGGGCTTGCCCTCCTGCGCCAGGGGCGGCTCGTCGTCGGCGGGGGCGTCCGCCTGGCCGCTGTCGTCGGCGGGGGCGTCGGACGAGGTGCCGGCCTGGTCGGGGTCGCCGATGATGGCGAGGACGGCGCCGACCTCGGCGGTTTCGTCCTCGTTGACCTTGATTTCGAGCAGGGTGCCGGCCACGGGGGAGGGGATCTCGGTGTCGACCTTGTCGGTGGACACCTCGACGAGGGCTTCGTCGGCCTCGACGGTGTCGCCGACCTCCTTGAGCCAGCGGCTGATGGTGCCCTCGGTCACGGACTCGCCGAGTGCGGGGAGAGGGACTTCTGTCGACATGGCTGTCAGGCTCCTTCGTCGGTGCTGTCGTCGTGGTTGGCCGATCGGGGGCCAGCCTAGCCGTCCGATCCGACACGCACACCCATCGCGTGGCGAACCGGACGGTGCTCCTCAGCGGAGCGGGATCAACCGCGGGCCAGGTCCCGCGCGAGGCTGACCAGGGTGCGGACGGCGAAGCCCGTGCCGTACTTCGGCGTGTAGTCACGCGGGGCGTTGCCGTTCCAGGCCGGCCCGGCGATGTCGAGGTGCGCCCACGGGCGTCCCTCGCCGGCGAACTCGCGCAGGAACGCGGCCGCCGTGAGTGCGCCGCCGTAGCGGCTCTTGCCGGAGCTCACCAGATCGGCCACATCGCTGGAGAGGTTGTCCTTGATCTCCTCGGGGATCGGCAGGTGCCAGAAGGGCTCCCCGGACGACTCCGCGGCATCGAGCAGCAGATCGGCGGTCGCGTCGTCGGACGCCATCAGCCCGGCGGTCCGCTCGCCGAGGGCGACGAGGCACGCACCGGTCAGGGTCGCGACATCGACGAGCAGGTCGGGGTCATCCTCGCCGGCGCGCACGAGGGCGTCCGCCATGACGATGCGCCCCTCGGCGTCGGAGTTGGCGTTCTCCACGGTCGTGCCGCCGTACATGGTGAGCACGTCGGAGGGACGGTAGGCCGTGCCCGACGGCATGTTCTCCGCCAGGGGCGCCCATGCGGTCACCTTCACCTTCAGCTTCAACTCGGCGATGGCGGCCACGGCCGCGAGCACCGCGGCCGCCCCGCCCATGTCGCACTTCATGGTGTACATGCCGTCGGCGGGCTTGAGGTTGAGGCCACCGGTGTCGAACGTGATGCCCTTGCCCACCAGCGCCAGGTGGGCCTTCGCGCCGCGCGGGTTGTGCGTCGCGCGCACCAGCCGCGGCGGACGGGCCGAACCGCCGCCGACGGCGAGGATGCCGCCGTAGCCACCCCGGGCCAGGGCCTTCTCGTCCAGCACCTCGACGTCGAGCCGCGTGCCCTTGGCCATGTCCCGCACGTCGTCGGCGAACGTCTCGGGGTAGAGGGCGTTGGCGGGGGTGTTCACCCAGTCGCGGGCGCGGCAGACGGCCTTCGCGACGGTCTCACCCTCGGCCACCGCCGCAGCCGCGGCGGGGGCGTCCGACACGATCGTGACCGCGCCGATCGGGCGCGCGGCCTTCGTGGCGGACGCCTTCGCGTAGCTGTAGGCGCCCAGCAGGGCGCCCTCCGTGACGCCGCGGATGACCTCGGGCTCGACGGCCTCGAGGCTCACCGCGACAGAAAGGCTGCGGTCGCCGGCCAAGCGCGCGGCCGCGCGCACGGCGTTGCCGGTGGCCCGACGCACCTGCTCGGGCGTCACGTCAACACCGCCGACACCCACCACGACGACGACGGGCGAGCCGGGCAGCGCCACGACCGTCCCGGGCTTGGGCAGGGCGCCCAGCGTCTGGGCCGCCTCCATCAACGGGCTGCCCGAACGCTTCGACCACGCCTTGTCGACGTCGTCCGGGACGCCGACGAGCACAGAGGAACCCAGGGCCTCGGCCATCCCGACGACGAGGACGTCCGTCGAGGACGGCACGGAGGTGGCGGAGGTGATGGTGGGCAGTTCGGAGACGGGCACGAGGGTTCCTCTCTGGGTGCTGGAGTCTGGGCGCAAAGACTCGTCCCCACCCTATCCCCACGCTACGTTGGGGCCATGGCCGACCTGCTCACCTCGCCCCTGCACGACCGTCACGTCGCCCTCGGGGCGAAGTTCGCCGAGTTCGGCGGGTGGAGCATGCCGCTGCAGTACGCCGGCGTCGTCGCCGAGCACCACGCGGTGCGCCAGGCCGTCGGCGTGTTCGACGTCAGCCACCTCGGCAAGGCCCGCATCAGCGGCCCGGGCGCCCGGGCGTTCGTCAACGCCTGCCTCACCAACGACCTCGACCGCATCGGCCCGGGCCAGGCGCAGTACACGCTGTGCTGCGCGCCCGACGGGGGCGTCGTCGACGACCTGATCGTCTACCTGCGCGCCGACGACGACGTGTTCTGCATCCCCAACGCGGCGAACACGGCCGAGGTCGTCCGGTTGCTGGCCGAGGCCGCGCCGGAGGGCCTCACGGTGGAGAACCAGCACGCCGAGTTCGCCGTCATCGCCGTCCAGGGGCCGTTGTCGGACGACGTGCTGACCGCGCTGGGCGTCGATGCGGAGTTCGACTACATGCAGTTCCGCACCGGCCGCATCGCCGACGCGGAGCTCACCGTCTGCCGCACGGGCTACACCGGCGAGCGTGGGTACGAGCTCGTGTGCCGCAGCGAGGACGCCGGCGCGGTGTGGGACGCGGTGATGGCGGCCGGGGCCGACCTCGGCATCACCCCTTGTGGCCTGGGCGCCCGTGACACCCTGCGCACCGAGATGGGGTACGCCCTGCACGGGCACGAGCTGTCGCCCGAGATCACTCCGGTCATGGCCGGTCTGGTGTGGGCCGTGGGCTGGGACAAGCCGACCTTCTGGGGGGCGGACGCCCTCCGCGCCGAGCGCGCCGCCGGGCCGTCGCGCCGCCTGCGCGCGCTGCAGGCACCGGGCCGGGCCATCCCGCGGCCGGGGATGGACGTGGTGGACGCCGACGGCGCGGTGATCGGCACCGTCACCTCGGGCACCTTCTCGCCGACGCTGACGGTGGGCATCGGCTTGGCCCTGCTCGACCCGCCCTTCAAGCCGGGCAGCGAGGTGGGCGTCGCCGTGCGCAACCGCATCGAGCCGTTCAGCGTCGAGAAGGCGCCCCTGGTCACCCCCCAGGTGCGCGCCTGAGCCCCGCCCCGCTGCGGCCCCGCACGAGCGGCTGCCGACGCGCGGAGGGGCCGTCGAGGAGCATGTGGACCCGAGGAAATGGCGCCATGGCGCCATTTCCTCGGGTCCAAATGCAAATCACCGGCGAGTCACCGGCGAGTCGCCAGCGAGTCGCGGGGCGCGTTGGTCATGCCAAGAGGCTCATGGGGCCGTAGAGGACGTGGTCGTCCTCCATCAGCGTGACGTCGGTGACGCCGGCGTCCACCAGGTCCTCGTACGAACCGGTGAGCCAGGCCTCGGCGTCCGCCCGGGTGGGGAAGCACTGCCCCAGGCCGGTGTCGCGGTCGTCCACCGTCTGCTCGGTCACCCAGCGGAACGACATCAGATCGCCTCGCCCCGCTTGACCCGCGGCGGGGGCTGGCGCCACCGGCGGAACGACAGCTGCCGGTTGAATCCGTACATGAGCAACCCGCGGAAGGAGGTCAGCCCGAGCCGCTCGGACGCCAGCTTCTTGTACTTGCGCCACATCAGCATCGTGTCCAGCACCATGCCGAGGATGTAGCTCCACGAGAAGACCAGGAACACGTTCATCCACTGCACGAACCCCGGCACCAGGGTCAACACCAGCAGCAGCATGAAGATCGGCAGGGCGAACTCGCCGAGGTTCCAGCGCGCGTCCACGTGGTCGCGCATCAGCTGGCGCTCGGGCTGGCTCTCCGTCAGCGTCATGGTCTTCTGTCGGCGCTGGAAGTCCTGCTGCCGCTGCCGCTTGCGGGCCTCCTTGGGCGACAGGCTGGGGTTGAGGCGCTGGCGTCGGGCGGCCTCGGCGTCCCGGCGTGACGGCGTCGGTGCCGACTTCTTGCGCGGGCCGGTGCCCTCCACGACGGGGGCCACCGGCTCCGGCTCGGTGGGCTGGGGCGCTTTTCTCAGGGCCACGATCTTCTTCCTCGGTGCGGTCTCGACGTCCGGCAATGTGCCGGCCAGTCTAGTTCAGGGGCGGGCCGGTTCAGGGACGGGTCGGGGGCTGCGTCGTCGCCGAGGGCTGCCCGGGCCGCGGCCCGGCAGCTAGGCTGGGCGCGTCATCTGCCCACGGAAGGACGCACGCACGACATGGCCGGTCTCTTCACCCGTCTCAAGACCGTCTTCGGCGCGAAGGCCGACAAGGCCCTCGACAAGCTCGAGGACCCGCGCGAGACGCTCGACTACTCCTACCAGCGCCAGCTCGACCTGCTCCAGAAGGTGCGCCGCGGCGTCGCCGACGTGGCCACCAGCCGCAAGCGGGTCGAACTCCAGGCGAACCAGCTCGACGCCGAGATGAAGAAGTTCTCCCTCAGCGCCCAGCGCGCGCTCGAGGCCAACCGTGAGGACCTGGCCCGCGAGGCGCTCACCCGCAAGTCGGGCCTGCAGAGCCAGCTCGACGACCTCATGACGCAGCACGCCCAGCTGCAGGGCGAGGAGGAGAAGCTGGTGCGCGCCAGCACGCGCCTCCAGGCCAAGGTGGACGCCTTCCGCACCCGCAAGGAGACGATCAAGGCAACCTACTCCGCCGCCGAGGCGCAGACGCGCATCAACGAGGCCTTCACCGGCATCGGCGAGGAGATGGGCGACGTCGGCCTGGCAATCCAGCGGGCTGAGGACAAGACGCAGCAGATGCAGGCCCGTGCCGGCGCCATCGACGAGCTGCTCGCCTCCGGAGCCCTCGAGGATCCGACGAGCACGTACAAGGACGACATCACGCGCGAGCTCGACGCGCTGGCGTCCGACGCGACCGTCGAGAACGAGCTCGCCGCGATGAAGGCGTCCATGGGCGCCATCGGCACCGGCGGGGCGCCGCAGTCGGCGCCCCAGCTGCCAGCCGGCGAGCCCGTCGACGCCGAGGTGACCGAGGTCACCGAGGGCGACTCCGCACGCGGGAACCAGGGGTGACGCCATGATCGTGCGCATCCTCGGTGAGGGTCAGTTCCGCCTCGCGGACGCCGACCTCGACCGCATCAACGCCCTCGACGACACCGTTGAGGACGCCGCCCGCGCCGGCGACGCCGCCGGGCTGGCGTCCGCCCTGGCCGGCCTGCTGGGCTCGGTGCGCGAGCAGGGGACGCCCCTGGACGACGACGTGCTCGTCGACTCCGACGTGATCCTGCCCGACGCGGAGGCCACGCCCGAGCAGATCGTGGCCTGGATGGACGAGAACCCCGACTTCGAGGGGCTCTTCCCGGGCGAGACCGCGGGAGGCGCCGGGGCGACCGGGGACCGCTGAGTGCGGGTCCTCATCTGCACGGACTCCATCGGGGCCCTCGCGTCGGCGGACGCGGGGGCCGCGCTCGGTCGGGCCTTCCGCGCGGCCGCCCCGGCCACCCAGGTGGCCGTCGTGCCCCTGGCCTCGGGCGGGGACGCCCTCGGTGCCGCCCTGGGAGTGCTCGGTGACGACGCCGTCGTGGTGCGGGCCCCCGGTGACGCGCACCGGGACATCCACGGCGACATCCACCGGGACGCTGACCGGGACGCCCCGGCGTGGGAGCACCTCGTCCACGCCAGCTCGGCCGGGCTGGGCGAGGCGCTGCTGCGCGCGCTGGCCGACGCCCCGGCGCGCGTGGTGGTCGACCTCACGGCCCTCGTCACCCACGACGGGGGAGCGGGGCTGCTGCACGCCCTGGGCGCGCGTGCCGACGTGGCCCTGGACGCCGGCGCCGCCGGTCTGACCGGGCTGTCCCGCCTGGAGCTGGGACCCGCCCGTGACGCGGTGGGGCCCACCGAACTTGTCGCCGTCGTGGCCGCGGCCGAGCTCGGCGACCTGCTACTCGGGCTGCGAGGCCTCACCGCTCGGCGCGGACACGCGGCCGGCGTCGACCCCGCGGCGCTGCTGGCCACGGACGCCGCCCTCGGTGCGCTCGCGTCCGCGCTCGGCCAGGCGGACGCCCCGGGTCTCGGCGCCGCGGGCGGGTGCGTGCTTGCCCTCGCCGCGCTCGGGGCGGAGGTCACCTCCGGGCCCGCGCTGTGCGCCCAAGTGGCCGGTCTCGAACGCACCGCGGGTCTCGCCGACGTGCTCGTCACCGGGGCCGACACCCTTGACTTCGCCACGCGGGGCGGCGACGTCGTCGCCGAGGTGGCCGCCACGGCCGGTCGCGTCCTGCGGCCCTGCGTGGCGGTGGCCCGCCGCGTCGACGTGTCGGCGCGCGAGCTGCGCACGTTCGGCCTGGAGGTCGCCTACGAGCTCGGCGGCGAGCCCGACCTCGATGCCGACGGCCTCACCGCCCGCGCCGGCGGCGTGGCGTCCAGCTGGACCTGGTAGCGCCGCCGGCGTCCGCCCTCAGGCCAGGTGACCCTGGCGCACCGCGTCGGCCTGGGCCTGCAGCGCCAGCCGCATGACCTCGAACGTGTGCTCCTGCGGGCAGGCCGTCTCCGTGCGGTCGCGGACGTCATCCAAGAACTGCCGGTAGTAGGTGACCGGGAGGTCGTCGCAGCTCTCGTGGTGGACGCCGTCGGCGTCCGCGACGAACAGGTGGTTCGTGCCCTCGCGTCCGGCGATGTCGACGTACTTGCGCAGCTCGATGTACCCCTGCGTCCCGAGGATGAACAGGCGGCCGTCACCCCAGGTGGGCAGGCCCTCGGGGGTGAACCAGTCGACGCGGACGTACCCGGTCGCGTGATCGTTGCGCAGCACGACGTCGCCGAAGTCCTGGAAGGCCGGGTCGTCGGGGTGGGCGTAGTTGGCGACGGTGCTGGACGCCACCTCTGCCGTGGTCGAATTCGTGAACCACAGGAACTGGTCGAACTGGTGGCTGGCGATGTCGACCAGGATGCCGCCGAAGTTGGCCTCGTCGTAGAACCAGTCCGGACGCCCGCCGCTGGCCCCCAGGTGGGCCCGATCGCCCTCGCGGTGGGGGCCGAGGCCGAGGGTCTGGACGACCTGACCGATCCGGCCCGACCGGGCGATCTCACCGGCCCGCGCCACGGCGGGAACCTCGAAGCGCTCGGAGTAGGTGACCGACCAGATGCGACCCGTCTCGGCCACGGTGGCGCGCAACTCCTCGAGCTGGGCCATCGTGGTGCAGCCCGGCTTGTCGGTCATCACATCCTTGCCGGCGCGCAGGGCGGCGAGGGCGATCTCGGCGCGGTCCTTGGGGATCGCGGCGGTGACGATGACGTCGATGTCGGGGTCGGCGAGCAGCTCGGCCTCGGAGCGGGTGGGCACGTCGGGGGCGTTCTCGTGGAACGTCTGGGCGATGCCGGAACGTTCGTCACGCGTCGCGACGCCCACGAGCTCGGCCCCGGCGGCGAGCAGCCCCCGGGTCTGGCCGAAGATGTGCGCGTGGTCGAGCCCTATGGCGGCGAACCGGATGGGAACGGCGTCGTTCATGGTGTGGTGACCTCCTCAGGCGCCCAACCTAGCCGTTTCCGCGGCGGCGTGGGGCGTGCGGCTAGCATGGTTCACGGAACGTACACCACAGGCCCGGGCGGCCACCGGCGGCGGCGACAGCGGCCCGCGGGGACGCGAGGCAACGGCCTGGGGAACAATTGGCGTCCGCGACGCGTTGTCGGGGATGCGAGAACACCCGATCCATCGGAGGAACCACCCATGAGTGTTGAGTTGACGCCCGAGACCGAGGCCGACGGCATCGTCCTGACCGAGGTCGCCGCGAAGAAGGTCTCCGACCTGCGCGAGAGCGAGGGCGAGGAGAACCTGGTGCTGCGCATCAGCGTCGCGCCCGGCGGCTGCTCGGGCCTGCGCTACCAGTTGGCGCTGGACGACCGTGAGCTCGACGGCGACGTCGAGAAGGAGTGGTACGGCGTCAAGGTCGTCACCGACCGCATGAGCGCGCCCTACCTGTCGGGGGCCACGATCGACTTCGTGGACACGATCTCCCAGCAGGGTTTCACCATCGACAACCCGAACGCGCAGGGCTCCTGCGCCTGTGGAGACAGCTTCCACTGATCACATTTCGGCCACGGCTGGCGAAAAGCGCCCGTCCCACCGCTTCGCATGAGGCGTGGGACGGGCGTTTTGGGTTAGTGTTGCGGCTGAGCATCGACAGCTCGGCCGAGCGCTGCTTGCACAGCCCCGGCGGGCCAACCAGACGGAAGGGTGTGACGTGGGTCGTACGAGATCCGGGCGAGCCGCACGGCGGGTCGCTCTCACCGCGGTGGCGCTCGCGTCGACCGTGGCGCTGACGGGCTGTTCAGAGGCGACGATGGAGCAGTGGGGCCGGTGGGGCCTGCCCGAACCCATTTCGGATCGTGCCCCGTTCATCGGCAACCTGTGGAACGGCGCCTGGATCGCCTCGATGGTGATCGGCGTCTTCGTGTGGGGCCTCATCGGCTGGGTGATCTTCCGCTACCGGCGCCGCAGCGACGACGAGCTGCCGCGCCAGACGCGGTACAACCTCCCGCTGGAGATCCTCTACACCCTGGTGCCGTTCCTCATCATCGGGGTGCTGTTCTTCTTCACGGTGCAGAGCCAGAACGCGGTGCTGGCCAAGGATTCCCCCGACGTGGTGCACGAGATCGACGTCGTGGGCCAGAAGTGGTCCTGGACCTTCAACTACCGCGAGGCCGACAACCCCGAGATCGGGTCGGACGCCCACACGATCGGCACCATCGAGCAGATCCCCACCCTGGTGCTGCCCGTGAACGAGCCGGTGCGGTTCAACCTGGAGTCGGCTGACGTCATCCACTCGTTCTGGATCCCGGGCTTCTACTTCAAGCTCGACGTGGTCCCCGGACGGCACAACAGCTTCGACGTGACGCCGACGACCGAGGGCACCTACCTCGGCAAGTGCGCCGAACTGTGCGGCACGTACCACGCCGCCATGGTCTTCAACGTGGAGGTCGTGAGCGTCGAGGAGTACAACGCGCGCATCACCGAGCTCGCGGAGACAGGCAATGCGGGGCTCGAAGGGGTTCCGGAATTCCCGGGCTCCGGCCCCAGGACGGAGGGCTGACATGACCACGGCTGCACGCGTCGACGGCGCCACCGTCGTACGGCCGGCTCGGCGCCAGAACCTTGGCGCCCTCGTCATGAGCTACATGACGACGACCGACCACAAGGTCATCGCCAAGCTGTACATCTGGACGGCCCTGGCGTTCTTCGGGCTCGGTGGCCTGTTGGCCCTCGGCATCCGCGCCGAGCTGGCGTTCCCCGGCGTCCAGTACTTCAACTACGAGGCGTTCAACCAGCTCTTCACGATGCACGGCACGATCATGTTGCTGATGTTCGCGACGCCGATGTTCGCCGCGTTCGCCAACGCGCTGCTGCCGTTGCAGATCGGCGCCCCGGACGTCGCCTTCCCGCGCCTCAACATGTTCGCCTACTGGCTCTACCTGGTGGGCTCCCTCGTCGCGTGCGCGGGCTTCCTCAGCCCGGACGGCGCCGCGTCGTTCGGCTGGTTCGCCTACGTGCCGCTCTCGGACGCGGTGAACTCGCCCGGAGTCGGCGGCGACCTCTGGCTCGTCGGCCTCTACATGCTGGGCCTGAGCTCGATCGTCGGCGCGGTCAACTTCATCACGACCATCGTCTGCATGCGCGCCCCCGGCATGACCATGTGGCGCATGTCGATCTTCACCTGGAACATCCTGGTCACCTCCATCCTCGTGCTGGTCGTGTTCCCGGTGCTGGCCGCGGGCCTGCTGGTGCTGCTGAGCGATCGCGTGCTGGGGACGCACATCCTCGGTTCGGCCACGGGCGGCGCCATGCTGTGGCAGCACCTGTTCTGGTTCTTCGGCCACCCCGAGGTGTACGTCCTTGCCCTGCCGTTCTTCGGCCTCATCACCGAGATCCTGCCGGTGTTCAGCCGCAAGCCGGTGTTCGGCTACGTCGGCCTCGTCGCCGCGACGCTGTCCATCGGCGGCCTCTCGATCTCGGTCTGGGCCCACCACATGTTCGTGACCGGCGCGGTGAACCTGCCGTTCTTCTCGTTCATGACATTCCTCATCGCGGTGCCGACCGGCGTGAAGTTCTTCAACTGGATCGGCACGATGTGGGGCGGCTCCGTCCGGCTCGACAGCCCGATGCTGTGGTCGATCGGCTTCCTCACCACGTTCCTGTTCGGTGGCCTGACCGGCGTCATCCTGGCGTCCCCGCCGCTGGACTTCCACGTGTCGGACACCTACTTCGTGGTCGCGCACTTCCACTACGTGCTGTTCGGCACCGTGGTGTTCGCGATGTTCGCCGGGTTCTACTTCTGGTGGCCGAAGATGTACGGCTACATGCTCAACGAGCCGTTGGCCAAGCTGCACTTCTGGCTGGTGTTCGTCGGCTTCCACACCACGTTCCTCGTCCAGCACTGGCTGGGCATCGAGGGCATGCAGCGGCGCATCGCCGACTATTTGCCGGGCGAGGGGTTCACCTTCCTCAACCAGGTCTCCACCGTCGGCGCCTTCCTGCTCGGCGTCTCGATGCTGCCGTTCCTGTGGAACGTCTACACGAGCCACAAGAATGCCCCGCGCGTGACCGTTGACGACCCCTGGGGTTGGGGCCGGTCGCTGGAGTGGGCGACGTCCTGCCCGCCGCCGCGGTTCAACTTCACCAAGCTGCCGCGCATCCGCTCGGAGTCGCCGGCGTTCGACCTGTACCATCCGGAGGCGGCCCAGCAGGGCCCGCACCGCGTGAACCCGCTGCAGGAAGGTCTCGTACATGGCGACGCGGAGGAGACGAACTGATGAGGACTGAAGCCCGCGTCTTTTTGTTCCTGGTCATCTTCTTCGGCGTCGTCACGCCAGCCTACGCCGGTGTCACCTGGTGGCTGGACGGCGCTCTCGAGCCCATCGGCACCACCGTCCTCGCCCTGACGCTGCTGTTCTCGGCCATGATCTGGGGCACGTTCGCCATCACCGGGCGGACGCTGACCCGGGGCAACCAGCCCGGCCGCCCCGAGGACCGGAAAGACGCCGAGATCATCGACGGCGTCGGTGCCCTCGGGTTCTTCCCGCCGAAGAGCTTGGTGCCGTTCTGGTCGGCCATCGCCATCATGCTGCTGTTGCTGGGCCCGGTCTTCGGCTGGTGGATCTCGCTGATTGGCGTCGCGGTCGGCATCTGGACCGTGTTCGGCTGGGCGTACGAGTTCTACGTCGGCGACTACCGCCACTGATCACCACCCCTCGCTGCGAGGGCCGCGTTATCACGCGCCATCGCCCCGGGCGGCTTCGGCCCGCCCGGGGCGATGTGCTCTGCGAACACCTCTGGGGTGCTCTGAAGCCCTGGGGGATCCTAAAGGGGCCTGCGCGGGCCGGTGTGGGCCCGTGGGGGGCGCACAGGTCCGCTACCAGGACTGGTGCAGGGGCCGGCCCTCTTCGTAACCTGAGCGGCTCTGGACGCCCACGTTGGCCCGGGTGTGGAACGTCTTGAGCGTCCTGGCTCCCGCGTAGGTGCAGGAGGAGCGCACGCCGGAGGTGATGAAGTCGATGAGGTCCTCCACGCCGGGGCGCCCGGGGTCCAAGTACATCCGCGAGGAGGAGATGCCCTCCTCGAAGAGACCGGCCCGGGCACGCTCGAAGAAGCTCTGCTCCTGGGTGCGCGCGCGGACGGCGCGGGCGGACGCCATGCCGAAGCTCTCCTTGTACGCACGGCCGTCCGGGGCGACGTTCATGACGCCGGTGGACTCGTAGGTGCCGGCGAACCACGAGCCGATCATGACCGCGCCGGCGCCGGCCGCGAGCGCCAAGGAGACGTCGCGGGGGTGACGGACGCCTCCGTCGGCCCAGATCGCCTTGCCCATCTCGGCCGCAGCCGCCGCACAGTCGAGCACGGCCGAGAACTGGGGGCGTCCGACGCCGGTCTGCATGCGGGTGGTGCACATCGCACCCGGCCCGACGCCCACCTTGACGATGTCCGCCCCGGCCTCGATCAGGTCCACCGTGCCCTCCGCGGTCACCACGTTGCCGCCGACGAGGGGCACCCGGGGGCCACCGGCTGCGGCGTGGGCGTCCCGCAGTGTGCGCACGAGGCGGATGGCCTCGAGCATGCGGTCCTGGTGTCCGTGCGCCGTGTCGAGCACGAGCACGTCCGCGCCGGCGTCCAGCATCGCCCGAGCGCGTTCCTCCACGTCCCCCGAGATGCCCACCGCCGCGCCGATGCGCAGGCGCCCGCCCGCGTCCAGGGCGGGGGAGTAGATGGCCGAGCGCATGGCCCCCTTGAGCGTCAGGACGCCCACCAGCCGTCCGTCGCCGTCGGTGGCCAACGCGAGGCGGTGGCGCCGCTCGGTGAGCCTGGCGAACACGTCCTTGGGGACGGTGTCGGCGTCGACGAGCGTCAGGTCTGTCGTCATGAGCTCGTGGACGGGCACGAACCGGTCGACACCCTCGCCGTCGGCGGGGGAGACCAGTCCCACGGGCCGTCGCTCGTCGTCGAGCACCACGGCGACGCCGTGGGCGCGCTTGAGGATCAGGGCCAGGGCCTCGCTGATCGTGGTGTCGCGCGTCACGTGGATCGGGGTGTCGAAGACGGCGTGGGCCCCCTTCACCTTGGCGATGAGGCGGGTGGCGACCGCGGCCGAGAGGTCTTGTGGGATCACGGCGAGCCCGCCGCGGCGGGCCACCGTCTCGGCCATGCGCCGCCCGGAGATGGCCGTCATGTTCGCCACCACCAGGGGGATCGGCAACGAGAGACCATCGGTGGAGGTGAGGTCGACCTCCATCCGGCTGCGGACGGCCGATCGTGTCGGCGACATGAACACGTCGTCATAGGTGAGGTCGAAGTCGGGCCTGCCGGTCGTGAAACGCACCCGCCCATGCTACCGGGCAACCCCGTGCCACCGGGGAACGACGAAGGCCCCCACCCGGTGCTCCGGGTGGGGGCCGACGTGGGTGGATCAGACCAGCTGCCGCGGCATGTCGTCGTCAGAGGCGTCCTCGTGGTGGTGCGCCTCCTCGAGCTCGGCCGCCGTCGGCTTGCGCACGTCGTCGCCCACGAACCACCGCGACATGCGGGCGGTGAACCCGGAGACGGCGTTCGGGTCGCGGCGGCGGACGCCGTGCTCGTCCTCGGTCTCGGACGCCTCGAGCGGCTCGTACTGCTTGTGCTGGGTGAGGGTGAAGGCCTCCCCCTGCGAAATGGGGGCGTGGCCCTCGGCATAACCGCCCGCGGGGTCGCGGACGAGGACGCCGGATTCGCTGCCGTGCAGGACGCGCTCCCGGTCGGCCCGCTGGAGCGACAGGCAGATGCGCTTGGTGACGAAGAACGCGATCACGGGCATGACGAAGACCAGCACCCGGATCGACATCGTCACGGCGTTGAGTGAGACGTTGAACTGGGTGGCGATGATGTCGTTGGCGCCGTTGAGCCAGAACATCCCGTAGCACGTCATGCCGGCCACGCCGAGGGCGGTGCGGGTCGGGGCGTTGCGAGGACGGTCGAGGAGGTGGTGCTCGCTCGTGTCCCCGAGCAGCTTGGCCTCCACGAAGGGCCACAGCGCCAGCACCGTGAACAGCAGCCCCATCAGGCCGACACCGGGCAGGAACACCGACCACGTCCAGGTGGTGTTGCCCCAGTGCGATTCCCAGCCCGGTGGGATGAGGCGCAGGGCACCCTCCAGCCAGCCCATGTACCAGTCCGGCTGGGAGCCGGCGGTGACGGCGGCGGGGTTGTACGGGCCGTAGAGCCAGACCTGGTTGATCGACATCGTGGCAGCCATCAGGATCAGCGCGCCGAACACGATAAAGAAGAAGCCACCGGCCTTCGCCATGTAGACGGGGAAGAGGGGATACCCCACCACGTTGGCCTCGGTGCGGCCCGGGCCGGGGAACTGCGTGTGCTTGTGGTACACCACGAGGGCGAGGTGGGCGGAGATGAGGCCGAGGATGACGGCCGGCACCAGCAGGATGTGCACCATGTAGAGCCGCGAGATGAGCAACTCGCCCGGGAACTGCCCGCCGAAGACGAAGAACTCGAGCCAGGTGCCGACGACGGGGATCGACCGGATCAGGCCGTCCACGAAGCGCAGGCCCGTGCCGGAGAGGAGGTCGTCCGGCAGGGAGTAGCCCGAGAAGCCAGCGATGAGCGACGTCGCCATGAGGCCCACGCCGATCAGCCAGTTGATCTCGCGGGGCTTGCGGAACGCGCCGGTGAAGAACACGCGCAGCATGTGGGCGGTGATGGCCGCCACGAACAGCAGCGCCGCCCAGTGGTGGATCTGGCGGACCAACAGGCCGCCCCGCACGTCGAAGCTGATGTCCAGCGCCGAGGCGAAGGCCTCGGACACGTGGCGTCCGCGCATCAGCTCGTAGGTGCCGGTGTACTCGATCTCGGCCATGGACGGCCGGAACCAGATGGTGAGGAAGATGCCGGTGATGAGCAGGACGATGAACGAGTAGAGCGCGATCTCGCCCAGCAGGAACGACCAGTGGTCGGGGAACACCTTGCGCAGCCCCGCCTTGCCGATCTTCGCGAGGCCCATGCGCTCGTCGAGCCACGTGGTTCCCCGCGGCATGGTGCGCTGGGGCGGGGCGGCGCTGGCACCGGTGGTGTCCCGCGGCTCGGGCGCCGCGGGGGTGGGGACAACGTCAGCTGGCCTGGCCATCACTGATCACCCTCTACGTAGTCGTTGTGGGAATCGCGCTCGAAGAAGCTCGGGCCCACCGGGACGGTGAAGTCGCTCTGGGCGACGAGGTAGCCGTCGGCGTTCACCCGCAGCGGGAGCTGGGGGAGGGACCGGGCGGCCGGGCCGAACACGACGACGCCGGAGTTGCCGAGGTCGAACGTGCTCTGGTGGCAGGGGCACAGGACGTGGTGCGTCTGCTGTTCCCACAGCGTGATGGGGCAGCCGACGTGGGTGCAGATCTTGCTGTAGGCGAGAATGCCGCCCACCTGCCAGTCGCGGCGCGATTCGGGGATCTGGATGCGGTTCGGATCCATCCGCACCACGATCAGGGGCGACTTGGCCTTCTCGGTCATGTAGTCGACCCCGTGGAGGTCGAAGAGGCTGGCCGGCTCGGCGTTGACGAGTTGGCCGATCTCGAGATCCTCGGGGCGCAGCGGCCGGGCGTTGACGTCGTTCACGACGACCTCCCCCTCGGTCCACAACGTCTTCTCGATGGTCTCGCGGCGGACGGCCGCGGTCGGCCAGGGCCCCATGTCGGCGAGGGACACGAGCGCGGGGACGGCGAGGATGCCCAGGGCGCCCCCGAGACTGCCCAGCAGCATGCCGCGGCGGGAGACGCCGGCGTCCATGACGCCTGCGTGGACCTTCTCGGCGAAGGCCTCCCGGGTCGCGGTGTCGGACGATGCCGGGTGACGCTGCTCGACCATCTCGTGGTCACTCATCAGCTGCCGCGCCCAGTGCACGGCCCCGAGGCCGATGAAGAGCACCGCGAGACCACCCGTGAGGCCCAGCAGGAGGCTGTTCAGCGGCCACTGGGTGCCGAGCAGGGGCACCCAGAGGTGCTGCGGCACCGCGAAGTAGACCACGACGAACGCGATCGCCAGCACGGGGACGAGGCCGAAGAGGGTGAGAACCTGGAGGTAGGCACGCCGGGCCGCCGCAGGGTCGGCATCGGTGTAGCGCTCCACGTGCTCCCCGAGCCCCGGGTTGGCGACGGGGAGGCGGGTGCCGTCCTCGACCGGGGCGAGGCTGTTGTGTTCGGTGCTGCTCATCGCTTCAGCGCTCCTCGGGATGCGATCCACACGGCGACGAGGCAGAGCCCGCCGATACCGACGACCCAGACGGCGAGGCCCTCGGTGACGGGACCGAAGCCACCCAGGGTGAAGCCGAGGGTGGGCTGCTCCTCCATCGTCTTGAGGTAGCCGATGATGGCCGCCACGTCCTCGTCCGGGATGGCGCCCTCGGAGAACACCGGCATCTGCTGCGGGCCGGTCCGCATGGCCTCGTAGATGTGCAGGGGCTCGACACCGGTCAACGGCGGGGCGTACTTGCCGTTGGGCAGGGCACCCCCGACGCCAGCGGCCTGGTGGCAGGCGGAGCAGTTGGTGCGGAACATCTCACCGCCGCGGGCGATCTCCTCCTCGGTGAGCGTGCTGTAGTCGTACTGCGACGAGTTCGGGACCGCCGGGCCGGGGCCGAGGGAGGCCACATACGCCGAGATGGCAGCGATCTCCTCGGCCGTGTAGGTGTTGACCCGGCTGGGGGCCTGCATGCCGGGGCGGGCCATGGGCATGCGTCCGGTGCTCATCTGGAAGTCGACGGCGGCGGCGCCGACGCCGACGAGCGTCGGGCCCTGGGACGTGCCCTCGCCGTTCAGGCCGTGGCAGGAGGAGCAGGTCACCTGGTAGAGGGCCTTGCCCTCGGCCACCTGACCCGACATGCCCGTGTCCGCCGCCACCTGGGTGGACGGGACGAACGCGGCGTAGAGCGAGCCGAAGAGGATGAGTGCGAGGACGAGGGCCGCGGGGCGGGCCGCCCGGTGTCGCCGTCGGGTGCGTGGAGGTCGCATGAGCGTGGTGCGCCTTTCGGTTCGGGCGGTCAGCGGATGAGGTAGATCACCGCGAAGAGGATGATCCAGACGACGTCGACGAAGTGCCAGTAGTACGACGTGACGATCGCATGGACCCGCTGCTCGTGGGTGAACGTGCGGGCGAGGTACGTGCGGCCGATGAGCACGAGGAAGGCGATCAGCCCGCCCAGCACGTGCAGCCCGTGGAAGCCGGTGGCGAGGAAGAAGGCCCCGGTGTAGGCATTGGTGGAGAGCACGAAACCCTCGGAGACGAGCTCGGTGTACTCGAAGGCCTGCCCGCCGATGAAGACCGCGCCCATGAGGAACGTGAGCAGGTACCACTCCCGCATGCCCCAGCCGGCGACGTTGACGATGCTGCCCGACCGGCCGACGCGGCCCCGCTCGGCGCGGAAGACGCCGATCTGGCAGGTCACGGAGCTGAGCACCAGGATCGTGGTGTTGATCATCGAGAACCAGGGCCATTGCTGGCCAAACACCACGGGGTCGCTGAGGAAGTGGGAGGAACCCCAGTCCCACATGCTCTGCTGGCCCGTGGCGGCGGCGGTGGCGTTCGTGTGGTCGCGGAGGGAGAAGTACGCCGCGAACAGCGCCGCGAAGAACATCAGCTCGCTGGCCAGCCAGATGAGGGTGCCGATCGCCACCATGTCGGGGCGCCCCTTGACGCCGTGGAGGCGCGCAGCAGGCACCGGATGGACGGCGCCGGGGGGCAGGGCCACGGTCGCGCTCGCACTGGAAATGTTCGCCACGGGCGCCATTATTACCGTTCGACCCTGTCGCAGTCACGTCGTAGGGGCGGTTCCGGGCGAAATAGTTGGGTGTTCGTTATGTGCGGGGGCCCCGCGCGGGTGCGGACGACCCGGAAGCCCGGGTCGGGATAGCATGAGCCTCGACCCTGCCCGACAGTGAGGACGCCATGACCGACCAGGCCAGCATTCTGGTGTATTCCGACGATCGCACCGTGCGCGAGAGCATCCGGCTGGCGCTCGGGCGCCGCGTGGCGGCCGACGTGCCCGCGGTGGTGATCACCGAGTGCGCCACCCACCAGGCCGTCAGCAAGGCCTTGGACGCCGGCGGCTTCGATCTCGTGGTGATGGACGGCGAAGCCACCCCGGCCGGCGGCATGGGGCTCTGCCGGCAGGTCAAGGACGAGACCCCCGACTGCCCGCCCGTGCTGCTGCTGGTGGCCCGCGTGGCGGACGCCTGGTTGGCCACCTGGTCGCGCGCCGACGCGGTGGTGTCGTACCCCGTCGATCCGATCCGCCTGCCCGCGGCGGCCGCCGATCTGCTGCGCGCGCGGCTGGCCCGGGAGGCGTCCGCGTCGTGACCCCCGGCTGGCCCGACCTGCTCTCCCATCTCGTCGGACACGGCGACCTGGACGCCGGGCAAGCGGCCTGGGCGATGAACCAGGTGCTCTCCGGAGAGGCGACGCCGGCCCAGATCGCCGGGTTCATGGTGGCGCTGCAGTCCAAGGGCGTCACCGCCGACGAACTGTCGGGCCTCGTGTCCGGCATGCTCGACAACGCCCGGCCCGTCGCGCTGCCGTCCGAAGCGGTCGACATCGTCGGCACGGGTGGGGATCGCGCGAACACCGTCAACGTGTCGACCATGGCGGCCATCGTGGCCGCGGCGGCGGGCGCGCGGGTCGTGAAGCACGGCAACCGGGCGGCCTCCTCGGCCTGCGGCACGGCGGACTGCCTCGAGGCGCTCGGCGTGACGCTGGACCTCGAGCCTGAGCGGCAGCGGGCCGTGTTTGACGCCGCCGGCATCGTCTTCCTGTTCGCTTTCGTCTATCACCCCTCGCTGCGTCACGCCGCCGTTCCCCGGCGCGAGCTCGGCATTCGTACTCCCTTCAACTACCTGGGGCCGCTGGCCAACCCCGCCCGCCCGCGTGCCGCCGCTCTGGGGGTGGCCGACGGCCGGATGGCCGCGCTCATGGCCGACGTGCTGGCCGGACGCGGCGCGCGCGGCCTGGTGTTCCACGGTGGCGATGGGCTCGACGAGCTGACCACCACGACTGCCAGCGACGTGTGGGTGGTGGCCGACGGTGACGTCACCCGCACCCGGCTCGACCCGGCCGATCTGGGGCTGCCCCGCGCACAGCCCGACGACCTCGTCGGCGGCGACCCGGACCACAACGCCGCCGTGGTGCGCGACACCCTGGCCGGCGCGACCGGCCCCGTGCGTGACATCGTGCTGCTCAACGCTGCGGCCGGCCTGCTGGCCTTCGACGGGCCGGACGCGAGCGCTCCCCTGGCCGACCTGCTTGCTCCCCGGTTGGCGCGCGCCGCGGAGGCGGTCGACTCCGGGGCGGCGGTCGCCCTGCTCGAACGCTGGGTGGCTGCAACCCAAGCCTGAGCGAGCGGCGTCGCCCGTCAGAGCGCGCCCGACACCGCCCACCAGACGAGGGCGAGGAAGGGGCCGGACCACAGGCCCGGGCCGTACGGGAACGGGCCGGTGTGGCGCCCGGCCCGGTGCGCAAGTCCCCAGACAGCGCCGGCACACGTGCCGGCCAGCACCGCCGCGGCGGTGAGGGTGGCGCCCCCCTCGAGTGCGGCCACGGCACCGATCGTGGCGGCGAGGCGGACGTCGCCGTACCCCACCTGACGCGTCCACGCCCACAGGGCGTGGAAGAAGCCGCCCACGGTCACGGCACCCAGCGCCGCCGCCCCCACGGGGCCGAGCTCGCCGCGCACGAGCGCGGCCGTCGCCACACCGACGGCGGCCACCCCCCAGCCGATGCGGGAGAGTGCCGCGGGGAGCCAGGTGGTGCGCGCATCGATCACGACCGCCCAGACGTTCACCACCGCCAGCGATGCCCACGCCAGCCAGTGGGCCACGGGGGTGAGGCAGGTGACCAGCCCCGTGACGACGAGGGTGAGCGCGCCCACCGCCACCAGGAGTCGCGGCGTGGCGAGAGCCGGGTAGTCGGGTGCCTCCGGCGGGCGGGGGAGGCGGCGCAGCACCCACGGCGTCGCTGCGGTGGTGACCGCAGCGGTCACCATGGCGGTCAGGAGCGATGGCCACGGCACGGCCCGAGCCTAGGCTGCCGACGCGACCGCGGCCGGCCGAGCGCTCACCCCTCGGTCGCGTCCGGCCGCGCCCAGCGCCGACTTGTCGATCAGCTCGTGGGCGGCCAGCACGCCGTAGGCCCACGCGGTGGTCACGGGTCCGTTGGCCCCGGCCAGCAACGCGGTGGTGACCTCCTTCGGCACGCCCATGTGCACGGCGAGTTCGTGGGGGTCGTGCCCGCGCCGCGCCAGCTCCGCGAGCCGCTGCCGCGTACGGCCACCCCCGACCCACGTGTGCGACAGGGCGGTGACGTTCTGGGGCGTCACCGCCAACAGCAGGTGGGCCGCGTGCCGCGGGAGGCGGCGCAGCCGGCGTCCGTTGCGACCCCGGACCAGCGACGTCGCGGTGCTGATGGACACTCCCGCGCTCAGGGCGACGACCTGCCACGGCAGCCCGGCGATGGTGCTGACGTGGAGGAGGTGGGCGCGGAACGGGGCGGCATCCACCCACGCGTAGGGGTGGGCGTCGCTGGGGTGACGGGTGGTGCTCATGCAGACCTCCTGAGTGCTCTCACCCGAACAAGGCCCGCCCCGTGGGCGGATTGTGAGCACTCGGGGCCAATTTTTTTTGGTACGCCCCCGGGACGCGGCGAGGGGGGCGTGGCACGTGGCCACGCCCCCCTCGGGGTTGCGTCGTCAGGTCAGCGCTGGGCCTTGGTGAAGCCCGCCGCCTCGGCGGCCTCCTCGCTGTTGAACCACACGTCGGCGATCGTGCGCTCGTAGCCCCCGTTGCCCTGCACGTGGAACTTCATCGAGCGCTCGTTGCCCTTGATCGCGTAGCCCTCCGGCGGGTTGGTCCCGACGTAGGACCCCTCACCGTGAGGGCTATCGACGAAAGGGTCGGCATCGCCCTCCGCGGCGTCGGTGTCGTCGACGACCGTCTCGGTGGTCTCCTCGACGGTCACCACCGGCTCGGCGTCGGCATCGTCGGCCACGACGGGCGTGACCTCCTCGGTCACCACGGTCGAGTCGTCCAGGAGCGGCGCCGCAGCATCGGTCTCGTCGACCTCGGTGAGGTCGTCCGCGAGGTTCTGCGCGGTCGTCGGCACGTAGGGCGAGCTGGGCTCGTGCGCCTGCCACCCGGAGTCGGCCGGAGCCAGGAACCGCTTGACGCCGTAGGCGGCAGCGGCCAGGAGCCCGCTGGCCAGCGCCACCTTGCCGATCGTGCCCCACACCGACTTCTTGCGCTGCTGCGGCACCACGTGGCGGGGAACTTCGGGCAGCTCGAACTTCGACGTGGTGTCGGCCGCATCGTGGAGCACGGAGCTGACCCACGGGATCAGGCCGTACTGCACCTTGCCGCGGGCGTTGTCGATGACCGGCGCCACCTTCTGATAGGCGTCGTCGACCGCAGGGCCGACGCGGTCGAGTGCCTCGTCGATGTGCGGACGGGCGGCGTCCATGGCCTCGGCGGCGTAACCGGCCGCCTTCTTGCGGGCGTCATCGGCGTAGCCGCGGGCCGACTTGTAGGCGTCCTCGGCGCGCGGGGCCAGGTAGTCCTGGGCCTGCTTCAGGTACGCCTGTGCCTGGGCGAGGGCGTCCTTGCCGAGATCATTCGCGGCGTGGGTGGTGTCACCGACGGCGCGTTCGAGCTTGCTCTTCCTCACGGTTCCTCCGTATGTGGGTTGGGTTCGCGTGGTCGCGTACGACCCACGGTAGCCGGTGGGCGCCGCCTGCAACAGACGCCGGGGCGCTCAGGTAACGTGGGGGACTCGCACACCGCGTGACCCGAGGAAAGGACTTCCACCGTGGCCTCCCAGGCGACCCTCCACACCAACCACGGCGACATCGTGCTGGACCTGTTCGACGAGCAGGCGCCCAAGACCGTCGCCAACTTCGTCGGCCTGGCGAACGGGACGAAGGAGTACAAGGACCCGGAGAGTGGCCAGGCCACCACCGGCAACTTCTACGACGGCCTCGTGTTCCACCGCGTCATGGACGGCTTCATGATCCAGGGCGGCTGCCCCCTGGGCACCGGGACCGGCGGGCCGGGGTACCGCTTCGGCGACGAGTTCCACCCCGAGCTGCTGTTCAACCGTCCCTACCTGCTCGCCATGGCGAACGCCGGGCCGGGCACCAACGGCTCGCAGTTCTTCATCACCGTGGCCCCCACGCCGCACCTGAACTTCCGGCACACGATCTTCGGCGTCGTGGCCGATGACGCGAGCCGCGCGGTGGTTGACGAGATCGCCCACGTCCGCACCGCCCGGGGGGATCGCCCGGTCGACGAGGTCGTCATCGAGTCGGTCGAGATCACCGAGGGCTGAGCCCGGCGCGGCAGGCGGCCTTCGCCCCCGGGGTCAGTCCCCGAGGGAGAAGGCCGCTTCCAGGTCGTGGGCGCTGTACGCGCGGAACGCCAGGTGGGTCTGGGTGTCGGTGACACCGGGCACCTTGTTCATGCGGCCGGTCACGATGTCGGCGATGTCGTCGACGGTTCGGGTCCGGATGATCGCCACGAGGTCGATGGCGCCCGTGACGGAGTACACCTCGGTCACGCCCGGGATCGCGGCGAGGGCCTCGGCGACCTCCGGCACCTGGTCGACCTCGGCGTTGATGAAGACGATCGCGGTGTTCATGGCTGCACCCTAACCATTCCCGGCCGGTGTCGGCGACGCTTCGGCCAGCGCGTGCCGGGGCAGGTCGCCCAGCGCGATCGCCCCGTGCAGGGGCCAGCTCCACTCGCCCTCGATCTCGATGAGGCGGACGCCGGGGCGCTCCAGCCACGCGGCCACCCGCTCCGCCTCCTCGATGGTGGCGGCCGGGAGCCCCGGCACCGGTCGCTCGACGCGTTCCGCCGCGGTCACCGCGTCCCGGGCCACGGCCTGGGGCACCTCTCCCGGGCGGGCCACGGCCGCAGCCGCGAGGCGTCCGAAGCGGATGACGTGGATCTCCCAGCCCCCCTCCGCGCGGCAGGCGGCGACGATCTGGGGGCACCGGGACAGCGACGCGAGCCGGCGCGTCCGGGTGGCCGCCCGGACGAAAGTGCCCAGCCGTTCGGTGACCCGCCCCGCCTCCTCGAACCGTTCCGCGGCGATGAGGTGCGCGAGCCGGTCCCGTTGGGCGGACAGGACGGGTCGGACGTCGGCGTCCAACACCACCCGCACCCGGTCGCTCAGCTCGGTGTACTCGGCCCGGCTGACACTGCCGTCACACGGAGAGACGCAGCGCCCCATCTCGCCGAGGGCGCACGGCGTCCCCGGTCGCCGCTCGGAGAGCCGCTCGGTGCACTGCCGCAGCGCGAAGGCGTCATGGAGGGCGAACATCGCCTCCTCGGCGCCCTGGCGGCGTCCGAACGGGCCCAGGTAGGTGCCGCCGTCGTCGGCCACCTTTCGCACGATCGAGAAGCGCGGGTACGGTTCGCGAGTCAGCTTCAGCCAGTGCTGGCGTTCGGGGAACTTGGAGCGCCGGTTGTAGCGCGGCGCGTGCGCGGCGATGAGGCGCAGCTCCAGCACCTCCGCCTCCAACGGCGTCCGGCACACCGTGGCCTCCACCCCGGTGGACACCCGCACCATCTCCTCCATGCGCGGCCGCTTCTCGGCCGCGGTGAAGTAGGAGCGGACGCGGGAGCGGATGTTGACGCTCTTGCCCACGTACAGCACCTGGCGGCGGACGACGCCGTCACGGTCGGGAAGATCGGCCACGAAGGTGTAGACACCGGGAGCGGCGGGTAGGTCGGAGGCCCACGTGCGCTTGGCCCGCCGCTCCGGCGAGACGCCGCGGGTGAACTCCAGCAGGTCCTCCATCGTGGCGACGCCTAGGTTGCCCACGCGCTCCAGCAGCGCGTGCAGGACGTGGACGGTCGCCCGGGCGTCCGTGAGCGCCCGGTGGTTGGGCTCGACCGGAGCGCGGAAGTGGTGGGCCAGCGTCGCCAGCTTGACGTTGGGCACCTCGTCACGCATCAGGACCCCGCGGGCGAGCGCCACCGTGTCCACGACCGGCGGGTTGCTCCACGGCGTGTCGAGCGCCGCACCCGCGCGCTTCAGGAAGCCCATGTCGAAGGCGGCGTTGTGGGCGACCAGGACGGCCCCGCGCGCGAACTCCCAGAACGAGGGCAACACCTCCGCGACCCGCGGCGCGCCGACCACCATCGCGTTGGTGATGCCCGTGAGCACGCTGATGAGCGGGGGGATCGCCTCGGCCGGGTTCACCAGGGTCTGGAACTCCCCGGTGACCTCGCCGCCACGCACCCGCACGGCCCCGATCTCGGTGATGGAGGCCTGCGGTCCGCTGCCGGTCGTCTCGAGGTCGACGACCACGAACACGGTGGTGGCCAGGGCATGGCCGAGGTCGTCGAAGCTGGGCTGGAGCAGGGCCGGGGATCGCATGCGCAGAGAATCGCAGCCACCTCTGACACTTTCGCCGCCGCTGCCCTGTGCCGTGTGGGGTGCGGCGCTCTCGACGCCCCCCACCCCGGCCGCTGCGGCCCCGCGCCGGGGGCCCTCGACAGACGGGTCACCGTGCCGGGTGCGCCCCGGGTGAGCCGATCCTGAGCAGGTTGCCCGACGGGTCGACGACCGCGAACTCGCGCATGCCGTACCCGGTGTCGACGGGCGCGACGACACGCATGCCGGTGTGGGCGTCCGGGACGACCGAGGGGGCCCACGCGTCGTGGAGGGCCTGCGCGTCGTCGACGTACACATAACAGCTCGACGCCGTGCTCAGCGGATCGGTCTCGGGATCCAGGGCCAGGTGCAGTTCGATCCGTCCCCGGGCCAGGATGCAGTAACCCCACGTCTCGGGCGGATCCCCGATGTTCTCGAAACCCAACCGCTCGTAGAACGCGAGGGACTCCGCCAGATCCCGCGTCGGCAAGATGGGGACGGCGCGCTCGGTCGCAACGGGTGCCATCGGGGCAGGCTACCGTTCGGCCGACCAGCCGGCAAGGGGCGGCGGTCGGAAACTGTCGGAGGGGCCTGCAAGGGTGCGGGCATGGACACGATGTTGGTTGACTGCAACGCCTGCTCGGCCCGGGGGCCGGCGTGCTCGGGGTGTGTGGTGTCGGTGCTGCTGGGCTCGCCGGGGCAGGCCGCGGACGCACTCGCGGCGGACGAGGTGGACGCCCTGGACGCGCTGGCCGGGGGTGGCCTGTTGCCGCCGCTGCGCCTGGTGCACCCGGTCGCGTCCGATCCGCCGGAGCGCTGGCCGCGGCCCGCCGAGGCGCGCTCGAGGCGCCGCCACCGGGCCTGACCGTGCGCCACCTCCGGGGCCCAGGGGTGTGGCGTGGCGCGAGGTGGCGCGTCCTGGCGTGGCGTGCCGGGTGGCGGACGGGTGCGGTCTGCCCGCCCGGGGCGCTACTGTGCGCGGCATGCCCGCCTGCTCCCACCCCGGCCGCGGAGTCACCCGGCGCAGGCTGTTGGGGGTCGCCGTCGCCGGCGCAGGCGTGGCCGGCCTCGGCGGCTGCGGCATCCGGACGGACGCGTCCGCACCGCCGGCGTCCGCCGGACCGACGGGGGCGGCGTCCACCGCGACGACCGACCGGCCTCGGACGACGCGCGTGGTGGCGGGTCGGTTGGGGGACGCGCTGGTGGCCGGGGACCGGACGGGGTTCGTGGATCTCTTCACGGCGGGCGCCCGATCGCTGGGCGAGGTGTGGTTCGCGGCGTGGCGTTCGTTCACCGATGTGGCGATCGGCGGGTCCGCCGACGGGCATCTCGAGCTGACCTGGCGCCTGGGGGAGGAGGCCGGCACCTCGGCGGCCGCGCTGCCGATCAAGTTCCTCGGCGCGTTGATTGACGGGGTCGACGACCCGAGCCCGCTGCCCATCTGGCTGCGGCACCCGGTGGTGCTCGCCCGCTCCGGGCCGGTGAGCGTGCTCGCTGCCGCCGAGGTCGACGCCGACGCGTGGCTGGAACATGCTCGCACGGCGGCCGACCGCGTCCGCGATGCGGGCCTGGACGGCTGGCACGGCTGGACGGGGGACGTGGTGGTGGAGATTCCCGTCGACAGCCGCGACTTCGACCTGCGTGACGCCGGCGACGCGGGCTCCGGCGCGGCCGCCTACACCGTCCGTGAGGTCGACCACCAGGACGTGGTGGTGGTCGATCCGATGGTGACCAGGGCGTGGTCGGACGCCGATGTCGCCGGCCTGCTGACCCACGAGGTCGTCCATGTCGCCCTGGGGGTCTCGGGCGACCGGGCACCGATGTGGGTGCGCGAAGGCGTGGCCGACTGGGTCGCGGCGCCGTGGTGGCCGAAGCTGCGGGCGGAGAACCGGGCCGCATCGGCCGGGGCCCCCGCCGACGCGGAACTGCCCACCGACGCCGATTTCGCCGACCCGGACACCGTCGCCCGGGCCTATGCCCTCGCCGAGGCCGCCGTCGCGGGGATCGTGGCGGAGCACGGCCGCGACGCGCTCCTCGCGTGGGCCCACGACTGGGCCGGCGCGCCCGCTCCGTCAGCCGCCGCGCTCACCGAGCTGCTGCGCGCCGAGTTGGCCCGGCGCCGCTGACTGCGGTCACACCGTCTCAGGGAGCCCGGTGGGGGCGGGGCCGGCACCCTCGCGGCCGGGACGGCCCTCGTCCTCGCCGGTGTTCTCCTGACGGGTGCCCGTGCTGCCGTCGTCGCGCCGCCAGGCGACGACCAGCTCGTCCCGGGCACCGAAACGGACGAGGTGGCGTCCGATCACATCTTCGAGGGTGCCGACCGACCCGGGTTCGGTGGTGAGCTCGATGCGCAGGGTGCTCTCGGTGCACGTCAGCACCGCCCGGCCGGCGCCGAACTGGATCCAACCCGCCCGGTCGTCGTCGGACCAGTCGCTGCCCATGCGGCGCCCGAGGTGGGCCGCGAGCTGCTTGCCGTAGCGGGCGGGCCGCTCGGTGGCGACGTCGGCGACCGTGGTCAGATCCGTCACGAGAGTTCCTCCTGTGTCTGGGAGACCCGCTCGATGAAGTCCAGCGAGCCGGCGAAGATGCGCGGAGCGTCGTTGTCGATGGTTGCCACGTGATAGCTCTCCAACAGGGAGATCTCGGTGTAGTCGAGCGAGGAGACGAGCCGCCGGATCGTGTCCACCGACGAGGCGGGCACCACGTTGTCCACCCGGGAGCGATAGACCAGCAGCGGACAGGTCACCAGGTCCAGCAGCGCCTTCACCTCCGCCCAGAGCTTGTTGAGCTGGGCGACGCCGCCCACGGGTGTCATGGCGTAGGCGCCCTCGTCGACCCCCTCGAGCATGACGTCGTTGCCGATGCTGGGCACGGCGGGCACCACGTGGCGCAGGATGCCGGCCAGGCGTGCTTTGGGGTCGACCGCGCCGAGGGCGGGGTTCACCAGGACGACGCCGGCGATGTCGGTGTGGTTCTGCGCCAGCCTCAGGGCGAGCGCGCCACCCATGGAGAGGCCGGCGACGAACACCTGGGAACACCGTTCCGTGAGGCGCAGGTACTCCGCGTCCACGCAGTCGTACCAGTCCTGCCACCGGACGACGTTCAGCTCCTGCCAGCTCGTGCCGTGGCCCGGCAGGCGGGGCAGTGCGACCGTGTGGCCGGCGGCCGCCACGGCCTCGGCCCAGGGGCGCAGGGCCGCCGTGGTGCCGGTGAAGCCGTGGCAGAACAGGACGCCGATCTCGTCACCGTCGTGGTGGTACGGCTCGGCGTGGGGCAGGACGGGCATGCGCCCCATCGTAGGGGTGCGGGGCACTAGGGTGTGGCCGGGAAGGGAGTGCGTGCATGTGGTACGAGGTGTTCAAGGTGCCGTTTCGGGCCTTGTCGAAGTGGGGCTACGGCGGCCGGACGGTCGGTGAGTCGAACGTACCCAGCACCGGCGGCGTGATCCTGGCCAGCAACCACGTCTCGGCGATCGACACCTACGTGATGCCCGCGCTGATGCGGCGGCGCGTCACCTTCCCGGCCAAGGCGGAGCTGTTCGACGGCGACCGTGGGTGGCAGTCCAAACTCGTCGCCTGGTTCCTCAAGGCCGTCGGCCAGGTTCCGCTGGACCGTTCGGGAGGGCGGGCCTCCATGGACGGCCTCGGGCCGGTGGTGCAGGCCGTCACCGATGGTCAGGTGGCCGGCATCTTCCCCGAGGGGAGCCGCTCGCCCGACGGCCGTCTCTACAAGGGCAAGACCGGGGTGGCGCGGCTCGCGATGCTCACCGGGGCGCCCGTCGTCCCGGTCGGGGTCATCGACACCCAGATCACCGGCAAGAAGCTCGGCGTGGTGCCGTGGGCGTCGCGTCCCGTCATCCGCTTCGGCACCCCCCTCGACTTCAGCGAGTACGCCGATCGCGCGGACGATCGCGCCCTCGTCCGATGGATCACCGACGAGATCATGGCCGCCATCCAGGAGCTCACCGGCCAGACCTACGTCAACGCCTACTCCACGTCGGTCAAGTACGGCGGCATGGCCCCCGACGAGGTCGCGCGGCGGACGCTGCCGCGTCCCGGTGGTGGCCCGGCGCCCGAACCCCGCGCGCGCTGAGCCGCGCGCGCCGCGTCCGGAGCGCTGGGACGCGGGCGGCGCAACCCCGGCCGCTCACGTATCCTTTCGGGGTGCCGATGACCATCCCGAGCCTCCCCGACCTCCACGCGATCGGGGCGAGCCAGCAGCCCACCTACCTCGACCGGGCGGCGGTGGACGCCGCCGTCGCCGAGCTGGGTGCCCGGCCGCCGCTGGTCTTCGCCGGCGAGTGTGACGACCTCAAGGCCCGGATCGCCGACGTCGCCCAGGGGCGGGCGTTCCTGCTGCAGGCGGGGGACTGCGCGGAGACCTTCGACTCGGTGACGGCCGTCAACATCCGCAACTCCCTGCGCGTGCAGCTCTCGATGGCGGTCGTGCTGCAGTACGCCGCGCAGGTGCCGGTGGTGAAGGTCGGCCGCATCGCCGGGCAGTACGCCAAGCCGCGCAGCAACGACGACGAGACGCGTGAGGGCGTCACGCTGCCCAGCTACCGCGGCGACGCGGTGAACCGGCTCGCGTTCACCCCCGAGGGGCGGGCCCACGACCCCCACCGGCTCGTCGAGGTGTACAACCTCAGCGCGGCCACGCTCAACCTGGTGCGCGCGTTCGTCCAGGGCGGGTTCGCCGACCTGCGGACCGTCCATTCGTGGAACTCCGACTTCGTGCGCAACTCCCGCGTCGAAGCCCGCTACGAGGCCTTGTCGGCCGAGATCGAGCGCGCGCTCGCCTTCATGGTGACCTGCGGTGTGAGCGACGACGCGCTCAAGGTCGTCCACTACTACGCCTCGCACGAGGCCCTCCTGCTGGAGTACGAGCACGCCCTGGCGCGCATCGACTCCCGCACCGGCCAGCCCTACGGCACGAGCGGGCACATGCTGTGGATCGGTGAGCGCACCCGTCAGATCGACGGGGCCCACGTGGAGCTGCTCAGCCGGCTGCGCAACCCGATCGGCATCAAGGTGGGGCCGAGCGTCGCGGCGTCCGACCTGCGGGCCCTGGTCGAGAAGCTCGACCCCGACAACGAGCCCGGACGCCTCACGCTCATCACGCGCCTCGGCGCCAAGAAGGTGCGCGACGCGCTGCCCGCCATCATCGAGACGGTGCAGGCCACGGGTCGGACGCCGGCGTGGGTCTGCGACCCGATGCACGGCAACACCTTCGCGACGGACAACGGGTACAAGACGCGCGCGTTCCCGGTGATCTGGGACGAGGTGGACGGCTTCTTCGACGTCCACCGCGAGCTGGGCACCTGGCCCGGCGGCGTCCACCTGGAACTCACCGGCAACGACGTCACCGAGTGCGTCGGCGGCGTCGGCGAGCTGGCCGAGGCCGATCTGGCCCACCGTTACGAGACGGCCTGCGACCCCCGGTTGAACCGCAACCAGGGTCTCGAGCTGGCCTTCTACCTGGCCGAACGGCTGAACGAGGACCGGACGCGTCGCGGGTACAACCCCGCCCAGGACTTCGAGGCGATCGACCTGTGATCGACCTGCGCTCCGACACCGTCACCGTGCCCACCGCCGGCATGCTCGCGGCGATGACGGCGGCACCGGTCGGCGACGACGTCTACGGGGAGGACCCGACGATCGCCGAGCTGGAGGCGCGCACGGCGGCACTGCTGGGCCACGAGGCCGGGCTGTTCTGCGCCACCGGGTCGTTGGCGAACGTTCTCGGGGTGGCGCAGCACGTCGGGCCCGGTCAGGAGGTGCTGTGCGATGCCGGCGCGCACATCGCCCGTGCCGAGATGGGTGCCCACGGCGCGCTGACCGGCGTCACGATGCGCACGTGGGTTACGCCCGACGGCCGGGTCGACCCCGACGGGGTGGCGGCACTGCTGGCGCCGGACGCCGGCCCCTACCTCGTGTCGACGGCGTGCGTCGCCCTCGAGAACACCCACAACTTCGGTGGCGGAACGATCCAGCCCCTGGCCGCACTGCAGGCCGTGTCGACGCTGTGCGCGGACGCCGGCGTGGCGCGCCACCTCGACGGCGCGCGGCTGTGGAACGCCCACGTGGTGACGGGGGTAGACCTGGCCACCTACGGCGCGCTGTTCGACACGGTGAGCGTGTGCTTCAGCAAGGGCCTGGGTGCGCCGGTCGGCTCGGTGCTGGTGGGTTCGGCAGCCCAGATGGCGACCGCGCGGGTGCTGCGCAAGAGGCTCGGTGGGGGGTGGCGTCAGGCGGGGCTGCTCGCGGCGGCCTGCCTGTACGCCCTCGACCACCACGTGGCCCGTCTCGCCGACGACCACGCCGCGGCAAGCGCCTTCGCGGATGCGGCCCGAGAAGCGCTGCCGGTGGGGAGCCCAGCGCGGGTGGCCGAGCCGGGGACCAACATCGTCGTGGTGCACACCGGTGGCGTGCCGGCCGTGGAGGTCGCCGCCCGCGCTCTCGCCGAGGGCATCGCGCTGTCGGTGGTCGGGGCCCGGGTCGTCCGGGCGGTGACGCACCTGGGCGTCACGGCCGACCAGGCACGGCGCGCCGGGGAGATTCTCGCGCCGCTCCTCGGCTGACCGGGCCCGGCGCCCCGGCAGGACGCCACCGCACCGGTCACCACCGGGGCTCCCCGGGACGCCAGAAAATCATCATCGTCAACTTTTCACGTGCTGGGGAGCTTCTGCATCCACCCCTGTATCGTCGCCCACATCCAGCCCGATGAGCGCACAGCCGAGGCCGGGAAGCGGGCGAGAGAGGGGCGACCGATGCTGGGTGACCCCGGGCGCGAGGTTCGACGGTGGCGCGCCGAAAGGCAGGATGACCCGGGGCGAGATGTGCGGGTGAGTGCGGGGTGGGCCTGCGCTGCGCTAACGTCCTCCGGCTATGGCGTCGATTTCACCATTGACACCTTGGGTGAGGTGGACCGGTTCTTCGCCGATCAGACGAGGACGGGCCGCGTCCGGCGGCGGAGCGTGCTGGGCCGTGACCTGGACGGGCGCCTCGATGCCGTCGGGGCCTATGTGGGGGAGACCATCCGCAGGGCGGCAGGTGGCGTCTGGCAGGTCGATCTGCACGACCCCGAGAACGGACGTCTGCTGTTGCTGCTCGACGACGGCGCCCGGCTGCACCCGCTGCGGGACGTCCGCCGGATGTTCGAGGAGTTGTGCACCACGGGGACGCCCACCGGCGTCGCCGTCTATGGGGCGTTGCACGGGGCCGCGAGCCAGCCGGCCGCGAGGGCGGAACTGGGCCGGGGCTGAGGCGCGGCCTACGTACGCATGTCATCGATCCTGAGAAAATTGTCAGCCTTGGGCGGCCCTGTCCGCGAGCGGCTACGAGGCGGATTTCACTCCCAAGAGCCTTGCGGCGCTGGATGCGTTCTTCGACGACGAGGTGCGGGCGCGCGCGCCGCGGCGCCGCGGGCTGTTGGCCACCGAGCGCGAGGAGCGGTTGCAGGCCTTCGGCATCTACGTCGGCGAGGTCATCCGGCGCGCCGCCGGCGGCGCATGGTTGGTCGACGGTGTGGCGCTCTCCGACGCCTCCTTCGACGCGACCACCGACGCCTCCACCGACGAGGAGCAGGCCCGCCCTGCGCTGACCCTGCGCCTCGCCGACGGCTCGGTGGTGGATCCCGTGGCCCGGGTGTTGGCCCGGTTCGCCGGTGACATCGGCGCGGGGCTCGTCGGGTTTGGCGTCGAGTGCGGGTGGCGCCGCCGGTGCCGGATCCGGAGCCGGTCAGGCCCCGCCGGCGCTTCCTCTCCCGCGCGTCCGGGGCCCCGCGTCAGGCGAGCATGTCACGCACGAGCGGTGCGACCGTCGTGCCGTAGAGCTCGATGCTGCGGCTGATGGCCTCGTGGCTCAGCGGGCCGGTGCTGACCTTCACGTCGAACCGGGAGGCGCCGAGCGCCTTCGCCCCCGCGGCGATCTTGCGGGCCGCCGTCTCCGGGGAGCCGACCACCATGGAGCCGTGCTCCACCTCGTGCAGGAACGACTCCCGCGTGGGCCGGCTCCAGCCGCGCTCCGAACCGATCCGGCTCACGGAGGCGAGCCAGGCGTCGTAGAACTCCTCGACGGCCTGCTCATCGGTCTCGGCGATGTGCCCGAACGAGTGGTAGCCGATCGGCTGCTCGGGCTGCTCGAACTCGGCCAACGCGCGCCGGTACAGGTCGGCG
Organism: Propioniciclava soli; assembly: GCF_014858005.1. GTDB lineage: Bacteria > Actinomycetota > Actinomycetes > Propionibacteriales > Propionibacteriaceae > Propioniciclava > Propioniciclava soli. The sequence goes on from NZ_JACYOT010000006.1 coordinate 323,297, forward strand.
AACGGAGCGAACCGGGCCACCGGCCCGCCGATGATGGCGAGCATGAGCGGCAGGCCGTGGTGCGCGGCGCGGATCACCGACTGCGGGCTGCCGCCCACCGCCACCCACGCCGGCAGTGGGCCGTGCTCGAGCGTGGGGTACAGGGTGGCGGCGTCCAACTGCTGCGTGTGGGTGCCCTGCCAGGTGACCGGCTGCTCGGTGCGGAGCGCGGCGAAGAGCGCCAGCTTCTCCTCGAACAACGCCTCGTAGTCGCCGAGCGCATAGCCGAACAGCGGGAACGACTCGGTGAACGAGCCGCGGCCGAGGATCACCTCGGCCCGGCCGTCGCTCAGCGCGTCCAGGGTCGAGAAACGCTCCCAGACGCGCACCGGGTCGTCGGAGCTGAGCACCGTGACGGCGCTGCCGAGCCGGATGCGCTCGGTGCGCGCAGCGATCGCGGCCAGCACCATCTCCGGTGCGGAGATCGCGAAGTCATCGCGGTGGTGTTCGCCCAGCCCGATGAAGTCGACGCCGACGGCGTCCGCCAGCACGCCCTCGGCCACGACGTTGCGCACCACCTGGGCGTGGGGCAGGGGCTGGCCGTGCTCGTCGTGGGTGATGTCGCCGAAGTGGTCGATGCCGAGTTCCAGGTTCATGCCCACCCAACGTAGTGCAACCTTCAACTATTCCCGGAATGGGATGGGCCGCAGAGGCGTTGCAGCATGCGTGACCTACGACCTCGGCATCATCGGCGTCGGCAAGCTCGGCAGCGCTCTCGGACGCCTCGCGCTCGACGCGGGCCTCGACGTGGCCGTCGCCGACGACCCGTCCCGCCCCCTGCTGGAGCTCGTGGTGGGCAGCGTCCTGCCCGGGGCCCACCTGGTGGACGCGGCCGCGCTGCTCGCGTCCAGCGCCGTCGTCATCCTGGCCGTTCCGCAGCCCGTGGTCGCCGGCCTCCCGCTGGCGCAGGCTGGTGACGCGGTCGTGGTCGACGCCACCAACGCCTGGGAGGCGACCGACGGCGTCCGCGCCGATGGGCCCACGACGGCCGCGCTCGCCGCGCGCCACCCCGAGCTGCGGCTGGTGAAGACGCTCAACCACTTCGCCTACGCCGATCTGCTGGCCGACGCCCGCCCGTCCGGCGCCCCCGGACGCCGCGCCGTCGCCGTGGCCGGTGACGACGCGGACGCCGTCGCGCAGGTCGCTGCGGTGGTGGACGCCCTCGGTTTCGACCCGGTCGGGGTCGGCATGGACTCCGCGGAGCTGCTGGAACCCGGCGGCCCCGTCTTCGGGCGGGTGCTGACCGCGTCCGATCTGCGGGCTGCGCTGGCCTGAGCGCGCCGCCCCGCGCCCCACCGGCTGCGCCGACCGGAGCGATGGGGCAGGGTAGGGGTATGAAGATCACGCACCTGGGCCATTCCGCCGTGCTCGTCGAGGTCGCCGACCGCCGGATCCTCTTCGACCCCGGCAACTTCTCCGACGGCTGGCACGCGCTGACCGACCTGGACGCCATCTGCGTCACCCACGCCCACCCCGACCACATCGACCCCGAGCACGTGGGTGCGCTCTTCGCGGCCAACCCCGACGCCGCGATCCACGTCGAGCCGGGGGTGTTCGACGCGGTGGAGCTGCCCGAGCGCGCCCGCCGGCTGGCCGCGGACGCCTCCGTCGAGCTGGGCGGCGTCCGGATCGACGCCGTGGGCGGCCTGCACGCGGTGATCCACCGCGACATCCCGCGCATCGGCAACGTCGGCCTCGTGGTGCACGCCGAGGGGGAGCCGACGTTCTTCCACCCCGGCGACAGTCTGGACGCCGTGCCCGGCGGCATCGACATCGTCGCCGTCCCGGTCATGGGGCCGTGGGCCGCGCTGAAGGAGCACATCGACTTCCTGCGCGACCTCAAGGCCCCCCGCGGGTTCGGCATCCACAACGGGCTCGTCAACGACCGGGGCTGGAACCTCATCCAGGGCCGCTTCGCCGACATGACGCCCACCGACGTGGCGGATCTCCGCGGCGGCGAGGCCTGGCAGAGCTGACGCCCCGGGCGTCCACCTCCACGCTCGGCCCAGGGCCGGGGCCCACGGCCGGGCATTTGGACCCGAGGAAATGGTGCCATGGCGCCACTTCCTCGGGTCCAAATGCACTCGACAGCGCCCACCAGCGCCCACCAGCATCCGACAGCGCCCCCAGCGCCCGGCGCGGGTTGGGTGGGCAGTGGTAGGAAGGAACCATGACGTCTGTTTCCCCCGAGACCCGCGACTGGCTGCGCCGGCTCGTCGCCCTCGACACCACCAGCCGTGATTCCAACCTGCCCCTGATCGAGCTGGTCGCCGACCACGTCCGGGGGCTCGGCCTGACCCCCCACGTCTTCCCGACCCCGGACGGTGCGAAGGCCAACCTTGTCGTCACCGTGCCGGACGCCGACGACAACACGTCCGGCGGGGTCATGCTCAGCGGCCACACCGACGTCGTGCCCGTCGACGGGCAGGCATGGACGTCCGACCCCTTCGAGCTCACCAAGCGTGACGGACGCCTCTACGGCCGCGGTACGGCGGACATGAAGGGCTTCAACGCCGTCGTGATCGCCGCCCTCCCGGAGCTGCTCGCCCAGCCGCTGCGCCAGCCCGTCCACCTCGCGTTCTCCTACGACGAGGAGGTGGGTTGCCAGGGTGCCCCGCCCATGGTGGACGCCCTCGCCGAGCTGGGTCTCGCCCCCGAGGTCACGTTCGTCGGCGAGCCCACCAGCATGCGCATGATCTGCGCCCACAAGTCGATCAACGTCATCCGGATCGCCGTCCGCGGCGTCGCCGCCCACAGCTCGCTGACCGATCAGGGCGTCAACGCCATCGAGCACGCCGCCTCGATCATCCGCTGGTGGCGCGAGCGCTGCGACCGGTGGCGCGACGAGGGCCCCTACGACGAGGGCTACCCGATCGCCCACACCACCGGCGCGGTCACCCTGATCTCGGGCGGCAACGGCGTCAACATCATCCCGGCCGAGGCGGACGTCGCCCTCGAGTTCCGCGCCATCGCCGAGGTGGATGACGCCGCCGTCATCGCCGAGCTGGAGGCCGCCTGCGCGCAGGTCGAGGCGACGATGCGGGACGAGGATCCGGCGGCGTCGGTCACGGTGACCGTCGAGACCTCCACCGTCGGGCTGGAGACGCCGCTGGACGCCCCGGCCGTCCGGCTGGGCGAGGCGCTGGGTCTCGAACCCCTCCCCGACAAGGTGACCTACGGCACCGAGGCCGGCATCTACAGCGACGCGGGCATCTCGGCGGTGGTCTGCGGCCCCGGCGACATCGCGCAGGCGCACAAGGCCGACGAGTTCATCGAGATCTCGCAGCTCGCGGCGTGCGAGGAGTTCGTCGGACGCCTCATCGCCCACCTCCGCGCCTGAGGCGGCGGCCGGCGTGAGGCCGTGGCCGGCGGGCCGCGGCCTCAGACGACGTGGATCGTGATCATCGACCCCTTCGGCACCGCGGTGCCCTCGGCGGGCTCGATGCGCAGGACGAGGCCAAGCTGCCCGCTGACCAGCCGGTTGTACTGGGTGCGGAAGCCGAGCGCCTGCAACTGCTCGGCGACGGCCTCGGCCCCCCGGCCGCGCAGGCCGGACGGGATCGTGACGAGTTCGGGGCCCTTCGAGACGACCATCGAGACCGCGTCCCCGCGGTGGAGCGTGCCCGCGGCGGGCTCCTGGCTCATGACGACGCCGCGGGCGACGGTGTCGCTGTGCTCCTCGGTGACTTTCAGCGTGATCGCGTTCTCCTCGGCCCACGCCTGGGCGTCGCTGGCGGCCTCGCCGGTGAAGTCGGTGACCTCGACGGGGGCGGGGCCGAGGGAGACGGTCAGGCCCACCGTCGTCGCGCGTCGCACCGACGTGCCGGCGTCGGTGCCCTGGGCCAGCACCTGCCCGGCGGGGGCGTCGTCATCGTAGGCCTCGGTGACGCTCGGGGCCAGGGTCAGCGCTGCGAGGGCCGCCTCGGCCTCGGCGCGCGTCCGGCCCACCAGCTCGGGCACCGCGTAGCGCTCCGGCCCCCGCGAGACGTAGGCGGTGAGGACGCCCTCGCGCAGCACGCGCTCGCCCTCGGCCGGCTCGGTTCGGATCACCTGCCCGGCCGGCACGTCCTCGGAGTACTCCTGCTCGAACACCACGCCGAGGTCGGACGCCTGCGCCGCCGCCTGGGCGTCCACCTGCGTCAACGTCGCCAACGCCGGTGCGGTCGTCCAGCGCCCCGCAAGGAGGTACCAGCTGCCCCACCCGCCTCCGGCGAGCACGACGAGGGCAACCAGCAGGGCGACCAGGCGCCCCCAGCGCACCCGGTGGCGGCTGGGGGGCGGGTCGTCCGGGCCCAGGGTGGGCAGCGAACGGGTGATGGGGGACTGGGGGGAGTAGGGCACCGGGCCGGTGCTGTAGAACGGCGCGCCGTCGGCCGACACGTCGAAGCTCGGCGAGACGGGCGTCACCGGGGTGAACCGCCGCTCCGCGGGCATCGCCGCGTGCGGAACGGGCGGCACGGCCGCCGTGGTCTCCTCCGACAGCGTGGTCTCGCGCATGCGGGCGACGAGGTGCGCGTCCTCGGTCACACCGCGCCCCAGCGCGGCGCGCGCCTGGCGCAGGTGGGCGAGCAGGACGCCGGCGTCCAGCGGCCGGTTGGGTCGGTCGCGGTTGGCGGCGGTCGTCACCAGGGCGTCCACGTAGGCGGGGAGCGGGTCGCGGGAGTCGCGCCACGTCGTCGACAACTCCATCGAGGGCGCGGTGATCTGGTGGTGGACGTGGCTGTAGGCCACCTGGATCGGCTCGTCCCCGGTGTGCGGCTTGCGGCCGGTCAGCATCTCGTACATGACGATGCCCAGGCTGTAGACGTCGGAGCGGGCGTCGGCGCGGCCCCGCGTCACCAGCTCGGGCGCGATGTAGCTCACCGTGCCGATCACGAGACCCGTGGTGGCCGCGTGCGACTGCGCGGTGATGGCGCGGGCCAGGCCGAAGTCGGCCACCTTGACCTCGCCCCGGTCGGAGATCAGGACGTTCTCGGGCTTGACGTCGCGGTGGATGATCCCGGCCGCGTGGGCGGCAGCGAGCGCCGAGCAGACCGGTTCGAGCAGGTCGAGCACACGGCCCGGCTCCATCGGCGCCTCGCGGGTGATGAGATTGCGCAGGGTGCAGCCCTGCACGTATTCCATGACGATGTAGGGCCGGCCGTCGTCGGAGCCCTGGTCGAAGACGCTCACCACGTTGGGGTGGGAGAGGTGCGCGGCGGCCCGCGCCTCGGCGTCGAAGCGGCGGGCGAAGTCGTCGGCGTCGCCGAGACCGTCGTTCATGATCTTGATGGCGACGGTGCGGGAGAGCCGCAGGTCCTGGGCCAGGTAGACGGTGGCCATGCCGCCGCGCGCAAGCTTGCTGACGACCTCGTAGCGGTCGTCCAGCACGTGGCCGATGAGGCCGTCGCGGCTGCGCTCACTCGTCAACACAAGGACTCTCCAGGCACGGATCGGGGAAGGAAGAGGCGTGCCCGCCTTGTCGGTGAGTGTAGGCGGCGCGGGGGAGCGGGCCGCCTGCGACCCGCCGGTGATGCCGTTCGGCTCGGGAGGGAATGTGCCATGCTGGCCGTGTGACCGCTCTGATGGGAATCGCGACCAGACTGAAGCTCGCGCGCCTGCTGTGGATCGCGCCCGACACCGGGGTGGTGAGTTCGCTGGCCCGGCCGGTGTTCGCCGGGGGAGCCGACATCATCGCCCTGGCCGATGATCCGTCCGACCCGATCGCGGACGCCACGGCCGACGACGCGCTGGCCGGCATCCTGGAGGCGGCCCGCGTGACCCAGGGTCTGTCCGGCTACTTCGGACGCACCGTGTCGGCCGCCAAGCTCTCCCCCGACGTCGTCGTCCTGGTCGACCCGGAGGCGAACACCGCCCGCGCCCGCCAGCTGTTGGGGGAGTGGTCGGTCATCGGCCGGGAGTGCCACGACAGGGCTGCCGTGGACGCCGCCCTGGCCGACCCCTGTGTCGACTTCCTGCTCGTCGGACCCGGCCTCGAACTGGTGCGGTACGCCGCCTCCGTCGCGCCGGCCCATGACCCGGATGCCAAGCCCTGGTTTGCGGTGCGCGGCATCAGCCCGCGGAGCCTGGACGCCGTCGTGCGGGCCGGCGCGATGCGCGTGGCGGTCGGCGCCGCGATCACCGACGCCGCCGACCCTGGCGCCGTGGCGTCCGCCCTGAAGAACGGGCTGCGCGAGGCGTGGAACGCGGACGCGCGCATGGAAGAGGTCACCCGCTCGGCGTTCGGCGGGGGGCCCAAGCTCACGTTCCCGCCCAGCCCCGGTGCCGCCGACGGGGAGATCGAGCTGTAGTTCGTCGGCAGTTCTGCCGGCGGCCGTTCAGTAGGAGCGACGCACCGCCTTGTGCGCGAGGGCGATCAGGCCCGCCCGGCCGGTCTCGGTGAGGTCGGACGCCTCGAGCGCGGCCAGTGCCGCGGTGAATTCCCGGTCGATCTCGGCCTCGACGGCCTCCCGGGCGCCCGAGGCCACGATGATCTTCCGGGCCGCCTCGGCGTCCTTCGCGCTGAGGGCGGGGTCGCCGAACAACCCGGCGAGCGTGGCGGCGTCCGCCTCGGACGCCCGCGCGAACGCCTCGACCGCCAGCAGGGTCAGCTTGCCCTCGCGGAGATCCTCGGCGGAGGTCTTGCCGGTCAGCGCTGCGTCGCCGAACACGCCCAGCACGTCGTCGCGGTACTGGAACGCCCGGCCCAGCGGCTGGCCGAACGCGCTGAGGGCGTCCAGCTGCGCAGGCGAGGCGCCGGCGAGCGCCGCCCCCACCAACAGCGGCCGCCGCACGGTGTAGGAGGCCGATTTCCAGGTGACGACCGTGCGCACCAGATCGGTCAACTCGGCCCGGCCCTCCGGCGTCCGGGCCGTGGGGTGGGGGTGTTGCGCCTGGGCGAGCACATCGAGGTACTGGCCGGCCGTGACCTCGGTGCGCATCGCCTCCAAGTGGGGGCGGGCGCGCTCGAGGGCATCGGCGGGGAGGGCCGCGCGCCGCACCATCTCCTCGCTCCACATCAACAGCAGGTCGCCGAGCAGGACGGCCCCGGCGCGGCCGAAGGCGTCCGCATCACCGCGCCAGCCGGCCTCGGCGTGGTCGCCGGTGAACTGCACGTGGGCGGCCGGGACGCCGCGGCGGGAGTCGGAGGCGTCCATGACGTCGTCGTGGACGAGGGCGGCGACGTGCAGCACGTCCAGCGACGCCGCGGCGGCGACGACGCCGTCCGGCAGGCACGGGTCGCCCCCGCCGGCCACCCAGCCCCAGGCGCAGAACGCGGGCCGCAGACGCTTGCCGCCGGCGGTGAACAGGCGGGCCCGGTCGATGAGGGGGGTGAGCCGGGGATCAATGGCGGCGAGCACCCCAGCCTGCGCGTCGAGGTGTGTCGCGAGGGCGTCCGACACGGCGTCGGTGAAGGCGTCGGCGAGCGGGGCTTCGGGAGCGAGCGTGACCACGGGTTGAGCCTAACCGGACGCCGTCCGCGCGGCTGTCCTAGGGTTGCGCGCATGCCCGCGTCCCCCCTCGTCGACCGTCTCCACGAGCGCGGACGCCCCACCTTCAGCTTCGAGTTCTTCCCGCCCAGCGACGACGCCGGCGTCCAGCAGCTCATCGGCACCGTGGACGCCCTCGGCCCGCTCGCGCCCGACTGGGTGTCGGTCACCTACGGCGCGACCGGGGCGGCGCGGTACAAGACGTTCTCCGCCGTCGGGGCGATCCGCGGCCAGACTGCGACGCCCACCATGGGGCACCTCACGGTGGCCGGGCAGAGCACGGCCGAGGTGCGCCGGGCCCTGGAGTCCTACGAGCGCCTGGGGGTGACGCACATCCTGGCGTTGCGCGGCGACCCCACCGACGGGGAGCGGTTCGCCCCCCACGCGGACGGGCTGCGCACCGGCACCGACCTGGTGCGGCTCGCCAAGCAGTCCGGCGACTTCACGGTCGGTGTCGCCGCGTTCCCCGACGTCCACCCCGACGGCTCGGCCGAGCTCGACGCGCGCATCCTGCTCGAGAAACAGGAGGCCGGCGCGGAGTTCGCGATCACCCAGCTGTTCTTCTCGGTGGACGCCTACGTCGCGCTCGTCGACCGGTTCCGGGCCCTCGGTGGCACGATGCCGATCGTCGCGGGCATCATGCCGGTGACCGTGCCGAGCCAGATTGAACGCTTCGCGCACCTCTCGGGCGCGCGGATGCCAGCCGAGGTCGAGGCCACGTTGCGCGCCGCGGCGGACGACCGCGACCGGTTCCGCGCCGTCGGCATCGACCTGATGACCCGCCTCGCCGACGACGTGCTGGCCGCCGGCGCCCCGGGGCTGCAGTTCTTCACGCTCAATCGCTCCCGGGCGACCGCCGAGATCCTGGCGCGCCTCCGCGCCATGCCCGTGCGGACGGCCTGAGCGCCCGGGCCGGCCGGAGCCTCAGTTCCAGACGATCGAGTCGAGCAGGATGTCGGCCTCGGCGTCCGTGACCGACATCAACATGATGAGGGCCACGGAGCCGCCCTCGGCCTTGGCGAGCACGGTCTGCGGCCCCCCGTCCTGGTTCACCGCGTACCTGCGCATCGCCACGCCGCCGACCGTGCGGGGCTCCAGCACCTGCAGCTCACCGTCGGTCTGGGACTCCACCAACCAGTCGAGCTGTTCGACCGGCACCGGGGCCTGCGTGGGCATCTCCTGCCCCATGATGGTGATGATGTTGTCGTCCGTCGGCCCCTCGGCCCAGAGCTGGACGATCCCGACCATCTCGCCGAAGTCGTCGGCCATCGCCTCGGTCCGGTCGGTGTAACCGGCGGGCAGGGTGCCGCTGGCGACCTCGACGGCGAAGGAGGCCCCCACCGCCGCGGTCGGGGTCGGGGTGGGGGTGGGGGTCACCGAGGGTGCGGTCGTGACCGGGCTGGCCGTCACCACCGGCGCCATTGCGGCCGGACTCGACGCGGAATCACCGGGGGCAGTGCACCCGACAACCCCGCTGAGCGCGACCGCAGCGAGCCAGACGCGTGCGGCTCGCGCGGCACGGGGGGTGAGCTGGGGCATGGTGTCCTCCGATCGGTATCGGCGCGGTGGTGGATCCGGCGGGGCTGACACTACCCGTGACCGTCCCGGCCGGGACCGACGGCGCACCATCGCGCGCCGTACGACCCTGGTGGGACGTTCGGCCAGTCTTCGGTCGGGTTCGCGCGTCGGACGTCGCCGGGCCCCCCGCGGGCACCCTAGGCTCACCGTCATGACGACGCTGTTGCCCCGGCCCGCCGAGACCGAAACCGCCGCGTCCCCGCCCCCGGCCCCCGCGCCGGCCCGCCGGCCGGACGGGTGGCTCCTGCTGGCGCTCGCCGTGATCCTGGGCTCGTCCCTGGCCGTGGCGTTCCAGGCATTCAACCTGTTGTGGGGCCCCGTCGTCTTGGGCCTGGCGCTCGGCTGGCTTGCGTTGGGGCTCGTCATCACCGCGCTGGTCACGCGGCGCGCCGAGGGCCCCCACCGGCGCACCGACCGGCGGGCCGTCTTCGTCGCGCTCGGCTGGTGCACGCTGGTCGCCCTGGTGGGTGGCTGGTGGTGGGTCGGCTCCGGCCCGCACGCGACTACTGCGCTCGTGACCTCGTCGGTCGCCGCGCTGGCCGTCGTGCCGCTCGGGGTGGTCGGCCTCCGGCTGCGCAGCGCGAGCCGCTGAACGGCGTCCGCCCCGCACCCCCGACAGGCGCGATCAGTCGGGCAGGTCGGCCCGCCAGGCGCCGGGCCCGCCCACGTCGAGGGTGACGAGCCGCTGCGTCGGGCGGGTGAGCGCGACGTAGAGCACCCGGATGCCGCCGGGGCTCTCCGCGACGATCTCGTCCGGCGCGACCACGACGACGCCGTCGTACTCCAGGCCCTTGGCCTCCAGCGGCGAGACGAACAGCACGCGAGAGCGGGCCTCCTCGGTCACCGCGTCGTCCAGCTTCGCACCCACCCCCTGGCCCAGAGCGGCCAGCCGCGACGGCGGCACGATCACGCCGACGGTGCCGCCGACCTCGCCGGTGAGCCGGGCGACGGCGTCCGCCACCGCACCCACCAGCTCCGGCTCGCCCGCGGTCAATAGGGCCGGCTCGACGCCGGTGGACCGCACGGCGTGCGGTAGGTCCGCCGTCGGGTGGTGCGCCTTCACCACGCGGGCCGCCAGCGCGAAGACCTCCGCCGGCGAGCGGTAGTTCACCGAGAGGCGGAACTCGCGGTGGGGGGCGCGGCCGATGAGGTCGCGCACGGCCCGGCCGACCTCGTCGAGATCCGGCCAAGAGCTCTGGGCCAGATCGCCCACCACCGTCCACGACGCCTGCGAACCGCGCCGCCGCAGCATGCGCCACTGCATCGGGGTGATGTCCTGGCTCTCGTCGACCAGCACGTGGGCGTAGGTCTCGTGGGCGTCGTCGGTGAGCGACTCCGCCGCCTCGGCTCGGCCGGGCTCGGTGGTCACCAACTCGGAGACCTCGGCGCCCTCGAGCAGGAACAGCGTCGGGTCGACCTCCTCCTCCACCGGCACCGGCCCCAGCAGCGCGGCCAGCTCGTCGAGCAGGGCGGTGTCGGCGACGGTCCAGGGCCGGTCCGCGGCGCGCGACGCGACCAGCAGGGCCTGCTCGTCGGCGTCCAACAACCCGCCGGCCACGCGCTCCACCACCCCGGGGTCGCCCAGCCGCCGCAGCACATCGGTCGGCGACAGCGCCGGCCACCACGCGTTGAGGAACATCTGGAACGGCGCCGACGAGGCGATCAGGTCGTCCACCGCCTCCTGCTCGAGGTCGAGGTCGGCCGGCACCTGCGCGGCGAGCGCGTCGGTGAGTGCCCGCTCGGCGGCGTCCCGCGCGAGGTTGACCTTCTGGTGGGCGAGGATGTTCGCGCGCAGGCGGGCGAGCTGGCCCTCGTCGAGCTTCAGCACGTTGCCCTTCACGGTGACGCGCAGCGACAGCCCGTCGGCGCCGGGGTCGACCAGGGGCAGGTTCACGAGGTTCCGCAGCACCGACACCATGCGCAGACTGCCCTTGACGAACGCGGTGGGGGCATCGTCCACCACCTCGGCGGTGAGCCCGCCGAGCGCGTCGGACGCGACGTCCCCGATCGCGCGCAGGGTCACCGAGTCCTCCCCGAGGCTGGGCAGCACGCGCTCGATGTAGTTCATGAACACCGGGCCCGGCCCGACGACGAGGATGCCGCCACGCTCGAAGCGGCGCCGGTGGGAGTACAGCAGGTAGGCGGCCCGGTGCAGCGCCACGACGGTCTTGCCCGTGCCGGGCCCGCCGCTGATGATCGTCACGCCCGCGTGGTCGGCGCGGATGGCCTCGTCCTGCTCGGCCTGGATCGTGGCGACGATGTCGCGCATCCGCGTGCCCCGCGCCCGGGAGAGCGACGCCATGAGGGCGCCCTCGCCGATGATGGGCAGGCCGTCGCGGTTGGCGTCCGTGTCGAGCAGGTCGTCCTCGATGCCGATGACCTGTTCGTTGCGGCAGCGCAGGACGCGGCGCCGCACGACGTCCATCGGGTTGGTCGCGGTCGCCCGGTAGAACGGCTCGGCGGCCCGCGCCCGCCAGTCGATCACCAGGGGCTCGTACTCCTCGTCGCGGACGCCGATGCGGCCGATGTAGCGCACCTCGCGACCGTCGGAACCGGTGGAGTCGCCCGTCTCGTCGAGGTCGAGCCGGCCGAAGACCAGGCCCTCGTGCTCGGCGTCCAGCGTCGCGAGGCGGCGCGCGGCCTGGAAGGCGAAGGCGTCGCGCTCGAACATCGCCGTGCCGTCCTCCTCGCGCATCCAGCTCTGGCGGTCCGAGGTGTAGATCGCGCGCCCCGTTCTCGCGGCGGAGCGAGCGGAGAGGGTCGCCTCCTCCAGTCGGGCGTGGACGGCATCCACGTGTGCCTGCTCAGTGGCCAGCTCGCGTGCGAGCAGCTCTGCATCGTTCAAGAGTCGTCCTGCCTGGTGACCGTGACATGACCAAGACCTGACATCCTACCGCGCCCGTCCATGGCCCTGGCGGGTGTTCGTCGGCCGAATGTCCTCCCCCGTGAGGTGCGCGTGGGCGGCGTAGGACGCCAGCGCCCCGCTGAGCACCTGGGCCCACGGTTCTGCCCCGCCCGGGCTGGAGGCGTGGACGACGAATCGGCCCGGGGTGGTGGGGTCGACGAGGCGGGGGCGGGCCAGCAACTGGTCGACGAAGGTGTCCCGCGGCCGCCAGCGGCGGGGGCGGTGCCAGGTGAGGCCGGGGTCGCGCGTGTCGATCGTGACGGCGGCGGCCGGCGTTGTTGCGGTGGTGGGGACGCCCCGGGCGGCGAGCCGGCCGCGCAGCACGTCGACCAGGGCGGACGCCGGCGCCGGGGCACCCGCGGCGTCCACGAGCTGCCATCGGCCGAACGTGCGGTCGATGCTGAGGCGGGAGGTGAGCCAGGCGGGCGCGTCGGCCGGGTCCAACCCCCGGTCGGTGGCGACGGCGCGGACGCGGTCGGCCAGCACGGGGTGCCGGAGGTCGCGGGCCACGTGCGCCAGGCTGCGCCGGGGGTCGAGCCCGGCGCGGGCCACCGCGGCGTCGGTGAGTTCGGCCTCCAGGCCGAGGGGACGCAGCGCCTGCCAGGTGCGGTCGGCGGCGTCGACGAGGTCGCGCCAGGCGGCGGCGGCGTCCTCGCCGAGGGCGTCGACGTCGCGGTACCACTGCTCCCCGCGGTCGCCGGGGCTGTCGGGGTGGGGCACGAGTTCGAGGCCGTGGAGGCCCAGCGCGCCCTTGGCGGGGCGGCCCGACTTGGTGAACAGGTCGCGCCACGGGGCGGGGAAGTCGACCACCACCGAGCCCGCCGTCGCGCCGAGCTGGGCGGCAAGCGCGTCCGGCCAGCCGGGGTCGGGCTCGACCAGGGTGACGTCGTGGCCGACGTGGGCGAGCCGGGCGGCGGCGGCGACACCGGCGACGGTGCCGCCGAGGACGGCGACGGTGCCCACGTCAGGCGGGGGTGGGGGCGTGGCGGTCGCGCCAGCGCTGGAAGGACGCCCACCCGCGGCGGATGCGGGACGCCAAGTACCACAGGGCGCCCAGCCCCGCCAGCAGCAGGATGCCGAAGACGACCGCCGCGGCCACCGGCGCCACCGCGACGAGGGTGGCGACGCCGGTGACGGCCACGTCGCCCGCCGACGAGGCGGCCACGTTGGTCACCGGCTCGGGGGAGGTGTTCACCGCCAGGCGGATCCCGGCCTTGGTGAGGTGGCTGACCAAGGCGGTGACGCCCCCGACGGCGGCCAGGGTGACCGTGGTGAGGTCGCCCGTGGCGCCGGCCCACAGGGCACCGATCGCCGCGCCGGCGATGGGGCGGATCACGGTGGAGACGGCGTCCCAGGCGGAGTCGACGTACGGGATCTTGTCGGCCACCACCTCGATGAGGCACAGGACGCCGACGACGACCAGCACGTCGGTGCGCTGGAACCCGGCCGGGACGCCGTCGATGCCGGCGAAGCGGCCCAGCAGCCCCAGCACCAGCACGGTGGCCCAGGCGTTGACGCCGCTGGCCCACCCGGAGGCGAAGGCGGCGGGGAGCATCTCCATGGACGCCGAGGGTACTGGGCGGGGGTGACAGCGCGCACGCGCCGTTCGGGCTCCGTTCACCACAATGTCATCCATTCGTCGCTGGTGGTACGGCCCACCCCCGTGCCGGCCACGCCCCCGGCGCGCCTAGAGTGGAATGGTTCAGGGCGGCGGACGCCGTCGCGCGCGCGGGTGGGGAGGGTTGCGGTGGGCAACGCACTGGAATTCATCAAGGGTGTCGACAAGCTGCATGCCTTCTACACCGAGAACGTCCGCATGCTCGCGCACGCCTACGACCTCTCCGACGAGGAGGCCGCCCGCATCCTCGAGACGTACGACTTCCGCAACGTGGCGCGCTCGATCCTGCGCCCACCGCGGGTCGACCTGATGGAGCGCCTCGGCGACTGACGCAGGGCTCCCCGCCAGGGATGAGGGCGGCTGCGCGCACGGTCGGACGTCGGGGCCGCTCGGGGCGCAGGGGCATCCCGACCGTGGAGCGACGCGCCGGCGTCCGGGGCGGCGTAGGTTCACCAGAGTGAGTCGTGGGTTCGGCCGCCGGGGGGCGGCCCTGGCGTGCAGTGTCCTTCTCGTCGCGTGCGCACCCGCTGCGTCCGTGACGCCGTCGCCGTCCGCCCCGGGGTGACGCCCCCGGCAGCCGTGGCGGCCCCGGCGACGTGGGCCAGCGACCAGCTCGTCGAGAATCGGCCCGACCGGCCCGTGTTCCTCGCCTGGCCGGTGGTGCCGGACGCCGCGCCGCTCGGCACGGCGGTGCGCGCCTGGCTGGACGAGCGTCTGGAGGTCTTCCGTGCCGACGAGATCCCCAGCGAGGAGGCGCCGCCCGAGCTCAACGGGCAGTGGGCGGCGACCCTCGACGAGCCGGGCGGCATGGTGGGTGTGCGCGTGGAGCTGTACGAGTTCAGCGGTGCCAACGGGGCGCTGACCTCGGCCACGTTCCACGCCGAGCGCGGGGCCACGGCCGCGCTGTCCGGGCGCGACCTGGTGGCCGACGAGAGCGCCGATGCGTTCGCGGACGCGACCCTGGCGGCGCTGCGGGCGGCCGGGCACCCGGTGCTCGACGACCTGGCCGCCACGCCGGCCGCGCGCGAGGCGCTGTTCGCCGACCTGACGTTCACGCGCGCCGGCGAGCTCGTCGTTTTGCGTCGGCGAGGGGGTCGTGGCACCCTTCAGTGAGGGGGAGGTGGACGCCGTGGTGCCGGCCGAGGTCGCCGAGGGGTTGTTGTCGCCGAACGGGCGGCGGGTCCGGGACGCCTACGCCGCGGTCGGCCCGATCGCCGCGTCGACGCCCCCCGCTCCCGCGGCCACCCCGACGCCCGCTCCCGTGGCCACGCCGACGGCCCCGCCCACCTCGAGTTCTTCGGCCGCCCCGAGTTCGTCGGCCACCCCGAGCGCGTCGCCCGCTTCGAGTAGGGCGGCAGGGCCGGGCACCCCGGCCGCGCCGGCGGCGTCCGGCACCGCTGCGGGGTCGGTGGACTGCGCGGCCACGCCGTGCGTGGCGCTGACGTTCGACGACGGCCCCGGGCCGCACACGGCCCGGTTGCTCGACCTGCTGGCCGCCCGGAAGGCGCCGGCCACGTTCTTCCTGCCCGGCCAGAACGTGGCCCGACAGCCGGGGTTGGTGCGCCGGATGGCGGCCGAGGGG
Organism: Propioniciclava soli; assembly: GCF_014858005.1. GTDB lineage: Bacteria > Actinomycetota > Actinomycetes > Propionibacteriales > Propionibacteriaceae > Propioniciclava > Propioniciclava soli. Next base: position 338,488 of record NZ_JACYOT010000006.1, read on the forward strand.
CACGAGATCGGCAACCACACGTGGGATCACCAGCAGCTCACCAAGCTGGGCCGGGCCGGCCAGCGCGAGGAGGTGGAGCGGGCGGCGGCGGCGATCGCTGCGGCCGGCGCGACGCCGACGGTCTTCCGGCCGCCCTACGGCTCGCGCAACGCCACCACCGACGCCGTGGCGGGGGCCCCGGTGATCCTGTGGGACGTCGACACCCTCGACTGGAAGACCCGGGACACCGATGCCACCGTGGCGGCCGCGCTGCGCGACACCCGGCGCGGCTCGATCGTGTTGATGCACGACATTCACGCCCCGACCGTGGCCGCCGTGCCCCGCATCATCGACGGGCTGCGGGAGCGGGGCTACACCCTGGTGACCGTCTCGCAGCTGCTGGGCGACGCCCGTCCCGGCGTGGTGCACCGCCGGCGGCAGGGGGCGGACGCGGGCTCTTGACGGATTGTCGGAGGCGCGGCGTAGAGTGATCGCTCCATCGAACTTCTGTTCGAAAAGGGGAGGGTGGTCATGCGACGGTACGACGAACCGATCGAGGTGCGCTCGGGTGAGGTGGACGGCGAGCTCGCCCCCGTCCAGTTCCTGTGGCGGCGCCGGCTGTGGCGGGTGCTGAGCGTCGAGACACGGTGGAAGGAGACCGCGGACTGGTGGTCGCGCGGGGCCGGGGGGCGCGCGGAGGCGTCCACCGGGGCGGACGCGGACGCCGACCTGCTCGCCGAGTCGGAGGTCTGGCGGGTGGTGGCCTCACCGGGGGCCTGGGCCTCCCCGGGGGTCTACGAGCTGGCGCACCCGGTCAGCCACGACGCCTGGTCGCTGCGGGCGGTGGTGGACTGATGCCCGCCCTCGACGTCCCCGGACCCCACCGCACGTCTCACCGCGCGGGCCCCCTGGTGGCCGAGAACGGGGGCGGGGCGGTCGACGACGTCGCCGCCGCGCTGGCCGCCGCGGAGGACGCCGCGCGCCCGGCGACGCGCTACCTCGCCGCCCACGCTGCCGCGCTGCGGGTGGCCGCGGCGGTGCTGGCGGTGCGGCGGCCCCGGCTGCGCGGGCGGCGCGGGGTCTGGGAGGTGGTGGCCGCCGTCGCGCCCGAGCTGGGCGAGTGGGCGGCCTACTTCGGCACCCTCGAGCTCAAGCGGCAGGCGGTCGCGGCGGGGGCGTCCGGGCTGGTCGGCACCCGCGAGGCGGACGACCTCGTGCGCGATGCCGAGGCGTTCGCTGCGGCCGCAGCCTGGTACTGCGGCGGGGGTGGGCGGCATGGGTGACCCGTTCGTCCACCTGCGGGTCGCGTCGGGCTACTCGCTGCAGTACGGCACCGCGCACCCGTCGGCGCTCGTCGCGCAGGCGGCGAACCATGACATGGACACCCTCGCCCTCACCGACCGCGACGGGCTCTACGGCGCCATCCGGTTCGCCAAGGCGTGCCTGGGGGCGGGCGTCGCCCCGGTGGTCGGGGCCGATCTCGCGGTGGAGCGGGACGGCCGTCGGGCGGCCGGCGCCGGCTGGACGCGGGGCGGCGACGCCCTGCCCCGCGTGGTGGTGCTCGCCGAGTCGCGGCGCGGCTGGGGCTCGCTGTGCCGGCTGGTCTCGGCCACCCACGCGCGCGGTGAGCGCGGCAAGCCGGTCGCCAACCGGCTCCTCGTCGGCGCCCACGCCACCGATGTCGTCGTCGTCCTCGGCCCCGACTCCGACCTGGGGGAGGCCCTCGCCGAGCGCGACGACGCCCGGGCCGAGGCCGTCCTGGCGGCGTGGCGGGCGGTGCTGGAGGACCACCAGATCGTCCTCGGCGTCACCAACCACCACGTCGCGCCCGGCCCGGGGGGCTGCGCGGTCGGGTCGGCGCGCCTGGCGGGGCGCATGCTCGCCTTCGCCGACGCCCACGGGCTGGCCGGCGTCCTCACCAACGCCGTCCGCATGGCCCGTCGCGCGGACGCCCCGGTCGCCGACGTGCTGGACGCCGCCCGCCGCCTGGTGCCCCTCGACGTCCGCAACGTCGACCGGCGCAACGCCGAGGGGTACCTCAAGTCGGGCAAGGACATGGTCGCGACCGCCGAGGAGGTCGCCCGCCTCGCCGGCCGGCCGGACGCGACCCGCCTGTTCGGCGACACCCGGCACCTGGCGCTGCGCTGTCGCCTCGACCCGCGGGCCGATCTGGGGCTGGGGGAGATCCACCTGCCCGAGTTCGCCGGGGGCATCGGCGAGCTGCGCGCCCGGTGCGAGGCCGGGCTGGCGGCCCGCTACGGCGCGGCGCCGTCGGCCACGCACGACCGGCTGGCCGACGAGCTGGGCGTCATCGAACAACTGGGGTTCGCGGCGTACTTCCTCACGGTCGCCCAGGTGGTCGACACGGTGAAGGAGATGGGCATCCGCGTGGCGGCGCGCGGCTCGGGGGCGGGCAGCCTCGTCAACTACTGCCTGGGCATCTCGGGGGTCGACCCGATCCGCTACGACCTCATCATGGAGCGGTTCCTCTCCCCGCTGCGCCGGGCGCTGCCCGACATCGACATCGATGTGGAGTCGGCCCGGCGGCTGGAGGTGTACGACCGGGTGTTCGCCGATTTCGGCGCCGACCGGGTCGCCGCGGTGGCGATGCTGGAGACGTACCGCGTCCGCCACGCCATCCGCGACACGGGCGCGGCGATGAGCCTGCCGCCGGGGGACGTGGACGCGTTGGCCAAGGCCTTCCCGCACATCCGCGCCCGCGACGTGCGCCACGCGCTGCGCGAGCTGCCCGAGCTGCGGCGGCTGAAGGTGGCCGACACCCAGCTGGAGACGCTGTTCACCCTGGTGGAGTCCCTCGACGGGCTGCCCCGGCACGTGGCGCTGCACCCATGCGGGGTGATCCTGTCCGACGCCACGCTGGGGGAGCGGACGCCGGTCGAGGCATCGTTCGGCGGCTACGCGATGAGCCAGTTCGACAAGGACGACGTGGAGGACATCGGGCTGTTGAAGCTCGACATCCTCGGCATCCGGATGCAGAGCTCGATGGCGCACGCCGTCGACGAGGTGGCCCGCGTCACCGGCGAGCGGGTGGACGTGGACGCACTGGCGCCGTACGAGGACGCCGACGTGTACGGCATGATCGGCCGCGCGGAGACGATCGGCTGCTTCCAGATCGAGTCGCCGGGCCAACGCGAGCTGGTGGGCAAGTTCGGGCCACGCGAGTTCAACGACCTGGTCATCGACATCAGCCTGTTCCGGCCCGGGCCGGTGAAGTCCGACATGGTCGTGCCGTTCCTGCGCGCCCGCAACGGGTGGAACGAGGCCAGCTACCCCCACCCCGACCTGGTGCCCGCCCTCGCGGAGACCCAGGGGGTCGTCGTGTTCCACGAGCAGGTGATCAAGCTGGTCGCCGTCATGACCGGCTGCTCGCTCGCCCACGGCGACGAGGCGCGGCGCGCGCTCGGCTCGACGCAGGGGCAGGAAGACGTGCGGCGCTGGTTCGTGCCCGCCGCGCGGGCGCGGGGCTACGACGAGGCGCTGATCGGGCACGTGTGGGAGGTGCTGGTCGCGTTCGCGTCGTTCGGGTTCTGCAAGGCCCACGCGGCGGCGTTCGCGCTGCCCACCTACCAGTCGGCGTGGTTGAAGTGGCACCACCCGGCCGCCTTCATCGCGGGGCTCCTCACCCACGACCCCGGCATGTACCCCAAACGGCTCATCCTGGAGGAGGCGCGGCGCGTCGGCGTCCCCATCCTGCCGCTGGACGTCAACGCCTCCGACGCAGTCCACCGGATCGAGTCGGTGGCCGACGCCGGGCCCCCCGCTGCCTTGGGTGCTGCGGAGCAGCCTCGCTCGGCGGTGGCCGTCCACACCCTCGGCATCCGGCTGGCGCTGAGCGAGGTGAAGGGCATCACGGACGCCGAGATCGACCGCATCGCGAGCGGTCGGCCCTACGCGGGGCTCGTCGACTTCTGGCAGCGCGCCCGCCCGTCGAGCGACGTCGCCGAGCACCTGGTGCTGGCCGGGGCGTTCGACACGCTCTACCGCATCGGCGGCCCGCGGCGCATCGGCGCCCGGGGCGTCGTCACCCGCCGCGACCTGTTGCTCACCCTCGCCGACCTCGCCCGGGCCGATCGGGTGGACGCCCGCGCCCACGGCCGGGCCCGCGGCCTGGGCAGCCAGGGGGCGACCACGGAGCAGGCCGTCCAACTGGCGTTCGACTTCGCCCCGCCGGCCGAGGCCACTCCCGCCGACCTCGCGGTCCCGACCCGGGGTGCGTTCCCCGCCGACGTCGCGCTGGCGGCCGACGTGGCGTTGCCGGCCGACGTCCGCCCGTCCGGGTTGCCCGAGATGACCGCGACCGAGCGGCTGGAGGCGGAGCTGGCGGTGCTCGGCCTGGACGCCACGCGCCACGTGCTGGCCGAGCACCGGGACTTCCTGGACGCGATCGGGGTCACCTGGTCCGACCAGTTGCTCCAGCGGCGCAGCCAGAGCCGGCTCCTGGTGGCCGGGGTGAAGGTGGCGACGCAGACGCCGCCCGTGAAGTCGGGGCGCCGGGTGGTCTTCGCGACGCTCGACGACACCCGGGGCCTGGTGGACCTGACGTTCTTCGAGGACGCCCAGGGCCCCTTCGCCACCACGGTGTTCAACAGCTGGCTGCTGCTCGGGGTGGGGGAGCTGCGGCGCACCGGTCCGCGCGGGGTGTCGCTGCGGGCGATCGGGGCGTGGGACCTGCTGCAGCTGCGGGAGCGGTGGGCGTCCGTCCTGGAGGCCACCGGCGATCCGGACGCCGCCGCCGCGGCCGTGCGGTCGGTCATCGACACCGACCTCGCGGCGCAGGAGGAGGCCAACGCCGCCCGCGACCGGGCCCGCGCCGAGTGGGACTGGAACGCCAAGGCGGAGGGCCGGCCCTGGGCCGACGAACCCCGCGCCGACGAACCCCGCGCCGACGAACCCCGCGCCGACCGGCCCCCCGTCAACCAGCCCCGGGCCGACACCGAGCACGCGGGCGCCGCCGGTGGCATGGGGCAGCGTCGGGTGTTGGTGCACCCCAGCGGGTTCGTGCAGTCGCCCTACACCGACGTGGCGCCGGCGGGGGAGTCGCCCAAGCAGATCCCGAAGCGCTACGCCGACCCGGGGCGCAAGCTGTGGCACTCCAGCCAGGGGTCGTCCGGCCGGTGACCAGGGGAGCGGGGTGCTTTTGTCGGACCCACCCCCTACCATCGGATGGGTAAGTGTGTTCGAATCGTCGAGGAGGTCCGTCCGTGCCGGTCATCGCCCACGTCGACATGGACGCCTTCTACGTCGAGGTGGCCCTGCGCGAACGTCCCGAGCTGCGCGGGCGTCCGGTGTGGGTGGGCGGGGCCAGCCGCGGGGTGGTGTTGTCGGCGTCCTACGAGGCGCGGGCGTACGGGGTGGAGGGGGGCATGTCGTCCACGCGCGCGCGCCGGTTGTGCCCGGATGCGGTCGCGATCCGGCCCGACTACGACGCCTACGAGGAGGTCTCCGACGGGGTCTTCGCGATCTTCGCCTCGATCACGCCGACCGTCGAGAGGGTCAGCCTCGACGAGGCGTTCCTCGACCTGACGGGCACCGGCCGGCTGCTGGGGGGGCCGGTCGAGGTGGGCGAGCTGATCCGGGCGATGGTCGCCGACGAGCAGGGCGTGCCGTGTTCGGTGGGGATCGCGCCCACCAAGCTCATCGCGAAGATGGGCTCGAACGCGGCCAAGCCGAACGGGCTCGTGCAGGTGCAGCCGGGGGAGGTGGTGAGCTTCCTGCACCCCCAGCCGGTCGAGAAGATCTGGGGGGTGGGCCCGGCCATGACCGCGTCCCTGCACAAGCTCGGCCTCACCACGATCGGCCAGGTGGCGCACACGCCGAAGTCGACGCTGCAGCGCGCCCTCGGGGCGCGGGCCGGCGCCGAGCTGTGGGAGCTGGCCTGGGGCATCGACGGTCGCCGTGTGGTCGCCACCCCGGCCGACCGCAGCGTCGGCAACCAGGAGACCTTCGACCGTGACACCGACGACCCCGCCGTCATCGCCACCGAGCTGTTGCGGATCAGCGCGCGGGTGGCCTCCCGGATGCGTCGGGCGGGTCTGATGGGCAGGACGGTGACCCTCACGCTCCGTTTCGCGGATTTCCGCACGGTGCAGAAATCGCTGACCCTGGCGGCGCCCACCGACGGAACCGACGCCCTCCACGCGGCGGCGCTCCGGCTCTGGGCGGCCTTTCGGCTGGAGCGGCCGCGGATCCGGCGGGTCGGCGTCCGGGTCGAGGGTTTGGTCGAGGCGGGTCAGGTCGCCACCCAACCCGCTCTTGACGAGCCCGAACACGGCTGGCGCGATGCGGAACGGGCCGCGGACGCCGTCGTGGCGCGCTTCGGCCCGCACGCGCTGGTCCGGGCGGCGCTCACCGGCCCGAAACGCGGTTCCGTTTGACGCCGCCGAGGCCTACACTGGGCGTCACTGCGGAGCCCGCCACGGAGGTTCATCGCAGAGCCGACCAAGGAGGGAGGCGACATGGCACTGTCCGAGAAGGAGCAGCGGCTCCTCGAGCAACTCGAAGCAGCCCTCGCCGCGGAGGACCCCAAGTTCGCCAGCACGCTACGGGGTTCGTCCCACCGCACCCTGCACCGCCGCCGGGCCGCGCTCGCCGGTCTGGGCTTCCTCGCCGGCGTGGCCGCCCTCGTCGCGGGCATGCAGGTCGCCTGGTGGCTCAGCGTCCTGGGGTTCATCGTCATGTTCGTCTTCACCATCGTCGCGCTGAGCGCGTGGCGTCACGTCGACACCGGCGGCCGTCACGAGGGCATCCGGCCCGACAAGGCGTTCACCGACCGGCCGCAGCGCCCCGACGACCGCTTCTGATCCCCACCTGAATCACTCCCCCCACACAACCACAAGGGGCGGCCCCGGAGCGGGCCGCCCTTCGTTCGTCTCCGCGCCACCGCGCCGCCGCGCCGCCCACGTTCCCGCTCGCCATGTTCCCGCTCGCCATGCTCACGTTCCCTGTGTTTGCGCGGCGCGCGTCCTCATCAGGCGCCCCCGCTGCGACCGCCTCGTTGCCGGGCCAGGGCGGTGAGCACGAGCTGCACCTCCTCGGCCCACGATCCGGAGCCGTCATAGACGCCCGGCACGTCGAACAGCGCGCGTTCCGCGGCGACCGCCAGCCGCTCCAGGGCGGCGCTGGCGTCCGCATCACCCAGCCGATCCGCCAGGGCCGCCGCCGCGAACCGGGGTGACCCGGCCGGCCAGGGGAGCGCCGCGTCGGTGACGGACTCGCGCACCTCATCCCACGCGTCGAGGGTGTTGGTGCGGGCGTCGCCGGTGCCCGCGAGCCGTCGGCGGCGCCGCCGGACGCGCAGCGCCCGGGGCGCGGCCAGCGCCAGGGCAGCGATCGCGAGCACCAGCCCCAGCAGCCACCAGACTCCGACGTCCGCCCCGGCTCCCTGGCCCGGCACGGGCGCCGCGGTGGGCTGCGGCGTCGCCGCGGCCGTCGGGGTGGGCGTCGGCGTCGGAGCACCAGCGGGCGTGGGCACGGCGGTGGGCGTCGCGGACGGGCTGACGCTCGGATCGGGCACGTTCGAGCCGCCGCGCGCCGGGGTGGGTTCGAACGCCACCCACCCGTAGCCGTCCAGCCACAGTTCGGGCCAGGTGTGCAGGTCGCGCGCCGTCAACTCCCAGGCGCCGGTGTCCGGATCGTGCGTGCCGGGCACGAACCCGACCGCCAGCCGGCTGGGGATGCCGAGCTCCCGCGCGAGGATCGCCATGGCGCCCGCGAACTGCTCGCAGTACCCGCTGCGCGAGTGGAACAGGAAGTCCTCGATGGTGGCGATGCCGTCGCCCGAGCCGGTGTCCGCGGCCAGGGAGTAGGTGAACGCGTCGGAGGTCAGCCACCGCTGGATCGCCAGGGCCTGGGCGCCCGCCGTCCGGGTGCCTTCGGTGACCGTGAGGGCGAGCTCGCGCACGTCGTCCGACACGACGAGGGGAAGCTCGATCTGCTCCTGACGCCCGTCGTCCAGCGACGTCCCGGCCGTCGCGAGGAGCGCGTCGTCGGGCCGGACGTCGAGGCTGGTGACGGTGTAGCGCAGCCCCCGGGTCGCCGACGACCGGCCGGGCCCTTCCAGCGCCATCACGTCGAGGGTGTCGAGCGCGAACCCCCAGTCCCCCTCCGCGTCGAACGACAGGGGGGCGTACGGGGCCGGCAGCCACTCGCTGGCGAAGTCGCCGATCTGCACCTCGGTGACCCGACGCGTCCCCGTCCCGGGTTGCACGCCGGGGGGCGCGGGCAGGCGTCCGGTGGCGACGCGCACGTCCTGCAGCCCGAAGCCCTGCGCGGTGAAGCGGGGCAGCGTCGCGAGCTTCAGGTAGGCACCGGTCGGCTGGTCGGTGGTGTAGGTGACCACCACGTCGTCGGAGCCCTGGGCGAGGTTGCGTTTCAGGTCGAGCGACGGGTCGGACATCTGCAGCGGCGCGCGGGCGCGCGGGGCCTCCAGGTCGGGCAGGGCGTCCGCCACGGCCCAGGTGGCGACCAGGGCGCCGGCCGTCACCACGGCGGCGGACGCCGTCGCCGCCCCCCACTGCCCCGCGGGCAGGCCGTCGCCGGACGGCAGGGCAGCGAGCAGCACGACGACGAGCCCGACGGCGAAGAGGGCGAACTCGGAGAACAGCATCGCGGTTCCGAGGCCGACCGCGACGACGGCGTACAGCGCGAGCAGCGGCACGGCGACCCCGGCGGGTCGGTTCACCACGCACGCGATCCAGTCGGCGGCGAGCGCGATCAACGCCACGAGGGCGCAGAGCAGGAACATCACGCCCGCATGGGGGGGCAGCGGCGCCGAGCCCGTGGTGATCGCGGTGACGCCCCCGGTGGCGAGGCCGGCCACCCCCAGGGCGCGCGCGGCTCCGAACCGCAACGCCACGCCGAGCACCACCGTGGCCGCGACCACGGCGGTCTGGAGGGGCAGGGCGAGGGCCGGGGAGAGGCGCAGGGCGCGGGTCACCCAGCCGCTCACCCCGGTGACGGCGATGACGACGACGCCCCACAGCAGGGTCTCGGTGTCCCGGGTGATCTGCTGCCACGACCAGAGCTGGAGGGCCAGCGCGAGCCCGACGGCCAGGGGGAGGCGTACCGTCGGCATCAGCGCCTCGCCCCCGCCCCGGCGCGGTCCGGCAGCCAGGCCGCGGCGAGGTCCCCGTCGGGCGTGGTCGTGCGGACGTCCCAGTCGTGCCGCTCCAGGGCCGCACGGTGGTGGTCGAACTCGTTCCGGTGGGCCTCCGCGGGCGCGATCACGAGCGCGATGCGGGCGCATCGCGAGGCGGGCAGCCCGGCGAGCAGGTCGACACTCGACGCGTCCAGCCGGCCGAGCAGCGCGACGAGGACGCCGTCACCGCGGCGGTGGAGGGCCTCGGTGGCGGCGCGCAGGTCCTCCACGCCGGTCACGTCCACGTCCACCAGCGGCTCCAACCACCGCGCCGCCGCGACGGCGGGGTCGCTCCCGGCCTCGTGGACGTCCCCGGCCGCGTCCACCAGGCCGAGCGCGTAGGACTCCTCGAGCAGCCGCTCGCCGACGGAGGCGGCGGCGTCCACCAGCCACTCGAAGGTGGGCCGGGTGTCGCCCGCCGGGGCGTGGACGCCGGCGCGCGAGTCCAGCAACAGCCAGGCGGCGGGGTCCCAGGCCGCCTCCTCGCGGCGGACCATGAGCTCACCCGTGCGCGCGGTGGTGCGCCAGTCGATGCGGCGCACGTCGTCGCCGGGGTGGTAGTCCCGCACGGTGGCGTCGTCGGGCCCGATCTGTGCGCTCCGGGGCAGGGGCGTCTCGCCCGTCTCACCGATCACGCCGAGCCCGGCGTGCGGCAGGGGGTGGACGCGCGGCGTCACGACGACCTCGGTGGCGAGGCCGGCGGTGCGGGAGAACGTCCAGAACCCCAGGACGTCCCCGGTGCGCACCGTGAGCCGCGCGAGCGGGTGGCGCCCGCGTCGCCGGGGCTGGATCGGGTAGGCGGCGTGGGTCGTGGCGCCCTGGTGCCGGGCGTCCAGCCGGATCAGGTGGGGGGCGCCCAGGAGGGGCCCCGGGTCGTCCCAGGCGGTCGCGTCCACGCCGAAGCCCGGGCGGGTGGCGGTGAAGCGGAGGCGGACGCGCGCGGTGTCACCGACCGGGGTCACCACCGGTGACACGGAGCGCTCGACCCGGAAGCTCGGCCGCGTGACCAGCGAGCTCAGCAGCGCGACGAGCGGCAGGGCGATGAAGAAGACCGCGGGCCAGAGCAGGTCATCCTGCCCCGTCCCCCACGCAGCGCCGGCCACCGTGGCGCCCAGCACGAGGGAGCCGAGGGCGCGGGAGGTCGGCCGCGGGAGCGCACGCACGGGGCCTCAGGTGCGCCGGGGGGCGGGGATCGAACGGACGATCTCGGCGACCACCTGGGCGGCGGACCCCTCCGTCGCCTGTGCCCGGTAGTGCACCAGGACGCGGTGGCCGAGCACGGCGCCGGCGAGGGAGGAGACGTCCTCGGGGATCAGGAAGCCACGGCCCCGCATCGCTGCGCGGGCGCGTCCGGCCCGGAGCAGCTGCAGCGACGAGCGGGGGGAGGCGCCGAGGCGCAGGGCGGCGTGGGTGCGGGTGGCCGCGACCATGTCCACCACGTACGCCTTGAGGGCCGGATGGACGTAGACGCGGCGGACGACCTCGCGCGCCGCGAGCACCTCCGCCCCGTCGGTGACGGCGATGAGGTCGTCGAGCGGGTTGGCCGCGCCGTGGTGGTCGAGCATGGCCAGCTCGGCCTCGCGAGAGGGGTAGCCCATCGACACGCAGGCCATGAAGCGGTCGCGTTGCGCCTCCGGCAGGGGATAGGTGCCCTGCATCTCGATCGGGTTCTGGGTGGCGAACACCATGAACGGCTCGGGCAGGGCGTGGGTGGTGCCGTCCACCGAGACGTGGTGCTCCTCCATCGCCTCCAGCAGCGCCGACTGCGTCTTCGGCGAGGCGCGGTTGATCTCGTCGCCGATGACGACGTTGGCGAACACCCCGCCCGGCTTGAAATCGAACGCGCGGCTCTGGGGGTTGAACACCGCCACGCCGGTGATGTCGCCGGGCAGCAGGTCGGGGGTGAACTGGATGCGCCGCACCGAGCCGTCGATGGAGCAGGCCAACGCCCGCGCGAGCATGGTCTTGCCGACCCCGGGGACGTCCTCGATGAGCAGGTGCCCGCCGGCCAGCAGCACCACCAGGGCCATCTCGACGGTCTCCGGCTTGCCCTCGATCACGGCGCCCACGTTGGCGGTGAGCCGATCGGCCAGGGCGGCGGCCCCCGAGACGTCGACGGAGAGCGGGTTCGTCACGGCGCCCACCCTAGCGGGCGATCCTCGACCCGGCGGGGTCGACGATCACGGCCCTTCCCCGACTCCCTCCACATCCATCCACCTCTCCGCCCCGGGAGGGTCCTGAACCGATTCATCGCCCGCCCGTGGCGGCGATCGGGGAGGTGCGCGGACGTCGAGACCCGCGGGGGATTGAAAGAAGTGGAGGAATGTGGGTAAATGTGGAGGTAAGTGGAGGACTTGGGAAGGCCGAGGGGAAGGGGCGCCGATGTTCTTGGGCACCCACACCCCGAAGCTGGACGAGAAGGGCCGCTTCGTCCTCCCCGCACGATTCCGCGACGAACTGGCAGGAGGGCTGATCATCGCCAAGGGTCAGGAGCGCTGCCTGTCGATCTTCACGCCGGCGGAGTTCGCGCGGCAGGCGGAGGTCGCCCTGACGGGCTCCCCGACGGTCCGCGACATCCGGGACTTCCAGCGCACGTTCGCGGCGGGGGCGTCCGAGGAGACGCCGGACAAGCAGGGTCGCGTCACGGTGCCGCCGCTGCTGCGGGCCTATGCGGGGCTCGACAAGGACATCGCGGTCATCGGCGCGTTCAACCGCATCGAGCTCTGGGATCTCGGGGCCTGGCAGGCCTATGAGACCGCGCAGGACGAGAAGTTCAGCTCGCTGGACGCCGAGATCACGCAGGCGCCGGCCGGAGGGTGAGGCTTCGACCCGGGACGACTCCCTGACACCACTTCCCCGGTGGCAGGCGGTCGCTCCGGATCGAAACCCCGTTCCCCGGACGGAGGAGAAAGGAGCGAGACGATGCAGGCAGCGCACCAGGGCCACGTGCCCGTGATGCTCGACCGCATCGTCGCGCTGCTCGCCCCGGCGCTGGCCTCCGGCGGCACCTACGTCGACGGCACCCTCGGCCTGGCCGGTCACGCCGTGGCGGTGCTGGACGCCTGCCCGCAGGCCCGGCTCGTGGGCATCGACCGCGACCCGGACGCCCTCGAGGTCGCCGGTGAGCGGCTCGCCCGGTTCGGCGACCGCGTCACGCTGGTTCGCGCCGTCTACGACGAGCTTCCCGACGTGCTGGATGACCTCGGCACCCCTCGCGTCGAGGCGATCCTGGCCGACCTCGGGCTCAGCTCCCTGCAGATCGACCGCGCCGACCGCGGTTTCGCCTACGCGGTGGACGCCCCCCTCGACATGCGCATGGGGCAGGGCGAGGGGCTGAGTGCCGCCGACGTCGTCAACACCTACGACGCCGCCGCGCTCACCCGCATCCTGCGCACCTACGGCGAGGAGCGCTTCGCCGACCGCATCGCCCGCCGCATCGTCACCGCCCGGGCCGAGGAGCCCTTCACCACGAGCGCCCGCCTGGTACAGGTGCTGTCGGACGCCATCCCCGCTGCGGCGCGGGCGTCCGGGGGCCACCCCGCCAAGCGGACGTTCCAGGCCCTGCGCATCGAGGTGAACGGTGAACTGGACGCCCTCGCCGGCCTGCTGCCCGCGGCCCTGGCCGCCCTCGCGCCCGGCGGACGCCTCGCCGTCCTCGCCTACCACTCGCTGGAGGACCGGCTGGTGAAGCAGTCCTTTGCGCACGCCACCACGGACACCGCCCCGCGCGGCCTGCCCGTGGTGCCGCCCGAGCACCGGGCCAAGTTCCGGCAGCTCACCCGGGGTGCGGAGCGGCCCGATGCCGCCGAGTGCGCCACCAACCCGCGCGCAGCCTCCGCCCGGCTGCGGGCCACCGAACGTCTGAAGGAGGTGGCGGCATGACCGTCAACCCGACCCCGCGCGCGACCACCCGCCAGAGCCCCGCGGCGCAGGAGCCCCGGCTGCGCGGTCTGCCCACGCGCACGCCGCGCATGGCGTCGCTGCCGTTCGGGCTGTTCATGGTGGCCCTGTTCGCCGGCGGCGCGGTGGGGCTGTTGTTCTTCATCACGACGTTGCAGAACCAGTCGTTCGAGGTGCGGCAGGCGCAGCGCGAGGCCACCGAGCTGGGCTACCGCGTGAGCGACCTCGAGGCGCAGCTCTACGCGGCCCAGGCCCCCCGCGAGCTTGCGCGGCGCGCCACCGAGCTCGGCATGGTGCCCAACCCCTACGGCGTCTTCATCGACCTCGAGACGGGCACCGTCGTCGGTGAGGCCACCCCCGTGTCCGGCGGGGAGATCCCCAGCCTCCGCGTCCTGCCCCCGCCCCCGCCCGAGCCGGAGGTGCCGCTCGAGGCGGCCCCCGTCGAGGGCCAGGCAGCCGAGGGTCTGCCCGCGCCGGCCGTCAGCCCGGACGCGGACGCCGCCACCCAGGACGCCGCCACCCAGGACGCCGCAGCGGATGTCGCCGGGGACGGCGCGTCGCCGGACGCCGCCGCCGGGGGTGTCGGTGACACTGGTGGTGACCAGACCACCACCGGAGAGGCCCAGCCGTGACCCAGAGCCGTCCGACGCCGCGGCGGACGGCGCCCCGACCGGGCCGGGTGCCGCTGGCGTCCTCGGCCTTCCGGCTACGGACGATGGCGCTGCTCGTGGCCATCATGTTCTCGGTGGTGGGGGCGCGGGCCGTCCAGATCCAGGTGCTCAGCGCGAGCGCGATGGCGCAGGAGGCCGCGTCCAAGATGACGCGGACCCGCGATGTGCCGGCGCAGCGGGGCGAGATCACCGACCGCAACGGCAATGTGCTGGCCTTCACCGAGGACACCGTCAACGTGATCGCCGACCCCACGATGATCGCCACCAACGGCAAGGAGCCCGAGGCGATGCGGGAGAGCGACCGGGCGCGGGCGGCGGTGGCCCCCACCGAGATGGCGGCGATCATCGCCGCCCACACCGGGGGGGACGCGGCCGAGATCGAGGCCAAGCTGCGCCAGAGCACCACCACCAACGCCACCGGCGAGGAGGTGCCGCTGCGCTACACCCTGCTGGCCCGGCAGATCCCCTCGTCCACCTGGGTCGACCTGCTCGCGGAGCTGAACGCGGGTGACTACGTTGGCGTGTTCCGCGAGGCCAACCCCCGCCGGACGTACCCGATGGGCACGCTCGCGTCCAACGTCATCGGCTCGATGAGCGAGGGCAAGGGCCTGATGGGGCTGGAGTACGCCCGGCAGGACGCCTTGGCCGGGACGCCGGGCCGCGAGAGCTACGAGACCTCCCCGAACGGCCGCATCCCGCTCGGCAACCAGCAGCTGACGCCGGCGGTCGACGGCGACGACCTCCAGCTCACCCTCGACTCAGACCTGCAGTGGATGGTCGAGCAGCGGCTCGCGGCGCGCGTGGACGAGGTGGGCGGCAACTGGGGCGCAGCGCTCGTCATGGATGCGGAGTCCGGTGAGCTGCTGGCCCTGGCCAACTACCCCAGCTTCGACAGCAACAACCCCGGTGCTGCCAACAGCGCCGACACCGGCAACCGCGCCGTGGAGGCGACCTACGAGCCCGGTTCGGTGCAGAAGGTGTTGACGCTGGCGTCCCTGCTCGACGCGGGCCTGACGACGCCCGACACGGCCTATCACATCGGCAAGGACGTCCAGGTCGGCGATCACCACGTCACGGACGCCTTCCGCCACGACGACATCGACATCACCACGCGCGGGATCTTGGTGAAGTCGTCCAACGTGGGGGCCATCACCGCCGCCCGTTCCATGGATCCCGACGTGCTGCGCGACTACATGCTCAAGTTCGGGCTGGGGCAGCCGACCACGCTCGGCCTGCCCGGCGAGGCGTCCGGCAGCGTGCCGCCGGTCGGCATGCCGAGCTACCAGGCCGACTCGATGGCCTTCGGCTATGGCCTGTCGGTCAGCTCGGTGCAGATGGCGGCCGCCGTCGCCTCGCTGGCCAACGACGGCGTCTACACGGCACCCAGCATCATCGCCGGCACCACCGACACCCACGGCACCTACACCCCGGCTGCGGAGCCCGCGACGCACCGCGTCGTCTCCGAGCAGGCCGCCCGCGAGGTGGTCGCCATGATGGAGCAGCGCACCATCGCCAACGACGACCAGATCGGCATCCCCGGCTACCGGACGGGCGCCAAAACCGGGTCGGCCCGCATCTCCACCGGCGCCGGCTACTCCGGCCAGGTGGCGTCCATCATCGGCGTGGCGCCGGTCGAGGATCCGCAGATCGTCGTGTACGTGCTCATCGCCCGGCCCGACACCCAGGGCGCCGGCCTCGGCATGGCGGGGCCCGTCTACCGCGACATCATGTCCCTGGCGCTGCCGCGCTTCGGCGTCCGCCCGAGCGAGGACGTCCCCACCGAGCAGTTGCCGCTCATCGTGGGGGAGTGACGCGGTGACCGACCGTCCGACCGCACCGGCCGGCGTCCCGCTGGCCTCCCTGGTGCCCGGGGCCCCCGGCTCCGTGACCGGCGTCACGCTCGACTCACGCCGCGTGGCGCCCGGCGACCTCTACGTGGGGCTGCCCGGCCAACGCGCGCACGGGGCCGCCTTCGCCGCGGACGCCGCGCGCGCAGGCGCGGTCGCCCTGCTCACGGACGCCGCCGGCGCGGCCCTCGCCGCGGACGCCGGGCTCCCTCTCGTCGTCGTGGACGACCCCCGCGCCGCCATGGCGGGCCTGGCTGCCGACGTGCACGGCCGCCCAGCCGAACGCCTCGACTGTTTCGGGGTGACCGGCACCAACGGCAAGACCTCCACGGTCTTCCTGCTGGAGGCGGCCTGGGCGGCGTTGGGCCGGAGGGTGGCCACGGTGGGCACCATCGGCTTCCGCGTCGGCGGGGTGCCCGTCGAGGCCGCCCGCTCCACCATCACGACCCCGGAGTCGCCCGACCTGCAGGCCCTGCTGGCCCGGCTCGTCGCGGCCGGGGCCGACACCTTGGCCATGGAGGTCAGCAGCCATGCCCTGGCGCTGGCCCGGGTGGACGCGATCGACTTCGACGCCGTGGGCTTCACGATGCTGGGGCAGGATCACCTGGAGTTCCACCACACGATGGAGGAGTACTTCGCCGCGAAGGCGCAGCTCTTCACCACGGGCCGGGCGGCCCACGCCGTGGTCAACACCGCCGACGCCTGGGGCGCCCGGCTCGCCGAGCTGGTGCGCGCGGACGGCCGCGCCCGCCTGGTCACCACGCTCGGCGTGGACGCCGACCACCGCGTCCTGGCGGCCACGCCCGACGAGGCCGGCGGCTGGCGCGTCCGGTTGCGTCACCCGCAGGGCGAGACCGACTTCTCCTTGTCGATGCTCGGCGACTTCAACGTCGCCAACGCCGTGACCGCGCTGGCCCTGGTGGGTGCCGCGGGCGGCGATGTGGACGCCGCCGCGGCGGGGCTCGCCGACGCGCAGGTGCCGGGTCGCATGCAGCGCGTCGAGCTGGGCGTGGGGCGCCCCCACGTGGTGGTCGACTTCGCGCACACCCCGCAGGCGGTGGGTGCGGCACTGGCCGCGCTGCCCCGGACGGGCCGCCGGATCGCCGTGCTGGGCGCCGGGGGTGATCGGGATCCGAGCAAGCGCGGCCCCATGGGGGAGGCCGCGGCCCGTCACGCCGACCTCGTCGTGGTGACCGACGACAACCCCCGCAGCGAGCGGCCCGGCGCCATCCGCGCCGCGGTGCTTGCGGGCGCGAGGAGCGCCGCGGGGCCCGGCGTCGAGGTCGTCGACGGCGGTGACCGCCGCGCCGCGATCGCGATGGCGCTCGGACGGGCCCGCGCGGGAGACTGGGTGGCCGTGCTCGGCAAGGGGCACGAGCAGGGGCAGGAGATCGACGGGCGCACGAGCCCGTTCGACGACGTCGCGGTGGTCCGCGAGGTCGGAGGGGACTGAGGGCATGGAACCGATGACGGTGGGGGCGCTGGCGGAGGCGGTCGGCGGGCAGGTGGCGCCGGGCGTCGATCCGACGCGTCGCGTCGGCCCGGGGGTGGTCATCGACTCACGCGCGGTGCACCCCGGCGCCCTGTTCGTGGCGCTGCCGGGGGAGCGCGTCGACGGCCACGACTTCGTCGCCACGGCGGCGGACGCCGGCGCCGCGGCCGCGCTCGTCACCCGGCCCGTGGCGGTCGACGTGCCGCAGGTCGTCGTGCCCGACACGGTGGCCGCCCTGGCCGCGCTGGCGACCGACGTGGTCGGGCGCGCCACCGCGTCCGGGCTGGTCGTGGTGGGCATCACGGGCAGCTCGGGCAAGACCTCCACCAAGGACTTGGTGGCGGCCGTCCTGGAGGCGGCCGGGCCCACGGTGGCGCCGCCCGGCTCGTTCAACAACGAGATCGGTGCGCCGTTGACGGCCTGCCGCGTGGATGCCGCCACCCGCTACCTGGTCGCCGAGATGGGGGCCCGGGGGCTCGGGCACATCGCCTGGCTGTGCCGCGTCACGCCGCCGGCCGTCGGGGCCGTGCTCAACGTCGGGCACGCCCACTTGGGCGAGTTCGGCTCGATCGAACAGATCGCGCTCGCCAAGGGTGAGCTGGTGGAGGCGCTGCCCCCCACCGGGTGGGCCGTCCTCAACGCCGACGACCCCCGCGTCATCGCGATGGCGCTGCGCACCTCGGCGCGCGTCGCGGCCTTCTCCACGCGGCACGACCCGGCCGAGACCGGGGCCGACCTGCGGGTGTGGGCCTCGGACGTCGCTGCCGACGACCTGCAGCGCCACCGCGTCACGCTCCACGCCGCCGGCGCCGGTCGCGAGCCGGCCAGCGCGCCCGTCGCGCTGCGCGTCCTCGGCGAGCACCAGGTCTCCAACGCCGTCGCCGCCGCCGCGGTCGGGGTGTCCGCGGGTTTGGGGCTGGACGCCGTCGCCGACGCCCTCAGCCACGCCACGGCGCGCTCGCGCTGGCGCATGGAGCTGGCCGAGCGCCCCGACGGCCTCGCCATCCTCAACGACGCCTACAACGCGAACCCCGACTCGATGTCGGCCGCCCTCGTCGCCGTGGCGCGCCTGCGGCGTCCCGGGGGCCGCGTCGTGGCCGCGCTCGGCGACATGCTGGAGCTCGGCCCGGACGCCGCCGCCGCCCACCGCGAGGCGGGCGCGCTCGCGGCCACGCTGGAGGTCGACGAGCTGGTCGCCATCGGGGAGTTCGGGCCCGACCTGGTGGCCGGATTCGCGCCCTCGGGGCGTCCGGCTCGCTATTTTGGGTCCGTCGAGGAGCTGGTCGCGCACCTGCGGGGTGCGCTCGGGGCGTCCGACGTGGTGCTCGTCAAGGCCTCGCGCGGGCTGGCCCTCGAGCGGGTGGCGGACGCGTTGGTCGCCGACGCGCCGGCGCGGGGAGCCCTGGTCGAGCGAGCGGAAGGAGCACGGCAGTGGTGATGGTGTTGACCGCGGGCGTGCTGGGTCTGCTCGGCACGCTGATCGGGACGCGGGTGGCGATCGGGCTGCTCGTGCGCAAGGGGTACGGCCAGTACGTCCGCGACGACGGGCCGGTGGAGCACCTCAAGAAGAAGGGCACGCCCACCATGGGCGGCATCGCGATCATCATCGCGGTGCTGCTGGCCTACGCGCTCGCCCACCTCCTCTTCTGGCGCCCGCCCACGGCGTCCGGCCTGCTGTTGCTGGGGCTGTTCGCCGGCATGGGCTTCGTCGGCTTCCTCGACGACTGGATCAAGATCTCCCGGGCGCGCAGCCTGGGCCTCGACAGCAAGGGCAAGCTGGTGCTGCAGGGGCTCATCGGCGTCGCGTTCGCCTACCTGGTGTTCCAGTTCCCCGACGAGCGCGGCGTCACCCCGGCCAGCCCCGCCGTGTCGTTCCTGCGCGACATCGGCTGGCTGCAGCTGCCGGTGTGGCTGGCGATGATCTGGATCATCTTCATCATCGCCGCCCTGAGCAACGGGGTGAACCTCTCCGACGGCCTCGACGGCCTGGCCACCGGGCTGTGCATGATGGTGTTCGCCGCCTACGCGCTGGTGAACATCTGGCAGTACAACCAGTGGTGCTCCCAGATCATGACCGCTGGGCCGCAGTGCTACCAGGTGCGCGACCCCATCGACCTGGCGGCGATCTCGTTCGCGCTCGCCGGCGCGTGCTTCGGCTTCCTGTGGTGGAACACCTCGCCGGCCAAGATCTTCATGGGCGACTCCGGCTCGCTGGCGCTGGGCGCGGCGGTGGCCGGCCTGGCGATCATGACGCGCACCGAGCTGCTCGTCGTCATCCTCGGCGGCATGTTCGTCATCATCACGCTCTCGGTGGTGCTGCAGGTGGGCTACTTCAAGCTCACCGGCGGCAAGCGGCTGTTCAAGATGGCCCCGCTGCACCACCACTTCGAGATGAAGGGGTGGGCCGAGCAGACCGTCGTCGTCCGGTTCTGGATCATCTGCGGCATCTTCATCGCCGCCGGTCTCGGCGTGTTCTACACCGAGTGGGTGGCGGGTCTGCCGTGAGTACCCTCACCTGGCTGGCGGACGCAGACCGTCTCTCCCCCTGGCGCGAGGCCACCGTCGTGGTGGCCGGGCTCGGCACGTCCGGGTTCGCGGCGGCGGACGGCCTCATGGCGCTCGGCGCGGGCCGCATCATCGTGCTCGACGAGTCGCCCTCGGACGCCAACGCCGAGAAGGCCGACCTGCTCCGCCGCCTCGACGTCGAGGTGACGCTCGGCCCGGGCGCCACCGCGACCCTGCCCGAGGGCGTCCACCTCGTCGTCACCTCGCCCGGCTGGCGCCCCACGGCGCCGCTGCTCGCGCAGGCCGCCGCCCGCGGCGTCCCGGTGTGGGGCGAGGTGGAGCTGGCGTGGCGCATGATGCAGCCCGACCGCGTCGTGCCGTGGCTCGGCGTGACCGGCACCAACGGCAAGACCACCACCACCGCCATGCTGGAGTCGATGCTCTCGGCCGCCGGCCTGCGGACGTCGGCGGTGGGCAACTACGGGCGCCCCATCATCGAGGCGCTGCTGGACGAGATCGACTACGACGTGCTCGCCGTGGAGCTCTCCAGCTTCCAGCTCCACTGGTCGGAGTCGCTGGCGTTGCACTCGGCCGCGGTGCTCAACCTCCAGCCCGACCACCTGGAGTGGTACGCCCACGAGGCCGACCCGCTGGCGGCCTACGCGGCCGACAAGGCCAAGATCTACTCCCGGGTCACCCACGCCTGCGTCTACAACGTGGCCGACCCCATGACCGAGCAGATGGTGGCGGACGCCGACGTGACCGAGGGTGCCCGGGCCATCGGTTTCCGGCTCGAGGTGCCGGCCGTCTCGATGCTGGGCGTGGTCGACGACCTGCTCGTCGACCGGGCGTTCGTCGCGCAGCGCCGCGACTCGGCGATGCCGCTGGCCCACCTGTCCGACGTGCGGCCCTACGCCCCCCACAACGTCGAGAACGCCCTGGCCGCGGCCGCCCTGGCCCGCAGCTTCGGCGTGCCGCCGCAGGCGGTGGCCCAGGGGTTGACCGACCTGCACCTCGGCGACCACCGCATCCAGACCGTCGGCGAGGTCGACGGGGTGACGTGGGTGGACGACTCGAAGGCGACCAACCCGCACGCGGCGGCGTCCTCGATGCGCGCGTTCGACGCGATCGTGTGGGTCGCCGGCGGGCAGGCGAAGGGCACGACCTTCGACGAACTAGTGGCCACCTACGGGGCCAAGCTCCGCGGCGCGGTGCTGCTCGGGGTGGACCGCGGGGTGATCGCCGACGCGCTGGCTCGACACGCGCCGGAAGTCCCGGTCATCGTCATCGACTCGGGGGAGACTGGGGCGATGGACGAGGCCGTGCGGGCAGCCGCCGGGCTGGCCCGACCGGGCGATGTCGTCCTGCTGGCGCCGGGGTGCGCGAGCAAGGACATGTGGCCCGGGTACGACGCTCGCGGGCGGGACTTCACCGCCGCGGTGGGTCGTCTTCGGCACGCGTGACGAGACGGGCCGTCACGAAACGGGCAAGGACGAGAACGAAGGGGGACGGGGCGTGGCGATCCTGACACCGGGCAAGCCACCGCGGGCCACCTCCCGATCGCGGTCGGACGCCCGCACGCGGTTCTCCGACCGGGCGTCGGCCTGGCTGAACCACCCGATGGCCGACATCGTGCTCGTCCTCACCGCCTCGGGGCTGCTGCTCGCGCTCGGCTCGATCATGGTGTGGTCGGCGTCCACCGTGTTCAGCTACACCCAGTTCAGCGATGCGTTCTACTTCATGCGGCGGCACCTCGTGTTCCTCGGCGTCGCGTTGGTGGCGGGGTGGGTCACCTCACGCATCCCGGTCGACCGGCTGCGGGGGCTCGGCTGGCTCGTGTTCAGCGTGGCCGGGCTGCTGCTGGCCCTCACCTTCACCCCGCTCGGCTACGGCGTCGGCGGGAACAACAACTGGCTCAACCTGGGCGGCGCCAACTCGATGCTGCGCGTGCAACCCGCCGAGTTCGCCAAGCTGGCGATCGTCGTGTGGGGCTCGGCGGTGCTGGCCAACAAGCGCCGCCTGCTCGACCAGCCCAAGCACCTGCTGGTGCCCTTCCTGCCGTTCTCGCTGCTGTTGATCGGGCTGGTGGTGCTGCAGCACGACCTGGGCACGGCGATCCTGCTCGGTGGCCTCGTCGTGGCGGTGCTCTGGTGCGTGGGGGCGCCCCTGCGGGTGCTGGGGACCCTGGCGGTGCTCATCGCCGGCGCTCTCGGCACGCTGGTCTTGGCCAACCGGTCGCGCGTCGACCGCATCCTCGGATTCCTGAACCCCGGATCCGACCTGACGGGCATCAACCACCAGCCGATGCAGGCCCTGTACGGCCTGGCCACCGGCGGGTGGTGGGGGGTCGGGCTGGGCTCGAGCCGGCAGAAGTGGGGCAGCCTCGCCGAGGCCCACACCGACTACGTGCTCGCCATCATCGGCGAGGAGCTCGGGCTGGTGGGCACCCTGGTGGTGCTCCTGCTGTTCGTGATCCTCGGCTACGCCGGCGTCCGGATCGCGCTGCGCAGCTCGACCTTCTTCGGACGGCTCGTCGCCGCCGGCGTGACGAGTTGGATCATGATGCAGGCCCTGGTCAACGTCATGGTGGTGCTCGGCCTGCTGCCGGTGCTGGGCGTGCCGCTCCCGCTCGTCTCCTACGGCGGTTCGGCGTTGCTGGCCAACGTCATGGCGCTCGGCGTCCTCGTCGCCTGCGCGCGTGACGAGCCGGACGCCAAGGCGTGGCTGAAGCGCCGCGCCACGCTTCGATCCAAGGCCCCGAAGCGCCGTTTCTCCGCGGTGTTGCCGGGCCGGTCCTGAGAGGAAACACCGTGACGGGCACCGTCTCCCTCGTGCTGGCCGGCGGCGGCACCGCCGGGCACACGTCCCCCCTCATCGCCACCGCCGAGCGCCTGCGCGAGGCGGACGCCGGCGTCCGGCTCACGGTGGTGGGCACCCCGAAGGGGCTCGAGTCGCGGGTGATTCCCGCCGCCGGGCTGGAGCTGCGGATGATTCCGCCCGTGCCGCTGCCGCGCAAGCCCACCCCCGAGCTGCTGGCGGTGCCCGGCCGGTTGTGGGGCGCCGTGCGGCAGGCCCGCGCGATTCTCGATGACGTGGCCGCGGACGCCGTGGTCGGCTTCGGCGGCTATGTGTCGCTGCCGGTCTACCTGGCGGCGGCGCTGCGCCGGACGCCCGTGGTGATCCACGAGCAGAACGCGGTGCCGGGCCTCGCCAACAAGGTGGCCGCCCGCTTCGCAGCGATCACGGCCGTGTCGTTCCCGGGTACGCCGCTGCCGGGGGCGCGCCACGTCGGCCTGCCGGTGCGCGCCGCCATCACCGAGCTCGACCGGGCGTCGGCGCGGGCTGAGGCCCGGACGTCGCTGGGGTTCACCGGTGACCGGCCGCTGCTGCTGGTCAGCGGCGGCTCCCAGGGCGCGGTGGCGATCAACACCGCGGTGACGGGTGCGCGCGAGCGGCTGCTCGCCGCGGGCGTGGACGTCCTCCACGTGCTGGGCCCCAAGAACATCACCGACGCCCACACCGCGGTCACCGACCCCGGCACCGGTGCCACCTACCGGCCCGTCGGCTACGTGGACGCCATGGAGACGGCCTACGCCGCGGCCGACCTGATGGTGGGCCGCTCCGGGGCCGGCACCGTCGTCGAGACCGCGACGGTCGGCCTGCCCGTGGTGTTCGTCCCGCTCCCGCACGGCAACGGCGAGCAGGCCCGCAACGCCACGTTCCTGGTGGAGGGCGGGGCTGGGGTGCTCGTGCCCAACGCCGAGTTCGACGCCGACCGGCTGCTGGCCGAGGTCTTGCCCATCCTCACCGACCCGGCCCGGTTGGCCGCGATGGCGGACGCCTGCCGCGGGCTCGTGCCCGCCGACGCGGCGTCCGACCTGGCCCGCCTGGTGCTCGACGTGGCGCGGGGGCGCTGACATGCCGCTGCTGCGCCCCGTACCGCTCACCCCCGCCGCGCAGGTGGGGCCCGTCCACTTCATCGCGATCGGCGGCGCCGGCATGAGCGGCATCGCCGCGGCCTACCACGCGCTCGGCGTGCCGGTCTCGGGCTCCGACCGCGACGACAGCCCCACGCTGCGCCACCTGGCCGACCTGGGCGTCCGCACCTTCGTCGGCCACGACGCCGCCCAGCTGGGGGATGCGTCGACCGTCGTGGCGAGCTCCGCCATCCGGCCCGGGAACCCCGAGCTGGCCGAGGCCCACCGGCGTGGGCTGCGGGTGTGGCACCGTTCGGCGGCCCTCGGGGCCCTGATGCTGGGCCGCCGTGGCGTCGCCGTCACCGGCACGCACGGCAAGACGACCACCGCGGGCATGGTCGCGACGATGCTCGTCGGGGTGGGCGCCGACCCCGGCTACGTCATCGGCTCCCCACTCGCGGCCACGGGGGAGAGCGCGGCGCTCGGCACGGGGGAGGCCTTCGTGGTCGAGGCCGACGAGTCCGACGGTTCCTTCCTGCAGTACCCCGCCGAGATCGTGGTCGTCACCAACATCGAGGCCGACCACCTGGACAACTGGGGCACCCCGGAGCGCTACGTCGCCGGCTTCGCCGAGATGGCCGGCGCCGAGGGCGTCCGCACGGTCGTGCTGTCGGCCGACGACCCCCACACCCCCGCGCTCGCTGCCGAGCTGGCCGCGGCGGGCACGGCGGTGGTGCGGGTGGGTGAGGCGGCGGACGCCGACGTCCGCCTCGTCGACGTCACGCTCACCCCGGACGCCACCGGCGCGCGTCTGGTGGCAGCTGGCGACGACGGTGCGCTCGCGCTCGCCGTGCCCGGGCGCCACAACCTCCACAACGCGGCGGCCGCCTACGCCGTGGGCCGCGCGCTCGGCCACGACGGCGCGGCGCTGCGCGCGGCGCTGGGCTCGTTCGCGGGCACGCAGCGCCGGTTCGAGTACAAGGGCACGAGCCACGGCGTGGTGGTCTACGACGACTACGCCCACCACCCCACCGAGGTCGCCGCGGCCCTGGCGGCGGCCAGGGCCCGGGTGGTGCCGGGCGGCAGGCTGGTGGCGGCGTTCCAGCCGCACCTGTTCAGCCGCACGCGGGACTTCGCCGACGCGTTCGTCGACGCGCTCGCGGCCGCCGACGTGGTGGTGGTGTGCGCCATCTACCCCGCGCGCGAGGACGCCGCCGACTTCCCGGGCGTCACCGCGGCGTTGCTCACCGAGCCGTTGGCGCGGGCCGGCCGGGCGCCGGTGGCGGCCGCCGGGCTCGTCGAGGCGGCGGACGCCCTCGCCCCGGCCCTGCGGCCCGGTGACCTCGTCGTGACCCTCGGCGCCGGCGACGTCACCACCCTCGGCCCGCTGCTGTTGGCCCGGCTGGGGGAGCGGCCATGACGCGCGTCACCGAACCACTCGTGGACGTCACCGGTGCGCGCCGGCGCCGGGCTCGCGCCCGGCTGCTGCGGCGGGTCCGGATCGCCGGGGTGCTGGTGGCCCTCGTGGCGCTGGTCGGCGGGGCCGCCTGGCTCATGGGGTGGTCGTCGGTGTTCTCCGCCGACGAGGTCGCCACCGAGGGTCTGGTCGTCCTCACCCACGACGAGGTGGTCGCCGCGGCGCAGGTGCCGCTCGGCCAGCCGCTCGCCCGGATCGAGACCGACGAGATCGCCGAGCGCGTCCGGGAGCTGCCCCCGGTCGCGGACGTGCGCGTCGGCGTCCGGTTCCCGCATACGGTGACCGTCGCCGTGACCGAGCGCGAGCCTGTCATCGCGCTGGAGATCGGCCGCAACTACGTGTCGGTCGACGCCGAGGGCGTCCCGTTCCACAGCGGCACGGAGCGGCCTGACGGCGTCCTGCTGGCCCGGGGGTCTGCCATCAACGACACCGAGCTGCTCGCGGGCCTCGCCACGGTCGCGGCCAGCCTGCCGCCCCCGGTGCGCGATCTGGTGGACGTGATCGGCGCGGACACGCTGGACTCGATCACGCTGACCCTCACCGACGGCCGGCGCATCGTGTGGGGCGGGCCGGAGGATTCGGAGCTCAAGGGCCGCGTCGTGCAGCCGCTGCTGGGGGTGTCCGGACGCGTCCTGGACGTGTCCGCGCCCAGCCACCCGACCAGCCGCTGACGGAGGCGCCGACGGCCGCCACCGGGAACTCTCAACCCCGGGTTGAGGGGCGCGCCGAGGGCGTCGGGCGTGATGGACTCGCCTTGTTCGTCCTCACTAACCTGTGAGCAGTCCACTCGCCTCGACGCCTTCCCTGCGCCCAGCCGAGCCCGGGTGGGCAGACCCGGAACAACGAGCGAGGAACGAGCAGACCCCGTGGTGAGTGCATCTCAGAACTACCTGGCAGTGATCAAGGTCGTGGGCGTGGGCGGGGGTGGCGTCAACGCCGTCAACCGCATGATCGAGTCCGGCCTGCGGGGTGTGGAGTTCATCGCGGTGAACACCGACGCCCAGGCCCTCCTGATGAGCGACGCGGACGTCAAGCTCGACATCGGCCGCGAACTCACCCGCGGCCTCGGCGCGGGCGCCGACCCCGACAAGGGCCGCCAAGCTGCCGACGACCACGCGGACGAGATCGAAGAGGTGCTCAAGGGCGCCGACATGGTGTTCGTCACCGCCGGTGAGGGCGGCGGCACCGGCACCGGCGCCGCCCCGGTCGTCGCCCGGATCTCCCGCTCGCTGGGCGCGCTGACGATCGGTGTGGTGACGCGCCCCTTCGGTTTCGAGGGCAAGCGCCGCGCGAACCAGGCCGAGAGCGGCATCACGAACCTGCGCGACGAGGTCGACACCCTCATCGTCATCCCCAACGACAAGCTGCTCGAGATGACCGATCACCAGGTCGCCATCCTCGACGCCTTCAAGCAGGCCGACCAGGTGCTGATGCAGGGTGTCTCCGGCATCACGGACCTCATCACCACCCCGGGCCTGATCAACCTCGACTTCGCCGACGTCAAGGCGGTCATGAGCAACGCAGGCTCGGCCCTCATGGGCATCGGCTCGGCCCGCGGTGAGGACCGCGCCCGCGCTGCCGCCGAGATGGCCGTCTCGAGCCCGCTGCTCGAGGCGTCGATCGACGGTGCCCACGGTGTGCTGCTCGCGATCGCCGGTGGCTCCGACCTCGGTCTGTTCGAGGTGTCTGCGGCCGCCAACCTCATCGAGGAGTCGGCGCACGAGGACGCCAACATCATCTTCGGCACGGTCATCGACGACTCCCTCGGCGACGAGGTGCGCGTGACGGTCATCGCGGCCGGCTTCGACGGCGGCCAGCCGCCGCGCCGCCAGCCCGGGGTGACCCGGCAGCCCGACCTGCGCCAGCAGCAGCGTTCGGGCCAGCGCCCGCAGGGTGGCCAGGGCGCTCCGAGCCAGGGCGCGCCGAACCAGGGTGCCCCGAGCCAGGGCGGCGGCCAGGGCCAGGGCTTCGGCTCCGCCCAGGGCGGCCAGTCAGGAGTGGGCCAGTCGGGTGCCGGCGGGCAGGCGGGCCAGCCCGGGGGCGTCCCGCAGGCCGCGCAGCCGACGCCGCAGCAGCGGCCCGCACCGCGGCGTCCCGAGCCGGCCGACGATGAGCTGGACGTCCCGGACTTCCTGAAGTGACTCAGCTCTTGGTGACCCGCACCTTCTCTGCTCTGCGGTGATGTTCCACCACCACAGCGACCCCGGCGCCGACGGTGTCGGGGTCGCGTTCACCTCGGCGGAGCTCGACCTGGGCGACCGGCAGACCGGCGCGGCGCGCGCGGATGCCTTCGCGCGTCTCTCGCAGTCGCTCGGGGTGCCGGTGGCCATCGTCGGTCAGGTGCACGGCGCGGCGGTCGCCGACGCCGACCAGGCGCCCCTGGTGGCGTCCGGGTTGGTGGACCTCGGGGTCGAGGCGGACGCCGTGCTCACGAGCCGGCGGGGCCTGGCCGTCGCCGTCCGCGTCGCCGACTGCGTGCCCATCCTGCTGGCCGCCGCCGACGGCGGGGCGGTCGCCGCCGTGCACGCCGGGCGCGCCGGGCTGCTCGCCGGGGTGATCGGCGCCGCGGTGGCCCGCCTGCGTGAGCGGAGCGCGGCGCCGCTGCGGGCCTGGATCGGCCCGCACATCTGCGGCGCCTGCTACGAGGTGCCGCCCGAGCTGGCCGCGGACGCCGCCGCCCGCCTCGGCGTGCCGGTGCCCCGCACCCGGTGGGGCACGACTGGGATCGACCTCGGGGCTGCCGCGGCGCGCCAGCTCGCCGAGGCCGGCGCCGCCGTGACCGTCGTGCCCGGCTGCACGCTGACCACCCCGACGCTGCACAGCCACCGGCGCGACCCGGGGGCGGGGCGCCAGGTGGGGCTCATCTGGCGTGGCTGAGGCCCGGGTGCGGCTGAGCCTGGGGGCGGGTGAGTCACGGGTGCCTGGCGGCGCGCCCGGCGTGCCACGAGGCGGCGCGCCGCCCACCCGCTAAGGTTTTCGTGACCACGATCCCGGAGGTGTCCCATGGCGGATGGATTCAAGAAGGCTGCCGTCTGGCTCGGCCTGATGTCCGATTCCCCGTATCCCGATGACGAGCGCGACGACGCCGAACGCACCGCTGCGGTCGCCTACGACCCCGATGCCGATCGCGATCGCGATCCGTCCCGCGACGGAAGTGGCGAGTACGACCAGCGCGTCGAGCGTGACCACCGTGCGGTGGAGCCCGTGCGCGAGGGCAGCGTGACCGCGCTCGAGACGCGGCGCCCCGCCCCCGTCAAGGCGCGCGCCGATCTCAGCCGCATCGTCACGGTGCATCCGCGCACCTACAACGAGGCCCGCACGATCGGCGAGCACTTCCGCGACGGCACGCCCGTGATCATGAACCTCTCCGACATGGAGGACGCTGACGCCAAGCGTCTCGTCGACTTCGCCGCCGGCCTGATCTTCGGCCTGCGGGGCAGCATCGAGCGGATCACGAGCAAGGTCTTCCTGCTCTCCCCGGCCGATGTCGAGGTGGCCGCGGAGGACAAGGAGCGCATCGCCGGGGGTTTCTTCAACCAGAGCTGAGCGCTCACTCTCCCCCTGACCGGCCGGCCCCCGCCCGGTCAGCCCGGGCCGCCCCGCGCACATTTCCCCACCACGGTGATCTGTTGGTGCGGCCCGGTTCTTCTGCACTACCCTGATTCCGCCGGAGCGGAGCCCATCCGCTCCTCCCCCAGCAGCGAGGTGTGACCATGACCCTGACCCTCCACGAGGTGCGCGAGACCCGCTTCCACATGTCCAAGCGCGGTGGGTACCACCACACGGAGGTCGACGCGTTCGTCGATAAGGTGGAGACGACGCTGGCCGAACTGGTGGAGGAGAACGCCACCCTCACCCAGCAGGTCAGTGCGCTGACCGCGGGCGGGGCCGCACCGGCTGACCCCGGGGCGGACGACGGCTCCCGGGGCGAGGCGGACGCCGGCGCCGCGGCCGAGCTGGAGGCGTTGCGTGCCGAGTTGGCGGACGCCCGACGCGAGCTGGTCGAGCGCGACGAGGCGCTGCGGGCCAAGGACGAGGAGGCCGCCGGGCGAGCGTCCGAGCTGGAGTCGGTGCGGGCCACGTTGGCGAGCGGCGGGGACGAGGCCGAGCTGCTGCGCGGCGAGCTCGGCGCCCGGGACGCGGAGCTGGCGTCCCTGCGCCAGGAAGTGGCCGAGCTGCGTGCGGCGGCCGAGGCAGGTGCCGCGGTTCCGGAGACGTCGGGCACGCCCGGTGCCGAGCAGATCGTCGTGCGGACGGCCGCGGAGGCGTCCCCGGCGGTGGTCCGCCTGGTGCAGCTGTCGACGGAGCAGGCCGAGAGCCTCGTCGCCGAGGCGCGCGCCGAGGCCGACCGGTTGACCGCAGAGGCGCGGGCGGAGGCCGACCGGTTGTCGGGCGAGGCCCGTGCCGAGGCCGAGCGTGTCAGCGGGCAGGCCCGCGCCGAGGCGGAGCGTGTGACGTCGGAGGCCGAGGAGCGCTCCCGCGTTGTGGTGGCCGAGGCCACCGACCGCGCCGAGCGCATCGAGTCCGAGGCCCGGTCGACCGCGGACGCCGTGGCCGGTGAGGCCGAGGCCCGCGCGGCGCGGCTGGACGCCGACGTGGCCGCCCGCCGGGAGGAGCTGTTCGCGACGCTCGAATCCGAGCGCGACGCCCTGGCCGGGGCGGTGGACCACCTCCGTGACCACGAGGCGCGCTACCGGGCGTCCTTCGTGGAGTCGCTCCAGCGGCAGATCGAGGCCGTCGTCGGAGGCCGCATCCGGCCGGACGACGAGCCCTCGCTGCTGGCCGAGGACGTTCGCGGCCACTCCGCCACGCCCCGGTTGGACGCCCTCCTCGCCAAGGGGGAGTGAACCCGGCCCCCCGGGGCATCGTCCTTGTTCGCCGTGCTGTGGCGCGGTCGTCGCAGCGCCCAGCATCTCCCCGGAGGAAGGGCAGGCTGCCGCGCGCGCCGACCAGTGGTACTGTTCGGCCGCAGCCCACGTGAAAGGTGGAGGTGACCCATGGCCAAGACTGCCGGGGGGCAGGGGCCCGTCGTGCCCGTGGCAGAGGGCGAGGAGCCCTGGACCGAGGAGGAGCTCGCGGAGGTGCGCGAGGATCTCGAGTTCGACGTCCAGCGGATGGAGCGAGCGCTCGCGCAGAGCGCGCGCGGGCTCGAGCGGCTCTTCGACGAGGGAACCGAAGGGGCCGGGCGGGATCCCGCCGACGTGGGCTCCTCGAATTTCGAGCGCGACCAGGAGATGTCCCTGGCGCAGAACGCGCGCGACCTGCTGGAGCAGGCCCAAACGGCCCTGCGCCTGTTCGACACCGGTCACTACGGCGTCTGCGAGTCGTGCGGCAACCCGATCGGCAAGGATCGGCTGATGGCCTTCCCCCGCGCCACGATGTGCGTGAGCTGCAAGCAGCGGGAGGAACGGCGCTGAGCGCATCCCGCCCCCGTGGGGGAACCGTCGGGCGCCGGGCGGTCTGGGCGATCGTGCTGACGATCGGCCTCGTCGGCTACGGCATCGACCAGCTCACCAAGCACCTCGCGATCACGTACCTCGACCCGAGCGACCCACCCGTCCTGTTGGGCGGGCTGCTGCGGCTGCAGCTCATCTTCAACCCGGGTGCGGCGTTCAGCCTGGGGGAGGACTTCACGGTCGTCCTCACCGCCATCTCCGCTGCCGCGCTCGTCTTCGTGCTGGCGTGGTTGGTGCCTCGGACGCGGCACCGCGGCTGGGCCGCCGCGTTCGGTCTGCTGTTGGCGGGGATCCTCGGCAACCTGACCGACCGGCTGGTGCGCCCGCCGAGGTTCGCGCACGGCCACGTGGTCGACTTCCTGCAGTTGCCGCACTTCGCGATCTTCAACGTGGCCGACATGGGCATCACCTTCGCCGCCGTGACGATCGGGTGGCTGGCCGTGGTGACCGGTGTCGACATGGGTGGTGCGTCGACCGCGACGGAACCTGACACGACGACGGACGCCTCGGCCGAGAAGGCGCCGTGAGCGTCCACCTGGTGCCCGACGGCCTGGCCGGGGAGCGTGTGGACGCCGCCGCCGCGCGCATGACGGGGGTGAGCCGCAGTCGGCTGGCCGAGCTCATCGCCGACGGCCTGGTGCGGCTGAACGGTGAGGCCGTGGGCAAGTCGGCCCGGGTTGCGGCGGGGGATCGACTGGAGCTCGAGATCCCCGCACCGCGCGAGGCCGTCGTCGTGCCCCGCGAGGTCGCCGGCGTCCGCATCGTGCACGACGACGCCGACCTCGTGGTGGTGGACAAGCCGGCCGGCGTCGCCGCCCACCCCTCGCTGGGCTGGGACGGGCCGGACGTGGTCTCCCACCTCGCCGGTGCCGGGTTTCGCATCTCGACCTCGGGTGCGCCCGAGCGCCAGGGCATCGTGCAGCGGCTGGACGTGGGGACGTCCGGCCTCATGGTGGTGGCCAAGAGTGAGCCGGCGTACACGGCGTTGAAGCGCGCGTTCCGTGACCGGGAGGTCGAGAAGGTCTACCACACGCTGGTGCAGGGCCACCCCGACCCGTTCACCGGCACGATCGATGCGCCCATCGCCCGCCACCCGGGCCACGACTGGAAGATGGCCGTCATCGAGGGTGGGCGGCACAGCGTGACGCACTACGACACCCTGGAGGCCTTCCGCTCCGCCACGTTGCTCGAGGTGCACCTCGAGACCGGGCGGACGCACCAAATCCGCGTCCACATGGCCGCGCTCAGGCACCCCTGCGTCGGCGATCCGCTCTATGGCGGGGATCCGGTGTTGGCGGCGCGGCTGGGCCTGGAGCGGCAGTGGCTCCACGCCGTGGAGCTGTCGTTCGTGCACCCCGGGTCGGGTGAGTGGGTCACGTTCACCTCCCCGTATCCGGCCGACCTGGCGGACGCCCTCGCCCACGTCGCCGAGGCGTCCTGAGAGGTATGCCCACCCCTACGGGTGACCGGGTGCAACGGGACTCCGCTTTCCGCGTGCAACGGGTCAACGAGGTAACGGAATGACAACGTCGGTGCGCTAGCCTGCAGGCGTGGCCAAGCTGAAGAACGACGGACTTCCCAACCGACGCGCCAAGATCGTGTGCACCCTCGGCCCCTCGACCGACACGCTCGATCGTGTCGAGGAGCTTGTGGACGCGGGCATGAACGTGGCGCGTCTCAACATGAGCCATGGCGACCACGACGACCACCAGCGTCGGCTGAACGCCGTCCGGCAGGCGGCCGAGCAGGCGGGCCGCCCCATCGGCGTGTTCGCCGACCTGCAGGGCCCGAAGATCCGGCTCGGTCGGTTCACCAACGGCAGCGAGACGATCTCGGTCGGCGACCGGTTCACGATCACGATCGACGACGTGCCGGGTGACGCGGAGCGCGCCAGCACCACGCTGAAGACCCTGACCGCCGACGTGCGTCCGGGCGACCAGATCCTGATCAACGACGGCGCCATCGAGCTGCGGGCGCTGGAAGTGACCGACACCGACGTGGTGACCGAGGTCGTCGTCGGCGGTCAGGTCAGCAACAACAAGGGCATCAACCTTCCCGGCGTCGCGGTGTCGGTGCCGGCCTTGAGCGAGAAGGACGCCGACGACCTCCGCTGGGCCATGGAGCACGGCGTCGACATGGTCGCGCTGTCGTTCGTGCGGTCTGCGAAGGACATCGAGGATGTCCACGCGATCATGGACGAGTTCGGGACGCGCGTGCCGGTCATCGCGAAGATCGAGAAGCCGCAGGCGATGGCGGCGATCGAGGACATCGTCGTCGCCTTCGACGCCATCATGGTGGCCCGCGGCGACCTGGGCGTGGAGCTTCCGCTCGAGGACGTGCCCGGCGCGCAGAAGCGGATCATCCACGCCGCGCGCAAGGCGGCGAAGCCGGTGATCGTGGCGACGCAGATGCTCGAGTCCATGATCAGCGCGCCGCGCCCGACCCGCGCCGAGGCGTCCGACGTCGCGAACGCGATCCTGGACGGAGCCGACGCGGTCATGCTCTCCGGCGAGACGGCGATGGGCGCCTGGCCGATCGAGGCGGTGGACACCATGGCCCGCATCGTCCGCAAGACGGAGTCGATGGGCCTGGACCGCATCGCAGCCATCGACTGGAGCCCGCACACCACCAGTGGTGTCATCGCCAAGGCCGCGCTCGAGGTGGCCGAGCGCGTCGGTGCGAGGTACCTGGTCGCGTTCACGAAGACGGGCGACACCGCGATGCGGTTGACCCGGCTGCGCTCGCCGATCCAGGTGTGCGCGTTCAGCCCCTACGTGGAGGTGGCGCAGCGCATGACGCTGGCGTGGGGCATCAAGTCCTTCACCACGCCCGAGTTCTTCACGGTGGACGCCATGGTGGACGCGGTGGTCAACGCGCTGGTGGGCCAGGACATGGTCAGTTCGGGGGACAAGGTCGTCATCGTGGCGGGCAACCCCAAGCACACGGCCGGCAAGACCAACTCGTTGCGGGTCGCGGAGATTCCGTGAGCCGCTGGTACCGGGAAGGGGACTCGAACCCCTACAGGCTTGCGCCCAGACGGGTTTGAGCCGTCCGCGTATACCATTCCGCCACCCCGGCAGGTGCCCGACCCATCCTGCCACATCTGGGGCAACACCCCCACTTCGGTCGACACGTACGCTGAGGTCGGGCACCCGTTGCCCCGCCTCATGGAACTAGGAGAGACAGACGGTGAGTGAGAACTCGACACCCCCCCAACTGCCGCGCGTGCTCGTGGCCGAGGACGAGGCCCTCATCCGCCTCGACCTCGTCGAACTGCTCACGGCCGAGGGCTACGAGGTCGTGGCCGAGGCAGGGGACGGGGAAGAGGCCCTGAAGCTGGCCCGCGAGCTGGAGCCGGACCTGGTGGTCATGGACGTGAAGATGCCGAAGATGGACGGCATCACCGCGGCGACGCAGATCGCGGAGGACCGGATCGCCCCCGTGGTCATGCTCACCGCGTTCAGCCAGCGCGAGCTCATCGACCGGGCCCGGGACGCGGGTGCCATGGCCTACGTCGTGAAGCCGTTCGACGCCTCCGACGTCGTGCCGGCCATCGAGCTCGCCATGGCGCGGTTCGCGGAGATCCGGTCGTTGGACGACGAGGTCGCCGACCTGGAGGAGCGGCTGGCGACGCGCAAGGCGGTCGACCAGGCCAAGGGCATCCTGCAGGAGGGGCTGGGGTTGAGCGAGGCGGAGGCCTTCCGCTGGATCCAGAAGACCGCCATGGACCTGCGCAAGCCCATGCGTGAGGTCGCCGAGGGCGTCATCGACCACCGCAAGTCCGGCGGCAAGCCGGCCGCGAAGAAGTCGCGCGCCGCCGACGACTGAGTCGTCGTGGCGGCACCGCCGGCACGGCCAGATGTGGCGGCCCTCAGGGACCCTCCGCCGTGCCGGACGCCGCCCGGGCGCGGCGCAGCGCGCAGGTGACCCGGGCGGTGCAGAGCCGGGTGCCGTCGTCACCGGTGATCACGACCTCCCAGGTGCCGAGGGTGCCACCGATGCGCAGGGCGGTTGCCACGCCCGTCACCCAACCCGAGCGGGCGGGGGCGTGATGGGTGGCATTCAGGTCCACCCCGAAGGCCGCCCCGCCAGGGCCTGCGGCTGCGACCGCTGCGAGGGACGCCAGCGATTCCGCAAGGACGCAGGACGCCCCGCCGTGCCACAACCCGAAGGGCTGGGTGTTGCCGGCCACCGGGACGCGTCCCACGGCCCGCTCGGCCGTGACCTCGAGGAGCTCCAGCCCCATGCGCGCGTCCAGCCCGTGGGCCCGTTCGATCGCGCGCCTGACCTCGTCGCTGACATCCACGACCCCCATCTTGCCCGCTCCGGTGGGGGGAAGCTGCCTGAGGTGGCCACGGGGCCGGTCACTGGTGAATGTTGACGACAACCAGCACCCTTTGGGGTGGTTTGGCGGTGTTCCCGCTTGCCTAGCCTGACAGGGAGCGGACTGCGCGCACGCGCGTCCGCGCCGTCAACGAAGCAGGAGGAAACCATGGCGTATCCGGACGACCCCACCGACCAGGGCCGGGTCGAGCAGACGCCCGAGTTCATCAATGATCCCGTCGACGACCCGGGCATGGCGGAGCCGCTGGGCACCCCGGCCCCCGGACTCATCGTGGAGGACACGACCTTCCGCACCGTCGATGAACCCAGCACCGGCGGCCGCGCGGAGCACGCGAAGCAGGAGGCCAAGGATCTGGCCGGCCACACGCAGGATCGCGCCAAGGACGTCGCCGACAACGCCAAGGCCGAGGCCGGCGCCGTGCGCGACACGGTCGTGGCCGCCGGCTCCGACGTGGTGGACTCCGCGAAGGAGCAGGCCGCGAACGTGATCGACGAGGCCAAGCTGCAGAGCCGGCGTCTGCTCGACGAGGGCGTGTCCGAGCTGCGCACGCAGGCCGGTTCGGCGCAGGGTCAGGTCGCCGCCTTCGTGCGCTCGCTGAGCGACGAACTCCAGTCGATGGGCCGGGGCACCGATGAGTCGGGCCCGATGGTCGACCTGGTGAACCGCGCCGAGCAGTACGGCCATCAGGCCGCCGACTGGCTCGAGCAGAACAGCCCCGACGACGTGCTCGCCTCCGCCCGCCGGTACGCGTCCCGCAACCCGTGGACGTTCCTGGCGATCTCCGCCGGCGCCGGCCTCGTGGCCGCCCGCCTGTTCCGCGGTCTCCAGGGCGCGAAGGCCGACGAGGAGGGTCGCCGTCAGGTGACCAGCGGCGTCCAGACCCGTGGCGTCCAGACCCGTGGCGTCCAGACCCGCGGCATCGAGACCGGTTACTACGCCGGCACCGTCGGTGGCTACCGTGAGGCTCCCGGCCTGGAGTACCAGCAGGGGCGCGCCGCCGAGTACGAGGAGGACTTCGCCTCCGAGACCCGGCGTGTCGAGCTGGAGGGCGACCTCGACACCACCGCCCGCCGCAACGCCGAGTGGGGCGAGGGCCGATGACGTCGGATCCCTACGACCCGACCCTCCGGGGTCCCGACGGCCGGCTGCTCGGCGACGACCGGCGCGACGCGTCGGCGTACGCCGGGGCGTCCGGTGCGCACCAGGCCCAGGATCCGGCGGACGCCGAGGCCGACGCGAGCTATGCCCGCTTCCGCGCCGAGGACCGCTCCCTGGGTGAGATCGCGTCCGACGTGTTGGGCAACGCCTCAACCCTGATCCGCCAGGAGGTGGAGCTCGCCAAGGCCGAGGTCACGCAGTCCGCCTCCCGAGCGGGCAAGGGCGTCGGCATGCTCGCCGGCGCCGGCGTGGCGGCGCTGCTCGCGCTCATCGCGCTGACCCTCGCCCTCTGGTGGGGCATCGCGATCGCGATCGGCTCGGTGGCCGAGCCGGCGCTCGGGTGGAGCGGCGTGATCGTCATGGTCATCTGGCTCGTGTGCGCCGGCATCCTCGCCGCCATGGGCCGCGCTGAGCTCAACAAGATCAAGGGTCTGCCCAAGACCACCGAAACGCTGCAGAAGATTCCGAACGCCGCCGCAGGCAACGAGGAGAAGAACCGATGAGCCAGTCACCCGAGGAGATCCGTCGCGAGATCGAGCGCACCCGCGCCCAGCTGAGCGACAACGTCAATGCGCTGGGCGATTCCGCCAAGCCGACCAACCTGGCCCGTGAGCAGGTCGACCGGGTCAAGGACAAGGCGAACGACCTCAAGACCCGCGTGTTCGGCGACCCGAACGATCCGTGGGACGAGGGCGCGGCCGGTGGCGTGGGCCACCAGCTCGCGGACGCCCGTGACCAGGCGGTCGACGCCGTGCAGGACGCCCCGCGTCAGCTGAAGCAGCGCACCCAGGGCAACCCGCTCGCCGCGGGCCTGATCGCGTTCGGTCTCGGTGCACTCATCGGCGGCCTCATCCCCGCCTCCCGCATCGAGAAGGACGCCGCGCTGCAGGTCAAGGACGCGGCCGAGCCGGTCGTCGACCAGGCCAAGCAGATGGCGAACGAGGCGCGCGACCACCTGCAGCCGATGGCCCAGGAGGCTGCGGACAGCGTCAAGTTCGTCGCGCAGGACGCCGGCGAGCAGGTCAAGGCGGACGCCGAGGCGGCTCGCGACGACGTGCAGGCCCAGGCCCAGTCCTCCGCGGACGCGGTCAAGTCCGACGCCCAGGGCGCCGTCGACGAGACCAAGGCTGAGGCGCAAGAGAAGCGCGACCAGGTCTGACCGGTCGCGTCCTGCCCGCGAAGGGCCCCGTTCCGCCGATCTGGCGGGGCGGGGCCCTTCCCGTTCTGACGCGGCGCCCCCTCGCTCGTTCGGACGCGAGACGAGGCTGGTCGCGGTGCCCGAGAGCGCTGTCGGTGGCGCCCGCTAGGCTGCCTGCGTGACCTCCAGTACCCCTGCGCCCCCGGCGTCCGACCGGCCGAAGCTGCTGCTGATCGATGGCCACTCGGTGGCCTACCGGGCGTTCTTCGCGCTGCCGTTCGAAAACTTCGCCACGAAGACCGGCCAACACACCAACGCGGTGTTCGGGTTCACCTCGATGCTCATCAACGTGCTCCGCGACGAGCAGCCCAGCCACCTCGCCGTGGCCTTCGACGTGTCGCGCCAGACGTTCCGGAGCGAGGCCTACGCCGAGTACAAGGCGAACCGTTCGGCGTCCCCGGAGCCCTTCAAGGGTCAGGTGGCGCTGGTGAAGGAGGTGTTGGACGCGCTGCGGATCGTGCACGTCGAGGTGGACGGCTACGAGGCCGACGACATCATCGGCACCCTGAGCCTGCAGGCCCAGCAGGCCGGGTGGGAGACGCTGATCTGCACCGGCGACCGCGACGCGTTGCAGCTGGTGGACGCCGCGACCACGGTGCTCTACCCGCGCAAGGGGGTCTCGGACCTGGCGCGCATGACGCCGGAGGCGGTCGAGGAGAAGTACCTCGTGACGCCGGCCCGCTACCCCGAGCTGGCGGCGTTGGTGGGGGAGACCTCCGACAACCTGCCCGGCATCCCGGGCGTCGGCCCGAAGACGGCGGCGAAGTGGCTGCGCGAGTACGACGGGCTGGACAACCTGCTGGGCCACGCCGACGCCATCCGGGGCAAGGCGGGGGACGGGCTGCGCGACAACCTCGAGGGCGTGCGCCGCAACCGGCAGCTGAACGCGTTGGTGCGCGACCTGGCGTTGCCGGTCGGCCTGGGGGAGCTGGAGCGGCAGGACTGGAACCGGGAGGCCGTTCACGAGCTGTTCGATGCGCTCGAGTTCCGGGTGCTGCGGGACCGGCTGCTGGAGACGCTGCCCCAGCGGGAGGCGGAGCCGGAAAGCGGTTTCGACGTGGCCGGCGAGGTGCTCGCGCCCGGCGCGTTGGCCGACTGGTTGGGCGAGCACGCGACCGAGCTGGTCGGCGTCCAGGCCGAGGGGTTCTGGCGGGCCGGCTCGGGGGACCTGACGGGCCTCGCGCTGGCCTCGCTCGACGGGGCCGCGGCGTGGGTGCGCACCGAGACCCTGACGCCCGAGGACGACGCGGCCCTGGCGGGGTGGCTCGCGGACCCGGAGCGGCCCAAGGCGCTGCACGACGCGAAGGGGCCGCTGGAGGCGCTCTGGGCGCGCGGCTGGGATCTGGCGGGGCTGGCGTCCGACACCCAGATCGCGGCGTACCTGTTGCGGCCTGACCAGCGCACCTACGACTTGGCGGATCTGACGGTGCGCCACCTCAAGCGTGAGTTGGCCGTGGAGGGCGGCGCAGCCGACCCCACCGAGCAGCTGGCGCTGGAGTTCGAGAACCCCGACGAGGGCACCGACGCCATGGTGCGGGCCCGGGCGGTGGCCGAGCTCGCGGGTGTGCTGGGCGAGGAGCTGGACGCCGCGGGTGGACGGTCGCTGCTGGCCGAGGTCGAGCT
This sequence comes from Propioniciclava soli, assembly GCF_014858005.1. Taxonomy (GTDB): domain Bacteria; phylum Actinomycetota; class Actinomycetes; order Propionibacteriales; family Propionibacteriaceae; genus Propioniciclava; species Propioniciclava soli. The sequence goes on from NZ_JACYOT010000006.1 coordinate 377,213, forward strand.
GCCCCTGCAGCGGACGCTGGCGGTGATGGAACGCACCGGCATCGCGGTGGACGCCGACGCGCTCGATGCGCTGTGGTCGGACTTCGACTCCGGTGTGCGGGACGCGGAGTCCGACGCGTTCGGCGTCCTGGGCAAGCCGGTGAACCTGGGCTCGCCCAAGCAGCTGCAGGCCGTGCTCTTCGACGAGCTGGGCATGCCCAAGACGCGTCGCACGCGCACCGGCTACACCACGGACGCCGACGCCCTCGAGCAGTTGTTCGTGAAGACCGAACACCCGTTCCTGGCACACCTGCTGCGGCACCGCGACCAGATCCGGCTGCGGCAGACGGTGGAGGGGCTGCAGAAGTCGATCGCCGACGACGGCCGCATCCACACCACCTACAGCCAGACGGTGGCGGCCACGGGGCGGCTGAGCTCGACCGACCCGAACCTGCAGAACATCCCGATCCGCACCGAGGCCGGCCGACGGATCCGCGAGGCGTTCGTGGTGGGGCAGGGGCATGAGTCGCTGATGAGCGCCGACTACAGCCAGATCGAGATGCGCATCATGGCGCACGTGAGTGCCGACGCGGCCCTCATCGACGCCTTCGGCTCGGGCCGCGACTTCCACACGGTGACCGCGTCGCGGGTCTTCGCGGTGGAGCCGGACGCGGTGACGGGTGAGATGCGCGCCAAGATCAAGGCGATGAACTACGGGCTCGCCTACGGCCTGAGCGCCTTCGGGTTGTCGGGGCAGCTGCGGATCACGACGGCCGAGGCCAAGGGCCTGATGGATGAGTACTTCGAGACGTTCGGCCACGTGCGCGACTACCTGACCGAGGTGGTCGACGTCGCCCGCCGCACGGGCTACACCGAGACGTTGCTCGGACGCCGCCGCTACCTGCCCGACCTCACGAGCTCGAACCGGCAGCGCCGCGAGATGGCCGAGCGGATGGCCCTCAACGCGCCCATCCAGGGCAGTGCCGCCGACATCATCAAGGTCGCGATGCTCGACGTGGAGGCGGCGCTCGCCCGCGAGGGGCTGGCGTCGCGGATGCTGCTCCAGGTGCACGACGAGCTCGTGTTCGAGGTGGCGCCCGGTGAGCGCGAGACGCTGGAAGCGCTCGTGCGCGCCACGATGGGCGCCGCCATGGATCTCACCGTGCCCCTGGACGTGTCCGTCGGCGTGGGCCGCTCCTGGCACGACGCCGCGCACTGAGCCGGCGGACGGGCGCACGGGCGCACGGGGAGTCCACACCCGGGCCACAGCGGGCCCACACCGGGGCCGGCCACGCTGGCTGCCGTGAGAACACTCCTGCGCCTGCCCGCCCTCTGGCTGGGGCTGCTCGGCTCCCTGCTGATCGCTGCGGGGGAGTTCCGCCGCGCGAGCTGGAGCCAGGTGGAGGGGCAGGCGTGGGCCTCGGCGGTCACCGCCACGGTCACCTGGCCCTACCCGCTGGTCGTCGCCCTGGGCATCGCGCTGCTCTCGACGGCCTGGCTGCTTGCGCGGCCCCCGACGCCGACGCCGGCCGCTGGGGAGGCCGATTCGGTCGACGCGGTTCGTCGGGCAGCGGTCCTCGCCGCTGTGTGGGTCCTGCCCCTCCTGCTCCTGCCCCCGGTGCTGAGCACGGACGCGGGTTCCTACGCCGACCTGGGGTGGATGGTGGCCGGCGGCGAGAACCCGTACACGACCGGGCTGGGGACGACCGGCAGCCCCTTCCCCTACGGACGCGCCTGGCGCGGCACGACGTCGGTCTACCCGCCGGGCGCGCTGCAGCTGTTCGGCTGGGTCGTCGGAGCGACCGGGGCGCACTGGTACTGGTCGGTCGTGGCGTTGCGGCTGCTGGCGGTGGCCGGGGTGGTGGGCCTGCTGTGGGCCGTGCCGCGGCTGGCCGGCGCCGTGGGCGTCGATCCGGCGTTCGCCACGTGGTTGGCGTTGCTGAACCCCGTGACGCTGGTGCACGGCGTGGCCGGCGAGCACGTCGACCTGCTCATGGCCGGTCTCCTCGCGGTCGCTCTGGCCGTCGCGGAGCGTGCCGCCCGCTTCCGCGGGCCGACGCCCGGCCGTCCGGTACCGGCCGGCACCGTCATGAGGGGCGTCCTGGTGGGCGGTGTGTTGGTGGGCGGTGTGCTGGTGGGGCTGGCGGCGTCGGTCAAGCAACCGGCGCTGCTGGCGGTGCCCGCGGTCGCGGCGCTGGCGCTACCCGTCGCGTCGCGAACCTGGGTGCGGCTCCTGGCCGCGTCGGCCGGGGTGGGGGCGTCCGCGTTGGGTACGTTCGCTGCGATCAGCGCGGCCACCGGCCTGGGCTGGGGCTGGATCGGCGCCTCGGGAAACCCGGCGAACGCCGCCCAGACGCCGACGCCTGCCTACCTTGTCGGGCTGCTCACCGGTGCCGACGTCGATGGGGTGACGTCCTGGGGGCAGTATGTCGCCGTCGGCGCCATCGCGTGGCTGTTCGTCCGGTACGCGCGCAGCGAACCGCTGCGGTTCCTCGGGCTCGCGTCCCTCGCGTGGGTGCTGGGGTTCGGCGTCTGGCGGGAGTGGTACCTCATCTTCCCGCTGGCGTTCCTCGGCCTGGCGCGCCCCGGCCGCGCCCTGCGCGCTGCCGTGTGGGTGGGAACGCCCTTGTGGGCGCTGTACGGCACCTGGCACGAGTATCAACGGGGGATGGGCGTGGAGGCGTCCCTCGGGCTGGCGTTCGTGTGGTCGGCTGCGCTGGCCTTCTTTGCCTGGACGTGCTGGCGGCTGCGCGCCCTGCCGCCCCCGTCGGAGAGCTCGGCGAGCCGGGGCTCAGCGCAGGACGGCGAGGACGTCCTCCCGGTCGGCGCCGTCGCGTGACCAGTGGGCGAGCAGCAGGCCGCGCGCACCGGTGGTGGTGGGCTCCTCGTCGAGGATGCGCACGAGCCGGACCTGACCGATCGCGTCCACCCCCGCGACGACGCCGGACCCCTCGACCTCGATGGGGCTCGGGATCGCGGCCCCGCTGTCGGCGTCGGCGATGTCGGCCGCCGCGTCGCCCTCGCGGATGATGCGGACGAGCTCGGCGACGTACACCGGGTCGGTCGGCGCGTCATAGCAGTAGCGCGTACCGAGCACGCTGTGCTCGAGCGTGCCGATGAGCAGGCCCTCGTCGAGGGGTTCGGAACGCCACGTGACGGGAACGTGATACGTGAAGCCGGCGGAGGTGATGACCATGCAGTCGATGCCCACCTCGCCGTCGGGATCGACGAACCGGAAGAAACCGATGCGCTCCACATCGGACGCGTCGCCGGCGAACCACAGCTGCTTGGGCAGCCACCCGGCGAGCAGTTCGAGCTTGCTCGGGGTGAGGGTGGCGTTCGGGTGGACTTCTGCGGTGCCGCTCATCGGGTGGCTCCTTCGGGTGCGATCGGGACGGTCGGTCACCACGCTAGTCCACCGACGGGCTGCCGGGGCGGCGTCCGAGGCGTCCCGTTGACGGGCTGGGCCCCTTTGACCAAGTGAACGGGCGGTCGGTAAGCTGGTTGGTCGGTGTGGTCTGCTTGCCCTCGGACGTAGCGGGGCAGGCGTACGCGGGCCATGCCGCCACCACACTCACCACGTTCAGTTATCGGAGCCCTACTACATGACCTCCACTCCTGAGGCCGCTCAGGTCGCGGTCGACGACTTCATGAGCAGCGAAGAGTTCGCTGCCGCCGTCGACGCCACAATCAAGTACTTCAATGACGGTGACATCGTCACCGGTACCGTCGTCAAGGTCGACCGGGACGAGGTTCTCCTCGACATCGGCTACAAGACCGAGGGCGTCATCCCCTCCAAGGAACTCTCCATCAAGCACGACGTCGACCCCTTCGAGGTCGTTGCCGTCGGCGACGAGATCGAAGCCCTCGTCCAGCAGAAGGAGGACAAGGAGGGGCGGCTGATCCTGTCCAAGAAGCGCGCCCAGTACGAGCGCGCCTGGGGCCAGATCGAGCAGGTCAAGGAGTCCGACGGCGTGGTCACCGGCCGCGTCATCGAGGTCGTCAAGGGTGGTCTGATCGTCGACATCGGTCTCCGCGGCTTCCTCCCGGCCTCCCTGGTCGAGATGCGCCGCGTCCGCGACCTGCAGCCCTACGTGGGCCAGGAGCTCGAGGCCAAGATCATCGAGCTGGACAAGAACCGCAACAACGTCGTGCTCAGCCGCCGCGCGTGGCTGGAGCAGACCCAGTCCGAGGTGCGCACGTCCTTCCTCAACCAGCTCGCCAAGGGCCAGATCCGCCGCGGCGTCGTGTCCAGCATCGTCAACTTCGGTGCGTTCGTGGATCTCGGCGGTGTCGACGGCCTGGTGCACGTCTCCGAGCTGAGCTGGAAGCACATCGACCACCCGAGCGAGGTCGTCGAGGTCGGCAATGAGGTCACCGTGGAGGTGCTCGATGTCGACATGGACCGCGAGCGCGTCTCCCTGTCGCTGAAGGCGACGCAGGAGGATCCGTGGCAGACCTTCGCCCGGACCCACCAGATCGGCCACATCGTGCCCGGCAAGGTCACCAAGCTCGTTCCGTTCGGCGCGTTCGTGCGTGTCGAGGAGGGCATCGAGGGCCTGGTGCACGTCTCCGAGCTGGCCGAGCGTCACGTCGAGATCCCCGAGCAGGTCGTCGCGGTCAACGACGACGTCATGGTCAAGATCATCGACATCGACCTCGAGCGTCGCCGCATCAGCCTCAGCCTCAAGCAGGCCAACGAGGGTGTCGACGTGGCTGCGGACGACTTCGACCCGTCGCTGTACGGCATGACCGCCAGCTACGACGACCAGGGCAACTACATCTACCCCGAGGGCTTCGATCCGGAGACCCAGGAGTGGAAGCCCGGGTACGAGGAGCAGCAGCGCGCCTGGGAGCAGCAGTACGCCGAGGCGCAGACCCGGTGGCTGGCGCACAAGAAGCAGGTCGAGGAGGCCGAGGCCGCCGAGAACCAGGCGGCCGTCGAGGCCACCGCGCAGTCGTCCTACTCCTCGGGCGGTCGCCCGTCGGCGTCGACGTCGTCCTCCAGCAGCAGCGCCCCCGAGGGCTCGCTGGCGTCCGACGAGGCCCTGCAGGCCCTGCGCGACAAGCTCACCGGCGGTCGCTGACCCCGCCCGGACCTCTCGGTCCGGTTCGAGCCCGAACCGCCCCCGCTCCCTCACGGAGCGGGGGCGGTTCTGCGTTGCCGGGATGGGATGGGGTGGGGTGGGGTGGGGTGGTGTGGGGTGGTGTGGGGTGGAGCGGTGGGGTGGCTACCTCACGACCGCTGCCGGCCGGGCAGTTGGGTGATGGGCGCCGTGAGGGTGGCCCAGAGCGCCCCCACGAGCGCGACGCCCCCGACGACGGTGATGGCGACGGGCAGCGACGCGGCGAGCAGCAGGCCCGAGACGGCCAGGGGGCCGCCCAGCTGGCCGGCCTGGCTGAACATGGCCCAGATCGACAGGAAGCGGGCGCGGCCGCGGGCGGGGGAGAGATCGGCGCCGATGGTCATGTTGATGCCGGCCCCCAGGCCGTTGCCGACGCTCATCACCACGACGGCGGCGATGAGCCCGGGCGATGCCGGCCACAGCGGCGCGACGAGAAAGCCGGCCCCGTAGACCCCCAGGCACAGCACCAGGGTGAGCGTGCGGCCGACCCGGTCCTTGAGCACGCCGCCCGGCACCATGAACACCAGCTCGATCGCGGCGCCGACGGCGACGATCAGCGAGACCTGCGCAGCCGTCCACCCCAGGTGGACGCCCCACAGCGCCACCAGGATCGGCTGGGCGACGCGGGCGACGGCGAGGGTGAGGACGGAGACCCCGGCGAACCCGACGGCCCGCCACCGCACCCCCTGGGCGAGCTCGTCCGCCGTGCGGGCGGCCTTGTTGCGCATGGTCTGGGCGTCGAAACCGCTCGTCAGCTTGCGGACGAACAGCAGCAGCGTGCCCGCGAGCGCACACGCGGCGGCGAAGACGAACACCGACCACAGGGGCCAGAACACCAGCAGCGCCGCGCCGCACAGCGGGCCGACCAGGCTGCCGGCGCGCATGGTCCCGCCGAGTGCGGTCATGGCCTGGCCGCGCTGCGGGGTGGGCACCGTCTCGGCGACCACGGCCTGCCGGGCCAGGTTCCAGGCGGTCATGACGGGGGCACGCAGGATCGCCGACGCGATGAACAGGCCCAGCGACCAGGGGGTCGGCCACGCGAGCGCGACCACGGCGAGCGAGATGGTGACCACCGCGGCCCCGGTGGCCAGCGCCATGGCGAAGCGGTCGCCCACCGTGTCGATGAACATCCCGACCGGCACGGTCATCACCAGCGCGGTGGCGCCCATCAGCGCGACGATGGCGCTGGCCAGCGGCGCGGACGCCCCGAGCTCCAGCGCCGCGAGCACGAGCACCGGCATCATCGCGCCCATCGCCACGCCGAGCAGGAACGACGGGGCCAGCACGGGCCAGAAGATCAGCCGATACATGCCCCACCTCCCAAGTATCTCGACATCAAGATACTCTAGAGGGTGAGCGGACGCCACCCGTCCGGATCCGGCCCGCCCGGCAGGTCCACCTCGGGGTCGTAGGGCGTCCGGGTGAAGCAGAAGGTGGCCACCTCCAGCGTCCGCGGCCGGCCATGGGCGTCACGATGGACGACCAGCGGCTCGCCGTGAAAGTAGTCCCCGCCGTCGCCGGTCCAGCGGTCGCCGCTGCCGGCGAAGTGGCTGGCCCCCTTCCCGTCGGCGCCCACGAGGAGCAGCCGGCCGGGTGCGGGCGCGGCCAGGACGTGCTCGCGCGTGCCCCAGTACCAGACGCCGCAGAGATCGGCCGCGGTGGCGTCCCCCGGGCCCACCGGCCCGTCCATGTTCACGGCGGCGGCGCAGGCCTCCGCCAGTAGGCCGAACGCCCCGCCGAACGGGGTGGTGGCGTTCCCGCACACGGCGACGGCGAGGCGCCGCTCGGCGTCGATGCGCAGGTCGGCGGTGAAGCCGGGAACCGAGCCGGCGTGGCCGTACGTGCGTCGTCCGGCGTCGTTGACCACCATGACGCCGAGGCCGTGGGCCGTCGTGAAGGGTTCGCCGGCCACGTCGGGCCAAGCGATCGGCGTGAGCATCGTGGCGCGGGTGGCGGGTCGCAGGACGCCGGGGATCGCGCCGGCGAGGAACGCGCCGAGGCGCACCAGATCGGTGGGCGTCGACCAGAGCTCGCCGGCGGCGCCGAGGGCCAGGTAGTCGGGCACGGGTTCGGGGTGGACGAGATCCTCGCGCGGGTGGACGCCGACGCCCACCGCGTGGCCGGGGGCTGGCGTCCGGGCGGTGTGGGTCATGCCGAGGGGCCGCCAGACGAGGTCGGCCAGGGCGGCGTCCCACGCCTGGCCCGTGAGGGTCTCGAGGAGCCGGCCCAGGACGCCGTAGCCCAGGTTGGAGTAGTGGAACCGGGTGCCGGCCGGGAACAGGGGCTGGAGGTCGGCCGCGGCGAGGGCGTCCCAGGACGTGCCGCCCGCCCGCTCCCACCACGGGCCGGGCGGCTCGGCGGGCAGCCCGCTGGTGTGGGCGAGGAACTGGGCGACCGTCGCATCCCCGCCGGGGGCGTCCGGCACCCAGGTGGCCAGGGGGCGGTGCAGGTCGACCGCACCGGCGTCGGCGAGGACGCACAGGGCGACGGCGACCTGCGGCTTGGTGATCGAGGCGATGCGGTACTGCGTGTGGGCGTCGGGACGCCGCGGCACACCGAGCGGATCGGCGTCGCCGACGGCGTCGGCCCAGGTCACGTCACCATCGCTGCTGAGCGCTGCCGACAGCGACGGCTGGCGTCGCGCCGCGCGCAGGGTCTCAAGGGTGCGGGACAGATCCACGGGCTGACTCCTGGGCTCGGCTGCGCCCGACCCTACCGGGGGAACACGGTGCGGCCACCACCGTGCGAGGATGGCCGGATGAAGCGCATCGTGCTGACCGGCGGCATCGCGTCGGGCAAGTCGACCGTGGCCGACCTGTTGGCCGGGCACGGGGCGGTGGTCGTCGACGCGGACGTGCTGGCCCGGGAGGTGGTCGAGCCGGGCACGGCCGGGTTGGCCGAGGTGGTCGCCCGGTTCGGGGAGGGGATCCTGCTCGCCAACGGCGGCCTGGACCGGGCCGCGCTGGCCAGGATCATCTTCGCCGATGCCGCGGCGCGCGCCGACCTGAACGCGATCGTCCACCCCCGGGTGAGGGCCCTCGCGCGCGAGCGCCGGGCCGCCGCCCTGGCGTCGAACCCCGGCGCGGTGGTCGTCGACGTGATCCCCCTGCTGGTGGAGACCGGGCAGGCCGAGATGTTCGACGTCGTCGTCGTCACCGACGCCGGCGAGGAGGCGCAGATCGCCCGCCTGCGCCACCGGGACGGGTTGTCGGACGCGGACGCGCGCGCCCGGCTCGTCGCCCAGGCGTCACGAGCAGAACGGTTGGCGGTGGCGGACCTCGTGATCGACACCTCGGGGCGCAAGGAGGACCTGCCCGTCCGGGTGGGGGAACTCTGGGAGCAGCTCCGGAACGCCTGAGGCACGGTCGCCCGAACAACGGCCCGAGATCCGCGGAACGGGCCCGCGGGCCCGCTGCGTCGGCCAAGCTGGACGGAACGCGGAGCACGGAACACCGCACTCAGGAGGACCCATGACCGACGTGACCGACCGACCGTGGTTGGACGAGGGACTCAGCCCGCGGGAGCGCGCGACGCGCCTCGTGGCCGCGATGACGTTGCCGGAGAAGATCGAGCAACTCCACGGCAACATGGACACGATCGACATCTACGGCCTGGCGAACCAGGCCCAGGACGCCGATGAGATGGAGCAACTGGCGTCGCAGATCCGGGTGGAGCGCCACGTGAAGGCGAACGACCGGCTGGGCATCCCCCGCATGCGCATCACGAACGGGCCCGTGGGCGTCGGCATGGGCGACGGTACGCCGTCGCCGCCCGCGACGGCGCTACCCATGACGATCGGCGTCGCGGCCTCCTTCGACCCCGAGCTCGCCCACCGGTACGGCGACCTCATCGGCGCCGAGTGCGTCCACCTGGGGCAGCACGTCCTCGAGGGGCCGGGCCTGTGTCTGCACCGCACGCCCCTCGGGGGCCGCAACTTCGAGTACTTCTCCGAGGATCCCTACCTCACCGGGGTGATGGGGGTGGAGGTCGCGCGGGCGATCCAGAGCCATGACATCATCGCGATGGCCAAGCACTACGTCGTGAACGACCAGGAACACGAGCGCTTCCGCAACAGCGTCGAGGTCGACGAGGACGTCCTGCGCGAGTTGTACCTGTTGCCGTTCGAGATGGCCTGCAAGGACGCGGACATCGCCTCCGTCATGAGCGCCTACAACCGCGTGCGGGGCGTCTACGCCACGGAGAACCGCTACACCCTCGACACGATCCTGCGGCAGGAGTGGGGCTGGGACGGCTACGTCCAGTCCGACTTCTGGTCGTGCCGGTCGGCGGCGGGCTCGCTCAACGCGGGCATGGACCTGGAGATGCCGGACGCGAAGTGGCTCAACGAGACCAACGTGACCAATGCGCTCAACGACACCTCGCTCGAGATCCAGACCGTCGACCGCGCCCTGGTGCGTCGCTTCACCCAGATGTTCCGGTTCGGACACTTCACGACGCCGTACGCGCCCACCGAGATCCCGGCGGCCGAGCACGGCCGCATCGCGCGGGAGATGGGGCACGCCATGGCGGTCCTGCTCAAGAACGACGCCGGGCTGTTGCCGCTGGGCGTGGACGCCGGACGCGTACTCATCGTCGGCATGGACAGCTTCGCCACGAAGGCCTGCCAGGGTGGGGGCGGCTCCTCCAAGGTGGACCCCCTGTACACCGTCGACCCGCTGCCCGGCACGCAGGACGTCCTGCGCGAGCTCGGCTCGGACGCCACGGTGGCGTTGTTCGAGGTGAAGCGCGACCTGTCCAACCTGGCGCAGGCCAAGGCCGAGGCCGCGGACGCCGACGTGGTGCTCGTCATGGCGGGTGTCATCGCCACCGAGGGTGCCGACATGCCCGCTCCGGAGATGCCCCACGACCAGGCGCGCATGGTCGCCGAGCTGCTGGGGTGCAACGAGCGGACCGTGGTCGTGCTCAAGGACTCGACGCCGGTGATGCTGCCGTGGATCGACGACGCCGACACCGTCCTCGAGGTGTGGAACCAGGGGGCGGAGGACGGCCATGTCGTCGCCGAGTTGCTGTGGGGCGTCGCCAACCCGTCGGGCAAGGTGCCCACCACCTATGCGCGGCGCGTCGAGGACCTGCTCCACCACGACGACCCGGTGCGCTACCCGGGCACCGACGAGGGGGAGGGGTGGCCCACGATGCGCTACACCGAGCGTCTCCAGGTGGGCTACCGGTGGTTCCAGGCGAACGACATCGTGCCGCTGTTCCCGTTCGGATTCGGGCTGTCGTACACGACCTTCGAGCTGTCCGACGTGGCGGTGTCGGGCTCGGTCGCCGACGGCGAGGCGCTGACCGTCACGGCGACGGTGACGAACACCGGTGATCGGGAGGGTGCGGAGGTGGTGCAGGTGTACTTGGGCATTCCGGTGGAGGGTCAGCCGCCCAAACGCCTGGTGGGGTTCGCGAAGGTGTCCCTCGCGCCGGGGGCGTCCGAGCAGGTCGAGGTGGTGGTGGACCCGGCCGCCACGCACCACCCGTTCGGGGTGTGGGACACCGCGGCGCACTCCTTCCAGGTACGCCCCGGCGCCTACACGGTGTACGTCGGCACCTCGAGCGAGGACACGCCGCACCAGTTCCCGGTGCGCGTGTCCTAGCCGCTCGGCGGCGAGGGTACGGGTTGGTCCGGGCGCGATCGCGCCCGGCCGCCGTCTCCGGGCGAAGTGTCGGTGGGGTCGCCTACGCTTGCTCCCATGCGCCCCACCACGGACCTCAAGCGTCGCGTCGCACCGTTCGAGGTGCACGCGGACTTCTCTCCCGCCGGTGACCAGCCGGCCGCGATCGACGCGCTCGAGCGGCGCGTCCGGGCGGGGGAGGACGACGTCGTGCTGCTCGGTGCGACGGGTACGGGCAAGACGGCCACCGTGGCGTGGCTGGCCGAGCGGCTGCAGCGTCCGATGCTGGTGATGCAGCCCAACAAGACCCTCGCGGCGCAGTTCGCGAACGAGCTGCGGCAGTTCTTCCCCGACAACGCGGTGGAGTACTTCGTCAGCTACTACGACTACTACCAGCCGGAGGCGTACGTCCCGCAGACGGACACCTACATCGAGAAGGACTCCTCGCTCAACGAGGAGGTCGAACGCCTGCGGCACTCGGCGACCAACTCGTTGTTGACCCGCCGTGACGTGATCGTGGTGGCGACCGTCTCGGCCATCTACGGCCTGGGGACGCCGCAGGAGTACGTGGACCGGATGGTGCGGTTGCGGGTGGGGGAGGAGCACGACCGGGACAGTCTGTTGCGGCAGCTGGTCGGCATCCAGTACGCGCGCAACGATCTCGCCGCCACGCGGGGCACCTTCCGGGTGCGGGGGGACACGCTGGAGATCTTCCCGATGTATGAGGAGAACGCGGTGCGCGTGGAGTTCTTCGGCGACGAGATCGAGGGGCTGTCGACGCTGCACCCGCTGACGGGTGAGGTGCTGAGCGAGGATTCCGAGGTGTATGTCTTCCCGGCGTCGCACTATGTGGCCGGGCCCCAGCGCATGGAGCGCGCCATCGGGGGCATCGAGGCCGAGCTGGAGGGCCGGCTGACCGAGCTGGAGGGGCAGAACAAGCTGCTGGAGGCCCAGCGGTTGCGGATGCGCACGGGGTACGACATCGAGATGATGCGCCAGATCGGCACGTGCTCGGGCATCGAGAACTACTCCCGCCACATCGACGGCCGCGGCCCCGGGACGCCGCCGAACTGCCTGCTCGACTACTTCCCGGAGGACTTCGTGCTCGTCATCGACGAGTCGCACGTCACGGTGCCGCAGATCGGCGGCATGTACGAGGGCGACATGTCGCGCAAGCGGACGTTGGTCGACTTCGGGTTCCGGCTGCCGAGCGCGATGGACAACCGCCCCCTGCGGTTCGAGGAGTTCACCGAGCGCATCGGGCAGACGGTGTACCTCTCGGCCACGCCGGGCAACTACGAGATGGCACGGTCCGACGGGTTCGTCGAGCAGGTGATCCGGCCGACCGGGTTGGTCGATCCCGAGGTGATCGTGAAGCCGACCAAGGGGCAGATCGACGACCTCATGGGTGAGATCCGGGCCCGGACGGACCGCAACGAGCGCATCCTGGTGACCACGCTGACGAAGAAGATGGCCGAGGACCTCACGGACTACCTCATGGAGAACGGCGTCCGGACGCGCTACCTCCACTCCGAGGTGGACACCCTGCGGCGCATCGAGCTGCTGCGCGAGCTGCGGTTGGGGCAGTACGACGTGCTGGTCGGCATCAACCTGCTGCGGGAGGGCCTCGACCTGCCCGAGGTGTCGCTCGTCGCGATCCTGGACGCCGACAAGGAGGGCTTCCTGCGCTCGGAGCGCTCGCTGATCCAGACCATCGGCCGCGCCGCCCGCAACGTGGCCGGCCAGGTGCACATGTACGCCGACACGATGACGCCGTCCATGGAGGCGGCGATCGACGAGACGAACCGGCGCCGGGAGAAGCAGGTGGCCTACAACACCGAGCACGGCATCGATCCACAGCCGCTGCGGAAGAAGATCGCCGACATCACCGACATGCTCGCCCGCGAGGACGCCGACACCCGCGACGTCGTCGGGCAGTTCGGCGAGCCGAAGAAGAGTTCGCCCGTGCCCGGACGCCCCGACCGCGACCTGGGCTCGCTGCCGACATCGGAGCTGGCGACGCTGGTGCACGAGCTGAGCGACCAGATGCACGCCGCGGCGAAGGACCTGCAGTTCGAGACCGCCGCCCGCCTGCGCGACGAGATCGCCGAGCTGAAGAAGACGATCCGGCAGATCGTGGCGGCCACGAAGTAGCGGCGTAGGCTGGGGTGATCGGCAAGGAGGCGGAGATGGGTTATCCGACGTGGATGACGGCGGCGACCGGGCGGTTGTCGCCGACGGATCTGGCGCTGGTCAAGTGGAGCTGCATCGCGTTCGGCGTCCTGCTCGCGCAGCGCTTCAGCGGCGTGCGGCAGCTCGACGAGCGGCTGGTGGGGGCCGCGGTGGTGGCCCTGGCGATCAAACCGGCGGTGTCGGCGCTGGGTGCGCGCTGACGTTCGCGCTGACGCTTGTGCTGAGGGGTCCTGCTGATGCTTGCGCTGACGCTTGTGCCGAGAGGTCCTGCTGATGCTTGCGCTGAGGTTCGTGCTGGCGTCCGCCCCCTTGTGGGATGAGAGCCGCTGGGACAGGGTGGTGCCATGGCTCTGAAGTGGTACACCGTCGTCGTTGACTGTCACGATCCGCAGGCGCAGGCCCGCTGGTGGGCCGAAGCGCTGGACTGGCAGATCGTCCACGACACCCCGGAGGAGGCCGTGGCGATTCCGAAGGGTATGGGTGCGGAGCCCGTGGCGGAGCTGGAGGCCTGGTTCGCCCGCGGGCAGGGGCTCTTGTTCGTGCCGGTGCCGGAGGGCAAGACGGTGAAGAACCGGCTGCACATCGACCTGGCGCCGCACACCTCCCAGGATCGGGACGCCGAGATCGCGCGCCTGGAGTCCCTCGGCGCGACGCGCGTCAACGTGGGGCAGGACGAGGCCGACGTGACCTGGACCGTCCTGGCCGATCCGGAGGGCAACGAGTTCTGCGTGCTCAGCTCTCGGAACCGCTAGGTCCCACCCCCTCGGAGGGTTGGTGCCGACAGCCGGTCACGGTACGGAGGACGGTCTACCAGCCGCGGGCGCGCCACGCGGGAAGTTGGTCCCGCTCCTCACCCAGCGTCGTCGGGTCGCCGTGGCCGGGGTGCACCACGGTGTTGTCGGCGAAGTGGTCGAAGACCTTGGCGGTCACGTCGCCGAGCAGGGACGCGAAGTCGGCGTCCGACTTGGTCTTGCCCACGCCGCCGGGGAACAGGCTGTCGCCGGTGAACAGCTGGGTGGCCTCGCCGGCGGGTGCGTGAGCCAGGGCGATCGATCCCGGGGTGTGCCCGACCAGCCCGATGACCTCCAGTTCGGAATTCCCCACCTGAACGGTGTCACCATCCCAGACGCGGCGGTCGATGCGGACGCCCGTCGCCGACTCGATCGCGTCGGCGTCCGGCTCGCCCGCCACCAAGACGGCACCGGTGTGCTGCGCCAGGTCGGCCAGGGCACCGATGTGGTCGTGGTGGCGGTGGGTGGTGACGATCGTGTTGATCGGGGTGTCGCCGATGAGCGACAGCAGCGCGAGGATGTCGGCGGCGGCGTCGATCAGCAGGCCCTCGCCGGAATCGGTGAGCAGGTAGGCGTTGTTGTCCAGCGACCCGACGGACAGCGACTGGATCTCCATGGACCCATCCTGCCAGCGGCTCAGGTGGCCCGCGTGTGTTCTGGCCGTGGGCGTCCGGGCTGCGGGTGCCGCAGTGGTCCGGCCTCCCTGCCGCTGCGAACGCCTCCCTAACGCTGCAGCTGCCTCCCTGGCGACGTTGTCGCCGCCCTGTCCGCGACCCACGACCCTGCTGTTGCACCATCAGGGGGGTGGGTTCCGAGCAGGGGGGCACCCGCAACGGCAGGGGGGCGGTGGCAACGGCTGGGAGGCGTCCGCAACGGCAGGAAAGCAGGGCTCGGCGCCCGCTCTGATCAGCCCGCCAGTGGGAACACCAAGCCCTCGGCGCCCGTGACGCCCTCGCCGGACGTCCGCCCCGCGAGCCAGGCCCAGAGCGCGGCGTCCGGGCCGGACACCGTGACGCGCGGTTCGCCGGCACCGATGCCGAAGGTCTCACCGGCGTCGGAGGTGACGTCGACGGCCGGCAGGGTGGGGTCGTCGCGCATGAGGAGCGCGATCCACTGCAGCAACCAGTGGGCGGGGACGGCCTCGATGTCCTCCCAGCGGTAACCGCAGTCGAGGTCGAGGTGGTGGAGGGTGATCTCCTGGAGTCGGATCAGCGTGGCGACGGACAGGGGAAACTCGCCACCGGGCAGGTGCACGGGCAGGCGCCAGTCGGGGACGCGGTCGCAGAGCCGGGCGAGTTCGCCGGCGGAGGTGTCGAGGTCGACGTGCAGCTCGAGCCCGTCGCGCTCGGCACCGCGCTCGATCTCGCTGAACTTCGCGTTCTCCGAGGGGTAGAGCGGGGTCGGGTCGCCGGCCATGGTTGCGGAGATGACGACGCGGAGGGCGTCCGCGTTGCGGGCGATGTGGGTGGCGACGTGGGCGCGCGTCCAGCCGGGGAGGAGGGAGGGCGCGTGCCAGGCGTCGTCGTCGATGGCGATCGTGTCGCGGAGCAACGCCTGGGTGGCCTCCGCAATCCGTTTGAGGGCCGGTTCGACCTGGCCCTGGTTCAGGATCGCCAACATGCATCCACCCTAACGGCTGGGGCGGAGGGCGATGGTACGGCCGGTGAATCCCGCACCAGACCCCCCGCGCGCACACTGTCGGAGCCGGCACCTACGATTGCTCGGGTGACCGAACAACTGATCGTGGCGGGTGCGCGCGAGCACAACCTCAAGAACGTGAGCCTTGAGCTGCCGCGCGACGCCCTCATCGTGTTCACCGGCCTGTCGGGCTCGGGGAAGTCCTCACTGGCCTTCGACACGATCTTCGCCGAGGGGCAGCGCCGCTATGTGGAGTCGCTGTCGGCCTATGCCCGCCAGTTCCTCGGGCAGATGGACAAGCCGGACGTCGACTTCATCGAGGGGCTGAGCCCGGCGGTCGCCATCGACCAGAAGTCGACCAGCCGCAACCCGCGGTCGACGGTCGGCACGATCACCGAGGTCTACGACTACCTGCGCCTGCTGTTCGCCCGTATCGGTCACCCCCACTGCCCGGTCTGCGGTGAGCCCATCGCCAAGCAGTCCCCCCAGCAGATCGTGGACCGCCTCCTCGGGCTCGAGGAGGGGACGCGCTTCATGGTGCTCGCGCCGGTGATCCGCGGCCGCAAGGGCGAGTACGTCGACCTGTTCCGCCAGCTCACCACCCAAGGCTTCACGCGCGTGCGGGTGGACGGCGAGGTGCACCAGCTCGCGAGCCCGCCCACCCTGGACAAGCAGAAGAAGCACAACATCGAGGTGGTGGTCGACCGCCTGGCGCTGAAGCAGTCCATCAAGCAGCGGCTCACGGATTCGGTCGAGACCGCCCTCAACCTGGCCGACGGCGTCATCGAGATCGACTTCGTCGACCTGCCCGAGAATGATCCCGGACGCCGGCGCCGCTACTCCGAGAAGCTCGCCTGCCCCAACGAGCACGACATCAGCATCGAGGAACTGGAGCCGCGGCAGTTCTCCTTCAACGCCCCCTGGGGCGCGTGCCCGACGTGTTCGGGCCTCGGCACGAAGATGGAGGTGGACGTCGACCTCGTCATCCCCGACCGGTCGAAGAGCCTCGCCGAGAACGCCATCTCCCCGTGGTCGACGATCTACGTGTCGGGCTATTTCCAGACGATCTTCAAGACGCTGGCCCGCGAACACGGATTCTCCGTCAACACGCCGTGGGAGGACCTGCCGGAGAAGGTGAAGGGCCTCGTGCTGCACGGCGTGAAGGGCCCCATGCGCGTCCACACCACGAACCGGCACGGGCGGGAGACGAGCTACAACGCGACGTTCGAAGGTGCGCTGCCCTACGTGCGCCGTCGCTTCGCCGAGGCGGAGAGCGACAACAGCCGTGACCGATTCCAGGGTTACATGCGCGAGACGCCGTGTGATGTGTGCCGGGGAGCGCGGCTCAAGCCCACGTCGCTGGCCGTGACGGTCGCCGGCCGCAACATCGCGGAGGTGGCCGGGCTCTCCATCGCCGACGCGCACGCCTTCATGGCGGGGCTGAGCCTGACGCCGCGCGAGGCAGCGATCGCCGAGCGCGTGGTGAAGGAGATCAACGAGCGCCTGCGCTTCCTGCTCGACGTGGGGCTGGACTACCTGACGCTGTCGCGCTCGGCCGGCAGCCTGTCCGGTGGCGAGGCGCAGCGCATCCGGTTGGCGACGCAGATCGGGTCGGGTCTGGTCGGCGTCCTGTACGTGCTGGACGAGCCGTCGATCGGCCTGCACCAGCGGGACAATCGGCGCCTCATCGACACCCTCGTGCGGCTGCGGGACCTGGGCAACACCCTGATCGTGGTGGAGCACGACGAGGACACGATCCGCACCGCCGACTGGTGTGTCGACATCGGCCCGGGGGCCGGCGAGCACGGCGGCCACGTGGTCGTCTCCGGCACGGTGAAGCAGCTGCTGGCGAGCAAGGAGTCGTTGACCGGCGCGTACCTCGCCGGGCGCCGCGCCATCGACGTGCCGGCCGTGCGGCGTACGGGCAACGGCAAGAAGGTGACGGTCGTCGGGGCCACCGAGAACAACCTGCGGGACGTGTCGGTCAGCTTCCCGCTCGGGGTGATGACGTCGGTGACCGGGGTGTCGGGCTCGGGCAAGAGCTCGCTGGTGAACCAGATCCTCTACCGGGCGCTGGCGCGCCACCTATACTCGGCGAAGGACGTCCCCGGTCACCACCGGCGCATCGAGGGGCTCGACCAGGTCGACAAGGCCATCCACGTGGATCAGTCGCCGATCGGCCGGACGCCTCGGTCGAACCCGGCGACCTACACGGGCGTGTTCGACCGGATCCGGAAGCTGTTCGCCGAGACGCCGGAGGCGAAGGTTCGGGGCTACCAGCAGGGCCGGTTCAGCTTCAATGTCAAGGGCGGACGCTGCGAGAACTGCTCGGGCGACGGCACGATCAAGATCGAGATGAACTTCCTGCCGGACGTGTACGTGCCCTGCGAGGTGTGCCACGGGGCGCGCTACAACCGGGAGACCCTCGAGGTGCACTACAAGGGCAAGAACATCGCCGAGGTGTTGGACATGCCGATCGAGGAGGCGGCGGAGTTCTTCGCGCCGATCTCGGCGATCAAGCGGTACATGGACACGCTGGTCGACGTCGGGCTGGGCTATGTGCGCCTGGGGCAGCCGGCGACGACTCTGTCGGGCGGCGAGGCGCAGCGCGTGAAGCTCGCCACCGAGTTGCAGCGGCGCTCGACCGGCAAGACGGTGTACGTGCTCGACGAGCCCACGACGGGCCTGCACTTCGAGGACATCAGCAAGCTGCTGGGCGTCCTGAGCCGCCTGGCCGACCAGGGCAACACCGTGATCGTCATCGAGCACAACCTCGACGTGATCAAGTGCTCCGACTGGGTGATCGACATGGGCCCCGAGGGCGGCTCGGGCGGCGGCATGGTGGTCGCCCAGGGCACGCCGGAGGACATCGCGGCCCACCCCGACAGCTTCACCGGCGAGTACCTCAAGCCGCTGCTCGCTTGACCGAGCTGGCCGCGACACGCTCGCTTTGGGCTCAAACTCCGCCTTCGGCGGCGGAGTTTGAGCCCGAAGCGTGCGTGTCGGCGCGGTTCAGGTCGGTCTCATGGCCGGCTCGACCACCCCGATGGGCGTGGCGGAATGGGTGCTGGATTGCCACAGTGGTGGGGCCATCCTGACGAAAGGCCACCATGCAGCTCCGAACCCGGACCCACGCGCCGCGCGTCGCCGCCGACCGGGCCATCGCCTATTACCAGCGCGTGCTCTCGCCGCGGAAGGGGTGGCGGTGCGCGCACGGCGCGGTGCACGGCGGCGCGACCTGCTCGGCCGCCATCCGGGGGCACGTCGCCCGCCTCGGGGTGCTGCGGGCCCTGCGCCCCACGGTGCTCCAATTCCTGGCCTGCTACCAGGCCGCTGCGCTGGCCCAGAACGCCGGCGTCCAGGGGGTTTGCTGCTGCGGCCCGATCCCCATTCCGTTCCGGTTCTGACGGGCAGCTGGTGCCGACACGCTCACTTCGGTCTCAAACACCGCTGTTCAAACCGGAGTTTGAGACCCAAGCCAGCGTGTCGGCGCACGCCAACCGGGTGCTGACTCAGTCGGCGATGTCCACGTGGTCGCCGTTGAGCGTCGCGGACGCCGCGCGCAGCGGCTCGGTGGCCGGCGGGTTGGTGACCGCGCCGTCCTCGATGGAGAACCGCGCGCCGTGGCACCGACAGTGGATCTCGCCGTCCTCAACCGATGACACGGGGCAGCCTTGGTGGGTGCACATCTTGTTGAACGCCCGGAACTCGCCCTCGGTCGGCTGCGTGATCACGTAGTTGGCGTTGTCGAGGATGCGGCCGCCCCCGACCGGGATCGAGTCGACCGGGATCGACAGCGCCGCGCCCACCGCCGGCGGAGATCCGGGCGACGTACGGCCGCCGCAACCGGTCAGGGTGCCGGTGCCCACGGCCAGGGCCGCGAGGCCGGCGTTGGTCAGGAAGGAGCGACGGTCGGGAGTCATGCTGTCACCCTAGCCAGCCCGCTCACGTCCCGGAGGCGTCGGCCTGTCGGAACGCGCAATCGCCTCCATCGCTTGCGCGTGATGGCACGGTGGCCCCTGGGGGGCACGTGGAACGAGGAGTCGTCATCGGCGGCCAGCGAAGCCAGCCGCCCCACCCGGCCACGCCGGGAACTGTCGGCCGGCTCACCTAAGCTGGCCGGCATGCCGAACCCCGCGTCGTATCGTCCGGCGCCCGGAACGATCCCCACCGATCCCGGCGTCTACCGGTTCAGCGACCCCGCCGGCACGGTCATCTACGTCGGCAAGGCGAAGAACCTCCGGCAGCGCCTCAACTCCTACTTCGCCGACCCGGCCGGCCTGCACTTCCGCACCCAGACGATGGTCCGCACGGCGGCCAAGGTCGAGTGGACGGTCGTCCGCAACGAGCTCGAGTCGCTGCAGCTCGAGTACACGTGGATCAAGCAGTTCGACCCCCGCTTCAACGTCAAGTACCGCGACGACAAGAGCTACCCCTGGGTGGCGGTCACGTGGGCCGAGGAGTTCCCGCGCGTCTTCGTCGGCCGCGGTGCCAAGCGCAAGGGCAACCGCTACTACGGGCCCTACGCGCAGGCCTGGGCGATCCGCGACACCATCGACTCCCTGCTCCGCGTCTTCCCCATGCGCTCGTGCACGAACGGCGTCTTCCGTGCGGCCAAGGCGTCCGGACGCCCCTGCCTGCTCGGCTACATCGGCAAGTGTTCCGCACCATGCGTGGGGCGGATCGACGCCGAGGACCACCGGGCCATCGCCGACGACGTCTGCGACTTCCTCGCCGGCAACACCACCCAGCTCATCCGCCGGTTGCGTACCGACATGCTGGCGGCCTCGGATAACCTCGAGTTCGAGCGGGCCGCGGTGCTGCGCGACCAGCTCGGCGCGCTCGAGTCCGCCACCGAGCGCAACGCGATCGTGCTCGGCGACGGCACGGACGCCGACGTGATCGCCCTCGCGTCCGACGAGCTGGAGGTCGCGATCCAGATCTTCCACGTCCGCGCCGGACGCGTCCGCGGCGAGCGCGGCTGGGTGGCCGACCGCTCCGACGACTCCTCCCTGGACGAGCTCGTCGAGTCCTTCTGCCTACAGCTCTACTCCAACCCGGAGATCGAGCTGTCGGGTGGGGTGCCCAAGGAGGTCCTGCTGCCGGTCGAGCCGGCGTCCGGGAGTGCCCTGGAGGAGCTGCTCACCGACGTCCGCGGCGGCCGCGTCCGCGTCCACGTGCCGCAGCGGGGCGCCAAGTTGGCCCTGCTCGAAACCGTGGCCCGCAACGCCAAGGAGGCGCTCGTCCTGCACAAGACGAAGCGCGCCGCCGACCTCTCGACGCGCAACCAGGCGCTCGAGGAGTTGCAGGAGGCGTTGGGCCTGGAGGCGCCCCCGTTGCGCATCGAGTGCTACGACATCAGCCACCTGCAGGGCACCGAGGTGGTCGGGTCGATGGTCGTGTTCGAGGACGGCCTCTCACGCCGCTCGGAGTACCGCCGCTTCGTGATCCGCACGGTCGAGGGCTCCAATGATGTGGGTGCCATCCACGAGGTGATCAGCCGGCGTTTCCGCCGCTATCTCGACGACCAGGCATCCCTCAGCGGCGAGACGGCCATGCTCGTGGACGCCACCACCGGCGCCGCCCGCAAGTTCGCCTACAAGCCGTCCCTGGTCGTGGTGGACGGCGGCGCCCCCCAGGTCGCCGCCGCGCAGGCGGCTCTGGCCGAGCTGGGCATCACCGACGTCCCGCTCGTCGGGCTGGCCAAGCGCCTGGAGGAGGTGTGGCTGCCGGGGGAGGAGTTCCCCCTGATCCTGCCGCGCGCCAGCGAGGGGCTGTTCCTCCTGCAGCGGGCCCGCGACGAGGCGCACCGCTTCGCCATCACCCACCACCGCGGGCGGCGCAGCGCGTCCATGGTCGAGTCGCTGCTCGACGGCGTGCCCGGCCTGGGCGAGCTCCGCCGCAAGGCGCTGCTCAAACACTTCGGGTCGCTCAAGAAGCTGCGCGCGGCGTCCGTCGAGGACATCGCCCTGGTGCCCGGCATCGGCCCGCGGACCGCCCAGGCGGTCAAGGACGCCCTCGCCGCGAGCGAGCCCGGTGAGGCCGTCAACACCGCCACGGGTGAGATCTCCTCGTGAGCGACGCCATAATGAAGCCATGAGCGGCTCCAGGTTGCGGTTCGTCGTCATCACGGGCATGTCCGGCGCCGGACGCCGCACGGCCGCCCACGCGCTGGAGGATCTCGGCTGGTACGTCGTCGACAACCTGCCGCCGAGCATGCTGCCCGGGTTGGTGGACGCCGCAGCCGCCGGTGGGTTCCCCCGGGTCGCGGTGGTGCTCGACGTCCGCACCCGCGCCCAGTTCGACGAGATCCCTGCCGCGTTCGACGCCCTGAACGCCCAGGGCGTCTGGCCCCAGATCGTGTACGTCGAGGCCGCTGACGAGGTCATCGTGCGCCGGCAGGAGTCGGTGCGCCGCCCGCACCCCCTCCAGGGCGCCGGGCCGTTGCTCGACGGCGTCCGCCGCGAGCGCGCGATGCTGGCCATGCTGCGCGCCGCAGCCGACATGGTGCTCGACACCTCCGACCTGAACGTGCACCAGCTCACGAGCCGCGTGGCGTTCGCGTTCAACAGCGCCGACGACCGTGAGTTCCGTCTCACGCTCATGTCGTTCGGCTTCAAGAACGGCCTGCCCGTGGACGCCGACATGGTGCTCGACGTCCGGTTCCTGCCCAACCCGCACTGGGTGCCGGAGCTGCGTCCGCAGACGGGTCTGTCCCAGGCGGTGTCGGGGTACGTCCTCGGCCACGACGCCGCGCAGACGTGGCTGGCGTCGGTGCGGGGGCTGGTGTCGTCGGTGATCCCGGGGTACCTGACCGAGGGCAAGCGCCTGGCGACCCTCGCCGTCGGCTGCACGGGTGGCAAGCACCGTTCCACCTCCATGGCCGAGGAGCTGGCCCGCCGGCTGCGGTCCGACGGCGTCGTCGTCCTCGTCGTGCACCGCGACCTGGGGCTCGAGTGACGCCCGGGCCGAGGGGCCGGGAGGCGCCGTCGGTGGTCGCCCTGGGGGGCGGCCACGGGTTGGCGGCGTCCCTGCAGGCGCTGCGCCGGGTCACGCCCCGGCTGACGGCGGTGGTGACGGTCGCGGACGACGGCGGATCGTCCGGACGCCTGCGTGCCGAATTCGACATCCTCCCGCCGGGGGACCTGCGCATGGCGTTGGCGGCCCTGTGCGGCGACCACTCCGACGGCCAGGCCTGGGCCGACGTGCTGCAGTCGCGGTTCCAGGGTGACGGGCCGCTGGGTGGCCATGCGATCGGCAATCTGCTCATCGCCGGCGTCTGGCAGAGCCTGGGGGATCCGGTGGCGGGGCTCGACATGGTGGGGCGGCTGCTCGAGGTGCAGGGACGCGTCCTGCCGATGGCTGCCGTGCCGCTGGCCATTGAGGCCGACGTGTTCGGCGTCGACCCCACCCGCCCCGACGAGACGACCCTCGTGCGCGGCCAGGCCACCGTCGCGGTGACCCGCGGGACGATTCGCGAAGTGCGACTGGTGCCCGAGGCGCCGCCGGCCTGCCGGGAGACGCTCGAGGCCGTGCGTGCGGCCGACGTCGTCGTGGTCGGCCCGGGCTCGTGGTACACCTCCGTGATCCCGCACCTGCTGGTGCCGGAGTTGGCAGAAGCCCTTGTCGGCACCCAGGCGCGACGCATCCTGACCCTCAACGTGGTGCCCGCCCACGAGACCGCCGGTTTCGACGCGTCCACCCACCTGGAGGTGCTGGCCGACCACGCGCCCGGGTTGCGTTTCGACGCGATCGTGTGCGACCCGGCATTCGCGGCGGGGGACCGTCACCTGGAGCGGTACGCCACCGCCCTCGGCGCGAGCCTGGTGGTGCAGCCCGTCCGCGCGCGGGACGGTTCGCCCCGTCACGACGTGCTTCGCCTCGCCTCGGTCTACGCCGATCTGATGGCGCGTTAGGCTGGCCCCCATGGCCCTCACCCCACAAGTCAAGGCGGAGCTTGCGACCGTCCCGGTCACCAAGCCCGCATGCCGCAAGGCGGAGGTGGCGGCGATGCTGCGCTTCGCCGGGAGCCTGCACCTGGCTGGGGGCAAGATCATGGTGGAGGCCGATCTCGACACGGGGGCGGCCGCGCGACGGTTGCGCACCGCCATCGCCGACCTGTTCGGGTTCACCTGTGAATTCGTGGTCATCACGCCCAGCGGGCTGCGCAAGAACACCCGGTACGTGGTGCGTCTCATCCGTGGTGGCGACTCGCTGGCCCGGCAGACCGGGCTGGTCGACTCCCGTGGCCGCCCCGTCCGCGGCCTGCCGGCGTCCGTCGTGAGCGGTGGCCTCGACGTGGCCACGGCCGTGTGGCGCGGGGCGTTCCTGGCGCACGGTTCCCTGACCGAGCCGGGCCGCTCGATGTCGCTGGAGGTCAGCTGCCCCGGGCAGGAGTCGGCGCTGGCCCTGGTGGGCGCGGCCCGGCGGTTGGGCGTCCAGGCCAAGCCGCGCGAGGTGCGCGGCATCGACCGGGTGGTCATCCGCGACGGGGACAGCATCGCCACCATGCTCACGCGGCTGGGGGCGCACGAGACGCTGCTGGCCTGGGAGGAGCGCCGCGTCCGCCGCGAGGTGCGAGCCTCGGCCAACCGGCTGGCGAACTTCGACGACGCGAACCTGCGCCGCTCGGCCCGGGCCGCGGTGGCGGCCGGGGCGCGCGTCGAGCGGGCGATGGAGATCCTGGGCGACGAGGTGCCCGAGCACCTCCGGATCGCCGGTGCGCTGCGCCTGGAACACAAGCAGGCGAGCCTGGAGGAGCTGGGCCAGCTCCACACCCCGCCCCTGACCAAGGACGCCGTGGCCGGCCGCATCCGCCGATTGCTCGCCATGGCCGACAAGCGTGCCCACGACCTCGACATCCCCGGCACCGAGGCCAACCTCAGCCCCGACATGCTCGACGACGACGTCTGAGGCGCGCGGGTGTCCATCGTTTGACGGGGCGTCACCGGGTGTTCTCGCCCAAGCAGGGCCGAGCGCCCGCGAGCGTCGGTCGCACGCGATAGGCTGGAGGCGTCCAAACCCCGCCGGACGGCGGAAGGTTCCCTTCGAAGGAGACACCGACACATGACTGTCAAGGTTGGAATCAACGGCTTCGGCCGCATCGGCCGCAACTTCTTCCGCGCCATGCTGGAGCAGGGCGCCGATCTCGATGTGGTCGCCGTGAACGACCTCACCGACAACAAGACGCTCGCCCACCTCCTCAAGTACGACTCGATCCTCGGCCGCTTCGGTGGCGAGGTCAGCTACGACGACGACGGCATCGTCGTGGACGGCAAGCACATCAAGGTGCTCGCCGAGCGCAACCCGGCCGACCTGCCCTGGGGCGACCTGGGTGTGGAGATCGTCATCGAGTCCACCGGCTTCTTCACCGATGCCACCAAGGCCAAGGCCCACATCGACGGCGGCGCCAAGAAGGTCATCATCTCCGCCCCGGCGAAGAACGAGGACGGCACCTTCGTCATCGGCGTCAACGAGGAGTCCTACGACCCCGCGTCGATGCACATCATCTCCAACGCGTCCTGCACGACGAACTGCCTTGCGCCGCTCGCCAAGGTGCTGAACGACGAGTTCGGCATCGTCCAGGGCATCATGACGACGATCCACTCCTACACGGGTGACCAGCGCCTCCTCGACGCGCCGCACAGCGATCTGCGCCGTGCCCGCGCCGCCGCGCTGTCCATGATCCCGACCAAGACCGGTGCCGCCCAGGCCGTGTCCCTCGTGCTGCCCGAGCTCAAGGGCAAGTTCGACGGGCTCGCCGTCCGCGTGCCGACCCCGACGGGCTCCCTGACCGACCTGACGTTCCAGGCCGAGAAGGAGGTCTCCGTCGAGTCGGTGAAGGCCGCCGTCAAGAAGGCCGCCGACGGCCCGCTCAAGGGCGTCCTGGTCTACACCGAGGATCCGATCGTGTCCGCCGACATCGTCGGTGACCCGGCGTCCAGCATCTTCGACGCCAACGAGACCAAGGTCATCGGCAACCTGGTGAAGGTGCTCTCCTGGTACGACAACGAGTGGGGCTACTCCAACCGCCTGGTCGACCTGACCAAGCTCGTGGCCGACAAGCTCTGAGCAACTCACACCATGTGAACCACCCGGGGTGGGGCGCCATCCGGCGCTCCACCCCGGTGTGTTCATCCGCCTCCCCCGGCCCACAACGAAAGGTTTGAACGTGAAGTCCGTCAAGGATCTGGGCGATCTGCAGGGCAAGCGGGTCGTCATCCGCTGCGATTTCAACGTGCCGCTCGACGGCGACACCATCACCGACGACGGCCGCATCAAGGCTGCCCTCCCCACGCTCACGGAGCTGCGGGACGCCGGCGCCCGGACGGTCGTCCTCGCCCACCTCGGCCGCCCCAAGGGTGCGCCGGACCCCAAGTACAGCCTCGCCCCCGTCGCGAAGCGCCTCGGAGAGCTGCTCGGCACACAGGTCGCGCTGGCGTCCGACGTGGTCGGCGACTCGGCGAAGCAGACCGTGGCGGCGCTCGGCGACGGCGACATCTGCCTGCTCGAGAACGTGCGCTTCGAGCCGGGGGAGGCCTCCAAGGTCGACTCCGAGCGTGAGGAGCTCGCGGCGAAGTACGCCGAGTTCGGCGACGTCTACGTCTCCGACGGCTTCGGCGTCGTGCACCGCAAGCAGGCGTCGGTCTACGAGATCGCCAAGCTGCTGCCGAGTGCCGGCGGCACGCTGGTGAAGAAGGAGGCCGAGATCTTCACCAAGGTGCTCGAGAATCCCGAGCGCCCCTTCGTCGTGGTGCTGGGCGGCGCCAAGGTCGCCGACAAGCTGGCGGTCATCGAGAACCTGCTGAAGACGGCGGACACCCTGGTCATCGGTGGCGGCATGGCCTACACCTTCCTCAAGGCCCAAGGCCACGAGGTGGGGGAGTCGCTGCTCGACCAGGACAACGTCGAGACCTGCAAGGGCTACCTGGAGGAGGCGAAGGCGTCCGGCAAGAAGATCGTGCTGCCCGTCGACGTCCGCGTGGCCGATGGCATGGACTTCGGCGCCCGCACCGTGAACGGTGACGTGGAGGTGGTGGCGGCGGACGCCATCCCGGCCGACAAGATGGGCCTCGACATCGGCCCGGAGAGCGAGAAGCTCTTCGCGGACACGATTCGCCAGGCCAAGACGGTCGTCTGGAACGGCCCGATGGGCGTCTTCGAGATCGAGGCCCTCGCCGGTGGCACCGCCGCGGTCGCGACGGCTCTCACCGAGGTCGACGGCCTGTCGGTCGTCGGCGGCGGCGACTCGGCCGCGGCCGTCCGGACGCTCGGGCACGACGACAGCGAGTTCGGCCACATCTCCACCGGTGGTGGGGCGTCGCTCGAATTCCTCGAGGGCAAGGTCCTGCCCGGCATCGACATTCTCGAAGGGAACTGATCCATGGCGAACCGCACCCCGCTGATGGCGGGCAACTGGAAGATGAACCTCAACCACGTCGAGGCGACCGGCGTCGTCGAGAAGCTGGCGTGGACGCTCAAGGACGCCAAGTACGACGCCTCGAAGTCCGAGGCCGCCGTGATGGTGCCCTTCACCGATCTGCGCACCGTGCAGACCCTCGTCGAGGGTGACAAGCTCCCGCTCGCCTACGGCGCGCAGGACGTGTCGGTGCACGACAAGGGCGCCTACACCGGTGAGATCTCGGCCGACATGCTGGCCAAGCTCAACGTGTCGTACGTCGTGGTGGGCCACTCCGAGCGTCGCGACTACCACGCGGAGAGTGACGAACTCATCAACGACAAGGCCAAGGTCGTGCTCGCCGCGGGCATGACGCCGATCATCTGCGTCGGCGAGAAGCTCGAGGTGCGCAAGGCCGGCGAGCACGTGCCGTTCGTGCTCGCGCAGATCGACAAGGTGCTCGACGGGCTGTCGGCCGACCAGGTCGGCTCGCTGGTCATCGCCTACGAGCCGGTCTGGGCCATTGGCACCGGTGAGGTCGCGACCCCCGAGGACGCCCAGGAGGTCTGCGGGGCGATCCGCTCCCGGGTGGCCGAGCTCGTGGGCCAGGAGGCGGCGGACGCCGTCCGCATTCAGTACGGCGGCTCGGTGAAGTCGTCCAGCGCGCCCGACATCATGGCGCAGCCGGACGTCGACGGCGCGCTGGTCGGCGGCGCGAGCCTCGACCCGGAGGAGTTTGCGAAGATCGTGCTCTTCTACACGGCCGGCTGACGCTGCTCTCCCTCGCGAGCGGACGCTGATGCGTCGCGACGCGTAGCCCTGTTGCGGCCCTCGTTCCGTCTGGTTCGGAACGGGGGCCGCGCTGGGTTAGAATCACCCGGTGACCGTTGTGCCCCTGTTGACCTGGCCGATCCTGATCGTGTCCGTCCTGCTGACCATCACCAGCGTGGCACTGTCGCTGTTCGTCCTCCTCCACAAGAACCGCGGTGGCGGCATGTCCGACCTCTTCGGTGGCGGCATGTCGGCGTCCATGGGCGGGACGTCGGTGGCGGAACGCAACCTGGACCGTCTGACGATCGTCGTCGGTCTGCTGTGGCTGGCGAGCATCCTGATCCTGCTCACGCTCTACCGCTGGTTCCCCGACGTGGCACCGCTCTGAGCGACCCAACATCCGAACGAGTCAGTCAACCGAGGAGAGAACAACGTGGTCGGTGGTAGTGCGATCCGAGGCAGCCGCGTCGGAGCGGGCCCCATGGGAGAGGCCGAGCGTGGGGATTCCGCCCCCCGGCTGTACGTCTCCTACTTCTGCAGCAACGGCCACGAGACGAAGCCGGCCTTCGCCGCGGACGCGCAGGTGCCCGAGAC
Organism: Propioniciclava soli; assembly: GCF_014858005.1. GTDB lineage: Bacteria > Actinomycetota > Actinomycetes > Propionibacteriales > Propionibacteriaceae > Propioniciclava > Propioniciclava soli. The sequence continues at coordinate 405,330 of NZ_JACYOT010000006.1, forward strand.
CTGGGACTGCCCCCGATGCGGTCTGCCCGCCAACCTCGACTCGGAGAACCCGCCGCCCCCGCCGAAGATCACGCCCTACAAGACGCACCTGGCCTATGTGAAGGAGCGTCGCTCCGACACCGAGGCCGAGGCGATCCTCGCCGAGGCATTGGCGAGCCTCCGGGCCCGCCGCGCCGCCGGCGAAGTCATCTACTGAGCCCGCCTCGTCCGTGGCCCGGTGCCGCTTGCGTGCGAGCCGGTTGCGGACGGCGTCCGAGCCTGGGTGAGCCGCGCGGCTGTCGCGCTCGACCGGGTAGGCGCCGACAGCACACTTCGGTCTCGAGTGCGCCCGCACCCTCGACAGGCACCGTGGCGTGTTGGCGCTGTTGCTGGCGCCTCCCTGTCGGTGACGCCGCGGCCCTGCCGCTGTCACCGCTACCCTGCCGCTGACGCCGCGGCCCTGACTCCGGCGGTCCACCCTGCTGTTGCTCCCTGCGTGTCATCCTGTTGTGGGACAGCGGGGTGGTGGAGAGGATTGAT
>NZ_JACYOT010000060.1 GCF_014858005.1 Propioniciclava soli
CTTGGGGTACAGGTCGGGGCGGATGACGTGGCGGACCTTGCGCAGGCGGCTCACGCCGAGGACGTGTGGTCCGCGACGCCACCAACTGGGACAGCATCGTCGTGAAGCTCGGACTGCCCGACCTCACCCGCCACGGCCTACGCCATACCGCAGCAACCTGGTGGCCGGCGCCGGCATCCCGCTGCACGTCCTCCAAGACATCCTCGGCCACGCCTCGATGGAGACCACCCGCGGCTATCTCCGTCCGGGCGACCGGCATCTTGCGTCGGCAGCCGAGCAGGCCAACGCCGTCCTGTCCGCCGCCGGGACAGCGCAAACAGGCCCGGAGCAGCGGCCCCTCAGCCAAAGGCCTGTGATGTGCGCCGGCGACAGCGCGGGTGGCTGCGCGGGCGTTCTGGTCCCCTTTTGGTCCGCCTATCCAGAGGACAGCGAGTCGAGGCGGTTTAACTGTCCACAGGCGAGCGCTCGACGTCACC
>NZ_JACYOT010000061.1 GCF_014858005.1 Propioniciclava soli
AATTATCAAAAGCATAACAAACCTTTTCAATTTCCTTGCAATAAACAATGGCCGCATCATCATCCATGGCTCTCTCTTCCCCAACCTTGGCTGGCAAGCCAGTCAAGCTGATCCCATCAAGCCAAGAATTGGGAGGTGCAAGGTTCACCATGAGGAAGTCTGCTACCACCAAGAAAGTAGCCTCCTCTAGTAGCCCATGGTACGG
>NZ_JACYOT010000062.1 GCF_014858005.1 Propioniciclava soli
AGCTGATCCCATCAAGCCAAGAATTGGGAGGTGCAAGGTTCACCATGAGGAAGTCTGCTACCACCAAGAAAGTAGCCTCCTCTAGTAGCCCATGGTACGGCCCAGACCGTGTTAAGTACCTAGGCCCATTCTCCGGTGAGTCTCCATCATACTTGACCGGAGAGTTCCCAGGTGACTACGGTTGGGACACTGCTGGACTTTCTGCCGATCCAGAGACATTTGCCAAGAACCGTGAGCTTGAAGTTATCCACTCCAGATGGG
>NZ_JACYOT010000063.1 GCF_014858005.1 Propioniciclava soli
ACTACCCCAACCAGACCCACTCCGACCGAAGCCATCCAGAGCCGCAACCCCGGCCGGCGGCGCCACCACAGTCACGGTTCGGGCCGTGGCGGTCGTCGCACCAGCATCGTCAGTGACCACCAGGGTCACGGTGTAGCTGCCGGCTGCGGAATAGGTGTGGGAGGCCAGCGCACCGGACGCCGTCGCACCGTCGCCGAACGCCCACGCGTGGGAGGCGATCGATCCGTCGGGATCGGACGACCCGGATCCGTCAACGTTCACCGAGAGTCCGGCCGCGGCGACCAGGAACGCGGCGACCGGCGGCTGGTTCACCGCGACGGCGCCGGGGGCGGTGACGGAGAACCGGTCCACGCTGGCCGCCAGCGGCAGCGATGTG
>NZ_JACYOT010000064.1 GCF_014858005.1 Propioniciclava soli
ACCGCGCCCGTCGGATGCTGCACACCGGCCTGGACCTCCTCACCCCCAGGCAGAAGACCCGCCTGGAGGCCTTGTTCGCCGGCGATGAACACGTCGAGGTCGAAGCCACCTGGGCCATCTACCAGAAGATGATCACCGCCTACCGAGAACCCGACCGCGCGAAGGGGCGCACGCTCATGCAGGCCCTCATCGACGCCATCAGCAGCGGAGTCCCCCGCGCCTTGACAGAGATCATCACCCTCGGCCGCACCCTGAAGAACCGGGCCGCCGACGTCCTCGCCTACTTCGACCGGCCCGGCACGTCGAACGGGCCCACCGAGGCCCTCAACGGCCGACTCGAACACCTCCGCGGCAGCG
>NZ_JACYOT010000065.1 GCF_014858005.1 Propioniciclava soli
CTCAATGAGGCGGAAAGAGATGCGAAGGAGCTTCAACATAGAGCTCTTCTGCGTTTCATCTTTTCCAGTGGGCGCCTCAATTGAGTCAGAGTTGCAGAAAGACAGAGGAAAGATTTTACTCAGCTGTCTGCGTTCCTCAGGCAACAGGTTGTCCTCAAAGTCGTTAATCATTTTTGCAGCCAGCTGGTGCAGGTGTTGAACACGTATGACTGCGTTGTTGAAGAGCCGCTGGTTCTCTGAGGCCGTCCCCTGGTTCACCAACAAACTAACCAGCACCACCGACAACAGCACTAATGCTCTAGCCATTTCGCTCAGGGTAGATTCTTAC
>NZ_JACYOT010000066.1 GCF_014858005.1 Propioniciclava soli
CATGCTCACCCTCCTCGCCAGCGTCCTCGGCGTCGTGACCACCGCCGCGCTGACCGGCGCGTGGCTGCTCGCAGCCGCCGCAGCGCTCGGCTGGGCGGTCAGCTACGGCCTGTTCTGGGTCCTGAACAAGGCCGGTCGGGGTGGGCTCGGTTACGGCGACGTCCGCCTCGCCGGCCTCATCGGGCTTACCACCGCCCCCCTCAGCGCCTCAGCCACCTGGCTGGCGTTCCTCCTCGGCACCCTCACCGCCGCCGGGTGGGCGTTCACCCGACCCCGCCAGCCCGGCAGCCGCCACGCCTACGGCCCC
>NZ_JACYOT010000067.1 GCF_014858005.1 Propioniciclava soli
TAACATAGCCAGTTAGGTTGGAAAGACCTTTGATGTTTTGTTTTCCAGTATTAGAATAGGCAAACTCTTCGTATGACTGCTGCGCAGGTGCAGGCGAAGGCGTAGGAGCAGGAGGAGCAGGAGTGTTATCGCTGGAACAGCCCTGCTGTGCCTGTGTTGGTCGGCGCCGTGCATCGCCGCCGACAGCAAGGCTACAGATTCCAGATGCAATACCTGCCATTGATTGAAAAACTTGAAAAACTTGTTATGAATGTTTTT
>NZ_JACYOT010000007.1 GCF_014858005.1 Propioniciclava soli
TTCCGACCCCTCATCCACTCTCTTTCGTGAAGAGCCGGATTCTCGGCCCACCAGCCTGTCTGCGCAGCGCTGCCGGGCCAGCCTCCCTGCCGTTGGGACCGCCTCCCTGCCGTTGGGACCGCCCCCCTAGCGGCGCAACGGCAGGGCGGTGCGAATCGAGCAGGGGGGCGTGGGCAGGGGCAGGGTGGCGGTGACACGGGCAGGGTGGCGGCGTGCGGTCACGTCCGCCGGGTGCGACGGGTGAGGGACGAGTACGGTGGGGGCATGCCAGTGAGCAGGGCCGCCATCATCGGCTGGGGCGACGTCGCCACCGTTCATCGTGAAGCCATCGACGCCATCGCCGGGGTCGAGCTCGTGGGGATGGTCGACACCGATCCGGCACGACGCGAGGCTGCCGAGCGTGACCTCGGCGTCCCCGCCTTCGACACCGTCGATGCGCTCGTGAATGCCGTCGACCCCGACGTCGTGCACGTCACCACGCCGCACGATCAGCACGTGTCCGCCTCGCTGGCGGCGCTGGCGCTGGGCGTCCACGTGGTGCAGGAGAAGCCGATCGCCGCGTCGCTGGCCGATGCTCAGCGCCTCGTCGACGCCGCCCCGGGCGCGCGGGCGAAGATCGGCATCTGCTTCCAGAACCGCTACAACGTGAGCAGTCAGGAGCTGCGCCGGTTGCTCGACTCGGGCGCGCTCGGCGCCGTCCGGGGGGCGTACGCGTCGGTGGTGTGGACGCGCACCGCCGACTACTACGCCGCCAAACCGTGGCGCGGCAGCCGCGCCCGGGCAGGCGGTGGCCTCCTCATCAACCAGGCCATCCACACTCTCGACCTCGTGCAGTGGTTCCTCGGCGACGTGGTCGACGTCAAGGGACACGTGGCGCAGAACAAGTTCGGCGACGTCATCGAGGTGGAGGACACCGCCGAGATGCTGTTCACCCACGCGAGCGGCGTCCAGAGTTCGGTGTACGCCACCCTCACCGCGCCCCAGCACCGGGCCGTCGAGATCGAGCTCGACTGCGAGAACGCCTACGTGAGTCTGCGCAACGGCCTGACCGTCACCTGGGCGGACGGCCGCGTCGAGACCTTCGACGAGCGTCGTGCCAATTCCGGGGGGCGCTCGTACTGGGGCGTCTCGCACGAACTCCTGATCCGCGACTTCTACACCCGCGTCGACGATCCGGAACCCTTCTGGATCGGGCCGGCCGAGGCCATGAAGAGCCTCGAGATGCTCAAGCGCACTTACGAGGTCTCCGGCTTCTGACGCACGCCGGCGCTGCGCGACTGGCGCCTGCGCGGTCACTGCATCCCGGCCTCCTGCACTTGGCGGAGCGCCGTGAGGGACGCCTCATCGCCCTCGGTCGCCGGCTCCGGCCCGCGGCCCCACAGCCACAGCGCCAGCTGTTCGGCCGTGCCGGTGGCCGACGCGGCCGGCGCCGCGGCGTCCCGCTCGGCCATGAGCAGAACGCCCGGCTCGTCGTATTCCTTGCCCGACTCACCCGTGCCGCGCCAGCGGCCACCTTGGACGACCAGCGTGGCGTCGGCGTCCGTCGCCACCAGGGCGACCGGTTTCGCGACCGGGGTGAAGGTGAAACCGGGGAGCGTGCCCCACCACGCCCACATGACGTCGAAGGCGTGCCGGATCGCACCGAGGGCGACCTCGACACCGATGCGGGTGGGGTCGAGCCCGGCGGCCACCTCGGCGTCCACGCGGTGCATCGTCGCCTCGAACGCCTGCATGCGGCGCGTCGCGCCGACGCTCTGGTCGCTCCCGAGCCAGAACCAAGCGGGTTCGTCGTCCGCCCGGCCCGCCAGCGCCTCGGCCAGGGCGTTGGTCTCGGCGGCGAACAGGTCCAGCAGCGCGGCGCGGTCCTCCGGCCGCGCGGGGCCGGCCGCCTCCGCCGCTTCGACGTCGGCGTCGCTCTGGGCGCCCGTCGTCAGGATGCGCGTCCAGAAGCCGTGCACGTCGGTGAGGTGCCACAGCAGGTCGTCAACGGTCCAACCGGGGCACGTGGGGACGGGGGAGTCCGGATCGGACTCGGCCACAACGGCGGCGAAGCGGGCCGACTCGTCGGCCAGGACGCGAGCGTGATCGATCATGGGCCGATCCTCGCACCCGGCTCCGACAGTTCGGTGGACCCCGCGTCCGGGTCCCCGAGACAACTGGCGGTCAATCGCCGCCGAGCCCCCTCCGGGCGCTGTCGTGACGCACTAGGGTGGACACCGAACCACGAGCAAAGGAGCGGGCATGGGTGACACGGTGCGACTGGGCATCATCGGGCTGGGAGCCGAGGGCGGCATGTACGCCAAGCTCATCAGCGAGGGCAAGGTGCCCACCATGACGATCGGCGCGATCTGCGACATCTTGCCCGAGAAGAAGCAGGCGGCAGACGACCTGGGGGTGCCGTTCTTCACCGACTACACCGAGATGGTCGCCTCCGGCGAGGTGGACGCCGTGGTCACCACGGTGCCGCACTACCTCCACCCCGAGATGGGCATCCATGCGTTGGAGCACGGCGTCCACGCCTTGGTGGAGAAGCCGGTCGGCGTCTACACCAAGCAGGCGCGCGAACTCATCGATTTCGCCGCCAGCAAGCCCGACCTGCAGTTCGGGGTCTTCTTCAACCAGCGCACCAACCCGCTCTACCAGGACCTGCGCGAGCTCATCAGCTCCGGTGAGCTGGGCAAGCTGCGGCACACGAGCTGGACCATCACGACCTGGTGGCGCCCGCAGCCCTACTACGCCCAGTCCGCGTGGCGCGCCACGTGGGGTGGCGAGGGTGGCGGCGTCCTGGTGAACCAGGCACCCCACCAGCTCGACCTGTGGCAGTGGGTGTGCGGGGTGCCGAGGTCGGTGTTCGCCAAGGTTGGCTACGGCTTCCGGCGGGACATCGCCGTGGAGGACGAGGTCAACGCCCTGGTCGACTTCGGTGAGGGGGCCACCGGCTCGTTCATCACCTGCGTGCACGACCTGCCAGGCACCGACCGCCTCGAGATCCTGTGCGACCGGGGCAAGGTCGTCGTCGACGACTCGAACACGGTGACGATCACCCGCCTCGTCCAGGACGAGAAGGAGCTCTCGGCGAGCATGGACGTGGACGCCGTTCGCCGGCTGTTCACCGGGCAGCTCGACCGCGCCGAGCTGATGACCACTGAGACGAAGGACTACGGCTCGGTCTGGGGCGCCCAGCACGCGGAGGTGTTGCGGAACTTCGCCGCGGCCGTGCGGGGCGAGGAGGAACTGCTCGCGCCCGGCGCGGACGGCATCCACGGCGTCCGTCTCGCGAACGCGATCCACCTGTCGAGCTGGCTGGGCCGTGAGGTCTCGATCGAGAACTTCGACGAGGACACGTACCTGAGCGAGCTCAACGCGCGGATCACCGCCGAGGGCACCTTCGAGACGAGGAGCTGAACCATGGCCACCCTGGGCGTGATGATGATGATGCTCAAGCAGCAGGTCGCGGATGAGGGGATGTTCGCGGTGCTGCAACGCATTGTCGCGATGGACCTCACGGCGGTCGAGGTCTCCCAGATTCCGATGGACGCCGCCACCACCGCCGATCTGGAGCGCGGCGTCCGCGAGCTCGGCATCGACGTGGGTGCCCTGTCGGTCGCGCTCAAGCCGGGTCGCGTGGCGACCGGCGACAACCTCGAGGAGAGCTACGCCAAGATCGTCGACGATTGCGGCCGGCTCGAGACGCGGTTCGTGCGCATCGGCATGATGCCGTTCGAGGCCATGATGGCCAAGGACGCTGCGGAGGCCTGGGCCGCCGAGTGCCAGAGCGCCGCCGAGCGGCTGGCCGCCGACGGCATCACCCTGTGCTACCACAACCACCACGTCGACCTGACCCGGTTCGACGGCGAGCTGCTGTTCGACCTCGTGCGTCGGGTGGCGCCTGCGTTGAACTTCGAGGTGGACCTGCACTGGGTGCAGCGCGGCGGCATGGCCCCGTTGGACATGCTCAAGCGCTACTCCGGGGTGTGCAAGATCATCCACGTGAAGGATTTCCGGGTCACCCCCGTGCCGGCCTCGGCGATGGAGTTCTTGAGCGCCGGGGACTTCGCCGGCTGGCAGAGCGCGTTCAACAACATCGTGCAGTTCGCCGAGGTGGGCCAGGGCAACATGAACTGGCCCGAGCTGTTGCCGGCTGCCGAGGCCGCCGGCGCGGAGTACTTCTTCATCGAGCAGGACGACACCTACGGCCGCGACCCGTACGACTGCATCGCCGACTCCCGTCGCTACCTCGCCTCCATCGGCTACTGACCCCGGGCCCGCGGTGGCCGACACCGCTCGCTGATTCCCCACATTCATCGAATGTGGGGAATTTGCCTGTTCGGACGCGTTGCGGGCGATGGTGAATTAGTCCCACGCGGCATTTCTCGTGTCCCCTCTGGGGGGCCTTTTCGCCCCCCTCCGCGCGGCGTAGTGTTCAGTCATCGCCCGGACGGGGCCGTGTGCATGCGGTGATTGAACAGCGCGGGGGGAATGACATGAATACGTCTGTTGCGCGTCGTTTTGGTGCGCCCGAAAAGCGCCGCCGCCGGTGGGCCGTGGCCTTGATCTGCGGTCTGCTCGGCCTCGGCCTGGTGCTGGGCGGGTTCTACGCGTGGCGCACCTGGGCCTCGGTCAGCGCCATCTCGCGCAATCCCGAGCTGTTGCCCCTGGCGGACGCGGGGGGCGCGGCGGCCCCGGCCGGGGCAGCCGATGCCGCCGACCCGCCCCGCCCGGCGCCCGACGCGTCCGAACCCGGGTCGCTCACCTACCTGCTCATCGGCAGCGATGCCCGCAACGAGGACGAGCGGGGCCGCAGCGACGTGTTGATGCTGGCCCACCTGACGCCGGCGCGGGACCGGTTGTACCTCATCTCGTTTCCCCGCGACCTGTGGGTCGACATCCCGGGGTATGGCGAGGCCAAGATCAACGCTGCCTTCGCGCACGGGGGCGGGGCGCTGGCCGTCCGCACCGTGGAGGGGCTGGTCGGCGTCCGGACCGACCATGTCGTGATGATCGACTTCGACGGATTTGCGGGCCTGACCGAAGCGCTCGGTGGGGTGACGGTGGACAACACCATCGCGTCGTCGTCACGGGGGTACTCCTGGCCCGCCGGCCCCATCACCCTCCGCGGGGACGAGGCCTTGGCCTACGTCCGGCAGCGCTACGAGCTGCCCCACGGCGACCTGGATCGGGCGGCCCGGCAGCGCGCCGTGGTCACCGCCGCGCTCGACCAGTTGTTCTCCTCCGGGACGTTGGCCAACCCGAGCCGCTTCAACGACGTGGCGGGGCTGCTGGGGCAGTACGTCACCGTGGATGCCGGGCTGACGAACTCCGAGCTGCTCGCCACGGCCATGAGCCTGCGGTTGGGCGGGGCGACCGACATCGTCAGCCTGCAGGCCCCGGTCTCCGGGCTGGGGACGTCGGCCGACGGCCAGTCCATCGTGGTGATGGACGAGGCCGGCATGGCCGACCTCGCCCGGGCGATCCAGACCGAGTCGCTGGACGCCTACCTGGCCGCGCGGGCCTGACACCGGATCAGCAACCGCCGGGCCAGGGGCAGTCCTGCGCGAGCGCGTCGTCGAAGAACGGCTGGAGCTCGGCGAGGGCGTCGGCGTCCAGCGGGTCACCCACGTATTCACCGAAAGTCAGCCCCGTGTAGACGGCGCGGCCCTGACGGACGCTGACGCTCAGCGACCCGCCCGGGGCGTCCGCCCACGTACCGTCGACCTCCGCCTGCGTCCACCAGCTGAGGCCGATCGCGTCGTCGCCGAGATCGTTCAGCTCGGCGAGCGCCCACTGGTCGCGCCACCCCGGCGTCTGCTCATCGCGGCTGCACGCCTCGTCGGAGTACTCATACGATCGCACCTGGTCCAGGAAGTCGATGGCCGCCTGCTCGGTGCGGAACACCAGAACGGACTCGTCCCAACCCATCCCCGCGGGGCCGCGGGCCTGGATGTGGCGGCCCGCCTCGACCTCGACGAGGGCGCCCGGCGCCTGGTCGCAGAACCGCACCACGGGCGACTCCTCCTCCCATGCCGTCACCTCGTCCGTTGCCGGGGTGCCCTCGTGGAGCAGACGGAACCCCCCGAGGTCACCGAAGTCGGCGGGGAAGATGCCGTTGTCCGTGTAGTCCGGCCAGGCGGGGGTGGCCGATGCGGGCGGGTCGGCGGGCGGCGTCTGGTCGCCGGCCGGCGTCGTGGCGGACGTCGGCGACCCCGGGGTCGGCGTTGTCCCGGGCGACGTGCTCGGGGTGGGCGAGGGCGATGCCGTCGTCGTCGCCGTGGGCGTCGGCGAGACCTCGCTGACCGGGACGCCGCGCTGGGTGGTGTTCTCCAGCAGGGAGCCGATGCCGAAGGTGGCACCGCCCAGCAGGACGACGGCGGCCAGGCCGCCCGCGATCGTGCGGTTGCGGCGCACGGTTCGACCGCGCTGGAGGACGCTGGCGGTGAGACGGTCGGTGTCGGGTTCGGCTCCGTCGTGGGCGTACCACAGCTCGTTGCGAAGTTCGTTCTCGTTGATGGGGCTCATGACTTGCTCCTGGTGGCTTCGGCGGCGTCGTTCCGGCTGCGGAGCCGGCTGAGCGCGCGGGAACAGGTGGACTTGACGGTGCCGACGCTCACGCCGACGTGCTCGGCGACCTCGGCTTCGGAGAGATCCGCGTAGTAGCGCAACACGACGATCGCGCGTTCGCGGGCGCTCAGGTGGGAGAGTTGGTCGACGATGAAGTCGCGATCCTCGGTGGCCGAGAACGCGGCGGCGGCGTGCGCATCGGGTTGCCAGTCGCCGAGATCGGCGCTCACCGTTTCGTAGCGCTTGCGGCGCCAACGGTCCGTCGCGAGATTGACCATGATGCGGCGCGTGTAGGCCCAGGCGGTCTGTGGCTCCACACGCCGCCAGTGCAGCCAGGTGCGCAGGAGTGCGTCCTGGAGCAGGTCATCAGCCCCGTCGCGGCTGCCGGTCAGCAGGTGGGCGACGTGGCGCAGCGACCCGCCATGGGTCGCGACGAACGCGGAGAACTCCTCCTCGCGCGTCGTGGTGCTGGTTGTCATGCACACAAGGACGGCGCGGGTGCGCCGCGGGTTGCACGAATCTTCACAGACGCCCCGCGAGGTCGACGGCAGGCCACGCCCCCATGCTCGCCGGGCCGACCACGGGTTGGCAACCGGTGGCCTTCGCCCGCCCGGTCACGCACAATGGGAGCGGTCCGACACCAGAAGGGGTTTCCCGACATGCCCAAGCACCACGTCGTCATCATCGGCTCCGGCTTCGGTGGTCTCTTCACCGCCAAGGCGCTCCGTTCGGCGGACGTCGACGTCACCATCATCTCCAAGAGCCCCGAGCACCTGTTCCAGCCCCTGCTCTACCAGGTGGCGACCGGCATCCTGTCCGAGGGTGCCATCGCGCCCTCGACCCGCGAGATCCTCAAGCGGCAGAAGAACGTGCGCACCGTGACCGGTCTGGTGACCGACGTCGACGTCGCGAACAAGGTCGTCCACTACCGCTTCCACGACGCGCCCGGCACGCTCACGTACGACTCGCTGATCGTCGCCGCCGGCGCCGGGCAGTCGTACTTCGGCAACGACCAGTTCGCCACGTTCGCGCCCGGCATGAAGACGATCGACGACGCCCTCGAGCTCCGCGCCCGCATCTTCTGGGCGTTCGAACACGCCGAGCAGGCCACCGACCCCGAGCAGCGTCGCATGCTGCTGACCTTCGTGGTCGTCGGTGCCGGGCCCACCGGCGTCGAGATGGCGGGTCAGATCCGCGAGCTGGCCTCCCGCACGCTCGTCGGCCAGTTCCGGCGCATCGATCCGCGCGAGGCGCGGGTCGTCCTCATCGACGGCGCGCCGCAGGTGTTGCCGCCCTTCGGGCCCTCGCTGGGCGCCAAGACGCAGAAGTCGTTGGAGGAGGCGGGCGTCGAGGTCATCCTCAACGCCATCGTGACCGGCGTCGATTCGACGTCCGTCACCTACCAGCCGAAGGACGGCGCGCCGGTCACCATTCCGGCCGCTGCGAAGGTCTGGGCCGCCGGCGTCCAGGGCAACGCCATCGGACGGACCATCGCCGAGCAGGCCGGCGCGGAGGTCGACCGCTCGGGCCGCGTCGTCGTCCAGCCCGACCTGACCCTGCCCGGGCACCCCGACGTGATGGTGATCGGCGACCTCGCCTCCGTGCCCGGCGTCCCGGGCGTCGCCCAGGGCGCGATCCAGGAGGGGCAGTACGCCGCCCGCCGCATCGCCAACCAGGTGGCCGGGACGCCGGACGGCGAACCGTTCAAGTATCACGACAAGGGATCCATGGCGACGATCGCCAAGTACGAGGCGGTCGTGAAGATCGGCCGCATCGAGCTGACCGGCTTCATCGCCTGGGTCATGTGGTTGATCCTGCACCTGTTCTACATCGCGGGCTTCAAGGGCCGCGTGACCACCCTGCTGCACTGGGCCATCTCGTTCCTCGGCACCGGCCGCACCGAGCGCGTGACCACCAACCAGCAGATGGTCGGACGCCTCGCGCTCGAGCAGCTCGGCCAGCGCGTCACCGGGCGGCTGCTCAAGGGCGAGAACCCCCGCTCATCGGAGAAGCGCACCACGCGGTGACGCCCCGCCCGGCGACCCGCGGGCGGGTCGCCGAGCCGGGCGTCCGGGTGCGGCGTCAGGCCGTCAGGCCGGGCTCACACCGGGCGCTTCTGCGGACCGTTCTGCGCCGTCATCGCCGGGTCGGACACGACCACGTCGCCGAGCGCCTCGTCGATCGCCCGCATGGCGTCGGCGGGGATCTCGACGCCGGAGGCCTTGACGTTCTCGGTGACCTGCTCGGGCCGGGAGGCGCCGATGATCGCTGCGGCGAGGTTCTTGTTCTGCAGCACCCAGGCCACGGCCAGCTGCGCCATGGAGAGGTCGAGCCCCTCGGCGATCGGCTTGAGTTTCTGCACCCGGCCGAGCACGTCGTCGTTCATGAACCGCTTGATCATGTCGGCGCCGCCCTTGGTGTCGGTGGCGCGCGAGCCCTCCGGCAGATCCTCGCCCGGCACGTACTTGCCGGTGAGCACCCCCTGCGCGATGGGCGACCACACGATCTGGCTCACCCCCAGCTCCTCGCAGGTGGGCACGACCTCGGGCTCGATGACGCGCCACAGCATCGAGTACTGCGGCTGGCTGCTGATGAGCTGGATGCCAAGGTCGCGGGCCAGCTCGTGACCGGCGCGGATCTGGTCGGCCGTCCACTCGCTGACGCCGATGTAGAGCGCCTTGCCGGCGCGCACGACGTCCGCGAACGCCTGCATGGTTTCCTCCAGCGGCGTCTCGGTGTCGAACCGATGCGCCTGGTAGAGGTCGACGTAGTCGGTCTGCAGCCGCTGCAGCGAGCCGTCGATGGACTCCATGATGTGCTTGCGGGACAGGCCGCAGTCGTTCGGCCCCTTCGGCCCGGTCGGCCAGTAGACCTTCGTGAAGATCTCCAGCGACGCCCGGCGCTCGCCCTTGAGCGCCTCGCCGAGCACCTCCTCGGCGACGGTGTTGGCGTAGACGTCGGCGGTGTCGAAGCTCGTGATGCCGGCGTCCAGCGCGGCCCGGACGCACGCCGTCGCCGCCTCGTTCTCGACCTGCGAGCCGTGGGTGAGCCAGTTGCCGTACACGATCTCGGTGATCTTCAGCCCGGAGTTGCCCAGGTAGCGGTACTTCATCGTCACTCCTTGTGGTGGGGAAAGGTTGCTGTGGACAGATGGGGTGGGGGCAGGTTGACCCCACCATGTCTACCACCGGCGCCTGACAGTGCGCCCCGATGCTCTCGGCCGAGCCCCGCCGCATCCGGACAAGCAGGTTTGCCCGATCAGTGACAATCGCGCCGTGACCGAGCACGTCTGGCCCGTGAACCTCCCCCGCACGCCTGTGCTCGTGCTGCGGGGGCAGCGTTTCGACGCCGCTCACCCGGCGGTGATGGCGATCCTCAACCGCACGCCGGACTCGTTCTGGGCGAGTTCCGGCAGCCAGGGGGTGGACGAATCGCTCGCAGCGCTCGACGCCGCCGTGGCTGCAGGGGCGGATCTGGTGGACGTCGGGGGTGTCCGGGCCGGGCAGGCCGGTGACTGGGTGGACGCCCGGACCGAGATCGGGCGCATTCAGCCCCTGCTCGCGAAGGCCAGGGAGCGACACCCGGATCTCGTGCTCAGCGTCGACACGTGGCGCAGCGAGGTGCTGGCCGCCGTCGCCGATCTGGGGATCGACCTCGTGAACGACACGTGGGCGGGCCACGACCCCGATCTGGCGGCGGCCGCAGGCGACCTCGGGGCGGGTTACGTCGTGTCGCACACCGGGGGGCTGCCGCCGCGGACGGATCCGGTCGCCGTCTCCTACGGCGACGATCCGGACGCCGTCGTCGCGTCCGTCATCACCGGGCTGCGGGAAGGAGCGCGCCGGGCGATGGACGCCGGCGTTGCACCCGAGGCGGTGCTTGTGGATCCGACCCTGGATTTCGGCAAGACGACCCGCCACTCGTTGCGCGTGCTGCGCGCCACCGCACAGATCGCCTCGCTCGGCCACCCGGTGCTCCAGGCCATCTCGCGGAAGGACTTCGTGGGGGAGACCCTTGGCCTGCCCGTGGCCGATCGGCTGGAGGGGTCGCTGGCGGCGACCGCGGTGGCGGCCTGGCTGGGGGCGACGGTGTTCCGCACCCACGACGTTGCGGCCACTCGGCGCACTCTCGACATGGTCGCGTCCGTGCGGGGTGACCGACCCCCGGCCCGGGCCGAACGGGGTGAGCCATGAGCGGCCCGAGCGGGTTCGAGAGCTGGATCGACCGCCAGATCCGGGAAGCGATGGAACGTGGCGCGTTCGATCACCTGCCCGGTGCGGGCAAGCCCCTGCACCTTGACGACGACCCCGACTGGTGGGTCAAGAACAAGATGCGCGCCGAGAACCTCGAACCGGTGCTGACCGGGCCGGCCGCGCTGCGCCGCGAGGTGGCCGACATCCAGAGCGCGCTCGCCGACGCCCGTACCGAGGTGGAGGCCCGCGAGCGCTGCGAGGACCTCAACGGTCGTATTCGTGCGTACTACGCCGCCCCCCAGCGCGGCCGGCAGCTGGTGGTGCGGCTGGTCGACGTGGACGCCGAGGTGGCGCGCTGGCGCCAGAGGCGGTCCGGCTGAGCGCCGGCGGGTGGCCCGGCGAGCCGCCTGCCACTGCGGTCGGATGGTTGAAGGTGCAACTTCAGACCCAGGTCGCAGCAACCAGCTGGCTGGTAAATGGTTTCCAGAACTAAAATTGCTCGGTGAGCACGACCACTTCCCCACGCCCAACCCTGGAGCTGTCACCCACCGCCATCACGGCCGGTGCCCTCTCGTCCGTCACCGCCTCCGTCCTCGGCTCGACCCTCGGCACGGCGGGCACGCTCGCCGGTGCCGCCATCGGATCGGTGGTGGGTGCCGTCGCGACCGCGCTCTACTCCTTCGGCATCCGGCGGACGCACTACTCCGTTTCTTCCATCTCCGACCGCTTCCGCGGTGACTCTCCCGACGCGGGTGTCGCCGACGTCGCACCGGCCGGCACCACCGACGCCGACATGGAGGCAGCGCACTTCCAAGGGGATGTGCCGGACGCCGTCCTGTTCACCGGTCTCAGCTCCGGGGTGCACCCGGACGCCCCCGCTCTCGACGGTGTCGCGCCCGGGCTGGTCCCGACCGGTCCCGATGGCGCGGTCGGCGAGCCCGCCGGCATCGGCCCGACGGCCACACGCGGCGGATCGGAGGAGCGAACGGGTGCGGATACAGGCGTGGCCCCGGGTGCGGAAGCGACCGCCGCCGGTACCAGCCGACGCTCGGGGCTGCGCTGGGCGGCGGCGGGGGCGCTCGCGTCCGCCGGTGTGGCGTTCGTCGTGGGCCTGGGGGTGATCACGGGCGTCGAGGCCAGCACGGGCCGAGCGCTCTCCGGCGGCGAGGGCACGACGGTGGGCAACGTGACGACGGTCGAGAGGGCCGAGACCTCCGACGCTGCGACCGGGGCGTCCGATGCGTCGACGCCGGCGCCCACCGCCACGCCGACCGAGCCGACACCCGCCGCCACGGCCACGCCGACCGCCACGCCGTCACCGACGGCCCCCACTCCGACGGCAACCCCCGTTCCGACCGCGACACCCGCGGCGGCCGGGTCGACGCCGTCGGCCGTGAGCATGGCGACCAACGAGGCCGTCCCCACCCCCGCCACGCCTGCGCAGTGACCGTCGCCGGTCAGGCCCGCGCCGGGGCGTCCGCGTCCGGCAGGGTGTGGCGGTAGGTCCACGAGGTGAGGGCGGTGCCCAGCATCACGATCAGCACCCCGACGAAGATGTGGAGCGACACCTGGTGGGTCTCACCGAGCGCGACCTGGATGCCCACGGCTGCGGCCAGCGCCACGGCGAGGGTGAGGTTCACCGGCCCGGCGGAGCGTCGGAGCGCCACGTACACCAGCGCGTTGGCCACGCACACCGCGAGGGTCACCCAGGCACCCCAGACGTGGTAGGGGCGGAACTGCGCCTGCCCACCCAGGAACGCCGAAGCCCACCCGGCCTGGCCGAGGAGGCAACTCAGGGCCACCGTGACGCCCGAGCGCAGCGCGATGAGGTGGGGGTGGGGCAGACGCGGCATCGGCATCACCCCATCGTGGCAGATGCCTGGTCGCCCGGGCAGTGGGCGTTAGCATGGGCGCCGTGACCCCCGCGACCGACGCCTCCGCCACGGCACCCACCAGCCGGACCACCCCGGACGCCCCCGGGCGCCGTCGGTTCTCGCCGGCCCGGGCGGGTTACGCCCTGCTGGCGCTGCTGGCGCACGCGGCCGTCGGGCTGGCGTGGCTGGTGACGGCCTTGGCTGTGATGGGGTCCTTGGGCGTGCTGCGGCGGATCGCCATGAATTCCGAGTTCGCCTGGGACACGGGGCGGTTGCCACAGCCGTGGGTCATCGTGGTGGGGATCGTCGCGATCCTCGTCAGTCACCTGTTCTTGCGGTGGGCGATGCGCGGGGCCGGCGGCGGTCACGCCGCCTGGGGGCCGTCCGTCATCGCCTGGTGCGGGGCCTTCCTCGGCGTCGCCCTGGGTGCCTATTTCTGGATTCCGCCCGTGGTGGTGGGGGAGCAGGTGGGGCCGGCCTCGGGCGAGTCGACGCCGTGGGGCATCCTCGGCTGGGTGGCGCACTACGCGCGCCTCGCGTTGCCGGCGGCGGTGGGCCTCGTGACGCTGGTGTTGCTCCTGGTCAGCCGCAATTCTCCGCTGGTGGTGCTGTGGCGTTGGTGGCGCTCGCGCCCGCGGCGTCCGTTCGGCCGACGCGCCGAGCGAGCCTGAGCGCGCGCGGGCCCGCACCGCCCGCCGGCGAACGGATCCCGAGGGCTTTCCCGCCTGTACACAAGGCGTTCACCCCGGCATGATCGGCTGCAGGGACGCCCCCGACCCGCGACGCCGCATCACTCATCCGGAGGAACCATGAACCGCACCCGACGCGCCGTGGCCCTGGCCGCGACGCTCGGCCTGCTCGGCGCCGGCAGCATCGCCGGCTCGGCCCAGGCCGCGACACCCGTCGACGCCATCAGCGAGGGCCTCACGCCCGTCACGCTGCTCAACTTCAACGACTTCCACGGCCGCATCGACGACGGCCTCGCCCTGACGGGCGTACTCGGCAAGAACTTCGCCTGCACGATCCAGACGGCACGGGCCACGTACGGCGCCGAGCAGACGGTGCTGCTCTCCGCCGGTGACAACGTCGGGGCGTCGTCGTTCGCCTCCAACATTCTCGGCGACCTGCCGACGCTGGAGTACCTCAACGCGCTGGGCGTCACCGCCTCCGCCGTCGGCAACCACGAGTTCGACCGCGGCTTCCCCTGGTTGCAGGGTGAGGCGATCCCGGCCGCCGGGTTCCAGTATCTGGGCGCGAACGTCTACGAGCGGGGCACGACCACCCCGGCGCTCGAGGAGTACCGCCTCACCGAGGTGAACGGGGTGATGCTCGGCATCATCGGTGCGGTCACCGACGAGACGCCGTCGTTGGTCGGGCCCGACGGCATTTCATCGATCGAGTTCGGCGACCCGGTCGCAGCCGTCAACCGGGTGGCCGCCCAACTCTCCGACGGCAACGCGCTGAACGGCGAGGCCGACGTCCTCATCGCCGAGTACCACGACGGTGCCGCCGTGGCGACGAGCCTAGGCGCAGCGGAGGACGCCACCGAGATCTTCGACCGCATCGTCAACGACACCTCCCCCGCGGTCGACGTCGTCTTCAACGGCCACACCCACCTCGCCTACCAGTGGGACGGCCCGGTGGAGTCCGGCACGCGCGTCATCAGCCAGTCGGCCAGCTACGGCGCGCGGCTCGGCGTCGTCCAGCTCGGCTACAACGCCGAGACCGGCGAGGTGGAGGAGTACATCGCCAGCCAGCTCGCGACCGCGCCCGTCACGCCCGCCTGCGAGGCCGACCCGACCTATGCGGCGGCTGCCGAGATCGTCGACGAGGCCGTGGCCAACGCCAAGGAGATCGGCACGCAACCGGTGGCCGAGATCAGCGCCGACATCACCACGGCCTACGGCGACGCCCAGGTCGTCCAGGGTGTCTACTGGGGCACGACGCGCGATGATCGCCTCCGCGAGAGCGCGTTGGGCAACCTGGCTGCCAACGCGTGGGCGTGGGCGGCCAACCAACCCGGCCGGACTGGCGCCGACATCGGCATCATGAACCCGGGCGGCCTGCGGGCCGATCTCTTGTTCGATCCTTCCGACGCCGAGGGCGACGGGGTGGTCACCTACGCCGAGGCTGCCGCGGTGAACCCCTTCGCCAACACGCTGCAGAGCATCGACGTCACGGGTGCCGTGTTCCGCCAGGTGCTCGAGCAGCAGTGGCAGCCGGCGGCGTCGTCGCGTCCGTTCCTCAAGCTCGGGCTCTCGGACAACGTGCGTTACACGTACGACCCGGACGCCGCCGCAGGCAGCCGCATCCTCGATGTGTGGGTCGACGGCGCGCCGCTGGACGAGGCGGCCACCTACACCGTGGCGGCGGGCAGCTTCCTGATCGGCGGCGGGGACAACTTCACCGCGCTGCAGCAGGGGACGCAGGTGCGTGACCTCGGCCTGATCGACATGGATGCGTTCATCAACTACCTGGCGGCGCAGGACGTGGTGGAGCCGTCGTTCGAGAAGAACGGCGTGGCCGTCACCGACGGCGCCCTGCCGGTCGCGCGCGGCGAGCAGGCCACGGTGCGCGTCGATGGGGTCGACCTGACCAGCCTCGGCGCCCCGGCCAACACGGAGTTCGACGTGGTGGTCGACGGCTTCACCATCGGGACAGCCGCCATCACGACCGCGCGGACGCCCGGCGTCCCGACGCGCGACGGGGCGGCCACCGTCACCCTGACGGTCAACCCGGCGTACGTGGCCGACACCGTGCAGCTCGTCGCCAAGCCATCGGGGACGGTCGTGACCCTGCCGCTGGCGGCGCTGCCCACGGCGTCGTTCTCCGACGTGACGCCGGCCACGCAGTTCCACGACGAGATCGCGTGGCTGGGCGGGGCCGGGATCGCGCAGGGCTGGCCCGACGGCACGTTCCGCCCGGTGACGGCGATCCATCGTGACGCCATGGCGGCCTTCCTGTACCGCCTCGCCGGGAGCCCCGAGTTCCCCGTCCCGGCCGAATCGCCGTTCAGTGACGTGCCGACAACCCACCAGTTCTACAAGGAGATCGCGTGGCTGTCGCAGCGCGAGATCGCCAACGGCTGGAGCGACGGCACCTTCCGCCCCGACCTGTCGATCGGCCGGGACGCCATGGCGGCCTTCCTCCACCGCGCCGCGGGCAGCCCCGCCTACACGCCGCCGGCGACCTCGCCGTTCAGCGACGTGACGGTCGACTCGGAGTTCTACACCGAGATCGCCTGGCTGCACTCGACGGGGATCACGACCGGTTGGCCGGACGGCACCTTCCGCCCGACCGATCCGGTGAACCGTGACGCGATGGCGGCGTTCCTCCACCGCTACGTCGCCGAGTTCGGGGTGCCCGAGCTGGGCTGACGTCCATCCTCGCCTCCGGGCGACACGCCGCGGGGCGCCTGGTCACCTGACCGGCGCCCCGCTTCGCTGCGTGTGACAAGGTGGGATGCATGGAAACGCGACGGATGGAACGGCTCGGGCTCGAGACCTCGGTCATCGGCATGGGTTGCTGGCAGATCGGAGGCAGCTGGGGTGAGGTCGGGCAGGACGACGCGCTCGCCACGCTGCACGCGGCGGCGGACGCCGGTGTCACCTTCTTCGACACTGCGGACGTCTACGGTGACGGCCGGAGCGAACAGCTGGTGGGCCGGTTCGTGAAGCAGCGGCCGGCGGGGTCGGTTGTCGTTGCCACGAAGATGGGGCGGCGCGCCGATCCGCACGAGGCGTCCGCGTACACCCTGGACGCCTTCCGCCGCTGGATCGACCGCAGCCGGGAGAACCTCGACGTGGCGGCGCTCGACCTGGTGCAGCTGCACTGCCCGCCCTCGGAGGTGTTCGCCTCACCGCAGGTGTTCGAGGCGCTCGAGACCCTCGTCGCGGAGGGCCGAATCCGCGCCTACGGCGTCTCGGTCGAGCGGTGCGACGAGGCACTGACCGCCCTGGAGCACCCCGGCCTGGCGAGCATCCAGATCATCGTCAACGCCTTTCGCCACAAGCCGCTCGAGCGGGTGCTGCCCGCCGCGGCGGAGGCGGGCGTCGGCGTCATCGCCCGCGTGCCGCTGGCCTCGGGCCTGCTGAGCGGACGCTACGACGCCGACACCACGTTCGCCGCGGACGACCACCGCAGCTTCAACCGCCACGGAGAACAATTCGACCGGGGCGAGACGTTCTCCGGCGTGCCCTACGACGTCGGCGTCGCCGCCGCCCAGGAGTTCTCGGCGTTGGCGCCCGAGGGCGTCACCCCGGCGCAGTTCGCGCTGCGCTGGCTGGTGGACACCCCCGGTGTCAGCGTGGTCATCCCGGGGGCGCGCAACCCTGAGCAGGCGCGGGCCAACGCCGCGGCCGGCTCGCTGGCCCCGGTCACCGACGCGCAGCGCGCCGCCGTGGCTGCGCTGTACGAGGAGCGGATCGCCGAGCACGTGCACGCGTCCTGGTGAGGCGGATCAGCGTCGCCGCCAAGCGCCCTCCAGGCCCGTGGGGGCGAAACCGAGGGCGTCGTTGATCGCCAGCATGTGGGCGTTCTCCGCCGCGTTCCAGGTGTGGACGCGCAGGGCGTGCGGGTTGGCCCGTCTGAGCCGCAGCAGGTTCGCGGCCTTCACCAGCATGCCGAGGCGGTGGCCGCGGTGGTCGGGGTGCACCAGCGTGCCCTCCTGCCAGACCCCGGCCGGGTTGTGCCCGGGCCACTCCACCAGGGTGAACGCGACCAGCTCGCCACTGCCGCGGTGGCGGGCCGCCGAGGTCACCCACCCCCGCTCACGCGCCAGCATCCGCTGCTCAGCCGAGCGCAGACGGGCGACATCCCAAGCCTGCGCCTCGCCCAGCTCCTCGGCCAACGGGACATCGGTGCTCATGCGGCCCTCCAAGAGGGCGCGCCCTTCGGCGAACGCATCGGGGGCCGGGCCGTCCCAGCCCACCAGCTCGTAGTCGTCCCCGGACGCCACGCGGGCCACCTCGGCGTGCCGCTGTGCCTGGGTGAGGGTGGCCTCGTCGAGGGTGAGGGTGGAGGGGCGCTCAACCTGTTCGAGGGTGAAGCCGTGACGGAGCAGGAAGGCGTTGGAGGGTCGGCGCGGGTCGACCGCCCCCGTTCCGGAGGAGGCAGCGACGCCGTCGTCACCGTCGGGGCCGAGCCCTGGTTCGAAGGCCCAGGCCAGCAGCGTGGTGCGTCCCTGGGCGGCCAGGGCGGCGGCGGCGGTGTTCAACAGCGCCGTCCCCACCCCGCGGCGTCGCGCTGCCCGGGTCACCGTGAGGTCCAGGCTGGCGGTGTCCGGGTCCTCCCGCAGGGGCTGATCGGCACCCACGTACCCCAGCACCGGGTCGCCGACCTCCCCCGCACCGTCCAGCGCCACCCACACGTCCTGGCTCCAGTAGGGCGACCCGCGCAGGCTGAGGACGCGGGCGGCGACGCTGTCGTTGAAGTCGTCGTGCCCGTAGAGCTCACGGCAGGTCGCGCCGTCGAGCGCGGCCATTGCCTCCACCCACGGATGGGCGGTGTCGTCACCCGGCGCGGGCGTGGGGACCGGCTTGATGGTGACCATGGTGGGACCTTTCGGGCGCTGGGCAGCCTTTCAGGATGGCGGACCGCGCGGTGGGGCGCAAGCGGGCGGGTCAGGCGCCGACGGCGTCCGGGGCCGTCAGCGCCGCACGCACCGCGGTGAGGGTCTCGGAGGTGCCCGCATCGACCGTGAGGGCGGCCAGTTCGTCGGCACGGGTGGCGCCGTGGTTGACGATCACCACCGGCATGCCCGCCTTGGCGGCGTGGCGCGCGAAGCGCAGGCCCGACATCACGGTGAGCGACGACCCGGCGACCAGCAGCACCTCGGCGGCATCGACCCACGCGTAGGAGCGGGCCACCCGATCGCGCGGCACGTTCTCCCCGAAGAACACGACGTCCGGCTTGAGCACCCCGCCGCAACGCAGGCACGGCACCACCACGAAGTCGACCGGGTCGGCAATGTCGGCGTCGCCGTCGGGGCGCAGCTCGGCGTTGCCGGCCGGAATCTGTCCGGTGACCTGCGGGTTCGCGGCCTCCAGCCGCTCCTGGAGCGTGCGCCGCGGCGTCAGCTCACCACAGCCCAGGCATGCGACGCGCTCGATGAGGCCGTGGAGGTCGACCACGTCGGTCGAGCCGGCCGCAGTGTGCAGGCCGTCGACGTTCTGCGTGATGATCGGGACGCCCAGCGCCGCCAACGCCGTGTGCCCCGGGTTGGGCGGCGCGGCGCCGAAGCTGCGGTAGCCCTGCATCGACCGGGCCCAGTAGCGACGCCGGGCGTCGGCGTGCCGGATGAACTCGCCGTACTGGATGGGACGGGTCGGGCGCGCATCCGGGCCCCGGTAGTCGGGAATGCCCGAGTCGGTGCTCAGCCCTGCGCCGGTCAGCGCCACCCAGCGCCGCCCGGCCAGCAGGTCGACGATGCCCGCAACCTGGCCCGCAGTGGGGTGGGGCTTGGGCGAGGGCACGGAGCCGAGCCTACCGACCCCCGCTCTCCGCCAGCAGCCTGATCGCGCTCGCCGCGTGGCTGGGGCTGACCTGATCTGTGGCGTCGTACCGGTACAGTTCCATCGAGCGCCGCCTGGTGAATTGGGCCGCTTCTGTCGTGACGCGTCGAAGGAGGGACGGCCATGCCCGACACCACGCCCCAGAGCGCGCTGCTCGGCGCCCTCGCGGCCGCGCTGATCGGCGCGTTTGCGGCGCACTTCCTGGCCCCCGATCCACGCCTCGGCCCCACCGAAACCGGTGACCCGGCGTTGGCGGCCGATCTCGCTGCCGTGGTCGGGGAGGGCCGCGGGATGTCCTCGGTTGCCGTGGCCCGCGTCGAGGGTGACGCGGTGCGTTACGCCGCAGCGGGTGACACCACCGGCTCAGCGGCGGACGGCTCGCCGGAGGATGGCCGCGACGCCCTGTTCGAACTCGGCTCGGTCACGAAGACCTTCACCGGGCACCTGCTCGCCGACGGGGTGGCGCGCGGTGAACTGGAGCTGGACGCGCCTCTCGCCACCTATCTGCCCGAGCTCGCCGACACCCCGGCGGGGGCGGCGACCCTGGAGCAGTTGGCGAGCCACACGAGCGGCCTGCCGCGCGTGCCCGGCGAGCTGGTGCGTTTCCGCGGGGCGCTGGGGACGGGCGACCCCTACCGCGACTGGGCGGTGGACCGCGTGGTCGACGCCGCACGGACTGCCCCGACCACCGCCGTCGGCGAGGAGAACTACTCCAACTTCGGCGTCGCGCTGCTGGGCATCGCCGAGGCGCGCGCCGCCGGCGTCCCCACCTGGTCGCAGCTCGCGGAGGAGCGGCTGTTCCAGCCGCTCGGGATGGACGACACGACCGTCGTGGAGGCCGGGGAGCCGGAGCCGGACGGGCTCGTCTGGCCGCGGACGGCGAACGGGCGGGCGGTGCAGCCGTGGACTGGCGACGGCTTCGCCGCCGCCGGGAGCGCCACGCGCACCACGACGGGCGACCTGGCGCGGTTCGCCACGGCGGTGCTCGACGGCACCGTGCCGGGCGCCGGGGCCGTCGAGCCCGTCGTGACCGGACCCGATCACGGGCGCGGGCTCGGCTGGAGCGTCGACACGAGCCAGACCCCCGCCCTCCTCAGCCACGGCGGCGCCACCGGCGGCACCTCCACCCACCTCGTGCTCCAGCCGGACGCCGACCGCGCGGTCGTCGTGCTGGCCGCCACCGACGCGGACGTGGGCCCGATCGCCCGCCATCTGCTGCTCGACCCCACCCAGAGCGTGCACTTCGGGCCCAACGCGGCGGGGGTGGCCAGCGTGCTGGCCGCGATTCTGGTGCTGCTGCTCGTCCTTCTCAGCCTCAACCAGCTCCCGAGCCGGGTGGGCGCCCTGGCGGCGGTCGTCATGGCAGCCGCGGCGGGCGTCGCCCTGACGCTGCTGGGGCCCTGGCAGTGGGCCCTGCGCTGGGCGATCGGTTTTCTCCTGGGGGCCCTGGTGGGGGCGGCCTGGCTCGCGGTGCTGCGGGCCCCGTCCGCGCCGTGGCTGCCGCAGCGGCGGCCCTACCAGCCCGTGGTGGCCCTCGCCCTGGCCGCGGCGGGCAGCGCCATGCTGGGCTGGCTGCTCGTCTAGCGCTTGGGGACGCTCCGGTCGCCGGCCCGCGGGCCCGGCATGCCAAGATGGCCCCATGCGTGCGCTGGCGAAGATGCGGCCCGGGGCGGGGCTCGAGCTGGTCGAGCGGCCCGAGCCGGAGGCGGGGGACTGGGAGGTGAAGGTCCGCGTCCAGCGGGCCGGCCTCTGCGGCACGGACCTCCACCTGCAGCAGTGGGACGACTGGGCG
The DNA here is from genome assembly GCF_014858005.1 of Propioniciclava soli. Taxonomy (GTDB): domain Bacteria; phylum Actinomycetota; class Actinomycetes; order Propionibacteriales; family Propionibacteriaceae; genus Propioniciclava; species Propioniciclava soli. The sequence goes on from NZ_JACYOT010000007.1 coordinate 20,930, forward strand.
GCGTCCCAGATGAACCTGCCGCAGACGATCGGCCACGAGTTCTACGGCGAGATCGTGGCGGTCGGCCGCGAGGTCAAGGAGCTCGTGCCGGGCGACAAGGTCTCCGGCGAGGGGCACATCGTCTGCGGTTACTGCCGCAACTGCCGCGCCGGACGCCGCCACCAGTGCGTCCGCACGGTCGGGCTCGGCGTGAACACCGACGGCGCGTTCGCCGACTACGTGGTGCTGCCGGTCGAGAACGTGTGGAAGCACCCCGACTGGGTCGATCCCGAGCTCGGCGCGTTGTTTGACCCGCTCGGCAACGCCACCCACACCACCCTGCAGTGGCCCCTGGTGGGGGAGGACGTCTTGGTCACGGGTGCGGGGCCCATCGGCGTCATGGCCACGGCGATCGCCAAGCACGCCGGGGCACGCCACGTCGTCGTCACCGACCTCTCGCCGGAACGTCTCGCGCTCGCCGAGCGCGCCGGGGCCGATCTGACGGTCAACCCCCGCACCACCCGGCTGCGGGAGGCCCAGGCCCAGCTCGGCATGCGGGAGGGGTTCGACGTCGGCCTGGAGATGTCCGGCGCGCCGGCCGCGGTGGCCGAGATGATCGACAACATGAACCACGGCGGCAAGATCGCCATGCTGGGGCTGCCGGCGTCCGGCTACGCGGTCAACTGGGGCCGCATCATCACGCACATGCTCACCGTGAAGGGCATCTACGGCCGCGAGATGTTCGAGACCTGGTACCTGATGACGTCCATCCTGTCGACGTCGCCCCAGCTGAAGGACGCCGTCCGCTCGGTCGTCACCCACCGCTTCGCCGCAGAGGACTGGGAGGACGCCTTCGCCACGGCCCGCTCGGGCCAGTGCGGCAAGGTGATCCTCGACTGGAGCTGACCCGCCGACCCCCGCCCCGGCCCCGGGGAATCCCTGTGAGAGGAAATCATGACCGACGCATTCGCAGCCCACGTCCGCGCCACGCTCGACGAGATCGACGCCGCCGGGCTCACCAAGCGCGAGCGAGTGATCACCACTCCGCAGGGCGGGCAGATCGGCGTCAGCACGGCGGATGACCGGGTGCTGAACTTCTGCGCCAACAACTATCTCGGCTTGGCCGACGAGCCGTCCGTGGTCGCCGCCGCGCGGGAGGGCCTGGACGCCTGGGGCTTCGGCATGGCGTCGGTGCGGTTCATCTGCGGAACGCAGGCGCCCCACCGCGCCTTGGAGAACCGGCTCAGCGCGTTCCTCGGCACCGACGACACGATCCTGTTCTCGAGCTGCTTCGACGCCAACGCCGGCGTCTTCGAGGCGCTGTTCTCGGCGGAGGACGCGATCATCTCCGACGAGCTGAACCACGCCTCCCTCATCGACGGCATCCGGCTGTGCAAGGCGCAGCGGTTCCGGTACCGCAACGCCGACATGGCTGACCTGGCGGCCCAGCTGGAGGCGGCGGCGTCCGCCCGCTTCCGCATCGTCGTGACCGACGGCGTCTTCTCGATGGACGGCGCCTACGCCCCGCTGCGCGAGATCTGCGACCTCGCCGATGCCCATGACGCGCTCGTGCTGATGGACGACTCCCATGCCGTCGGGTTCGTCGGCGAGGGCGGTCGTGGGACGCCGGAGCTGTTCGGCGTCGCCGACCGGGTCGACCTGCTGACCGGCACGCTCGGCAAGGCGCTCGGCGGGGCGTCCGGGGGGTACGTGAGCGGCCGGGCGGACGTGGTCGAGCTGCTGCGTCAACGCGCCCGGCCCTACCTGTTCAGCAACTCGGTCGCCCCGAGCGTGGTGGCGGGCTCGTTGGCGGCCCTCGACCTGGTGGACGCCTCCGCCGACGCCCGCGCGCGCCTGCGGGAGAACACCGAGCTGTTCCGCTCGCTGATGACCGAGGCGGGTTTCGACCTGGACCCGTTCACCGCCGGTCCGCAGGGGGCCCCGGCCGCCGGGCGGGTGATCCCCACCGACGTGCCGCCGCACCCGATCACTCCGGTGATGTTCCCCGGGGATGACGGGGCGCGGCTGGCGGGCCGGGTCGCGGAGCACATGCTGGCCCACGGGGTCTACGTGATCCCGTTCAGCTTCCCCGTCGTGCCCCGCGGCAGGGCGCGGATCCGCGTCCAGTTGTCGGCGGCGCACACGGGCGACGACGTCCGCGCCTGTGTGGACGCGTTCGTCGCCGCCCGTGCGGCGTCCCGGGAGACGGAGTAAGCCTCAGCCCTGCGGCCGCGGCGTGCCGAGCTTGCTCACCGACCGGTTCATGAACGCGGCCATGGCGTCACGGCGCACGGGCTCGGTCGGGCGGAAGGAGCCGTCCGGGTAGCCCGTGGCGATGCCGCGCTGGGTCAACCAGGCGATCTCACGGTAGAACTGGGTCGAGCGGGCGACGTCCTTGTACGTGGCGGTCCCGGTGGTGGAGGGCCGGTTGTACATGCGGTAGAGGTAGGCGGCCATCGCGTCCCGGTTCGTCGTGGCGTAGGGGCGGAAGGTGCCGTCGGGGTAGCCCTCCGCGACGCGGGTCGCGGCCAGCCAGGCGATCTCCTTGTAGTACGTGTGTGAGGTGGGCACGTCGGAGAACGGGGAGGTGGCCGGGGGCGTGTAGGCCGGCGAGCCGGCCATGCGGTAGAGGAAGGCGGCCATGGCCTCGCGCGTCACCGGTTCCCACGGGCGGTAGGTGCCGTCCGACCAGCCGGTGGAGATGCCGGTGGTCGCCATCCAGCGGATCTCCGGCTCGAACTGCAGCCCGATCGGCACGTCGCGGAAGCGCGGGTAGCGGGTGGTGTTCATCAGCGTCTGGACGCGGGAGCGGATCGTGCCCATCCGGGAGTAGACGTACCGCCCCGGGCAGGAGGTGGCGTTCTCGTCGCGGTGGCCCGAGATGGCGGGCAGGAAGGTCGAACCGCCGTCCTGGCCGCCCGAACCCCACGTGCTGCCGTAGGGGTTGACGTTGTGCATCTGGAGCTTCCAGGCGATGACCTGGTTCATCGTCTCGATCATGGCCGACGACGGCGTGGCCGTCTCGTAGTTGCCCATGAGCGAGATGCCGAAGACGCGGCGGTTGGTGACCCCCCAGGCGTGGCCGCCGGCGATGGGCTGGTTGACGCCGCCGCCGCGCCCCTCCCAGGCGCGGCCGAACTTGTCGACCAGCACGTTGTAGGCCGTGTCGTTCCAGCCGCGCCCGTTGACGTGGAAGGCCTGGATCGAGCGCAGGATCGCGGGCACCTGCGCGGAGGTGTAGCTGTTCGTGCCGGCGGTGTGGTGGATCATCGCGCCGGTGACCTCGCCGCGGGAGTAGCCGTAGCGGACGAGCGACTCGTCGGCGCCCCAGGCGGCCCTGCTCAGGATGCGCGGGTTGTCCCACGCGTACGAGGAGGCAGTGGCGGACGCCGTGGCGTCCGCGGCGGTGACCACCGAGGAGTACACCTGCAGCTCGGCGCCGACCGGCTCGCCGTCGGCCGACACCACGATCGCCTCGACCTCGTCCTTCGACGAGATGATGACCGGCTCGCTGCTGACCGTGCCGCTCTGACCGTCGTCGGTGGGGTCGATCTGGATCTGCTCCCAGGCCTCGGGCTGGCCGTCCGCGGTGCTGCGTACCCACAGCGAGGCGGGGTCGGCGTCCGCGGGCAGGATGAGCGCGGCAACCGCAACCTCGTCGGTGAGGGGCTGACTGGCCGTCTCCACGGCCAGGTCGGAGGTCGTCTCGAGCTCGGACGCCACCTCCTCCGGCAGGTCGGACAGCTCGGACAGCTCGGCGGAGGGCAGCTCGGCCAGAGCCACCTCCGTGCTGCCCACCTCGGGCGCAGGGGTGGTCACCGGCGGTGCGGCGAGCGCCGTCGGCGCTCCCACGAGGGTGAGCGCGAGGGCGAGCACGGGGATGTGGGTACGGAAGGGCATCGGTCAGCTCCCGGACGGTTGGGGGATCCGCGGAATTACGGCACGCCCACTATGGCTCATCATCCGGCTTGGTTGAACCCGATTCTCGGCCAATCTTAAGGAAAGGTTGAGACTTCACTTTCAAGCCTCGGGGAATTCATGGTGACGGGTCATCGGGCCTTGTCGCGACGCCTTCGGGGAGCAGTGTGGGGGTCGGGTGGCGCGGCGCCAGCTCACGTGACGCACCGTGTCGCCACGTGGCGCACGTCAATCCACGTGGCGCACCCCGACACCACGTGGCGCAGCGCGGCTCACAAGGCGGCCCGTGCACGGCCCGCCGGGTGAGCTCCCCTGCGCCACGTGCATGTCAGCTGCGCCACGTCGCCCGTCCGCCTCCAACGGTGGCGGAGGATCGGGCCACGTTCTGGGCTCCTGCGATGGTGGCGGGCGGCGTTCTAGGCTGGGGTCACCGAGCGAGGGGAGCGGACGATGGAGTACGCGAAGTTGGGCAACACGGGTCTGGACGTGTCTCGGATCTGTTTGGGCACGATGGGGTTCGGGGACCCGGAGAAGTGGATCCACTCGTGGGTGCTCCGCGAGGACGACGCCCGCCCCGTGGTGAAGCACGCCGTCGAGCAGGGGATCAACTTCTTCGACACCGCCAACGTCTATTCCCTCGGCACGAGCGAGGAGATCCTCGGCCGGGCCCTGGCCGACTACGCCGATCGCGACGAGATCGTCATCGCCACCAAGCTGCACGGCCGCATGCACGAGGGGCCGAACGGTGCGGGCCTCTCCCGCAAGGCCGTGTTGAGCCAGATCGACGCCAGCCTGCGCCGCCTCGGCACCGACTACGTCGACCTCTACATCATCCACCGCTGGGATCCGGAGACCCCGATCGAGGAGACCATGGCGGCGCTCGACGACGTCGTCCGCTGCGGCAAGGCCCGCTACCTGGGGGCGTCCGCGATGTGGGCGTGGCAGTTCGCGTCCGCCCTGGCCGCCGCCGACCTCAATGGCTGGACGCCCTTCGTCTCGATGCAGAACCACTACAACCTCCTCTACCGCGAGGAGGAGCGCGAGATGCTGCCGCTGTGCCGCTCCCGCGGCATCGCGTCGACGCCGTACAGCCCGCTTGCGTCCGGACGCCTCACGCGCGACCCCGGCACGAGTACCGAGCGGTCGGAGTCGGACGCCGTGCAGCGCAGCAAGTACGACGCCACCGCCGAGAAGGACGGCGAGATCATCGCCATGGTTGCCGAGATCGCCGCGGCGCGCGGCGTGGAGCGGGCCCAGGTGGCGCTCGCGTGGCTGCTCGCGAAGGATCCGGTCGTGGCCCCCGTCGTCGGCGCGACCAAGCTGTCCCACCTCGACACGGCGATCGGCGCCCTCGACGTCGAGCTGACCGAGGACGAGATGGCGGCCCTGGAGGAGCCGTACGTGCCGCACCCCGTCGTCGGCCACCAGTGAGCCGGCCCGGGCGTCCGGCACGGGCGCGGCCGATCCTCGCGTTCGCCCTGGGAGCCGGCGCCTGGTTCGGCGTCCGCACCGCGCTGGCGTCCGCACCGGTACGGGCGCTCGGGCGGGTGGCTCCCCGCTGGCGCACGCCGTTGCTGCTGCTCCCGCCGGACGCCACCCGGCGCCCACCGCGCCGCGGCGGGCTGGCGGCGGTGCTGCCCCGTCTGCTGCCGCCGGGCCTCGGTGTCCCGACGATGTTCGACGACCCGGGCGCCGGCGTCCGCGTGGGGGGCTACCTCTACGATCCGCCCACGCGGAATCGGCCGTCCGGGGCGGTGCTCTGGTTGCACGGCGGCGGCATGATCACCGGCGGGCCCTGGATGAGCCATGGCGTCGCCAACCGGCTCGCGCGCGAGCTCGGCGTCCTCGTGATCGCGATCGACTACCGGCTCGCTCCCGAACACCCGTTCCCCGCCGCGCTCGACGACGCCATGACGGCCCTTTGCTGGCTGCACGACCACGCGGAGGAGCTGGGTCTCGACCCGGCGCGCATCGCGGTTGGCGGCGAGAGCGCCGGCGGCGGGCTGGCCGCCGTGCTCGCCCAACGGGCCCACGACGAGGGCGTCCCGCTGGCGTTCCAGGTGTTGATCTACCCCATGCTCGATGACCGGACGGTGCTGGCCGACCCGGCGGGGCGGGGCGAACTGGTCTGGACGCCGGCGCAGAACCGGATCGCGTGGACGTGGTTCCTCGGGCACCCGCCCGGCCGGGCCGAGCCCCGGCCGTACGCCGCGGCGTCCCGACGCGAGGACCTCACCGGGCTGGCGCCGGCGTGGATCGGCGTCGGCGATCTCGACCTGTTCCACGACGAGGACGTCGCGTACGCGCACCGACTCGAGCAATCCGGGGTGCCGGCCGAGTTGGTCGTGGAGCCAGGCATGCCCCATGCGGCCGACATGCTCCCCGTGCCGGGGGCGCGCGCGTTCACCCGGGCCTGGACGGCAGCGCTCGCGCGCGCCCTGCGCGCGTGAGACTGGCCCCGACGCCGAAGCGTCGGGGCCAGTCCGGAGTGCCTCACACGGAGGTATCTCAGAAGGCGGCGCCGGCCGCCTCCGCGCGCTGCGTGGCCTTTGCGGAACGGTCGAGCGCGTCCTGACGCACCTCGGCGCCACGCCCGGTCACCTGCTCGGCGCTGCGCTCGGTCACCGTCTCGGCCACGCGCCCGTTCGCGCGCTGCGCGGAAACGGCCGGGCCGGTCGGTGCCCCCATGGCGGTGAACTGGCCGCCCAGCTCGCCCCGGACCCGGTTGCCCGCGCCGACCGGAGCCGGATCGTTGCCGGTGCCGGTCAGGCCGCCCCGAATGATGTTGCCGACGACCCAGACCCCTCCGGAGGTGTTGTCCACGGTGACGTTGCCGCCGAAGTAGTTCGACCCGTCGCAGTTGGACAGGGCGCCGTGGGAGAGGTCACCACCGAGCTGCACGCCCGTCTGGTTGCCCCGCCACGTGGCCGGACCGTAGACCTCCGAGTCGCAGACGACCGAGCCGACGGTGTTGCCGTCGACCTGCAGGGCCCCCTCGATTACCGCGTCGTAGACGTCGGTGTACTCCGTCCGGATGCCCTGGACCTGGCCGGCGACGGTCGAGGAGGAGAGGTCCAGCGCGCCGCCGGTGGAGCGCACGCGATCGGCCAGGTGCGATTCATCGATGATGATGAAGCCGGTGCCGGTGGTGTCGTTGACCGTGGTGACGGCGCCCGCCACGGTGCTGCCGTCCAGCACGTTGCCGAAGCTCTGGCGCGCGGTGAGGGCGCCCTCCAGGGTGGAGTCGACGGCCTCCAGGTAGCCGTCGTCCCGCACGACGGTGTCACCCGACACGGTCACCCCGGTCATCACCAGGTCGGCGCCGCTCTGGACGCGGACGTTGCCCTGGATCACGGTGCCGTTGAGGTAACAGGCCTGGCCGGCCGGGACGACGAGGTCGCCCGGAATCGTGACGGCGCCGCCCTCACCCACGCAGCGGGTCGTGAAGGCGGCAGAACTGGTCTGGGTCGTGAGTCCGATCGAGGTGAGGGCGAGCAGGCCGGCAGCGGCGATGGACAGGCTCTTCTTCATGTGATTCCTCCAGTCAGGGGGCCGCCGACGCGGACCCACACCACGACCCGAGCGCATCAGGATGGGAGGCAACGCGACGAACGGTTGGCGAGCAGCCGAGGTCCACCCTGCCCGGGGTTGGTGGCGACGGTCAAGGGGTTCAGGACGTCGCTCCTCTGACCAACGGGTGTCACGCGGGTGAAGTCCCGGGGTCAACCATCGCTCCGGAATTCACCACATGGCGCCCTGGGTCCAGTTCGACGGGTTGTGCACCCGGCAGCATGACCTCGGCGACCGACCCCTCGGGCACCGTGACCTCCGCGCGGAGCACGTCCCCGTCGGCCTCCCAGCGCACCGCGATGCGCCCCTGCGGGGAGTCGAAGGACGCCTCGGCCCACGTGATGCCGCCACCCGGCACGGGTGCGACGGCGAACCGCGTCCACCCCGGCTCGAGACGCCGCAGGCCCGCGATGTGGCTGTGGAAGAAGTCGATCACGCCACCCTTGCTGTAGTGACTGAGCGAGGCGGACGCGATGCCCTCGGGGTCCACACCGTCCCAGTTCTCCCACACGGTCGTCGCGCCGCGCTCGGGCATGATCAGCCAACCGGGGTAGTCGCGCTGACCCAGCACGCGGTGCGCGAGGTCGGCGTGGCCCGCGTCGGCCAGCGTCGGCAGCAGCCACGGCGTGGTCAGGAAGCCGGTGCCGAGGTGGTCGTCCGCCTCGTGCACCAGCTCGACGAGCCGGGACGCGGCGGCCGCGCGATCGGCGTCCGGTACCAGGCCGAGGGTGAGGGCGCGCACGTAGTTGGCCTGCGACTCGTGGGTCAGGCGGCCGTCACGCCAGTACTCGGTGCGCCAGGCGTCGGTCACCCGCTCGGCCAGGGCGGCGTGCTCGGCCGCGGCGTCGGCGTCCCCCAACACGGTGGCGACCTGGGCCATGAGTCGCGCGGTCCAGGCGTAGTAGGCGGTGGCGACGATGCCGTGGTCGTCCATCGGGCTCCACTGGCCGCCCGGCTCGAGCCACTCGCCCCAGTGGAACCCGGCGTCCCATAGGTAGCGCTCGTGGGGTTGTGTCGGCCCCGTCCGGGCGTGGTGGCGGAACCGCTCGGCGACCTCGCTCACGTGGGCGAGCCAGCGGCGCATCGCCGGGTAGGTGCGCTCGAGAACGCCCACGTCGCCGTAGGCCTCGTACAGCCGCCACGGGACGATCGCGATGGCGTCGCCCCACCCCGCGGACCCCTCGAAGCTGATCGGCAGCGTGCACGATCGGGACGTCGTCACCGATGACGATCTGGTACTGGCCGCCGGCCTGCACCACGGTGATGACACCGTCGAGATCCTTGATGGCCTGCGTGGCGGCCTTGCCTTCGTCGCGTAGGTCGAGCCGCAGCCGGGTGGCGCAGTGCTTGGCCGAGCGAATGTTCTCCTTGCCGCCCACCTTGGCGACGATGTCGGACGCCAACGTGTCGTAGTCGACTGCCATGTCGACCCCCTTTCGATCCGCTCCCCGGGCACAAAAAAAGCCCGGGACGACGCATCGTCCCAGGTCTTGCCTCTGCGGCGAGGAGAGTAACAACCCTGAATGAACCAACTGGCTCGCGAAGAAAGTAACCCATGGCGCCACCCCACGGCAAGCATGGGGTGGGCAATGCGTGGCAACCGACGACCCGGGGAGAGCGACTCGGGGTCCCCGGTCGGGGGTCCCCTAGCCGGCGGAGGAGCCGCCCACTCTGGCCTTGTCGAGACCTCCCTGCCAAAGCGACCGCCTCCCTGCCAAAAGCGACCGCCTCCCTGCCAAAGCGACCGCCTCCCTGCCTATGCGGCCGCCGTCCTGCCGTTCGTGCTGCGACCCTGTCGCTCGTGCGCAGGAACCCCCGGTGTCTGGTGCGGCCTCCCTGCCTATGCGGCCCCCGCCCTGCCGTTCGCGCTGCGACCCTGTCGCGCGTGCACCACCCTGCCGTCGCAACGGCAGGGTGCTGGGCTTCTGGCGGGGAGGCGGCGAGAAGGGCAGGGTGGCGGCGAGAAGGGCAGGGTGGCGGGGCCAAGAGCGAGGCGGTCAGCGCAGCGGGGCAGTGGCACTGGCAGGGTGGCGGCGCGACGGGCAGGGGGGCGCCAAGGTCGGGGCCGCTGGCTCCGGGTGGCGGGGCAGCGTGGCGGTGGCCCCCACGGCGGGGTGGCCGTCGGGGCTCGTCCGCCCGTGGTCGGACCGGGGGGCGGCAACGTCCGACCGGGGCGGGTCGTCCAGTCGGCAGCGACAGGGGAGGATGGGCCCATGCAGGCCAGCCGATCCGAGGGTGCCAGCGACCCCGCTGAGCGCGACGCCCATCGCCCCGACATCGGGGGGGACGCCCACGACCGCGACGCCCACGCCCACGACCGCGACGCCCACGCCCACGACCGCGACGCCCACGACCGCCACCTCGTTGGCCCCAACGACCACGACCCCGGCGTCCCGGACGCCGAGGATCCCGGCCAGCACGCGATCGTGATCCGCGGATTGCGCAAGACGTATCGGCGCGGACGCGTCGCAGCGGTTTCCGATCTGGATCTCACCGTGCCGCGCGGCGGCGTCCATGCGTTTCTGGGGCCCAACGGCTCGGGCAAGACGACCACGCTGCGGATGCTTCTCGGCCTGACGCGGGCGGACGCCGGCACGATGACGATTCTCGGCACGCCGGTGCCGGACGGGCTCCCCGACGTCATCGACCGCGTGGGTGCGATCGTGGAGCAGCCAAAGCTGTTCCCCACCATGAGCGGCCGCGACAACCTCGTCGTGTTGGGGCGTGGCATCGGGCTGCCGCGGCAGCGGGTGGACGCGGTGATCGATCAGGTCGGTCTCGGGCCACGGGCGAAGGACCTCGTCCACGGATACTCGCTCGGCATGCGGCAGCGCCTGGCGATCGCCGCGACACTGCTGAAGGATCCGGAGGTGCTCATCTTCGACGAACCCACCAACGGGCTCGACCCGGCCGGAATGCACGAGGTGCGCGTCACGCTGCGCGGGTTGGCGGAGGCGGGGCGCACGGTCGTGATCTCGAGTCATCTGCTCGCCGAGGTGCAGCAGGTGGCCGACACGGTCAGCATCATCGGACGCGGCCGGTTGCTCCGCGAAGGCACCGTGGCGGAACTGCTGACGTCGTCCGGCCGGGTGCAGGTGCGCGTCCGGCCCGTGGAGGACGCCGCGCGCGCGCTCACCGACGCGGGTTACATGGTCGCCCTCGATGGTTCCGACCGTGTCACCGTCAGCCACCCGGACGCCGCCCCGCGGCCGGACGCCATCGCTCGCACCCTGGGTGAGGCCGGGCTGTGGCCCACCGAGTTGATCCGGGCGACGCCGAGCCTGGAAGACGTGTTCCTGGCCCTCACCGCGCGCGAACACCTGACGGCCACGTCCGGCCAGGGCATCGTGTTCCCCGGCGACCCGAGCGGGGCACGGGAGGGAGCGGCATGAGGCACGTCATCGCGGCCGAGGCGCTCCGGTGGTTGCGCCGGCGGGGCCTGTGGGCCACCGTTGCCGTGTTCCTCCTGCTCGCCGTGATGAGCGGCGTGGCCATGGCCGCGAGCGCCGAGCCACCCGACGAGGCCACCGTGGCCCAGGCCAAGGTTGACTACGCCTCCTACCTGGCCGACTGGAACGAGAATCACCAGGAGTGGTACCAGGACTGCCTGGACGCGACGCCGGAGGATGAGAATCCGCAGGCCATGTGTGCGGAGACACTCGCGGCCCCCGTGGAATCTGACTACGTCCCCGCCCCGCTCGCATGGGCGGACGGGATGCGCAGCGCGGCGATCTTTGCGGGAATCCTGGGCGGGATGCTCGCCATGCTGGTCGCGGCGAGCTTCTGGGGGGCGGAGTTCCGGCACGGCACCATCGCCACCTGGCTCACCTTCGTCCCCGACCGCACCCGCGTCTGGACCGCCAAGAACGTGGTCGCGGTACTGATGTCCGCCGTGGCAGCCCTGGTGATGAGCGCGGTGGTGCTGGGCGTGACCACCATCGGGTTCGTCATGTTCCAGGGCCCGGCATCGGTGGGCGATTGGGGCCCACCCCTCGGCATCGCCGCCCGCGGACTTGGGTTCGCCGCGCTGGCCGCGCTGATCGGGGCGGCCATGGCCGTGCTGTTCCGCAACACCGTCGCCGCGGCCGCTGTGCCGGTGGCCTACCTGGTGCTGACGTCGATGTTCGGCGCAGTCACCTACGTGCCCGGCCTGGAATTCCTCGCCACCCTGATGCCCGAGACCAACCTGATGGCCTACCTCGCTCTGGGCACCACCTACTGGGTGCCGGCCCTCGAACCGGGCGAGGGCATGGTGGAACGTCACCTGCCATTCGCCCACGGTCTCACCTATCTGCTGGTGCTGACCGGCGCGCTGGCGGTGGCGTCCCTGATCGCGTTCCAGCGCCGCGACGTGGCCGAGTGACGCCTCAGCTGCCTTGGTCGTCGTCGGTAGGCACGTCGGCCACCGGGGCGGCGGGCTTGCCCGAGGGCGTGCCGTCGGCGCTGATCTGTCCGGTCGGGCCCTCCGCCACCGGGGCCGGACGGTCGGCGCCGCGCCGGATGCGGTCCAGCACCTCGCCGAACCGGCCCCGCAGGTAGGGGATGCCCCAGCGGTCCATCTGCAGACCGCCGCCGCGACCCCACAGGTTGCCGGGCACGGGATCGGGCACCCTGGTCGGGCGGGCTTCGAGCACGACGATCGACCACGGTTCGACCGTGTACTCGCCCGTGACGTGGAGGGCGTCCTCCTGCGACCAGCAGTTGAACTCGGACTCCGCCCACGGCGCCGTGTCGATGATGCGGTACCAGTCGTGCTGGGTGTCCTCGTCCTCGGTCCACTCCGCCAGGTCGAACCGGGCGGGCTGGTCGTACATGTTGATGAGCACCCAGAAGTCGTCACCGTTCGTCGCGCCGGAGTCGATGGCGACGGCGATCTGACGGTCGCCCGGCGAGGGCGGATCGTTCAGGTCGGTGCTGAAATACACGTAGGCGACGTTCTCGCCACCCCGCTCGGTGTCGCCCCAGGTCCGTTGCCGGAACGTCTCCTGCGACTGCCGCAGGTGCGCCACGAAGCGCGCGAACACCAGCAGCGGGTTGACGCCCTCGGGGGCGTCCGTGATGCCCATGGCGTGGTTGTAGCCGGTCAGCTCGGGGTCACGCGGGTCGACCGGGACGCGCATCGGCGCGTTCGAGGCGGCCTGGGCCCAGTTGTTCCAGATCCCGACCGTGTTGAGCGACCACGGGTTGTTGTTGCCGTTCTGCGAGCGGCCGTACTCGTCGCCCGAGACCACCATGGGGACGCCGCGCGCCAGCAACGTCAGGAGCCAGAAGTTGCGCCACCGCGTCCGGCGCAGGGCCAGGTCGCCGCCCGAATCCCACGACAGGTTGTTGTCCGAGCCACCGTCGGAGGGCCCGAACGGGAACGGCTGGTCATTGTTCTTCTCGTTGTAGGCCACCAGGTCGAACATGGTGAAACCGTCGTGCGCGGTGACGAAGTTGACCGACTTCTGCGGGCCGTCGTTGCTGTTGAAGTGCAGGTAGTCGCCGTTGAAGAACGCCATGAAGTCGTCGGTGTTGGCGTCGCCCTTGCAGTAGGCGCGCATCGCGTCGCGGAACCGCCCGTTCCACTCGCCCCAACCGGAGGGGAAGTTGCCGACCTCGTAACCCCACAGGTCCCACGCCTCCGCGATGACCTCGAACTCGTTCTCGGCGGCGAGCCGGGCGACGTCGTCCAACAGCGGGTGGTTGGAAAAGAAGCGGCGTTGGGCCACCCAGTCCTCGGCCTGCGCGGACTCGGGGCGGCGTCCGAGGACGGGCGCGAGGTCGAACCGGAAGCCGTCCACGCCCATGGTGTCGTGCCAGTGCACCAGCGAGTCGAGCACGAGGTTGCAGGTGATCGTGGAGCTGAAGTTCATCTGGTTGGACGTGCCGGTCGCGCCGTCGATGAGGCCGCCGTCCGAGGTCAACACGTAGTACTCGGTGGTGGCGAAGCCCCCCAGCGTGGTGAAGCCGGCGGCGTCCAGCTCGCCGTTCCAGTTGCCACCCTCGGCGGAGTGGTTGTACACCACGTCGAGGAACACCTCGATCCCCGCCTCGTGGAAGGCCAGCACCATCTGCTTGAACTCGCGGGTGGGGCCGCCCAAGGACTTGTCGTGGGCGTAGTCGCGGTTGGGCGCGAAGAAGGCCAGGGTCTGGTAGCCCCAGTGGTTGGTGGTGCCGTTCTGGTCGCCCACCTGGTCGGAGTCGGTCTCGTGGACGGGCAGCAGCTCGATGACCGTGAGCCCGAGCGCCTTGAGGTAGGGCGCCATGAGGGCCGCGCCGGCGTAGGTGCCGCGCAGCTCGTCGGGGATGTTGGGCAGGCCGGCAAACCCGGGCACGCCGGCCAGGAGGTCACCGAGCTTGGCCGAGCTGGGGTGCATCGTCAGGTTCTTGACGTGCGCCTCGTAGATCGCGTTGTCCTCCTCCGGGTGGCGGGGGTGGACGCCGATGCTGGTGTCATCCTCGATCACCACGCCCTTCGGCGCGTAGCGCGCCGTGTCCACCTCGCGTCCCGGGCGGCCCCGCCATTCCACCGGGCCCGAACCGAACACGCCGCGGTCGCCGCCGGCCTCCTCGACCCGGGCGCTCATGGTGTTGTGCGTGACCTCGCGCGCGTAGGGGTCGAACAGCACCTTGTTGGGGTTGAAGTGGTTCAGCTCCTCGTCCCGGTCGGAGACGAAACCGGCGGTGGAGCCGGGGGTCCAGGCCTCGTCGAAGGTCCAGTTCTCACCCCAGACGCGGAAGCCGTAGAGGGTGCCGTGCCGGGCGCCGTCCACCTCCGCGCGCCAGAGGCCGTCCGCCCCCTGGCCCATGGCGAACGTCGCGTGGGCGTCCGCACCCACGGCCTCGGGGTAGAACTCCAGCTGCACGCGGGTGGCGCGCGGTGCGGCGACGGCGAACGTCGTGGTGCCCTCGCTGCGGCGCAGGAGGGCGCCGAGGGGCCACTCGGCCTCGCTCCAGCGGGATTCTTGGACGGCACGGGGTGCAGGGCTCACGTCGGCCCAGAGTGCCATGTTCGACCAAGTCAGGCCAAGACGGCCCGCCGGGCGGAACGGTCACACCAGGGGCACGCGGTGGGTCCGCAGGTGGTCGAGCTCGGCGGAGAGGTTCGCCGTGGCGGCGTCCGCCCAGGCCTGGGCGGACGCCGAGCGGTAGAGCGGGTCGAGGGCCAACAGTCCTTGCAGGACGGCCGTGCGGCCCGCCACGAACGTCGGTTCGGCCACGGCGGCGTACTCCTGCCGCACGTCGCGCGCGTACACGTGGTAGCGGGCGGTGGGCAACGCGAGGACGGAGAGGTCGGCGTCCACGAGCGCGGCGCCGCGGACATCGCCGGGGTCGGGGTCGTGGGTCGCTGTGAGCAGCACCAGCCGTTGCACCTCGGCCACGTCGGCCACGGGCAGGTGCGGCGCCAGCAATGCGCCGGCCAACGCGGCGGAAGCCCGCTCGTCCTCGCCGGCCCTTCCCTCGTACACGGCGTCGTGGAACCAGGCGGCCAGCCGCACCCGGGGGTCGGTCGCGCCGAGGGCGTCCAGCGCGTGTAGGCACTGGGCCAGGTGACGCACGTCGTGGTAGCGCCGGTGGGGCTCGCCCCAACGGGTGAGCAGCGCGTCGCGGACGCCCGCCGTCGCAGGTGGGTCGGCGTCCCAGTGGCGACGGGCGGACGCCGCCGCCGCGGCCCGGCGGGGGCCCTTCTGGGCGGGCCGGACGCGCAGCCCGCCGGCGACCAGGCGGCGCAGGAGCTCGCGGGAGTCGACCGGGGTGGCGCCGGCGTCCACCAGGGCGGCGTGGCGCTCGGCGGGGGCGTCGTAGTGGTCGTGGTCGAAGGCGCCCGGGTGGAGCCCCGCCCGGCGGGCGAACAGGTGCAGCTCAGGCAGCGAGGCGTCCGACACGACGTGGCAGAACAGCGTGCCGTGCGCCGGCCAGCGGGGCGGGTCGATCCAGATCACGGGGAGTCCGGGCCGCTCAGGCCAGCGTGAGCTGCCACACGAGCGTGGCGGCACCCAGCAGCACGCCCAGGCCGGCGAGCGCCCCGATCTGGAGCCGCTCGCGGCCGCGGCCCCGCAACGCGATCAGCAGCAGCGCGACCACCGCGCCACCCACGAACCCGCCGAGGTGACCCTGCCACGAGATCCAGGAAGCGCCGAAGACGGTGATCGCCACGTTGAGACCGAGCCACATCAGCAGGCTGCGGACGTCGCCGCCCGCCCGGACGGCCAGCACCAGCAGCGCGCCGAGCAGGCCGAAGATGGCCCCGGACGCCCCCGCCGTCTGCGAGAGCGGATCGGAGAGGAACAGCACGAACACCGAGCCGCTCAGCGCTGCCAGGAGATACAGCGCGAGGAACCGGCCGCGACCCAGCGCCCGCTCCAGGCTCGGGCCGAGGAACCACAGCGCCAGCATGTTGAAGGCGATGTGCATCAGGTCCACGTGCACGAAGGCGCTGGTGAGCAGCTGCCACCACGCGCCGCCGGAGACGCCCGGCACGTAGGTGGCGCCCGAGGCCGCGCATGCCGCCCGGTCGAACCCCGGGTAGTAACTGTTGCCCGCCAGGCAGATGCTGGTCGGAGAGAGCGACAGGGTGCTGAACAGGGGGCTCCGGACGCCGCCGGTGAGGAATCCGACGACCCAGACCAGCACGTTGACCCCGATGAGCACGATGCTCGTGCGCGTCGGATCGGCCGAGCGGCGTCCGCCGTAGGGCAGCGTCGCCTGCCGCGTCTCGGCGGTGCCGCGGGCCACGCACTCGGGGCACTGGTGCCCCACGGGGGCCTCCACCATGCAGGCACCGCAGATCGGACGCCCACACCGCCGGCAGCCGACTCCGGCCGGGACGCCGGGGTGGCGGTAACAGGAGACGACGTTCATCCCGGCCTGCTGGGGCGCCAACGGGTACGGCTGGGGCGGGTACGGCTGCGCCGGCGGGTAGGGCTGCGCCTGCGGGTAGGGCGGCTGCGGCGCGCCCGGGGGGTAGGGCTGCTGGGGCTGCGGAGCGTGACCGGGGGTGGGCGGCGGCGTGGCGGAGTTGGGGAAGGAGGGCTGCGCGGCGCCGGCGTCCGGCGCGAGCCACTCGTCGGGTCGCTGGTTCGGGTCGGTCACGAGAACCACCTCCTGCCCGCCAGCTTAGAAGGGGCGTCCCACCGACCACGGGGGAGCCGGCGGGCGGCTGCCACCAGAAAGTAGCTGCAACCAGAAAGTAACCGTTCCGCGACCTCACCGTGCACCCGGCCTCGCTAGGGTGCCGCCCATGACCGACTCGCCTGCCGCTGCCCAGCCGGTCGTGGAGATGGAGCACGTCGACAAGTTCTTCGGCGATCTCCACGTGCTCAACGACATCAACCTCACCGTCCGTGCCGGTGAGGTGGTCGTCGTGATCGGACCCTCGGGCTCGGGCAAGTCGACGCTGTGCCGCACGATCAACCGGCTCGAGGGCATCAACTCCGGCACGATCAAGGTGGCGGGTGAGGTGCTGCCCGAGGAGGGCAGGGAGCTCGCCCGGCTACGGTCGCGGGTGGGCATGGTGTTCCAGTCGTTCAACCTGTTCGCCCACAAGACCGTGCTGGAGAACGTGACCCTCGGGCCGGTGAAGGTCAAGAAGTCCGGCACCGAGGACGCGAAGAAGCGCGGCATGGAGCTGTTGGAGCGCGTCGGGGTGGCGAACCAGGCCGCGAAGTACCCCGCCCAGCTCTCCGGGGGGCAGCAGCAGCGTGTCGCCATCGCCCGGGCCCTGGCGATGGACCCGATGGTCATGCTGTTCGACGAGCCCACCTCGGCGCTCGACCCCGAGATGGTCAACGAGGTGCTGGACGTCATGGTCGGCCTGGCCCAGCGCGGCATGACCATGATCGTCGTCACCCACGAGATGGGGTTCGCCCGCAAGGCCGCCGACCGGGTCGTGTTCATGTCCGACGGGCAGATCGTCGAGGAGGCCGACCCCGAATCGTTCTTCACCCGCCCGCAATCGACCCGTGCCCGGGACTTCCTGAGCAAGATCCTCACCCATTGACGCCCGGCGTCCCCCAGCCCCGGACGCCGCCGGCGTCCGGCCCCGCACTCCCGACGACACACCCCTGAGAGAGGACCGACCATGACCCGATCCACCACCTGGGCACTGGCCGCCAGCGCGGCCGCCTTCGCCCTGACCCTGTCGGCCTGTGGCGGCAGCGCGGCCGCACCCGGCACGGACACGACGGCCGGGGGCGACGCGGCCCCGTCCGGCCCGATCCGCATCGGCATCAAGTACGACCAGCCCGGGCTGGGCCTGCAGGAGGGCACGAACTTCACCGGTTTCGACGTCGAGGTCGCCACGTACGTCGCCGGGGAGCTGGGCTACCCCGAGGACCAGATCGAGTTCATCCAGGCGCCCTCGCCGCAGCGCGAGACCATGCTGGAGGGCGACCAGGTCGACCTGATCTTCGCCACGTACTCGATCACCGACACCCGCAAGGAGCGCATCAGCTTCGCCGGGCCGTACTTCATTGCGGGCCAAGACCTGCTGGTGCGCGCCGACGACACCTCCATCACCGGCCCGGAGACCCTCACCGGCAAGCGGCTGTGCTCGGTCGCGGGCTCCACCCCGGCGGAGAACGTCAAGAAGGAGCACCCGGACGTCGAGCTGATCGAGTACGACACCTACTCGCTGTGCGTCTCCGCGCTGGACTCCGGGGCCGTGGACGCCCTCACCACCGACAACGTCATTCTCGCCGGCTACGCGGCGCAGCCGCAGTGGGAGGGCAAGTTCCGCGTCGTCGGCAACCCGTTCAGCACCGAGCGCTACGGCGTCGGCGTGCCGAAGGGGGAGACCGAGCGGTGCGAGGCCGTCAACGCCGCGCTGGAGAAGATGATCGAGGACGGGGCGTGGCAGACCGCCCTGGACGAGACCGTCGGACGCTCCGGGTTCGAGCCGGACGACCGCAACCCGCCCAGCGTGGACGAGGACTGCGCCTGACCCTCGGTTCGGCCGACCGGCCGCCCCGCCCCTCGAGACCGGGTGCGGCCGGTTCGGTCCCTTCCACCCCCGGTTCGCGATAGGAGGCGACGCCCGTGGAGCGCCTGATGCAGATGCTCAGCGACTACAACGTGCTGGCGGCGTTCTGGACGACCATCCAGCTCACGGTCTACGGTGCCATCGGGGCGCTGGTGCTCGGCACGATCGTGGCCGTCATGCGGGTGTCGCCGGTGGCGGTGTTCAGCAGGGCTGCGGCCCTGTGGACCAACGTCATCCTCTATACGCCGCTCACGCTGATCGCGTTCTTCTTCGCGTTCGGAGTGCTCATCAAGATGAACATCCGGCTGCTCCCCGAGCCGCCGGCGACCCTGCTCGACCAGCACTTTGCGATGGGGGTGGTCGCCATCGCGGTGTACCACTCCTCGCTGGTCGCCGAGGCGCTGCGCTCGGGCATCAACACGGTGCCGCTCGGCCAGGCCGAGGCGGCGCGCGCCCTCGGGCTGGGCTTCGGGCAATCGCTGCGCGAGGTGATCCTGCCGCAGGCGTTCCGCGGCGCCATCGCGCCGCTGGGCAGCACGCTCATCGCCCTGTGCAAGAACACCACCGTCGTCGCCACCATCTCGGTGACCGAGGCGGCGGCCCTGATGAAGTCGATGATCGAGTTCTACTCCGACCTGATCGTGCCGATCTTCGTGATCATGGTGACCGGCTTCGTCATCCTCACCCTGCCGCTCGGCATGTTCTTCACCTGGTGGTCCAAGCGGGCGGCGGTGCTGCGATGAGCGCCCAGAACCTGCTGTTCGACCTCCCCGGCCCCCGGGCCCGGGCGCGGCACCGCGTGCTGGCCGTCGTCGGCGTCCTGCTGATCGCCGCCCTCGTGGCCGGCGCCGTCTACCTGCTCCGCAACGAGCTGCGGTGGGCGATGTGGCGTCCGTTCATCGACCCCGTGACCTGGACCGCCTACCTCCTGCCCGGCCTGCAGGCCACGCTCACCGCCGCGGCGATCTCGGTCGTGACCTCGCTCGTGGTCGGCCTGCTGCTCGGGGTGGGACGCCTCGCCGCGCAGCCGGTGGTGCGCGCGGCGTCCGGCGTGCTCGTGGAGTTCTTCCGCGCCGTGCCCGTGCTGATGATGATGGTGTTCGCGTACTACGCCTTCATCTACTCCGGCGTGCTGCGCGGCCAGGCGGCCTCGTTGGCCGGCGTCGTCGTCGGGCTGACGCTGTACAACGGCGCCGTGATCGCCGAGCTGGTGCGCTCCGGCGTCCACGCGCTGCCGAAGGGGCAGACCGAGGCCGGCCTGGCCGTCGGGCTCACGCCCGGCCAGACGCTGCGCTCGATCCTGCTGCCGCAGGCGATCCGGGCGATGCTGCCGGCCCTGGTCAGCCAGCTGATCGTGGTGTTGAAGGACACCGCGCTCGGCTACCTGATCGTCTACGCCGAGCTGCTGCAGCGCTCACAGAACCTGGCGGCGAACTACGGCAACATCATCGTGGCGTTCTTCGTCGCCGGCGTGATCTTCGTGCTCATCAACTGGGCGCTGGCCACGCTGGCCCACCGGCTCGAGGCCTGGCTCTCGACGCGCCAGGCCGGGCACGTGCTGCACGTGGCCGAAGGTGGCGCTGTGCTGACGGGCGACGAGACCCCCGCCGTGCGCTGAGCGGGTCTCAGTACCAGCCGTTGGCCTGCTTGAACGACCACGCGCTGCAGGGGGTGCCGAAGCGCTCCTTGACGTACTTCAGACCCCACTTGATCTGGGTGGCCGGGTTGGTCTCCCAGTCCGCACCCTCGCTGGCCATCTTGCTGCCGGGCAGGGCCTGCGGGATGCCGTAGGCGCTGGAGGTCGGGTTGTCGGCGAAGGTGTCCCACATCGACTCGCGCATGATGATGTTGTTGTAGCAGGTGAACTGGTCCTCACCCCAGCCGTAGGAGTTGGCCGCGATCTGGCGGGCGATCTCCTTCGGCTCCGTCGTCTCGGGGGTGTAACCCTGCGTCGCGATGAACGCCGCCCGCTCCGCGGCCTGGCGGTCGATCTCGGCCTGGCGCTCGGCCTCGATCGCGGCCTCGCGATCGGCGATGGCCTGCGCGGTGGCGGTGAGCTGGGCGCTGCGCGCGTCGGCGGCCGCGGCCGGGTCGGTGCGGTCGCTGCTGCGGGACGCGAGCTCTCCGGCCAGTCGGCTGTCCACCAGCTCGGACGCCGTCGCGTCCGCCTGAGCGGTCGTCGCCACGGCGGGCACCGGGTTGGTCGCACCCGCCGGGGCCGCGGTGAGGGTGGTGATGCCGCCCAGGGCGACGCACACGGCGCCGGTCGAGAGCAACAGGGTCTGGATTCCACGCTTCACACCTCCAGAGTGGCAGGTGAGAGTCCTCAGGAAAAATTAAGGAAGGTTGTTGCCGCCGCACGGGTGGGGCCGAGGTGCCACAATCTGCCCGTGAGTCTGCGCGAGGCGCCCGTGGTGGCGGAAGTGGTCCGGAACGGTTTCGTCGAGTCGGTGCACCACGGCATCGCGGTGGTGACGGACGCCGACGGTGCGGTGATCCGGGCCGTGGGCAACCCCGCGACGACCGTGCTGCCCCGCTCGTCGCTCAAGCCGGGGCAGGCCCTCGGCATGCTGCGGGCCGGCGCCCCGTTGGCCGGGGAGCACCTGGCGCTCGCGTGCGCGTCCCACTCCGGCGAGCCGGCGCACCTGGCCGGCGTCGAGGCGATGCTGGCGGCGTCCGGCCTGGGGGTGGCCGACCTGCAGAACACCCCCGACCTGCCTCTGGGCGAGGCGAGCCGGGCCGCGTGGCTGGTGGCCGGGCGCGGCAAGGAGTCGCTGGCCCAGAACTGCTCGGGCAAACACGCCGGCATGCTCGCGGCCTGCGTGGCGGCGGGGTGGCCGACGGCCGACTACCTCGGGGTGGCGCACCCCGTGCAGCGCCTCATCGTCACCACGGTCGAGGACCTGACCGGCGAGAAGGTCTCGGTCACAGCCGTGGACGGCTGCGGGGCGCCGCTGCACGGGTTCGCGTTCGCGGGGTTGGCGAGGGCGTTCGGGCGTCTCGCTGCGGCGACGGGCGGCCCGGAGCGGCAGGTGGCGGACGCGATGCGCGCGCACCCCGCCTTCGTGGGCGGCGACGGACGCCCGGACACCGAGCTGATGCGGGCGGCGCCCGGCGTGATCGCCAAGGAGGGTGCCGAGGGCGTCTTCGCCGTGGGGTTGCCGGACGGACGCGGCGTGGCCGTGAAGGTCGGGGACGGGTTCCGGGCCGGACGCACCGTGGCGGCCGCCGTGCTGCGGAGCCTCGGCGAGGACGCGTCGGCCTGCGACGCGCTCGGCCTCGTGCCCGTGCTGGGGCACGGCGAGCGGGTCGGCGAGGTGCGCGCCGTCGGGTTCTGAGCCGGGTGCCCCCGCGGTCGGGCGGCACGGACGTGAATTCCGACCGCGGTTCGATGGTGAGGGCGGGTGGGGCCCGTACGGTGGACGGGTGACGCGAAACGACGACGAGGACTGGCTCTACCGCCGCGGCCGCTATGCCGACGGCGACGCCGAGGCGACCCGCCGGCGCGACGACGGCGGCCGCGACCGGGCTCCGTCGCAGCGCGCGTCCTTCGATGGGGGGCGCAACCCCACTGCGCAGGATCCCTATGCTCAGGATCCCTTTGCGCAGGACCCGTACGGCCTGAACTCGGACTCACCGCCCGTGCGCGCCCCGAGGCCATACGCGCCGAACGCGTACGAGCAGGAGGTCGACGCGCCGGCCGTTCTCGGCGACGGGCGGGGGAGGGCCCCGCAAGCGGGGCGCAGCGGCGACACCCGGTACGGAACACCGACGCCCGTGGCGCACCACGGCTCGCGGGGCACCGCCGGGCCGGCCGGGCGACCGACCGGCGCGGGTGGGCGTCCACCCGGCATCCCGGGTCGCCCGCCGGGCCCGCCGCAGGGTTCGCGTCCGATGGCGACCGGCGGCTCGATGACCGCGGCGGCGTCGCGGGGCCGCGTGCGCCGGGGGAGTCGGCGACGCGTGGGGGTGACGATCGTGGCCGTCGTGCTCGCCTACCTCCTGGGCATCCCGCTGGTGACGTGGCCGTTCATGCCGCGCGTGGATGCGACTCCCGAGGGGGAACGGCCGGCCTCCCAGCCGGGGCAGGTGTTCGTGCTGGCCGGGTCGGACTCGCGGGCCGGCCTCAGCGAGGAGGAGCAGAACCGCCTCGGCACGGGCAACGATGCCGGGCAGCGGACCGACACGATCATGATGCTGTACCTGCCGCGCGACGGCCGGGCGGCGCTCATCTCAGTGCCGCGCGACAGCTTCGTGACCATCCCCGGGCACGGCAAGAACAAGATCAACGCGGCCTACTCCCTGGGAGGGCCCGAACTGCTCGTGGCGACGATCGAGCAGAGCACCGGCGTGCAGGTCGATGGGTACGCGGAGATCGGCTTCGGTGGCTTCGTGAACGCCGTGGACGCCGTGGGCGGCATCGAGATGTGCCCGGCCGAGGCCATCAACGACCGGGACTCGAACCTCGACATCCCCGCCGGCTGCCAGCAGATGGACGGGGTGACGGCGCTCGGTTACGTGCGCATGCGCAAGGCCGATCCGCGCGGCGACCTCGGCCGCGCCGAACGGCAGCGCGAGATGCTCGGTGCCCTGGCGAAGAAGACCGTGTCGCCCGCCACCGTGCTGCTGCCCTGGCGCTGGTGGGGGGTCAACCGGGCGCTGTCGCAGTCGGTCACGGTCGGCCGCGACACCGGCATCGGCCAACTCGCTGGGTTGCGGACCGCCGCCGTCCGCATCGCCGGCGGCGACGGCGTCCAACTGTCGGTTCCGGTGGGGAATGCCAACGCGCACACGTCCGCGGGGTCGAGCGTGTTGTGGGACGAGGCGCGCGCCAAGGAGATGTTCGCCGCCATGCAGGCCGGGCAGTCCGTGGAGTCGTTCGCCTGACCCGCAAGGCCGCGCTGCTCTCGTGGCTTGGGGCCAGACCTCAGGCGCCGGCGTCCCGGGGCGGCGCTGGGGGCGATGAGGGCTTGGGGGGCATCGGAGCCGTGGAGCAGCGCTCGGCGAGGTGGGTCACGATGGGTTCCCGCGTCGGCGCGTCCCGATCGGTCAGCAGGGAGAGCACCGCCTCGGCCGTGCGGCGTCCGAGGTCGCGGTGGTCGATCCAGACCGACGTGAGCGCCGGGACGACGAGGTCGCACAGGGGCGCGTTGTCGTGCCCGACGACCGAGAGCTCGGCCGGCACGGCCACCCCCGCCAGCGCCGCCGCCCCGATCAGCGCGGCGGCCACATCGTCGTCGTAGGCCACGACGCCCGTGGCGCCGGCGTCCGTCACCTCGGCCAGGGCCGCCACCGCCTCCGTCGCCGACGCCGGGGTGTCCACCACCACCAGCTCGCCGCAGCCGGCGTCGCGGGCCTCCTGCTGCGCCGCCGTCGCACGAAGCCCGGCCAGGCCGGCCAGCCGCGGGTCGCCGGGCCGTGCGAACGCCAGCCGGCGGTGGCCGAGCCCGGTCAGGTGACGCACCTGGTGGCGCGTTCCCTCGACCAACCCGTAGGCCGCCTCGTCGACCGCGGCCGTCGGTGCGACCACCCGGGTGATGGTCAGGGTGGCCAACGCGCGCGACTCCTCCTCGGAGAGCGGGACGGGCTGGACGACCGCGTCCGGGTCGACCACCTCCCACAGCGGCCGCACGGCGGGTGCTGCGGTGATGGTCTCGGTGACGACGGCGTAGCCCGCCTCACCGAGCAGGCGGGTGAACTCGGCCAGGTGGAGCCGCATCGCGTGGCCCATCGGCCAGTCCGGGAGGCGGTAGAGCACCACGTGGCTGGCGCCGCGGGCCAGGGTTTGCGCGCCCCGGTGGGGCCGGTAGCCCAGGCGCTCCGCGGTGGCCCGCACCCGGTCCTGCACATCGGGTGAGATCGACTGGCCCGGCGTCCGGTTCAAGACGAAGCCGACGGTGGCCCGGGAGACGCCGACCTCGTCGGCGATGTCGCGGGCGGTGATGCGGCGAGCCATGGGGGTCCTTTCACGCGGGGTGTGCAACCGGTTGGCCGCTCCCGCCCCCCATTCTGCCTTCGCCCACTTGCACGCGCTAGTTTGCCGTGTTACCTTTTCATCGATTCAACTAGCACGCTCTAGTGAGGAAGTCCCGATGATGTGGCACGCATCCTTTGTTGCTCCGGCCGGCACGTCTGCCCCGGATGACCCCGCGGCATGGTTCCGCCTCGCCTTCGTGGTGGACGAGGCCCCGATCCGCGCCACCCTGGCCGTCACCGCTCTCGGTGTGGTCGAACCCTGGCTCAACGGCGCCCGGGTCGGTGACGAGGTGCTCGCCCCCGGCTGGACGTCCTACCGCCACCGGATCGTCGTCAGCACCCATGACGTGACCGATCGCATCCACACCGGTGAGAACGTGCTGGGCGCCGTCGTCGGCCAGGGCTGGGCGCGCGGACGCCTCGCCGACTGGGATGCCCCCGGCAGCAAGTTCAACCTGTTCGCCGACCGCGCCGCGGTGTTCGCCGAGCTGGAGCTCACCTACGCCGACCGCACGGTGCGCGTCCTCTCCGACGACTTCCGCGTCACCCGCGAGGGCCCTCTCCTCGCCGACAGCATCTACGACGGTGAGGTCTACGACGCGAGGCGCGAGCTGACCGGTTGGTGCGAACCAGGGTACGAGGACGGAACCTGGGCCCCGGCCGAGCGCGTCCCCGTGGACCTCGGCCGGCTCGTGCCCCGCACGTTCGAACCGATCCGCGTGGTCGAGAACCTGGCACCCGTGGCGATCACCACCTCGCCGTCCGGGCGCACGGTCGTCGACGTCGGGCAGAACATCTCCGGGTGGGTGCGGCTGCGGGTCGAGGGCCCGCGGGGCACCACGATCACGCTGCGGCACGCGGAGGTGCTCGAGCACGGCGAGCCCGCCTACGCTCCGCTGCGCTCGGCCCGCGCCACCGACAGCTACACGCTGCGCGGCGGCGGGGTGGAGGAGTGGGAGCCCCGGTTCACCTACCACGGCTTCCGCTACGTGGAGGTGGAGGGCTGGCCGGGTGAGCTGGCGGCGTCCGACCTGACCGCCCGCGTCGTCCACAGCGACATGCCGCGCCTCGGCCACTTCACGTCGTCCAGCGATCTCCTCAACCGCTTCCACAGCAACGTGGTGTGGAGCATGCGCGACAACTTCGTCGGCCTGCCCACCGACTGCCCTCAGCGCGACGAACGCCTGGGCTGGACCGGCGACATCCACGCCTTCGCCCCCACCGCCGCGTTCTTGTACGACGTCCGCGGTGTCCTCGGCTCGTGGCTGGACGACCTCGCCGCCGAGCAGGCCGACCGCGGCTTCGTCCCGTGGGTCGTGCCGGACTGCTTCGCCTACGACTCCTCGCCCACGGCCCTGTGGAGCGACGTCGCGGTCGGCCTGCCCTGGGCCCTTTACCGCGCCTACGGCGACCCGGCCATCCTGGAGCGCCAGTACGACTCGATGGTGGCGTTCATCCGCCAGGTCGAGGGGCTGCTGGACGCCGACGGCCTGTGGTCGTCCGGCTTCCAGTTCGGCGACTGGCTCGACCCGGACGCCCCCGCCGACCGGCCGACCGAGGGCAAGACCGACCCGCATCTGGTCGCCCAGGCGTTCTTCGCCCGCATGACGCGGATCATGGCCGACACCGCCGGCGTCCTGGGGCGCGACGCGGACGCCGCGACGTTCACGGCACTGGCCGAGCGCGTCCGGGCGGCGTTCCGCGCCGAGTACGTGACGGCGCACGGCCGGCTGGTGAACGAGTCGGCCACGGCGTACGCGCTGGCGTTGAGCTTCGAGCTGCTGGACGCCGACCAGGTCGAGCGGGCGGGACGCCACCTGGCGCAGATCGTGGCGAAGGACGGCTTCCGCATCGCCACCGGTTTCGCCGGGACGCCGTTGGTGATGGACGCCCTCACCCGCGCCGGGCAGGTGGACACCGCCTATCGCATGCTGCTGTCGACCCAGAGCCCGTCGCTGCTGCACCCCGTGACGCTCGGGGCCACCACGATCTGGGAGCGCTGGGATTCCCTGCTGCCCGACGGCACGGTCAACCCGTCCGGGATGACCTCGTTCAACCACTACGCGCTCGGCGCGGTGGCCGACTGGCTGCACCGCATTGTCGCCGGGCTGGCGCCGGGGGAGGCCGGTTACCGGACGCTCGACGTCGCGCCGCAGCCCGGGCCGGGGCTCGACCACGCCTCGGCGCGGCTCGAGACGCCGCACGGTCCGGCGTCCGCCGGTTGGCGGCGCGAGGGCGACACCGTGACCGTTGACGTGCTCGTCCCGGAGGGCTGCACCGCGCGCGTCGTGCTGCCCGACCACCCGGAGGGCGTCGTGCTGGACGTCGGTGCTGGCGAGCACAGCTGGACCTACGCGATCCCGGTGGTGTCCGCCGTCGAGCTGTCGATGGATTCCACCCTGGCCGACGTCGGCGCCGATCCCGATGCCTGGGGGCGCGTCCGCGCCGCGCTGGACACCTACCTGCCCGGCATCCCCATCGACCCGACCGACCCGCAGGCCGGGTCGGTCACGCTCGCGGGGCTGCTCGGCTTCATCCCCGGTGTGCCCGCCGGGCTCGAGGACGCCCTCCGCGCCGCCGTCGCCGGCGACGAAACCAGCTCCTGACCCGACCGCTCCCCACCCCGAACCACCGCGGCGGTCCGCGCCGCCCGACCCATCCGCACGGCGTCCACGCCGCATCACGAGAGGAACCTCAATGAAGAAGATCCGTTCCACCACCGACAGCCTGGGCGTCGAGAAATCCGTGCGGCCGGGCAACTACCTGGCCGACGCCTTCGCTCAGGTGGCCATGAACTCGATCACCGGCCTTGTCGGCCTGCTCGTGTTCGTCTACACCGACAAGGTGGGCATGGCGGCCGGCACCGCGGGCCTGGCGATCTTCCTCGCCAAGATCGTCGACGCGTTCACCGACCTCGTCATGGGCCCGCTGGTCGACCGGACCAACACCCGCTGGGGCAAGGCCCGGCCCTGGTTCCTGTGGATGGCCCTGCCTGCGGCCGTGGTGGTTCCGCTGCTGTTCACCGTGCCGAGCGGCGCCTCGGACGGCACTCAGCTCGCCTGGGCGCTGGGCACGAACATCTTGGCCACCGGGGTGGTGGCGACCGCGCTCGGCATCCCCTACGCCGTGCTGATGGTGTACGCCACGAAGAGCTCCCAGGAGCGGGGGTCCAGGGGGCTGTTCCGCGCCATCGCGGGTTTCCTGGCAGGGGCGGTGCTGTCCATCTTCGCCGTGCCGTTGTCCAACATGCTCGGCGGTGACCAGGCGGCCTGGCAGAAGCTGGGCATCGCCTTCGGTGTGATCGCGGGGCTGGCGTCCCTCATCGTCTTCCTCGGCACCCGCGAGCGCAACGAGGTGGCCGCCGAGTCGTCGACGGAGGCGGCGCCCCCGGTCCGGGAGGGCCTGTTGTTCCTGCTGCGCAACCCCTACTGGGTGAAGCTGCTGATTTTCGGTCTGCTCGCCAACATGGTGTGGGGTCTCGGCGGCGCGTCGGGTGTCTACTGGGCCAAGTGGGTGATGGGGGATGAGAACATCGTCGCCCTGCTCGGCACCGTCGGGCTGCTGCCCTACGTTGTCGGCTTCGCCGCCATCGGCCCGCTCAACAAGCGGTTCGGCCTCACCAATGTGCTGCGCTGGAGCCTGGTGCTCACGGTCGTGTCGTTCGTGATCCGTTCGCTCGCGCCCGCCAACCTGACCGTCGTGCTCGTCGGCGGCGCGCTCGGTGGGCTCGGTGGCATCGCCATGATGGTGAACACCATCGTGCTGGTGTCGCTCATCGCGGAATGGAACGAGCTGAAGTTCGGCCACAACCTCGCCGGCCTGAATGCCAGCGCCAGCAACTTCGGTGGCAAGATCGGCGCCGGCGTGGGCGCGGCGATGATCGGCTGGATCCTGGCGGCCACCGCCTACGACCCGTCCCTGCCCGCGCAGGAGACCCCGGCCTACCTGGGCATCCTTGCGTTCTCGATGTGGATCCCCGGACTGCTGGCGCTGATCCAGTGGCTGCTGCTGTGGCGCTTCGACCTGGAGAAGATCTACCCGGGCGTCATTGCCGAGCTGGAGGAGCGTCGTGCGGCAGCCCGGGCGGACGCCGCCGCCGTCGCAGCGGAGTGACGCCGCCCCGGCACTGGTGAGGAGCGAGGACGCCCGGCCGTCACCGGGTGGGACCGGCCAACGGGCGTCTCGCGCGGGGTACACCTCGCTCCCCTGGGGCCGCGGGGCTCCCTTGTCGTAGCGCTGCTCCCCGGCTTGGGACACTTCGCTCCCCGAGCATGGCGATGCTCTCGCAGCACAAAGGGCAGCGCTACGGGCGGGGAGCGAAGTGGGGTTCAAGCGGTCACCTGCGGCTGACGACGGCGTCCTCACCCCAGGACGTCGGCCAGGTCATAGGCCGGGGCGCGCTCGATCTGGTCGAGCAGGCAGGATTCCGGGTCGCGGTCGGGACGCCAGCGCCGGAAGGTCACTGCGTGGCGGAACCGGGCTCCCTCAAGCTGGTCGAAGGCGACCTCGACCACCAGCTCGGGGCGCAGCGGAACGAAGTCACGGACGCCGGCGCGGGTCAGCTGCGCCGGTGCGGGCGCGGCGTCCGCCTCGGATCCGGTGAGCACCAGGGGGGCGAGGGCGTCCACCAACTGGGCGCGCGCGGCGTCCGGCAACGCGCCGATGCCGCCCACCGGCACGAGCACCCCGGAGGTGTACAGCCCGAGGTGCAACGAGCCGACCCCGTGGCCCGACCGTGAGCGGCCGTAACCGATCACGACCGCCTCAGCCGTGCGCTCGTGCTTGACCTTCAGCATCGTTCGACGGCCCGGGGCGTACGGAGAGGCGGTCGGCTTGGCGACCACCCCGTCCAGCCCGGCGCCCTCGAATCGCTCGAACCAGGCCCGGGCCTCGGCCGCGTCGTTCGTCGTGCGGCTCAGGTGGACGCCGGCGTCCGCCATCCCGCCCACCACCTGGGCCAGCGCGTCGCGGCGGGTGGCCTGGGGCAGGCTGGTGAGGTCGACGTCGGCCAGCGCCAGGAGGTCGAAGCAGACGAGCTCGGCGGGGGTCAGCGCGGCCCGCTCGACCACCCGCTTCCGGGCGGGGTGGATGCGCAGGCTGAGGGCCTCCCAGTCGAGACGCTCCGCCCCCGTCGCACCTGTGCGGACGATCAGCTCGGCGTCCAGCACCACCTGCGGCGGCAGGTGGCGACGCGCGGCGTCCGCCACGTCGGGGAAATACTCGGTGAGGCGTTTGCGGCTGCGGCTCCACAGGTCGACGTGGTCGCCGTCGCGGGCGACGATGCAACGGAAGCCGTCCCACTTGGGCTCGTACGCGAATTCTCCGGGGCGGCCCTCCGGGATGTTCGGCACCGACCGCGCCAGCATCGGCTCGATCGGCAGGGCGAGGGGGAGGGCCATCAGGAGATGGGGGCGTCGGCGTCCGTGGATCGCCGGACGACCAGGGTGGGCGTCAGCACGACGTGTTCGCGGGGGCGCTCCGGATCGTCGGACTCGGCCAACAACAACTCCATGGCGCGCGTGCCGATCTCGTGGCTGGGCTGCGCGATGGACGTGAGCGGCACGGCGGCGCCGGCCGCGAAGTCGATGTCGTCGTACCCCACGAGCGCCATGTCCTGCGGCACGCGGACGCCGGCGCCGAGCAGCGCCTGCAGCAGGCCGAGGGCAACGAGGTCGTTGGCGGCGAACAGGGCGGTGGGGCGTTCGGCGGCAGGCCGGTCCAAGAGGCGGAGCCCCGCCTCGCGTCCACACCGCAGGTGCAATGAGCTGACCTCGAGGTGCTCCAGGCGCACGCCGCGCTCACCCGCGGCGCGGCAGGCGCCTTCGAGCCGGTCGGCCACCTGGGGGAGGGAGGACGGCCCACCGACGAAGCCGACGTGGGTGTGGCCGAGGTCGGCGAGATGGGTGAGGGCGAGCTGGCCGCCGAGCACGTCGTCGACCGAGACCGACGAGAAGCGTCCGCCGGTGTGGTCGCGGTCAACCAGCACGCCGGCGATGCCCAGCTGGCGCATGCGGGTCAGGCGCCCGGTGACGTCGCCCACCGGGCTGACGAGAATGCCGCGGACGCGCTGTTGCTCGAACAGCTCGAGGTAGTGATCCTCGCGGGAGGGATCCTCGGCCGAACTGCCGGTGAGGATCGAGATGGCGTGCTCACCGGCATACTGCTCGGCGCCCTCGGCGATGTCGGTGAAGAAGGGGTTGGCGGGGTTCAGCACCAGCAGACCGACCGTGCGGCTCAGGCCGGCGCGCAACTGCCGGGCGGCCTCGTTGC
The DNA here is from genome assembly GCF_014858005.1 of Propioniciclava soli. Lineage (GTDB taxonomy): Bacteria > Actinomycetota > Actinomycetes > Propionibacteriales > Propionibacteriaceae > Propioniciclava > Propioniciclava soli. Next base: position 51,606 of record NZ_JACYOT010000007.1, read on the forward strand.
GCACGAACCCGAGCTCGGCGATGGCGTCCAGCACCTTGACGCGCGTGGCTTCGGCGACCTTCTCGGGGCGGTTGAGGACATTCGACACCGTGCCCACGGACAACCCGGCGTGCGCGGCCACGTCCTTCACGCTGACAGCCACGAAGCCTCCCTTGAACCGATCCAGCTGGGGTGAGCGTACCTGACGCGGGGGTGCGGGTGGCGCGTGACCAGGGGGGCGCCGACACGCTGCCTCCGGTCCCGAACTCCGGTTCGGAGCTGGAGTTTGAGACCGAAGTGAGCGTGTCGCGGCACCCCTGGGCGGCGGGGTGCATCATGTGGGCGGTGCGGTGCGCACCGTCGAGAGGGGAGGGACGCGTGGAGGCCCTGCAGATCGTGGTGGCGCTGGGCGTGGCCCTGCTGGTCGGGAGCGTGGTGGCGCGGCGCACCGGCATCGCCTCCCCGATCACGCTCGTCGTGGCCGGGTTGGCGCTGGCGTTGGTGCCCCAGCTGCGCGGCATCGAGTTGCCGGCCGAGGCCGTCCTGGTGCTCTTCCTGCCCATCTTGTTGTTCTGGGAGGCGCTGACCTCGTCGGGACGCCTGCTGCGCCGGTTCTTCCGTGGCATCCTGCTCTCCGGAATCCTGCTCGTCGTCGTGACCGCCGCCGCCATCGCCTGGGTGGCGCACCTGCTGGGCCTGCCCTGGGAGACGGCCTGGATCATCGGCGCCGCCCTTGCACCCACGGACGCCACCGCCGTCGCCGCCCTCGGCCGCGACCTGCCGAGCCGGACGGCCGGCGTCCTGAAGTCGGAGTCCCTGATCAACGACGGCACCGCGCTGGTGCTCTACGCCCTGGCCCTGTCGCTGACGACGCACGAGGAAGCGATCACGCCCGGGCACGTGACGGTGCTGTTCTCCGTCTCGTTCTTCGGCGGCCTGGCCGTGGGGCTGGCGGGTGGGTGGCTGCTGTTCCAGATCCGCCGTCGGCTCACCGATCCGCTGCTCAACGCCGTGTTCATCGTGCTGACGCCGTTCATCCTCTATCTGGTGGCCGAGGAGATGGGGGCCTCCGGGGTCCTGGCCGTGGTCGCCTGTGGTTTGCTCTGGGTGCGGATGTCGCCCCTCGTGGTGAACGCCCAATCGCGCCAGCACGCGACACCGTTCTTCACCCTGACCACCTTTCTGCTCAACGGCGCTCTGTTCGTGCTGATCGGGCTGGAATTGCCCATCGCCGTGGGGGGACTCTCCGCAGCCAGCATCGGCACCGGCATGCTGGTGACGGTGGCGGTGTACGTCGCCATGACAGCAGTGCGGTTCGCCTTCCTCGTGACGAGCGCCTACCTCATCCGGTTCCTCGACCGACGTCCCCACCAGCGGACGCTGCGCACCACCAATCGCGCCCGTGTGGTCAGCACGGTGGCCGGGTTCCGCGGCGCGGTGTCGCTGGCCGTCGCCCTGTCGGTGCCGCTGGCGGCCGACGGTGTGGGCGTCTGGCCCCACCGCGACATGATCGTGTTCGTGGTGGCGGGCGTCGTGGTCACCTCGATCGTGCTCCAGGGTCTGGCCCTGCCCGCGGTGGTGCGGTGGGCCCGGTTGCCACAGGACACCTCCGCCGAGGACGAGCTCGCCCTTGCCCGACGCGTCGCCAGCCGTGAGGCGTTCGACGCGTTGCCGTCCCTGGCCCGGGAGCTGGGCATCGCGTCCGAGGTCATCGACGACGTCACCGCCGAGATCCGCACCCATCTCGAGCAGATCGACCCCGAGGACGAGGAGTTTCGCACCCGGGTCGCCGACGCGCACAGCCAGTACCGGGCCTTGCGCGTGGCGGTGATCGGGCACAAGCGCGCCACGGTCGTCCGGCTGCGCAACGAGGGCACGATCGACGACGCCGTGCTGAGACAGGTGCAGGCGAGCCTCGATCTGGAGGAGGTGCGCCTCACCGGCTCCGGCGCGGTGGAGTGACCGCCACGATGGGCGGACGGTTGACACCGGGAGGCGCATCGCCTAGGCTGCCCATGAATCGTTTCATGGAATGAACCATCGGAATGAGCCACGACGCCAAAGGGGGACGAATGGCCCGCATCTGCTTCCGCTCCCAGGTCAACCCCGCGCTGCTCGACGCCTACAAGGACGCCCACGCGGCGGTCTGGCCCGCCATGCTCGAAGCCCTGCGCGACACCGGCTGGCGCGACTACTCCCTCTTCCTCGACGACGACGGCCTGTTGATTGGCGTCGTCGAGGTGGACGACAGCCTGGACGCGGCGCAGCGCCGGATGGCTGCCACGGAGGTCAACGCCGCCTGGCAGGCAGAGATGGGCGCCCTCTTCGCCGATGCCGACGCGCCTCCCGACGAGGGGTTCGTCACCCTGTCTGAGGTGTTCAACCTCGACGCACAACTCACCGCCGCCGGTCTGCCGACCCACGCCAACTACCCGCCCGCCACCACGTCGACCAGGACAGGAGCCTGACATGACTTTCACGACCGACCAGCTCGCCCAGCTCGAGAAGCTCGCCATCGAGGTCCCGTCGTGGGCCTACGGCAACTCCGGCACCCGCTTCCGCGTGTTCGGCACGCCGGGCACGCCGCGCGACCCGTGGGAGAAGATCGCGGACGCCGCCAAGGTGCACGAGCTGACCGGGCTCGCCCCGGCCGTCGCCCTGCACATCCCGTGGGACAAGGTCGACGACTATGACGCGCTGAAGCAGCACGCCGCCGACCTCGGCGTGAAGATCGGCACGATCAACTCGAACACGTTCCAGGATGACGAGTACAAGTTCGGCTCGCTCGCCAACTCGGACGCCGGCGTCCGGCGCCGCGCGATCGACCACCACCTCGACTGCATCGAGGTGATGAAGGCGACCGGCTCGACCGACCTGAAGATCTGGCTGGCGGACGGCACCAACTACCCGGGCCAGGACGACCTGCGAGCCCGCCAGGACCACATGGCCGAGGCGCTCGCCGAGATCTACGCCCAGCTCGGTGACGACCAACGCCTCGTGCTGGAGTACAAGTTCTTCGAGCCGGCGTTCTACCACACCGATGTGCCGGACTGGGGCACCTCGCTCGTCCAGTGCCTGGCGCTGGGTGACAAGGCGCGGGTCTGCCTCGACACCGGCCACCACGCGCCGGGCACGAACATCGAGTTCATCGTCATGCAGCTCCTGCGGCTCGGACGCCTCGGCAGCTTCGACTTCAACAGCCGGTTCTACGCCGACGACGACCTGATCGTGGGTTCGGCGGATCCGTTCCAGCTCTTCCGCATCATGTACGAGTGCGTGCGCGGTGGTGCGCTGGACGCCGACTCCGGCGTCGTGTTCATGCTCGACCAGTGCCACAACCTCGAGCTCAAGGTGCCCGGCCAGATCCGCTCGGTGCTCAACGTGCAGGAGATGCTCGCCCGGGCGCTGCTCGTCGACCGCGAGGCACTCGGCCAGGCGCAGCAGGACCACGACGTGCTGGCCGCGCACGGCGTCTTCATGGACGCCTTCTCCACCGATGTGCGGGCCGACCTGGCCGCGTGGCGGGAGTCGAAGGGCCTGTCGGCCGACCCGATGGCGGCCTACGCGGCGTCCGGTTACCAGGAGAAGATCACGGCCGAGCGCGTCGGCGGCACGCAGGCGGGCTGGGGCGCCTGAGGCAGCCCTCGCGGACGGGAGACACCATGACGCACCACGCCTTCGCGGCGGCTGATCTCGGCGCCTCCAGCGGGCGGGTGATCCTGGGCCGGTTGGAGGACGGCCAGATCACCCTGGAGGAGATGCACCGCTTCGAGAACGGGCCGGTCCGCTCGCGCGACGGCGCGCTCCATTGGGCGTTCGACGAGCTCGCGGCGGCCGTGCGGGAGGGGTTTGCCCGAGCGCTGGCGGCCGAGCCGGAGCTGGCGAGCGTCGGCATCGACACGTGGGGCGTCGACTACGGCCGCCTGGACGCCGAGGGGCGCCTGCTCGAGCAGCCGTGGTGCTACCGCGACGGGCGCACCGACGGCGTCCCCGAGCGGTTCTTCGCCGACTTCCCGGCCGATCGCCTCTACGCCGAGACCGGCGCCCAGGTGCAGCAGTTCAACACGGTGTTCCAGCTGGCCGCTTCGGGTGCTGAGGGCTGGGATGAGACCGAGACGTTGCTGTTCATCCCCGATTTGCTGAATTATGGGCTGACCAGTGTGGCCGCGTCGGAGGTCACCTTCGCCTCCACGGCGGCGGTGCTCGACGTGGCGGCCCGGCAGTGGTCCGAAGCGGTGTTGGCGCACCTCGAGTCCCGCTACGGGGTGCCCGCCAGCCGCGTCCTGCCGGCGCTCGTGGAACCGGGGACGGTGCTGGGCCCCACGGCCGATGGGGTGCTGGCCCGGCCGGTGCCGGTGGTGGCGGTCGGGTCGCACGACACAGCGTCCGCGGTCGTGTCCGTGCCCGCCACGACCGAGCGGTTCGCCTACATCAGCTCGGGCACATGGTCGCTGGTGGGTCTGGAGCTGGCCGCACCCGTGCTGACGCCGGAGAGCGCGGCGGCGAATTTCACCAACGAGCTCGGCGTCGACGGCACGGTGCGCTACCTCAAGAACGTCATGGGCCTGTGGGTGCTCCAGGAGTGCGCCCGCACCTGGCGCGAGGCCGACATCGAGATCAGCTGGGCCGAGCTCGTCGACCTGGCGGCGGACGCCCCTGCGCTCGCCTGCGTCGTCGACATCGATGACCCCCGGTTGCTCAAGCCGGGCAACATGCTCGGACGCCTCACCCAGCTCGCCCGCGAGACCGGCCAGTCGCTGCGGCCCGACCCGGGGGCGGTGGCGCGGTGCATCCTGGATTCGCTGGCGCTGGCCTATCGGGACGCGATCCGGTCGGCCTGCGCGCTGTCGGGCCACGCGGTCGACGTCGTGCACATCGTCGGGGGCGGATCGCAGAACCAGCTGCTGTGCCAGCTCACCGCCGAGGCGACCGGCCTGCCCGTCGTCGCGGGCCCGGCGGAGGGCACCGCGCTGGGCAACCTGCTGGTGCAGGCGCGGGCCGTCGGCGCCATCGAGGGCGGGCTGGACGCCCTGCGCCGCGTGGCGATCGCGTCCTCGGACGTGCGGCGCTATCGGCCCGGCGTCCTGCCGATCCCCGCGCACCGCTGGGACGAGGCCCGCAGCCGTTTCTGACCGGCGCTCGTTGGTCGGTGCCGGCGGTCACGGCGCCGGGACGGTGACCTCCCGGTCGCGTTTGGCGACCCGGCCGCCGCGTTTGAACGACACCCACGAGCGGACGGAGTCGGCGCTCAGACAGAGCAGGACGAGGACGCCCACCGAGCTGGTGAGCACCGAATCCAGGTTGGCGCGGGCGACGCTGACATCGATGAGGTCGCTCACCGTGGTGACCGCGATCAAACTCATCACGATGAGCTTCGCCCAGCGGCGGCGCAACAGGATGAGCGTGCAGAGGCCGAGGAGCAGCAGCATGAAGGCGACGGCCGCGAGGTTGACGGCGAGTTCGATCTCGTCGTCGGCGGCCAGGGTGCGTCCGGCGCCGGTCACCCACCACCAGACTCCGAACCAGACGGTCTGACCGAGCAGGAGGGTCAGTGCCACGATCAGGGGCAGGGGTGGGACGCCGTGGCTGCGGGCGGGTCGGTGGGCGGGGAGGCGGGTCGGCTCCTCGCGGCGGGTCTCGGCGCCGTGGACGTTGAGGATGGGGAGGTCACCGTCGGTGCGGATGCGGTCGCCGCCGCCGTTGCGGGCGTGGTAGGAGGTCGAGAAGTCTTGGATGACGTCGATTCCCACCTCCGGGTCGGCGTAGCGCACTGAATTGACGATGTAGTCGCGCTCCAGGTCGATGTTCTCGTCGATCTTGTGCGTGAACTGGCCGGTGAACATCGACAGCCCGACCGACCGGTCGAAGGTGCCGGCCGCGAGCCACTCGACGCCCCGCCCGCCCGGCAGGAGCCAGCCCGGCGGCGTCCGCCAGAACCGGACGTGGTGGCGCTGGGAAACGGTGTTGTCCACCTCCTGCTGGTAGGCGAAGGCATGGCGCTCGCCGAACAAGAACAGGCTCGACACCGGCGCTTCGGGATAGGAGCGCCGCAGCAGGGCGGACGCGATCATGCCCCCCGCGGACCGGACGGTGATCTCGTCGGCCAGCACCCAGCCGGCGCCCTGCAGGGCCGCGTGGATGTCGCGCTCGTCGCCGTTGAGGGCGAGGTTGATGGGGTCGCCGAGCAGGCCGTCGCCAGTGCGGGTGCGGCCGATGAAGTACTCGGGGACGTACAGCAGGGTGAAGAACTGGTGCAGGCGGGGCAGGGCGAGATAGGTCAACAATGCCCAGAACACGACGAGGTAGAGCAGCCGCGACCACGACAGCGAGATGCCCTGCACGAGCAGGACCGCTGCGAACCACAGGGTGAGCACCATGGCGACGGCAATGAAGAACGAGTCGACCACCCGGTGCACGGACACGCGACGCTCCGCTCACCTTCTGCGGCGCCACCTCGCCGTAGGACGGTGGGCGGGCGGGAACGGGGTACCGGGCGACCACGCGTCCATCATGCCGGATCCCTGGGGGCCGGACGCCGGGGCGGCCTTGTGTTCGCTGCGGGTGAGGCGCGGGGGGAACCCCCGCCGTCCCCGCGAGACGCGCCCTGTTTAGTGGGGAATGGGGACGGGTGATCGAAAAGTTGTCCACAGATCCTAGTGATCTCCCTGTGATGGAAGGAAAAGTGTCGGCGGCTGCTTGTAGCGTTCTCGGTATGGAACAGGAGGAGTGCGCGGGGTTGGGCGACGCCGAGCTGGTGTCGCTGATCGGGGGTGCGGTGGACGCGCTGACCGCGGACCGGCTGCGCCTTCGTTCGGACGCCGAGCAGCTGGTCCTGCTGCTGGACGGGTTGCGTCTGGCCGGGCGGTTGCAGGGCTGGATCGCCAGGTTGGCGGCCCAGGTGGAGGAGGATTCGGTCGCCTGGCGCGAGCACGGCACGTCTGCGTCGACGTGGTTGATGGACGCCGCTCGGCTGACGCGCGCCGAGGCGGCGCGACTCATCGGCAGCGGGCAGCGGCTGGCGCGGTTCGTCGAGGTCGGGGCAGCCGTGGGGTCGGGCACGGTGTCGCCCGGTCAAGCCGAGGCCATCACCGCCGTGTTGGAGGCGCTGCCGGAGGACATGCCGTGCGCGCTGGTGGATGAGGCGCAGGAGATGATGATCGGCTTCGCGGCGACCCACAACGCGACCGAGCTGCGCCGGCTGTCCGGGCGCTTGCTGGAGCTGCTGGCACCGGAGATCTGTGAGGAGCGGGAGGCTGCCAGGCTCGAACGCGAGCACGCGATGGCGATGCGTGCCCGGCACCTGACCTTCACCGACGACCATCGGGGGTCGGTGCTGATCAAGGGTTCGCTGCCGGTGGGGCAGGCAGAGCCGCTGGTGGCGATGGTGGACGCCTGGGCCGAGGCGCAACGCCGCGGGCTGGAGGCGCTCGATCCGGCCGCGACGCCGGTGTCGCCGGCCATGCGCCGGGCGGACGGTCTGATCGCGATGGTGGACGCCCTCGCGCGGACGCAGCTGTCACCTAAGCACGGCGGAGACAGGCCGCGGGTGGTCGTCACCCTGACCTGGGAGGATCTGCGCCGCGCCGCCGGCATGGCGACGGATGGCGGACCACTGCCGGGGCAGGTTGCGGCATGCGGCGTCCGCCCGCTGCGGGGGAGGCTGGTGGGCTCGGGCGTGCCCATCGACGCCGGCACCCTGCGGCGCTGGTTGTGCGACTGTGAGGTGCTCCCCGTCGTGCTCGGCGGCCGCTCGGAGGTGCTCGACCAGGGCCGCGCCAAGCGGCTCGTGACCGACGAGCAGCGGGTGGCGCTGGCGGTGCGCGACGGTGGCTGTGTCTTCCCCGGTTGTCCGGCTGCGCCGCAGGCGTGTCACGCGCACCACATCGTGCCCTGGTGGGCCGGGGGTCCGACCGACCTGTCGAACCTCGTCCTCGTGTGCCCCCATCACCACGCCACCGTCGAGCCGAGCCATGATCCCGACGCAGACCGGTGGCAGGTGCGCCTGCCCGAACACGGCCCGGCCGAGGTGATTCCCCCGCGACGCGTCGACCCCACCGGCCGCCCGCGACGGCACGCCCGGTTCCTCACCCCGCTGCGGACGTGAGGGGCACCCCAGCGTGCCGCACGGGTGTGGGTGAGGGACAGCTTGGCCTGGGCGTTTCAGGTGTCGAGGGCCAGGGCTCGCCGCACGAGGGGCACGAGTTCGGGTACGGCGAGGTCCAGGTGCTCGACCTCCGCCAAGGTAAACCAGCCGATCTGGTCGTGCTCGTGGGGGGCCATGTTCATCGGCTCGCCCGACCAGGCGCGCGCCACGAAGGCGTGCGTCTCGGTGCCGGGCACGTCGACCGGCACGCGGAGAAGTTCCAGCTGGGTGGCCACCACGCCCACCTCCTCGGTCAGCTCCCGGCGGGCGGCGTCGGAGGGGTCCTCACCCTCCTCGAGGTGGCCGCCGGGGAGGTCCCACACGTCGGGGTACCAGCGCCGGTCGGGGTGGCGGTGAACCAGCAGGGCGGTGTCGTCGCGGACGAGGACGCAGAACGCGACGCGGTGATCCATGGGGCCATCCTCGCCGGGGGAGGGTTCGGCGACAAGCGATGCAGAGGAGGGTCTCGACCGGGCCGGGAAGCTGTGATAGATTTTGTGACAAGAACAACATCTCACACGCGCTGGTGGGGAGAGGGTGGCATGTCCGTCGGATCGCTGGGAGCGCAGGTGCGTCGCGGGCGCATCCGCGACCTGCTTGCGTCCGGGGGCTCGCTCGATCTGAGCTGGGCCGCCGATGAGCTCGGCGTCAGCGAGATGACCATCCGGCGTGACCTGCTGGAGTTGGAGCGTCAAGGGCTGGCGCGCCGCGTCCGCGGGGGAGCCGTGGCCGTGGCGCCGGAACTGTTCGAACGCCGCGCCGCCCAACACCACACGGCCAAGCTGCGGATCGCCACGAAGCTGCGCACCCTGCTGCCGGCCCAAGGCGTGGTCGCGATGGACTCCTCCTCCACCGTCCACCGCTTCGCCCTCGAGATCGCCGCCCCCGAGATCACCGTCCTCACCCCCGGGATCGAGACGTTCCAGGCTCTGCGCGGACGGGTGGGACGCGCGTTGCTCACCGGCGGGGAGTGGGAGGAGGCCACCGGGTCGTTCATCGGCCCGCTTGCCGTGCGCGCGGTCGACGCCCTGCACGCGGACGTCACGTTCCTGTCCGCCTCGGGCCTCGATCCCGAGCGCGGCGCGCTTGAGTCCACTCTGGAGAACGCCGAGGTCAAGCGCGCCCTGCGCCGCTCCAGCGCCACTGTCGTGCTGGCCGCGGACGCCTCCAAGCTCGGCCAACCCGCCGCCGCCCTCGCCCTGACGCTGGCCGAGATCGACGTCCTCGTCACCGACCTCGACCCGGCCGACCCGGTCCTCGACCCCTACCGCGCCCATCTGGACCTGCTGTGACCCCGGCCAAAGAACTGCCACTCACCGAGCAATCACTCAACGAACAGTCACTCAACGAATCAGTCACCGAAGAAGGAGCCATGAGCGACCTCCCCGTCGTCAACACCCATGTCCACGTCCCGCCCAACTTCTCCGCGTTCGGCACGCCGACGGAGGTGATCGAGGCCGCCGTCGCCCAGGGCGTCCGGGCGCTGGGCATCTCGAACTTCTACGACCAGCAGGTCTACGCCCGCTTCGACGCCGAGGCCCGCGAGGCCGGCATCGTGCCCCTGTTCGGTCTCGAGTTCATCACCCTCGACCCGGCGTTGGAGGCCGACGGCGTCCGCGTGAACGACCCGGCCAACCCGGGTCGCATCTACTTCTGCGGCAAGGGCATCAGCCCCTTCAAGGACAAGTCGGACGCCGCTGAGGCCACCGCCACCGAGATCCGCTCCGGCAACGACGCCCGCGCCGAGGCCATGGTCAGCCAGCTCACCGAGCACTTCACCCAGCACGGCGTCCCCACCGAGCTGGACGCCGCCACCGTCGCGGCGGCTGTCGCCGAACGTGGCGACGTGCCCCCGGAGTGGGTCTCCCTGCAGGAGCGTCACGTCGCGCGCGCCTACCAGGAGGTCATCGCCGATCTGCCCGAGGCCGAGCAGGCCGACGCGGTGGCCCGCGTCTACGGCGCACCCGCCAAGGCCCACCCCGGTGACGCCGTCGCCACGCAGGGCGAGATCCGCAGCCGCCTCATCAAGGCCGGCACGCCGGGCTTCGTGCCCGAGGTGCCGCTGTCGTTCGAGGACGCCTACGCCTACGTCCTGGCCATGGACGGCATCCCCACCTACCCGATCCTGGCCGACGGTGCCCCCGAGCTGAGCCCCTTCGAGTGGCCGCCGGCCACGCTGGCGTCCCACCTCGTCGAGCGCGGCGTCTACGCCGCCGAACTCATCCCGGCCCGCAACCGCAGCGAGGTGGTCACCGCCTACGTCGAGGAGCTGACCGCCCACGGCATCATCGTCATGGGCGGCACCGAGCACAACACGCTCGACCGCATTTCGCTCGACCCGGCCTGCGCCGACGGACCCCTGCCGGACGCCGCCCGCGCCGCCTTCTTCGAGGCGACCTGCGTCGTCGCCGCCCACCAGCACTTGGTGGCGCAGGGGGAACCCGGCTACGTGGACGCCACCGGCGGCATCGCCACCGGCACGGCCGCCGACGCCGCAGCACGCCGCGCCGAACTCGCCGAGCTGGGTGCCCAGCTCATCGGACGCTGAAGGGAATCCGCCATGACGCAGACCACCGACACCACTCCCACTGACACCACTCACCCCGACATCACCCGCGCCCACCGTGATCACCGGCTGACCGCCGAGCTCATCGAGCTCTCGAACCGCTTCGGCGCCGACCCGGCCTACGTGCGGGCCGGTGGGGGCAACAGCTCGGTGAAGATCGACGGCATCCTCCACATCAAGCCCTCCGGCACCCCGCTCGCCACCCTGACAGCCGACGACCTGGTGCCGCTGCGCAACGACGTCCTGCTCCAGGCGCTCGCCTCGGACGAGGAGGTGGAGGGCGACCCCGTCCGCGCCGCCGCCCAGAAGGCCCAGGTCGGCAACCCGACGCGGCGCCCCTCGGTGGAGATCCTGTTCCACGCCCTCATCGACGATCCGCTGGTGCTGCACCTCCACCCGGTCACGGCCAACGCCCTCACCTGCAACGAGGACGGGGAGTCGCTGGCCGCGGAGCTGTTGGGTGACGATGCCGTCTGGGTGCCCTACATCGATCCCGGGGTGCCGCTGGCCGTTGGGGTCCAGGAGGCGCGCGCGGCCTACACACAACGCATGGGCAACAAGCCGCCGAAGGTGACCCTGCTGGGCAACCACGGCATCATCGTCGCGGGCGCCAGCGCCGCGGACATCACGGCCGAGACCAAGCGCGTCACCGCGCTCATCGCCGGTGCCATCGACGCCGCCGACCCCGTGCCCGCGGCGCCCGAGCAGGACGCGGCCCGGACGGCGTCCGTCATCAACGCCGTGGCCCCGCGCCTGCGCGGCCTGCTCGGCTCGGACGCCGGCCCGGCCGTGGTCACCGCCGACACGTCCGACCTCGCCCGCTCGATCACGGCCGAGGACGCGATCGTGACCGGGGGTCCGATGATCCCCGACCAGATCGTCTACGCCGGCTCGTTCCCGCTCGTCGTCGACCTGCCGGACCCCGAGGCTGCGGCCGACACCCTCGCGACCGCCCTGGCGGCCCATCGCGCCGAACACGGCCGCGACCCCGTCGTCACGGTGCTGCCGGGCATCGGCGTGCTCGGCGCCGGAACCGACCTGGCCAAGGCTGACAACGCCCTGCGCGTGTACCTCGACCACGCGGTCGTCGCCCGCGACGCCGACCGCATCGGCCGCGTCCGGGCCATGGACGCCCGCGAGCGCCGCTTCATCGAGACCTGGGAGGCCGAGGCCTACCGTCAGGCCCAGGCCGCCCAGGGCGCGGTCGGACGCCTCGCGGGCCGGGTCGCCCTGGTCACCGGCGCCGCCCAGGGCTTCGGCCTCGGCATCACCGAGGCGCTGCTGGCCGAGGGGGCGTCCGTCCTGCTCGCCGACCTCAACATCGAGCTGGCGACCGCCAACGCCGAGCGATTGGCGTCCGAGCACGGCGCGGGGCGGGCCCGCGCGGTCGCGATGAACGTGGCCGACGCCGACTCCTGCGAGGCGGCGGTCGCCAAGGCCGTCCAGATCTACGGCGGCATCGACCTGCTCGTGTCGAACGCCGGCATCGTGCGCTCCGAGGGCGTCATGAGCCAGCCGGTGGCCGACTTCGATCTGGTCACCAACGTCAACTACCGCGGTTACTTCCTGTGCGTGCGGGCCGTGGCGCCCGTCATGGCGGCCCAGCGCGGGGCCGATCCGTCGCGCTGGCTCGACATCGTCGAGGTCAACAGCAAGTCGGGCCTGGAGGGTTCGAAGCGCAACTTCGCCTATGCCGGCAGCAAGTTCGGCGGCATCGGCCTCACCCAGAGTTTCGCGCTCGAGCTGGTCGAGTACGGCATCAAGGTCAACGCCGTGTGCCCCGGCAACTTCCTGGACGGGCCGCTGTGGTCCGATCCCGAGCGGGGGCTGTTCGTCCAGTACCTCGCCGCAGGCAAGGTGCCCGGCGCCACGACGGTCGAGGACGTGCGGCGCTTCTACGAGGCAAAGGTCCCCATGGGCCGCGGCTGCACCCCCGCCGACGTGGCCCGCGCCATCGTCTACATCGTCGAACAAACCTACGAGACCGGCCAGGCCGTGCCCGTCACCGGCGGCCAGAACATGCTCAACTGAGGAGATCGTCATGAACCAGACCCCTACGGGCACGCCCGCCCAGCCGATTCCCGCCACCCAGCACGCCGTGCAGATCGTCGGCGTCGACGAGATCGTCGTCAACACCGCCAAGCCGGTCGACCCGGTCGGGCCGACGCAGCTGCTGCTCCAGGTCGAGGCCTGCGGCATCTGCTTCTCCGACACCAAGCTGCTGCACGCCTTCGAGACCCACCCGCGCAAGGTCGACGTCGTGTCCGGCCTCACGCCCGCACAGCTCGCCGAGATCCCCTCCTACCACCCCGGTTCGGCGCCGACGGTGCCCGGGCACGAGCCCGTGGGCCGCATCGTGGCCATCGGGGACGCCGTCGAGCACTTCTCGGTCGGCGACCGCGTCCTCGTGCAGGCCGACTGGAAGCACCTCAAGACCGCCCGCTCCAACGGGGCCTTCGGCTACAACTTCGAGGGCGCCCTGCAGGAGTACGTCGTCATCGACGAGCGCTGTGTGGTCTCACCCGACGGCGAGGAGTTCCTGCTCCACGTGGCCGAGGAGCCCTCGGCCGCCGCCGTGGGGCTCATCGAGCCCTGGGCCACGGTGGAGGCCGCCTACGCCGCGTCCGAGCGCCAGGGCCTGCAGCCCGGCGGTCGCCTGCTCCTCGTGGCCGACGCCGACACCGACACCGCCGGTGCCCACGCGCTCAGCGAGGCCGCCGGATGCGAGGTGACGCTGGCGACGGCCGACGGGCTCGACCTGGTCGCCGGCCAGACCTTCGACGACATCATCTACTACGGCTCGGACGCCGCCACCCTGGGCGAGCTCGGCCAGCTGCTGGGCCTGCGCGCCATCCTGAACGTGGTGCTCGACGGGGCGAGGATCGACGGGCCCGTGCAGGTCGACGTCGGCCGCGTCCACTACGACTACATCCGCTACTGCGGCACCACCGGCTCCGACCCGGCCGAGGGCTACACCTGGCTCCCGGCCACCGGCGAGATCCGGGCCGGGGACGCCGTCGCCGTCGTCGGCGCCGCGGGTCCGATGGGGCTCATGCACACCATGCGGGCCGTGACGCTGGGATCGGAGGGGATCGACGTGGCCTCCGTCGTCGCGACCGACCTCAACGACGACCGGCTGGCGCACCTGGCGTCCGAGATCGATCCGGTCGCGGCCGAGCGCGGCGTGAAGGTCAGCTACGTCAACACCGGCGAGGAGCAGCTCCAGCCGGGGTTCGACTACCTCGCCTGCATGGTGCCCGTGCCGGCGCTCGTGGCCCAAGCCGTCGAGCTGGCCGGCCCCGGCGGCGTCGTGAACGCCTTCGCCGGCATCCCGGCTGGCACCTTCGGCGAGGTCAATCTGCAGCACCTCATCGAGAACCGGGTGTTCCTGTTCGGCACCTCCGGGTCGGACGTGAAGGACATGGCCACCGTGCTGCGCAAGATCGAGGCCGGCATCGTCGACACCACGATCTCGCTGGACGCGGTCTGCGGCATCGCCGGCTTCGACGACGCCATCAACGCGGTGATGAACCGCACCTCGGGCGGCAAGATCATGGTCTTCCCGCAGCTGCACGACCTGCCGTTCACCCGGCTGGTCGATCTCGCCGGAATCCGGCCCGACGTCGCCGACAAGCTGGCCGACGGCCGCTGGACCGTCGAGGCCGAGAAGGCGCTGCTGGGCCGCTGAACACCGGCCGGGCCACCCCTGGTCCACGCCACCTCGGTCCACGCCACCTCGCTCCCCGGCCTCCGCGCCGCTCTTCCTGCACGAAGGGCACCGCGGCGGCCGGGGAGAGCGGTGCGCCGGCTGCAGGGCGCGCGCTGCGCCGCCGACCATGAGAATTTGCGGCCCAAACTGCTGTGAACAGGCTTTTTCCCCTCGCTCGTCATGAGGGGCGCTAACATCACCTCCTGTGGGTGATCCCCACGCCACAAAGACAGCAACTGCAGGACGCAGGCCCACCCGCTCGGCGTCCTCACCGGGACGTCGAGGAGGATGTCATGAGCTCCCTGCACACCATGGGGCAGCAGCAGGACCGCCGCAGCTGGGCCGAGCCGTACAAGATCAAGGTCGTCGAACCGCTGCGCACCACCACCCGCGAGGAGCGTGAGGCGGCCATCGCGGACGCCGGGTACAACACCTTCCTGCTCCCCAGCAAGGACGTCTACATCGACCTGCTGACCGACTCGGGCACCAACGCGATGAGCGACCGGCAGTGGGCCGGCATGATGCTGGGCGACGAGGCCTACGCGGGCTCCGGCAACTACTACCGGCTCGAGGACACGATCCGGCGCTTCTACGGCTACCGCCACGTGGTGCCCACCCACCAGGGCCGGGGCGCGGAGAACCTGCTGAGCCAGTCGCTGATCTCGCCCGGCCACCACGTCCCCGGCAACATGTACTTCACCACCACGCGCTTCCACCAGGAGAAGGCGGGCGCGACCTTCCACGACATCATCGTCGACGAGGCCCACGACCCGACTCTCGACGCCCCGTTCAAGGGCAACGTCGACCTCGCCAAGCTTGCCGCGCTGATCGACGAGGTGGGCGCCGAGCGCATCCCGTACGTGTGCGTCGCCGCCACGGTGAACATGGCCGGCGGGCAGCCGATCTCGATGGCGAACATGCGCGCGGTGCGCGAGCTGACGCAGCGCCACGGCATCGCGATCTACCTGGACGCGACCCGCGCCGTCGAGAACGCCCTGTTCATCCGCGAGCGCGAGGAGGGCTACGGCTCCACCTCGCTGGCCGACATCCTGCTGGAGTTCTGCTCCTACTCCGACGGCTGCACCATGAGCGGCAAGAAGGATCCGCTCACCAACATCGGCGGCTGGCTCGCCACCAACGACGAGGCCCTGTTCGAGGAGGCCCGCAACCTCGTCGTGGTCTACGAGGGGCTGCACACCTACGGCGGCATGGCGGGCCGCGACATGGAGGCCATGGCCATCGGTATCACCGAGTCGGTCGAGCTCGCCTACATGAAGTCGCGCGTCGGGCAGGTGCGCTACCTCGGCGAGCTGCTCGACCAGTGGGGGATCCCGTTCGTCCGCCCGGTCGGCGGGCACGGCATCTTCCTGGACGCCCGCGGGTTCTATCCGCACCTGGACCAGGAGCAGTTCCCGGCCCAGACCCTCGCCGCCCAGCTCTACCTGGAGGCCGGCGTCCGGGCCATGGAACGCGGCATCGTCTCGGCCGGCCGGGACGCCGCCACCGGCGAGAACCACCACCCGAGCCTGGAGCTGGTGCGCCTCACCATCCCGCGGCGCGTCTACACCCAGGCGCACATGGATGTGGTGGCTGAGTCTGTCAAGGCCTGCTACGACGACCGGGAGGCTGCCCGCGGTCTGCGCATGACCTATGAGCCGAAGTACCTCCGCTTCTTCCAGGCTCGCTTCGAGCCGCTCGGCTGAGGGTGCTCCCTATCCTGTGGGGGTGAGACGCCGAGCAGCATCCGGGCATCGGGCACGGCACGGTGGCGCCGGTGTGTCGCCGGCGCCTCCCAGCCACGCCGAAGCGGTGGCGGACGCCCTCGCCGCCCGGTTGGCGGCGCGCGTCGCCGCGTGGGTCGTCTGCGGAGCGCTGGTGGTGGTCGTCTTGGCGTCCGGCATCGGCGTTGCGGCGGGTGTCCGCGAGACCGCCGCGGGCGTGGTCGTGGGCCTGGTGTTGCTGGCAGCCGTCGCCGTGGTGGCCTGGCGCCTGGGGCGGCGGGCCGCCGCAGACCCGGTGCCCAGCCGCGTGCGTCCGAGTGACACCTGGGGCATGGGGTCGGACCGGGCCACGCGGACCTCCTGGGCGGCCGTGACGCTCATCTTCGGCGGCCTGCTGGCTCTGATGGGGCCGCAGCTGCCGCCGTCGGCGCTTCTGGCGACCGCCCTGCTGGGTCTGGTCATCCTAGCGCTTCTGGTGGCGACGGGGTTGCCGGGGATCCTCATCAGGCGCCACAAGTGGCAGCTGCTGGATGACGCCCTCCGCGCCCACCCCGCCGAGGCGCGGCAGTTCGAAGAGGAACAGCGTCGCCGGGGCGAGGCGCCGCGCTGAGCGTCCCGCTGGGCGCACCGTCCCGGTCGCGGTCCCGCTGGTCGCACCTTTCGGTTGGGTGCGCTGACCCGCTCGGTGCGCTTTCCCGCTGGGCGCACTGTCCCGCTGGGTGCACCGATGCGCGGGGTGCCGTCGAGGTGATCCATCGCCGACCCGGCACCGGCTCAGTCGGGCACCGGCTCAGTCGGGCGCCGACGCGGGCGGCGTCAGATCACGTCCTCCATGAATGCCTCGAAGTCGCGCACCGCGTTCGCGGTGAGGTCGTCGGCGAAGAGGTCGGCGATGATGTCGGGGGAGATCGTGAAGACGCGCACACCGATGTCGGTGAGGGTGACGAGGTGCTGCGCCGACTTGATCGACGCGGCCATGATCATCGGGCCCGAGCCGTCCTGGGGGATGGCGCGGGTCATGTGCGCGATCTCGTCCGGCGCATTGCGTCCGGCCCGGAACATGCGGTTGAAGTAGGGAGCGATGTACTTGACGCCCAGGGCCGATCCGATCAGAGCCTGCTTGGCGGAGTAGACCGCCGTCATGAGCACCGGGATGTCCTGGTCGCGCAGCCGCGAGATGACCTCGGCCCCGACGGGCGTGACGGGCACCTTGATCGTCGATCCCGGAGCCGCCTCGCGGATCTGCATGGCGCTGCGGTACTGCTCCTCGACCGTGGCACCCCACGTCTGGAAGCAGATCTCGCGGGCGCCGTTGTCGCGCGCCCAGTCGTAGATGGTCGGGATGTCGGCGACCCGCTGACCCGCCTCGCGCAGCAACTGCGGATTGGTGGTCACCCCGGAGAACATGCCGGTGCGCAGCCACGGTTCGGCGGCCGCCCGATCGGCGGAATCGATGTAGAGCCGGATGGCATGCGGGTTGTCGAGGGTGACTGGCTGGTGGGGCATGAGCTACTTTCGAAAAGTTTGTGAGTGTCAGCGTTACGAAAGTAACATGACAGAGCCTCGGCCGGCAAGGCCGGGGCAACACACGCCGTGACGCTGCCGGACGCCGGCGCGCCTCGACCGGGCCACGGGCCCGGTGGCGGGGGTGCCCGGTGGATACACCCCGCGGACGATCTTGGCGGACGGAGCAGCACGTGGCGCAATCCGGAAGGACGTGGCGCACCCCTGAGCGACGTGGCGCGCTGCTGAGCGACGTGGCGCGCTCCAGAGCGACGTGGCGCAGTGCAGCTCACGTGGCGGGCCGCGCACGGGCCGCCGCGTGGCGTCCGCTGCGCCACGTTGTTCCGAGGTGCGCCAGGTCGTCCCGAGGTGCGCCAGGTCGTCCGGGGAGTGCGCTCGGGCGTCCCGAGATGTACCGCGTCCTCCCGCGCGTTGCCGCGGTGGGTGGGACGAGCGGGACCCGGCGGGGCGGCTTGCGACCGGTGGGCCTGGATGTCGACTCCGTTGCGCCTCCGGGCCGCAAGCCCTACGATCGCAAGCCAAACGAAAGGTGGGCGGGATGCCTGTGGTGGATCGCCGGGGGCGCGAGGCGCACATCCTGGACGTCCTGACGCGCGACGGCGTCCTCTCGGTGGCCCAGCTCGCCCGGGAACTCGAGGTTTCCGAGGTCACGATCCGTACGCAGTTGCGGGATCTCGAGTCGCGCGGGCTGCTCACCCGCACCCACGGTGGCGCCCAGTCCACCTCGGTGCACAACGTCCTGGAGCGCCAGCGCCTCCGCGAGGCCGAGAAGGACCGCATCGCCCGGGCGGCGGCTGAGCTCGTCCGTGACGGCGACCGCATCATGGTGGAGGCGGGCACCACGACGTCGCGCCTGGTGGCGCACCTGGGCCAGCGCCGCGGCGTCCAGATCGTCACCAACTCGACCCTCGTCTTCGCCCACGCCCGCCACAACACCGCGCTCACGGTGATCCTCACCGGTGGCACGTTCCACCGCCCGAGCGAGTCCCTCGTGGGGCCCGTGGCGCTGCGGGCCATCCGGGACTTCCACGTGCGGCTGGCCTTCGTCGGCACCGATGGCTTCACGCCCCGCCGAGGCCTCACGACGCAGTTCGCGGAGGGGGCTGAGGTCATCGCCGCCATGGGTGCGCAGGCGGATGAGACCTGGCTGCTCGCCGACTCCTCCAAGTACGGCGCCGCCGGGTTCGTGCGCGTGCTGGATCTCGCCGACCTGGCAGGCATCGTCACCGACAACGCCCTCACGGGGGACGCCCGCAGCGCCGTCGGCGACGTCGTGCGCGACCTGCGCGTCGTCTGACCCGGGCGCCATCCCATGCTGACCGGGCGTCAGCCCGGGTCAGGAGACCGGTCTGTCCGCTCGGTGTCGGTGGCCCCCGGCGGGCGGTCGCGGAGCACGTCGATTGGTCAGCAACTCTGGCCGCCCACCGCGTTGGTGCCTTAGGATTGCACTTGACGATCAATCGTAAGTGAATCGAAAGCGTCGTGGATGCGGGGCATCGTCCCGCACGACGAGAAGAAGGAGCCAACGATGGCCCAGATCATCGTGATGCCCGCCCTGGGCAACACCGTTGAGTCGTGCCTCATGTCCGTGTGGTCGGTCTCCGTGGGCGACACCGTCGACGAGGACACCAACCTGTGCGAGATCGAGACCGACAAGTCCACGATGGACGTCCCCGCCGGCGTGTCCGGGACGGTGTTGGCGCTGCTGGTCGAGGAGGGCGACGACGTCCCCGTCAAGAGCCCGATCGCCGTCGTCGGTGGCGCCGACGAGAACGCCGAGGCGGTGCTGGCCGAGCACGGCCTCGCCCCGCAGGCCACCGGTGAGGGCGGCGAGGTCGATGAGGGTGGTGAGGACGACCTCACCCCGTCCGCCGACGAATCTGGCTCCGGCTCCGCCACTTCCGGCAGCTCCGACTCCAGCAGCTCCAACTCCACCGCCGCCCGGTCCGCCGCGTCCGGCCGCGACAGCAACCGCCCCGGCGGCTCGGAGACCAGGACCGACGCCCACGGCGCCCCCGCCGAGGCCAGCGACGAGGAACTCGCCGCCGGCGTGCCCGAGGTCACCGGCGAGGGGGGCGAGGTGGACGAGGACGGTGAGGATCCCCTCGCGCCCTCGGTCGATGCCGACGCCACCCAGGGCTCCGGCTCCACTCAAGGCTCCTCGGGCTCCGCCGCAGGCGCTCCCAGCGGCGCCGCCTCTCCGCGGGCCCGTCACCGGGCCGAGGCCGAGGGCGTCCGCCTCGAGAATGTCGGCGAAGGCACGGGCCCGCACGGCCGCATCATCGAGCGCGACGTCGAAGCAGCCCTGGCCGCCGGCCCCCGGCCCACCGCCGGCACCAAGGGCGAGGACCTCTCCGGCGTCGCCCAGGGCACCGCGATTGGCGGCCGAGTCGGCCAGGCCGATCTGGCCGCGTCCACCGCGCCGACGCAGCCTGCCGCCCCGCAGCCCGCCAAACAGCAGCCGGCCGCCCCGCAGTCGGCCGCCCAGGCTGCACCCGCGGCCGGTGAGTACACCGAGACTCCGCTCAAGGGCGTCCGCAAGATCATCGCCGAGCGCATGATCAACGCGCTCGCCACCTCGGCCCAGCTCAGCTACGACGCCTCCGCGGACGCCGCCGGGTTGCTGGCGCTGCGGAAGAAGTTCAAGGCGTCCCCGCCGAAGCTCGGCTACAACGGCATCACGCTGGGCGACCTGGTGTGCTTCGCGACGGTGCAGGTGCTGCGCAACCACGCGAACCTCAACGCCCACCTGGTCGACGGCGCGCTGCGCACGTTCACGCCGGTGCACCTCGGCCTCGCGGTCGACACGCCCCGCGGCCTGCTCGTGCCGACGATCCGCAACGCGGACGCCCTCAGCGTCCGCACGCTGTCCGACACCACCAAGGAGCTCGCCGGCCAGGCCCGCGAGGGCAAGATCGACCCCGCTCTGCTCAGCGGCGCCACCTTCACGGTGAGCAACCTCGGCAGCTTCGGCATCGAGAGCTTCACCCCGATCGTCAACGTGCCGCAGACCGGCATCCTCGGCGTCAACACGATCACCCACCACGCCGTGCTCAGCGACGACGGCACCGTGGGCGTCCAGCAGCGGATCAGTTTCTCGCTGACGGCCGACCACCAGGTGGTCGACGGGGCGGACGCGGGCCGGTTCCTGGCCGACCTCGTCCGCGCCATCGAGCACATCGACCTGACGGTGCTGGGGTGAGCGCGGTGGGTTCCTATGACGTCATCGTCATGGGCGGCGGCCCCGGCGGCTACATCGCCGGGGAGCGGCTGGCCCACGCCGGCCTGACGGTGCTCGTCGCGGAGGCGAAGTCCCTGGGCGGCACCTGCCTCAACGTCGGCTGCATCCCGACCAAGTCGCTGCTGAACGGCGCCAAGCTCTACGCCCACGCGCTCCACGGCGAGAAGTTCGGCGTCACCGCCACGGGCGTCTCCTACGACTGGGAGGCCATGCAGGTCTGGAAGACCAAGACGGTCGACACCCTCGTCGGCGGCGTCGGGGCCATGCTCAAGCGGCT
Source organism: Propioniciclava soli (assembly GCF_014858005.1). Lineage (GTDB taxonomy): Bacteria > Actinomycetota > Actinomycetes > Propionibacteriales > Propionibacteriaceae > Propioniciclava > Propioniciclava soli. Next base: position 72,766 of record NZ_JACYOT010000007.1, read on the forward strand.
CAAGTGCGAGGTCGTGACCGGCCACGCCACGCTCATCGGGCCTGGTGAGGTCGAGGTGGACGGCACCCGCCACACCAGCGAGCACGTCATCATCGCCACCGGTTCGGAGCCCGTCATGCCGGCCTTCCCGGGCACGCAGGGCAACGCGAAGGTCATCGACTCCACCGGCATGCTCGCCGTCGAGACCGTGCCGCAGCGCCTCGCCGTCATCGGCGGCGGCGTCATCGGTGTCGAATTCGCGTCGCTGTTCGCCGCGCTCGGCTCGCAGGTCACCGTCATCGAGATGATGGACGAGATCTGCCCCTTCATGGACGCCGACGTGGCCGCCGCGCTGCGCAAGGGCATTGAGGGCGACGTCACGTTCCACCTCGGCTCGACCGTCACGGCCGTCGACGACGCCACCGTCGTCTTCACCGCTCGCAACGGCGAGGAGCAGCGCGTCGAGGCCGACCTCGTCCTCATGGCCGTCGGACGCCGCCCGCTCGTCACCGGCTGGGGTGCCGAGGAGGCCGGCCTGGACGTCTCGCGCTTCGGCGTCGTGGTGGACGACCAGATGCGCACCAACCTGCCCAACGTCTGGGCCGTCGGCGACGTCACCGGACGCAGCCTGCTCGCCCACGCCGCCTACCGCATGGGCGAGATCGCCTCGGCCCACATCATCGACACCGCCGCGGCCACCAAGGCGGGTCAGGTGATGCGCTGGCACACCATCCCCTGGGCGGTGTACTCGCTGCCCGAGGCGGCCGGCGTCGGCCTGACGCAGGCGCAGGCGTCCGAGCGCTACGGCGAGGTCGTGACCGCGACGGTTCCGCTCGCGCTCAGCGGCCGCTTCGTCGCCGAGAACGGCGTCAAGGCGCCCGGCCTGGTGAAGGTGGTGGGGGACGCCGCCACCCGCACGGTTCGCGGCGTCCACATGCTCGGCACCTACGCGCCCGAGACCATCTGGGGCGCGGTCACCGCGCTCGAGACCGAACTGAGCATCGACGACCTGCGCCAGGTCGTCTTCCCGCACCCGACCGTCTCCGAAGGCATCCGCGAGGCCGTCTGGGCCGTGCGGGGCTGACCGAACCACTTGTAGAGGAAGAGAAACCATGACCAAGTCACTCGTCGTCAACCCGGCCGACGTGCGCGCGGCGTCCGTGATCAGGACGCCGGACATCCCCGTCAACGCCTACGAGATGGACTTCGCGGCCGAGAAGCGGCGTCACGGCGCCGACGGGCTGACGAACATGCTGCACGACATGATCGTCATCCGGACCTTCGAGTCGATGCTCAACTCCATCAAGACCACCGGTGGGTGGCAGGGGATCGAGTACAACCACAAGGGGCCGGCCCACCTGTCGATGGGCCAGGAGGCGTCCGCCGTCGGGCAGGCCGCCGAGCTGACGGCCGACGACTTCGTGTTCGGCAGCCACCGCAGCCACGGCGAGATCCTCGCCAAGAGCCTGTCGGCCGCCCGCACGATGGACGCCGACCGCCTCTCCGGCATCATGGCGGGCTTCCTGGACGGCGACACCCTGCGGCACGCCGAGAAGGTGGACCACACCGACGCGGCCGACCTCGCCGAGAACTTCATCCTGTTCGGCACGCTGGCCGAGATCTTCGCCCGCCGCGACGGCTTCAACCGGGGCATGGGCGGCTCGATGCACGCCTTCTTCACCCCGTTCGGTTCGATGCCCAACAACGCCATCGTCGGCGGCTCCGCGCCGATCGCGCAGGGTTCGGCGCTGTTCAAGCGGATCAACGACAAGCCCGGCATCGTGATCGCCAACATCGGCGACGCCTCCATGGGGTGTGGCCCCGTCTGGGAGGCCATGATGTTCTCCGCGATGGACCAGTTCCGTCAGCTCTGGCGCGAATCCGACGGTGGCAACCCGCCGATCCTGTTCAACTTCTTCAACAACTTCTACGGCATGGGTGGCCAGACCGACGGCGAGACGATGGGTTACGACCTGCTCGCCCGCGTCGGCGCCGGCGTCAACCCCGAGGCCATGCACGCCGAGCGTGTCGACGGCTACAACCCCCTCGCCGTGGCGGACGCGATCCGCCGCAAGAAGGAGATCCTCGAGTCCGGACGCGGCCCCGTCCTGCTCGACACGATCACCTACCGCTTCTCGGGTCACTCGCCCTCGGACGCCTCGAGCTACCGCACCAAGGACGAGGTGGCGCTGTGGGAGGAGGTCGACTCGATCACCACCTTCGCCGACCTGCTGGTCTCCAAGCGCGTCGTCAAGAAGGGCGACGTGGACGACATGTTCGCCTCCGTCGCCGACAAGCTCGGCCACGTGCTGAAGCTCGCCATCGACGACGACGCCTGCCCGCGCGTGGACGCCCAGTTCATCGAGTCGGTCATGCTCAGCAACGGCAACGAGCCCACCATGGACGCCGACCGCGAGCCCGAGTTGTTGACGCCGCTGGAGGAGAACCCGCGCGTCCAGGCCATCGCGAAGAAGGTGCGCACCGCCACCGACGAGAACGGCAAGCCCGTCTCGAAGGTGAAGATGTACCAGTTCCGCGACGGCCTGTTCGAGGCGATGGCCCACGGCTTCGCCACCGACCCGACCATGGCGGCCTGGGGCGAGGAGAACCGCGACTGGGGTGGCGCCTTCGCCGTCTACCGTGGCCTCACCGAGCTGCTGCCGTACCGGCGGCTGTTCAACTCGCCGATCTCCGAGGCGGCCATCGTGGGCGCCGGCGTCGGCTATGCCCTGAGCGGCGGCCGGGCCGTCGTCGAGCTGATGTACTGCGACTTCCTCGGCCGCGCCGGCGACGAGGTGTTCAACCAGATGGCCAAGTGGCAGTCGATGTCGGCCGGCATCCTCACCATGCCGCTGGTGCTGCGCGTCAGCGTCGGCAACAAGTACGGCGCCCAGCACAGCCAGGACTGGTCGGCGCTCGCCGCCCACATGCCCGGCCTGAAGGTCTACTTCCCGGCCACCCCGACCGACGCGAAGGGCATGCTGAACCTCGCCCTGCGCGGCACCGACCCGGTGGTGTTCCTCGAGTCGCAGCTGCTCTACGACAAGGGCGAGGAGTTCGAGGCGGACGGCGTCCCCGAGGGCTACTACGAGACCCCGGAGGGCGAGCCGATCGTGCGCCGCGAGGGTTCGGACGTCACCATCGCGACCCTGGGCGCCACGCTCTACCGCGCCATGGAGGCGGCCCAGGAGCTGGAGGAGAAGCACGGCGTGTCGGCCGAGGTCATCGACCTGCGGTTCGTCGCCCCGCTCAACCTCGAGCCGGTGGTGGCCTCGGTGCGCAAGACCGGCCGGCTGGTGCTGGCGTCCGACGCCGTGGAGCGCGGCTCGGTGCTGCAGATGATCGCCAACCAGGTGCAGACGGTTGCGTTCGACGCGCTGGACGCCCCGGTCACCATCGTCGGCGCCCGCAACCACGTGACGCCGGCGCCCGAGCTGGAGGACCTGTTCTTCCCCCAGCCGAGCTGGATCATCGACGCCATCCACGAGCGCATGCTGCCCCTGAAGGGCTACACGCCGACCTCCAACCAGACCGAGGGTGAGATCCTGCGCCGCTCCCGGCTGGGGGTCTGACCCTGGCCTTCTGGACCGCCCACCCGGTGGAGGTCGTCGCGGCGGTGCTCGCGCTCGCCTTCATCGGGGCGGTGGTGCAGGGGGTGCTCGGCTTCGGCCTGGGCGTCGTGGCCGCGCCCTTCGTGGCGTGGCTCGCGCCCGAGGTGCTACCCGCCGCCCTCGTCCTGGCCTCGTTGCCGCTGCCCTTGCTGACGCTGGGGGGCGAGTGGCGCGCCACGGACTGGCGGGCGTTGGGCTGGGCGTTGGTCGGACGCCTGCCCGCCACGCTGGTGGGGGTGTTCATCGTCGCCGTCGTTCCCGTGGCCGGGCTGCAGATCCTGGTGGCCGCGTCGGTGCTGCTCATGGTGGGGCTGACGCTGTTCCGGGTCGAGGTGCCGCGCACCGGCGTCACGCTGGCCGGGGCCGGCGTGCTGTCGGGCATCACCGGCACGACCACCGGCATCGGCGGCCCGCCCATCGCCATCGTGCTGCGCAACGACGAGCCCGCCGTGGCCCGCGCGACCATGGCCGCCTACTTCATGATCGGCTCGCTGCTGACCCTGGGCGCGCTGGCCAGCGTCGGCCGGGTGTCGGGGGTGCCGCTCGCGGCCGGGCTGGCGATGCTGCCGGCGTCCGTGCTCGGCTTCGTCGTGGCCCTGGGGGTGCGCCGCCACGTGACCGGCGCCCGGTTCCGGGGCGCCGTGCTGGCCGTGTCGAGCATCGCCGCCGTAGCGCTGCTGGTGCGGGCCCTCTCGGGCTGACCCCTCTCACGTGGCGCACCCCGAGCTCACGTGGCGCACCCTGAGCTCACGTGGCGCACCGCGAACCCATGTGGCGCACCGCGAACCCACGTGGCGCATCCCGAACCCACGTGGCGCAGCGCCGTTCACGTGGCGGCCCGTGCAAGACCCTCCACGTGAGTTCCACTGCGCCACGTGCTGGTGAGGTGCGCCAAGTGACCACACACTGCGCCACGTGATCCCCAGGGCCCGGGGCCCGGCCGGCCATCCCGCGGCCACCACGGAGAGGAGCCAGCAGCCCAGGGGTACGGGCGGCTCCGATGAAAACGCGACAGTGAGTGCGCGCTCACTCCGGCAAGCACGTTCACAACGCGACGTGGGCGAAATCGAGTGTCACCTTTTCGTCGCGCCTGTCCGTCTCCAGGTCGTCGAGGGTGCTCCGCCCCCGGCCGAGGTCTGTTGAGCCTTCACCGCTGGCTAGGGTGAGCGGCATGTTCGACGTCGCGATCGCAGGGCTCGGCCCCGCCGGGTGGTCGCTGGCCTCCGCCTGCGCCGCCCGGGGTCTGTCCGTGCTCGCTGTCGCCCCCCGACCCGACGCCCCGTGGACCCCCACCTACGGGGTCTGGGCCGACGAGGTCGGCGACTTGCCCGCCTCGGTGGTGCACGCCCGGGTGGAGAACCCCGAGCTGCGCGCCCACGGGTCCCACCCGCTGCGGCGGCCCTACGTCGTGCTCGACAACCAGGCCCTCCGCGACGCCCTGCCCCTCAACGGCGTGGACGTGCGCCCAGCCCGCCTCGACGACGCCGGCGTGGCGGCCCTGCGCCGCGAGGCACGCACCGTCATCGACGCCCGCGGCGCCCGCCCCGACGGATACCCCGCCGACGACCCCGCGCCCGCCCAGACCGCCTGGGGCCTGGTGCTGGACGCCGACGCCGCGGCCCCCGCGCTGGCAGGAGCCGAGGCCCTACTCATGGATTTCCGCACCGACTGGGCCGAGGATGCTCAGCACCCCCGTGGCCCGGCCACATTCCTGTATGCGATCCCTGTCGGGGACGGCGGGGTGCTGCTGGAGGAGACCTGCCTCGCCGCCGCCCCCGGCCTGCCCACCGCCGAACTCAAGGAGCGCTTGGCCCGCCGCCTCACCCGCCGCGGGGTCGCCCCCGCAGCCCTGACCGAGCCCCGGGCGCGCGAGCTGGTCCGCATCCCGATGCGCGGCCGCGGCGTCCGCCCCGCCCCAGGCGTCTTGGCCCTCGGCACCGCCGGCCGCGGGGGACACCTCGTCACCGGCTACTCCGTTGCGCACAGCCTGCGCACCGCAGCACCGCTGGCCGACGCCGTTGCCCGCGCCGTCGCCACCGGGCGCCCGCCCCGCCCCGTCGACCCACCCGGGCCCGCCGACCTGTTCCGCGAAGCCGGGCTGCGCGCCCTGCTGCGCCTCGACGTCGCCGGCACCCTGCACCTGTTCGACGCCTTCGGCCGCCTGTCCCGCGCCAGCCAGGCCGCGTTCCTCTCCCGGGACGCCGCCGCGCTCGACCTCGCCCGAGCCATGTGGGGCATGTTCACCCGGATGCCGCCCGCGGGGCGCCGCGAGCTCATCCACGCCACCCTTGGCCGGTGAGCAGGCAGAAGGCCGGGCCGTTGGGCAAGCAGCACGCCGGGTCGGTGAGCAGCCAGCGGATCTGCCGCAGGGGCTGGTCAGCCACCGATCGGGATGATACGTTTAAGTGAGTCCACGACACGCGGCACGCAGCGGTGCCCGCCGAAGGAGAACCCGATGACCGATCTGCCCTACCGCGACCCCAGCCTCAGCACGGCCGAGCGGGTCGACGACCTGATGTCCCGCCTCTCGGTGGAGGACAAGGCCGGCCAGCTCACCCAGTACTTCTACATGGCCAGCTTCGGCGAGCTGCCCGTCGATTTCGACTTCGAGGCCCTGCCGCCCGAGGCGCAGTCGTTCGCCAAGCAGCCGCTCATGGTGAAGGACGCGATCGCCGCGGGCAAGGCCGGCTCGGCCCTGTTCGTCAAGGACGCGGCCACCGCCAACATCCTGCAGCGCAAGGCGGTCGAGGAGAGCCCGCACGGCATCCCGCTCATCTTCGGCTACGACGTCATCCACGGCTTCCGCACCATCTTCCCGGTGCCGATCGCGCAGGCGGCGTCCTGGGATCCCGAGGCCGTCGAGGCCGGCCAGCGCGTCGCCGCCCGCGAGGCCCGCGCGGTGGGCATCCACTGGGCGTTCGCCCCGATGGTCGACATCGCGCGCGACCCCCGCTGGGGCCGCATCATCGAGGGTGCCGGCGAGGATCCTTGCCTCGGCTCGGCCATCGCCGCCGCCCAGGTGCGCGGCTTCCAGGGCGGCGTCAAAGGCAACGCCATCGGCGACGAGAGCATCCTGGCCGGCCCCAAGCACTTCGCCGGTTATGGCGCCGCCGTCGGCGGCCGCGATTACGACGACGCCGACATCTCCGACTCGGAGCTCCGCAACGTCTACCTCCCGCCCTTCAAGGCGGCCGTGGACGCCGGCGCCGCGAACCTGATGAGCGCCTACATGGACCTCAACGGCGTCCCCGCGTCGGCCAACTGCTGGCTGCTCAACGACGTGCTGCGCGACGAGTGGGGCTTCACCGGCTGGGTCGTCTCCGACGCCAACGCCATCCGCTCGCTCGAGACCCAGCACCACGCCAAGGACCTCACGGACGCCGGCGCCCGCGGCCTGCACGCGGGCAACGACATGGAGATGTGCATGTTCGACCCGGCGTTCAACCGCCTGCCGGACGCCGTCGCCGCCGGCCTGGTCAGCGAGGAGGAACTCGACGTCTCGGTGCGCCGCGTGCTCACCGCCAAGGTCGAGCTCGGCCTCTTCGAGCACCCCTACGCCGACGAGGACGCGGTGGCCGCCGTGCTGGACGCCGCCGAGCACCGCGACGCCGCCCGCGCCTCCGCCGAGAAGACGTTCGTGCTGCTGCGCAACGAGGGCGCCACCCTGCCGCTGGACGCCGACGCCCTTGGCTCGATCGCGGTGATCGGCGAACTGGCCGACTCCCCGCGCGACACCCTGGGCCCGTGGGTGTTCGATCACGACACCGACGAGGCGGTCAGCATTCTCGCCGGCATCAAGGAGCGCACCGGCGACGGCGTCACCGTCGAGCACGTCCCCGGCGTGAAGGTGGAGCCGCGGCACTTCCCGTCCATGTTCGACCGCATGGATCCGACCACCCCGCAGACGCCCGAGGACCATGACGACGACGCCGAGCTCGCCCGCGCCATCGAGCTCGCCAAACGCTCGGACGTGGCGGTCGTCGTGATCGGCCAGCGCCAGAACCAGATCGGTGAGAACGCCTCGGCGGGCACCCTGGAGCTGCCCGGACGCCAGCTCGAACAGCTGCAGGCGCTGGTCGCCACCGGGACGCCGGTGGTCGCGCTCGTGATGTCCGGGCGTCCGCTCGACCTGCGCTGGGCCAACGAGCACGTGCCGGCGATCCTGCAGGTCTGGTACCCCGGCACCCGCGGCGGCGAGGCGGTGGCGTCCGCGCTGTTCGGCGACGTCAGCCCCGCCGGACGCCTGCCCATCACCTGGCCGCGTCACGTCGGCCAGGTGCCGATGTACCACAACCACTACCGCACCTTCCAGCCCGAGGCGCAGGGGCAGCGCTACTGGGACGAGGAGTCGACGCCGCTGTACCCCTTCGGCCACGGCCTGTCGTACGCCGCGTTCAGCTATGCCGACCTGCGGGCCCCCGAGACGGTTGCGGTGGGGGAGACGGCCACGGTGTCGGTGGCGGTCACGAACGACTCCTCGGTGGACGCCGAGGACGTCGTGCAGCTCTACGTGCACCAGCGCCACGGCACCTCGACCCGCCCGATCCGGGAGCTGAAGGGCTTCCGGCGGGTGCACGTGCCGGCGGGGGAGACGGTCACGGTCGAGTTCGAGCTCGGCCCCGACCAGCTCCGCTACTGGAGCGCCGTCACCCGCGACTGGGTGCAGGACGCCACCGTGCTGGATGTGTGGGCGGGCGGCTCGTCGGCGGCGGAGCTGGCGACCACCCTCGAGATCACGGGGTGAGCAGCCGGGTGAAGGACAGCGACGCCAGCTGCCACCGCTCGTCGGTGCGCACGTAGACCTCCGTCGTCACGAACGGGTTCGTCACCTCCTCACCGCCCACGACGGCCACGAGCCGCAGGGTGGTGAGGAGGACGGCAGTGTGATCGCTGAGGAGGGGGACGGTCACCGACTCCACGTCGACAGTCTTGTACTGGATGTCGCCGCGACGGATGACCTCCAGCTCCTGATCCTTGGTCATGGTCGCGCCCATGTGGACGAAGACCGCGTCGTCATGGACGCCTTCGGCCAGGGCGTCCGCGTCGCGCTCGGACATCTGGCGCCACGTCCGGGCCGACAGTTCGATGATCTCCTGCTGGGTCGTCACGGTCGCCATCCTCTCTTCGAGCACTGGGGACGCCTCGTGGCGGCCCGGGTGGATGCCAGCCTACGGCCGCCGGGGGCGCCGGGGGCGCCGGGGGCGCCGGGGGCGCCGGGGGTGACGTCGAAACCCCTGGCATCTGTGGGACGACTGTTGACAGACCGGGCCGCGGGCGGGTCTAATGAACGCGGGCACTGAAACCTTTAAACGCGGTTCTCGACGAGGAGAAACATGACCGACAGCAACGATCCCTCGAAGGGGTCCACCGATCCCTGGAAAAAGTCCGGCGACGCTTGGGATCGCTCGACGAATCCATGGGAGCAGCCGGTCGACCCGGCCCCCCACGTCGCCGCCGTGGGCGTGCCCGGTGCGGTGGCCGCCCAGCCCGGCACCGTGGTCGACATGGTCGAGCCCGACGAGCCCGGCACGTCCGCCAAGTACTCCGGCGGCTCGAAGTACCGCACCTACCTGTTCATGTACGCCCTCGCCAGCCTCGGCATCTTCGCGATCTGGGGCTCGATGGGCGGCATCATCCTGCCCAACCACGTGCAGTTGATCGAGTTCGGCAACTTCTTCACCGGCGCGGACGCCGGCGTTGATCTCGCCGCCCTGCAGAACCTCAAGGCCGCGGTCGAGGCAGGCACGGCCACCCCCATCGCCGAGGAGCAGCGCCTGCTCGGCCTGCTCGCCGGCTTCGACGCCGCCCGCGCCCAGGGTCTGGCCACCGTCACCGCCGTCGGCGTGTTCGTGACGATGTTCATCCAGCCCATCGTGGGTGTGCTGTCGGATCGCACCCGCTCTCCGTGGGGGCGTCGCGCGCCCTACGTCGCTGCGGGCACGGTCCTGGGCGCGCTGCTGCTCATCGCCCTGCGCTACTCCACCACGATCGTGCTCATGGCCATCTTCTGGTCACTGGCGCAGCTGATCATCAACGTGGCCCAGGGCCCGCTGACGGCCACGGTCGCCGACCGTGTCGTGCCGGAGAAGATCGGCTCCGCCTCGGCCATCTCCGGCCTGGGCCTCATGGCCGGTGCCGTGCTGGGTTCCGTGGCCGCCGGCATGCTGTTCGGCGTCATGGGGCTGGACGCCTACTACCCCTTCGCCATCGCGCTGGCGGCGGGCGGCATCCTGTTCGTGCTCGTCTGCCGCGACCGGTCCTCCCAAGAGCTCGACGTCGAACCGCTCAACCTCTGGCGGTTCATCCTGTCGTTCTTCATCCCGCTGTTCGACGCCGACTATCGCTGGGTTTGGATTGCCAAGATCGTCATGATGTTCGGCTACACCGTCGGCACGACTTTCGGTTTCTTCATGCTGCAGGGCTACATCCAGCCGGCGCTCTCGCCGGCGGAGGCGACGGCGACGGCCCCACTGCTGTCGCTGGCGGGCTTCCCGTTCATGCTGGTCGCCATGGTCATCGCGGGCCGGTGGTCGGACCGCCTTATGCGGCGGAAGCCCTTCGTGTTCTGGGCCTCGATCATCGCCGCGGCCTCCTACCTGGTGCCGATCTTCTGGCCCGCGCTGCCGGCCCTGTTCATCCAGGCCATCATCGGCGGCGCGGCGATGGGTACCTTCCTCGTGGTCGACCAGGCGCTGTTCATCGACGTCATCCCCGACAAGCGCACCGCCGGCCGTGACCTCGGCATGGGTGCTCTCGGCGGCAACCTCGGTCAGGCCCTCGGCCCGATCGTGGGCGGCTGGATCGTCGCCTGGTCCGGTTACCAGATGGTGTGGATCGCCGCCGTGGCCATCGTGCTCGTGGCCGCCTTCGCCATCCTGCCCGTCAAACGCGCCAAGTAACCCCACGCGCCGTCCGACCACCACAGCCCACCCCACCACAGCCCACCCCACCACAGCCCACCCACCGAGCCCGTGCCCGCGGCACCCCCGCCGCGGGCGTCCACCCCTGACCCGTTCCAGCACAAGGAGAGAACAGATGAACGACGTCCCCGTGACCCGCAAGATCGCCCTCACCGGTGGCCTGAACTTCTGGAACACCCAGCCGATCCCCGAGGCGGACCTGCCGAAGATCCAGGTGTCGGACGGCCCGCACGGCCTGCGCATGCAGGACACGGAGGTGTCGGGGGACCACGTCGGCATGGGCGGGTCGGCCCCGGCCACCTGCTTCCCGCCGGCGGTGGGGCTCGCGTCCACCTGGAACCGTGAGCTGGCCGGCGAGGTCGGCGCCGCGCTGGCCGAGGAGGCGAAGGCGCTGAACGTCGGCGTCCTGCTCGGGCCGGGCATGAACATCAAGCGCGACCCCCGCTGCGGGCGCAACTTCGAGTACTTCAGCGAGGATCCCTACGTCACCGGCGAGCTGGCGACCGCGTTCGTCCAGGGCGTGCAGGGCGGGGGCGTCGGCACGAGCCCGAAGCACTTCGCCGCCAACAACCAGGAGACCGACCGCCTGCGCCGCGACTCCCAGATCGACGAGCGCCCGCTGCGCGACATCTACCTCAACGCCTTCCGCAAGGTGGTGACGCAGGCGCAGCCGTGGACGATCATGTGCTCGTACAACAAGCTCAACGGCACGCAGGTGAGCAACCACCGCTGGCTCCTCACCGATGTGCTGAAGAACGAGTGGGGCTTCGAGGGCCTCGTGGTCTCCGACTGGGGTGCGGTGGTCGATCGCGTGGCCGCGCTGAAGGCCGGCCTCGACCTCGAGATGCCCGCCAATGCGGCCGCCGAGCGCGCCACCGTGGCCGCCTACGAGGCCGGTGACCTCGACGAGGCCACCATCGACGGTGCCTACCAGCGCGTGGCGCGCATCGTCCGCAAGGCCGTCGACTCCCTGGCTGACGCCCCCGACAGCTTCGACGTCGAGGGCCACCACGCCCTCGGACGCCGCGCCGCCGAGCAGGCGATCGTGCTGCTGGCCAATGACGGCGTCCTGCCGCTGGCCAAGGACGCCGACGTGGTCGTCATCGGCGAGTTCGCTCGGACGCCGCGCTACCAGGGCGCCGGCTCGTCGCGGGTCAACCCGACGAAGGTGGACAACACGCTCGACCGGATCAACGAGCTGGCCGGTTCGCAGGTGCCGTTCGCGCCCGGTTTCTCGACCCAGCCGAACAAGCCGGCGCCGCAGAACGCGCACGCCGAGGCCGTCGAGCTGGCGCGCGGCGCGGGGACGGTGCTGCTGTTCCTGGGGCTCGGCGAGGCCCACGAGTCCGAGGGCTACGACCGTGACGACATCGACCTGCCCGCCGAGCAGCTCGCGTTGCTGGACGACATCCTGGCCGTCAACGAGAACGTCGTCGTGGTGCTGAGCAACGGCTCCTCGGTGCTGCTGCCGTTCCGGGCCAAGGTGCGCGCCATCGTCGAGGGCTGGCTGCTCGGCCAGGCCGGCGGCCCGGCGCTCGCCGATGTGCTGTACGGCGAGGTCAACCCGTCCGGCAAGCTCACCGAGACGATTCCGGAGCGCCTCGAGGACGTGCCCAGCTTCTACAACTTCCCCGGTGACGTGAACGGCGTCCGCTACGGCGAGGGCCTGTTCGTCGGCTACCGCGGCTATGACAAGGCGAATCTCGACGTCGCCTACCCGTTCGGCCACGGCCTGAGCTACACCTCGTTCGCCTACGCGGACGTGTCGGCGACGGCGTCCGGCAACGCCATCACCGTGCAGGTGACCGTGACGAACACCGGCGAGCGGGCCGGCCGCGAGGTCGTCCAGGTGTACGTGTCGAAGCCCGACTCCGAGGTCGTGCGCGTGCCGCGCGAGCTCAAGGGCTTCGCCGACGTGACGCTCGAGCCCGGGGCGTCCGAGACGCTCACCATCGAGATCCCGGCCGAGGAGCTCGGCTACTGGGAGGTGCGCGACGCCGCGCACGTCATCGAGGGCGGTACGTACGTCGTCGAGGTCGGCGCGTCGAGCCGCGACCTGCGGGGCCGCGCCGGGGTGGAGCTCGAGGGCGACGCCCCCGTGCGTCCGCTGACGATGCAGTCGACCATGGGCGAGGCGCTGTCCGTGCCCGGCTTCGCCGATCGGCTGCAGGCCATGATGGCCGACCTGTTCGGTACGGGGGACCAGGACGGCGAAGGGCTCGGCAGCGACGCCATGCGGATGATGCAGGACTTCCCGATCCGGGGCATGGCCGGCTTCACCGGGCGCGAGCCCGAGGAGCTGCAGGCGATGCTCGACGAGGTGAACGCCAGCCGCGCGTCGGGCGCGGATCGCTGACGTGCCCCCCACCGTTCGGGGCGTGCTGCGCGACGACTTCCTCTGGGGCGCGGCCACGGCCGCGCACCAGATCGAGGGCAACAACGTCAACGCCGACTTCTGGGCGGCGGAGCACGCCGGGCTGCCGCACCTGAAGGAGCCCAGCGGGGACGCCTGCGATTCCTACCACCGCTTCGGCGAGGACATCCGGCTGCTCGCCGAGGCGGGGCTGAAGGCGTACCGGTTCAGCATCGAGTGGGCGCGCATCGAGCCCGAGCGCGGCCACGTCAGCCGGGCCGAGCTGCTGCACTACCGGGACATGATCGACACCTGCCACGCGTTCGGGGTGGAGCCGATCATCACGCTGCACCACTTCACCAGCCCGCGCTGGTTCGCGTCGGCCGGGGGCTTCATGGCCCCGGACGCCGTGGAGCGGTTCAGTGCCTACGTCGCGGCCGTGTGCCCGATCTTGCACGACGTGAACTGGGTGGTGACCGTCAACGAGCCGAACATCCTCGCGCTGTTCAGCCGCATGACGGCCACGCCGGAGGGGGCGGCGTCCGAGGGGGCGGCGTCCGAAGCGAACGGGGCAGGGGAGGCCGGGTCGGACCAGACCGCGACCGTGGCGATGGCGCAGCTCCCGATGCCGTCGCTGGAGTTCGCCGCCCGGATCGGCGAGGTGCACCGGGCGGCCGTCCGGATCCTCCGCGACCAGACGGCCGCGAAGGTCGGCTGGGCGGTCGCCGCGCAGGCGTTCACGCCCACCGAGGGCAACGAGGCGGTGTTCGAGAAGGTCTTCCATGCGTGGGAGGGGGCCTACTACGAGGCCAGCGCGGGCGACGACTTCGTCGGGATCCAGGCGTACACGAGCCAACCAGTGGACGCGAACGGCCCCGTGCCCCACCCGCCGAGCCCGGAGAACTCCCTCGCCGGTTGGGCCTACCGCCCGGACGCCCTGGGCATCAACGTCGCCCGGGTGTGGGAGAAGTACGGCCTGCCGATCTTCGTCACCGAGAACGGCATCGCCACCGACGACGACACCCGCCGCATCGCCTACACCACCGGTGCCCTGCAGGGCATGAAGGACGCCGTCGCCGACGGCGCCGAGGTGCTCGGCTACACCCACTGGTCGCTGCTCGACAACTACGAGTGGGGCAGCTACACCCCGACCTTCGGGCTCATCGCGGTGAACCGGGCCGGGGACTTCGAGCGGACGCCCAAGCCCTCGCTGGCGTGGCTCGGCCGGGTCGCGGCGTCCAACGGCGAGGACCTCGGCTGAGGTTCGACCCGTCCAGGGTCAGGTGAACGGCTCAGGCCCGCAGCCCGGTGAGCGTCGCCTCGACGCGCCGGGCGCGGGTCTCGGGCCGCTTCGCGCCCTCGATGGCCTCGGCGGCCTCGCGCCGCTTCGTGTAGCTCCACGCCTCCCAGGTGCGCTGCAGGGCGGGCTCCGCGGCGAACGCCTCGGCCAGCTCGGCGGGCACCTCGACCGTCCGTTCGGCCGTGTCGAGGGTGAGGTCGAGGGTGTAGGTCCGGCCGGCCTCGACCCCGGTCAGGGCCTTGTTGGCCTTGCTCAGCCCGATGAGGAAGCACCCACCCATGGGGGCGATGGAGGTGTGCAACGTCGCGTCGCCCACGGTGACCACCACCTTGGGGCGCTTGCCGCCGCCGAGTTCGGCGATGACCGACTCGGGCACCCGGAAGCCGGTGTTGGACGCCGTGATCGCCTCGGCGGTCAGCTCGATCTGCATGGCGCGTGGGGCTCAGGCGCCGACGTCGTGGGTGTGGTGCACGAGGTCGTGCGCGAAGTACTGCCCGAGCGTGGCGGCGGTGAACACCGAGCCGTTCGAGCGGACGCCCTGCCAGTTCCACTGGTCGCCGACCGGCTCCGACCAGGCCTTCTGGGCCGCGGCACCGCGCTCCTTCACGAGAATCGCGGTCACGTGCCCGTTGGCCTGCCAGTACTCCTTCTCTGCGGCGGCCGCGTCGGCGTCGAAGTCGTCGAAGCGGGCGCCGGCCCCGACACTGTCGAGGATGAGGCGCAGACGGTCGCCCATCACCTCCATCAGGTCGGCCACGTGCTGGGCGTACTCGATGGTGGACCAGGTGCGCGGCGCGGGGCGCAGGGCGGCGTCTGGCCGCTCGACCGTGACGGTGAACCGCTCGGTGACGTCGGCGATGACGGCGGGGATCTGCTCGGGGGCCAACGCGCCGGCGTCGAAACCGCACTCGGGGCAGGGGCGGTCGAGCACCCACGTCCAGTCCTTGGCGTCCGGGGTCGTGGGTTCGGGCGGGGTGGTCTGCTCGGTCACGGGCCGAGCCTAGCCGCGGCGGCGCCCTGCGGCATGATGCAGCCATGGACGAACGTCGTGCCCCGCTGCGGTGGGGGATCCGCGGGCGCATCACCACGGTGGCGACCCTGCTCGTCGGGGTGGCCCTGCTCCTCGGCATCGGGGTGTTCGCCAACGTCCTGTTCCGGGTGCTCGCCAACCAGCTGCAGGCGTCGGCCATCTCCCAGGCCGGCCTCGTGGCCCGGGCCGTCGCCGATCGCGGGCCGGCTTCCGTCCGCGGCACCGACGTGACATCGGCCTTCGACGTCCAGGTGGTCGACCCGTACGGCAACGTCGCCTACACCACCAGCGACAGCACGCCGCTGGCCGCGCTGCGACCGCTGCCGGGTGGGGTGCTCGCCGAGGGCGGCGGGGGCTGGTGGTGGCCGTTCGTGGCGGAGGAGGCCCCCATCGTCGCGGCGCAAGGGGTCGAGTACGACGGGGCGCCGTGGGCCGTTCTGGTGGCCACGCCCCTGGGCCGGCCGCACGAGACGGTCTCGATCACCGTGGGTGTGCTGCTGGCGTCCCTGCCGCTCGTGCTGGCGCTGGTGGCCGTCGTCGCGTGGTGGGTGGTGGGCCGCGCGCTGCGGCCGGTGGAGGATCTCCGCGCCCAGGTCGAGGCGATCGGCGCGACCCGGCTGGGCGAGCGCGTGCCGGTGCCCGACTCGCGCGACGAGATTGCCGCGCTGGCCGTCACCATGAACGCCATGCTGGCCCGCCTCGCGGCCGCCCGCGAGGCCCAGCTGCTCTTCGTCGCCGACGCCAGCCACGAGTTGCGCTCGCCGGTGACCGCGCTGAGCGGGGCGCTGGAGCTCATCGGGGACGGGTCGGACGGCCAGGTCGTCGGCGACCTCGTGCCGCTCATGCGCTCCGAGACCGAGCGCCTGGGGACGCTCGTCGCCGGCCTGCTCTACCTCGCCCGGGCCGACGCCCAGCCGGCGCCGACCCGGGTCGACGTCGACCTCGACGACCTCGCGCTGGCCGAGGTGACCCGGCTGCGGGCGGGTTCCGGGCCCCGGTCCGGGGCGGGAGCGGGCATCGAGGTGCGCGGCCACATCGCGCCCGTCCGGGTGGTGGGGGATCCGGAGGCGCTCACGCACCTGCTGCGCAACCTCGGCGACAACGCGGTGCGGCACGCCGCGAGCCGCGTGGTGGTCGGCGTGGGTGCCGCCGACGCCGTCGCCACCCTCACGGTCGAGGACGACGGGGCCGGCGTTCCGCCCGCCGAGCGGGGCCGGATCTTCGAGCGCTTCGTCCGGCTCGACGCGGCGCGCTCCCGCGACGCGGGCGGCGCGGGCCTCGGGCTCGCGATCGTCGCCGAGATCGCCCGCTCCCACGGGGGCACGGTGCGGGTCGACGACTCGCCAAGCCTGGGGGGTGCCCGGTTCACCGTGACGGTTTCGTGACAGTGAGTGCGCGCTCACTCGCGCGCTGAGGCGGGACAAGGCGCGGGTGCGCGATCGAGTGTCACGTTTTCCTCGCTCGGGCCCGATCACGGGCACCCCAGCGGTGGGCAGCGGCGCGGAGGGTCAGCCGTCGTCGCGCAGCCGGTAGCCCACGCCCCGCACCGTTTCGATCGAGGTTGCGCCGAAGGGTGCGTCCACCTTCCTGCGGAGGTAGCCGATGTAGACCTCGACGACGTTGGGGTCCCCGTCGTAGGCGCTGTCCCACACGTTCTGCAGGATCTGCGTCTTGCTCAGCGCGGCGTTCGGGTGCCGCAGCAGGTATTCGAGCAGCGCGAACTCCCTCGGGGTGAGGCTCACCGGGGTGCCGTCCCGGGTCACGGTGTGGGCGCCCGGGTCGAGCTCGATCCCCGCCGCGCTGACCGTCACCGGACGCTCCGGCGTGCCGCGGCGCTGGAGCGCACGCAGCCGGGCCTTCAACACGACGAGGCTGAACGGCTTGGTCAGGTAGTCGTCGGCGCCGAGGTCGAAGGCGTCCTCCTGGTCGTACTCGCCGTCCTTGGCGGTGAGCATGAGCACGGGGGTCCACACTCGGCGGCTGCGGAGGTGCTTCAGCACGTCGTAGCCGTTGAGTCGCGGCAGCATGATGTCGAGGACGATGACGTCGTAGGAGCCCTGCGTGGCGGCCACCAGGCCCTGGGCGCCGTCGCGCTCCACGTCCACCACGTGGCCCTCACCCGTCAGCCCGCGGCGCACGACCTCCGCGATGGCCGGGTCGTCCTCCACGACGAGCACCCGCATGGTTCCCTCCTCAGCAACGCTGCCCCCATCCTGCCGGGTCAGGGCCCGGCGCGCGCCTGAGCGCGCGCTGAGAGCGGCGCCCGTCCTTCGCGTTCTCTCAGCCGGCGCGAGGCACCCTCTCTGTGTTGATCGTCCCGAAAGGAACTCCCGTGAGCACCCAGACCCCCTACCCCACGCAGCACCCGTACCCCCAGCAAGACCAGTACCCCCGGCAGGACCAGTACCCCCAGCAGGGCCAGTACCCCGAGCAGGGCCAGTACCCCCAGCAAGGCCAGTACGCCGGGCCGACCGCGTTCCAGGCGCCTATCCCATCTCCGGCTCCGGCCCCCACCGGCTCCGGGGCCTCCCGCGGCGGATGGGCGCGGCCGGCGGCAATCGGGCTGGCGGCGGGGGCGCTCAGCTCCCTGCTGACCATCGGCGGCATGCAGACACTCGCGCCGGTGGCCACCACCGCGCCGACCGCGGCGGCCCCCGCCGCCGTCTCGGGCAGCGCGTCGACCACCGGCTGGGCGGCCGTGGCCAGTGCGGTGGCGCCGAGCGTCGTCTCGATCGGTGTCACCACCGCCCAGGGTGCGGGCGCCGGCTCGGGCGTCGTCTGGGACGCCGCCGGGCACGTCGTCACCAACGCGCACGTGGTGGCCGGTGCCGGCACCGGCGCCACCATCACGGTCACCCTCTCCGACGGTCACCGTTACGACGCCGACGTGGTGGGAACCGACCCGACCACCGATCTGGCCGTGCTCCAGCTCCGCAACGCCCCCGACGGGCTCACCCCGATCGACCACTCCGCCACCCAGGTCGGGGTGGGGGACGCGGTCATGGCCATCGGCAACCCGCTGGGGCTGGCGGGCACGGTGACGACCGGCATCGTGAGCGCCATCGACCGCCCCGTCGCCACGTCGGCGTCCGAGGTGGGCAGCAGCCAGCCGGTGGTGACCAACGCGATCCAGACTTCCGCGGCCATCAACCCGGGCAACTCCGGCGGCGCGCTCGTGAACGACGCCGGCACCCTGGTGGGCATCAACAGCTCGATCGCGAGCCTCACCCAGGGCTCGGGGCAGGCGGGCAACATCGGCATCGGCTTCGCGATTCCCACCGCCGAGGTCGACCTGATCGTGCCGCAGCTCATCAGCACCGGCACGGCGCAGCACGCCTACCTCGGCGTGGGCAGCCGGGACGCGGTGGCCACGACCGACGGTGCCTCCGTGACCGGCGCGGGCATCGAGCAGGTGGTCGGCAACGGCCCCGCCGCGTCAGTGCTCCAGCCCGGTGACATCGTGACCGCGATCGATGGCGCGCCGGTGACCGGCACCTGGTCCCTCATCGGCCACGTCCGGGCGCTCCCGGTCGGTCAGCAGGTGATGGTGTCGTTCGTGCGCGGCTCCCAGCCGATGTCGGGCCAGGTCACGCTGGGTCAGAACCCGAACAGCTGACGCGGCACTCTCAGGCGTCGCACTCGAAGCGCTGGTCCATCTCGAGGGCCGGGAACGACTCCTTGGGGAACGCGATCAGCTTGGCGGGCACCCCCGCGACGGTCGAGTGCGCCGGGACGTCCTCCAACACGACGCTGCCCGCCCCGATCTTGGCGCCCTCGCCGACGCGGATGTTGCCCAGCACCTTCGCGCCGGCGCCGATCATCACGCCGCGGGCGATCTTGGGGTGGCGGTCGCCCCCCACCTTGCCGGTGCCGCCCAGGGTCACCTCGTGCAGCATCGAGAAGTCGTCCTCGATGACCGCCGTCTCGCCGATCACCACGGACGTGGCGTGGTCGAACATCACGCCGCGCCCGATGCGGGCACCGGGGTGGATGTCGACCGCGAACACCTCCGAGATGCGACTCTGCAGGAACAGGGCGAGCGCCTGGCGGTCGCTCACCCAGAAGTGGTGCGCCATCCGGAACGACTGCACGGCGTGGAAGCCCTTGTAGTACAGCAGGGGCTGGCTGTAGCCGCGCGTCGCGGGGTCGCGGGTCACGACGGCCTGCAGGTCGGCCAGCACCGACTCCTCGATCCATGGGTCGCCGTCGAAGGCCTGGTGGGCCAGGTCGAGCACCGTGAGGGCCGACATGGTGGCGCCCGACAGCTTGTGCGCGAGCAAGCTGCCGAGCGCCCCCATCAAGCTGTTGTGCCGCAGGATCGCCTCGTTGAGGAAGCCGGCCAGGCACGGTTCCCGCTCCGCGTCCCGCGCCGCCTCGGCGCGGATGGCGGGCCAGATCTGGTCGTCGGGGACGGGCTGGGTCATGGCGGTTCCTTCATCGGATCGGCGGGCGCGCCCCAGCCTAGACTCATCCGGCCCGACGCCATCAGGCCCGACGCCATCAGGCCCGGACCGTTCAGGCCCGGACCCCTCGGGCCCAGCCTCATCCGGCCAGCGCGTCGATCTCCTCCAGCAGGCGGGCCCGGGTGGCGGCGTCCGCCACGTGGCGCACGACCGCGTTGCGAAGGCGCCCCCAGTCCTCCTTCTGGAGCGCGGTGAGCATCTGCTGGAGCTGGCCGAGGCTGACGTCCGCCGCGATCAGGCGTCCGCGCAGCCCCTCGGCGGTCACGACCACCTCGAACGTGCTGGACGCCGTCGCGGTGCCACCCGCCCCGCTCGCCGTGGCCGTCACCGTGTGCCGGCCGAGCGTGAGGGCGGACGCCTCGATCGACCCGGACGTCACCGCCGCGCCGTCCAGGGTGACGGTCACGTCCGTGGCGTCGGTCGTGCTCGCCGCCACCGCGAACCGCTCCCCGCGCTCCACCGTGCTGCCGTCGGCCGGCGCCACGACGGTCACCGTCGGGGCCGGAGCCGGGGCGGGGGCCGGGGCCTGCTCCCGGGCCGTCAACCACCCGCCGAGCGCGCCCGGCCGGTTCGTGATGATGCCGTCGACGCCGGCGTCGGTGAGCCACGCCCAGTCGGTGGCGGCGTCGGCGGTCCAGGCGAACACGGCGACCCCGGCGGCGTTCAGCTCGCCCACCAGCGACGGTCGGTTGCGCAGCGCGCCGAAGGAGGGGTTGTACGCCACCACGCCGAGGTCGCGGCTGACGGCGACCGGATCGGCGTCGAGCTGGCCGCGCAGCAGGCTTAGGCGGATCGACGGGTCGTGCGCGCGTGCTGCCCGCAGGACGGCCTCGTCAAAGCTCTGCACCAGCGTGCGGTCGGCCATGCCGGCCGCGCGCACCGCGTCGAGGATGCGGGCCACCTCGGCGGGCGTCTCGGGGCCCTTGATCTCGAGCAGCAGGTCGCTGGTGGAACGTGCGGTGACCTCCAGCGCCTCGTCGAGGGTCGGCACACGCTGCGCGGCGAACGCCGCGTCGAACCACGAGCCGGCGTCGAGGCCGGTGAGGGCCGGCCCGGTCAGCCCGCTCACACGCCCGCTGCCCGGCGTCGTGCGGTCCACCGTGTCGTCGTGCATGATCACCGGGACGCCATCGGCGGAGGTGTGCACGTCGGTCTCGACCCAGGCGGCACCCGCGCGCGCCCCGGCCACCAGGGCGGCGAGCGTGTTCTCGGGGTTCACGGCGCTGTAGCCGCGGTGGGCGGCGATCGCCGGGAGCTCCCCGTCGCCCTGGTTCAACGTGGCGGGCTCGATCTCGGTGACGACCACATTGTCGAAGCTGACGGTCGATCCGTCGGCGACCAGCCCTTGGACGCCGTCCGCCGTACGTTGCACCCGCCCCTCCAACACCGGTGCGCCGTCGAAGAACCAGCGCACCTGCGTGCCGCGCACCTCGATCGACACGGCCACGTCACGACCGACCCCGGCGTCGGTGGGCGCGGACGCGGTGAAGGGGACGTTCCACCCGTTCGACGGCGTCCGCTGGGCGATCTCGATGCCGTTGGCCGCGGTGGACGTCGTGCGCATCACGGCCTGCCACCAGGGCACCGCGCCATCGGCGGGGGCGTCCACCAGCACGCCCGCCCAGCGGGTCGCGTTGGCGACCTGCTCGAACCGGACGTCGGCGTCCAGGCGGTAGTTGGTGAGGTTCTCCCCGAAGGTCATGCGCGAGATCTGGCCGCCGCTCACCACCAGCCGGCCGTCGACGACCGACCAAGGCCCGGCCACCGCCCGCCAGCCCGCCGGCACCTGGCCGTCGTCGAAGTTCTCACTGATCACGACGTCGCCCGGCGCCGCCTGCGCGGTGGGCGCGGCGAGGCCGAGACCGAGGGTGGACGCCCCGAGCAGCGCGGCGAGCGCGCCGGCGGCGAGGCGACGGGGGGAACGGGGCATGGGGGGCTCCTTCGACGACGGCGGATCAATGCCGCGTCGACGCTAACCGCCCGGTGTGACATTCCGGGGCCCCCGGGGTGACGCGACGGCGGCACCGGCACGAACGTCCGCGCCCTCAGACCCCGGCCAGCTTGGCGTACAGGTCGCGCATCATCAGCGCGCAGTCGAGGCGGTGCCACACCCGCACCGTCCGGCCGGGCACCGGCGCGTCGGAGTACGAGCCGTCGTCGTTGATCGCCGGCATCGGTAGCACCGCCGACTCCGACGAGCTCGGCCACGCCTCGAAGCTCGACTGCAGCGCGGTGAGCAGCACCAGCGGCGAGTCGCCGAGGATGTAGGTCTCGCCGATGTCGAGCCCGAAGGAACGGATGCGCTCCTGCAACGATTCCAGCACGCCCACGAGGTCGCGCCCGACCGGCCCGGTCAGGTGCGCCTTCATCTCGGTGAAGGACGCCAGCGTCTGCCGGTAGGACGTCCGCGGCACCTGCCACACCTGGAGGTCGGAGTCGTTGAGCACCACCTGCGCGGCGATCGGGTCGATGGCGGTGTTGTACTCCGCGGCCGGTGCGCCGGGCGGCGACTCGACGCCGGGGTGCTCCGCGCCGCCGATCCACACCGCGGTGAGCTTGCCCGCGATCGTCGGGTCGAGCAGCCAGGCGGACGCCAGCTCCGTCAGCCCGGCGCCCAGCGTCACGTACAGCGGCCGGGGGTCGTCGGCGTGGGCGGCCGCGATGATGGCCCGGGCGCCGGCCGAGTCGTGCGGCGTCCGCCGATCGGTGAGCGCGACGTTCGAGCCCGCCACGACGGGCACGTCCCCGCGCCCGACGCGGCCGAGGTAGTCAGACGCCAGCGCCGCGGCGTTGTCGGCGGTGGTCTCCGAGGGGTCGAAGGCGTCTCCCTCACGCAGGTGCGAGCCGATCACGGTCACCAGCTCCGCCGAGGGGCTCAGCGCGTGGTGCACCAGCTGGAACAAGCCGTCGGGGTCGCCCGAGTAGTCGTTGTCGGAGACGATGCGCAGCCGGCCCTCAGCCATGGTGACCCCCCAGCAGTGCGTCGATCTCGCCCTCGAGCCGGTAGCGTTCCTCGACCCGGGTGGGGGTGTCGTACACCTTCGCGAGCGACTCCGCGGGCGTCCATTGCTGCCACGGCATCGCGCCGGTGCTGATGAACCCCACCCAGTCGGCGTGCATCTCGTCGGCCAGCTCCTGCGGCGCGTCCGGGCCCGAGGAGGTCTCGACCTGCGGGGCGTCCAGCAGGTCGAACGCGAACGGGATCTCCGCGCAGTGCGCCACCAAGCCGTTGCTGGCGTTGGGCCAGCGGAAGTCGTAGGCCCAGCTGGACGCCGCCCCACCGGACGCCCGCGCCGCCAGGAACCGCACGAGCGGGCCGCGGAACATCTTGTCCGTCATCAGCTGGCCCACGAGCAGCGGGCCCGACAGGTCCGGGTGGGCCGCCACGTGGGCGTCCGCCACCGGCCCCACGACGCTGCCGCGCAGCAGGTCGGGCACGTCGGCGTCCCCGAACAGCGGCGCCATCATCTGGCCGATGAAGGTGAACTCGTGCGCCACCGTGCCCATGACGAGCGGCACGTCGGACGCCGCGACCGCGGCCACCGGATCGGTGAGGGTCGCGTCGTCGAGGTACGGGATGAACGTGATGCCGCCGAACGCCGGGCCGGTGAGCATGGCGTCCACGACCTCTCCCGGCGGCAGGCCGGCCCCGGCGGGCGGCGCGGCCATCGCGTCGGTCGCGTCGAGGATCGCGTCCTCGCTCACGCTGCGGAACCCCGCGAGGGTGGGTTCGACGCTGAGCGCCGCGGCCAGCCGCTCCGAGCGCTCGCGCGCCTCGTCGGCGGGCAGTGGGTCGAGCGCGCCGGAGTGGCTGATCGCGCCGCTGAACAGGCCGGACGCCGGCGGGCAGGCGAACATCGCCAGCACCGAGCCGCCACCGGCGGACTGGCCCGCGATCGTCACGCGCCCGGGGTCACCGCCGAAGGCCGCGATGTTGTCCCGCACCCAGGCCAGGGCGGCCGCCTGGTCGAGCAACCCCCGGTTGGCCGGCGCGCCCTCGATGAAGCCGAACCCGTCGAACCCCAGCCGGTAGCTCACGCTCACCGTCACCACGCCGTCCCGGTTGAACGCCGCGCCGTCGTACCAGGGGCTGCTGGGGGAGCCGGCCTTGTAGCCGCCGCCGTGGATCCAGACGAGCACCGGCAGGGCGTCCTCGCCGCCCGGCGCGGACGTGAACACGTTGACGTTGAGCGTCGCGTCACCCGGGTACGAGGGCTCGGGGATCGACGTCACCTCCGCGAACGGGCGCCGCTGCGGGGTCGGGCCGGGCTCGACGGCGTCGCGGACGCCCTCCCACGGCTCGGGCGGCACCGGGGCCGCGAACCGCAGCTCGCCCACCGGCGGCGCCGCGAACGGGATGCCGAGGAAGGCCGCCGAACGCTCCCGCCCGGCCCCGCGCCACACCCCCCGGACGGCGCCGTGGGTCGTCCTCACCACCGGGGCGTCGAGGTCGGCAGGGGTCGGGTGGTCAGTCATCGGTGGCCTCCAGGTCGAGGGTCAGGGGTTCGGCGGATCCGGTGCGCACCGTCACGGTGATCGGGCCCGGTCCGGTGGGGCGCACGACGGCCAGCGCCCGGCCGTCGAAGGTGCGCCACGTGTCGGCGTCGAAGCGCTCGGCCGTCTTCGGGTTGGCACTGCACATCCCCGCCAGGACGCCGGCGCCGCTCACCTCCACCGTCACCTCGGCGTCCGCCGCGGTGGCGAGGATGCCGTCGGCGTCGCGCCACTCCAGGGCGACGTAGGCGAGATCGGTGCCGTCGGCGCGCAGCGTGGTGCGGTCGGCGGACGCCGTCAGCACGGCTTCGCCGGCGGTGACCAGCTCGGTGCGGCCCACCTCTTCGCCCCCGCGGTATGCCACGGCGGTGAGCGTCCCCGGGGTGTAGGTGGTCTCGAGGGTGGCCTGCATCGGCCGGACCTCGCCGACGGGGCCGCGGGCCACCTCCGCCCCGTTGCACAGCAGCGCGACCTCGTCGGCGTCGGCGTACACCTCGACCACGACGGGACGCCCCTCGAAGCCCGGCCACGTCCACGACGACACCGAGTCCGACCACGACCAGGGCGAGGCCATGGCGATCTCCCGGCCGTGGTGCTCGGGGCGGAGCACAGCGATGGAGGGCTCGGTGCGCAGGCCGAACACGATCTCGCGGTAGAAGCTCACCGGGCGCCGCCAGCCCGTGATGTCGAGGTCACCGCACCAGGCCGTCAGGAACGGGTACTCCCGCTCCAGGGCGGGCGTGGCGTCGGGGTCATCGGCATAGGCCGTCGCGCCGATGCCGACCTCGCCGAGGTAGTCCCAGCCGGTCCAGGTGAAGTCGCCGATGACGTGGGGGTGCTCCAGCACCATCGGCCACAGGTCGCCGATGCGCTGCGGGAACGTCTCCGAGCCCACGAGGACGTGGTGCGGGAATTTCTCGGCGTCCAGCGCGTAGCGGCCCTCGGCGTAGTTGAGCCCCAGCACGTCGAGGGCCGCGCTCGACTCCGCGGTGCGGCGGGTGACGTTCTCGCCCGAGCCGAGCGCGTTCATCCCGTCCCCGGGGTCGGACGCCGCCCCGGCCATCAGCTCGTTGAGCCCGCCGGGGGTGTTCTTCGCCTGCTCGGCCAGCTCGTCGAGCACCGTCAGGGCGGCGTTCACGCCGTTGGTCACCAGCCGCGTCGGGTCGAGCGCGCGCACGTGCTCGGCCATCTCGCGGGCGAGGACGGCGCCGTGCGGCATGCCGACCTCGGCGATCTCGTTGCCGAGGGAGTACATGATGACGCTGGGGTGGTTGAGGTCCTTGGCCACCATCGACGCGAGGTCGGCGCGCCACCACTGCGGGAACTCCATGGCGTGGTCGTAGGGCGTCTTGAACCGCACCCACATGTCGAACGCCTCGTCCATGACGAGCATGCCGAGCCGGTCGCAGGCGTCCAGCATGGCCGCCGACAAGGGGTTGTGCGCGGCCCGGACGGCGTTGAAGCCGGCCGCGCGCAAGAGTTCGATGCGCCGCTCCTCGGCGCGGGGAATCGCGGCGCCGCCCAGGGGGCCGTTGTCGTGGTGGATGCAGGCGCCCCGCAGCAGCACCGGCTCGCCGTTGATGCGCAGCCCGAGCCCTGGGTCGGCCGTCACGGTGCGGATGCCGAACGTCGTCGTCCGGGTCGCCCCCTCACCGCCGGACGCCGGCGTCAGGGTCGTGTCGGCGGTGTAGAGCTGCGGTGATTCCGGCCCCCACAGCGCCGGGTCGGTCACGACGAACCGCTGCCGGACCCGTTGCGGACGGCCCGGCGGCAGGGTCACGGGCGTGGCGTCCCGGTCGACCTCGACGCCGTGGGGGTCGACGAGCACCGTCGTGAGCGTGGTGGATGCCGTGGTCAGCCCGGCGTTGGTCAGCTCCGTGGCGACCTCCACGGTCGCGCGCGGCGGGGCGTCCCCCGCCCCGGCCGGGAGGTTCTCGAGGCGCAGTGTCGTCACCCGGACGCCGTCGGGTAGCACGTGCGCGGGGGCGTCCACGTGGCAGAACACGCCGCGGTGCAGGCCGGCGCCCGAATACCAGCGCGAATCCTGACCCGTGCGGGTCTCGACCCGCACCTTGTTGGGCTCGCCGTACCGCAGGAACGGGGTGGCATCGACGAAGAAGCGGGCATAGCCGTCGGCCCAGTTGCCGGCGAACTCCTCATTGATGAACACCTGTGCGTGCCGCATGGCCCCGCCGAACTCCAGGCGCACCACGCGGCCCTCCCAGGCCGCCGGCACGTCGAAGGTCTTCAGGTAGGTGTGGTTGCCCGGCGGGTAGTAGGCGTTCGCGCCGGCCGCGGGGGCGTCCGGCGTCCGCTGCGCGTCGCGCAAGGCGTCGTGGGGCAGGGTGACCGGCGTCGGCTCGACCGCTGCGGCGTCGAAGGCGGCGAACGGGCCCTGCGGCGTCCGGACGGCCCAGCCGTCGTTGAAGGGGATACGCATCGGGAGCCGTCCTACGTTGGAGGGGAGCCTGCGTCACACCGTGAAACACATGCGTGCTGTGACATGCCCGCTGTGACGTGTCAGCACGCTACCGACTCCCGCGAGGCCCCGCAAGCAAACGGGGGCGGACGGTGACCCCGCCGCGCGGAATCCACGCGGTGGCGTGCATCACGTGAGCCCGAGACGACCCGCCACCAGCGCGCTGACCTGCTCGGCCTCGGCCAGGGTCGGCATCTCGCAGAAGACCCGCAGCACGGGCTCGGTGCCCGAGAAGCGGATCGTTACCCAGCCGTCATTGGCGAAGTAGACCTTGCACCCGTCGTCCCAGCGCACGCGGCTGATCGCATGGCCGAAGTCGGGCAGATCGTGGTCGGTGAAGAGGCGGTGCTCGAGCTCGGCCTTGCGCTCCCCGGCGAAGGAGTAGGCCGCCTCGACCATCTCGAGCCGGCCGTAGGTGGCCAGGATGTCGGCGTAGAGTTCCGACAGCTTCTTGCCGGACGCCGCCACCATCTCCACCAAGAGGCTCCCGGCGTAGACGCCGTCCTTGCCGGCGATGTGACCGCGGACGGTCAGGCCGCCGGAGGACTCGCCGCCGATCACCGCGTCCGTCTCGTCCATCTTCGCGGAGATCCACTTGAAGCCCACCGGCACTTCGTGGCACACCTCGCCGTGGGCCTGCGCGACCCGGTCGAGCAGGTGGGTGGTCGACATGTTGCGCACCGCCGGCCCGTGCCAGCCCTTGGTGGTGAGCAGGTAGTGGTACAGCAGCACCAGGATCTGGTTGGGGTGCAGGAACGCCCCCGTGTCGTCGATGATGCCGAGGCGGTCTGCGTCCCCGTCGGTGGCGATGCCGAGATCGGCCTTGCGCTCCAGCACGGCCTGCTTGAGCGGCTCCAGCGTGGCGGCGGTGGGGGAGGGCATGCGTCCGCCGAACAGGGCGTCGTGGCGGTCGTTGATGACGTCCACCTGGCAGCGGGCGGTCATCAGGACGGTCTGCAGGCTGGTCTGGGCGACGCCGAACATCGGGTCCAGCACGATGTGGAGGTGCCGGTGCCGGATGGTCTCCATGTCCAGCTTCTCGATGATGGCGTCCAGGTACCAGTTGAGGGACATCTGCACGGTGAGCAGCGGATGGTCGGCCACGGCCTCCGGGGCCACGGCGACGATGTCGGCCTCGCCGAGCGCGTTGGCCCGGGCGGCGATCGCGTCGGTGACGGCCACCTCGGCGTCGCGGCCGCCTTCGGTGAACACCTTGATGCCGTTGTAGAGCGCCGGGTTGTGGCTCGCCGTCACCGCCAGGCCGTAGGCGCAGCCGAGGTTGCGGACCGTCCACATGAACATGGGCGTGGGGGCCGGGCGTTCGATCAGGGTGACGGGGATGCCGTTGCCGAGCAGCACCTCCACGACCCAGCGGGACGCCTCGAGTGACAGGAACCGCCGGTCGTGGCCGACCACCACGCCCGATTCGTCCACCCCCTCGGCCGCCATGCGATCGCACAGGGCCTGGGTGATGCGTCGGACGTTGGCCCGGGTGAAGCCGTCGCCGATGATCTCGCGCCACCCGCCGGTGCCGAAGTGGATCGTGCCTGAGTCGGTCATGGCCCCAGCCTAACGGCGGCGCGCCACTTTGGAAAGAGTCTATCCAAAATGGGTCAGGCGCCCTACGATGGGGGGGTGGAGAACGCACAGACTGACCTCACGACCGCGGTGTTCATGGCGCGCGGCCTCGGCACCCGGATGCGCAAGGAGGCCGCCGGCGTCGAGCTCAGCTCAGCCCAGTCCGGCATGGCCGACCGCGGCCTGAAGAGCATGATCGACGTCGGACGCCCCTTCCTCGACCACGTCATCGGCGCCGCCGCCGACGCCGGGATCAGCGACGTCGTCCTCGTCATCGGCCCCGAGCACGAGGAGATCCGGCGCTACTACGGCGAACTCCCGCGCCACCGCACCGAGATCCGTTTCGCCGTCCAGGAGCGTCCCCTCGGCACGGCGGACGCCCTCCTCGCCGCCCGCGAGGCGGTGGGTGACCGGCAGTTCCTGTTGTTGAACTCCGACAATCACTACCCGACCGAGGCGCTGGCCGCCCTGCGGCGGACGCCGGGCCACGGCCTGGTCGGCTTCGACCCCCGGGGTCTGACCGAACGCGGCAACATCCCCGCCCAGCGGGTGCGCGCGTTTGCGCTCATCGAGGCGCGCGACGGTCAGCTCGTCGACATCGTCGAGAAACCCGATGACGCGACGCTGGCCCGCCTCGGCGATGCACGCGTCAGCATGAACTGCTACGCGTTCGCGCCGTCGATCTTCGATCACGCGGCGGCCGTCCAGCCCTCCTCGCGCGGGGAGTACGAGCTCACCGACGCCGTCCGCGGGGCACTCGCCGCCGGCGAACCCTTCGCCGTCATCGAGAGCGATGCCGGCGTCCTCGACCTCTCCCAGCGGGGGGATGTCGCCGCCGTGGCGGCGGCGCTGGCCGGCCGGGAGCCGGTGCTGTGACGGCCTGGTTCTCCCCCGGCCGCATCGAGGTGCTGGGCAAGCACACCGACTACGCCGGCGGGCGTTGCCTGGTCATGGCGCTCGATCGGGGCGTGACGGCCACCGTGACCGACGGGCCGGGTCGGGCCCTGACGGCCACGAGCGGCTCCCTGCCCGGCGAGGTCGACCTGCGCGACGGCGCCTCACTGCCCGCCGGGCACTGGGGCCACTACCTGCGCACCGTCGTGGGACGCCTGGAGCACAATTTCGGCCCGGTCCGGGGCGGGCACGTGGCCATTGACGCCACGTTGCCGCTCGCCAGCGGCATGAGCAGCTCGTCGGCGATGATCGTGGCCACCGCGCTCGCGCTCGCCCACCACAACGGCTTCCCGGCCACGGACGCCTGGGCCGCCACCCTGACCTCTGACGAGGCCCTCGCCACCTACCTCGCCTGCGTGGAGAACGGCTCGGGTTTCGGCCCGCTCACCGGCCTGCGCGGCGTGGGCACCCGGGGCGGTTCGGAGGACCACACGGCCATGATCTGTTCGCAGCCCGGCACGCTCGGCCTGTTCGACTTTGCCGGGCTGGTGCCCGTGCGGGAGCGGAGCATCCCGCTCGACCCGTCGCTGCGCTTCGTCGTCGTCATGAGCGGCGTCCTCGCGGAGAAGACCGGCTCGGCGCTGGAGCACTACAACCGCTCCTCGGAGCTGGCACGGGCGCTCACGCAGGCCTGGAACGGCGCGACCGGACGCGAGGACGCCAACCTCGGCTCGGCGCTGCACGCGGTGCCGGACGCCCGCGCCCGCCTCACCGCCCTGGTGCGCGACGACGCTGAGCTGACCCGCCGGCTGCAGCAGTTCCTCACCGAGTCGGAGGACCTCATTCCGGCGGCCGCCGAGGCCCTGGCCCGGGGCGACCTGACGCGCTTCGGTGAGCTCGTGGACGCCTCCCAACAGGGCGCCGACGCCGGCCTGGGCAACCAGATCCCCGAGACGCGTCGATTGGCCGGGTCCGCGCGCGAGCTCGGCGCGCACGCCGCGTCCGCCTTCGGCGCCGGGTACGGGGGCAGCGTCTGGGCCCTGGTCGACGCCGAGGACGCGGACGCCTTCGCCGCCACGTGGTTCGAGCGTTACCTCGCGGCCTTCCCGCAGCACGCGGACGGGGCCAGCGTGCTGGTCACGGAGCCCTCCGCTCGGGCCCGGCCGGTGGCGGGTTGGACCGTGGCATGATGCCCCGGTGAGCGACCACCCGCCGGCCAGCGCCGATCCCTCCTCGGTGCGCCAGTGGAACGAGCGGGTCGTCGTCGCCACGTTCACCGACGGTCAACCGCACCGCGTCTCCGACACGGCTGCCGCCACGGGCCTCACGCCCGCGTCGGTACGCGCCGTGCTGGGCACCCTCGGCGCGAAGGGGTGGATCGCCGCGCGCGACCCCGCCCCGGCCGGCCTGGGGCGTCCGGCCCGCACCTATCAGCTCGCGACCCCCGACGCGGTCGTGCTCGGGGTGGACCTCGGCGGCCACGCGGTGCGCGTGGTGAGCGCCGATCTCGCGGGGCAGGTGCAGGTGGTGGGGGAGGCCGCCGTGCCGCCGGGTGACGTCGACGGCACGCGCGCGGTGATCGCCGAGCTGCTGGTCGGCGTCCCGGTGGAGCGCGTGTGGACGACCGGCCTGGCCGTCTCCGGCGCCCTGGGGGCGGACGGCACGCTGGTGCGATCCCTGGCGCTCGGCCATCTGGCGAACAGCCGGCCGGCGGAGGTTTTCGCCGACGTGCTGCCCGGCGACGTCCTCACCTGCCACGACACCCGGTCGGCCCTGTGGGCCGAGCACGAGTCGGGCGCTGCCCGGGGCGTCCGCGACGTGATGCTCGTCAGCCTGGGCCGCCGCCCGTCGATCGCCCTCCTGCTGGACGGGCAGCTGTACGTCGGTGCCCACGGCAGCGCGGGCGAATTGTCGCTCAACGAGCTGCTGCCCGCCACGAGCAGCGACCACGCCGCGGCTCCCGAGACAGCCCGCGCCTTCCTGGCCGGCATCACGCCGCAGATCGCCTACGCCGTCGGCCTCGTCGACCCCAGCCTCGTGGTGGTCGGCGGCGCGCCAGCGTCGGTGTTCGCGCCGAGCCTGCCGGGTTTCGGTGCGGCGCTCGCGTCGCGGCTCCAGTCGCCACCGGAGGTGGTGGCGTCCGCACTCGACCAGTTCGCCGCGGCGACCGGCGCGTGTCTGTTGGCCCGCCGACGGGTGTTCGCCGTGCTGCTGCACGCGCCCGACGGCGTCGCGGCGCTCACCCAGGAGGGCTTTCTCGCGGCAGCCCGGCCCTGAGCCCCTCACCGACCGAACCGGTCAGTGCTCCTGCAGGGCGCCGCGCTCGATGTCGCGCCCGGCGTAGTCGATGCGCTCGACGTAGACGGTGCCGCTGCGGGCATAGGGCCCGACGACGCGCCCGGTGAAGGACTCGGCGACATCGCTGGAGAGGTACCGGCCGTCGGTCCGGCCCACGCCCACCCACTCCCCGCCGTCGAACACCTCGGCGCGGAGCAGGTCGCAGCCCACGGTCACGCCCAGCTGGCCGGACGCCGCGGGCTTGGCCACGATCCGCAGCCGGACGACCGGGTCGGCGTCCGCGCGCGTGTGCGTCCAGGACTGCCGCAGCAGGTTGGCCGCCATCGTCGCGGTCACCTCGGAGCCGTCGACCTCCACGTCGAGGTGGAAGTTCTCATCAAAGCGCATGCTGAGCCCACCGACCCCGTCGGAGACGTCCAGGGTGACCTCCACCGTCATGCCCTCAGTGCACTGCCGCACTCCCAGGAACACCGGGCGGAACGCCTCCATGCCCTCCCCGGCGCCCAGCAGCCGCGCCCAGCCCGGCCGGGTCGCCAGGTCGGCCACCTCGCGGGGGAACTGTCGCACGGCGATGATCTCGGGGTCGAAACCGTCGAGAGCCGCGGGCGCGTCGCTGGGGAACGTGAACGACCGCTCCACCGCATCGTGCCGTTCCCCGAGGTGCACGGGCTCGGCGTGCGGCCAGTCGTCCTGCCAGGTGACCGGGGTGAGGAACGTCTCGCGGCCCATGGGCGCGAACGCCCGGGTCATCGAGCGCGGCCGCGTGCCGAGCAGCACCATGGCCCAGCCGCCGTCGGGGGTGCGGACGAGGTCACCGTGGCCGGTGTTCTGCGCGGGGCGGTCGGAGCCGCGGGCGGTGACGATCGGGTTGTGCGGGCAGGGCTCGAACGGGCCGTCGATCGCCGGGCCGCGGGCGATGGTGACGCTGTGCCCGCGCTCGGTGCCGCCCTCGGCGATCATCAGGTACCACCAGTCGCCGATGTGGTAGACGTGCGGTGCCTCGGGGAACATCCCCCCGGTGCCCGACCAGAGGTGCTTGGGCTCGGACAGCGCCGCGCCCGTCTGCGTGTCGAGCTGCACCTGCGTAATGCCTTGGTGGGTCAGCGTGCCGTCGTCGGCCAGGGTGAAGCCCGACATGGTGACGTGGCAGACGCCGTCCTCATCCCACGCGATGTCGGGGTCGATGCCGAGCACGTCCATGACGACGCCGTCGCTCCACGGCCCCTCGGGCCGCTCGGCGGTGAACAGCACGTTGCCGCGTCCGCCCATCATGTCGGGGATCACGAGCCAGAAGCGGCCATCGTGGTGGCGGATGGTTGGGGCCCACGCCCCGCCGCCGGTGCGCGCCTCGTGCGAGCCGAGCTGGCCCTCGCGCACCGCGACGTGACCGATCAGCTCCCACTGAGTCAGGTCGGTGGAGTGGAAGATCGGAATGCCGGGGTAGTACTCGAAGGTGGAGTTGGCGAGGTAGTAGTCCTCACCCACCTGCACGACGCTGGGGTCCGGGTGGAAGCCGGTGATGATCGGGTTGCGGATGTCCATGGTCACGTCCTTTGCGGGATCGGGTCACCGCGGTCCGGGTGGGCGGCGGGGACGGTCGGATGGCTCAGCGCACGCCCTTGATCGGGAACACGAGGAAGGCGGCGAAGATCGCGAGCACGATGGCCCACGGGAACAGCGCGACGTAGCCGATGTTGGCGATCAGGACCGCGTTGACGATGGGGGCGAACATCTGGGGCACGTTGTTGGCGATGTTGATGACACCGAGATCCTTCGCGGCCTCCTCGGGGTTGGGGAGGATGTCGACGACCAGCGCCACGTCCACGGCCATGTAGGCGCCGAAGCCAATGCCGGCGAAGGCGGCCAAGAACAGGATGCCCATGACGTTCGGCATCAGGATGGGGAAGACACAGCCGACGGCGACGAAGAACGGCGCGACGAACACGAAGATCTTGCGGCGGCCGAGCTTGTCCGACAGCGGCCCGGCCAGGAACGTGGCGGCGATGGCGAAGCCACTGTTCACCATCTGCTGCAGCGCCATGATGGGGCCGGCCTCCTCCGTCGTGAGGCCCACGTACCCGGTGAGGATGTACAGCATGTACCCGACGATGCCCATGTAAGAGAGGAACATGACGAAGCGCTGCGCGAAGGCCCAGCGGAAGTCGGCGCTGCGGAAGGGGCGTCCGAAGCCCTTGGCGAACTCGAGCCAGCTGAAGGCGGGCAGCGCCATGCCCTTCGACGACTGATCCTGATTCAGGAACACGAGCAGGCCGACGAGGACGATGACGGCGATGCCGAAGACGGCGTAGCCCAGGCCGAGCTGGGTGACCATGAAGCCGGCGCCGACGACGCCAACCATGGTGCCCAGCGTCATGCCGACACCGAAGAAGGCCGACGCCGTGCCGCGGTAGGTGGGCGCCAAGCGGTCGGCCACCAGGGCGCTCATCGGGCCCTGGACCGAGTTCAGCGAAACCTGGGCGAGCACCCACATGACCGCCACCAGGGCGACGTTGACGCCGATGTGTGGGATGAGGGTGAGCATGATGCCGCCCAGCACGGCACCGCCGAGCATCCAGGGCGCGCGGCGTCCGAGCCTGCTGCGCGTCCGGTCCGACAACGCCCCGACGATCGGCTGGACGAAGAGCGTGGCGAAGCTGGAGAGCGAGGTGACGATCGCAAGGTTCGTCTCGCGGTTCGCCGGGTCGAGGTTCTCGACCTGGATCGGCAGGAGCACCGAGCCGGCGGCCAAGTAGCACGCGAACAACGCCGTGGACGAGATGAGGATCGACCACACCAGTTTCTGCCGGGCGGGCCCCTCAAGATAGGTGCTGGGGTTGTCCGCGGGGGATTCGACCCCACGGGGGGAAGGAACAGGTGAGCTCACGACGATCCTCGAAGACCACGTCCGGTCACGGCTCCGATTGCTGTGACCACGCTGTGACGTATAAGTCCGACGAGTGTCACGTTAGTCGCGGTCATCCGGCGGTGTCAACGGGCGACGAGTGGCTCACCACGCGGCCGGGTAGCCGTCGGCCCGCGGTTCGGACGCCGCGACGAGCGTGCCGTCCTCGCGCCGCCAGATCGCCTGGCCGCGGCCGAAGGTGGCGGCGCTCGCTGCGACCCGGGCCGCGTGACCGCGCGCCGCGAGGTCGGCCACGACCGCCTCGCCCGCGGCCGCCTCGACCTCCAGGCGGCCGGTCTCGGCGTCGAAGAACCAGCGGGGCCGGCCGAGCGCGGTCTGGGGGTCGTCGCCGCCGTCCACCGTCGCGAGCACCACCTGCACGTGCCCCTGGGCCTGCATGTGCCCGCCCATGACGCCGAACGGGCCCACGGGCTGGCCGCCGCGGGTCAGGAACCCCGGGATGATCGTGTGGAACGGACGCTTGCCCGGCGCCAGCTCATTGGGGTGCCCGGGCTCGAGCGAGAAGCCCCAGCCCCGGTTCTGCAGCGAGATGCCGGTGCCCGGCACCACCACGTGGGAGCCGAAGCCCGCGAAGTTGGACTGGATGAAGCTCACCAGCTGCCCCTCGCCGTCCGCGACCGACAGGTAGACCGTGTCGGAGCCCCGCGGGTCGACCGCGACCGGCGGCACCGCCCGCTCGCCGATCAGGGCCCGCCGCCGGTTCACGTGGGCGTCGCCGAGGAGCTCGGCCACCGGCACGTCGGCGTGCTGGGGGTCCGCCACCAGGGCGTGGGTGTCGGCCAGGGCGAGCTTGACGGCCTCCACCGCCCGGTGCCAGGCGGCGGGGCGCG
Organism: Propioniciclava soli; assembly: GCF_014858005.1. Lineage (GTDB taxonomy): Bacteria > Actinomycetota > Actinomycetes > Propionibacteriales > Propionibacteriaceae > Propioniciclava > Propioniciclava soli. The sequence goes on from NZ_JACYOT010000007.1 coordinate 107,918, forward strand.
GGGCGCCGTCGGGTCCGGGGGCGAAGGGGAGGACGTCGTCGGCGTCGAAGCCCTCAAGTACGCGCAGCGCGATCAGGGCTGCGATGCCCTGGCCGTTGGGCGGGATCTCCCACACCTCGTGGTCGCGGTAGGCCGCCGAGATGGGCGTGACCCACTCCGAGCGATGGGCGGACAGGTCGGTGGCCGCGAGGTCGCCGCCGCTGGCGGCCGCGAACGCCACGATGCGTTCGGCCAGCTCGCCGTCGTAGAACGCCTCGCCCCCGGAGGCGCCGATGGCGCGCAGGGTGGCGGCGGTGGCGTCCGAACGCCAGAGCGCGCCCACCCGCGGCTCCCAACCGTCCGGGGCGAAATGGGGCAGGAAGCCGGACGCCGAGGCGTCCGCGGCGTCGCGCAGCCGCCCCCGCACGGCGGCGACGGTGCGCCCCCAGGCCCAGGCCACCACCGGCGACAGCGGGAAACCCTCCTCAGCCAGCCGGGCCGCGGGTTCCAGCAGGGCGGCGAAGTCGAGGCGTCCGAACCGGCCGTGCAGGTCGGCCCACGCCCGCACCGCACCCGGCACGGTCACGCTGGGCCAACCTAACCGCGGCATCGCGGTGAGGCCCGCGTCCCGCAAGCGGCCGGCGTCCGCGGCCGCCGGTGCCCGGCCCGAGCCGTTGAGGCCGTGCAGCGTCCCGCCGTCCCAGACGAGGGCGAAGGCGTCCGACCCGATCCCGTTGCTGCACGGCTCGACCACGGTGAGCGCGGCCGCGGTGGCGATCGCGGCGTCCACCGCGTTGCCGCCCTCCTGCAGCACCCGCAGCCCCACTTGCGCGGCGAGTGGCTGGCTGGTGCACACCGCGCCGTGGCGAGCGAACACCGGCACCCGGCGTCCCGGGAGGGCGAGGGCCTCAAGGTCCATAACAGTGTCTCCTCGGTGCTGGCGGCGGACGCCCGCGGACGGTCGTTGGTCTCACTCCATCACATCAGACGGGCGGGTGGCTGATCACGTCTACGATCCCTTGTCATGGCCACGACCGACGATCTCGACGCCCTCGGTGCCCTGCCGCGCCGGCGCCTCGACCCGGTCGAGGTCGCCGCCGAGCACCACGCCACCCTGCTGCCCGAATTCGCCGGCCTGCGCACCGCCCGCATGCTCGAATCGCCGTTCGCGTGCTTCCGGGGCAGCGCGGCCCAGATGGCGTCCGACCTGGCCCGGACGCCCTCCAGCGGCACCGCGGTGATCAGCTCGGGGGACGCCCACCTGTCGAACTTCGGGTTCCACGCTGCCCCCGGGCAGGCGTGGCTGTTCGACCTGAAGGACTTCGACGAGGGCGGGCTCGCGCCGTGGGAGTGGGACGTGAAGCGCCTCGTGGCGAGCGTGGTGCTGGCCGTGCGGGGCAGCGGCGGCTGCGAGGAGGTGGCCCTCGACGCCGCCCGCGTCACCGCCCGGGCGTACCGCAAGACGATCCGGCGGCTGCACCAGATGGCGCCGATCGACCGGTTCCACCAGCGCATCTCTGAGCGCGACCTGGAGCGGCTGGCGTCCACCCGGGACCAGCGCCGCCGCCTCACCAGCCCCGCCGCGCGGGCCGGGGCGCCGGCGTCGGCCCAGACCCTGGAGAAGTTCACCGTCTCGGTGAGCGGAGGGCGGCACCGGCTCGTCGACCAACGACCGCTCGCGCGCCACACCGACCACCTGGCCCTCGCCGATGTCGAGCGTCTCTGGAAGTCCTACCTCGCCACCACGCGGGAGGACGTCCGGCAACTCCTGAGCGGCCACCGCGTGGTCGACCACGTGCTGCGCCTCGTCGGGGTCGGGTCGGTGGGGGAGCGCTGTTTCATCGTTCTGCTCGAGGACGACCACGGCGACCCCCTGCTGCTGCAGCTGCGGCGGGCGACGCCCACGGTGCTCGCCCCGTGGGGCGGTGTGGAGCAGCGCCTGGGCGCCCTGGGATGCCCCACCGGCGACGGCGCCCGCGTCGTCGCCGCCCAACGCGTCCTCCAGGCCCACCCGGACCCCTTCCTGGGCTGGGTCGCCGACACGACGGGGGAGCACTACTGGCGCCACGTCCGCGAACTCAAGGGCTCGGCCGACCTGTCGCGCCTCGACGCCGAGGGGATCGCCGCGACGGCGCGGGTCTGCGCCGCGCTCGTGGCCCGGGCCCACGCCCAGTCGGCCGGTTTGGACGCCATCGCGGAGGTCTGCGCCCGCGGCGGCAAGGGGCTCGACCGCGTCTTCGCCCGCTTCGCCGGCCGCTACGCCGACCTGGTGGTCGCCGACCACGCCGCCCTGGTGCGCGCCGCGGCCAGGGGTGCCCTGCCGGTCGCGGACGCCTGAACGGCCGCCCGGTCGGCCTAGCCCGGGCGCTGCGTCGCCGCGAGGGCGTCCTCGGCGGACGCCAGCGCCTGCGTGGCCCGCTCGGCGGCGCGGGCGGCCCGCTCCCGGCGGGCCAGCGCCAACCGCACCTGCCGCTGGGCCTCGGCGAGGTCGGCCTCGGTCTGCTGCACGTCGGCCTCGGCCTCGGTCAGGCCCGCCGTCGCGCGATCGAGCGCTGCTCGGGCGTCGTCGCGCGCCTGCACCAGCTCCGGTGGCGGGGGAGCGGGCCGGGGCGGGGGAGCGGGTGGGAGTGGCTCGGGCGGTCCCGACTGCTGCAGCGCCGCAGCGTCCTCGGCGCGGGGGGTCTCACCGGCGGCGGCCAGGGCACCCAGGGCGGCGGAGAGATCGATCTCGCCGAACCCACCGTAGGTCAGCGGCCGGGCCAGGCGGCCCTCGGCGACCGCTCGGGCGGCGTCGGGATCGGCGAGGGCGGCGCGCAGGGTGGCGCGCACCTCGTCCAGGGCCGGGGCGGCCGCGGTGAGGCCCAGCGCGGCCAGGTGGGCCACGAGGTCGGCGATCACCCGCGCCTCCAGCGCCGAGCGGCGGCCGGACAGCTCGCGGACGCGTGCGGCGTCCAGCGCCGACTGGGCCCCGCGCAACTCCTCGCCGAGGGTCAGCCACTCGCGCAGCGACACCAGGGACGCCCGGGCCGCCACGTTGACGTACCAGGCCGACAGCGTGGGACGCCGCAGCGCGCGGAGGGCCGTGGCCAGCTCACGGTCGCCGGCACTCCGCGCCGCCCGGGCGGCCGCATCCCGCGCCGCGGTGAAGTCGGCGGGATCACCCGCGTACAGGCCGTCGGCGAGCTCGATGAGCCGGGCGGCGTGGGCGAGCTGCGCGGTCTGGGCGGCTGGGTCGCGCGCGCCCGCCGCGTCCGGTGTCAGTCCCACTCCCAGGTCATGGCGTGCACGCCCGGGGAGGTGTCGGCGCGCACGAACTGCGCCTCGTTGTCGGTGAGCTCGAGGTCGGTGAACTCGGTCGGTTCGGCGCCCATCGTCGCCGAGTAGCCCCCCCGCACGCGGCGGGGCAGCTCGTGCGGGTCGAACCGGGTGCACAGGGCGACCGTTCGCACGGGATCCATCGACGAACGGGTCAGCCGGAACGACGGGGCCGACGTGGGGGCGAAGAGCACGCGGTACTCGCTCAGGACGTGCTCGCCGCGCTGCACGACGCGCGGGGCCAGCATCTCGGCGACGATGAGATGGCGCTCGGGCACCTCGACGACCTCGCCGACGCGGCAGCCGAACGTGGCCTCCAGGGTGGGCACCCCGCTGTCGCCGTCGGCGTCCTGCTCGAACACCAGGGGCCAGCGGTGCAGGCCGTTGCGGTCGGCGCGCCACAGGATCCGGCCCTCCTGCATGGCCTCGGTGCGGTCGGCGTTGATCGTGAGCCGGTCCACCATCGAGACGCGCGCCAGCTGGCCCTGCATGTCGATGCCGAGATCCGCGATGATCTGGGTCACCAGCTCGCCGACGGGCATCACCGACTGCCAGGGGAACAGCTCCCGACGGGTCCGCCCGTCGGCGGTGTGGGTGTGGCGCGTCAGGTGACCGGACGGCAGCTCCAGGATGTCTTCGAGCGCCACCAGCGTGTGGTAGGAGCGGGCCCGCGTCGGGAGTGAGCGCCCCGACTGCCAATAACTCAGCGTGGCGATGCTCACGGGCACGCCCATCTCATCGAGGCGGGAGCGCAAGCGCTCCAGCGAGAGGCCGCGCGACTGGACGGCTGCGGTCAACACCTCCGCGAACGACGACCCGGGGCGATTTTCGGCATTCACCCCCTCATTGTGACGCGTGCTGCCGCTCCACGCGAGATGAAGTTGCCGTCACTCGGCGCGATCAGAGCCGCTCGACCAGCCCCCACTCATAGGCGCGGACGACGGCCTTGAGCCGCGAGGTCACCTGCAGTTTCAGCATGATGGCCGAGACGTGCGATTTCACCGTTGATCCTGAAACCCGTAGCTCCTCGGCGATCTCGCCGTTGGAGTAGGCGTCGCACAGCAGACGCAGGATCTGCAGCTCGCGCGGGCTCAGCCCCACCTCCTCGGCCGTGCGTTGCGGACGCCGCCCGTTCGGCTGGCGCTGCACCAGGCGGGTCATCGGCCCCGGCGAGACGACGGAGGACCCGCGCATCACGGCGCGGACCGCCTCGGCGAGCCCGCCGGGGGAGGTGTCCTTCAGCAAGAACCCGTTCGCACCGGCGCGGAGCGCCTCCTGGACGGCTTCGTCCTCGTCGAAGGAGGTGATGACGAGGATCTTGGTGCCGGGGAGGCGGCGGCGCAGTTCGGCGGTGGCGCCGATGCCGTCGAGGCGGGGCATGCGGACGTCCATGATCACGACATCGACCGGTTCCGCAGTGATCGCGGACACCGCGTCGGCACCATTGGTGAGTTCGTGGACGATGTCGAACCCACCGGCCCGCAGGTAGGACGACAGGGCGGAACGGACGATCGCGTCATCGTCGACGATCGCCACCGTGATGCCGTCGGGGACGGTGGTCATGGCCCTCATTCTCCCCCGATCGGCAGTTGTGCGCGCAGGATCCACGTGCCGGACACCGGAGTCACCTCGAGTTCGCCGCCGAGAGCCTCCACGCGTTCGGCGGCGCCGAGGAGCCCGAGCCCGCGCTCGGCGCCGTCGCCGTGGGGTGTCCGCTGCCGGTTGGTGAACACGGCCTCGACGAGATCGTCGTGGGTTTCGATGATGAGGCGGCATGGGCCGGGCGCGGCGTGCTTGACCATGTTCGAGGTGGCCTCCACGACGAGCTTCGCCAGGGTTTCACGGACCGATTCGGGCAGGCCGTCCAGGTCGGCCTCCAGGCTGGTCGACAGAATCAGACCGTGGCCGGCCAGCTCCCGCCGGCGTGACTCGATCACCTCCGTCACCGGCATGGTCCGCCACGGCGAGGCGTGGGTGTCGGCGTCGAACGCAGGATCGGTGCGGCGCAGGGTCTCGAGCATGCCCCGCAGGTCGCGGACGGAGCGGCGTCCGGTGGCGATGATGAAGTCGAGGTCGGCGACGAGTTCGGCGTCGCCGGCCGAGCGCAGCTTGATCTGCTCCGCGCGCATGATCATCGTGCTGGTGGCGTAGGCGACCGTGTCGTGGAGGTCGCGGGCGATGCTGCGGCGCTGCGCCTGCAGGGAGGCGAGGCGGCGCTCCTCCGCGTCGGCGCCCTGCAGCCGCAACCGGCCGATGGAGCGGCCGGCGCCCCAGGCGCCCAGCATGAGCGCGCCCAGCACGAGAATGGACTGCACGGCATCGTCGATGGTCAAGGAGATCTGGAACGACAGGGCGGCCAGCAACACGGTGTACCAGATCGCGCACAGGTCGCGCAGACGCCGCAGCCCGCGCACCCCCGTGGACACGACCGGGATGTAGACGCTGAGGGCGGACACGGGCAGGCTCTCGCCGTGGAGGAGGACCAGCACGACGAGCGCCGCCCCGGTTCCCAGCGCGCCGATGACAGGCCAGCGGCCGGACGCCCCGGCGAACAGGGCCAGCACCACCTCGACGACGATGTGCTGCCCGGTCGGCGTCGCGCCCGCGCTGAACAGTGACAGGCTGAGCAGCACCAGGGCCACCAGCGACTCCGGCACCCCGGCCGACCCCAGCGTCCCCACCCACGTGGGCAGGCGGCGCCGGCCCCCCGCCTCCTGCGACATGGCGGCAGTCTCTCACGGCGCTGACGGGAACCGACTTGTGGCGAACGGACTCGTGGTCAACCGGTGGTGATGGGGCCGTCCCGAAGGGTGTGGTTTCCGCGCGGTGGGTGGTACTTAGGTGCCGGCCGGCGGGGTACTTTCTGCCGATGCGCGCCGGCGGACGATGGCCTAGCGTGGTCTGCGTGTCCACCCCCCGCACTGGCGCAAAGCAGTCGGTGAAGAGCGCCCCCGATCTCATCGTGGTCATAGCGGTCGTGACCGGGATCGTGGGAGGCGCCCTCATCGGCCTCTGGGTCGGTGATGCCCGGACCTTGGGGGCGGTGGGCGCACTGGCCGGGTTGGTCGCGGGATTGGCGTTGCCTGTCCTGTCGCCCCAGAACAGGGGACGCCCCGCGACCCCCGGCCGCCACCATCCTCGCGAGCGCAGGTACCCCGCGCACGGCTCCGCACCACGTTCTCCCGCCCGGCCCGCGACCGAGGCTGATCACACCGCCCGCCCGCGCTGAGCCCGTGCTCCGCCGAACGTCAGTCCGCGCGCGGCGTCCTGCGCCCGCCGCGTCCTGCTGCGCCCGGTGTGTTCAGCGCGCGCAGAGCACCGGGATCAGGTTGCACATCCACGGCGGCAGATCCATGGTCTCCTGGACCGACGACACCAGACCGGCGTTCAACAGCCCGAACGCGACTGCGGCGGCGAGTGTTCTCTTCATGGTGGGTCCCCCTCCGGATTCACGCGGTGCGATTTCAGTTCAACACCGTGGTGACCATAGTAGGTTTCACCGATGCCGGTGTCACTCGCGTCCCGCAGCGGGGGCCGTGCCACCCGCCGCCCCACGCTCCGCGGTGGGGCGTGGGTCACTCGACGCAGATGCGGGCGAGGAAGTCCTCGACGTTCTCACGCAGGCGGGCGATGCGGTGCTCGGTGGACACGGTCTCGGGCATCGTGCCCCCGCCCACCGAGCGACGCAGCCCCCGCACGTAGAGCGAACAGGCGAGATCGGCGCAGATGTAGGTGCCCACGGTGTTGTGGTTGACGCCGGCCCGGCCCGCTCGGCGCGCCACCATGAGCACCGCGCCCTGCGTCTGGTGTTGCGTCCAGCAGAGGTTGCACAGGGCGCGACGGCCGTGCGGACGGTTCTTGGGCAGGCGGAGCACGGCGCCCACCAATCCGAACGAGGTCTCGGCGACGAAGTAGCCGCGTTCGGGCGTCTGCGGGTCGGTCCAGCCCAGGTAGTCCAGCGAGTCCCACAGCGTCGCGTCGTACCACCACGGCAGGTGCAGGCGTTCGCGCTCGGCGTCCGTCGCGTTCACGAAGCTGGCGAGGATCGTCTCCCCGGCCAGCGACTTCATGGTGCCGTTTCTACCCCACCGCGGACGGTCCCGGGGGGTGCCCCGCCGCAAACTTCAGGGGGAGATGGGTGGGAGCCGCCGGGGGGAACGGTTCTGGGGCGTCCTCGCGCGCCGATATCCTTCTCGGAGGAGGGCTGTTGATCCAGATGCAGGACGAGCAGGTGCCGCCGGACTCCGACCGCGAGCGGCAGATCTTCGTGACCCTCTCGACCGTCTTCGCTCTCGTCTCGGCCATGGTCGGCCTCGGCCTGCTCGGCAGCCCCGTCGACGTCGTCGCGAGCGGGGCGCTGGCCTCGGACGCGACGCTCGTCGCGCCCGCCCAGTGGGCGTTCCTGCTGTGGCGTCCCATCTACCTCGGCATGCTCGCCTACGCCGTCCTGCAATGGCTGCCCGGCCAGCGGACGCGCCCCCTCCACCGCGAGATCGGCTGGCAGGCGGGCTGGTCGATGATCCTCGCCGGGGCGTGGGTGTTGGTGACCCAGCGCGGCTGGCTCTGGATCGGTGTGCTCTTCCTCTTCGCCATCGTGTTCGTGCTCGCCCTGGTCAACCTGACGCTCGCCTCCGGGGCGGTCGAACGGCGCCGGGCCGGCAGTTGGCTCGCCGTGGACGCCACGTTCGGCGTCTACCTCGGGTGGGCCAGCATCGCCACCATCGCGATGGTGACGGCGACCCTCAAGAGCGTCTACATCACCTACGGCAACCTCGATCCGCTCGTGGCCGTCATCGTGCTCCTCATCGGGGCGGGCGTCGGCGTCCGGCTCGCACTCCACACCAAGGCCTCCCTGACGATCCTGTTCGGGTTCGTGTGGGGGTTCGTCGCCATCGCCTGGGGCCGCCTCGCCGGGCCACTGGAGTCGCCGTTCGTCGCGGGGGGCGCCATCCTCGCCGCGGTCGTGGTGACGGGCGGCACGCTGGCGGTCGGCTGGGCCGGTCGGCGCAGCGCCGCGGGCATGGTGGCCGTCGCCGAGTAGGCGCTCAGCCGCCCCCGTCGGACGGCGAGGGACGCGACCGGTTCGCCTTGGTCTGTGCCCGGTGGCGTTTGGCGGTGAGCCGACGTTCCACCGCCCCGCGGCCGGGACGCGTCGCCCGGCGGGCCGGCGGGGGTGGCGCGAGGGCGTCCCGCAGCAGGGTGGCGAGACGGCCGCGGGCGGCAGTCCGGTTGAGCCGCTGCGACCGATGCTCGGAGGCGTCCACCGTGAGCACCGTGCCCGTCAGCCGCGAGGTGAGGCGCCGGAGCAGCCGGACGCGTTGCGCGTCGGTGAACGGGCGCGCGGTGGCCAGGTCGATCGAGAGCTGCACCCGGGAATCCGTCGTGTTCACGCCTTGGCCACCCGGCCCCGAGGAGCGCGCGAAACGCTCGCTGAGATCTGCGGCGGGGACGACGAGACCCTCCGGCACCCCGGGCCCGGGCGGGATGGTCAGGTCGGACATGGCGCCAGCCTAGGCCCGAGGCGCCCCCGGTGTCCGCACCGCGGGCCGGAGGTGGCCGCGCCGTTGTCCACAGGGTTGTCCTCAGCTGGGGATGAATGACACCGGTGTAAGTCGGCCCGCCGCCGCGGGGCCGCCACTAGAAGGGATCCTCGCCGCGCAGCGCGGCGTGCAGCAGGTCGCGCAGGCCGGCGTCGGTGAGGCCGGAGCCCTCCAGCCGACCGTCGGGCAGGGAGCGGAGGAGCCCCACGTGGGCGCGGCCGGCGTGGACCACCGCCGTCGCCACCCCGGTGCGGCCGTGATGGCGCAGCGCGAGGGAGGCGACGCCGCCGTCCTCGTCGAACGGGGCCGGCCACGCCGTCAGCGAGGCAAACGCGTCCGCGCCCCACACGACGGGCGCGTGCTCCGCCCCCGGGGCGTCCTCGGGATTGGCCAGTGCTCGCAGGTACTCGGCGGCGCCCGCGGCGGTGGTGGCGCCGAAGGCGTGCAGCCCGTTCGGGTCGACGTCCTCGATCAGGACACCCCGGCCGTGGTGGGCGTAGGCGAACACCCACCGCGCCCCGGCGTCGCCCTCACGAGACAGGTGCAGCACCGTCTGGGCGGTGCGCCGCAGCATGAGCACCCCGGTGATCTCCCGGCACGCGGTGAGGCGCAGCTCCCCGGTGGGGGAGCCGTCCGCGGCCTCGGCGGGTCCGAGCGCGACCATCGAACGGGCGATGAGCCCGCGCAGCGCGATGCCGCCGAGCTGGGCCGCGGTGAGGTCCTGCGCGTCCAGCCACGGGGTGGGGGACGGTTGCTCGTTCTGGAGTCCGTCGAGCGCGACGATCTCCTCATCGGTCAACACCACGACGTCGCGCGGCACGTCGGGCGGATCGGCCAGGACGGCCAGGGCGGCGTCCGCGTCGGCCCGGCTCCAGGTGAAGCCGGGCGGCGGCAGCGCGTCCGGCGCGGTGGTGGCGGTGAGCAGGCGGGTCACGAGAAGAGTCCCTTGGCCCAGGCAGCCACCCGGGTGGCGGCGTCCGACACCCCCGACCCCACCGCGGCGGCGGCGTCCCCAGCCCGGCGCCCCGCGTCGTGCAGGAAGGCGCCGATGTCCTGGCGGTGGTCGTACACCAGGTTGCCGAGCGACCACGCCCCCGCCACCACCCCCGCGCCCACGGCCACCGCGACGAGGGCCGTCGCCGCGACGGGGGCCAATGCCGCGCCGGCTCCGAACGCCAGCGCGATGGTCGCGGCCCCGCCGGCGATGGAGAGCGCCCCGGCGATCCGGTCTCCGGTGCCGCGCCAGCCGTCGTGCGTGGGGTCGATCAGTTCCTTCGTGCCGCCGGCGATGGCGAACAGGCCGCCGATCGGCCCCAGCCAGCGGCCGACCGCTCCCAGTGGCCCACCCAGCCGGGCGAGCTGGTTGGCGAGGAAGCCGTTGCGGCCGAGTGCCGTGTCGACCATGTCCCCCATCACGAACACCCGCGCCGATGCCGCCGCGGTGTTGACCTCGGCGAGGGCATCCGCGGCAGTGTGGATCCGCATGAGGTCGGTGACCTTCTTCAGGGTCAGGGCACCCAGGACCGGCTTCTTCACCGCCGAGACCCACTCCGCCGCCGAGGCCAAGGTGGCCAGCGCGAGGGCACCGCTGGCGATGCCGCCGTGGTCGGAGGCCTGCGCCTGCTCGTCGGCGTGGTGGCCCAGCGCGTCGGCCGCCTCGGCCAGCACGCGTGACGTCTCCGCCAGGCTCGGCGCGTGCTGGCCCGCCCACTGGTGGCGGAAGCGGTCGGCGTCCGGCCCCTGCCAGGCCCCGCGGGCGATCACCGGGCCGAGGGTGCGGGCCACGCCCTCGAGCGACCGCGCGGCCGCCCGGGCGTCACCGGCGAGGTGGCGCAGCGACTCCACGTCGGCGCCGACCATGACGGTCATGTACTCCCCCCTCCACCGGCCCGGGCGGACCGTCAGGCAGGACGCTAGTGCCGTCGAGCCGACCTGCCCCGAAATTTCTTGCTGGCCTGTGGACAACCCGCTCCCCGCCCCGGCGGATTGTGAATTGGACCCGAGAAAATGGCGCCATGGCACCCTTTCCTCGGGTCCAAACGGTCGAGACGGGGCCCGGACGCCACCGCTCCCGCCTTGTGCGGTTCCCACAAGTGGACGCGGCCCATCGTTGGGTTTCGCCCGGTGGACTTTGGTGACTTCCTCGAAACGCGGCCGTTCGTGTCGCACGGCGCCCCCGCGCGTGGGAGATTGCGATACGGCCCCGGAACGGCGGGGTCCGCCGACCGTGCCCTCAGGGAGGTTCCGTGTTCCAGCGCATCGCGATCGTCAACCGCGGGGAGGCCGCCATGCGGCTCATCCACGCCGTCCGCGACCTCAACGCCGAGCGTCCGGACGCCCCGCCGATCACCACGATCGCGCTGTACACCGACGCCGAGCGCACCGCGATGTTCGCGCGCGAGGCCGACGAGGCGTACGCCCTGGGGCCGGCCTCCGAGCGGCCCTACCTGAACCACGACCTCCTCGCCGACGTCCTCACCCGGGCGGGGGCGGACGCCGTGTGGGTCGGCTGGGGCTTCGTCGCCGAGGACGCCGCGTTCGCCGATCGCGTCGCCGAACTCGGCATCACGTTCATCGGCCCCTCCGGCGACGCCATGCGCAAGCTGGGCGACAAGATCGGCAGCAAGCTCATCGCCGAGGAGGTCGGCGTCCCGGTGGCGCCCTGGAGCCGCGGCGGCGTCGACTCCCTCGAGGACGCCCTCGCCGCGGCCGACCGGATCGGCTACCCGCTCATGCTCAAGGCCACCGCGGGCGGCGGCGGCCGCGGCATCCGCCGGGTCGACTCGGCCGACGACCTCTCCGACGCCTACCAGCGCACCCGCGACGAGGCCGAGCGCGCGTTCGGCTCCGGCGTGGTGTTCCTGGAGAAGCTCGTGACCGGCGCCCGCCACGTCGAGGTGCAGCTCATCGCCGACGGCCAGGGCACCGCCTGGGCGTTGGGCGTCCGCGACTGCACCGTGCAGCGCCGCAACCAGAAGGTGATCGAGGAGTCGGCCTCGCCGCTGCTCACCCCCGCCCAGACCGACGAGCTCAAGGCGTCCGCCGAGCGGCTCGCCCTGGCCGTGGACTACGCCGGCGCCGGCACCGTCGAGTTCCTGTACCACCCCGGCGAGCAGCTGTTCGCCTTCCTGGAGGTCAACACCCGCCTGCAGGTGGAGCACCCCATCACCGAGATCACCAACGACTTCGACCTCGTGAAGGCCCAGATCCGCGTCGCCGCCGGTGAGCGCCTCACCGAGCGGCCCGACGAGACCGGCCATGCCATCGAGGCCCGCCTCAACGCCGAGGACCCCGACCGCGACTTCGCGCCGGCCCCCGGCCTCATCACCCGCCTCGACCTGCCCGTCGGCCCCGGCATCCGCGTCGACACGGGTGTCGCCGAGGGCGACACGATTCCCGCCGACTTCGACTCCATGATCGCCAAGGTGATCGCCGTGGGCCGCACCCGCACCGAGGCGCTCGGACGCCTGCGCCGCGCCCTCGCGGAGACGACCGTCCTCATCGAGGGCGGCGCCACGAACAAGAGCTTCATCCTCGAGTTGCTGGGACGCCCCGAGGTCGTCGGCCCGCGCGACGGCGAGCAGGACGGCGCGGTCGGCTGGGCCGACACCGGGTGGATCGACCGGGCCCGCGCGGCCGGTGAGCTCGTCGCGGACGCCCATTCCGGCGTCGCGCTGGTGGCCGCGGCGATCGAGGCCTACGACGAGGCCGAGCAGCTCGAGGTGGCCCGCCTGCTCGAGACGGCCCACGGCGGACGCCCCCAGGCCGCGCACGCGTCCGGGCTGTCGGTGGACCTGAAGCTCCGGGGGGAGTCCCACACCCTGACCGTCTACCGGACGGGGCCGCACCGGTACCGGGTGCGCGTCGGCGACGTGACGACCGACGCCGAGGTGGAGCGCCTCGACGACGTCCACGGCCGCCTCACCGTGGGCGCGCAGCGGTTCCGGATCGTCACGCAGACGCACGGCCCGGTGCACCTCATCGAGGTGAACGGGGTGACCCACCGCGTCTCCCGCGACGAGGGGGGCGTCCTGCGCTCACCCGCCCCGGCGCTCGTCGTCGCCACGCCCGCCCCCGTCGGTGCCGAGGTGGCTGCCGGTGCACCCGTGGTGGTGCTGGAGTCCATGAAGATGGAGACCGTCATCGCGGCTCCGTTCGCCGCCCGCGTCCGGGAGTTGCTCGTGATGACGGGCAGCCAGGTCGAGTCCATGGCGCCGCTGGTGCGGCTGGAGCCGGTCGGGGAGGGCGAGGAGGAGGCCGCCACGCCCGCCGCCCGGGTGGAGCTGCCGGCCGCGGCGTCCGACCCGAGCGTGGCCGCCCGCCCCACGCAGCTGCGGGAGGAACTCGCCGCGCACCTCATGGGTTACGACGCCGACCCCACCGTGGGCACCCTCGCGGCCTACCTCGCCGCCCGTGAGCGGGCGCTCGCCGAGGGTGCCGGCGTGGCCGCCGACGTGGTCGCCGGGGAGATCGAGCTGTTCGCCCTCTTCGCCGATCTCGCCGAGCTGAGCCGCAACCGGCCCGCCTCGGAGCAGGCCAACACCGAGCTCCGCATCCACTCCGACCGCGAGCACTTCCACGGCTACCTGCAGAGTCTGGACGCCGCGCGCGCCGACCTGCCGCAGCAGTTCGTGGACCGTCTGCAGCGGGCGCTGGCCCACTACGGCGTGAGCGAGCTGGACCGGACGCCGGCGCTGGCGGACGCCGTGTTCCGCGTCTTCCTCGCCCAGCAGCGCGTGGCCGAGGACGTCCAGGTGGTGCTGGCCATCCTCGACCGGTGGATCGCCGAGCCCGCCCCCGAGGCCGCGGTCGCCACGTCGGCCCGCGCCCAACTGGAGCGGCTGGTGCGGGCGACGCAGCGGCGCTTCCCGGCGGTGGGTGACCTGGCCCGCTCGGTGCGGTTCCGGTGGTTCGACCAGCCGCAGGTGGACGCCGAGCGCGAGGCCGTCCTTGCCGGGGTGGACGCCGAGGTGGCCGACCTGGCCGCCCACCCGGTCGCCGCCGACCGCGTGGAGCGCCTCACCGCGCTCGCCGCGATCCCCGAGCGGCTGGTGCCGCACCTCGCGGAGCGGCTGACCGCGGGCCTCCACCCGCACGAGCCGCTGCTCGAGGTGCTCCTGCGCAAGCACTACGGCGAACACGAGTTGACCGACGTCAACGCCACCGTCGTCACCGGCCCCGGTCACGGCGCGGGTCGGCCGCTCGTCACCGGGGCGTACCTGCTGGAGGGTCAGGCCTGCCAAGTGGTCACGACCGCCTGTGGCGCCGACGAACTGGGCCCCGACGGGCCCGTCGCGCGCTTGGTGGCCGAGCAGCTCGCCGCCCGCGCTGGCGGGGAGGACGCCGTCGTGGAGATCTACGTCGCGTGGCCGCAGCGACCCGACCATGCGGAGCTCTCGGCCCAGCTGCAGCCGGTGTTGTCGGCCTGGGCGTGGCCCGGCGGGCTGCGGCGCTGCGTGATCGCCACCTGCGCCTCCAACGGTGACGTGGACTACTTCACGTTCCGCCCCGCCCAGGGAGGCGGCCTGGCCGAGGACGTCCGGATCCGCGGCGTCCACCCCATGATCTTCCGCCGGCTCAACCTGTGGCGGCTGCGGGAGTTCGACGTGACCCGGCTGCCGGCGCCGCGCGGCGTCCTGCTGTTCGACTGCGTCGCGCAGGCGAACCCGTCCGACCGGCGGCTCGTCGCGATGGCTGAGGTGAGCCAGCTGGCCGCGGTGCGGGACGCCGACGGGCGCCTGATCGGCCTGCCGCACGCCGAGCGGGCGGTGGAGAACTGCCTGGAGGCCATCCGCCGGACGCGGGCCGCCCGCGGCCCCGCCGGCAGCACCCTCGACATGAACCACGTCTGGGTCACCGTGTGGCCCGAGATCGACCTCGAACTGAGCGACATCGCGGCTCTGCAGCACAAGATCACCCCGCTGTCGGACGGCGCGGGCATCGAGGAGGTCGTCGCGCAGGGCACGCTCGCCCGCCCGGGGGAGGCGGCCGTGCCGGTCGCGGTGCGGTTCCACGCCCGGGCCGGCGGCGGCGTCACGGCGTCCGTCGAGCCGCCGCCCAGCGAGCCGTTGCGTCCGCTCGACGACTACGCGGCCAAGGTGCTCCGGGCGCGCCGGCGGGGGCTGGTGTACCCCTACGAGCTCTCCCAGACCCTGGCGGGGCCGGGCGGGTCGTTGGAGGAGCTGGACCTCGACGCGTCCGTCGCGCCCGGCGAGCCCGACCGGCTGGTGCCGGCCGAGCGGAGCCCGGGTCGCAACAGGGCCGGCATCATCGTCGCCCGCGTCAGGACCGTCACCCCGCTGCACCCCGAGGGCATCACGCGGATCGTGCTGTCGGGCGACCCGACGCGCGGGCTGGGCGCGGTCGCCGAGCCGGAGTGCCGCCGGATCATCGCCGCGCTCGACCTGGCCGAGGCCGAGGGCGTCCCGCTGGAGTGGTTCACGCTGAGCTCGGGCGCCCGCATCTCGATGGACTCCGGCACGGAGAACATGGACTGGGTGGGCGCGGCGCTGCGCCGCATCGTGGAATTCACCCAAGGGGGCGGGGAGATCAACGTCGTGGTGGCCGGCATCAACGTCGGCGCCCAGCCGTACTGGAACGCCGAGGCGACGATGCTCATGCACACCAAGGGCATCCTGGTGATGACGCCGGACTCGGCGATGGTGCTGACGGGCAAGCAGTCACTCGACTTCTCCGGCGGCGTCTCGGCGGAGGACAACTTCGGCATCGGCGGGTACGACCGGGTGATGGGGCCGAACGGGCAGGCGCAGTACTGGGCGCCGGATCTCGGGGCGGCGTTCGCCATCTTGATCCAGCACTACGAGCACACGTGGGTGGCGCCCGGTGAGTCGGGGCCCCGGCGGGCGCCGACGTCCGACCCGGCCGACCGCGACGTGTCCGACCACCCGCACCACCTGGCGGGCTCGGATTTTACCACCGTGGGCCAGATTTTCTCCGCTGAGCACAACCCGGAGCGCAAGAAGGCCTTCGACATCCGCACCGTGATCGCCGCGGTGTGCGACGCCGACCACCCCCGCCTGGAGCGCTGGGCGGGTATGGCGGACGCCGACACCGCGGTGGTGATGGACGCCCGCGTCGGCGGCCACGCGGTGTGCGTGCTGGGCATCGAGTCCAAGCCCGTGCCGCGCGCGGGATTCCCTCCCACCGACGGCCCCGACACCTACACCGCGGGCACGCTGTTCCCGCGCTCCAGCAAGAAGGTGGCGCGGGCGATCAACGCGGCCTCGGGCAACCGACCACTGGTCGTGCTGGCCAACCTCTCGGGCTTCGACGGCTCCCCGGAGTCGATGCGCAACCTGCAGTTGGAGTACGGCGCCGAGATCGGCCGGGCGATCGTGAACTTCGACGGGCCCATCGTGTTCTGCGTGATCTCGCGCTACCACGGCGGCGCCTTCGTGGTGTTCAGCAAGCAGCTGAACCCGTCGATGACGGTGCTGGCGATCGAGGGGTCCTACGCCTCGGTGATCGGCGGGGCGCCCGCGGCGGCGGTGGTGTTCGCCGGCGACGTCCGGACGCGCACCGCCGCGGATCCGCGCGTTGCCGATCTGGAGGCGCGGCTACGGACGGCGCGCGCGGAGGACAAGGCGGCGCTGCAGGTCGAGCTGGCCGACGCGCGCAAGGTCGTCCGGGCGGAGAAGATCAGCGAGATCGCCGCCGAGTTCGACCGGGTGCACAACATTCACCGCGCCGTGGAGGTGGGGTCGGTGGATCGCGTGATCACCCCGGCCGAGTTGCGGCCCGCGATCATCGCGACCATCGAGGGGCACCGGGGCTGAGCCGGCCTGGGGGGCTGGCCGCGGGCGGGGGCGTCCGGCCGCTACGCTGCCGCCATGCCGACGCCCGCGCACGCTGCTGATTCCCATGACCTGATCCGCATCAGCGGGGCGCGGGCGAACAACCTCAAGGACGTGAGCCTGGAGCTGCCGAAGCGGCGGCTGACGGTGTTCACCGGGGTGTCGGGCTCCGGCAAGAGCTCGCTGGTGTTCGACACCATCGCCGCCGAGAGCCAGCGGATGATCAACGAGACCTACCCGGCGTTCGTGCAGGGCTTCATGCCGACGTTGGATCGGCCCGACGTGGACTCCCTCGACGGCCTCACCACCGCGATCATCGTCAGCCAGGATCGGCTCGGCGCCAACGTGCGATCGACCGTCGGCACGGCGACGGACGCCAACGCGCTGCTCCGCGTCCTGTTCAGCCGCCTCGGTGAGCCGCACATCGGCCCGCCCCAGGCGTACGCCTTCAACGTGCCGTCGGCCACCGGCGGGGGAGCGATCACCGTCCAGCGCGGTGAGAAGACGATCGCGCAGAAGGCGTCCTACACGGTGGTCGGGGGCATGTGCCCGAAGTGCGAGGGCATCGGGCACATCTCCGACGTCGACCTGGCTGCGATCTTCGACCCCGAGAAGTCGCTGGCCGACGGGGCCCTGCTGGTGCCGGGCTACTCGATGGACGGGTGGTACGGCCGCATCTTCGCCGGCTCGGGCTTCTTCGACATGGACAAGCCGGTCGGCCAATTCGGCAAGCGCGAGATGCACGACCTGCTGTACAAGGAGGCCACCAAGATCAAGGCCGAGGGCATCAACGTCACCTACGAGGGCGTCCTGGTGAAGATCGGCAAGTCCATGTTCAACCGCGACCCCGACGAGCTCCAGCCGCACATCCGGGCGTTCGTGCAGCGGGCTGCGGTGTTCAAGACCTGCCCCGAGTGCGACGGCACGCGCCTGACCGAGGGGGCCCGGTCGTCCCGCATCGAGGGGCTGTCGATCGCGGACGCCTGCGCGATGCAGGTCTCCGACCTGGCTGCGTGGGTCGCGTCGCTGTCCGCACCGGCGGTGGCCCCGCTGCTCTCGGGGCTACGGGACCTGCTGGATTCGTTCGTCGAGATCGGGTTGGGTTACCTCAGCCTCGACCGGGCCTCGGGCAGCCTGTCGGGGGGCGAGGCGCAGCGGATCAAGATGATCCGCCACCTGGGCAGCGCGCTCACCGACGTCACCTACGTCTTCGACGAGCCGACGATCGGCCTGCACCCCCACGACATCGCCCGCATGAACGACCTGCTGCTGCGGTTGCGTGACAAGGGCAACACGGTGCTGGTGGTGGAGCACAAGCCCGAGGCGATCGCGATCGCCGACCATGTGGTCGATCTGGGGCCCGGTGCGGGCAGCGGCGGCGGCGAGGTGGTGTTCGAGGGCACGGTGGCCGGGCTGCGGGCGTCCGACACGCTGACCGGTCGCCACCTGGACGACCGCGTGTCGCTGCGGGAGCAGGTGCGGACGCCGACGGGCGCCCTCGAGATCCGGGGTGCCAGCACCCACAACCTGGCCGACGTGGACGTGGACATCCCGCTGGGGGTGCTCGTGGTGCTGACGGGGGTGGCCGGGTCGGGCAAGTCGTCGCTGATCGCCGGTTCGGTGGCGAAGCGGGAGGGCGTGGTGGTGATCGACCAGGCGCCGATCAAGGGCTCGCGGCGCTCGAACCCGGCCACGTGGACGGGCGTGCTCGAGCCGATCCGCAAGGCGTTCGCCAAGGCCAACGGGGTGAAGCCCGCGCTGTTCAGCGCCAACTCCGAGGGCGGCTGCGGTGTGTGCAACGGGGCGGGGCTGATCTTCACCGAGCTGGGGTTCATGGAGACCGTCACCTCCACCTGCGAGGCATGCGAGGGGACGGGGTTCCAGGCGTCGGTGCTGGAGTACACCGTGGCCGGCCGCTCGATCCACGACGTGCTGACCATGCCGGTGGCCGAGGCGCTGACGTTCTTCGCCGACGGTGAGGCCCGGACGCCGGCCGCCACCAAGGTGCTGCAGCGGCTGTGCGACGTGGGGCTGGGTTACCTGACGCTGGGGCAGCCGCTCACGACGCTGTCCGGCGGCGAGCGCCAGCGGCTCAAGCTGGCGGCGCGGATGGGGGAATCGGCCGACGTGTACGTGCTGGACGAGCCGACCACCGGCCTGCACCTCGCGGACGTGGCGCAGCTGCTCGGGTTGCTGGACCAACTCGTCGACGCCGGCACGTCGGTGATCGTCATCGAGCACCACCAGGCCGTCATGGCCCACGCCGACTGGATCATCGACCTCGGCCCCGGCGCCGGCCACGACGGCGGGCACGTGGTGTTCACCGGCACCCCGGCCGAGCTCGTGGCGTCCGCCTCGACGCTGACGGGCCAGCACTTGGCGCAGTACGTCGGCGCCTGAGGCCCGCGGCGTCCCACGGCCGTGACCGTGTGTCCACCCTGCGGTGGGGGCGCCTCCCTGCCCTTCGGACCGCCTCCCTGTCCTTCGGACCGCCTCCCTGTGCGAAACGCACGGCCCTGCCGTTGCAGCGCTGGGGAGGAGGGCTTCGAGCAGGGTGCCGTCGACAACGGCAGGGAGGCGAGCTGAACGACAGGGGCGTGGCGCCCTGGCGAAGCGTGGCTCTCCGGCGTGGGGCACTTCCCCCGTCCGCCGTAGCGGTGCTCTTCCGGCACGGGGAGCCCCGCTACGGCAGGTTAGCGAAGTGGTCCCGGATGCGGGGCCGCGGCGGGGCCACAGAGCTGAGATCGGGCCAGCGTGATCGGAGCCGCCTGGCCCCCGAGCGGGATCGGCGCGGGTCAGGCTCCCGGCTGGATCGCCGCCAGCTCGGCGTCGATGGTCTCCGGGCCGAGGATGCCGACGCGGGTCGAGCGCACCACGCCCTCGGCGTCCACGAAGTAGTGCACGGGGATGCCGCGGACGCCGTACAGCGCGGAGAGCTGGCCGTCGGCGTCCGGGATCTGGCCGAACGTCAGGCCCATGCGCTGGGCGTAGGGGGCGACGGTGGCGCCCGGTTCGCCCATGTACACGGCGAGGATCTCCGCACGCCCGTCGTGGGCGGCCTCGATGTCGGGCGCCTCGACGCGGCAGGGCGCGCACCACGTGGCGCCGAAGGTCAGCCACACCGGGGTGCCGCGCAGGGAGGCCAACGACACGGTGCGGCCGTCCAGCGTGGTCGCCGTGAAGTCCGGCGCCTCTTGGCCCACCGTCGGGGCGGGCCGGGCGTTGGCACCGGGGTCGACGCTGGCCGAGGACGGGGCGGGTGGCAGCAGCAGCCACACCCCGAGCACCACCACCGCCACGAACGCGGCCAGGTAGAGCAGCCCAGGGACGCCGCCGCGCGCGGTGCCGCTCCCCCCTGCGGCACCTCGCCCGGCACCGGTCACGCTTGCACCGGCCACATCGGCATCGGTCACACCGGCATTTCTCACCCCTCCATCGGCCGGGCCCGCATCGGTCACACCGCGACCACCCGGCGGCCGGGGCACACCGGCCCGCGATCCGGCGTTCGCACCCTTGCGAGTCGGCATCAGGCGTAGGCGTGCAGCCCGCCGAAGAACAGGTTGCCGTAGTAGGTGAACAAGATGGCCACGAAGCCGAGGATCAGCAGCCCGGCGGAGCGGTTGCCGCGCCAGCCACGGGACACCCGCGCGTGCAGGTAGGCACCGTAGATGAGCCAGGTGACCAGGGAGGCGGTCTCCTTCGGGTCCCAGCTCCAGTAGCGGCCCCACGCGATGTCGGCCCACACGGCCCCCAGGATGATCATGATGGTGAGCATCGGGAACGTGATGACGACGGCGCGGTAGCCGATCTCATCCAACAATTCCTCACTGGGCAGCCCGCGCAGCTTCAGGTACGGGCGGATGAGGTAGAACACCGCCGCGCCGAACGCGACCGCCGCCGCGCCGTACCCCAGGATGGCCGTGGCGACATGCAGCGTGAGGAGCAGGTGGTTGTCGAGCGCCGGCATGAGCGGCACGGCCTCGGAGCCGACCGTGGCGGCGTACAGCAGCATCAGCACCGGCAGCGGCAAGATCGCCAGCGAGAGCGTGCGCAGCCGGTAGCGGTGGTTGAAGAACACGTACGCCAGCGTCATGCCCCAGGCGAACGAGCAGGCGAACTCGTACTGGTTCGCGAACGGCGCGTGCCCCGTCGCGAAGGTCCGCGACGCCAGCCCGACGGTGAGCAGCACCAGCGAGATCTCGATGGTCCGGTCGGTGTACCACCCGAGCCCACGGCTGGGCGACTCCACCACGGCGGGGGACGCCGCGAGTCGCTCCGGTGCCGCGCCACCGGCCCCGGACGCCCCCACGAGCGCCGCCTCCTTGGCCGCTGCCTTTCGGGCCGCGGTGTTGCGGGTGAGGACGATGACGACGTTGCTGACCAGCGCCAGGGTGAGCAGCACCGTGGCCGCGGCGAGGCAGATGCGGGACAGTTCGAGCATGGCGGTTACCTCCTGGGAGCGTCGGCCGGGTCGGCCAACTGGGCGGCGAGGGTGCGGATGGAATCCTGGAAGACCGAGTCGTGCCGGTCGGGGGACGCGAAGGTGACGGTGGTGGTGCCGTCGTCGTTGGGGGTGACACGGGTCCACACGCGGTGGTGACGCAGGAACATCGTCCAGCAGGTGCCGATCATGATCAGGGCCGCGCCGATCCACACCCACAGCGCCCCCGGATCGCGCGACACCATCAGGCCGGTGTACTGCGCCTCGCGCTCGAACGTGAAGGTCAGGTCGGCGATCGTCGCGGTGGCACCGGGGGTGAGGAGCTGCGTGTCGATCGGGGTGTTGTCGGCGTCCAGGGCGTACACCTCGAGCTGCGCCTCACCGGGGCGGATGTCCGGCGTCACCTGCCCCGATGCCGGGGTGATGACGTAGAACACGAGGTTGCGGTCGGCCAGCTCGACGCGTCCGTAGCTGTACAGCTCGTCCGGCGTGGCGTACTGGAGCGGGATGCCCCCCTCGTGGACGACCGCGCCGGCGGCGTCCGTCACCGCGAACATGGCAGCGATGCCGAACGAGGCCTGGTTGACCGAGTAGCCGCCCCACCGGAGGGGGGTGTTGACCCGGACGTCCTGGTGGGCCACCTCCACCCCGTCGTGCCACAGCACCAGCTCGGAGACGTAGTCGGCCGGGCGGCCGTCGGGGTGGTAGGTGTCGGAGAACGCCCGCGCCTCGACCGCCAGCCCCGTGTCGTAGCCCACGGCGCGCGTGGTGCCGATCGTGACCGGAAAGTTGTTCAACTGCAGCCCGAACTGGCCCGTGATGAGGACGCCGGCGAGGATCACGACGAACGCGGTGTGCGCGATGATCGTGCCGACCGGGGCGAAACGGTTCTGGTCGGCGTAGAGCCGCCCCGGGGTGGTCTCGTCGGCCAGCACCCGGAACCGCCTGCCGCGCAACCGGGAACGCACCTGCTCGATCGCCTCGTCGCGCCCGACGGGCAGGACGGCTGCCACGCTGAGGCGCGCCCGGTCGAAGAACGTGTCGCGCACGTGGACGCGCGGGTTCATCGACTGCTGCCACAGCAGCGGCATGCGGTGCGTGGTGCAGGCGATGATCGAAAGCACGAGCAGCGAGACGACCGTCACGAACGCCGGCGAGCTGAACATCGAGAAGATGCCCAGCACGGCCAGCGGAGTCGTCCAGCCGCGGAACGTGGGGCGCACGGTCTCCAGCCAGGACGCCATGAGCTCCGGGTCGCTGCGCACACCGTCGGGCGCTTGCGGGAACAGCACGCCCAGCAGCGTCAGCACCATCATCGCGAGGATCAGGAACAGGCCGAACCGCTTGTTGTGGAACAACCGGTAGATGCGGCGAGCGACCTCGCCGACCGAGATGTCCGGTTCCCTGCCGTGGGGGCGGCGCACGACGAGATCGTCGGCGGTGTCGTCCACCGCGCGGTCGACCGGGTCGTCCGGGTCGACCGGCTGGCGTCGGGGGGAGGTGTCGATGCTCATCGCGTCCCCCTCACGGCGTGGTGGCCGGGGTCGGTTCGGACGCCGGCGGCGTGGGCGTCGGCGACCCGACGGCCTCGCTCGCCAGCAGGCGCTCGCGGTGCTCCTGGGCGGACGCCGCGATGTCCGATCCGGGTGCCAGCTCACTCACCCTCTCCCAGGCCGCCACAGCCCCCGTGACGTCCGGCGGATCCTGCGCCATGCGCGCGAAACCGAGGTTGAACCACGGGTGCGGGCTGATGGGTGAGATCTCCGCGGCCCGCTGCCACTGCGCCTCGGCGTCCGCGACGCGGTTCACGTTGAAGTACGCCACGCCGAGCACCAGGCGGGAGTCGAGGTCGTTCGGCTGCTGCTCCACGAAGCGCTCCAGCCAGGTGGCCGACTCGGCGAACTGCTCGCCGCGGAAGTAGACGTCGGCCAGGGTCCGCATGCTCACCACGTCGGACGGATCGGCCTCGACCTTGGCGGTGAGAGCCGCCACCTGGGCCTCGTCCAGCGCCGGGGTGGTCGGGGCTGCCGCCGGCATCGCCGTCGTCTGGGCGATGTCGGGGTGACCGTCGGGCAACTCGGCCGCGGCCGGTGCCGGGTCACCCATCGTCCAGACGGCGAAGCCCAGCCCCACCGCGAACGCGAGGCCGGTCAGCATCAACAGCGCCTTGCGCGGGCGTCGCCGCACGCTCGAGCGCGTGGGTGGATCGGTCGTCGTCGCGCCGTCTGCGGCGGAATCGGCGGGGTCATCGACAGGGATGGCCTGGCCTTCGGCGACCGATTCGTTCGAGGATTCTCGGACCATCATTCCCCTCCGTACCGGATGTCCCTCCAGTCTCGGCGAGCGGGTGTGGGCGAACCATCCCGCCGGCGGCATGATTCCGGCACAGCGGGGTACAACGAGGAGGACCCCACCCCTACCCAACGGTAGGGATGGGGTCCGGACGGGAGCCCGGGTCCGAGGCGGGCTTCCGGCTCTAGGGGGTCGCCGAGGCCGTCTCGGGGGCGGCCGGATGGGTCGGCGTCGGCGAGGCGGGCGGCGGGGTGTAGGGCGGCACCGGGGCCGGTGTCGGAGCGCCGGCGGCCGGGTAGGTCTGGCCCAGCAGGGCCAGCTGGCCGCGGCGGGCGGCGTCCGTGGCGTCGGCGAGCAACCGGTTGGTGTACGCCGGGGCGTGGAAGCCGTGGCTGTTCTCGCTGACCACGTAGTCGACGAAGAACTGCGCCTTGCGCTGGTAGGCCCAGGCCTCCTCGATGCGTGCCTGGTCGGTGCCGTTGGTGCGGGCCGTCTCGATGTCCCCGATCAGCTGGACGAGGGCGTCGAAGGCGGTGTCCTTGACGTGTTCGTAGCGCTCCTGGATGCCGCCGACGCGCTCGCGCATCTCCTGCTCGGTCACCGCGTGGCAGGTCAGGCAGCTGGAGTTGATGGACGCGTCCGAGCGCATCGGGCTGGCGACCTGGTGGTCGGTGATCTTCATCGCGCCCTCGCGCTGGTACGGCATGTGGCAGTCGACACACGTGACGCCGGACTGGGCGTGGACGCCCTGGCTCCACGTCTCGAAGTCGGGGTGCTGCGCCTTCACGACCGGGGCGCCGGTGAGGCGGTGGGTGAAGTCGGAGAACTCGTTCTCGTCGTAGTACTGCAGGGCGTCGTCGGCCGTCAGGCCGTGGTCCCACGGGAAGGTGAGGGTCTTCCCCTCGCCGGCGAAGTAGTACTCCACGTGGCACTGGGCGCACACGTACGCCCGCATCTCCTGGGCGGTGGCCTGCGTGTTGACGTCGTAGTCGCGGATGCCCTGGCCCGCCTTGTACTCCTTGATGCCCGCCACGAACGCGGGGCGGGTGACGCGGAGTTCCATCGTCTTCGGGTCGTGGCAGTCGATGCAGGCCACGGGGTGCTGGGCGAACTGGGTGGCCTCGTTGTAGGGCGTCCGGTTCATGATGGCCCACCCCTCGTCGGGGTCACCGTCGCCCATGGTGTTCACGATCTCGGGCAGGGAGGCGTGGCAGTTCAGGCAGGCGCCGGGCTGGTTGAACTGCGTGACGCGCTGCACGAGACGCTGGTCCTCCAACATGTACGCGTGGCCGCGGGGCCGGTTGTACTCGACGGAGAACGCGTAGCCCTGCCACATCGTCACCATGCGGGGGTCGTTCTCGAGCTTGCTCTGGGTCTTGACCGTGCGCGGATCCTCGGCGGTGGGCTCCCGGGTGACGGTGTTGGCCGGATCCATCTCCTGCGTCCGCAGCCAGCCCTCGTACTGCAGCGGGTAGTTCTGGCCCCAGACCTGCGGGTCGTACGTCTCGTCGGTCAGCTCGACGACCTGGAAATAGGGCTGCTGCGCCTCCGTCTGGCGCGTGAAGATGTTCACCAGCAGCGCCAGGACGCCGACGGCGATGACGCCGCCCAGCACGATGACCAGGGCGAGCAGACCCCACTTCGGGCGTCCGCTGCGCGGAGTCGACTTCTCATCAGTGGCGGCGGTGGCCATCGTCATCAGTCCCTTCCGTGACCGACGCCCGCGTGGCAGGACAGGCAGTCGATCTGTTGGTCATCGGTGCGCAGGGCGCGGATGTCGTGCGTCATCGTGTCGTGGCACGTCAGGCAGGCTTCCTGGGTGATCTGCCGGTTGTGGTCGCGGATGTGCATGTTCATCGGGTAGTCGCCCGTCGTGAACTTCAGGGCGTGCCAAAAACCGTTGTCGGCCTTGTTCACGTAGTAGTAGACGACGTTGTCGTGGGGGGAGTGGCAGTCCTGACACGTCGCGGCATTGGCGTGGACGCCGCGGCTCCAGCGGTCGTACTGGCCGTTCATGGCGTGGCACTGGTTGCAGGTCTCGGCCTCGTGGCCGAAGTAGTTCAGGCCTCCGGCGTAGCCGAACGTGAAGATGAGGATGCCGACGAGGATGCCCGTGAGCCCGGCCACCAGCGGCAGGAACCAGCGCCAGGACGCACCGATGGCGTCCCGGATCCAGCCCAGCGTCGCTGTGACGGCCCTGCGCATGGCTCCTCCTCCCGTCGACAGATGTCCCCTCCCGGCCATCCTTGCCCGCCCCCGGGGCGTCAACCATCCCGCCTGGGGTACAAAAGGGGCACAACGGAGATACAGCGGTCGGTGCCAGCGGCGCCAGCGGCGCCAGCGGTTCGAGCGGTGTCAGCGGTGCCAGCGGCGGCGGGGCAGACCGATCCCGTGCCGGACGACGTAGGTGGCGGCCTGGATGCGGTTGTCCATGTCGAGCTTGGCGAGCGCGTTGTGCACGTGGTTCTTCACGGTGCCCTCCGTGATCGACAGGCGCACGCCGATCTCCTTGTTCGACAACCCGTCGGCCACCAACCGCAGCACGTCCAGCTCGCGCTGGGAGAGGGCGGGACCCTCGGCGTCCGCCCGCTCCGGACGCGGCGGCGGCGTCCCCGCGCGCACCGCGGCGAGCAGGCGTCCGACCAGGGCCGAGGACACCGGGTTCTCGTTGCGCATCGCGGCGCGGATCAGGTCGAACAGCTCGGCGGGGGCCAGATCCTTCAGCAGGTAGCCGTGGACGCCGAGGCGGACCGCCTCCAGCAGGTGGTCGTCGTCCTCGCTGACGGTCAGTATGACGACGCGCGTCTCCGGCAGCGCCGCCAGGATGCGGCGCGCCGCCTCGATGCCGTCCATCACCGGCATCTCCACGTCGAGCACCGCCACATCGGGCTTCAGCGCCAGCGCCGCCTCGACCGCGAGCAGGCCGTTGCTCGCCTGCCCGACGACCTCCAGGTCGGCCTCCTCCTCGATGAGCTGGGCGATGGCGCGGCGGAAGAGGATGAGGTCGTCGGCCAACAGCACGCGAATGGGGTCGGGGGCCGTCATGCGCTCAGCACCTCGGGCAGCACCTGCGCGGCGGGCACCGTGACGACGACGGTGGTGCCGCGGCCCGGCGCGGAGGTGACGGTGAGGCGTCCGCCGAAGCTCTCGGCCCGCTCGCGCATGGCCGCCAGCCCGTAGCCGTGGCCGTCCTGCGGGCACGCGGCCAGCGGGGTGAAGCCGCAGCCGTCATCGGTCACGGTGAACGTCGTCTGCGGGGCGGTGCTGCGCACGGTGAGGGTGGCGCGGGTGGCGTCCGCGTGTTTGCGGACGTTGCTGAGTGCCTCCTGGACGATCCGGATGACCTGCACCTCGGCGTCGGGGGTGAGGGCGAGGCCGGGGGCGTCGGCGTCCAGTGCGGTGGGGACGCCGGAGAGGCGGGTGTAGCGCTGCAGGTAGCTCTCGAGGTGGTCGAGCAGGGCCGGGCGGGGCTGGTGGGAGTCCTTGAGGTCGAGGATGGCCTCGCGGACGTCGTGGTAGCCGTCGGAGCACAGTTCGGCGAGCTCGCCGATGTCACGCGAGAGGCGGTCGGAGCCGCGCACCTCCGCGCGAGCGGCCAGCGCCTGCAGCTTGAGGTGGGCGACGCCCAGCACCTGGGCCAGCGAGTCGTGGAGCTCGCGGGCGATGCGGTCGCGCTCGGTGAGGGCGGCCGTGTGGCGTTCGGCGTCCACGCGGCGCTGGGCCTGGGCCTGGGCCAGCTCCTCCTCACGGAGCAACACCTCCGCGTGGGCGCGTCCGATCAACCGGTACATGAACCAACCGAAACCGGCGGCGGCGACCACCATGACCAGCCCGACGACGTTGAAGCCGTGCTCGTGCCCCACGGTCTGAGCGACGAAGGGGTAGCCCGCGATCACGAGGGCGATGAAGACGACGGGGGCGACCATCCCGAGCAGGCGCAGGTTGCGCAACCGGTCCTCGGACGCGGTGCGGAGCGGGTGGTGCGGGCGCGCGGTCAGGTTCGGCGCCGACATCGCGACCTCCTCGAGTTGCGGTGTGCTGGCCGAGCGACCCCCGGACCGAGTCCCTCCCGCACGAGTCTAGGAAGAATGGGGCGCGGATGCGGGCAATCCGTCGTATGGCAACGGATTTCGTCGGCCCCGCCCGATAGCGTCGTGTGCGACGGCACGGACGCCGAGAACGACACGAAGGAGTGGTCATGGCTCTGCAGCAGCTCGACACGACACGGCACGGTGCCCTGCGGGGGGAGGTGGACGAGCGGGTGGTGGAGATCGCGGACACCGTGGCCACCCACCTGGGCACGGATCCAGACCTCTCGGTGCAGGTCGCGGCCTTCCACGACGGGCAGAAGGTGCTCGACGTCTGGGGCGGGCCGCACCTGGGTGAGGATTCCCTGATCGTGCCGGCCTCGGTGTCGAAGAACGCCATCGGTGTGGCCGTCGGACTGTTGGTGGAGCGTGGTGCGCTCGGGCTCGACGACCTGGTGGCCGACCACTGGCCCGAGTTCGCCGCCCGCGGCAAGGGGGCCGTGACCGTGCGGCAGCTGCTCTCCCACCAGGCCGGGCTGCCGTTCGCGACGGATCCGCCGCTGACCTGGGACGACCTGCTGGACCCCCACCGCGCCGCCCGGGTGTTGGCGGCGCAGCGGCCACAGTGGGCGCCGGGCAAGGCGTTCGGCTACCACGGGGTCACCATCGGTGACCTGGCCGGGGAGCTGGTGTACCGCGTGACCGGCCAGACGTTGCAGGAGTTCCACGAGGCCGAGGTGCGGACGCCATTCGGCACCGAGTTCTTCCTCGGGCTGCCGGCGGGAGCCGAGGAGCGCCTGGTGGCGCCCCTGCCCATGATTCCGCCGGTGGCGGCCGGGGGCGCCGACGGCCCCGGCCCGGACCGCGGGCGGTTGTACTGGGTCGACCCGGTCGGGGACCCCATCGACATCGTCCGGGACGAGCGCTCCTGGCGCTTCGGGCACGCCGCGGTGTCCGCGACCGTGTCGGCGCGCGGCATCGCCGGGCTGCTGGCGTCCGCGGTGACGGGCGTGGGGGAGCGGCCCGCCCTGTGGTCGGCCGACACCGTGGAGCAGATGGCCCAGTTGCAGTGCCGCGGCTACGACGAGGTGTTGGGGCTGCCGGACCGGGCCCACTCGATCGTGTTCCAGAAGCAGTCGGCCACCTTCGCGTGGGGCGGCCCGCGCTCGTTCGGCCACGACGGGGCCTTCGGCTGCCTCGGCTGCGTCGACCCCGACACCGGCGTCGCGTTCGGCTACACCATCGCCCGCGGGCCGTGGCCCGGTGGTGCCGACCCTCGGGCCGTCCGGCTGGCCCGGCGCCTGGGGCTGCTGCTGGCGCGCTAGGGTCTGCGGGGGCCACGTGGCCAGAAGAGGGCCACGTGCCCGAAGGGGGCGAGCGTGACACCACGGCAGACGACACGCGGGGCCTGGCTGGCGGTCGTCGCGGTGGTGGCGGTGTCGCTCAACCTGCGCCCCGGTGCCACGGTGGTGGGGCCGCTCATGGCCGAGATCCTGGCCGATCTGGGCCAGGGGTCGACGTGGGGTGGCCTGCTCACCGCGATGCCGGGGTTGTGCTTCGCCGCGTTCGGGGCGCTCGCCGTCGGCCTGGCCGTCCGCGTCGGGCTCAACCGCGCCCTGTGGCTGGGCGCCGCGGTGACGGCCGTCGGGCTGCTGGCGCGGGCGTTCGTGCCGGACGCCGCCGCCTTTCTGGCGTTCACCGCGCTCGGTTACGCGGGGATCGCCGTGGGCAACGTGTTGCTGCCCGGGTTCATCAAGCGCCGATTCCCGGGGCACGTTGCGGGGATGATGACGCTCTACAGCTGCCTGCTCGCCGTGGGGGCGACGCTGGCCAGCGCGGCGGCGGTGCCCCTCGCGTCCGTGCTGCCGGGGCAGTGGCGCGGGTCGCTCGCCGTGTGGGGTGGGGTGGCCGCGCTCGCCGTCGTGCCCATGCTGGCGGTGGCGCTCACCGAGGGCTCGGCGCGCGTCCGTGGCCCGCGCCCCGAGCGTGGCCCCTCGCTCGTGCGGTCGCGGCGCGCGGTGGCCCTGGGCATCTTCTTCGGCGTCCAGTCCATGCAGGCCTACACCCAGTTCGGGTGGGCCGCGCAGATGTACCGCGACGGGGGCGTCGACGCCGCGGACGCCGGGTTGCTGGTGTCGCTCATCGCGTCGTTCGGCATCGTGACCGGGCTGGTCATGGCCACGGTGGTGGAGCGGGTGCGTGACCTGCGCGGCGTGGTGGTCGCGCTCGGCGTCCTGCTGGTGGTGGGGTACCTCGGCATCCTCTACGCGCCCACGACGGTGCCGTGGCTGTGGGCGGTGTCGCTCGGGCTGTCCGGGGCGGCGTTCCCCATGGCGCTGGCGCTCGTCACCGCCCGATCGCGCGACCCGCACGTCACCGCCCGGTTGTCCGCCTTCGGCCAGAGCATCGGGTACGCCCTCGCGGCCCTCGGCCCGTTCGCGGTCGGCGTCATCCACGGTCGGACGGGCAGCTGGACCCTGCCCCTGTGGTTGCTCATCGGCAGCGCCGTGGTGATGGTCGCGGCGGGGTTGGTCGCCTCCGCGCCCGGCGACGTCGATGACGACCTCTCCGGTGTGCCCGGGCGTGCCCCCGGCCGCTAGGTTGGACCCCGTGAGCCAGCAGCAGAACGTTCCCGGACGCGACCGGCGCGCGGTGCGCATCCCCGGCCCCCGGGGCACGCAGATCGTCTCCGGGGAACGGCACGTCGCCGTGGTCGGCGGTGGCATCGCCGGCATCGCGGCCGCGACGGTGCTGGCCGAGCGTGGGGTGCGCGTCACGTTGCTCGAGGCGTCCGAGAGGCTCGGTGGCCGCGTGGCCGCGTGGGAGCTCGGGGACGGGCGCACGATGAGCCGCGGCTTCCACGCGTTCTTCCGGCAGTACTACAACCTGCGCGCCCTGCTGCGACGCGCCGATCCCGGGTTGAGCCGCCTCCTGCCGGTTGAGGACTACCCGCTGCGGCGTCCGGACGGCGTCACCGACACGTTCGCCGGCCTGCCGTTGACGCCGCCGCTGTCGGTCGCGGCGTTCGCGCTCCGCAGCCCCACGTTCACGCTGCGCTCGCTGACGAAGGTCGACGTGCCGGCGGCGCTGGAGCTGCTCCAGGTGCGCTTCCCGGGCACCCACGAGCGCTACGACGGGGAGTCCGCCGGGGCGTTCCTGGATCGCCTGCGGTTCCCGCCCGCGGCGCGTGACCTGGCCCTGGAGGTGTTCGCCCGCTCGTTCTTCGCCGACCCGCAGGATTTCTCCGCCGGCGAGCTCGTGGCCATGTTCCACACCTACTTCATGGGGTCGGCGGAGGGGCTGCTGTTCGACGTCCCCGACGACGACTACGACACCGCCCTGTGGGGTCCGCTCGGGACGCACCTGGCCGCGCTGGGGGTGACGGTGCGGACGTCCGCGCCCGTCAGCGCGCTGGTCGTGGAGGAGGGACGCGCCGGCGTCCGCGTCGGCGAGGAGCAGGTCGACACCGACGCCGTCGTGCTGGCCACCGATCCGCGCGCCGCCCGCGCCCTCGTGGCCGGCCTGCCCGACGACGGGCACCTCGGCGCCTGGCAGGACGCGGTGGCCGCCACCCGCAACGCCCCGCCGTTCGTCGTGCTGCGGCTGTGGCTGGGCCAGCGCGTGGACGCCGAGCGCCCCGCCTTCCTGGGCACGAGCGGGTTCGGGCCGCTCGACAACATTTCGGTGCTGGAACGGTTCGAAGCGGGGGCCGCCACGTGGTCGGCCGAACACGGCGGCTCGGTGGTGGAGCTGCACGCCTACGCGTGCGACGCCGAGGTGGCCCTGGAGCCGGCGGCCGCCGAACGAGTCGCCGACGCCCTGCTCGCCGAGTTGCACCGGGCGTTCCCCGAGACTGCAGCGATGAGCGTGGTGGAGCGCGAGCTGCTGGTGCGCGACGACTGCGTGGTCATCGGCCCCGACCAGCCGTGGGCCGAGCGGCCCGGCGTCCGGACGCCCGCGCCGCGGCTGGTGCTCGCGGGCGACTGGGTGCGCTGCGACCTCCCGGTGGCGCTCATGGAGCGCGCCGCGACCACGGGCTTCCAGGCCGCGAACGCGCTGCTGGACGGCTGGGGCGTGGCGGGTGAGGACGTCTGGACCGTCCCCCTCACCGGCGTGCTGGCCCGCTGATCGGTCCGTCGCGGGCTGTGCCGGGCGGCGTGCTCAGGCGCGGGCGCCTGCGGTGGGTGGCCCCAGGGTGAGGCTGCGGAGGGTCACGCCCAGTCTCTCCGCCGTCGGCACGCGGTGGCGTCCGGAGAACACGTCGTAGCCCGACGCCTCGATCCGATCCAGGATGCGCCGGTAGAGCACCAGCGCCGTGCCCACGCAACGCCGCGACGCCGGTGGCAGCATGCCCAGGCCGGGTTCCGCCTCGGTGTACAGGGCCCGGTTGCGCGCCACCTGTTCGGCCATCATGGCCTGCCAGGCCGCATCCGGACGCCGCCGCCACGGGTCGGCGCCGTGCCGGGCGAGGTCGTCCTGGGGGACGTAGACGCGGCCGCGGTCGAGATCCTCGGCAACATCGCGCAGGAAGTTCGTGAGCTGGAAGGCCAGGCCGAGCGCCCGGGCCGGGGCCTTGGCGTCCGGGGTGTACGGCTCGAGCACCGGCAGCATCATCTCTCCGATGACCGCGGCCGAGCCCTCCATGTAGCCGTCGCGCAGCTCCGGCCACGTGGCCCAGGTCGTGCGGGACAGGTCGAGCGCCATCGCGGCGAAAAACCGCTCGAAGCACTCCGGGTCGGTGCCGCGGCGCCGGATCGAGTCGACGATCGCCGCCATCACCGGCTCGTCGGCATCCCCCGCGGTCAGCGAGGCGAAGAAGTAGGACGCGAACGCCGACAACCGCTCTGCCGGATCGCCGGGCAGGTCGAGCGGCAGCGCCACCTTCTCCGGCTCGTCCACGATGTCGTCGGCCAGCCGGCACAGGGCGTACACGGTGTGCACGTCGCGCCGCTGGCCGGGCGGCAGCAGGCGTGCCCCCCACCAGTAGGTGGTGCCGTGGGCACGGGTCAGCCGGGCGCAGGCGGCGTAACCGGCGTTGAGATCTGCGCTCACCGCAGCAGCTCCCTCACTCGTTCGGCGGCGAGCTTGCCCGAGATCAGCACCATCGGAATCCCGACGCCCGGCGTCGTCCCCGAGCCGGCGAACACCAGCCCCGGCACGCGGCCGTCCACGTTCTTGGGCCGGAACGGCCCCGTCTGGCCGAACGTGTGCGCCAGCGCGAACGGCGTGCCCGCCGCCATGCCCTGGGCCTCCCAATCCGGCGGCGTCACCAGCTTCTCGGTGACGATGTCGGTGGGGTAGCCCGCCTCGCGGAGGAACTGCAGCATCCGCTCGCGCAGACCGGGGGTCTCCTTTGCCCAGTCGATCCGGCCGACCGCCAGGTTGGGCACCGGCTCGAGCACGTACAGCGTGTGGCAGCCCTCGGGCGCGGCTGCCGGATCGTCGATCGACGGGACGGCGACGAACCGCGACGGATCGGCCATCGGACGCCCTCGCACCAGCAGGTCGTCGAACGCCTCGTCCCACGCGGCCCCGAAGTGGATGTTGTGGTGGCCCACGTGCTCGGGCAATGCGCCGCGGACGCCGAGGTGCCACACCATCGCCGATGGCGAGAACGACCCCTTCCGAGCGGCGCGGGGGGCCTTGAGCTCGGGCAGCAGCTCGGCGTAGGCCGTCGGCAGGTCGGCGGTGACGACCACGGCGTCCGCCGCCACGACCTCACCGGACGCCAGCGACACCCCGGCGGCGGAGCCGTCGGCGTTGCGGACCACCCGTTCGACGGTCGCGTCGTAACGCACGGTGCCACCGGATTGGGCGACGGCATCCGCCATGCCGCGGGGCACGGAGTGCATACCGCCGACGGGGAAATAGGTGCCCTCGATGGAGTCCATGTGGGCGATCACGGCGTACAGGGCCAGCGCCTGGGCCGGCGCGAGCCCGGCGTACATGGCCTGGAAGCTGAAGGCCTTGTGCAACCGCTCGTCGTCGAACCAGCTGGCGATCTGCGGGCCGAGGCGTCCGAAACCGCGCAGGCCCAGCAGCTGGAGGGCGGCGACGGGGTGGCGCAGCAGGTCGAGCGGCGTGTCGAAGTTGGCATCGATGAAATGGGGCAGCTCGACGTCGTGGAGCGCCTTCAGCCACACCACGAAGCGGTCGAAGGCGGCCGCGTCCTTGGCGCCGCACTCCCTCTCGATCTCCGCCCGCATGGCCGCGTGACCGTGCCGGATCAGCAACCGCGACCCGTCGGCGTAGAACGTGTGGTAACCGGGGTCGAGCAGCTTCAGCTCGACGTGATCGGACGCCGTCCGCCCCACCGCGGCGAACGCCTCCTCCAACAGATTCACCATGGTGAACACGACCGGCCCGGTGTCGAACCGGAACCCGTCCTGGCTCCACGTGCCGTTGCGGCCGCCGGGCACGGAGGCCCGCTCCAGCACCGTCACCCGATGCCCGTCGCCGAGCAGGTGCAGGGCCGCGGCGAGCCCGGACAGCCCGGCCCCGACCACCACGACATGCGCCGGGCCGCTCATGCGTCCCGCCAGGCGATCGTGCGGGCGGCCTCGGTGAGCCCGGCCACGCCGGCCCGGGTCAGCGCGCCCTCGGCGAGGGCGGCCAGGGCCGCATCGTGGGCCTCGGAGATCAGACGCTCCACCTCGTCGGCCACGCCGAACGTCCGCAGCGCGGTGGCGAGCGCGGCGGCGTCCGCCTCGCTGAACTCCGGCGTGCCCAGCCGCGCCAGGCGGGCGGCGTCCGGGCCGGTCAGCCGGCTCTCGGCGAGACTCACCAGCACCGTCGCCTTGCCCTCCCGGAGGTCGTCCCCGGCTGGCTTGCCCGTGCGTTCGGGATCCCCCCACACGCCGAGGGCGTCGTCGCGCAACGCGAACGCCCGGCCGATGTGTTGGCCGTAGCGCTGCAGGGCCGCGCTGGCGTCCGGGCCGGCCTCGGCAGCCAACGCACCGAACGCGAGCGGTCGCTCGATCGTGTACCGGCCCGACTTGAGGCGCGCCACCTGCTCGGCGTGGGCGCGGTCGCGCCGCCCGGCGGCCGCGCCGGTCAGGTCGGCGCGCTGCCCGGCGATCAGCTCGACGCACAGGTCGTACCACAGGCCGCGCACCGGCCCGGGCAGGCCGTCGGCCAGCCGGTCGGCGAGCGCATGGGCGAGGTCGCCGAGCAGGATCGCCAGGTTGCGCCCGAATGCCTCGGCGTCACCGCGGGCGTCCGCAGCCCGGTGCCACGCCGCCGCCTGGACGTGCGCGGACGCATGCCCGCGGCGGGCGTCGGAGTCGTCCATCACGTCGTCGTGCACGAGCGCGAAGAGGTGCAGGGTCTCCAGGGCGGCCGCCACCCGCACCATCGTGGCGTGCGCGGCGCTCTCCGGCCGCCCGCCCGCCGCCACGAACCCCCAGTGCGTCATCGCGACGCGGATGCGCTTGCCCTGACCGACGAGGAGGGACCCGAGCCAGGCGGTCAGGTCGCCGGGAACGACGTCCACCCCGATGCCCGCCAAGTGGTGCTCCCAGGCGGCGGACAGGTCGGCGAGCTCGGTGCGCAGCAGCCGGTCGACCTCGGCGATGGTGGCCGCCAGGTCGTCGGCCCCGTCCGCCGTCGGGCAGGCGCGGTTGCGCACCAGCGGCACGAGGGCGGGTACCTGCAGCGCAGCCCAGGGGCTGTACACCTGCGGGGTGGCGAGGACGGCGGCGGCGAACTTGTCCCAGTCGATCCACGCCCACTCGGCCACCTCGGCGGGGTCCGGCGCGGGGATGTCGTCGATGACGAAGCCGGCGTAGACGGGGCAGATCTCGTTCTCGACGATCCCGGACGCGTCGGTGGCTCGGTAGCGGAACTCGGGCAACAGCGGGGTGAGCGGGCCGACGGCGAGCCCCAGCTCCTCCCGGATGCGGCGGCGGGCGGCGTCCTCGAGGCCCTCACCGGGACGGGGGTGGCCGCAGCAGGAGTTCGTCCACACGCCGGGCCACGTCTTCTTGCCCAGGGCGCGGCGGGTGACCAGCACCTCGCCGCGCGTGTTGAACAGGTAGGTGGAGAAGGCCAGGTGCAGGGGGGTGTCGGCGGTGTGAACCATCGTCCGGTCCGCCCGGCCGTGCGGGGTGCCGTCGTCCTCGACCAGGATGACATCGTCGGTCCACCCGGTGTCAGGTGGCGTCCGACCCGAGGTTGGGCCGGTGCGGGGCTCAGCCATGTGTCGTCCCGGTCTGTCGTAGGAGTCGTGCATTCTGGCCCAGATGATACCAGTGGGCCCAATATGTTCGCGGACGCCCCGCTGACAAGGCGTCCTTCTCGATCACCGCTGCCCGCGCTCCGGGTGCGGGGCGCCTGGGCAGCCATCGGGTCTGGCAGGCTTGGGGGGTGAGTTCCTTCTTCCCGACCCGTGACCACGCGGGGGACGCCTGGTTCCGCCTGGGCCGCATCGAGATGACCACGACGAACGTGGCCGTGCTCGTGGGGGCCGTCAGCATGCTGGTCACCTTGTTCGTGCCCGGGCTGGGCGCGGCGCTGGCGTACGTGCCGTCCCAGGTGCTGCTGGGCCAGGTGTGGAGCCCGTTCACGTGGCCGCTGGCGAACGGCTTCGACCTGTGGGGCGTGCTCTCCCTCTTCATGCTCTGGTACTTCGGCAACGACCTCGAACGCATGGTCGGGCGGCGCTCGATGCTGTGGCTGCTGGTCGGAATCTGGGGGTCCCTGACCCTGACCACGACGCTGCTGGGTCTCCTGGCCACCGACAGCATGCTGGCGGGGCTGCGGATGATCCAGTTCAGCGTGCTGCTGGTGTGGATCGCCGAGTACCCCCAGCGTCGCTTCCTGTTCAACATTCCGGCGTGGATCTTCGGGGCGGTGCTGGTGGCGCTGCAGGTCTTGCCCCAGCTCGCGGCCGGCCAGTTCGGCTCGCTGCTCAGCTTCCTGCTCAGCCTCGTGCTCATCGCCGTGGTGGCCCGGCGGGTGGGGCTGCTGGGGGAGCTCGCTTGGATCCCCGGGCGCGGGCGTCCGCGCGCGTCCCGGCCGGCGCCGGCGCCGAAGCCGTCGCGCGCGCAGCAGCGTCAGACGCGACGACGGGTGTCGGACGACGAGCGGATGGACGAGCTGCTGGGCAAGATCAGCGCCCAGGGCATCCACGCGCTGTCGAAGTCCGAACGGGCCGAGCTGGAGAAACTTCGGGAGCGTCGCCGGCGCTGACCCCGGTGCCGCCCGACGTGCTGGTGCTCGTCGTGCTGGGTTTCAGCGTGCCTGGGCGTTGGAGTCGTCGGGCTGCAGGGCCAGCTCGCCGCGGCGAATGGCGAGGAGCAGTTCCCCCACACGCACCAGGCGGGGAATGGTGATGATCAGCAGGCCGCCGACCATGTTGGCCGGGATCACCCACGCGAACCAGGCGAGCCAGTCCGCGTAGCTGTAGTCCCAACCGGCGTGCATCGCCGCGAACATGATGATCGAGTTGAGCGCGCCGTGCAGCATCCCCATGCCCACCACGAGCATGCCGCTGATCAGGGCCATGACCATGCCCGCCACGTCATTGTCCGTGCCCTGCTGCATCCGCGTGATCAGAGTGATGGTCGACCCGGCGAGCACCGCGAGCGCCACCGCCGCCGGCCAGGGCCGGTCGACGACGTAGGCCTCTGCCGTGGAGATGAAGACGTCGTGGTAGTGGGGAAAGGCGATCACCAGCAGCCAGGTGAAGAACCAGCCGCCGGCGAGGTTGGCGAGCAGGGTCACCAGCCACAGGCGCGCGAGCTGGAGCAACGTGCCCTGGCCGGCGACGATCGCGTTGATCGGCATGAGGAACTCCTCGGTGAAGAGCTCGCTGTGGGCCATCTTCAGCGCGATCAGGCCGACCCCGAAGGCCATGCCCGCCAGCAGCTGGGAGCCGGTGGCGTCCTTGACCAGCACCATCGCCATGATTCCGAGCCCGATGTCGATGCCGCCGAACAGCCCGGTGACCACCAGGGCCCGCCACGTGCGGTTGAGTCGTTCGGCGCCGGTCAGGGCGGTGTCGCGGGCCTCGGCGACCAGGGCGTCCTCGACGGGGGCGTCGGAGTCGCCGTACTCGCGGCGTCGTTGCTCGGGGTCGCCGTCATCGTGCAGCACGTTCAAGTCGGTCACGCCGCGGAGTCTAGGCCGCCGCGATGGGGGTGGGCGGCACCGATTCCACACGATTCCAGCACGGGATCACCCGGGAGGCGCGCGCAGGTGGCGTGAACGCCAACGTGTGCTGGAATCGTGTGGATTCGGCCCGGCCGGGCCACGAGGCTCTGGGTAGGCTCGGCGCATGACGACGACGCCGCGGATTCCGGGTCCGGCCCCGCTCTCGGTGCT
This sequence comes from Propioniciclava soli, assembly GCF_014858005.1. Lineage (GTDB taxonomy): Bacteria > Actinomycetota > Actinomycetes > Propionibacteriales > Propionibacteriaceae > Propioniciclava > Propioniciclava soli. The sequence continues at coordinate 145,650 of NZ_JACYOT010000007.1, forward strand.
GCGCGGCCTGTCGCGCCGCGGCTTTCTCGATGAGATGGGTCACCAGTGGCGCACCCACGGCGACACGTTCGCGGTGCGCCTGGGGCCGCAGTCGATGGTGCTGGTGGTCCACCCCGATGCCGTGCGTGACGTGCACCTCACCCGGCGCCGCAGCTTCGACAAGCGCAAGTCCTACGACGGGGTGCGCCGCTACCTGACGGGTGACGGTCTGATCGCGAGCACCGGAGAGTTGTGGAAGCGGCAGCGGAAGCTGATGGCGCCGTTCTTCACACCCCGTGCGGTGCAGACGTACGCCGACCTGATGCTCGCCGATGCCGACCGGGTCGTGTCCCGCTGGCGGGGGTTGGCCGCCTCGGGGGTGACGGTGGACATGGGCGAGGAGATGATGGAACTGACGGCCTCCATCATCCTCCGTGCCGTGTTCAGCACGGCCGCTGAGGAGGACATCGTCCGGCTCAAGAGCCGCGTCGAGACCATGATCAGGTACACGACGCGGCGCGCCGTCCTCCCCGTTCCGGACTGGGCGCCGACCCCGGCCAACCGACGCTACCGGGAGGCGCGCGACGAGGTGCACGCCTACATCGACGACCTGATCGCGCAGCGGCGAGCCCGCGAGGCCGCCGGAGAGCCGGTGCCCGACGACCTCCTGGGCCACCTCATGGCGGCCCGTGATTCCGACGGCGGCGCGATGGGGGAGTCGCTGCTGCGCGACGAGGCGATCACGATGTTCTTCGCCGGCCACGAGACCACCGCCCGCACCCTCGCCGCCGCCTGGGCGGCGCTGGCGGCCCACCCCGACGTGGCCGACCGGCTCCACGCCGAGCTGGATGCCGAGTTGGGGGAGGGCCCGGTGACCCTCGAGGCGCTCAAGCGGCTGCCCTACACCTTGCAGGTCACCAAGGAGGTGCTGCGCCTCTACCCCGCGGCACCGTTCTACATGCGCGACGCCGTGGAGCCGGTGGAGATCGGTGGGTGGGATCTGACCCCCGGCACCGCCGTGATGCTCACCCCCTACTGGACCCACCGCCACCCCGATTTCTGGGGCGATCCCGAGCGTTTCGACCCCGACCGGTTCACCCCCGAGGCGGAGGCGACGCGGCATCCCCAGGCCTACTTCCCGTTCGCCACGGGCGAGCGGGTGTGCATCGGCAACCACTTCTCGCTGCTCGAGTCCCACCTGCTGCTCGCCGTGCTCGCGCGCCGGTTCGCGCCGGTCGTGGTGGGGGACCCGCCGCGCTGGCTGATGGCGGGCGTGCTGTCGCCGGAGGGCGGCCTGCCGACGGTGATCCGGGAGCGCTGAGCCGTGCTCAGCATCGACCCCGGGTCGGCGACGCCTCCCTTCGAGCAGATCAGGGCGCAGGTCACCGCGCAGCGCGCCTCCGGGGAGTTGACCGCGGGCCAGCGGTTGCCCCCGGTGCGCCACCTCGCATCGCAACTGGGGGTCGCCCCCAACACCGTGGCCCGCGCCTACCGCGAGCTCGAGGCCGCCGGGGTCATCGAGACCCGCGGCCGCCACGGGTCGTTCGTGCTCGGTACCGGGGCATCCGCCGAGAAGGAGGCCCGGGCAGCCGCCGAAGCGTACGCGGCGCGCCTGCGTGCGCTGGGGCTGACCGCCTCGGACGCGATCCGCTTCGTCGAGGACGCGTTTGGGCCTAGGCTCGGCACATCATGACCACCATTGGCTTCCTGCACACGTCACAACAGCACGTCGAGACCTTCGACGCCTTGGTCAACGAGGCGAACCCCGACGTCCAGACGATCCACCACGTCGCCGCCAACCTGCTCACCCTGGTGCGTCAGGCCGGTGCCGAATCCGTCGCCGACGAGGTCGCCGCCGAACTCGAAGAGCTCGCGGCCCAGGGCGCCAACGTGATCGTCGTCACGAGCCCCGCCATCGCTGGCGTCGCCGAGCGGGTGGACGTCGGCATCCCCGTGCTGCGTGTCGACCGTCCGGTGGCCTTCGACGCCGTCCGCGCCGGTCGCCGGATCGGCGTCGTGGCAGCGTTGGCCTCCGCCCTCGTGCCCACGACCGAGCTGCTGCAGCAGGAGGCGAAGGCCGCCGGCGTCGAGATCGAGATCGTGCCGGTCATCGTCGCCGGCGCGTGGATCTCCTTCGAGCAGGGCGAGGAGGACGAGTACGCCCGCGACGTCGCCAAGGCCACCATCGAACTCGCGGAGCGCACCGACATCGTCGTGCTCGCCCAGGCCAGCCTCATGGGCGCCACCCAGTACCTGCCCGACGACCTCCCGGTGCTCGTCAGCCCGCGGAAGGCCGTCGCGGTCGCCCTGGAGAAGGCCGGCGCATGACGCCGGCAGGGCCCCACACCCAGCCGTTGTCGGTCGCCATTCGCGTGCCATGACCTTTCGCACGGGCGACCATGTCTCCTGGAACACCCCGCAGGGGAAGACCTCCGGCACGGTGGTCGAGAAGCGCACCTCGGATTTCCAGTTCGAGGGCCAGAAGTTCACCGCGAGCGACGACGACCCGGCCTACGTCGTTGAATCCGACTCCTCCGGCAAGCAGGCGGCGCACAAGGAATCCGCGCTGTCGAAGAAGGAGTGAGCCGTGGCGACACCACCCAAGGGCGTGCAGGAGGCCGCGGCGCGGGCCGTCCGTTGGATTGACGAGGGCCGAGCCGGCCGCAATTTCACCGACGTCGGCCGTGACCGGGCGCACCAACTCGCCCACGGCGAGGACGTGAGCGATGAGGACCTGACGAAGATGAAGGCGTACTTCGCCCGCCATGCCGTCGACCGTGACGCCGAGGGCTTCCGTGGCGGCGAGGAGGGCTTCCCCTCGCCCGGGCGGGTGGCCTGGGATGCGTGGGGCGGCGACGCCGGCCGACGCTGGGCCGAGCGCGAAGCGGGCTGACGCCGACCGAGTCGCTCAGGCGTCGGTTCCGGCGAGGAGGCTGACCCTCCCGGTGTCATCGCTGCCGGGGGCCGACGCAATGGTCACGTGCGGTGTTGGTGGCACCGCGATGCCGCGCCTGCGACGGGAGTCCTGAGTTCGCCAGTGCCTGCCACTCCTCCCGCAGCCACCGCTGGGAACGTGGTCGAGCAGCAACGCGAGGGAGTGAAGTGGCACGGCCAGCAGCCTAGGAGGGCGCTCGGACGCGCACGACAGCACGCTGCCTGTGCACACTGGGGGTGGTTCCACTTCTGGGAGGTTGGCGTGTTGGACGCCCTCGCGGCACACCCGCTGCTCGTGTTGATGATCACGATCGCGCTCGGTGGCCTGTTCGGTCAGATCCCGTTCGGCCCGGTGCGGTTCGGCGCCGCCGGGGCGCTGTTCATGGGGCTGGTGGTGGGTGCGCTGGATCCGCGCTTCGGCCAAGGGCTCGAGCTGGTGAAATCGTTGGGCGTCGTGTTGTTCTGCTACACCGTCGGCCTGGCCGCCGGCACGACGTTCCGCTCCGACCTGCGCCGCCAGTGGCACCTCATGGTGGCGGGAACGGCGGGGCTGGTGGTCATGGCCGTCGGCGGCGCCCTGCTCGCGGCGGCTCTCGGGCTGACGCCGGCCCACGTCGCCGGGTTGTACGCCGGCGTCCTCACCTCGCCCGCCATCGACACCGCCATCGCGGTGACGGACGCCAGCCCCGACACCCTCGTCGGGTACGCGCTCGCCTACCCGACGGGCGTGGTGGTCGGGATGGTGCTGGTGGCCCTGTTGGTGGGACGCCGTTGGCCCGGACGCCGCGACGCCCCCTCGCTCGCCGAGGCGGGCCTGGTGGCGCGCAGCGTCCGCGTCGAGCGCGCGACGGAACTCACCGAGATTCCCGGCTACGCCGCGCAGGCGATCAAGCTCAGCTACCACGAGCGCGACGGCGACATCCGCGTGCTCGCGCCAGGGCAGGCGCTGCGGCCGGGTGATCGGGTGCTGTGCGTCGGCGCGCCGGACGACGTGGCGCGTGCCGCCGCCGTCCTCGGGCACACCAGCACTCGGAAGCTGACCCACGACCGCCGCGACGTCGACTTCCGCCGCTTCGTCGTCTCCAACCCGGCGCTCTTCGGGCGCACCGTGGCCGACCTCAACGTCACCGGCGCGCTCGAGGGCATCGTCACGCGCGTGCGGCGCGGCGACATCGACATGCTCGCCCGCGACGACCTCATCCTCCAGCCCGGGGACCGCGTGCTCGCCGTGGTGCCGCGCGCCCAGCTCGAGGGTGCGGCGACGTTCTTCGGCGACTCCGAGCGGCGGGTGTCGCAGCTGGACGCCCTCTCCCTCGGCGTGGGCATCTGCCTGGGGCTGCTGGTCGGCTACGTGACCGTGCCGCTGCCGGGCGGCCTGCAGTTCGGGCTCGGGGCCGCGGCCGGGCCGCTCGTCGTCGGCATGGTGCTGGGCGCCCTGCACCGCACCGGCCCCGTCCGCTGGGACCTGCCCCACGCCGTCAACGCCACCACGCGGCAGGTGGGGTTCATGGTGTTCCTGGCCAGCGTCGGGTTGGCGTCCGGCACCTCGTTCGTGCAGGACGCGTTCACCCTGACCGGGCTGAAGGTCGTGGGGCTGGCGGGCCTGGTGCTCGTCCTCGGCGCGGCCGTGCTCGTCGGCGCCGGACGCCTCCTCGGCCTCTCCGCCCAACGCACCGCCGGCGCCCTGACCGGTTTCATCGGGCAGCCGGCGATCCTCGCCTACGCCAACAGCCGGGTCAACGACGAGCGCATCGACTCGGCCTACGGCGCGCTCTTTGCGCTCGGAACCATCGTGAAGATCCTGCTGGTGCAGCTCATCGTCGTGCTGTGACGTGGCCGCCGGACGGCCCCGAGGCGTTGCCGGCGGGCCATCTGGGGGGCGCCGCGGCGTCACCTGGTGGACGCCCGCGGCTGGCAGGTTCGCCCCGTGGGCACGCGGATCACGGTCGTCGGGTTGGGGTACGTCGGGCTGGCGGTGGCCGTGCTGCTCTCACGGCGTCACGCCGTGACGGCCCTCGACATCGATCCTGGCCGCGTGGCTGAGGTGAATGCCGGAGTCAGCCCGTTGGACGACGCCGACCTCAGCGCCGCGCTGGCCGGGGGCGGCCTCGCGCTCACCGCCACCACGGACGCCGCGGCCGCCTACGCGGATGCGGAGTTCGTGGTCATCGCGACCCCCACCAACTACGACGACGAGATCGGCGCGTTCGACACGACCTCGGTGGAGGCGGTGCTGGAGGCGTCCGGGGTGAACCCGGGGGCGGCGGTGGTGGTGAAGTCGACGGTGCCGGTGGGGTTCACCGAGCGGATGCGCCGGCGCCACCCGGGGCGGGAGATCTTGTTCAGCCCGGAGTTCCTCCGCGAAGGGCGTGCGCTGGAGGACAATCTCCACCCGAGCCGGATCATCGTGGCCGACCCGGGGCCGGCGGCCGAACGGTTCGCAGGACTGCTCGCCGAGGCGGCGTTGAACGACCCGCCGGAGCTGGTGACGCGGGCGTCCGAGGCCGAGGCGATCAAGCTGTTCGCGAACGCCTACCTGGCCATGCGGGTGGCGTTCTTCAACGAACTCGACACCTATGCGTTGCAGCGGGGGCTGGACACGCGGGCGATCATCGACGGGGTGGGGCTCGACCCGCGCATCGGCGTCCATTACAGCAACCCGTCGTTCGGGTACGGCGGCTATTGCCTGCCGAAAGACACCCAGCAGTTGTTGGCGAACTACCAGTTCGTGCCGCAGAACCTCATCCGGGCCATCGTGGATTCCAACACGACCCGCAAGGACGTCATCGCCCACGACATCGTGACCCGCGATCCGGGCGTGGTGGGCATCCATCGGCTGGCGATGAAGGCGGGGTCGGACAACATCCGCGAGTCCTCGGTGCAGGGCATCATGAAGCGGCTGAAGGCGAAGGGGATCCCGGTCATCGTGTACGAGCCGCTGATCGAGGAGGCGGAGTTCTTCCGCTCCGAGGTGGTCCGCGATCTCGGGGAGTTCAAGCGGCGGGCCGACCTCATCGTGGCGAACCGGATGACGGACGAGCTCGCCGACGTCGCCGAGCGCGTCTACACCCGCGACCTGTCCGGGAGCGACTGACCCGATCGGCCGGGCCCGAACCGGCTGGGGCGGCGTCCGGCGTGCGTGAGACGCCCGGTGGCGGGGCCGGACGGGAGAGTAGCTTGTGCGCCGCACGTCGTCCCGAAAGGACCCCCATGTCCACCCAATCGGCCGCCCCGGCCCGGGAGCAGTTCTCCGGGCAGTACGGCTTCCTGATGTCCGCGATCGGCTCCGCCGTCGGCCTGGGCAACATCTGGCGCTTCCCCGGCGTCGCCTACACCAACGGGGGCGGCGCCTTCCTGATTCCGTACCTGGTGGCCCTGCTCACCGCCGGCATCCCGATCCTGATGTTGGACTACGCGCTCGGCCACCGCTATCGCGGTTCGGCCCCGGCGGTGTTCCGTCGGCTGGGCAAGAAGTTCGAGTTCGTCGGCTGGCTGCAGGTGGCCGTGTGCGTCGTCATCATGAGCTACTACGTGGTCGTGCTGGCCTGGGCGGCGTCCTACGTCGGATTCTCGACCACCGTCGCGTGGGGAGACGACCCGGCCGGCTTCTTCACCGGCGAATACCTGAACGTCAGCGATCCGGCCTTCACCCTGCAACTCGACTGGGCCGTGTTCTGGCCCGTGGTGGTGTTGTGGGTGCTCGTCTTCGCCGTCATGGCCGGACGCGTCAGCCGCGGCCTGGAGCTCGTCAACAAGTTCGCCATCCCGGCGCTGCTGCTGATGTTCCTCACTCTCGTGGTGCGCGCCCTGTTCCTGCCCGGTGCGCTGGAGGGGCTGAACGCCTTCTTCACCCCCGACTGGGCGGCGCTGGCGAACCCGGCCGTGTGGGTGGCCGCGTACACGCAGATCTTCTTCTCGCTCTCCGTGGCGTTCGGCATCATGCTCACCTATTCGAGCTACCTGAAGGCCCGCTCGAACATGGTGCCCACCGGCCTGGTGGCCGCCTTCGCCAACAGTTCTTTCGAGCTGCTGGCCGGGTTCGGGGTGTTCGCGACCCTCGGGTACATGGCGCACACCCAGGGTGTCGCCGTGGCGGATCTCGACAGCATCGCCGGCGTCACCTTGTCGTTCATCACGTTCCCGCAGGTCATCGGCACGATGCCCGGTGGGCCGCTGTTCGGCATCATGTTCTTCGGATCGCTGTTGCTCGCCGGATTCACGTCCCTGGTGAGCATTCTCGAGGTGATCGTGGCGGCCGTGCGCGAGAAGTTCGCGCTCAGTCGGCCGGCGGCCGTGGGCCTCGTGATCGGGGCGGGGGCCATCGGTTCGGTGGTGCTGTTCTCCACCACGAACGGTCTCAACGCCCTCGACATCGTCGACGCCTTTGCCAACAACATCGGCATTCTCACCGGCGCGGTGCTGGAATGCATCGTCGTCGTGTTCCTGGCCCGCAAGCTGCGCGAACTGCAGCTGCACCTGAACCAGGTCTCCACCCTGCGGCTGGGGGACTGGTGGCGCTGGGCCGTGGGCATCCTGAACCCGATCGTGCTGCTGTACGTCCTGGTCGTCACGGTCTTCCGGTACGCGACGGTGGGCTACGACCCGGCGTCCTACCCCGCGTCGTTCAACGCCCTGTTTGGGTGGGGCACCGTGGTGTTCATCCTCGCCGTCGCCGCGGTGGCCACGGCGATGACGTGGCGCACGCCGGTGGACCGGTTCACCCCGGTGCCTCTCGATGACCCGGCCCGCCCTGTCGGAAGGGGGGTGTCCGCATGACCCCCGTCGCGCTCGTCATGATGATCGTCGCGATCGTCATCATCTGGGGAGGCCTGGTGTTCTCCACCGTCTTCCTGATCGTCCGACCGCTCTCGGCCGAGCCGCACCCGCTCGACGACCACGACTACGACCGGTACCCGCCGGAGTACGAGGTCTAGGCTCCGGTGCCATGAGTGACGCCCGCACGCTGCTGGACGCCGCCCGGCGGGTCCTGTTCGTCCACGCCCACCCCGACGACGAGACCCTCGCCACGGGCGGGCTGATCGCGGCGCTGGCCGAGCGCGGCGTCACCATCGCCGTGCTGACCGCCTCCCGGGGCGAGCAGGGCGAGCTGGTGCCGGGGTCGGTGCCCGCCGGGGTGGACCTCGTGACCCACCGGGAAGCGGAGGTGGCGGCGGCGTGCCGCGCCCTCGGCGTCCGGCGTCACGCCTTCCTCGGCGACCCGGGGGCGCGGGCCGCCGGACGCGAACCGCGTCGCTACACCGATTCGGGCATGGTGTGGCTGGGCCAGGCGGAGACGGTGGCCGGCCCGGGTGCCTCCGCAGGGCCGGACGCGCTCAGCCTCGCCGATCCTGCTGAGGTCGCCGCCGACATCGCGGCCTACGCCCGCGACTTCTTGGCCGATCTCGTCGTGTCCTACGACGACGGCGGTGGGTACGGACACCCCGACCACGTCGCCCTCGCGGCACCCAGCCGGGCCGCTGCGGCCGAGGTTGGAGTGCCGTTCCTGGAGGTCGCCTCGGAGGTGGGCGCGGCGGGCTGGACCGTGAGGACGCCCGATCAGCTCGGGCGGGTGCAGCAGGCGCTAGCCCACCACGCCAGCCAGGTGACGGTGCAGGGTGCCGACGTGATCCATGTCGGCGGGCAGCGCCAGCCGATCCAGCTGGCGTTCACCCTGCGGGTGCCCGGCTCCTGAGCCGGTGGGCCGGGCCTGGGCGGGGCCGTCCACCGACGGTTGGCCGCCTCGCCACGGGCTCAGACCAGGGCGTCGCGCAGCACGTCGAGGGGCAGCGAGCCGAGATTCAGCGCGCGGGTGTGGAACTCCTTGAGGGAGAACTCCTCACCGCGGGCCTGGGCGGCGGCCGTGGCGTCCGCCCGGATCTGTTCCCAGAGGCGTTGACCCACCTTGTAGCTCGGCGCCTGGCCGGGCCAGCCGACGTAGCGGTTCAACTCGAAGCGCAGGGAGGCCTCGTCCATGTTCACGTTGTCGGTGAGGAGCTGCCAGGCCTTGTCGTAGTCCCAGGTGCCGCCGCCGTAGCGAGCGAAGGCGGGCTTGCCGAGGTGCACGCCGAGGTCGATCACCACCCGCGTCGCGCGGAGGCGTTGGGCGTCGAGCATGCCGAACCGGTCGCCCGGGTCGTCCAGGAAGCCGAATTCTTCCATGAGGCGCTCGGCGTAGAGCGCCCAGCCCTCGCCGTGGCCGGAGAGCCAGCACACCTGGCGGCGCCAGCGATTGAGTTCGTCGGCGTTGTGGACGGCCTGGCCGACCTGCAGGTGATGGCCGGGAACGCCCTCGTGGTAGACGGTCGTCTTCTCGCGCCAAGTGTTGAAGGCGGTGACACCGGCCGGGACGCTCCACCACATGCGGCCCGGGCGCAACCAGTCGTCCGTGGGGCCGGTGTAGTAGATGCCGCCGCTCTGGGTGGGCGCGATGCGGGCCTCGATGGTGCGCATGCGCTCGGGGATGTCGAAGTGGACGCCGTTGAGGGCCTCGACGGCCTCGTCGGCGGTGGTCTGCATCCAGCGCTGGAGGGCGTCGGTGCCGTGCAGGGTGCGGGTGGGGTCGGCGTCCAGGGCCGCCACGGCGTCGGCGACGGAAGCGTCCGGGCCGGCGATCTCGCGGGCCAGGGACTCCTGCTCGGCGGTGATCCGGGCGAGCTCCTCGACCCCCCAGTCGTAGGTCTCGTCGAGGTCGACCGTGGCGCCGACGAAGTCGCGCGAGGCGCGGGAATACCGCTCGCGTCCGGCGGCGTCGTCGGCTCGCGCGTGGGGGGCGAGCTCTTCGCGCAGGAAGGTGGCCAGGGTGCCGTAGGCGTCGCGCGCCGCGGCCGCGCCGTGGGTCAGATCTGCGACGAGGGCGTCGGCGGGCTCGGCGGCGTCCGGCCGGGCGCTGGCGATGAACGACGTGAAGAAAGAGGAGTCGGGGTCGGCGAGCCCGGTGGCTTCGGCGATGCCGAGCTCGACCTGACGGATCGCGGGCACCGTCCCGCGCCGCACGCCGTCGGCCAGGCAGGCGGCGTAACCGGAGAGCGCGTCGGGCAGGGCGGCCAGGCGCGCGGCGATGGCGGCCCACTGGTCGGAGGTGTCGGTGGGCATGAGGTCGAAGATGTCGCGCAGGTCCTGCAGCGGGGAGGCGATGTTGTTGAGGTCGGCGAGGTGGTCACCGGCCTCGTGACGCTCGAGCTCAAGGCCGAGGCGGTCCCTCATGGCGGCGACGGTGACCTCGTCCACGGCGTCGGCGGGGGTGAGCCGGTCGAGCGTGGCGAGGGTCTCGCGGTTGAGTCTGGCCAGGGCGTCATGGGCGTCGGGGGAGCAGTCGTCGAGGAGATGGTCGTGGCCGGGCACGCCCAGGTGCGTCGCGAGGATGGGGCTGAGCTCCACCAGCCGCGCGGTGTGGTCGTCGGCCAGATGGTCGATGGCGGTGCGTTCTCTCACTCCATGCACGCTACCGCGTCGGGGAGGGGAGACCCGGTGTCGGGCCGGTGTCGACGAGCCCAAGCGCCCAGTCGAGCACCTGCTCCGTGGGCAACGCCGCCAGCTCGCCTCGGGAGAACCACGCGGCGCGCAGCGTGGAGCCACCGACCTCGTCGGTGAGCTGCCCGCCCGTGATGGTGGCGCGGGAGAGGAAGCGCACCAGGCGCAGCGGGCCGTCACCGGGGGCGATGCGGTCGTCGGCAGTGAGGTGAATGACCGTCACCCCGAGAAGTTCAGCCGGCTCGACGTCGAAACCGGTCTCCTCGCGCACCTCGCGGATGGTGGCCTCGTGGATCTGCTCGTTCCACTCGACCCCGCCGCCGGGCAGACCCCAGTGGGGTTCGATGCCGCGTTCGGGTGCACCCTGCCAGAGGGTGAGCAGCACCATGCCGTCGCGTTCGATCCAGGCATAGGCGCCGAGCCGGGCTTCGGTGATCATGGTCCATCCTGACACCTCGTCCGGGGCGGGGTGACCCACCCCTGTTCATGGTCGCGTCCTTCCCCCGCTGTGCCCTTTCCCCGCTGTGCCCCTTCACCGCTACGCCCCCTGTCAGGAGTGCGATGGCCGGTCACCTCGCACGCTCGGGGTGGTTGCGCACTGGCTGGGGGGCCCGCGGGTGACGAGCCGTGGGCACCGGCACCCCGAGCAGCAGGGCGCGTTGGCGCACCATGGTGCTCACGAAGGCGGCGAACTCTGCCGGATGGTGGAGGACCCAGGCCGCAGCGACGCGCACCACCTGCCAGCCGTGGCGGCCCAGGTCCACGTCGCGGGCGCGATCGGCCTCGAAGGCGCTGCGCGAACCGTGGTGGGCGTAGCCGTCGATCTCGATCCCGAGGGAGAGGGAGCCGAAGGCGACGTCCAGCTGGGCGAACACGCCCGGGCTGCGCTCAACGGGAAGGTTGGCCGACCAGCCGGTCACGCCGCACGCACGCAGGGCGACGTGCCCGGCACGCTCGGCCGGCGACCACGGCTCGTCGCGCGAGTCGTGCAGCAAGGCGCGCACCGTGTGGTTGCCGCGGGTGGGGTGGCGGAGCAGGGCAGCCCAGAGGGCGCGCAGGGGAACGCGGCGCCGCAGGGCGTCGTCGAGGGAGGCGCCGTCGCCGCCGCGGGCCAGGTCGACAGCGGTCAGCGCCGGTGAGGTGCACCGCACGGCGGGGCCGGCGGCTCCGGTGGCAGCCGGGCCGAAGGGGTCGAGGGCGGTGTGGACGTCCTCGGGGTGGATGCGGCGGCGCGTGAGGCGGTAGCCGCGCGGCTTGCTCTGGATGCGGCGGCTGGCGGCCACCAACTCCTCACCGGGCTCGGGCTCGCGCCACCCCAGCGCCACGGCGGCCGACCGCTCCAGCAGGATCGCATCGGGGTCGGCGATGAGGAGCGCGAGCACCTTCACGCCGAAGCCGGCGGCGTGGCTGGGTGTGGTGTAGATGCCCCGCAGCACGGCGACCAGCTCGCCCCGCTGTCTGGCGGCACGGATGTGCCAGGCCAGCTGGGGATGGTTCCGCCCGACCACCACGCCGGATCCGTCGGCCAAGGCTTGCGCAAGAGCTTCCTTCACACCTGGCACATTCGGCCCGCTGGCCCGCCATCTGTCACCGTCCACAGGAAGCCAGCACAACCGGCGCAGTTGATCGTTTCAAGGGGTAGCGGGAAGCATCGTGCGCTGGATTCCTGTGGACAACCGGGGTCATCGGCACGGCGCCTCCCCTCGATGGCCCCCACCGGCGCGGCCGGGCGACTGTCCGGATCGGTCCGCACGGTCTGTCGTGGGCCAGCGTCGCCAGACCGTCAGGTGCCGCGGGATCAAGCGCCGCTTCCGCGGGGGGTCTCAGACCGCGCGCCCGGCAGGTTAACGCTCGCCGAACGGCGCGCGCCCCCGGCGGCCCCTGCCGTGGCCACCTGCCACGATGGCCCCATGACCATGGTCTGGGCCCACCGCGGCGCGAGTGGCTACGCCCCCGAGAACACCCTGCCCGCGATCGAGATGGCCCTCGAACAGGGCGCCGACGCCATCGAGATCGACGTCCAGCTCACCCGCGACGACGAGGTGGTTGTGATCCACGACGAGACGCTCGAGCGCACCACTTCGGGCAACGGCTGGGTGGCCGACCACAGCCTTGAGGCCCTGCGTGCGCTCGACGCCTCCGCCGGCGACGAGCGGTACCGGGGTACCCGCGTTCCCACCCTGCAGGAGGTGCTTGACCTCGCCGGCGATGCGATCGTCAACGTCGAGCTCAAGAACACCCGCATGCGCTACCACGGCCTGGAGGAGCGCGTTCTCGCCATCGTCGCGGAGCTGGGGGCCGCTGACCGGGTGGTGGTCTCGTCGTTCAATCACTACTCGCTGCGTCACCTGCTCCACCTGGGCACCCCACTCCCGTTGGGCGCGCTGTACTCCGACCCTCTCTTCCAGCCCTGGAAGTACGCACGCCGGTTGGGTGCCACCGCCCTGCATCCGCCGCTGCGCGCGACGCGACGCAAGCTCATCGACGCGTGCCACGACCTCGGCATGCCGGTTCACGTCTGGACGGTCAACGAGCCCGACGACATCAAGAAGATGGCCAAGGTGGGCGCTGACGCCGTGATCACCAACTACCCCAATCTGGCACGGTCGATCATCGGGTGATGGTGCCGCGAGCGCCCCGGCCTGATCAGCGGTCCAGCCCGATGAACCGGCGCATGGGCTCCACGCCGGCCACGGAGATCGGTTCGCCGCGGACGAAGTCCTCCCGCAGGAGCAACAGGCGTCGGTTGGACGCGGCGTCACCGCGCCGCGACTGCCACGTCACCCCGTTGTCCTTGTAGCCCAGTTTCTCGCTGACCCGCAGCGAGGCCGCGTTGTCGGCGAAGGCCGCGGACGTGATGAACTCGAAGTCCAGGTGGTCGAAGAGGAATGCGCACATGGCCTGCCGCATCGCCGTGCCGATCCCCCGGCCCTGGAAGCGCGAGCCCAGCCACGAGCCCGTCTCCCCGTAACGCAGGGTGAGGAAGTCCTGCGTCGCCACGCCCTGGACGCCGACCACCTCGCCCTCCCACCGCACGCAGAGGTCCAACGCCCAGGCGTCCTGCGACCACGTCGCCATGCCGCGCCACCACCACTGGAGATAGTTCAGCGGCAGCTCGTCCTCCGGGGCATCCGTCCAGGGGAAGGCGAAGGGCATGAAGTGGCGGGGGTGGACGCCGCCCCGCACCACGCCGAGCAGGGCGAGCACCTCGGCGTCGCCGATCCCGCACAGCTCCAGCGGGCCGCACGTGATGCGCAGCCCCAGCGGGGGGAAGATCTCGGCCAAGCGAGGGTCGCTCATGGCCTGAACGTCCCACAACCCGCGCCACGTCGCAAGGCCGCGCTGCGTGGCAGGATGGTCGTGCCGCTCAGCCCGCTGCTGCGGGCTGCCTGCTCGATCTCGCCAGGAGGACCCGCATGAACGACATCTTCGGACGCCTCGACCCGCTGCCCGCCCGCGAGCATCCAGAACTCCTCGCCGAGCCCGTGGCCCGCGCGCTGGCCGGGCAGGCGCCCAGCGCCGTGGTCGCCCCGATCGACCCGCAGTTCGCCGACACCGAGGCGCTGTGCGCCGAGTACGGCATCCCGCTCGAGGCCAGCGCCAACGCCGTCGTCGTGCGCGGCACGCGGGCGGGGGTCGAGCGGTTCGCGGTCTGCATGACGTTGGCCCACCGCCGTGTGGACGTGAACGGCGTGGTCCGCCGCCGGCTGGACGCCCGCAAGGCGAGCTTTGCCCCCATGGACGTCGCGGTCGAGGCCACCGGAATGGAGTACGGCGGCATCACCCCGGTGGGGGTCCCGCAGGACTGGCCCGTCTGGGTCGATGCCGCCGTCGCGGAGGCCAACTGGTTGTGCATCGGCTCGGGGATCCGCGGCTCGAAACTCTTCCTGACCGCGACGGATCTCCTCGCGCTGCCGGGCGCCGAGCGCGTCGAGAATCTCGCCCGCGACGCGGGCTGACGCGCTCGGCGCGGGGCTCACCAGCCCCCGCCGCCACCGCCGCCGTTGCCGCGCCCGGCGCGGACCTCGTCGGCGTCCAGCTGTTCGGGCTCGCCCACGGGGCCGCCCTCGGCGATCATGCGCTTCTCGGCGGGAGAGGGGACGTCACCGTCCGGGTCGGTCGCCCCGCCGTCGGTCAACTCGTCGCTGGGGGCATCGGATTCGTCGTCGTCATCGTCCGAATCCTCATCGTCGGAGCCGCCATCCGAGCCGCTCTCATCGGAGTGCAGCATCTTCTGCGCCTTCTCGTCGGAGACCGGTCCGTCGACCTGGGTCTCGCCGAAGCCGGAGGAGATGTCGCCGCCGTCCTTCTTCTTCTCGTCCTGATCGCTCATGGGAGGTCCTTCCTGCATCGGTGAATCCGGGCGCAGCCCACCCTAGTCAGCGGATCGATGCCGGCACAGTCCCGGGTGTGACCAAGATACTTGTGGTGCAAGGTACCCGGTTGTACCGTGGTTCCATGAGCCGACCCGATCCACGCGCCACCCAGCTCCGCCGCGGTGTCGTCGAGCTCGCCGTGCTGGGGCTGCTCGCCGACGGGCCGCGGTACGGCCAGCAGATCGTCGACGAGCTCGCCGGCCTGCCGGGCCTGGCCCTCACGGCCGGCACGGTGTACCCCCTGGTCTCCCGCCTGCTCAAGGCGGGGGAGATCGCGTCGACCTGGCAGGAGTCCCCGGTCGGGCCGCCCCGCAAGTACTACCGCCTCACCGCGTCCGGGCGGGCCTCCCTGGCCTCCCAGACGGCCGCGTGGCGCCAAGTGCGCGATGCGGTCGATCACATCCTGAAGGAGTCCCGATGATCACCTCGTTCACCGATCTCACCCCGGCCACCCGTGGCGCTGCGCTCGCCTGGCTCGACGCCGCCACCGCTCCCCTCGACCCCGAGCTGGCGGACGCCGTCCGTGACGAGTTGGCCGCGGCCCTGTGCGCCGAACTGAACCCCGAGGCCACCCCCGCGGACGTCGCCGCGTTCGCCGCAGCCGTCGGCCCGGTCGGCGGCGAGGAGGGTGACGATCGGCCCGGCACACACCCCGGGGTCGGAACCTTCGCCGGCATCCCCTACGACGTCCGGCCCCCGACGGTCGATCGGCTCAAGCGTGCCTGGTGGAACCCGGCCAGCGACCGCCTCTGGAGCCCGCGGGTCTTCGGCGCCGGGTGGGATCTCAACGCCGGTGCACTGGCCGTCCGCCTGGGCCTGATCGAGCCCGATGCCGAGGATGAGCCCTTCACCCACACCCCCGACGCCGCGCTCACCGCCGGTGCCGCCGTGCCGCTGGCCCTGGCGGCATCGGTGGTGGCGCACTACGCCGTCCGCGGCCGGTCGCTCCCGGCCGAGCTGCCCGCCCACTGGAACCTCTGCGGCACGCCCGACCGCTGGACGCCGAAGCGCCGCGCCGCGACCACCGATCTGGCTCTCGCGGTGACCGCTGCCGGGGCGGCGGTGGCAGGGGTCGCGGGCCGCCGGCCCCGCCCGATGCGCGCCGGGACGCTCGCCGCCACCTCCGGGGCCGCTGCGCTGGCCGCCGGCCTCACCGTGGCACGCAGCCTGCGCGGTGGGTGGTGGATCGGGCCGGGCCTGGCCGCGCTGGTCCTCGGAGCCCCGGCGGCCGTCCTGGTCGGCCTCGCCCGCGCCGGACGCGCCGGTGAGCAACGTCGCGACCTCGGCCGAGGCGGCCTCGGCCGGCGGGGCGGCGCGGCGTGACGCGGGTCGTGTGGCGCCGCGTCGCCCTGTTCTACGGCATCGCCCTGGCGGGCCCCGTTGCCATCGCGCTCCTGGTGCTCGCGACCGGTCAGCAGTGGGGCGCCGGGCCGGTCACGATGCTGCTCGGGGCGGTCACGATGCTGGTCCCGCTCCTCGCGGGCTGGGTCACCGAGCGTGTGGCCGGACGCCCCCACCTCCTCACCCGGGGGTGGGCAGCGTTCAAGACGCGGCCCGGAATCGCGATCGCCCGCATCGTCGGGTGGGCCGCGCTGGTCTACGCCGCCGTCGTGGCCGCGCTGTTCGGCGTCGCGGCGCTGGGATCATCGCTCGCCGTGCCCGGCATGGGCCGGTGGGCCACCCCGGCCGAGGTGGGGGATGCCATCGCCGCCCTCGCCCCGGTGGGTTCCACCACCCCGCCCGAGCTTGCTCTGCCCGTCGGCGTCCTGGTGGCCCTCGCGATCGGCCAGGGCCTCCTCGCCGGACTCACCGTCAACGCCGTGTTCGCGTTCGGCGAGGAGTACGGCTGGCGCGGCGTCCTGGCCGAGGAGCTCGCGCCCTTGGGCCGCGTCCGGGCGACGCTGCTCACCGGCATCCTGTGGGGGCTGTGGCATGCGCCGCTGATCGCCCTCGGCCACAACTACGGTGCCGACTGGGGGTGGGGCGTCCCGCTGTTCTGCGCGATCACGGTGCCGTTGGCCTTCCTCCTCACCTGGGTGCGGGAGCGGTCGGGGTTCGTCTGGGCGGCCGCGATCGTGCACGGCGCGTTCAACGGGGTGGCCGGCATCTTCATGTTGGTGCTGGTGGACGCCCACCGGCTGGTCGCGCCGCCGGTCGGGTTGGCGGCGGCGCTGGCCCTGGGGGTGGTCGCGGCGGCGCTGTGGGCCGTCCCGAGGCGCTCAGGCGGGCAGGATCAGTCGGCCAGGCCGTAGAGCCGGTCGCCGGCGTCGCCGAGGCCGGGCACGATGTAGCCGTGCTCGTTGAGGCGCTCGTCGACGGCCGCCACCACGAGGGTGCAGGGGACGCCGACGGGGTCAACCAGGCGGCGCATGTTGTCGATGCCCTCCGGGGCGGCCAGCAGGCAGATGCAAGTGATGTGGTCGGCGCCGCGATCGACGAGGAACTGCACGGTGCCGCCGAGCGAGCCGCCCGTGGCGAGCATCGGGTCGAGCACGTAGCACTGGCGGCCCGAGAGATCCTTCGGCAGCCGCTCGGCGTACGTGAACGGCTCCAACGTCTCCTCGTCGCGCACCATGCCGACGAACCCGACCTCGGCGGTCGGCATGAGCTTCATCATGCCCTCGAGCATCCCGAGGCCCGCGCGCAGGATCGGCACGACCAGGGGCACCGGGTGCGACAGCTGGATGCCCCGCGTGGTGGTGACGGGCGTCGTCACCTCGACGGTGTCGACCCGCACCTCGCGGGTGGCCTCGTACGCGAGCAGCGTGACGAGCTCCTCCGCGAGGGCGCGGAAGGTCGGCGAGTCGGTGTCGACGTCCCGGAGGAGTCGGACCTTGTGGGCGACCAGTGGGTGATCGGCGACGATGAGTTCCACAGGTGCATTCTTGCAGATGACCACCGTGCGAAGCGGGGCCGAGTCTGACACGATGGGCTGTGCCGGAAGGGGGCGCCATGCCAGATCGTGACGACGAGTACGACGCCGAGCTCGCCGAACGCGGTGACGATCGCGCCGGGCTCGACGACGTCGATCTCGATCCGTTGACCGACGCCGCCGACGACCTCGACGAGGACGATGACGACGACGACGTGGACGACGAGGACGAAGACGACGACTACCCCGACGACGCCACCGAGGACGAGATCGACCTGGTCGTAGCGCTCTACCGCGAGGAGGGCGTGCCGAGCGCGCTCGCGCTGCCGGTGGAGCTGGCCAACGATCTCGACGGGCTGATCGAGGAGCTGCGCCGCGTGCCCGGTGATGCCGGCGCGGTCGGCGTCGTGGCGATCGAGAACGAGTTCTTCGTGTTCGTCCGCGTGCGCGGCAAGGTCGTGCAGGTGCTGTTGAGCGACTCCTTCGCGGCCCACGACTGGCCGATCGCGCGGGACGTGGTGGACTTCCTGGCCCTCGACCTGCCCGAGGACGAGGACGACTCCGAGCCCATCGGCGACCTCGATCTGTTCGCCGACGTGGGCGTCTCCGAGCTGGAGGTCGAGGCCTTGTGTGAGGATCTCGACTCCGAGCCGTTGGAGGTCGTGGAGGCGATCGCCGAGAAGCTCGGCTACGCCCAGCCCTACGACCGGGTGGCGGCCGAGTTCGACCTGTGACGGGCGGCCGCCGCTGGCAGCCGGCGATGGCGCGGGCGTTGGACGCCGCCCGCGCGGCCGGGGCGGCCGGTGACGTGCCGATCGGCGCCGTGTTGGTCGGCCCCGACGGCGTCGAGCTGGCCGTGGCCGGCAACGAGCGCGAACAGACCGGCGACCCCACCGCCCATGCCGAGATGCTCGTGCTGCGCCGGGCCGCGCCGGCACTGCGCGACGGGTGGCGCCTGGCCGACTGCACGCTCGTGGTCACGCTCGAGCCCTGCGCCATGTGCGCCGGTGCGCTGGTCAACGCCCGGGTGGGGCGGCTGGTGTTCGGCGCGTTCGATCCCAAGGCGGGGGCCGTGGCGTCCCTGTTCGACCTCGTCCGCGACCCCCGGCTCAACCACCGCGTCGAGGTGGTCGCCGGGGTCGAGGCGGACGCCTGCGCCGCGGTCCTGCAGGACTTCTTCGCCGGCCATCGCTGACTGCGACGGGAGACGTGGGCGGCGTCGGTCTCGCCGGCCCCCACGCCTGCCCGATTGGCCCCCACCGGGGATCGCGCGCTAGCCTTTTCCGCGGTGGCGTGTCCGAGCGGCCGAAGGAGCGCGCCTCGAAAGCGCGTGTGGGTTCTGCCCACCGTGGGTTCAAATCCCACCGCCACCGCCACGGGTGAAGGCCCTGAAGCCGCAGGTCAGACCGGGTTTCAGGGCCTTTCGCCTCTCACCGTCCGACCCGTTGCCCCTCGACCTCGACGGGCCGACGCCGGCGCCCGTCGTCGCCGGACTGTCACACGGCACCGATATCCTCCGCCCAAGGAGGGTCGCGATGAGCCTGGACGACATGTTGCTCTTCGGAGCCGCCGTGGTCGTCGCCGCGGCGCTCGCCGCCCGGCTGGGCTCGCGCCTCGGGTTGCCGTCGCTGCTGTTGTTCCTCGGGCTCGGCATCGCCCTGGAGGTGGTCGGCGTCCGCATGACCGACGCCGGCCTCGCCCACGCCCTCGGCTTCGCCGCCCTGGTGTTCATCCTGGCCGAGGGCGGGTTGACGACCCGCTGGGTCGACATCCGCGGCTCGCTGACCGTGGCAGGCCTGCTCGCCACGGTTGGGGTCGGCACCTCCATCGGGCTGGTGGCCCTGTTCTGTCACCGCGCCCTGGGGATCGACTGGCCAAACGCCGTGCTGATCGGCGCCATCACGGCGCCCACCGACTCGGCGGCGGTGTTCTCCGTGCTGCGCGGGCTGCCCCTCCCGGCGCGGGTGCGCGCGGTGCTGGAGGGGGAGTCGGGCCTCAACGACGCCCCCATCGTCCTGCTCGTGGCGGCGGCGACCGCGTGGTCGCTCGGCGAATTGCCCGAGGCCGGCCCGGCGGCCCTCGCCGGCACCATCATCCTGGAGCTGGCCGGGGGCATCGCGTTCGGGGCGGTGATCGGCTACCTCGGCGTCCGGCTGCTGCGCTCGGTGGCGCTGCCGGCGTCCGGGCTGTACCCCCTGACGATCATGGCCGTCGTCGTGCTCGCGTACGGCTTGGGCGTGGTGGCGCACGTGTCGGGATTCGCGGCGGTCTACGTCGCCGCCGTGCTGCTCGGCAACGGCCACCTGCCACACCGCAACGCCACCCGGTCGTTCGCCGAGGGTGTGGGCTGGATCGCGCAGATCGGCCTGTTCGTCATGCTGGGCATGCTCGCCAGCCCCGAACGGCTGACCTGGCGGATGGTGGGCGAGGGGCTGCTGATCGGCACGGTGCTCACCTTCGTGGTGCGGCCGATCTCGGTGGCCGTCTGCGCGACGTGGTTCAAGGTGCCGTGGCGCGAGCAGGCGTTCATCGCCTGGGCCGGGCTGCGCGGTGCGGTGCCGATCATCATGGCCACCGTCCCGCTGGCCGCCGGCGCACCCGGCGCCGAGACGATCTTCGAGGAGGTGCTGGTCTTCGTCGTCGTCTTCACGTTGCTCCAGGCGCCCAGCCTGCCGTGGGTCGCCCGCGTGCTCGGCATCACCGGGGACGACTCCGGCGCCGACATCGAGGTCGAGGTCGCCCCGCTCGACCGCGCGCAGGCCGATTTCATGACGATCCGTGTGCCGGAGGCCTCGCGGCTGCACGGCGTCACCATCAAGGAACTGGGGCTGCCGAAGTTCACCGTCGTCGCCGTGATCATGCGCGACGGACGCCCCATCTCCCCGGTGCCGCTCGACCGGATCTGCGAGGGGGACGAACTCATGGTGGTGGTGCCGGCGCGGCAGCGGGACGCCGTCGAGCACCTGTTCGGCGCCATCGGACGCGGCGGCCGGCTGGCCCGGTGGGCGGAGGAGGGGGACGACGGGGACTGACCCCACCACGTCAGCCCTCGCTGTTCACCACCGTGATCTGGGCGAGGCATGCCTGCTCGTCGGGCAGCGGCGCGCTGAACGTGACGCCCGTCGCGGCCACGGGCTGTTGGGCGCCGATGATGACGTCCACGGTGGCGTTGTCGCGACCATCGGCGCGGAACGGGATGTCGGTGAACGCCTGCCGCACGAGCACCACCTCGGGGGCCTGCTCGGAGCTGCCGACCACCTCGGAGACCTCATGGTCGGTGGTGGGGGCGTTCGTGGTGCGGTAGACGTTGAAGCCGTCGGCGCGCAGCAGGGCGGCGAGGCGGCGGGCCAGGCCGCTGGTCGGCGTCCCGTTCAACACCTGCACGTAGACGCGATCGGGCGTCAGCTCGGGGCCGACGTTGGTCGCCACGCAGGCGGGCAGCGCACGTTCTTCGATGGGCTCGCGCACGGCGTCCCACGCCCAGCTGGCCGCCCACGCGACGAACGCGACGAGCAGCAGCAGCGTGACGGGCGTCTTCAGTGCCCGCACCACGGTCTGCGCGTCCATTCGGTCTCCCCTCGGCGTCGCGTCGGGCCAGCTTAGGCGAGTTCGAGGACGCGGGCGTGCACCGACTGGCGCTGCTGCAGCGCGGCGCGCAGGGTGCGGTGGAGGCCATCCTCGAGATAGAGGTCGCCCTGCCAGGCCACCACGTGGGCGAACAAGTCGCCGTAGAAGGTCGAGTCCTCCTCCAGGAGGGCCTCCAGGTCGAGCCACCGCTTGGTGGTGACGAGCTGGTCGAGCCGCACCTGTTGGGGCGCGATCTGGGCCCACTGCCGGTGGGTGTACCCGTGGTCGGGGTAGGGGCGCTCCTCACCCACGCGCTTGAAGATCACGCCTGACAGTCTAGGCCCATGCGCGGCGTTACCCTTGGGCCATGAGTGACGCCCTCGAGGCCATCCGGGCCGGTTACACGTTCGACACCCCGTCCGTCGAGCTCGGGGTGCTCGTCGACGACGGCGCCCCGGTGCCCGACGTGCCCATCCGGTTGTCACTGTCGATGTTGAACCGCCACGGCCTGGTGGCGGGCGCCACCGGCACGGGCAAGACCAAGACCCTGCAGCTGATGGCCGAGCAGATCAGCGCGGCCGGCGTCCCGGTGTTCGCCGCCGACATCAAGGGCGACCTGTCCGGCCTCGCGGCGCCGGGGGAGACCTCGGAGAAGCTGCTCGCCCGGACGCAGGCGATCGGGCAGGACTTCACCCCCCAGGCATGCCCGGTCGAGTTCTACGCCCTCGGTGGCGAGGGCGTCGGCATCCCGCTGCGCGCCACGGTCAGCTCGTTCGGCCCCTTGTTGCTGAGCAAGGTGCTGGGGCTCAACGACACCCAGGAGAGCACGCTCAGCCTGGTGTTCCACTACGCCGACACCCAGCGGCTCCTCCTGCTCGACCTCAAGGACCTCGGCGAGCTGCTGGCGTTCCTCACTTCCCCGGAGGGCAAGCAGGAGCTCTCGGGCCTGGGCGGGGTGAGCAAGGCGACGGTCGGGGTGATCCAGCGCCAGCTCAGCGCGCTCGCGGCCCAGGGCGGCGACACGTTCTTCGGCGAGCCGGAGTTCGACACCGCCGACCTGCTGCGCGTCGACGCGGACGGCCGCGGGCTCATCTCCCTGCTCGAGCTGCCCGACCTGGCGAGCCGGCCCGCGCTGTTCTCGACGTTTCTCATGTACCTGCTCGCGGAGCTCTACCAGGAGCTGCCCGAGGCCGGCGACCTCGACCGGCCCAAGCTGGTGTTCTTCTTCGACGAGGCGCACCTGCTGTTCGCCGACGCGTCCAAGGCGTTCCGCGCCTCGGTCGAGCAGACGGTGCGCCTCATCCGCTCCAAGGGCGTCGGGGTGTTCTTCGTCACCCAGACGCCGCGCGACGTGCCCGAGACGGTGCTCGCGCAGCTGGGCAGTCGCGTCCAGCACCAGCTGCGGGCCCACACGCCCAACGACGCGAAGGCGCTGCGGGCCACGGTGAACACCTACCCGAAGACGGAGTACGACCTCGCCGAGCGCCTTCAGGCTCTCGGCATCGGCGAGGCCATCATCACCGTGCTCAACCCCGACGGCGCGCCCACGCCCGTGGCCTGGACGCGCATGCGCGCACCCCAGGCGTCCATGCAGCCGTGGGAGGCCGCGACCATGGCGGCCGCCGTCGCCGCGTCACCGCTCCAGGCCACCTACGGCACCGCGGTCGACCGCGAATCGGCCTACGAGGTGCTGAAGGCCCGGCTCGACGCCGGCGCCCAGGCCGCGCGGCGCGAGGAGGAGGAGCGGACCCGCCGGCAGGAGCAGGAAAGGGCGGACGCCGCGGAGCGGGCAGCCGATCGGACGGCCGAACGTGCCGCCCCGCGCTCGCGGCGGCAGGAGAAGTCGCTGTTCGAGCAGATCACGTCCAACACGATGGTGCGCCAGATGGCCCGGACGGCCGCGCGCGAGATCACCCGGTCGATCTTCGGCACGGGTCGACGGCGGTGACGGCGCCGGCAGCGGGGCGGCGCACCGTCCTGGTCACCGGTGGGACGCGCGGCATCGGCCGCGCCATCGTCGCCGCCCTGGCGCCGGGCTGGCGGGTGCTGGTCGGCGGCACGGACGCCGACGCCGTCGCCCGGGTGGTCGCCGAGGTGGCCGCGGAGTGCCCGGACGCCGCCGGTTTCGTCGCCGATCTGGCGGACGCCGACGCCACGGCCGCCGCCGCGGCGGGCATCGACCGGCTGGACGCCGTCGTCCACAGCGCCGGGGTGCTCGCGTACGGGCCGGTGGCTGAGGCGTCCCGGGAGGAGTGGCGCCGCGTCCTGGAGGTCAACGTCGTGGCCGTCGCCCACCTGACCGGGGAACTGCTCGGGGCGCTGCGGGCGGCGCGCGGCCACGTCGTCGTGATCAACTCCGGTTCGGGGTTCAACGCCGGGGCGGGCTCGGGGGTCTATGCGGCGTCCAAGTTCGCGGTGCGGGCGTTCGCGGACGCCCTGCGCGCCGACGAGCGGGGCCGGATCCGGGTGACGTCGGTGCACCCCGGCCGGGTCGCGACCGACATGCAGGTGGCGCTGCGCGAGGCCGAGGGCGAGACGTACCGCGCCGAGGACTATCTCACCCCCCAGGCCGTCGCCGACGCTGTCGCCGGCGTGCTGGCGTCCGAGGCGTCCGCGTCGGTGGACACCCTGTCGATCCGGCCGTCGGGGCTGGCGTCCGACTGAAGGGGCCTCCAACCACACCGAACGCCCGCGCGGTGGCGCCGATGCGCCTAGGATCGGGGGGCAACAAGGCCGTTCCCGCGGCGAACCCGCCCGCACATCGACGTTCCGCGTCTCCCCCGCCCCGCACCGCGAGGGGCGACGCCGAGGGCGTCCGCCCGGGTGGGGCCGAGGGACCAGACGAAGGAGTCTCACGTGGACAGACGCACGTTCCTGGCCCTCGCCGGCGGGGCCGGAGCCGCCGCGGGGCTGGCGGGGTGCACGCCCCTCATCGGCTCCCCGGAGGAGGGGAAGGTGATGATCTTCTCCCTCAACCAGACCACGGACCACCCGTCATACGCCGCGCTCAACGCGTGGAACGACGACCTGGCGGCGGTCACGGGTGAGCGGTGGGGGATCGACGTGTACGCCAACGCCACCCTGGGCGGCCAGCAGGAGGTGGTGATGCTGGTGGGCGACGGCGCGGTCGACATGGCCGTGATCTCCGGCACCGCCCTGGAGAATCTGAACCCCGACTACCGCACGATGAACCTGCCGGGCGTCTTCGACGGCATCGATCACCAGGTCGCCGTCACCAACAACCTCGCGATCATGGGCGAGCTGTACTCCTCCCTGGAGGAGTCGCACGGCATCACGGTGGTCGGCATGTTCACCCAGGGCGCGCGCAACCTGTACACGACTGCCCCCGTCGAGACGCCCGAGCAGCTTTCCGGCATGCGGATTCGCGTGCAGGAGTCCGACGTGGCGATCGACATGATCAACGCGATGGGTGGCGCGGCGACGCCCATGCCGTACGGCGAGGTGTACACGGCGCTGCAGTCCGGCATCCTCGACGGCGCCGAGAACAACGAGGTCTCCTACGTCACCCAACGTCACCTGGAGGTGGCGCGGCACTACACGCTGACCGCCCACCAGGTGGGCCTCGATTTCATCGTCGTGCACAGCGGTCTGCTGGCCGGCATGCGGCCGGCGGACGCCGAGGCATTCCGGGCGTCGTGGCTGCGCGCGTCCGCGAATCACACCCAGCTGTGGAAGGACGAGACCGCGGCGGCGACGGAGCAGATGCTCGCCGAGGGCGTCACGATCCACGAGATCGACCGCACGCCGTTCGTCGAGCGTCTGCAGCCCGTGGCCGAGCGCTACCTGACCAGCGACGTCGCCCGCAGTCTGTACGAACGCATCCGGCAGGAGGCCTGAGATGGAAGCAGTGAAGCGCGCGCTCGACACGGTGTTGGGGTGGTTCTGCATCGCCCTGTTCACCGCGCTCGTGGCGGTGGTGAGCTGGCAGGTGTTCACCCGCCAGGTGCTCGCCTCGCCCTCGACCTGGTCGGCGGTCGCCGCGCAGTACATCTTCGTGTGGCTGGCGCTGTTCGGCTCCGCCTACGTGTTCGGGGAGCGCGGCCACATCGCGATCACGTTCATCATCAACCGGTTCGGCCGCTCCGGACGCCGCGGCGTCGACATCTTCGTCCAGCTCTGCACGCTGGCCCTGGGGATCTTCGTGTTCGTCTGGGGTGGGCTGCGGGCCGTCGGCATCACGTGGGACCAGAACGTCTCGGGCCTGCCCTTCACGGTCGGCCAGATGTTGATCGCGCTGCCGGCCGCCGGCGTCCTGGTCGTGTTCTACGCGGTCTACTACCTGGTGGAGCTGTTCTCCGGGCGCGAGTTGGAGCCGGAGCCGGTCGATCCGGAGGGCAGCGTCCGCGGCATCGAGGATCTGGACGAGCCGTCGATCGCCCCCGCCCCACCCCGGGAGGACCCTCACCATCCGGGGCCGGTGACCGGCCCCGGCCGAGGCGGACGTGGGACGCCCCGCGACGCGTCCGGAGCCACCGCAGCGCCGAAGGAGAACTGACATGTCCGCCGCCCTGCTCGCGGGGATCATCCTCGTCGTCTGCATCGTCGTCACCCTGGCCCTCGGCGTCCCGATCTCGGTGTCGGTCGGGCTGTCGAGCTTCCTTGCGCTGGCCGCCGTGCTGGGCGCCGAGAGCGCCGTGTTCGTCGGCAGCCTGCAGATGTTCACCGGCATCAACTCGTTCACGTTGCTGGCGATCCCCTTCTTCATCCTGGCCGGATCGCTGATGAACTCCGGCGGCATCGCCGGGCGCCTGATCGACGCGGCGAAGGTGCTGGTGGGCAAGATGCCCGGCGGCCTCGCGGCCACGACCGTCGTGTCGAACGCGTTGTTCGGGTCGGTGTCGGGGGCGGCGGTCGCGTCGTGCGCGGCGGTCGGCAAGGTGATGATCCCCCGCATGGAGGCCGACGGCTACTCGCGTCCGTTCGCGACCGCGACCACCGTGGCGTCCGCCCCGTCGGGCATGCTGATCCCGCCGTCGAACACGCTGATCGTGTACTCGCTGGTGTCGTCCACCTCCATCGCCGCGTTGTTCATGGGCGGCTACGGGCCGGGCATCGTCTGGATGTTCGCCTGCTTGGCGGTGGTGGGGTGGTACGTGTTCCGCAAGCCGGAGCTGCGCGCCGCGAAGAGCCACGAGAAGCTGACCCTCGCGGTCGCGCTGCGGGCGCTGTGGCGGGCCGTCCCGTCGCTGCTGATGATCGTGATCGTGATCGGCGGCATTTTGACGGGCGTGTTCACCCCGACGGAGTCCGCCGTGATCGCGGTGCTGTACTCGCTGGTGCTGGGCTTCCTCTACCGCGAGATCACGCTGGCTGACCTGCCGGCCATCATCCTGGACGCCACCCGCACCACGACCATCGTCATGCTGCTCATCGGCGTCAGCTCGATCATGAGCTGGGTGATGAGCTACTCGAAGATTCCCGAGGGGGTCGCAAACGGCATCCTGGGCCTGACCGACAACCCGACGGTCATCCTGATCCTGATCATGGTGATCCTGCTGATCCTCGGCACGTTCATGGATCCGACCCCGGCGATCCTGATCTTCGGACCCATCTTCCTGCCGATCGTCTCCGAGCTCGGGATCCACCCCGTCCACTTCGGCATGATGATGGTGTTCAACCTGTGCCTCGGCACCATCACCCCACCGGTGGGCACGGTGCTGTTCGTCGGGGCCCGCGTTGGCGACATCGCGGTGGAGCCCGTGGTGCGCCAGCTGCTGCCGTACTTCGCGGCCCTGGTGGTCGGGCTCTTCCTGGTGGTGTTCGCTCCCGGACTGTCGATGTGGCTGCCGGAGCTGATGGGTCTGGTCTGACCTGCGCCGCTTCGGACGCCGCCCAGTTGGGCTGAGTGGGGGGCGGGGCTCACGTGGCGCAGCTGGCGACCACTTGGCGCAGTGGAGCTCACGTGGCGCAGCTGGCGATGACGTGGCGCAGTGGACCTCACGTGGCGCAGCTGGCGATGACGTGGCGCAATGGAGCTCACGTGGAGGGTCTTGCACGGGCCCCCAGGTGAGTGGCACTGCGCCAGGTGGAGTTGGGGTGCGCCAAGTGAGCAGCACGGCGCCACGTGGAGTTGGGGTGCGCCAGGTGAGCAGTACGGCGCCAGGTGGAGTTGGGGTGCGCCAGGTGAGCTGCATGGCGCGAAGTGGGGGTGCGGCGTCCTGTCTCACGACAGGGAGGAGCAGCGCGGACAGGGCGGCGTCCACAACAACAGGGACGCGACGGCAACGGCAGGGAGGCGTCAGCATCAGCAGTACTACCAGTCGTTCTTCACCGAAGGGCTGGCCAACACCGCACCCACGTCCGGCACCACGGAGGCCGACTTCGTCTCCGGCGCCGTGCCGATGTTCATCTCCGGGCCGTGGATGATGTCCTCGGTCGAGAACCTCGGCGGCGAGGGCTTCGCCGACCAGTACGCGGTGGCTGAGATGCCGACCAAGGTGACGAACGCGTCCTTCATCGGCGGTTCCAACCTCGCAGTGTTCAGCGCGAGCGAGAACCGGGACGCGGCCTGGAAGCTGGTCGACTACCTCACCCAGGAGGAGACCCAGATCGAGTGGTTCGACATGACCTCGGACCTGCCGTCGGTCCAGTCCGCTTGGGACGACGCCGCCCTGCAGTCCGATGAGAAGCTCGCCACGTTCGGCGCGCAGCTCGAGACGGCCTACGCGCCGCCGGCGATCCAGACGTGGGAGCAGGTCGCGAACGCCTTCGATGCCGAGGTCGAGCGCGTCACGATCACGGGGTCGGACGCCGCCGCAGGCCTGTCCGCCCTGCAGCAGGAAGCCACCTCGATCGGCATGGGCTGATCGGAATGGCCGCCTCCGCTCCCGCAGCCGCGGGGGCCCCGCGCAAGCCTCGCTCGCGTTCCGTCACCCGGCGGAACGCGAGCGAGGCCCGGGCGGGCCTCCTGCTCGCGACACCGTTCCTGCTGCTCTTCGCGGTCTTCACCGTGTGGCCGGTGCTCCAGTCGATGTTCATGAGCTTCACCGACACCCGGATCACCGACATCAGGACGCCCTTCGCGGTGAACTTCGTCGCCTTCGACAACTACGCCCAGGCGCTCAGCGACCCGGTGTTTCGCCGGGCCGCGCTCAACACCGCGATCTTCGTGGTGGTCGGCGTCCCCCTCACCATGGCCGCCGGTCTGGCCGCCGCCGTGGCGCTCGACAAGGGCATCACCCGCTTCCGCAGCGTGTTCCGCATGGGCTTCTACACCCCGGTCGTCACGAGCATCGTCGCCGTCGCCGTCGTGTGGCGGTTCCTGCTCGAACCCGATCGCGGGCTGGTCAACAACGTGCTGGCCTGGGTGGGCCTCGACGGGCCGAACTGGCTCGGCGACACCCGCACGTCGCTGCTGTCCCTCATCGTCATGGCGGTGTGGCGCAACTTCGGCACCAGCATGATCATCTTCCTGGCCGGCCTGCAGGCGGTGCCGTGGTCGCTGCACGAGGCGGCGATGCTGGACGGGGCGTCCCCGTGGCGCCGCTTCCTCAACGTGACCCTGCCGATCCTGCGGCCCACCTTGTTGTTCGTCATGGTCACCACCACGATCGGCTATCTGCAGTTCTTCGAGGAGCCGTTCGTGATGACCCAGGGCGGCCCGCTCAACTCGACGCTGTCGGCGTCCATGTACACCTACCAGCAGTTCGGCTTCGGCAACTACGGCCTGGCCGGCGCGATGGCGTACCTCACGTTCCTCGTGATCGTGGTCGTGACGATCATCCAGTTCCGCATCACCCGGGAGTCATGATGCAGCGCACCCGTGCCCGAGCCTGGCTCTACGTCGTGCTGACGATCTTGTTGCTGATCGTCATGACGCCTTTCCTCTGGATGGTTCTCGGCAGCCTCAAGTCCCAGGCGGAACTCCTCCAGGTGCCGCCCACCTGGCTGCCCGAGAATCCCTCGCTCGACAATTTCACGCGCCTGTTCGACCGGCTTTCCTTCGGTCGCTACTTCTTCAACTCCACCTTCGTGGCGGTGTGCGTGACGGCGGGCAACCTGCTGTTCTGCTCGATGCTCGGCTACGCCCTGGCCCACCTCAGTTTCCCGGGCAAGAAGATCATCTTCGGCGCCGTGATGGGCACCCTGATGATTCCGGGCCTGGTCGTGTTCATCCCGCAGTTCGTGCTCGTGGTGAACCTCGGCCTGGCCGACACCCTGGCCGCGCTGATCCTGCCGTTCCTGGTGGGGCCGTTCGGCGTCTTCCTCATGCGGCAGTTCTTCCTCGGCCTGCCGCGCGACCTGCTGGAGGCCGGCCGCATCGACGGGGCGAGCGAGCTCGGGATCTTCTTCCGCATCTTCCTGCCCCTGGCCGGCCCGGCCATGGCGACCCTGGGGATCCTCACGTTCCTCGCGTCCTGGAACAACTTCCTCTGGCCGCTGGTGGTCGCCGCCACCGAGCGCACCTACACCCTGCCCGTCGCCCTGGCGCTGGTCTCGACGGGGCAGAACCAGACGGACTACGGCCTGCTCCTCGCGGGTGCGTGCGTCGTGGTCCTGCCCATCCTGCTGGTGTTCCTGTTCTTCCAGCGCTTCTTCATCGAGGGCATTGCCAGCACCGGCATCAAGTGATCCCACCCATCCGCACGCAGTCACATCAAAGGAGACAGACATGAGTGCACTCCTCACCCGCCGCACCCTGCTGGGCGCCGCCGCCGGCGCGGGCGCAGCCATGGCGCTCGGCGGGACGCCGGCGTCCGCCAACCCCGGGGGCCGTGGCCGTCCGGGCCGCCACGACGCCCAGCTGATGCGGTGGGCGTCCGACACCTGGACCTCGATCGCCGCCATGGCCGACGAGAGCACCGGGTTGGTGGCCGACAACATCGACGCCGACCTGACGACGCGCAGCGGCTACACCTCGCCGACCAACATCGGCGGGTACCTGTGGAGCTGCGTCGTGGCCCGCGACCTGCGCATCATCAACCCCGGTGAGTGTCGTCGGCGGATCGCGCGCACGCTCGCGACGCTGGATCGGATGGAGAAGCACGAGCCCAGCGGCATGTTCTTCAACTGGTACGACGAGGCGACCGGCGACGTCCTGCGGGTGTGGCCCGACGACGGCAACGCGGTGCACCCCTTCGTCTCCAGCGTGGACATGGGGTGGCTCGGGGCGGCGCTCTACCTGGTCGCCCAGGCCGATTCGTCGAACCGCAAGGCGGCGCTGCGCCTGTACGACGCCATGCGGTGGGACATCTTCTACGACCGGGGCTGGTGGCGGCCCGGCGGTGCCAACTATGGCGGTTTCTGGGTGGAGGATCCCGGCCGCTCGGACGCCGGCCTGCTGCCGCCGACGACCGGTGAGGGTCCCGATCTGTGGTACCACGTGGGCCACCACTACGACACGGCGATCTCCGAGGCGCGCATGGTGAACTACCTCGGCATCATCCGGGGCCAGATCCCGCCCGAGGCCTACTTCGCCACCTTCCGCACCTTCCCGCCGGACTGGGACTGGCAGGAGATGCCCCCGGTCGGGCAGCGGGAGGAGTACGTGGGCATCCCCGTCTACGAGGGGGCCTACACCTACCGCGGCATGCACGTGGTGCCCGGTTGGGGCGGCTCGATGTTCGAGGAGCTCATGCCGGATCTGTTCGTGCCCGAGGCGGCCTGGGCGCCGAACAGCTGGGGCCAGAACCATCCGCTGCACGTGCGGGCCCAGCGCGAGCACGGTCTGGACGACGCCCGCTACGGCTACTGGGGCTTCTCGCCGTGCTCGAACCCCGCCGGCGGGTACCGCGAGTACGGCGTCGACGCCCTCGGCCTGAACCCGGACGGCTACTTCTCCGACCAGGAGCGCACCAACTACGACTGGCGCAACCCGCCCACGGCGTACGGCGACGGGGTGGTGACGCCCCATGCCGCCTTCCTTGCCATGATGTACGAGCGGGACGCCGCCATCGCCAACCTCACCCGGTTGGAGGCGAACTTCGACGCCTACGGCCCCGGCGGCTTCCACGATGCCGTCGCCGTGCGCAGCGGCCAGGTGGCCCACCGGCACCTCTCGCTCGACCAGTCAATGATCATGGGTGCGCTGGGCAACGTGATCCGGCCCGACGGCATGCGGCGCTGGTTCGCCACCACCGAGGTGGAGCGCGCGCTCCGCCCCGTGATCGGCCTCGAGTCGTTCAGCGCGGAGGCCTGAGGTGAGCGCGAGGCCGACCGGAACCGCCACGCCCGCCTGGCGTGACCTGAACCACAACGGGCGCATGGATCCCTTCGAGGATCCGTCGCTCGGCATCGAGGAGCGGGTGGACGACCTCCTGCCGCGCCTCAGCGCTGAGGAACTGGTCGGCCTCCTGTTCCACACCGTCATCGAGTGCGGGCCCGACGGCACCCTGCTGGACGGGCCCGGACGCATCGCCAAGTCGGCCACCCGCGACGTCGTCGTGGGCAAGGCGATGAACCACTTCAACGTGCACGCGCTGGCCGACGCGCGCACGGCGGCGGCGTGGAGCAACCGGCTGCAGGAGCTGGCCTGCGAGCAGCCCCACTCGATTCCGGTGACCATCTCCACCGATCCCCGGCATGCGGCGGCCCAGAACGCGGGCACGTCGTGGGCGTCGGTGTTCTTCTCCCAGTGGCCCGACCCGATGGGGCTGGCGGCACTGGACGACCTCGAGCTCATCGGCACCTACAACGACATCGTCCGGCGGGAGTACGTCGCGGTCGGCATCCGCGCCGCGCTCCACCCGACGGCCGATGTGGCGACCGAGCCGCGCTGGGGCCGGCAGCGCGAGACGTTCGGCCAGGACTTCGCCCGGGCCACCGCCTTCACCCGAGCGGCGGTGCGGGGGCTGCAGGGGGAGGCGCTGGGGCCCGGCTCGGTCAGCGCGACCACCAAGCACTTCCCCGGCGGCGGCCCGCAGGCCGGCGGTGAGGACGCCCACTTTCCCTACGGCCGCGACCAGGTGTACCCCGGCGGCCGGTTCGCCGACCACCTCGAGCCCTTCCGGGCCGCCATCGCGGCGGGGACGGCGGCGATCATGCCGTACTACGGGCGTCCCATCGGGCTGAGCATCGACGGCGAGGCGATCGAGGAGGTCGGCTTCGGCTACAACCGGCAGATCCTCACCGGGTTGCTGCGCGAGCAGCTGGGGTACGACGGCGTCATCCTGAGCGACTGGGAACTGGTCAACGACAACCACGTGGGCGATCAGGTGCTGCCCGCCCGCGCCTGGGGCGTCGAGCACCTCGACCCCGCCGAGCGCATGCTGCGCCTGCTGGACGCCGGCATCGACCAGTTCGGCGGCGAGGAGTGCACCGACCTGTTGCTCGCCCTGCTGGCCGAGGGACGCGTCACGCGCGAGCGCCTGGAGGCGTCCGCCCGGCGGTTGCTGCGGGTGAAGTTCGCGCTCGGCCTGTTCGACGACCCGTTCGTGGACGTCGACGCCGCCCCGGGCCTCGTTGGGGCCCCGGACGCCGTGGCCCTCGGGCTGCGGACCCAGGCGCGCTCGGTGGTGCTGGCCGCCGTGGGCGACGCGCTGCCGCTGCGCGCCGGGGTGCGGGCGTACTGCGAGGGGCTGGACGCCGCCGCGGCGGCCGGGCACGTCACGGTCGTCGAGCGACCCGAGGACGCCGACGTCGCCCTCGTCCGGCTCCGGGCGCCGTTCGAGCCGCGGTCCGACCTGTTCCTGGAGCAGTGGTTCCGCGCGGGGAGCCTCGACTTCCCTCCCGGCCTGGCCCACCGGCTCGGTCGGATCGCCGCCCACTGCCCCCTCGTGGTGGACGTCTCCGCCGACCGCCCGGCGGTCTGCACCCCGCTGCTCGCCGTGGCGGACTCCCTGACCATGACGTTCGGCGTCTCCGACGCCGCCTGGCTCGATGCCGTCACCGGGCGCGTGCCCCCGGAGGGACGCCTGCCGATCGACCTCCCGTCGTCGATGGACGAGGTCCGGGCGTCGGCCGAGGACGTCCCCGGTGACACCCCCCACGCGCTCTTCCGTGCCGGGCACGGGCTCCGACTCCCCACGAGGTGACCGCCATGCTGCCCGAAATTCCCTCCCCGACCACCGGCGCTCCGACGATCAGGGCGTCGTTCACGCAGGCCGGGGCGCTGGCGTCCCTCACGGCCGACGACCTGAGCCTCGTGCAGTACCCGGCCAGCGATCACGAGGCCGGCCCCCACCAGGTGTGGTTGCGGGTGCGGCGCGACGATGGCACCGATCCGCTGCCGCTGACCGGGCCGGCGTGCGGGGGGCGGATCCGGCGCAGCAACGACGGTGTGGTGCTGGCCGGCGACCACGGCGGCGTGGCCTGGACGCTGACCTGGCGGCAGCCCGCCCCGGGGGTGTTCGGGTGGGTGGTGGGCCTGGTCAACAGGGGTGCCGACCCCGTCGTGGTGGACGCCGTGTGGACCGTGGATGCCGCCCTCACCGAGCTGGACGCCCTGCAGCGCAGCGAGAACTACGTGGCTCAGTACCTCGACGTCACGCCGCTGACCGACGCCGAGGGGTTCGCGCTGGCCGTCCGACAGAACATGCCGGGCGCCGTCCACCCCTGGCTCGCGGTGATGGCATCGGTGCCCGTGGTGGGGTGGTGCACCGATGCGCTCCAGTTGCGGGGGGCCGTGCCGGGCACCGGGCTCGACCTCACCCGCGACCTGCCCGGCCAGCGGCTCCAGCACGAGCACACGCTGCTCGGCCTGCAGACCGAGCCGGTCACGCTGGCGCCGGGAGCGTCGGCGATGCTCTGCTTCGGCGGCCTCGCGGTGGCCGACCACCCGGAGCGGTCCTCCGACGCCGACCTGCGGGTCGTGCGCACCGCGCTGGAGGACGCCCTGTTCGCGCCCCCGCCGGAGGCGGCGCCCGAGTTTGGGGGAGCGGGGACGGACGGCCCGGACGCGCCCCACGCCCTCGACTCCCTCGACACTCCGGACCCCCTCGACCCCCTCGACCCCCTCGACCCCCTCGACACTGGCGAGGAACCCGTGGGGACCACGCTGTTCAGCCCCGTGACCTTCGCGCACGGCGAGGACGTGCCCGATGAGGAGTTCGCGGCCTGGGCCGGGGATGCCGAGCTCGAGACGGACGCCGATGGCCGGCCCTGGGCGGCGCTGTCGGGCCGCCGTCACGTGGTGCGGGGAACCAAGGAGCATGCCGTGCTGCGGCCGCACGGGCACGTGCAGCGCGTCGCGGCCGGACCGATGCCCACCGACCTCACGGTCGCCTCCACCGCCTGGATGGCGGGCACGTTCGCCGCGCAGGTGACGGTGGGTCACGCGTGCGCCGCCCCGCTGGTGTCGGTGCGCCGCAGCTACCTCGGGCTGACCCAGGCCGAGGGCGTCCGGATCTTCGTGCGCGACGGCGGCGCCTGGCGGCTGTTGGGCGTCCCCAGCGCGTGGGCGGTGGAAGACGAGCGCTGCACCTGGTGGTACCGCTGGGGCGGCCGGCTGCTGGTGGTGCGCTCAGAGCTGGGCTTGGCGGGGTTGACGGTGTCGATCGAGGTGGCGGAGGGCGACCCGCTCGACCTGCGGCTCTTCGCCCGGGCGAGTGGCGGCGACGTGATCCGCACCGAGGAGAGGGCCACCGCGCTCACCCACACCGTGGCGTTCGACGATGAAGCGGGCCACCGGGACGCCCCCGCGGAGACCGGTGCGGCGTGGCCGACCGTCACGCTGGCGTCCGACGACGTCGGCGCCCAGCGGTTGAATCGCATGCTCCCCTGGTTCACGGACAACGCGCTGGTGCACTACCAGGCACCGCGTGGGTTGGAGCAGTTCACCGGCGGGGCGTGGGGAACGCGCGACGTGTGCCAGGGCCCGGTCGGCCTGTTCGTGGCGACCGGCCGGTGGGACGTGCAGCGCGCCGTGCTGCTCGCCACGTTCGCGGCGCAGCAGGACAACGGCGACTGGCCGCAGTGGTTCCAGTACCTGCCCAGCCACGCCGGGCCGGGGTACCGGGAGAGCCACGGCGACGTCGTCTACTGGCCGCTGCTGGCGCTCGGGGAATACCTGACGGCAACCGGCGACGGCGGGATCCTGGACGAGGAGGTCGGCTGGGTGGCCGACGACGCGCTGGCGCCGGCGTCCAGCGTGCGGGCGCACGTCAAGGCGGCGCTGGGCCACCTCGCGGGCGAGCGCTCCGCCGATCCGCGGCTGCCGGCCTACGGGCACGGCGACTGGAACGACGCGCTGCAGCCGGCCAGCCCGGCGTTGGCGCGCTCGATGGTGTCGGCGTGGACGGCCACGCTGGAGATCAAGGCACTGCGCGCCCTGGCCGACGGGCTGCGGGCCGCAGGTCGGGCGACCGACCCTGCGGTGGAGCAGGCGACGGTGCAGGCGTCCGCCACGGCCGACGCGCTGCGCGAGCGGCTCGTCGTCGACGGCGAGCTGTGCGGATACGCGGTGGCGAGCGACGACGGTCTGGAGCCGCTGGTGCACCCCGCGGACACCCGGACCGGGCTGCG
The DNA here is from genome assembly GCF_014858005.1 of Propioniciclava soli. Taxonomy (GTDB): domain Bacteria; phylum Actinomycetota; class Actinomycetes; order Propionibacteriales; family Propionibacteriaceae; genus Propioniciclava; species Propioniciclava soli. The sequence continues at coordinate 181,269 of NZ_JACYOT010000007.1, forward strand.
GCATGGGTCGCTGCAGATGATCCATGCGCTGGCCGACGAGCTGTTGATGCCCGAGGAGGCCTCGGCGCACCTGGCCGTGATCGACGAACACCTCGACGGGCCCACCGGCATCTACTTGTTCGACCGGCCGGTGGAGTACTACGGCGGCGAGACCCACACGTTTCTGCGGGCCGAGGCGGCGTCGTTCTGGGGCCGCAAGATCGGGTTGATGTACATGCACGCGCACATCCGCTGGGTGGAGGCGCTGCTGCGCCTCGGCCTCGCCGAACGGGCCTGGGCCGCGCTGCAGCTGGTGCTGCCGCAGGGGTTGCGGGCGGCAGTCCCCGGGGCGGTGCCGATGCAGTCGAACTGCTATCACTCGTCGGTGGACGCCCTGTTCCCGGATCGCTACGCGGCCCAGGACGAGGCCGAGCGGTTGTTCGACCCGACGTTCGGTTTCGCCGGGGGCTGGCGGGTGTACTCGTCGGGCTCGGGGCTGGTGCTCCGGCTGGTGACCGAGGGATTCCTCGGGATGCGGGTGGTGGCTGACGGCCTGGAGCTGGATCCGGTGCTGCCCGCGGCGCTGGACGGGCTGGTGGCGACGGTTCCGCTGGGGGACCGCACGGCCCGGGTGACCTACCGCGTCCGCGCCCCGGGCTGCGGTGTGGGGCGGGTGGAGATCAACGGCCGCGTGGTGTTCCCGGCGGACGGGACCGCTCCGGTTGAGCGGAGGTACCGCGCCGGAGGCGTCCGGATCTCCCGCGACGCCTGGGGTGACGGCGACCTCGCCATCACGATCGAGGTCGGCGCGAGCTGACGCTGTTCCGCGCTCCACCGGGGCGCGTCGCACGATCACGTGGCGCAGTTCACTGGCACGTGGCGCGGGGGAGCTCACGTGGCGGCCCGTGCAAGGCCCTCCACGTGAGTCGCGCTGCGCCACGTGGTGTTGGGGTGCGCCAGGTGGCTCGAGAAGTGACTCGGAGGGCGCCGACACGCACACTCCGGACTCGAGTGCGCCGGCGTCCCTGCCGTTGCCGTCGCGGCCCTGCCGTTGGCGTCACGTCCCTGCCGTTGTGGATGCCGCCCTGTCCGTGTTGCTCCCCCCTGCTGTTGCAACGGCAGGGGGGTTGGTTTCGAACAGGGCGGCGACGCCGACGGCAGGGGGGCGCGGGTCACACGAGTTCCGTCACGTCACCGTCCATGACCAGAGCCTGCCCGTCGCGCAACCCCCAGAACGGCTGGCCGGCGCGCGCGTAGGCGGAGGCGACCTCGCCCAGCACCACCGATTCGGGATGGGTGGGCGTGTCGAGATGGGGCACGACGGGCCGATCGAGGATCCCCAGCCCGTCGAAGCGCACCTCGCCGTAGGCACGCTCGCAGTCGCTGACGGGGTCGCACTTCTCCAGGCCTCGTAGCGACGGCGCCAGCACGCAGGGCCCGGCGCTGAAACCGGCGTAGACGAGCCGGTCGTCTGCCAGCGCGTGGACGAGCGCCTCGTCGGCGCCCGAGCGGGCCATCGCCATGCGCAGCGTGAACACGTTGCCGCCACGCACCCACACGAAGTCGACCCCGGCAAGCCGCGCGGCGAGCTCGTCACTCCGGGTCACCCGCAGGTCCAGATCGACGGCGTCGAGGCCGAGCGAGCGCAGCGCGGCCACCTGCGCGGAGAGGTCCCGGCGACGCCGGTCCTCGTCGTGTCCGTCCAGCGCGTTCATGATCACCGCTCCGCGTCCGTCCCCACGCACCAGCCCGGTGAGGCGCTCGGGGTGGTCACCGAGTTGGTAGGAGGAGAGGTAAAGACGCATCGGCCCAGTATCCCCACGTCCGCCCGCTCGCGACGTTCACCTGGCGCATTTCACGTTCACGTGGCGCACGTCCTTGACACGTGGCGCGGGGGAGCTCACGTGGCGGCCCGTGCAAGGCCCTCCACGTGAGCCGCGCTGCGCCACGTGGGGTTCGGGTGCGCCAAGTGGCTCGAGAAGTGACTCGGAGGGCGCCGACACGCACACTCCGGTCTCGAGTGCGCCGGCGTCCCTGCTGTTGTGGGCGCCGCCCTGTCCGTGTTGCTCCCCCCTGCTGTTGCAACGGCAGGGTGGTTGGTTTCGAACAGGGCGGCGACGCCGAGGGCAGGGAGGCGCCCGCGACGGCAGGGAGGCGACGCCGAGGGCAGGGAGGCAGCGACCACGGCAGGGAGGCGGACACCCCGGGGGAGGGGGGTGCTGACAGGGTCTGGCGCGGCCCGGGATCAGGCCGTTGAATGGAGGCATGACTGAGTTCGAGCAGATGTTCCCCACCGGCGAGCCCAACGACGCCTACGCACAGTACTTCTCCGGTCAGAGCTACCTGGCCCCCTTGGCCAGCGGTGACGCCAACGTCAACAACGTGACGTTCGAACCCGGGTGCCGCAACAACTGGCACATCCACCACGGTGCCCAGCAGGTGCTCATCTGCACCGCGGGAACGGGCTGGTACCAGGCCGAGGGCGAGCCGGCGCAGGAGCTCCAGCCCGGCACGGTCGTGACCGTTCCGGCCGAGGTGAAGCACTGGCACGGCGCCGCGGCGGGCAGCTGGTTCTCCCACCTCGCCGTCATGGTGCCGAAGGACGACGCCTCCAACGAGTGGCTCGAGCCGGTCAGCGACGAGGAGTACGACGCCCTCTGACGCCACCCTCGGACGCCGGCCGCCCAGCCGCCCTCGGACGCCACCTGCAGTCGCCCCGCCGCCCCCGCCCCGGCAACCCGGTGCGCGCACGTCACCCTGATTGACCCGGTTCCGGCGCCGGGATAGCGTGGGTCGGCCATGCGTGACTTCCCGCCCGAGGTGGACGCCTCGGATTCTCCTCCCACTGCGAACCCCAGCCGCTTCCTCGGCCAGATGGCCGCCGAGCAGGCTGGGGTGCTCGCGTGGACGTCGGCGCTGCTCGTCGCGTGGCAGGTGCCGAGCGTGGTGTCGCCGTGGTTGCTGGGCCGGGCCATCGACACCGGCGTCATCGACCGCGACATGTGGGCCACGCTCGGGTGGGCGGGCCTGCTGTTGCTCGCGATCCTCATCGGGGCGGCCGGCGGCATCCTGCAGCACACGATGGTCGTCCGCAGCTGGCTCATCGCGCTCTACGCCACCCAGAAGCGGGTCGGTCGGACGGCGGGGCGGCTCGGGCACGTTCTCGGACGCCGCGTGCCGACCGGGGAGGTGCTGTCGGTCAGCTCCTCGGACTCCGACACCTTCGGCGCCACCCTCGAGGTGCTGGCCCGGCTGATCGGCTCGCTGGTCGCGTTCGGGTTGGTGTGTGCCCTCATGTTCACCACGTCGCCGCTGCTGGCAACGGTCGTTCTGCTCGTCTCGCCGCTGATGCTCGCGGCGTCCCTCCCCGTGCTGCGCCCGCTCAGCCGGGCCCAGCGCGCCGAGCGCACCCAGAACGCCGAACTCACCAGCCAGGCCACCGACATCGTCGCCGGCCTCCGCATCCTGCGCGGCATCGGCGGCGAGGCCACCTTCGGCGCCAACTACCGCACCCAGAGCCAGCGCGTGCGGTTCCTCGGCGCGGCGGTCGCCACGTGGCAAGGCGTGGTCGAGGCCATCTCGGTGCTGCTCTCCGGGGCACTCCTCGTGCTGCTCGTCTGGCTCGGCACGCACGAGCTCGCGGCCGGACGCCTCACCGTCGGCCAGCTGATCAGCTTCGTCGGCTACGCCCTCTACATGCTGTTCCCCCTCCAGACGTTCTTCGACTTCGCCCAGAAGTGGATCGCCGGCCGCGTCGCCGCCGCCAAGTCCGCCACCCTGTTCGCCCAGCCGTCGCCGTGGCGCCCCACCGGGAGGCCGGTCTCCGCCCACCCGACGCTGCGCGACGCGGCGTCCGGCGTCGTCGTCGAGCCGGGTCGGTTCCTCGGTGTCGTCTCCGCCGATCCGGACGCCGCCGCCGCCCTGGTCGATCGGCTCGGCCGCTACCTGCCGGCCGGCGCGCCGTCCGAAGAAGAAGAGGACGTCGACGAACTCACCGGACGCGCCCGCCGGCGCGCACTGGCCGCGCGCGCCACCCGTCGCGACGAGATCGCCCGGGCGGACGACGAGCGTGCGGCCCAGGCCTGGGGGGTCACGGCGGACGGCCTCGACCTCGCCGACGCCGACTTCGCGAGTCTCCGCGAACGCATCCTCGTGTCCGACACCTCTTCGATGCTGTTCGCCGGCACCCTGCAGGAAGCCGTCGACCCGTGGGGCACCCACACGCGCGCCGAGGCCGAGGCGGCGCTCGTCGCCGCCTGCGCCGAGGACGTCTTCGAGGCCCTCCCCGGCGGGTGGCAGGGCCGGATCGACGAGCGCGGCCGCGGCCTGTCCGGCGGCCAGCGGCAACGGGTCGTCCTCGCCCGCGCGCTGGTGGCGGACGCCGACGTGCTCTGCCTCGTCGAGCCGACCTCGGCCGTGGACGCCCACACCGAGGCCCGCATCGCGCCCCGGCTCGCCGCGCACCGGCAGGGCCGCACCACGGTCGTCACGACGGTGTCGCCGCTGGTGCTCCACGCCGTCGACGAGGTGGCCCTGCTCGTGGACGGCCGCGAGGTGGCCCGCGGCACGCACACCGACCTCTGGCAGCGCGACGACTACCGCCGCATCGTGGCCCGTGGGGAGGAGGGTGACGATGACTGACCGCACCGCAGTGGTCGGCGCCGCCGACGAGCTGCTGCCCGGGTCCGCCGCGACCTGGCGGCAGGAGCCGGAGGCCGCGCGCATCCCCGCGTCCCTGCACGTGGACCGCACCCTGCCACCCCGGCACCGCCTCGACCGGTGGGTCGCACGGCACCGCGAGCGGCAAGACCATGCGCGCGCCGTGTTCGCCGCCTCACGCAACCCCGAGCGCGGGTTGCCGGTGGCACGCATGCGCAGCGCCCTCGGCTTCATCGGATCCCTGCTGGGCACCCGCCGGCTGGGCGTGACGGCCATGATCGTGTTCAACGCGCTGGCCGCCGTGGCCGCGCTGGTGATCCCGCGTCTGCTGGGCGATCTCGTCGACGACGCGACCGGCGGCGGCGCCACGCTCCGCGAGACCGACACAGTGCTGCTGTTCGTCCTCGGCGTCGTGCTGGCGCACGGGGTGCTCACGTTCGCGGCCCGGCGGGCGTCGGCGGTGGTGGGGTACGACCTCCTGGCGGCCGCGCGCGAGCATGTCGTCGAGACGGTGCTGCGCCTGCCGCTGGGCAAGGTCGAGGCGGCCTCGAGCGGCGACCTGATCACCCGCATCACGTCCGACGTCAACAAGATGAGCAACGCGGTGCGTTGGTCGCTGCCCAACCTCATGACGTCGGCCACGATGGTCGCCCTCACCGTGGTCGCGCTGCTGCTGAACTCGCCGCTGCTGACGCTGCCCTTGGTCCTGAGCGCAGTGATGCTGTTCTTCTCCGTGCGTTCCTACCTGAAGCGGGCCATCGCGGGCTACATCACCGAGTCGGCGACCTACTCGCGCATCAACGCGACCGTCACCGAGACGGTGGAGGGGGCGCGGACCGTCGAGGCGCTGCGCCTCGCCGCCCACCGCCAGCAGCGGCTGGACGACGACATCGCCGAGTCGTCCCAGGCCGAGCGTTACACGATGAGCCTGCGGAACCTGCTCTTCATCTGGCTCGACTTCGCCTTCCAGGTGCCGCTGGTGTTCGTGGTGCTCCTCGGCACGTGGGGCTACAGCGAGGGCTTGGTCACCGTGGGCCAGATCACCACGGCGGCCATCTACCTGCAGCAGCTCGTCTCACCGATGGACCGCCTCATCCAGGTGCTGGACCACCTCCAGGTGGGCATCGCGGCCACCTCGCGTCTGCTCGGTGTCGCCGAGGTGCCGGACGACCGCACGCCCGGGGAGGTCACGCCCGCGGCGTCCGATCTCGTGGGCCGCGACCTGCGGTTCGCCTACCGCGAGGGCCACGACGTGCTGCACGGCGTCGACGTGGCGCTGCGCCCGGGGGAGCGGTTGGCGATCGTCGGGCCCTCCGGCTCGGGCAAGTCGACGCTCGGACGCCTCCTCGCCGGCATCAACCGGCCGCGGACGGGCGCGGTGACGGTCGGCGGCGTCGACGTCATGGACCTGCCGCTACCCGTGTTGCGCGGCGAGGTGTGCCTGGTGTCGCAGGAGCACCACGTGTTCGTCGGCACGCTGCGCGACAACATCGTGCTCGCCCGCGAGGGCGCGGCCACCGACGCCGACGTCCGCGCCGCGCTCGCCGCGGTGGATGCCCAGGGCTGGACCGACCGCCTGCCCGACGGGCTCGACACCCGCCTCGGGCAGGGCCGGACGGGGCTGACGCCGGCGCAGGCCCAGCAGGTGGCCCTGGCCCGGCTGGTGCTGGCCGACCCGCACACGCTCGTGCTGGACGAGGCGACCTCGCTCATCGACCCGCGCACCGCCCGTCACCTCGAGGGCTCCATGGCTGCCCTGCTCAGCGACCGCACGGTCGTCGCCATCGCGCACCGCCTGCACACCGCGCACGACGCCGACCGCATCGCGGTGGTCATCGACGGCCGGATCGCCGAGCTCGGCTCCCACGACGACCTGTTGGCCGCCGACGGCGAGTACGCCCACCTGTGGCGCACCTGGCGGAGCTGAGCCCGTCGGGTCAACGGTCAGCGGTCGACGGAGCTGACGGCGACCGGTGTCAGCGGATGCGGACGGCGTGGATCTTCGCGTCGTAGCCGGCGAACACCATCGTGTCGCCGAAGACGCTGGGGGTGGACTCGATGTTGTTGCCGTCGGCGACGTCGAGGGTCGCGACGTCCTCCCCCGTCTGCGGGTCGAAGAGGTGCAGCACCCCGCCCGAATCGGGCAGGACGCCGTACTGCTGGCCGTCCTCCGCGGTCACCAGCACGGGCGAGCTCCACGAGTAGTTCGAGAGGTGGCGTCGCCACACGACCTCCCCGGACGCCTTGTCGAGGGCCACCATCGTGCCCTCGCGCGGCGCGGTCGTCCGGGCGATGTTGAAGAACACCAGGTCGGCGGTCGGGCCGCTGCCCATCATGGGGGACCCCATGAGGCCGCCGTTGATGGCCTGGAAGTAGGTGGGGATGTCGTACTGCCACACCTGCTCGCCGGTCAGGGCGTCGAGCTTGCGGATGTTCGTGATGTGCTCGCCGCCCTCGGAGCCGCGCCGGTCGACCTCGTTGCCGGTGTAGACGAAGACGCGGCCGTCGGCCTCCTCGTCGAGCACCAGGGACGCGTCGGTGTCGTCGCCGGCGTTGACCATCCAGACGATCTCGAGCGTCGTGGCGTCCCAGCAGAAGACGTTGCCGTCGTTGTCGGCGGCGAACATGAGGTTGCGGTAGGCGACCGCGGAGTTCTCGATGCCGAACTTGTCGCTCGTGCTGGCCGCGTAGCGCAGCCGCGTCACCTCGGGGTCGACCGACACCGTGCCGGCCGCCGGATCGTAGGCCGAGTTCAGCTTGACCTTGTAGATGAGGCCGTTCTCGGCCGGAGCGATGACGGTGTCGGTTTCGGCATTGACGAGGGCGGAGGAGTCGAACGCGCCCCAATCCGCCCGCGGCGCCGCGGGGTCGAGCCCGGAGAGGTGCCACACCTCCTCGTTGCGGATCAGGTCAAACACGCGCCAGCGCCACGGCCCGATGGTGCCGTTGGTGTCGTTCAGGCCCTGGCCGGCGTAGAGCAACGGGTAGCCGCGCGGGTCGACCGACGCCGTGCCCTTGAATCCCCAACCCACCTCGATGGGCGGACGCGTCGGCTCGCCCGTCGCGAGATCGAAGCGGTAGATCTTGCCCTCGAACACCGGGTAGATCACCTCGACGAACGCGTCGTCGTCGACGAACTGCTGCGCCAACCCCATGGCCACCTTGGTCTCCCGGGGCCACTGGACGAGCAGGGGCTGGCCGGTCCAACCGGCGCCGGGCCAGTAGGACCCCTCGCCGCGGATCGACCCGATCTGCTGCTCCCACACCGGCTCGAGCGTGCGCTCGGTGACGGCCGGCGTCCCGTACGCCCCACCGGTGCGCCACGGGTTGCCGCGGAAGGTGAGGACGCCCGGCAGCTGCGCGTATGTCGCGGGGTCGCCGAAGGCGACCTCCTCGTCCGGCGCGTAGTCGGGAATCACCGCGCCGTCGCCGTCCAGCACCTCCCACGTCACCACGCCCGAGCCGTCGGCCATTGGCCGCTCCCAGCGGCCGTCGCCGAGATCGGTGGGGGGCTCATAGCCGGGGAGCGACTCCAGCGCGATCGACAGCGCGGCCGGGTCGGTCTCGGGGTCGACGGTGCGCGTCACCGGCGCCTCGGGGCGGTGGGGCCGATCGCCGGTCGCCACCACCGCGTCGGTCGAGCAAGCGGTCAACCCCGCGAGGGTCAGGGCGAGGCCGATCGCGGCCAGGCGGCGGGGCTGGTGCATCGCGTGCTCCTCGGGGGGACGGGCTGGGCGTCGGGTGGCGCGCCGGGCTGGTGTCCCCGGGGTCGGGGGCGCCCCCAGCCTACTTCTCCGTTAGCCTGCACCCGTGCCCACCCCGCCCACGAGCCCCGGAATGCGTCCGGACGCCCCCGCGCGGTGGGGCCGCCGGATGACGCCCGCCGAGCGGATGGGCGCGTCCATCGCCGTGGCGGTCGGGCTCTACGGGGTGTCGTTCGGGGCACTGGCCGTGGCGGCCGGGCTGGATGTCTGGCAGGCCGTGGCGCTCAGCGCGCTGATGTTCACCGGCGGCTCGCAGTTCGCCTTCATCGGCGTGTTGGGCGGGGGAGGGACGCTGCCGGCCGCGGTCACGGCCGCGTCCCTGTTGGGCGTGCGCAACGCCGTCTACGCGGTGCAGCTCAACGCGCTGCTGCGGCCGCCCGCGCGGCTGCGCCCCCTCCAGGCCCACCTGACCATCGACGAGTCGACGGCCACCGCCGTCGCCCAGGACGACCCCGACGAGCAACGCCGCGGCTTCTGGACGGCCGGCGTCGGCGTCTGGCTGCTGTGGACCCTGTTCACGCTGGTCGGGGCCCTCGCCGGTGAGGCCCTCGGGGATCCGACCGTCTGGGGGTTGGACGGCGCCGCAGTGGCCGCGTTCCTCGGCCTGCTGTGGCCCCGGTTGCGCGACCGCGACCCCGTCGTCACCGCGGTGGCCGCCGCCTTCGTGACCCTCGTCGCCGTGCCGTTCGTGCCGCCCGGCGTCCCGATCATCCTGGCCGCGGTCGTCTCGGCCGCGCTGTCGCTCGTCCACCACCGGAGGAACCCGTGACCGATCTGTGGGGGTGGCTCCTGGCCGCCTGCGCCCTCGCCTGGCTGATCAAGCTCTCGGGCTACCTGCTGCCCGAGAGCTGGCTCGACCGCCCGTGGGTCCACACCGTCAGCACCGGCATGACCGCCGGGCTGCTGGCCTCCCTCGTGGTCACGAACACGGTCGTCTCCGGGCAGTCGCTCGTGGTGGACGCCCGCGTGGCGGCCCTCGCGGCCGGCGCCGTGGCGCTGTGGCTGCGGGCGCCCTACTTGGTCGTCGTGCTCGTCGGCGCGCTCGCCGCGGCGCTGGCGCGGCTCGCCGGCCTGTGAGGCCCCGGCGGGCGGGGCGGTGAAGCCCTGCGGGACGGGGGCACTGCCGGTACCGGTGCCACGGGGCCCTTTCCACGGGAGGCGCCGGGGCGGTTGACTGGACGTCGGAACCGAAAGGAGCACCTCATGACCGAGGTTGTCGTCGTCATCGGAGCCGGGCTCATCGGCCAGGCCATCGCCCGCCGCGTCGGAGCGGGTCGCCGCATCATCCTGGCTGACCTGCGCCAGGAGAATGCGGACGCCGCCGTCGAGACGTTCCTCAACCACGGCTTCGACGCCGAGGCGGCGACGGTGGACGTCTCGTCCCGCGACGATGTCGCCGCCCTGGCCCGCCGCGCCGCCGAGGCGGGCGCCGTCAAGGCCGTCATCCATGCCGCCGGGGTGTCACCGTCGCAGGCACCGGTCGCGGCGGTGCTCCACGTCGACCTCTACGGCACCGCCGTCGTCCTGGAGGAGTTCGGCGAGGTCATCGCGCCCGGCGGCTCGGGCGTCGTGATCGCCTCCCAGTCGGGGCATCGCCTGCCCGCGCTCACCCCGGAGCAGGATCGTCTGCTCGCCACCACGCCCGCCGACGAGCTGCTCGGCCTGCCCTTCCTCGCCGAGGACGCCGTCACCGACACCCTGCACGCCTACCAGCTCTCCAAGCGCGCGAACGCGCTCCGGGTGAAGGGCGAGGCCGTCCGCTGGGGCGAGAGGGGCGCCACGGTGAACGCGATCAGCCCCGGCATCGTCATCACCCCGCTGGCCCGCGACGAGCTCACCGGGCCGCGCGGCGAGGGTTACCGGCGCATGCTCGAGCTCTCCCCGGCCGGCCGCGCCGGCACCCCCGACGAGATCGGCGACCTCGGCGCCTTCCTGCTCGGGCCCCAGGGCCGCTGGATCTCCGGCAGCGACTTCCTGGTCGACGGCGGGGTCACCGCCTCCTGGTTCTACGGCCCGCTGCGCCCGCAGGAGTGAGCGGACGCCTCAGGCCGCCAGCGCCGCCACGGTGATCAATCCGGGCCGACGCCGCGGCGCGAGGCGTCCGGTGCGCGCGAAGTCGCCCCAGATGCCGCGCACCGTGCGGCCGGCGACATCCACGTCGCGCCACGTGCTGCCGGCGAGGATCGCCGAGCCGCGCCAGGCGTCCTCGTCGCCGAAGAGCAGCGGCAGGTCGATCGTGTGGGCGGCCCGGTACGGGTTGCGCGGCGGCCCCCAGTCGAGCACGTACTGGTAGCCGTGCCCCCCGGCGCGGTGGTGGCGGCGGCCGAACGCCCGCGCGCCGCGTCCGTACACCACCTCGGTGAGCGACCGGACGGCCGCCTCCCGGACGCCGCGCCCCAGGCCCGGCACGGTCCCGGCCCGGCGCAGCGCCGGCACCTCGTCGGTGAACAGGGCCACCTCCCGCGCCGTCCAGCCCACCAGCACGTCCACGTCGTGCGCCACGTCCGACCACGCCTCGTCGCGCTCGCCCTCGGCGGGCAGCGGGTCGAACCCGTACTGGACGCCGAACGGCATCGCCGCCCGGAGGCCGAAGGGGCGGGCGGCGGCCTCGACATGGGCCTGGGCGGCCACGATCTCGTCGGCCGAGGAGTCCTCGTCGATGCCGGACGCCTCCTCAGCCATCGCCGCGCTCATGGCGGCCCGCTCCAGCGTGAGGCCGAACGGCGCGCTCGCGATGACGGCCCGCTGGAACAGCCCGCGGGTGCCCTCGGCGATCATCAGGTGCGCGACGGAGTCCCCGCCCGCCGACTGGCCGAACAGCGTCACGTTGCCGGGGTTGTCGCCGAACGAGGCGATGTTGCGGTGCACCCACGCCAAGGCCTCGACCTGGTCCAGCAGCCCCAGGTTCGCCGGGCGCCACGCCTCGGCGCCGAGGTAGCCGAACATGCCGAGCCGATAGGTCACCGAGACCACCACCACCCGCTGCTCCATGACCAGCGGGTAGGGGTCGAAGATGCTGATGTCGCCGGCCCCGGTGGTGTAGGAGCCGCCGTGGATCCACACCATCAAGGGCAGCCGGTCCGACGGCGACGCGTCGATCGGCAGGGTGATCGACAGGTTCTGGCAGTGCTCGCTCACCGGTTGCGGCTGCAGCGTCGGCGGCAGGATGACGCTGGGTTGCTTGATCGGCACCTGCGGGCACGACGGCGACCAGCGCGTCGCTTCGAACGGACGCCGCAGCGTCGTCACCGGCCGGGGGCGCTCGTGGCGGCCGGCCTTCGCGTACGGGATGCCGGTGGCCCGGGCGACACCTCGGTCGGTCCAGCCGCGGATCTCACCGGCCGGGGTCGTCCACACCGGCGCGTCCAGCCGCGACGGCTCGGGGGCGTGCGCCGGGGGAGGGGGAATGTCCATCGTCAGCCTTCTGCGCGGTGCGGTCGAGAAGGGACGCGGCGTCCCGCATCAAGGCTAGCCAGCCTCGGCCGCCACCGGGTCACTCGCCTGGTTGCCCACCCAGCTGGCGAGCAGGCCGAGCGCTTGGGCGTCCGCCGTGCCCGGCTCGGCCATGTAGGCGTTGAGGGTGAGCCCTTCGTCGGCGGTGAGGGTCATGGCCTCGTAGCTGAGCGTCAGCGACCCGACGACGGGGTGGTGGATCCGCTTGGTGCCGGTGCGGTGCTGGCGGACGTTGTGCGCCGCCCAGCGCTGCGCGAACGCGTCGCTGCGCGTCGAGAGCTCGCCCACCAGGTCGTGCAGGCCGCGGTCGTGGGGGTACTGGCCGCCGAGCGAGCGCAGCAGCGCGGCGGAGGCGTCGGCCACCTCGTCCCAGTCGGTGAAGAACTCCGGCGCCGCCGGGTCCAGGAACACGAACCGTGCCACGTTCGGACGCCGCATCTCCCACAGGGGCGCGTACAGGGCCCGGCCGAGCGCGTTGGCGGCCAGCAGGTCGGCGCGGGCGTTGCGGACGTAGGCCGGGGTGTCGCGCATGCCGTCCAACAACCACTGCACGGTGGGGCGGACGCGGCGGGTGGTGGTCCGCGGCCGGTTGCGGCCGGACGCATTCGCCGTGGCCGCCAGGTCGGCGAGGTGGGCGCGCTCGGCCTCGTCGAGCTGCAGGGCATCGGCCAGCGCGGCCAGAACCCCCTCGGAGACGCCGGCCAGGTTCCCCCGCTCCAGCCGCGTGTAGTAGTCGACACTCACGCCCGCGAGCATCGCGACCTCCTCGCGCCGCAGCCCACTGACGCGCCGATTGCCGCCCCACAGCGGCAGTCCGGCCCGCTCGGGGGTCAGCCGGTCGCGGCGGGTGCGCAGGAAGTCGCTGACCTCGGCCTTGGTGTCCATGCGTTCACCGTACGAGCCGACGCCTCCGCGAGGGAGGGTTTGCCAGTACCCCGAACGGCGGGGCCTTCCCCGCGCGGGCGGGCGGGGTGTGGAATGGAGGCATGTTTGGAGCTGTCATCCACGCCCCCGGCGACGTCCGCCACGAGGAGCGCACCGACCCCGTCATCGAACACCCCACCGACGCCGTGATCCGCACCGTCGCCGCCTGCGTCTGCGGCTCCGATTTGTGGCGCTACCGCGGCATCAGCGAGGTGACCGAGCCCACCCCGATCGGCCACGAGTACGTCGGCGTCGTCGAGGAGGTCGGCGGCGACGTCACCACCGTCGCGCCCGGCGACTTCGTCGTCGGCGGCTTCACCCACAGCTGCGGCACCTGCGCCGCCTGCCGGGCCGGCGCCACCTGCAACTGCCTCAACGGCGGCGGCTACGCCGGCTGCCAGGCCGAGAAGATCCGCATCCCGAACGCCGACGGCACCCTGCTCACGGTGCCCGGGCCGGTGGACGACGACCTCGTGCCGAGCCTGCTCGCCCTCTCCGACGTGATGTGCACCGGCTGGCACGGCGCCGTCAGCGCCCGCGTGGAGCCCGGCGCGAACGTCGTCGTCGTGGGCGACGGGGCCGTGGGGCTGTGCGCCGTGCTCTCCGCGGCGACGATGGGCGCCGGGAAGGTCATCGCGCTCAGCCGCCACGCCGATCGTCAGGCCGTGGCCACCGAGTTCGGCGCCACGCACATCATCGCCGAGCGCGGCGAGGAGGCGATCGCCCAGATCAAGGAGCTCACCGACGGCATCGGCGCGGACTGCGTCATCGAGTGCGTCGGCACACAGGACGCCCGCCTGACCGCCGTGGACGCCTGCCGGGTCGGCGGCGACATCGGCCTGCTCGGGGTGCCCCACGGCGATCTGCCGGTCGACCAGCTCTTCTGGCAGAACAAGGGCCTCAAGGGTGGCCCCGCCCACGTGCGCGCCTACCTGCCGCACCTGCTCGAGCTCGTGCTCAGCCGCCAGATCAACCCGGGCCGCGTCTTCGACCTGGAACTGCCGCTCGCCGAGATCGGCGAGGCCTACGCCGCCATGGACGAGCGCCGGGCCATCAAGACGCTCGTGCGCCCCTGAGCCCCCACCCTGAGCGGCGCTGGCGAAGTGATCCGGAAACGGATCACTTCGCCAGCGCGTCGCTCGGCCTCACCGGGTGGCGCGGTGCTGCCGGAGGTCGAGCACAGCGAGCAGCAGCGCACCGGTGAGGCACACCGTCACGGCCGCGAAGGCCGCGATGAAGGCGTCCGCCCAGTCGGCCAGGCCGACGGTCAGGAAGAACACCCCGGTGATCGCCGCGTTGCCCATGGCGGTGGCCGTGCGTTCGACGGTCTGCTTGAGGCCGGACGCCGCGCCGCCGTGGGCGGGCGGGATGTCCTGCATGCTCAGGGTCTGGTTCGCCGAGCCCAGGGTCCCCATGCCGAGGCCGATCAGTGCCAGGGGTGCCGCCAGCCACCAGAACGAGATGCCGGCGGCCCCGATGAGCCAGCCGACGACCAGGCTGAGCAGCGTGGCGCCGATCATGACGCTGATGGCGACCACGACGAGCCGGCGGCCGTGCTCCATGACGAAGCGGACGGTCCAGATCGCCGCCCAGCCCGACAGGATTGCGTTCGGCAGGCCGATCAGGCCCGCCGCCAGCGCGCCCACGCCCAGGCCGGACTGCAGGAAGAGCGCGACGACGACGAACGTGCTCGTCACGCCCAGGAACACCGCCCCCGAGACGGCGATGCCGTTGCGGAACGACCGGTAGGCGAAGAGGTCCAGGTCGATCAACGGCTCCCCGCCGCGCGCCGCGTAGCGGCGCTCCCACCGCGTCCACCCGAAGCCCAGACCCAGCGCGAGCGGCAGCAGCAGCCAGGCCCAGGCCGCGCGGGCCATGAAGGGATACATGAGGCCCAGAACGGTCAGCGTCGCCAGCGTGGTTCCCACGGGGTCGAGGTCGACGCGGCGGCGGTCGGGCCCGGCCGTCGCCCGCCGCGTCCGCTCGGTCTCGAAGGGGAACCACCGCCACGCGAGCACGATGCCGGCCAGGCCGACCGGCAGGTAGGTGAAGAACGTCCAGCGCCAGCCGGACGTCGGCCCCACGGCCTCGATGATCGCCCCCGACAGCACCGGGCCCACGGCCACGGACGCCGCCACCACCAGCCCGAGCAGCGCGAACGCCCGGGCACGCCCGCCGCCGGAGAAGTATTGCTGGATCATGCCGGTGACCTGCGGGGAGTACAGCCCGGCGCCCAGGCCCTGCACGAGCCGGGCCGCGTTCAGGGCCAGCGGTGAACCGGCCAGGCCGCACGCCAACGAGGCCACGACGAACACCGCCATGCCGACGCAGAAGAGCGAGCCGCGGCCGAGGACGTCCCCGGCCCGGCCGGCCGGGATGAGGGTGACACCGAGGGCCAGCGCATAGCCGGACAGCACCCACTGGATGTCGGACGGGCTGGCGCCCAGACCCTCCTCGATGGTGGGCAGCGCGACGTTGACCGACGACACGGCCATGAGCGACATGGCCATGGCCAGCAGCAACACGAAGAGGATCCGCCGCCGGTCGAAGGTGCGGGCCGTGCCGGGCACGTGGATCGCGTTGCGGTCGGTCATGCCGTCGTTCTATCACGCGGGTGGTGTCAGCACCCCCGCGACGTAGTGGTGGTCGGGGCCCTCCGGGGGCGGCAGGGCGACTGTTGCGGCCTCTGCGAGATCGGGCAGCGTCCGGGTGGACAGGCGTGCCGGCCCCTGCTCGACCTGCGTGACGACGAACAACGCCGTGGGCGTGGCGGCCGCCGTCAGCAGCCCCTCGCCGACGTCGACGCCGCTCACCGCGCCGTCGGCGCCGACGCGGCTCACCGTCCGGTAGTCGCGCGTCGGGCGGAAGGCCGGATTCATGAAGGTGTGGGTGACGTACAGGTCGCCCGCCACGTCGAGGAGCAGGCTCGGCGCGGGCGCATCCAGGGCCACCCGGGTCTCCTGGCCGGTGGTCGGCACGACCGAGATGAGCGCATCGCCCTCGACCTCCGCGTCGCCGGCCTGGCCGAGCGTGCCGGTGAGGTGGAGGGTGTCGCCCTGCACGACGGCGCCGCCGAAGGCCACGGTGTCGGGCCACTCCACCCGATCACGCTCGGCGAGCGTGGCGGCGTCCAGGGTGAGCAGGACGCCGACGTCCCGCGCGCGCCCCATCGTCCGCCCGAGGGCGTACACCACCTCGCCGTGCGCGACGAGGTGGGTCAGGTCGAGCTCGGCGAAGGACGCCTCGGCCACCACCGCGCCGGCGGTCGTGCGCCGCCGCACCTCGGCGGCGCCGTTGCGGGTGTTGGTGGTGACGATGTCGCCGTCCACCTCGACGATCGCGCGGATCACCGGTTCGTCGACCGCCAGCGCCGCGGAGCTGCAGGCGGCCGTGTCGTAGCGCACCAGCTCGGTCCTGCTGCGCTGGGCGTCGCCGTTGGCGGCGAGCCACACGTGACCGTCGCCGCGGGCGATGACCTCACCCGGGGCCGCCTCCAGCCCCTGGTGGGGCAGGGTCTGCTCCCCCACGACGGCGCCGTCGCGGACGAACACCACCGTGCTCGTCCGGGCGTCCTGGCTCGACCAGAGCAGCGCGGCGTCCCAGCCACCCGCGGGGCAGCCGGCGTCGGCGGCCGTCGTCGGGGTGGCCGGCATGATGCCGCAGGACGCGGTGAGCGTCGCCGCCGCGAGGGCGACGGCGACGCCCAGGGCGCGGGCGAGGGAACCCGGGGTGCTCATGGGGGCGTCCCCGTTCAGGACTTGCGCCAGAGCAGCGACACCTGGTTGTTGTTGACCAGCTCCATGGGGTGCACCGCCCCCCAGTAGGCCGAGGTGTTCAGGTCGATGCCGAAGTTGTCCTTGTAGGACGCCCACACGAGGTGGGAGCAGTAGAAGCTGTTGCGGGTGCCGGTGTTGAAGTAGTTCCAGTTGTAGGGCTTGCCGCGCTGGCCGTAGGCCCACCCGGCGGCCGTCGCGTCCTGGGCGCTCGAGGTGGCCTTCGTGGTGACGGCGTACGCCTGCGACTTCGTGGAGTTCCAGTTGTTGGAGCCGGTGACGACGCCGCCGGACACGGCCTCCACGACGGTGGAGGAGCTGTAGATGATGGCGGCGTGGCCGGTGGGGATCAGGTTCTTGAACGCGTCCGGGGTGACGAGGATGACGCCCTTGCGGGTCGGGTAGCTGCCGTAGGAGGCCAGCGGCGAGGCGGCTCCGGTACGCACGGACGCCTTCGGATCGATCGAGACGGGCAGCGTGTCGGCGCGGGCCACCAGGGCGGCGGTGGTGGCCGCGTCGCTGGCGCTCATCGCGTTCGGTGCGGGGGCGGCATGCGCGGCGGCGGGGAGGGCCAGGGGGGCGGCCAGGGCCAGCCCTAGGCCGACGGTCAGCTTGGCGAGGAATTGCTTCATGGGGGGCTCCGTTCGGGTGTTCGCAGCTGGGGGACGTCGGCGGGACGACCTGCGAGCACGCTAGAACGGCTCCGACCGCAGCCGGAAGGGCTGCGGTCGGAGACTGGCTGAAAGCTAACGAGACGCCGGAACGGGGCTCACAAGGGCTGGCGACCCAGGGTGCCGACGAGTCGCTGACGGTAGTCCGAGGACTGCCGGTCGGCCAGGAACGCGCGGGTGTCCTCGAGCCGTTCGGCGAGCCCGAGCCGCTCGGCGGCCTCCTCGTTGTCGGGGTTCTCGAGGAAATCCTCGAGCGCCCCCACGGCCCGGTCGGAGCGACGGACGTCCTCGGCCTGCTTGGCGTCCAGCCGCGCGGCGTACCAGTCGCTGGACGCGATGGCGTCGCGCTCGAACTGGGCCCGGAAGGCGTCGTCGGCGAGCGTGAGACCGTCCGCCGTCGCCCCGTTCGCCATCACCTCGAGCAGCGCCCGCAGCGGCGGGATCGCAAACTCGACGGTTCCGTCATCGAAGTAGGCGCGCGCGACCCGCTCGTGGGTCTTCACGATCGTGGCCATCGATTCGGCGAAGGTGTCGACGTCCTGCAGCTCCGGCTGCAGCATCTCCGGGGTGAAGACGACGTTGGGGTGCAGGAAGATGCGCCCGAAGTAGGTCGTCGCGAACGCCTCGTTCATGCGGTAGCCCAAGCGGCTCGCCGCGACGGTCGCCCCCTGGTGCTCGAAGTCCGTCAGGCGCTCGAGGAAACCGTGCTCGATGAGGTTGGCGGCCGTCCGCTCCTGGGGTGTCATGCGGCTGAACAGCTCGGGCACGAGCATCGAGAAGTCGTGGTCGATGCGCATCTTCGGGCCGATGTACCCCGCGGAGCTGAGCCAGCCGTCATAGCCGGTCAGCGCGAAGGACAGGAAGGCGGCGTTGAGGTCGAAGATGGCCGGCAACGCGTTGAACGGGGCCTTCGTCATGGCGCCCTCCGAGCCGGCGCCCGTCGTCGAGGGCGACTTGCCGGTCATCGAGCTGATGAACTCCATGAAGAGCTCCGGCAACTCCATGTAGTGCAGCGGGTTGTAGGTGCACAACGGCGGGACGCCCGGCTCGGCCGGGTTGTTCCGACGCCCGGCGGCCACCACGTCCACCGGTGCCGGGCAGGGCTCCGAGGTCGGACGCCGCAGACCCATCGCCAGCGACGTGACGGCGCTCGCCGTGCCCGTGGGGTCGGTGAGGTCGGGCCGCGTCTGCAGGTAGCGCGGGTTCTTCGAGCGCTGGCCGTTCACCAGCCGCGGGTTGGCCGAGCACACGAAGTAGGTGGGCCCCTCACCCTCCGGGCGGTTCGCGACGTCGGCGATCAGGTCGGCCATGGGCTCGGTGAACTCGCTGAACGCCTGCACGTCCTGCACCATCGCCCGCGCGTCGTCGGACGTCAGCGGCTGGAAGTTCGAGATGAACGTCCCCGGCTCCGCCATGTCCTTCTCGGTCTGCTTGTCGTAGCCGCGGTGGATCGCGTCGTCGGGGCGCTGGAACAGCTTCATCTCGCAGTTCTGCAACACCTTGCGCGGGCGGTCGGACGCCGAGGCGTCCACGGTCGACACCGAGCCCGCGGGCACCACGACGGACGCCGTGATGTCGTCCTCGGTCTGCACCTTGTACGCAGCCGAGAAGTCCGGCCGCAGGCTGAACAGGCGCCAGCTGCCGTCGGCCTCGAAGCCGACGCGCAGGTAGTTCGCGACGATCTCCTCCCCGTCCAGCCGCAGGGCGTTGCCCTCGCGTCCGTTGAGCATCCGCACGCTGAAGTGCTCGCGCCAGTCCTCACCCCACTCGGGCCGGTGGAACCGCTTGACCGTGAACAACAGCTCCTTGATGTGCGCGGGGATGCGCTCGAGACGCTTGTTGTGCGCGTCGGAGAACGCGGACGACGGCGTCATCAGCTTGATGACCGAGCCCAGGCTCCGCTCGGTGCTGAGGACGCCGCGGTGGTCGACGCCGTTGGCGGCCGCATCGGCGAAGCGCTGCGAGTAGTCCCGGTCGATGAGGGCCTGGACGGCGTCCATGTCCTCCTCGAAGTCGGACACGAAGCTGGTGCCGAACACGAACGCGTCGAGGATGGACTTGCTGATCTCGCTCTTGCCGCCGCCGGAGACCGTGGCCGGCTTGTGGCAGTGCGTCGGGCTGGGCGTGGTGCCGACGAGGTGCCAACTCGTCTTGTCCGTCTCCCGGTGCTTGGCGTGGATGCGGTAACCGTTCGGCAACAGGTAGTGGTGATTGGCGAGCAGCGGGATCTGACCGGCGCCCTCGGCCGTGTCCCAGCTGATCGTCTGGTCGCCCATGGAGAAGGTCGCCCGCGCGGGCACGATGGTGATGTGCGGCCAGTGCGCGTCCAGCGCGTGTCCTTCGGGCTGGAGCTGGAACCGCTCCGGATCCCGCGCCACGACGTCGGCGACCGTGTAGTCCTCGGGCGTGCGGTCGTCGGTCCAGGTCGTCCCCAGGTTGTAGGCCGGGAAGCACAGGGCACCGCCGGCGTGCTCCTCCTCCGCCGCACCCAGCAGGTTCGCGGAGTAGGAGATCTGGGTCTTGACCTCCTTCTTGCAGTAGCCGAAGTAGTTGTCGGCGATCACGGTCGCGATGACGCCGCGCTCGTCGCGGATGCACAGCTTGAACGCGCTGCCGTTGTTGTAGAGCTCGTCCTCGGACTCCCAGCACTGCCCGTCGCGCTGCTGGCGCTCGGTGGCCTCGCTGACGTGCGGCAGGCCCAGCTCCTTCTTGGTGAGCTTCGTCAGGTGCGGGGCGAGCACGACCAGGCCGGTGTGGCCGGTCCAGTGCCGGGGGTCGAGGGAGGCGTCGTTCTCGGGGAGGTAGGGATCCCCGGCGTTGCCGAAGATCGCCTCGACGAAGTCGAGGTTGGAGACCAGGCCGCCGGGCACGATGAACCGCACCTCGAGGCGACGCTCGTGCATGACCCCGGGCACCTCGGGTTGCACCAGGGGGCGCAGCAGCAGGGAGACGAAACACTCGGCCGGCTGGTCGGTGGCGGACGTCCAGGGCAGGCGCATCCACTCGGCGGGGGCGTCGAAGGCGGCCTCGAAGATGCGCGAGGCGGCGTCCTTGCTGACGGCGATCTTGTCGTCGGGGATCGGCAGGCCGCCCTCGGCGATGTGGAAGACGCCGGCCGTGGTGCGGCGGTCGTTGGCCGGGTTGTGGAGGACGCCGTTCACGAGGCGGTAGCTGGAGAGCAGGCTGGAGTTGAACTCGTCGGCGTCCAGGGGCAGGGACAGCTCGCGCGCCAGGCCCGGCTGGTCGAGCACGAGGGTGCGGCGGGGCAGCTGGGGCGAGCCGGAGGCGTCCGCCAGGTAGTCGTCGAGGAAGTGCTGGATGCGGCCGTCGGTGGGGGAGAGTCGCTCGGAGAGGCGCCGGGCCATCTCGCGCTGGCGGGCCAGCAACGGGGCCACGACGTGCTGACCCTCGTCCCCCTCGGCGTTCACCGGCGACTGGCCGATGAGGGCGAGGCGGAGGTTCAGGGCGGCGGTGGAAGCAGAGCTCATGCGTCCATCCTCCCTTCTCGGCGCCGGCTCCGGGCACCGTTGGGCGGATTGTCATCGAACAGTCACACGGGACGCGGCACCGATGCCGCGAGCCGCGCGGCACCGGTGGTGCCGGGCGGGGCGACGGGTCTGGGAGGATGGACGCGTGCCCGGGCCGGCAGGCCGCGGGTGGGGGCCGGAAACAGAGCAGGCGAGGAGAGGCATGGCGGACGGACGCAGCATCGTGGTGTTCCACCCGACGTCGTACCGGGATTCGCGCCCCATCGGGGAGCGGTTCCGCGACGGCGACGTCGTCCTGTGCGACCTGAGCTGGTTGGAGCCCGACGAGGCGCACCGCCTGGTGGACTTCGTCGCCGGGCTGGTGTTCGGCCTCGGCGGCAACATCGACAAGGTGACCGCGCACGTGCTCGTCCTGGCGCCCCCGGGGGTGACCGTGCTGGACGACGCCGAGCACCTCACGGGCTCCTTCTACAACCAGAGCTGACCGACGCGGGGGAGCCCTGAGTCCTTTCCTGAGAAAATTCCCCAGCGGTGCTCGGCATGCCGGCCGAGCGGAGCAGGTGGGACGAGGGCGTGGCCCGGCCGTGGCAGGGGGCTGTGGCTAGGGGCTGTGATGGGAGCGGGGGTTGGCTGCTGACGCCCCGGGTGTCGAGGAGGCCCGGATTGCCTGAGAGATTCTTGGCGAACTCTTGCATCGCGTCGCCCGGCCCCGTACCGTCAGCGGAAACCCCCGCGACCGTGTGCCCCCGCACCGCAGCAGCCGCCGGACCGGGACTGCAGGGACGCACCGGAGCGGGACCTCGACGGAAGGATGACGACGATGAGCATGCGCAGGTTCGTGACCCGCACCACCGTGACCGCCGCGGCGACGGGCGGGCTGGTGTTGGGCGGCATGGTGGCCGCCCCCAGCGCGCAAGCATTCGACCTGGCGGTGTGGGATCGGGTGGCCCAGTGCGAGTCGACCGGCAACTGGGCCATCAACACGGGCAACGGCTACTACGGCGGGCTCCAGTTCTCGGCGTCGACCTGGCGCGCCTACGGCGGCGCCGAGTACGCGTCCTACGCCCACCAGGCGAGCAAGGCCCAGCAGATCGCGATCGCGCGGCGCACGCTGGCCGCGCAGGGGCCGGGGGCCTGGCCGACCTGTTCGCGACGCGCCGGCCTGACGCGTGACAACGGTGGGGCCGACCGCAACGCGGTGCCGGTCGACTCCGGCAGCGCGCCCAGCCGGGGCGTCGACCGCCCCCCGGTGCCTGCACCGGCCCCGGCGCCGGCCACCGGCAAGCTCGCCGAGGACGGCAAGCTCGGCCCGGCGACCACCCGGGCGCTGCAGCGGTGGGTGGGCGCGAGCCCGGACGGCCGGTGGGGTCCGGCGACCACGCGGGCCCTCCAGGCGAAGGTCGGCGCGCGCGTCGACGGACGCCGCGGGCCCGAGACCACCCGCAAGACCCAGGCGTTGATCGGCCACCCGCAGACCGGCGTGTGGGGGTCGAGCACCACCCTGGCCCTGCAGCGCTACCTCAACCAGCAGGGCTGACCCGGACGCCCGCGGTGGCGGGCGGCATCAGGGCCGCCCGGAGCGATCCCTGAAAGCGGGCCCACCCCCTGTTGGCTCGACAGGGGGTGGGGGAGGATCGAGCCATGACGCAGTCACAGCCCCACCCGCACGACCCGCAATCGCCCGATCCGGAACACGGCCAGCAGCGGCGCCCGTCGGCGCAGACCGCCTGGCAGAATCCCGCGGACGCGCCGCCCCCGTTCCCGCAGCCGCAGTACACGCAGCCGCAGTCGACGCAGCCCCCGTTCGCGGCGGGGCACCCGGGCAACCTGTACGCGGGGCGTCCGCAGGGTCAGGTGCCCCTGGCGGGGCGCCAGCCGATCGACGCCCAGGAGCGGACGTGGGCCGTGGTCGCCCACCTGTCCTCGGTGATCGCCTGGGCGGTCTCGGCGGGCTGGCTCAGCTTCGTCGGCCCGCTCGTCATCTACCTGCTGCAGAAGGACCGCTCGCGATTCGTTCGCAACGCCTCGTCGGGGGCGTTCAACTTTGCGGTGAGCATGGCGATCGTGTCGATCCTCGGGTGGATCCTCACGTTCACGTTCGTGGGCGCGGTGATCGGCATCCCGATGATCGTGGTCGGCGGCCTGGGATCCCTGGTGCTCGGCATCATCGGCGCCCTCCGCGCCGCCAAGGACGAGCCCTACACCTACCCCCTGCAGATCCGCATCCTCTCCTGACCGCCCCTGGCGGCCGCGACACGCTCGCTTGTGTCTCAAACTCCAGGTTCGGTAGCGGAGTTTGAGACCCAAACCGGAGTGTGAGCCTGGAGGCGCGCGACGCAGGACCGCAGGCGCGTCGACAACCCATGCACGTGCCCGCGTTGTCGACGCGGCGCCCCGGATCTGTGTCGACAACCCATGCACGTGCCCGCGTTGTCGACGCCGGCCGGGCGAGCGTCGTCACTCCCTCAGCGCGGTAGATGCGTGCGCGGCGCCATCCGGGCACCGTGGCGCGGGTGGTGGTGGCCCGCGAGCTCCAGCAAGCGCTGCACCCGGTACCGCTGACCCCGGTACGGCTCCAGCAGTTCGAGCAGGGCGTCGTCGTCGATCTGCTCCCCGATGAGCGCCCAGCCGATGTTCCGCGCCACGTGGTAATCGCCGAAGGCCACGGCGTCCGGATCGCCGTGGGCGCGGGAACGGACCTCCGCCGACGTCCACACCCCGATGCCCGGCACCGTCCGCAGCCGGGCATCGGCGGCGCTGAACGAGCCGGCCAGCGTCCGCTCCAGCCCGGCGCTCACGGACGCCGCCCGCAGCACGGTGGTGCTCCGCGCATGATCGATGCCGAGGCGGAGCCACTCCCAACTCGGAATGTGCCGCAGCTCCTCGGGCGTCGGGGGGAGCCACAGGTCGATCTCCTCCGGAGCCCCGGGCGCGTGCGTCCCGAAGCGGCGCACCAGCCGCCGAAAACCGGCGAACGCCTCCTGGCCCGTCACCTTCTGCTCGATCACCGCAGGCACGAGCGCGGCCATCACGACCCCGCCCCGGCCGACGCGAAAGTGCGGGTGTGCCCGGTGCGCCGCGACGAGCAGCGGATGCCGCGGCGTGAAGCCCGTCGGGTCGTCGTCCGCCCCCAGCATCGCCGGCACGTGCTCCAGCGCCCAAGCCGCGCCCTCACCCCAGGCGGACGCCTCCACGACGCCCTCGCTGCCCCGCACCCGGACGGCCAGCGTGGCCGCACCCTCCGGCGTCCGCAGGCCGCGCCAGTGGTGCCGGACGCCGTCGGCGCCGGTGATGCGGTACGTCGGGTCGCCGGCGCCGCGCCGCCACGTCGACCACACCTGCCCCACCGGGCAGGGCCACGCGGGCGTCCAGATCCGGGTGGCGACCATCAGCGCGCCACGGCCGCGTCGCACGGGGGGACCGTCATGCCCACCATTGTGGAACACCCCCCGACGCCCGCGCGAGCGGGTATGATTGAGACGTCAATCAAATCTGGGGGAGCAAAGCATGAAGATCGGGATCATCATCGGGTCGATCCGGGAGGGACGCGCGGGGGAGTCGGTGGGCGCCTGGGTGTTCGAGGACGCCGAGAAGCGCGAGGGTGCCTCCTACGAACTCATCGATCTGAAGGACTTCGACGTCCCCCTGTTGACCGACCCCCGCCACCCGATGTCGATGGGCAAGTCCTACGACGACGAGCGGGTGCAGGCGTGGAGCGACGCGATCGACGCCTGCGACGCCTACGTGTTCGTGACCCCGGAGTACAACCACGGTGTGCCGGGCGCCTTCAAGAACGCCGTCGACGTCCTCGGTGGGGAGTGGATGGGCAAGGCCGTCGCGTTCGTCGGCTACGGCTCGGTGGGCGGCGTCCGCGCCATCGAGAACTGGCGCACCGTGCTCGCCAACTTCCAGATGTACGACGTGCGCCCCGAGGTGAACCTGAACCTGTTCACCGACTTCACCGACGGGCAGGCCACCCCCGACCCTCGGCACCGTGAGAACCTGGCCGGACTCTTCGACGCCCTCGAGGAGGTCGGCGGACGCCTCGCGTCCTGACCCGAGCCGGGCGGGCCGTCTGCCCCCGCGGTGCGGGGGCGCCGGGCGGGGTTACATTGCAGGGGTGATCCCCACGCTGACCCTCGCCCACGGCACGCCGATCCCGCAGCTGGGGTTCGGCACATACAAGATCGATCCCGCGGACGCCGAACGGGCCGTCTCGATTGCGCTCGAGCTCGGCCATCGTCACGTCGACACCGCGGCCATGTACGGCAACGAGCGCGATGTCGGACGCGCGCTCGCGGCGTCCGGTCTACCTCGTGATGAATTGTTCGTCACGTCCAAGCTCGACAATCCCCACCACGCGCCGGACGCCGCCCGCGCGGCCTTCGAGCGCTCGCTGGACGACCTCGGCCTCGACGTGCTCGACCTGTACCTCATCCACTGGCCGCTCGCGGCGACCACGGATTACGTGGCGACGTGGGAGACCCTGGTGGAGCTGCAGCACTCGGGTCGCGTCCGCGAGGTGGGGGTCTCGAACTTCCAACCCGCCCACCTGCGGGCCGTCATCGACGCGACCGGCGTTGTGCCGGCCGTCAACCAGATCGAGATCAACCCCTACCTGACCCAGGAGCCCCTGCGTGCGCTGCACGCCGAGCGCGGCATCGTCACGCAGGCCTGGTCGCCGCTGGCGCGCGGCCGGGTGTTGGACGATCCGGTGGTGCGGCGGGTCGCCGACGCATGCGGGCGGACGCCCTCCCAGGTCGTCCTGCGGTGGCACCTGCAGCGCGGCGACGTCGTGTTCCCCAAGTCGACGCACCGCGAGCGCATTGCGGAGAACCTGGACGTCTTCGGCTTCGAGCTGGACGCCGAGGCGATGGCCTCGATCGACGCCCTCAACCGCGACGAACGCAGCGGCAGCGACCCCGACGTCGTCGAGCTGGGCCGGGGGCGCTGACACACGGGCCAGCCACTTCGCTCCCCGGCCATAGCGGTGCTCTCGTTCCACGGCACCTCGCTCCCCGGCCGTAGCGGCCCCCTTCGTGCACGAGGAGCCCCGCTACGGCCGGGGAGCGCAGTGCCTCGAGGTGGCCGCCCCGTCACCCCCAGCCCCGCCACCCCCGGGCAGCCCGGCGCCCCGGGTGCCCAGCGCCCACCCCCGCACCCCGGTGGAAATATTGGCCCGATGCCGTCGCGAAACGGTTGATCATTGCGTCAGAACGCCGCTACTGTGAACAAATGCTCGCACCGATCGCTGCTGACCGGGTTCACGAAACACTGGGTCGCCACCTGCTCATCGACGGCATGCCGTTGGTCCTCGATCTCACGGCCTCGCACGGCACCACCCTGGTGGACGCCGAGACGGGCACGGAGTTCCTCGACATGTTCACGTTCTTCGCGTCCAATGCCCTCGGCATGAACCACCCGGCGTTGGCGCAGGACGAGACGTTCCGCGACGAGCTGCTCGAGGCGTCGCTCAACAAGCCGAGCAACTCCGACATCTACACCGTCGCGATGGCCCGGTTCGTGGAGACCTTCGCCCGCGTGATGGGTGACCCCGGGCTGCCGCACTACTTCTTCATCGAGGGTGGGTCGCTCGCGGTGGAGAACGCGCTCAAGACGGCGTTCGACTGGAAGTCCCGCCACAACGAGGCCCACGGCCGCGATCCCGAGCTCGGCACGCAGATCATGCACCTCACCGAGGCGTTCCACGGCCGCTCGGGCTACACGATGAGCCTCACCAACACCGACCCGAACAAGATCGCCCGCTTCCCGAAGTTCGCCTGGCCGCGCATCGACACCCCCTACTGCGCCGACGGCCGCGACATGGACGCCGTCGAGGCCGCCACGCTCGCCCAGGCGGCTGCCGCCTTCGAAGCCCACCCGCACGACATCGCCGCGTTCATCATGGAGCCCATCCAGGGCGAGGGCGGTGACCACCGCTTCCGGCCGGAGTTCCTGCAGCGGATGAAGGCGCTCTGCCACGAGCACGACGCCCTGTTCATCCTCGACGAGGTGCAGACCGGTGGCGGCATGACCGGGACGCCCTGGGCCTACCAGCAGCTCGGCGTCACCCCGGACGTGATGAGTTTCGGCAAGAAGCTGCAGGTCTGCGGCATCACCGCCGGCGGACGCCTCGACGAGGTGCGTGACAATGTCTTCGCCGTGCCCAGCCGCATCAACTCCACCTGGGGCGGCAACCTGGCCGACATGGTGCGCTCGCGGCGCATCCTCGAGGTCATCGAGGCCGATCACCTCATGGAGCGCGCCCGCACCGAGGGCGTCCACCTGCTCGGACGCCTGCGCGAGCTCCAGGCGCGGCACGCCGGCGTCACCAACGCCCGCGGGCTGGGCCTCATGTGCGCGATCTCCCTGCCCGACACCGCGACCCGCGACGAGGCCATCCGCCGCCTGCAGACCGACGAGCGCGTCCTGATGCTCGGCTGCGGACGCCGCTCGCTGCGGCTCCGTCCGCCGCTCACCGTGACCCGGGCGGCGCTCAACCACGCGCTCGACGCCCTCGACCGCGTCCTGACCGCCATGGACCGGTGAGGAGGCCCGCCATGTACGACACCCACGCGCTGCGCGCCGCGTTCGCCCGCTCGCTCTCGGCGATGTACGGCACCGAGGTGCCGGCCTACACGACCCTCGTGGAGGTCTCGACGGCGGTGAACTCCGATCACCTCGGCGCCCACCCCGACACCGCCGAACGCCTCGGCCGCATCGATCGCGTCACGGCTGAACGCCACGGTGCCATCCGCGTCGGCACGGCGTCCGAGCTGCGCCGGGTCGCCCAGGTGTTTGCCGCCCTGGGCATGGAGCCCGTCGGCTTCTACGACCTGCGCGGGGACGCCGCGACCTCGCTCCCGATCGTGTCCACCGCCTTCCGCCCGACGACGCCGGAGGCCCTGGCGATCAACCCGTTCCGGGTGTTCACCTCGGTGCTCGTCACCGACGACCGGCGCTACTTCGACGCCAAGCTCACCGACGAGCTGGACGCCTTCCTCGGCTGCCGTGAGCTCTTCGACGACGCCGTGGTCGAGCTCGCGGCCCGCGCTGAGGCCGACGGCGGGTTGCCGGACGCCGACGCCGAGGAATTCCTCCGGCGCGCCACGGCGTGCTTCGAGCTCTCCGACGAGCCGGTCGACCGCCGCTGGTACGACAAGCTCGCCGAGATCTCCGGCGTGGCCGCCGACATCGGCGGCGTCACCACCACCCACATCAACCACCTGACGCCGCGCGTGCTCGACATCGACGACCTGTTCGCCCGCATGACGGCCCTCGGCATCACGATGATCGACGAGATCCAGGGCCCGCCGCGCTGGGAGGGCCCCGACGTGCTGCTGCGCCAGACCTCGTTCAAGGCCTTGGCCGAGCGGCGCCGCTTCCGCGAAGCGGACGGCACCGTCGTCGAGGGGACGCTGTCGGTGCGCTTCGGCGAGGTCGAGCAGCGCGGCATCGCGCTGACCCGCGCCGGGCGTGACCGCTACGACCGCATGCTCGCCGAGGTGGACGCCCGCTCCGCCGGCCTCTCTGGAGAGCAGCGCAACGACGTCAAGCTCGACGTGTGGCGCGCGCACCTGCCCGCGACCGAACAGGGGCTCGCCGACGCGGGGTTGGCGTTCTTCACCTACGCCCCCGCCCCCGGGGCGCGCTGGGACGCCGGGGGCGCGGCCACGCTGTCGGAGCTGGTCGCGTCCGGGGTGCTGGAGCGCACACCCATCGTCTACGAGGATTTCCTGCCCCGCTCGGCGGCGGGTATCTTCGCCTCCAACCTGGACTCCTCGGGCAGCCGGGACGCCTCGCGCGAAGGATCCGCGCGCGACGAGGCCTGGCTCGCCGAGGCCATGGGACGCCCCGTGCACGACCCCCTGGCGCTGTACGCCGCCCAGCAGGAGGCATCCATCGAGGCCGCCGCGGCCTCCCTGGGCACCACGATCATCAAGGAGAGCTGAATGCGGACCACCGCCGACCTGACCGCCCTGGCCCTCGGCGCCCTCGAGCGCCTGGGCGTCGACCCCGCGCGCACCACCCCGCTCGACGACCGGTCGGCCGGCCGGCCCGGCGACGCGGCGCACGGGCTCGTCGCGCGATCACCGATCACCGGCGGGGCGCTGTGCGGCGTCCGGGTCGACGATGCGGACGCCGTGGCCGCGGCCGTCGCGGCGGCGTCCGATGCCTTCGTCGCCTGGCGCGAGACCCCGGCGCCCCAGCGCGGCGCGGTCGTGAAGCGCCTCGGCGAGCTCCTCACCGAGCACAACGAGGATCTGGCCGCGCTCGTCACCATCGAGGCCGGCAAGATCCACACCGAGGCGCTCGGCGAGGTGCAGGAGATGATCGACATCTGCGACTTCGCCGTCGGGCTCAGCCGCCAGCTCTACGGGCGCACGATGCCCTCGGAGCGCGCGGGCCACCGGCTGCAGGAGACGTGGCAGCCGCTCGGGGTGGTCGGGGTGATCTCGGCGTTCAACTTCCCCGTCGCCGTCTGGTCGTGGAACACCGCCATCGCGCTCGTGTGCGGCGACCCGGTGGTGTGGAAGCCCTCGGAACTCACCACGCTCTGCGCCCTCGGCTGCGACGCCCTGCTGCAGCGCGCGCTGCGCGAGCACGACGCTCCCGCCGGGCTCCACGCCGTGGTGCTCGGCGAGCGCGCGGTCGGTGAGGCCCTGGTGGACGACCCCCGCGTCGCCTTGGTGTCGGCGACCGGCTCGACGCGCATGGGCCGCGAGGTGGGCCCGCGGGTGGCGTCCCGCTTCGGCCGCTGCCTGTTGGAGCTGGGCGGCAACAACGCCGTGATCGTCACGCCGTCGGCCGACCTCGACCAGGCGGTCAGTTCGGTCGTGTTCGGCGCTGCGGGCACCGCGGGGCAGCGGTGCACGAGCACGCGGCGGCTGCTGGTGCACGCGTCCGTGGCCGACGAGGTGGTCGGACGCGTCGCGCGCGGCTTCGACTCCCTGCCGGCCGGCGACCCGTTCGACGACGGCGTCCTGCTTGGCCCGCTGATCCACGACGCGTCGTTCGATGCGATGCAGGCCGCGCTCGACCGGGCGCGCGCCCAGGGTGGGGAGGTCATCACGGGTGGGGAGCGCATCGTGCCGGGGAACCAGCCGGACGCCGGCGCCGACGCAGAGGCAGAAGCAGAGACCGGCGCGGACGCGGGCGGCGTCTGGGTACGCCCCGCGCTGGTGCGGCTGCCGGCGCAGGACGGCGTCATGCTGGCCGAGACGTTCGCGCCAATCCTGTATGTCGTCACCTACGAGGACTTCGACGAGGCCCTGGCGCTGCACAACGCCGTCCCCCAGGGGCTCTCGGGCGGGCTGTTCAGCAACGACGTCCGCGAGGCCGAGCGCTATCTGGGGGCCTCCGGCGCGGACACCGGCATCGCGAACGTGAACGCCGGCACCTCGGGCGCCGAGATCGGCGGCGCGTTCGGTGGGGAGAAGGAGACCGGCGGCGGGCGCGAGTCCGGCTCGGATGCCTGGCGCGCCTACATGCGGCGTGCGACCAACACGATCAACTTCTCCGGGTCGGTGCAGCTCGCCCAGGGTGTCGACTTCGGCTGACCCGGCCCCGTCACCCCGGGTCGGCGCGGCGTCACTTCAGGTCGGCGCGGCGTCATTCCGGAACCGTGACGACGACCCGGCCGTCCTCGACGCGCGCGTCGAACCGGGGCAGGCGGAAGTCGCCGTTCACGCACGCGCCGGTGGCGAGGTCGTAGCCGAAGGCGTGCAGCGGGCACCACACGACCGCCTCGTCGCACTGGCCGTCCGCGATCGGGCCGCCGCGGTGGGGGCAGACCGCGCCGAGGGCGTGAACCGTGTCGTCGCGCATGCGGAACAGCGCGAGCTGCTCGTCGGCCACCACATACGTGCGGCCCTCCTCGATGGCCAGGTCACCCAGGGCGCAGACGTCGATCTCGATGGCGTCGCTCATGCGTCACCGCCCCGCACCGGCACGAGCGGCAGCGCCACGAGCGGCAGCGCGGTGCGGAACTGGCCCGGCGTGGCGGGGGCGTCCCGGTCGAGCCACGGGTCGGCGTAATTGTCCACCGACTCCTGGAGCCGTTCGTCCAGCCCGGCGCACACCCCGTCGCGGTCGGCCACGAGGATGGCCTGCAGCTCCTCCAGCCCCAAGCGCGGCACGAACGTGTAGGTGCGCTCCAGCCACTTCGCGTTCTCCCGGTAGTACTGGATGAAGCGCCCGGCGAGCAGGATGGCCTCCTCGCGCGAGTCGACGGTGACGAACAGGTCGCCCTTGCGGATGTGGGCGCCCGCGGCGCCGCCGATCCACAGCTCCCATCGGCCGCCCTCGACGGCGACGACGCCCACGTCCTTCACCAAGCTCTCCGCGCAGTTGCGCGGGCAGCCCGACACGGCCAGCTTGATCTTGGCCGGCGACTCGAGGCCCTGGAAGCGGGTCTCCATGTCGATGCCGAGGCTGGTCGAGTCGCCGGTGCCGAAGCGGCAGAACTCCTGGCCCACGCACGTCTTCACCGTCCGGAACGACTTGCCGTAGGCATAGCCGCTCGGCATGTCGAGGTCGGCCCACACCTTCGGCAGGTCCTCCTTGCGGATGCCCAGCAGGTCGATCCGTTGACCACCGGTGAGCTTCACCATCGGCACGTCGTACTTCTCGGCGACGTCGGCGATGCGGCGAAGCTGCTCCGGCGACGTGACGCCGCCCTTCAGCTGGGGCACCACCGAGAACGTGCCGTCCTTCTGGATGTTGGCGTGCACCCGGTCGTTGATGAAGCGCGCGTCGCGCTCGTCCACGTAGTCGGGCCCCCACATCATCTTCAACAGGGACGCCAGCCCCATCTTCGAGCGGGCGTCCGGCTGGCCGTCCGGGGCCAGCGCGGCGAACACCGACGACACCGAGCGCAGGTTCTGCTCCCGGATCGCCGCCATCAGCTCCGGCTTGCCCATCGGGACGCCCGGCACGTACCAGTTCGCGGAGGCGTCCACCGTGACGGCGTCGCCGGCGGCCCACGCGAGGATCGCGCAGACCTGCTCCTTGCACGACCCGCACCCCTTGCCGGCGCGGGTGGCGTCCATCACCGCACCCAGCGAGGTGCAGCCGTCGTGCACGGCCCCGACGATCGTGCCCTTGGTGACGCCGTTGCAGTTGCAGATCTGGGCATCGTCGGGCAGGTCGGCCACCGACTGCTCGGGCGTGGTGCCCAGGTCGAACAGCAGCTCGGCGCGGGTCTCGGGCAGGTCGAGGCCCTGGTCGAACGCGCGGGTGAGGAACGGGACGCGGCTGGCGTCGCCGAGCATGGTGGCGCCGATCACCTTGTTCTCACGGACGATGACCGACTTGTACACCCCACGCTTCGGCTCGGAGAACACCATCTGCTCGTCCCCCTCGCGCTCGGGGGTTCGGACGCCCATGGAGGCCAGGTCGATGCCGGCGACCTTGAGCTTCGTCGTCGTCTTCGTGCCGCTGTAGCGGGCGGACGGGTCGGTGCCGGTGATGTTCGCGGCGAGCACCGCGCCCTGCTCCCACAGGGGCGCGACCAGCCCGTACACCTCGCCGCGGTGCTGGACGCACTCGCCGACGGCGTACACGTCGTCGTCGTCCACGGTGCGCATCAGGTCGTCCACCACGATCGCGCGGGCGACGGTGAAGCCCGAGATGAGCGCGACGGACGTCTCGGGTCGGATGCCGGCGGTGACGACCACCATGTCGCACGGAATCGGATCCTGGCCCTCCACCTGCACGGCCTGGATGCCGACGCGGGGCACGTAGTCGACCGCCACGGTGCGCGCGTTGGTGATCACCCTGATGCCCATGTTCTGCAGGATGCCGGCGAGCACCTCGCCGCCCGCGGCGTCCAGCTGTTGGTTCATGATCGTCGCCGAGCGCTGCAGCACCGTGACCTCGGTGCCCTGCTTGTGCAGCCCGTGGGCGGCCTCGAGCCCGAGCAGGCCGCCGCCGATCACGACCGCGCGGCGCTCGCCGCCGCGCGCGTGCTCGAGCATGGCGCGGGTGTCCTCGATGGTGCGGAAGCCGAAGACGCCCGAGCGCAGCTCGGAGTAGCGGTCGCGGATGCCCGGGATGTCGGGGATGAACGACCGGCTCCCGGTCGCGATGATGAGTTTGTCGTAGCGCGTCTCGGAGCCGTCGTCGGCGTAGACGACCTTGGCGAAACGGTCGATCCGCTTGGCCCGGACGCCGGCGTGCAACGTGATGCCGTTCGCCGCGTACCACGCCAGCGAGTTGAGGAAGATCGAGTCGAAGTCCTCCTCGCCCGCGAGCACGTGGGAGAGCGCGATGCGGTTGTAGTTGCCGTGCGGCTCCTCGCCGAACATGGTGATGTCGAACAGGTCCGGCGCGCGCGTCAGGATCTCCTCGACCGTCCGGGCCCCGGCCATGCCGTTGCCGATGACGACGAGCCGCTGGCGCTCCATCAGTACTCCACCAGGCCCAGGTCGACGACGACGGCGCCGCTCACCCCCGCCGGGGCGGCGAGCTGGAGCTCCAGGACGGAGTCGCCCATCACGTCCTCGACCACGCGCAGCGGCACGTGGGTGTCCGCCTTCGCGCCGATGGGGAAGTAGCGCATGGGCTCACCGTCCTTCAGCAGCACGGCGAGCACGAGCTCGTCGGTGCTGTTGCCGCCGCGGAAGTACAGCGCCTGGGCCGTCGATCCCCCCGCCACGGTGTGGGTCAGCGGGGGATTAGCGGGGGCGGGGGCGTCCAGGCCGGCACCGGTGACGGTGCGCACGCCCTGGAGGAAGACGTTGGTCGATTCCATGCGGTTCATCGTGCTGGGTACGCGTTACGCGGCGGGGGCGTCCGTGTTGTGTGCGTGTTACGGGCGGCTCACACCCCGCCGGCGCGGGGAGTGATGCCGCCCCGGACGAGGACGCGGCGCACCGGCGACCCGCGGCGGCTAGGCTCACTGGCGCACCCCTTAACCGCCGAGGAGAGGAACCCGCCGTGGCCCCGCCGCGCACCATCGTGACCACCGATCCCGAGCTCGACGACCTGAACTCGATGCTGCGGTTCCTGCTGTACAGCAACGAGGTCGAGATCCTTGGGCTGGTGTACGCGTCGAGCCGCTTCCACTACGCGGGCGATCCGGACGCCGGCGTCGCGCCCCACCGCTGGCCCGCCGAGGGTGACCGGCTGCACATCGACGAGGCGGTGGACGCCTACGCGCAGGTGTACGACCGGCTGCGCGTCCACGCCGAGGGCTACCCGAGCCCCGGCCACCTGCGCTCGCTGATCGCGATGGGCAACGTGGCGCAGGAGGGCGAGTACGCCACCGACACCCCGGGTTCGTTGCTGATCCGCGAGGCGCTGCTGGCCGACGACCCGCGGCGGCTGTTCGTGCAGGTGTGGGGCGGGCCGGCCACGCTGGCGTCCGCGCTGCGCTCGATCCAGACCGAGTTCGAGGGCACGGACGGCTGGGACGCCCTGCATGCGCGCATCAGCGCCGCCCTGGTGATCACCGCGTTCTGGGAGCAGGACGCGTCCTTCGCCGAGTACATCCGCCCGAACTGGCCCGCCGTGGAATTCCGGGACATGGCGACCATGGCCTGGGGGTACGGGACGCGGCGCAGCGTGCTCGCCGAGCACCACCACTACCTGGCACCGGACTGGACGCGGCAGAACGTCTCCGAGGTCGGCCCGATGGGGGCCGCCTACCGGGTCTGGGGCGACGGGAAGTTCATGGCACCGGGCGACACGGAGGACTACTTCGGCCACGCGGGGAAGACCGCCGATGAGTTGCGCGCGCAGGGTTATGAGGTCTGGATCGACCCCGAGCCGGCGGGGGCCTTCATTTCGGAAGGGGACTCCTCGACGTTCGCGCTGCTCGTCGACAACGGCCTGCGCGCCCACGAGGACCCGACGTGGGGCGGGTGGGGCGGGCGACAGGTGCGCAGCGACACCGACCCGCACACCTGGACGAACCACCTGGTTCTGGGCCCGCCGGACGCCGTGCCGGAGCCGCCGGCGGCGTCCCTGGACGCGGGGCCGGACGGCGAGCCGCGGCGGGACTACGCGGCGGCGCGCTGGTGGGAGTTCATCCAGCGCGACTTCGCGGCGCGGCTGCGCTGGAGCGTCACCGAACGGTACGCGGATGCCAACCACCATCCCGTCGTGGCGGTGCAGGGGGATCTTGACCGGACGGTGTCGGCCGGGGACGAGGTTCGGGTGGTCGCGGAGGCGTCCGACCCCGACGGCGATTCGCTGAGCGCGCGCTGGTGGCAGTACCGCGAAGCTGGCACCTACCCGGGCGAGGTGGCGCTGGAGAGCTCCTGGAGCGCGGCGGGGCTGAGTTGTTCGTTCGTGGTGCCGGACGACGCGCGGGCGGGGCAGACGATCCACGTGCTGCTGGAGGTGACCGACGTCGGCGCCCCGGCGCTCACGCGCTGGCAGCGCGTCGTGGTGACGATCGGCTGAGCCGCCCCGCCCGCGGGGACGGCGCGGGGCGCGCGGGGCGGGGGTCGGTCAGACGCTCGAACCCGGTTCGAGCCGGGCGCCGGCGTCCACGACCGATCCGCCGGAGATGCGGCTGTCGCGCCCGACCAGCGCGATGTCGGCGTCGCGGACGCGGGTGGCCGCCGGGGTGGCGCCGACCTGGGCGCCGCGTCCGACCCAGGTGGACTCGTCCAGGATGGCGGTGCGGACGTGGGCGTCCCCGCAGACGCGGACGTGGGCACCGAGAATGCTGTCCCGCACCACCGCCCCCGCCTCGATGACGACGCCCGGGCCGAGCACCGAGCGCACCACCTCGCCGCGCACGACGCAGCCCGGCGACAGCAGGCTGTCGGTGACGTCGCCCTCCGCGCGGACCATCGCGGGCGGCAGCTCCGGCCAGCGCGAGCCGATGGGGTAGCCGGGGTCGTCGAAGACGTCGACCCGCCCGGCCAGCACGTCGCGGTGGGCCTGGTAGTACTCCTCGGGGCGGCCGAGGTCGCGCCAGTAGTGGCCGATCGGGTGCGCGAACGTCTTGCCGCGGGCGACCAGGGCCGGCACCAGGTGCTCGCCGAAGTCACCCAGCCGCGAGCCCTCGTCGTCGCACCCCTCGTCCGCGGCCTCGTCGTTGTCGTGCGCATGGGCCAGCTCGTGCCGCAGCCGGGTCAGCTCGCTGAGGAGCACCTCGGGGTCGTAGACGAAGATCTCGGTGGCGACGGTGCGCCCCTCGGGCTCGTCGGGCTTGTAGTCGAACCCCGTGACGCGGCGGTCGTCGCCGACCTGGACGACGGCCTTGGTGGAGGCCTGGGTCGCGGTCGCCTGCGCGGTGACGATGGTGCACTCGGCACCGCGTTGGAGGTGGTCCGCGATGACGTCCGCGAGGTCGAGCCGGAAGACGTGGTCGGCGCTCATCACGATCACGACGTCGGCCTCGAAGTCGCGGATCTGGCCGGCGACCTGGACGAGATTGTCGGCATTGCCGCTCGCGAAGCCCGATTCGCTGCTCGCCCGGCCCTGCTCGGGCACGAGCCGACGGTAGCCGCCGCGGGTGCGGTCGAGGTTCCAGGGCCGGCCGTGGCCGATGTGGTCGTCGAGCGTCGAGGCCAGGTAGGCCACCGAGACCCACACGTCGGCGATTTCCGCGTTGGCGAAGCTCGACAGGGCGAAGTCGATGAGCTTGTACGAACCGGCGAAGGCCAAGGCAGGCTTGGCGCGCTCCCGGGTCAGCACGTCCATCCGGCTGCCGCTGCCGCCCGCCTGCACGATGCCGAGTACCCGTCCGAAGCCACGCATGGGTTCCAGATTAGGCGGTTGCCCCTCACGGGGACGCCCCGCCGCCCGGACGCCGCCGCTCAGCCCCGCAGCTCCAGCAGCGCCTGGGGGATCTCCCCGGGGAGCTCGCTGGCCAGGTAACCGGTGGCCCCGTAGCGGGAGGCGAGGCGTCCGCCGACGGTGCCGTGCAGGTAGGACGCCCACACGGTCGCCTGCGCCGGGTCGGCACCCCGGGCGCACAGGCCGAGGATGGTGCCGGACTTCACGTCGCCCGAGCCGCTCACACCCAGGCCGGCGTTGCCCTCGTCGGTGCGCCACAGGCGGCCGTCGGGGGTGCCGATCCACGTGCTGCTCGACCCCGAGGTCACCACCGCGCCCGTCTTCTCCGCCAGGCGGAGCACGGCGGCGGCGGGGGCGTCCTCCACCTCGTCGGGGTCGTCGCCGAGGGTCAGGGCCAACTCGTTCAGGTTGGGCGACAGCACCAATGAGCCGAACCGGCCACCACGGGAGAGATCCTCGGTCAGCCAGGCCAGGGCGAGGGCGTCCAGCACCACGATCTCGGGCAGGTGGTCGGCGATGGCCTCGACCAACGCGGGTGCGCCGCGGGCGTCCAGCATGCCGGGGCCGACGAGCGCGGCGTCCACCTTCTCCGCGCAGGTCTCCACCGCGGCAGCGGCCGCGGGCGTCAGGTCACCCTGCGGGGAATGCGGCGCCCCGCGCACCAGCGACTCCGGCATGGCCACCGCCAACGCGACGGCGACGGGCTCGGGCACCACGAGCTGCACCTTGCCGGCACCCGCGCGCATGGCCGCGCGCGCCGACAGGAGCGCACCGCCCGGGTTCGGCACACTGCCGCCCACCACGAGGGCGCGGCCGCGGGAGTTCTTGTTGTCCGCTCCGTGCGGCAGCGGCCAGTCGCGCAGGACGGCGGGCGTGACGACGGTGGCGGACCCGGCGATGTCGGGCATCAGGACGCCCCGGCGGCGCGGTCGGGGGCGTCGGCGTCCGGCTCGCGGGCCGCGCCCTCCTCGTGCGTGACGTCCGCACCACCCTCCTCGACGGCGGAGGTGTCGTCCCGCGTCACCAGGGTGAGCGCACCGTCGGTCAGCACGTAGCGGGTCATCGAACAGTTCGCGATCGGCTCCTCCTTCTGCAGCGCGACCACGCGGGCGGCGTCCAGCCCCTCGATCACGTAGCGGAACGCCATGATCACGGCCTCATGGCTGAACAGCCACACCCGCTCGCCGGGGTAGCGGGCCTGCAGCTCGAGCAGCAGGCTGCGGATGCGCAGGACGACGTCGGCCCAGCTCTCGCCACCCGGCGGGCGGTAGTAGAACTTGCCGACGCGGTCGCGCCGGTCGGACTCCTCGGGGTGGTCGGCCTTGATGCCGTACCAGGTGATGCCGTCAAAGATGCCCAGCTCGCGCTCGCGCAGCCGCTCGTCGAGCAGGACGTCGATCGGGTGCTGCGCGAGGGCGCGCTCGGCGGTGGAGCGCGCGCGGCGGTAGGGGGAGCTGACGACGACCGTGGGGCGCTCGTCCTCCGGGAGGGACGCGACCCGCTCACCGAGGGCGTCCGCCTGGGCCTCACCCTCCTCGGAGAGGGCGATGTCCTCGTCGCTGTCGGTGACGTCGAGGCGGTGGGCCTTGGCGGCGATCGCGGCGCGGTCGGCGACGTTGCCGAGGCTCTCGCCATGACGGACCAGGACCAGCTCGACGGGGCCGTGGGCCGTGCCCTCGCTGGCGACCGTTTCGGGGCTCATGGGGGTTCCTTTCGGTGTCAGTGCTTGCCAGCACAGCCTAGGCATGGCGCGCCCCGGGCGGGTGTGTTCCGCGCGTCCCGGGGGGTTCGGATCAGGTGGCCGCGGGTTCCGGCGCGTCCTCGGGGGACGCGGCGGCCGCGAGAGACGCGTCGCGCCGGGCTGCCGCCCGCCGGGACAGGCGTTCGACCACGGGGCTCAGGAAGAGCACGAAGAGGGCGAAGTAGTTGATCTGCGGGGCGATCATCGCGATGACGAAGGCCAGTCCGAACAGCGCCGCGACGGCCGCGTTGGCCGAGACCCTGGCCCGGGGCAGCGGGTGGCCCGGCTCCTGGATCTCGGGGTGGGCGTGGACGTGCGCGACCAGCAGTGTGAGGACGACGGCGCTGACCGTCATGGTGCCGATGTAGAGCCCGATGACCGAACGTGTGCTCGGCAGGCTGTAGACCATCGCGCTGGGCAGTTGGAGGAAGCAGATCGTGAACATCCAGGCGAAGTTCAGCCCGACGAGGCGCCGGGTGTAGGCGCGCACGTGCTCGAACAATCGGTGGTGCTCGGCCCAGAACGACGCCACGACGCCGAAGCTGACGGCGAACCCGATCAGCTGGGGCAAGCCCCCCTCCAGCCACTCGCCGCCGGTCATGTGCTCGGCGGCCGCCTCCGGAATGGACTCCAGGAGGGGCAACACGAGCAGCGTCATCGCAATCGCGACGACCGCGTCTTGAAGAACTTGATGCGCTCGGCGCTGAAGAGCTCGGGGGTCCCGGAAGCGGTGGGGGCGGTGGCGTCGTCCATGGCCGGCAATCTAAGTCAGGAGGAGGGGGTCGGCCCAGAGCTGTCCACCGCCGTTCACGTCACCCCTTGTCAGGGGGTGCGGCGATTCGCCATGCT
Source organism: Propioniciclava soli (assembly GCF_014858005.1). Lineage (GTDB taxonomy): Bacteria > Actinomycetota > Actinomycetes > Propionibacteriales > Propionibacteriaceae > Propioniciclava > Propioniciclava soli. Next base: position 220,326 of record NZ_JACYOT010000007.1, read on the forward strand.
GGAGCTCCACCTGCGGAGGAGGCGGCCATGACCGGACGTGACAGCGAGGCATGGGCCGACGGGCCCGCCACGGACCAGGAACTCGGGATGGGCGGCGACACAGCGCCGGCCGCTCGCCGAACGGATGCGGATCTGCCCGACCCCCTGGTGGGTGATGAGGACGTCACCGCCGCGGATCAGGACGACGCCGAGGACGGCCTCATCGACGACGAGACCGGTCACGGCGACGGAGGCCCGCTCGGCAAAGAGGTCTGAGGGCTCCCCAGCGCCTCAGACGTCGCGGCGGAACTCCGCCGTGCGCGTCTGGGCGGTGTCGGCCAGCGGAGCGGTGTCCGCGTGGCTGTCGGGAACCGCGTCGCGCCCGAAGCCGGCGTCGTCGACGCGGGCATTGTGATCGGCGTGCGCGAAGCGCTCCAAGTACTCCGGCTGGCGGCGCACGAACGCGGCGCGCTCCCCGGTCGGCGCCTCACCGCCCGGCAGGTCGGCGTCCTCGCCGAGGCGGACGGTTTCGATCGTGAGATGACGGGCCTCCGGGGACAGCCCGGCCCACCAGGCTGCGTCGTCGTCGTGGCCGGGTTCGTACGCGGTGCTCATGCCGGCCAGTCTAGGACCGCGAGAACCCGCCGGGGGGCGCCGTCACCCTCCGGTACCCGGGGTGGGCGACGAAAACATGACACTCGATTGCACGACGGTCGGCCGCTGAGCGTGCCCGTGCGCACGCACATGAATCGAGTGTCACGTTTTCGTCGCGGCAGCCCCGGTCCTCCGCCGAGGCCCCGGCGCGGCGAAGAGGCATCCCAGCCGAGATGGCCCTGATCCCCGCCGGTCCCGCCGCCAACCCAGGCCGGGGGACTAGGGTCGATGGGGAAACCGACGAGAGGATGCACGATGCAGTACACCCAACTCGGCCGCACAGGGCTCAAGGTCTCCCGGCTCGTTCTCGGCACCATGAACTTCGGCCCGCACACCGAGGAGTCCGACGCCCACGCCATCATGGACGCCGCGCTCGACGCGGGGATCACCTTCTTCGACACCGCCAACGTCTACGGCGGCGCGGAGCGCCGGGGCTGGACGGAGGAGATCATCGGCCGCTGGTTCGCCGCCTCGGGCCGACGCGACGAGATCGTGCTCGCCACCAAGGTGTACGGAGAGATGACCGCGCGACCCAACGAGTCCAAGCTCTCGGCGTTCAACATCCGCCGCGCCGTCGACGCCTCGCTGAAGCGGCTGCAGACCGACCACATCGACCTCTACCAAATGCACCACGTCGACCGGAACACGCCGTGGGACGAGATCTGGCAGGCCATGGACACCCTGGTCGCCCAGGGCAAGATCACCTACGTCGGCTCGTCGAACTTCGCGGGCTGGCACATCGCCGCCGCCTCCGAGGCGGCCCGCGCCCGGCACGGCCTCGGGTTGGTCAGCGAGCAGTCGCTGTACAACCTGACGGCCCGCACCATCGAGCTCGAGGTGCTCCCGGCGGCGCGCCACTACGGCCTGGGCGTCATCCCCTGGTCGCCGCTCGGTGGGGGCCTGCTCGGTGGCGTCCTCAAGAAGGCCGCCGAGGGCCGCCGCAGCGCCGAGCGGATGGCGAAGGAGGTGGAGGAGAAGCGTGAGCAGCTCCAGCGCTGGGAGGACTTCTGCGACGACCGTGGCCAGCAGCCCGGTGACGTGGCCCTCGCGTGGCTGCTCCACCAGGACGGGGTGACCGGCCCCATCGTCGGCCCGCGCACGATGGAGCAGCTCGAGGGCAACCTCCGTTCGCTCGACATCGAGCTGGACGACGACGCCCTGGCCGAGCTCGACGACATCTTCCCCGGGCCGGGTGGCGCCGCTCCGGAGGCCTACGCGTGGTGACCGCCCGCCGGGCCGTCGTGGTCAGCGGCTCGGGCCGGTACGCCGACCCCTGGCACCCCTTCGGCAAGACCTCGGCGGCGCTCGCCGAGATCGCCCGCGAGCTGGGGTGGGAGGCCGAGGTCCGGCCGAGCGAGCCGGCGTCCCTGCTCGACCTCGGCGGTGTCGACGTCGTGGTGGTGAACTCCGGCGGCGGCGATCCGGACGCCCCACCCGCGCCCGACGCCGCGTGGGCGCAGGCCCATGCGGCGCTGGGCCGGTTCGTCTCCGCCGGCGGCGGGCTGCTGGGCGTCCACACCGCGGCCAACACCTTTTCCGACTGGCCGGCGTGGCCGTCGGTGCTGGGCGGGCGCTGGGTGCGCGGGGAGTCGTGGCACCCGGAGCGGTCGCTCGCCACATTCGAGGCGGTTCCCGGCACGGCCAACCACCCCCTCCTGGCGGGCATCGACCCGCCGGTGGGGCTGCCCGCGCTGACGGACACCCCCTGCATCACCTGCTTCGACGAGCGCTACAGCCGGCTGACGCTGGCGGCGGCGTCCGAACCGGTGCTGCGGCACGAGTTGGGGGAGGCGTACGAGACGTGCGCCTGGACGCTCGGCCGCGTGGTGTACGACGGGCTCGGCCACGACGCCCGCTCCTATGAGTCCGCCGCGCGACGCCGGTTCGTCGCCAACGCGCTGCAGTTCGTCGCCGCCCGGTGAGGGTGCGTCGCCCGGCGGAGGGACAGGGGGCGGGCGTCACCCCCATTAGGCTGGAGCCATGGACTGGGAAGACTGGAACGCAGCCCTCTTCGATCTGGACGGGGTGCTGACCCCGACCACCGATCTGCACCGGCGCGCGTGGGGCGAGATGTTCACCGCCTTCGGTGAGCGGCACGGCCTCGCGGAGCCGTACACCGAGGACGACTACTACGCCCACGTCGACGGCAAGCCGCGCTTCGACGGGGTGCGGGCGTTTCTCGCCTCCCGGGGCGTCCGGCTGGCCGAGGGCGGCGTGGACGACGGGCCGGAGGCCCAGACCGTCCACGGCTTGGGCAACGCCAAGCAGGAACTCTTCAACGACCTGCTCACCTCCGGTGGCATGGATCCCTACCCCGGCACCCTCGACCTGCTCGACGACCTGGCGGCGCGCGGGGTCGCGCGGGCCGTCGTGTCGTCTTCGCGCAATGCCACGGCGGTGCTCGCCGCGGCGGGGCTCTCCGACCGGTTCGCGTTCGTCGTCGACGGCAACGTCGCGGCCGAGCGAGGCCTGCCCGGCAAGCCCGATCCGGCCACCTTCCTCGCCGCCGCCACGCAGCTGGACATCCCGGTCGCCCGGTGCGTCGTGCTGGAGGACGCCCTCGCCGGCGTCGCGGCGGGCCGTGCCGGCGGGTTCGGGCTCGTGATCGGCGTCGACCGCGGCGCCGGGGCGGACGCCCTGCGTGGCGCCGGGGCCGACATCACCGTCAGCGACCTCACGCAGTTGCTGGAGGATCGACGTTGACCCGTCACCCCGCCGGCCCCGACCCGCTCGACCGGCTCCGCTTCCCTGCCGACCCCTGGCGCCTCGTGGAGCGGGAGTACCGCTCCGACCACGATCACCTCGGCTGGTCCGAGACCGTGTTCGCCGTCGCGAACGGCTACCTCGGCATGCGCGGTACGCCCGTCGAGGGCCGGGACGCCCACACCCACGGCACGTTCGTCAACGGCTTCCACGAGACCTGGCCGATCCGTCACGCCGAGAACGCCTTCGGCTTCGCGCGCACCGGCCAGACGATCGTCAACGTGCCGGACTCGACCGTGATGAAGCTCTACGTCGACGACGAGCCGCTCGTGCTGTCGACCGCGGAGTTGGAGCAGTACGAGCGGGCGCTGGACTTCCGCGACGGCGTCCTGCGCCGCTCCATCGTCTGGCGGACGCCGGCCGGCAAGCGGGTCCAGATCACGGCCGAGCGCATGATCTCGATGACCGACCGTCACCTCGCGCTGATGGTGCTCGAGGTCACGCTGCTCGACGGCGACGCCCCGGTGGTGATCAGCTCCCAGGTGCTGAACCGGCAGGGTGGGCGCACGGAGATGGACCCCACCGGGCAGGGGGCCATGAGCGACCCGCGCCGCTCCAGTGGCAACGGCCGCGTGCTGCACAGCGAGAACCACTGGCACAGCGAGCGCCGGATGCTGCTGGGGTTCCGCACCAAGAACTCGCAGATGACGCTGTCCGTCGGGGCCGACCACACGATCGACACCGACAACGAGTACGAGGCGCTCATGGCCACCGAGCCCGACGTGGGCAAGCGTGTCTACCGGGTGGACGCCAAGGCCGGCCAGACCATCCGGGTCACCAAGGCCGTGGCCTATCACACGTCGCGCGTGGCCCCCGTCCGGGAGCTCTTCGACCGCTGCCGCCGGACGCTGGACCGCGTGCGTGAGCGATCGGCGTCCGCCTACTTCGAGAGCCAGCGCGCCTGGTTCGACGAATTCTGGACCTACGCCGACATCGAGCTGCCCGGGCAGCCGGCTGAGCAGCAGGCCGTGCGGTGGAGCCTGTTCCAGCTCGCGCAGGCGGCCGCGCGCACCGACCAGTTGGGCATTGCGGCCAAGGGGCTCACCGGTGACGGGTACGAGGGGCACTCCTTCTGGGACACCGACATCTACGTCGTCCCGTTCCTCGCCTACACCCATCCGCGGCTGGCCCGCAACGCCCTGCGCTTCCGCATCGGCCTGCTCCCCGCGGCGCGACGCCGTGCGCGGGAGCTGAACCAGCGCGGGGCCCTCTTCCCGTGGCGGACGATCAACGGCGAGGAGGCGTCCGCCTACTACGCGGCCGGCACCGCGCAGTACCACATCGACGCCGACGTGGCGCACGCCCTCCTCACCTACGCCCGCGCCAGCGGTGATGTCGAATTCCTGCACGGAGACGGGGTCGAGGTGTTGGTCGAGACGGCCCGCATGTGGGCCGACCTCGGGTTCTGGCGTGAGAGCGACGAGGGGCGCTGGTTCCACATCCACGGCGTCACGGGCCCCGACGAGTACACGACGGTCGTCGACAACAACCTGTTCACCAACGTCATGGCCCGGGCGAACCTGCGCGAGGCGGCGTCCGTCGTGCACCAGCTCGCCGAGGACGACCCGGACGCCCACGCCCGCCTGTGCGGGCGGCTGGGCCTCGGATCTCACGAGGTGGCGGAGTGGGAGGCGTGCGCCGAGCGCATGGTGATTCCCTTCGAGGCGCGTCAGGGGATCCACCCCCAGGACGAGCACTTCCTGAGCCGGGAGTTGTGGGACGTGCCCAACACCCCGGACGACAAGCTGCCGCTGCTGCTGCACTTCCACCCGCTCGTCATCTACCGGTTCCAGGTGCTGAAGCAGGCCGACGTGGTGCTTGCGCTGTTCCTGCAGGGCGACCAATTCTCCGCAGCGGAGAAGAAGGCCGACTTCGACTACTACGACCCGATCACCACAGGCGACTCGTCGCTCTCGGCCGCCGTGCAGGCGATCATGGCGGCCGAGGTCGGGTACCCCGACCTCGCGCTGCGGTACTTCTGGTCGAGCCTGTACGTCGACCTGGCCGATCTGCACGCCAACGCCGTCGACGGCGTCCACATCGCCGCGGCGGGCGGCACCTGGGCCGCGTTGGTGCACGGCTTCGCCGGCATGCGCGACCACGGCGGACGCCTCACCTTCGACCCGCGTCTGCCGGGGGAGTGGGAGGGGCTGCGCTTCAGCCTGCGGCTCCGGGGGCAACGGCTCGGGGTCGACCTGGCGCCGGACGCCATCACCTTCGACGTGACCGGTGACGCGCCGGTTCCGCTCGCGGTGCGCGGGGTGGCCCACGTCGTCGAGCCCGGGACGCCCCTGCGCGTGGCGTTGGCCGACCAGGGCCCCGTCCGCCGGGCACCGTCCGAGGTCGGCCCCGGCGTCCGCGCCGACGGGTCGACCATCGTGGCCAACGTGCCCACCGTGCCCGCCGACGAACCGGTCGTGCACGCCTGAGCGCTGCGGGGGGCCCTCGCTGTCGGCAACCCATGCACACGCATGGGTTGTCGACGGCACAGCGCAGATCTGCGTCGACAACCCGTGCACAAGCCCGGGTTGTCGACGCTGCGGCGCCCGGTCCGCCGTCGAGGTGCGATCACCGAAGCGGCTCCACAGCAACTGGAACGTTGTCGACAACGTTTGACAGCAATCGCTGCGACGGCCGACTTTGTTGCCTGGGTGAACACTCGCACGTCGACGCACCACTCCCGTGCCGTCACGAGAGAAAGCCGAAGTTCGCCGTAGAACTACATGCTGGGTTTGCTCGAGACTCGCAGCCCTGGCCACAGGGTTCCGCGTCGATGACACAAGCGGATTCGTCCGGTGCCATGGCGCGTCGACAACCCAGGCACATGTGGCCCTTGTCGTCGCCCAGGGGTGTGAACGTGTCGAGTACCCATGCACATGTCGGACTTGTCGACGCCGGCGGGCGCTGGGTGCCCGTCCGGAGCTGGCCGCCTCCCTACCGCATCTGGCGCCACCCCATCCCAGCCCGACGACCCTGCCGGTGCAACGCTGGGGTCGTCGGTTCCGGACAGGGAGGTGACCGGTCCGGCAGGGAGGTGACCGGTCCGGCAGGGAGGTGGCCACTCCGGCAGGGAGGCAACCACTCCGGCAGGGAGGCAGAGATCGCCGGCGGGGGTGGGGCGTCGCGGCTCTTGCCAGGTCAGCTTTGGGCGATGGCTGCAGCCCCACAACGCACCACGCCCCGGCCGAACCGAAGTTCGACCGGGGCGGGCCCTTTGGGAGGGCTCAGTATGCGCCGCTGGAGCCAAGGACGGCCTTGGCGGTGCGGGCCATGATGGTCACGTCCTGCATGAAGCACCAGTTGTCGACGTAGTAGAGGTCGAGGCGCACCGTCTCCTCCCACGACAGGTTGGAGCGGCCGGAGACCTGCCACAGGCCGGTCAGCCCGGGCCGCACGTCGAGGCGGCGGCTCGTGTCCTGGTCGTAGCGGGCCACCTCGGTGGGCAGCGCGGGGCGGGGGCCTACGAGGCTCATGTCGCCGCGCAGGACGTTCCAGAACTGCGGCACCTCGTCGATGGAGAAGCGGCGGATGAACGAGCCCACCTTGGTGATGCGGGGATCCTTGGCCATCTTGAACAGGACGCCCGCGCCCTGGTTCTGCTTCATGAGCTCAGCCTTGCGCGCTTCGGCGTCCACGACCATCGAGCGGATCTTGAGGCAGTTGAACAGCTCGCCGTTGCGTCCCACGCGCACCTGGCTGAAGAGCACTGGGCCCCCGTCTTCGATCTTGACCGCCAGGGCGACCAGCGCCAGGATCGGCGACGCAAGCAGCAGGAACAGGGCGGAACCGACCACGTCGAAGAGGCGCTTGACCCACCGGCCGGCCTGCTGGGCCTGCGGGCGGTCGATCATGACCAGCGGCAGCCCGGCGATCGGACGCGGCGTGATGCGCTCGGCGCTGATGTCGGTCATGGCCGGGACGACCATCATCTCGACATCCATCTGCTCGAGCTGCCACGCGGTGCGCCGGAAGCTGTTGCTGCCCTCGGGGAAGGCGCCCTCGGTGAACACGACGCCGTACATGTCGGTGCCGCGCACGATGTTGGCCACATCGTCGACGCGGCCCAGGACGGGCAGGCCGGCCGGGGTCTCGTCGACCGCGTCCGCCGTCAGCGCGCCCACGACGCGGTAGCCGAGCCAGCGCTCGCGGCGCAGGACGTTGGCGATCTCGTCCACGGACGTCGGCGAGCCGGCCACGATGATCGGCGACTGCAGCATGCCGCGGCGTCGCACGTTGTTCATCACCTGCCGGCGCAGGAAACGTCCGAGCAACAGCAGGGGAACGCCCACGATGAACAGCAGCAGGAAGAAACCGCGCGCGAAATCATTCTGCGTGAGGTAGCAGAAGGTGCCGATCACACCGAAGAGCAGCGCGCTGGCGCTGATGACGCGGCGGTACTCATCGGTGCCCGACTGCAGCAGCTGCAGGCCGTAGGAGCCCATGACCCACAGGGCGACGAGCCAACCGGCGGCGATGCTGGCGTAGTGCCAACCGGTGACCTCGCCGCTCACGGTGTGGATGTACAGGTCCATCCCGAAACGGCCGACAGCGGCCAGCGTCACGGAGATGGCGATGATGATGAGATCGATGGCTGCGAGCGCGGACTTGCGAAGTGCCTTGCTCGGCCACAGCAGGCGGGCGTCGAGCTGCCGCAGCCAGCGTGACTGGGCCGACCTTCCCCGAACTGATGCGGTCGTCATGAAATTGGATTCCCCCCCAAAGTTGAGAACTGCCCCCCAGCAACTCTCCGCGAGCGATTGTTTCACGCACCCACTGGGGGAGCAAACTGTTTCCACCAGTTGGGCAGGGCGCGGCAACACGTGGCAACCGGGCCTGGATCTGTGGGACGGCGCCCGTCGGATTGACGGACGGTCCCGTCCGACAGCCAGCTTGGCTCGTCCCGCGCCACGGCGGAAGACCTCAGGCGGGTGACCGACGTCGCCGCCCGCTGAATCCCCCTGCGAGGCACGCCGCGCGTGCGAGAAGTGATGAATGTGAAGGAGCCCTCCCCGTAAGCACATCGGCCTGATCGGCACCCGCGGCGTCCCGGCCCGGTACGGCGGTTTCGAGACGGCGATCGAGGAGGTTGGCTCACGCTTGGCGGACTCCGGGCACCGGGTGACCGTGTTCCGCCGTCACGGCGACCCCGCCCAACGCGAGCGCAAGGGCATGGAGCCCGCGTGTCGGGCCGGATGGGGATCGACGCCTCCGATGCGCCGGCGGTGGGGGCGGCCGCAAAGACATTGAATTGCTGGCCTGGGGGTGCCGGGGCGTGGCCAGCGGGCACCCCCCGGCCGAATTGCTCGACGTGGCCGACGCCGTGACAGGGACCGCGGCCGAGGCCGGCCTGGGGACCGAGCTGGGCCGCTGATCCTGGCCGGTTGGGCAACAAGGTTGCCAGAAGGTGTCCATCAGGTGTCGCCCGCGTGGGTGACTTGACGACAACCCTCCTCCGAAAGGGGGGTATGCCACCCCCTCTTGCGGCCAGATCTGATTGACGCAGATAGCTTCCGCGAGGGAGACTTCCCCCTGAGCGTCTCCATGATGGAGTTGCCACCGAGGGAAACGACAGAGGGACGCTTGCGCTTCGTCCTGACCACAACACCTGGCCCGGTACCTCCTCGGTTCGCCAGCCCCGAGGGTTGGCGCGCTTGATGAAAGGGAGTTGTGAGGATCGTGACGACCGTCCGCCGCTGGGAGGCGCCGCGGCCCGGTGTCGTGGGCTATGTTCCCGGCGCCTGGGACATGTTCCACATCGGCCACCTCAACATCCTGCGCCGGGCGCGCGAGTACTGCGACACCCTCGTCGTCGGCGTCACCGACGATCACGCGCTCCTCACCGGCAAGGGTCGCGCGCCGATCATCCCCGAGCACGAGCGGCTGGAGATCGTCACGGCGCTGAGCATCGTCGATCACGCGATCCTCGACCATTCCTTCGACAAACGGGACGCCTGGCGTGCCGTCCACTTCGACGTCCTGTTCAAGGGCGACGATTGGCGAGGCACCGTCAAGGGCCGTCAGCTCGAAGAGCAGATGGCCGAGGTGGGCGCGCGCGTCCATTACTTCCCGTACACGGTCCACACGTCGTCGACGCACCTGCGCCGGGCCATCGGGGCGCTGTGACCGCGATGCACATCGGACTCATCGGCACCCGAGGCGTCCCCGCCCGCTACGGCGGCTTCGAGACAGCCATCGAGGAGGTCGGCACGCGGCTCGCCGACGCCGGCCACCGCGTGACCGTGTTCTGCCGCGGCGCGGAGGAGAAGGTCCCCTCCTACCGCGGCATGGAGCTCGTGCACCTGCCGGCTCTGCCCAAGCGCAGCCTGGAGACCCTGAGCCACACGGCGCTCTCGGTGCTGCACCGATCCCTGTGCGGCATGGACGCCGCCATCGTGTTCAACTCGGCCAACGCCCCATTCCTGCCGGTGCTGCGCGCCCGTCGCATCCCGGTGGCCACACACGTCGACGGCCTCGAGTGGCGCCGCGCCAAGTGGGGGCCTGCCGGGCGCCGCTACTACCGGATGGCCGAAAGCCTCGCGGTGCGCTGGTCGGACGCCCTCATCGCGGACGCCCAGGGCATCGCCGACTACTACACCCACGAGTTCGCCGCCCCCACCCGGCTGATCGCCTACGGGGCGCCGATCCTCGCCCATTCGGCGCCCGAGCTGCTGGAGCCTCTGGGTCTGGAGCCGCAGGGTTACCACCTGGTGGTGGCTCGCTTCGAGCCGGAGAATCATGTGCTCGAGATCGTGAAGGGCTACGTCGCCAGCTCGGCCACCAGGCCGCTGGTCGTGGTGGGCAGTGCCCCCTACGCGGACGCCTACATCCAGGCCGTTCGCGAGGCCGTGGACGACCGCGTGCGGCTGCTCGGCAGCATGTGGGATCAGGACCTGCTCGACGCCCTGTACGCCAACGCGCTCACCTACCTGCACGGCCACTCGGTCGGGGGCACCAACCCCTCCCTGCTGCGCGCCGCCGGAGCCGGGGCGCCCGTGTGCGCCTACGACGTCGGCTTCAACCGCGAGGTGGTCGCCGAGCACGGCCGCTACTTCGTCGACCCCGCCGGCGTCGCCCGCTGCGTGGAGGACGCCGAGGGCGCCCCCTGCGTGGCGAGCGAGCGCGGCTCCGCGCTGCGCGAGGACATTCGCCGCTACGACTGGGACACGGTCGCGGGCGGCTACGAGGCGCTCTGCGCCGACCTCGCCGCCGGCCGTTGCGCCGTGCGGCGTCCCTCGGGACGCCGCCTGACGCGCGGTGCCGCGTTGGGCACGGCCCTACCCGCGACGTCGTTGAGCGCAGCCCGCTGAGCCGTGGGTTCCGTTCCGTGAGGATGAGGCATCGTGCGTGACCCCCAGGGGAGTGCAGCTGGCACCCAGGCGCCCGGCGGCCCTGGATGCGCCGCGATCATCGTCGTCAATTACGGGTCGAGCGGCCTGATCGCAGCGAACCTGACCACGGAAGCCGCCGCGGCGAGCGGGTGCCTGGTCGTGGTGACCGACAACTTCTCCTCCGTGCCTGAACGTGACGCCATCGCGCGCCTCTGTGCCGACCGGGGCTGGCACCTAGTGGCGCGCGACGGCAACGACGGTTTCGGGGCCGGTGTCAACCGCGGCGTCGAGGCGGCCATCGCCCTCGGCGCGTCCACGTTCGTCGCCCTGAACCCGGACGCCGTGGCGTCCGGCGAGGTGCTGGCCGAACTCGTGCGCCAGGTGGCGGACGATCCGAACGTGCTCGTGGCGCCGCGCATCGTCAGCTCCGGAGGGGGGTCCTTCTTCCGCGGCGCGCAGGTGAGCCTGCGTACGGGGAGGATCCGCACCGACTGGTCCGAGCGCGACGACGACCCCGAATGGCGCAACTGGCTGACGGGGGCGTGCCTGGTCTACAGCCGGCGCGTCCACGAGGCTCTGGGCGGCATGGCGGAGGACTACTTCCTCTACTGGGAGGACGTCGACTTCAGCCGCCGCGCGGCCGACGCCGGCTTTAGTCTGGTGCTGCGCTCCGACCTCGAGGTCGTGCACGACGAGGGCGGCACCCACGGCGTCCAGCCGAGCCGCGCCAAGTCGCCGCTGTACTACTTCTACAACACGCGTAACCGGCTGCTGTTCGGTGCGCGCGTCGCGCCGGCCGCCCGCCTGACGTTCCTGGCGGCCACCCCGGCCGAGTCTCGGCGCATCTTCCTGCGCGGGGGGCGCCGCCAGCTCCTCACCCAGCCAGCCGGGCTCGCCTCCGCCCTGCGCGGGAGCGCTGCGGGTGTCGCCGCGGTGGTGCGCGCGCGCCAGCGGCCGCGCCCGGGTCAGGCCCGGACCGCGCCCGCGCGCGCGGTGCGGCGTCCGGTCCTGGTGGCGCACCCGAGCCCCGACCTGTACGGCTCGGACCGCGTATTGCTCGAATCGGTGACGGGCTACATCGAGGGGGGCGACCGCGTCGTGGTGGCGCTGCCGGCGCACGGTCCGCTGGGGCCCGAGCTGGAGGCCCGGGGAGCGGAGGTGGTCCTCTGCCCGGCCCCCGTGCTGCGGAAGAGCGCCCTCAGCCCCCGCGGCATGCTGACCCTGATCACCGAGACGGCAAGCGCGCTGCCGCGCGCGATCCGGCTGATGCGCCGGGTCGACCCCGACCACGTGTTCGTGAACACGATCACGAACTTCGTGTGGCTGGCCGCCGCGAAGGCGTCCGGGCGGCACCTGGTCTGCCACGTGCACGAGGCGGAGCGGTCGGCGCGCACGCTGGTCCGGAAGGGGCTGTACGCCCCGCTCCTGCTGGCCGACCACCTCATCGTCAACAGCCGCTTCGCGCTCGACGTGCTCACCGACACCTGGCCCGTACTCGGGGCGCGCGCCGACATCGTCTCCAACGGCGTCCCGGGCCCGCTGGTGGCGACCGACCCGCGCCCGGAGCTGGACGAGACGCGCGTGCTCTTCGTCGGACGCCTGTCCCCCCGGAAGGGTCCGCAGGTGGCCGTACGGGCGCTCGAACGACTGCGCAGCGACGGACGCCGCGTCCACCTGGCCCTGCTCGGCGCGGTGTTTCCCGGCTATGAGTGGTTCGAGCGCGAACTCCACGAGGAGATCGCGCGGCGCGGGCTCACCGACCACGTCAGCTTCCTCGGCTTCCACCCCGAGATCTGGCCGCACCTCGCCGCGGCGGACATCATCTGCGTCCCCTCGACCGTCGACGAGCCGTTCGGCAACACCGCGGTAGAGGCCATGCTGGCCCAGCGGCCGCTGGTCGTCTCCGACACCAGTGGCCTGAGGGAGGCCGCCGCGGGGTACGCCAGCGCCCGCCGCGTCCGCCCCGATGACGACGCGGAGCTCGCCGCCGCGATCGCCGACTTGACCGACCACTGGGCCGAGGTCGTCACGCATGTCGGCGAGGACCTCGATCTCGCCTGGTCCCGCCATGCCCCCGCGGTATACCGGAGCACGCTGATCGAGACCATCCGCACCAGGCGGGCACCAGCCCGCGAAGGAAGAGAAACCACGTCATGAGCCAGACCCGCACCCCCCTCATCGAGCGGACCGCGCCGTGGGGTGAGATCCGGAGGGCGCTCATCCGCGTCCAGAAGAGCAACCGGAACGCCCCCGCCTACTCGCGGTGGGTCAACCGGCCGTTGGGTCGGGTCTTCGCGGCGACCTGCTACCGCTGGGGGCTTACCCCCAACCACGTCACCGCGATCAGCGCCGCGTTCACGTTCACGGGCATCGCACTGATCGCGACCGGCGAGCCGTCCTGGTGGCGGGGCATCCTCATCACGGTGTTGCTCGTCCTCGGCTACGCGCTGGACTCCTCCGACGGACAGGTGGCCCGCCTCCAGGGCGGGGGACGCCTCGTGGGCGAGTGGCTGGACCACGTGGTGGATTCCGTCAAGACCGGGAGCATCCACCTGGCGGTCCTCGTGATGTGGTTCCTGAACCTCGGTGACTGGTCGCTGGCCTCCACGTTCGTGCCGATCGTCTTCGCCCTGCAGGCGACCGTGTGGTTCTTCGCGATCATCCTGACCGACCTGCTGATGCGCAACGCCGGCGCCAAGCAGCAGAAGCTGGCGGTGGATGAGGGCAAGCCCTCCACGCTGAACAGCCTGCTCGGAATCCCTGTTGACTACGGGTTCCTCTGCCTCACGTTCGTGCTGCTGGGCTGGTTCGACGGCTGGCGGTGGCTGTACGCCCTGCTCGCGGCGGCGAACGTCGCGATCCTGCTGCTACAGAGCGTGCGATGGTACCGGCGGGTCTCCGCCGCCGGCTGAAGAGGGTTGTTGCCAAAAAGATACTGAAAGATTCTCACTTTTCCCTTAGGAACGATTACTGTACTGCCCGTGTCGCCCCTAAGGGGGACACGAGCCACTCGCAACCACGCTCCTGAGGAATCCTTCATGTCTGTTTCCCCCTCCGGCCTTCGCCGGGTCCTGCAGGCCGGCGCCGCTGCCGTCCTGGCGGGCGCCGTCGTCGCCGGGTTGGCCACGCCGCAGGCGCAGGCCGCCCCAATGCCCTCCTCGGCCAAGCTGCCGACCTCCATCGCGACCACACCGGCCTCCAATTACACCGTCCCGGCGGGCGCCTTGTTCGTGTCGCCCAGCGGCTCCAACACCAATGCCGGCAGTTCGTCCGCCCCGTTCAAGACGCTGGGTGGGGCCTTGGCGAAGGTCAAGGCCGGACAGACGGTCGTCATGCGCGGGGGCGTCTACCGCGAGGGGGCGAGCGGTTACGCCACGGGCGGCACGAAGTACAACTTGCGGCTGTCGGGAGTGACCATCCAGTCCTACCCGGGCGAGCAGGTCTGGCTCGACGGCACCGAGGTCGCCACGGGCTGGTCTGCGGGATCGGGCCGCTGGTCGCTGGGCTGGGAGACCCCCGAGCTCTGTGCGGGCGCGTACTACACGCGCAACTACGCCACCCCGGCCTCGAACGGTCCCTGCGCCTACCCCGACGCCATCGGAAACCGCTCCTCGCTGGGCAACCCCCACATGCTCTTCCGCGACGGGGTAGAGCTCAAGGAGGTCAGCTCCCTCGCTCAGGTCGGCTCGGACACCTTCTTCTACGACTGGTCCGCCCGCCGGGTGCACATCGGCTTCGATCCGGCCGGCCGAACCGTCGAGATCACGCGCCAGGCACAGGCCCTGGCCCTGTTCGAGCCAACCAACGTCGCGATCAAGGGCATCGGCGTCCGGCGCTACGCGAGCAACCAGTACGCCAACGCCACCCAGGGCGCGCTGCTCCTCAACGGTGGTCGCGGCGTCCTGCTCGAGAACGTCTCCGTCCTCAACAACGCGGGAGTCGGCCTCCTGAGCTGGGGGACGCGGGATCTCACCCTTCGGCGCGCCGTTGTCTCCTCCAACGGGTCGAATGGTTTTAACTTCGCGGGGTCCCAGCCGAAGCTGGCTACCAACGGCAGTCTTCGTGACGACGTCACCGTCGAGTACAGCCGGTTCGACCGCAACAATGCGGACTCCTACGGCGTCGACTGCCAGTACAGCTGCGCCGCAGCGGGTGTGAAGATGACAGGCGTGATCGGCGGACACGTGCGCTGGTCGACCTTCAACTACAACGGCGGAATGCGGGCGTCCGGGTTGTGGTGTGACCTCGCCTGCACCGACTTCAAGGTCTACGGCAGCAAGATGATCGGGAATGCCCGCCACGGCCTCGCCTACGAGGTGAGCGACCGAGGCACCATCGCCTCCAACATCATGGCGAACAACGGTTGGGGTGCGAACGTCAACGGCGGTGGTTACGGGATCCTCGTCGGTTCGGCCAACACCCAGGTCTGGAACAACACCGTCGCAAACAACAAGATGGGCGTCTTTCTCTACGATGACCCGCGATCGCTGGGGGTCAACTATGGCCCAGACAGCAGCCGCGTGGGTCCCGCCTCGACCAACATTGACTTCGTGAACAACATCGTGACCAGTAATGCCTGGGACACGACCATGCTCTTGTTCGTCGCTGGGGGCCGTAGCGACATCGCCGGTAACACCACTGGCGAGCAGGCCATCGATTTGCTCGCCAGCAATTCCTACGCCAAGCCGTCTTCGGTCCGGTTCGCCTACTGGCGCACCTGGGCGGACAAGCCGGCCACGCTGTATTGGAACACGGCAGAACTGCAGGCGGCCAAGGGGAGCAACCGTGAGTCCGGCAGCAACATCATCGACAACGTGGTGAACCCTTACCTCGTGAACACAGACATCGGCGACTACACGCTCAAGGCCGGAAGCGCTCCTGTGAAGTCGGGAAGGCCGCTTCCCTCCGACGTTGCCACGTTGATCGGCCTCCCGACCGGAGTAGTCGTGGACCGGGGGGTGCTCACGCTGGGCGCCTGACAAGCGCCATTGGTGCCCACGGGGGGCTACACTGAGAAGTCCCCCCCGTGGGCGACTCCGTTAAGGGCTGTGACGTGTGAAGATGAGCTACATCCTCGGGGGGAGGATCCGCCGCATCCCACCGCGGCCATCGTGAAGGGTCCCCGCTAGTGTCTGTTGGTCGCCTTGCTCGCTCCGCGTGCGCGCTCACGCTTTCCATCCTCCTGGTCGTCGGCTTCCTCGCCGGCATCGTGCCTTCGGCCCAGGCAGCCACCAGCGGGCCGCCCCCCGTGGTCGACAACCCCAGCAACGCCGTCACCGGCGACGCCCTGCCCACCGCCCAGATCAATGGTGTCGCGTGGGATCAGGCCATCGTCGGCACTACGGTCTACGTCGCCGGCCAGTTCACCAGCGCCCGCCCCGCGGGCGCCGCCGCCGGGACGGGCGAGTCCCCCCGCCAGAACCTCATGTCCTACAACCTCACCACGGGGGTGATGACGAGTTGGGCACCCCAGGTCAACGGGCGGATCCGGGTCGTCACGGCTTCCCCTGACGGCTCGCGCATCTACATCGGTGGCAGCTTCTCCCAAGTCAACGGACAGCCCCGCTCCCGCGTGGCCGCCTTCAACACCTCTGACGGTTCGCTCGTGGCAACGTTCGCCCCCAGCGCCGGCTCGGACGTCTTCGGCATCACCGCCACCAACTCCGCTGTCTACATGGGCGGGTGGTTCACGACGATGAACGGCGTCGCGCGCACGCGCCTGGCCGCGGTCTCCGCCAGCAACGGTGCCCTGCTCGCTTGGGCCCCCACGGCTGACTTCACCGTTTATGGCCTCGGCCTGACCGCCGCTCAGGACCGGGTGGTCGTCTCGGGCTCGTTCTCCAACCTCAACGGTGAGCCCGCCACGTCACTCGGATCCCTGGACGCCGTCACCGGCACGTCCTACCCGTTCGCCGCCAACCAAGTGGTCCACAACGTCGGCAACACCGCCAGCATGATCGCGTTGAAGGTGGTCGACGACAAGGCGTACTCCTCGGGCTACTGGTACGGAGGCACAGGCAACTTTGAGGGGGGCCTGATCATGGATCCCTACAACGGGACCATCCTGAACATGGCCAATTGCCTGGGTGACACCTACGATATCGCGCCCATGAACGGCCTCTACTACATGGTCAGCCACCACCACCAGTGCACCGACTCTGGCGGCTTCCCCGAGTTCACCCCCCGGATCTGGCAGGCCACGGACGCGTTCACGATCGAGCCCACCGGCACCGTCCAGCCCAACACCTATGGCTACCCCAACTTCGCCGGCCACCCGTCCGGCTCGTCGGTCAATTGGTTCCCGACGATGGTGCCGGGTGGCGCCTCCGGTGCGCAGCAGGCAGGCTGGACCGTGGAGTCGCAGGGCAACTACCTGGCCGTCGGCGGCGAGTTCATCAGGGTGAACAACCAGAATCAGCAGGGACTGGTCCGCTTCGGCACCCGCACTGTGGTCGCCAAGCCGAGTCTCGGCCCGGCGGCGAACTTCAACGAGACGGCGCCGCGCCTGGACGCCCTCTCGGCCACCTCGGTCCGCGTTCGGTTCCAGTCCGATTTCGATCGCGACGGCAGGACGCTGACCTACAAGGTCATCCGCTCCGACCTCGGTGCCAACGCCCCCGTCTTCACGACCACGGGTGAATCCAGCTTCTGGGATCGCCCTTGGCTCCAGTTCATTGACACCGGCCTCGTGGCTGGGCGCCAGTACTCCTACCGCGTCGTGGCGACGGACGCCGACGGCAACACCCGGACGGGAGGCGCCACCCTCATCACCGCCGGGTCCGACGTCCCCGACGCCAGCGCCTACGCCACGCAGGTGGCTGCCGACGGCGCCAGCCACTACTGGCGGCTGCGCGAGCCCGCCGGTTCCTCCTACTCCGTCGACCACGGCACGGCCGGCTCCGACCTCAACCTGCGTGCCGGCGTCACGCTGGGCGGCCCTGGTGCGATTACCGGCTCCCCGGACGCCGCCGCCACGACCAACGGATCCGAAACCGGCTTCGGGGTCTCCTCGACGCTGGAGAGCGCTCCGGACGTGTTCTCGGCCGAGGTGTGGTTCCGTACGACCACCACGTCCGGCGGCAAGATCCTGGGGTTCGGCAACGCCTCCTCGGGGCAGAGCGGCAGCTACGACCGCCACCTCTACATGAACGACGCTGGCCAGTTGACCTTCGGCGTCCACCCCGGGTCGGTGCGCGCGCTCACCTCCCCGAAGGCCTACAACGACGGGGTCTGGCACCACGCCGTGGCCACTCTGAGCCCCAACGGGATGACCCTGCACGTTGACGGGCTCCGGATCGGCGCCGATGCGGGCACCACCAGCGGCCAGCCCTACGCGGGCTACTGGCGCGTGGGCGGTGATTCGCAGGGCGGGTGGCCCAATGCGGGCAGCTCGAACTACTTCGCCGGCGACATCGATGACGCGGCCATCTACCCGACCGCTCTCACGCAGGCGCAGATCCGCGACCACTACACGCGCAGCGGACGTACCGTGGCGGTGCCGCCGCCGCCCGCGGACGCCTACGGCCAGGCCGTCTCCACCGACGAGCCACTGTTCTTCTGGCGCCTGGACGACTCCACGGCCACTGCCGAGGACGCCACGGGCAACGGCGCCACCGGCACCTACCGCAACGGTCCCCTCCAGGGCGTTGCGTCCCCGGTGACCACCGTGGGCCGGGCCAGCGCGTTCGACGGCTCCGACGACCTCGTCTCCAGCAACGTCGCGTATGCCAACCCCACCGTCTTCTCGATTGAGAGCTGGTTCAACACCACCTCGACCCTCGGTGGCAAGGTGATCGGCTTCGGTCGAGCCCAGGATGGCAACTCCGGCAGCTACGACCGCCACGTGTACCTCGACGGCGCGGGCAAGGTGAACTTCGGTACCTACACCGGTCAGACCAACGTGATCCAGTCGGCCGACTCCTACAACGACGGTCAGTGGCACCACATGGTCGCCACGCTCGGGCCGAGCGGGATGGCGCTCTACCTGGACGGTGTTCTGCAGGGCACCAACGCCAGCACGGGCGCAGAGAACTACACCGGCTATTGGCGCGTCGGCGGTGACAACACCTGGGCGGGCAACCCCTACCTCGCCGGCACCATCGATGAGGTCGCAGTCTACGGCACCGTGCTCGACGCCCAGCGCGTCCGCGAGCACTACCAGGCCTCCCCGGCAGCTCGCAACGCCGCCCCGGTGGCCGCCATCGAGTCGTCCTGCTCAGGGCTGAGCTGCGCGCTGACCGCGATCGCCACCGATCCCGACGGCACCATTTCCACGCTGTCCTGGGACTTCGGTGACGGCTCCACCGCCACCGGTTCCCCCGTGACGCACGCCTACGCCGCCGCGGGCACCTACACCATCACGCTGACGGCGACAGACAACGCCGGCGCCACGACCACCGCCACCCGGACGGTCACCGTCCGAGAGCCGCTGCCGGCGCCGACGGACGCCTACGGGGTCCGCGTCATGGCCGACGACCCGCTGCTGTACTGGAGACTCGGTGAGACCTCGGGCGCCGTCGCGCAGGACCAGTCCCGCTACGTCCACCCCGGGTCGTACCAGGAATCCGTGACGCTGGGGCAGCCTGCCGTGGTCGCACCACAGAACTCGTCCGCGTTGTTCTCCGGTGAGGGCCGGGCCGTCTCGCAGGACCGCTTCGCCAGCCCGACGAGCTTCGGCATGGAGGCCTGGTTCAACACGACCAACAGCGGCGCCCGCATCATCGG
Organism: Propioniciclava soli; assembly: GCF_014858005.1. Classification (GTDB taxonomy): domain Bacteria; phylum Actinomycetota; class Actinomycetes; order Propionibacteriales; family Propionibacteriaceae; genus Propioniciclava; species Propioniciclava soli. Next base: position 239,774 of record NZ_JACYOT010000007.1, read on the forward strand.
GTTCGGCAGCGAGCAGTCCGGTCGATCCAATTACTACGACCGCCACGTCTACCTGGACAGCGAAGGTCGCGCGGTCTTCGGCGTGTGGGCGCCCGGCGGGCAGACCATCACCAGCCCGGCGGCGCTCAACGACGGGCGCTGGCACCACGTGGTGGCGGGCATGGACGCCTCCGGCATGTCTTTCTACGTGGACGGTGATCTCGTCGGCACCAACCCGAACAGCAGCGTCGATCCGTACGACGGCTACTGGCGCGTCGGCGCGGACAACATCTGGGACGGCAACGGCGCGGCCAATGCCCTGATTGACGAGGCGGCCGTGTACGCCCAGCCGCTCCCGGCGGCGGCCGTCCGCGACCACTACCGGGCCTCGGCCGGGTTCGTGAACGCCGCCCCCGTTCCCTCCTTCAGCGTCTCCCGCACCGGGCTCGCGGTGGCGGTGGACGGCACCGGGTCCACCGACGACGGCACGATCTCGTCCTACGCCTGGAACTTCGGTGACGGGTCGAGCGCGACCCAGGGTTCGGCGTCCCACACCTACGCGGCGGCGGGCACCTACACGGTCACGCTGACCGTCACCGACGACCTGGGTGACACGGCGACCACGTCGCAGCAGGTGACGGTGCGGGAGCCGCTGCCGGCGCCGACCGACCACTACGCCACCGAGGTGATGAGTGACGCGCCGCTGCTCTACTGGCGTTTGGACGAGACGTCTGGCACCACGGCGTTCGACTCCACCCCCGGCACCCACGACGGCACCTACGTCGGGGACGTGACCCGCCAAGTCGCCTCGCCGCTGGCCGCCGACAACCCGGCTGTGGGCTTCGGCCCGGAGGAGTTCGTCTCCTCGACCGACCGCTTCAACAACCCGACCGTGTTCTCGGTCGAGGCCTGGTTCAGGACGGCCGGGACCGGCGGCCGGATCCTCGGCTTCAGCTCCGATGCCGGCGCCCGCTCGGCCGGCTACGACCGCAGCATCTACGTGGACGAGACCGGCCACGTCGGCTTCGGCACCTGGACCGGATTCGCCAACACGGTGACCTCCCCGAACACCTACAACGACGACGCCTGGCACCACGTGGTGGCCACGCTCGGCCCGACGGGCCGCGTCCTGTACGTCGACGGTGTGGCCGTGGCGTCCAACACCGACCCGAACGCCCAGGATCTGGTGGGCTACTGGAAGGCCGGCTCGGACAACATCTGGAACGGCTCCGGCGCATTCGACGGCGTCCTCGACGAGGTCGCGGTCTACCCGACGGTCCTCTCGCCCGAGCGCGTCGCCGCCCACCGTGCGGCCTCCAGTTCGGTGAACACCCCGCCCGTGGCGTCCTTCACCGACACCGCTGACGGGCTGACCCTCGCCGTCGACGCCTCGGCCTCCACCGATGACACCGCGGTGGCCACCTACGCGTGGAACTTCGGCGACGGCACGACGGGCACGGGCGGGACCGCGACGCACACCTATGCGGCTGCGGGCAGCTACACCGTGACCCTCACCGTCACCGACAACGAGGGCCTGACCGGCACGGCGACCCGCACGGTCTCCGTGGCGGCTCCCAACCAGGCACCCGCCGCGGCCTTCACCACGGTCGTCAACGACCTCGCGGTCACCTTCGACGGGAGCGGCTCGTCCGACCCCGACGGCGCGATCGCGACCTGGGCGTGGGACTTCGGTGACGGAACGACGGGGACGGGCGTCAGCCCGACCCACACGTACGCGACCGCGGGCGTCCGCACCGTCACCCTGACGGTGACCGACCAGGCCGGGGCGACCGCCACGAACACGCAGCAGGTCACCGCCGTGGCCCCCAACGCCGCGCCGACGGCCGCGTTCACGGCCGCTGTCGACGGCGCGAGCGTTTCGCTCGACGGCTCGGCGTCCACGGACGACGGCTCCATCGCCGCTTGGGCCTGGAACTTCGGTGACGGCAACGGCGGCACCGGAAGGACCGTCGCGCACTCCTACGCGGCGGCGGGCACCTACACGGTGGCGCTCACGGTGACCGACGACCGCGGCGCCACCGGCACCACCAGCCAGCAGGTGACGGTCACCGCGCCGCCGGTGCAGACGGCCATCGCTTCGGATGGCTTCGGTCGGAGTGGGTCTGGTTGGGGTAGT
>NZ_JACYOT010000008.1 GCF_014858005.1 Propioniciclava soli
TTCAGACCCCAGCTACACCGTGGATTGTGATGAGCCGCCAACACCGCGATCAGCAATCCCAGGCCCACGGGCAGCACCAGCGTGCCCACCACCCAGATCACGGTGTTGAGCATCGACTGCACAATGTTGGGATCATCGAACAGCTCCGCGTATTTCGCGACCCCGACGAGCTCCGGATCCCCCAGGCCGTTGAACTCTGTGAGGGACAGGTACGCCGTGTAGAGGAACGGTGCGTACAGCAGCACGCCACACAGGATCAGCGCCGGGGCGAGGAAGCCCGCGGCGGTCACCTGTTCCTGTCGCGCTCGGGCACCGGGCCCGCCCTTTCTGGCGGGCGCCGGGCCCGCAGTCGTCGCCTCGGGTGTGTCGGTGGCGGTACTCATGGCGCCTCCCTTCGCTTCCGTGGGGCAGAGAGCGGTGCGGCCGGCCGGTCGACCGGCCGCACCGCCCATCCTCAGCCCTGCTCCGCCCAGTAGGTCTCGGCCTCGGCCTGCAGGGCCTCCTGCATGCCCCGCGGATCATCGGCGTTGGTGACGAAGGCCCCGAACAGCTCGGTCGAGAGCTGGTAGACCGGCTGCGGGCTGCCCTCGAGATACCGGGGCAGGATCAGCGTGTCCGCCGCGTTGTCGCCGGTGACGGAGGCGACGAGCGCCTTGAGTTCGGGGTCGGCGAGTTCGACGTTGGGGTTGAAGCTCACGTCACCGCGGCTCTGCGACCACGCGGTCTGGGCCTCGGTGGTGAGCCACCACGCCGAGTACGCGAGGGCGGCGTCCTCGTTCTCGGAACCGGCGCCCACACACAGGGGCCCGGTCTCCAGGACCATGGGTTGGACGTCGGTGGCCGGGTTGAGGTTCGGGAACAGGAAGATTCCGTAATCCTCACCAGAGACCGCGTCGATGGCGTCGAGCTGGCCGGTGAAGAAGGTGCCGAAGTAGGCCATGGCCACCTCCCCGTTCATCAGCATCGCCTGGGGGTCACCCGTGACACCGGGATCGATGAAGTCACCGCGCTGGATCATCTCCTGCCACTTGTCGACGGCGACGTTCACGTCCTCGTCGGTGTAGCTGGCCGAGCCGTCGAGCAGGCCCTGGTAGGTCTCCGGGTTCTGGCCGGCAAGCAGCGCCTGGAAGTAGACGAACTCGAAGATGATGTTCATCTGGTGCAACGGTGCGACGCCGGCGTCGCGCAGCGTCTGCATGACGGTCTCCATCTCGGCCCACGTGGTCGGGGGCTGCAGGCCGTGCTCGGCGAAGACGGCCTTGTTGTAGTACACCGCCCAGTAGGCGACGTTCAGCGGCACGCAGTACTGCTTGCCGTCAAAGGTGTACTGGTCCTTCAGCCCCTCGGGCACCAGGCCGTCGGCCTCGGCCTCCGCCCAGATGTCGGAGGTCTCGGCCACCAGGCCCTGTTCCACCAGCTCACCGAGACTGCCGCCGGTGTGCCAGGTGAACAGGTCGGGCCGGTCGTTGGTGCGGAACGCCTGGCGGATGTAGGTGTCGTAGGCCACCGGATCGGAGTAGCCCGTGAACTCCAACTGGATGTCCCCGCTCGCGGCGTTCATCTCGTCGAACGACGGCTCCCAGGCCGCCTTGTCGGTGAAGAAGTTGACCGTGCCCGACGCCGCCGGGGCGTCCGCCCCGCCGTCGGTGGGATCGGTGGAGGGCTGGCTGCCCCCACCCCCACACGCGGCCAGGATCAGGGCGCTCGAGAGCGCGAGTGCGGTGAGTGCCTTCTTGATTGACATCGTTGTTCCTCTCCAGGGTCAGCCGTTGCGGCGGCCGTCAGGGTCGTCCACCGTGACGGTCCAGAATCGGGGGCGGTAGATCGTGACGTCGTCGAAGATGTGGTTGTTGTCGAACGTGTTGACGTTGTAGCTGATCAGCAACCTGCCGTCGTCGCTGAACTGCGGATGCACGTGGGAGTTGTAGGTCCAGATGTTCGGATCCCCGTAGGAGCCCCACGGCCCGGTCTCGGGGGTCTGGAGCAGGGGGGTCCTGTTCACGAACGGCCCGGTGGGGCTGCACGCGGTGTACGCCACCACCTGGTTGGAGAACACCACCTCGGTGTCGTGCGTGACGAGGAGGTAACCGTCCCGGAACGGGGTCACCGAGTACTCGTTGGCGACGTGGTCGAGGATCGGCGCGGACTGGGAGGAGTCCTTGGTCCACGTCGATCCGTTCCAGAACTCCCACCTGTCGACCCTCGAGAGGTCCTGGCCGCGCACCCGGGCGACATGCGCCTGTTTGAGCGCCCCTTGGTCGTCGACTCCGTAGAGATAGGTGACGCCGTGGTCGCGTTGGTACCAGGACGTCCACTGCACGTCGTTGTCGACGTCGAGGTCGGTCACCTTCTCGACCTGCCAGGTGCGGGTGTTGAGCGTTCCGATCGCCGAGTGGTCCCACGCCCAGTCCCACAGACCCGGGCCGGAGCGGTTGTAGCGGTTGAGACCGATGTACAGGTTCCTGCCGCTGGGCTCGACGTAGCCGGCACCCAGCCAGAACCACGAGTCGGCAGCGGGCGGCCCGAAGATCGCCTCACGCTCCTGCTCCGTCCCGCCGGTGACGGTGTCGTGGAGCTGGCCCCCCTTCTCCAGGACGATGGAGTTGTTGATGATGCCCATCGTGGCCATGTCGACCGTGCCGTCGACCACGGTGCCGAGCACCGTGTCGGAGAAGAGCCACGCGGTGGTGCCTCTCTTCAACTCGACCGAGTAGGTGGAGTCGGCACCGATCCATGCGCCCGAGGTGTCGCCGTACGCGGCGAACTGCTCGGTGCGGGCGTCCGGCTGCGCCCCCGTGACGATGAGCGGCTGCGTGGCGAGCGAGCACGTGCCCGCCCCCGCTCCCGGCTGTGCGGCCGCCGGGGTCGCAACGGTCAGCGAGCCCACGCCGACCAGGGCCAACACGCCGAGGCCGGCCGCTGCCCTGACAGTGGGTGTTCGTCGGTTCTTCATGGTTGCATCACCTCAGTGTGATCACGGGCCACCGCGGCACCGGCTTGGTAACGATACCATGTACGACGGCCGCCGGGCCGAGCGAGTCCGAATTGTTATCCAAGCCGTAGGATGTGCGCCATGGAGCAGGGGGCGGACATCGCCCGGGCCAGGAAGCCCACCCTCAAAGACGTCGCCAACATGGCCGGGGTCTCGCCGATGACCGCCTCGCGGGTGATCGGCGACAAGGGGGGCGTCTCCGCCGAGATGACCCGCAAGGTGCACGCAGCAGCCAAGAAGTTGGGCTATGCGCGCAACGAGGCCGCCCGGTTGATGCGGCCGGGCCAGCGCTCCGGCCTGCTCGGGGTGATCGTGACCAACATCGACAATCCCTACTACGCCCAAGTGCTCCTCGGGGTCGAGGCGGCGGCGAAGGATGCCGGTCGGCAGATCATCACCGGCTTTTCCCACAACGACCCCCGCCTCGAGGCGGAGCTGGTGCGCGACCTCTCGGCCCGCCAGATCGAGGGGCTGATCGTCGTCCCCGCCAGGGCAGACGCCCCACACCTGGCTGCGGCAGCCAAGGCGGGGATGCCCATCGCGCTCGCCTCGCGGTCGATCAACCATGGACGCGTCGACACAGTCCTGGTTGACGACATCGGCGCGGTGCGCACCGAGGTGGGCAAGCTGCTTGACGAAGGCAGGCACCCCATCGCATTCCTCGGCGGCGAGCCCACGATCACCACCGCGGCCCGGCGTTACGCCGGTTTCGTCCAGGCCCACACCGACGCAGGGGTCGAGGTCGACCAGCGCTACGTCAGGCAGATGCCGAGCGAGCCCGCCGCGGTGGTCCGGGTCACCCGGGAGCTGCTGGCGATGGACGAGCCCCCCGCGGCCTTCTTCACGGCCAACAATCGCTTCAGCATCAACGTCCTGCGCGTGCTCCTCGACCCGCACGCGCGGTGGACGCCGCACAGCACCGCCCCCCGACTGGTGGGCTTCGACACGTTCGAGTTGGCCGATCTCGTGCCTTACCCGCTGACGCTCATCGAGCACGATGCCCAGGCGCTCGGCCGCCTCGCCGCCGAATTGACGCTCCGCCGGATCAACAGCGCCGAGCGCACTCCACCCATCACGATGACGATGCCGTCCGTGGGCGTGGTGCACGGCCTGCAACCCAATTCATCCTGACCCTCGCCACGTAGCGCTGAAGTTGGTATCGTTACCAGACGCAGGAGCAACAAAGGAGTTCCCGGTGCGCAGCGATCAGCCCAACTACGACGTCGATCCCACGATTCTCCAACCCCCCGGCACCCCCGTGTGGGTGGCCGACGAGGCGTGGCGGGAGCTGGCCCGCGCCGCAGCTCGGCTGGATCGCGCCGTCGTCGTCGTGGACTGTTACCCCGGCGTCGACGAGCAGGCGGTGAAGGCCAGCCTCGAGCGCGACTTCGACGTCGTGGTGAGTGTGCCCGACGAGGCGGCCAGGCCGACCGAGGAGATCGATGCCCTGGTGGCCGCCAACCTTGGCGACGACCGCGTCTTCGGCTACATCACCCAGTTCAATGTCGCCGATCTCTACGACGAGGCGCGCCTGGCCGAGCTGCGCCGCCGGGTGCACGAGCGCACGGGCCCGATCGTCCTCATGGGCTGGGGGGCTCGCCTGGCCGCACCGGACGCCGACGTGCTCGTGCTCGCCGACATGCCCCGCTGGGAGCACCAGCTCCGGATGCGCGCCGGCATGCCGAATTGGCGATGCAAGAACGGCGACGAGGACATCCTGCGCAAGTACAAGCGCTCCTTCTTCGTCGAATGGCGCATGGCGGACCGTCACAAGCAACCCCTCCTCGATGCGCTCGACTATCTGCTCGACACCACCATCTCCGCCGACGAGGCCCGGCTGATCACCGGGGACACCTTTCGCTCCGCGCTGGACGCCGCCATCACCCGGCCCTTCCGCGTCGTCCCCTACTTCGACCCCGGAGTCTGGGGCGGCCACTGGATGCAGGAGGTGCTGGGGCTGCCGGGCGATGTGCCCAACTACGCGTGGGGATTCGACTGCGTGCCGGAGGAGAACTCACTCGCGCTCGACATCGACGGCGTCCGGGTCGAGATGCCGTCACAGAACCTGGTGCTGCGCAAACCCATCGAGCTCATGGGCCCCGGGACGTTCGCCCGGTTCGGGGCCGACTTCCCCATCCGCTTCGACTTCCTCGACACGTTCGGGGGTGGCAACCTGTCGCTCCAGGTGCACCCGCTCACCGGGTACATCCAGGAGAAGTTCGGCATGAAGTACACCCAGGACGAGAGCTACTACCTGCTCGACGTGGGTGACGACGGCGGGGTGTACCTCGGGCGGAAACCCGGCGCCGATTTCGACGAGATGTTCGACGAACTCGAGAAGGCGCAGCGCGGCGAGGGCTCCTTCCCCGACGAGCGCTTCATCAACCGGTTCAACGCACGCAAGCACGACCACGTGCTCATCCCCGCCGGCACGGTCCACTGCTCCACCCGCAACACCATGGTGCTGGAGATCTCGGCCACCAGCTACATCTTCACCTTCAAGATGTGGGACTGGGACCGCGTCGGTCTCGACGGCAAGCCTCGGCCCGTTCACCTCGACCACGCCCGCGCCAACGTGCAATGGGATCGGGACACCGACTGGGTGACCAGCAACCTCATCAACCGGATCGATGTGCTGGAGCAGGGCGACGGTTACCGCATCGAGCGCACCGGCCTGCACGAACTGGAGTACATCGAGACGGTGCGGCACTGGTTCTCCGTGCCCACCCTGCGCGACACGCAGTCGACGGTTCACGTTCTCAACCTCGTCGAGGGCCGGGCCGCCGTCGTCGAGAGCCCCACCGGGGCGTTCGAACCGTACGAGGTGCACTACGCCGAGACGTTCATCGTGCCCGCCCACGTGGGCGAGTACACCATCCGTCCGGCCGACGGCGCCGGGGAGTGCGCGACGCTGACCGCCCACGTCCGGGGCACGGAGTTCCCACGATCGGTGAGCGGTGAGGACCTGCGGTTCTCGGGGCGGAGCGCCTCCTGATGCAGCGCGTCCTGGAGGTGGGCGGCACGCACGTGACCTCAGCGTTGGTCGACCCCGAACGAAGCCGGGTGGTGCGCTCGCAGCGGTCCGACCTGGACAGCTCGGCCGACCGCGCGACGCTGCTGACCGGCCTGGTCGCCGCGGCGCGTGGGTTGGGCGGGGACGCGGACGGACTGCCGCTCACCGTCGCCATCCCCGGGCCGTTCGACTACGCGCGTGGTGTCGGCAACTTCGAGGGCGTCGAGAAATTCGGGGCGCTGAAGGATGTGGCGGTGGGCGACCACCTGTCGGCCGAGCTCGGGGTGCCGGTGACGTTCCTGAACGACGTCACCGCCTACGCGATCGGCGAGAACGAGCTGCACGGCCGACCACGGCGGTTCGTGGCGCTGACCCTGGGCACCGGCGTCGGCTCATGCTTCCTCGACAACGGCGAGCCGGTGGACAGCGGCGCCGACGTGCCGCCGCACGGGTGGGTGTACCTGTTGGGGTGGGAGGGTCGGCCGCTGGAGGACACCTTCTCCCGCCGCGCCATCGCTCGCGCCCACGCGGCCGCCACGGGCGAGCACCACGACGTCCGCGCGATCGCCGAGCTCGCCCGTGACGGTGATGACCTGGCCACCGGGGTGCTGACCAGGGCGTACGGGGCCCTGGCCGAGACCATCTCCCCCTGGCTCGTGCGCTTCGGGGCCGACGTGGTGGTGGTGGGCGGTTCGATCGCACAGTCGTGGGACCTGACCACGCGGTGGCTCACCCCGCGGGTCGAGGAGATCGTCCGAGAGGCCGGCGCCGAACCCCCTTACATCGAGCCCGGCTCCGACGGCGAGACCGCCGCCCTCATCGGCGCCGCGCAGTACGGCGAGGGCCACGGCGCGGCCGGGTAGTCCGCGGTGCTCGACGCGCAGCGGCACGACCGTGTCAGCATGGGGGCATGGACGTGCGTGGTGGCCAACACTTGCCGGTCGTGCGGACTGCGCTGGCCGGGCTGGCCCGCCTGAACGCGCGGCACCCGTGGAGCCACAACGATCACTTCCACCCTTGGCTGCTGCGGCGGCTGCCCGAGCCCTGCCGGCTCGCCGTCGATGTCGGCTGCGGCCAGGGTCTGCTCGTCGCGCGACTCGCCGCCCGGGCGGAACGGGTGGTGGGGATCGACGTCGACCCCCACATGCGCGAGGAAGCCTCGCTGCGCTCTCGCGACCTGACCAACGTGACGATCACCGACGCGTGTCTTCCGAACGTGGCCGCCGAGCACGGGGCGGTGGACGCGGTCACGATGGTGGCCGTCCTGCACCATCTCGAGGCCGCGGAGGCGCTCACCCAGGTGCGGGAGGCTTTGGCTCCGGGCGGCAGGTTCCTCGCCGTTGGGTTGGCACCCCCGGTCACGGCGCGCGACGCGGTATGGGAACTCGCCTCAGCGGTGACCAACCCGCTGATCGGGATGGTCAAGCACCCCCGCCCGTCACGCGCGGCTCCCGCGCCGGACGCGTTTCCGGTGGCGGACCCGACCAGGTCCTTCGGCGAGATCAGAACCCCGCTCGACGCGGTGATGCCCGGCGCCAGACTGCAGCACCGGCTCGGCTTCCGGCACACGATCGCGTGGACGAAACCGCGCTGACCCGTCGGGCCGGGGGCGCTCAGCGCTGCCCGAGGTCGTCCGCCCCGAAGGCCTGCGGCAGCACCTCGGCCATGCCCACCATGCCGCGCGGTGTCTCCACGACCAGGTCGGCTCCCCCGTGCTCCCACAACAACTGTCGACACCGGCCGCACGGCATGATGACCTCACCGGCGCCGTTGCAGCACGTGAACGCCATGAGGCGTCCGCCGCCGCCGTTCACCAGGTCCGACACCAGCCCGCACTCGGCGCACAGCGTGACGCCGTAGCCGGCGTTCTCCACGTTGCAGCCCGAGACGATCCGCCCGTCGGACGCCAGCGCCGCGGCCCCCACCCGGTACCCCGAGTAGGGCGCATAGGCCCGCGCGGCGGCCGACCGCGCGGCCGCGCGGAGGACGTCCCAGTCGATGCCGCTCAACCCATCATCCCGTGTAGGGCACGCCGTCGGCCTTCGGCGCCCGCGAGCGCCCGATGAGGCCGGCCACGGCGATGATCGTCGCGAGGTAGGGCAGCATCAGCAGGAACTGGCTGGGCATGGGCGTCTGCAGCGTCTGGAGCTGGGAGGCCAGCTGGGTGACGAAACCGAAGAACACCGCCATGAGCGCCGCCCGCACGGGGTGCCAACGGCCCATGATCAGCGCGGCGAGCGCGATGAAGCCGTTGCCGACCGTGATGTCCTTGATGAAGCTGACGCTCGACCCGATGGTGAAGAACGAGCCACCGAGCCCGGCGAAGACACCCCCCGCGAGCACCGCCTGCCAGCGCACGGCCCGCACGTTGATGCCGACGGTGTCGGCGGCCTCGGGGTGCTCGCCGACCGAGCGCACCCGCAGGCCCCAGCGGGTCCGGTAGAGCAGGAACCAGACCACCGGCACGCTCACGAACGCGAGGTACACCAGGATCGTCTGGTTGAACAGCACCGGCCCGATGAGCGGGATGTCGCTCAGCAGCGGGATCTCCAGCCGCGAGATGGGCGGCACCCGGTTCAGCTCGGTGGAGTTGGGCTGCACGAGCTGGTCGAACACGAAGCCGGTGAGGCCGGACGCGAAGAGGTTCAGCACGACGCCGAGCACCACCTGGTCCACCAAGTACTTGATCGAGAACAGCGCCAGCATCGCCCCCATGAGCACGCCGGCGATGACGCCGGCCACCAGCGCGGCGGTGATCGAGCGGGTCACCGACCCCACCGTCGCCGCCGTGAACGCGGCGGTGAGGAACTGGCCCTCGATCGCCACGTTGACCACGCCGGCGTTCTCGCACAGCACGCCGCACAGGGCGCCGAGGACGAGCGGTGTCGCCAGCGCGATGGTGCCGGCGAGCTGGTTCTGCACCGGGAACGAGAACGGACGCCCCGCGGCGGCCCAGGTGACGAAGCCGAGCACGATCGCCGCGGCGGCGATGGTGGCGGCGGACGCCTTCGCCCGCCCCCACAACCGGCCTGAGACGAAGCCCGCCCCGGCCAGCAGGGTCAGGAGGGCGCAGACGAGCACCACGGGCAGCCCGGGCAGCGCCACGGTGGGGAGCTGCACGGCGGCGAAGGCGTCCGACAGGGCGTAGCTCGCATCGCCGCTTGTGCCGAAGCCGAGCCAGGCCATGAGCGCGCCGAGCACGAGCATGAGCGCCCCGGTCGAGAGCCGGGCACGCCGCGCTGCGGCGGACTCGGTGCGGTCGAGCTCGAGGGGGACGTCGAGCGTTGTGGGATGCGTGGTGGTCATGCCTCACCTCCGACGAGGGCGGGGCGCCGGGGGGCACGCACCTTCGGGATCAGGGCGCTCACGATGGCCGGCGCCGCCACGAACAACACGATCAGCGCCTGGAGCACGGTGGACAGGGTGAGCGGGGTCTGCGCGAGGCTCTGCATGGCGAGGCCACCGGAGTGGAGGCCGCCGAACAGCAGCCCGGCCAGGACGGTGCCCACCGGTCGGCTGCGCCCCAGCAGGGCGACGGTGAGGGCGTCGAATCCGACCGACCCCACCAGCCCGAGGGAGAGGGGGGTGGCCACCGCGTTCGCCCCCGGCCCCAGCGCGTACATGACGCCGGCCAGCCCGGCCAGGGCCCCCGAGATGGCCATGGTGACCATCGTCGTGCCGGCCACGTTCATGCCCGCGGTGGCGGCGGCGCTCGCGTTCGAGCCCACCGCACGGATGGCGAAGCCGATCGTCGAGCGCTCCATGAGCCACCACACGATCGCCGCAGCGACCAGCGCCACGAGGAAGCCGACGTGGAGCTGGCCGTAGATGACCGGGAACGCCGCGCTCGGCTGGATCGGCGGGGCCAGCGGGTCGATGCGGCCGGGCCGCAGGAACGCCGGGGTGAGCAGCAGCCAGGCCAGCGAGCTGGCGGCGATGAAGTTCATCATGATGGTGACGATGACCTCGTGGGCGCCCGTCTTGGCCTTGATCAGGCCGACGATGCCGCCCCACACCGCGCCGAAGAGCACACCGGCGACCACGGCCACCAGCAGGTGCACCACCGGCGGCAGCGACCACGCGAAGCCGACGTAGGCCGCCGCGATCGAGCCCCAGATCGCCTGGCCCTGCGCACCGATGTTGAACAGGCCGGCGCGGAACGCGATGCCGACGCCCAGGCCGGCCGCGATCAGCGGGGCCGCCTGCCAGGCCGTGGCGGCGAGCGCCGCGGGCGACCCGACGGCCCCCGCGAGCAGCGCGGAGTAGGCCCCGGCGACCTTCGTCCAGGACGCCCCGAGCGCGAGCTGCGGAGCGGTGAACAGGTAGGCGTACTGGCTGATCACGTCCGGGTCGGACACGATCATCAGCACCGCCCCCACGAGCAGCGCCAGCAGGATCGAGCCGGCCGTGGTCGCCCACCGCCGGCCACGGTCGCGCAGGGCGGCGCGGCGGGCGTCGTCAGCTGGCTCCTCAGCCATGGTTCTCCTCCTTGCCCGGGCGGGGCGCGCCCTGGGCGTCCTCGAGCGGCACGCCCGCCATCATCAGGCCCAGCACCTCGCGGGGCGTGTCGGGGCTCACGATGCCCACGACGCGCCCGCGGTACATGACGAGCACCCGGTCGGCCAGCGCCTCCACCTCGTCGAGCTCGGTGGAGACCAGCAGGACCGCCGTACCCTTGTCCCGCTCGGAGACGATGCGGCGGTGCAGGAACTCGATGGCGCCGACGTCCACGCCCCGCGTCGGCTGGCTCGCGATGAGGACGCTCAGCGGCCGGCTCAGCTCTCGGGCCAGCACCACCTTCTGCTTGTTGCCGCCCGAGAGCGAGCTGATCGGGTCGTGCACCGACTGGGCGCGGATGTCGAACTCCTCCCGCAGCGCCACGGCGTTGCGGTCGATCTCCGCGAGGTCGAGCGCCAGACCGTGCGCGAACGGCGCCTGGTTGGACCGATTGAGCACGAGGTTCTCCGCGATGGTGAAGGGGGCGACGAACCCGTCCGCCTCCCGATCCTCCGGCACGAAGCCCATGCCGGCGTCGATCGTCTGTCGGGGTGTGGCGCGCGTGATGTCGGTGCCGTCGAGCGTGACCGTGCCCTCCAGCGGCGTCACGTTGCCGAGCAGGGCGTCCACGAGTTCGGACTGGCCGTTGCCCTGGACGCCGGCGATGCAGAGGGTCTCACCGGCACGCACGTCGAAGTCGACCCCGTCGACGACGATGCCACCGGCCGTGTTCGCCACCTTGAGGCCGGTCACGACCAGCCGCGGCTCGCCGGGGGCGGCGGCCTCCTTCGCCACCCGCAGGTCGATCGCGCGGCCGACCATCATCTCGGCCAGCTCCGCCTCGGACGCCGTCGGCGCGGCTTGGCCCACGATGCGGCCGCGTCGCATCACGGTGATCCGGTCCGCGACGGCGCGGACCTCGCGGAGCTTGTGGGTGATGAACACGATCGCGCGGCCCTCCGACCGCAGCCGGTCCATCACCGCCATGAGGTCGTCGATCTCCTGCGGTGTCAGCACGGCCGTCGGCTCGTCAAACACGAGGTACTGGGCGTCATTGGCCAACGCCTTGAGGATCTCGACGCGCTGCTGGACGCCGACCGGCAGATCCTCGATGACGGCGTCGGGGTCGACCGGCATCGTGTACCGCTCCCCCAGTTCGCGGACGCGCTGGCGGGCGGCGTCCTTGGCGAGGACGAAGCCGCCCTCGCGCCCCAGCATGAGGTTCTCGGCCACGGTGAACGGGTCGACCAGCATGAAGTGCTGGTGCACCATGCCGATGCCGGCCGCCATGGCCTGGCGCGGGTTGGTGAAGTTCTGGGGCGAGCCGTCGATGACGATCTGGCCCTCGTCGGGTTTGAGCAGCCCGTAGAGGACGTTCATGAGCGTGGACTTGCCCGCCCCGTTCTCACCCAACAGGCAGTGGATCTCCCCTGGGCGCACCTCCAGGTCGACGGAGTCGACGGCGGTGAACGACCCAAAGCGTTTCGTGATGCCGGCCAACTGCAGGCCGCCGGACGTGTGGTTCACACGCGGATCCTTCCATGAACCCACCCGCCGGGGCGAGACACGCGCGGGGAGGCGGCCGTGTCGGCCCGCCTCCCCGCGGTGGAACGCCTCCGATCAGGAGTTGACGGTGATCGTGCCGTCGATGATGTCCTGCTTCAGCTGCTCGATCTCGGCCTTGGTCTCGTCGGAGATCTGATCCTCGAAATCGTGGTACGGCGCCAGGTAGACGCCCTCGTTGTCGAGCGTGCCGACGAACACCTCGTTGTCGAACGAGTCCTCGAACGAGGCGCGGATCGCGTCGGTCACGGCCACGTCCATCGCCTTGCCGACCGACGTCGGGATCACCGAGGCGTACTGCTCCATGGAGAGGTAGCCGTCGGAGTCCACCCACATCGACACGACGTTGCCGCCGGACTCCTGCGCCACCTGGAGACCACCCTCGGACGCCGGCCCGGCCACGGGCAGGATCACGTCGGCACCCTGGGAGACCAGGTTCGTCGCGAGCTGCTTGGCGCCGGCCACGTCGGAGAAGTTGTTGCCGGGGATGAACGCCCCGTCCTGGGTGTCGGAGTTCCAGCCGACCACCTGCACGTCGGTGCCCTTGACCTCGTTGTAGTGCGCGACGCCCTGGGCGTAGCCGTCCATGAAGATCGTGACGGTCGGGTACGGCGCTCCGCCGTAGGTGCCGACCGTGCCGGTCTTGCTCATCGAGGCCGCGAGGTAGCCGGCCAGGAAGGCCGGCTCGGCGGTGTTGAAGGTCAGTCCCTTGACGTTGTCCAGCGGCGCGTCGTAGGCGAAGTCGACGATCGCGTAGTCGATGTCGGGGTTGGCCTCGGCGGATGCCTGGGTCGCGTCACCCAGCGCGAAACCGACGGTGACGATGACGTCGCAGTCGGCGTCCACCATCGACTGCACGTTGCCGGCGTAGCTGGCCGTCGTGTCGGACTGGATCTCGCGGGTCTGGATGCCCAGCTCGGACTTCGCGTCCATCATGCCCTTGTAGGAGGTCTCGTTGAACGACTTGTCGTCGAAGCCGCCCTCGTCGGAGACCATGCAGGCCAAGAAGTCGGACGCCCCGGCGGCCGCGGTGCCGGTGCTCGTCCCGGCCGTCGTGTCGGGCGTGGCGGTGGGCGGCGGGCTGGCGCAGCCGCCCAGCACGAGCGCGGCGGCGAGGCCGGTGCCAATCAGGGTCTTCTTCACAGGTGCCTCCTCGGCAGAACAGGTGGTCGTACACGTGCGTGCGCGGCGGTCACGCGCGTCGTGCGGCGATCGTAGCCCCGGACGCCGGCGCGCCACGCGGCGGGGCGGCCACGCCGCCGCACTTGATACACCTTTGTGACCTGAGCCCGGTCCAGGTCACGACGGGGTCACAGCACCTGCCGCACCAGGGCCTCCGCGGCGTCCACCATGGCGGTGGTCTCCCGCTGCCAGTCCGGCTCCTGGCCGCGGTACGGCCCCGTGGCCAGCGAGATGATGACGGCGGCCGCGCGCAGCCGCAGCTCGACGGGGTCGACCCGGGCGTCGAACACCGGAACCCAGGCCTGCAGGAGTGTGCGGACGCGGGCGGCCTGGGCGGAGCTCATGCGCTGGATGGTCGACAGGTGCGCGATGAGGCAGGCCAGGTCGTCGGCGCGGCGTCCGGGCCCGATGGTGTCGACGTCCAGGATGCCGGCCACCCGCCCCCGGTCCACGTGGATCTGCCCTTCGTGGAAATCCCCGTGGGTGGGTTCGTCCCCCGGCGGCAACGGCGCCAGGCCGGTGCGGATGGCGTCGGCCAGGGCATGCAGCCGGTCGTGCTGCGCGGGCAGCGCCGCGGCCACCATGGCCGTGTAATGATCGACCGCATCCGACCACGGCGGACGCCGCCCGAGCCCCGCCACGGTCGGCGGCATCGCGTCCAGCACCCCGATGAGGTCTTCGGCGGTGCACGGCGCGGCCTCGTCGAACACGGCGCGCGCCAACGGCGTGCCGGGCAGGGCACCGAGCACCAGCAGATGGTCCGGGGTCGTCGCGACGACCGGTGGGGCCGGGACGCCGGCGTCCGCCAGCAGCGCGTGACGCTCCGAGACGTCGGCGAACAACCGCTCGCGCAGCACCTTGACGTAGAACGTGGGGCCGTCGGCCACCCGCGCGCGCAATACGGCGCGTCGGCGCGGACGATAGGCGATCATCTCCAGCTCGAGGGACTCGGGCGGGAGCGGCCCCGCGACCGCGCCGGACCCGGATAGCACCGCCGCCAGCGAGGAGGGGTAGGCGGCGCGCGCCAGACCGGGCAGGTCGGGGTCGTTCGGATAGAGCCAGACGGCCACCTCGCGTTCGCCGTCGGCGAAGATCTCCGCGCGGCTGTCGGCGGCCGTCGGCCCCTGGGCGCGGGCGCTGACGCCCAGCAGCTCGCTGCGCCGGCCCCAGGGCCACGCCACAACGGCCGAGTAGGTGGCGGTTGTCGACTGCCGGGGGTTGGCGTCGATGTGGTCCAGCGCCCAGCTCTCCAAGGTGCCGCCGGCGTGCTCCACCGCGGCGCCCAGCAGCCCGGCCACGGCGTCGGAGGACAACAGCTCGGCGCCGTCGTCGTCAGCCATGCGCCCTCCCCCCGCCCCGGCCGGTTGCCCCCGCGAGGCTACTCCTGGGCGAGCCCCAGGGCCGGCACGCCGTGCCGCGTGAGGCGAAGGCGGGAGGCGCGGCGTCCGTCCAGCTCCGTGACGGTCAGCTCGACGTCCTGCGGCACCGACTCCTCGGTGCCGACGGAGCTGACGACGCCGCGGACGGAGTCACCCGCCTCGGGCAGGCGCCCCAGCGTGGCCATCAGGTACCCCGCCACCGTGTCGTACGGACCGTCGGGCAGCGTCAGCCCATAACGCTCCGCGAACTGCTCCAAGGTGGTGAGGCCATCCAGCTCGTCGGGCACCTCGGCGTCGTCGGGCACCTCCAGGTCGAACTCGTCGGTGATGTCGCCGATGAGTTCCTCCACCAGGTCCTCGATCGTGACGATGCCGGCGGTGCCGCCGTACTCGTCGCGGACGACGACGAGATGGTCGTTGGCCGCCTGCATGATCGAGAGGGCGCGGAGAATCCGCACCGTCTGCGGCAGCGCCGCCACGGGGCGCACCAGCTGGCTGATCGGGGCATTGCGGGCGCTCGGGTCGAGATCGAACAGGTCGCGCACGTGGAGGAAGCCGAGCACGTCGTCGACGTCGCGGCCGATCACCGGGTAGCGGCTGTGGGAGCCGTCGGCCACCTGGCGGGCGGCCTTGTGGGCCGGCATGTCGCCGTCCAGGAAGTCGACCTCCGTCCGCGGCACCATGGCCTCCCGCAAGCTCACCTGACCGGCCGCGAACACCTCGTCCACGATCTGGCGCTCCTCGTCGCCCAACGTGACCGAGCTGCTGACCATCGCGCGCAGCTCCTCGTCCGTGACCTCCTCGCGGGACGCCTTCGGGTCACCACCCAGCAGCCGCACCACGACGTTCGTCGACACGCCGAGGAACCAGATGACCGGTCGGGTGATCGTCGCGATCACGTTCACCAACGGCGCCAGCGCCATGGCGAACGCCTCGGCACGCTGCATCGCCAACCGCTTGGCGCTGAGCTCGCCCACGACGATCGAGACGTACGAGATCGCGATGGTGATGAGCACCAGGGCCACGGCGGACGCGGCAGCCTCGGGCACGCCCCATCCGACGAGGACGGGGGCGAGCTCGCCCGCCAGGGTCGCGCCACCGAACGCGGCCGACAGGAAGCCCGACAGGGTCACGCCGATCTGCACGGCCGAGAGGAAGAGGTTGGGGTCGCCGGCCAGGCTGCCCACCGTCTTGCCGCGCTTGCCGCGCGTGCTCAGGGCACGGACCTGGCTCTCCCGCAAGGACACCAGGGCCATCTCCGCGGCCGCGAACACCCCGCCGATGAGGATGAAGAGCAGGATCAGCACGATGTTGGAGACCGTCGGGTTCACCCCGCCAGCGTATCGGGCTCCTCCGACGCTCCCCACGCTAGGGTGACCCCCATGGTTCCCCCTGCCGCGGTGCGCGTCGTCGCGGTGGTCGTGGCCTGGAACCGGCGCGACCTGTTGGCCCGGACGTTGGACGGCCTCGCGGCCCAGGAGCGCCCCGTCGACGCGGTCGTCGTGATCGACAACGCCTCCACCGACGACTCCGCGGCGCTCGCATCGTCACACCCGGTGGTGAGCGAGGTGCTCACGCTGCCGCGCAACACCGGTGGCGCCGGCGGATTCGCCGCCGGGGTCGCCGTGGCCCTGCAGCGGCACGCCGCCGACCGGGTGTGGCTCATGGACGACGACACCGTGCCGTTGCCCGGCGCGCTCGCGGCGTTGCTGGACGCCTGGGCCGCCCACCCCGGCCCCGTGACGCTCGCCGCCTCGCGCGCCGACTGGCACGACGGCCGGGAGCACCCGATGAACACCCCGCGGGAGCGCTTCGGCCTGACCCGGTCGGCGCGCGCGGCCGCCACGGCGGTGGGCGCGCGGGCCGTGCGGTCGGCGTCGTTCGTGAGCGTGCTGGTGGACGCCGCCGCCGTGCGCACCCACGGTCTGCCCGAGGCGGCCTACTTCCTGTGGAACGACGACTTCGAGTTCACCGCCCGGCTGTTGCGCCGCGGCGTGGGGCTGTACGTGCCGGCGAGCCGCGTCCAGCACCTGACGAAGGTGTTCGGCATGTCGGACGCCGACCCCGGCCCCCGGTTCCGCAACGAAGTGCGCAACAAGGTGTGGCTGTTCACCCGCTCCCCCGCCCTCGGGGTGCGGGACCGGCTGCTCTACGCCGGGTCGACCCTGCGGCGCTGGGCACGCATGCTGGCGCGCTCGGCCGACCGAATCGCCCTCGTGCGCCACGGCTGGGCCGGGCTGCGCGAGGGGGTCGGACGCCCCCCGTCGACGACGGCGGTGCTCGCCGACACGCCGGTGGCCGCCGACGTCGCCGCGATCGAGCGGGGGGCCGGCCGTGCCTGAACCGCCCCTGCCCCCGTTCAGCGTCCTGCTGCCGGTCTACGCCGGCGACGTCGCCGCGCACGTGAACCGGGCCATCGCGTCGGTGTCGGCCGAGCAGACGCTCCGGCCCGCCGAGGTCGTCCTCGTGCGGGACGGCCCGGTGGCCGCCGACATCGCCGCCGTGCTCGCGCGGGCGGCGTCCGGCGAGCTGACCGGCGGGGTGGGCGTCCGCCTGGTCGAACTGCCGACCAACGTGGGCCTGGCCCGCGCCCTGGAGGCGGGCCTGGCGGCCTGCGCCCACGCGATCGTGGCCCGCGCGGACGCCGACGACATCTCGCTGCCGGAACGGTTCGCCACGCAGGTGCCGCTCGTGGCCGGCGGGCTCGACCTCGTCTCGGCGGCGATCGTGGAGTTCACGACCGACGAGCACGAGCGCGGGCTGGTGCGGGCCTGGCCCACCGACCCCGCCGCCATCGCGGCGCTCGCCCGCTTCCAGGACCCGTTCAACCACCCGGCCGTGGTGTACCGACGCGCGGCCGTGGCCGCCGCGGGAGGGTATGAGCACCTCGACAAGCTGGAGGACTACTGGTTGTTCGCGCGCATGATCGCGGCCGGCGCCCGGGTCGGCAACGTCGCCGAGCCGCTGGTGCTCTACCGGATCGGCGCCGGCGCCTACGCCCGCCGCGGCGGCTGGACGCTGCTGCGCTCCGAGCTGGGGTTGCAGGCCCGGATGCTGCGCACCGGGTTCACCACACCGTTCCAGTGCGCGCGCAACGTGGTGGTGCGGGGCGTGTGGCGCTTCGTCCCCACGCAGGTGCGGCGCCCCATCTACGCCGTCGTCACCCGGCTCCGGGGGCGCTGAGCCGCGCCCAGGAGCCTGCCGCTGCGCCTGCCCCTGCGCGGGCGTCCGGGCCGGGGCCTCAGCGGTTGCGCTCGCGCAGGAACGTCACGGCCTCGCGACACGGACCGTCGAAGACGACCCGGCCGGATTCCATGACGATGCCACGCTCGCAGATCTGCTGCACCAGATCGAGGTCGTGGCTCACCACCACCAACGTCTTGCCGCGCGCCACGAGCTCCTTGATGCGGCCGATGCACTTGCGCTGGAACGGCTCGTCGCCGACGGCGAGGATCTCGTCCACCAGGAACACGTCGGGATCGGTGTGCACGGCCACGGCGAAGGCCAGCCGCAGGTACATGCCGGAGGAGTAGAACTTCACCTCGGTGTCGATGAACTCCCCGATCTCGCTGAACGCGAGGATGTCATCGAACCGCGCGTCGATCTCCTCGTGCGTCATGCCGAGGATCGCCCCGTTGAGGTACACGTTGTCGCGCCCCGGCAGGTCGGGGTGGAACCCGGCCCCCACCTCGATCAGGCCGGCGATGCGGCCGCGGACGCCGACGCTGCCCCGGTCCGGTCGCATGACACCCGAGATCAGCTTCAGCGTCGTCGACTTGCCTGAGCCGTTGAGCCCCATGAGGGCGACGGTCTCGCCGTGGTGAATGTCGAAGGTCACGTCGTCGAGCGCGTGGAAGTGGTTCGCCAGGTCGCCCTTGCGCCCCCGCACCAGCCAGACGAGCGCCTCCTTGAGGCTACGGGTGTGCCGCAGGACGAAGTCCTTGCCCACCCCGGACACCCGGACGACCACCTCGCCCGCCGTGCCCTGCGCCCCCCGCGGAGCGTGTTCGTGCACCATCACAGCTCCTGGGCGAAGTTGCCCTCGAAGCGGCGGAACACCACGTCGCCGAGCACGAGGAAGGCGACCGAGATCACCAGCGCCGCCGGCGTCCACACCGAGAACAGGTGCGGCGGGATCTCCCACGTGCCGCCGGAGGTCACGGTCGGGTGCCAGAACCCGTAGTGGAACAGCTCGACGGCCACGGTGAGGGGGTTGAGGAAGTACAGGTTGACGAGCCACGGCGCGGCCTCCCGCACCATCGTCCAGACGTACAGCACCGGGGACGCCCAGGTCGCGACCATGACGAGCAGGTCGACGATGTTCTCCGCGTCGCGGAAGAAGACGTTCGCGGTCGCGAACACCACGCCCAGCCCGAGGGCGAAGATGCCGATGATGAGGAAGCCCGCGAGCACCGCTCCGAGCTCCCACAGGTTCGGCACCCACCCGGTGAAGACGCACGCGACCAGCAGGACGATCACCTGGGGCACGAAGTGGATGAACGCCACCCACAGCGACGATGCCGGGAACAGCTCGCGCGGCAGGTAGATCTTCTTGATCAGGTTGCCGTTGCCCACGATGGAGCGCGCCGCGTTGCCGAACGCCTCGTTGAAGAAGTTCATCGCGATGATGCCGCTGAACAGGTACACCGCGTAGTTCTCCATGCCCTTGTTGAGCCCGAGGAACACGCCCATCGCGACGTAGAACACGCCGAACTGCACGGCCGGCTTGATGTAGCTCCACAGGATGCCGAGCACCGAGCCGCGGTAGCGGACCTGCACCTCCTTGCGCACGATGAGCCGCAGCAGGTACCGGTTCGCGAGAACGTCGAGCAGCCCCCGGCCCTGCCCGGGGGCCGTCAGTTCGGTCGCGGCCACTAGCGGGGGGACGCCGGGGCCGGGTTGCGCGCGAACGTCTCCGCCCAGCTCTCCGGCGACGTGATGCGCGGCAGGGCGTCGCGGTACTCCTTGGCCAGGGCCTCCCACCGGCGCGCGAGCTCGGCGTGCAGCCGCACGCTCTCCCAGGTGAGCGCCCGCACCTGGGCGGGGTCCCGCTGGTGCAGCGAGGCGCCCGTGCCGTCGGCGTTCGTGACGAGTGCGGAGTCGAAGCGCGGCATCCAGTACCACTTACTGTCGGCGTGCCGGATCGCGGCCTCGGGGTAGGTGCGCGACAGCTCCCGGGGCGGCAGGGCGACCTGCCGCACGATGGTGGAGAGCGTCCACGGGATCAGCGCGGGCGTCGACGGCGGTTTTGCCTCCTGCCGCTTGCGCGGTTTGGCTGTGCGGACGGCGGGCAGCGCGCCGATGTCCTGCGACACCTGGGCCTCGACGTACTCCTTCTTCAGGCCGCGCGCCCGGGCCGCGGCCGTCGCGATCTGGTCGTGGAGCCGGTCGGGCCCGGCGAGCACGTCCCGGAGCCCGTCGAGCACGAGGCGTCCGGCGTAGTACTGCATCGAGATCGTGTGCTTGGTCTCCACCATGAGCGACTCGCGCAGCATGCGGCCACCCTTGAGGAAGCCGGAGTGCAGCAGGGCCGCGATCAGCCGGTTGCGCTCATGGAAGTAGGCCTGCCAGTCGACGGCGTCGTCCTTGTCGAACCACGACACGTGCCACACCGCCGAGCCGGGCAGCGTCACCGTCGGGTAGCCGTGCTCGCGGGCCCGCAGGGAGTACTCGGAGTCGTCCCACTTGATGAAGACGGGAAGGGCCAGACCGACCTCCTCCAGCACGACGCGCGGGATCAGGCACATCCACCACCCGTTGTAGTCGGCGTCCCAACGGCGGTGCAGCAGCCGGCGCGAGCGCAGGCCACGCTCGGAGAGATCGAGCTGGCCGAGCCCGTCCGGCGGGCCCCAGCGGAAGGCGTAGGGGTCGATGACCTCGGCGAACGCGTTGAGCAGCGTCCGGTTGTGCAGGTCGAACATGTGGGAGCCCACGATCGACGGCACGCGGCAGAAGTCGGCGAACGTGACCGCGCGCAGGATCGACTCGGGCTCCACCTTGATGTCGTCGTCCAGGGTCATGAAGTAGTCGGCCTTCACGCCGTCCGCGTCGGCCTGGAGCGTCTCGTACATGCCGCGGGCATAGCCGCCCGACCCGCCCATGTTGCCTTGGCGGATCACGCGCAACCGGCCTGCCATCTCCTCCACGGCCGCGGCATAGTCGTCCTCGTCCTCGACGAGTTCGGTGCCCTGGTCGACCACCAGCATCTCGTGCACCACGGACGCCAGCTCCTGCGACGCCGCGATGGCGCGGACGTTGGCCACCGCGTAGTCGGGCCGGTTGAACGTGGTCATGCCGAGGTTGACGGTGCCGACCTTGACGTCGCCGGCCTCCACCAGCCAGGACGCCTCCTCCAGCACGAGGCCGTCCTCGCCGCCCACCAGGTCGAACCAGTACCAGCCGCCGTCGTTGAAGGGCACCAGCGTGAGCTCGAACAGGTGCTCCGCCCCCTTCTCGGCGACCTGCCGGCTGTCGACGCGCTGCACCTGCCCCCGGGCGTTGCTGCGGTACACGATCACCGTGCCGTCGCCGGAGGTGACGACGCGCAGTACCACGGCGGTCACGTCGGTCCACCACCGCCAGTACGACGCGGGGAACGCGTTGAAGTACGAGCCCAGCGATACGTGGCGCCCGCGGCGCACACGCAGCGAGCGGCTCGACAGGTAGTCGTCGGGCCGCGGCTCCTCCTCCGTCGCCGCGGTGGCCGCCCCCGCCGGTGCTCCCCCGACCTCCTGCTCGGGCAGGCGCGGCGGGTCCACGTACAGCGCGGCGGCGTCCACGTCGCCACGCCCGGGGAACACCACCCGCGCGACCTCGCGGAGGGAACGGGCGCCCTCCACCTCGGTGTTCAGGGGGGTGATGTAGGCGACGGACTCGCTCACGCGTCCACCCCTCCGCTCTCGAGCCGGGCCCCTTCGGTGAAGTGGGGCCGCAGCTTGTTGTCCACCATGCTCAGCGCGGAGCCGATGGCCATGTGCATGTCCAGGTACTTGTACGTGCCGAGGCGGCCGCCGAACAGCACGTTCGACTCCGCGCGGGCGAGGTCGCGGTAGGCGAGCAGGCCCGCGCGGTCGGCGTCCGTGTTGATCGGGTAGTACGGCTCGTCGCCCTTGTCGGCGAAGCGGCTGTACTCGCGCATGATGACCGTCGCGTCCTTGGTGTAGGAGCGCTCGGGGTGGAAGTGGCGGAATTCGTGGATGCGCGTGTAGGGCACGTCGGCGTCCGGGTAGTTCATGACGGAGGTGCCCTGGAAGTCCTCGATGGGCAGCACCTCCTCCTCCAGGTCGATGGTGCGCCAGCCGAGCTCGCCGGCCTCGAAGTCGAAGTAGCGGTCGACCGGGCCGGTGTAGACGACCGGAACCTGCCCGGCCGCCGCGCCCTTGCTGTACGGCTGGGCGTCGTCGAAGAAATCGGTGTCGAGCTTCACCTCGATGCGGGGGTGGTCGACCATCCGCTCGAACCAGGCGGTGTAGCCGTCGACCGGCAGCCCCTCCCACGTGTCGTTGAAGTAGCGGTTGTCGTAGTTGTAGCGCACCGGGAGGCGGCTGATGATGGACGCCGGCAGCTGCTCCGGATCCGTCTGCCACTGCTTCGCCGTGTAGTGCATGATGAACGCCTCGTACAGCGGGCGGCCGATCAGCGAGATGCCCTTCTCGACGAAGTTCTCCGGCTCCTTGCCCTCCAACTCGGCGGCCTGCTCGGCGATGAGCTGCCGCGCCTCGGATGGCGAGTACGCCGCGTTGAAGAACTGGTTGATCGTGTGCAGGTTCACCGGCATCGGGTACACGATGCCGTGGTGGTTCGTGTACACCTTGTGCACGTAGTTGGTGAACCCGGTGAACTGGTTCACGTAGTTCCACACCCGCTCGTTGCTCGTGTGGAACAGGTGGGCGCCGTAGCGGTGCACCTCGATCCCCGTCTGCGCCTCCGGCTCGGAGTAGGCGTTGCCGCCGATGTGGTGGCGCCGGTCGATCACGACGACGTTGAGGCCGAGATCGTTCGCGGCCCGCTCGGCGACGGTCAGGCCGAACAGGCCCGACCCGACGACCAGGAGGTCTGCATTCACTTGGGGGATCTCCCATCCATGTCGGCTCCCCGGCGGTGCCACCGAGGCGTCGCGCCCCCTCGGCGCTCCGTCCAGCGTATCGGAGCGGCTACCCGACCGCCGGGGACGCGTGCGGCACGTCGCCGACCGTTGCCCCGGTGCCGATCTATCCTGCCGGCATGCGCATCGCACTCGCCCTCGGCTCCGGCGGCGCCCGGGGGTACGTCCACATCGGCGTCCTGGCAGAGCTCAAGGAGCGCGGACACGCCGTCGCGGCCATCGCCGGGACGTCCATGGGCGCGGTCGTCGGCGGCCTCGAGGCGGTGGGCCGGCTCGACGACTACCGCGCCTGGGTCGAGACCCTGACCGCCCGCGACGTGTGGCTGCTGCTCGACCCGGCGTTCTCCGGCCCGGGCGTGTTCTGGGGCCGCCGTGTGATGGACCGGGTGGCCGACCTGCTCGACGACGCGCTGATCGAGGACCTGCCCATTCCGTTCACGGCCGTGGCCACCGACCTGACCGCCTCCCGCGAGGTGTGGTTCCAGCGCGGCTCGCTCGCCCTGGCCATGCGGGCGTCCATCGGCATCCCCAGCGTGTTCACGCCCGTGATGATGCAGGGCCGGCTGCTGGCCGACGGCGGCATCCTCAACCCCGTGCCCGTGGATCCCCTGCTCGGCACCCCCGCCGACCTGACCGTGGCCGTGTCCCTCTCCGGAGCCCGCGACACCCGCACCAGCCAGCAGCCGGTGAGCGAGTCGGCGGACTCCGAGGGGGTGTTCGGCGAGCTGGCCGGACGCCTGCGGCGCGGCGTCCTGGAGTCCGACCAGGTGCGCGGCGTCCTGGACTGGTGGCAGGGTCGCTTCGCCGGGAGCCACCAGCCGGAGGGGGCGGGCCCCCCGGAGGTCGCGCAGGCGTCGGACGCCGCGCCGTCGGACTTCGACGCGCTGCCGAAGGGGCTGCGCACCACCGACGTGGTGAGCCGGTCATTGGAGACCAGCCAGGCGATGATCACGCGGTTCCGGATGGCGGCCAGCCCGCCCGACGTCCTCGTCGAGTTCGGCATGGACATCGCGAGCCCCTTCGACTTCCATCGGGCCGGGGAGCTCATCGCCCTGGGACGCGAGCGCGCGGCCCGCGCGTTCGACGAGGCAGGCCTGTGACGGGCGTACCCGGGGCCGTTCACGCTAGTTTGGAGCCCATGTCGGTTCCGGGGCGCGTCAGCATCATCCTGCGCACCAAGAACCGACCGCGCTTGCTGGCACGCGCCCTCGACGACGTGCTGGCCCAGACGTTCACCGACTGGCACCTGGTGATCGTCAACGACGTCGGCGATCCTGCGCCGGTGGACGCACTGGTGGCCGAGCGTGACGCGCGGTTCAGCGGGCGCGTCAGCGTGGTGCACCGCACGGCGTCCGCGGGCATGGAGGACGCCACGAACACCGGCCTGGCACAGACCGAGGGCGCCTACGTGTGCGTCCACGACGACGACGACACGTGGGATCCGGAGTTTCTCGCCACGACGGTGGGGCACCTCGACGCACACCCGGGCCAGGCGGCCGTCGTCACGCGCACGATCATCGTGCTGGAGGAACTGGACGGCGACCGCGTCGTCGAGGTGGGCCGCCACCCCTTCTGGGCCGATCTCACCGACGTCACCCTGTCGGACCTCCTGCGCATCAACCGGTTCGTGCCGATCGGGTTGCTGTACCGTCGCGCCGTCCACGCCACCATCGGGACGTACCGGGAGGAGCTGGCCGTGGCCGGCGACTGGGACTTCCACCTCCGGCTGCTCAGCGCCTACGCGGTGGGCTTCGTGGACCGCCCCCTGGCCTTCTGGCACCAGCGACCCGGTGCCGCCGGGGCCGCGTGCAACAGCATCACGCAGGACGCCGACCATGCGCGGTTCGATCTGCTCGTGCGTGATCTGCACCTGCGCGACTACGTGGAACGCAACGGCGCGGGCGGATTGCTGTACCTGACCCGGCTGCTCACCGACGAGTTCGAGGCGCTGCACCGCCGGCTGGACACCCTGCAGGAGCGAGTGGACGCCGCCGAGGCAGCCAGCCGCGAGGTGGGCCTCATCGCGCTGGCCCGCCGCAAATACCACCTCGCCCGACACCACTGGGCGACCCGGAAGCAATCGCGAGGATGACCGTGACCGACCCCTCCCACTGGGTCCTGACCCTGGCGTGCCCCGACCGCCCCGGCATCGTCCACGCGGTGACCGGGGCCATCGCGTCCAGCCAGGGCAACATCACCGAGCTGCAGCAGTTCAGCTCGGTCGACACCGGCCGCTTCTTCATGCGGGTGCAGGTGCAGTCGGGCTTCGAGCGGGCCTCGTTCGAGGAGTCCGTGCGCCCGCTGGCTGCGTACCTGAATGCCGCGTGGCACCTGGACGAGGTCGGACGCCGGCGCCGCACCCTGGTGCTGGCGTCCAGGGCGGGGCACTGCCTGAACGACCTGCTGTTCCGGCAGCGCGCCGGGCAGATCCCCATCGAGATCACGGGCGTGATGGCCAACCACCCCGACCTGGGCGAGTTGGCGCGCTTCCACGGCGTGCCGTTCACGCACCGTGCGGTGACGGCCGAGACGAAGGCGGCCTTCGAGGCCGAGGTGCTGGACGCGGTGGCCTCCGACGGCGTGGAGCTCGTGGTGCTGGCCCGCTACATGCAGATCCTCTCCCCCGAGCTGTGCGCCGCCCTGGCCGGGCGGGCCATCAACATCCACCACTCGTTCCTGCCCGGGTTCAAGGGGGCCAACCCCTACCGGCAGGCCCACACGCGCGGGGTGAAGCTCATCGGGGCCACGGCCCACTTCGTCACCGAGAACCTCGACGAGGGGCCGATCATCGAGCAGAACGTGACCCGCGTCGACCACACCAAGTCCGTCGCCGAGCTGCAGTCCATCGGGCAGGACCAGGAGTCCCGCACCCTCGCCGCCGCGGTGGCGCTGTTCGCCGAACACCGGGTGTTCCTGGACGACAACCGCACGGTGATCTTCCACTGACGCGTCCCTCGAGGCGGCGACACGCTCACTTCGGGCTCAAACTCCGGCTTCGGAGCCGGAGTTTGAGCCCGAAGTGAGCGTGTCGGCGCGGGCCGGGTCAGCGCTCGGCGTCCGCCAGGTCGGGGCCCTCGGGGACCTCCTCGACCGGCTCGTCGGGCCCGGCGTCCTCGGCCGGCGCCCCGATCTCGGGGGCGCCCTCGTCCCAGTCCAGCAGCCGCCAGTCACCGGCGGCGTCCCGCTCGCAGAGCAGCACCGCCGTGTTGCCCATCCGACGCGCCACCGCCCATTCCACGTCGAGGTCCACCGCGCGCGCCAGCACCCAGGCCCGCAGGGCGGCGCCGTGACTCACCACGACCGGCAGGTCGTGCCCGGCCTCCTCGACCGCGGCGATGCCGGCATCGAACCGCTCCAGGAACGTCTCCGCGTCCTCACCACCGGGCAGGGACGCCTCCGGGTCCCCCTCGCCCCAGGCCTTCAGGACGGCGATGTAGCGCGACGAGTCAGGGCTCATCTCGTCCTCGCCCGCCTGGATCTCGCGGAACCCGCCGATCGTCCGCGGCTCGAGCCCGCGGGCGGCCGCCAACGGGGCCACCGTCTGCTGCGTGCGCACCAGGTCCGAGGTGTAGACGGCATCGATCGGGTGGTGGGCCAAGCGCTCGACCAGCAGCTCGGCCTGGCTGCGTCCCACCGCGTCGAGGTCGGCACCGGGCACGGCGGTGTCGAGCAACCGGTGGACGTTCGAGGCGGTCTGGCCGTGACGGACGAGCAGGAGGCGCATGGTGCCCAGCCTAATCGGCGTCCCGCCCGGCCCGACCGCGCCTAGGGTGGGTGCTCAGTCCGACGACAAGGGGTGGAGCGATGTTCTTCGACGGTTGGGGCGACCTCCTGCGCGTCCTGGTGGCGGCCACCGTGGCCTACGTCACCCTCCTGCTGCTCCTGCGCATCTCGGGCAAACGGACGCTGGGCCAGCTCAACGCCTTCGACTTCGTCGTCACCGTCGCGCTCGGCTCCATGCTGTCCGCCATCATCCTGCCCAACGAGGTGTCTCTCGCCGGCGGCGCTCTGGGGCTCGGGTTGCTCATCCTGTTCCAGGCCCTGATCGCCACGCTCACCTCCCGCCGGCCCGGCGTCCGCTCCGCCGTGACGGCGTCGCCCGCCCTCCTGCTGGAGGACGGCCGGGTGCTGAAGGACGCCCTCCGGGCCCACCGCATGGCCGAGAGCGAGCTGCGGCAAGCGGTGCGCCAGAGTGGTCACGGTGACGTCCACCAGATCGCGGCGGTGGTGTTGGAGACCGACGGCACCCTGAGCGTCATCCCCCACAGCCAGCTGGGGGACGCCTCCGCCCTGGCCGACCTGTCCGGCCACGGCGCCCCGGACGCGAACACGGCCGCCGGCCGGGACGCCCCGGGCCAGGCCTGAGCGGCGCCCCGGCTCCGCCGGGAAGGCCGGGCGCCGGGCCGGGACGCGCACGCGCGGCGTCCGGCGGTGCTAGGTTCGAAGCTGAGCCACCCCCTGATCGAGAACGTCCGTCACCGTGGAGGAAATCATGACCACCGCACCCGTCAAGGTCGCCGTCACCGGCGCCGCCGGCCAGATCTGCTACAGCCTGTTGTTCCGCATCGCCAGCGGCGAACTGCTGGGCAAGGACACCCCCGTCGAGCTGCGCCTGCTCGAGATCACCCCCGCGTTGAAGGCGCTCGAGGGCGTCGTCATGGAGTTGGACGACTGCGCCTTCCCGCTGCTCGCCGGCGTCGAGATCGGCGACGACGCCACCCAGGTGTTCGACGGCGTGAACCTCGCCATGCTCGTCGGCGCCCGCCCGCGCACCGCGGGCATGGAGCGCGGCGACCTGCTGAGCGCCAACGGCGCCATCTTCACCGCGCAGGGCTCGGCGCTGAACGCCGTGGCCGCCGACGACATCAAGGTGCTCGTCACCGGCAACCCGGCCAACACCAACGCGCTCATCGCGATGAAGAACGCCCCCGACATCCCCGCCGAGCGGTTCAACGCCCTCACCCGCCTCGACCACAACCGGGCAATCAGCCAGCTCGCGGCCAAGCTCGGCGTGGCCGTGACCGACATCACCAAGATGACGATCTGGGGCAACCACTCCGCCACCCAGTACCCCGACCTGTTCCACGCCGAGGTCAGCGGCAAGAACGCGGCCGAGGCCGTCAACGACCAGGAGTGGCTGGAGAACGACTTCATCCCCACCGTCGCCAAGCGCGGCGCGGCCATCATCGCTGCGCGTGGGTCGAGCTCGGCGGCGTCCGCCGCGAACGCGACCATCGAGCACATGCGCGACTGGGTGCTCGGCACCCCGGACGGTGACTGGGTGTCGATGGCCGTGCCGTCCGACGGCAGCTACGGGGTGCCCGAGGGCATCATCTCGTCGTTCCCGTGCACGGTGAGCGACGGCGCGTACGAGATCGTCCAGGGTCTGGAGATCGACGACTTCTCGCGTGCCAAGATCGACGCCTCGGTCGCCGAGCTGGTCGAGGAGAAGAGCGCGGTGCAGGAGCTCGGCCTCATCTGACGCCCCCCGCCGTGACGGCGCCCGCCCCCCCGGGGTGGGCGCCGTCCCTGTTGTTCGCGGGGATATTCCCGGTCGATGATGCGTCCGGGGCACGACCCGACGGTTTCCCGGCAGTGAGTGCGCACTCATTCATCGGCTCACGCTCAGCGCCCGACCTCTGCCGTGATCGAGTGCTGGAAAACCGTCGCCGTCACCTTGTGCCCGCGGGCACCCACCCGGGACACTGGGCCCGTTCCACCCCTCATCGTCGAGAGGATCCCCCACCATGACTCCCACTCCCACCCTCGGCCTGCGTCGTCTCGCCGTCACGCTCGGATCGGTCGCGGCCCTTCTCGCCAGCAGCCTCGGCACCGCCGCTCCCCCCGCACACGCCGCACCCTCTGACCAGGCCCGGGCCGCTGCCTGCGCGCGCAGCCTGCCGGCCGGCACCTCACTCGTCGAGGTCCCCTTCGCGGGCGTCACGACGCGCGTGCGCGTGAACGTGCCCGATGCACCCTCGCGCAAAGCCCTCCCGCTCGTCCTCGACCTGCACGGCAGCAGCGCCAACGGCACCGTCCAGGCGGGCATCAGCGGCTTGGGCGCGATCGCCGACCGGGAGCAGTTCATCGTGGCCCAGCCGACGGCGGCGATCCCCTTGCCCACCACCGACCCGTTGCCCGACGGCAACTGGGCGTGGAATGTGCCGGGCGTGCCGACGACGGCGGGCGCCTTCCCCCCGGCCGGTGCCCGGGACGACGTCGCCTACCTCAGCGCCGTGGTCGACCAGCTCGACGCCCGTGCTTGCGTGGACGAGCGCCGCATCTACGCCACCGGTTTTTCTGGCGGTGGCCGCATGGCGTCGGCCCTGGCCTGCGCGCGCCCGGATCTCATCGCCGCGATCGCTCCGGTGGCCGGGCTCCGGGCGGGGCGCCCGGACCCCACCGACACCACCACCGTCGATGCCGCCTCGTGCCCACCGGACGCCCCCGTGGCCGTCCTCACCTTCCACGGTGACGCGGACTTCGTGAACCCGTTCGCCGGCAGCGCCGACCTCCGGTGGGGATACTCGGTCAACCTCGCCCTGGCCACCTGGGCCGACCTGGACGACTGCCGCGCCCGCCCCTCCACCATGCAGGTGAGCGAGCACGTCACCCGCATCAGCTACGCCGGGTGCGCCCGGCGCGCCGCGGTGGTGGGCTACATCGTCGAGGGCGGCGGTCACACGTGGCCGGGCACGGCGGTGGACCTCAGCCCCCTGGGCGTCACCACGCAGGAGATCGATGCGTCCGAGCTGATGTGGGAGTTCTTCGCCGCCCACCAGCGTCGCGGCTGAGGCTGACTCAGGACTCGCCGAAGCCCGCGTCGGCCAGGGTCTGCAGCGCCGCGGCCGCGGCGTCGGCGTCCGGGCCGTCGACGGTGGCCTCCACCACGTCGCCCTGGCGGACGCCCAGGGCCAGGATGCCCATCGGGCTGTCGGCCTCGGTGGAGTCGCCACCGCGCGTCACGTTTTGCAGCGTCACCTGCGCGTCGAATGGCGCCAGGGCACTCGCGATCGCCGCCGCCGGCCGCGCGTGCAAGCCGTGCGGCAGGTCGATCCTGAGCTCGAGCACGCGCGCACCCGAGCTGGGCGCCTGACCCGCATCGACCTCCGCCGACCCCGCGCCCAGATGTTCGCCCTTGGCCTCGCACCCCCGCCGGGCCTCGGCGTCGCACGTGGCGAGGTCGCCGCCGATCGCGGCGGCCACGGTGGCCGCCACGAGGCCCTCCACCAGCGGCGCGGGCGAGATGCGGACGCGCGCGGCGGCGTCCGGATCGATGAACTCGCACGCCATCTCCGCCGACAGCACCGCGCTGCCCAGGTCCACCAGCACGAGGACGCCGTCCCCGGAGTCCGCCTCGCCCAGCGCCGCGGCGATGGCGGCGGCATCCGTCCCCAGACCGCCGTCCACGCCACCCGCCGCCAGCACGATCGGGCGGGAGCTGGGGGGCGCCACTTCCAGCGCGAGGGAGACCGCGGCCTCGGCCAACGATGCGCTGTGCGAGACGACGACGATGCCGATCACGGCGGCGTCAGCCGAGGTTCCGCGCGGCGGACTCGAGCAGCAGCGTGGCGCTCGTGGCCCCCGGATCCTGGTGACCCGCGCTGCGCTCCCCCAGGTAGGAGGCGCGCCCCTTGCGCGCCACCAGCGGCACGGTCGCGTCGCGGCCGGTCGCGGCGGCCGCGGCGGCGGCCTCCAACGCCGGCCGGACACCCTCCCCGACCGCCTCGTCGTAGGCACGCAACGCCGGGGCGAGGGCGTCCAGCATCGTCTTGTCGCCCTCTTCGGCGCGGCCGCGCGCCGCGACCCCCTCCACGCCCGCGCGCAGCGCCGCGCCGAGACCTGCGGCGTCCGCCGCCGCAGGCAGGGCGCCGGCGAACCGCAGGAAGAACGTGCCGTACAGCGGCCCCGAGGCGCCCCCGACGGTGCTCACCAACGTCATGCCGACCTTCTTGAGGTAGGCGGCGGTGTCCGCGAAGTCGTCGGCGTTCAGGGCGGCCACGGCGGTCAGACCCCGATCCATGTTCGAACCGTGGTCGGCGTCGCCGATCTGGCGGTCGAGGTCGGTCAGCAGCGCTGCGTTCTCGTGGATGGCGGCGGCGAAGTCAGCCAGCCACGCCTGGGTCTGGGCAAGGTCAACGGTCGTCACAGACCCCACCGTAGGGCAGGGGTGTCCACCGGGGCATCCCAGAGCCGCAGCATGTCGTCGTCCGCGCCGAGCACCGTCAGCGAGCAGCCCGCCATGTCGAGGCTCGTGATGTAGTTGCCGACGAGGTTGCGGGCGATCTCCACCCCGGCCTCGCGCAGCAGCGTCGCCACCTCGCCGTACATCAGGTACAGCTCCAGCAGCGGCGTCGCGCCCATGCCGTTGAGCATCACGATGGCGGGTGCGCCGGTGAAATCGCGGTCGGCGAGCACCGGCTCCACCAGCATGGCCGCGACCTCGCGGGCGCTCGCCATCGGCCGCCGCTCGCGCCCGGGTTCGCCGTGGATGCCGATGCCGATCTCCAGCTCGTCCTCCCCCAGGTCGAACGTCGGACGCCCCACGTGCGGGACGGTGCACGACGTCAGCGCCACGCCCATCGAGCGCCCCGACGCGTTCACCCGCCGGGCCAGCGACGCCAGGCCCGCCAGGTCGAGACCCTCCTCCGCGGCCGCGCCGACGATCTTCTCCATCAGCACGGTGAGGCCGACGCCGCGGCGCCCGGCCGTGTAGAGCGAGTCGGTCACGGCGACGTCGTCGTCGATCACCACCGCCTCCACCTGGACGCCCTCGGCAGCGGCCAGTTCGGCGGCCATCTCGAAGTTCATGACGTCGCCGGTGTAGTTCTTGACGAGGTGCAGGACGCCGGCGCCGGCGTCCACCGCCGTCGTGGCGGCCATCACCTGGTCGGGCACCGGCGAGGTGAACACCTGACCGCAGCAGGCCGCGTCCAGCATGCCGCGCCCGACGAACCCGCCGTGCAGTGGTTCGTGGCCCGAGCCACCGCCCGAGACGATGCCGACCTTGCCGGCCCGGGGCGCGTCGGCGCGCAGGATCACTTGGTGGTCGTGGTCGATGCGGAGCCGGTCGGCATGCGCGGCCTCGATACCACGCAGGGCGTCGGCAACGACATCGCTGGCGTCGTTGATCAGCTTTTTCACGAGGCCCATCCAACCACTCCGCCGGCCCCCGCGGGAGGGGCCGGCCGGGATTCGCGCGGTGCCCGCCGGCCGCGGGGCCGCGTCCTAAGCTGCCCCCATGGCCTACCCCGGACGCCCCGCCACCGACGCCACCGACGCCGTGCGCGCGGCCCGCGACGTCCTGCTCGACCACCCGCACGACCATGACGCCGTGTGTGCCGATTTTCGGTGGCCCGAGCTGGACGCCTTCAACTTCGCCCTGGAGTGGTTCGACGTCGTCGCCGGCGAGCACCCCGACCGGCCGGCCCTCACCATCGTCGAGGACGACCTGACCGCGACCACGCACACCTACGGCGAATTGGCCGCCCGCTCCGACCAGGTGGCGGCCTGGCTCACCGACCTCGGCCTGCGCCGCGGCGACGCGATGATCGTCATGCTGAACAACACCGTGGAGTTGTGGGAGGTGCTGCTGGGCCTGCTGAAGGTCGGCGGCGTCGCCATCCCGACCTCCACGCTGCTCAGCGACGCCGACCTCGCCTGGCGGGTCGATACCGCGCACGCCCTCTTCGCGATCGCCCCCGCCGCCCTCACCGAGCGGTTCGGTCTCGTGCGCCCCAGCACCCGGTTGATCGGCGTCGGCGACGACCTGCCCGCGACCTGGGTCGACTATGCGGGCAGCCACGAGGCGGCGGTCACGTACACCCCGGACGGCCCGACGCCGGGGTCCGACACCTCGCTGCTGTACTTCACCTCGGGCACCACCGCCCATCCGAAGCTCGTGCGGCACACCCAGGTGAGCTACCCCGTCGGCCACCTCTCGACGCTGTACTGGCTGG
This sequence comes from Propioniciclava soli, assembly GCF_014858005.1. Lineage (GTDB taxonomy): Bacteria > Actinomycetota > Actinomycetes > Propionibacteriales > Propionibacteriaceae > Propioniciclava > Propioniciclava soli. Next base: position 32,690 of record NZ_JACYOT010000008.1, read on the forward strand.
GCCTGCGCCCCGGGGACGTGCACCTGAACATCAGCTCGCCCGGCTGGGGCAAGCACGCCTGGAGCAACTTCTTCGCGCCGTTCCTCGCCCAGGCGACGGTGTTCATCGTCAACTACGCGCGCTTCCACGCCGAGACCCTGCTCGCGGTGATGGACGCCCACCGCGTCTCCACCTTCTGCGCGCCGCCCACGGTGTGGCGCATGCTGATCCAGGCCGACCTGAGCCGGCTCAGCCACCCGCCGCGCGAGCTGGTCGGGGCCGGCGAGGCCCTCAATGCCGAGGTCATCAACGCCGTGCGTGCGGCCTGGAACAACACCATCCGCGACGGCTACGGCCAGACGGAGATGACCTGCGCCGTGGGCAACTCCCCCGGCCAGCCCCTGCGGCCGGGGGCGATGGGGCGCCCCATGCCCGGCTACGCGGTGGAGTTGGTCGACCCGGCAACCGGTGAACCGGTGACGGGGCCGGGCGAGGGGGAGATCTGCCTCGACCTGGCGGTGCACCACCTCGGCCTCATGGGCGGCTACTTCGAGGCCGATGACCTGACCGCCGAGGCCACCCGGGGCGGGTACTACCACACCGGCGACATCGCCAGCCGGGACGCCGACGGGCACCTCACCTACGTCGGACGCGCCGACGACGTCTTCAAGGCGTCCGACTACAAGATCAGCCCGTTCGAGCTCGAGAGCGCCCTGATGATCCACCCCGCCGTGGTGGAGTGTGCCGTCGTGCCGAGCCCCGACCCGGTGCGCGGCGCCGTGCCGAAGGCGTACGTGTGCCCGGGCGCCGGCCGCGAGCCCGGCCCAGACCTCGCCCGCGACCTGTTCGCCCACTGCCGCACCCACCTCAACGGCTACCAGCTCGTACGCATTGTTGAATTCGTGGACGCGCTGCCCAAGACCGTCAGCAGCAAGATCCGCCGCGTCGAGCTGCGGGCTGCCGAGGCCGAGCGGGTGGCGTCCGGCTCGCGAGAAAACCAGTTCTTCGACCGCGACTTCCGCTGACCCGCCCCGCCGTCGCCTACGGCGCAGGCGGGACGATGAGGGACAGCAGCAGGATGCCGCCCCCCAGCACCGCGAGGCAGACGGCGTCGACGGCCCGTCCGCGGACGCCCAGCAGTCCGATCCAGCGCTCCGGGAGCACGGTGCGCAACACCAGGGCGACGACAAAGGTGGCGCCGATGAGGAACGAACCGCGCTTCCAGTGCCCCAGCGCCACCCAGCCCACCCCGGCACCGACCCCGAGCAACGTCACCGCGAGCGGCCACTGGCCCCAGATCAGCGCATACCACGGCCGCGGCGCCCGTGGCCCGGTGGGCCGGGTGGAGCGGGCGGCGGTGGGCTCATCTGCGGTGTCGGACGGGTGGGGCGGTCGGAAGTGGTGGGTGGGGAAATCCTTCGCCTCGTCCGGGAGGCGGTGGGTCACGGCCCCGCCAACGCCTCGGCGCGGTCGACGACGTTGCTGAGCAGCATCGCGCGCGTCATGGGCCCCACCCCGCCGGGGTTGGGTGTGACCAGGGACGCCTTCTCCCACACATCGGGGGCGAGGTCGCCCGTCGTGACGCCGGCCACGCGGCTGACGCCCACGTCGACGCACACCGCGCCCTCGCGGATCATGGCCGCGGTCACCATGTGGGGCACGCCGGCGGCGGCGACGACGACGTCGGCGCGCGCGAGGTGGGCGGCCAAGTCGCGGGTGCCGGTGTGGCAGAGCGTGACGGTGGCGTTCTCGCTGCGCCGGGTCAGGATCAGCCCGAGCGGACGCCCCACGGTGATCCCGCGTCCCACCACCACGACCTCCGCCCCGTTGAGCTCCACGCCGTGGCGCACCAGCAGCTCCACGATGCCGCGCGGGGTGCAGGGCAGCGTGGCGGGTTCGTTGAGCACGAGGCGTCCGAGGTTCACCGGGTGGAGGCCGTCGGCGTCCTTGTCCGGATCCACCATCTCGAGAATGGCGTTCTCGGGCAGGTGGCGCGGCAGCGGCAGCTGGACGATGTAGCCGGTGCAGGCCGGATCCGCGTTGAGTTGCTCGATCGTCTCCCGCACCCGCTGGGCGCTGGCGTCCGCCGGCAGCTCGACCTGCAGGGACGCGATGCCCACCTGCTCGCAGTCGCGGTGCTTCATGCGGACGTAGTTGTGGCTGGCCACGTCGTCGCCGACCAGCACGGTGCCCAGGCCGGGCACCACCCCCCGCTCGGCCAGCACCGTGACGCGCGCGGCCAGTTCGGTCTTGAGGGCGGCGGCGGTGGCCTTGCCGTCGAGGGGGCGGGCGGTCATGGGTGGGTCCTCTTTCGGGCTGCGGTGGATGGGTGGGGGCCGTCGGCTCAGTGGAAGAAGTGCCGCGTGCCGGTGAAGTACAGCGCCACACCGGCAGCCCGGCAGGCCTCGATCGTCTCGTCGTCGCGGACGGACCCGCCCGGCTCGACGATCGCCCGCACCCCGGCGTCGATGAGGATCTGCGGCCCATCGGCGAAGGGGAAGAACGCGTCGGACGCCGCGACGGCCCCGGCCGCCCGCTCCCCCGCGCGCTCCACGGCCAGCTTGCAGGAGTCGACGCGATTGACCTGCCCCATGCCGACGCCGACGGACGCGCCGTCGGCGGCCAGCAGGATGGCGTTGGACTTCACGGCCCGGCACGCCCGCCACGCGAAGGCCAGGTCGGCCAGCGTGGCGTCATCGACCGCCCCGCCCGTCTTCAGCTCCCAGTGCGCGGGGTCGTCGCCGGGGGCGTCCAGCCGATCGGGCGCCTGCAGCAGCGCGCCACCCGAGATCGGGTGCAGGCTGCGCTCCCGGTGGGTGTAGGGCGGCGCGACGAGCAGCCGCACGTTCTTCTTGCGCGCCAGCACCTCGACGGCGCCGTCGTCGTAGCCGGGGGCGATGACGACCTCGGTGAAGATGTCGGCCACGGTGGTGGCCATCTCGACGCTGACCGGGCGGTTGGTGGCGATGACGCCGCCGAACGCGCTCAGCGGGTCACAGGCGTGCGCCTTCGCGTGCGCCTCGGCCACCGTGGCGCCGACCGCGATGCCGCACGGGTTGGCGTGCTTGATGATGGCGACGCAGGGCTCGTCGAAGTCGTGGGCGGCCCGGTAGGCGGCGTCGCCGTCGGTGTAGTTGTTGTAGCTCATCTCCTTGCCGTGCAGCTGCTCGGCCTGGGCGATCCCGGCCGGCCCGGCCGGGTAGGAGTAGAGCGCGGCCGGCTGGTGGCTGTTCTCCCCGTAGCGCAACGTGGCCTCCTTGACCCACGTGCCGCCGATCCAGTCGGGGAAGGCGCCGTCCTCCGCGGCCACCAGGTGGCTGCCCATCCACGACGCCACCGCGACGTCGTACGCGGCGGTGTGCCGGAAGGCCGCGGCCGCGAGGGCCGCGCGCTCGGCCAGGGTGAAGCCGCCCTCGGTCAGCGCGCGGGTGACGTCGGCGTACTGGGCCGGATCGGTGATGATCGCGACGCTCGGGTGGTTCTTCGCCGCCGCGCGCACCATCGAGGGGCCGCCGATGTCGATCTGCTCGACGCACTCATCGACGCTCGCACCCGACGCGACCGTCTCGGAGAACGGGTACAGGTTGCTCACGACGAGGTCGAACGGGGCGATGCCGAGCTCGTCGAGCTGGTCGCGGTGGCTCGGCAGGCGACGATCGGCCAGGATGCCGGCGTGGACGCGCGGGTGCAGCGTCTTGACCCGGCCGTCGAGGCACTCGGGGAAGCCGGTCAGCTCGGCCACCTCCGTCACGGGGATGCCCGCCTCGCAGAGCAGACGGTAGGACCCGCCCGTCGAGACGATCTCGACACCGGCGTCCGCCAGCGCGCGGCCGAGCTCGGCGAGGCCGGCCTTGTCGTAGACGGAGACGAGGGCACGGCGGAGAGGGAGCCGATCGGTCATGGGTGTCCTTCCTGGGCACGGGCGAGGGCGGTGACGGTCGTGACGAGCAGGGCGCGCTCGGCGGTCTTGATCCGTTCGTGGAGGGTGGCTTCGGTGTCGTCATCGGCGACCCGGACGGCCACCTGGTCGATGATCCGGCCGGTGTCGACGCCGGCGTCCACCTCGAAGATCGTGCACCCGGTCACCTTGACGCCGTGGGCGAGTGCATCGCGGACGCCGTGCGCACCGGGGAAGCTCGGCAGCAACGCGGGGTGGGTGTTGAGGAAGCGGCCGCCGAAGCGGCCCAGGAAGTCGGCGCCGACGAGCTTCATGAAGCCGGCGCTGATCACCAGGTCGGGCTCGTGGACGGCGCACGCGGCGGTCAGTGCGGCGTCCCAGGCGCGCCGGTCGGGGTGATCGCGCAGGGCGACGGTGAAGGTCGGCAGGCCGGCGCGTTCGGCGCGGGCGAGTGCTTCGATGCCGCCGCGGTCGGCGCCGACGGCCACGACCTCCCAGGGGGCATCGGCGGGCGGGGTCGCGTCCAGCAGGGCCTGCAGCAGGGTCCCGGACCCCGACACGAGGACCACGAGGCGCAGGGACATGGGGTCAGCCTATCGGCCGCGTCACGACGCGGCGGACGCGCCCACCCCGACGGGCTCGGACTCCTCCTGGGGTGGCGTGGGCGGCCCGGAGCGCCGGCCGTGTGCGCGCAGGGCGACGATGCCGCCCACCACGAGAGCACCGGCGGTGATGGAGCCGGCGGCCCACCAGAGCAGATCGGGGAACACGGGGCCCATGCCGACCAATCGCTCCGTGCCCAGGTCGCCGCGGGTGAGCCACGAGAACCCGACCCAGACGGCGGCGGTCGCCAGACCCGCCAGCGCGGCCCAGACGATCGTGACCGCCGCGAGCGGCATGTGGACCCGAGGAAATGGCGCCATGGCGCCATTTCCTCGGGTCCAAATGCCGCCCCCGGGGGTGGCTGCGTGGGTGTCGGGATCAGTGACGGGGCGGCGGAGCATCCACCAGGCGGCCGCCGCCCCGGCGAGCGGACCCACCGCCAGGAAACCCCACGACCACAGCGACGGCACCACCGGCAGCGCGCCGAACACCGGCACCGCGGGGAGCGCGCCGACCTGGGTGGTGCCGGGCGTCACGAGCGTCCCCGGGCCGAAGGTGACCCCGGCGCCGAGCACGTAGGAGCCGGCCCAGCCGACGATGTTCGGGCCGTAGGAGAGGTGCAGCAGCACGAGCAGGGCGGAGCCCACGGCGTCCGGCCCCAGGGCCTCGACCGCGGCCGACACCTGCTCGTGGTGGGCGACCAGCCCGACGGCCAACGCGAGGAGCGCGCCGGCCGCCAGCACGGTCACGCCGACGCCGATCGCCCCTGGCAGCCGTCGGGCACGGCCGGGCAGGAAGGAGCCCGGGTCGAGCTCGGCCCCGCGCAGGCCGCCGAGCGCCGCGCCGGTGGCCGCCAGGGCGAACGCCGGCGCGAGCACCGCCCCGGCCTGCTCGGGCGTGGCGATGACGGAGGAGATCAGGCCGCAGGCCGCCGCGTAGGCGACCCCGCAGGCGGCGACCAGACCGGCCCACGCCAGCCAGCGGGACCGCGGCGTCGCGACGCCGTCCGGGTCGATCTGCCCGGCGACGTGGTGCGCCACGACGGCACACACGGCCCCGAGGGTGAAGGTCACCGTCAGGGGGGCGAGGTGCCACGTGAGAGGGTGCACCTCGGCGGCGACCCCGTGGACGCTCAACCACACCTGCCCGACGGTCTGGACGACGGCGGACGGCGCCGTGCGCAGGGCGGTGAGCCACCCGACGATCACCAGCACCGCCACCGTGGCCAGGCCCATCACCGCCACCGCGGCCGACCACACGAGTGCGGCGGCGAGCCACGGCACGTGTGGCATCCCCAGCGGCGCCGTCTCGGACGCCTCGGGCTCGCCCGGCGAGGAGACGGTCAGCGGCAAGCGCGCGGGGCGCGTGGAGTGGGAGGTCGGCATGGTGGTTCCATCGTCGTGCACACGCCCGGATGAACCCCGCCGGACACGCGTGCGTTGGTAAAGTCCCCCCGCAGGAGCCGAGGCGGGAGGACCATGACGGATCACGACGAGGAACGGCCGCGCAGGGCGTTCCCCTCCGACGACGCCACGCACTGGGAGCACCAGCCCGCCGAGGGCAGCAGCCCCGGCTCCCCCGCCACCGCCGACGAGCCGGGCGGCACGCCGATCCCGCCGCCCGCCGTGCTGCCCGGGGCCGGCGAGACCGCCGGCGCCCGGCGCTCCTCCGCCGACGACCTGCCGGGCGACACCGACGAGGCGTCGCTGCCCCGCCCCCGACGCTCGGCCCTCAGCCCCAGCGACTGGGACGAGGACGAGGACGACGACCCGGTCGAGCCGGAGGAACCCGACGGGCGCGTCCCGGCCGGGGGGGCGTCCGGCGCGACGGTCGCGGACAACCCGACCCGACCCCTCCTGCCGCGACAGGGCCGCCGCACGGCCCCGTGGCTGATCGGCGGCGCCGTCGCGGTCGTGGGCGCGATCGTGGCCGGCTCGCTGCTGCTGGGCGAGGCGGGCCTCGTCCCGACACCGACCCCCACGCCGACCGTCGATCCGGTCGACCTCAGGCTCCTGCACGCAGACGACCTGGCCGGGCTGCGGGCCGACACGACCTGGAACGTCGCGAGCACGGACACCCAGCTGTCGGCCGGCACCCCCCAGCCGACCTGCCTGGCCGCCCCCGCCAGCACCGAGCCGGAGGCGTCGGAGACCTTCGTGCGCACCTTCGCCCCCACCTCCGCGGACGCCCCCGGTGGCCTGCTGCAGCAGGTCGACGGCTACCCGTCCGAGGCCGAGGCGAGCGCCGCGTTCGCCGAGCGCGTCACCGAGCTGGGCGCGTGCGCACGGAACACCGCGCTCCTCATCAGCGGCTGGTCGGTGACCGGCCTGGCCGACGCGTCCACGGCCGCGACCTTCGTCTTCCAGGACACCGAGGACGAGTACCACACCTTCGTCCTGGCCCAGACGGGTGCGCTCGTCAACATCGTGGACGCCACGCAGCCCGACGAGGCACCCGACGTGCTCGCCGTCGCGTCCGTGCTCGGCAACGCGCTCGCCCGGCAGTGCACCCAGGGGGGCGTCTGCCCGACCGAGGTGGCCGTCGCGGACGCCGCCCCGCCGCCCACCGAACCGTTCGGCTGGCTGGCCGGGGTCGACCTGCCCCGCCTCACCCCCGGGGCCGGCTCGTGGCGGGGCACCGAGATGCCCGCCCTGCGCATCGTCGGCACGCGCTGCGAGAACGTCGACCTGACGGCGGTGCCCAACGCCACCGAGGCCCAGCAGCGCACGTACCTGCTGGCCGACGACCCCGGCATCCCGGCCGGATTCGGCGTCGACGAGGTGATCTACCGGTTCGCGTCCGCCGAGGAGGCGTCCGCGTTCTCGGCCGGCGTGGCGTCCGCCATCGACGGCTGCCCGGACCGGGCGGCCACCGCCCAGGTGACCCGCGTCACCGACCTCACCGGGGCCGGCACCGGGGCCGCGTGGACCGTCACGCAGCAGACCGACGAGACGACGACCGCGACCTTCCGCGTCAGCGTCCAGGCGGTGGGCGACCGCGTCGTCTACCTCATGGCCAATCCCACCGACGGGGTCGACTTCTCCGACGCCGGCTGGGGCCAGGTCTCCGTCCGCGCCGCCCAGCGGGTGACGCAGCTGCCCGAGCCCGAGCCGACGCCCGACCCCACCGCGACGGCCGAGGGCACGGCGTCTCCGGAGAGCACGGTGTCGCCGGGGAGCGCGGTGTCGCCGGGGAGCGCGGGGACGAGCGAGGGCGCCGCCGCGCCGTCGGATCCGACGGCTGCGACGACGCCCTAGCGGGGTCGAGCGGGGTCAGCGGTTCTCGTACGCCTCCCGCGCGAGCGCTGCGGTCTCGCTCGGGGTCTTGCCGACGCGGACGCCGGCCGCCTCGAGGGCTTCCTTCTTGGCCTGCGCCGTGCCGGACGAGCCGGAGACGATCGCGCCGGCGTGGCCCATCGTCTTGCCCTCGGGGGCCGTGAAGCCCGCGACGTAGCCGATGACCGGCTTGGTCACGTGCTCGCGGATGTAGTCGGCCGCCCGCTCCTCGGCGTCGCCGCCGATCTCACCGATCATGACGATGACGTCGGTGTCCGGGTCGTCCTGGAACGCCTGGAGGCAGTCGATGTGCGTGGTGCCGATGATCGGATCGCCGCCGATGCCGACGCACGTGGTGAAGCCGATGTCACCCAGCTCGAACATCATCTGATAGGTCAGCGTGCCCGACTTCGAGACCAGCCCGATGCGCCCGGGCCCTGCGATGTTCGGCGGGATGATGCCGACGTTGGACTGCCCCGGGGAGATGATGCCCGGGCAGTTGGGGCCGATGACGCGGACGCCGGCCTCCTGGGCGGCCGCGCGGAACTCGGCGGTGTCGGCCACGGGGATGCCCTCGGTGATGACCACCACGAGGTCGAGGCCGGCGGACACGGCGTCCAGCACCGCGGCCTTGGCGAACTTCGGCGGCACGAAGACGACCGACACCGTGGCGCCGGTGGCCTCCTTCGCCTCGGCGACGGAGTCGAAGACGGGGATCGGGTCTTCTTCGAAGGAGACCGACTGCCCGCCCTTGCCGGGGGTCACGCCGGCGACGATGCGCGTGCCGAAGCCGAGCATACGGGCGGTGTGCTTGCGTCCCTCGGTGCCGGTCATGCCCTGCACCAGCACCTTGCTGGACCTGTCGAGCCAGATCGCCATGGTCAGTTCCTCCCGGAGGTAGAGCTGGAGCTGAGGGCCTCGCTGGCCCGTTCGGCCGCCGTGCGGGCGGCCTCGTCCATCGTTTCGACGACGGTCACGAGCGGGTGGTTGTACTCGGTGAGGATCTCGCGTCCGACCTCGACCGCATTGCCGTCCAGACGCACGACGATCGGCTTGGACGCCTTGTCGCCCAGCTGCTCGAGCGCACCCCGGATGCCCTTGGCCACCTCGGAGCACGCCGTGATGCCGCCGAACACGTTCACGAAGACCGCCTCGACCTTCGGGTCGGACAAGATGATGTCCAGCCCATCGGCCATGACCTGCGCGGAGGCGCCGCCGCCGATGTCGAGGAAGTTGGCGGGCGTGGGCGTCCCCGGCAGATCCTCGCCGGCGTAGGCCACGACGTCGAGGGTGCTCATCACGAGCCCCGCACCGTTGCCGATGATGCCGACCTCGCCGTCGAGCTTCACGTAGTTGAGGTGCTTCTCGGCCGCACGCAGCTCGAGGGGGTCGATGGCCGCCTCGTCGACGAGCTCGGCCCGATCCGGGTGGCGGAAGTCGGCGTTGTCGTCGAGGGTCACCTTGCCGTCGAGGGCGATGATGCGGCCGTCGCCGGTCTTCACCAGCGGGTTGACCTCGACCAGGGTGGCGTCCGCCTCGCGGTACACGTCGCCCAGCGTGACGAGCACGTTCACGAACTGATCGCGCAGCTCGACCGGGAAGTCGGCTTCCTCGGCGATGCGGCGCGCCACGGACTCGTCCAGGCCCGTGCGCGGGTCCACGGCGGCGCGAATGAGCGCCTCGGGGCGCTCCTCGGCCAGCGTCTCGATCTCGACGCCGCCCTCGAGGCTGAACATCGCCAGGTAGGTGCGGTTCGCGCGGTCGAGCAGCAGGGAGAAGTAGTACTCGTCGGCGATGTCGGCCCCCTCGGCGATCATCACCGTGTTGACCGTGTGGCCCTTGATGTCCATGCCGAGGATGGCCCGGGCGTGCTGCTCGGCCTCCTCGGGGCTGCGGGCGAGCTTCACGCCGCCCGCCTTGCCGCGGCCGCCCACCTTCACCTGCGCCTTGACGACCACCACGTTCGTCCCGAGCTCCTCGGCGGCCCGGCGGGCCTCCTCGGGCGTCGTGGCCACGATGCCCCGCAGTACGGGTACGCCGTGGCGCTCGAACAGGTCGCGCGCCTGGTACTCGAAAAGATCCATGATCTCCGTCCTCGTCACGCCGGACGCCGCGCCGGCGCGGGCGTCCTCACGCCGCCGAGCCTAGTGGGCCGACCCGCGCGCTGCGAAACCCGCGCCCGTGCACCCGACCCCGGGGGGTGCCGCGGCAACCGCGCGGCAACCTTGCCGTGAATTCTGAGAAACCTTAACGAATCGCTAAGTTTGTCTCAGCGCGGTGGCCCCCCAGGCCACGAACGCCTCTGAAAACTCTCAGCTTTGGAAGGACCGACGGTGCCTGTTCCCCCTCCCGGCTCCCCCCGGCCGCGTCAGATCGACGACGTGGACGCACCCGCGAGCGTGGCCGGTGACCGTCGCTCGGCCACGGTCAGCCGGGTTGTCCGGATCGGCATCGCCGTGGCGGCGGCGTCCGCCGTGGGCGCGTTGGCCCTCGTGAGCCCCGGGTTGGACGCCCAGGCGTCCAACGCCGCCCCGACGGCGACCACGCCGTCGCCGGCCGCGGCCGTGGCGGGCAGCACCGACGCCTTCACCGGGCGCGAGACCTCCACGTCGCGCGACCAGATCCGCGAGGAGCTCGCGGCCGGGGACGTCGCGGCCGCCGCGTCCGACCGCGCGGCGGTGCTGGACGAGGTGGGCGAGCAGGTCGCCGACGCGCAGACGTCCGCCGCGGCGGCCGCCCGCTCGGAGGCCCTGGCCTCGACCGTGACGGCCATCGACTCCGAGGCCCAACGGATCGCCGAGGCGGACACGTTCTTCTGGCCCACCGAGGGCGGCATCAGCTCGGCGTGGGGCATGCGGCTGCACCCGATCCTGCACTACACGCGTCTGCACGGCGGGGCGGACATCGGCGGCGCCGTGGGCGCGCCGATCTACGCGGTGCTCGACGGTGTCGTGACCAAGGCGGCCTCGGGCTACAACAGCGGGTCCGGCAACAACGTGCGCATCGACCACGGCACGGTGGACGGCGAGGCACTGGAGACCGCCTACCTCCACATGGACAGCTTCATCGTGGCCGAGGGGGAGACCGTCAAGCGCGGCCAGCTGATCGGCTACGTCGGCAACACCGGGCTCTCCACCGCCCCCCACCTGCACTTCTCGGTGTACGTCAACGGCGTCAACTCCGACCCGGCCCCCTACCTGGCCCGCGGCCAGGCCTGACCGCCCCCGGCCCGCCGAGGGCCGGCCCCGGCCCGCCGAGGGCCGGCGACACGCACACTTGGGTCTCAAACTCCACGATTGGTCGCGGAGTTTGAGACCCAAAGCGGCGTTTGGGCATCCGCCCCGGCGATGCCCGCCCTGTGGACAACGCCGCCCCCGCTCCACAGGCGGCACTGGACGATGACGGATTCCGCCCTCCTTGGCCAAATGTGGGGGCGTGCAGCACATCATCGATCTGGCCCAGCGCCAGGGCTACGTGACCGCCGCCCAGGTGTCCGATCTGGGACGCGCCAGCCACACACGCTCGGACGCCTCGTGGCGGACGGCCGTCTCGTCCGGGCCTCCCGCGGCATTTATCTGCCGCCCGCAAGCCGGTTCCGGCCCCAGACCCATGCGCTGCTCGTGCGCGCGACGCTGGACGATGACCCGTTCGCCGTCGCGAGCCACCACTCCGCGTTGGCCCTGCACGGGATCGCCCTGTTCGACGTCGACTGGGGCCAGGTGCACCTGTTGGACGCCCGCACGAGCAGCCGCATCCGCGACCACCGGCACTGGCACGTGTTGCGCGCGGCCGACCAGGTGGTCGAGGTCGACGGCTACCGAGTCGCCGGCGTGCCGTTGGCGCTGGCCCAAGTCGCAGCTCAATTCGGCATTACGGCCGGACTGGTCGCGATCGACGACGCGCTGCACCGGGGCTGCTGCACCCGTGATGATGTGGCCTCCGTGCTCGCGTCCGGACGCCTGCGCCGCGGTGTGGTTGCCGCGCGGCGGGCCGTTGAGCTGGCCGATGAGCGCACTGAGTCACCAGGGGAATCGCGTCTGCGCTGGATTCTGTCCAACAGCCCGTGGCACTTCGAGATCCAGGCCAACGTCGGCGGACCCGGTGCGGGTTACCGCGTCGACCACCTCGTGGAGGGACGGCTCGTCGTGGAATTCGACGGTGCGGTGAAGTACGACGGGCCTGCAGGGCGCTCCGCCCTGCTGGCCGAGAAGGCGCGGGAGGACTGGATCCGCGAGCGAGGCTTCGGCTTCCTTCGCGTCGTGTGGTCCGAGCTCGATCATCCGGCCCAGGTGCAGCGGCGCATCAGCCGCACCCTCCTCCAGACGCCGCTGCGACTGCCCTAGGGTCGCCCTTTCGGCCGGCCGAGTGGGGCCGGCGCCGGTCAGCGCGGCGCGGTCCGAGCGTGGACGTCCGGCGGTGGCGTCCTGGTGTTTTTCGCGCCGGCTGCGCGGTGCCTGCCGCACTCAAACTCCACTTCTGGTCTCAAACTCCGCCACCGGAACCGGAGTTTGAGACCGGAGTGAGCGTGTCGCCGCCACCCCGGGGCCGGCCTCAGAGCTTTTCCATCGGGGCGTGCTTGACGGAGAGCTTCTTGAGACCAGCGGAGCCGAAGTCCACGACCACCTTGAGGGTGTCTCCTGCACCGGCCGTCTCCGTCACCGTGCCCATCCCGAAGGTGGTGTGCAGCACGCGGTCCCCCACCGAGAGCGCCGCGGGCGCCTTGGGCTTGGGGGCCGCCTGGCCGTAGCCGACCGTCGAGCGCCACGACTCCTCCCGGCGCCGGGACGCCCCCGACGCCCACGTGCCGGCCGCGGCACCCACGCGGCGCCAGTCGATCAGCCGGTCGGGAATCTCGTCGATGAACCGGCTCGGCGGGTTGTACTGCGGCTGGCCCCACATCACCCGCACCGCCGCCCGTGACAGGTAGAGCCGCTCCCGCGCCCGGGTGATGCCGACGTAGGCGAGTCGCCGCTCCTCCTCGAGCTCCTTCGGGTCGGTCAGCGCCCGCAGGTGCGGGAAGATCCCGTCCTCGAAGCCCGTCAGGAACACCACCGGAAACTCCAGGCCCTTCGCCGTGTGCAGCGTCATCAGCGTCACGACCCCGCCGCCACCGTCGGCGTCCGGGATCTGGTCGGAATCGGCCACCAGCGCGATCCGCTCCAGGAACGCCGGCAACGAGTCGTCCGGCTCCGGCGAACCGGCGGCCAGCTCGGTGCCGTCGGCCTCGTCCTCACCCTCCTCGGCGCCCCCCTCCGTCACGTCGGCGTCGTCCGACCCCGCCCCCGACACCCCGTCCAGCAGCCCCGACGACCCCGGCGTCACGTCGATGGTGTGCGCCGCGGCGACGAACTCCCCGGCCACGCTCACCAGCTCGATCAAATTCTCCAGACGGGTGGCGTCCTGCGGATCACTGGACGCCTCCAGCTCGGCGAGATACCCCGAATCGCCCAGGATGCTCGCCAGGATCCGATCGGCGCTGATGCCCTCGGCCACCATCGCGCGGTGCTTGGCCATCATCTCCGCGAAACCACGCAGCTGCTTGGCCGAGCGCGGCGCCAGACCCACCACCTCGTCCACCCGGTCGAGCGCCCGGCCGAACGAGATCTGCTCCCCCGTCGCGAACGCCTCGACCATCGCCTCGGCCCGGTCGCCGATGCCCCGTTTCGGTACGTTCAGGATCCGCCGCACGCTCACGTCGTCGTCGATGTTCGCCGTCGCCCGCAGGTAGGCGATCGCGTCGCGCACCTCCCGCCGCTCGTAGAACCGGACGCCGCCCACCACCTTGTACGGCAGCCCGACGCGGATGAACACCTCCTCGAAGGCCCGCGACTGGGCGTTGGTGCGGTAGAACACCGCCACGTCGGAGTGCTGGACGCCGGCGTCGGTCAGCCGGTCGACCTCGTTCGCGATGAACTGGGCCTCCTCGTGCTCGGTGTCGGCCACGTACCCCGTGATGAGTTCACCGTCGCCGGCGTCCGACCACAGGTTCTTCGCCGGCCGGTGCGGGTTCTTCGTGATGACGGCGTTCGCCGCGGTCAGGATCGTCTGGGTCGAGCGGTAGTTCTGCTCCAGCAGGATCGTCCGGGCGCCGGGGAAGTCGGCCTCGAAGTCCAAGATGTTGCGGATCGTCGCCCCGCGGAACGCGTAGATCGACTGGTCGGAGTCGCCCACCACGAGCAACTCCGGGGCCTCCACCGCGCCCTCCAGATCCGCCACGTCGCCACACAGCTCGCGCACCAGCGCGTACTGGGCGTGGTTGGTGTCCTGGTACTCGTCCACCAGCACGTGCCGGAAGCGCCGCCGGTAGGTCTCCCGCAGATCGGGGAACGCCTGCAGCAGGTGCACCGTCGTCATGATGAGGTCGTCGAAATCGAGCGCGTTCGCCGCGATGAGCCGCCGCTGATACTCCCCATACGCCTCGGCGTACACCTCCTCGGCCTGGGTCTGGGCCGCAGAAGACGCCGACTCGTGGTCGACCAACTCGTTCTTCCAGTTCGACACCGCGTTCATCACCACGCGCACGGGGTACCGCTTCGGGTCCAGCCCCAGCTCCTTGGTCACCAAGGTCATCAACCGCTTGGAGTCGGTGTCGTCATAGATCGAGAACGTCCGGCTCATGCCGAACCGGTCGATGTCGGAGCGCAGGATCCGCACGCACGCCGAGTGGAACGTCGACACCCACATCAGCCGCGCCCGGTTGCCCACCAGCTCCTCCACGCGGTGGCGCATCTCGGCGGCGGCCTTGTTGGTGAACGTGATCGCGAGCACCGAACCGGGGTGGACGCCGCGTTGCCCGATCAACCACGCGATGCGCCGCGTCAGCACCCGCGTCTTGCCCGAGCCCGCGCCCGCGACGACCAGCACGGGCGAGCCGGCGTGCACCACGGCCTCGCGCTGCGGTGGGTTCAGCCCGGCCAACAACTCCTCGGGGTCCGGACGCCGCCGCCGCGAGTCCGCCGGGCGCTCCGTGCGGCCCTCGGGCCTTGACGCCGGTGCCGACCGGTCCCCCGCCCCGTCCGGGGGCGCGGCGAAGGTGAACAGGTCTGGCAGCGGGTTCGTCATGGCCCTGCCAGCCTACCGGCCGCCTCCGACGAAACCCCGGCGGCCACCAGCCGCCCAACCGAGCCGGCCGCGCAACACGGCGCAGGTACAGTGACGACCATGGTGGCCCGGCGAGTGCGCACGGCGATCCGGGTTGCCGTCGGCACCGGCTTCGCCGCCCAGGCGGCGACGATCGCCGGCCTCGCGGTGGTCGACCGGCGGCGCAAGCGTGACCGCCGCGACGTCGGATTCCCCAGCGCACCGCCCGTCGACGTCGCCCTGCCCGACATCGCGGAGATGGCCGTGTTCACCCGCGGCAGCGACTTGTTCGACGCCATGGTCGAGGCCATCGACGGCGCCACCGAACGCATCCTGTTCGAGACCTACATCTGGAAGGCCGACGCGGAGGGGCAGCGGTTCAAGGACGCCCTCACCCGCGCAGCCCGCCGCGGCGTCGAGGTCCACGTCGTCTACGACTGGTTCGCCAACCTGGTCGTGCCGCAACACTTCTTCTCCTTCGACCGCCGCGTGACGGTCATGCCCCACCAGCCCTGGACCGGCCTGCGCGGCCGTGTCGTCCGCAGCCCGGGCCTGAACCACCGCAAGATCCTCGTCGTGGACGGCCGTGACGCCTTCGTGGGCGGCTACAACATCGGCTCGCTCTACGCCACGGCGTGGCGCGACACCCACCTGCGGGTGCGTGGCCCGGCCGCGGCCGAGCTCGAGAACGCGTTCGTCGACTACTGGAACGGGGCACGCGGACGCCGCCACGCCGCCCTGCCCCAGCCGCCGGCCCGCCTGTGGCACTCGACCTTCTCGGTGGTGCGCAACGTGCCCAGCGTCGGGGTGTACCCCATCCGGTACATGTACCTCGAGGCGATCGACCGCGCCCGCGACCACATCTGGCTCACCCACGCCTACCTCATCCCCGACGACGACCTCGTGATCGCGCTCACGGACGCCGCCGCCCGGGGCGTCGACGTCCGCGTGATCGTCCCGGCGGCGTCCAACCACATCGTTGCCGACTGGCTGAGCCGCGGCTTCTACCGCACCCTGCTGCGCGGCGGCGTCCGGCTGTTCCTCTACCGCGGCACGATGGTCCACGCGAAGACGGCCACGATCGACGGCATCTGGTCGACCATCGGCACGGCCAACCTCGACTCGCTCAGCCTCATCGGCAACTACGAGGTCAACGCCCAGGTGATCGACGAGGCCCTGGCCGCCGAGATGGAGCAGCTGTTCCACATGGACGCCGCCCAGTGCCGCGAGCTGACCCTCGACCGCTGGAGCGAACGCTCCCTGATCGCGAAGGTGTCCGAGGCCATCCTGGCGCCGCTGCGCCCGCTGCTGTGACGCCCGCCGGCCTGTGACCTGGGTCCGATCCCAGGTCCACCCCGGGCACCCCCGACCCTCCTCCTGGGGGTCTGTCCTGATTGAACCCTGAACGGCCCAATCTGAGTAGCGGCGATGCCCGAAACCGCACTAGCGTTTCAGCCATGGGTTTTATCGGATGGATCGTTCTGGGCCTCCTCGCTGGGGCCATCGCTAAGGCAATCATGCCCGGCAACCAGGGTGGCGGCTGGCTCGCCACGCTGCTCCTGGGTGTCGTCGGCGCCGTGGTGGGCGGCTGGATCGGCAGCGCCATCTTCAACATCGGCCTCGAGAACTTCTGGAGCCTCCAGACGTGGCTCGTCGCCATTCTCGGTGCGCTGCTCGTGCTGGCCATCTGGGGCTTCGTGACCCGGAACCGCGCGCGCGCCTGACCACCACACACCGCAACCACACACAACCGGCGCGTCCCCTCGGGGGCGCGCCGGTTCTTCACGTCCTGGCCCGGACCGCTTCCCCGCGGGCGCGCCCCATCTGCCGGGACGCGTCCCGGGGCGGCTAGACGAGCCGCCGGTCGGTCGCCCAGCGGGTCAGCTGGTGGCGGTTGGAGAGCTGCAGCTTGCGCAACACGCTGCTCACGTGGGTCTCCACCGTCTTGATGGAGATGAACAGCTCCTTCGCCACCTCCTTGTACGCGTAGCCGCGCGCGATCAGCCGCAGCACCTCGCGCTCGCGCTGGCTCAGCCGGTCGAGATCCTCGTCGATGGACGCCACGTCGATGGCCCCGCTGAAGGCGTCCAGCACGAAACCGGCCAGCCGCGGGCTGAACACCGCGTCCCCGTCAGCCACCCGGCCGATCGCCTCCACCAGCTCGGGCGCCGAGATCGACTTCGTCACGTACCCCCGGGCGCCGGCGCGGATGACGCCGATGACGTCCTCGGCCGCGTCGGAGACGCTCACGGCCAGGAACGTGACGTCCGGCGTCACGGCCAGCACCTGCTTGATCACCTCGACGCCCCCGCCACCGGGCAGGTGCACGTCCAGCAGCACCACCTCCGGCAGCGTCCGCGTGATCGTCTCGACCGCGCTGGGCACGTCCTCACCCTCGCCCACGATCGTGACGTAGGGCCCGATGTCGTGCTTCACGCCGCTGCGGAACATCGCGTGGTCGTCCACCAGGACGACGCGGCGCTGCCCCGCCACCTTCGGTTCCTCGAGCTCGGGACCGTTGCTGCTCATAACCTCATCTCCAGACTCACCTCGGTGCCACGTTCGGCATCGGACCGGATGCGCGCCACGCCGTGGTGGCGCGCCATGCGTTCGAGGATGCTGCCCCGGACGCCCATGCGATCCTCCGCCACGAGGTCCACATCGAAACCACGCCCGCGGTCGCGGACGAACACCTCGACGGAATCCTCGTCGACCTCAGCGTAGACGTCCACCACCGGGGCACCCGAGTGCTTTGCCGCGTTCACGATGGCCTCCCGGGCGGCCCGCACGAGTTGCTCGAGCCGGGCCGTCAAGGCGACGTCCCCCACCGTGACGCACTCGACCGTCACGTCGAAGTCGTCCTCGATCGCCTGGGCGGCCTCGTGCAGGGCGTCGCGCAGCGTCTGGGCCGACGACGACGCACCGTAGAGCCACTGGCGCAGCTGCCGCTCCTGCCGGCGGGCCAGCCGGACGACCTCGCGCGGGTGATGTGCCTGCCGTTGGATGAGGGCAAGGGTCTGCAGCACGGAGTCGTGCAGGTGGGCCGCCATGTCGGCACGGGCGTCGCTGAGCAGCTTGGCCTCGCGGGCGCGGACGAAGGCGCGCCGCGTCCGCACCGCCCAGGGCGCGGCCGCGGCCACCACCGCCACCACCGCCGCTCCGACGGCCAGCGCCGTCCCCCAGAACGCCCCCAGGTCCGGCACCGCCCACCAGGTGAGCAGCACCGCGACGCCCAGCAGCCCCAACCCCACCCCGAGGCAGACCACCGTCGTCCAGTGGGCCACCAGCGGGCCGAGCAGGCCCCGCCAGTCCGGCGACGCGTCGCTGCGCCCCGGCCCGGCATGGTCGGCCTGCCACCACACCAGCGTGAGCCCGACGGCGGCGGCCACCGCGGCCGCCCACCAGTCCCACGCCAAGCCCCACCCCAGCCACTGGATCAGCCACACGAGCCCGACCCCGATCACGCCGAGCGCCACGGCCTGGCCCACGTCCGTGGTGCGGGGGCGGCGCGCAGCCACCGTGCGCAGGTTCTGGCGGGTGGCCGCGTCCACACCGGGGGCGTTCGCATCCGGCTCGGCCGGCGGCAGCGCCAGCCACAGCCCGAGGTAGACGCCGACGCCGACGAGCCGCCACGCACCCACGACGACGAACAGGATCCGGACGGCGAGGACGGGCAACCCGGTCTGGTCGGCGAGACCGGCGGCGACGCCGCCCAGCCAGGCACGGTCCAGCGGCCGGTCGAGCCGTCGGGGCTCTCCGGGCGCCACGAATTCGGGCCGGGTCACGGCTCACAGCCTAGGGGCGGGGGGAGCCCACGGGCTGACACCAACCCCGGGGTGCCCTCGGGGATTCCCTGATCAGCCGGCCGGGGGGATCGGACAGACTGGAACGGTGAATGACGTTCCTGCGCTGCGCCGCGACCCCCACGCCGCGCAGATCGCGGGCGTCTGCGTCGCGCTGGCCCGGGAGTGGCGGATCGACCCCCTCCTCGTGCGCCTCGGCTTCGTCGCCGCGGCCCTGATCACCAACGGCGTCGCCATCGGTGCCTACCTCGTCGGCTGGGCGCTGATCCCGCGCACGGGTGGCGCGGGCGAACCCATCCGTCACCTCCTGCCCTTCACCCGCGGCTGGTCGCGGGGCACGCTGGTGCTCGCCGTGGTGACGGCCACCCTGGGTGGTCTGGTGGTCACCGGCGCGGGCCCCGGGGCGCTGGCGATCATGGGCATCGTCTGGCTCGTGCTGCGGCTCGGACGCGGCCGACAGTCGGCCCCCGCGCCCGCCCCCAGCCACCCGGCCACACCCCGCACGGAGTTCGAGCGCCTCGCACTGGCCTGGCAGAGCCGCCTCGACAACGTGGACGCCGGTCGTCCGGCCGGTTGGGAGCCGCCGCTGAGCGCCGCCACCGCGCTCGCGCCGGACGGCACCCGCGCACCGGCCGGCACACGCCGCCGGCGCGGCTGGCGCACCTGGTGCGGCGTCGTCGTGGCGCTCGGGGGCGCCTGGAGCGCGCTCGGCGTGCTCGTGGCCCGGGGCACCGACGTGCCCGGGCTGGCCTGGGTGGCATCCACCCTCGCGGTGCTCTCCCTGGCGCTCATCGTCGTCGCGAGCCCCGGCCGTGCCGTCCACGGCCGACCTGGCGGGCTCGTGCCCGCCACCGTGGTGGCCGCGGCAGCGACCGTGACGATGCTGCTGATCCCGGCACCGTCGGCCCTGGTCGCACCCGAGATGCACCGCGCCGTGGGCCCCGTCGCGGTGCCGTCCGAAACCGAGCTGCCCTCCGGTGACCAGACGATCAACCTGCGCGACGCCGTGGTGGTGCAGACGGAGACGGTCACCTACCGACAGGACATGGGACGCCTCACCGTGCTGCTCCCCGCCTCCGGCAACGTGCGGGTGGAGGCCAGCGTGGACGTCGGCTCCCTGGTCGCGCCCGACGCGTCCGCCCACGGCGTCGAGCAGACCCTCACGTGGGAACGCATCGACGACCCCAGCGCTCCGGTGCTCACCGTGCGCGCCGCGCTCGACGTCGGCCGGGTCGAGGTGCAGCCGTGAAGACGGACGTGACAGCGCTCGTGCTCGGGCTCGTCGGCCTGCTGGTCGCCGGGCTCGGCCTGTGGGACGCCTTCGGCACCGTGCACTGGCCCTGGGTGTGGGTCGGTGCGCCGGTCGCCCTCGTGATCTTCGGCCTGCTCGGACTGTTCGCCTCCCGCACCCCACCCTGATCCGTCGGACGCTGCGTCCGACGTCCCCTCGACCACCAACGAAAGGAAACCAACCATGGCCTCCACCTCACTCGTCCGGAGCCGCTCCGACAAGGTGATCGCCGGTGTCTGCGGCGGGCTGTCCCGCACGCTCGGCATCGACGCGACGATCGTCCGGATCCTGTTCCTGCTCGCCGCCATCTTCATCCAGCCCCTCGGCTGGATGGCGTACGTCGCCCTGTGGCTGTTCCTGCCCTACGAGGACGGCGACGAGACCGGCTTCAACCAGCTCAAGCGTCAGTTCGGCTCGGGTCCCTCGCGCTCCTGACCTCACACCGACGGCCCGGACGCCCCCCGTGGCGTCCGGGCCGCCGTGCGTCCAGGGCCCGGGGGTCTCAGTCGGGTGGGGGTGCGGAACGGCGTCCGGAGTCGATGCCTGCCAGGCCCCAGCGGACGGTGGCCGTGCCGGCCCGGCCCAGGGCGCGACCGACGGGGACGGGAAGGCGGGTGCCGACCAGCGCGCGGGCCCACGGCGGCAGGACGGCGATGCCGCCCGCCGCGAGCATCCAGTAACCCGGGCGGGCCGCGCCGGGCAGCGGGGGCGTCCGCAGGAGGAAGTCGATGGTCTCGGCGGCCGCGGGGGTCAGCTCCAGCTCGGGCCGGTAGGCCGCGAGGACGGCGTCCAACGCCGCCACCGAGGTGGGTGGGTCGAGCACGCCCAGCCGCGCCGCGGGCACCGCGGTCTGGGCCACGTAGGTGTCGGCGTCGGCGGCGCTGAGCGGGTGCGCGCCGTAGACCCGGTGGGCGGCGAGGAAGCTGGCGATCTCGGCGGCGTGGATCCAGGCGAGCAGGTGCGGGTCGCTGGCGCGGTATGGACGGCCGCGGTCGTCCTTGCCGCGGACGCGCTCGTGGACGGCGGCGACGTGGTCGATGGTCTGGGTCGCGTGCGGAATCGTGCCGTAGGTGGTGATGGCGATGTAGTGGCTCGTGCGCTGCAGGCGTCCCCACGGATCGCCCTTGTAGCCCGAGTGGCCGGCGACGCCCGCCATGGCCAGCGGGTGCAGCGACTGCAGGAGCAGGGCGGCGACGCCGCCGGGGAACATCGAGGCGTCCTCGTGCACGCGCCAGATCGGGTCGGTGGGGCTGAACCACCGCTCCCCCGGCTGGCCCCAGATCTGGTGGCCGCGGTCGGCGGCGTCGGAGCCGGCGACGCGGGCACGCAGCGTCTCACCGAGGAGACGCTGGGCGGGGCGCAGCGCTCTGGCGGCCGTTCGACCGACCGCCCCCACGCGCTGGCTCACTCCCATTCGATGGTGCCCGGCGGCTTGGAGGTCACGTCGACCACGACGCGGTTGATCTCGCGGACCTCGTTGGTGATGCGGGTGGAGATCTTCTCCATCAGCTCGTAGGGCAGCCGCGCCCAGTCGGCCGTCATGGCGTCCTCGCTCGTGACGGGGCGCAGGACGACGGGGTGGCCGTAGGTGCGGCCGTCCCCCTGGACGCCGACGCTGCGGACGTCGGCCAGCAGCACGACGGGGAACTGCCAGACCTCGCGGTCGAGGCCGGCGCGGGTGAGCTCCTCGCGGGCGATGGCGTCCGCCTCGCGGAGGATGTCGAGGCGCTCGCGCGTCACCTCGCCGATGATCCGGATGCCCAGGCCGGGGCCCGGGAAGGGCTGGCGCCACACCATCTCGTCGGGCAGGCCGAGCTCGGCACCGACGGCGCGCACCTCGTCCTTGAACAGGGTGCGCAACGGCTCGATGAGGGTGAACTGGAGGTCGTCCGGCAGCCCGCCCACGTTGTGGTGGCTCTTGATGTTGGCCGCGCCCTCCCCGCCGCCGGACTCGACCACGTCGGGGTAGAGGGTGCCCTGGACGAGGAACTCGATGTCGGTGGCCGCGTCGATCTGGCGCACGGTGTGCTCGAAGACGCGGATGAACTCCCGGCCGATGATCTTGCGCTTGGTCTCGGGCTCGGAGACGCCGGCGAGGGCGGAGAGGAACTGCTCCTCCGCCTCGGCGACGACGAGGTTGATGCCGGTGATGCGGACGAAGTCCTCCCGCACCTGCTCGCGCTCGCCCTTGCGGAGCAACCCGTGGTCGACGAACGCGCAGGTGAGCTGGTCACCCACGGCCTTGTGGACGAGCGCCGCGGCGACCGCGGAGTCGACACCGCCGGAGAGGGCGCAGAGCACCTGGGCGTCCCCCACCTGCTCGCGGATGAGCGCCACCTGCTCGTCGACGATGTTGGCCGGCGTCCACGTCGGCTCGATGCCGGCGACCTGGCTGAGGAACTGGGCGAGCACCTGCTGGCCGTGTTCGGTGTGCATGACCTCGGGGTGCCACTGGACGCCCGCGAGCCGGCGGGCGGCGTCCTCGAAGGCGGCGACGGGGGCACCCGCGGTGTGGGCCAAGGCGGCGAACCCCTCGGGCGCGCGCTGGACGGAGTCGCCGTGACTCATCCAGGTCGAGAAGGTGTCCGGGAGGTTCTGCAACAGGACGCCGCGGGCGTCCAGCCGCGTCGGCGTCCGGCCGAATTCCGACAACCCGGTGCGGGCGACCTCGCCGCCCAGCGCCGCGGCCATGGCCTGGAAGCCGTAGCAGATGCCGAGCGCGGGGACGCCCTGGGTGAACAGGGCCGGGTCGACCTGGGGAGCGCCGGGGGTGTACACCGACTGGGGCCCGCCGGAGAGGATGATCGCGAGCGGATCCTTCGCCATGATCGCCTCCACCGATGCGGTGTGCGGCATGATCTCGGAGAACACCTTCGCCTCACGGACGCGGCGCGCGATGAGTTGGGCGTACTGCGCCCCGAAGTCGATGACGATGACGGGGCGGTGGGACTCAACCGAGGTCATGGGGAAACCCTACCGTCGCCCCGGGGAAGGACCGTAGGGAGGGCGTCCGCCGGGGACCGACGCCCGGCACGGCCGCCAGTGCTCATCGGCAAGCGTTGAAGATTGACTTCGCTGTCTAAAGTGGTCAGGATTGATGGATGTTCGCCTTGACCATCGACCAGCGCCGCTCGCGCCGCGGTGACGACCTGGTGCCGGAGTTGCTCGGGCTGCTCGGCGGCGTCCGCACGGTGTTGCCGTTCGAGCGCACCGTGGGCGACGAGGTGCAGGGGTTGCCCGCCGACGGCCGGGCCGCCCTCGACGCCCTGCTCCTCGTCCTGCGCGACGGACGCTGGTCGGCCGGCCTGGGCATCGGCGCGGTGGAGCATCCGCTGCCGGCCTCGGTGCGCGCTGCGCGTGGCCCGGCGTTGCTGGACGCCCGCGACGCGGTCGAGCGCGCCAAGGGCGCTGGTCCCGTCCGCGTGTCCGTGGCCTCGTCGTCCGCCCCCGACCTCGCCGCCGAGGTGGAGGCGCTGATCGGGCTCATCGGCACGATGGTGCTCCGACGCACGTCGACGCAGTGGGCGGTCGTGGACGCCGTCGACGCGTCCGCCACCCAGCGCGCGGCGGCCGAGACGCTCGGCGTCACCCCGCAGAACGTGTCGCAGACGCTCACCGCGTCCGCCATCGGCGTGGAGCGGGCGGGCTACCCTGTGCTCGTCCGACTGCTGGAGGAGGCTGACGCGTCATGAATCCGTGGCTGGTGGCGGGGATCATCGTGGGCGCGCTCATGGCGTCCGTGCTGGTCGGCTGGGCCGTCTCCGTGGGGGTGTTGCGGCTGGCGCGGGTGCCCGAGGTGATCCTTCCGACCATGGAGCGCGACAGCACCGGACGCCTCGTGCCCCTGTTGGCCCCGCGCTCCGCCGAGCCGCGACCGTTGCTGCGTGGGGGTTTGTGGGTGGGCATCCTGGAGCGCATCGCCATCACCGGCGCCATCATGGCCCAGCACCCCGAACTGATCGCGATCGTCGTCGCGATCAAGGGGCTCGGCCGGTACCCCGAGTTGCAACAGGCGGGCGGGGCGTCCGAACGGTTCATCGTGGGCACCCTGGCATCCTTCGGCGTGGCCGTCGCGGTCGGGCTGGGCGCGTTGGCGCTGCTGCCCTGACGGGCCGGCCCTGACCCGGCGCCGGTCGGATGGACGTGACGCACCTCGAATACACGTGGTCGTGATCCGCACTGCGTTGGTGCCCCGGGTGGGCGGCGAACCGGCTTCCCCCACGGGGGTGCGGCCACTCTCCTGCCTCCGGCTGGAGGTCAGGCAGCCATGTCTCGCCCGGACGCGAGCGCCGCCCGGATGCGACGCACCAGCATGTCGGGATGGTCGAGGTCGGGCCAGATCCACCGCACGACCAGCCAGTTCTCCCGGCCCAGCGCGTCCTCGCGAATCTTCTCGCGGACGACAGCGTCCTCGGCCGTCTCGTCGCGCAACCGGGAGCGGCCATACTTCACCCTCCCGTCGAACTCCCCGAGCACCCGCTGGTCGATCCACCCGAAGTCGCTGCGCCCGATCAGCACGCCATCGCACCACACCTCATGCTGCAGCGTCGGCTCAGCGATGAGGCTGCGCGCGAAGATCACCAGGCTCCGTGACTCACCGACGGACTCGGCGCGGCCGTCGGCAAAGGTCACCACTGCGCGCGCCCGCCGATTGCCCGGACGCCGGCGCGCCCGCTCCACCTCGTCCAGCAGCTCGGGACGCGTGGCGCCCAGGCGCAGGGCGGCGTCCGCCACCCCGACTGCCCACTCGAAAGGCAACTCTCTGGCGAGGTCGGAGACCGTGCGGGCGAGCGAAGTCAACGGCACCCCGTCGATCTCGGTGATCTCGTCGGCCTCCAACGGGCAACCCCGGACATGGACCGATCCCGAGACGTGCCCCCGTCCGCGGACCGACTGGGTGAACGACACCCTCTGGATCGCCGAGCCGGGCACCGGCAGACCATGGAGCACCGCCGCGCTGCCGTGACTCACGACCCCCCCGCGGCAACACCAGCCTCGCCGCGGCAATCTGGAGCCGATGGGCGTCGGTGGGGTCGAGCTGCCCGCCGGGCCGGTAGACGCCGCGTCGCAGCCGGATCAGCTTGCCGGTTGCCAGCTCACGCGCCACCTCCCGGGGGCCGACGCCGACTCCGGCCAATTGTTTCGCGGTGAAGATCTCAAGCTCCATGGCGACAGCTCACCACTCCTCGCGCGTCCGGCGCCCCTCGGGAACCCGATCCGGGCCACATCTGTGGAGAACTCCGCGATCACGCTCCCCACACCTGGCGCCTCGCCCCACTTGGCGCACGTGGCCACCACGTGGCGCACTTGGCCGCCACCTGGCGCACCGCGCATCCCAGCGCGGACCCCACGTGGCGCACCTCATCTCCACGTGGCGCAGCGCCGCTCACGTGGAGGGCCGTGCAAGGGCCGCCACGTGGGCTCCACTGCGCCACGACGTGGGGCACCCCGCCACGTGAGCCCCAGGTGCGCCGCGTGGCCCATCCACACGGACCCCACGGACCCCACGGACCCCGCGGAGAACGCCGTGGCTCGACGGCCCCCGTGTTCGCCTGGGCACTCTCGCGGGGGCCGGCGTCCCGGCTCAGAACCGAACCACTCACCGTTGGAGCCGCTTGGCGCCCCCGCCGGGTCGTGACGCACCTGACGCAGTGCCACGTGGCGCAGCTCAGACGACCTGACGCAGCATGGACGCCTCCGCTTGCCCCACGTGGCGCACCTCATCTGCACGTGGCGCAGCTCCGCTCACGTGGAGGGCCGTGCAAGGGCCGCCACGTGGGCTCCACTGCGCCACGACGTGGGAACCCCCGCCACGTGGGCCCGAGGGTGCGCCCCGTCAGGAGAGCGCCAGGTGACCTCGACGGGTCGTGGGAATTCGGGCAAGGGACGGCGCCGGGGCACGAAACCATGCTGAACGCCCAGCCCGCCCCAGCGCCGACCGGGGTGGGAGGCCCGACCGGGTGGGAGGCGCCGACCTGGGGTGGGGGGCGTCCGCCCCGGAACCATGGAGGAATCGTCGCAAGACCACCCCGGTATCCGGGCGCCGACCAATGAGATGCGGTCGGGAATACGGGGCGTCGCCCGGTAGGTTGAGGAGGCATGAACGTGTTCGAGAACGTCACTGAACTCATCGGCCGCACGCCGCTGGTGAAGATCAACAATCTGTTCCCCGATGCCAAGGCGACGGTGCTGGCCAAGCTGGAGTTCTACAACCCGGCCAACTCGGTGAAGGACCGCATCGGCGTCGCGATCGTGGACGCCGCGGAGGCGTCCGGTGAGCTCAAGCCCGGGGGCACCATCGTCGAGGGCACATCGGGCAACACCGGCATCGCGCTCGCCATGGTCGGTGCCGCGCGCGGCTACAAGGTGGTGCTGACGATGCCGGAGACCATGTCGAAGGAGCGGCGCGCCCTGCTGCGCGCGTTCGGCGCCGAGCTGGTGCTCACGCCGGGCCCGGAGGGCATGCGCGGCGCGGTCAACAAGGCCAACGAGATCGCCGAGGAGCGGGGCGGCGTCCTGGCCCGCCAGTTCGAGAACCAGGCGAACGTCGAGATCCACCGCAAGACGACCGCGGAGGAGATCTGGAACGACACCGACGGCTCGGTCGACATCGTGGTGAGTGGCGTCGGCACGGGCGGCACCATCACCGGTGTGGGCCAGGTGCTCAAGGAGCGCAAGGCTGACGTGCGCATGGTCGCCGTGGAGCCCGCCGAGTCGCAGGTGCTCGCCGGCAATGCGCCCGCGCCCCACAAGATCCAGGGCATCGGTGCGAACTTCGTCCCCGCGATCCTCGACCGCGACGTCATCGACGAGATCATCCCGGTCGCCTCCGAGGACGCCGTCTCGTGGGCCCGCAAGGCCGCCACCGACGAGGGTCTGCTGGTGGGCATCAGCTCCGGCGCCGCCCTCAAGGCCGCCGGTGAGGTGGCCTCCCGCGCCGAGAACGAGGGCAAGACGATCGTCGTCATCATCCCGAGCTTCGGTGAGCGCTACCTCAGCTCGGTGCTCTACGCCGACCTGCTGGACTGACCCTGAACGGCACCTCCGGGGCCACGGACGCCGCCCGCACGCCGGGCGTGGCCGTGGCCCCGATCCCGTTCGGTTCCTCCACCCGGGGCTCGCTGGGCCTGGAGTGGGAACTCTTCGTCGTGGACGCTGCGACCGGTGCCCTCGCGCCGCGCGCCCCGGAGTTGCTGGACGCCCTGGGCGCGACCGAGGACGGTCCCATCGTCGGTGAGTACCTCACCACGATGATCGAGCTCGTCTCGGGCGTGCACGCCACCGTGCCCGACGCCCTCGCCGAAATGCGCGCCCTGCTCGGCCGGGTCACTGACGCCGCCGCGCCCCTGGGCCTGGCCGTCCTCGCCGCCGGCACCCACCCGGGCGCCCGTCCGGACGACGCCACCGTGAGCCCCGGTGAGCAGTACGCCACCGTCGCCGAACGCAACGCCTGGTGGGGCCGCCGGATGCTGATCTGCGGCACCCACGTGCACGTCGGCGTCCCCGACGTCGGCCTTGCCCTGCCCCTCACCCACTTCCTCGCCGAGACGGCGCCGGTGCTGCTGGCGCTGACGGCGTCCAGCCCCTTCTTCACCGGCGAGGACACCGGGTTCGCGTCGCAGCGCACCATGCTGTTCCAACAGCTCGCCACCAACGGCCTGCCGCCCGACCAGGTGCGGGACTGGCCCGCCTTCGAGGCCTACGTGGCCGACCTGCAGCGCGCGGGCATGGCCACCAAGGCCACCGAGATCCGCTGGGACGTCCGGCCTGCCCCCAAGTTCGGCACCGTCGAGCACCGGGTCGCCGACTGCTCCCCCACCCTGGCCGAGCTGGGTGCCGTCGCCGCCTGGAGCCAGTGCCTCACGGAGTGGTTCTGGCGCCACCACGATGCCGATGACGCCCCGCCCCGCCGACCGGCGTGGTTCGTCCGGGAGAACAAGTGGCGCGCCGCCCGCCACGGCCTCGACGCCCAGCTCATCGACGCCGCGGGCACCCCCGTGCCCCTGCGCGACGAGATCGACCGCTGGCTCGCCGAGCTCACACCGATCGCGTCCGACCTCGGCTGTTCGGACGCCCTCGCCGTCACCACCCGCCTGCTGACCCACGGCACGTCCGCGGAGCGACAACGCGCGCTCGCCACCGACGGCGCGGACCCCGCCACCATCACGAAGGCCCTGATGGCCGAGACGAGCGCCTCGCTCGAGGAGGATCTGTGAAGCCGTTCCTGCACCTGTCCATCCGCGACCACGACGAGGCCGCGGCGGCCGAGTACGACGCCTTGTGCACGTTCACCGGGCTGGAGCCGGACGCCCTCGTCTCGCTGCGCGCCGAGCACGCCCCGTTGCCCGACGTCGACGTGGCCGACTACGCCGGCATCATCGTGGGCGGCGGGCAGTACAACGCCTCCGACGCCACCAAGTCGGTGGTTCAGCAGCGCGTGGAGGACGACCTCGGCCGCGTCCTGGACGCCGCGCTCGACCATGACGTCCCGTTCCTCGGCCTGTGCTACGGCGTCGGCCTCATCACCCAGCGGCTCGGCGGCGTGGTCGACAAGTCCTACGGGGAGCGGCCCGGTGCGGTCGCGGTGTCGCTGACCGACGCGGCGGCGTCCGACCCGGTGTTTGCCGGGCTGCCGGCCACCTTCGACGCCTTCGTGGGCCACAAGGAGGCGTGCGCGGCGCTCCCGCCCGACGCGGTGCTGCTCGCGACCGGCGACGCCTGCCCCGTCCAGGCCTTTCGCGTCGGACGCCGCGCCTACGCCACCCAGTTCCACCCCGAGCTCGACGTGGAACGCCTGGTGGAACGGCTGCGGATCTACGCGCACGCCGGCTACTTCCACCCCGACGAGCTGCCCCAGCTCATTGAGGAGACCCGGGCGTCCGGGGTGCGCGAGGTGCCGTCGCTCATCCTGCGCAACTTCGTCAGCGCGTTCGCGGGCTGAACCTCACTCCTCAGCGTCGCGGGCGATCAGCTCGTGGTGGCGCACGACTTCGCGCACGATGAAGGTGAGGAACTTCTCGGCGAACTCCGGGTCGAGGCCCGCCTCGTCGGCCAGCCCCCGCAGCCGCTCGATCTGGCGCCGCTCCCGCTCCGGGTCGGACGCCGGCATCCCCCGGTCGGCCTTGAGGTGGCCCACGGCCTGGGTGATGCGGAAACGCTCGGCGAGCAGGCACACGAGTGCCCGGTCGAGGTTGTCGATGCTCGCGCGCAGGGCGGCCAGGTCGGCGGGGACATCGCTCATGGGCTCACCCTAACGCCGCGGCGTCCGCGGATCGGGCCGCCTGGGGTCACAATGGACGGGTGCCCGCGCACGACGAACCCTTCTCCGGCCCGGAGCCCACGTCCCCGGTCTGGGTGATCCTCAACCCCAAGGCCGGCCAGTACGCGCGCGCCCGCCGCGAGATCGGCCCGATGTGCGCGGCGGCCGGCCTCGGCGATCCGCACATCGTCACGACCACCCGCGAGGACGCCGGCGGCCCCCAGGCGCGCGCCGCCCTCGCGCGCGGCGCCCGCCAGGTCGTGGTCGGCGGCGGGGACGGCACGGTCCGGGAGGTCGCCGAGGCGCTGGCCGGCTCGGGGGTCGAACTCGGCATCCTGCCGCTCGGAACGGCCAACCTCTTCGCCCACAACCTCGGGCTGCGCACCCGGCACCTGCGCGCGGCAATTCGGCGGGCGCTGCGGCCGGGAGCGACACCGGTCGACGTGGGCTGGGCGAGCTGGCGTCCGGTGTCGGCGGACGGGGTGGTCGGGACGCCGACGCGCGAGCGGGCGTTCCTGGTGATGGCGGGCGTGGGTCACGACGCAGCGACGGTGCACGACACCCGTCCCGAGCACAAGGATCGCCTGGGTTGGCTGGCCTACGTCGCCGCCGGCCTCAGGCGGCTGCGGGCCCACCCCCTTGACATGCGCGTGTCGCTCGACATGACGCCGGCGCGACGCATCCGGACGTGGACGCTCATCGTCGCCAACTGCGGTGCCATCCCGGCCGGGGTGCGGGTGGTGGGCACGGCGTCCCCCTTCGACGGGGTGCTGGACACGCTGGAGGTACCGATCCGCTCACCGCTGCAGTGGGGTGAGGTGGCCGCCAAGGGCATCCTGCACCACGCGCGGGAGGTGACGGCGCTGCGGTACGACCAGGCCCGGACGGTGTGGGCCGTCCCCGACCACCCCACGCCCCTGCACCTGGACGGCGACGTCGTCGGGACGGTCGCCGACCTGCGGGTGCGCGTCCAGGCCGGCGCGTTGCTCGTACGCCGTGGTCGCTGAGTTGTCACCCGGGTCTGGCACACTCACCGGCGTGATGGCTGCGCGGCGTCGGTTCGATCCCTGGTGGTGGGTGCTCAGCACGGAGCTCCGCCGCTCCACGCTGGCCGCCCCCGTGGCCGTGGCGGTGGTGACGTCGGTGTTCGGCCCCAACCCGGTGGCGGCCGAGCCCCACCAGGTCGTGTCGCGCTGGGGTCTCGGGTGGCTGGCCCTGTGCCTCGCCGGCTATGTGGCGCTCACCGCGGCGCTGTACCTGCAGCCGTGGCCCCGCCTGGTGCGCTGGGCCGAGGCCTCGCGGGAGCCGACCTGGGTACGCCGGTACGTGCTGCTCCTGGAGCCCGGCTCAGGGCTGGCTGTCATGGTCTCGTACCTGTCGCTGGTGTTCGCGGTGCTGCTCGTCGTGGACCGCTCCCTGGGGGTGGTCGACCTGCTCCTCACGGTGATGCTCCTCATCGCGAGCTGGCTGACGATGCTGCTGTCCTTCGGCCTGGATTACCTGCGCACCGACGGCCGGCACGGCTGGACGCAGCTGCGCTTCCCCGACGATCCGGAGGCGGACGCCGGGGCGCAGCCCTGGGACGACGCGCCCGGCCCCCCGCTAGGCGCACGGGCCGCCGCGCGCCGCCCGGTGGACTACCTCTACTTCGCCGTGGCGGTGTCGACCACGTTCGGCACCACCGACGTGGAGGTCGCCAGCCGCCGGATGCGGCGCAAGGTATCGCTGCACGGCGTCCTGGCGTTTGTCTTCAACACCGTGGTGCTGGCCGTCGCCGTCGGCGCCATCAGCACCGTCGGGTCCTGACCCCGCGGGGCAGGCCGGCTCCTGGAACCAGGTTCCAGGGTGGGCCGACTCACTTGTTCGGGCCGCCGCTGCGCACGATCACCAACGCCCTGGGCTTTCTGCCACATGGCAACGGGGGTTCGTTACGAAGTCGAACGGGGCCGTCGCCTGTGGGTCCACGCCCCTTCCCCATGGGACGCAGGGCCGGGGGGCATCCTCGACCCGAGGCACTGGTTTGGGCACCGCCGTTGTCGCTTGGGCGCACCACGACGGAAAGGACGCACAGGGCGACGCTGGCTCAGCTGACCTGCGACAAGCAGCACGTCGACTCCCACTGCCACCACGAACGACTCGGTCACGCAGCCACCCACCAGGGGTACAGGTCTTCCCTGCAGGCGCCCCGGATCTGCCGCGATCAACGTGCGTGGAGCCTCTCGGATCGGCACGTCAGTGAGTCAGGCAGGCGGATGCGCTCTTCTTCCGCGGGGGTGCCGCTGCTGCACGGCGGATTCGCCAAGCCCAGTTAGGGTGACGGCGTGGAGAAGGCACGTACGAACAAGGCGGTGTGCTTATTCGGCGGCCCGGCCATTGGCCCCTGCGGTCACCGTCCTTCACTTACGACGCGCTGTATCCCGACGGGTCGATCATCCTCAACGTAGAGGTCGACAAGGTCCTACGTGGTTGTGAGCTGCCGACGGATGCGTGGGTCACGCGTCACGCCGCGGAACGAGCTGCGACGAGGAAGGCCCCGGGGCCTGGGTGGAGCGCGCCACCGGCCGATGGCTGGAGTAGCGACCGTGCGGACGCACTGAATTGCCGCTGTCGGGGCGTAGCGTCCGACCATGCCCCAGCCAGAGACGCGGACAGCAGGAAAACATGACCCAAGAGCGCCCTCGATTGGTGATCCTCCGGGGCAACTCCGCCTCGGGGAATACCACATGTCGCGTTTGACGCTACTGTGCACGCTCTCGACTGCCGGCGTCTGTGTCCTGGATGGCGCTCTCGACCACTGGTGGTGACGACCCATCCGCATTACGCTTATTGCGACTGCTGCGACTGCTGCGACTGCTGCGAGTGTTTCGATTGGAAGGGGTGGGGCGATGAGTGACATCGCGACGCTGGTGCCCGAGCCGACAGACGCGGAGCTGGCGGCCTCGGCGCTACGCGGCCTTGACGCTGCACTGGATGCAGATACTCCGGTGCGGTTGAGCCTGGGCGGGTCGGGCGGGGAGGTGGAGGTGCCGCGTTCGGCGCTGGCCGCGCTCGCCCGCGTGCTGGACAGCTTCGCCCACGGTGAGGGCGTGACCCTCGTGCCTGCGCACGCGGAGCTGACCACGCAGCAGGCAGCAGATGCCCTGAGCGTGTCTCGGCCGTTTCTGATCGGGCTGCTCGATGCCGGGCAGATCGCCTACCGCACGGTCGGCACGCACCGCCGGATCAAGGCCGCCTCCCTGATCGGGTACATGCGGGAGGACGACGCGCGCCGGGCGGCGGCAGCGGACGAGCTGGCGGCGGAGGCTCACGCGCTCGGGCTGAGCTGATGGCGCGGGTCGTCGTCTATGACGCGAACGTGCTCTACCCGTCCACGCTCAGAGACGTGCTGATCCGGGTCGGGTTGGCACGGCTGGCGTCGCCGAAGTGGACGGAGCAGATTCTCGATGAGGTGTTCGGCAACCTCCGGAAGAACCGGCCAGACCTCGATCCGGCCAGGTTGGAGCGCACCCGGCGGTTGATGAACGATGCGATCCGCGACGTGACGGTCACCGGCTACGAACACCTGGTCGACCAGCTCAAACTCCCCGACCCCGGCGACAGACACGTCCTGGCTGCTGCGATCCATGCCGGGGGACAGGTGATCGTCACCCGGAATCTGCGCGACTTCCCTGCCCACGCCCTCAGCCCGTGGGGTATCGAGGCTCAGCACCCGGATGCCTTCCTCACCGGGCTTCGCGCAGCGCACCCGGACGTGCTGGACGGGATCGTGACCGCGATCGCTCGCGCCTGGGGCGGCGATGCCACGGCGGTAGACGTGCTGGATCGCCTCGCCGTCGATGCGCCTCGCACCGCAGGGCTGGTGCGCCAAGCGCTCGGAAACCCCACTGCGTAGGCGGGGAACGTCTACAGGCTGCGTGCTGGCCCCTCGCGGTGCGGGTCACTGCGGTACGGGTCGTGAAGTCCCCGCGCCCGCTCTGCCCCTCGCTGACGTGCCGGGTCTTGCTCGACGCGGCTGGTTTCGATGCGTCGGGCGGCTTCGCCTGCTGGCAGGGCGCGGAGTTCATCGGCCTCGGCCTGCCGCGCGGCGGCCTGGGGTGCCCAGGCGGGCAGAGCCTTGGCGGTACGGGGCGGCTCGCCCCAGGCGTCGCGTATCTGCGCTCGCACGGTGGCGGCTTGCTGGGTCGCGGCCTGCTGCTCGTTCTTGGCTTTGCGCCTGCCGAACCTCCCAACGGTGGCGAGTCGGACGTGGGCTGCGGGCTCTTGCTCGACGGCTTCGAAGTAGGCGGCACCGTCGTGCGTGCCCCGCTCACCGTGCGAGCCGAGCACGACGGTCCGACGTTCGTCGTCTACCTCGACGTCCCCCTCGACGAGACGCTCAAGAGACACGCAGGGCGGCCAGGTCAGTCTTGTCCTGCCGCCGTGCAACCCGACGGGAGGCCCATTCTCTTCTTGACGTTGTCGTCGCGACAAGGTCTAGCGTCACCGCCATGACCATCTCAGTGATCGACAGTGCCGCGGGAATGAGCCGGGTTCTGGCCGCAACGCCGGCCGAGCGTGCCGCTCGGGTACGGGAGTTGTGGGACCCGATGGCCGGCATGTACTTCTTCATCCCGGGTGGGATGGACATGGTGAGCGCCCACCACCAGAACTTCGGCTTCCCACTCGCCGGCCCGGACTCACTCGACGACCAGATCCGGCAAGGTCTGGATGAGCTGAGAGCGGCTGATGCCTGGCGTCGCACCCGTGCCGCTGTCAACGAGGGACTGGCGGCACTCACCTCGGTGATGCCCGGCCTGGAGCTTCCCGACCTGCGTGTCCTGCTGCTCCTTGGTGATCCGTCCAACCGGCACTTCATCGAGGAGGCTGGCGGCATTTCCGGATTCGGCGGAATCAGCGGCTACATCGTCATCACCGTGTGGCCGTCACCAGCCGTGATCGATCGCCTCGAGGCAATTGTGGTGCACGAGTTGCACCACAACGTGCGCTACTCCCCGGGCGGGGTGGTGTGGGATCCCGCCACCGTGACGGTGGGCGAGCACGTGATCTCTGAAGGCCTGGCCGACATGTTCGCGGTAGAGCTGTATGGGCAGCGCGGCTACACCCACTTTGTCAGCGACGCCACCCGCAAGGACGACGCTGTTCTCGCCAAGGTCGTCTCCGGGCTCGGCGTGACCGGTATGTCCGACTTCGCGTCTTGGGTGCTCGGCGACGCCACAGCCGAGTTCTTCGGGGCCGCGCCCGTGGGGCTGCCGACAGGTGCCGGGTACGCGGCTGGCGCCCGACTCGTGGGGGCCTACCTCGACGTGACCGGAACTACTGCAGCGACGAGTACTCGGACGCCCGCGGCCGATATCCTCGATGTAGCGCTGCCACGGTTCGGCTTGGAGCCGGGCGCGGAACACTAGCCCCCGACCCAGGACGACACGACTCACGCAGATTGGGGCCAGCAGTGGAGTGGACCGTGCACGAGCTCGCCGAACGCGCGGGGATCAGCGGCCGCACCCTGCGCCACTACCACCGCATCGGCCTACTCGCTCCTGACCGGGTCGGTTCCGACGGCTACCGGTACTACGGGCCCCGCGCCGTCGCACGGTTGCAGCGGGTTCTGCTGCTGCGCGGCACTGGCATGCCGCTGGCTCAAATCGCAGCAGCCCTCAGCGCTTCGACATCGACCGCGACTGAGGTCGAAGCCTTGGTCACTCAGCTTGAGGCGCTCCATTCCGAACAGCTCGCCCTCGAACGTCGAATCCACGCGGTGGAACACACCCTGCAGATGCGCCAAGAAGGACGCGAACCGCAAATGGACCTCATGCTTCAAGGCTTCAATGACGCCTACGAGGACGATGTGGTCCGCCGCTGGGGGCGAGAAGCCTTCGAGGCCTCGAATCGGTGGTGGCACGAAATGACGGTCAACCAGCAGCGTGACTGGAAGACCAGGAACGAGGCCCTCGTTGAGCAGTGGGACCAACTTGCGAAAGATGGCGAGACCCCTGGGTCCTTCGCAGCGCAGCAGCATGCCGCAACCCATATCGCCTGGTTCGCCCAAATCCCCGGCACCCCGACCCACGCAGGCGACGAGGCCGGTGCCGCCGCCATGATCTGCGGAATGGCCGACATGTACGAGACCAACCCCGACTTCCACCACACCTTTGGCGGTCCCGACGTCGCCCGCCTCGCCGCCGACGCTCTCCGAATCCACGTGGGAGCCTCAACGGGCTGAAACCAGTCGGCCACGGGCGCTCCAGGGGCCACGACTCAAGGCCCATCAGGGATGTTGACCAAACGGATGCTTGGTGAAGGAGAAAGGGTCTCCCGGGTCCAGGCGCACTGCCAGCTCGTCGCCGTTGTCAGCGACGACCGTGACCGGACTCTCTAACCATGTCAGGCCGTGCAGTGTCCACCAGGGGGCACGGCAGCTGTGTCGACGGATCGGTGAGCGCACCGTCATCCCCCTGCGCGAGCCAGAGCCACCGTCAGGCTGCTGCCCACAGGGTGGTCAGGTGCCTGGCCGCGGCTTACCCTGAAATCATGAAGCGCGTCGGATTGCTGGCCATGGTCGCCGGCACGGCTGGGGTGGTCGCCCTGGCCTTGTCGGGCTCAGACCTTCTCGCCGTGCCCTTGGGGGTCGTTGTGGTGGCCGGGCTGTCCCTGTGCCTGGGGCTACCGGGCCGCGCTTGGAGTCGCTTCCTCGCGGAGGTCGTCGTAGGCCTTGCTGTCGCCCTTGGCCTGACCGTGCTGGTGATGCTCGCCCTGTTCAGGTTCGGCCCGTGGGCTGACCCGCCGGGTATGGATGCACTCCATGCTGTCCTCTCGGCTGTCGCGATCGCCGCTGCGTCGTGGCGTGCATGGCGACGGTCCCCCGCCTCCGGTGGTCACCCGGGTGTCGGCGCTGGTGAGTTCTTCTCGCCTGCGGGGGGCTTCGAGAAGGGGTGATTGGCCGGGTCCTGACCCCGCGGGGCTGGCCGGCTCCTGGAACCCGCGCGGCGCGGCCGCGTCCGCTGGCTAGGGTGGAGATCATGTCGTCGCCCACCCTGCTCGCCTCGCTCCTGGCCGGTCGCACCTCGCGGACGGAGGAGCAGCAGGTGCTGGCGCTGCTGCGGATGGCGTCGGCGTCCGCGTTGGATCGGATCCTGCTCGAGACCGATGCCGCCGACCTGATCGGCAGCCTGGACGACCGCCGCTTCGGCCCGGCCAACCGGACGGCCGTGCGTGACCTGCTCGTGGCGCGGATCGGCGACCTCAGCATCCAGGCGCGCGCCAACCTCGCCTACGGGCTGCAGGCCGGCCCCACCTCCCGGGCCGACGCCGAGGCGATCCGCGCGGTGTTCCTCTCCTGCTGCGGTGAGGGCCTCACTCGCCTGAAGAACGCGATGAACATGCGCACCGACTCCCACGACCTGGAAGGTCTGGTCTATTCCGACGTCCGGAGCCCCACCATCCGCGCGGAGATCCTCAACCACATCGCCCGCGAGGCCGCCGGCGTCGAACCGGGCGAGGCGAAGGTGCTGTGCGACATCGACGACACCGTCGTCTGCGCGCTGCACGACCGGCGCTACCCGCGCGGCACGATCTACCCCGGCATCCTGGCCCTGTTGGACGCCCTCGACCGCGGCCCCGACGACCAGCCGTTCTCCATGGGCGACCTGACGTTCGTCACGGCCCGCCCCGGTGACGCGTTCGGACTCATCGAGAACCACACGCGCGCGTCGCTGCGCCGCGCCGGCATCGCCCACCACTCGGTGATGACCGGCACCGTCCAGGCCCTGTTCACCCGCGACCTCATGGCCGGCCGCAAGATCGCCAACATCGAGCACTACCACGCACTGTTCCCCGAGTACCGGCTGCTGTTCATCGGCGACTCCGGCCAGGCCGACATCCGCGTCGGCGACACCTTGTGGCAGCGGCTGGAGCACGCGCTCGACATCGTGTTCATCCACGACGTCGTGCACACCTCGGACGCCGAGCGTGCGCGCCTGCGCGGCGAACGCATCCACCTCGTCGACACCTATGTCGGGGCGGCCCGCATCGCCCACGAGCGTGGCCTCATCGCCCGCGCCGGCCTCGACCGGGTGGTGCAGGAGTCGCTGTCCGCGCTGGCCGAGATCCGCTGGAGCAGCGTGGAGCAGGAGCGGGCCACCCGGGCCCTGTTCGAGCGGGACGCCGCCCTCGGCTGAGCCGCCGCCCCCAGCGCCCAGCCGGGCCTGTGGCCCGCTGGGTCACGCCAGGAAGGCGCGGGCGATGGCCAGGGCGTCGGACGAGCCATCGGGGGCGTCCTCGCAGAACACGGCGACCGCGAGGTCGCCGGCGACGACCACGACCCAGCCGTGGTGGCGCACCGGTGAGCCCCAACTCGCCGTGCCGGTCTTCGCCAGCACGCGCACGCCCGGGTGGGCGGCGGCGATCCCCCCGAGCTCGGCGGCGGTGCCGTCCGTGACCGCCGCGCCCATGAGCGAGGCCAGGGCGTCCGCCTCGGCCTGGGTCAGTGGGGTGGCGGCGGACGTCCGCCCTGGCTCCTCGACGAGCACCGGGTCGACGGTGTGACCGGCCGCCACCGAGGCGGCCACCGTCGCCATCCCGAGCGGCGAGGCCAGCACCCGGCCCTGCCCGATGAGCGCAGCGGCCCGCTCGACGTCGGTGCCCTCGGCCGGCACGGCGCCCGAGAACGAGCCGACCACCAGGTTCTTCTCCCCCGTCAGCCCCAGGGACGCCGCGGCGTCCGCCACCTGCTCCGGCGTGAGCGTGGCCGCCTGGGCCAGGAAGGCGCTGTTGCACGACCACGCGAACGCGGTGCGCAGCGGCACGTCACCCAGGGCGGCGGCCGGGTAGCCCGCCCAGTTGTCGAACCGGTACCCGTCCACCGTCAGGCCGTCGGTGCACGGCACGAGCGCATCGGGCGTGGCACCGGCGCGGAGCATGGCCAAGGCGGTCACGATCTTGAACGTCGAACCGGGCGCGAACTGGCCCAGCGTCGCGGTCGAGTGGCCCGCCGAGCCCGGGCCGGACGCGGCGGCGAGCACCGCGCCATCGGAGGGTCGAATCGCCACGAGCGCGCTGGCGCCCGTCGGCCCGCCCGGGGTGGCGGCGGCGTCCGCCAGCACAGCCTCGGCGGCCTCCTGCACGCCGACATCGATCGTCGTGCGCACCGCCGCGCCGTCGAGGGCGTCGACCCTGAACAGCTCCCGAGCCGGCGGCGGCACGCCCTCACCGACGGCCTCGACGACGAAGCCGGTCGTGCCGCCGAGCACGTGATTGCGCGCCTCCTGCAGGCCGCCGCGGCCCACCAGGTCACCGCCGCGGATGGTGCCGCCGGAGGCGTCCACCTGCTCGGCCGTCGCCTCCCCCACCGCGCCCAGCAGCGGCCGAGCGAACGTCGCCGTCCGCCCCAGCGGGCGGGTGGTCTCCAAGGCGCGCACGCCGATCCACCGCTGCGCCGCCCGGGCCAGCTCCGCCTCGGCCGGCACCAGGGCCCGCAGCACCCGCGCCTCCACGAAAGCCCGCGGGCCGGCGCCGCGCACCTGCGCGACGAACCGCTCGGCGTCCAAACCCAGCAAGCCGGCGATCTGCGCGGCGGACGCCTCGGCCGTCGCGGCATCGGTGAGCGTCTTGTCGATACCGACCCGCAGCGCCGGCTGGTTCCAGGCCAGGGGCTCGTCGCGCTGCCCCAGGATGGGCCCGCGCACCGGCGCCAGCCGCGTCGCCCGCAGGTGCTCCCCCGGCTGCAGGCCGGGGGCCACGGCCTCGGGGGCGTAGACGGCGCGCCAGTCACCGAAGGCCGCCGGCGCCACCGCCTGCCCCGGCTCCCCGCGCCGCAGGTCGATGGCCGTCGCGTACTCCCAGGCCGGCTTGCCCTCGTGGATCACCCATGACCAGGCGAGATGGGCCCGCAGCGTCCCGTCGGGCCTGCTCTCGAGCTCCTGCACGGCCACCGTGGGCCGCAGGTCACCCATGCCGGCGTAGATCTCGGTCAGCGCGCCGGCGTCCGGCGCGGTGAACAGCGCGTCGTCGAGGACTCCGGAGGCGAAACCGGCGGCCACGTCGTGCGCCACCTGCGCGGCCCGTTGGCCGGGCCGCACCGCGAACCACCACACCCCCGCCGCGATGAGCAGGACGAGCGCCACCGCCGCGGCCACGAGCCCGCGGGTCGTCGGCGCCTCCTGCGGGGCGCGCATCAGGCGTGGACGACGATCTCGACCTTCTGGAACTCCTTGACCTCGGTGTACCCCGTGGTGCCCATCGCCTTGCGCAGCGCCCCGACGAGGTTCATCGTGCCGTCCGGGGTGTGCGAAGGCCCGAGCACGATCTCCTCCAGCGTGCCCGCGCGGCCCATGCGGACGCGCTCACCGCGCGGCAGGCGGGCGTGCCACGCCTCCGGCCCCCAGTGCCAGCCCCGGCCGGGCGCCTCCGCGGCGCGGGCCAGCGGCGTCCCGACCATGCAGGCATCCGCCCCGCAGGCGATCGCCTTGGCGAGGTCGCCCGAGCGGCCCAGGGCCCCGTCGGCGATGACCTGCACGTAACGGCCACCGGACTCGTCCATGTAGTCGCGCCGCGCCGCCGCCACGTCCGCGATCGCGGACGCCATCGGCACCTCGACGCCCAGCACGTGCCGCGTCCGGCCCGTCGCGCCGCCGCCGAAGCCCACCAGGACGCCGGCCGCACCCGTCCGCATGAGGTGCAGCGCCGCCTGGTAGGTGGCGCACCCGCCGACGATGACGGGCACGTCGAGCTTGCGGATGAACTCCTTGAGGTTCAGCGGCTGGGCGTCGTGGCTGACGTGCTCGGCCGAGACCGTCGTGCCGCGGATGACGAAGAAGTCGACCCCCGCCTTCTCCACGGCGGACGCGAACTCCTGCGTCTGCTGGGGGCTGAGCGCGCCGGCCACCGGGACGCCCGCGTCCCGGATCTGCTGCATGCGCGCCCCGATGAGTTCGGCCTTGATCGGCTCCTCGTAGAGCTCCTGCATCCGGCGGGTCGCGGCGCCGGCGTCGGAAATGCCGCCGAGTTCCTCGAGCAGGGGCTCGGGGTCGTCATAGCGCGTCCACAGCCCCTCGAGGTTGAGGACGCCGAGGCCGCCCAGGCGTCCGAAGGCGATGGCCGTCTCGGGCGACATCACCGAGTCCATCGGCGCCGCCATGAGCGGGAAGTCGAAGGTCAGCGCGTCGATCGTCCACGCCAGCCGGACGTCCTCGGGCGAGCGGGTGCGCCGGGTGGGCACGATGGCGATGTCGTCGAAGCCGTAGACCTGGGTGGCGCGCTTGGCGCGTCCGATCTCGATCACGAAAGTCTCCTCGGTCGTGGGAAAGGTGGGTCAGCGGGACGAGTAGTTCGGTGCCTCGACGGTCATCTGGATGTCGTGGGGGTGGGACTCGCGCAGGCCGGCCGACGTAATCCGTACGAACCGGCCCTTGGCCTGCAGCTCCGGGACCGTGCGGGCCCCCGAGTAGAACATCGACTGGCGCAGGCCGCCGATGAGCTGGTGGGCGACCGCGGCCAGCGGCCCCCGGTAGGCCACCTGCCCCTCGATGCCCTCGGGCACGAACTTCTCATCCGTGGTCGAGGAGGCCTGGAAGTAACGGTCGGAGGCATAGCTGCCGCCCGTGCCGCGGGCCTTCATCGCACCGAGACTGCCCATGCCGCGGTAGCTCTTGTACTGCTTGCCGTTGATGAACACCAGGTCACCCGGGCTCTCGTCGCAACCGGCCAGCAGGGAGCCGAGCATCACCGTGTTCGCGCCGGCGACGAGCGCCTTCGCGATGTCGCCGGAGTACTGCAGCCCGCCGTCGCCGATCACCGGGACGCCGGCCGGCCGGGCCGCGCGCGCCGCCTCGTGGATGGCCGTCACCTGGGGGACGCCGACGCCCGCGACCACGCGGGTCGTGCAGATCGACCCCGGGCCGATGCCGACCTTGACCCCGTCCGCCCCCGCCTCGATGAGCGCCTTGGCCCCCTCGAACGTGCCGATGTTGCCGCCGACGATGTCGACGCCGGCCGCGCGGGGCTCTGCCTTGAGGCGCCGGATGAGGTCCATCTCGGAGCGGCTGTGACCGTGGGCGGTGTCCGTGACGATCATGTCGACGCCGGCCTCGACGAGACCCATGGCCCGCTCCCACGCGTCGCCGAACGTGCCGACCGCTGCGCCGACGCGCAGGCGGCCGTGGTCGTCCTTCGTCGCGAGGGGGTACTTGTCGGACTTCACGTAGTCCTTCAGCGTGATGAGCCCGGTGAGCCTCCCGTCGGCGTCCACCAGGGGGAGCTTCTCGATCTTGTGCTGCGCCAGCAGGCGCAGGGCGTCCTCGGGCGCGATGCCCGGGTGCCCGGTGACCAGCGGCATGCGCGTCATCACGTCGCCGACGCGGCGGGCGGGGTCGTCCTCGAAGCGCATGTCGCGGTTGGTGATGATGCCGACGAGACGGTTCGCGTCGTCCACGACGGGCAACCCCGAGATGCGGTACCGGCCGCACATCTCGTCGACCTCACCGATCGTGGCGTCGACGCTGGTGGTGATCGGCTGGTCGACCATGCCGGCCTCGGAGCGCTTCACCCGGTCGACCCGGCCCGCCTGGTCGGCCGCACTCATGTTGCGGTGCAGGATGCCGAGGCCGCCCTGGCGGGCCATGGCGATGGCCATGCGCGCCTCGGTGACGGTGTCCATCGCCGCGCTGATCAGGGGCACGCGCAGCGTGATCGAGCGGGAGACCTGCGTCGTGGTGTCCACCTCGGCCGGCACGACGTCGCTCTCGTTCGGCTGGAGCAGCACGTCGTCGAAGGTCAGCCCGAGGGGGAGGAAGGGGCCGGGAACACCGGCGGGGGTCAGGTCGTCGAACGACATTGCGATGCGGCACCTCTCCGTGGACGTGGGCGGCCAGTCTATCCCCGGCTCGGGGCTCAGATCTCCAGCTGCTCCCCGTGCCAGACGACGGTCTGGACGGCGTTCCACACCACGAACGCGACGACGAGCACGGCCAGCGCGCGCCACTGCCGCCGGCTCAGGGGCACCAGGCCGAGCACGGCGAGGCTCCACGGCAGGTACCAGGGGTGCAGCGCCTGGCCCAGCAGCGCCACGGCCAGGGAACCCCAGCCGACGGCCGCGAGAGGGCGGTCGCTGAACCGGACGACACACCACGCGAGCACGGCGACGAGCAGGGCGTTGGAGACCCCGCCGACGACGGCGCGGAACAGCGCCACGTCCAGCCCCCAGCTCCCGACGGCCCACCCACCCCACTGCGACAGCAGCGCGAAGGGCGCGACCGTGCCGGCCTCGCCCATCAGGGCCAGCCACGCGACCCAGCCGAAACCCTTCCCGCTCGCCAGGCTGATCGCGGCGAACACCGCGAGCGTGACGGCTGTGACGCCCACCGTCCGGACGCCGAGCCGCACCAACCGCGGTCCGAGCGGCAACCGGGCCAGCTCGGCGAGCACGGGCAGGCCGGCGACAGCCAGCACCATCAGGCCCGCCTGTTGTTTGAACGCCATCGCGACGCCCACCAGAGCGGGCGCGGCCAGCCACAGCAGCCACGGCGTCACCCGGGACGCGGGGCGCTCCAGGGCCACCACCGTCACCCAGACCGCCGCGAGCGCCACGCCCACCATGGGGGCGTCATTGTGCGCACCGCCCAGGAAATGCACCACGAGGAGCGGATTCAGCAGCCCCCACCACTGGGCGCGACCGGCCGCGTCCGGATCGGTTGGGCGGATGAAGCGCGCGATGCGGGGCAGCACGAGCGCCAGCAGCACCACCCCCACGACCACGGGCCACCGCATCGCGACCACCGACCAGTACGGGTGGTTACCGGTGAGGCCCACCACGACCTGGTTCACGACCAGCGACAGGGCGGGGTACGCGACCCCACTGCCAACCCACAGCGGGTCGACGCCGGACGCGAACGGCCCCCCGGCGCTGGCCAGGCCATCGCGGTACACCGAGCCGCCGGCGTTCTCGATCCACCCCGCATCGGCGTAGAGCACGGCGTCGTTGCTGAGCACGGGCGGCAGCGCCAGCAGCGGCAGCGACCACAGCGCGAGCAGCCACCCGGGCCGC
This sequence comes from Propioniciclava soli, assembly GCF_014858005.1. Lineage (GTDB taxonomy): Bacteria > Actinomycetota > Actinomycetes > Propionibacteriales > Propionibacteriaceae > Propioniciclava > Propioniciclava soli. The sequence goes on from NZ_JACYOT010000008.1 coordinate 75,913, forward strand.
TCGACGGGGCGGACGCCGTCACGCACCCGCAACGCCCACCACACCCCGCACAGGGCCACCACCCCCAGCACGACGGCCACCCTGTTGAGCGGGATCGGGAGGGCCGCCCCCACCGCGTTCACCCACCCGGCCGGCCAGCCGGCGGTGTCGAACGCGAACTCCGGGTGGGCGGACCCCCACGCCACGAGCGCGGTCGCCAGCGTGCCCCCGGCCGCGGCCACCCCCCAGGGGAGGCCGGGCCTCGCGGATTCGCGCACGCCACGGGCCCCTTGCCGCTCGCTCACCCGGCCCTCCTGTCGTTTGCGACGTGGTCGATGCGGCACCAGCCTAGGACGTGTCGGCCTCCACCCACGCCGCAGCCGACGGCCCGGCGTGCCCACGAACCCCGCGTCACCCTAGGGTGGGTGGCATGCCGACCACGCCGCCACCGCCGCACGCCCTGCCGGCTCCGCGCCCGCTGCCGCCGCCCCCGCCGCCGCCGTGGTACCTGCCGCCGGCGGGGTCGGGACGCAGCCAGGCCCCCGACCTGGCACGCGGCGTGATGCTGCTGCTCATCGCCTGGGCCAACTCCACCTGGTACCTGTGGGGGCGGGAGTCGGACGCGGCGTCCTGGACGTCGGCGCACCCCGCCGACGGCGGGCCGCTCGACCGGGCGTTGCGGGCTGTCATGGCCGTCGCGGTCGACGGCCACGTCTACCCGATGTTCGCCTTCCTGTTCGGGTACGGCATGGTGCAGCTGGCTCGCAGCCGCGCGGCCCGCGGGTGGAGCCCGCCGGTCATCGTGCGGCACCTGCAGCGTCGCCACGCCTTCTTGCTGCTCTTCGGCTTCGTGCACGCACTGCTGTTGTTCGCCGGCGATGTGCTGGGGGCCTACGGGTTGGCCGGGCTCGTGCTCGTCGCGCTGCTGTTCGGGGCGCGCGATCGCACCTTGGTGGTGTGGACCGTCGTGTTCGCCTGCCTGTTCTGCTCCCCCGCCCTGCTCACGGTGGTGGCGGCGCCGTTGCTGTGGTGGTTCACCCGGGACGCCCCCGAGCTGGATGCGGCCGATCTCGGGGCGGCGGGCCTGGACGCGGCGCCCTTCGGCTCCCTCGCCGATCTCTTCGCCGGTCAGACGAACTATGTGGTGGCAGCGCTCGTGCGTGCCGTGCTGTGGCTGGTCTCCACCCCCAGCGTGGTGTTGGGCTTCACCGTGCCCGCAATGATCCTGCTCGGCTGGCTGGCGGCCCGCCGCGGCATCCTGGAACGCCCGGCCGAGCACCGCCGCCTGCTCACCCGGATCGCCGTCGGCGGCCTGGGGCTGGGCTGGCTGGGCGGGGTGCCGCTGGCGCTGGAGCATCTGGGCGTGCTGGTGTTGCCCGTGACGGTCAGCTGGGCCCCCATGACCCTCAGCTATGCCCTCGGCCCGTTCGCCGGTGTCGGCTACGTGGCGCTGTTCGGCCTGCTGGCCGCCCGCGATCGCACCCCGGGGCCCGTCGGCCGCGCCGTCGCCGCGCTCGGCCAGCGGTCGCTCTCGGGCTACCTGTGGCAGTCGATCGTCATGGCGCCACTGCTCGCCGCGTGGGGATTCGGCCTGGGCGCCCACGTCACCACGGCGGGCGTCCTCGCGATCGCCTCGGGAGTGTGGCTCGCATCGGTCCTGATCGCCGCACGGCTCGGAGCACGCAACCGCCCGGGCCCGTTCGAGGCACTGCTGCGGCGCCTCATCGGACCTCCGGACGCCGCCCAGGTGCGGGGGAACCCGGCACCGGAGATCCGGACGCCGCCGCACGGCCCGGGAGCCCCTCCCGCAGCAACGGACGCACCCGGTAGCCGATGACCTCGCGCAGGTAGACGCTCGTCGAGGTGCGGACGATGCCGGGGCAGAGCCGGATGTCCTCAGCGACCCGATAGAGGTCGTCGGGGTCGCGGGCCACCACCCGGATCACGAGGTCCGTCTCCCCCGCCGGCGCCAGGCACTCCAGCACCTCAGGGATGCGGCGCAACGCGGCGATCGCGTCCTCCAGGAAGTGCTGGTCGAGCTCGGCGCTGACCGTGGCGGCCAACCGGTGGCCCAGCGCGGCCGGGGGCACCATCGTGGACGCGAGCCGCAACAACCCCTCCGTCCGGTAGCGCTCCAGGCGGGCCAGCACCGTGCCGCGGGCCAGCCCGGTGCGCTGCGCCAGCATGAGCACCGTCATGCGCGGGTCAGCGTCCAACTCCAACAACAGGCGGCGGTCGGTGGCGTCCAACTGGTACACGGCGGTGCTCCTCCGGGGGCGGGCTGAGTGGCTCGGGCGGGCGTCCTGATCAATCCTGACCGTGCACGCGGACGCGCAGTGATCAGATTGCCCACCAGTATGGCACTCGCTTGTGCAGCAGTGCCGCTGTGGGGTGAAGTGGTGCACACAACAGGGCCGGTACTCCCACAAGGAGCCACCGCCCGAGGACCTCAGAGGGCGGCGGCCGCGATCCGGACGCCGGCCGGGCCCGCACCGCACACCCACGGTCGGCCGCGTCCACCGGCACCACCACGCGAACGGGCCCCGCACAAAGATGTGCGGGGCCCGTCGGCGTACCCGGGAGGGGTGCGGCGCCAGCTCAGTGCTGGTGGCCGTCCTCGTCCTCGTCGGGCTTGTCGACCACGAGGGTCTCGGTGGTGAGCAGCAGCGCGGCGATGGACGCGGCGTTGGCCAGCGCGGAGCGCGTGACCTTCACCGGGTCGATCACACCAGCGGCGACGAGGTCGCCGTACTCACCGGTGGCGGCGTTGTAGCCGCTGCCCGGCTGGAGCTCGGCCACCTTGGCCACGATGACGTAGCCCGGCTCGCCACCGTTCTCGGCGATCCAGCGCAGCGGCTCGACCAGCGCCTTCTCGACGATCTTGACGCCGGCCTTCTCGTCACCGCTCTTGCCGAGGCCGTCGGAGAGCACCTTGCCGGCGTGGACGAGGGCCGAGCCGCCACCGGCGACGATGCCCTCCTCGATCGCCGCGCGGGTCGCGCTGACGGCGTCCTCGATGCGGTGCTTCTTCTCCTTCATCTCGACCTCGGTCGCGGCACCGACCTTGATGACGCACACGCCACCGGCGAGCTTCGCGACGCGCTCGGAGAGCTTCTCGCGATCCCACTCCGAATCGGTGCGGCCAATCTCGGCGCGGAGCTGCTCGACGCGCCCCTCGACTGCGGACGCCTCGCCGGCGCCGTCGACGATGGTCGTGTCGTCCTTGGTGACGACGACGCGGCGGGCGCGGCCCAGCACGTCGAGGCCCACCTGGTCGAGCTTGAGGCCGACCTCGGCGGCGACGACCTGGCCACCGGTGAGGATCGCGATGTCCTCCAGCATGGCCTTGCGGCGGTCACCGAACGCGGGCGCCTTGACGGCCACGGAGGTGAAGGTGCCGCGGATCTTGTTGACGACCAGCGTGCTGAGCGCCTCGCCGTCCACGTCCTCCGCCACGATGAACAGGGTGCCGGAGGCGCCGATGACCTTCTCCAGCAGCGGGAGCAGGTCGTTCATCGAGCTGATCTTGCCCGAGTGGATGAGGATGTACGGGTTGTCCAGCACAGCCTCCATGCGCTCGGGGTCGGTCACCATGTACGGCGACAGGTAGCCCTTGTCGAACTGCATGCCCTCGGTGAACTCGAGCTCGGTGCCGAAGGTGTTGGACTCGTCGACGGTGATGACGCCGTCCTTGCCCACCTTGTCGAACGCCTCGGCGATGAGCTCGCCGATCTCGGCGTCACGGCTGCTGATGGTCGCCACGTTCGCCATGTCGGCGGTCGTCTCGACCTGCTTGGCCGCGCCGCGCAGCTCGTCGCCGACGGCCTCGACGGCCGCCTCGATGCCCCGCTTGAGGCCGACGGGGTTGGAGCCGGCCGCGACGGCGCGCAGGCCCTCGTGGACGAGCGCCTGGGCGAGCACGGTTGCGGTGGTGGTGCCGTCACCGGCGACGTCGTTCGTCTTGGTGGCGACCTCCTTGGCGAGCTGGGCGCCGAGGTTCTCGTACGGATCGGTGAGCTCGACCTCCTTGGCGACGGTCACGCCGTCGTTGGTGATCGTCGGGGCGCCCCACTTCTTGTCGAGCACCACGTACCGGCCCATAGGGCCGAGGGTCACCTTCACCGTGTTGGCGAGGGCATCCACGCCACGCTCGAGCGAGCGGCGGGCCTCCTCGTCGAACTGAAGGATCTTTGCCATGGGTGGTTACTTCCCTATCGCTTGGTTGGTGTGGACCGGGCTCACTTGGAGACGACGGCGAGGATGTCGCGCGCGTTGAGCAGCAGGTAATCCGTGCCGTCGTACTTCACCTCGGTGCCGCCGTACTTGCTGAAGATGACGACGTCGCCCTCGGCCACGTCGAGCGGGACGCGGTTGCCCTTGTCGTCGATGCGGCCGGGGCCGGTCGCCACGACCTTGCCCTCCTGCGGCTTCTCCTTGGCGGTGTCGGGAATGACCAGACCCGAGGCGGTGGTGGTCTCGGCCTCGAGGGGCTGGATGAGGATGCGGTCCTCGAGCGGCTTGATCGTGACGGCCACGATGGGTGCCCTTTCCTTGGTTCGTCCCCCCGCCGGTCGGCGGGTGGGTGGTTCATTGGTGTTGCGCCGTCCCCTGCGTCGTCGCGGTGCCGCCGGGGCTGGCACACTCGGGTGTCGAGTGCCAGAAGCGACGCTACACCCGAGTTAGCACTCGTTCAACCTGAGTGCTAAGCCGCGTCGTGCGGTGCTAGGACGCGGTGCGTTCGGCGACCAGGGCCACCGCCCCGCGCTCGGTGGGGGTGAGGATCAGCGTGGCGGACGCCCGCCCCGTCGGCTTCAGCCGCTTGCGCAACGCCGCCGGATCGACGTCCAGGCCACGCTTCTTGATCTCCAGGGTGCCGATGCCGCGCTCGCGCACCCAGGCCCGCAGCACCTTCTCGTCGAACGGCAGCACGTCCAGCACGCGGAAGCACGTCGCGAACGGGGTGGGCAGCGCGGCGTCCGCCGTGAGGTAGGCGATGCCGGACGCCACCCGGTGCGCCCGCAGCAGCCCGGCCAGCTCGTCCACCAGGCCCGCGCGGACGACCGCGCCGTCCGGCTCGTAGACGAACGCGGCCACGGGCCCCACGTCGGCGGGTGGTCGGCCCGACCCGGGCAGCTCGACCCCGTCGACGACGGCGGTGCGCGCCCCGCCGGCCAAGCCCGGCCCGGCCCACACCGCGCACTCGACCACGGTGCCCGCGTCCGAGACCCACTCCGCGTCGGCACCCGGGGGCAGCACAGCATGCGGTACGCCGGGGCCGAGTTTCACGCACGCCGGACGCGTCCCGTCCAGCAGCGACGCCACGAACGGCCAGGGCGGGCTGAGGTCCTCCACCCGCCACGAGCGGCCGGACGCCGTGCGCCGGGCCGGGTCGGCGAAAACGGCCGTGTCGGACGCCGACAGCTCCGGCCAGCGCTCCTCGGCGTCGCCGGTCACGACCTCGCGGCCCAGGTTGGCGGCGGCGAAGACGGCGGTCGCCTCGTCGCGCTCCACGGCGACCACGTCGAGCCCCCCGTCCAGCACCGCGAGGGCGTCTGCCCCGATGCCGCAACCGAGATCGACCACCCGCCTCGCCCCCAGGGCGGCGAACCGCCGGGCGCGCCGCACCGCCACCTCAGCCCGGGTGGCCTGCTCCAACCCGTCGGGGGTGAGGAACAGCCTCTCGGCGCGGTCACCGAACTTCGCCCGGGCGCGACGCCGCAGCGCCACCTGGGCCAGCGCCGCGGCGGCCAAGTCGGGTGCGACCAGGGCGCGCAGCCGCGTCCCGGCGGCCAGCGACGCCGGGTCGGCCTCCGCGGCGGCGGCGGCCAACACCGGCCGGGCGGCGTCCGAGACCAGCCAGCGGGCGACGTCAGGATCCATGCCCCTATTCTGCGATGTCGACCGCCACGCCGCTCGGATGGTCGACCGCGCCGCCGTCTCGTCCCCGCAACGTGCAGCCCACCAGCTCCACCGAGCGAACGCCGGCGGAGACGGCCATCACGGTCTGGTTCGGGTCGGCGGAGAACACGCTGTCGTGGGCGACGAGCGTGCCGGATCCGACGAAGGTCGCCGCGCCGGAGTAGGACGACTCGCGGATGTTGGAGGCGAACGTCATCCGGTTCAGGGTGACTGTGGTGTTCTCCCCCATCACGTAGAGCCCCTCGTGCCGATTGTTGTTGAAGCGGCAGTCGTTGAACACGGCCTCGCCACCACCCCCACCCTCCACGATGAGGCCCACGTAGCTGTCGACGCCGCTGCAGCGGCTGACGGTGATGGAGTGGGGACGCCGCACGTAGAAGGCGGCATAGGTGGCGATGCCTTGCGGCCGGCCGTTGCGGGCAAAGGTGCAGTCCTCCACCAGCACCGTGGTGGAGGCCGAATCGGGGGCGACGTCGACGTAGAGGAATCCCCGCCCCGCGTTGTCGTTCGCCGTGCACCGCCGGAACACGATGTCGTCGAAGGCCCACGTCGGGCCGTGGGACTCGACGTCGATGCCGGCCCTCGGTTCGAGGTCACCGTGGCCGTTGGCGTGGAAGGTGGAGTCTTCACACAGCAGCCTGGCGCACGAGGTGATCGAGATGCCGTTCCGGTCATTGTCGTGGCACGCCACCCGGGCCAAGGTGACGTCCTGGCTCGGGCGCCGGTCGGCGCCGACGTAGATCCCGTCGCCCAGGGCACGGCACGCCTCGAGGTCGGTCAGGGTCACCGACCGGGCGTTGTTGACCTGGATCGCGTGACGCCACTCCGTTCTGTCCCCCCGGTAGTCGGCGCGGTTCGCGTCCCAGACCCCGCCGACGACCGTGACGTCGCGCCGGCCGGTCAGGTCGAGCAGCACGCCGTGCGTGCCGGGCACGCGGCACACGAAGGTCGACCCCAGCGTGACCAGGCGGACGCCGTCGGGCGGGGTGACCGGCTCGGTGCGCTCGTAGGTTCCGGGCCGTACGACGATGTCGCGCATCGTGCCCCGGTAGGAACGCAGGGACGCGAACGCCTCGTCGAGGCGCTCGCCGTCGATCGCTGCCTCCCAGTCCACGGGCGGGTCGAGCGGGATGTCGGTCGGCTCGGGGGTCGGGGTGGGGGTGGGCGTCGGCGTTGGCGTCGGCGTCGGCGTTGGCGTGGGGGTGGGCGTCGCAGTCGGCGTGGGGGTGGGCGTCGGCGTGGGGGTCGACGTCGGCGTGGCCTGCCCCCCGGGTGTCCGGGCGCAGCCGACCAGACCGGCGGCACCTCCCCACAGCAGCAGGCGTCGGGACAGTGGGCTCATCGGGTCTCCTCCTGCACGCGGCGGGGCCGGCGGTACGGCTCATCGGCCGAGCGGGTTCGTTGGTAGAGGGCGAAGAGCAGACCCCAGCCGAGCCAGATGATGCTGCGCAGCAGGTTGCCCTCGTAGCTGGACTGGATGGCGAAGGAGGCCACCTGACCGACGAGGCTGACGCCGATGGCGACGGCGAGCCAGCGGACGTCGGGGGCCACCCTGGGCAAGAGCCACACCACGGCGGACCAGGCAATGAGCACTCCCAGGAGCAGCCCCAGCGGGATGCCGAACCACACGATCTGCTGCAGGAACGTGTTGTGCACGTGGACGCCCACGCCGGCCCCCGTGCCCAGCCAGGGCTCAACCGCGACCAGGGCGAAGCCCTCGTCCAGCAGGTCGCCACGGGCGAACACGTTGCGGAGCCCGAACCGCGACCCCACGAACGTGCGCGCCGTGGGCAGAACGGCCACGAACAACAATGCGACGAGCAACACCGCCGCGGCCACCTTCCACAGGCGGCGCACCAGCATTCGGCCCGAAGGCTCGAGCAGGACGTACAGGACGATCGACAGGCCGAACGTCACCAGGCTGCCCCGGCTCATGGTGAGCACGAGCATCCCGAAGGCCACCACCCCGCCGATTCCCGCGACCCGGTCGCGGCGGTGCAGCGCGAAGGCAAGCAGCGGGAGGATGAGCGGTGTCACCAGCGCCGCAGGGTTGTTGGAGCGGCCTATGAACGGGTGGCTGAGGCGGGCGAAGTAGGAGATGTAGTCCCCCGAGGCCGGGTCGAGCGTGCTCGGAGGGAGGAAGCCCGGGACGCGCAGTTGGAGGAGCACACAGGGCAGCAGCAGCAGGAACACCCACGCCGTGATCACGCGAGCGACCTGCTCCCCGGTCAGACCCCGGGTGAACACCACGATGAGGCCGAAGACGAGCAGCGACTCGGTGGCTCCCATCAGGTAGTAATTGGTCTGCCAGTCGTTCTGCGTCCAGGCCAGGGACAGCCAGGTCCACACAATCGTGACGCCCCCCACAGCGAGGTAGACCAAGGGTGGACGCCCGAGGCCGGTACTGACCAGGACGAGGGCCGCGATGGGAAGGACGACCACGACGGCCAGCTCGAACACGGTGCTGGGCAAGATGATTCCGACCGAGTGAAGCGTCGTCGGTGCTGCGGAGCACAGCAGCAGAAACCCGAGGGCCAGCCATCTCAAACCGGACAGCCACCGGGGCAGCGGCCTAAGAGGGCGAGACGCACCTAGCCAGGCCAGGGGGTGGTTGGTGACGACTCGTCTCACGGCGTGGCTCCCTCGCGCGGTTCATCCGCCGCCGGGGCGGGGTGTCGGGCCATGGTCCGGCGCATGAGGAGGCGCGCGACGACGGCCATGGTGACATAGGTCAGGACGTTGCCGACGGCGCACCCGACCATGCCGAACCGTGGAATGAGGACGAGGTAGGCGATCAGGCCCACCGGGATCCCTGCCAGGGCCGTCACCGCGCTGGCGCGCAGGTCGCCGAACCCGTTGTTGACGGAGTTGTCGACGAGTTGGCTGGCCATCGCCATGCCACCCAGCAGCAGCAGCACGAGGATCGGGGTGCTGCCCGCGAACTCGCCGCCGAGCCACACTTCGAGCAACAAGGACCCGAAGACGCCGATCAGGACGCTGATGCCGGCCGAGCCGAGCATCACGCGCGTCCACCAGTAGCGGTGCATGGCGGGCTGCCAGCCGCGCGCCACGCTGCGCACGACCATGGGGGCCACCGCCGCCGGAAGCGTCCCGGCGAGCACCGACAGGGTCGCGGCGGACGCGTACACCCCGACGGGGGCCGGCCCGGCGAAGGCGCCGAGCAGCACCCGGTCCATCTGGCCGGCCACGCCCATCCCAGCCGCGACGGCCAGGCCCGGGGTGCTGAACCGCACCAGGCGCCCCAGCAGCCCCCGCTCCTGCGCGGTGCCGGGCGGTTCGGCCGCCATCTGGCGCCGCACGGAGATCGTCTGGACCAACTGGTGCACCAGCGGGCGGGCGACGACGCTCAGCATCCCGGTGTGGAGCGTCAGCGTCCCGGACGCCCACAGCGCCCCCAGCAGGCCCAGCGCCGCGGCGGCCCCGACGAACTCGCCGGTGACGGCCGTCCGGTGCCACCCCACCCCGTGCAACCCCTCGCGCAGGAGGCCGGAACGCAGGTGGGCGGTGCCCATGATCACGAGGGCCGCTGCGAGCACCGGGTCGGACACCCGACTGAGCAGGGGGAACACCGTCAGGGCCGCCACCGCGGTCACCACGAGGTCGAGCCCCACGAGCGGCCGGGTGGCGCGCACGTACTGGCGCAGGGAGAGCCCCCACCGGGGGCTGGACAACACGATCCGGGCCGAGGAGAGCAGCCCCAGTGACGCCGCGAGCACGATCAGATTCACGATGGTCTGCCCGAGGGCCAGCACTCCCCGATCCGATGCCCCCAGCCACTTGGCGATCAGGAGAGCCATCAGACCCTGGGCGCCCGCAGTCATCCCGCTCAATACGGTCAGCTGCACCGGCACCGGCAGCCCACGGGGAGCCCGGCCGCTCATCGCCCACCGGCTGGGGTGAGGACGACCACGTGACCGGGACGCCACCACTCGGCCACCTGGGCTCGCAGCGCCTGGCGCCGCACCGCGCCCCCCTCGCCGCGGCGCGTGACCCCGCGGACGACGAACTCGAGCAGACCGATGCCGAGGCCCAGCAGACCGCCGCGCACCAGGCCGTGCCCCACACGCAGGTAGCGCAGGCGGCTCACCCGCAACGCGATGAAGGCGCGTCCCCCGCTGACCGCGAACGACGCACCACCGGCGTGCTCGCCCCACACCTGCGGCACCAGCCAGCAGCCTCCCGGGGCCCGGCGGCACAGGTCGACGTCCTCGTAGTACAGCTCGAAGCGCTCATCGAACCCGCCCAGCTCGCGCCACGTCACCACGGAGGTCACCAGCAGTGCGCCGTCGAGCTGTTCGACACGCACCGGGGCGTCTCCGGTGGGGCGCTCCATCCGATAGGCACGGCTCCCGATCACTGCCTTGGCCACCTCGCGCGACACGGTGACCAGCGGCCGCGCGTTCAGGCCCGGACCCTGCCCCAGCACACCGGCCACCACTGCCCCCGGGATCGCCTCCACCACGGTGAGCAGCTCCGAGAGGGGGCGGACGAGTCGGACGTCCGGATTGACGATGGCCACGTGGGTGGCCTCGGGCTCGCACCGAACCCCTCGGTTGGCGGCTCGGCCGTACCCGAGGTTGGCCCCGGGCGCGAGGTACGTCGCCCGCTCCCCCGCCGCCGCGACGGCGGCGCGACAGGCAGCCTCATCGGCGTTGTCGACCACCACCACGCGCACGTGGGGGTCGGCGAGCAGACCGGCCAGGCATCCGGGCAGGTCCTCGGCCGAACGGTAGGCGACGACGACCGCGACGATCACCGGTGCGCTCACGCTCCCACCACCAGCGTGCGCCAGGCATCGGCCCAGGCGGCGTAGGAATAGTGTCGCTGCACCGCCTGACGGGCGGTCTGGGCCGCGCTGAGCCGCTCGGCCGCCGGCAGCGCGAGCACCCCGTCCAGGGCGTCGACCCAGGCGGCCTCGGTCGTCGCCGTCCGGGCGCCGATCCGTTCGGCGGCCAGCCGGTTCGCCCCCACGGGGCTGACGACAGCCGGCAGGCCCGCGGCACCGTACTGCAGGAGCTTGTAGGCACACTTGCCGCGCTCGTAGCGGCCGTCGGGCAGCGGCATGAGCCCGACGTCGGCGGCCGGCAGGTCACGCCAGATGTCCGGGTGCCACGCGCGGCGGTCGCACATCGCCTCCAGCGGCCCCAAGTCGCCCCCGGCGCCGGAGACGACGGTGAGGCGCAGGCCGCGGCGTCGGTGCAGCGCCAGCAGCGGGCCGCTGATGCTGGCCAGGTGCGCCTCGGTGGTGGGTGACCCCACCCACAGCGCCCGTGGCGGTCCGTCGGTCGTGGCGGCGAGGGCCGGGTAGGCGTCCGGCTCCACGCAGCTGGGGATGACGTGGATCCGGTCGGCCGGCGCGACAGCCCGCGCCAGGCCGGCGAGGTGGTCGCTGCCCACGATCACCACGTCGGCCGCGGCGAGCGCCGCGTGCCACACCCGGGCCCGGGAGACGGGACGCAGCCCGGTGGGTTCGGTGCCCAGCGCGTCGTCCACGTCGTAGACGCCTCGCCCGGCCGCGCGCAGCAGCCGCGCCTCGAGGCGTCCGTTCGAGAACGGGCTGGCCTGCTTGGACAGCAGCAGCCGCCCCCCGGCGAGGGTGCGGGGCAGGCGCCGCAGGCCCGTCTCGGCGCCCAAAACGGCGGCCGGGCGCCGCAGCAGCGCGCGCGGGGCGTTGCGGGCGCCGCCGAGGTAGGTGTGGCTGTCGGCGTCCAGGCCCAGGTGGTCCAGCCAGCCGAACACCCGGACGCGCGAGGACGCCCCCCGGCGTCCGTAGGGGGTGACGGTCGTGAGCCGCGGGGCGCTCACAGCCGCAGGTCCACACAGGCGCGGGGCAGGGCGTACTTGAGGTCGTAGATGACCGCGCCGGGGGCGCCGAGCGCCCGGAGGCCGGCCTCGTCCAGCTCCGTGAACTGCCGGTGCGCGACGGCGAGGACGATCGCGGCGTAGGCCCCGGGCTCGGGCCGCTCGACGAGTTGCAGGCCGTACTCGGCGGCCGCCTCGTCCGGGTCGGCCCATGGGTCGTGCACCTCGGGCGCCATGCCGTACTCGCGCAGTTCGGCCACCACCTCGGCCACCTTCGAGTTGCGCAGGTCGGGCGTGTTCTCCTTGAAGGTCAACCCGAGAACGAGCACGCGGGCCCCGCTCACAGCCAGGCCGCGCCGCGTCATCAGCTTCACCAGCTCGGACGCGATGTGCTCGGGCATCGCGTCGTTCAGCCGCCGCCCGGCGAGGATGATCTCGGGGTGGTGGCCGACCGCCTGGGCCTTGTGGGTCAGGTAGTAGGGGTCCACGCCGATGCAATGGCCGCCCACCAGGCCGGGCCGGAAGGGAAGAAAGTTCCACTTGGTGCCAGCCGCGGCCAGCACGTCCTCGGTGTCGATGCCGAGGCGTCCGAACAGCACGCTGAGCTCGTTGACCAGGGCGATGTTCACGTCGCGTTGGGTGTTCTCGATCACCTTGGCCGCCTCGGCGACCCGAATTGTCGGGGCCCGGTGGGTGCCGGCGGTCACCACGCGGCGGTAGAGCGTGTCGACCTCCTCGGCGATCTCGGGCGTGGAGCCGGACGTGACCTTCACGATGCCGGGCAGGCGGTGTTGCTTGTCGCCGGGGTTGATGCGTTCGGGGCTGTAACCGACGAAGAAGTCCTCGTTGAATCGCAGGCCGGACACCTCCTCGAGCAACGGGACGCACTCCTCCTCCGTCGCGCCCGGGTAGACCGTCGACTCGTAGATCACCAGCGCACCGGGCGGCATGTGGGTCGCGATCGCCCGGGTGGCGGCCAGGACGGGCCCGAGATCGGGTCGTTTGTGGCGGTCGATGGGCGTCGGCGTGGTCACGATGAAGGTGTTGGCCTGCGCCAGGCTGGCCGGATCGGCGCTGAAGCGCAGCCCCGGTGCGGCGGCGAGCTCGGCGGCGTCGACCTCGAGGGTGTGGTCCTGACCGGCGGCCAGCTCGGCCACGCGCGCGGCGTTGATGTCGTGGCCGAGCACGTCCAGGGTGCGGCCGAACTCGACCGCCAGCGGCAGGCCCACGTATCCGAGGCCGACGACCGCCAGCCGGGTCTCGGCCGGGCGGCGCGCGCTCACCGCTGACCCGCCGCACCGCCGTTGCGGAACCAGTCCACGGTGGCCGCCAACCCTTCGGGCAACTCAACGGGGGTGACGCCGCCGAACAGCGCGCGCACCCGCTCGCCGTCCGCCTGGGAGGCGCGGACGTCGCCGCGGCGACTGTCCACGTGGGTGCGTTCCACCGGGTGCCCGAGCGCGTCCTCCAGCAGGGCCAGCAGGTCGAGCAGCGTGGTGGGGGTGCCGTAGGCCAGGTTGACCGGATCGGGGCTGCCGATCTGCTCGGCCAGCGCGGTCTCGATCACTTCGCAGACGGTGTCCACGTAGGTGAAGTCGCGCGACTGGCGTCCGTCGCCGTGGATCTCCACCGGTCGCCCGGCCAGCGCCGCCTCCAGGAACTTCGGGATCACCGCGGCGTAGGCGTGCCCCGCCGCCTGCCCAGGCCCGTACACGTTGAAGAAGCGGAAGGCCAACGTCGTCATGTCGTAGGAGTGGCCGTAGGCGATCGCGTAGCCCTCCGTGGCCAGCTTGCTGACGGCGTACGGGCTGAGCGGCCGCGTCCAGTCGAACTCGTCCTTCGGCAGGCGCGGATTGGCTCCGTAGACCGAGCTGGAGGAGGCCACGATCACCTGGCCGACGCCGGCGGCGCGAGCCGCTTCGAGCACCCGGAGCGTGCCGGTCGCGTTGGCCTCGTGGGAGGCCAGGGGTTGAGCGATGGAGCGTGGCACGCTGGGGATCGCGGCGAGGTGGACGACGGCGTCCACACCCCTGACGGCGTCCTCGAGCGCGTCGGCGTCCAGGATGCTCCCCTCGCGGAGCAGGTCCTCGTGACCGGCCAGGTTGGAGCGATACCCGGTGCTCAGGTCGTCGAGTGCCCGCACCTCGGCGATCCCGGGGGACGCGGCGAGCCGCTTCACGAGCGTCGACCCGATGAACCCGGCCCCGCCTGTCACGAGAGCACGCACGTTCCACTCCATCCTCTGGCTGTCAGTGACCGCCCCCCGGCGTGAGGATATCGACTTCCGCGCCATCGTGCCGCACACGCGCCACGCCGGGGGTCAGCGGCGTTCCTCGCGGTCGGGGCCCCCGTGTGCCGATAGTCTCTGCTCCATGCGCAGGGCGAAGAATTCGGTGAGCGTTTCGCCGTCCCCCCGTGCGACGCCGCTGCCTGCCACTGTGGCCGCCGTGGCGGGCGTCACGGCCACGCTGGTGGCTCCGGCCCTCCGGCGTTGGTTGACGCACAGGGGCATGATGGACACCCCGACGACGCGGAGCTCCCACACCGAGCCGGTTCCCCGCGGCGGGGGTTGGGCATGCCTGGCGGGGACCGCGACGGGGTGCCTGGCTGCGCGCGCGGCGGGCCTTCGGATTTCACTCCCGGTCGCCCTGGGAACCCTGGCCCTCACCAGCCTCGGTTGGGCGGACGACCACGTCGGCGTCCCGGCCGCCCCCCGTCTGGCCGCCCAGGTGGGTGTCGGTCTGACGGCCGGGGCGGCTGCCGGCCACCCCGTCCTGGGCACGGGCCTCGCTCCCGTTATCGTCAACATGGTCAACTTCATGGACGGCATCAACGGCATGACGGCCCTCACCACCGCCGTGTGGGGGGCCAGCGCCACGGTGGTCGGCACCCGGTCCGAGAATGTGGCGGTGACGGTGCTGGGGGCCGCCCTCGGCGGCAGTGCGCTGGGCTTCCTCCCCCACAACCTGCGCTCCCGGCGCATGTTTCTCGGCGACGTGGGCAGCTACTTCATCGGCACCTCCATGGCACTGACGACGCTGCTGCCGGGTCTGCCGGGGCCGGCCCGCCTGCGCCTGCTCGCCCCCCTGCTTCCGTATGCACTGGACACCGGCGCCACCTTGATCATCCGAGCACTCCGAGGAGAGAACGTGATGGAGGCCCATCGGCAACACCTGTACCAACGCCTGGCCAACGAGGCCGGCTGGGGACACGCCACGGTGGCGCTCGCCTATGCCGGGGCTGCCGCCGCATGCGCCACCGCCGCACACCGCGCCGTCGCGCTGGACCGGGCACGCCCGATGGCCGCACGGATCGGCTGAGCGGTGGGTTCGCGGCACGGTCGACCTGCCCTGGTCTACGGCGTCGGCGTCGGCGTGAGCGCCTTCGCCCTCATGCGGGGCCAGCTCGCGTGGTTCCGAGAGCGCGGCTGGGACGTGACCCTCGCTTGCTCGCCCGATCGCCAGGCGGCCCTTGCCGTCGAGCGCGAGGGCATCGCGTTCC
This sequence comes from Propioniciclava soli, assembly GCF_014858005.1. Classification (GTDB taxonomy): domain Bacteria; phylum Actinomycetota; class Actinomycetes; order Propionibacteriales; family Propionibacteriaceae; genus Propioniciclava; species Propioniciclava soli. The sequence continues at coordinate 91,135 of NZ_JACYOT010000008.1, forward strand.
ACGCCATCCCGACCCAGCGCGCGATCTCACTGCTGGCCGACCTGCGCACCTTGCGGCTCTGGGTGTCGTTCCTGCGCAGCGAGGGCCCGGATGCCGTCAACGTCGGCACGCCCAAGGCGGGCCTCTTGGGCGGTCTGGCCGCCTGGGCGCTCCGCGTGCCGAAGCGCCTCTACGTCTGCCGCGGCCTGCGGCTGGAAGGCTCGAGCGGCCCGCTGGCCCTGGTGCTGTGGGTGATGGAGCGTCTGTCCACCGCCGTTGCCACGGATGTGGTGGTGGTCAGCCGGTCGCTCGCCGACGAGCTCCTGGCGCGCCACCTGGTGAATGCGCGCAAGGCGTGGCTGATCGGGGAGGGCAGCAGCAACGGCGTCGACGCCGCCACCATCGCGGCACGCGCCGCCGCGATCGACAGCGCAGACCTACGGGCCGAGCACGGAATTCCGGCCGCCGCCGTGACCGTCGGCTTCGTCGGCCGGCTGGCGCCGGACAAGGGGGTTGACACGCTGCTCGCGGCCCTGCGGCAGATCGAGGTCGCGTGCGACGTTCACCTGGTGGTCATCGGCGCGGTGGAGGACCCCGGTGTCGAGGCGAGGCTGGCGACACTGGGAGACCGCGTGCATGTGCTGGGCTGGACGAGTGACCTGTGGGCGAAGTGGCCGATCCTGGACGTCCTGTGTCTGCCCACCCGCCGCGAGGGCTTTCCCAACGTCGTTCTCGAGGCCGCCGCCGCGGGCATCCCCACGGTGACGACCCGTGCCACGGGCGCCGTGGACTCCGTCGTCGACGGGGTCACCGGCTTCCTGGTGAACATCGACGACTCCAGCTCCCTGGCCCGGGCGCTCACCCGACTCGCCACCGACCACGACCTGCGCCAGCAGATGGGTACGCGTGCCCGGGAGCGCGCCTTCGACTCGTTCTCCCCCCAGCGCATCTGGGGCGGGCTCGAAGCCCTGCTGGACGGGACCTACGCGAGCCCGGACCTCCAGCGTCTGGATCGCCTGCCGGCACGGGACGCCAGACGCGGCACCCGCGCCGCATCGAACCGGGACGGTGACGCATGATCGTGGTGACGGGATCAACCGGCAACAGTGGCACCCACTTCATCCGGGAGCTCGAGGCCCACGGGTTCGACCAGCCCGTGCGGTGCCTCGTGAGGACATCCACCGCGGTCGACGGCCTGGTGGCGTCACCGCTGGACATCGAGGTGCTCACCGGAGAGCTGGACGACCCCACGTTCCTGGACGCGGCACTGAGCGGAGCCGACACCGTTGTCCACATCGCGTCGCTCCGCTTCTCGCCGGCCATCGTCGCGGCAGCGCTGCGTCAGGGCGTGCGGCGCGTCCTGCTGGTCCACACGGCGGCCGTCTTCTCACGGCACAAGTCTGCCTCCCTGGAGTATCGCGCCCTCGAGGCGCAGGTGGCAGCCCTGCTGGCGGCCACGGAGCACCAGATCGAGGTCACGATCCTGCGGCCCACCATGATCTTCGGCCAGCCCCGCGACCACAACGTGAGCGTGTTCATCCGGCTGGTCGACCGTCTCCGGGTCGTTCCGCTCATCAATGGCGGCGCGAGCACCCTGCAACCGGTGCACGCCAGCGACCTGGGGCGCGCTTACCACCAGGCACTCACCCGGGGCACGCTGCCGCGCGCGGAGTACGTCCTTTCCGGCGAGCGCCCCGTACGCCTGCGCGAGCTGCTTCAGCAGATCTCCTCGGGTCTGGGGAAGCGCACACTCTTCGTGGCGGTGCCCCTCCTCCTGGCGGGGCCGGCCGCACGCGCGGTGCGCGCGCTCACGGCGAACAGGGTCGACGTGGTGGAGAAGGTGCTTCGCATGGGCGAGGACCGGTCCTTCCCCCATGACCGTGCCGCACAGGATTTCGGCTACGCGCCGCGACCGGTGGCGGACACTCTGGCCGAGGAGGTGGCCTGGTACGTGGCCCGGCACGCGACCCTCAGCTGAATGGCGTGCGCCTCCCGCACGCCCCGCGGGCTCACGCCGAACGTGGGACGAGTTGAACCACGCGCTCGCCGGTGACGGCCGCGGGCGCCACCGGGTTGACCGGCACGCGCGAGACCAGCGGGTGGCTGGTCGGCCGAACGCCGTCCCCCGCGCTGAACAACACCTCGTGCAACTTCTCACCGGGTCGCAGACCGGTGTAGACGATCTCGACGTCGCGGCCCGATTTGCGGATGAGCTGACGCGCCATGTCGACGATGCGCACGGGCTCCCCCATGTCGAGCACCATCGCCTCGCCGCCCACCCCCAGCGCACCGGCCTGGATGACGAGCTGGCACGCCTCCGGGATCGTCATGAAGTAGCGCGTCACCTCCGGGTCGACGATGGTGACCGGGCCACCCGCCTCGATCTGGGCGGTGAACGTGTGCAGCACCGAGCCGCGCGACCCGAGCACGTTGCCGAACCGCACCGACACCCACCGGCGCTGACCGGTCTGCGCGAACCAGGCGGTGAGCTCCTCGGCAGTCCGCTTGGTCCGCCCCAGCACCGACGTGGGGTCGGCCGCCTTGTCGGTGGAGATGTTGACGACGCGTTCGACGCCGTACGCGTCGGCGCACTCCAGCACGTTGAGCGTGCCGAGCACGTTGGTCTTCCAGCCCTCGTCGGGGTACTGCTCCAGCAGCGGGAGGTGCTTCAGCGCCGCGGCGTGGAACACCACCTCCGGGCGGTGGTCGGCGAACACGCGCGCGAGCGCGTCGGCGTCCCGGATGTCACACAGCACCATGTCGCGGGAGTCCAGCAGGGCCTGGCCGTAGATCGAGAGCTGGGTGCCGTGCAGGCCCGACTCGTCCCGATCGAGGAGGACGAGTTCTTTGGGGCGGAAACGATGGATCTGGCGGGCGAGCTCGGATCCGATGGAGCCGCCGGCCCCCGTGACCAGCACGACCTTGCCGGTCAGGTAGCCGGCGATGGCCCCGACGTCGGTGGTGACCTGGGTGCGCCCGAGGAGGTCCGCCGGGTCGAACTCGTGGAGGTGGGACAGCGTCATGCGGCCCTGGCGGATGACGTGAAACGGCGGCAGCACGAGCAGGCGCAGGCCTTGGCTCTCGAGCTCGTCACCGAGCGCCCGGATGAAGGCGGCGTCCGCCCGGGCGATGGCCAGGATGACCGTGGTCACCCGGTGGCGGCGCGCGAGCTCCGCAAGATCCTCACGGCGGCCGATGACGCGGCCCGAGCCGAGGTTGAGGTGGCGCTTGAAGGGGTCGTCATCGATGAATCCGCGAACACTGTAGGGCGAGTCGAGGTCGCTGAGGACGAGGCGCCCAATCTGGCGGCCCGCGTTGCCTGCACCGTAGATCAGCACGGGCTCACCGGCGAGGTGCTTGCGGCGGCGCAGGCCCACTGCGGTGAGAGCGCGGGCGACGAAACGACCGCCCGCCATGCAGACGCCGGCGGCAACGGGGGCCAGCACCGCGACTCCGAGGGGGACGCCGGCCGGCCACCACTGCGCTGCGACGCCCACCGCAACGCCGACCACCAGGACGACCAGAGCCAAGACCCCGACCTCGATGAAGCTCGCAATCCGCGCCACCCCGCGGTAGAGGAAGGTGAAGAGGCCGAGCAAGACCTGGAGACCGGCCGCAGCGGCGGCGTAGATCAGCACACCTTCCCACTGCGCCGCTGCGAGACCGAAGTCGTACCGCGCACCGACCACGGCGACGGCACCGACGAACCAAGAGGTTGCATCGAGGGCGATGAGCATCAGCCGCTGGGAGCGGACGGTTGCTGCAGCCATGGGCCTGTGCCTTTCCCGGGGGGATCGTCGGGCAGAGGCACATCCACGGACGCCTCTGGCGGAAGCATAGACCGAAATGATTCAATGATGAATCTGATTCGCCGCCGAAGAGCACGCTTTTAATTCACTGTTCACACAGCGACGGCTGAGCCGATCGCGTGCGATCCCTGTTGTCAGCCCACCACGTGGATGACGATCGCACCCTCGGGAGTCCGGGTGGAGCCCCATTCCCAGGCACGATCGACGATGTCGGCGAGCTGGGCTCCGAAACCGTACTTCGCGTGCGTGAGCTGCCGGACGGCGGCCAGCTGGTCGCCCTCGGTGACGAGCTGGGCACGTCCCTCCAGCACCGGCTCCTCGCGCAGGCCCTGACCGCTGCCGCTCGCGGCCTGGACGGTGACGACGTCGGTCAGCTCGAGGCGCGCCAGCCAAGGAGTGATGTGGGGCGTCCAGAAACCCACGACGTCGCGATCCACCTCGACCACCCACTCCGACGACGCCGTGGGGGTGCCCGCGGCGTCGAAGGTGGTGATGACGACGCGCGCCGCGTCGGAGAGCTTCATCGAGCCCGCGGGGCCGGCGGGGGCACCTCACCCGGCGGCAGCTCGCTTGGGCCCTGCTCCGAGACGGGGACGGAGGTGTGGGACGCCGCCCGGTTGCCGATCTCGGTGGTGCGACGCGTGTTGACCTCGTCCAGCGTCGCACGACGGATCTGACCGGAGGTGCGGTTGGGCAACCCGATGGCGAGGCCGAGGGCCAGGCCGGTGGCGGCCCCGATGCCGGTGAGCATCGCCGTCGTCATGAAGGGGTCGGGGATCACGTTGCCCGTGTAGCGCTGGGCCGCCCCGATGAGCTCGCGGCTGTCGAGGGCGAAGCGCGCCAGCAGCACACCCGCGGCGACAAGGCCCGCGACGCCGAGCACCGCGAGCAGGACCTTCAGGATCTTCATGCGCGCACTCTACTGCCCCCGGGGGCGTCCGCGGCGCCACCGGGCGGGTCAGTGCGGCGCCGGGGTGCAGACGCGGACGAAGCCCTCGGCGACGGCCCGCCCCACGGCGCTGACCTCGGCGTCCACCGCCGCCAGGGCGACGACGACGGGCGTCGGGTCATGCCCCGAGAGTTCCTCCCACCGACCCACGAGGGCGGGGCCCGCCTCGGGGTGGAACTGCACGCCGAGCGCCGATCCGACGCGGAAGGCCTGGTGGGGGTACGCCGCCGACGAGGCCAGGGCGATCGCCCCCGCGGGGAGGTGGGAGACCACGTCGTGGTGCGACTCCGCCACCCGCTGACCCGCGGCGACCGCGCCGGCGAGCACGGGGTCGGACGCCGCGGCCTCGGCCCAGCGCAACGCGACCGGCCCCACCTCTCCCCCACCCGGGTCGGCGACGCGCACCTGACCACCGAGCGCCTCGGCGAGAATCTGGTGGCCCAGGCAGATGCCCAGCACGGGGAGATCGACCTCGACGCAGTCGGCGAGCAGGGCGGCCAGCGCGGTGAGCCACGGGTGCGCCTCGGTGTCGTGGGCGCTCATCCGCCCACCGAGGACGACGAGGCCGTCGCCGAGGGCGTCCACCCCGGGCACCCCGCGCCCCGCGCGATGGGACCCGGGCACGTCGACCACCGTGACGCGCGCGCCGGCGTCGCGCAGCCAGGGGCCGAAGCGGTCGAGGGGCACGGCGTCGTCGAGCTGCAGCACGGTGAGGCGGGTCACCCGGTCACCGTAACGCGCCGGTGTGACGGTGCGGTCACAGCGATCCGGGGGGCACCACTACAGTGGGCACGACCCGTCGAAAGGACCCCTTCGCCATGCGCGTTCTCGTGACCGGCGGCGCCGGCTACATCGGCTCCCACACCACGCTCGCCCTGCTGGAGGCCGGCCACGACGTCCTCGTCGTCGACGACCTGTCGAACAGTTCGCCCACCTCGCTGGAGCGGGTCGCCGACCTGACCGGGCGCGAGCCCGGGTTCGTGGAGGCCAACGTGCGCGACGCCGAGGCGCTCGACGCCGCCTTCACCGACTTCGGCCCGGAGGCCGTGATCCACTTCGCGGGGTGGAAGGCGGTGGGCGAGTCGACGCAGATTCCGCTGACCTACTACCGCGAGAACCTCGGCTCGACGTTCACGCTGCTGGAGGTCATGGCCACCCACGGCTGCCGCACGATCGTGTTCAGCTCGTCCGCGACGGTCTACGGTGACCTGTCGCAGCCGCCCTTCACCGAGGACTCCCCCACGGGCGCGACCAACCCCTATGGCCGCACGAAGCACATGATCGAACAGATCCTCGCGGACGCCGCAGCGGCCGACGCCTCCCTCCGCGTGGGGGTGCTGCGCTACTTCAACCCCATCGGCGCCCACAGCAGCGGCCGGATCGGCGAGGATCCGAAGGGGATCCCCAACAACCTGCTGCCGTTCGTGGCGCAGGTGGCGTCGGGGCGCCGCGAGAAGCTCATGGTGTTCGGCGACGACTACCCCACGCCGGACGGGACGGGCCAGCGCGACTACATCCACGTCGTGGATCTCGCCGCGGGGCACCTCGCGGCGCTGGAGTACCTCACCGGCCACGACGGGTACCACGTGTGGAACCTCGGCACCGGGAACCCCACGTCGGTGCTCGACATCCGTGCGGCGTACGCGAAGGCGTCCGGCGTCGAGATCCCCTACGAGGTGGCCCCGCGGCGTCCCGGCGACGTGGCGGCGTCCTACGCGAACGTCGAGCTGGCCGCGGCAGAGCTCGGCTGGCACGCCGAGCGGAGCATCGCGCAGGCGTGCGCCGACACGGTGCGCTGGCAGACCGCGAACCCCGACGGGTACGCCGACTGACGGCTCAGCCCTCGTCCAGCACCATCTCCGGGTAGACCGGCTGCCACATGGTGTCGAACACCTGCTGGATCGGGTCGGTCAGCGGACGCTCCGCCACACCGTCGGCCTCGGCCGCGCGCGCGACGGCGATGGCGACGGTGGCCGACACCCGCCGCAGGTCGCGGACGCTCGGCAGCAGCGACTGACCGGGCCGCGTGATGCGCACCAGCGAGGCGACGGCCTGGGCCGCGGCGGCGATCATGGGGTCCGTCACCCGGGTGGCCCGGCAGACGCCGACCCCCAACCCGATGCCGGGGAACACGAAGGCGTTGTTCGCCTGCGCGACGGTGTAGGTCGTCTCGTCCAGCGACACCGGCGCGAACGGCGACCCGGTGGCGACGAGGGCGCGCCCCTCCGTCCAGGTCAGCAGCTCCGTGGGCGTCGCCTCGGCGAGGATCGTCGGGTTGCTGAGCGGCATGATGATCGGCTGGTCGACGTGGTGGGCCATCTCGCGGATGACGCTCTCGCGGAACGAGCCGGGCTGACCCGAGGTGCCGATGAGAACGGTCGGGTGCACGTTGCGCACCACGTCGGCGAGGTAGTACAGCCCGGGGGCGTCCGTCTGCCAGCCCGCCAGCTCCGCGGCTGGCCGGGCGTAGGGACGCTGGAAGTCACGGAAGCGCTTGGTGGGCTCGTCGGTGATGAGCCCGCGGCTGGACGTGGCCCAGAACCGCATCCGGGCCTCGTCGGGGGTGAGGCCCTCCTGCACCATGAGGTCGACCAGCAGGTCCGCCACACCGATGCCGGCCGTGCCGGCGCCGTGGATGACGACGCGCTGGTCCGACAGGCGCTCTCCCTTCGCGCGCACGCCGGCGATGAACGCCGCAGCGACCACCGCCGCCGTCCCCTGCACGTCGTCGTTGAACGTGCAGATCTCGTCGCGGTAGGTGGTGAGGATGCGGTGGGCGTTGTCGGCCCCGAAGTCCTCCCAGTGGATCATGGCGTGGGGGTAAACCCGTTGCGCGGCCTCGACGAAGGAGCGGATGAAGGCGTCGTAGCGCTCCCCCCGCACGCGCGCGTGGCGCAGGCCGAGGTAGAGGTCGTCGTTGAGGAGTTGCAGGTTGTCGGTGCCGACATCGAGCACGACGGGGATCATCCGGTCGGGGTCGACGCCGCCGGCGGCGGTGTAGAGGCTCTTCTTGCCCAGGCAGATCTGGATGCCGCCGACGCCCTGGTCGCCGATGCCCAGGATGCCCTCGGAGTCGGTGACGATGAGCATGTCGACCTGCTCGGGGTCACGACCGAAGGCGCGCAGGGCGTCCTCGATGCGGTCGGGCGCGTCGATGGAGCAGAACACGCCGCTGATCTGCTGGTACCAGAGGCTGAACTCCTGGATCGCATCGCCGATCGTCGGGGTGTAGACGATCGGCATCATCTCGTCGAGGTGTTCGCTGAGCAGGCGGTAGAACAACACGGTGTTCCGGTCCCGCAGCCCCTGGAGGTAGGAGAACTTCTCCAGGGGGTGGTGCGCCCGCACGAAGCGCGTGTAGGCGCGGTGGAGCTGCCCCTCCAGCGGCGTGACCCGCTCCGGCAGCAGCCCCTTGAGGCCCAGTTGCTCGCGCTCCTCGTGCGTGAACGCCGTGCCGCGGTTGAGCCGGGGGACGCGGAGGACCGCGCTGCCGCGCGCGTTCACGCGGATCCGCGAACCGTGATTGCCGGGCAGGATCTCATAGGGGCGTTGGGGCATGGCGGCACTGTAGCGGTCGGACGCTTGGTAGCGTGGCGCGATGCCCCGCCACCGCATCCTCGACACCCCCTTCGCGGCCATCCACCCGCACTACGTGACCAAGGCCGAGAAGAAGGGCCGCAGCCGCGCGGAGGTGGACGAGGTGATCGGTTGGCTCACCGGTTACGACGAGGCCGGCCTGCAGCGGGCCATCGACGCCGGGGTGAGCCTGGAGTCGTTCTTCGCGTCGGCGCCCGCGATGAACCCGAACGCGTCGCTCATCACCGGGGTGATCTGTGGGCACCGCGTGGAGGAGATCGAGGACCCGCTGATGCAGCAGATCCGGTGGATGGACAAGTTGGTCGACGAGGTCGCACGCGGCAAGAAGATGGCCTCGATCCGCCGCGGGGACGCCTCGCTATAGTGACCCGGTGCCGTCACCCTCGATCAGTTCCAGGCTCACCTCGCTGAAACGCTTTGCGCGCAAGCGGTGGTCGGATGCCGAGTTCACCGTCCTGGAACTCGGCGGCACGATCCGCTCCCACCACGTCCGGCGAGCCCTGCTGCGCAGCTACGGGGCGACCGTCGACCCCACCGCGGCCGTGTACCACGGTGCGCAGGTGCGTCGGGCCGAGGCGCTGGCGATCGGCGCCCACTCCTCCATCGGGGAGGACGCGATCCTGGACGCCCGCGGGGGCATCACCATCGGCGACCGGGTGAACCTGTCCTCCCAGGTGCACCTCTGGACGGCCCAGCACGAATGGCGCTCCCCCAGCTTTGACTATGTGACCGCTCCGATTCGCATCGATGACTACGTGTGGGTCGGCCCGCGCGTCACCATCCTGCCGGGGGCCCACCTGGGCGAGGGGTGCGTGGTCGCCGCCCATGCGGTGGTGCGGGGCGAGGTGGCGCCCTACACCCTGGTCGGTGGGGTCCCCGCGACGAAGCTCGGCGAACGGCCGCGGGGGTTGGATTACACGCCGGCCGGGCCCGGCGCGATGACGTGGTGGTGGTGACATGCGCGTGCTGACGCTGTGGGCCCAGGATGCGTCGTCGAACCTCGGCGTCCGCGTGTTGGGCGAGGGGACGTCGGCGCTGGTCCGGTTGGCTCACCCGGGCAGCGAGGTCGTCTGCCAGTCCTACCGCCAGGGGCCGGCACCGGTCAACATCGGCGTGCCCCGGACGCTGCTGCGCGAACGCGTCACCGACCGAGCCGGGCTGCGCTCCTGGGTGCGCTCGTTCGACTACGTGGTGGACATGCGCGCCGGCGACTCCTTCGCCGACATCTACGGCCTGCAGCGCCTGTTCGCCATGAGCAGCATGGCCGAGTTCGTCCGCTCCTGCGGCGTCCCGCTGGTGATGGGCCCGCAGACGGTCGGCCCCTTCGACACCCCGCGCGGCCGGGCCATCGGGCGCTGGTCGCTCCACCGCGCCACCAAGGTCATGGCCCGCGATCCGCTCTCGGCGGACGCCGCCCGCGCGCTGGGGCGTCCGGTCGACGTGCTCACCACCGATGTCGTCTTCGCCCTGGACGTGCCCGAGCCGGGCCCGGAGCGCGACGTGTTGCTCAACGTGTCCGGGTTGTTGTGGACCAGTGACAGCCACGGGCCCGCCTCGCGGTACCAGGAACTGGTGCGCGGCGTGATCGCCGACCTGCAGGAGCGGGGACGCACCGTGACACTGCTCTCGCACGTGCTCGAGGCCGATGACGCCGCCGACAGCGACGTGGCCGTGGTGCGCGCGTTGGGCGACGAACTCGGGCTCGACCAGGTGGTGCCCAGCGACCTGACCGACGTGCGCCGGGCCATGCGCGGGGCCCGCCTGGTGCTCGGCTCGCGCATGCACGCCTGCCTCAACGCCCTGTCGGTCGGCACGCCCGCGATCCCGCTGGCCTACTCGCGCAAGTTCGCGCCGCTGCTGTCGGCGGTCGGGTGGCCCCACGTGGTCTCGTTGGCGGACGCCGACCCCCGCGACGCCGTCCGCGGCCTCCTGGACCGCTCCGACGACCTCACCGCGGCCGCCGCGGACGTCCGGCCCACCGCGCAGCCGATGCTGGACGCGGCCCGCGACTGCCTGCGCGCACTGGTCTGATGCCCGCGGCGTCCACAGGCGCACAGCCCGATCCGGAGGGGGCCCCACCCAGCCACTTCGCTCCCCGCCCCTGGCGGCGCTCTTCGTGCACCACGGGCACCGCTACGGCAGAGGAGCTCAGTCAACCGGTTCCCGCCGGTTGGATGCTCACCGACCAGCCCGTGGGGTGGCCGTCGCGGTAGGGCAGGACGCCGTGGAACTGCCCGACCGTTGGGTCGAAGACGTGCGGCAGCCAGAAGAGGTCGCCCTCCCACATCGGCAGCTCGCCCAAGCGGTCGCGAGGCACCCAGTGCAGGGGGCCCTCCTCGTTCGACGGCGGCGGCTCGCCGGCGAAGCCGTCGACCACGAACACCATCGCCAGCTCACTCTCCTCACCCGCGCCCAGGCCCGGGAAACTGACCGTCCCCCGCAACACCCACGACGTGACCTCGAGGCCCGCTTCCTCGCGCAACTCCCGCCGCAGGCCCGCCACGACGTCCTCGTCGGGCTCCACCTTGCCGCCGAGGCCGTTGAACTTGCCGTGCGCGGCGTCGTCCTCCCGGAACGTCCGGTGCACCAGCAGCACTTCCTCACCCCGCACGACGTAGGCCAGCGTGGTCAGCACGGGTGCGTAGGGCATCAGACGTCCTCCCTCAGCGCCGTGGCCGGCGGGACGGGGACGGGCACCGCAGCGACCTCGGCGTCCTGCTCGCGCTCGGCACGGCTCGGCACCTGAGCGAGCAGGATGCCGGCCATCATGAGCGCCGCCCCGACGTAACCGGCGGGCGTGAACCGCTCGCCCAGAAACAGCGCGCCACCCACGGCCCCCCACAGGGCCTCCAACGCCATGATCATCGCGGCGATCGACGCCTTCACGTGCCGCTGACCGACCACCTGCAGCGTGAACGCCACCCCCGTCGAGAGGATGCCGGCGAACAGCACGGCCCCCAGCGCCGGCACCAGCCCGGCGAACGGGGCCGGCTCCGCGACCCACGCGATCACGGCGGACACCGCCGCCATCACCGCGAACTGCACCGCCGACAGCCGGATCGGGTCGACGTGCCGGGCGACGCGTCCGACGCCGAGGATCTGGAACGTCCAGAACAGGGTGCCGACCAACACGAGTAGGTCGCCCGGGCCGATGCCGCCCCCCGTCCACGTCAGCAGGAACAGCCCCGGCACGGCCAGGGCCACGCCGGCCCAGGTGAACCCGCTCGTCCGCTGCCCGAACAGCACCCCGGCCAGGGGCACGAGCACCATGTAGAGCCCGGTGACGAACGAGGCGTTGCCGGCCGTGGTCTGCTCGATGCCGAGTTGTTGCAGCGTCTGCCCACCGGTCAGCATCAGCCCGATGAACACCCCGGGCGCGACGACGCCGCGCCACGCCAGGCTTCGCTCGCGGGGGCTGAGCCGGGCGCGGGCGTCCAGCACCGCCACCAGCGGCAGCAGAGCCAGGGTGCCGAGGACGCCGCGCGCGGCGTTGAACGCGTACGCGCCCAGGTGTTCGGCACCCAGCCGCTGCGCGACGAACGTGAACCCCCAGATCAGCGAGCAGGCCACCAGGAACAGCGTGGAGCGGGCGGTGCGGCTCACCGGATCGCGCGCCGAGCGAGGACGCCGACGGCCGAGGTGGCTCCGCTCACACCAGCACCGTGCCCACGGGCAGGCCCGGGGTGGCCCCGATCTCCAGGCTGCTGGGCCGGTGGCCGCGCCGGATCACCTCGGCGCCGAGCGCGGCCATCATGGCCCCGTTGTCCGTGCACAGGCCCGGACGCGGGCGGCGCACGGTGACGCCCGCGGCGTCCGCCCGCTCGGCCAGCAACCCGCGCAGGCGTGAGTTCGCGGCCACGCCCCCGCCGAGCACCAGGGTGTCGAGGCCGTGGTGGGCGCACATGTCCATGGCCTTGGCGGTGAGCACGTCGGCGACGGCCTCCTGGAACGAGGCCGCCACGTCGGCGACCGGCACGTCGCCCCCCTCCAGCCGCCGGGTCTCGACCCAGCGGGACACGGCGGTCTTCAACCCGGAGAACGAGAAGTCGAAGCGATGCCGCTCCAGGTCGCGCGCGCTGGTGAGCCCGCGGGGGAACGCGATGGCCCGCGGATCTCCGCCGGCGGCGGCCGCATCGATCACCGGACCCCCCGGGTAACCCATGCCCAGCAGGCGGGCCACCTTGTCGTACGCCTCTCCCGCGGCGTCGTCGATGGTGGCGCCGACCTCGGTGAGCGCGCTCGTGATGTCGTCCACGACGAGCAGCGACGTGTGACCGCCCGACACCAGCAGGGCGCCGAAGCGCTCGGGCAGGGCCCCGTGGTCCAGCAGGTCGACCGCGACGTGGCCAACCAGGTGGTTCAGCCCGTACAGCGGCTTGTCCAGCGCCATGGCAATGGCCTTGGCGGCCGACAGGCCCACCACGAGCGCGCCCATCAGCCCGGGCCCGGCCGTCACGCACACCCCGTCGATCTGGGCGAGATCGACGTCGGCGGACGCGCACGCCCGCTGCAGGGTCGGCACCATGGCCTGCAGGTGCGCCCGGGAGGCGACCTCGGGCACCACCCCGCCGAAGCGGACGTGCTGCTCCACCGAACTCGCCACCTCGTGCGCCAGCAGCTCCCGGCCGCGCACCAGCGCCACCCCGGTCTCGTCGCAGCTCGACTCGAGGCCGAGCACCAGCGGTTCACTCATCTCCACCCCCGTGGGTCGTGGCGATGGAGGTCTCCAACACCAGCGCCGTCTGCCCCGGCCCGTAGTAGTGCGCCCGCTCGGCCACGCGGTTGAAGCCGCAGGCGTCGTACAGGGCGATGGCGGGGGCGTTGATCGCGGCCACCTCCAGCAGGACGCGTTCGGCGCCGACCTCCCGGGCCCACGCCAGGCCGGCGCCGACGAGACGCCGGCCGAGCCCCCCGCGTCGATGGTCGGGCCGGACGATCACGCGATCGAGATCGGCCACATCCTCGACGTGGCGCAGGGCGACCACCCCCACCACGTCCCCCGCGGCCCGCGCCACGAGCACCCCCGTGCGGGGCGAATCCAGCTCCTCGGCCCACGACTCCCGGCTCCAGGCCCCGCCCAACGCCTCGGCCTCCAGCGCCGTGATGGCACCCAGGTCGGACCGACCGGCGGGCAGGATGGTCGGCGCGCCCACGCCACCCCGCGGGTTCACGGCCGCATCCCGAACGCCACCCGCGGCTGCGGCAGGGCCGACTTCGGCGCTCCCGGCACCTCGGCATCGGGACGCCGGAGATACAGGGGCTCACGGCCCGCGTCCGGCAGCGTGGGGCCGCGGGCGGCGAGGACGCCGCCGTCCAGCACCGTCGGCCCGGACGCCTCACCCACCAGGGTGGCCCCGGGGCCGGCCAACGGCAGTGGCGGCACCCGGTCGGGCGCGCTCACGTGCGGGCCGGACACGCGCATTCCGCGCGCGTAGTGGGCCCAGTACACCTCGCGCCGACGGGCATCGGAGGCCACGACGAACTCGTCCGGGGCACCACTCGCGGCCCACTGGGCGGCCACCACGTCGAGCGAACACACGCCGTGGACGGCCACCCCCAGCACCTCGCCGAGCGTCAGGGCCGTCACGACGCCCACCCGCAGCCCGGTGAAGGGCCCCGGCCCGACGCCGACGACGATGCCGGTCAGATCCGTTGGAGCGAGGCCCGCCCCACCCAGCAGCTCCCGCACCAGGGGCATCAGCTGCTCGGCGTGGGCGCGGGTGTCGTCGACGACGGCGACGCGCGGCGCGGCGTCGCCCACGGCCAGGCCCGCGACGACGGACGTGGAGGTGTCGAGGCCGAGGATGACGGTCATGGGTTCTCCTTCGCGGCGGCGGCCAGCGCCGCACGGTCGAAGCGGGTGCCGAACGGGGTGAGGAACACCCACCGGGTCTCGTCCGTCGGGTCCAGGCCGCGGCGGATGTCGATGTGCAGGCGGTCGGACGCCAACTGCTCGGCCACCCCGGCGCCCCACTCGACGAGGGTCACCGAGGCCGGCAGCGAGGCGTCCAGGTCGAGGTCGTCCAACTCGGCGAAGGAGCCCAGCCGATAGGCGTCCACGTGCACGAGGTCGGGCCCGCCGGTCACCGAGCGGTGGACGCGGGCGAGCACGAATGTCGGCGAGATCACCGGACCCTCGACGCCGAGCCCGGCGCCGATGCCCTGGGTCAGCGTCGTCTTGCCGGCGCCGAGATCACCCGTGGCGATGACGAGGTCACCGGGCGCAAACAGGCCGGCCAGGCGTTGCCCGAGCGCGCGCATGGCGTCGGCGTCCGGCACCGCCACGCTCACCGGCAGCGGCCGGCGCATCACGTGGCAGTCGCCCTCGTCACCGTCGACGGTGAAGCCGTGCTGCTCCCACCAGCGGCGCAGGTGCGGGTACTCGCGGCGGGCCAGCAGGTGCACCTCGGCCTCGCCGCGCGAGGCCAGCAGGTCGAGGATGACGGTGATGAGGAAGGTGGCGACGCCCTGTTCGCGGTGTTCGGCCAGGACGCCCACGCGCCCGATGCGCACCGAGCCGTCGTCGCGATGGGTCACCAGGGTGACGCCCACGGGTTCGCCGTCCAGCGTCGCGGCGAAGGCGCCACCGGACGCGGCCACCCGGCGGAAGCCGTCCGCATCATCGGAGAACGCCTGGGCGCGCGCGCCGATCCGGGGGCGCGCGGCGAAGGCACGCTGGACGATCTCGAGCGCCCGGGGTGCCTCGTCCGGCGTCAGGGTGCGCACGGCGAGCCGCCGCCCGTCGGCCAGGGTGGCGACGGCCAGTTCGGGGGCAGCACCGTGCATCGGGTCGTCCTTCGGTGGGAAGCTGCCTTCGGTGGGAGGCTGCGCGAGTGGGTCCATCGTAGCGCCGCGACCCGGCGCGAGCCGTGCCGGCCCCCCCACGCAGCCGCCGAGCGGAGCCGGGCCGCCACCCTCATGCCGCCGCCGGGCGGAGCCGGGCCGCCACCCTCATGGAGTGCCGTGCGTCGGGGCCGAACGACTAGCATCGAGCCCATCGACGCCCGAGAGGACTCACCATGACGAGCCGAGCCTGCCCGTTCCCCCACGACGACATCGTTCCGTTCCTGCGGGAGGGGTACCTGTTCACCGGCAAGCGGCGTCGCGAGGTCACGCACGCCGACGACGACCGGCCGCTGTGGTTGCGCGTCATGGGCAAGCCCGCCCTGCTGCTGCGCGGCGCCGACGGCGTCCGCCTGTTCTACGACGCATCGAAGGTCAAGCGGTCGGGGGCGATGCCCGCCCCCATCCAGGGCTCGCTGTTCGGCAACGGCTCGGTGCACTCCCTCGACGACGAGGCGCACCTGCACCGCAAGAAGACGTTCGTGGCGGTCTGCTACGACGACGCGCAGGTGGAGCGCATCAAGCCCATGATCGAGGCCGAGGTGCGCGAGGCCATGCAGCGCTGGGCCAAGCACCCCGAGAGCGTCTACGACTCGATGGTGATCGCCTACGGCCGCGCCTCGCTGCGCTGGGCGGGCATCGAGGGCCGCGACGCCGACCTCGATGTGCAGGCGACCCGTCTGGGGGAGATCGTGGAGGGCTTCGCGCACCCGAACCTCGACCACGCGAAGGCGTGGGTGAACCGGCGCCTGACGAACCGGTGGTGCGCGCAGGTGATCGGCGAGCAGCGCTCCGGCAAGCGCAACGCGGAGCCGGGCACGTCGCTGCACGCGTGGGCCACCTTCCGCGAGCTCGACGGCACCCTGCTGGACGAGAAGACGGCGGGGTTGGAGATGCAGAACACCTTCCGGCCGCACATCGCCGTGGCACGTTTCGCCGCGTTCGCGACGAAGGCGCTGTTCGAGCGGCCCGAGTGGCGGGAGCGCATCCAGGCCGAGACCGCCGAGCGCGGCACCCTGGTCGACGGCCCGCTCGCCACTGCGTTCGCCCAGGAGGTGCGTCGCTACTACCCGTTCGTGCCGGTGCTGCCGGCCTTCGCGCGGACCGACTTCGAGTTCGAGGGCGAGAAGGTGTCCGAGGGCGACCGGCTGCTCATCGACATCCTCAACACCAACACCGGGCCCTCGTGGGAGCGCGCCGACGAGTTCGACCCCGAACGCTTCTTGGGGGTCGACTTCGAGCAGATCGTGACCTTCATCCCCCAGGGCGGCAGCGACGTGGAGACCACCCACCGCTGCCCGGGCGAGAAGATCGCCGTCAGTTCGCTGGCGACCACGATCGCGGCCCTGTGCGAGCCCGGCGTCGAGATCCTGCCCGACGGCCTCGACTTCTCCTGGCGCGAGATGCCCACCCGGCCGACGAGCGGTGGACTCGTCACGCTCCACCGCTGACGCGAGCGCGGGGGGCGTCGACGGGGCGGCGATCGT
The DNA here is from genome assembly GCF_014858005.1 of Propioniciclava soli. Lineage (GTDB taxonomy): Bacteria > Actinomycetota > Actinomycetes > Propionibacteriales > Propionibacteriaceae > Propioniciclava > Propioniciclava soli. Next base: position 107,799 of record NZ_JACYOT010000008.1, read on the forward strand.
TCACCGGGTTGTCGTTGACGCGTCACGCAACCCCCGCCGCGACGCCACCCTGCCTTGCTGCCATGGAGGCATGCGCGTGGCGATCCTCACCGAGTCCTTCCTCCCCGAGGTCAACGGCGTCGTCAACTCCGTGCTCCGTGTGCTCGACCATCTGGTCGACCACGGCCACCAGGTGCTGCTCCTGGCGCCGGACGCCCCCGGCGCGCCGAAGGACTACCGGGGCGTCCCGGTCGTCGGCATGACGTCGGTGCCCCTGCCCGGCTATCAGCAGGTGCGGCTGTGTGCCACGCCCCAGTTCGTCCTGGAGCAGACGCTGGCCGAGTTCGCCCCCGACGTCGTCCACCTGGCCTCCCCCATCAACGTCGGCCTGCGCGGCGCCCTGGCCGCGGACGCTCTCGGCGTCGCGTCCGTGGCGGTCTACCAGACCGACGTGCCGGGCTACGCCGCGCGCTACGGCGTCCCCGCGCTGGAGGCCCTGCTGTGGCAGCGGGTGCGTACCACGCACACCACCGCCACCCTCACCCTGGCACCCAGCGCGGCCAGCATCGCGCAGCTGCGGGGCCTCGGTGTCACGCACCTGGCCCGGTGGGGTCGGGGGGTTGACGCCGACCTCTTCCACCCCGGACGCCGCGACGACGCTCTGCGGGCCTCGCTGGCCCCGGCCGGACGCCGCATCGTCGGGTTCGTCGGACGCCTGGCGCCGGAGAAGCAGGTGGCCGACCTGGCGGCGCTGGCCGACCTGCCCGACACGACGAGTGTGGTGGTCGGCGACGGCCCCGAGCGGGCCGCCCTGGAGGCCGCCCTCCCCCACGCCGTGTTCACCGGGCAGCTGCGGGGCGAGGAGCTGGCCCGCACGGTCGCGTCCTTCGACGTGTTCGTGACCCCCGGCGAACTGGAGACGTTCGGCCAGACCATCCAGGAGGCCATGGCCAGCGGCGTCCCCGCCGTGGCGCCGGCGTCCGGCGGCCCGGTGGACCTGATCGACCCCAGCCGCACCGGCTGGCTGTACGCGCCGGGTGACCTGGCCGGCCTCCGGGCCCACGTGGCCGACCTGCTCGGCGACGACGCCAAACGTCGCGCGATGGGTGAGGCCGCCCGGGTCGCCATGGAGCCCCGCACGTGGCGCGGCGTGTGCCACCAGCTGGTCGGGCACTACCGGACGGCGCTCGACCTGGCGCGCGAGCGCGCCGTCCGGCCGCTCGTGGCCGCGGGGCGTCGCGTCTGAGACGCCCGCCGCGCCGGGCCTAGCCCTCGCAGACGACCATGGCCACCGCGACGCCGGCGTCGTGACTGATGGAGACGTGCAGCCGATTGACCCCGAGCTCGTCGGCCCGATCGGCGACCGTGCCGGTGACGACCAGTGACGGGCGACCGGTCTCGTCGGAGAGCACCTCACAGTCCGACCACCGCAGCCCCAGCGGCGCGCCCAGCGCCTTCGCCAGGGCCTCCTTCGCGGCGAACCGGCCGGCGAGGGTCTGCTCGCTGCCGCGCTGCTCGGCGAGGGTGAACACACGGTCGACGAACCCGGGCCGCGCGCAGGCGTCCCGGATCCGGTCGATCGCGCAGACGTCAACCCCGATGCCCAGGATCACGTGGGCACGCTCACTCGACCGTGACGGACTTTGCGAGGTTGCGGGGCTGGTCCACGTCGTGGCCGAGCAGGGTCGCCACCTCGCAGGCGAACAGCTGCAACGGCACGATCGCCAGCAGGGGCTGCAGCAGCGTGGACGTCTGCGGGAGCCGCAGGGTGACGTCGGCATACGGATTCACCTCGTCGTCGCCCTCCTCGACCAGCACGATGGTGCGCGCCCCGCGGGCCCGCACCTCCTGGATGTTCGAGATGACCTTGTCGTGCAGCTGGTCGCGGCCCCGGGGCGGCACGATCACGAACACCGGCATCCCGGGCTCCACCAGGGCGATCGGGCCGTGCTTCAACTCGCCGGCCGGGAAGCCTTCGGCGTGCAGGTAGGCGATCTCCTTGAGCTTCAAGGCCCCCTCCAGCGCCACGGGGTAGCCCACGTGGCGGCCGAGGAAGAGCACCGAACGCACCGAGTGCAGCTCCTCGGCCAGGTCGAGCACCTGCTGGGAGGCGTCCAGCACCTGCTGGATCTTGGCGGGCATCGACTCCAGCTCGGTCATCACCGTGGCGATCTCGTCGCCGAACTTGGTGCCGCGCACCTGGGCGAGGAACAGCCCGAGGAGGTAGCACGCCGCCACCTGCGTCAGGAAGCCCTTGGTCGACGCCACGCCGATCTCGGGGCCGGCGTGGGTGTAGAGCACGGCGTCCGACTCCCGCGGAATCGTCGAGCCGTTCGTGTTGCAGATCGCGACCACCTTGGCGCCCTGCACGCGGGCGTGCCGCACGGCCATCAGCGTGTCGGCGGTCTCGCCGGACTGCGAGATGGTGACCACCAGGGTGCGGGGGTCGATGATCGGGTCGCGGTAGCGGAACTCGGAGGCAATCTCTACATCGCAGGGCACCCGCGTCCAGTGCTCGATGGCGTACTTAGCGACCAGGCCGGCGTAGTAGGCGGTGCCGCACGCGACGATCACGACCTTGTCGATGCTCTTCAGTTCCGTCTCGCTGATGCGCACCTCGTCGAGGGTGAGGCGGTGGTTCTCGTCGAAGCGGCCGAGCAGCGTGTCGGCCACTGCCTTCGGCTGCTCGAAGATCTCCTTGCGCATGAACCAGTCGAAGCCGCCCTTCTCAGCGGCCGACAGGTCCCAGTCGATGACGAACGGCTTGCTGGGGGCGTCGTGCCCGTCGAAGTCGGTGACGGTGTAGCCGTCCCGGGTCACGTCGACCATCTGGTCTTGCCCCAGCTCGACGGCCTCGCGGGTGTGCTCGATGAACGCGGCGACGTCGGAGGCCACGAACATCTCACCGTCGCCGACGCCCACCACGAGCGGGCTGTTGCGCCGTGACGCCACGATTCGGTCGGGCTGCTCTGCATCCAGCGCCACCAACGTGAAGGCCCCCTCGAGCCGGCGGCTGACCGTTCGCAACGCGTCGGCGAGGTCGGCACCGGCGTCCACCTCGCGGCCGACGAGCTGGGCGGCCACCTCGCTGTCGGTCTCGGAGGTGAATTCCACCCCGGCCGCCTCCAGCTCGGCCTTCAGGCTGGCGAAGTTCTCGATGATGCCGTTGTGCACCAGGGCCACCCGGCCGGACGCCGACCGGTGCGGGTGCGCGTTGGCGTCGGTGGGGGCGCCGTGCGTGGCCCAGCGGGTGTGTCCGATGCCGAAGCTGGCGGCGGGCAGAGGTGAGGCGGCGACCTCGGCCTCGAGGTTGGCGAGCTTGCCCGCCTTCTTCGCGATCCCGACCTCACCGTCGGCCACCACGGCGACTCCCGCCGAGTCGTAGCCGCGGTATTCCATGCGCCGGAGCCCGTCAATCACGACCTTCTGCGCCTCGCGAGGCCCCACATACCCGATAATGCCGCACATGGTCGCCAGCCTAGCGTCGGAGCACACCGAGCCGGACATGCCCCGCCCAGCAGCTCCGTTGGACGAGTTCGGTCCCTACGTCCGTGCCGATCGGCAGGTGTGGGCAGAACTGTCCAGCTCCCTGCCGGTGGAGCTCTCCGAGGAGACGCTGCGCCGCGTGCGTTCCCGCCTCGACACCATCGACCTGCAGACCGTGAGCGAGGTGTACCTGCCCCTGACCGAACTCATCAACCACTACGTCGAGAACACCGGACGCCTCTACGCCAGCACCCACGACTTCCTGCGCCTCGGCGTCGGCCGCACCCCCTTCGTCATCGGCGTGGCGGGCTCGGTCGCCGTCGGCAAGTCGACCACGAGCCGCCTGCTGCGCGAGCTGCTCACCCAGCTGCCGGGACGCCCCCGCGTCGAGATGGTGACCACCGACGGATTCCTCCACCCCAACGCCGAGCTCGAGCGACGCCAGATCATGGACCGGAAGGGATTCCCGGAGAGCTACGACCGCAACGCGCTCCTCCGCTTCGTCATGGACGTGAAGTCGGGCGTGCCCGAGGCGTCCGTCCCGGTGTACAGCCACCTGCGCTACGACATCGACCCCGCCCGCTCCACGGTGGTGCGCCAACCCGACATCCTGATCGTCGAGGGCCTGAACGTGCTCCAGCCGGCGCGGCGGCGTCCGGACGGTTCGATGGCGCTCGCCGTGAGCGACTTCTTCGACTTCACCGTCTACGTGGACGCGGCCGCCGACGACCTGCGCGCCTGGTACCTGCAGCGGTTCATGCGGCTGCGCGAAACGGCGTTCCGCGACCCGCGATCGTACTTCACCCGCTACGCCGCGCTGGACGAACCGGAGGCGCGCGCCTACGCCGAGCGGATCTGGGACACGATCAACGGCCCCAACCTGGAGCAGAACATCCTGCCCACGCGCGGCCGGGCCACGGTCATCCTGCGCAAGGACGCCGACCACGACATCGACTGGATTCGGATCCGCAAGGTCTGACGCCGGGGCGGGTCAGCTGGTGAGGCCCAGGCGGACGCCGAGCCAGTCGAGCTGGTCGGCGAACGCCGTGGCCCACTCGCTCCACATGTGCCCGCCCGGGTAGGTCCGCAGCTCCGTCGTCATGCCGGCCGCCTTCGCCGCCGCCTCCAGTTGCTGCACCGCCGGCAGGTACGTCTCGTCGTCGACGCCGGCGGAGAACAGCACGGCGGTGCCGGAGTACAACCTTCGCCCCAGCAGGGTCAGGGGATCGTTGTCGGCGTAGGCGTCCGCATCCCCGCCGAAGGCCACCGCGATGGTCTCCTCGGGCGTGCCGAGGGTGGGGTGGAGCTCGCCGGAGAGCACCAGCGCGCTGTGGTAGGCCTGCGGGTCGCGCGTGATCACCTGCAGGGCGCAGGTGCCGCCGTTGGACAGACCGCCGATGGCCCACCGGCTGCGATCCGTGTCCACCTGGAGGTTCTGCTCGATCCAGGCCGGCACGTCTCGTTGGAGGTAGGTGGCGACGTTGCCGAGGTGCGCGTCGCTGCACACGGGGTTGGCGGTGTTGGACCCCAGGGGGTCGGGGACGACGACCACCGGGGCCAGCCCGTGGTGCCGTTGCGCCCAGGCGTCCAGACTCGCCTGCGCGTTGCCCGCGGTGAACCAGTCTCGGGGCTCCCCCGGCTGGCCCGCCAGCAGCACCAGCACCGGCAGGAGCGGCCGGTCGGCCGTGAGGTAGGCCGGCGGCAGGTAGACCAGGGCGGGTCGGGGCGCGAAGCGTGGGTCGCTGGCCGGGATCGCCTGCTCGACCACCTGGCCGGTCGCCGGCAGGTCGGCCGGCGGCGTCCAGCTCGCCAACAGCGGCCCGGGGGGCCGGCTGCTGGCGCTCTCGGGCGCGGATTGCGGCAGGTCGGCCAACGTGCCCGGCTCCACCGTCAGGCCCAGGGCGGCCCCGAGCGTGGGGTAGGCACCGAAGTGTGCGTTGACGGCGAGCAGCGCGGCCACCAACACGGCCGCGACCGCCGCCAGGGATCCCAGGGCGCCATCGAGCCGGCGGCGTCGCCGCCCCGCCCGGGAGCGGCGCGGCACCACGACGGCCTGGAGGACGACCAAGGCGACGATGCCGACCCAGAGCCAGACGAACCACCCCAGACCGTCGGCGACGGGGCGCCACACGACGTCGACCGCCACCCAGGACGCCAGCCCGACCACCGGACCGCCGCCGAGGACGGCGGCGCGACCCGCGGCGCCGAGGTGGCGCGTGCGCGTCCAGCCCAGCAGGGTGACGACGAGGACGGTCAGCGCCCAGGCGGTCGGTGCCGCCCACCCCGTCAGCAGCGGGATGCCGTTCAGCAGCTCAGTCACGGTTCACCAGCCGTTGGGCGAAGCGGGCCGCGTCCGCGGCGCCGAGGTCGGGGAGGTAGGCCCGCGCGATGGCAAGCCCCACGGTGGGGGCGTCCAGCAGGTCGGGCACGGCAAGGTACAGGGGCACGAAGCGGGGGCCGAACTTGGCCTTGAACGCGAGCAGGGAGCGGAAGCCGTACACCGGTTCCAGCAGGGTGCCGAGCACCTCGAGGACGCCCTCCAGCCGCGTCGCCGACGCGGCAGGGCCCTCCCCCGGGGCGGAACCACCGCTGCGGGCCAGGGGCGAGCCGGAGAGGGAGACGAACGCGAACCCCTGCTCCTGCGCCGTCAGCACCGCGCGCGCGATGAGGAACTCCATGGTCGAGCGGAACCCGCCCTCGCGACGGCGCATCACGTCGAGCGTCCACCCCACCACGGCACCGCCCCGGTGGGCGGGGAGCCACGACGTGACCCCGTGGACGGCGCCCTCGGCGTCCACGGCCAGCCCGAGGCGCGTCTCGGCGTCCAGCTCGGCGACCCCGCCCAGCGTGAACCCCATCTCGGGCAGCGCCTTGTCGGCCAACCAGGCGTCGCAGATGGCCCGCACCTGGTCGCGTTGCCCGGGGGTGCAGCCGTCCCACGTCGTCCACAGGTCGGTGATCCCCTCCTTCGTGGCCCGGTTGAGCGCCGTCCGGACGTCCTGGAAGGCCTTGCCGGAGAAGGTGACGCCGCCCAGGTCGATCACGGCCTCCTCCGCCACCTGGACGGTTGCCCAGCCGAGGGCCCGTGCCTGGTCCGCCGTGGGCGCGTGCACCGAGTAGAGAGCCGGCACCAACGACTGGGCCGTGCAGGCGGTGGCGAAGTCGACCAGACCGTCCCTCAGGTCGTCGGGCGCGGTCGCCGGGTCGGTGACGGTGAGGGCCACGCCGCTGCCCACGCGGTACGCGAAGCCGGAGCGCCCGTCAGGGCTGAGCCAGACGTCGTTGCCGGGCCACGTCAGCATCCACCCGAGCGAACCGGCGCCCTCGCGCCGCACCAGGGCGGCCAGATCCTCTCGTTGCCCGGGCCGAATCGCGGGGGCCGAACCCTGGGCGCGGAACCATGCCACCGTCACCACCACCCAGACGGCCACGGGCACCCACTCCGCCACGGCGACGGCCACGGCCGAGTCCGGTTCGAGCGTGGGGGTGACCAGGGCCAGGGCCCCCGTCGGCAGCAGGCGCACCGCGTAGTCGGCGAACAGGAGCGGCGCGGTGGCCGTCGGCAGGAACTGGTCGGCCACCGCGAGGCCCGCGCCCCACACGATCGCGAGGCCGGCGGCGACGGCGATGCCGACCCACCCCCAGAAGCGTCGGAAGGTGCCGGGCCGGGTCTTCATGCCGAAACTGCGCAGGTGCAGCGCGACCTGGATCGCCAGCAGGAGCGGCACCACGAGGGGGACGATGAGGCGGGCCGACGGCGTCCCGTCGTCGGCCAGGCCGAGCAGCGGTGCGGTGTCGGTGCCGGTCTGTTCGAACATCCACCGCATGACGGCGAGGTGAGCGGCGGCGAGGATGACCATGCCGCACTGCAGCACGATGGTGCCGAGCGCGGCGGCCCGCCGGCCGAGGCGCAGCCCGCCGGCCATCACGAGCTGCAGCACAAGTGGCAGGGCGGCCAGGGCGGCGGCGCTCGGGCCGTGGGTCCGGGCGGCGTAGGTGGCACCGGCGCACTCCACGAGGCGGTCCGGCTCCAGACAGGTGGTGGTGACGGTCACCGGGTCGGCGAGCGGCGAGTCGACGGCGAACCGCGCCGCCGCGAGTGGCCCCACCGGGAGTGGCGACCACGCCGACAACAGCGTCCCGGCCGTCACGGCCACCACCACCAGGGCGAGGATCGTCCGGGCATCGTGGCGCGTGCCCACGAGGGAGCGCTCCGGCGCGCTGCCGCGCCAGGCGAGCAGGCCCAGGCCCACCCCCGCCAGGGCGGCGCCCCATTGCGCGATGTCGTCGGCACCCCCGCCGAAGGCCACCAGGGCGCTGAGCCAGACGAACAAGACCGTGTGGATGCGCCGCCGGGCCAACGCGTCCATGCGGATGCTCGCGGCCGCCAGCGCCCCGACCACGACGCCGAGCGGCCCACCCGCCGGGGCCCCGGCCAGGTGTTCGGCCCACGGCCGGTCGAGCAGGGCGATCAGGGGGTGGACGGCATGGAGCACGCCCACACCAAGGACGGACGCGGCCAGGCCCACGGTCAGGAAGCGGGTGCGGCCGAGGAAGCGCTCGACCGGCGCCCCGACGGCGACCACGAGCAACCCGTCAACCAGGCTGGAGGGCAACGAGGGGGTCCAGACGGTGCTCGTGAGCCAGGCCGCCCACCGGGCCGGCTCGGCGGCGTGCACGGCCAGCGCCGCGAAGGCCTCCCCACCCACGGCCCGGCCGAGCGTCCCGACGAGGACGACGACAACGGCCAGTGCCACGCTGACCGGCGCCGGGCGGAGCCAATCGGAGAGCAGCCGGGCCGACCTGCCCCAGCCGGGGCCCGGCCACCAGCGCCGCCGGCGTGCCACGACGGCCGCCAAGGGGCCGTCCGAGGTGGGTGGTTGCGTCCCCGCACCGCCACTGGCCCCCGCACCGCCACGGGCCCCCGCACCGCCAAGGGTCATCGCACCGTCCTGTCCTGGTGGCCGCCCTCGCGCGGCCCAGGGCCATGCTAGGACGGCCCGACGCGGCACCGGGCCGGCGCGCGACCGGTTCGTCCCCGCGCATGAGCAGGGCCCGTCCAGGGGTGGAGCGGGCCCGCGCCCCCCGTCGCTGCGCTGCGCGTCCGGTGGTTCCCGGGGCCGGCGTGAACGAACGGGCACGCAGACGGGGGCGCCACCGGTCGGTGGCGCCCCCGCGGGAACGTGCCTCCCACCCGCGCGGGGTGGGTGCCGCGTCAGCGGCGGTCGGCGGTGGTGAGCTCGGTCTCGCGGTTGATGACGCTGCGCGAGCCGGCGGCACCGGCAGCTGCGGCGCCGACGGCACCGAGCAGTGCGCCACCGAAGGTCCACCACGCGGCGGTGGAGGCCTGCTCGGCCGTCTGCGCGGCCTGCTGCTCCACCTGCTGCTGGTCGACCTGCTGGTCGGCCTGCGTGGCGGCGTCCTCCACCTGCTGCGCGGTCACGTCGACCTGCGAGGAGACGACCCCGGCCAGGTTGCCGACGGCGCCGAGCAGCGCGCCACCCAGCCACCCCGCGAGCACGAGAACGGCGAGGATGGAGGTGGCCCAGGTGAGGAAGCCGTGGAGCAGACCACCGCGGACGGCCAGCGCACCGGCGACGTAACCCGCGACGGCGAGCGCGAGGGCCAGGGCGATGAGCGACCAGATGCCGGTGGCGACGCCCGAGACGCCGTCGAGACCCATGGCAGCACTGGCGATGTTCAGCACAACCGTGAGCCCGAGGAACGTCACGACGCCGGCGAAGATGGAGCCCCACGAGATGTTCGGGGTGCGGCGCGAACGGTCGGTGCCGATCAGCGCCTCCTGCACGGCGTGGTCGTCACGCGCGGGACGCCGCTCGACGCGCGAGGCGCCATCGGTGTCCACGGTGCGGGTGGAGGCGGCGGTTGCGGCCTCCGGGGCGCGGTTGGCGCCGTCGTGAGGGCGGGGGGATGTGGTCATGACTGTCTCCTGACACGAGGTTGGGTTGGGGCGCACACCCCGCGAGAGGGTGGGTCGAGAGGCGATGGGCGCGCGCCACGCGCCGATCTGTGGACCGGCACAATGAACACCATAGCCACCACACCCGCCCACGCAAGCGATGGCCGTGGCTTGCGGCGAAAAATCCTTCTTTTCACCCTTTCGGGGGGCCACTGTGATGGATGTGAATGCCGGCGAATGGCGCGCCTCCCGGCGCGCGGCGGGGAGCACTCCCCCCTGTCACTGCCTGATCGGACGGGGGTGTCAGCCGTGACGGCGTACCTCGGATCTGTTGCAGAGAATGAGAGGGACACCCGCGGCCACGACCACGGTGAAAACGAACCAAGAATCGTCGAAGAATGTCGTGAGCCCGCGCAGGATCGCGCTGACCCAGATCACCAGCGACCCCCAGGTGAGGGCCATCCAGTGGCGCATGCGCCACGTCCGCGAGGCGCGCGCCATGCCGTGGGTCATCATGGCGGCGATGCCCAGCGCCACGGCCAGGAGCACCGAGAGGATGGCGCCGGCCACCGCGGGCCCCGCGACGGCATAGGCCAACAGCATGAGGGCGACACCGGTCAGGAAGGTGCCGCGGAGGCTGGCATCGTCGGCGTCACGCACCGGCGTCACCGTGAGGCTCGGGTCCGAACGCAACGCCACGACGCCGAAGGGGGCCGCCGCGCAGACGGCCGCGACCAGCGCCGTCCACCAGGGCAGTTCCAGCCCGGGCACGACGGCCACGCTCATCATCAGCGCGGCGTACGGCACGAGCGACGCATATCCCCAGGCGGCACGCCACCGGGGCAGGAGCGTCCGACCCAGGTTGGCGAGGTGCCCCACCCCCGCGGCCGCCCCCCAGGCGAAGAACGGCAGCAACGCCGGCAGTTGCCCCTCGAAGCGAAAGGCGTGCTGGGTGGCGATGAGTCCGCTGGTCAGCACGAAAGCGCCGACGAGCGTCGCGGCGAGCGCACCGACGACCGTGGGCAACAGGGTCCGCTCACGCGGCATGGGCACCTCCGGGGGGGACGAGGGCGGTCAGAGGGAGAGGCGGTCGCGGACGACGCCCGCCAACCGCTCGGCCACCTCGGTCGCCCGCTCCTCGGTGGTTGCCTCGACCATAACGCGCACCAACGGCTCCGTGCCCGAAGGACGCAGCAGGACACGGCCGGTGTCGCCCAGTTCCCTGCCCGCCTGGGTCACCGCGGCCGTCACCTCGGGATCGATGCCGGCCCGTGCCTTGTTCACCCCGGGAACGTTGACCATCACCTGGGGCAACCGCGTCATGACGCCGGCCAGATCCGCCAGCGTCGCACCGCTGGACACGACCTGCGCCGCCACGTGCAACGCGGTGAGCACGCCGTCGCCGGTCGTGGCGTACTGGCTCATGATCACGTGCCCGGACTGCTCTCCGCCCAAAGTGAACCCGTTGGCGTTCATCGACTCCAGGACGTAGCGATCGCCCACCTTCGTCTGGTCGACGCGCACGCCGCGGGCACGCATGGCCTGGAGGAAACCCAGGTTGCTCATCACGGTCGCGACCACCGTGTCGGAGTGGAGCGCGCCGGAGTCCTTCATGGCGAGGGCCAAGATGGCGAGGATCTGGTCGCCGTCCACCATCTCCCCCGTCGCGTCGACGGCCAGACACCGGTCCGCGTCCCCGTCGAAGGCGAAACCGAGGTCGGCGCCGTGGTGGAGCACCGCGACCTGCAGGCCCTCCGGGTGCGTGGAGCCGGACTGCTCGTTGATGTTCAGGCCGGTGGGCGAGGCGTGGATCGTGATGACCTCGGCACCCTGGGCCTCGAAGGCGGCCGGACCCGTCATGTGGGCCGCTCCGTTGGCACAGTCGAGCACCACCTTCAACCCGTGCAGGCTGCCGGCGTCGCCCAACGAGGAGACGAGGTGGGCGACGTAGGCCTCCACCGCCTCGTGACGCGTCGTGACGCGTCCGACGGCCGCACCGGTCGGCCTGACCCACGTCTGGTGCATGCGCGCCTCGATCATGTCCTCGAGGTCGTCGTCCAGCTTGACCCCGCCACGGCTCACGAACTTGATGCCGTTGTCGGGCATCGGGTTGTGGCTGGCGCTCAGCATGACCCCGAGGTCGGCGTCCAGTTCGTTGACCAGAAACGCGAGCCCGGGCGTGGGGACGACCCCGAGACGGACGACGTCCACCCCTGCGGACGCCAGCCCTGCGACCACCGCCGCCTCGAGGAACTCTCCGGAAGCGCGCGGGTCATGCGCAACGAGAGCCACCGGACGGTGACCCTCGAAAACCCCGGCCTCGCCGAGGACGTGCGCGGCCGCCACCGAGAGCTCGAGAGCGAGCTCTGCGGTGAGGTCGACGTTCGCCTTGCCCCGGACCCCATCGGTTCCGAAGAGACGCGCCACGGTCAGCGCTTGCTGTACTGCGGCGCCTTGCGCGCCTTCTTGAGGCCGGCCTTCTTGCGCTCCTTCACCCGCGCGTCACGGGTGAGCAGCCCGGCCTTCTTCAGCGCGGGGCGGCTGGCCTCGGCGTCCACGGCGTTGAGCGCGCGGGCGATGGCCAGGCGCAGCGCGCCGGCCTGGCCGGTGACGCCACCGCCGACGATCTTGGCGATGACGTCGTAGGCGCCCTCGACCCCGGCCGTCACGAACGGCTCGTTGATCGTCTGCTGGTGCAGCTTGTTGGGGAAGTACTCCTCGAGCGTGTGCCCGTTGATGCGGAACTCCCCGGAGCCCGGCACGAGCTGGGCGCGGGCAATGGCCTCCTTGCGGCGGCCGGTGGCCGCCCCGGGGGCGATCAGCGCCGGGCGCTCGCCGGGGGCGGCGGACGTGGGCGTCGCCTCCGAGCGGTAGGAGATCTCGCGGTCACCCTCGGTGAACGGGGTGGCCTCGACGGCTTCTTCGGTAACGGTGTCGGTCACGGTGGTTCCTCGCGTCACTGGGCGATCTGGGTGATCTGGTACGGCTGCGGCTGCTGCGCCGCGTGCGGGTGCTCGGGGCCGGAGTAGACCTTGAGCTTCTTCAGGACCTGGCGGCTGAGACGGTTCTTGGGGAGCATGCCCCAGACGGCCTTCTCGATCGCCTTGCGCGGGTCCTTCGCGATGAGCTCGCCCATCGGAACGGCCTTGAGGCCGCCCGGACGGCCGCTGTGGCGGTACGCGAGCTTGTCGGTGGCCTTGTTGCCGGTGAGGGCGACCTTGGAGCCATTGACGACGATGACGAAGTCGCCGCCGTCGACGTGCGGGGCGAAGGTGGCCTTGTGCTTGCCGCGGAGCAGCGTCGCGACGGTCACCGCCAGTCGACCGAGCGTGACGTCGGTGGCATCGATGACATGCCAGTTCCTGGTGATCTCACCAGGCTTGGGGCTGTACGTAGACACGGACACAGACCATCTTCCGTTAAAGAGTTGACAATTCGGATCGTGCGCGGCGCACCCCGGGCAGGGCGCACGCATGCGCAACAGCGAGCAAGTCTATCCGCGCCGGGCGAGCGGGTCAAAACCGCGCGGTGCCCCGCGTCGCCGTGCGCGTCAGAGGCTCCCGGAGTGGGAGGCGCCCGTGAGGCGTCCGGCCCACGACGACCCGCCCGCACTACAAATCGTAGGAGACACGCTCGCCGTGGCCCCGCGGGGGCGTGAATGGTGGCATTGTGTCGGCCATGAGTTCGAGGGTGAACAACACAGAGATCCAGGTGAACGATCCCGACGACGTGCGCAACGTGGTGCTGGTCGGGACGGCGGGATCGGGCAAGACGTCGCTGTTCGAGAACCTGCTGCGCGCCCGCGTCGCCGGCTACCGCGGGGAGAAGAGCGACGCCGAGCGCCTCTCCCAGCTCTACCTCGCCTCGCTCGTCACGGGCGACGTCGTGGTGAACCTGCTGGACGCCCCGGGCAACCCGGACTTCGTCGGCGAGCTGCGCGCCGGCATCCGGGCGGCGGACGCCGCGATCTTCGTCGTCAGCGCCGCCGACGGGGTCGATGGTGCCGCGCGGGTGCTGTGGGAAGAGTGCGCCGCCGCCCACCTGCCCCGCATCATCGCGCTGAGCAAGATGGACGCCGCGCGCGGCAGCTTCGACGATGTGGTCGAGGAGTTGAAGGACGCCCTCGGGGCGGGCGCCCTGCCCACCCACGTGCCGGTCCGCAGCGGCGGCGCAGGCCCCGGGGCGCAGGCCGTGACGGGAACGGTGGGCGTCTTGTCGCACCGGTTCCGCGACTACGCGGGGGGCGGCGACCCGGTGTTGGTCGAGGGCGACGAGCGTCACGCGGAGCTGGTGGAGACCCACCGCGGGCCCCTCATGGAAGGCCTCATCCAGGAGGCGGAGGACGATGAGCTCATGGACCGGTACCTCGAGGGTGACGACCCGGGCCGGGAGTACCTGCTCGGTGACCTGATGAGGGCCACCGCGGGCGCCAATCTCTTCCCCGTGGTGCCCGTCGTGGCGTCGAGCGGCGTCGGGACCGAGGAGCTGCTGAGCCTCATCGAGCTCGGCTTCCCGACGCCGAGCCTGCACCCCAACCCCACCACCGTGCAGCTCACCGGCGAGGAGGCCGGCCCGCCCCCCACCGATCCGGAGGCGCCGCTGGTCGCCCAGGTGATCCGGACCACGACGGATCCCTTCGCCGGGCGGCTGTCGATGGTGCGCATCTTCGCCGGCACCCTGCGTGCGGACGCCTCCGTCCACGTCTCGGGGCACCGATCGTTCTTCGCCGGCGCGGAGGATGCCACCCATCCCGACCACGACAGCGCCGAGCGGATCGGTCAGATCCAGCACGCCGTCGGCAGCCGACTCGTGGCAAAGGACCACGCGATCGCCGGCGAGATCGTCATGGTGCCGAAGCTGGCCCACGCCGGGACGGGTGACACCCTGTCCGACCCCGACCATGTGGTGGTCGTCCCGAACTGGCGCACGCCGGAGGCGTTGCTGCCGCTGGCGATCCGCGCGGCGTCCCGCAACGACGAGGGCAAGCTGGCCACCGCGCTGCAGCGCCTCGCGGTGGAGGACACCGACGTGCGGCTCGCGCGGGGGGCGTCCGACCAACTCGTGCTGTGGACGACGGGGCCCGCGCACGCCGACCTGCTCCTGGCGCGCCTCAAGGACCGCTACGGCGTCAACGTCGTGCAGGAGGACGTGAAGATCGCGTTGCGGGAGACGTTCGTGGCCAAGGCGTCCGCGCAGGGCCGGCACGTCAAGCAGTCCGGCGGGCACGGCCAGTACGCGGTGGTCACCATCGCGGTGGAGCCGCTGGAGCGCGGGGCGGGTTTCGAGTTCGTCGACAAGGTGGTCGGTGGCGCCGTGCCGCGCCAGTTCATCCCCAGCGTGGAGAAGGGCGCCCGGGCGCAGTTGGAGCGGGGGGTGGTCGCGGGGTATCCGATGGTCGACGTCCGCGTCACGCTCGTGGACGGCAAGTCGCACGCGGTGGACAGCTCCGACATGGCCTTCCAGATGGCCGCCGGCGCGGCGCTGAAGGAGGCGGCGTCCGACCCGACGGTCACGGCCGTGCTCGAGCCGGTCGACCTCGTGGAGGTCACGGTCGGCGAGGAGTACATGGGTGCGATCATGACCGATCTGTCCGCACGCCGCGGGCAGCTCCAGGGCCAGGACGCCGACGGCCGCACCGTGGTCGTCCGCGCGCTGGTACCCCAGCTGGAGCTCGCCCGCTACGCCATCGACCTGCGCGGCCTGGCCCACGGCTCGGGCACGTTCCACCGGACCTTCCACGGCTACGAGCTGATGCCCCCACACCTCCTCCCCTGAGGGCGCCGACACGCACGCTCCTGCCTCAAACTCCGGTTCCGGTGACGGAGTTTGAGGCAGAAAGTGGAGTGTGAGCCAACGACCGGTCAGCGCGGCCCGGCCCCGCGCGGGGGGCCGGGGGCGTCGGACGCCTCGGAGTCCGCCTCCTCGGGTGCCACGAAGCCCTCGTCGACCCGGCCGCGCGGAAACACCCAGAGCCGCAGCATCAGGTAGATGTAGATGCCCTCGCAGCAGGCCGTCAGCACGCGGGCGACCATGATGTGCAGCCCGGCGAGGTCCAGCAGGGAGGCGAAGCCGACGATCCAGATCACATAGTTGCTGACGATGACGAGGACGTACTTGCCGGTCTGCTTACCCAGGTCGCCGTGCTCACGGAAGTTCAGCCAGCGGTTCAGGATGAACGCGTACACCGAGGCCAGCGCGTACCCGACCGAGAACAGGATCCCGTACGGCAGCGTCAGGAACTGGCTGATGAGCGCCAGGAAGGCCATGTCGAGCAGGAAGGCACTGCCGTTGATCAACGCGTAGCCGATGAAGGTCTTGGGCACGACGCGGCGCACCGGGCCCGGCAGAGCTGCGTGGATCCGCCGCATCAACGACGCGAACCGCAGGGCGGCCGGGCCGTCGGCGGCATCGTCGTTCATGGACGCGAGAATACGCGCTTCGGCCTCCGCGCGCCTCGCGCAGCAGCCCGCGACCGAGACGGCCCCGCCGTCACCGACCCGACGCCGCTGCCACCCAGGGTGGGAGCCCACCCCCCGGGCAGCCCGTCTCAGATCGAGAACTGCGCTTCGTAGCCCACCGGAATGGCGTCGGAATCGACGATCATCTTCCCGAACGGGAAGCACGTCACCGGGATCATCTTGATGTTCGCGATCGCCAGCGGGATGCCGATGATCGTCACCGCCTGCGCGGCCGCGGTCGTCACGTGCCCCACGGCGAGCCAGACACCCCCGACGATGAACCAGAGCACGTTGAGCAGTGCGGCGCCGGTGCCCGAGCCCGGCTTCGACACGACGGTCTTGCCGAACGGCCACAGGGCGTACGCCGCCATGCGGAAGGAGGCCACGCCTGCAGGAATCGTCACGATCAGCAGACAGGCCAGCACGCCGAAGAAGAAATAGCCGATCGCCAGCCACAACCCTCCGAAAACAAGCCAGACAAGATTCAGGACGGCCCTCATGATCGCTCCCTCCCCGACGCGGGCACCCGCCCGGCGACGTGCCCCCAGCGTAGCCCGCGGGTAGGCTCACGGCCGTGCCGCGCTCCGAACACCGCGTCCACCGCGAGGTGGTCTCCTACGTGCGTCGCAGTGCCCGCATGAACCCCTCCCAGGAGAAGGCGTGGGACTCCCACGCCGGACGCCTCGTCGTCGACATCCCCCCGCGCGTGACCTCCACGTCGGTCCACCCGGAGGCCCACGTCGACTGGGACGCCGTCTTCGGACGCCGCGCCCCCCTCGCCGTCGAGATCGGCTCCGGACGCGGTGAGGCGCTGGTTGCCCTCGCCGAGGCCCACCCCGACTGGAACATCGTGGCCTTCGAGGTGTTCCAGCCGGCCGTGGCGTCCACGCTCGGCCGCATCGCCCGCCAGGGCGTCGAGAACGTCCGCATCGTGCTCGCCAACGGCGTCGAGGGCCTCACCGTGCTGGTGCCTCCGGCGTCCCTCACCGAGCTGTGGACCTTCTTCCCCGACCCCTGGCACAAACCCCGCCACCACAAGCGACGCCTCGTCAGCCCGGACTTCGCCGCTCTCGTGGCCGCACGACTCACCCCGTCCGGATCCTGGCGCCTGGCGACCGACTGGGCCGACTACGCCGAGGCCATGCGCGCGGTGCTGGACGCGGCCCCCGGCCTGGTCAACGCGCACGCCTCCGACGGTGGCTGGGCGCCCCGGTTCGCCGAACGTCCGCTCACCAAGTACGAGGCCCGCGGCCTGGCCGCCGGCCGCACGGTGTACGACCTCACCTACGTCCGCGCGGACGCGGCACACCTCCCTGCCGCTCCGGCCGAACCCGCGGCGTCCCCCCCCTGCGTCCCCCCGCCCCCCGGGCCGGACGCCCCACCCGTGGTCGGCGACCTGGTTCACCGCGTCCGGCGGCCCGACGCCGACGCGACGGGCGGCGTCCCCCTGTGACCCGCCTCCGCCTGGACCTCGCCTACGACGGTGCCGCCTTCCACGGCTGGGCCGCCCAGACCGGGCTGCGCACGGTGCAGGGCGAACTCGAGAGCTGGATCACCCGCATCCTGCGGCTGGAGACCCCTGCCACCCTGACGGTGGCCGGACGCACCGACGCCGGCGTCCACGCCCGCGGCCAGGTCGCCCACCTCGATCTGCCCGATCCCACCGCGCTCCCCCAGCCCACCGCGCTCCCCGACCCCATTGCGCCCGGCGAGGCCGCGCTCGCCGCCCAGCTCGGCCACCGACTGGGCCGGGTGCTGCCCGCGGACCTCGTCGTGCGCCGCGTCACCGTGGCCCCCGACGGGTTCGACGCGCGCTTCTCCGCGCTCTGGCGGCGCTACGTGTTCCGCCTGGCCGACGCAGGTGTGGACCCGTTGCACCGCGGCATGGTGGTGCGCGTCGACCGCCCGCTGGACGCCGACGCCATGGCCCGGGCGGCGGCCGCCCTGGTCGGGCTGCACGACTTCGCGGCCTTCTGCAAGCGCCGCGAGGGGGCCACGACGATCCGCGACGTCCACACCTGCGCGGTGCGCCGCGAAAGTACGGGCGAGTTCGCGGGCACCGTGAGGGTGGAGTTGCGGGCCGACGCCTTCTGCCACTCGATGGTGCGTTCGGTGGTCGGGGCGCTGGTCGCGGTTGGCACCGGGCGCCGCGACGCGGCATGGTTGGCCGCGCTCGTGGACGCCCCCCACCGGGCCGGGGACGTGACGGTCCTGCCCCCCCACGGCCTCGTGCTCGAGGAGGTCGGGTACCCCCCGGACGACCAGCTCGCCGCCCGTCAGCTCGCGGCCCGGGCGCGACGCGACCGACCCGAGGAGAACCCATGACCCACTACTTCCTGCCCCCCGAGGGGCCCGAGCTCCGGCGCACGGTCACCGCCCGCTTCTGGGACACCTCGTGGGACTTCACCACCGCCAACGGCGTCTTCAGCGCCGACGGCCTCGATCTGGGCACGGGGGTGCTGCTGCGCACCCACACCCCGTCCGCGTCCGCGCGGCGGTTGCTGGACCTGGGGTGCGGCTACGGCGTGGTGGCCGTGGCGCTGGCGTCCGCGAGCCGGCACGCGCAGGTGGACGCCGTGGACGTCAACCCGCGCGCGCTGCGGCTCACCGCTCTCAACGCCACCGCGCACGGGGTGGGTGACCGGGTGCGCGCCCTGCAGCCCGACGAGGCGGACGCCGACGCCCGCTATGACGAGATCTGGTCGAACCCCCCGATCCGCATCGGCAAGGAGGCCCTGCACGATCTGCTGCTGCAGTGGCTCCCGCGGCTCGCCGACGGGGGCGTCGCCCGCCTGGTGGTCGGCCGCAACCTGGGGGCGGACTCGCTGCAGCGCTGGCTGGTCGACCAGGGCTGGGCGTGCGCGCGCACGGCGTCCGCCAAGGGGTTCCGCGTGTTCGCCGTGACGCGACCCTTGGCAAGCGGGGAGTGAATGGCTAGCGTGGGTCCACCATCCACCGACGGAAAGGATCCCCATCATGGGCTTGGGTGACGAGATCAAGAACAAGACCCAGCAGGCGGTTGGCAAGGTCAAGGAGGGCATCGGCGACGCCTCGAACAACGAGCAGCTCGAGGCCGAGGGCAAGAAGGACCAGCTGGCCGGCCAGGCCAAGGACGCCGTCAACGACGCCAAGGAAGGTGTGGCCGGCGCGTTCAACGACACCGTGGACGGCGCGCGGGACGACCGGCGCTGAGCCCACCACCGTGGCCCGAGGGGGTCGGCCCGTCCGGGCCGGCCCCCTCGTGCTCACCCAAGACCGGTGACTTGGCGGGGGGCCTTGCTCTGGGGTGTTGCGCACGGGGCGGCACGGCATAGGCTCGGGACAGGAGCTGTTGTCCCCGACAACGCCACCCATCGAGAGGACGAAACCCATGGTGTATACCCTTCCTGACCTCGACTACGACTACGGTGCGCTGGAGCCGCACATCTCGGCCCAGATCATGGAGCTGCATCACAGCAAGCACCACCAGACCTACGTGACCGGCGCGAACACCGCCCTCGAGAAGCTCGCCGAGGCCCGTGAGAGCGGCGAGTTCGGCCCGATCAACAAGCTCGAGAAGGACCTCGCGTTCCACCTCGGTGGCCACGTGAACCACTCGGTGTTCTGGAAGAACATGTCCCCCGACGGCGGCGGCGAGCCCACCGGCGAGGTCGCCTCCGCGATCGACGAGTTCTTCGGCTCGTTCGAGGGCTTCCAGAAGCAGTTCAACGAGGTCGCCAATGGCATCCAGGGCTCCGGCTGGTCGATGCTGGTGTGGGACACGCTGGGTCAGCGCCTCAACATCAACCAGCTCTTCGACCAGCAGGGCAACCTGCCGGTCGGGCAGCTGCCGATTCTGCAGCTCGACATGTGGGAGCACGCGTTCTACCTGCAGTACAAGAACGTGAAGGGCGACTACGTCAAGGCGTGGTGGAACGTCGTGAACTGGGCCAACGTGGCCGAGCGCCTCGAGGCCGCGCGCGCGGCCAAGGTCTCCTTCTGAACGACGCGGCATGTCCCGGCGGGGCCGGCACTCCATCGTGGGTGCCGGCCCCGCCGCACGTTCGGCGTCCTGACCGCGTCTCCCCGGCGGACGGCAACCTGATGGAAACCTGAGAATCCAGTGGCTTTCATTAAGAAACCGCGGCACGATGGACACGTCGATTTTCCTCACCTCAGGAGTCTGTGTCGTGCCTGTCTCGAAGAAGCTGGTGGCCGCTGCCGCGAGCGCTGTCGTCCTCGTCGGTGGAGGGACCGCCGTGGCCGTCTCAACGCCAGGTGCGTCCGCCCCCACGAGCGTGGTGGCCACGCCGGCGCCGGCGCCGGTGAGCCCCGTCACGGTCTCCGCGCACGGTCTCTCGTCCACCGTCGAGGTGGAGCGCCTTTCCGTGGCCGCCGCGCTCGTCGCCGCGGGGGTGGAGCTGCAGGCCAGTGACCGCGTCACGCCGGAGCTCGGCTCGCCCCTCGCGGCCGGGGACACGGTCACGGTCTCGCAGGTGAGCAGCATCGACTGGACCAAGAAGGTGACGCTAGCCTTCGAGACCACCAACGTCAACGACCCGACGCTGGAGAAGGGCACGACGAAGGTCCGTACCGAGGGCGTCGAGGGCGAGAAGGTCGAGACCTACCGCACCACCACCGTCGCCGGCGAGGTCGAGGGCATCGCGCTCGTCGGCGAGCAGGTGACCAAGGAGCCCGTGACGAAGGTCGTGCTCGTCGGCACGAAGGCGCCGGCCCCCGTGGCGACTGCCGCGCCCCGCACCAGCGAGGTGACCTCCCGTTCCAGCGAGCGGACGGCCGCGGCCTCGTCCTCGTCCTCCAGCGCAAGCACCACGGCCGCCCCGGCTCCGGCCGCTGAGGAGGCTGCTCCGGCTCCCAGCTCCGGCGCCGGCATCGACCTCTCCCGCGCGGCGATGTGGGATCGCATCGCGCAGTGCGAGTCCACCGGACGTTGGAACATCAACACCGGCAACGGCTACTACGGCGGTCTGCAGTTCAACCTCGGCACCTGGCGTTCGGTGAACGGCACCGACTTCGCGGCCTACCCCCACCAGGCATCCCGCGAGGAGCAGATCACGGTGGCGAACCGCCTCTACGCCCAGCGCGGGCTACAGCCCTGGGGCTGCCGTCACGCCGCCTGACCCACCCCGCCCCCGCCCCCGCCCCGCCCACCCCGCGGGCGGCGACACGCACACTCAGGGCTCAAACTCCACGATCGGTGGTGGAGTTTGAGCCCTGAACCGTCGTTTGAGCATCTCGCGTACCTTGGCCGGATGTGACCCCGGGTCACCGCCTGGTCTGGTTGATCGGACGCCGCCAGCCGCCCCGGTTTGGTGGCGCCACCGTCCTCGCCTCGACCTCGGCCCGCCCGATGCATGCCACCAGACCGGACCTGACCCTGACTGCGCCCGCGCGAAGCCGGCGTCGCTCCTCCCATGATGGACGCCTCCTGAGGCGCGCTCCGCCCCCCGGGCGCCAGCGCGGTCAGAACCCACGTGGCGCGCTCTCACCCCACGTGGCGCACTGCCGCTCACGTGGCGGCCCGTCCAAGGCCCTCCACGTGAGTTTCACTGCGCCACGTGCGCTCCACTGCGCCACGTGCGCCCCACTGCGCCACGTGAGCTCCACTGCGCCACGTGCGCCCATTGCGGCACGTACGGCCCCAGTGCGCCACGTACGTCCGGGAGGGTGCCACGCCCGTCCCCCCGCACCGCGAAAGCCCTCCCCAGCCCCAGCCGTCCCCAACCCCAGCCCTCCCCAGCCCCAGCCGTCCCCAACCCCAGCCCTCCCCAGCCCCAGCCGTCCCCAACCCCAGCCCGCGCCAACCCAGCCCGCGCCAACCCAGCCCGCCCCGACCCGGCACGTGCACAACGCCGGACGCCCGGCCCCCCACAGGGAGAACCGGGCGTCCGACGCGCGTGCTGAGCCGTCAGGCCTTGTCGGCCTCAGGCTCGACGTCCGCAACCTCAGCGTCTGCAGCGGTGGCGCCGGTGTCGGCCACGGCCGTGTCCGTCTCGGGGGCCTCGGCCTCCTGGACAGCCGCGGTCTCCACCGCAACGTCCTCGGTGGCCTCCGTCTGCGGGGCGTCGACGGCCACGGTCTCCTCGGCCGTGGCCTCCTCCGCCGGAGCCGCAGCGGCCGACGCCGCGGCCGCCCGCGTACGCGCGGGCTTGGCGTCCGTACGGGTGGCAGCCGGACGCGACCCGGACGCCTTCGCCTTGTTCTTGCGCGACTCCTCGAGGGATTCCTCGACGATCTCGATGACGGCCATCGGGGCGTTGTCGCCCTGACGGTTGCCGATCTTGGTGATGCGCGTGTAACCGCCGGGGCGATCCGCGACCTTCGGCGCGATCTCGGTGAACAGGACGTGCACGACGCCCTTGTCCGTGATCGTGCGCAGCACGATGCGACGGCTGTGCAGGTCGCCGCGCTTCGCCTTGGTGATCAGCTTCTCGGCGAGCGGACGGACGCGCTTGGCCTTGGCCTCGGTCGTCGTGATGCGGCCGTGCTCGAAGAGCTGGCTGGCGAGGTTGGCCAGGATGATCCGCTCGTGGGACGGGCTACCGCCCAGACGGGGACCCTTCGTGGGCTTGGGCATGGTGGTTCAATCTCCTCGCGGTATCAGTACTGGTCGTCGGTGTCGTCGTCGGCGTACTCGACCTCGTCGTAGCTGCCGAGCGCGGCGAGCGGATCGAAGCCGGGAGCGCTGTCCTTCAGGGAGAGGCCCATCTCGTGGAGACGGAGCTTGACCTCCTCGATGGACTTGCTGCCAAAGTTGCGGATGTCGAGCAGATCCTGCTCCGAGCGCGACACCAGCTCGGAGACGGTGTGGATACCCTCGCGCTTGAGGCAGTTGTAGCTGCGCATCGTGAGCTTGAGCTCCTCGACGGGCAGCGCCAGATCGGCGGCCAACTGCTCGTCGACGGGCGACGGGCCGATCTCGATGCCCTCGGCGTCGACGTTCAGCTCGCGGGCCAGGCCGAAGAGCTCCACGAGGGTACGCCCGGCGGACGCCACGGCGTCGCGCGGCGTGATGGCCTGCTTGGTCTCCACGTCGATGATCAGGCGGTCGAAGTCGGTGCGCTGCTCGACGCGGGTGGCCTCGACCTTGTAGGTGACCTTCAGCACGGGGCTGTAGATCGAGTCGACGGGGATGCGGCCGATCTCGGAGTCCACACCCTTGTTCTGGACGGCGGAGACGTAGCCGCGGCCGCGCTCGACGACCAGCTCCATGTCCACCTTGCCGCCCTCACCGAGCGTGGCGAGGTGCAGATCGGGGTTGTGGATCTCGACCCCGGCCGGCGGCGCGATGTCGGCCGCCGTCACGGCGCCGGCACCGGCCTTGCGCAGGTACATGACCACCGGCTCGTCCTCCTCGGAGGACAGCACGAGCTGCTTGATGTTCAAGATGATCTCGGTCACGTCCTCGACAACCCCGGGCAGGGTGGAGAACTCGTGGGCGTTGCCCTCGATCTTGATGCTCGTCACGGCCGCGCCCGGGATGGACGACAGCAGCGTGCGGCGCATGGAGTTGCCGAGGGTGTAGCCGAAGCCCGGCTCCAGCGGCTCGATGACGAACCGGGAGCGGTAGTCGTCGGCGACCTCCTCGGTCAGGGTGGGGCGCTGTGCAATCAGCATGTGGTGGTTCCTCTCCGCCGCCCGCTATTTGACGGCGTCCAGTGGGCTCGGCACCCTGCCGGGCCCGGAAGTCGGGGTTGGTGCGCCACGGACGCCCGGGGTGACCGGACGAACCGGCCACCCCGGGCGCGTGGGGTCACTTCGAGTAGAGCTCGACGATCAGCTGCTCGGAGACGTCGATCGTGATCTGGTCACGCGTCGGCAGCTGGTGGACGAGGATCCGCATGCGGTTCGGCCGCACGGTGAGCCACGCCGGCACGCTGCGCTCGTGGTGCAGCTCGCGCGCGATGACGAACACGTCGGAGTTCAGCGACTTCGGCTTGACGTCGATGATGTCGTAGGGCGACACCCGGTAGGACGGGATGTTGACCTTCTTGCCGTTCACCAGGAAGTGGCCGTGGACCACGAGCTGGCGGGCCTGACGCCGCGTCGAGGCGAACCCGGCGCGGTACACGACGTTGTCGAGACGGCTCTCGAGGATCTGCAGCAGCACCTCACCGGTCTTGCCCTGCTTGCGCACGGCCTCTTCGTAGTAGCGGCGGAACTGCTTCTCGAGAACGCCGTAGGCGAAGCGCGCCTTCTGCTTCTCGCGCATCTGGAGCAGGTACTCCGACTCCTTGATGCGGCCGCGGCCGTGCTGCCCCGGGGGGTAGGCGCGGCGCTCGAACGCCTTGTCGTTGCCCACCAGGTCGGTGCCGAGCCGGCGGGACTTCTTGGTGATGGGTCCGGTGTAACGGGCCATGGTGTGTCCTTCTCTTTCTCGGGCTCAGACGCGACGGCGCTTGGGCGGGCGGCAACCGTTGTGCGGCACGGGGGTCACGTCGGAGATCGGGCCGATCTCCAGACCCAGCGCGCCGAGGCTGCGGATCGCGGTCTCACGGCCGGAGCCGGGGCCCTTGACGAAGACGTCCACGCGCTTCATGCCGTGCTCCATGGCGCGGCGCCCGGCGGCCTCGGCCGCCATCTGGGCGGCGAACGGCGTCGACTTGCGGGAGCCCTTGAAGCCGACGGTGCCGGCGGACGCCCAGCTGATCACGGCGCCGTTGGCGTCGGTGATCGAGATGATCGTGTTGTTGAACGTGCTCTTGATGTGCGCCTGTCCGGCGGTGACGTTCTTCTTCTCCTTGCGGCGAACCTTGCTCTTCGCCGAAGCGGCGCTCTGCGCCTTGGTACGGCCTGCGGTAGCCATGTGTCAGATCTCCTTCTGCCTCAGGCGCCGCGTCAGCGGGCCTTCTTCTTTCCGGCGACGGCCTTCTTGCGGCCCTTGCGGGTGCGCGCATTGGTGCGGGTGCGCTGCCCGCGGACCGGGAGGCCCATCCGGTGACGGCGGCCCTGGTAGCTGCCGATCTCGATCTTGCGGCGGATGTCGGCGGCGACGGTACGACGGAGGTCACCCTCGGTCTCGTAGTTCGCCTCGATGAAGTCACGCATCGCGACGAGCTGGTCGTCGGTCAGGTCCTTCACGCGGACATCGCCGCTGACGCCGGTGGCGGCGAGGATTTCCTTGGCCCGGGTGCGTCCGATGCCGAAGAGGTAGGTGAGGCCGATCTCGGTGCGCTTCTCGCGCGGCAGATCGACTCCGATGAGACGTGCCATCAGGCGTGTCCTTTCGTTGTACGGCCCGGTGTGGGCCGCGAAGGTGTGTGGCGTGACGCGTCCCGCGCGCCTGAGCGCGGGCCTCGGCCTTCGCACCGAGGGTGGAACCAGCCGGCGTGGCGTGCGGGGTCACTCCCCCGCCCCGGCTGGGTCTGCAGTCACGTTCTTCAGTTGTGTCGACGCACCCGGGTGGGTGGACGACGTGCGGCCCTACGTGCCCGGCCGCACCAGGGGCGTCAGCCCTGGCGCTGCTTGTGGCGCGGGTTGTCGCAGATGACCATCACGCGACCGTGCCGGCGGATCACCTTGCACTTGTCGCAGATCTTCTTGACGCTCGGCTGAACCTTCATCGAGCTACTTTCTCTGCTGTGTCCGGGCATGGCCGAGGGCCGTGCTCGAACGGGGACGGACGTGCGCTACGGGTGTAGCGCGGATCACTTGTGCCGGTAGACGATGCGACCGCGCGTGAGATCGTAGGGGGACAGCTCGACGACCACACGGTCATTGGGAATGATGCGGATGTAGTGCTGCCGCATCTTGCCGCTGATCGTCGTCAGCACCTTGTGCCCATTGCCGAGTTCCACCCGGAACATCGCGTTGGGCAGAGCCTCGACGACGGTGCCCTCCATCTCGAGGGCGCCTTCTTTCTTGGCCATGATCTCCTTGGAATCGACGGGACGCATCGCCACCTGGACGCAGGTGACCGACAGTCCATACTACTCCGGACCCCAGGGCGGCTCAAATCGGCAGGGACGCCTCCCCCGCGGACACCCCCCCGCGGACGCCGCCGCCGCGCCCATCCGCCCCGGCAGGGCGACGCATCACCGCGCAGCCGACGCCGTCCTCACAACAGGATCAGCAGCACCAGGACGACCAGCACCATGAGCGCGACACCGCCAGCTGCGGCCAGCAGCACCGTGGTCATCGGCCTGGGCGCGGACGCCGGCGCGACCTCCCCGGGCGGAGTCGTCCCGACCTCGACGAGCGCCGGGGTCTCGTGCGTGGCCACCGAGGGCAGATCCTGCACGACCGGAACCACCTCCCCCAGCGTCGAGGCGGAGAACAGGCGGTCGAGGTGGGCGTGGTAGGCATCACTGCCCACGGCCCCGTCGGCGTAGGCCTCGTTCAACCGCGCGACCAGCCGGTTGCGCTCGGCGTCGTCCAGCGCGGCGTGCGGCATGGACACGTACTTGGACGAGCGCGGGAGTTCGGGCACGCCGCCATGGTAGCCGGTCGGCCCTTCCCCCCGGCCGATCAGAACAGACCGGTGACGCGGCCGTCCGGGCCGAGATCCATGCGCGTCGCCGCCGGCGTCGACCCCAGCCCCGGCATCGTCTGCATGTCCCCCGCGAGTGCGTAGACGTAACCCGCCCCCGCGGCCAGCCGCACCTCTCGGATCGGCAGCTCCCAGCCGGTGGGGGCGCCACGGTCCTGCGGCCGCGCCGTCGTGGAGAGGTGCGTCTTGGCCACCAGCACCGGCAGCGCGCCGTACCCCAGCTCCTCCAACCGGGCCACCTGGCGGGACGCCTCGGGTGCCAACGCCACCGAACCCGCCCCGTACACGTCGCGCGCGAGGGCGCCCAGCTTCGCCTCCACGCCCGCGTCCACCGGGTAGTGGAACCGCAGCTCGGACGCCTCGGCGGACGCCTCCCACACCGCCTCGGCGAGGTCGACCGCTCCCGCACCCCCGTCCGCCACCGCGGTCGACACCGCGCACCGGACGCCCCGCTCGGCCGCCCGGGAGGCGATCACCGCGTGCTCGCTGGGGTGGTCGCCGGGGAAGGCGTTGATCGCCACCACCGCGGGAACGCCGGTGGACGCCACGATGTCGAGGTGGTGGTCGAGATTCGCCAGACCGGCGGCGACCTCGTCGGGCCGCTCGGCCAGCAGCTCCGCGGGGAGCGGGCGTCCCGCCACCACCCGGTGCGCGCCGGAGTGCACCTTGAGCGCACGCACCGTTGTCACCACCACGGCGGCGTCCGGCCGGAACCCCGACGTCCGGCACTTGACGTTGACGAACCGCTCATAGCCGAGGTCCGCGCCGAACCCTGCCTCGGTCACCACCACGTCGGAGCGACCGAGCCCGACGTGGTCGGCCACGATCGAGCTGTTGCCGGTGGCGATGTTGCCGAACGGCCCGGTGTGGACGAGGGCCGCCTGACCCTCGAGCGTCTGCACCAGGTTGGGGCGGACGGCGTCCGCCAGCAGCACCGCCATGGCGCCCGCCGCCTTGAGGGCCTCAGCGGTCACGGGCCGGCCGTCGCCGTCGAAGCCCACCACGATGCGGCCCAGCCGTGCCCTCAGGTCGTCCAGGGAGGTCGCCAGGCCGAGCAGCGTCATGACCTCCGATGCTGCCGTGATGTCGAAGCGGGTCTCCCGGGGCACCCCGTCCAACCGCCCGCCCAGCCCCACCACGATGTGGCGCAGGGCGCGGTCGTTCATGTCGAGCACCCGGCCCCACGTGATCGAGTGCGGCACGAGGCCCAGGGCGTTGTCGTGGTGCAGGTGGTTGTCCACCATGGCCGCGAGCAGGTTGTGCGCGGCCGTCACCGCATGGAAGTCACCGGTGAGGTGCAGGTTCATCGTCTCCATCGGGATGACCTGGCTGTGGCCCGCGCCGGCGGCCCCACCCTTGATGCCGAACACCGGCCCCAGCGAGGGCTGCCGCAGGGCGACGGACGCCTCGAGCCCCAGCCGGCCCAACCCCTGCGTCAGCCCCACCGCCGTCGCCGTCTTGCCCTCCCCGAGCGGCGTCGGCGTCACCGCCGTGACGACCACGTAGCGCCCCCGGGGGCGCCGAGCCCCGACGGCGGCGAGCTCCACCTTGGCGGCGTGACGTCCGTAGGGCTCGAGGTCGTCCTCGGTGAGGCCGAGGCGTCCACCGATCTCGGTCAGCGGACGCGGGCGAGCGGACTGGGCGATCTCCAGGTCGGTCAGCACACCCCATGTCTAACACGGGTCTGCCCGCCGCGCGGCAAAATCTTTGCCGCCCCGCGTCCACGACGCCGCAGTCTGCGGCGAATCGGTCAGTCAGCCAACGGGGCGAACGGCAGGCCCCGAGCGGTGAGCTCGGCCTCCCCACCGTCGGCCGCGGTGAGCACCCACAGACCGTCCCGCGTCGCGGTCACGGTGTGCTCCCAGTGCGCGGCGCGGGAGCCGTCCGGTGTCACCACGGTCCAGTCGTCGTCCAGGGTGACGCCCTCGGTCGCCCCCAGCGTCACCATGGGCTCGATCGCCAGCGCCATGCCGGCGACGATCTTGGGGCCGCGGCCGGGGCGTCCGGTGTTGGGCACGTCAGGCGGCTGGTGCATCGCCGAGCCGATCCCGTGGCCCGTGTAGTCCTCCAGGATTCCGTACTGCGGACCACCCGCCTCGACGCTGGCCGCGACGGCGGCGCCGATGTCGCCGATCCGGCGGCCCAGCAGCGCCTCGGCGATGCCGGCCCACAGGGCCTCGCGCGTGACGTCCGACAGGGCGGCGTCCGCCTCCGCCAACTCGCCCACCCCGAAGGTGAGCGCGGCGTCGGCGTGCCACCCCTCGATGGCGGCCCCGAAGTCCACGGACACCAGGTCACCCTCGGCGAGCGCGCGCTCGCCCGGGATGCCGTGCACGATCTCCTCGTTCACCGAGATGCAGGTGACCCCTGGGTAGGGCGGGTGGCCCCAAGCCGCGCCGTAGTTGAGGAAGGAGGACTCCGCGCCGTGGGCGGCGATGATCTCGCGGGCGAGGGCGTCCAACTCGCCGGTGGTGACCCCGGGGGCCGCTGCGGCGGACAGACGCGCGTGCACCTCCGCCACCACGATCCCGGCCCGCCGCATGAGGCGAAGCTGGTCGGGCGTCTTCGTCTCGATCCCGCGCCGCCCGATCACGGCATCAGGTGCGCGTCGAGGCTGTCGGAGATGCGGTCACGGACCTCCTCGATCGTCCCCACGGCGTCCACCTCCACGAGCAGCCCGCGCTCGCGGTAGACGCCGATCACGTCGGCCGTCTCCGCCCGGTAGACCTCGATGCGGTGACGGATGGCGTCCGCGTTGTCGTCCGGACGCCCCTCCACCTGGGCCCGGTGCATCATGCGCGCGACGAGGGCGTCCGGATCGGCCTCGAGGGCGATCACGGCGTCCAGCTTCGTCTTCGTCTCCTCCAGCACGATGTCGAGCGCCTCGACCTGGCCGAGCGTGCGGGGGTAGCCGTCGAGCAGCCAACCCCGCCAGCAGTCGGGCTCGCACAGACGCTGCATGACGAGCGAGGAGGTGATCACGTCGGGCACGAAGTCACCGCGCTCGATGATCTCCACCACGCGCTCCCCCAGCGGGGTGCGGCGCTTGATGTTGTCGCGGAAGATGTCGCCACTCGAGACGGCGGGGATCTGGTGGCGGACGGCGATGCTCGCTGCCTGCGTGCCCTTGCCCGCCCCCGGCGGCCCCGTGATCAACAGCCTCATCGCAGGAACCCTTCATAGTTGCGTTGCTGGAGCTGGCTCTGGATCTGCTGCACCGTGTTGAGACCCACGCCCACGACGATCAGGATCGACGTGCCGCCGAACGGGAACTGGCCCGCCGTGCCGAGCAGGATGAAGGCGATCGCCGGAATCATGGCGATGACCGCGAGGTACAGCGCCCCGGGGGCGGTGAGGCGGCTGAGCACGTGCGCCAGGTAGCGCTCCGTGGGCTTGCCGGCCCGGATGCCGGGGATGAACCCGCCGTACTTCTTCATGTTGTCCGCCACCTCCTCGGGGTTGAAGGTGATCGAGACGTAGAAGTAGGCGAACGCGATGATGAGCACGAACTCGAGCAGGTTGTACCACAGGCTCTGACCGGGCATGAGGTTGGACCCCACCCATTGCGAGACGGGGTTGTCGGGGAAGAACTGGCTCATCATCATCGGCAGGTACAGCATCGATGAGGCGAAGATGACCGGGATGACGCCCGCCTGGTTCACCTTGAGCGGGATGTAGGTGGTGCTGCCCCCGACGAGGCGGCGTCCGACCATGCGCTTGGCGTACTGGACGGGGATGCGCCGCTGCGCCTGCTCCACGAACAACACACCGAGCATCACCACGAAGCCCACCGCGAGCACGACCAGGAACGCCATCCAGCCCGCGGAGTTGGGCAGCGTCACGCCCATGAACTCGGTGGTGCCGCGGCTGAGCGCGATGCCCCAGGTCTGCGCCGGGAAGGCGGCGGCGATCTGGGTGAAGATCATGATCGACATGCCGTTGCCGACGCCGCGCTCGGTGATGAGCTCGCCCAGCCACATGACGATGCCGGTGCCGGCCGTCATGGTGAGGATCATCACGATGATGGGGAACAGCGTCGCGTCGTAGACCACCGGCAGCGCGCAGCCCTGGAAGAGCTGGCCCGTGACGGCCATCGTCACGAAGGCCGTCGACTGCATGACAGCGAGCACGATGGTCAGGTACCGGGTGTACTGCGTGATCTTCTGCTGGCCGGCGCCGCCCTCCTTCTTGAGGGCCTCCAGCCGCGGGATCACCACCGTCAACAGCTGCAGAATGATGGACGCCGTGATGTACGGCATGATGCCGAGCGCAAAGATCGCCAACTGGAGCAGCGCGCCGCCGGAGAAGAGGTTGATCATCGAGTAGATGCCGGCCGCATCGCCGGTGGTGGCCTGGATGCGGCAGGTGTCGATGTTCTGGAGGTTCACGTTCGGCGCCGGGATGACCGATCCGACGCGGAAGACCGTGAGAATACCGATCGTGAACAGGATCTTCCGACGCAGGTCGGGAGTCCTGAACGCGTTGGTGAAGGCGGAGAGCATCCGGTTCCTCTTCGTGAGCACCTCATTGGGCACCTCGCCCAACCTCGCAGACTCTACCAATCATCGGTGACGCGCCCCACATCGGCTCCGTCAGCGGAGCCAGCCCCTCTCCGCACGCCGGCTCAGGTGGCCGGGTGGAGGAGCTCCGGGCCGTCGGCGCGCACCTGGTTGACCGCCGTCCCCACGCGGACGACGCTCACGTCGGCACCCTCGTCGACGGCGAGGAGGCCGAGCGCTGCGGCGGGGTCGTCCTGCCGCGGGTCGAGCCACGCGTCCCAGTCGTCGGGCCGCACGACCATCGGCATCCGGTCGTGCAGGGTGCCGAGTGCGTCGGTCGCCTGCGTGGTGATGATGGAGCACGTCGTGAGCCAAGGGGCGTCCGCACCGAGCGTGCGGTCGCGCCAGAAGGCGTAGATGCCAGCCATCACCATCGGGCCGCCGTCGGCCGGCCGGACGAACCAGGGCAGCTTGGCCGGGCGGCCGCGTCCGGACGCCGGCGGCACCGTCTCCCACTCATAGAAGCCGTCGGCGGGGATCAGGCAGCGGCGCTGGGCGAACGACGGCGCGAACGCGGGCTTCGTCGCCACCGTCTCGCTGCGCGCGTTGATCATGCGGGCACCGCCGCGGGCATCCTTCGCCCACGACGGCACGAGGCCCCACCGCGGCGTCACGAGCTTGCGCAGCACCGCGCCGTCGGCGTCCAGGCGCTCCACCACGGCGGGCACCGGGTCGGTGGGCGCGGCGTTCCAGGTGGGTGCGACGAGGTCGACCACCTCGTCGATCGCGAAGGTGGCCACGATGTCCTCCGTGCTCGCCGACGCCGCGAACCGTCCGCACATGTCTGCCTCCCGGGCGCAGCCTACTGCGCGGCCGTGGCTCCCCCACCCGGCGCACCCGAGGCCTGGGCGGCGAGCAGCTCCCGCCGGGCCTCGCGGCGCTGCTGCTGCCGGTCGGGGTCGGGTACGGGCGCTGCCATGAAGAGCCGCTGGGTGTAGGGGTGCTCCGGGTGCAGCGTCACCTGCGCACCCGGGCCCGACTCCACGATCTCGCCGCGGTACAACACGGCCACGCGGTGGCTGACGTGGCGCACGACCGCCAGGTCGTGGGTCACGAACAGGTAGGCGACGCCGGTGGCCTCCTGGATCTCGATGAAGAGGTCGAGCACCCGCGCCTGCGTGGAGAGGTCAAGCGCCGAGACGGCCTCGTCGCACACGATGAGCTTCGGGTCGAGCGCCAGCGCCCGCGCGATCGCGATCCGCTGCCGCTGGCCACCGGAGAATTCCTTCGGCAGGCGGTTCGCGGCGTCGGCCGGCAGGTGCACCCGGTCCAGCAACCCACGGACGCGGTCGCGTGCCGCCTTGCCCTCCACGCCGTTGGCGGTGAGCGGCTCGGCGAGGATCTGCTCGATGGTCATGGACGGGTTCAGCGAGCTGTACGGATCCTGGAACACCACCTGCAGGTCGCGCGCCAGCGGACGCCGCGCGCGCCGGCTCAGGTGCGAGATGTCTCGTCCGTCGAACGCGATGCTGCCCGCACTCACCGGGGCGAGGCCGAGCACGGCCCGTCCGAGGGTGGTCTTGCCGGAGCCCGACTCCCCCACCAGGCCCACCGTCTCACCGGGCAGGATGTCGAGCGACACCTTCTTGAGGGCGTGGAACGGCTTGGCGCCGCCCCGGGCCGGGTAGATGACGTCCAGGTCGCGGACGTCCAACAGCGGCGTGGTCACGAGCGCGCTCCTTGTGTCAGTGGCGGACGCGGGGCGGAGTCCTCGAGCATGGCGTCCAGCAGCGACTGGGTGTAGGCGTGCTGGGGGTCGGCGAAGATGCCGCGGACGGGGCCGGTCTCGATGATCTTGCCCTCGCGCATCACCGACACGCGGTCGCACAGGTCGGCGACGACGCCGAAGTTGTGCGTGACCAACAACACGGCCATGTCGTAGTCCTGCTGCAGGTCCCGGATCAGGTCGAGCACCTCGGCCTGGATCGTGACGTCGAGCGCGGTCGTCGGCTCGTCGGCGATGAGCAGGTCGGGGTCGGACGACACCGCCCCGGCGATCAGGACGCGCTGGGCCATGCCGCCGGAGATCTGGTGGGGATAGGCGTCGAACGTCCGCTGGGGGTCGGGGATGCCGACGCGTGCGAGCAACGCGAGCGCCTTCTTTGTCGCGGCCTTCTTGTCCATGCCCTGCGTCTTGCGCAACGGTTCGGTGAGCTGGCTGCCGATCGTGAACATCGGGTCGAGGTTCGACATCGGTTCCTGGGGGATGTAGGCCATCCGCGTGCCGCGCACCGTGGCGTAGGCGTCGGCGTCCGCGTTCGCCAGTTGCACCCCTTCGAAGACGACCGACCCGTCGACCACCCGGCCGCCGCTCGGCAACAGCCCGAGGATGGCGAACGACGTCTGCGACTTGCCCGAACCGGACTCACCGATCAGCCCGTGGACCTCGCCGCGCCGGATCGTGAGATCGACGCCGCGCACCACCTCGACGAGGCTGCCGTCGGGCTGGTCGTAGCCGACGTGGAGGTTGCTGACGTCCAGCAACACCTCACCGGTGCGCCGTGCCGAGTGGGCGTCCTCGCCGTGCACGAGCACCGGATCGCCCTGGCGCGACCGCTTCTCGGCCGCCTGCGCGCCCTTCTTGCGGCGGCGCAGGATCCCGCCGCTGCGCTCCAGCTCGTCGCGGAGCACGTTGGCGAACAGCGTGAGCGCGATGGAGGTGAGACCGATCGCCAGCGACGGCCAGAGCATCAGGATCGGCGCGCGGTACATCGCGGCGAAGCCGTCGGAGAGCATGCCGCCCCACGTGGGGACGCGGGTGTCGCCCAGGCCGAGGAACTCCAGCCCCGACTGGATGGCCACCGCGATGCCGAGGATCATGGCGGACTGGATGATGATGGGCGCCCGGACGACACCGAGGATGTGGCGGCTGATGATGCGCCCGTCGGAGAGCCCGGAGACGCGCGCGGCGTCCACGTAGAGCTCCTCGCGCACCGCGCTGACCGACGCGTAGACGAGTCGGTAGAACGACGGCGACATCAGGACGCCGAACACCAGCATGGCCAGCCACACCGACGGGCCGATGATGGTACGTGCGGCCAGCAGGATGATGATGCCCGGCATGGAGATGGTGAGCGCGGTGATCCAACCGAAGACCCCGTCGATCCAGCCCTTGTAGTAACCGGCCACCAGGCCGGCCAGGACGCCGATGACGAGCGCGACGACCAGGGCCAGCGTCGCGGCGAACAGCGAGATCTGCGTCGCCACCAGCAGGCGGCTGAGGACGTCGCGTCCCGACGGGTCGGTGCCCAGCGGGTGGTCCGCGGACGCGGGTGCGAGGATCAGCCGCGCGTCGGAGAGGTTCGGATCGTGCGGGGCGAGCAGCCCGCCGAAGAGCGCGAGGCCGAAGATCAGCAGGATGAACCCCAGGGACACGAGGCCGACGGGATTCTTCATCACGCGCCGCAACAGTCCCTGCGAACGCTTGGTCACCGGGATCGGCATCGTGGGTTTGGTGTCGCTCATGCCAGCCTCACCTTCGGGTTGAGGAACGCCTGCGCCAGGTCGATCGCGAGGTTGACGACCACCACGATGGCGGCCGTGGCGAGCACGAGGCCCATGACGATCGGGATGTCACCCTGGAGGGTGGCCGCGACCGACAACTGCCCCAGGCCCGGGAGCGCGAAGACCTGCTCGACGATCACGGCGCCGCCGAGCATGCCGACGAACTGCACGTTGAGGATCGCCAGGGCGGGGCCGATCGAGTTGCGCAGCACGTGCTTGAACACGACGCTGCGCGTGTCGAGACCGCGGCTGCGCAGGGTGCGGACGTAGTCGCGCTGGAGGGCGTCGATCACCGAGCCGCGGATCTGCTGCGTCGCGGCGGAGACCCCGCCGACGGCCAGCGCGGCGATCGGCAGCGTGACCGAACGCACCCATCCGCCGGGATCCTGGGCGAACGGCGTGAACCCCGTGGCCCGGAACCAGCCGAGTTGGAGGGCGAACACCAACACGAGCCCGACGGCGACGAGGAAGCCCGGAACCGCCATGCCCAGCACGGTGAGGAACTGGATCACCCGGTCGACCACCCCGCGCGCCAGCGCAGCCCACACACCGAGCGCCACCGCCAGGAGCGCCGAGATGATCGTCGCGCCGATCACGAGCGACAGCGTGACGGCCATGCGGCTCGCCACCCCGTCCAGCACGAGCTGCCCGGAGAACCAGGAGCGCCCGAGATTGCCGGTGACCGCGTTGCCGAGCCAGCTGACGTACTGCTCCAGAACCGGGCGGTCCAGCCCGAGCTCGGCGGCGCGCGCCGCCACCTGCTCGGCGGTCGCCGTCTGCCCGACGATGCGCCGGGCGATGTCGCCGCTGCCGGCGTACAACAGGATGAACGCCAACGTGGTGATCGCGAACAGCAACACCACCCGGGAGAGCACCCGTCTCACGATGAAACGCGCCATGGTGACCGCTCTCCCCCGGTCAGGCCGGGCGGATGTCGTACATGTTGGGCAAGGTGTTCGTCGGCAGCATCGTGACCTGCGTGTTGGGGTCGGACGCCACCACCCCGGGGATCCGGAAGAACGGCGCGAACCAGGCCTGGTCGACCAGGTAGGCGTTCAGCTCGCCCATGATCGCGTCGCGGCGAGCCTCGTCGGCCTGCAGGTACTCCTCCAGCCAGGCGTTGACCTGGTCGTCGGCGTAGTGGAACGGGTTGAACACCGCGTCCTCGCTCACCATGAACTGCGTGAGCTGCCAGTCGGGGTTCTGTTCCAGCGACATGTACGATGCCGCGAAGCGCGGTGCGAGCAGGTCGGCGATGAAGTTCTGGCCCGGGTCGACATAGGTGACCGTGATCCCGATGTCGCCGAGCGCTTGCTGGAGCAGGTTGAACGTCGTGGTGCCCAGCAGGGCCGAGCTCGGCATCTCGAGGCTGAAGCCGTTGGGGTAGCCGGCCTCGGCGAGCAGCGCACGGGCACCCTCCGGGTCGTACCCGTAGGTGGAGTCCAGCGCCTCGTCGTAGGCCGCGGAGGTGGGCGGGAAGACCTGCTCGGTGAGCGTGCCGTACCCCAACACGACCGCCTGGAGGAAGGCCTCGCGATCGACGGCCATGTTGATGGCCTTGCGCACCCGGACGTCACCCAGCGGCGGCGCCATGGTGCCGGCTCGGTCGAGCAGCAGCAGGCCGGAGAAGTCGAGTTCGTTCTCGTTCAGCGTCCACCCCGCCTGCTGGGCCTGGCCGAACATCTCCGCGGTCTGCAGCTTGGCGGCGTTGAGTTCGCCGGCCCGCAGGGCGTTCAGGGTGGCCGTCGGGTCGTTGAAGACGCGCAGGGTGATGGTGTCGTAGTGCTGCGCGTCGGGGTTCCAGTACCCCTCGCGCCGGTTGAAGACGTACGACGTGCCCGAGACCGAGGCGCCGGCGTCGAGGGTGTAGGGGCCCGAGCCGACGGGGTTGGTGTCAAGGTCCGCGTTCTCTGCCGCGTTGGGGCTCAGCACCAGACCCGCCGTGCGGGTCAGGTAGTTGAGGAAGGCGGGGTCGGGCTGGGTCAGGTGCACGACCACCGTCGTCGCGTCCGGCGCCTCGACGGAGTCGACGTAGCGCATGTAGCCCTGGTCGGGGCCTCCACCGGTGCGGAACCGCTCCATGCTGGCCTGGACGGCCGCGGCGTCCAGCGTGGCGCCGTCGGAGAAGGTGACATCGTCGCGCAACGTGAGCGTGAGCGCGGTCTCGGTGTCGTCGTAGCTCCACTCGGTGGCCAGCCAGGGGTCGATCCCTCCCTCGGGCGTCGCGCACAGCAGGGTGTCGTAGGGCAACTGGTAGTACGGCAGCCGGTTGCCCCACTCGCCACTGGAGGGGTCGAACGTCATCGGGGCGCTCATGAGGCCGTAGGTCAGGGACGGCGCCGTCCCCTCACCCCCACTGCCCGTCGCGCCGCCGTTGCTGGTCTGGCCGCCGCCACAGCCGGCGACGCTGGCGCCGACGGCACCCACGGCGGCCGAACCCGCCACTAGCTTCAGGAAATCCCTGCGGATCATCTTCGGTCCCTTCCTCGCCCGCGCCCCCTCGGTGGGGCCTCCCGGTCGCTGACAATCTGGACCACTTCGCTCACGATGGCGGCCATTTCGAGTGACAAGTCAGTAACGAATATTTATCTGTTGGAGTGCGGGGACCTCCCCGAGCCGCCTGCGGCGTCCAGATCACCGGGTGTCCTCGTGGTCACACTCCACTTCAGGCATCGAACTCCGCCACCGGTACCGGAGTTCGAGACGCAAGCGAGCATGTCGCGCCCCCTCGGCGGGGCCGAAACGCAGACACGGCGGGCATCCGGAGTGGATGCCCGCCGTGTGCGGTGTCGTTGCGACCCTGGGATCAGACCTCGGTGGCGGTGCCGCCGGCGGCCTCGATCTTGGACTTGGCCGAACCCGTGAAGGCGTGGGCCTGGACCTGCACGGCGACCTTGAGGTCGCCGGAGCCCAGCACCTTGACCAGGTGGCCCTTGCGCACCGCGCCGATCTCGACGAGATCAGCCACGGTCACGGAGCCGCCGTCGGGGAACAGCTCGCCGAGCTTGCCCACGTTGACGACCTGGTACTCGACCCGGAACGGGTTCTGGAAGCCGCGGAGCTTCGGCAACCGCATGTGCAGCGGCATCTGCCCGCCCTCGAACGCCGGGGAGACGTTCTTGCGCGCGCCGGTGCCCTTGGTGCCACGGCCGGCGGTCTTGCCCTTGGACGCCTCGCCACGACCCACGCGGGTCTTGGCGGTCTTGGCCCCGGGGGCCGGACGCAGGTGGTGAACCTTCAGCGCCATGTCACTCAACCTCCTCGACGGAGACGAGGTGGATGACAGTGTTGACCATGCCGCGGTACTGCGGAAGGTCCTCCTTCTCCACGACGTCGCCGATCTTCTTCAGCCCGAGCGTGCGCAACGTCTCGGCCTGGTTCTTCTTCGCGCTGTTGGCGCTCTTGATCTGGGTCACCTTGAGCGTGGCCATCAGGCAGCACCCTCCTTGCGAGCCTTGAGCAGAGCGGCCGGGGCCACGTCCTCGACCGGGAGGCCACGACGACGCGCGACCTGCTCCGGCTCCTCGAGCTGCTGGAGCGCGCTCACCGTGGCGTGCACCACGTTGATCGCGTTCGCGCTGCCCAGGGACTTCGCGAGCACGTCGTGGATGCCGGCGCACTCGAGCACCGCGCGGGCCGAGCCGCCGGCGATCACGCCGGTACCCGGGGACGCCGGACGCAGCAGCACCACGCCGGCCGCCTTCTCCCCCTGGACGGGGTGTGGGATCGTGCCCAGGATGCGGGGGACGCGGAAGAAGTTCTTCTTCGCCTCCTCGACGCCCTTGGCGATCGCCGCGGGCACCTCCTTGGCCTTGCCGTAGCCGACGCCCACGGTGCCCTCACCGTCACCCACCACGACGAGCGCGGTGAAGCTGAAGCGACGGCCACCCTGCACGACCTTGGCCACGCGGTTGATCGCAACCACGCGCTCCAGGTACTGGCTCTTCTCCTCGCGGGCTGCGTTGTCGCGCCCACCCCGGCGATCGTCGCGGCCGCGACGCTCGCCACCGCCAGCGCGGCCACCGCGCTGGTTCGAGGCGTTCTCGTTCGCCATTTTGTTCCTTTCCGCTTCGATCAGAATCCGAGGCCGGCTTCGCGTGCGCCGTCAGCCAGCGCCGCAATCCGCCCGTGGTACTGGTTGCCGGCGCGGTCGAACACCACGTTCGCCACGCCCGCCTGCTTCGCCCGCTCGGCCACGAGCGCGCCGACCTGCTTGGCCTTGTCGCTCTTGTCGCCGGTGCTGGAACGAAGGTCGGCCTCCATCGTGGACGCCGACGCCAGGGTGACGCCCTGGGTGTCGTCGATCACCTGCGCCACGATGTGGCGCGCGCTGCGCGTCACCACGAGGCGCGGACGGTCGCCGCTGCCGAAGATCTTCTTCCGACCGCGGGCCTGACGGCGCAGCCGCGCCTTGGTCCGGGCGGCCATGCCCTTGTTCTGGGACAGGGAGATGCCCATGGTCACTTACCAGCCTTTCCGACCTTGCGACGGACGCGTTCGCCCGCGTACCGCACACCCTTGCCCTTGTACGGCTCGGGCTTGCGGATCTTGCGGATGTTGGCCGCGACCTCGCCGACGACCTGCTTGTCGATGCCCTGCACCGAGAACGCCGTCGGGCGCTCCACGGTGAAGGTGACACCCTCCGGCGCGTCAATGACGACCGGGTGGCTGAACCCCAGGTTGAACTCGAGTTGCTTGGGGCCCTTGGAGATCACGCGGTAACCGACGCCGACGATCTCGAGCTTCTTCTCATAGCCCTCGGTCACGCCGATGACCATGTTGTTGACCAGCGTGCGGGTCAGGCCGTGCAGGGCACGGTTCTCGCGCTCGTCGTTCGGGCGGGTCACCTCGATCTCACCGGCGTCGTTCTTGCCGACGCTGATGGGCTCGGCCACCGTCAGGCTCAGGGAGCCCTTGGGGCCCTTCACCGCGACGTCCTGGCCCTGGAGGGTCACCTCGACACCGCTGGGGATGGCGATGGGGAGCTTGCCGATTCGGGACATGTTCTCAGCTCCTCTCGCTCACCAGACGTAGGCGAGGACTTCCCCGCCCACGCTCTTGGAGTTGGCTTCCTTGTCGGTCAGCAGGCCCTGGCTCGTCGAGATGATCGCGATGCCGAGGCCACCGAGGACCTTGGGCAGCGCGTTGCTCTTGGCGTACACCCGGAGGCCGGGCTTGCTGATGCGGCGCAGGCCCGCGATGGAACGCTCGCGGTTCTGGCCGTACTTGAGGGTGACGCGAAGGGTCTTCGCGACCTCACCCTCGGCCGGCTCGAGCACCTCGAAGCCGGTGATGTAGCCCTGCTGCTGCAGGATCTCGGCGATACCCACCTTGATCTTGCTGTGCGGCATGGACGTGGAGTCGTGGTACGCCTGATTGGCGTTCCGCAGACGCGTCAGCATGTCTGCGATCGGATCGGTCATGGTCATGGGCGGTTGCCCTTTCTCGAGCGGTTTCCCGCCGGGTACACCCGGCCGGGACCTTCCCGTTGGTTGTGAGTGCGCCGCGAGCGGCGCACCCCGGGCCGCCAGGCCCGGGGTCCGGCGCGTCAGCGCCGGGGCTTTCAGTTGAGTCGCACGAGCGGAGCGAGTTCCTCCCCGCGGTAACGAGCGGAGCGAGTCGCGGTGATTACCAGGACGACTTCACGATGCCCGGCAGTTCGCCGCGGTGGGCGAGTTCGCGCAGGCAGATGCGGCACAGCCCGAACTTGCGGTAGACCGACTTCGGACGCCCGCAGCGGTTGCACCGGGTGTACGCGCGGACCGCGAACTTGGGCTTGCGGCTCTGCTTGACCTTGAGTCCAGTTTTCGCCATGGGTCAGTTCACCTCCTGTTGAGCTGCTTCTTGATCTGGCTCTTCGAGCCCGTGTAGGCGCGCCGGCGGGCGACGTTCCTGCGCGGGTCGTTCTCGGCAGCCTTGAACGGGAATCCGAGGGCGCGCAGCAGGGCCAGGCCCTCAGCGTCCGTCTCGGCCGACGTCACGAACGTGATGTCCATGCCGCGCACGCGATCGATCCGGTCCTGGTCGATCTCGTGGAACATGACCTGCTCGGTGAGGCCGAAGGTGTAGTTGCCCTTGCCGTCGAACTGGTGCGTCGACAGGCCGCGGAAGTCGCGGATGCGCGGCAGCGCCAGGCTGAGCAGACGGTCGGTGAACTCCCACATGCGGTCACCGCGCAGGGTGACGTGGCAGCCGATCGGCATGCCCTCGCGCAGCTTGAACTGCGCGATGGACTTGCGGGCCTTGGTGACCTGCGGCTTCTGGCCGGTGATGGCCGTGAGGTCGCGGATCGCGCCGTCGATGACCTTGGAGTCACGCGCGGCCTCGCCGACGCCCATGTTCACCACGACCTTGACCAGGCCGGGGATCTGCATGACGTTGGCGTAGTCGAACTCGGAGTTCAGGGCCTCGCGGATCTCCTCGCGGTACTTCTTCTTGAGGCGCGGGAGCTCCTTGACCGGGGCCTGGGTGGCGGTGTCGGTCATCTCAGATCTCCTTCCCGGTCTTGCGGGCGACGCGAACGCTCCGCTGGGTGGTGTACTCGGTGCCGTCGGGCCGGCGCTTCGTCACCTCGACGCGGTCGTAACCGACGCGCGTCGTCTTGGCGTTGCGGCCAGTGCCCTCGTACACGAGCTGGACGTTGCTGGCGTGGATGGGCGCCTCGGTCTCGACGATGCCCCCGCCCTGACGGGTGTTGGGGTTCGCCGCGGTGTGGCGCTTGATGATGTTCACGCCCTCGACGATGACCTTGTTCTCCTGCGGGAAGACCTTGATGATCTCCCCCACGGCGCCCTTCTGGTCACCGGCGATCACCTTGACGGTGTCACCCTTCTTCACGTGCAGCGAGTTCGTCATGTCAGATCACCTCCGGGGCGAGCGAGATGATGCGCATGAAGCGCTTGTCACGCAGCTCACGGCCGACCGGGCCGAAGATGCGCGTGCCGCGGGGCTCGCCGTCGTTCCGCAGAATGACCGCGGCGTTCTCGTCGAACTTGATGTAGGAGCCATCGGGACGACGGGTCTCCTTGGTGGTGCGGACGATGACGGCCTTGACGACCTCGCCCTTCTTCACGTTGCCGCCGGGGATGGCGTCCTTCACCGTGGCGACGATGCGGTCGCCCAGGCCGGCGTAGCGGCGCTTGGAGCCACCGAGCACGCGGATGCAGAGCAGTTCCTTCGCACCCGTGTTGTCGGCGACCCTCAGTCGCGATTCCTGCTGGATCATTTCACACCTCGCCGATGGGGCTGGTACGAGCTTCGCTCGTGCTGAACCATTTCTTCTTCTCCTCTGTTTCGCCGGTTCCCTCGCGGGCCTGGCGGAACGGGGCACCTGCCGCCCGTGGGCGGCGTGTTCCTGGTCGTTGCTGGTCGGGTTTCCAAGCCGGGGTCAGCTCGTCAGGAACGGTGCCGGTGCGAGACGCCGGGGGCCAGTGCCCCCGGGCGTCACTTGGCCTTCTCGACGATCTCGATCAGGCGCCACCGCTTGGTGGCCGACAGCGGCCGGGTCTCCATGATGCGCACGCGGTCGCCCGTCCCCGCCGAGTTCTCCTCGTCGTGGGCCTTCAGCTTCAGGGTGCGCGTCATGACCTTGCCGTACAGCGCGTGCTTGACGCGCTGCTCGATGGCCACCGTGATGGTCTTGTCCATCTTGTCGCTCACGACGAGGCCCTCACGGACCTTCCGCCGCGTGCTCCGCTCGACAGTTTCACTCATGTCTGTTCAGTTCCTCAGTTCGCGTCGGGATCGGGGACGATGCCGAGGTTGCG
Source organism: Propioniciclava soli (assembly GCF_014858005.1). Classification (GTDB taxonomy): domain Bacteria; phylum Actinomycetota; class Actinomycetes; order Propionibacteriales; family Propionibacteriaceae; genus Propioniciclava; species Propioniciclava soli. The sequence goes on from NZ_JACYOT010000008.1 coordinate 149,960, forward strand.
CTCCTGGATCACCGTGTAGACACGGGCGATGTCCTTGCGGACCTCGCGGAGGCGACCGTGGGACTCGAGCTGCCCGGTGGCGGACTGGAAGCGGAGCGTGAACAGCTCCTCCTTCAGCTCGCGCACCTTGGCGTCGAGGTCGGCGCGGCTCAGGCCACGCAGATCGGCGGCAGTGACAGCCTCGGCCATCAGATTTCACCTGCTTCCCGCTTGATGAAGCGCGCCTTGAACGGCAGCTTGTGGATGGCCAGACGCATGGCCTCGCGGGCCACGTCCTCCGAGACGCCGGAGAGCTCGAAGAGCACGCGGCCCGGCTTGATGTTGGCGACCCACCACTCGGGCGAGCCCTTGCCGGAGCCCATGCGGGACTCGGCGGGGTGCTTCGTCATGGGGCGGTCGGGGTAGACGTTGATCCACACCTTGCCGCCACGCTTGATGTGACGGGTCATGGCGATACGGGCGCTCTCGATCTGGCGGTTGGTGAGGTAGGACCCCTCCAGCGCCTGGATCCCGAACTCGCCGAAGGCCAGCTTGGTGCCGCCCTTCGCCATCCCGTCACGCTTCGGGTGGTGCTGCTTGCGGTGCTTGACGCGACGCGGAATCAGCATGGTCACGCTCCTTCGGTCTGCGCCGCCTCGGCCACGGGGGCCTCGGCAGCGGCTTCGGCGCGGCGGCGTCCGCCACGCTCGGGACGATCGCCGCGGGGGCCACGGTCGTCACGACGCGGGCCACCACGGCCCGGACGACGCTGGCCACCGCCGGCGTTGGCACGGGCGGCCTTCTGGGCGGCGCGCTCGGCGCGCGACCCGGAGACGTCGCCCTTGTAGATCCACACCTTGACGCCGATGCGACCGAACGTCGTGCGGGCCTCGAAGAAGCCGTAGTCGATGTCGGCGCGCAGCGTGTGCAGCGGCACGCGGCCCTCGCGGTAGAACTCCGAGCGGCTCATCTCGGCGCCGCCGAGACGACCGGAGCACTGGATCTTGATGCCCAGCGCGCCCGACCGCATCGCCGTCTGCTGCGCCTTGCGCATCGCACGGCGGAACGCCACACGGGCACCCAGCTGCTCGGCAATGCCCTGGGCGACGAGCTGCGCGTCGATCTCCGGGTTCTTGACCTCGAGGATGTTGAGCTGCACCTGCTTGTTGGTCAGCTTCTCCAGCGAGCCACGGATGCGCTCCGCCTCGGCGCCGTTGCGGCCGATGACGATGCCCGGACGCGCGGCGTGCAGGAAGATCGTGACGCGCTCGGAGCGACGCTCGATCTCGATGGAGCTGATACCGGCGCGCTCGAGGTTCTTGGTGAGGAAGTCACGGATCTTGACGTCCTCGTTCACGAGCTCGGCGTAGTTCTTGTCCGCGTACCAACGGGTGGTGTGATCGGTGGTGACGCCCAGGCGGAAGCCATGGGGGTTGATCTTCTGACCCATGCTCAGGCTCCCTTCTGGCCCTTGGGCTCGACAACGACAGTGATGTGGGACCCACGCTTCAGGATCCGGCTCGCGGAGCCCTTGGCCCGCGGGCGGATGCGGCGCAGCGTGACGCCCTCGTCCACGAACGCCGTGGAGATGAACAGGTCATCGACCCGCAGCCCCTCGGTGTTCTCGGCGTTGGCGGCCGCGGACGCGACCACCTTGGCGACCGGCTCGGCGGCGGCCTGCGGCTGGAACTGCAGGACGGCGAGAGCGTCGGTGACGCCCATGCCGCGGACGACGTCCACGACACGGCGCACCTTCGTCGGGGACATCCGCACGTGACGCGCGATGGCGTACGAGCCGGCACGGTCCCCGAGCAGCGCAGCGCGGCGGCTCGGCCGCGTGGTGTTGTTGCTCATTGAATCCATTCCTTCTCTACGGCGCTCAGCGGCGTCGCGACTTCTTGTCGTCCTTGACGTGACCGCGGTAGGTGCGCGTCGGGGCGAACTCGCCCAGCTTGTGCCCCACCATGGCCTCGGAGACGAACACCGGCACGTGCTTGCGACCGTCGTGCACCGCGATGGTGTGACCGATCATGTCGGGGCTGATCATCGAACGGCGCGACCAGGTCTTGATGACGTTCTTCTTGCCCGCATCGTTTTGCACATCGACCTTCTTGGCCAGGTGCTCGTCGATGAAGGGGCCCTTCTTCAGGCTGCGTGGCATCTCTTCCTACTCCCCGGTCAGCGCTTCTTGCCGGTCTTGCGACGGCGGACGATGAGCTTGTTGCTCGCCTTGTTCTTGTTGCGGGTGCGCCCCTCGGGCTTGCCCCACGGGCTCACCGGGTGACGGCCACCGGACGTGCGACCCTCGCCACCACCGTGCGGGTGGTCGATCGGGTTCATGACCACACCACGGACGGTCGGGCGGACGCCCTTCCAGCGGTTGCGGCCGGCCTTGCCCCAGTTGATGTTGCTCTGCTCGGCGTTGCCGACCTCGCCGACGGTCGCGCGGCAGCGAACGTCCACCATGCGCATCTCACCCGAGGGCAGCCGCAGCGTGGCGAAGCGGCCCTCGCGGGCCACCAGCTGGATGCCCGCACCCGCGGAGCGACCCATCTTGGCGCCGCCGCCGGGGCGGAGCTCGACGGCGTGCACCGTGGTGCCCACCGGGATGTTGCGCAGCGGCAGGTTGTTGCCCGGCTTGATGTCGGCACCCTCACCGGCCTCCACCGACGCACCCTGGCCGAGGCCGTGGGGGGCGATGATGTAGCGCTTCTCGCCGTCGGCGTAGTGCAGCAGGGCGATGCGCGCCGTGCGGTTCGGGTCGTACTCGATGTGAGCGACCTTGGCCGGGACGCCGTCCTTGTCGTAGCGCTTGAAGTCGATGATGCGGTAGGCCTGCTTGTGGCCGCCGCCGATGTGGCGGGTGGTGATACGACCCTGGTTGTTGCGACCGCCGGTCTTCTTGACCGGGACGGTCAGCGACTTCTCGGGGGTCGACCGCGTGATCTCTGCGAAATCCGACACCGACGAGCCACGACGGCCCGGGGTGGTCGGCTTGTACTTGCGGATAGCCATGCTCAATCGTCCTTGTCGTCGGGCCGGCTCACGCCTGGCCGAAGATGTCGATGCGGTCGCCCTCGGCCACCGTCACGATGGCGCGCTTGGTGTCGGGACGCCGCCCCGTGCCGTAGCGCGTCCGGCGGGTCTTGCCCTTCCGGTTGATCGTGTTGACGTTCGTGACCTTGACCCCGAACACCTTCTCGACGGCGATCTTGATCTCGGTCTTGTTGGCTCCGGGGTCGACGAGGAACGTGTACTTGTTCTCGTCGAGAAGCCCGTAGCTCTTCTCGCTCACGACCGGCGCGAGCAGGACGTCGCGGTGGTCCTTGATCTTCAGCGGGGTGCTCACTTCTCGGCCTCCTCGGCGTCCGTCTCGGTGGCAGCGGCCTCGGTGAGGCCGGCGCCGCGGGCCGCCACAAGGGCGTCCAGCGCCTGCACGCTGAAGACCACGTCGTCGGCCACTACCACGTCGTAGGCGTTCAGCTGGTCCCAGGTGAGCAGGTGGATGGTTGCCACGTTGCGCAGGCTGAGCCACGCCACGTCCTCGTCCCGGTGCAGCACGACCAGCAGGCGGCGGCCGGTCACGGCCTGAAGTGCCTGGAGCGCGGTGCGGGTCGAGGGCGTCTGCGTGCCGAAGCTGTCGACGACGTGGACGTGACCCTCACGGGCGCGGTCGGACAGGGCGCCACGCAGTGCGGCGGCCACCATCTTCTTGGGGGTGCGCTGCGCGTAGGAGCGCGGCTGCGGCCCGTGGACGATGCCGCCACCGGTCCACTGCGGGGCGCGGCGCGAACCCTGACGGGCGCGGCCGGTGCCCTTCTGGCGCCACGGCTTGGCGCCACCACCGCGGACGTCGCCGCGGGTCTTGGTGGCGTGCGTGCCCTGACGGGCGGCGGCCTGCTGGGCCACCACGACCTGGTGGATCAGCGGCACGTTGGTCTGCACGTCGAAGATCTCGGCGGGCAGGTCGGCACTCTTGCTGGTGCCGAGGACCTTCACGGTCTGGGCGCTCATGCTCATGCTCCCTTCTTGGACGCGGTGCGGACGACCACGAGGGCGCCCTTGGGTCCGGGGATCGAGCCCTTGACCAGCAGGAGGCCGCGCTCGGCGTCCACCGCGTGGATGGTGAGGTTCTGGACGGTCACCTTGTCGACGCCCATGCGGCCGGCCATGCGCATGCCCGGGAAGACGCGGGACGGCGTGGAGGACTGGCCGATGGAGCCCGGCGAACGGTGCTTGCGGTGCACACCGTGGCTGGCGCGCAGGCCGTGGAAGCCGTGACGCTTCATGACACCCGCGGTGCCCTTGCCCTTGCTGACGCCGGTGACGTCGACGACCTCGCCGGCGGCGAAGGCGTCCGCCCCGACCTCCTGGCCGAGGGTGTACTCGGACGCGTCGGCGGTGCGGAGCTCGACGAGGTGGCGGCGCGGGGTGACCCCGGCGGCCTCGAAGTGGCCGGTCTGCGGCCGATTCACGTTCTTCGGCTTGACGGCCCCGAAAGCGAGCTGGACGGCGTTGTAGCCGTCGGCCTCCGGCGTGCGGACCTGCGTGACCACGCAGGGGCCCGCCTGGATGACGGTGACGGGGACGAGCTTGTTGTCGGCGTCCCAGAGCTGGGTCATGCCGAGCTTGGAGCCCAGGATGCCCTTGACGGTGCGTTCGTTGTTCATGGCAGCGGACCTCACGGAAGCTTGATCTCGATGTCCACACCGGCCGGAAGGTCGAGTCGCATGAGCGAGTCGACCGTCTTCGGCGTGGGGTCGAGGATGTCGATGAGCCGCTTGTGGGTGCGCATCTCGAAATGCTCGCGGCTGTCCTTGTACTTGTGCGGCGACCGGATCACGCAGTACACGTTCTTCTCGGTCGGCAGGGGCACCGGGCCGGCGACCTGGGCGCCGGTACGGGTGACCGTGTCGACGATCTTCCTCGCCGACGTGTCGATGACCTCGTGGTCATAGGCCCGGAGTCGAATCCGGATCTTCTGTCCCGCCATGGAAATCCTTCGTGTTGTCGTGGCCGGGGTGCATCCGCCCCGCCCTCGGTGGGCCTCTCGGTTGAGAAACCCCTTGTCACTGCGACCCCCGCGGTCGGGCGTGTCGCGCCTCTTGGGCCGCGCAAACCTCACGTTCGATCGGTTTGGTAGGGCCCGGCGACAACCGCCCGGCTTGCTCGGGGTGGCTTCTTCTGCGGGTCCCGCCGCGGGCGCACCCACGACGGCCTTGCCGCAACCTGCGTCAAAGCAACCCGAACAGTTTGTCACGGACGCCCGGACCGGGCAAATCCGGCCGGTCCGGGTTGCACGCCCCCGGCGACGTGCGCCGGGGGCGTCCAGAGCGCTCAACAGGAACGCTGGAACGAGACCGGTTCGGACTGCTGCCCCTGGGCGTCGGTGACCGTGACGCGCACCGAACCCAAGTCGGGCTTCGAGCCGGACCACCAGGTGCGCCCTCCCCCGATGCGCGTCCAGTTCGAACCCCAGGCGATCGTGACCCGGGCGTCCGTGGCGAGCGCGGAGGCGTCCACCAGCACCGCGTCGCACGCGGTCCATCGCACCCCGACGGCGCCCGCGAACGGCGTGGGAGTCGGCGTCGGGGTCGGCGTGGGGGTCGGGGTCGGCGTGGGCGTCGGCGTGGGGGTCGGGGTCGGCGTGGGCGTCGGCGTGGGAGTCGGCGTCGGGGTCGGCGTGGGCGTGGGCGTGGGAACCGGCACGGGGGCCACGGCCTGGGGCGCCGGCGTCGTCTTGCCGTGGTCCTTCGCGATGACCTGCGTGCGCTCCCAGGGGAAGTTCCGCATGACGAAGTACGTGGGCGTCGTTCCGAGCTGCTTCGACCAGGGGTCCGACCCCGTCCAGGGCCCGGCGTACTCCGCGTAGACCGACACGGCACCGGACTGGTCGGCCACCACGAACCCGTAGGTCTGGGCCGCCTCCGCGATCATGCGCCCGATGGGCGTGAGGTCGAGGGAGTCGAGGTCGACGCTCGGGTCGAGGCGGATGCGCTGCCCTTCACGGATGATGCCCCAGCCGCTGCCGTCGCTGCGATTCGCGGGCCAGGACACATCGGTCCAGTGCGCGACCTCCGGCAGGCCGATCGTCATGACGTGGTTGATGTGTCCGCGTCGCAGGTCGTCGAAGGTGATGACGCCGGACATCAGCGGCAGCCCGGTGGCCGAGGCCCCGAAACCGGCGGGGAAGACGCCGTCGTCGGACGAGGCGTCGTCGATGCGCCCGCCCCAACAGGCGGAGAAGCCCGTGGCCGTCCGCTCGAACACCCAGAACTCCCAGACCTTGTCGGCCTCGGGGTCGTAGATCGTCACGTGCTTGTCGGTGCCCGCGGAGGCGACGGCGTCCGCAGGCACGGGCACGTCGGCGAAATGGGCGGGGCCCTCGTAGAGCTCCCGGGGTGTCCAGCCCTTGCGCTGGCAGTCGTCGAAGGCGATGTCGTAGCGGGGCGTGTTCGCGTCCGCGAGGGACAGCGACGTGGAGTACTGGTGGGCGTTGAACGCCGCCACGCCGTCGTAGCGGCTGGTCACCTGGTGCGCCAGGTTCTGGGCCATCTCGGCCGAGCGGGGGTCCAGCGGCGCATCGGCCACGCTGGACGTCCAGAAGGACGTCGGCGACCAACGGATCGCCGTGTCCGCCGGGGCGGCCGCGGCCGGGGTGGGCACGACCAGGGCGAAGGAGGCGACCAGGCCGAGCAGCGCCGCGCAGGCGGGCAGGGGGGAACGTGTCGTCATGGGGGATCTTTCGGTGCGGTCCGAAGCTGAGAGAGCTCTCAGCGTGCTCTCAGCGTACGGGCCCTCCCATCGCAGGGCCAAGTAATTCCCCGTGACGTCCGGCAACGGGTGGGGGCGACGACGCGCCCCCGCCGCCCCACCACCGGACATCGCTGCGCCCGGTCTCGCCCGATGCCATCAGTCGGCGGGAAATGACGGGTGCGCCAGTGCTGCACGGCGGTCGACCGCGGCAACCGCGAGTGCGCGGTGGCCGCCCTCGGTCGCCCTTGTGGGGGACACTTTTCAGGCCGAATCCGCACCTGGCCTGTGGCAGACTCGAAAGGCAACACTTTCACCGTCCTGGGGATATTTATGAGCATGATCGAGCATGAAGAAGAGCGGTGGACGAACCGCACCGGTGCGTCTTTCGGATCCACCTCCAAAGCATCCGGGCCATCCGCTGCGCTGCGCCGCCACTGGCTGCCGGCGCTCGCCGCGACCGTTGCAGGCGCCCTCGTGGGCGCGCTGGTCGGGTGGGCGCTGCCCGTCACGTACACGGCCGAGTCCCGCGTCGGCGTGGGCATGGGTGACCTCAGCTCCGGTGCGATCGCGGGGTTCCCGCTGGCCGCCGAGGAGCTGGCGTCCAACTACGCCCGCTACGTCAACGACACGGGGGTGACCACCGGTTCCGTGCCCGAGGGGGTGGAGCTGGCGGCGTCCAACATTCCCGAGTCGAACGTGCTGCGGATCGAGGCCGAGTCGACCGACGAGCAGCTGGCCCTCAGCGTGGCCCGCGACACCGCCGACACCCTCATCACCACGGTGAACGACAGCGACGGGCAGCGCTCCGCCGAGGCCACCTACGAGCAGTACCGGCAGGCGCAGGACGACCTGCGGACCACGACGGCCGTCTTCAACACCTATGACGCCGAGGTGGCACGCCTGGAGGCCCTCGCCACACCCCGCGAACAACTCGAGGGTGTGCGCGCCGAGCTCAACTCGGCGATCACCAACCGCGAGATGGCCCAGGTGCGCGTCGATGGGCTGCGGGCGCTCTACGTGCGCCAGGTCTCGGAGGACTCCGAGGCGGCCGATCTCGTGCTGGTGCGCGCGGCCTCGGTCGTCAACTCCAGCCGAGCGGGCTCCGTCCAGCGGGGCGCCCTGGTGGGCCTCGTCCTGGGCGCTCTCGTCGGGCTCGGGCTGGCCACCGCTGCGGCCCGCCGCCGGTCCGCAGCGCCTGCGGTGACGTCCGACCCGATCGCCACCACCACGGACGACCCCGTGACACTTGAGAAGGACCGTGGCTGAGGCGGCGGTGGGCCGCGCACACTCCCCGGAACGCATCCCGCTGCACGTCTGGGTGATCCTGGCCGGACTCATCGCGTCGGTCTTCTCCGGCTACGGGAGCGAGATGGGGCTCCCCGTCAGCCCCGACCGGCCGCTGCTCCTGGTGGGTCTGCTGCTGCTCGCCCTCCATCGCGGGCGCGACCGGTTGCGTTGGAGTCCGGTCTATGCGGCGATGGCGTTCGTCGTCGTGGCGACGCTGTTCTCGTGGCTGGGCACCGGGTCGCTGGGCGACGACTACCAGTTGTTCGGCTTCATCGACCGCATCGTCATGCCGTTCGCGATGTTCGTGGCGGGCTGCCTCACGTTCACCACGCCTCTGCGCCGGCTCTTGGTGAGCCGGGTGGGGAGCGTCCTCGGGGTCTACCTCGTGGTGATGGGCCTGCAACAGTTGGTGGGGACGACCGCGTTGCTGTTCCCGCGCTACCTCGCCCGGTATGCGGACGCCGGCGAGCGCGTCGTCGGCCCGTTCGGCAACTCCGAGGCCTTCGGCATGGCGTGCGCCCTGACCCTCGCCCTGGGAATCCTCGGAGCGTTGCGCGACCGGGGCTGGTGGCGCGCGATGGCCTGGCTGGGCATCGTCGCCTCCAGCGTGGGCGTGGTCGTCTCCATGACCCGCTCGGTCTGGCTGGCCGCCCTGTTGGGACTCATCGTGTGGGCCGTGGTGGAGCCGCGCGTCCGCCGGCTCGCCCCGTGGGCGGTCGCCCTGGGGGTCGGCGCCCTGGCCCTGGTCACCTCCGTGCTCCCGGATTTGTTGGCGGCGTTGGTCGACCGGCTCACCACCACCCGGTCGCTCTACGACCGCGACTACGTCAACGAGGCGGCGCTGCGCGTCATCGCGGAGCACCCCTGGGGTGGCATCGGCTGGCTGCGGTTCGTCGAGGAGAACGTCCTGTGGGTCCGCCAGGCCGACGACTACCCCATCACCACGGTGACGATCGAGGTTCACAACGTCTTCTTGTCCCGCGCCGCCGAGACCGGCATTCCTGCGGCGATCGCGTGGGGGCTTGCGATGCTGCTGGGTCCGATGCGCTCCGCCCTCGCGATCCCCGCCACCGCGGAGTCGCGCGCCTGGAAGGCCGTCGCTTGGTCGGCCCTGCTCGTGTGGATCTTCCCCACGATGCTCAGCCCCAATCCGTATGTATTCCCCAATTTGTTGATCTGGATGATCGGCGGTATCGCCGGACGCGGCATCCTGCTGGCGCGCGAGGTGCCCCGTGCACGCGAGATCGCCTCCGCGGGGTCCACCGAACGGGTGACAGGTTTGTCCCCAGCACGCTGTTAATCTTTTTCAATGGGGGGAGGAAATGTGGTGAATGTCGTTTGGTTGACCTCAGTGGCCAAAGGCGTCGCGCGCGATGTGCGTGACGGCGCGCTCGCCCTGGCGCACCTGCACCGGGCCCGCGGAGACCATCCCGGCGCCCTGATCGCGCGGGACGTTCGCGTCCGAGGCCGGCTCGACCGGCTGCGGCTCGGCACCGGCGTGGCGGTCTTCGGGCCGTCCACCCTGTCCGTCGAGGACGGGGGCGGCCTGACCGGTTCCGCGCTGCAGATCGGCGAGGGCACCTACGTCGGGGAGTTCGCGAACATCAGGACGGCCGGCGCGCCGATCCGCATCGGCCGTGGCTGTCTGCTCGCCCAGGGGGTGACGATCGTCGGCAGCAACCATGGGACAGGAGCCGACCGCCCCATCGTCGAGCAGGAGTGGCACGGCGACGGCGTCGAGATCGGCGACGACGTGTGGCTGGGGGCCGGCGTCACCGTCCTGCCCGGCGCCCGCATCGGCGACGGCTGTGTCGTGGCCGCCCACGCGGTGGTCCGCGGACGGATCGAGCCCCTGACGATCGTCGGCGGCGTCCCCGCGCGCCCCCTGGGCAGGCGTTCCCGTGACGCCGACGAGGCGTCCGCGTCCGCCCCCGTGCACCCCTGACCCACCCCCCGGCACCGACCGTTCCACCGCCATCCGGCCGCCCACGGCCGGGGAAGGACATCCGCCATGGAACCCCTGGTGAGCGTCATCATGCCCGCCTACAACGCCGAGCGAACGATCGCGGGCGCGCTCAGCAGCGCGCTCAACCAGACGCACCGCAACCTCGAGGTCATCGTCGTGGACGACGAGTCGACCGACGCGACCGCGGCCATCGCGTCCGCCTTCGGTGACCGCGTCCGCGTCATCAGCCAGCCGAACGCCGGCTGCGGCTCCGCGCGCAACACCGCGATCCGCGCCGCGCGGGGCGACCACCTGGCGTGGCTCGACTCCGATGACCTGTGGCTCCCCCGGCACGTCGAGCTGGCGCTGGCCATGCTCCGGCCCGGCGACAAGGCCATGGTCACGTCTGATGCATACACGATCGGCCCCGACGGCATCGGCTGGCAGCGGGTGCTGCCCGAGGGTGCAGTCGCGCCCGAACGGTTGCGCAGCATGATCCTGCGCCGCAACCCCGTCTCGATCTTCGGCCTGTACCCGCGGGCGATGCTGGAGGATCTCGGCGAGATCGACGGCACGCTGCGCCGGTGTGAGGACTGGCAGTACTGGGCGCGCGCGGTCTTCCGTGGCTGGGAGATCCGTTTCCAGACCACCCCGACGGCCCTGTACCGGCTCCTGCCCACGAGCCTCAGCGCCGACACCGCGAAGATGCTCGACGCGGAGGACCAGATGATGGAGCGCCTCGAGCACTACGTGGGCGATGCCCTGACCCCCGCCGAGCGTGCGCACCTGGCCGAGCGCCGGGCGCTCGGATCCTGGCAGCGCCACGTCGTCGCCGCGCGCGAAGCCCTGGCGGCCGGGGACGCCGCCACCTCGGCGGAGCACTTCGGCCTCGCCGCCCGGCTGGATCCGGACGACGCCCGCTCCCGCCGCAACGCCCGCATCCTGGGCCTGCCCGGTGTCGGCCGTGCGCTGGCGGCCCGGCGCAGGCACGCCGCGGCCCCGGCCCGGACGCCCGTCGCGGACGACCGCCGCGTGAGCGTGGTCATGCCGGCCCACAACGCAGCCGCCACCGTGGGGGCGGCGCTCACCGGTGCCCTCACCCAGACCCACCCCAACGTCGAGATCGTCGTCGTTGACGACGGCTCGGACGACGCGACGGCCACCATCGCCGCCGCCCACGGCGAGCGGGTCGTGCTCGTCCGGCAGGACCGGGCCGGGGTGTCGGCCGCGCGCAACGCCGGCCTGGCCGCCGCCACCGGCAGTCACGTCGTCCTCTGTGACGCCGACGACGTCCTGCTCCCCCACCACGTCGCGCGGGCGCTCGCCACGCTGGACGCGGCGCCGCCTCGCTCGTGGGTGGCCTCGCAGGCGCTGGTGCTGGACGAGCAGGGCATCCGGCGCGACCGCGTCCTCGGGTTCTCCCCCCTGCCGCGTGACGCCCAGCGGCGAGCCGTGCTGGAGCGCAACATCATCCCCATCCACACGCTCGTTCCCCGCCCGATGGTGGCCGAGATCGGCCCGATGGACGAGGAGCTGGAGCGCTGCGAGGACTGGCAGTACTGGATCCGCGCGATCATCGCGGGCTGGCGTGTGGCCTTCCAGATGGAGCCCACCGCGTTGCACCGCTCCACCCCCGGCAGCCTGTCGAGCAGCCAGAAGGGGATGTGGGCCGACGAGGAGCGCATGGTCGCGGCGCTGCCCGGTCTGCTGGGTGCCGGGCTGACCGCCGACGAGCACGCCTATCTCGCCGCGCGCATCGCGGCGGGTTCGCCTGACCGGCTGCACACCCGCGGCGACGCCGCCCTGGCCGCCGGGGATCTGCGCACCGGCCGGCGCCTGCTCGGCACCGCCGGCCGCCTCGACCGCAGCGACCTGCGCGCCCGCACCAAGGCGCGTCTCACCCGAGTTCCCCTCGCCGCACGGCTCCTCGTCGCATTCCGGCGGCGCCGCCCCGCGGCGCGACCCGTTCCGCACAGCCACCAGGAGGGTGCATGAACCGCGCACTGAGCGTCGTCATTCCGGCGCACAACGAAGCCGTCTCGATCGACCGGTGCCTCGCGGCCCTGGGCGGCACGGCGATCGGGCGCGAGGCCGAGATCGTCGTCGTCGCCAACGGGTGTGAGGACGGGACCGCCGCGGCGGCCCGCGCCCACGCCGAGAGCCTGCCCGGCCTCATCGTGGTGGAGACCGACGTCGCCTCGAAGGTCCACGCCCTGAACCTCGGCGACGAGCACGCCACCGCCTTCCCGCGCGTGTACCTCGATGCCGACATCGAACTCAGCCCCGATGCCCTGCCGGCCCTGCGCGACGCCCTGGCCGGCCCTGCGCCGCGGGTCGCCGCACCCCGCATCGTCTTCGACACCGCCGGTTCGAGCTGGGCCGTGCGCGCGTTCTACGACATCTTCGCCCGGCTGCCGTACGCCACCCAGGGGCTCGTGGGCCTCGGCGTCTACGCCCTCTCGGAGTCCGGCCGCCGACGCTTCGGAGCCTTCCCGGAGCTCACCAGCGACGACCTCTTCGTCCAGCGCCTGTTCGCCCCCCACGAGCGCGTCTCCACCCCCGGCACGTTCACGGTCGCGACGCCGCGTCGCTGGCGCGACCTGGTCAAGGTGCGGGCCCGCATCGCGCGCGGCAACGCCGAGTTCGGCGAGGCCGAGCTGCCGGGGGTGGACACCCGTTCCTCCACCGGTGGCACCGCCCGAGCCCTGCTCGGCCTGCTGGTCCGCGACCCGCGGCGCATCGTGGGTGCGGTCGTGTACGTGGTGACCCGTCTCGCCGCCCAGCGGCGGGCCCGCTCCGGCGCCCGATGGGAGCGCGATGACTCCAGCCGCACGCCCCGCACCGATCGCGTCCTCATCGACGGGCTGCCGTTCGACAAGCTGACCGAGGACGCGGTCGTCCGACGCGTGGCGGCCGAGCTCGACGCAGGTCGCGGCGGCCTCATCGTCACCCCGAACGTCGACATCATGGCCCGGGTGCACGCCGACGGTCTGGCCGACCTCATCACGTCCGCCGATGTCGTGATCGCCGACGGCATGCCCCTGGTCTGGAGCTCCCGGATCGCCGGTGACCCCGTGCCCGAGCGCGTGGCCGGCTCCGACCTGCTGTGGAGCCTCTCCCACATGGCCGCCCGCGAACAGAAGTCGGTCTTCCTCCTCGGTGCCGCCGAGGGTGTGGGCGCCGAGGCGGCCCGCCGCCTCGTCCGGCACCACCCGGGCCTGAAGGTGGCGGGCGTGCTCAGCCCCCCGCTGGGGTTCGAGCAGGAGGAGGCGTCCCTCATCCCCGTGGTGGCCGAGGTGGTCGCCGCGCGGCCCGACATCGTGTTCGTGGGACTCGGCTTCCCCAAGCAGGAGCGGGTCGCGCAGGTGCTGCGCCGCGCGCTGCCCGACGCCTGGTTCCTCGGGTGCGGGGGTGCGATCGACATGGCGGCCGGCTCCGTCTCGCGCGCCCACCCGCTGCTGCAGAAGGTGGGTGCCGAATGGGTCCACCGGCTCGTACAGGAGCCGCGACGCCTGTTCCACCGCTACGTGGTGGTGGACACGCCCTTCGCGCTCGGGTTGCTGGCGCGCGCCCTGACGCGCCGTCGCTCCGGCGCCGGCCGGCCCCTCCGCGCCCAGCCCGCGACGCGGGGAGCCGCCGCATGACCGCGCCGACCTCCGGCGACCTGGCCGTCGCCTACCTCGTCAGCCAGTACCCCGCCCTGTCGCACACGTTCATCGAACGCGAGATCGTCGGCCTGCGCGCCCAGGGTGTACGCGTGCTGACCGTGAGCGTGCGCCGCCCCGATCCTGCCCAGCTGCGCACGCAGCTGATGCGCGAGGAGGCCGACGCCACGGTCGTCCTCCAGGCCGACGTGCCGGCGGCCCTGCGCTCGAACGCCGCTGCGGTGCGTCGTGCGCCACGGGCGTTCGCTGCGGCGTCCGCCCGCGCGCTGCGGAGCGGGGAGGCGCGCCCCGCCTCGCGGTGTCGGCAGCTCGCCTACCTCGCGGAGGCCAGCGTGCTGCTCGACCAGCTCCGTGCGCACCGCATCCGCCACGTCCACGCCCACTTCGCCAACAACGGCGCCGACATCGCCCGCCTCGCGGTCGCGCTCGGCAACGCCGAGGAGGGCGAGGGCGTGTACACGTGGAGTTTCACCATGCACGGGCCGACCGAGTTCGAGGCCGTGGAGCGGTTCGACCTCGCGGGCAAGGTGCGCGACGCCGCACGGGTGGCCTGCATCAGCGACTTCACGCGCAGCCAGCTCATGCGGCTGGTCGGCACGCAGGACTGGGACAAGCTCGACATCGTCCGGATGACGGTCGAGACCGATCGGTTCGTGCCGCCCACAGGGGCGAGCCGCGCCGCCGAGGGTCCGTTCCGCATCCTCAGCGTCGGCCGACTCGTGCCCGAGAAGGGCGCCCCGGTGCTCATCGATGCCATCGCCCGGCTTGTCGAGCGCGGCGTGGACGCCCACGCCCGCCTCGTCGGCGGCGGAGAGCTGGAGCCCGTGCTGCGCGCCGAGATCGGGCGTCGCGGCCTCACCGACCGCGTCACCCTCGTGGGCCCCGTCGGCCAGGACGACATCCTCGCCGAGTACCACGGCGCGGACGTGTTCTGCCTGCCGAGCTTCCAGGAGGGGCTGCCGGTCGTGCTCATGGAGGCCATGGCAACCGGCCTGCCCGTGGTCACGACGACCATCGCGGGCATCGGCGACCTCGTGACCGACCGCGTCACCGGCCGCCTCGTGGCGCCCGGCCGGGCCGACCTGCTGGCCGACGCCCTCGCCGAGCTGGCCGCCGACCCCGCGCGGCGCGCCGCCTGGGGTGCAGCCGGGCGCGACGCCGTGGTGACGGAGTTCGGCGTCGAGACGAACGCGGTGCGGATGCGCGACTTCCTGGCCCGCGCGGGGGCCGCGCGGTGACGCTGCCTCCCGAGACCCCCGGCCCCCGCGACACGCGGGCCGCCGAGGCCCCCGATCCCGGCCCGACCCCCGCGGCCCGGCCCAGCTCGCGGCGCACCCTCATCGCCGGCACGCTGTGGCAGGCCCTGCCCCAGATGGCGCCGCTGGTGTTCAACCTGGCGCTGACGCCTTATGTGATCCACGGCGTGAGCGAGGGCATCTACGGCATCTACCTGCTCGTGATGGCCCTCCAGTTCATGCTCGCGAGCCTGGACGGCGGCATCGGGCCGAGCGCCAACCGGCACTTCGGCATCCACGCCGGCCGCGGGGACGCGGCAGCCACGACCCGGCTGTTGACGACGCTGCAGGTCGTGGTCCTCACCGTGTTCGTGCCGATCACGCTGCTGGTGTTCTGGTTCACCCCGCAGATCGTCCGCTTCTTCCCGGCGACCGACCCCGACCCCGAGGGCGCGACGCTGCTGCTCCGGGTGATGATGGTCATCGTCGCGGTGGCCCAGGTGCGCGGCCTCTTCACCCAGGTGTTGCACACCCGCAACCGGTTCGCCGTCCAGTCGGTCGCCGACCTCGCCGGCTACGTCGCCTACGCCATCGGCATGGTCGTCACGGTGGAGACGGGGGCCGGGCTGGCCGGCATCGCCTGGGCCTTCATCGCCCAGCAGGCGCTCACGACCCTGATCGTCATTCCCGGTGCCCTGCCCCTGCTGGACGCCCGGGGCATCGGCTTCATCCCCCGCCGCGAGCTGGTCGACTTCTTCCGCTACGCCTGGAAGATTCAGGTGTCCGGCATCGTCACCTCGTTCTCCGCGCAGGGGGACGCCTTCTTCGTGGGGCGCTTCGCGCCCGCGGACATGACTCCGTTCGGCGTCGGTCAGAACTTCGCCACGACGCTGCGCAACATTCCGCAGAACGCCATGTCGCCCATCCGCACCATGATGGGGAACGGCATCGGTTCCCTGGGCGAGGTGGCGGCCGCCGAGCAGGCCGCCCGCCTGCAGCGCATCTGGGTGCAGGCGGTCACCGGCTGGATCGTCGTCGGCGCCCCGGCCGCGCTGTTCGGCGTCACCGCGTGGCTCCATCTCGGCACCCCGTTGCCGGGGTGGGTGGCCGCCACCGTGCTCGTCGCGCACGGCGCCCTCCTGCTGGTGATGGTGCAGCGGCTGTGGGCCAATGTGGCCGGTGAGTCGGCGGCGACCATGCGGGTGGACGTGGAGAACCTGGTGGTCAAGATCGCCCTCACCCTGGCCCTCATCACCCTCTGGGGCGCGATGGGGGCCGTGCTGGCCACCCTGGTGGCCAACGTGTTCGCCGCCGTCCGGCTGGTCGCGCTGCTCCGCCGGCTGCCTCACCCCGTCGAGGGGCCGTGGCGGCACGTCCCCTGGGGGCTGGCGGTGCTGTGCGCCGCCCTGTCCGGTGCGTGCAGTTGGGCGATCGCCACCTTCGTGGTGGGCACGTGGGTGCCGTTCGGGCCGCTCGCGCTCTTCACGGTCGGCCTCGGCGCCGCACCGGCAATGGCCCTTTACTACCTGCGGACCTTCGGCTGGCACCAGGTCCGGCGCTTCGTCGTCACCCGCGGCAAGGGCTGACGTCCGGGGTCTTCCGCAGGGCGAACCTGCCGGGGCCGCCGCCCACCATCGGTGGAACAATCGGCCCATGCGCGCCCACAACTTCTCGGCCGGCCCCGCCATGCTGCCGCTCGCGGTGCTCGAGCGGGCCCGCGACGAACTGCTCGACTGGGGCGGCTCGGGCATGTCGGTGATGGAGGTCTCCCACCGCGGCAAGGCCTTCGTGGCGGCGGCCGAGGCCACCCAGGCGGCCCTGCGGGCGCTGATGGGCATCCCTGAGGAGTACGCCGTGCTGTTCCTCCAGGGCGGGGCCATGGGCGAGTTCGCGGCGATCCCGATGAACCTGACCGCCCCCGGCGACAGCATCGATTTCCTCCTCACCGGAGACTGGGGCGTCAAGGCAGCCGCGGAGGCCGAGAAGTACGCCGGCGTCCGCGTGGTGGCCGACGAGTCGGCCGACCACTTCGTCCGCGCGCCGCGCGAGGGTTCGTTCACCGTGTCCCCCGACGCGGCCTACCTGCACTACACCCCCAACGAGACCATCCGCGGCGTGGAGTTCGGCTACGTGCCGGACGCCGGGCCGGTGCCGCTGGTGGCCGACATGAGCTCGACGATCCTGTCGCGGCCGGTCGACGTGTCGCGGTTCGGTGTGATCTATGCGGGCGCGCAGAAGAACATGGGGCCCTCCGGGCTGGTCGTCGTCGTCGTCCGACGCGACCTGCTGGGCCGCGCCCGGCCGCAGACGCCGACCGTGTGGGACTTCACCGTCCAGGCCGGGGCGGACTCGATGGTCAACACTCCGCCGACGTTCGGGATCTACCTGTTGGGCCTGGTGCTCGACTGGATCACCGATCAGGGTGGCCTGCTCGGCATGGCCGAACGCAACCGCGCCAAGGCGGACGCCCTGTACGGCTTCATCGACGCCTCGGGCTTCTACTCCAACCCGGTCGACCGCGATGCGCGGTCGTGGATGAACGTGCCGTTCCTCCTGGCCGACCCCTCGCTCGACGCCACCTTCGTGGCCCGGGCCGCGGACGCCGGCCTGACCAACCTGGCCGGCCACCGCTCGGTCGGGGGGATGCGCGCGAGCATCTACAACGCCATGCCGCTGGAGGGCGTGCGCGCCCTCGTCGACTTCATGGCGGAGTTCGAGCGCACGCACGGCTGATGCAGCGGCGTCAGCCCCCCAGGAGGTCGTCGATGAGATCCTCCGCGCGCGCCACCTCGCGCTCGCACACGGCCTTGACCTCGTCCGGGGAGTAGCTGAAACACACCGGGTGGTCGGCCACCGTGTGCATGGCGATGTCGTTCCAGGAGTCACCGAGGGTCCAGACCTCCACCGGCTCACCGGCGAACCGCCGCCCGAGCAGACGGCGCAGGCCACTGCCCTTGTCCGAGCCGGGCGGCACGATGTCGAGGAAGTCCTGGTTGCGGTGCAGCGCGATCCGGTCACCCCAGGTCGCCACCAGGTGGGCGGCAACCTGGTCGCGCGCCGTGTCGTCGGTGACGAGCAGGGGGATCCCGACGAACTCGTGCCGGGCGAGGTCCTCCTCCGCGAGCGGGGTGTACCGCGCGAGGATCGAGTCGACACGGCCGGCGTTGTCGGCGAGGAGGTGGTCGTCCGCCAGGGTGGTGGCGAAGGTCGCGACGTGAGGTGCGTCACGGAGGTCGGCGTACACGGCGTGGACGAGGTCCGGGGGCAGGAAGCGGGCGTCCTCCACCCGGTACCCGGCATCGGTGATGACCGCCCCGGTGAAGCAGACGCAGTGGTCGAACGTGACCCCCGAGGGCCCCAACACGTCGTCGGTCGCGAAGATCGACTTCCCGGTGGCGACCACCAGCACGTGGCCGGCGGCGCGCCAGCGGTCGAGGGCCGCCCTGGTCGCGGGCGGCACGGCGCGGTCGAACACGATGGTTCCGTCCAGGTCCGTGACCAGCATCCGTCTCACCGGGGTTGCTCCTTCGTGCCGCGGCCGGGGCTGGGCGGCCTGGTCCCACGATGCCGTCGCACGGGGTGGCCCGTCCACCCGTCCGACCAATCCGGCGGAACCGTCGGGGCGGGCCCGCGCCGGAGCCAACCGGTCTAGGGTGGGTGGAGACCGGGCCCTCCCTGGGTCCGATGACCGATCAGACGACGAACAGGGAGTGACCCATGTCGGTTGACCCCGAGCAGCTCACGCTGGCGGGCGCGTTCGATGCCGCCACCGAGGACCGGTGGGAGGCGGAGGTCCTCAAGGTCCTCAACCGCGGCCGCCCGGAGGGCAAGGAGCTCTCCACCGAGCAGGGCCTGAAGAGACTCACGACGACGACCTTGGACGGCATCGCCATCGCGCCGCTGTACACCCGCGACGACTGGGCCGGCGAGCTGGGGTACCCCGGTGTCATGCCGTTCACCCGCGGTGCGGTCGCCCGGACGGGCGAGGCCGTCGCGTGGGGCGTCCGGCAGTTGCACGAGGATCCCGACGTGGCCGTGACGCGCCAGGCGATCCTGGACGACCTCGAGCGGGGCGCCACCAGCGTGTGGCTGCGCGTCGACCCCGACGCGGTGCCCGCGGACGCCCTCGGCCGCGTCCTCGCCGACGTGCAGCTCGACCTGGCCGCGGTGCGGGTCACCAGCCTGCACGACCAGGCGGCCGCCGCCGACGCCCTGTTGTCCGTGCTCAAGGGCTCGGGTTGCGACCTCGCCGTCGTCAAGGGCAACCTCGGCATCGACGGCCTCAAGCACGCCGCCCTGCACGGCACGGCGCCCGACCTCAGCGCCCACCGCACCTACGTGGCCGAGGCCACCGCCAACCTGCCCGGCGTCATCGCGCTGACCGTCGACGTGCTGCCCTACGACGGTGCCGGCGCGTCGGACGCCCAGGAGCTGGCGTTCGCGATCGCCACCGGCATCGCGTACCTGCGCGACCTCGACGAGGCCGGGATCGACGCGGAGGTGGCGGCGTCCCAGATCGAGTTCCGCGTGGCCGCCACCGCCGACCAGTTCGCGACCATCGCCAAGCTGCGCGCCCTGCGCCGGCTGTGGGCGCGCGTGACGCAGGAGTGCGGCGTCCCCGAGCCGGCGCGCGGCGCGACGATCCACGCCGTGACCAGCCCGCGCATGTTCAGCAAGGTCGACCCGCACGTGAACATGCTGCGCACCACCATCGCGACCTTCGGTGCCGCGGCGGGCGGGGCGGACGCGATCACCGTGCTGCCGTTCGACCACGCCAACGGCCTGCCGACGCCGTTCAGCCGCCGCATCGCGCGCAACGTGCAGGTGATCGCGGCGGAGGAGAGCCACCTCGGCCGCGTCGCCGATCCGGCCGGCGGCTCGTGGTTCGTCGAGTCGCTGACCGACGAGCTCGCCCGGGCCGCCTGGACGGTGGTGCAGGAGATCGAAGCCGCGGGGGGCATGCCCGAGGCGCTGGCCTCCGGTGACGTCGCCCGGCGCATCGGCGCCACCAACGAGGCCCGGTCCCGCGGTCTCGCCACCCGCGCGATCGAGCTGACCGGCGTGAGCATGTTCCCGCTCGCCGGGGAGAAGCCCTACGCCGCCAAGGAGCGCCCCGAGGCCCCCGCGCTCAACGGCCTGGAGCAGATCCGCGACGCCGAGGTGTTCGAGGCGTTGCGCGAGGCCGCCTGGGCGCACGAGGAGAAGACCGGGGCGCCGCCCCAGGTGTTCCTCGCCTGCCTGGGAGCCCAACGCGACTTCGGCGCCCGGCAAGGCTTCGCGTCCAACGTGGTGCTGGTCGGCGGGCTCGGGTTCGCCGAGAGCCACGGCGGCACGCCCGAGGAGATCGCTGCGCAGGCGTCCGACGCCGGCGCGAAGCTGGTCATCCTGTGCAGCTCGCCGAAGGTCTACGCCGACCAGGCGGTGCCCGTCGCGCAGGCGTTGAAGGACGCCGGCGTCGAGCGGGTGTACCTCGCCGGTCAGCTCAAGGAGGCCGGTGAGGTGCCCGAGGGCCTCATCGACGGCACGATCGCCCTCGGGATGGACGTCGTCGAGTTCCTCGACTCCACCTTCGACCTGCTGGGAGTGTCCCGATGATTCCTCGTTTCGATTCCGTCGACCTCGGTGACGGCGCGCCCGGCACGGACGCGGCGTCGCTGTACGCGGACGCCGTCGCCAACCTGGGCGCGGCGGGCGCGGAGTGGGAGACGCCCGAGCTGATCACCGTGCCGCCGCTGTTCGGCGACGCCGATCTCGCCGGCCTTGACTTCCTCGACACCCGGCCCGGCATCCCGCCGTTCCTGCGCGGCCCGTACGCGACGATGTACGTGAACCGGCCGTGGACCATCCGTCAGTACGCCGGTTTCTCGACCGCGGAGGAGTCCAACGCGTTCTATCGCCGCAACCTGGCCGCCGGCCAGAAGGGCCTGTCGATCGCGTTCGACCTGGCGACCCACCGCGGCTACGACTCCGACCACCCCCGCGTGGCCGGCGACGTCGGCATGGCGGGCGTGGCCGTGGACTCCATCCTCGACATGCGCCAGCTGTTCTCCGGCATCCCGCTGGACCAGATGAGCGTGTCGATGACCATGAACGGCGCCGTGCTGCCCGTCCTCGCGCTCTACGTCGTGGCGGCCGAGGAGCAGGGCGTCGAGCCCGCCCAGCTGGCCGGGACCATCCAGAACGACATCCTCAAGGAGTTCATGGTCCGCAACACCTACATCTACCCGCCGCTGCCCTCGATGCGGATCATCTCCGACATCTTCGCGTTCACCAGCGCGAACATGCCGCGGTTCAACTCAATCTCGATCTCCGGCTACCACATGCAGGAGGCGGGCGCGACGGCCGACATCGAGATGGCGTACACGCTGGCCGACGGCATCGAGTACATCCGGGCGGGCCAGAGCGTGGGGCTGGACGTGGACAAGTTCGCGCCGCGGTTGAGCTTCTTCTGGGCGATCGGCATGAACTTCTTCATGGAGGTCGCCAAGATGCGCGCCGCGCGCATGCTGTGGGCGCGCCTGGTGAAGGACGCCGGCGCGAAGAACCCCAAGTCGATGTCGCTGCGCACCCACAGCCAGACGTCGGGGTGGTCGCTCACGGCCCAGGACGTGTTCAACAACGTCACCCGCACCTGCTTGGAGGCCATGGCCGCCACGCAGGGCCACACCCAGTCGCTGCACACCAACGCGCTCGACGAGGCCATCGCCCTGCCGACCGACTTCTCCGCTCGCATCGCCCGCAACACCCAGCTGTTCATCCAGCAGGAGTCGGGCACGACGCGTCCGATCGACCCGTGGGGTGGCTCGGCCTACGTCGAGCGGCTGACCGCGGAGCTGGCGGCCAAGGCGTGGGCGCTCATCGAGGAGGTCGAGCAGGCCGGCGGCATGGCGAAGGCCATCGAGGCCGGCATCCCGAAGATGCGCATCGAGGAGGCGGCGGCCCGCACGCAGGCCCGCATCGACTCCGGGCGTCAGCCCGTGATCGGCGTCAACAAGTACCTCGTCGACGACGAGGACACCTTCGACGTGCTGAAGATCGACAACGCGCAGGTGCGCGCCCAGCAGATCGCGAAGCTGGAGCGGCTCCGCGCCGAGCGGGACGAGGAGGCGACGCAGGAGGCCCTGCGCACGCTCACCTGGGCGGCCGCCAACCCCGATCCGACCGATGCCGAGCGCAACCTGCTCAAGCTGGCCATCGACGCGGCCCGCGCGAAGGCGTCCGTGGGTGAGATCAGCGACGCTCTGGAGCAGGAGTTCGGGCGCTACACCGCGCAGATCCGTACGATCAGTGGTGTGTACAGCCGTGAATCCGGAACCAGCGCGTCGGTCGAGGAGACCCGTGAGCTGGTCGAGAAGTTCGAGGAGATCGAGGGACGCCGGCCCCGCATCCTGGTCGCCAAGATGGGCCAGGACGGTCACGACCGCGGCCAGAAGGTCATCGCGACCGCCTACGCCGACCTCGGCTTCGACGTCGACGTCGGCCCGCTGTTCCAGACGCCCGAGGAGGTCGCCCGCCAGGCGATCGAGGCGGACGTCCACGTGGTGGGCGTGAGCTCGCTCGCCGCGGGGCACCTGACGCTGGTGCCGGCGCTCCGCGAGGAGCTGGACAAGCTGGGCCGCGAGGACCTGATGATCGTCGTCGGCGGCGTCATTCCGAGCCAGGACTTCGCCGAGCTGCGCGAGCACGGCGCGGACGCGATCTACCCGCCGGGAACCAAGATCCCGGAGTCGGCGCACGAGTTGCTGGAGATCCTCATGGAGCGGCTGGAGGGCGCCGAGGCATGAGGCAGCGCCTCGACCCGGCGACCCTGGCCGAGCAGGTGGTCGCCGGGTCCCGCGCCCACGTGGCGCGGGCCCTGACGCTCGTCGAGAGCTCCCGGCCCGACCACCGCGACGCCGCCCGCGAGCTGCTCACCCTGCTGCGCCCCCACACGGGCAACGCGGTGCGGGTGGGCATCTCGGGGGTGCCCGGGGCCGGCAAGTCGACGTTCATCAACGCGATGGGGGTGCGGCTCATCGAGCGCGGGCACCGCATCGCGGTGCTGGCCGTCGACCCGTCCTCGTCGCGCTCCGGCGGCTCGGTGCTGGGCGACCGGACGCGCATGGCGGACCTGGCCGAGACCGACGCCGCCTTCATCCGCCCCTCCCCGTCGGGCAACCATCTCGGGGGCGTGGCCCGCGCCACGCGCGAGGGCATGCTGATCATGGAGGCCGCCGGGTTCGACACCATCTGGGTCGAAACCGTCGGCGTGGGGCAGTCGGAGGTGGCCGTCGCCGGCATGGTCGACACGTTCCTGCTGCTCATGCTCGCCCGCAGCGGCGATCAGCTGCAGGGCATCAAACGCGGCATCCTCGAGCTCGCGGACGTCATCGCGGTCAACAAGGCCGACGGCGACAACGCCGGGGAGGCCCGGGTGTCGGCCCGCGAGCTGAAGATCGCGATGCGGCTGATCCGTTCCGACCCGAACGAGCGCCGCACCCCGGTGCTGACCTCGTCGTCACTCACCGGCGAGGGCATGGACGAGGTGTGGCAGGCGGTGCTCGACCACCGCGCCGAGCTGGAGAGCTCCGGGACGCTGAACCAGCGGCGCGCCGATCAGCAGCGGGCCTGGATGTGGTCGCTCGTGATCGACGACCTCACCACGTCGCTGCGCCGCTCCCCCGCCGTGAAGGCGATCGCCAAGGACCTCGAGCGCGCCGTCGAGGGCGGCGAGCTGTCCGCCGTCGAGGCGTCCACCGAGATCCTCGCGGCCTTCCGCGCCGACGTGGCCTGACCTCCTGCGCCCGGCCGCCCGCGGCGGCGTCAGTCCTCGTCGTCGTCCGGATCCGGGTGGCGCATCGCGTCGCGGCGGGCCTTCGTCATCCACATGGGCGTCGCCTCCCCGACCCGGGAGGGCGTGTCGATGTCGTCCACATCCCCGGCCAGGGTGCGCACCGAGTCGGTCAGCGCCGAGCCGCCCTCGTCGAGGACCGGGAACGCGTCCCGCCCGGCCAGATAGTTCGCCATGACGTTGACCGTGGCCATGAACGGCACGGCGAACAGCGCGCCGACGAGGCCGATGACGTAGCTGCCCGCCGAGACACCCAGCAGGACGGCGATGGGGTGCACCTTGACCGCCTTGCCCATGAGCACCGGGCTGAGCACGTCGCTCTCGAGCTGCTGCACCGCGATGACGATGACGAGCATGATCAGCGCCGTGACGAACCCCTGCGTGGCGAGCGCGATGAGCACCACGAGGGCGCCCGACACGAGGGCGCCGAGCACGGGGATGAAGCACAGCAGGAACGTCAGGGCGATGATGGGGATGACGAACGGCACCCCGAGGATCCAGGCGCCCACACCGATGCCGAGGGCGTCCACGGCCGCGATCACGATCTGCATCTTCGTGTAGGTGCCCAGGGTCACCCAGCCGCGCCGCCCGCTCTCGTAGGCGGGACGCCGCCAGCGCTCGGGCAGCAGCAGGATCAGCCATGCGGCGATCCGGTCGCCCTGGGCGAGGAAGAAGAAGGTGCTGAAGAGGGTCAGGAACGTGCTGAACAGGCCGCTGGCCAGGCCCATCCCCGTGTCGACGGCGCCCTCGGCCAGAGTCGACCGGTTGTCGCCCACCCAGGCCACGGCCTGGTCGAGGAGGTCGCCGATCTGGTCGGCATCGATGGGCAGCGGCGAGTCGGTGACCCACTGCTCGATCGCGTCCAGCTCCAGCGAAGCGGTCGAGACGATGCCGGCGATGCCCTCGACCAGCTGGGCCCCGGCGAAGTAGATGATGGCCCCGACGGTGCCCAACGCCGCCACCAGGGTCACGATGGCGGCCAGGTAGCGGTGCAGCTTGAGCCTGTGGTTCAACAGCACCTGCACCGGCATGAGCAGCCCGGCGAGCAGAACGGCGATGGCGGCGGGGATCAGCACGGGGGAGGCGACCGACGCCGCCCGGGCCACGTACTCGATGCCGAACAACGTGATGATCAGGGCCGCGCCGAGAATCACCACCGTGCGCACCCGCGGGTGGTCGGGCAGGAACGTGATCGCGCGGCGCGGGGACGCCTCGGGCTGCGGCGAGGACGTGGAAGGGCTCATGGCTAGGCCTAACGGTGAGGGTAGGGCCTCCAGTATCACAGATCGCTCGCCCGTACCGTGCAGCGGCCCGGCCGGCGTCCCGCAGCTCAGCCGCGCGGTTCCACGGCGAACCAGGCGCTCGGCTTGGGTGCCTTGCCGCAGGAGTCGGGCAGCGGGCCGCCCTCGCGCGGCCTGACGCGCACCGCCCAGCCCCGGCCGTCGACGTGCCGCACCACCACGGTGTGCTCCTCGGGGTCCGGCTCGCACCACAGCGCCGCCGGATCGGTGATGCCCGCCTCGGCGCGCACCCACGACTCGGCCGCCTGCCACGCCGGCGGCAGGTGGGAGCGTCCCCGGTCGTGGGCGGGCGTCAGCGCCGCCGCGGCCAACTGGCCGGACGCGGCGGCGTCCAGCACCTGCGCGGCCAGGCCGGGCGTGAGCCGGGCCAGCAGCTGGCCCAGGGGCAGCACCACCCCGGTGGGCGCAAACCTGTGGCCGCCGGTGTGCGAGCACTCCCACACCTGGCCGGGGTACCGGGCGGTGACGTCCTGCACCACGGGGCGGCCCCGGAGGGCGCAGCAGACGTCGCGCTTGGAGTTCGTGCACACCAGCAGGACGGGGTGGCGCGCCGGACGCAACCAGGGGCAGGCCGCGAGCACGGCGTCGCGGTCACCGACGGCCAGGTCGTCCCAGGGCAGCCGGAGCACGGCGTCCGGGGCCAGCGCCACCCCCTCGAGCAGCCAGGGATCACCGGCCAGCCCGCCGGCGACGAACACGCGCCGCGACGCGAATCCCTCCTCCACGGCGTGGTGGCCCGGGGCACGCATCAGCAGCACACGGCCGCCAGCAGCGGCGGCCTCGTCGCCGACGGCCCGGCCGAGGGCTGGGTCGAGGTGCGACTCGGTCAGCGCCTCGCGACCCCACGGGCCGGGTTGTTCGAGGGCGACCCAGAACTGTGCCACCGTGGCGGTGCCGAAGGCGGGCAGACCCTCCCAGGCGATCGAACAGGCGGTCATCGCGG
This sequence comes from Propioniciclava soli, assembly GCF_014858005.1. GTDB lineage: Bacteria > Actinomycetota > Actinomycetes > Propionibacteriales > Propionibacteriaceae > Propioniciclava > Propioniciclava soli. The sequence goes on from NZ_JACYOT010000008.1 coordinate 175,901, forward strand.
CATCCTGCGCCACAGCGTGCGCGGCACGTGGGCGGCGACGGCGAACAGCACCCACAGCTGCCAGGGGATCCACACGACCACGGGCCCGCCGTCACGCACCCGGCGGGCCACGGCGTCGGCGACCTGCGCCGGGGTGGAGGAGAAGATCGCCGGCCGCATCCCGGCCGTCATGCGTCCGATGACGAAGCCGGGGCGGGCGATGACGAGGTCGACCCCCGAGCCGTGCATGGCGTCGGCGAGGCCGGACGCGAAGCCGTCCAGCCCGGCCTTGGCCGAGCCGTAGACGTAGTTGGCCCGACGCACCCGCGCGCCCGCGACCGAGGAGAAGGCCACGATCGTGCCCGTGCCCCGGGGGCGGAGCACCGCGGCCAGCACGGTCAACAGGGACGCCTGCGCGGTGAAGTCGGTGGTCAGGATGCGGGCCACCTCGGCCTCGTCGTGCTCGGCGCGGCGTTGGTCGCCGAGGATTCCGAAGGCCAGGACGGCCGTCGCGATCGGCCCGAACCGGCGCTCGATCGCCGCGACGACCTCGCGGTGGGCGGCCACGTCGTCGGCGTCGAAGTCGACGACCTCCACCCGGAACGCCCCCGCCGCGCGCACCTGCGCCGCGGCCGCGCCGGCGTCCGAGCCGGGCCGGACGGCGAGGACGACCACGTCGGCGGTGTCGGCGAGCCGGCAGGCGACCTCCACGCCGATCTCGCTGCGCCCGCCGAAGACGGCGAGCACGCTCACAGCCGGGACCGAAGGGCTCGCAGGCGAGCCAGGCTGGACTCCCGACCCAGGATGGCCAGGGACTCGAACAGCGGCGGGGAGACGTTCGAGCCGGTCACCGCCACGCGCACCGGGCCGAACGCGACCTTGGGTTTGATGCCGAGCTCCTCCACCAGCCGGGCGCGCAGCGCGGCCTGGATGCCGACCTCGTCCCACGCGTCGAGCCCCTCGAGAGCGTCGAGGGCGGCGTCCAGCACGTCGGCCGCGTTGGCCGGCAGCTTGGCCATCGCGGCCGGGTCCACGGCCAGCTCGGCGTCGGCGGTGAACAGGAACTGCAGCTTGCCGAGGGCCTCCGAGAGCAGCGTGAGGCGCTCCTGGATGAGCGGGGTGGCGGCGCGCAGCATGGCGACCTGCGCGTCGTCGGGGTCGCTCCACTCCCCCGTCCAGACGAGGTGCTCCACGATCCGGTCGGCCAGTTCTTCGGGCGACAACGCCCGGATGTAGTGGCCGTTCAGCCAGCTCAGCTTGTCGAGGTCGAAGACGGGCCCGACGGTGTTCACCTTGTCCCAGGCGAAGCCCGCCACGAACTCGGAGAAGCTCGCGACCTCGGCGTCGTCCTCGGCCGGGGGGTAGCCGAGCAGCTGCAGGAAGTTGCGCAGCGCCTCGGGCAGGAAGCCCTGCTCGCGGAACCACAGCAGCCGCGCGGCGGGGTTCTTGCGCTTGGAGATCTTGGACTTGTCGGTGTTGCGCAGCAGCGGCATGTGCGCGAACGCGGGCACGTCCCAACCGAGCCAGCGGTAGAGCTGGACGTGCTTGGGCGTCGAGCTGATCCACTCCTCGCCGCGCACCACGTGCGTGATGCCCATGAGGTGGTCGTCCACCACCACGGCCAGGTGGTAGGTGGGGAACCCGTCGGCCTTGAGGATCACCTGGTCGTCCGGCGTCGGGGCGCTCACCTCGCCGCGGATCAGGTCGGTGAACGTCGTCGCCACGCCGTCGGGGATGCGCATCCGCACGACGGGGGTGTCGGTGAAACCGGGCAGCGCCGCGCGCTCCTCGCGCGTCTTGCCCAGGCACAGGCGGTCATAGCCCGTCGTGGCCTGCTTGGACGCCGCCTGCTCGGCCCGCATGTCCGCCAGGCGCTCCGCGGAGCACCAGCAGTGATAGGCGTGGCCGTCGGCGAGCAGCTGCTCCACGAAGGGCCGGTAGGTGTCGAGCCGCTCGGACTGCCGGTAGGGCTCGTAGGGGCCGCCGACGTCGGGGCCCTCGTCCCACGGCAGGCCCAGCCAGCGCAGCGTCGCGTAGATCTGCTCCTCGGAATCGGCAACGTAGCGGGCGCGGTCGGTGTCCTCGATGCGGAGCACGAAGCGGCCACCGGTGGCGCGGGCGTAGGCGAGGTTGAACAGCGCCATGTAGGCCGTCCCGACGTGCGGATCACCGGTCGGGGAGGGGGCGATGCGCAGCCGCGGCGTCGTGGGAGTCTCGGTCATGAGGAACCAGCTTACTGGGGCGTGTGCTTGGATGGGTCACAGCCGGACGCCCAGGGAGGCACCGTGGACCGCGGCACGATCGATGCCATCCGCATCACCCCGTTGGCCTTCGCCGACCCGCCCCTGCTGAACGCCGCGGGCGTCCACGAGCCCCACGTGCTGCGCGCGCTGGTCGAGATCGACGTGGCCGACGGCCGCGGCGGCACCGTGACGGGGCTCGGGGAGTGCGCCGGGCACGCCTGGCAGCTCGACTGGCTCACGTTGATCGCGCCGCGCCTGCTGGGCACGAGCGTCTTCGACGTCCACCGGCTGGCCGATCGGGTGGACGCGTGCCTCACCGGTGCGGACGTCGACACCGCCCCGGACGCCGCCTGGCGCCGCTGGTCGGACCGCAGCCCGGAGGCGTCCCTCGGCATCGCCCCGATCCCGGCGCCGGCGTTCGACCGGCGCCGCGTCCACGCCCCGCTGGAGGTCGCCTGCCACGACGCGGCCGGCCGGCTGCTGGGCGTCCGGGTGGTCGACCTGCTCGGCGGCGCACGACGGGAGTCCGTGGAGTACGCCGGCTATCTTTTCTACAAACTCGCCGGGCACCCGGACGCCGATGGTGCGGTCACCCCCGATGCGTGGGGGGAGGCCCTGGACGCCGAGGGCATCGTCGCCCAGGCCGAGGCGCTGGTGGCGGCCCACGGTTTCGCGTCGCTGAAGCTGAAGGGCGGCGTCTTCGCCCCGGAGGTCGAGGTGGCCACGATCCACGCCCTGCGGCGCCGCTTCCCGGCCATGCCGCTGCGGCTCGACCCGAACGCCGCCTGGTCGGTGCCCACGGCCGTCGCGGCCGCCGCCCAGCTGCTGGGTGTCGTGGAGTACCTGGAGGATCCGGTGGCCGGGCTGGAGCCGATGGCCGAGGTCGCCCGCGCCACCGGCATCCCGCTCGCCACCAACATGTGCGTGGTGCTGACCGAGCACCTGGCGCCCGCCCTGCGCCTCGGTTCGGTCTCGATCGTGCTGGGTGACCACCACTACTGGGGCGGCCTGCGGGGCACGCTCGCGCTGGACGCCGCCTGCCACGCCCTCGGCTTCGGGTTGTCCATGCACTCCAACTCCCACCTCGGCGTGAGCCTCGCGGCGATGACGCACGTCTGCGCCGCCAGCCACGTCGACCACGCCGCCGACACCCACTACCCCTGGAACGCCGCGGACGACATCGTCGCGCCCGGCACGCTGGCCCTGGTCGACGGGGCCGTCCGCCTGCCCGACGGCCCTGGGCTCGGGGTCGAGCTCGATCGGGCCGTCGTCGAGCGCCTGCACCGGGCCTACCTCGACCTCGGTCGCGAACACCGGCAGGACGAACGCTACGCCGAGGCGCTCGGCGTCACGAGCGTGACGGGCCCCCTCCCCCGCTGGTGAGCCCTCCCCCGCTGGTGAGCCTGCCCCGGGCGGCGGAGCCCGCTCCCGTCAGCGTCCACCCCGGATGCCGAGCGGCCGAACGCAGAACCCCGCGCCGAGCCGGTCGAGGGGCTCCTCGCCCGCCGGGGCCACGGTGTGCGCGTGGGCCTCCGCGTCATCCAGCGGGTGATAGCCGATCGCCCGCCCCGGCTCCGGGTCGAGCGGGCTGCGCGTGTTGGCCGAGACGCCCCACACCACGGCGTGCCCGGGGCCGTCCCACGTCAGCGCCGCAGCCACCAGCCGTGCCGCATCGCCGGGTGAGAGCCACATCGCCAACGCCCGGACGTTCGCCGGCTGCGGCCCGTAGCTGGCGATGCGCGCCGACACCGCGCTGAGCCCGAATCGGTCGGCGTACACCGAGACCATCGCCTCCGCGGCGAGCTTGCCCACCCCGTAGAAACTGTCGGATGGCGCCGCGAGGGTGGGGGCGTCCGCCGGCTCGAAGCCGGAGGCGTGCACCGAGCTGGCGTGGAACAACCGGTGGACGCCGGCGTCCACCATCGCCTCCAGGACGGCGCGGGTGCCGAGCACGTTGACGTCGTGGATCACGTCCCAGGACCGCTCGCTGGGCACGCCGCCGAGATGGACGACGCCGTCCACGCCGGCGAAGGCCCGGCGCAGGGCCGAGCCGTCCCGCACGTCGGCGGCGACGAACCGCTCACCGGAGGCGAGCTCAGCCGGAGCGTCCACGTCGAGCAGCACGAGCTCCCAACCGCGGGCCAGCAGCAGCGGACGGATCCCGCTGGCCACCCGGCCGGCGGCACCGGTCAGCGCGACGTGCACCCGCGTCTCGCCTCAGCCGTTGCCGACCGACCGGGCCAGATCGACGAGCTGCTGGGCCGCGGTCTGGCGATCCACCTGGTCGTACATGTAGGTCTGCATGATGCGGGTGTACTCCGAGGAGTAGTTGCCGACGCCGGCCGGGGTCACCTGCGGCGGGGTGATGACCTCCTCCTGCATGGCCCGGGCGAACTGCAGTGAGGTCTGCCCGTTGGCGTCGAGCAGGGGCTCCACCTCGTCCTGGATGGCGGGGATCGCCGAGACGCCCCGTTCCACGAGCAGGACGCGTGCAGCGTCGGTGTCGGTGAGCAGGAAGTCGACGAGGGTGGCGGCCTCCTCCGGGTGGTCGGACCGCGCCGCGATGGACCAGTACATGGAGGCCTTGTTCGCCATGTGCGGCTCACCGGCCTCCAGCGCCGGCAGGCGCAGCAGTTGCATCTCGGTGCCGGCCGCGTTGGCGAACGCCTGCATCTGGGTGTGGAACAGCAGGTGGAACGCGGCCTGGCCGGTGCCGAACATGCTGCTGTCCAGCGGGATCGCGAAGTCCTCGTTCTGCACCGTGGCGCTGGGCACGGCCCCGTCGGCCTCCAACCGGTCGACGTGATCGAGGTAGAGCAGGGCGGTCTCGACCGAGACGGGGGTCTCGCCCTCCCGGGGGAACACCTCCTCGCCGCGCTGCCGTGCGAAGTAGCCGAGCTCGACCGCGGCCAGGCCCAGCCGGTCGAACCCGTAGGTGCCCTCCGGGGAGTTCTGCGTGACCTGGGCGCTGATCTCGCGCAGGTCGTCCCACGTCCACGTGGTGTCGTCAGGCATCTCGACACCTGCCGCCGCGAGCACGTCGGGGTTGACGGCCACGGAATAGATGCCGACGCCGACCGGCGCACCGGCCAGCACGCCGTCGACCATGCCGGTCTCGAGCACGTTGGCGTCCATCGCGGAGAGGTCGAGGTTGGCTGACTGGCTCGCCAGGTCGAGCAGCACGCCCCGGTTGCCGTAGGTCGCGATCTGGGACTCGTCCATGGCGATGACGTCGGGGAGGTCACCGCCGGCGGCCTGGGTGGCCAGACGATCCCAGTAGCCGCTCCACTCGCCGGGCTCCAGCTCGACGCGGATGTCGGGGTGCTGCTCGTGGAACAGCGCGATGACCTCCTCGGTCATCCGGTTGCGCAGATCGTTGCCCCACCAGGCCATGCGCAGGGTGACCGGGCCGCCCTCGGCGTCCGCACCCCCGGGTCCGGCGCAAGCGCCCAGGGCGAGACAGGCGGTGATGACGGCTGCGGCGAAACGACGGTGCATGGCGGGCCTCTCGACGGTGGGGGGATCGTGCCACGGTGCAGCATCCAGCCTAGACCTGCCGCGACGCGGACTCACAGGGGCGGCGGCCACGGTGACCAAGTCGTGACCCGCTCGACCCAGTCAAGGCGCGTGACCTGCGCGACCTGACGACTTCGCGACCTGCGAGACCTAGGCCAAGCGACGGTACCGGGCGCGTAGGTGCGCGACGGGATCCTCCGCGCTGCCGGCGTCCGCACTCCCCGCCTCGCCGGCACCGCTGTCGGCGATGTCGACGTGGTTGATCTCGGCCACGATCTCCTCGGCCCAGCCGAGCGGGCGCCGCTGCCTGACCGTTGCGCCCAGCCACGAACGGGACGCCGCCGGCCTCGGCCCCCACGCCGTGTCCCTGAACTCGGCGAGGCGGAAGGGCCCTCCCGGCGCGGGCGCCACGGCACCGAAGGCGTCCGCCAGCGCTCGATCCGCCGGGGTGAGGATCGTCACGGTGAAATGATCCCCCAGCGCCAGCGCGAACTCCGAGGCCGGGTCGACGAACCCCACCACGAGGGCGGGTTCACCCAGCACCACCACCACGGAGCTGACGGTCAGCCCCGCGCGGAGCGCCCCGGCACCGGTGAGGAACAGCGTCACCGGCGACACCAGCCGGCCGCGGAAGCGGCGTGCCGCATCGCGCTGCTCCGGGGGCGGGGCGAAGGGATGTTCGGCGTGGATGCTCACGCCCCGGAGCCTAGCGGTGCTCCTGTCGAGCCCGTTCGCCCCCGTGCGGGAACGGCGAACGGCACCGGCCCGAAGAGGGCCGGTGCCGCTGGGTCAGCACGCGGACGACCGGTGGCGCGGCCGCAAGGTCAGGCGCGGGTCGCCCCGCCGGTGTCGCCGGTGCGGGTGGCGGTGGTCCCGCCGGTGAGCGCGGTGGCCCCGGACGCCAGGCTCTTGGCCAAGGACATCAGCGCCCAGCCCAGCACCAGCAGCGTCAGGCCGACACCGATGGCGAACAGGCAGACGCCGTAGGACAGCACGGAGGTGAACAGCGACGCCCGCAGGAACGACGCGTTCATCACCGAGGTGCGCTGGGCGGTCAGCTCGTCGGCCAGCTCGGTGTCACCGGCGGCACGCGCCTCACGCGCCAGGGTGCCCAGCTCGGCGTAGGTGCGGCCCTCGGAGCCCTCCATGGCGTGGTGGTTGATGATGTCGGCCTGCGCCAGCGCCGACAGCGGGTCGGCCACGGTCGCCCCCTGCATGAAGGCGGCGTCGTCGGGCACCGTGATGCGCTCGGCGGCCAGCTGGGAGGTGACAACGCCCCAGACGACAGCGCCGGTGAGCGCGAACAAGATGCCCATGATGGTCGACACGATGCCCGCGGTCTTCAACGGCTTGAGATTCATGGGTTCTTCCCTTCGTAGTGGCTCCCCACGGAGCCTCCGGACATTTCAAGATTCTTCTACTACGCGGCGTAGGGGGCAACAATCTCCGGTTACCCCGCCGGGTGACAGCCAAGGCCGCCACCTGGCGGGAGCACCACACCCCGAGGTTGCCGGTGACCGACGAAAAGACCGCACTCGATTCTCGTCCGGCACCACCGTGAGCGTGAAGCCCGGAATGAGTGCGCACTCACTGTCGCCTTTTCGTCGCGCCCGACTCGCCCCGGCGCGAAGACCCAGAGCCCCACGTGGCGCAGCGTGGCCCCACCCGGCGCAGCGGAGCTCACCTGGAGGCCCGTGCAAGCCCCGCCACGTGACGGACACTGCGCCAGGTGTCGGGCACTGCGCCACGTGACGGGCACTGCGCCACGTGTGACCTGTCGGTGCGCCGCCTGCCCTTTCGGTGCGATCAGAGGCCCGCGTCGCCTGCGCGAACTGGGTGCAGAACGCGGAGGGCGTCCGGCACCGGCACGCCAACGGGCCCGCACCCCTGAAGGGAGTGCGGGCCCGTGGTGGCCTGGTGTCACCAGATCCGTGGACGTCGCGCCGGCGAACCGACGCGTCGGATCACTTGAGGATCTTGGTCACGTTGCCGGCGCCGACCGTGCGGCCACCCTCGCGGATGGCGAACTTCAGCGCCTCTTCCATGGCGATCGGCTTGTTGAGGTGAACCGTCATGCCGGTGTTGTCACCGGGCATGACCATCTCGGTGCCCTCGGGCAGCTGCACCACGCCGGTCACGTCCGTCGTGCGGAAGTAGAACTGCGGGGAGTAGTTGCTGAAGAACGGCTTGTGACGGCCGCCCTCCTCCTTGGTGAGGACGTAGACGTTGGCCTCGAAGTCGGTGTGCGGCGTGACCGAACCCGGCTTGCAGATGACCATGCCGCGCTCGACGTCGTCCTTCTTCGTGCCGCGGAGCAGCAGACCGACGTTCTCGCCCGCACGACCCTCGTCGAGGATCTTGCGGAACATCTCGACACCGGTGATGGTGCTCTGCTGCTTGGCCTCACGGATGCCGATGATGTCGACCGTCTCGCCGGTGCGGACGATGCCGCGCTCGATACGGCCGGTGACGACCGTGCCACGACCGGTGATGGTGAAGACGTCCTCGACAGGCATGAGGAAGGGCTTCTCGGTGTCGCGCTCCGGCTGCGGGATGTACTCGTCCACCGCGTTCATGAGCTCGAGGATCGAGTCGGCCCACTTCTCGTCGCCGTTCATCGCGGGGAAGGCAGCGACGCGGACGATCGGCAGGTTGTCGCCGTCGAACTCCTGGGCGCTGAGCAGCTCGCGCATCTCCATCTCGACGAGCTCGATGAGCTCCTCGTCGTCGACCATGTCGCACTTGTTGAGCGCGACGACGATCGCGGGGACGCCGACCTGGCGGGCCAGCAGGATGTGCTCGCGCGTCTGCGCCATGGGGCCGTCGGTGGCGGCGACCACGAGGATCGCACCGTCCATCTGCGCGGCACCGGTGATCATGTTCTTGACGTAGTCAGCGTGACCCGGGCAGTCGACGTGCGCGTAGTGGCGCTCTTCCGTCTGGTACTCGACGTGCGCGATCGAGATCGTGATGCCGCGCTGACGCTCCTCGGGGGCCTTGTCGATCTGGTCGAAGGCCGAGACGGCGTTCAGCTCGGGGTACTTGTCGTGGAGCACCTTCGTAATCGCCGCCGTGAGCGTGGTCTTGCCGTGGTCGACGTGCCCGATGGTGCCGATGTTGCAGTGCGGCTTGGTCCGCTCAAACTTGGCCTTTGCCACTGGGGCTCCTCTTTCCTGTGCCGCCACACGCGGTTCGTGCGGCGCCTAGTTCTTGGTCTTGCTGGGATGGTTCCCGTTGCTCGGGTCGGTCCGCCACAAGGCGGACCCTCCCAAGTTTCGTGCAGCGCTGCGGGAGAGTCAAACTCGCCTCGGCGAGCCCCCTCCCCCGCGGCGCGGGTGGCCGGGTCGGCAGCGATTCAGTCGCTGCTGCCGCCGCGGCCCTTCTCGATGATCTCCTCGGCGACCGACTTCGGGCACTCGCCGTAGGCGTGGAACTCCATGGAGTAGGACGCCTGCCCCGACGTCTTGGAACGCAGGTCGCCGACGTAGCCGAACATCTCCGACAGCGGGACGTGCGCGCGCACGACCTGGTTGCCGTGCACCTCCTCCATGCCCTGGACGGAGCCACGGCGGGAGTTGATGTCGCCGATCACGGTGCCGAGGTAGTCCTCCGGCGTCGTGACCTCGACGGCCATGAGCGGCTCGAGGAGGGCCGGATCGGCCTTGCGGGCGGCCTCCTTGAACACCATGGAACCGGCGATCTTGAACGCGAGCTCGCTGGAGTCGACGTCGTGGTAGGCGCCGTCGAGCAGCGTCACCTTGATGTCCTCCACCGGGTAGCCGGCCAGCGGGCCGAAGGCCATGGCCTCCTGGATGCCCTGGTCGACCGCCGGAATGTACTCGCGCGGGATGCGACCACCGGTCACCCCGTTGACGAACTCGTAGCCCGCGCCGGCCTCCTGCGGCTCCAGCGCGATGATGACCTTGCCGTACTGGCCGGAACCACCCGACTGCTTCTTGTGGGTGTACTCGACCTTGTCCACGGCCCGTCGCAGGGTCTCGCGGTAGGCGACCTGCGGCTTGCCGATGTTCGCCTCGACCTTGAACTCGCGCTTCATGCGGTCGATCAGCACCTCAAGGTGCAGCTCGCCCATGCCGGCGATGATCGTCTGGCCGGTCTCCTCGTCGGTGTGGACGCGGAAGGTCGGGTCCTCCTCGGCGAGCCGCTGGATGGCGGTCGACAGCTTCTCCTGGTCCGACTTCGTCTTCGGCTCGATGGCCTGCTCGATGACGGGGTTCGGGAAGTCCATCGACTCCAGGATGATCGGGTGCTGCGGATCGCACAGCGTCTCACCGGTCGTCGTGTCCTTCAGGCCCATGACGGCGCAGATCATGCCAGCGCCGATCTCGTCGATCTCCTCACGCTTGTTGGCGTGCATCTGGTAGATCTTGCCGATCCGCTCCTTCTTGCCCTTGGTGGCGTTCATGACCTGCTGGCCCGCCTTGAGGACGCCGGAGTAGATGCGGACGTACGTGAGTCGGCCCAGGTGGGGGTCGGCCGCGATCTTGAACGCCAGGATGCTCAGCGGCTCGTCGTTGCTCGGCTTGCGGTGCAGCTCGACGGACTCGTCGCCGGGCTTGAACCCGTCGATGGCCGGCACGTCCAGCGGGGACGGCAGGTAGTCAATGACGGCGTCGAGCATCGGCTGGACGCCCTTGTTCTTGAACGACGTGCCGCACACGACGGCGGTCACGGCGTTGCTGAGCACGCACCGACGGATGGCGGCCTTGATCGACTCGACGGTCAGCTCGTCGCCGGAGTCCTCCGCGAGCAGCCACTCCTCGGCGAACTCGTCGTCGTTGTCGGCGAGCACCTGGATGAGTTCCTCGCGGGCCTCGGCGGCGGCGTCCACCAGGTCGGCCGGGATCTCCTCGACGGTGTAGTCCTCACCGATCGCGGTCTCGCCACGCCACATCAGGGCGCGCTGGCCGACGAGGTCGACGACGCCCTGGAAGTTGGCCTCGGCGCCCACGGGGAGCTGCAGGACGGCGACGGTGGCATTGAGGCGCTCCTTGATCGTCTTGACGACGTAGTCGAAGGACGCGCCCGTGCGGTCGAGCTTGTTCACGTAGCAGATGCGCGGCACGCCGTAGCGGGTGGCCTGGCGCCACACCGTCTGGCTCTGCGGCTCCACACCCGCCACGCCGTCGAACACCGCGACGGCGCCGTCGAGGACGCGGAGCGAGCGCTCCACCTCGACGGTGAAGTCGACGTGCCCGGGGGTGTCGATGATGTTGATCTGGTGGTCATGCCAAAAGCACGTCGTCGCGGCGGACGTGATCGTGATGCCGCGCTCCTGCTCCTGCTCCATCCAGTCCATCGTGGCGCCACCCTCGTGGACCTCACCGATCTTGTAGTTGATGCCGGTGTAGAACAGGATGCGCTCGGTCGTGGTGGTCTTGCCCGCGTCGATGTGGGCCATGATGCCGATGTTGCGGACCTTGGCGAGGTTGGTCGTGATGTCGATGGCCACGGATGTGGTTCCCCTCTTGTTTCGAAAAGCTGGTCGGCCGACAGGTGAAACGCCGGTCGTTCGACTCGGGCAGCAGCGTTGCTCCCCCTCGCCGGGGCGAGGGAGAGCAACGGGTCAGATCACCAGCGGTAGTGGGCGAAGGCGCGGTTGGCCTCGGCCATCTTGTGGGTGTCCTCGCGCTTCTTGACGCTCGCGCCGAGGCCGTTGCTGGCGTCGAGGAGCTCGTTCATGAGGCGCTCGGTCATGGTCTTCTCACGACGCTGCCGGGAGAAGCCGACCAGCCAGCGCATGGCAAGCGTGGTGGCACGGCCGGGCTTGACCTCGACGGGCACCTGGTAGGTGGCGCCACCGACGCGACGGCTCTTGACCTCCACCGCGGGGCGGATGTTGTCGAGCGCCTTCTTGAGCGTCTGGACGGGGTCGACGCCGGACTTCGTGCGGGTGCCCTCGAGGGCGCCGTACACGATGTTCTGGGCGGTGGTCTTCTTGCCGTCGAGCAGGATCTTGCTCACGAGCTGGGAGACCAGCGGCGAGCCGTAGACCGGGTCGACGACGATCGGCCGCTTGGGGGCCGGACCCTTGCGAGGCATTACTTCTCCTTCTTCGCGCCGTAGCGGCTGCGAGCCTGCTTGCGGTTCTTCACACCCTGGGTGTCGAGCGAGCCGCGGATGATCTTGTAGCGCACGCCCGGCAGGTCCTTCACACGGCCGCCGCGCACGAGCACCATCGAGTGCTCCTGCAGGTTGTGGCCGACACCGGGGATGTACGCGGTGACCTCGATGCCCGAGCTGAGACGGACGCGCGCCACCTTGCGGAGCGCCGAGTTCGGCTTCTTGGGCGTGGTGGTGTACACACGCGTGCACACGCCACGGCGCTGCGGGGAGCCCTTCAGGGCAGGCGTCTTGTTCTTGCTGACCTTGTCAGTGCGGCCCTTGCGGACCAACTGCTGGATGGTGGGCACCGGCTGGTAATCCTTTTCGTTCGCGTTCCTGGGCACTGGCGTGTGCCCGGGGTGACATCTGCTTCCCCGGCGGCGACCCGCTCGGGAGTCGAGCGCGCCGGATCGCTGTGGATCGTGCGGCGTGCGCAGCGACCCACGGGGGGTGGCACGCACAGCCTGGGTGGTCCGGACAACCGAACACAACGAATCCAGACTAGTGGTTAGCCCCATCCGAACCCAAATCGGACGGCGGGGCATGACTAGCCGAGGACATCACCATCCTAGCCGATACCTTCACCTGCCGGCCGCGTCCGCCCACCTCCGCATCCTCCTGCGGTGCGGACACCCTCACCGCGGTGTGCGCGGCGCGAGCAGGAACGTGGAGAAGAACCAGACGAGGAAACCGAGTCCCATCATCGACAGCCCCACCCCCCGGTAGACCGCCTCGATGCCCCCCGGGCACGCGGCCGGAGCTTCGTCATCGACGCAGGTGCGCCACGGCTGGAAGAAGAAGACCACCAGGACGACAGCGCCCACCGCGACGAGCACAGCAGCGAGCATCCACGCGGCGTTGCGCGCACCCCGCCCCCTCACCGTGCGTTCCATGTCTCGAGCCACCTTTCAGGTTCCTCTGGTCCACCGGCAACCGCCCGTGGAAGCTGCACGCGCACCGTGGCACCCGCGAGGGCAGCGTGTCAATCACTGTGCTCGACCTCGGGGCACTCGTGGACGCCGGGGACGACAACGGGGCCCCGCACGTTCGTGCGGGGCCCCGTGGTGGACGGATCAGCCGAGATCGAGATCGAAGTCGTCCAAAGATCCCGAACCGCTGCTCGCCATGTCGTAGTCGTACGGGTCGTAGCTCAGGTCGTACGCCGCGGCGCGCGCCTCCGCCGTGGGCTCCACCCGGATGTTGCGGTACCGATCGAGACCGGTACCGGCCGGGATGAGCTTGCCCAGGATGACGTTCTCCTTGAGACCCACCAAGCTGTCCGACCGCGCGTGGATCGCCGCGTCCGTGAGCACCTTCGTCGTCTCCTGGAAGGACGCCGCCGAGAGCCAGCTCTCGGTGGCGAGCGACGCCTTGGTGATGCCCATGAGCACCGGACGACCCTGGGCGGGCTGGCGGCCCTCGGTGACGGCCTGACGGTTCGCGGCCTCGAAGAAGCTGCGATCGACCAGGTCGCCGGGCAGGATCGTCGTCTCCCCCGACTCGATGACCGTCACGCGGCGGAGCATCTGCCGGATGATGATCTCGATGTGCTTGTCGTGGATCGGCGCGCCCTGCGTGCGGTACACCGCCTGCACCTCGTCCACCAGGTACTCCTGCACCCGGCGCAGGCCGTTGACGCGCAGGATGTCCTGGGGATCCCTGATGCCCGCGGTGAGCTGCTGGCCGGCCTCCACGTGCACGCCGTCGGCGATCACGTGACGCTCCCCCGCTGCGTCCTCCCACTCGAGGCGGACGCGGCGCGGCAGCGGGTACTCCAGGTCCGGCTCGCCATCGTCGCGGACGACGACCAGCTTGCGGGAGCGGTCCGCTTCCTCGATCTGGACGCGGCCCGCCGCCTCGGCGATGGGGGCCTTGCCCTTGGGCGTCCGGGCCTCGAAGAGCTCCTGCACACGGGGCAGACCCTGCGTGATGTCGTCACCGGCCACACCACCGGTGTGGAAGGTGCGCATCGTCAGCTGGGTGCCGGGCTCGCCGATGGACTGCGCCGCGACGATGCCCACGGCCTCGCCGACGTCGACGATCTTGCCGGTGGCCAGCGAGCGTCCGTAGCACTGGGCGCAGGTGCCGAGCGCCGACTCGCAGGTCAGCACCGAGCGCACCTTGACCTCGGTCACGCCGGCCTCGACGAGCCGGGCGATCTCGACGTCGCCGAGATCGACGCCGGCGGCCACGAGCACCTCACCGTCGGGGCCGACGATGTCGGACGCCAGCGTGCGGGCGTAGACGGCGGTCTCGACGTCCCCGGCGGTGACCGGGCGGCCGTCGCGACCCTCCTCGACGATGGCCTTGGTCAGGCCACGCTCGGTGCCGCAGTCCTCCTCGCGGATGATGACGTCCTGGCTGACGTCGACCAGGCGACGCGTCAGGTACCCGGAGTCAGCGGTGCGCAGCGCCGTGTCGGCCTGGCCCTTGCGGCCACCGTGGGTGGAGATGAAGTACTCCAGCACGGACAGACCCTCGCGGAAGTTCGACTTGATCGGTCGCGCGATGATCTCGCCCTTCGGGTTGGCCACCAGGCCTCGCATGGCGGCGATCTGACGCATCTGCGTCATGTTCCCTCGGGCGCCCGACTCGACCATCATGAAGATGGGGTTGTCGGTCGTGAAGTTCGCCTCCATGGCCGCGGTCAGCTCGTTGGTGGCGTCGGTCCACAGCTGGACGAGCTCCTGCTGGCGCTCCTCCTCCGTGACCTTGCCGCGCTCGAACTGGCGGGTGATCTTCGTGGCCTTCGCGTCGTAGGTCGCGAGGATCTCGGGCTTGCTCGGCGGCGTCTGCACGTCGGCGATCGAGACGGTGACACCCGAGCGGGTGGCCCACTTGAAGCCGATGTCCTTCAGCCGGTCGAGGGTGCGACCGACGTCGACCTTCTGGTAGCGCTCGGCCAGGTCGTTCACGATGTGACCGAGCTGCTTCTTGCCCACCGACCCGTTGACGTAGGGGTAGTCGGCCGGCAGGGCCTCGTTGAACAGGGCGCGGCCCAGCGTGGTCTCGAGCAGGAAGGAGCCATCGGCGCGAGCCTCGACCCCCTCCGGCGGCACGGCGTCCCGCACGCGCAGGGTGATGCGCGCGTTGATCGCCAGGTCACCGGCGTCGAACGCCATGTGCGCCTCGTCCTTGCTGATGAAGGAACGCCCCTCGCCCTGCTGGCCCTCACGCAGGGTCGTGAGGAAGTAGTGACCGATGATCATGTCCTGCGTGGGCAGGGTCACGGGCCGGCCGTCGGCGGGCTTGAGGATGTTGTTCGTGCTCAGCATCAGCACGCGGGCCTCGGCCTGCGCCTCCGCGCTCAGCGGCAGGTGCACGGCCATCTGGTCGCCGTCGAAGTCGGCGTTGAAGGCGGTGCAGACGAGCGGGTGCAGCTGGATCGCCTTGCCCTCGATGAGCTGCGGCTCGAACGCCTGGATGCCCAAGCGGTGCAGCGTGGGCGCGCGGTTGAGCAGCACGGGGTGCTCGGAGATGACCTCTTCGAGGACGTCCCACACCACCGGACGCTGGCGCTCGACCATACGCTTCGCGCTCTTGATGTTCTGCGCCAGGTTGAGGTCGTCGAGCCGCTTCATCACGAAGGGCTTGAACAGCTCCAGGGCCATGTTCTTGGGCAGCCCGCACTGGTGCAGCTTGAGCTGCGGGCCGACCACGATGACCGAACGGCCCGAGTAGTCGACGCGCTTGCCGAGCAGGTTCTGCCGGAACCGGCCCTGCTTGCCCTTCAGCATGTCGGAGATCGACTTCAGCGGCCGGTTGCCCGGGCCGGTGACCGGACGCCCACGGCGTCCGTTGTCGAACAGCGAGTCCACGGCCTCCTGGAGCATCCGCTTCTCGTTGTTGACGATGATCTCGGGTGCGCCGAGGTCGAGCAGCCGCTTGAGGCGGTTGTTGCGGTTGATGACGCGGCGGTACAGGTCGTTCAGGTCGGAGGTCGCGAAGCGGCCACCGTCGAGCTGCACCATGGGGCGCAGGTCCGGCGGGATGACGGGGACGGCGTCCAGCACCATGCCGATGGGGCTGTTGGTGGTGCTGAGGAACGCCGAGACGACCTTGAGGCGCTTGAGCGCGCGGGTCTTGCGCTGGCCCTTGCCGGTCTGGATGATCGTGCGCAGGTTCTCGGACTCGGCCTCGAGGTCGAAGTCGGCGAGGCGACGCTTGATCGCCTCGGCACCCATGAAGCCCTCGAAGTACTTGCCGAAGCGGCTCTTCATCTCGCGGTAGAGGATCTCGTCACCCTCGAGGTCCTGGACCTTCAGGGTGCGGAACCGCTGCCAGACGGCATCGAGCCGGTCGAGATCGCGCTGGGCGCGGTCGCGGATCGCCTTGACGTCGCGCTCGCCACCGTCGCGGACGCGCTTCTTGGCGTCCGCCTTGGCGCCTTCGGCCTCCAGGGCCGCGAGGTCCTCCTCGATCTTCTGCATGCGCGTCTCGATGTCGGCGTCACGCCGGGACGCGAGCTGCTTGCGCTCGACCTCGACCTTGGCCTCAAGGCTGGACAGGTCGCGGTGGCGGGCGTCCTCGTCCACCGAGGTGATCATGTAGGCGGCGAAGTAGATGACCTTCTCGAGGTCCTTCGGCGCGATGTCGAGGAGGTAGCCCAGCCGGCTGGGCACACCCTTGAAGTACCAGATGTGCGTGACGGGGGCGGCCAGCTCGATGTGCCCCATGCGCTCGCGGCGCACGTTGCTGCGGGTCACCTCGACGCCGCAGCGCTCGCAGATGATGCCCTTGAAGCGGACGCGCTTGTACTTGCCGCAGTAGCACTCCCAGTCCCGGGTCGGGCCGAAGATCTTCTCGCAGAACAGGCCGTCACGCTCGGGCTTGAGCGTGCGGTAGTTGATCGTCTCGGGCTTCTTGACTTCGCCGTGGCTCCACTCGCGGATCTGGTCCGCGGTGGCGAGCCCGATGCGCAATTCGTCGTAGAAGTTGACGTCCAGCACGTTTCTTCTCTTTCTTCCCTGTCAGGGGAACTGTTCAGGCCAGTGGCCGCTGGCCCGGACGGTGCAGGAGCGAAGCTCCTGCAGGAGGTGAGAGCCCGAAGGGCTTCCACCGGGGGTGCGGGGGCGAAGCCCCTGCGGGGGGTTCCCGGGGGGCGAAGCCCCTGCGGGGGTGCGGGGGCGAAGCCCCTGCGGGGGGTCCCCGGGGGGCGAAGCCCCCCGGGTGAGGGGGTGCCCCGGGGGGCGGAGCCCCCCGGGTGTGGTCAGACCTCTTCGATGTCGGCGAAGGAGTCGGATCCGGGGCGACGCGACAGGTCGATCCCGAACTCCTCGGCGCGGTGGAAGTCGTCCTCGGAGTCCCGCAGCTCGACGACGGTGCCGTCGGAGGACAGCACCTCGACGTTCAGGCAGAGCGACTTCATCTCCTTGACGAGCACCTTGAACGACTCGGGGATGCCGGGCTCGGGGATGTTCTCGCCCTTCACGATCGCCTCGTAGACCTTCACGCGGCCGGGGACGTCGTCGGACTTGATGGTCAGCAACTCCTGCAGGGCCCAGGCGGCGCCGTACGCCTCCATGGCCCACACCTCCATCTCGCCGAACCGCTGGCCGCCGAACTGGGCCTTGCCGCCCAGGGGCTGCTGCGTGATCATCGAGTAGGGGCCGGTGGAGCGCGCGTGGATCTTGTCGTCCACCAGGTGGTGCAGCTTCAGCATGTAGATGTAGCCGACGCCGACGCGCTCGGGGTAGGGCTCGCCGGAGCGACCGTCGAACAGCTGCGCCTTGCCCCCACCGTCGACGAGGCGGAGGCCGTCACGCTGCGGCAGACCGTGCTCGAGGAGGCCACCGATCTCGGACTCGTTCGCGCCGTCGAACACCGGGGTCGCGAGGCGGGCGTTGCCCTCCACGTGCTCGAGCCCGACGTCCTTCAGGCGCTCGGCCCAGGGGGCGTCCACGTCGGCGATGTCCCAGCCGCTGTGAGCGATCCAGCCGAGGTGCGTCTCGAGCACCTGGCCGACGTTCATGCGGCTCGGCACGCCCAGCGGGTTGAGGACGATGTCGACCGGTGTCCCGTCCTCGAGGAACGGCATGTCCTCGACGGGCAGGATCTTGGAGATGACGCCCTTGTTGCCGTGGCGTCCGGCCAGCTTGTCGCCGTCGGAGATCTTGCGCTTCTGCGCCACGTAGACGCGCACCAGCTGGTTCACGCCGGGGGGCAGCTCGTCGCCCTCCTCGCGGTCGAAGACGCGCACGCCGATGACCGTGCCGGTCTCACCGTGCGGCACCTTCATCGAGGTGTCGCGCACCTCGCGCGCCTTCTCGCCGAAGATCGCGCGCAGCAGGCGCTCCTCCGGGGTGAGCTCGGTCTCGCCCTTGGGCGTGACCTTGCCGACCAGGATGTCGCCGGTGCCGACCTCGGCGCCGATGCGGACGATGCCGCGATCGTCGAGATCAGCGAGCATGTCGTCGCCGACGTTCGGGATGTCGCGCGTGATCTCCTCGGGGCCCAGCTTCGTGTCCCGGGCATCGATCTCGTGCTCCTCGATGTGGATCGAGGTGAGCACGTCGTCCTGCACGAGCCGCTGGCTGAGGATGATCGCGTCCTCGTAGTTGTGACCCTCCCACGGCATGAACGCGACCAGCAGGTTGCGGCCGAGCGCCATCTCACCGTTGTCGGTGCACGCACCGTCGGCCAGGGGCTGGCCGACCTCGACGCGCTGACCGTCGGCCACCAGCGGGCGCTGGTTGATGCACGTCGTGGCGTTGGAGCGAACGAACTTCGCGAGCCGGTAGGTCGTCTGCGTCCCGTCGTCGTTCATCACGTCGATGAGATCGCCGGACACCGACGTCACGACGCCCGCCTTGGCGGCGACCGTCACCTCGCCGGCGTCGATCGCCCCGCGGTACTCCATGCCGGTGCCCACGAAGGGGGCCTCGTTGCGGATCAGCGGGACGGCCTGGCGCTGCATGTTGGCGCCCATCAGGGCGCGCGAGGCGTCGTCATGCTCGAGGAACGGGATCAGGGCGGTCGCGACCGACACCATCTGGCGCGGCGACACGTCCATGTACTGCACCTCGTCATGCGTCACCTCGTCGGCGTCGCCGTGGCGCAGCCGGACGAGCACGCGATCCTCGGCGAAGCTGCCGTCGTCGTTCAGGCGGGCGTTCGCCTGGGCCACGACGTAGCGGTCCTCCTCGTCGGCGGTCAGGTAGTCGATCTGGTCGGTGACGACCCCGTCGACCACCTTGCGGTACGGCGTCTCGATGAAGCCGAACGCGTTGACGCGCGCGAAGGACGCCAGTGAACCGATGAGGCCGATGTTCGGGCCCTCGGGGGTCTCGATCGGGCACATGCGGCCGTAGTGGCTGGGGTGGACGTCGCGCACCTCCATGCCGGCGCGGTCACGGGACAGACCACCCGGGCCCAGCGCGGAGAGACGCCGCTTGTGCGTCAGACCGGCCAGGGGGTTGTTCTGGTCCATGAACTGCGACAGCTGCGAGGTGCCGAAGAACTCCTTCAGCGCCGCGACGACCGGGCGGATGTTGATCAGGGTCTGCGGCGTGATCGCCTCGATGTCCTGCGTCGTCATCCGGTCACGGACGGTGCGCTCGAGACGCCCCAGGCCGATGCGGAGCTGGTTTTGGATCAGCTCGCCCACGGTGCGCAGGCGGCGGTTGCCGAAGTGGTCGATGTCGTCGGTCTCGATCGGCACGTCGGCCAGCTCGGTGCGGCCCTCGTGGAGCGCGACGACGTAGCGGATCGCCGAGACGACGTCCTCCATCGTCAGCACCTGGGTGTCGAACGGCTGCTCCAGCCCGAGCTTCTTGTTGATCTTGTAGCGACCCACCTTGGCGAGGTCGTACCGCTTCGGGTTGAAGTAGTAGTTCTGCAGCATCGCGGACGCCGCCTCGCGCGTCGGCGGTTCGCCCGGGCGCAGCTTGCGGTAGATGTCGAGCAGGGCCTCGTCGGTCGTCGTCGTGGTGTCCTTCTCGAGCGTGAGCCGCATCGACTCGTACTCGCCGAACTCCTCCAGGATCTGCTCGTTGGTCCAGCCCAGGGCCTTGAGCAGCACCGTGACGTTCTGCTTGCGCTTGCGGTCGAGGCGGACGCCGACCATGTCGCGCTTGTCCACCTCGAGCTCGAGCCAGGCGCCGCGGCTGGGGATGATCTTGCAGGTGAAGACATCCTTGTCCGACGTCTTGTCGGGGGTCTGCTCGAAGTAGACGCCCGGGCTGCGCACGAGCTGACTGACGACGACGCGCTCGGTGCCGTTGATGACGAACGTGCCCTTGTCGGTCATGAGCGGGAAGTCGCCCATGAACACGGTCTGGCTCTTGATCTCGCCCGTGTCGTTGTTCATGAACTCGGCGGTGACGAAGAGCGGGGCGGCGTAGGTGACGTCGCGGTCCTTGCACTCCTCGACGGTGTACTTGGGATCCTCGAACCGGTGGTCGCGGAAGCTCAGCGACATCGTCTCGGACAGGTCCTCGATCGGCGAGATTTCCTCGAAGATCTCCTCCAGGCCCGACTTGGTGTTGATGTCGGTACGGCCCTCCGCGAGCGCCGCATCGACGTTCGCCCGCCAGGCCTGGCTACCGATCAGCCACTCGAAGGACTCGAGCTGCAGGTCGAGGAGGTTCGGGACCTCCAGCGGCTCGTGGATCTTCGCGAACGAGATTCGCCCGCTGGGGGAAATGACATTGGTGTTCTTCGACGCAGTGCGCGACGCGGCCAAGATAGGTCCTTCCACAGAGTCCCGGCAAGCCGGTTCCTTGCATGCGAAACGGCCCGCGTCAAGTTGCCACGGGTCGTCAAATGGGGCAAAACACCATGGTAGCCGTAGCTGATGCGCCACGCAAACCCGGACGCGCCTACGCTGCCGGCCGGAAGAACGCTGTCGACGCGCACGATGCTAGCGCCTCTGCGGCGTTCCGCAACACGCCCCGCGGCGCGTCCACCCGACCACCCGGGTGGACGCCGCCCCTCACCCGGCGGGGGCCAGCGTGGTGAGCAGGCGGTGCCAGCGGTTGGCCGGCAAATCGGGCCGCAGGAGAGCGAGGCCGACGGCGTACTTGGAGATGCGCGCCGGGCGGTGCCCGAGGCGCCACAGAGCGTGGTCGAGGGTCGACGGGGTGCTGCCCGACTTGGTCTCCACGATGACGCGTCCGGCGAAGTGGCGTCGGGCCTCCCCGCCGGGGAGCTCCCAGACGAGGCCCGAGTCGAGCGTCACGCGGGAACCGCTGCCCGGCAGATGGATCGTCGTCCGCTCGTAGGTGGTGACCAGGGTGGGGTGCAGCGCGGCCGCGTCCACCGCGATGCCGGCGCCGGCGAGGCGGCTCTGCACGAAGGGTGTCCCCTCCCCCGCGAGCGGGTCGACCGTGGGCAGCGCGATGCGCTCCTTGACGGTCGAGGCGGCCCGGCGGGTCTTCACCTCGAGGAAGGACTCCCCCGTGGCGTAGGACCGTGTCCGCACCTTCCAGCGTCGCCGCCGGGCGTGGGCGGACGCGCGGTAGGCGTCCAGGCCGGCGGTGTCGAGGTAGGTGGACCGGTACGCGAAGGCGCGGGCGTGGTCGATCTCCAGCACGCGGGCGTCCGGCGGGAGGGACGCCCACAGGGCCGGAAGGTCGGCCTCGGCGAGCACATACTTGCGGTCCACGCGGGTGAGGAGGGCGGCCGAGGCGTTGAGTTCGGCGAGACCGATGGCGGGCAGGTCGTCGGCGCTGCGGCGTCCGCCCCCGGCCCAGCCCCGACGTTCGCCGCCGACAGGCACGGTGGTCGGCCAGACGGCGGTCATCGGGTCGCCTCCTCGAGGCCCTCGGCCCGACCGGCCTCGATGCCCACCGCGGGAGCGGCGGCGCGGAAGCGGACGTCCACGGTCGTGGTGTCGTTCACGAAGTCGAGGCGGATGGTCTGGGCGCTGAGCACCCGTGCCCCCAAGCGCTGCTCCAGGGCGGCGACGAGGCCCGTCCTGTCCGCAATCGCGCGGTCGAGCACCAGCACCTGGCGCGACCATCCGCGGAGGACGGCCGGGTGGTCGGTGAGGAACAACGTCGCCACGATGAGCGCCATCAGGACGGCCGAGATGACCAGGTCGGTGCCCAGGCCTCCGATGAGGCCGAGGGCGAGGGCTGCGAAGTAGTACGCGATCTCGTGTTGGGCCAGCTCGTCGGAGCGCAGGCGGATGATGGACAGGACGCCGAACAGTCCGAGCCCCACGCCCGCACCGACCGACGTCGTCAGCAGGATCGAGCTGACCGCGAGCACTCCCAGGTTGACACCGATGTAGGAGACCAGCAGGTCCCGGCGGTGGTGGCGTGGAAAGTAGACACCGACCGCGAGCACGAGGATCGCGATGATGTCGAGGGCGAGGTGGAGGGCGATGGCGGTGGTCACGAGGGGCTCCTGACGAGTCATGTTCGGTTGATGTCTTCCATTACGGACCCCGTTCCTGTGCCCTCTCTGTGAGCGGCGGTTGTCGGGTCTGTGAGCCCCGTCCACACCAGACGGCCGCCCTCTCGACCCCTCACCGAGCACCCTCATGACCCGCACAGGGACCCCACAGATCCGGGCGCTGCACTGGTGTCCATGAGCGACATCGACACCCGGACGCCAGCGTCCGCGACCAGCACCGCCACGCCGGGCCCGTCCGGCCGCCTCTCCCGCCGATCGCTGTTCGGGCTCGGTGGCCTGTTCACGCTCGGCGCGGGCGCCACGTGGGCGCTGGACCGTTTCGTGATCGAGCACGCGGAGGTGACGTCGGCGTCCACCGCGTGGAGCAGCAACGACACGTCCGCCGCCGTCACCGACGAGACGGGCACGGTGAGTGGGCTGAGCTACGCCGGGGGCAACGCCACCGTCAGCATCACCCAGCACAGTTCCGGGAGTGGCAGCGACACGATCACCTGGTTCGTCGCGGACATCCTGCTCTCCGACGCGACGGCACTGCGCACCGCCTTCGCGGAAGACACGTACGGCGAGAACATCATCGAGAATCCGTCCGTCATCGCGGCCGACAACGGTGCCGTGTTCGCCGTGAACGGCGACTACTACGGGTTCCGGGACACGGGCATCGTGATCCGCAACGGCGTGGCCTTCCGGGACGCTGGCGCCCGCACGGGGCTGGCGCTGTACGGCGACGGCACGCTCGTCCCCTACGACGAGACGGCGACGAACGCCGACGCGCTGGTCGCCGACGGCGTCTGGCAGACGTGGTCGTTCGGCCCGTCCCTGCTCGACCAGGGTGTCGTGATCGACGGCATCGACGAGGTCGAGGTCGACACCAACTTCGGCAACCACTCCATCCAGGGCAACCAGCCCCGCACGGGCATCGGCATGGTCGAGGCGAACCACCTCGTCGCCGTCGTCGTCGACGGCCGCTCGTCGGGATACAGCCGCGGGATGACCATGACCGAGTTCGCGGCCCTCTTCGCCGACCTGGGGGCGACGGTGGCCTACAACCTCGACGGCGGCGGCAGCTCCACGATGGTGTTCGACGACGCTGTGGTCAACAACCCCCTCGGCAAGGGCCAGGAGCGGGGCACGTCCGACATCATCTACGTGGCGGGCTGAGCGGTGATCGTGCTCATCCCGGCCTACGAGCCCGATCTGCGGCTGGTGCACCTCGTCCGCGACCTGCGTTCCGCGCTCCCTCACGCCCGCGTCCTGGTCATGGACGACGGTTCCGGCCCCGGTTACGACGGGGTGTTCCAGGTGGCGGCGGACGCCGGCGCGCACGTCGAGCGCGCGGCGACGAACAGGGGCAAGGGGGTGACCCTCAAGCGCGGCTTCGCCTGGGCGGCGGAACATGCCCCCGGCGAGACGGTCGTCTGCGCGGACTGCGACGGTCAGCACACCCCGTCCGACATCGCGGCGGTGGCGTCCCTCGTGCGGCCCGGTACCCGGTCCATGGTGCTGGGTGAACGCTCATTCACCGCCGCGTCCGGCCCGCCGGTTCCCCTGAGGAGCCGGCTCGGCAACACCGTCACGCGCTGGCTGTTCCGCGCCGTGACCGGCACGCGGGTGAACGACACCCAGACCGGGCTGCGCGCCTACCCCGCCGATGTGCTCGGGTGGCTCCAGTCGGTGCCGGGCGATCGGTTCGAGTACGAGTTCACCCTGCTCCTGCGCGCCCGTGGGGCCGGGGTGGAGATCCACCAGACCTCCATCCAGACGATCTACCTGGACGCCAACGAGTCGTCCCACTTCCGCCCGGTCGTCGATTCGCTGCGAATCTACGCCCCCCTGCTTCGCTTCGCGGCGTCGTCCCTGGCCGGGTACGCCCTTGATGTGGTCGCCCTGCTCCTCCTGAGCCGGCTGGGTGCGCCACTGGTGGCGGCCATCCTCGGCGCCCGGGTCGTCAGCGCCGCGGCCAACTTCGCGATCAACCGCGATCTGGTGTTCGGTCACGCGGGCCCGGCCACGCGGGCGGCCGGCCGCTACGTCGTGCTCGCCGCAGCGCTGCTGGGTGCCAACGCCTGCCTGATGACGCTGCTCGTCACGGGGTGGGGCGTCTCGCTGCTGGTGGCCAAGGTCGTCGTCGAAGCGCTGTTGTTCACCGTGAGCTACGCCGCGCAGCAGCGCCTGGTGTTCACCGGCCCGGCCTCCGCGTCCTTGCCCGTCCGCGTGGACGCCTGACCCCGGCCCCCACCGGGGGGCGCGTCACCGGGGGGCGCGTCCGGGAACAAGCGACGAGGGCCCGCGGGACATTCCCGCGGGCCCTCGCTGGTGTCGATCGAGGATCGACGCCGGTGTCACTTGATGGTGACGGAGGCGCCGGCAGCCTCGAGCTGCTCCTTGGCCTTGGCGGCCGCGTCGCGCGCGACCTTCTCCAGAACCGGCTTGGGGGCGGCCTCGACCAGGTCCTTGGCCTCCTTGAGGCCCAGGGACGTGAGCGCGCGCACCTCCTTGATGACCTGGATCTTCTTGTCGCCAGCGGACTCCAGGATGACGTCGACCTCGGAGGAGACCTCCTCCTCGGCACCCGCATCCCCACCGGCGCCACCGGCGGCCGGAGCGGCGGCATCGGCCACGGCGACCGGGGCGGCGGCGGTGACGCCGAAGGCGTCCTCGAACAGCTTGACGAACTCGGAGAGCTCGATCAGGGTCATCTCCTTGAAGGCGTCAAGGAGCTCGTCGTTG
The DNA here is from genome assembly GCF_014858005.1 of Propioniciclava soli. Lineage (GTDB taxonomy): Bacteria > Actinomycetota > Actinomycetes > Propionibacteriales > Propionibacteriaceae > Propioniciclava > Propioniciclava soli. The sequence continues at coordinate 200,851 of NZ_JACYOT010000008.1, forward strand.
GTGAGCTTCGCCATGTTGGGCGTTCCTTTCTTACTCCGCGACCGGGGCCGCGTCGTCCTGTGCCTCGGCAGCGGGCGCTGCGTCGGGTGCCGAGGCGTCCTCGGCGGTGTCGGGCACCTGGTCGGCATCGGGGGTGGCAGCCTCGCCGGCACCACCGATGAGGGAGGGGTTCTCCCCCGCCGCCTGCTCGAGCGCACCCAGGACGCGAGCGGCCTGGGAGAGCGGAGCAGCGATGAGGTAGACAGCCTTGCTGAGGTTCGCCTGCATGGCCCCCGCGAGCTTCGCGAGCAGAACCTCGCGCGACTCCAGGTTGGCCAGCTTCTTGACCTCATCGGCGCCGAGGACACGACCGTCCATGACGCCACCCTTGATGACCAGATGCGGGTTGTCCTTCGCGAAATCGCGCAGACCCTTCGCCACCGTGGCAACGTCACCGGTGATGAAAGCGATCGCCGTGGGGCCGGTGAGGTACTCCTCGAGGCCCTCGATGCCCGCGTCACGGGCGGCGATCTGGGTCAGAGTGTTCTTCGCGATGGCGTAGGTGGCATCGTTCGCAAACGAGCGCCGCAGTTCCTGCAGGCCCGCGACGGTGATGCCACGGTATTCGGTCAGAACGGCCGCGTTCGCCGAGGTGAAGGACTCCTTCAACTCCTCGACGGCTGCTGCCTTGTCCGGCCTCGCCATGGGTCTCCTTCCCACTACTTCTGGTGTTGAGCCTCCGACATGAAAAAACCCGTGGTGCGCGAGGCAACCACGGGACGTGCTGGCATCCAGCTGACGTGTCGTGCTCACCTGCGCGGGATTTGCATCGAGCCCTCACGGACGCGACCACCAGCGGTCTTCGGCTTCAATGACCAGCTTAGGCCACAGCCGGCCCGCGGCTCAAATCACCCCGGCATCAGGACACCGTTCCGCGTCACGGAGCCGTTCGGCATCTCAGACGCCGTTGCGCACCATCGGCGGCACCTCGACACCCATGAACTCTGTCCTCACCCCAGCACCCCCGACGCCCAACTGACCTATTGGATCTCACCTGGCGCACCCCCGGCGCCGGCGCTCCACGCGGCGCACCTCGGCTCACGTGGCGCAGCCCAACCCCAGGTGGCGCGCCTCGGAGGCTCGACATGGCGCACGGGGGCTCAACGTGGCGCACCTCGGCTCACGTGGCGCAGCCCAACCCCACGTGGCGCACCGCAGCTCACGTGGCGGGGCGTGGAAGGGCCGCCGCGTGAGTTGCGGAGCGCCAGGTGGCGAGAAGGTGCGCCAAGTGACCCCACGGTCCGCCGAGTAGTAAGGGAGCACCCACGCCGCTGCTCCGGGGTGTCCTGGGCGCGTCGCCAGAGACGGGCCGAACGGGACATCTTCGTCCGCAGCCTCGCCACCACCGTTGTCCTCCCCCCCAGGCAGACGCGATCGGCCAGCCAGAAGGCAACCCGTTGTCAAACACGCTTGAGAACGAGGCCATAGCGACGATCGAAAGTGCGCCCAGCACGGCCAGTACAGGCCTGCCGGTTGGGCTGCGGCCTGGACTCCCATGCGGGCCAATCGGCATGACCAGCACACCGCACCTCCCCGGAGGAGCACGCGCCATCCAAGCGCCCCCGCGTAGGGCACGCGTAGCTCCAGGGCTGCATCAGCGTTTGGCTCCCCCGCCGGTTACCTGCTCGCGCGGATTCCCAAGCGCACCGTCGATGGCGCGCAGTATCCCCCCGCCGCCCCGGCCCCTGGCACAAGATGTCGCGGGGACGCCGGCACCCATCCCCGACACCAACAAATGCCCCAAAGCCTCCCGTGACTTACCTTCGATGCAGCCGTGCGGTCAGACCCCCGGGCCGCGCGCTCCCCCCGGCAGGTTTGACGCTGGAGCGCAAGCTGGCCGTCCTAACTCCGACGGGTGTGTGAGCGCAAAAAAGAAGGGAGGGGAACGGGCAAACTGTCACCTGTGGTGACCGTTCCCTCGTTCCCCCCCCTGTAAAGAGGTTGTTCGGCGGTGTCCTACTCTCCCACACCCTCAC
>NZ_JACYOT010000009.1 GCF_014858005.1 Propioniciclava soli
CACATCGCTGCCGCTGGCGGCCAGCGTGGACCGGTTCGCCGTGGAGGCACAGTGATCGAACGCGCTACCACCCCTCGAGGTGGCGTCCGCTTCTTGGTATTGACGCTGGCTGCAGGGCTGGCCCTGGCCAGCTGCACGGCCGGGAGTGCCCCGGTCCCGTCGGCGTCCGGGAACCGCCCGGGCGTCGAGGGGACCACCCTGCCTCCCGCCCCGACCACGCCGGTTCCAGCCCCGGGCGGCACCGGCGGGGCGAGCGTGACGGTGTCCCCTGGCAAGGCCCCCGAGACCAAGAAGGAGTCCATCGGGAATCCCGCGGAGGTACTGCCCTCCGTCAAGGTCGTCATCTCGGAGGTGAGGGCCGTCACGGCGACGGCGCAGGGCCCCGGGGAGGTGAGTGGCCCGGCGGTCGCGGTGACCATCGATGTCGCCAACGGCACGGACAAGCCCCTCGACCTGTCAACGGTGCAGGTCAACCTCGAGGACTCTGCGGGACGCCCGGGTTCGGGTATGACTGGCAGCCCCGCCAAGTGGTTCGCCGGGTCCCTCGCGGCTGGCGCTTCCGGGCAGGGCGTGTACGTGTTCGCCGTTCCGGAACAGAGTCGCAAACCGGTCCACGTCGAGGTTTCAGTCCAGCCGACGCTGCCCACGGTCGTCTTCACTGGCGATATCTGAGAAGTTGCGCTGGGCGCCGAACCCTCCTGACCAACCGCCCCGGCCGACACTCGTACCGGTTGCTGCTCGACAGCCCCATCGCTCCTGAGCACCGTCAGTCACCCGCGGGAGGGAATGCGGGGCAGACGTTCTCAAAGTTAGAATCAGTTCGTCGTCGCCGGGTGCGCGACAGGCGCGGTTTCATCGCGCACCAGTAGGGGGATTCCACTCGTGCCACATTCGTTCAACGCACGCGGCCTGATGGCCGGCGTCGTTTCGCTCCTGCTGGCCTTGGGCACGCAGGCCTTGCTGCCCAGTGTGGCGCAGGCCGCCGCGGTCCCGCCTGTCGACAACCCCGCCACCGCTGTCACCTCTGATGTGCTGCCCACCGCGCAGGTCAACGGCGTGGTGTGGGATCAGGTGATCGTCGGCAACACCGTGTACGTGGCCGGCGAGTTTACGGCGGCACGCCCCGCCGGCGCCCCGGCCGGTCAGAGCGAGTCCCCGCGCGCCAACGTCATGTCCTACGACATCCGCACGGGCGTCATGACGTCGTGGGCACCGTCCGTCAACGGGCGGATCCGGACGATCACAGCGTCCCCCGACGGCTCGCGGATCTACATCGGCGGCTCCTTCACCAGCGTGGACGGCGCCGCGCGCTGGAGGATCGCGGCGTTCCGCACCTCGGACGGTTCGCTCGACACCTCCTTCAACCCCATCGCCGGAAGCGACGTGTTCGGCATCGCGGCCACCGACACCAAGGTCTACCTGGGTGGCTGGTTCACCGCCGTCAACAACGTCCCGCGCACCCGGCTGGCTGCGGTGTCGGCGGCCGACGGCTCCGTGCTGGACTGGGCCCCCACCGCCGACCACACCGTCTACGCACTCGGCGTGACCCCCGCTCAGGACCGTGTCGTGGTCTCGGGCAGCTTCACGACGCTCAATGGTTCGCTCAATCGCTCCATCGGGAGCCTGGACGCGGTCACCGGCGCGTCCTACCCCTTCGCTGCCTCTCAGCGCATCGACAACACCACGGACGCGTCCGGTCTCATGTCGCTCAAGGTGTTCGGCAACCAAGTCATGTCCACCGGTTTCGCCTACGGGGACGGGGACCTGGAGGGCATCGTCGTCGCGGACGCCTACGATGGCACGATTCAGAACCTGATCGACTGCCACGGCGACACCTACGACGCGGCCCCGCTCAACGGCGTCGTGTACAGCGTGAGCCACCACCACATGTGCTCCAACTCGGGCGGCTTCCCGGAGATTAACCCGCGTCGCTACTACGCCGCGGACGGCTGGACCATCGCGCCGCAGGGCACCGTCAATCGCAACACCCAGACCGGCGGCCATTACGTCAACTTCGAAGGCATGCCCACCGGGGCCCAGGTGCACTGGGTGAACGACTGGGTCCCCGGCACCTACACCGGCGTTGACCAGGCCGGGTGGACCACGGAGACGAGCGGCGACTACTTGGCCATCGGCGGGGAGTTCCTCGCGGTCAACGGCGTGCAGCAGCAGGGCCTGGTGCGCTTCGCGACGCGCAACGTGGTGACCCAGCCGAGCGCCGGACCGTCCGGGCTGCGCGCCGAGACGGCCCCGGTCCTTCAGTCTGCCACCACGTCCGTCCAGGGCAGCTACCTGACCTCGTGGGACCGGGACGGCGCCACGCTTTCGTACAAGGTCGTCCGCACAGACAAGGGTGAGGCCAACCCCGTCGCGACCGCAACGTCGCCCTCCAACCCGTGGACCCGCCCGACCCTGCGCTTCAGCGACGCCGACGTGATCCCCGGCTGGACGTATTCCTACTACGTGATCGCCACGGATGCCGACGGCAACTCCAAGACCAGCGACACCACCACTATCACCGTCAGCACGGTCAGCGATCCCTACGCATCCGTCGTCGCGACCGACGGCGCTGAGCACTACTGGCGGATGGGCCAGGCCTCCGGCATCCGCACGACGCAGGACGTCGCGGGGAGCCGACCGCTGACGCTCGGCACCGGCACCACCGGCGGGAGGGCGGGCGCACTCGCCGGGAACGCCGACACCGCCACCCAGTTCAGCGGGACCTCGACCGGAACCGCTGGGACGGCGGGTGCCGCGCTTCCCCCGCAGCAGGTGTTCACCACCGAGCTGTGGTTCAAGACCACCTCCCTGTCCGGCGGCAAGCTGATGGGCTGGGGCAGCTCGGCCACCGGCTCGTCCGGGGCGAACGACCGCAACCTGTACATGAACAACGCGGGCAGGCTGACCTTCGGCGTCTACGACGGCTCGATCAAGAGCATCACGTCCCCCGGCACCTACCGCGACGGCGCCTGGCACTACGCGGTCGCCAGCCTGTCCCCGGGCGGTGTCAAGCTGTACGTCGACGGCCAGCTCGTTGCCTCGAACACGTCCGCGACACGCGCCGAGGACATCCCCGGCTACTGGCGCGTGGGTGGCGACAAGATGCCCAACTGGCCGAACGCCGGGACGTCGGCCTACTTCAACGGCGCCATCGATGAGGTCGCGGTGTACCCCACCGAGCTGACCGCCGCCCAGGTGCAGGCGCACTACGCGGCCGCCTCCGCCGCGCTCACCAACCAGCAGCCGACGGCCGCCTTCACGGCGAACCCGACCGACCTGACCGTGGCCTTCGACTCGACTGGCTCGGTTGACGCCGATGGCTCCATCGCGGCCTACGGCTGGGAGTTCGGCGACGGTGGCCGGGCGACGGGCCCTACGGCGTCCCATGACTACGGCGCACCGGGTACCTACACGGTGAAGCTCACGGTTGTCGACAACCAGGGCGCCGTGAAGACCCTCTCCAAGGCGGTCTCGGTCGCCACGGACCCGAGCACGCAGGTGATCGCTCGCGACACGTTCAACCGGGCGGGTTCCCGCTGGGGGACGGCGTCCGTGGGCGGGGCCTGGACGGACTCCGGCTCGGCCTACTTCTCCACCAACGGCACTCAAGGGGTCGTCAACCTGTCCAAGGCGGCCTCCGGCCCCTCCGCCAGCTTGGGCAACGTCAGCGCCCGTGACATCACGATGCTGACGGATGTGGCCCTCGACAAGGTTCCTGCCGGCGGCGTGTACCTCCACCAACTGCAGGCTCGCCTCAGCGGCGGCAACTCCTACAAGCTCGTCACTCGCTTCGAGACGAACGGTTCGGTGCGCGTCACGCTCAGCAAGAAGGTGGGCGCCACCGAGACCGCCCTGAAGTGGGTCTGGGCGACCGGGATCACCTATACGCCTGGGCAGCGGCTGAACCTCCGGTTCGACGTGCATGGCACCAACGCCAGCGTCTTGGAGGCCAAGGTCTGGGCGGCGGGTTCGCCCGAGCCCCTTGCGCCGACGGTAAGGGTCACGGACGATCAACCGGAGCTTCAGGGAGCGGGGGCCGTGGGCATGATGCCCTACACCTCCGGCGCCATGACGAGCCTCCCGCTGGCCGTGACGGTGGACAACTTCCAGGTGAATGCCTTCGTCGACACCAACGCAGCCCCCGCTGCCGACTTCGCGGTCACCCAGGAAGGACTCGCGATCGCAACCGACTCCGCCGCGTCCAGCGACAGCGACGGCAGCATCCAGTCGTGGGCGTGGAACTTCGGCGACGGCGCCACGGCGTCCGGCCCGACGGCGAGCCACACCTATGCGGCCGGCGGCACGTACATCGTGACCCTGTCGGTGACCGACGACGACGGCGCCACCTCGAGCTACAGCCGCGAACTCACCGTCGTGAAGCCCAACGCACTCCCGGTCGCGGCGATCGCGAACCCGGCGGTCGACGAGCTGACCGTGACCCTCGACGGCAGGGGCTCGACGGACGCGGACGGTGCAGTGGCTTCCCACGCGTGGGACTTCGGTGACGGCACCGAGTCGGTCGATCCGGTGGCCACCCACACCTACGCCGCGGCCGGCACCTACACGGTCACACTCACGGTCACCGACGAGCATGGCGCCGTGGGCCAGGCCACCCGCGAGGTGACCGTCAGCCCGAATGTCGCCCCGGTGGCCTCCTTCACCGCCGCCAAGCAGGGCTTGGCTCTCGCGGTCGACGGCTCGGCGTCCTCGGACGCCGACGGCTCGGTGGCCTCCTACGCTTGGGACTTCGGCGACGGGCAGACCGATGCCGGCGCGACGGCGCAGCACGCCTACGCGGCCGCGGGCAGCTACACCGTGATGCTGACGGTCACCGACAACAAGGGCGCCACCGCCACCACAACCCGTGCGGTGACGGTGGATGCGATCGCCCCCGACGTCGTGGCCCTGGATTCGTTCGACCGCACCGCGGCCGGCTGGGGCACCGCCGAGGTTGGCGGCGCGTGGACGCTGAACACCCCGACCGGCTTCGCGACCAGGGGGACCACCGGCCAAGTGGCGGTGCCCGCCGGCGCGACCCGCCTGGCCCGGCTGACCGGGGTGTCGGCCAAGGATGTGTCGATTGTCACCGATGTGGCGCTTGAGAAGGCTCCTGCGGGTGGCGCCTTCCTGCACCAGGTGCAGGCGCGGGTGGTGGGGAACTCGTACTACACGCTGACGACCCGCGTGGACGCGTCGGGGGCGCTGAAAGTCTTGCTCTCCCGGACGGTTGCGGGGGTGGAGACGACCTTGAAGTCCACGACCCTCAGCGGCTTCACCTACGCCGCTGGTGACAAGCTGTCCGTGCGCTTCGACGTGGTGGGCACCTCACTGGTCGGTTCTGTCTGGCGCGAGGGAACCGCCGAGCCGGCCACGCCGATGATCGCGGTGACCGATGGTACGGCCACCCTGCAGTCACCAGGCAATGTGGCCCTCAGGTGGTACGCCGGCAGCAGCGTCACCAACGCGCCGATCGTGGCGGCGACGGACCTGATCACGGTTCGGCGTGTCGAGGTCCCGAACCAAGCTCCCGCGGCGTCCTTCACCACCTCCGCCCAGAATCTCGCTGTCTCGGTCGACGGGGCGTCCTCCGCGGACGCCGACGGCACCATCGTCTCTCATGCCTGGAGCTTCGGTGACGGGGCGATGGCGACCGGTGCGACGGCGTCCCACACCTATGCGGCGTCGGGCACCTACACGGTGACCCTGACCGTCACGGACGACCGGGGGGCGACCGCTGACTCCGCCAAGCAGGTGACGGTGAGCGTCCCGGCGCCAAACCAGCCGCCTACGGCGGCCATCACTGCGGGTGTGCTAGACCTGACGGCGTCCGTCAACGGCACTGGGTCCAGCGATCCGGACGGCTCCATCGCCTCCTACGCGTGGACCTTTGGGGATGGGGCGACCGCCACCGGCCCCACAGCGTCCCACACCTACGCGGCGGCGGGAACCTACACGGTCCGCCTGACCGTGACCGACGATCGCGGCGCCACCGCGACGACGACGGAGCAGGTCGCGGTCACCGCCCCGGCGGTGCAGGCCCTTGCCCAGGACAACTTCACGCGGACCGCCTCCGGGTGGGGTTCCGCCGACGTGGGCGGGGCGTGGATGCTCAACACCTCGACCGGATTCTCGACCGACGGGGCAGCTGGCAGGGTCTTGGTCCCCTCCGGGGCCACGCGCCTGGCACGCCTCACTGGGGTGTCCGCGAGGGACGTCTCCGTGGTCACCGACCTCGCGCTCAACAAGGCGCCGAACGTTGGCCCGTACTACCACCGGATACAGACGAGGATCAATGGAACATCCGATTACACCCTCACGGCGCGGTTTGAGGCCTCGGGAGCGCTGCGGCTGTACGTGTCCAGGACTGTCAACGGCGTCGAGACCGTGCTGGCCACGACCGTGCTGAACGGGTTCAACTACGTCGCGGGGGAGAAGCTCAACGTCCGCTTCGATGCGGTCGACACGACCCTGTCCGGGTGGGTGTGGCGCGCGACGGACGCCGTTCCTACGGCCTCGACCGTGACGGTGTCCGATACCACCCCGGAGCTGCAGGTCGCCGGCAACGTAGCGGTGAAGCTGTACACGGGTTCCACTGTCACCAACGGGCCACTCACCGCCTCTTTGGACCAGTTCACGGTCCTCCCGGCCTGAGCAACGAAAGGAGACCCCCCGGTCCATGACCGGGGAGTCCCCTTTCGCTTCGGTGATGCGCGGAAGTGGCGACGTGGCCAGCCAGCCGGACCGTCAGCGCGCCGGAGCACGCGGGGCGTCGGCACCTCGTCCCTGACCGCCGGTCCAGGCCAGACGTCGATTATCAGGGTTTGGCGAAGGACCCGTGTCCAATGACACGAGCAGGGTTGCCACCGACGATCGCGCCTGGGGGGACGTCCTTCGTCACCACCGCGCCCGCTGCAACGACGGCGCCGTCGCCGATGGTCACCCCCTTGAGAATGATCGCCCCCGTTCCGATGAGGACGCGGTTTCCGATGACGATCGGAAGCGTCTTGACGCTCTTGCTGCCGTCCGCGTAGGTGATCTCGTGGAAGTCCGTGTCCATCACCTGTACTTGCCACGACAGTTCCGTGAAATCACCAATGCTCAGACCTGCCAGCACGTTGATCCGATCAAGCGGCCCGATCTTCGCCTGCTTGCCCAAAGTCAGCACAGCGCCCTCGTCGATGAAGATCCGCGCTCCCGTGGAGATGAGGCTGCCCTCGGCCATCCGCAACTCCCCAGCCCCACGGATCTTGACATCGGCATCTATGCGGCCGCCTGGATGCCCGCGGAGCCAGCCACGCACCTTGCGTGCTCCTCGACGTCCTACGCGCCTGGCGCTGTCCAACATCTTGCCGGTGCGCTGGAGCGCGCATCGCATGTCCACTTCGCCCAGCCCCCATCATGACTCGTCAGCGCATCTTCGTACTCTGGCGTCATCATCTTACCCAGCGGTCCCCATTCGCCAGTGCTATCAGACAGGGCACCGTCCAACGAGCGATGTGGGGTCGAGATGTGCCTGCGGATCAGACCGGCTCCTTGAGCGACCGTTGGCGCCCCCACGGTAAGCGGGTGAGGGCGATGGCCTCGCGGTAGGCGGCCTCGTGCTGCTCGCCGATCAGGGGCCACTCTCGCTGGGAGAGATCGGGTCGGGCGTCCGCGGGTAGCTCCCGGACCGCATCGAGGGCGGCCCGGATGTGGTTGCCGGTGAGATCGCCGGAGAACAGCTGTACGAACCCGGACCCCACCTCCTCGGCGAGCAGGCGGTTCACCTCGTTGTCGGGGAGCAGGACGGGGCGGCCCATCGACAGCGCCGCGAACGCGCTCCCCGAGTTGTGCATCTCGGGGTAGGGGAGGACGACGAGCTCGGAACTGGTCACGAGCCGGACGAGGTCGGGGTCGTCGATGAAGCGGAAGTCGAGGTCGATGCGCGCATCGTCTCCGGCCGCCGCGGTGATCTCGTCGGTGAGCGCGTCGCTCGACGGCATGCCGGCGATGCGGAGCTCGAGGCTCGGGTCGTCCAGCTCGCGGAAGGCGAGAACGAGCCCCACGGCGTTCTTGTAGCGGCGGATCCGGCCGAAGAAGCCCACCCGGCCGGGGGCCACCTCGGCGCGGGGGAGGCGGTCGTACCAATCGCGGTAGTGCCCGTGCAGCGACAGGGCGGACGCCGCACCGTCGGGCCCCGTTGTGCTCGTGTTGATGACGATCCACAGGGTGGTCCAGCGCTCGGCCCAGCGGAGCAGCACGCGCTCGCGGGCGGTGATGCCCTGGGGGAGCTCCAGGTTGTGCAGTGTGCGCACGAGCGGGCGTCCGGAGAGCTTCAGGCGCAGCAGCAGGCCGGCGAAGAGCGCCTGCCGGACGACCTTTTTAAGCGGGCTGTGGCCGTCGACCAGGATCTCGGGCCAGTGCACATGGAAGACGTCGTAGTCGCCGAGCAGGGCGCGACGCCAAGAAAAGGTGTGGACGGTGACGCCGGGCCGCGCCGCGACGGCGTCCATGAGGAGGGTGTTGAAGGGGTTCGTGACCTCCCGGGGGCGGGGGAAGGACATCAGGACCCTGAGGGGGGCTGTCATCGGTTCTCCTGGGGGTGAGGGCCGCCGAGCGCGCGGAGGGCGGCGGCCGCGAGGCGTCCGGTGTACTCCTCCACCGAGCGCAGGGCGTTCAGATGATCCACGGTGCGGTCGCTCGTGTGCCCGTCCGGGATGCCGATGTCCGGGACGTGCTCGACGTGCCGACGGGGCCAGCGGCCGACGCGCACCGGCGTGACCGGCAGCTGGACGCGTCCCCGCAGCCCCCCGAGGGCGGTGACCCACTCGCTGAACGTCGGCCGGCCCTCGAGGCGCTCGAGCAGCGCCTCCGCGAGCGCGGTGGCCTCGATGAGCGTGAAAACGTGCTGCCGCGCGGCGGGGGCGATCCGGCCCGCCTCCCCCCGCTGTTCGGCCGTCATGGTCAGGACCAGCGCGCTGGACGCGACCAGCTCCGCCTCCAGCGGCCGCGGGGGCGCGGAGGAGACCGGCAGGTCGCGGCTCGTGAGGCGTTCGAGCACGAGGGGACAGGTCGCCAGGCGCGGGTGCGCGGAGACGCCCGCGCTGGTGACGTCGGCGGGGAGCGCCGAGGCACCGGTGGAGAGCAGGGCCGCCGCGTACACGGAGCGGCAGACGTTCGCCGTGCAGACGAGCGTCACCAGGGGCCGGGCCGTCTGGGCCATCGGGCGAGCCGTCACGACACCGCCGGCTCGGCGCTCGACGCCGGCGCGATCGCCGGCTTGTAGTCGTAGTAGCGGTCGCGGTCGGTCTGCCGCGCACGGGCCCCGTTGAGGACGACGCCGAGCACGTTCGCCCCGGCCCCTTGCGTCGTCTCCAGCGCGACCTGCAGGTCTCGCTTCCTGGTCTTGTCCACGCGCGCGACCAGGACGATGCCGTCGGTGATCGTGGTGAGGGCGAGGGCGTCCGCCACCACGAGGACGGGGGCGGTGTCGATGATGACGGCGTCGTAGTGCTGCCGGCCGTAATCCAGGATCTCGGCCATCTGGGGCGAGGAAAGCAACTCGGCGGGGTTGGGGGCCGAACCCCCGGCCGGCAGGATGTCAACGCCGGAATCCCCCAGCGGCTGGATGGTGTCGCTCAACTCCGCCTGCCCCACGAGGACATCGGTGACGCCCACGGACCCGTCGATCTGGGCGTAACTGGCCACGCGGGGTCGGCGGAGGTCGGCGTCGATGAGGAGGACGCTCCGGCTGGATTCGGCGATCACGGCCGCGAGGTTGACCGCCACGGTCGACTTGCCCTCACCGGGCGTGGCCGACGAGACCACCAGAGCGAGCGGCTGCTTGCTCAGGGTCACGTAGCGCAGGCTGGAGCGCAGTTGGCGGTACTCCTCGGCGGCGCTGCCGGTCGGTTCCTGAAGCACCGTGGCCTCGTGACCGCCGCCCTTGCCCGAGCGGGAGCGCAGCGACCCCAGGAACGTGACCTTCCCGGTCTCGGCCAGGGAGGCCTCGCCGCGGACCTTGTTGTCCAGCGTGGCGATCGAGATGGCCGCGAGCACGCCGGCCAGGAGGCCGGCGAACAGGCCCAGCGCCGTGTTCGTGCGCTTGTCGGGGGCGAACTGGTAGGTGGGCGGGGTCGCCTCCTTGATCGTCCGCACGGTGACGGTCGAGGCACCCTCGCGCGTCCGCGGTGCATACTCCTCGATGACGGTCTTCGCCTGGGCGGCGATGGCGTTGGCGATCTCCGCGGAGCGCTGGGGATCGGCGGTCGCGACGGCCACGTCCATGATCACCGTCTCGCGGGGGGTGCTGATGTTGACCACCCTGCCGAGCTGTTCCGTACTCATCGGCAACTGGAGTCGGTCGATCACCGGCTGGAGCACGACCGGCGAGGAGGCCAGTTCGCCGAATGACGTCATTTGGTTCGACGTGTAGGTGGACCCCTGCGCGAGGTCGCTGGCCGTGTTGCCGAAGTTGAGCGTGAAGTAGAGGGACGCGGAAGACCGGTACTGCGGCGTCATCAGCGAGGACAGCCCGAAGGCGACCAGCCCGCCAAGGAGGGTGAGAACGGTCACGAGCAGCCAGTGGTGCTTGATCGTGGACAGGTTGGCGTGCTTCAACATCCGACGGGTTCCTCGCGAACTCTGGCTTGGGGGACAGGGGGGCCGGCGGATCCGACCACCAGGCCCTCGGGCGCCGGCGAGGGGATCGGCCGTCGTTGCAGGACCTCAGTGACTGCCCATCCGACCGCGAGCCAGAATATCAGTCCGTACTGCGTGATCAGGGCGACAGAGGTGAGAGAGGCCGCCTGGGCGGCCACCGCGATGGCGGCTGTCCCGGCGCGGAAGGAGAGCGCCCAAGCGACCGAGAGGGTGGCCAGGGCGATCACGACGATGGTGGGCAGCCAGCCGTAGGCCAGGGCGAACAGGAGCAAGGCGCTGTCGATGGAGCGGAACGCCCCGTACGTGACGCGGCCGTCGGTGGTGCGCGCGTAGCTGTCGGCAGTGCCGAGCGGTTGCGTGGTCGGTACGAGTTCCAGCAGCCACGTGCGGTAGGCCGCGCTGTTGGCGGCCTCGCTACCCGATTCGGCGAACACGGACGAAAGGAAGAGCACGAAGAAGATGGCACTCACGGCCAGCACGCCCAGGAGGGCCGCCCGGGCACGCCGGGACAGGTCGAAGCGTCCGGCAAGGAGTGCCACGGCGACCCCGGCGGCGGCCGTCGCCATCCCGAGGCGGCTGAACGTGGCCAGGGTGGCGGCCAGAAGGAGCGCCACCAACCCCAGCCGCTGCCCGAGCTTGAGTCGGGCGTCCAGTGCGAGCACCGCCGCCACCGCGAGCGATCCTCCCGCGGCGATGGAGTGGCCGAAGGCACCCTCGGCGCGCAGCACCCCGCCGCGGTACTGGAGGGTTCCCCACGTGGAGTACAGGCCCCCGAACCGGACGAAACGTGCCCAGACATTGATGCCCGTGGCAGCTTCCAAAAGGATGAAGCCGGCCGCCACCGCCGCGGTGGTGACGAACACGGTCGCCAGCCGACGGACGCCGTAGGCGCTGGCCGCCACCCGGGCGAAGGCATAGATGGTGAACCACTGGACGAAGGCGTAGGCCTGGGCGATGGTCACCAGCCGGAGGAGGAAGGCGAGCAGTACCAGGGCCAGCAGAGCGAGGAGGGCAGCGTCTACCGCACCGAGGCGGGGACGGGCCGTACCTCTGCGCAGGATCGCGATCGTGGCCAAGAAGGCCAGTCCGAGGGAGGCCGGGACGTAAAAGATGGCGACGGAGACGCCCACCCAGTACGGCACCAGGGGGAGGGATGCCACAGCCACCACGGCGGCCCACCACGGCTTCTTCAGGGCCATGATCACCGCGAGGGTGCCGGCGAGCAGGGCGATGGCCAAGAGCAGCAGCGTCTGGAGGTCGGATGCGCTCACGCGCACCCCCCTCCGCTTCGGCCTCCACTGCAGGTCATGTTTCCAGTATGACGCCGAGCGGGACCGTGGATAACTCCCCGGCGGGGTGACAGGTCACCGACAAGGGGGACGTCAGGGGCGGAGCATCCCGACGGTTTCCCGGATCCTGAGGACGTCGCTCCGGACGCCGGGCAGGATCAAGGCGAGGGCCGCCGCGGTCAACCCCGCCAAGGTGTTGAGCACGATCGCCACGACGTCGGGCAGGCCGTGGGTGGCGAAGACGTCGAGCGCGAAGGAGGCCCCGCCGGCCAGACCCCCGACGAGGAAGATCCGCAGCGCGCCGGCGTAGATGGCCGGCAGCGGCATGTCGACCTTTCGGGACAGCCACAGGAACGAGAGGGGCCACGCGACGAGCGGCGCCGCCGCGTAGCCCGTGGCGATCCCCACCAACCCAAAGAAACTGCCTGCCACGATGCACGCGATCTTCAGGGCTGCCGAGATCAGCGACCACTGGAACAGGTGCCCGGTCAAGCCTTTCGTCACGTAGACCCAGTAGGCAACCATCGCCAGCGACTGCAGGCTCGCCCCGATCGCGAGCAGGGCGAGCAGGGGGGAGGCCTCCAGCCAGGGCGCACCCAGGAGGAGGGACGTCACAGGGCGCGCCGACCCGGAGACGAGAAACAGTGCGGCGCAGAGCGTGTAGCCCAGGGCGATCTGTCCGCGCAGCAGGAAGGCCCAGTAGCGATCAGGCTCGCCCTGCAGGCGCGACAGGATGGGGATGGCCACACGTGTGATCGGGACCCTGATCTGGTTGTAGGGCTGCATAAGCAACTGGAAGGCGCGGTTGTACACGCCCAGAGGCGCGATCCCCAGTCGCCACCCGATGAGGAGGGAATCCACGTTGTTGGCGGCGTAACCCACCAGCTGATTCCCCACCATGTTCCAGCCGAACCGGAGCATGCCGTCCATGTGAACGCCCCGCCGGGGAAGGCCTGGGGCCCATCCGCCGCTCACGACGAGCATCACCATCAGCACCAGCCCCGTCGTCAGCTGTTGGGCCACCAGGGCCCACACCCCGGCGCCGGCCAGGGCCAAGCCGATCGCGACCGCCAGCCCGAACACCGGCGATGTCGCGTCGATGAGCGCTATCCGCTTGAACCGCAGTGCCCGCTCCAGGGACGCGCGGTACTGGGTGGCAGCCCCGTTGAGAAGGAACGTGAGCGACAGCGCACGCATGACGTCCGTCAGGGCCGGTTGGCCGAAGAACTGTGCGACGAAGGGTGCCGCAACGACCACCATCCCCGCGAGGAGCACCCCGATAGCGAGGTTGATCCAGAACAGCTGACTGCGCTGCTGACCCGACAGGGTGCGGGCTTGCACCGCGGCTGTGGAGAGCCCGAAGTCCCGGAAGATCTCGCCGACCCCGACCACCACCGTGGTGAGGGCGAGGATGCCGTAATCGGCGGGGGAGAGCAGCCGGGCGAGCACCACGACGCCCGCCATCTGCACGATGGCCTTGACGCCCTGGCCGCCAACGCTGACTGCCGCACCGCGCGCGGCCCGGCGACCGAGGCCTGGCCCTGCTGCGGGATCGCTGGGAGGCGTCTGATGGGAAGCCGTCACGAGCGCGGGCCGTCCGCTTCGACGGAGAGCGCGGTGCGCGCCCTGCGCGTCCGCCGCCACGAGCCGCGGAGCGCGCGGACGGCGGCGCGGGGGCTCTTCAGCGCCCATCGGGCCAGCCCGAATCCACGATAGTCGGGCACACGACGGCCGGCGAGCCGGACGCCGAGCAGGCGGCCAAACAGGGTCGTGCGACGTTGGACCTGCAGGGGCTGGACGGCAGCGAGGCGGTCCATGTCGATCTCCTCGACCGCAAGGACGCCGGCGCGCACCGCCTCCAGCACTGTTTGCCGGCCGCGTTCGGTCCGGGCAATCAGCGCGCTGCAGCCGTCGGCGGCCGCGAAGGTCGGGTAGCCGCGTACGTCGGTCTCCCACAGGTCGGCGGCGACCACATCGGCGGAATCGCCGATGCCGTCGACGCAGATCTTGCAGCGCCACTGGGTGGTGGGCCCCAACCGCTTGCCCCAGGACTCGTCGTAGGTGATGGACGCCGTGGTGCCGCCCTCGCGCTCGACCGTGAACTGGCCCGGCCAGCCGCGACCGCGGTACCAGAGGTCGGCTATGGGCTGACCGGCGGCCAACTCGGCCGCGAGGTCGTCGGTGGCGTGCTGGCTGGGCGTGCCCGCGCAGAAGAACGAGAGGATGAGGGGGGCGGAAGCCCCCTGACCGGCGTGCAGGGCACGCGTGGCGGACGCCTCGCAGGGCTTCCCCACGAACGCCTCACCCGCCCCGACCGGCAAGGCGGCGCTGCAGGCGGGGGCGTACCGGGACCCGGCGCAGGCGAGCGCACCGGCACGGTCGACCACCGGCAGGGAGCGGGTGCGGCGGGGGTCTTCGGGGTCGGCGGCGGCGGAGGCGACGGACCGTGCCCGACCGCTCTCCAGCAGCCACGCCGAGAGCGCCGTCAGCGTCCCCCCGCTGCTGCCGCGGTGGCGCACGTCGGGGGCAGTGGCCCAGGCGCGCCAGGCGGCGACGTGAGTGCCCATGGTGGGGTGGACCCGGCCTCCCTCCGCGTTGGGCCGGACGCGGACGCCCGGGCAGACGTCGGGGAAGGAGCTCTGGGGCTCGCCTCCGGCCCCGGGCGCGAGGCGCGGCCGGAGGTAGCCCCGGGCGTCGAGTTGCATGGTGATCCCTGCCCCAAGCTGGGTGCAGGCGCCACAACCGGAGCAGTTGTCGTCGGCGACGACGCGGGCGATGGCCTGACCGAGCGTGCGCGTCGTCACAGCACGGTCCGCAGCGCCGCCACCGACTCCTCGCAGCGGCTCTGGGCGGCGCACTGCAGTTGTTCGGCCTGGCTCGCCATCTCCGAGCCGTGGGCGTTGAGCAGCCCCAAGAGTTCCGAGGCGGGATCGGGCGACGCGTTGAGGTCGACGACGTGGTGCCAGCCCAGGTCCCGCATCAGGGGCGCGAACTTGCGGGAGTAGGCCAGGGGGAGCGCAGGCGTCCCCACGGAGAGCGCGTTCAGGCAGGCGTGCATGCGCGAGCCGATCACCAGGGCGGCCCCGGCGACGTGGGCGCGGACGTCCTGGAGGTCGCCGACCTCGGCCACGGGCAGGTCGTGTTCCCGGGCCACCTCGGTGATCGCCGGCATGTCGTTGTCGGGGAAGCGGGATTCGAGCACATGGGGGAGCAGGGTGATCGTCCGGCCCCGTTGCCGGAGGCCATTGATGACCTCGCCGACCACCCGCCGATAGTTCGCGGCGCTGCCGTGGGCGTCCGACGTCCACAGCAGGCCCGACACGTTGAGGAGCACGTCGTGCTCGACGCTGCGCTCGGGCTGGGGCAGGAAGAACACCACATCGCTCGTGACATGGTCGACCGGCCTGCCCAACTCACGGGCCGCATAGGCCGACTCGCTGTCCCGCGCCAGGGCGAGCCGGGCGGTCTTCAGCATGAGGCGTCCCAGCCGCCGGCCCTCGGCGGTCTCGAAAGGCCCCACCGTCTGCGGTCCCAGGACGTACGGCACGTGCAGCGCCTTGACGAACAGGGCCATCGCCGCCCGGCCACGCAGCCGCGGGAGGCCGTAGATGTCGGCGAACGAGTCCCCGGCCCCGGTGTCGATGACGACATCGAACGACTGCAGCCACGACCGGCCGCCGCGGGAGTCGAAGACGAGCTCGCGCAGTAGAGTTCGCGGACCGGCGATGTTGATGGGGGCGATGCCCGAACCATAGCTCTGGTACTCGACCTCCGCGCCAGGCCAGGCCTGCTCGGCGAGCGCGCGGGTGCCCTCACCGAGGACGCGGACGCCCAGGTTGGTCGAGGTGCCTTCGGCCCAGAGCACGAGGACGCGTTTCACGACAGCTTCTTCCCTTGAGGATCGGAGGAGATGCTCACCACCACCACGCCTTGGCCTTCGGGCCTGGCAGGTGGTAAGTGAGGGTGCGGGGCCGGTCGCGGATGCGTTTGGCGGGGACACCCGCGTACAGACCGTACGGCTCCAGCGTGCCCTTGGCGACCGCGCCGGCGGCGAGCACGACGCCCTCGCCGATGTCCGTGCCCGGCAGGACGATGACGGCGGGACCGAGCCACGCGCGGTCACCGATGGTCACCGGGGCCTTCACATATCCGAAGTCGTCGCCGCTCCAGTCGTGCTGCGCGGTCCAGATCTGCACGCCGGTGGAGAAGTTGACGTCGCTCCCGATCCGCAGCCCGCCGCGGGCGTCGAGGATGGCTCCGTCGCCGACGATGGTGCGCGCGCCGATGGTCAGGAGGCGGGAGGCGCGCGCCTGGAAGCCGTGGTAGATCGTAGCGGTGGGGTGGATCTGGGCCCCCCAGCCGCGCAGCGCGGCGACCCGCGCACGATGGACGGGGGCGGCTGCCGCAACGGAGAGGGAGACCATCTCGACGGCCTCGCGTCGCCGGCCCAGGGCCCACTTGATCTTCCTGAGGACGTTCATGTCGCACTCCCGGTGGGGTGTGTGGGTGGGAGGACAACGTCGAGGACGCGTGCACCCCGCAGCATACCCGACGATGGTAGCAAGGGCAGCCGGGAGACGCCGGGGCTCGCGAGGGGACTGCTCGTGGCGGCGACCATGAGGTCGATGATCTCAGCAGAACCCCACCGGGCGCGATCCCCCGGGCGAGTGACCCGACCGGAGGAGCGCCTCAGCGGTCCTTCACCCCCAGCCTCATCGGTTGCCGCCACCGGCGCCATGGAGGTCACCTGCGCCTCCGTGGACCGGTTCCGCGACAGCTTGTCATCGGACGACCCCCGCAGCGGGCCGACCGAGAAGTCGGGAGCACGGAAGAGCCGCGAGAGCCAGGGAGAGCAGCTGAAGCGCGCCACTACGGTGCGGACCACGGCGGCACCGACGACGTTCAGAACCCAAACGGCTTCGGTGTCACCGAGTCACGTTCGTTCAAGGGCGTACGTCGAAGCCGTCACGACCGGGAAGTGGGCGATCATGACCCGATCGTGACACCTGCGCCCCCTCCGGCGGGATCCCCCGGGCGAGTGACCGGCGGCCCCGGGAATGCGTCGGGCCGCCACCCACGAAGGGAGGGGCCGACGAGCGTCCGGTCAGCGGGTGATCGTGATGGTGTCGCTCGTGCTGTACTGCGTCCACACCTCGTTGGTCGCCGCCACCTGGACCGTGGTGGTCACCGAGCCGTTGTCGGGATCGATGGTCACCAAGCGGGTCGGGTTGGCCGTGGTCGAGTGGAACGTTCCGAGGAAGTTCAGGATCTTGTTCCCGTTGACGCCCGTGCTTGTCGTGCGCGCGCCGTTGCCGACGTGGCCCGCAAACACCATCTTGATGTTCGGGTGCAGCTTCACCAGGTTGTCGAACATGTACTGGCCCGTAGTGGCGCCATAGCCCCCGTTGGACTGCTCGATCCCGCCCCCGCCGTTGAGGTAGGAGTGCGACTGCACGATGACGTTGTGGTCCGGGTGCGACGCGACGACGTTCGAGCCCCACGCGACCACGTCCTTGCGGGGGAACATCTCCAGCGTGAGCACGAGCCACTTGGTGCCGGACGCCTCGAACGTCGTCCACATGTTGTCGACCTTCCCGGCCTCGAACACGCCTCCGACGTTCTTCGTCTTCGCCAGCGGGAAGGCCTTGTTGAAGGCGTCCGTGTTGCGGACGAGCTTCCAACTCTGGCACTCGGCCGCGAAGCGCTCCACGCACTCCGGGTTGCCGACGTAGGCGGACCCGCCGTAGCCGCGGCTACCGTCAACGCCGTTGTGGCCCACCACTGCGGTGTCGTGGTTGCCGATGGCCCACGCGTAGGGGATCTGCGCCTGGTCGAGCGTGTTCGCTGCTTCCTTGGCCTTGTCCAGCTGACTTGGGACGAGCCAGCCCCAGTCGGTGACGTCACCGGTGTGCAGCACGTAGCGGAGGTTGAGCTCGGAGCGCTTCCCCACCAGCCACTGGGCACGCTGCGAGAGGCGCTGGTCATCGGCGCGGTGAACCTCGGTCTGGCTGTCGGGGATCACGGCCACGGTGAAGGAGCCAGCCCCGGGTTGGGGCTGGGGCGCCGGAGGCTCGGGAGCGGGAGCCGGGGGTTCAGGCGCCGGAGCGGGCGGCTCGGGCGCGGGTGCCGGCGGCTCCGGGGCCGGGGGCTCCGGGCTGGGGGCCGGTGTGTCGACGGGCTTGATGTGAAAGACGGCGCCCTGGTCGGTCCAGCCCGCATCCTTCAGGGCCGCGATTTCGCTGGCCTCGGTAGCGACGCGGTAGTTCGCGCCCTTGTTGAGGCGGTGTACCGGCACAGTGCAACTCGCCGGCTCGCTCGGGGCGTAGAAGCTCACCTGCTGCACGGCGAAGCCCTGGGCTCCCGCGCGCTGGATGTCGGCGTCACCCACCGCCCACATGAAGTCGGCGGTCTTGGCGTTGTACATCCGGGTGACGGCCTCTCCGCCCTTCTCGTCGGTGGAGGCACTCCCGATGGCCCCGTTGTCATCAACAAACCCGTACTTGAGCTGGGAGCCTGCGGACTCGCCCGACCAGCGGGTGAGGAGGTCCGTCTGGCGGCCCGGGTTGGTGGTCCAGTACACGTTCGTGGAGAGCGCACTGCACACCGCCTCGTCCGCGGAGGCCTGCGACACCGGCAGGGCGGCGAGGAGCCCCGCGCACAACGAACTGGTGGTGATGAGTGCGGCGATGCGCGCACGTCGGACCTGCAACATGTGGTTCCCCCCTGGATGGCCCGCCGTCCGGGCCCGAATGCTGAAGATACTCAACGATTTCTCAGAAAAAGTGTAGTGAGTCGGACGAGTTGTTGTCACCCAACCGGGGGATGTTGCCAAACCGTGTCACTTGGTGGCGGCGCTGTCCGACCGGCGGTACTCGACCAGCCCGTAGCCCATCCCCCCGGCTGCCAGCCCCAGCCCGCGCATGGCGAGCCACGGCGCCCGGGCGCGGTCGCGGGGAGACCGCCGCACCAACCCGCGCAGGTAGAGCAGTCCGGAAGCCGGCACCCGCGCCAGACCGCCACCCACGAGCCGCGCCCGTGTGGCCGCGCGGCGCAGCGGGGTGTCGGCGATGCTCAGGTCCACCCGCGCGGCGGCCCCCGCGTGGCTGAAGGCGCGCTGCAGCACCCAGCGGCGCGTCGTCCGGTCCACGGGGACCAGGTCGGTGGCGCGCGCCTCCTCGCACCACAGGAGCCGTCCGCCGCGGTGGGTGAGCTGGCGGGTGAACAGAGTGTCCTCACCGCCCTTCAGGCCGAGGCTCGCATCGAACGACACGCCCAGGCGATCGACCTGGGCCAGGTCCAGCAGCAGGCTCCCCGCGCCGGCCGCTTGCACCGGCGTCCCGGTGGGGAGCGAACGCCGCACGAAGAAGCCGCCCGCCACCACCCAGTCCGAAGGCGCTGCCTGGTAGGCCGGCAGGACGCGCCCGGCCACGCCAGCCGGGCGGTCGAAGCGGACCCACGTGGACACCAGATGGGCCAGCCAGCCTGTCTCTGGGTGCTCGTCGTCGTCGATGAACGCCAGCAGCGCGCCGGCGGGGGCGGCCTCCAGCGCCGCCTGGCGGGCCGCCGCGATGCCGGGGGTGGGCTCGTGGACGTAGGCCACGCCGGGCACCTCGGCGGCGGCGAGCCGGGCGGAGGCGTCCGGATCGTTGTCGACCACCAGCACGCAGGAGCCCTCGGGCAGGTCCCCCAGGGTGGCCAGCTGATCGGTGAGCAACGGCAGAGCGTCGGCGAGCAGTTCGGGGCGCTTGTAGGTGAGGAGGCCGATGACGACCGGCCGGTCCAGCGGCCCGACGTCCGGAGTGTCGCCGGCGGCGGCCTCGTTGCACTCTGGTCCTGCGTCAGCGTCCTCGCTCATTTCGGCCTTTCTCCGGGGCCGCCAGTCTAGGACGCCCGCCGCTCGGCCGGCCACGGCGGGACCCGCTGGCCGCGGGACGGCTGGTCGCCCTTATGACCGACCCCCGCCGCCAGCCCGATTCCGCGCCAGCGACGCCGATCGCAACGTGGCCGCCGGGTCAACAACGCGGCCTTCGGCGAGGGATGCGTTGACGCGAGTGAGCACGCCGAGCGCCTCCTGGCGGCGCTGGCCGCCAAGCGCCTGGTCGAGTTGGTGACCTCGGGGAGGACATCATCCTCGGCGTCGGGAGGCGCCGCCGACGTGTTCGCCTACATCGACCGGCCCTGCACCTCGAATGGGCCCACTGAATGCTCAATGGCCGACTCGAGCACTTCCGCGGGCTCGGCCCTCTGCCTCCGAAACCTCGCCACCTGCATTGCACGCAGTCTCCTCGAGACCGGCGGTTTCAGACCCCGACCACACCGCGGATGTGATGAGCCACCAAAGCAGCCGTACCCGGAGGACCCCAACTCCCAACCCAACTGACCACACTCCTCACCCAACGTGCCGACGTTGCCCGCCCGGTCGAGGAGATCCTTGATGCCCACCATCTCTCCGAACTCCTGATCCGCCTTCCCCACTACCAGACACCTGGCGGCCTACGCCGGCCCAGCCCCCATCACCCGCCGATCCGGGTCCAGCATCCGCGGCTGATTCCCCTCCATCGCCGGCAACAAACGACTCAAACACGCCCTCTGCCCATCCGCCGTCGCATCCCTCCACGGCCCCACCTCACGCGCCTGATGCGACCGCACAACGCAAGGACACAACACCGCCCTCATCTGCCTCGCCCGACGCCGCTGCGACGTCCTCCACGCCATGCTCCCCAACCACACACCCCCAACGAAACCCGAACCTCACCGTGGCTCGACACAACCCATAGGGACGCCCCTGTGGATCATCAACGACAGGGGCAGTAAGTCATACCGAGCCCGGCGAACGGCAACCTCGACCACCGGGTCACCCAGAAGGCAACGGGAGTCAGCGCGTCCCGGGATCGGGCGACGGTGCCACCGGCGTGGCGCAGTAGGTGAATTCTCCCTGCGCTGCGGCGTGGTAGCTGGCTGGCCGGCCGTCGACGGTCAGCACCAGCTGACGTCCGGGCACGAGCGCCTGGGTGTACATCATGCCGGGCTGGGGGCAGCCGAGGCTGCCGTCGCGCCACGTGACGTCGGCGTAGCCGGCCACCGTGACCTCGTCCTCCGGGACGCCGGCCCGCGCGGCCTCGTCGACCACCGCCTGGCGCACGTCCGGATCGTCGGTGATGCCGGCCGGCAGGGCCGTGGGCAGTGAACCGGGATCGGGCGCGATCGTGAGGTCGGGCATGGGTGTGAACTCGGGGCGCACGGCGGTCTCCGTCGGGTCGGGCGTGGGCGAGGTGGTCGGGTCGGGAGAGGCGCCCGGGTCGGGTGCCAGCGTCACGGGGGCGTCCGGGGCCGGGGTGGTCGAGGGCTCACCCGAGGCGCACCCGGTGAGGGCCAGGCCGCAGGCGAGGGCGACGGCGAACGGGGTGGTCAGCTTCGCGCGGGGCGTCATCGGTGCCTCCTGTTCGTGGATCCTCCAGTGTAGATCTGCAGGGTCCACGCAACGGCGGACGCCGGCGTTGCAGCTCGGGGCGTCCTGCAACGAGCTCTGAGGGTGGGGCGCGCGGCCAGCGCAGCCCAGGCGATGGGTGTCGACGCGGCCACCTGCTCCCCGTCCATCTCGGGCGCTGGACGTTACCGTTTCGTGACAGCAGATCCTTGACAGCTCTGGCGGGTAGGGAGCACTATTTTATCGCTACACAGGCAGAGGGGCCCGTGTAGGGATCGCGAAGGGGTGATCTGCAGCATGGCTCTACTCATCGGCAGGGAGAGTGCGCCACCGGGGTCGGGAACGCCCGTCCCGCAGCGCGGACGTCAGCCGTGGTCGACGACCCTTCGTCGCAGCGGGATGTTGCTGGCGATGTGCGCTCCGGCCATCATCTACTTCATCGTCTTCGCCTACGCGCCGATGCCCGGTGCATGGATCGCATTCACCAACTTCAACTACCGCGACGGCATCTTCGGCAGCCCGTTTGTCGGAATGCGAAACTTCGAGTTCCTCATCCGTTCCGGACAACTGTGGCTCCTGACGCGCAACACGGTCCTCTACAACTTGGCGTTCATCGTCATCGGCAACATCCTGCAGATAGCCCTGGCCGTCATGTTGAACGAGATCAGGTCGAAGTTCTTCAAGAAGGTCAGCCAGGCCGTCATGTTCCTGCCCTACTTCATCTCGGTCGTCCTGGTTGGAGTCATCGCCTTCAACCTGTTGAACTACGACACGGGAGCCATCAACTCGCTCATCACGGCAACGGGTGGCGACCCGGTGAGAATCTACTCCGATGCGGGCCTCTGGCCCTTCATCATCATCTTGGCGCACATCTGGCAGAGCACGGGCTACGGATCCATCGTCTACTTCGCGGCGATCATGGGTATCGACAACTCCATGTTCGAGGCAGCGGCGATCGATGGTGCCTCCGCCTGGCAGCGCATCCGCTACATCATCTTGCCCAGCCTCAAGCCCACCTTCGTCATCTTGTTGCTGTTCTCGCTGGGTGGCATTATGCGCGGCAACTTCGGGTTGTTCTGGAACTTGGTGGGGAACAACGCGGCACTGTTCTCCACCACCGACATCATCGAGACGTCCGTCTACCGCATGATCATGTCGCAGAACAACTTCACGTCATCCACGGCGGTGGGCCTCTACCAGTCCCTCTTCGGCTTCGCACTCATCATGTTCGTCAACTGGGTCGTGCGCCGGATCAACCCCGACTACGCGCTGTTCTGATTGGGAGCGACCATGACCACCACCATCAGGCCACGCAAGGTCAAGCTGGACAGCAGCGAGTACGTCCTGCGCGGCATCTCCTACCTCACCGTGACCCTGTTCACGATCTTCTGCGCCCTTCCATTCCTCCTGATCATCTCTGCCTCGCTGTCGAGCGAGTCCGAGATCATGCGCAGCGGATTCGGACTGTGGCCCAAGGGGTTCACGTTCACCGCCTACGAGTTCATCTTTGCCTCGCCCCGCCAGATCGTCGGTTCCTACGTGGTGACGGTGGTGATGACCGTGCTGGGGACGGCGCTGGGGTTGTTCGTCATTGCCATGACCGGGTATGCGCTGAATCGGCAGGATTTTCCGTGGCGCAACCACATCTCCTTCTTCATCTACTTCACCACGCTGTTCAGTGCGGGTTTGGCTCCGACCTACATCTGGGTCACCCGCTACCTCGGCCTGCGCGGGAGCTACCTCGCCGTTTTTCTGCAGCTATTGCTGTCCCCGTGGCTGATCATCTTGATGAAGAACTTCGCGCGGTCCATCCCCTTCGAGGTCGTCGAGTCGGGCAAGGTTGACGGGGCGGGGGACTTCCGCATCTTCCTGCAGCTCGTGTTACCGATGATGAAGCCGGCACTGGCGACAATCGGACTCTTCCGGCTCTTCACAGTTGCGGTGGGGGTGAGGGCGACACGCCGTGAGCGGGGGTGACCTCGGGGTGGGGGTCGAGGCCCTCAGGATCAGGAACGACCAAGAACCCATTCCACGAGGACCTCGACTGTGCCTGATCCTATGGCGTGTGCCTGGCACGCCAATACTGACGATTCCTGTTACTGCGCCAACTGTGACTTGTTGGTCGGCTTGCCCGGTCTGCACGTGGTCGGGGTGGACCGGGACGACGGCGGCGTGTTGAGGGTCACCGTGGAATCAGCGGTGCCGGTGATGGGCTGTCCCGCCTGCGGCGTGGTGGCACACAGTCACGGCCGCCGTACCGTGGCGCTGGTTGATACCCCCGCGTTCGGTGCACCGACCAAGTTGTTGTGGCGCAAGCGGACATGGGAGTGCATCGAGTCCTCGTGTCCGATGGGGGTGTTCACCGAGCAGGATCCCGCGGTCGCGGGCGAACGATCGGTGCTGACCACCAGGGCGTGCGTGTGGGCGATCGGACAGATGCGCCGCGAGCACGCGTCGGTGGCCGGGTTGGCCCGCCAGCTGGGAGTCGCGTGGAACACCGTCTGGACTGCGATCGGCCCGCTGCTCGCTGCGAAGGCGGCCGACGAGTCCCGCTTCCACGGGGTCACCACCTTGGGGGTGGACGAGCACCTGTGGCACCACGTCAGCCCACGCAAGCGTGGCCCCAAGGAGTTGACCGGCATGGTCGATCTCACTCCTGACAAGGACGGAAACATTCACGCACGTCTGCTCGACCTGGTACCCGGCCGGTCCGGGACCGTCTACAAGACCTGGCTGAAGGCCCGGGGGAAGAAGTTCCGCGCCGGGGTGGAGGTGGCGACCCTGGACCCCTTCCGCGGGTACAAGAACGCCATCGATGACCAACTCGACGACGCCACCGCCGTCCTGGACGCCTTCCACATCGTGAAGCTCGGCACCAGCATGGTTGATGACGTGCGACGGCGCGTCCAGCAAGACACCCAAGGCCATCGCGGACGATCCGGCGACCCCCTCTACGGGATCCGCAACGTGCTGCGTGCCGGGGTGGAACACCTCACCGAACGCCAACATGCCCGCCTGGCAGCAGCGTTCGACGCCGATGAACGTCACCTGGCAGTCGAGGTGGCATGGCAGTGTGCCCAACGACTCAGAGCCGTCTACCACCAAGAGACCCCCCAAGCCGGACGGGCCCTCGCCATCAAGGTTGTCGACGGCTTCGCGAGCTGCCCGATCCCCGAGGTCGCCCGCCTCGGCCGTACCCTCAAACAATGGAAGGACGCGTTTTTGGCCTACTTCGACACCGACGGCGCCAGCAACGGCGGATGCGAAGCAGTCAACGGGCTCATCGAACTCCACCGCCGCATCGCCCGCGGCTTCCGCAACCGCGAGAATTACCGCCTCCGCATGCTCCTGATCGCCGGCGGACTCGACCCCTCACCCCCACCGCAACTGTGAAGAGCCACTCTTCCTCGCTCTGGGGTACTGGAACGAATGGTATCTCTCGTCGTTGTACCTCGGCTCCACGGTCGAGTTCAAGCCTCTGCAGTACTACCTGTACAACATCATCAACACCGCGAATGCGCTGCGCAGCTCGGTGGCGGGAGCCAACGTCAGTATCTCCGATCTGCCCAGCAACACCCTGAAGATGGCGAGTGCGGTGGTGGCGACCGGCCCCATCGTCCTCCTCTACCCGTTCGTTCAGCGCTACTTCGTCACCGGCCTCACCGTCGGGGCGGTCAAGGGCTGACAACTCCATCCAGAACCGAACATCCGAAACAACGAGGTGAGGGAATACACATGAGAAGGAATTTGTCGGCGAAGGTTGCCGCCGCGGGGCTGGCGCTCGGTCTGAGCGCGCTGGCGTTCGCAGGGTGTGGCACAGCATCCCAGAGCAGTGACGACAACGGCAGCGGTGCTCCCACGGAGATCACCATGCTGGTGTTGGGCAACAAGCCCACGAACGGGCGACTCGAAGCGATGCTCGACGAGCTCAACGGTCACCTGACCGAGGAGGCGAACGCCACACTCGACCTGTTCTACGTCGAGTGGGCGGACTGGCAGACCCAGTACAACGTGCAACTGCTCTCGGGTGACAGCAGCATCGACCTGATCACCACGGCCACCGACTGGCTCTTCGCGTGGGAGAACGCCAAGAAGGGCGCCTTCCTCCCGCTGAGTGAGGAGATGCTGCAGGCCAACGCCCCCAAGACCTGGGAGCAGGTCAACGCAGACGGTGACTGGGAGCTGACCAAGCTCGACGACGGCCAGATCTACTTCATCCCCGAAGACAACTTCACGCAGTACACCAACCACGGCTTCTTCTACCGCGGCGACTGGGCCACGGAGGCCGGCATTCCGAACGGCACCATCACCGAGTTCGAGCAGTTCACCGACTACTTCCGTTGGGTCAAGGAGAACAAGCCCGAGGCGTACCCGTGGGATGTTGCGGGAAGCATCGATGCCGCACTCGCCGGTTACATGCAGGGTCACACGGACTTCCAGACGTTGCAGCAGGTGAGCGCGGGCAACTACTACCCGTACCAAACCACGGCGGCGGATCCCTACACCGTGACGTCGTGGTACATGGAAGGTGATGCCCTCCTTGAGGCTGCTCAGTTGGCCAAGGAGTGGAATGACATCGGGGTGTGGCGTGAAGACGCCCTCAACTACGACGGCGACACCCGGGAAGCCTTCTACGCGGGCCTGTCCGGTGCCGACCAGCACCACACCCAGACCTACCTCACCGGCATCGTGAAGCGCATGGAGGAGTCCCAGCCGGGATCGGACCCGAAGATGTTCTACTGGGGGCAGGAGAACGGCAACGTCTTCAAGGACATCAAGACCCATGGCGCGATGGCGGTCAGCGCCAACTCGGCGCACCCCGAGAAGGCGCTCCAGGTCTACGACATCCTGCGCAATGACGAGGAGGCGTACCGACTCATCAACTTCGGCATCGAGGGCACCGACTACGTGATCACCGACGACGGGAAGCTTGGGTACCCGGAAGGGTACGACCCGTCCACCGACGCGCTGGGCGCCAACTTCTGGGCCGGTCGCATGGACGAGTTCGAGTTCGACAAGACGTCGGACGCCGACAACAAGTGGGAAGTCTTCGCAGAGCTCGACGCGGTCGCGAAGGAGTATCCGTACTCCACGCTCATTGTGAACAAGGACGCCATCGATCCCACGCTGGCAGCGATGGGGGGCGTGCTCGCCGAGTACATTCCCCAGCTCCAGTACGGGAAGTTCAGCGACCCGGCGGCCGCGATCGCGGAGATGCGACAGAAGCTGAATGATGCCGGTTACGAGGCGGCTCGCGAGTCGATCCAAGCGGACATGGACGCGTGGGCGTCCGAACGCGGACTCAAGTGAACCCAGCTGCGCGGGCAGGTGAATCGGTGCGGGTCGGTGGATTCCGGCCCGCACCGGTTCCGGCGAGGGGGTGCGTGTGAGGAACCTCTTGGCCTCCGACTCTGCGCTGATGAGGGTGCTCGACCGGCTCGCCGACGTGATGATCTTGAATCTCGTGTTCGTGGCGACGGCGCTACCGGTCGTCACGCTGGGCCCGGCTCTCACCGCCCTCAACTACACCGCCCTGAAGCTGGCCGACGACGATTGCGACGGCGTCGTCTCGAGCTACCTGCGGTCGTTCCGCCTCAATTTCCGCGAGGGAATTCTGGTGGGGCTGGCGTCCGGCCTGCTCGTGGGCGTGCTGGGCGCCTGGTACATCGTCGTTGAAAACCTCAACATTCCTGAGCTGCCCAGAGTGTTGCTCTGGGTGGTCTTCTACGTGGTGGCCTTTCGGTTCGCCCTCACGCTGTTGTACGTCTTCCCCTATCTGGCTCGCTTCGCCGATCCGCTCCCTGTCGTTCTGAACAACTCCCGACTGATGTCCATCAAACACCTGCCGTCCTCCCTGGGCATGGCCGCCGTCGTGGGGCTACCCCTCGTCATCACGGTCTTCTACCCTCAGCTCGTCGGCTATGGCCTGCTCTGGCTTCTCCTCGGCTTCGCGGGCGTGGCGTACGTCAACGGTGCGCTACTGAATTCCATCTTTCGTACCTATGCCCCCACGGCACCCTGAACGGAGCACGCACCTTGCGTACCTGTGAGATAGAGACCTGGTCGTTCCTGCTGGCCGACGAGCGCGAGGCGTGGCGGAAGAACTTCGACGATTCGACGTGGCGAACAGTGACCGTCCCGCACGACTGGAGTGTTGAGCTGGACTTCGACCCGGCTTGCTCCAGCGGCACCGGCTACCTGCCCGGGGGGACCGCTTGGTACCGCGGCCATGTCTCGCTGAAGTCGCTGGATATGGGTCAAGGCCGACGCCTTCTCCTCGTGTTCCACGGCGTTCAGCGCGACGCTCAGGTGTGGGTCAACGGCTATCACCTCGGGGGGCGTCCGTCCGGCTACGCCGAGTTCGCATTCGATCTCACGGAAGTGTGCGCGTACGCGCCCGACGACGACCTCGTGGTCTGCGTCAGGGTCAACCGTGACGACGAGTCGGATTCGAGGTGGTACAACGGATCCGGGTTGACGCGGCGCGTGGAGCTTGAGGTGCGCGAGCCCGTCGACGTGGCCCCCCACGGCACGTCCTTCACCACGCTGGCCACCGACACGTCGTCCGCCACCGTGCGGATCACGTCGACACTGGGCAACCACACCGACGCTGCGGTCGCGGTGGCCGTGTCCTGGGAGCTCACGTCGCAGGTGTCGGGACGCACGGAATCCTTCCATGACGTGATCGACATTCCCGCGAGAGCGACGCAGGTGGCGTCCGCCTCGGGCCTGGTCGCCGGTCCTGACCTCTGGTCGGACGAGCAACCAGGCCTCTACCGGCTCGTCACGACCCTCGAGCATCCCGAGGGGACGAGCCGTGTGGAGGAGGTCGTCGGCCTGCGGACCGTCGTGTTTGATCCCGATCACGGAGTCCTCGTCAACGGCGAGCGGCGGACGCTCCGAGGAGTGTGCCTCCACGAGGACGCCGGCTGCCTCGGTACTGCGGTGCCTGCCGAGGTCTGGCTCCGCCGCCTGGTGACACTCAAGCAGGCCGGGTGCAACGCCGTTCGGATGGCCCACAATCCCCACGCCCCTGAGATCTACACCTTGTGCGACCAGCTGGGACTGTTCGTCATTGACGAGGCCTTTGATGAATGGGAGAACCCGAAGAACAAGTGGTGGCAGGGCCACAACGTCTATCCACCGCGGCACGGCGGGCCGGCGAAACACTTCCCCGAGTGGCACGAGCGTGACCTCGTGGCCATGGTGCAAGCCCACCGCAACCACCCGT
Source organism: Propioniciclava soli (assembly GCF_014858005.1). Taxonomy (GTDB): domain Bacteria; phylum Actinomycetota; class Actinomycetes; order Propionibacteriales; family Propionibacteriaceae; genus Propioniciclava; species Propioniciclava soli. Next base: position 28,589 of record NZ_JACYOT010000009.1, read on the forward strand.
CGATCATCGCGTGGAGCATCGGCAACGAGATCGACTACCCCAATGATCCCTATGCGAGCCCGCTGTTCGCCGAGATGGTCGGCAACAATGACGCCGACAAGCCGGCCAGCGAGCGCGTCTACGATCCCGATCGCCCCGACGTGCGACGGCTCACCACGATCTGCAATCGGCTGGTCGACATCGTCAAGGGCGTCGATGACAGCCGTCCGGTGACTCTCGCCGCCGCCTTCCCCGAGTTGTCGAGCCTCACCGGACTGCTCGACCCGCTGGACGTCATCGGTTACAACTACAAGGAATCGTTGTATCCCGAGCACCAGGCGCGGTTCCCGCTCCAGGCGTTCCTCGGCAGCGAGAATTCCCACGGGTACGAGCAGTGGCAAGCTGTCATCGATCACGACTATGTCGCCGGGCAATTCCTGTGGACCGGTGTCGACTATCTGGGAGAAGCGCGTGGCTGGCCGGTTCACGGGTCACCGGCGGGACTCCTGACCGTCGCGGGCTACCCGAAGGAGCAGTGGCATCTGCGGCGCAGCTGGTGGTCGGGTGAGCCGGTGGCGCACCTGGTGGCACGCCCGGCCGCAGACCCCGGGGATGGCCGCCATGACCTCTGGGCGCGGCCGCCGATCGATGCCTGGCAGGTCGGCGACAGTCTGGAGCTGCTTTGCTTCACCAACGCCGACGAGGTGTGCGTGATGGTCGAGGGGAGAGAAGTGCGGCTCGTGTGGGACCCGTCGCACGGCTGGTGGAGTGCGCGGGTCACGGGCGGGTCGGGGCCGTTCACGGTCCGGGTCCGTCATGGCGACACGGAGACGTGTGAGGTGCTCCACCCGCGGGGAGATGCAATGGGGCTCGTTGCCACGCCCTGGGTGCCGCCGCAGTCATGCGCCGGCATCTCGGCCGCGGACGACCCGGCCATTCACCAAGTGGAGATCATGGCGGTGGACGCCGCCGGCAGGCGCGCATCCGGGGACGTGGTGGTGCGTGCCGTCGTCGAGGGCGGAGAACTGTTGGGCCTGGAGAATGGTGACCTGGCCGATGCGACGGGGTATGCCCGGGCGGAGAGGAGCACCCACGACGGGCGCCTGCTCGCCTATGTGCGCGGTGAGGATGTGGAACTGACTCTGCAGGCCGATGGGTTGTCCGACCTGGCCCTCAGGATGCCGGGCCCATCGATCCCCAAGGCGACGCTGGCCGGGCACGGCTAGGCTGCTCGCCGGCCCCCGTGAAGGGAGACAAACCATGGTCACGATGCAGGACGTCGCCCGACGTGCGGGGGTGTCCGCGATGACGGTCTCGAACGTCGTCAACGAGCGCCATTACGTGCGCGAGGAGACGAGGCGAAAGGTCTCAGCCGCGATCGAGGAACTCGGCTACACGGTCAACACCACCGCACGGAACCTGCGCCAAGGGCGCACCGGCGTGATCGGACTCGCGTTGTCCGAGATCGATCGCCCCTATTTCGGAAGACTGAGCGCCCTGGTCGTTCGGCGGGCCCGCCAACATGGCTACGAGGTCGTGATCGAGATCACCGGCGACCGCCGCGAGGGTGAGATGGCGGCCATCCAACACTCGAGGCTGCGGAGCTACGACGGATTGTTGCTGTACGCGTCCCAACTCAAGGCCGACGACTCGTCCCTGCTTCGCGCCGACTACCCGATTGTGCTCTTCGGTGAACGCACCTACACCACTCCGGTCGACCATGTGGTGGTGGCCAACGCCGAGGGCGGCGCTCTGGCGGCCCGACACCTCTTGGAGCGGGGGTGCTCCCGGCTGGCCATGGTGGGGGGCAGGTGGAGCGACGGCGATGATGCGGACGTGGCCACGGCACGGACGCAGGGTTTCGCCGACGCTCTCCGGGACGCAGGTCAGGTCCTGGATCCCGAAGCCGTGCGGGACACGCCGTACACCTTGCCCGCTTCCCGGGACGCCGTCGGGTCCCTGCTGGCGGTGATGCCGGACGTGGACGGCATCTTCTGCGCCACGGATTGGGTGGCACTCGGCGTCATGCGGGGGCTGGCCGATCACGGCCTGCGCATCCCCGAAGACGTGAAGGTGATCGGATTCGACGATGTTGAGGAGGCGGCTTTTGCTCGCCCGTCACTGAGTTCCATCGCGCCTGATCTGGTTGGGATGGTCGATGCGGCGCTCGGCCTCCTGGTCGAGCGGGTGGCGGGTAGCCGTGGCGCGGATGACTACCGGGAAGTCGTGGGGGGCGTCCAGTTGCGGGCCCGGGAGTCAACAGCCGACGAGCGGGGCCCGGCGATCCGTGCACCCGAGGCGGGCGGGGATCCCCACGCTGGTCGGCGATGACGACCTCATCGGATCAGTCTTGGCGGAGGATACGAGATTCGAACTCGTGAGGGCGTGAACCCAACCCGGTTTCCAACCGAGCGCCATAGGCCTCTAGGCGAATCCTCCGCCGGACAGCGTACCGGACACCCTCGCCCCCTCTCCAATCGGGCCCCGGACGGGTCCCGCAGATGCCGCCGCCCCGAGTTCACCTCGCCCGCCCGCCCGCCAGCCCGCCCCGCCCGCCGCGCCGGGCATTTGGACCCGAGATTCTGGCGCCATGGCACTGATAAGTCGGGTCCAAAACGGACAGCCCGGGCGGCTCTCCCGCATCGACACCGCCGCGGACGGCATACCCACATGAACCCAAAGTCCGATCTGGTGTCATCTCTTGACTCCGTGTCCGGTTGGGCGGCAGGATGCTCCGCGTGGACCGATGGCGTCCACCCCGCATCACATGCAGCCCCCGCTGCCCGACATGGAGGTCGACGTGACACTTCCTGACGCTCGCGCGAACAAGAACCTGGAGGGTCCCGGCGTCCGGGCCCGGGTTCAGCGGTTCGGCGGCTACCTCGCCGGCATGATCATGCCGAACATCGGTGCCTTCATCGCCTGGGGTCTCATCACGGCCCTGTTCATCCCGGCCGGGTGGTGGCCCAACGCCACCCTGGCCAGCCTCGTGGCCCCCATGCTGTACCTGCTGCTGCCGATCCTCATCGGCTACACCGGCGGACGGATGGTGCACGGCCAGCGCGGCGCGGTGGTGGGCAGCATCGCCACCGTCGGCGCCGTCATGGGCGGCATCACGGACTGGGCCTCGATGACCGGGACGCCGATGTTCCTCGGCGCCATGATCATGGGACCGTTGGCCGCCTACCTGCTCCGCCTGTTCGACCGCGCGATCGAGGGCAAGGTGCCCGCCGGCTTCGAGATGCTCATCGACAACTTCTCCCTCGGCATCCTCGGCGGCCTCATGGCCATCGTCGGCCTCCTCGGCGTCGGCCCGGTGCTCGCCGCGCTGATCCTCATCCTCTCCGGGGGCGTCAACGCCCTCGTGGCCGCGAACCTGTTGCCGCTGGCGTCCATCTTCGTCGAACCGGCGAAGGTGCTGTTCCTCAACAACGCGATCAACCACGGCATCTTCACCCCGCTCGCCGCGATCGACGTGCAGCAGCACGGCCGCTCCATCCTCTACATGGTGGAGTCCAACCCCGGCCCGGGCCTCGGCCTGCTGCTGGCGTTCCTCTTCTTCGGGCCGCGGGCGCAGCGCCCGACGGTGCCGGGAGCGATCATCATCCAGTTCTTCGGCGGCATCCACGAGATCTACTTCCCCTACATCCTCATGAAGCCGGTCCTGCTGCTGGCGACGATCGCCGGGTCGATGTCGGGCCTCTTCGTGGCCACCGCGATGAACGCCGGGCTCGCGGCCTCGCCCGCGCCGGGCTCGATCATCGCCTACTTCCTGGTCACGCCCGCCGGCGGGCACCTGGCCATGATCGCCACCGTGCTCACCGCCGCGGTGGTCTCGTTCCTGGTCGCAGCGGCCCTGTTCAAGTTCGGGCGCGGTGCTGACGAGGCGGACGCCGCCGCGGCCGCGGCCGCCCCCTCGGAGAGCCTGCCGGGCGCCGTCGCGGCGGACACGGGCACCGGCGCCTCGGTGGCCGGCTCGGACGTGCGCAAGCTCATCATCGCCTGCGACGCGGGCATGGGCTCCTCGGTGATGGTGGCCTCGACCATGCGCAAGCGCCTGGCCAAGTACGGCGTCGAGGTGGCGCACACCCCGGTCGACCAGATCCCGGCCGACGCCCAGGTCGTCCTCACCCACGAGGGCCTGGCCCCACGGGCGGGCAAGGCGGCGCCGGCGTCCACCGTGGTCGTCCCGTTCAGCTCCTACATGGGTGACCCGGCGTTCGACCGCGTCGAGCAGGCCATCGCCGAGGGACGCGTCCTCACCCCGGCCGGGTTGGCGGACGCCCCCGCCGCGGCCGGGGTCGCCGCCGGTACGCGCGAGGGTGCGACGGCCGCCACGCTCGGCACGGCTGCTGCGGGGGCGGCGTCCGCCGGAGCTGCGGCGCCGGCGTCCGCGCCCCGGAAGAAGCGGCGCAAGAGGCTGGACGCGGGCGTCCTGCCCCGGGAGAACGTGCGGCTCGGGTTGCGCGCGGCGAGCAAGGACGAGGCGATCCGGCTCGCCGGGCAGGTGCTCGTGGACGGCGGGGCCGCGGAGCCCGGCTCGTCGACGGCATGTTTGCGCGCGAGCTGCAGACCTCGACGTTCCTCGGCCAGGGCGTCGCGATCCCGCACGGCACCAACGAGGCGCGCACGCACATCCGGCACGCGGCGCTGGGGTTCCTGCAGTTTCCCGACGGCGTCGATTGGGACGGCAAGACGGCGCACGTCGTCATCCCGATCGCGTCGAACTCCGACGAGCACGTGAGCATCCTGTCGGCGCTCGCGAGCACGTTGGCCGACAAGAGCAACGCCGAGCGGCTGCGCACGGCGACCAGCATCGACGAGGTGCTTGACCTGCTGACCCCCGACGAAGAGGAGTGAACACATGAAAGCACTGAGGTTCCACGCCCCCGGTGACGTGCGCCTGGAGGACATCCCGGAGCCGGTCTGCGGACCGCGGGAGGTGAAGATCCGCGTCCGCAACTGCTCGACCTGCGGCACCGACGTGAAGATCCGCAACAACGGGCACGTCAACATCACCCGCGAGACGACGATGGGCCACGAGGTGGCCGGCGAGGTCGTCGAGGTGGGGCCGGACGCCGCCGGCGGCTTCGCGGTGGGTGACCGCGTGCAGTGCATCGCAGCCGTGCCGTGCGGCGACTGCCACGAGTGCCGCAAGGGCTGGATGGCCGTGTGCGCCAACCAGACCTCGGTGGGCTACCAGTACGACGGTGGTTTCGCCGAGTACATGATCGTGCCCGAGGCGGTGCTGAAGGTGGACGGGCTCAACCGGATCCCCGACGACGTGGGCTTCGACGAGGCGTCCGCCGTGGAGCCGTTCGCGTGCGCGATCAACGCCCAGGAGCAGTTGGGCATCGAGCCGGGGGATTTCGTGGTCGTCTTCGGCGCCGGACCCATCGGGTGCATGCACATCCGCATCGCCCGCGGCGTGCACCAGGCCGGCACCATCGTGCTGGTCGACATCAACGCCGAGCGGCTGGCGATGTCGGCGGCGGCGGTCTCCCCGGACGCGACGATCGACTCCTCGAGCGTGAACGTCGTCGAGGAGGTGATGCGCCTGACGGAGGGTCGCGGCGCCGATGTCATCATCACCGCCACCCCGGCGAACATCACCCAGGAGCAGGCCATCGCCATGGCGGCCCGCAACGGGCGGATCTCGTTCTTCGGCGGCCTGCCGAAGACGAATCCGACGATCGTGTGTGACAGCAACCTGGTGCACTACCGCCAGCTGCACATCCACGGGGCCAACGGGTCCGCGCCCGAGCACCACAAGCGGGCGCTGGGGTACATCTCGAGCGGTCAGATCCCGGTGAAGGACCTCATCACCCGGCACGTCCCGCTCGAGGACGCCCTCGACGCGTTTGACATTGTGGCGGCCGGCGAGGCCATCAAGGTCACTGTCGAGCCCTGACGTCTCTCGGGTCGGTGGACCAGCGGGCGGCCCGGACCGGGCTGCCCGCTGGTGCGTTCGGGCTCCGCCGCGTCCGCAAGGGCGAGGACGAACGGGGCGCTGACGGACAGGGCGGGGGTGCGCGGAACAGGGCGAGGACGATGGGCGCCGACGGACAGGGCGGGGGTGCGCGGAACTGGTGGTGCGCGTGGAGGTTGGTTCACTTCGCTCCCCCGGCGTAGCGACGCTCCTCGCGCATAGCGCTGCTCTTCCCCCTAGGACACCCCGCTCCCCGCCCGCAGCCGTGCTCTCCGTGCAGGAAGAGCGCGGCTACGGGCGGGGAGCGAGGTGAATCGTGGGCCTCGACGGGGCCGGCCACGACCGCAGGCACTCCTGACGCGTCGGCGATCCGTGCGCCGATCTGTCACCGTCCACAGCAGCTGAGGCAGAGCGGGAAGTTGTCCACATCCGTGGGATGAGGGGGTGTGCTGCGGCGTCCGAACTGCTGCCATGGGGCCATGGAACAGTTCGATCTGCGCACCACCGCGGCGTTCCTGGGCGAGGGATGGTCGTCGGCTGAGCTCGCGGGGGCAGTCCGGGCCGAGGAGCTCGACAAGATCCGACGCGGCGTCTACGGGCCCCGAGAACACCGGGACGCCGCCGCACGCCATGCCCTGGAGGCAGCTGCGGCCTGTGTCGTGCGGCACTCCGACAGCGTCGTCAGCCACACCTCCGCAGCCGTGCTGCACGGGCTGCCGGTGCGCCGCGCCGCCTTGGCCGAGGTCGATCTCACCCGGTGGGGGCCGGAACACGGCAAGAAGCAGGCCGGCATCCGGCTGCACCGCACCCGGGTGGAAGAGGACGAGGTCGTCGAGATCGGTGGCGTCCGGGTGACGTCGTTGGAGCGCACCCTCGTCGATCTCGGGCGCGTCGAGCCCTACGAATGGGGGGTCGTGGCTGCGGACGCCGCACTGCGTCGCCAGGCCGATCCGGCCGTGCTCACCGACTACGCGGCGCGGGGCAACCGAGTACCGGGCAACCGCCGACTCCTCGCCGTGCTCGACTTCGCCGACCCCCTCGCGGAGTCGCCCCTGGAGTCCATGAGCCGGGTGTCCCTGGCCCGAACTGACCTCCTCAAACCGGTCCTGCAGCACCAGGTGCTGGACGCGACCGGCACCTGGGTGGCGACCGGCGACTTCGGCTGGCCGCAGTTCTCCCTCATCGGGGAGGCCGACGGCAAGGGCAAGTACGTGGACGACCCGGGCCGAGGTCGGACGGCGGCCGACGTCATCGAGTTGGAGAAGCAGCGCGACCACCTCATTGAGGGCTGCGACTGGTGGGTCATCCACTGGGGCTGGGCCCTGGCGTGCGATCCAGTCGCCCTGGGCGCCCGGTTGCGCCGGGCGTTCCGGTGGCGGGGTTCGATGGTGGCCTGAGTCCGTGCTGGGCGCTGCGGTCCGGGCCCTGTCCGGGGACCTCGCTCCCCGGACGCAGGACGGCTCCTCGCCCATGGTCCTGCTCTTCTCCCAGAGACCCCCAGAGTCACTTGGCTCCCTTGCCGTAGCGGGGCTCTCGTTGCAGGGAGAGCGCCGCCACGGCAAGGGAGCGAAGTGCTTCCGGCGTCCGGTCCACACGCAGTGGGGTCAGGACGCAGTGGGGTCAGCCCAGCAGCTTGGCCGCCAGCTCCTTGGCATCGCGGCTGTTGCGCGCGTCGATGACCTGCGCGGCGGCGTCCTTGCACTGCTCCAGGGTCACCTTGCCGAGCTGGACGCCGACGCCCGGGATGGCGCCGGTCGCCATCGACAGCGACGTGATGCCGAGGCCGATGAGGATGCACGCGAGCAGCGGGTCAGCCGCCGCCTCACCACAGACGCCGACCGGCTTGCCCATCTTCTGGCCCGCCGCCGCCGTGTTGGCGATGAGCCGGAGCACACCCGGCTGCCACGGATCCGTGAGCTGCGCGAGCGCCGAACCCATCCGGTCTGCGGCCATCGTGTACTGGGTGAGGTCGTTGGTGCCGATCGAGAAGAACTCGACCTCCTCGAGGAACTTCTCCGGCAGCATCGCCACGGCCGGAACCTCCACCATGATGCCCGGCTTCAGGTCCCGCTCCCGGCACTTCTGGGCGAACTCGTAGGCCTCGTCGACGGTGGCGATCATCGGCGCCATGACCCACGCCTCGGTCACCCCGTTGTCCTCGGCGGCCTGGGCGATGGCGTCCAGCTGCCGGTCGACCAGGCCGGGGTTCGTCCACCCGAGCCGGATGCCGCGGACGCCGAGGGCCGGGTTCTCCTCCTCGCCGTGATTGGCGAAGGGAACCGGCTTGTCGGAGCCGGCGTCCAACGTGCGCACGACAACCTTCTTGCCACTGAACGCCTCGAACACCTCGCCGTAGATCTTGGCCTGCTCGTTCACCGACGGCTCGGTCTGGGCGGTGAGGAAGCACAGCTCGGTGCGGAACAGCCCGACACCCTCGGCGAGGCTGAGGGACGCCTTGCGCGCGGCGTTGCCGTCCTGCACGTTGGCCAGCAGCTGGACGGCGTGGCCGTCCGACGTCTGCGCCGGGCCGGACCATTGCCGAATCTCCTCGCGCAGCGCCTGGTCCTTGGCCACGAGCGACTCGGCCTCGGCGGCGTCCGGCTCGAGGGTCACCAGGCCGCTCGTGCCGTCGACGAGAATCGGGACGCCCTCGTGCACCTGGCGCAGCGCGGACGCCGCGACGATGCACGGGATGCCGAGCTGACGCGCGATGATGGCCGTGTGGCTCGTCGGCCCGCCGAGGCGGGTGACGAGCGCGCGGACCAACTTCGGGTCGAGGCCCGCGGTGTCGGCGGGGGCGAGGTCGTCCGCGCACAGGATGACCGGCGACGTCGGCTGCGGGACGCCCGGTTCCGGCAGACCCATGAGCTCGGCCACCACGCGGTTGCGGATGTCGCGAAGGTCGGTCGTCCGCTCGGCCATGAGGCCGCCCAGCTTCTCGAACTGCGCCACGAACGTGGCGATGGCCTGGGTGGTGCCGGCCTCGGCCGACGCCCCGCCGTTGATGGCCTTGATCGCCGCGCGATTCCAGCCGCGGTCGGCCGCGAGCTTCGCGGTGGCGCCGAGCACGTTGGACGCCGCCCCCGTGGCCGCGCTCGCGCGATCCTCGAACCGCGAGGAGACGACCGACGACGCGCGCTTGAACCGCTCGACCTCGGCCGGGCGGTCCTCTTCCGTGATCGGAGTGGTGTTGCTGGGCGGTACGGGGGCCGGTCGCGTCCAGGCTGCCGGGGCGTAGGCGTAGCCGGCGACCACGCCGGTCCCGCGCACGGTGGTGGGTTCCATGGTGTTCCTCCGCGATGAGATGGAAGTGGCTCTCTCGGATCATATCGGCCCACCGGGCTTGCCGGGCCCACACAATCTAGGTAGACAAAGTCGAAGGTTCGTGCCCGAACGGTTTGGATCGCAACGAAGGGGTTGGTCGGATCATGTACGCCGAAGAGCGGCAACACGAGATCGTCACGCGCGCCCGCGAGCTGGGGCGGGTGTCGGTGGCGGAACTGGCCACCCGCTTCCACGTCACCCCCGAGACCATCCGGCGCGACCTCTACACCTTGTCGGGCCGCGGGCTGCTCAGCCGCGTCCACGGCGGGGCCGTGCCCGCCGAGAAGCTGCGCCTGGCCGAGGCGCCCGTCGGCGCGCGGGACGCCTCGTCCACCGAGGAGAAGCTCGCCATCGCCCACCGCGCCATCGGGCTCCTGCCGCGGCGCGAGGGGCTGACGGTGCTCCTGGACGCCGGCACCACCACCGCCCGGCTCTGCTCCCTCCTCCCGCCGTGGATCAGCCTGGCCGTCACCAACTCGGTGCCCACGGCGGCGGCGCTCTCCTCCCGCGGTGACCTCGAGGTGGTGCTGCTCGGCGGTGAGGTGCGTGGCATCACGCAGGCGACGGTGGGTGCCGACGCGCTGCACACGCTCGGACGCCTCCGCGTCGACGTCGCCTTCCTGGGCACGAACGGCTTTTCGGTCGACCACGGCTTTTCCACGCCGGATCCGGGCGAGGCCGCGATGAAGCAGGCCATGGTGGCCTCGGCCCGGGAGGTCTACGTGCTCGCCGACTCCAGCAAGCTGGGCGTCGACCACCTCGTGCGCTTCGCGTCCGTCGATGACGTCGACCTGCTGGTCACCGATGGCCACCTGCCCGCCGGGGGAGCCGCCGAGCTGCGGGACGCGGGTCTGCGCATCGAGCTGGCGTGAGGGACGCCGTGACCCTCCGCCTCGCGGTCGCCCAGATCGCCGCGTCCACCGAGCCGGACGCCAACCTGGCGCTCGTGCGCGAGCAGGCTGGCCGGGCCGCCGCCCAGGGGGCGGAGCTGGTGGTGTTCCCCGAGGCCACGATGGCGTCGTTCGCGACGCGCTCCGCCGCCGTCGCCGAGCCGCTGGACGGGCCGTTCGCGACCGGGGTGCGGGCGGTGGCGTCCGAGCTGGGCGTGACGCTGGCCGTGGGCCTGTTAACGCCCGGCCGCCCGAGGGTGGGCGACGACGGGACGCCGCGCGTCCGGGCCCGCAACACCCTGCTGGTGACCGGGCCCGGCGTCGAGGCGTCCTACGACAAGATCCACCTGTTCGATGCCCTGGGGTTCACCGAGTCGCGGCACGTGGAGGCCGGTTCGGACGCGGTGGTCGTGGACGTGGCGGGCGTGCGCATCGGGCTGTCCATCTGCTTCGACGTGCGGTTCCCGGAGCTGTTCAAGCATCTGGCCGGGCGGGGCGCCGAGGTCATCCTGGTGCCCGCCTCGTGGGCCAATGGCCCCGGCAAGGCGAAGCAGTGGGAGGCGCTGGTGCGGGCCCGAGCCCTGGATTCGACGTGCTTCGTCGTGGGCGCGGGTCAGGCCGATCCGATGACGGTGGGGCAGGAGGTGGAGCCGGGTGCGCCCACCGGGGTGGGACACAGCCTCGTTGTGGGGCCGAACGGAGACGTGTTGGCCCGCGCCGACGCCGCGCCGGAGCTGCTGGTCGTCGACCTCGAGCCTGCCGACGTCGCCCGCGCCCGGGAGTCCCTCCCCGTGCTCGCGGGGGCGCGCTTCATGATCAGGCCTCCGCACGCCCCCGAGCCCTGAGGCGTCCGAGACCCTGAGCCCGACGATTGGGGCGGGCCCGCGGCGTCCGGTAGCATGGCCGTCGGGTCCCCGCGCGGTGGTACCTCGCCCAACCCCCCCAGGGCCGGAAGGCAGCAAGGGCAAGTGAGCTCTGTCAGGTGCGCGGGGGCTCTTTCACGTCCTGAGCCGGTCGCGTTTCAGCCGGATGAGCCCCAGCCGGGCCGAGCCCGGCCGGGGCAGCCGGTCACTCCACCAGCGTCGCCGCGGACGCGGCGATGCCCTCGGGATCGAGGCCGAAGTGGTCGAGGATCCAGGCGTCCGAACCGGTCGGCGCGAACGTGTCCGGCAGGCCGAGGCGCACCAGCCGCGCCGGAGCGTGCTCGGTGAGCACCTCGGCCACCGCGCCGCCCAGGCCGCCGGCGGCGAGACCCTCCTCCACCGTGACGAGGCCGCGCGTCTCGCGGGCAGCGGCGACCACCACGTCCACGTCGATCGGCTTGACCGAGCCCATCGACACCACCCGGGCGGCGATTCCCCGCTCGGCCAGCAGGTCGGCCGCGGCGAGCGCGCGGTGCAGCACCGTCCCGTTGGCCAGCAGGGCGACGTCGTCACCCTCGCGCAGCACGGTGGCCTTGCCCGGGGCGAACGCGTAGTCGTCGGGGTGGACGGCCGGCACCTTGGCCCGCGAGATTCGGACGTAGACCGGCCCGTCGTGGCCGACGGCCCAGCGCAGCGCCTGCTCGGTCTCCGCCGGATCGGCGGGCACCAGCACGGTCATGCCGGGCAGCGTGCGCATCCAGGAGACATCCTCGATGGAGTGGTGCGTGGCACCCAGGCCGCCGTAGGCGACGCCGGGGCTCTGCGCCGCGAGCACGACGTGGTGGCCGCTGTAGGCCAGGTCGGCCTTGACCTGCTCCATCGCGCGCGCGGAGAGGAAGCAGCCGGCGGCGGACACGAACGGCACCTTGCCGCCGTTCGCGAGCCCGGCGGCGACGCCCACCATGTTCTGCTCGGCGATGCCGACGTTGACCATCTGGTCGGGCAGCTCCTTGCGGAAGCCGCCGAGCTTCGACGACCCGACGGAGTCGTTGACGACCACGACCACGTCGCGGTCGGTCTGGGCGAGGTCGAGCAGCGTGGCCGCGTAGGTGTCGCGGCAGTCGAACAACTCGGTCACTTCGAGTCCTCCCGTCCGGCCGGGGCGGCCAGTTCGTCGAGCTCGGCCAGGATCGCGTCGATCTCCTCCGGGCTGGGTACGTGGTGGTGCCAGGCGACGTTGTCGGACATGAACGAGATCGGGTGGCCCTTGTGGCTGTGCGCGATCACCAGGGTCGGACGCCCCTCGCTCGGCCCGGCGGCGAACACGTCGAGGATCGCGTCGTGGTCGTGCGCGTCGATCTCGTGGACGGTGAACCCGAACGCCCGGCCCTTGTCGGCCAGCGGCTCGAGGCTCATGGTGTCGGCGACCGCGGCGCCCTGCTGGAGGCGGTTGCGGTCCACGACGGCGGTCAGGTTCTCCAGGCCGAAGTGGGACGCCGCCATCATGGCCTCCCAGTTCGAGCCCTCCTGCATCTCGCCGTCACCCAGCAGCACCACGGTGCGACGCGACGAGCCGTCCATCTGGGCGGCCAGCGCGGAGCCGACGGCGATCGGGAACCCGTGGCCGAGCGGCCCGGTGTTCGCCTCGACGCCCGCCACGTAGCGGCGGTTCGGGTGGCCGTTCAGCTTGGAGCCGGGATCCATGAACGTCATGAGATCCTCCGGCGGGAACCAGCCGCCCAGCGCCATGGCGATGTACAGCGCACCGGCGGTGTGGCCCTTGGACAGGATGAGCCGGTCGCGGTCGGCGGCCAGCGGATCGGCCGGGTCGACGTTCAGCTCGTGCAGCAGCAGCGTCAGCAGGATGTCGGCGATGGAGAAGTCGCCGCCGATGTGGCCGTTGCCGGCGTGGTCGATCATGATCGGGTCGCGGCGCCGCAGCTCGGTGCCGGCGCGCTGCAGGAACGCGACCACCTCCGCGCGGGGGGCGTCCTTGCCGATGCGGCCGAGGACGGGGGTCTCGAACTCCCAGTTGCTCCTCATCGCTCACCCGCCATCGAGCTGAGCAGGGCGTCCTGCACGAGGCGCTGGGCGGTCAGCGCGTCCTGACGGGATTGGGCCTCGGCGAGGCCGTCGTCGTCGAGGGCGTCCAGCGCGCGGTGGATGGCCTTGAGGAACCGGATCGACAGCGCGGCGTTCTCCACGGCGTCCTCCCGGAACGGGAACTGGTCGAGGTTCCACACCCCTTCCCAGCCGTTCTTGCGCAGCACGTGGAAGAACTCGAACACCTCGACGAGGTGCAGCGAGCCGACCATCATGTCGTCGTCCCAGCCGCGGTAGTTGTCGTTGACGTCCATGCCCCACAGCAGCCCGGCGTCGATGAGCATCTGCGCCGACTCCGCGGGCGACTCCCCGCCGAACATGGCGTGGCCGAAATCGAGCAGGACGCCGACGTTGTCGACCCCCATCTGCTGGATGCCCAGAATGGTCTTGGCCGCCGACCCCCAGAACATGTGGGTGCGCGGCTCGCGCGGCTTGTACTCGATGACGAACTTCAGATCCGGGTGGCCGGACGCCAGCTCGCGCATGCCCTCGACCGCGAGGCGGTTCAGCTCGTGGTAGTCGACCTGGAAGGGGTAGTCGAACCCGTCCTGGCCCGGCCAGATCTTGACGTACTTGGCGCCCAGCTCGCGCACGACGTCGGCCGCTTCGTTCATGATCGCCAGGGCGGAGGCGCGCTTGGCCGGGTCGGGGTTGGTGAACGCACCCTTGGCGTGCTCACGCAGGTAGATGTCGGGCGTGATGCCGATCGCCTGGATGCCGTGCTCGGCGAGCTTCGCCTTCACGTCGTCCACCGACACCCCGTCGCTGAAGGGGAAGTTGAGGTCCACCCAGCGGATGTCACCCACCTCGGCGGCCAGGTCGATCTGCTCCAAGGTGCCGCGCGGCGGGCCGTACCCGTCCGTGGCATACCGGTCGACGTACGTGGCAAAGTTCCACAGCCCGGCTCCGAACTCCGGATAGCTCATGTCATCTCTTTCTGTGTGGTGGTGGCAGGGTCGTTGGGTGCGGGGACGCCGGCCCGGGTGAGGGCGTCGCGCCAGCGGGCGCGGGCGGCGCGCCGGTCGTCGGCGCTGAAGTCGTCGGAGGGCTCGACGACACGCGGGGCGAGGGTGGCGTCCGGGACGAGGCGGCTGCCGGCGGCGTCGAACGCGAGCGCGGCGGCTCCGATCGCCGAGATGTCGGCGTGGGAGGAGACCAACAGGGAGCGCCCCAGCAGGTCGGCCTGGATCTGCATGAGCGCGGCGGACGCCGTCGCCCCGCCCCCCGCGTGGAGCTGGCGCTGGGTGGCGTCCGGATCCATGGCCTCGACGACGTCGCACACCTGGTGGGCGACCGATTCGAGCCCGGCCCGGGCGATCTCGGCGCGGGTGGACGCGGCGTCCAGCCCGGTGAGCGTGCCCACCGCGCCGGCCTCCCACCAGGGGGCGCCCAGGCCGTTGAGCGCGGGCACGAACACCGCGCTGCGGCTGCCGGACGCCTCCGCGGCGAGCGCGCTGAAGTCGGCCCCGGGGCGGACGCCGAGGGTGCGGGCCAACCAGTCCATGCCGGCGCCGGCGTAGAGGATGTTGCCCTCCAGCGCCCACAACGGCGCGGGGGCCTGCCAGGCGAGCGTGGTGGCGATGCCATCGAGACGGGCGCCGGGGTCGTCGACGGGCAGCATGATGGACGACCCGGTGCCGTAGGTGGCCTTACCGACGGCCGCACCGGGCTCGAGGGCCCAGTGGCCGAACAGCGCGGCGTGGCTGTCGCCGAGCACGGCCAGGATGGGCGTCCCGTCGGGGAGGCCGGCGAAGTCGCGGGTCGTGCCCCAGGGGCCGGTGGAGGGGCGCACCTCGGGCAGGATCGCGGGGTCGACCCCGAACAGACCGCACAGCTCGGCGTCCCAGGCCAGTCCGGCGACGTTGAGCAACAGGGTGCGCGAGGCGTTGCCGGCCTCGGTGGCGTACGTCGCGCCGCCGGTGAGGCGGTCGAGCAGCCAGGTGTCGACCGTGCCGACGCGGAGGTCGGCGCCGGCATCCGCGTGCTGGGCGAACCAGGCGATCTTGGACGCGGAGAACATCGAGCCCAGCTCGAGGCCGGATCGCTCCCGGACGAGGGCCTCGGTGGCGGGCGTCGCGAGGGCGCGGCAGGCGGCGTCGCCGCGCTGGTCCTGCCACGAGATCATGGGGCCGACGACGTCGCGGGTGCGGGCGTCCCAGGCCACCACCGACTCGCGCTGGTTGGAGATCGCGACGCCGAGGATGTCGACGGTGCCGGCCTCGTCCAGCGCCCGGCGGGCGGCGACCTCGACGCTGTGGGCGAGCTCGGTGGCGTCCTGCTCCACCCAGCCGGGCCGGGGCGAACCGATCCCGACGGGGCAGGACCCCGTGCCCAGCACGCGCCCCGAGGGCGTCACGACGAGCGCCTTGCTGCTGGTGGTCCCCTGGTCAAGCGCGAGGATGGATGGGACGCGCACGATCACCTCTGCATGGATATTCAACACTGAGTATTCTTTAATGCTAGGGGGTGGGTGGGGTGCCGTCAAGGGTTCCTGACCGGGCTCTGCCCGCCCCGCAGCCGCGGCCGAGCGGAGCTCGCCCGGCTGGGTCACGTCGCTCCCCGGCGGGGCGCGTGCCAAGATGGGCACGCTTTCCCCGGGTCGCCGGGGCTGGGAGGTGCGATGGACAGGCCGACACTGGGACGGCGTGCGGGTGCGGCGGTGGGCGTCGACCTGCGCCTCGTCACCAAGGTCGCGTGGATGTACCACGAGGAGGGGCGCAAGCAGACCGAGATCGCCGAGGAGCTCCACATCTCGCAGTCGCGGGTGTCGCGGCTGCTGAAGAGCGCGGTGCAGACCGGCATCGTCCGCACGCTGGTGCAGCCCCCGCCCGGCGTCTTCACCGCGCTGGAGGGCGCGATCGAGAAGACGTTCGGCATCGCGGAGTGCCTGATCGTCGAGGCGCGGGAGAGCGAGCAGGCGATCACCAACGACCTCGGGCTGGCGGCGGCCGACTACCTCATGGCGTCGCTGCTGCCCACCGAGACCATCGGTCTCTCGTCCTGGAGCGCCACCTGGCTGGGTGCCACGCGGCACCTGCGCCCCTTCAAGGAGCCGGTCGCGGATCACGTCGTGCAGCTCGTCGGCGGCGTCGGCAGCCCGGCGGTGCAGACGCAGGCGACCCTGTTGCTCGACCGCCTGGCGCGCGCGACGGGCGCCGAGCCGCTGTTCCTGCAGACGCCGGGCATCGTCGGTGACGGCCGGGCCCGGGAGGTGATCATGGCCGACCCGGCCATCCGCCGGGTGGTCGACGTCTGGGACCAGCTGACCGTTGCCCTGCTGGGCCTCGGCTCCATCGACCCGTCACCGCTGCTGCGCGACAGCGGCAACGTGGTGCCCCGGGCCCTGCTCGACGAGATCCGCGACAAGGGGGGCGTCGGCGACATCTGCGCCCGCTACTTCGACGCCGAGGGCCGGCCCGTGGACGCCGACCTGGACGGCCGCATCGTCGGCATCAGCGAGCAGCAGCTCCGCCGCATCCCCCGGCGCGTGGTGGCGGCCGGTGGGCTCCGCAAGCTGCCGGCGATCCGGGGCGCGCTGCGTGGCCACTGGCTCGACGTGCTCATCACCGACAGCGAGACGGCCGCCCAGCTTATCGAGGACGCCCCGGACGCCTGAGCCGCCGCCCCACACCCGGCCGCGGCGCAGGCTCAGGAGAAGGGGATGCGCGCGTCGGCCGGCCAGTGGGCGCGCAACTGCTCCACCTGCGCCGCGACGCCGGGCCGCTCCTGCAGGAACTGAGCCAGCAGCTCCGGGCCGCGCGCTCGCGTCCGGATGCCGATCAGGGCGCTGACGAGCACGACCAGCCACACCGGCACCAGCACGAGGGCGCCGAGGAGGGCCAGGTCGGCGCCGCCGGTGCCCACCACCACGGCCAGCGCGGCGACCACCAGCACCGCCGACCCCGCGACGAGCAGCCAGGAGCCCCGGTCGGAGTTCAGGCCGCGGCGGCGCGGCCGGACCAGCCCGTTGGGCAGGGTCTCCGGGTGGTAGCGGCGCCGGCTCGCGAGCAGCACCACGAGCAGCAGGACGCCGAACGCGCCGAACACCACGCCCACGGCCCGGATCGGGCCGAGCCCGAGGGCGGCCACCAGCGCGCCGTAGCCCAGCACGAAGACGACCAGCACCCAGGCGCGCAGGTACTCCGCGCGCAGCAGGGCGAGGTGCGCCTGGGCGTTGCCGAGGTACGTCTCCTGCGCCACGGATCAGGCCTGGGGCTCGGCCACGGCCGCCAGCACGTGCGGCCAGACCTCAGCCGCCGTGCCGGTGTGGGTCAGCAGACGACCTCGGGGCATCGACCAGGTGCCGTCGGCGTCGATGGTGAACAAGACGTCGTCGGCGTCCGCACCCTGGCTGCGGCGCACCCGCACCTCCAGCGGACGCTCCATCGCGTCGTTGGCGGCGTAGGCGTCGATGAGGAGCTTGAGCGGCTCGGTCAGGGGGATGTCGGGGCGCAGCGGGGCGACCTCGTGGACGCCGACCGGGCCGAGGGCGATCGTCACGGCGCCGACCGGGGCGGACGCGAGCACGGTCCGGGCCCGTACGTTGGGGCCCTCGACGGCGAAGGCCAGCCAGTCCGTGGCGCGGCCGAGCACGGCGCCCACCACCTGGGCCGGGCCGACGGCGTCCAACCGGTCACCGTCGGTGAGGGTGGCCAGGCCACGCACCAGGAGGGACTGGATGCCGGCGCGGCGCAGGTCGGCGTTCTCGAGATGATCGGCGAGGCCGAGGGCGCGCGCGCTGGTGGCGGCGGGGTCGCCCGGGGTCATGCCGAGGAGCTGGACGAGCTCGGTGTCGGTGACGAAGAAGCGGTCGGGTGCGTCGGTCACGGTGTTCACCTTAAGTGGGAGAGGGAAGGGTCGGGGGCGCAGCTTTGGGCATTTGGACCCGAGGAAATGGCGCCATGGCGCCATTTCCTCGGGTCCAAATGCCCCTGGGGTGGGGTCACCGGAACCAACCCGCGATGCGTTCGGTCACCGGCACGTCGCCGGAGAGGAGTTGGGCTCCGCCCCACAGCAGGCCGGCGCCGGCAACGGCCCAGCCGACCGGGGTGCCCACGGTGAAGAGGAACCCGGCGGCCCCCAGGCCGAGGGAGATGACGTCGTCCGCGGCGCCGAACCCGTCACCGTCCACGATGTTGTCGATCAACGACGCCCCGTCGAGCACCATGCCGACGCCGCCGGCAACGTCGCCCACCGTGTCCAGCACGTCGGACACAGCTCCCAGGCGCGACCCCGTCTCCGCCAGCTCGTCGGCGTGGGCCAGGGCCTGGGGGAGGTCGTCGAGGTCCGTGGCGCCGCTGATGGCGTTGACCAGGCTGACCGACTGCATGAGGTCGCCGGCCCGGCCGTACCACTGCGCGAGCGGATCGAGCACGGCATCGCCCAGGAAGCTGGCCACATCTACCCCGTAGAAGCCCCAGTCGACTGCGGCGTGGTCGAGGATGCCGGTCAGGTCGGCTGGTCCCTCGCCAGGGCCGCCCCGGTCGAGGGGTGCGCCCGGGTCGGACGGCGAACCGTCCCCGCACGAGCCCCCGCCGAGGGTGCCGCCGGAATCGCTGGCCTGCTCCTGCTCGCAGGCCTCGGCCACCAGCGCGCGCCCTGCCTCGGCCAGCAGATCGCCCGCCTCGCCAAGACGCGGTCGGTGGCGCGTGGCCCACTCCGAACGGAAGCGGGTGGCGTCCGACCCCGTCCACGCGGAGCGGGCGAGCGCAGCGCTCAGGTCCACGCCCGTGCGCTCGAACAGCCGCCCGGTGTCGCCGAACTGCTTGCCGAGTGCCCTGAGTTGGGACACGTCGGCTCCGACCATCGTCATGGGGCTCACCTCCTGGGCACCGACGCTAGGGCCCACTCGGCCGGTGCCGCCATGGGGAGGACTCCCCAGGGTGGTGGGGAGGTGCGTGAAAAAACGTCGGTGCCTCCCCGTAAGGTGGCCTGCGTGGTAGATGAACCGCTGGATCTGTTCGAGGGGGACGAGGGGGGCGCCCCCGAGCCCGCGCTCGTGCCCTTCGACCAGGAGGGCCCCGACCTGTTCGGCATGGAGCCCGACGAGCTGATCCTGCCCACCGAGCCGGAAGCGGTCGACGACCCCGAGACCGACGTCGAGTACGACACGATGGACGAGATCCCCATTGAGCCGCCGGACCCCGACGACGGTGAGGACGACGACGATCCGGACGCCGTGCCCGCGATTCCGCACGCGCAGCCGCAGCCCCCGGCAGCGGCACAGCCGCCCACCCCGGCAGCGGCGGAGGCGCCCGCCCCGGCAGCGGCGCAGGCGCCCGCCCCCGTGGCCCCGGCGGCGTCCGAACGGGAGTCCCGCCCCGAGGCGCCGCTGGCGCTGTATCGCCGGTATCGCCCGGACACGTTCGCCGACGTCATCGGCCAGGAGCACGTGACCGCGCCGCTGCAGCGCGCCCTGGAGAACAACCGGGTCAACCACGCCTACCTGTTCAGCGGCCCGCGGGGGTGCGGCAAGACGACGTCGGCCCGCATCCTGGCGCGGTGCCTGAACTGCGTCGAGGGTCCCACCTCGAAGCCGTGCGGGGTGTGCGCAAGTTGCCGGGATCTGGCGCGCGGCGGAGCGGGAAGCATCGACGTGATCGAGATCGACGCGGCCTCCCACGGCGGCGTCGACGAGGCTCGCGACCTGCGCGAGCGGGCCTTCTTCGCCCCGGTCAACAGCCGCTACAAGATCTACATCATCGACGAGGCCCACATGGTCACCAACGCCGGGTTCAACGCCCTGCTGAAGGTGGTCGAGGAGCCGCCGCCCCACGTGAAGTTCATCTTCGCCACCACCGAGCCGGAGAAGGTGATCGGCACCATCCGGTCCCGCACCCACCACTACCCGTTCCGGCTCGTCCCGCCCCGGACGCTCTCGGCCTACCTGGGCGAGGTCTGTGCCACGGAGGGGGTGCGGGTGGAGGACGCCGTCCTGCCCCTGGTGGTTCGCGCGGGAGCCGGCTCGGTGCGTGACTCGCTCAGCGTGCTCGACCAGTTGCTGGGCGGCGCCGGCGAGCAGGGCGTGACGTACGCGCAGGCCACGGCGTTGCTCGGCTTCACGCCCGACAGCCTGCTCGACGAGATCGTGGACGCCTTCGCCGCCGGCGACGCCGAAGGGGTGTTCGCGGCGATCGACCGCGTCATGGAGGTGGGGCAGGATCCGCGCCGGTTCGCGGAGGACCTGCTGCGCCGGTTGCGTGACCTCATCATCGTCGCCGCGGTGCCGGACGCCCTCGCCTCCGGCCTGGTCGACGTCGCCGGCGACCAGGCCGAACGCCTGACCACCCAGGCCGCCGGCATGGGGGCCGGGGAGTTGACGCGGGCCGCCGAGGTGATCGCCCAGGGCCTCACCGACATGCGTGGCACCACCGCCCCACGCCTGCACCTCGAGCTGATGTGCGCTCGCGTCCTGTTGCCGGGGGCCGACGTGGACGCCCGCGGAATTCATGCCCGCCTGGATCGCGTCGAGCGTCGCCTCAACATGGCCGCCGGAACCAGCGCCCAGCGGGTGGAGTCCGCCGCGGTCGAGCCCACCTCGCCGCAGCCGAGCTCGGCGCCCCCCGCGGAGCGGGCAGCGAGCCGGGCCCCCTCGGCCGAGCCGGAACCCACGCCGCCCGCTCCCCGGCCGAGGACCGACGCCCAGCCGGCGCCGGCTCGCCCGATGACCGACGCCCAGCCGGCGTCGGCCCGTCCGACGACCAACGCCCAGCCGGCGCCGGCTCGCCCGGCGGCCGACGCCCAGCCGTCTCGCCCGGCGGCTGAGGACCCGTGGGCGGATCCGAGCGGCCCGTCGGCCGGCTCCGCCGACGGGCCCGCCGCGCAGCCTGCTGCCCGGGCCGACGCACCGCCGGTGTCGGGTACACCCACCGGTGGGGACGGTGAACCCAACCTGGTGCGCGCGGAGGCGGCGGCGTCCGACCCCGGGACGGTCTCGACCGCCGACATCCGCTCCATGTGGCCCCAGGTGCTCGACGCGGTGAAGAACCGGCGGCGGGTGACGTGGATCGTGCTGCGCGAGAACGCGCAGGTGCACGCGTTCGCCGACGACGTCTTGACCCTCAGCATCGACAACCCCGGCGCGCGCGAGAGCCTGGGGCGGGGCGGGAGCATGGACATCGTTCGCGAGGCCGTGCTGGAGGTGCTCGGCATCGCGCCGCGGATCGAGGCGATCGCGGGTGACGCCGAGCCGCCGTCGTCCACGCTCGCCCAGGCGGCCCCACCGCGTCCGGAGCAGCCGACGCCGCGGCAGGCCGAGGCCGAACAGGCCCAGGCGGAGCAGGCCCGGGCGGAGCAGGATCAGGCGGGGCGGGCGAGGGCGGAGCGGGCGCAGCGCGAAGGTGCGGCCCAGGCGCGCCAGAACATCACCGCGATGCAGCCCGGCCCGGTGGCGGAGGACGACGGTGAGGAGACGGCCTCGCGCGACGACGCCGACCTCGACGCCGAACCGCTCGGCAGCGAGGAACTGCTTGCCACCCAGTTGGGCGCCGAGCTGATCGCCGAGGAGACGCCGTGAGGCCATCCGCGACCGGCACGACCGCAGGTTTCGGACACGCCTCGCCTACGATGAACCCACAGCCGAACCCCACCGTGCTGATCCCCACCGAGCTGATCCCCACACAGCAGAACCAAGGAGAGTGACAGCCATGTCGATGTTCAACACCGAGGGCGGCGGGTTCGACATGAACGCGCTGCTGCAGCAGGCCCAGGCCATGCAGGAGCAGTTGGCCAACGCCCAGGCCGACCTGGCCAACCAGACGGTCACCGGCAGCGCCGGGGGCGACCTCGTGGTGGTCACGATGAGCGGGACGGGCGAGGTCACGCAGGTGACGATCGACCCCAAGGCCATCGACCCCGAGGACGCCGAGACCCTCGGCGACCTCATCGTCGCCGCCATCCGGGACGCGTCCACGCAGGTGCAGACCCTCGCGTCGGCGGCCATGCCCCCGATGCCGCCCGGTCTCGGTTTCTGACGCGTGTACGAAGGGCCGATCCAGAACCTGATCGACGAGCTGGGCCGCCTGCCCGGCGTCGGGCCGAAGAGTGCCCAGCGCATCGCCTTCCACATCCTGCAGTCCGACCGGGAGGACGTGGCCCGGCTCGCGGATGCGCTGCGCGAGGTCACCGAGAAGGTGCGGTTCTGCGAGATCTGCTTCAACATCGCCGAGGAGGCGACCTGCCGGGTCTGCCGCGACCCGCGCCGGGACCAGTCGCTGGTGTGCGTGGTGGAGGAGAGCAAGGACGTCCAGGCCATCGAGCGCACCCGCGAGTTCCGCGGGCTCTACCACGTGCTCGGCGGGGCGATCAGCCCGATCGACAACGTCGGGCCGGAAGATCTGCACATCGCCGAGTTGCTGCGCCGCCTGAGCGCGCCGGTGATCACCGAGGTCATCCTCGCCACCGACCCGAACCTCGAGGGCGAGGCGACGGCCACGTACCTGTCGCGCATCCTCGCCAACACCGGCATCACGGTGTCGCGGCTGGCCTCTGGCCTCCCCGTCGGGGGCGACCTGGAGTACGCCGACGAGGTCACCCTGGGCCGCGCGTTCTCCGGGCGGCGAGCGGTCGGCTGACGGTCGGGACGCCGACCCCGCGCCGGTTCCCCTCCGCCGCCACCCGTCCGGACGCCCCCGCCCCAACCGCTAGCCTGAGGCCGTGATCCGACTCCTGGCGACCGACGTCGACGGCACCCTCGTCCACAGCGACCACGTCACCATCAGCGCCCGCACCCGCGAGGCGTTCCTGGCGGCGTCCGAGGCCGGCATCGTGGTCACGGCCGTGTCCGGACGCCAGCCGTACTCGATCGCGGCCCTCGTGCGCGGCACCGCGCTGGAGGGGCCGGCGATCGGCAGCAACGGGTCGGTCGCCATGCACCTGTCGACCGGTGAGCTGTTCTTCGAGGAGATCCTCGACGTGGACGCCCAACGCACCCTCGTCGAGGCGATGCGGGCGCGGTTCCCCGGGGTGAGGGCCGTCTCGGTGCGCGACGGCGGCAACACCTACCTCGCCGAGCACGGCTACTCCGGCCCGCAGGATCCGGGAGCCCAGAGTGCGGCGTGGGAGGTCGTCCACCGCTTCGCCGACCTCGACGAGGTCCTGGCCGCCGGGTCGGTCAAGCTGGTGCTCAAGCACGACGACGTCGAGCCGCGCGCGCTGTTGGCTGCCGCCCGCGAACTCGCCGTCCCGGGCTGCCACCCCACCATCTCGGGCGCCCCCTTCCTCGAGGTCGCCCGGGAGGGCGTGACCAAGGCGTCCGGTTTGGCGTCCGTGTGCACCCACCTCGGCATCGACGCCAGCGAGGTGATGGTGTTCGGTGACAACGTGAACGACGTCGAGATGCTGCGCTGGGCGGGCGTCGGCGTGGCGATGGGCAACGCCACCCCCGAGGCACTCGCGGCGGCCGACCGGGTCACGCTGACCAACGACGCCGACGGCGTCGCCCAGGTCATCGAGGGCCTGCTCGGGGACGCCGCGCACGGCACTCCCCGGGCGTAGCGCCGCTCTCGTGGACACGCACGTCGCTCCCTTGCCGTAGCGGTGCTCTCGCTGCAGGGAGAGCAGGGCGCTGTGCGGGGAGCGAGGTGGTCGCGCTGAGGTCGAGCGGCTCGTACGACCCCGCCGCTTGGCGTCCGGGCGGCGCCGTTCGTAGAATGGGCGGGTCCGCACGGCGACGATGGGGCCATCACCCCGGAGCTGCCGGAAGAACGGCGTCGAGAGGCGCTCACTAGAACCGGCGGCGGACGAGTCTGAGCGGGGCTCCCCGTTCCCGACGCGCCACGGCCGTGGCGTCGACGGGGCAGAGCCCAAGGAGGGTGGTACCGCGGGTCCGCCGGAGCAGTCCGGTGCGCTCGTCCCTTCGTCCCACCCGAGCCGGACGCCCCGCGTCCGGGAATGACGAAGGAATTCCATGAGCAACCCGGCCGGCTATCGCGCCGTCGCCCCGCAGGTCGACCTGCCCGCGATGGAGCGCGAGGTCATCGCGCTGTGGGACGCGCAGCACACGTTCGAGGCCTCGCTCGCGCGGACCGCCGACGGCCCCACCTGGACGTTCTACGAGGGGCCGCCCACGGCCAACGGCATGCCCGGCACCCACCACATCGAGGCGCGGGCGTTCAAGGACGTCTTCCCGCGCTTCAGGACGATGCAGGGCTTCCGGGTCGACCGCAAGGCGGGCTGGGACTGCCATGGCCTGCCGGTCGAGCTCGCCGTCGAGAAGGAGCTCGGCTTCAACGGCAAGCCCGACATCGAGGCCTACGGCATCGCCCCCTTCAACGAGCGGTGCCGGAGCTCGGTGACCCAGTACGTCGACCAGTGGACCGAGCTGACCCGCCGCATGGGCTACTGGGTGAACCTCGACGAGGCGTACTGGACGATGAGCACCCCGTACGTCGAGAGCGTCTGGTGGTCGCTGAAGCAGATCCACCAGCGCGGCCTGTTGGTGGAGGACCAGCGGGTCGCCCCCTACTGCCCGCGCTGCGGCACGACGCTGAGCGACCACGAGCTGGCCCAGGGCTACGAGGAGACCGCCGACACCACGGTGTTCGTCCGGTTCCCGCTCACGTCCGGCCCGTACGCCGGCACCGCGGACCTCGCGATCTGGACGACCACGCCCTGGACGCTCGTCTCGAACACCACGGTCGCCGTGGGCCCCGACATCGAGTACACCGTCGCGGTGTCGGACGCCGGCGCCAAGCCCGTCGTCGTGGCCGTCGACTCGGTGACCAGCGCGCTGGGGGAGGGCTGGCGTCCGACCGACACCTTCACCGGCGCCGACATGCTCGGCTGGACCTACGAGCGCCCCCTCGATGTGATGGACCAGCCCGGCCCGGCCTGGTTCGTCGTGAACGAGGACTACGTCGCCACGGGCGAGGGCACCGGCCTGGTGCACCAGTCCTACCCGTTCGGCGAGGACGACTTTGCCTCCAGCCGCCGCAACGGCATCGCGTACGTGAACCCCATCGGCCCCGACGGCTGCTTCCTGCCCGGCAACGGCTTCGTGTCGGACGTGTTCTTCAAGACGGCCGACCCGCTGATCGTCGAGCGCCTCCGCGACACCGGCCTGTTGCTGCGCACGCTCGTGCACGAGCACCCCTACCCGCACTGCTGGCGGTGCCACACGCCGTTGATGTACTACGCCCAGCCGAGCTGGTACATCCGCACGACGCAGGTCAAGGAGGCGCTGCTCCGCGAGAACGAGGCCACGTCCTGGCACCCCGAGCACATCAAGCACGGCCGCTACGGCGACTGGCTCGACAACAACATCGACTGGGCGCTGTCGCGCAAGCGCTACTGGGGCACCCCGCTGCCCATCTGGCGCTGCGAGGACGATCACCAGGTGTGCGTCGGCTCGCTCGCCGAGCTGGGCGAGCTGGCGGGGGAGAACCTGTCGGCGCTCGATCCGCACCGCCCCTTCGTCGACGACGTCACGTTCGCCTGCCCCACCTGCGGCAAGCCGAGCGTGCGCGTCCCCGAGGTGATCGACGCCTGGTATGACTCGGGCTCGATGCCGTTCGCCCAGTGGGGCTACCCGTGGGCGCCCGGCTCGGCCGAGAAGCTCGAGCAGGCCTACCCGGCCGATTTCATCTGCGAGGCCATTGACCAGACCCGCGGCTGGTTCTACTCCCTCATGGCGGTCGGCACGCTCACGTTCGACGCGAGCAGTTACCGCACCGTGCTGTGCCTCGGCCACATCCTCGCCGAGGACGGCCGCAAGATGAGCAAGCACCTGGGCAACATCCTCGAGCCGATCTCGCTGATGGACACCCACGGGGCGGACGCCGTCCGCTGGTTCATGGTCGCGGGCGGCTCGCCCTGGTCGTCGCGTCGCGTCGGGCACACCACGATCACCGAGACCGTCCGCAAGGTGCTGCTGACCTACTGGAACGCCGTCAGCTTCCAGTCCCTCTATGCGCGCACGAACGGGTGGACGCCGGCGCCCCCGCCCGCCGACACGACGCTCGGGGTGCTGGACCGCTGGCTCGTCAGCGTCCGCAACGACCTGGTGGCGCAGGTCACCGACGCGCTGGAGCACTTCGACACCCAGCGGGCCGGCTCGCTGCTGGCCGACTTCGTCGATGACCTGTCCAACTGGTACATCCGCCGCAGCCGGCGCCGCTTCTGGGAGGGTGATCCGGGCGCGTTGTGGACGCTGCACGAGACCCTCGACGTCGTCACCCGTCTGATGGCCCCCATGGCGCCCTTCGTCACCGAGCGGGTGTGGCAGGACCTGTTCGTGGCCGCGGTGCCGGACGCCGCCGCGTCGGTCCACCTCGCCTCCTGGCCGGTGGCGGACGCCGCCGCGATCGACCCCGACCTCAACGCGTCCATGCGCACCGCGCGCCGGCTCGTGGAACTCGGTCGCTCGGCCCGCTCGGAGGCCCGCGTCAAGACCCGTCAGCCGCTGCAGCGGCTGTTGGTGCCCTCGGCGTCCTTCGCGCGGCTCGGCAGCGAGCTGATCGACGAGATCGCCGCCGAGCTCAACGTCGGAACCGTCGAGTCGTTCAGCTCGGCGGGCGACCTGGTCGACCACGTCGCCAAGGGCAACTTCCGGGCGCTTGGCCGCCGGTTCGGCAAGGACACCCCGCGCATCGCGGCGGCCATCGCGGCCGCGGACGCCGCGGCGCTGGCGTCCGCCCTGGCCGCGCACGGCGAGGCCACGGTGGACGTCGACGGCGGCACGGTGGTGAGCGCCGAGGAGGTGCTCATCAGCGAACGGCCCCGCGAGGGCTGGTCGGTGGTCAACGAGCAGGGCGAGACCGTCGCGCTCGACCTCGAGCTGACGCCGGCCCTCGTCGCCCAGGGGCTGGTGCGCGAGGTGGTGCGGTTGGTGCAGGATGCCCGCAAGGCGTCCGGGCTGGAGGTGTCGGACCGCATCGAGCTGGTGTGGAACGCCGACGCCGAGCTCGCCGAGGCACTACGGTCGGGAGCTGACGACGTCGCCCGCGAGGTGCTCGCGACGACGATGACCGAGGGCGAGCCCAGCGGTGACGTGACCACGGACGACGAACTGGGGTTGAGGTTCGCGATCCGCAAGGCGTGAGAGGAGCCGGCGTGGCCGATTCGATGGAGCGGCTCTTCCCGGGCCGCGTGTTCATCAGCACGGTGCTCGAGGCGCTGGACACCAAACATGTCATGACCGGCGAGGTCGCCCGCATCTTTCTGCAGCGGGCGGCCATGGCCGGGATCATCATCGGGGTCTTCTACCTGACGAACTTCTCCATCGTCTCCGTCTTCGCCGGGCTCGAGGTGGGCGGGGAGCCGCTGACCGGCGTCGGACGCCTCGTCGGCGGCCTCGCGTTCGGCTGGGCCCTGGTGTTCATCTACTACACCAAGTCCGAGCTGCTCACCTCCAACATGATGGTGGTCACCGTCGGCATGTACCACCGGCGCACCACGCTGCTGCGTTCGCTGCGCATCATGGGGCTGTGCCTGTTCGGCAATTTCCTCGGCGGCCTGGTCATCGCCCTCCTGATGATGGGCAGCACGCTGGCCGGAGGGGGCGTGGGGGAGCAGATGGCGTCCTCCGTCGCGCACAAGCTGGAGTACATCACCCTGGGTGTCGGGGGATGGAGTGACCTCTTCATCCGCGCCATCCTGTGCAACTTCATGATCAACATCGCCATGACGCTGATCTGGAACGGGTTCATCAAGGAGGACCTGACTCGGGCGCTGGCGATGATCACCGCGGTGTTCATCTTCGCGTTCCTGGGGTTCGAGCACTCGGTGGCCAACACGGTGCTGTTCACGATCGTGGGCCTCACCCAGGGCATCGACGTCGGGCTCGCCGCGGCCAACGTCGCGATCGCCCTCGTGGGCAACTACATCGGCGGCGGCCTGCTCATCGGGCTCTACTACGCGTGGGCCAATGACCACCGGCGCTATCTGCGCCTGCACCCCGAGCTCGCCGAGGAGCCTCCCGTCGCCCAGTGACGGGCGTCGAGGCGATCCTGGGGCATCGGCTCGGTAATCCCTGCGGGGTGCCGGGGGGTTCGCCATACTTCCCAGCGAGGAGCCGGCACCGAACGCCACACGATGCCAAACGACATACCGGCTTCAGAGTTGTGGAGCCACGCAAACCCAGCTATAAACAGATGACCCCACATTGACCCCGAGGGAGTGGACGTGGACCTGAATGTTCAGGAGCGGGGCGGTGGCCAGCGGCCGCCGTCCGCACGACGCGTCGTGACATTCACGGCGAATCCCAGCATCGACAAGACGGTCGCCCTCGGCGGCCCGCTCGCGCGGGGGGAGGTGCAGCGCGCGGTGTCGGTGACCGAGCAGGCCGCCGGCAAGGGGGTGAACGTCGCCCGCGTCGTGGCCGAGGCGGGCGTCGAGGCGACGGCCGTCCTCCCGTTCGACGACACGGCCTACCGGGCGATGCTCGATGGGGCCGTGCCCACGGCGATGGCGGTGGACGCCCCCGGCGTCCGCCACCGCCCCCGCACGAACACGACGATCACCGAGCCCGGCGGCACGACGACCAAGGTGAACGAGCCGGGGCCGACGCTCTCGGCCTCCGACCTCGACGCCGCCACCGCCCAGGTGGTGGCCGCCGCCGCAGGAGCCGCGTGGGTGGCCCTGTCCGGGTCGCTGCCGCCCGGCGCGCCGGACGACTGGTATGCCCAGCTGGCCGCCGCGCTGCGTCCGCTGGGGGCGAAGGTCGCCATCGACACCTCCGACGCGGCGCTGGACGCGGTGCTCGCCGCCCTGCCCGCCAGCGCGTTCGACCTGGTCAAGCCCAACTCCGACGAACTCGCGCAGCTCACGGGCGGGGACGCCGCCGCCTTCGAGGCGGCCGCGGCCGCGGGTGACCTCGCGGACATCGTGGCCGCCGCGAAGCGGCTCCACGAGCGCGGCATCACCCACGTGCTCGTCACGCTGGGCGGCTCGGGCGCGGTGCTCGTCAACGCCGCCGGCGCCTGGCACGCCGCGGCGCCGGCAATCCGGGTCGCCAGCACCGTGGGCGCGGGCGACTCCTCGGTCGCCGGCTTCATCCTCGGCGACGTGACCGGGCTCGACCCGGCCGACTGCCTGGCGCAGGCCGTCGCCCACGGTTCCGCGGCGGCGTCCCTGCCCGGCACCACCCTCCCGACCCCCGACGACCTGCCCCCCGGCCGCGTCGTCGTCACCCACCTCACCGCCTGACCCGACGAAGGGAAGTCCCCATGCCACTCATCAACGAACACCTGGTGCGGCTCGACGCCGACCTCGGTGCCCAGAAGCAGGACGTCATCGCGTCCCTGGCCCAGGTCGTCGCCGACGCCGGCCGCGCCGATGCCGCCGGCCTGACCGCCGACGCGATGGACCGCGAGGGCAAGGCCGCCACCGGCCTGCCCGGCGGCTTCGCCATTCCCCACTGCCGCTCGGCGGCGGTGTCGGAGGCGTCGCTGGCCTTCGCGCGGCTGTCGAACCCGGTCGACTTCGGCGCCAAGGACGGCCCGGCCGACCTCGTGTTCCTCATCGCGGCGGCGGCGGACGGCGACGCCGACCACCTCAAGCTGCTCACCAAGCTCGCCCGCGCGCTGGTGAAGAAGGACTTCCTGGCCTCCCTGCGCGCCGCCCAGAGCCCGGCCGACGTCGTCGCCCTCGTCGACGGTGTGCTCAACCCGCCGGACGCCGCCGCGCCCGGCGCCGCGGGAGGAGTCGCCGCGGCCGGTGCTGCGGGCGCCGCCGGGACCGGGGCCACAGCCGTGTCTGCCGCCACCCCGGATGCCGCCACCCCGGATGCCGCCACCGCGGGGGAGGCGGGGGCGGACCGTCCGGTCATCGTGGCGGTCACCGCCTGCCCGACCGGCATCGCCCACACCTACATGGCGGCCGACTCGCTGGTCGCGGCCGGGCAGGAGGCCGGGGTCGACGTGCAGGTCGAGACGCAGGGCTCCGGTGGCGTGACGCCGCTGCCCGCGTCGGTCATCTCGGGCGCCGTCGCGGCGATCTTCGCGACCGACGTCGGGGTGAAGGAGAAGGAGCGCTTCGCTGGCCTGCCGGTGATCGAGTCCGGCGTCAAGCGGGGCATCAACGAGCCCGCGAAGATGATCGAGGAGGCGCTGGCGGCGTCGAAGAACCCCAACGCGCGGCGCGTGTCCGGCGTGGCGGGGGCGTCCGACGGCGCCGGCGAGGGCGCCCAGCTCGGCTGGGGCAAGCGCATCCAGCAGGCCCTGATGACCGGTGTGTCGTACATGATCCCGTTCGTCGCGGCCGGCGGCCTGTTGATCGCGCTCAGCTTCCTCGTCGGGGGCTACGGCATCGCGCTGACACCCGACTGCGCCAACCTGCCCGCCTGGGCGGCCGGCGCCACCGCGGAGCAGTGCGCGTCCGCGGGCAGCTATGCCGCGCTGGCCTACGACCTGGGCCCGGCGGCCGGGCTGGGGCCGTGGCTGGGCGGCATCCTCAACCTCGTCGGCTCGGCGGCCTTCGGCTTCCTCGTGCCCGCCCTGTCGGGCTACATCGCCTACGCGCTGGGCGGACGCCCCGGCATCGCCCCCGGCTTCGTCGGCGGCGCCATCTCGGTGACGCTCGGCGCCGGCTTCATCGGCGGCCTGGTGACCGGCCTCATCGCGGGCCTGCTCGCCATGTGGCTGGCGTCGCTCAAGCCGCCGCGCTGGTTGGCCGGCCTCATGCCGGTGGTCATCATCCCGCTCACCGTCACGCTGATCGTCGGCGGCCTGATGTACCTCCTGCTCGGCGCGCCGCTGGCGGCCATCACCAACGGCCTGTACGCCTTCCTCGGCGGCATGACCGGCGGCTCGGTCATCCTGCTCGGCATCATCCTCGGCCTGATGATGTGCTTCGACCTCGGCGGGCCCGTCAACAAGGCGGCCTATCTGTTCGCCACCGCGGGTCTCTCGGCGCAGACCGAGGCGTCGTTCCAGATCATGGCCGCCGTGATGGCGGCCGGCATGGTGCCGCCGCTGGCGATGGCCCTGGCCACGACCGTCCGCAAGCGGCTCTTCACCGAGCCCGAGATCGAGAACGGCCGGACGGCCTGGCTGCTCGGGGCGTCCTTCATCTCCGAGGGTGCCATCCCGTTCGGTGCCGCCGACCCGCTGCGCGTCATCCCCTCGATGATGCTGGGCGGAGCGGTGACCGGCGCGCTCACCATGGCGCTCGGTGTCGGCAGTCGGGCCCCCCACGGCGGGATCTTCGTGCTGTTTGCGATCGACAACCCGATCGGGTTCATCATCGCTATCCTTGCTGGCATGATCGTCGGCGCGGTCGCCGTCATCGCCGCCAAGCAGTTCTTTGGTGGCAAGAAGGCCGTGGCCGCCTGACGACCCGAATCTCTCGAAGGAGAAAAGCATGGCTAGCAAGACTGTCACCGTCGGCTCGTCCGTGGGCCTGCACGCCCGCCCGGCCGCCATCATCGCCGAGGCCGCTGAGGGCTACGACGACGAGATCACCCTGACGCTCGTCGGTGGCGACGACGACGAGGGCGTCGACGCGGCGTCGAGCCTCATGATCATGACCCTGGGCGCCGAGAAGGGGGCCGAGGTCGTCGTCGAGTCCGACAACGAGGAGGCCGTCGAGGCCATCGCCGCCCTCATCGAGAAGGACCTGGACTCCGAGTGAGCCCTGCCTGACCCGTTCGCCCACGGGGCCCGCTCCGATCGGAGCGGGCCCCGTGTGCGTCTCGGGCGTGCCGGGGTGCTCAGCGCTCGAGGTGGGGCGGGGGCTTGCGCTGGTCGGGGACGAGCTGGTTCAACACGATGCTGCCGATGATGGCGATGGCGATGAACAAGAACCAGTTCCCGAACATGATCGCGGACAGGATGCAGGCGGGCCACAGCAACGCCCGGCCCATCGGCAACCACTGGGCGATCTGCGGTGGCACCCGAGGGCCGGAGGTCACCACCTCGTCCCCATCGGGGTGCGGCCGACCCGCGGAGGCGACCGGCTGGCGCGTCGGCGTCCGGCCGGGCGTCGAACCGGGCACCAGGGACGCACCGGCGGCCGAACTGTCGAGATGCGGGCGGGGCTCGGGCAGGTCGGAGAACAGCGGGCCGAAGTCGGACGCGAAGCGTGCGGAGAGCGCCGCAGTCATCCGCTCGGCGAACTCGGTGTCGTCGAGGCGCCCGGCCTCGAAGTGCTCGCGCAACATCGCGGTGGCGGCGTCCCGATCGGCGTCGGAGAGACGCTGCGGGACGGGCTCGTGGCTCATGGCGCCCCAGTGTAGGACGACGGCGCGCGGGACGGCGGGGTGGCGCGACGTTCGCCGGCCCCGCGCCGTGGGATGAGCGGGCGTGCGGGCGGCGTCCGTGGCAGAGTGGATCCGGTTCGCAACACGAGGAGGTCGGAGCACCAGTGCGGGTCGTGCAGAAGTTCGGCGGATCCAGCGTCGCGGACGCCGCGAGCATCAAGCGGGTGGCGCAGCGCATCGTCGACGCGCAGGCGCAGGGCAACGAGGTCGTGGTCATCGTGTCCGCCATGGGCGACACGACCGACGAGCTGCTTGACCTCGCCCAGCAGGTGTCGCCGCAGCCGCGGCCCCGTGAGCTCGACATGCTGCTCACCGCCGGTGAGCGGATGAGCGCGGCGCTGCTCGCCATGGCGATCAACGATCTCGGCTACACCGCCCGGTCGTTCACCGGCAGCCAGGCCGGCGTCATCACCACCGAGAAGCACGGCGACGCGCGCATCATCGACATCACGCCCGGCCGCATCGAGACGGCCCTGGGGGAGGGTGACGTCGTCATCGTCGCCGGGTTCCAGGGCGTGTCGCAGACCACCAAGGATGTGACCACGCTGGGGCGGGGGGCGTCCGACACCACCGCCGTCGCGCTGGCCGCCGCCCTGGGGGCCGGCTACTGCGAGATCTACTCCGACGTGGACGGGGTGTTCACCGCCGACCCGCGCATCGTGCCGGGTGCGCAACGGATCCCCGAGATCAGCTACGACGAGATGCTCGAGCTGGCCGCGAACGGCGCCAAGATCCTGCACCTGCGCTGCGTGGAGTACGCGCGGCGCGAGAACGTCGAGGTGCACGTGCGCAGTTCGTTCTCGACCAAGCCCGGCACCTGGGTGAAGCACATCAGCGAGGAGGAGTCCGTGGAGAACCCCATCATCACCGGCATCGCCCACGACCGGTCCGAGGCCAAGGTCACGGTCGTCGGCGTGCCCGATCGCGTCGGCGCGGCCGCGGACGTCTTCGACACCGTCGCCGCCGTCGGCGTCAACATCGACATGATCGTGCAGAACGTGTCGGTGGCCGACAACACCACCGCGATCTCCTTCACCCTGCCGCAGGCCGACGGCCCGCGGGCGATCGCGGCGCTGGAGGCGGCCCGCGAGCGCATCGGGTTCACGTCGACCGAGTACGACGACCACGTGGGCAAGGTGTCCGTGGTGGGCGTCGGCATGCGCAGCCACCCCGGTGTGTCGGCGACGTGCTTCCGTGCGCTGGCCGCCGCCGACATCAACATCGCGATGATCTCAACCTCGGAGATCCGCATCTCGGTGGTCGTCGACGTCGACGACGTGGACGCCGCCGTCCGAGCCTGTCACACGGCGTTCGGCCTCGACAGCGAGGGCCAGGCCGTCGTGTACGCGGGGACCGGCCGCTGAGCAGCCCACGCCCCCTGGGCCCGTGGACGTCGGTCGGGCTGTGGCTGGTGCTGCTGGGGTGGCCGTGGCTGCTGCTGTTCGTGGTGGTGCGGCCCTCGCTGAGCGTGCTCGGTTGGGCCACCGCGTGGCTGTGGCTCTCGTGGCTCCTCGGCCTCGCGATCCAGGGCCTGTCCCGCTCGGTCAACCTGATGCTGGCGCGCAGCCTGTACCCGCTCGGCGTGGTCGCTGTGGTGGCCCTCGGCCTGCAGCTGCTCGTCTTCCCCGCCGAGGTGCTCTTCCTCTTCCCCACCACCTGGTACCCGTGGGTGCAGCTGGCCGCCGTGGTGGCCGTGGCGGTCGGGGTGGTGGCCCTCGTGGGGGTCGTGCGCGACACTCTCCTGCCCCCGCGCCCGCCCCGCACGCTGGCGGACGCGCTCATGGCCGCCGCTGAGCCGGGAACCGGAGCGGCCGGGCGGCCGGGCGCGTGGGGACGCCGGCTGCGGCGTGAGCTGGCGGCGACGCTGCCCCACGGCGTCCCGTTGGTGGATCGGGTGCGCGTGGCCGTCGCCCACCGGGCGGCCGTGCTGCTCCGGTACGCGGCGACCGCGGCCGTGGTGCTCGTGTTCGGGGTCGTCGCGCTGGTGTGGGTGCGCGGGGCGTTCGCCGAGGGCTGGGTGGCGCTGCTGGTCGCCCTGGCGTTGGCCGCCGAGACGCGGCTCCACCGGTGGCGCCGCGAGCGGCTGCTCGACGGGTTCGCCGAGCCCGACCCCTGGGCGGGGCGGGGGCGTTACGACGCCTGGTGGGGGCTGTCCGCCGGGCTGGCCCTCGTCGTGACGCTGCGGACGACCGCGGCCATGGGAGGGCTGCGCGACGACCCGCTGTGGTGGTACGGCGTCGCGGTGGTGCTCGCCGCGGTGGCCGCCGTCGTTCCGTTCCGCTGGGCGAACACCCATCAGGGCGAGATCTTCGCCGCCTGGCTCGAGCGTCACCCCGAGCGCGTGGCCGAGCTCGAATCCCTCCGGGCGAGCTGGCCGGAGGACTCCGACGCGCCGTTCGGGGAGCTGCCCGCTCAGGCGGCGCGGCGTCCGACCGATCGGCGGTAGTCGTCCAGTCCGCCCAGGAGGCGGTCGACGTCCGGTGTGGGCCGGACGACCAGGCGCAGGAACTGGCTGGTCAGGCCCAGCTTGTTGCCGCACTCGCGGACGTAGACACCGTGCTCGGCGAGGAGGAAGTCGCGCAGCTCCGGGCCCGACCAATGGTCCGGTAGCTTGACCAGGACGAAGTTGGTGCTCGTCTCGAACACCGACAACGAGCCGAAGGTGCGCAGCCGCTCGGCCATCGCGCGCCGGTCGCGGGCGGCCAGCGCCAGACTGTGACGGTAGGCGTCCCGGTGTTGACCCAGCATGCCGACGACAGCCTCGGCCAGGGAGTTGAGGTTCCACTTCGGCAGGGCCTCACCGACGCGGCGGGCGAGCGCCGGGTTGGCGACGAGGTAGCCGAAACGGACGCCGTGCAGGCCGAAGTTCTTCCCGAGCGACTTGAGCACGATGACGTTGCTGCGCAGCGGCGCGACGTCGACGACGGAGCGGGCCTCCGCGTCGTCGACGAAGTCGATGAAGGACTCGTCGACGACCACGAGGTCGAGATCGGACAGTTCGTCGAGGAACGCGATCACCTGGTCGCGGGCCACGATGCCACCGTCGGGGTTGTTGGGCTGGCAGATGACGGCCGCCCGCGAACCGCGCTCGCGGATGAAGCGGGCGTAGTCGGCCAGGTCGAGGGCGAACCCGTCGGCCTCGCGCAGCGGGTACAGGTCGACGCGCTTGCCTGTCTCGAACGGCTGGTCGGTCCAACGGCCGAAGGTCGGTATCGGCACGGCGATGCTCTCGGTGACCAGGAGGTGGTCGATCCAGGTGATGAGTTCGGTGGAGCCGTTGCCCATCGCCACGGTCTGGGGGTGCAGGCCGAGCAGGTCGCTGAGCCGCCGGGTGGTGGCCGCGGCGTCGCTGGGGTAGTAGGTCAGGAGCTCGGGCAGCGCGGCGGACAGCTGGTCGAACATCGCCGGGGTGGGGAAGTAGCTGTTCGTCGGGATGCAGAAGTCGACGACGGTGCGCCCGGAGCCCGCCGCCTCCTGCACCTTGAAGAAGGAGGCGGAGTGGGCGGCACGGGTGAGGGAGCGGACGTTCATGCTGGTCTCCTTGGTGGTGGTGGTGGTGGTGGTGATGGCGGCGGTCGTGGTGAATGCGTGTTGGGGGTGCGGCGTCGGGATGGTGCGGGCAGGGGTGGGCGTCAGGCGGCGCGGGAGGCGCGGCCGGTGGTGCCGGTGAGGTGATCGGTGAGCTTGCCCGCCACGTGGGCGGCGATGGCGGCCTGGGACTCCTCGGTTGATCCGCCGATGTGCGGGGTGAGGATGACGTTCGGCAGGCCCTGCAGGGCGGAGGCGAAGGCGTCCGAACGGCCCGACGGTTCGTCGGGGAAGACGTCGAGCGCGGCCCCGGCGAGCTGGCCGGACGCCAGCGCGTCCTGCAGCGCGGGCAGGTCGACGACCGGGCCGCGGCTGAGGTTGACGAGCAGCGCGCCGGGCCGCATCCGGCCGAGCTCGGCGGCGCCGAGGAGGCCGGCGTTGCCCGCCCGGCCGTCCACGTGGAGGCTGACGATGTCGGATGCCCCGAGCAGTTCGTCGAGCGTCCGGGTGGGCGTGGCGTGGCCGATCGGCTGGCGGTCGGCCAGGTCGTGGAACAGCACGCGGAGGCCGAGCGCCTCGGCGACGACCGACAGCTGGCTGCCGACGTTGCCGTAGCCGACGATGCCCAGGGTCCGGCCGCGCACCTCGCGGCTGCCCTCGGCGGTCTTGTGCCAGCGGCCCGCGTGGACCGCCCGGTCGTGGACGGTGAGGCGGCGGCTGAGGGCCAGCAGGTTCGCCACCGCGAGCTCGACCACGCTGCGCGTGCTGGCGTGGGGGGCGTTGAAGACGGCGATGCCGAGTTCGTCGGCGGCGGCCAGGTCGATCTGGTTGGTGCCGACACAGAAGGCGCCGACCGCCTCCAGATGTTCGGCGCGCTGCAGGACGCGGCGGGTCAGGCGGGTGCCGGAGCGGATGCCGAGCACCCGGACGCCGGACAGCGCCCGCGTCAGGGCGACGTCGTTGAGCGCCTCGGCGCGGTGGTGGACGGTCAGGCCGGCGTCGCGGAGCGGGGGGATGGCGTCGGTGTGGACGTTGTCCAGCAGAAGTGCCTGGCCGGCGGTCCCGGGTCGGGGGGCCGTGTGGGTCATGTCAGTTCCTTCGCGGTGTCGGGCGACCCGTTCGGGGCCGTGGAACCACCGTGTCGGCCGCGTCTGTGGCCCTGCTGTGTGCCGGGGCGGGGGCGCGCTGTGACCCTGCGGGTGGTCGCGGGGCCACGCACGCTAGGGTGGGGAATGAAGACAGGGGAGCGCCCGCAGGGGCGCTGAGAGTGCGGAGCGCCGCAGACCCTCGCACCTGATCCGGTTCGCACCGGCGGAGGGAGTCGAGCTCTTCGGCCCACGGCGGGCCGACCCCTCCTACGAACGGGAGGACCATCGCATGACCGATCGCCAGCACCCCGGACGCCCCACCTCGCCCGGCTGGGGCCGCCGGACCGCGATGCTTCTGGTGCCGGGCCTGCTCGCGCTGGCGGCTTGTACCGGCCCGGCGGCCACCCCGACGCCGGCGGCGTCCGACACGGCCCCGACGCCCACCACGTCGCCGACGCCCACCGCGTCCGAGTCGACCACCCTGACCGTCGTGACGCACGACTCCTTCGCGTTGAGCCAGGAGCTGCTGGACGAGTTCGCGGCGCAGACCGGCTACACCGTCACCTACGTCGCGCCCGGGGACGCCGGCAGCCTGACCAACCAGCTGGTGCTGACGAAGGACTCCCCGCTCGGTGATGTGGTGTTCGGCATCGACAACACGTTCGCCGGGCGGGCGCTGGACGAGGACGTCGTCGTGCCCTACGTCGCCGAGGCCCTGCCGGAGCAGGAGGCGGCGACGTTCGCCGCGGACGACACCCATCGGTTGACGCCGATCGACTTCGGGGACGTGTGCATCAATGCCGACCTTGCCTGGTTCGCCGAGCACGAGCTGGGGGTGCCGACGACGTTGGAGGACCTCGCCGATCCTGCCTACCGGGATCTGCTCGTGGTGTCCAGCCCCGCCACCAGCTCGCCGGGTCTGGCGTTCCTCATCGCCACCGTGGAGGCGCAGGGGGAGGACGGTTACCTCGACTACTGGCAGCGGCTCCGCGACAACGGCCTGCTCGTCGCGCAGGACTGGACGGAGGCCTACACGGTGCAGTTCTCCGGCTCGTCGGGGCAGGGGCCGCGGCCGCTCGTGCTGAGCTACGCCACGTCGCCGTCGTTCGAGGTGGTGGACGGCGCGACCCACACCGGGGCGCTGCTCGGCACGTGCTTCCGGCAGGTGGAGTACGCCGGCGTGATCGCGGGGGCGCAGAACGAGGTCGGGGCGCAGAAGTTCATCGAGTTCCTGCTCAGCGACGCGGTGCAGGCCGACATCCCCGAGCAGATGTACATGTACCCCGTGCAGCGCTCGGTGGAGCTGCCGGCGGAGTGGGTCGAGTTCGCGCCGCTGGCGCAGCGGCCCTACACGATGACCCCCGAGGCCATCACCGAGGGGCGCGACACGTGGATCCGTGACTGGGCGACGACGGTCATCGGCTGACGTGAGGCTGCGCGTCGGGCCGGCGCTGGGATGGGGAGCTGCCGCCGGCGTCCCGCTGGCCTTCCTGGGGGTGTTCTTCGCGTGGCCGGTCGCCGCGCTGGTGGGGCGGGGGCTGTTCCCCGACGGCGCCCTCACGCTGGAGGGGTTCGCGTCGGTGCTCGCGTCCCCCCGCACCGGGCGGGTGGTCACGACCACCCTGGCGCAGGCGGTGGCCGGGACGCTGGCGTCCCTCGCGCTCGGCCTGCCGGCCGCGTGGGTGCTGTACCGGACGCGGTTCCCCGGCCGCGGCATCGCCCGGGCCGTCGTCACCATCCCGTTCGTGCTGCCCAGCGTGGTGGTCGGCGTGGCGTTCAAGTCGCTGGTGATCAGCACCGGCCCGCTCGGGTTCCTCGGCCTCGACGGCAGCTTCGCGATCGTCGTCGCCGCCCTGGCCTTCTTCAACACCGCCGTCGTCGTGCGCACCGTGGGGGGGCTGTGGGCGGGGCTGGACGGCCGTCCGGCCGAGGTGGCGGCCGTGCTCGGCGCGACGCCGCGACGGGTGTTCGCGACCGTCACCCTGCCGGCCCTCGCGCCCGCGATCGCGTCCAGCGCCGCGTTGGTGTTCCTGTTCTGCGCGTCGGCCTACGGGGTGGTCATGGTGCTGGGTGGCCCGGCGTACGGCACGATCGAGACCGAGATCTGGTTCCTCACCAACCAACTGCTCGACCTGACGGCGGCGGCCGCGCTCTCGGTGATCCAGCTGGTGGTGGTGACGATCAGCCTGGTGATCTCGGAGCGGCTGCAGAGCCGGTTGACCCAGGCGCAGCGGCTGCGCACCGGGGAGTCCGGCATCCCGCGCTGGCGGTGGCGCCGTGACGGCTGGGCGACGCTCGTCACCGGTCTCGTCGTGGTGCTCGTCGCGCTGCCGCTGGGCAACCTCGTGGTGCGCTCGCTGCGGACGGCGTCCGGGTGGGGCCCCGACCACTACGTCGCGCTGGTCGCTGGGCCGTCGGGGCCGCTCTCGATCCCGGTGGGTGATGCCATCGGCAATTCGCTGCGGACGGCTGTGCTGGCGACGGTGTTGGCGCTGGTGCTGGGCGTCCTGGTCAGCCTGGTGGTGTCGCGCCGGCCGCGCTCGCGGGTCGGACGCCGCGCGCTCAGCGTTCTCGACCAGGTGTTCATGCTGCCGCTCGGGGTCTCGGCGGTGACGGTCGGGTTCGGCTTCCTCATCACGCTCAACCGGCCGCCGCTGGACCTGCGGAGCTCGATGGCGCTGGTGCCGATCGCGCAGGCCATCGTCGCCCTGCCGCTGGTGCTGCGGGTGCTGCTGCCCGTGCTGCGGGCCATCGACCCGCGCCTGCGCGAGGCGGCGGCCGTGCTCGGTGCGGGCCCCGGCCGGGTGCTGGCCAGCGTCGACCTGGCGATGGCGTCCCGCGGGCTCGGGTTGGCGACGGGGTTCGCGTTCGCGACCTCGTTGGGGGAGTTCGGCGCCACGTCCTTCCTCGCGCGGCCGGACGCGCCGACGCTGCCGGTGGTGGTGTTCCGGCTGATGGGGCGTCCGGGGTGGGAGAACCAGGGCACGGGCATGGCGGCCGCGGTGCTGCTGGCCGTGATGACGGCCACGGTCATGGCGTTGGCTGAGAGGATGAGACCCATGGAGGCGACCACATGGTGACCGGGCTGACCGTGCGCGACGCCGTGGTGCGCTACACCACGACCGAGGGGGACACGCGGCGTCCGCCCAACCGCCGGCCGATCCTGAGCTGGGTGCCGCCGCCCCGGCCGAAGCCGGGTGCCACGCGCACCATCACGGCGGTGGACGGGGTGTCGCTCGACGTCGGACCCGGGGAGATCGTCGCGCTGCTGGGTGCCTCGGGCTCGGGCAAGTCGTCGCTGCTGCGGGCGATCGCGGGGCTGGAGCCGCTGGCGTCCGGATCCGTCGCGTGGGACGGGGCGGATCTCGCGCGCGTGGCCGTGCACAAGCGCAACTTCGGGCTGATGTTCCAGGAACCCGCGCTGTTCCCGAATCTCGACGTGGGCGCCAATGTGGCGTACGGGCTCCACGCGTTGCCGCGGGCGCGGCGGTCGTCGGTGGCCGCGGAGTTCCTCGAGCTGGTGGGGCTGCCGGGCTTCGCGCGGCGCCGCGTGACCGAGCTGTCGGGCGGGCAGGCGCAACGCGTGGCGCTGGCGCGCTCGCTGGCGCCGCGACCGCGGTTGATGTTGCTGGACGAGCCGCTCTCGGCGCTCGACCGAGCGCTGCGGGAGCGGCTGGTGGAGGTGCTCGGCGAGGTGCTGCGCGCCACCGGGACGCCCGCGGTTCACGTGACGCACGACCAGGACGAGGCGTTCGCCCTGGCCGACCGGGTGGCCGTGCTCGCCGACGGGGCGCTGCTCCAGGTGGGCACACCCGCGGAGCTGTGGCGTCAGCCGGCCTCGGCCGCCGTCGCGCGGTTCCTGGGGTACGGCACGTTCCTCACCGACGCTGACGCTGCGACGCTCGGGGTGGGGCGGCTCGCCGCGTCCGGTCTGGTGGGCCTGGGGCCGGCGAGCCTGGTGCTGGACGCCGGCGGCGTCCGCCTGCCGGTGCGCGCGGAGAACGTCCGCCGGGGATACGTGTCGATCAAGGTCGAGCTGCCCAGCGGCCAGGTCGCCGAGGTGCGTGCCCCGGAGGCGACGGGGCTGGACGCGGTGGGCGTCCGCCTCGATCCGGACGCCGTGGCGGTCGTCCGGGACGCGGACCCCACCGCCCGCTGAGGCGTGTGATCTGGCATTTGGACCCGAGGAAATGGCGCCATGGCGCCATTCCCTCGGGTCCAAATCGGCGTCGCGGGTGCCCGGCCGCGGTTCACCGGCAGGGCACCCCGCGCCGGTCGCCCCCGCCGTATGCTGAACCGGATGGCCATCGCGCGTCGGTGGGGCCTTCCCCACCACTGGGCCGGCGCTTCATCCCCCAGCGCAGGGGGGCCCGAGGCCGGGCGCGGGGGCCCGGGCCAGCACCCCAGGAAGAGGGAACACCGTGGACTTCGCCAGCACCGTGACGGGCTTCGCCGAGCCGACGATCGAGTACCGGCCCGACCAGCGGTGGTGGCTCGCCGAAGGGCTCCACACCGATGCGACGCTGCGCACCGAGATCGCCGCGATGCACCGCCTCGGCTTCGGCGGCATCGAGTTCCTGGCCATGGACGAGGAGGGGGTCGACCACGCGCGCTACGGCTGGGGCGCCGAGGAGTGGGTGCACGACTCGCAGGTGGTGGTGGAAGAGGCCACCCGGCGGGGGATGGCGGTCAGCTTCACCTCGGGCACGAACTGGGCGAACGCGAACCTGCCGACCATCACGCCCGAGAGCCCCGCGGCGGCCAAGGAACTCAACGTGACGGTGGAGGAGGTCGCGGGTGGGGCCACGCGCACCGGCGCCCTGCGGCGCGTCGATCTGGCCGCGTTCTCGCCGTCGGTGCTGGGGCATCGGGGAGCGGTGTCGGAGCAGACGTTCGTCGCTGTGGTGGCCGCGCGGGTGCTCGGCACGACCGAGCTGGGCAACGTGCTGGACGTCGACTCCGTCGTGGATCTCACGGCCGACGTGG
Source organism: Propioniciclava soli (assembly GCF_014858005.1). GTDB lineage: Bacteria > Actinomycetota > Actinomycetes > Propionibacteriales > Propionibacteriaceae > Propioniciclava > Propioniciclava soli. The sequence goes on from NZ_JACYOT010000009.1 coordinate 70,474, forward strand.
TGGACGAGACACTCGACTGGACGGCTCCCGAGGGCGACTGGCGGTTGTACGCCCACTGGATGCACGGCACCGGACAGACGGCGTCGCCGTCGGCGAGGGTCAACTACACCGTGAACTATCTCGACCGCGACGGCGTCGACGCCGTCATCGACTACTGGGAGCACGAGGTGCTGACGCCGCAGCTGCGCGCGCAGATCGCCGCCAACCCGCGCGCCCAGATGTACATGGACTCGATGGAGCTCACGGCCTACGGCGAGGGCGGAATGTTCTGGGGCCGGACGGTGGCCGAGGAGTTCCGGGCCCGCCGCGGCTACGACATCACCCCGTGGTTGCCGTTCCTGACCCGGCGGGTGGCGATGATGGCCTCCCAGACCATCTACCGCAACGAGCCGGACGCGGCGCACGCCGGGGCGGTCGAGAAGGTGCGCTTCGACTACGTCGCCACCCTGACCGACCTCTACATCGAGAACATGCTGCGCCCGTTCGCGGCGTTCCTGCACCACCACGGCATGACGTTGCGCGCCGAGATCAGCTACGGGCTGCCGTTCGAGCTGACGCGTCCGGGGCCGGAGGTCGACGGCATCGAGACCGAGTCGCTGGAGTTCGGCGCGCAGATCGACGCCTACCGGCTGATGGCCGGCCCGGCGCACCTGTTCGGCAAGCAGTACAGCTCCGAGACGGGCGCCACGACACGCAACTACATGCTCGACCACCGGTTCTACGACCAGATCATCGCCACCCAGCTCGCCGCCGGCATCACCCGGACGGTCCTGCACGGCTGGGCCAGCCCCGCCGGTGCAAGGGAAACCACCCGGTGGCCGGGTCACGAGGGCATGTGGCCGGAGTTCTCCGAGCGGTTCGACACCCGCCAGCCCGGCGCCGAGTTCTATCCGTGGTGGACGACGGCGCTGGCCCGGTGCCAGTTCCTGCTGCGGCAGGGGCGTCCGCGCATCGACGTGGGCATCCTGCGCACCGACCACTTCACCGACAACGTCTCGGGCATGCGGTTCGTCGACGACGACGGCACCCGGGTGGCCGACGAGGTCGCCTACGGCACGTGGTGGATGCGCAACCGGCAGAACCACTGGTGGGCCGACCTCGGCATGCAGGACGCCGGCTGGACCTATGAGTTCTTCGACGGCTCCCTGCTGCTGCGCGACGACGTGCGCTTCGCCGACGGGGTCGTCCAGCCGGACGGGCCGGGTTACCAGGCGCTGATCGTGTACCAGGACGCCCTCGATGCGGACGTCGCCCGGCGACTTCTGGGCTGGGCGCGTGTGGGGCTGCGGGTGTTGCTGGTGGACGGCAGCCGCGAGCTCGTGGAACTGCAGACCCGGCGCTACCGGACGCACGGGGCCGCCGCCGCGCGGACCCACGGCCTCGACGGGCGCGACGACGAGCTCACCGCGACGATCGCGGAGTTGGTGGCACTGCCGAGCGTGGCGCGGGTCGGCGACCCGGCCGACACGGTGGCGGCGCTGCGCCGGCTGGGGGTGACCGGCCGGGCGGAGTTCGTCGAGGACAACCGCAGCGTGCTGACTCACCTGCGCGAGGACGGCGACCTGCTCCACCTGTACGCCTACCACTTCCTCTACGACACCGGCGAGCCCGTCGACATGGACGTCACCCTGCCGGGCTCGGGCCTGGTGCACCGGCTGGACGCGTGGAGCGGCACGACGCGTCCGCACGCCGGGGTGCGGGTTGGGCGCGCGGACGCCGCGGGTGACCGAACGGTCGTCACCCTCCGGCTCCACCCGGGGGAGACGGCGCTGCTGACGCTGGACCGGTCCGCGGACGCCGCCGCGTCCGAGCCGGCGGAGCTCGAGTGGGTCGCCGACCTCCCCACGTGGGACGTCACGGTCGAGAGCTGGGACGCGGGGCCCGACGAGACCATCACGGAGGATCGCGGCCTGGGCTACGTGAGCGAGGAGGTCCGGCCCACGACCACCGTGACGGTGATCGAGCTCGGGCCGACCACGCTTCGGCCCTGGCACGCGCTGCCCGGCGTGGGCGGGGAGGTGTCCGGGATCGCGGAGTACACCGCCACGGTGCGCATCGACGACGCCCAGCCCGGGCAGACGTTCGTGCTCGACCTGCGGCGGGCTCGGTTCGGTACGCATCAACGGCGGCACACCGGTGGGCGTCGACACGTCGCGTCCGGTCGTCCGCACCACCGAGCTGCGCGCGGGGGAGAACACCGTCACCGTGCGCGTGGCCAGCTCGCTCAACAAACGGCTCCTGGCGCGTGGGTACTACGACACCCTGCGCGACGTCCTGGGCAACTCCGAGGGCTGGGCGGAGCCGCGCATGCAGCAGACGCACGTCCGCGACCATGGCCTCCTCGGCCCGGTGCGGCTGGTCCGGGAACGTACCTGAGCGGACGCCGTCGGCTCAGGCTCGCCGTTGGGTCAGCCCGCGGGGCACGGGCCAGAGGCGGACGCGCGACCCGGGCTGGGCGGCGCCGGCGATGGCGACGGCTCCGACCAACACCGTGACAGGCCCGAACAGGGCGAGCCACACCAGGGCGTCGGGCCAGGGCCACTGGCCCAGGAGTGTGACCAGGAGCCACCCGGCCAGGTTGGCGAGGACGAGGAACGGCAGCGCGACCAGTGCGCGCGCCCAGAAGCCGGTGGGCCACACCGCGTGGGACCGTTCGGTGAGTTGGCCGGCCATGGGCTGCTCCTTTGCGATGCGTTGCGATCCGGGGCGTTGCGGGGCGGGGCGGCGTCACGGTGCCCCCGCGGGGGTGGGGCTCTCGAGGGCAGGGTAGCGGAGCTCCCGGGGGGCCAGGCGCTCCGAGCGCCACAGCTCTCGTGTCTGCCGCGAAACCTGACGGGCACGCCGGGCGTCGTATCAGGGTGAGACGCTGCTCGCTCCTGAGAGCGTCTCCACACGAAAGGGGCCTCTCATGTCCATCTCGATCCTTCGCCGGTTGGCCGTCGCCACCGCGTTCAGCCTCACGGCGGTGCTCGTGCCGCTCTCCGCGGCGACCGCCGACGCCGCCTCCTGCTCGGTCGTGTGGGGTTCGGTGCCGCGCAGTGCCGGCACCATGCAGCAGCAGAACCTCGTCGACGTCCGCTCGGGTCAGCACGCATGCTTCGACCGGATCGTCGTCGACCTGGCCGGGGGCACGCCGAGCGGCTACGCCGTCCGCTACGTCCCCGAGGTCCGTGCGCAGGGCACCGGCGATGTCATCGCGCTGCGGGGTGGCGCCCGGCTGGAGGTCACCGTCCTCGCCCCGGCGCACGACGACCGCGGGCGGGCCACGTACGTGCCGGCGAACCCCAACGAGCTCGTGGACGTCACCGGCCATGCCACGCTGCGCCAAGTGGCGTGGGGCGGTTCGTTCGAGGGGCAGTCCACCCTCGGCGTCGGCGTCCGCGCCCGGCTGCCGTACCGCGTGTTCGTCCTCGATGACGGTGCCACGAGCCGCCTGGTGATCGACGTCGCACATCAGTGGTGAGACGACGCCGCTCGCTTCCCACGCAGCGGCGCGCACGTCACTGGGCAGCGGTGCATCGGCCGAACTGCGCTGCGGTCGTCTCCACGGGAAAGCCGCTCCGACCGGGCTGTGTGCCTGGGTCGGAGCGGCTCTGTGGTGGTCGGGGTGACAGGATTTGAACCTGCGGCCTCTTCGTCCCGAACGAAGCGCGCTACCAAGCTGCGCCACACCCCGATGGCCCTCACGAGCCGACGAGCAGTCTAGCCGATCCGCGTCCTGATTCTCACATCGGGTCGGGCGCCGGGATCAGCGTCAGCAGGGTCGCCTCCGGCGGGCAGGCGAACCGGTAGGGCGCGAAGGGCGACATGCCCACCCCGGCCGACACGTGCACCTGGGCCGTCCTGTTGCCCACCTTGTGCCCGAACATGCCGCTGGCGTGCTCGCGGGGGAGGTCGCAGTTGGTGACCAGTGCGCCCTTGCCGGGCACGCACACCTGACCGCCGTGCGTGTGGCCGGCCAGGATCAGCTCGACGCCGTCCGCCGTCATGGCGTCGAGGATGCGCCGGTAGGGAGCGTGTGTGACGCCGAGGTTGAGCACCCCGGGTGTGGCTGGTCCGGCGACGGCGGGGTAGTCGTCGCGGTGGTGGTGGGCGTCGCCGGTGCCGCGGACGTGCACCGTCCGGCCCGCCACCTCGATCTGGGCACGCTGGTTGTCGACGTCGACCCACCCCACGCTCTCGAACGCGGCGCGAAGTTCGTCGGTGGGCAGGTCGGACGCCTCGCCTCCAGCGTCGCCCAAGGAGCGCCCCGAGTGGCCCAGCAGGTAACCCACGGGCAGCTTGAACCGCGGCCCCTCGTAGTCATTGCTCCCGAACACGAACACGCCGGGCACGTCGGTCAACCGGGCGAGAGACTCCATCAGGGGCCCGACCGCCTGGGGTGAGCTGATGTTGTCACCCGTCGTGACCACCAGGTCGGGCTCCAACCCGCCCAGGCCGCGCAGGAAGTCACGTTTGCGCGCCTGCGAGGGCACCAGGTGAATGTCCGACACGTGCAGCACGGTGAACGGATCGGCCCCCCGGGGCAGCACCGGCACCTGGTAACGGCGCACCCGGAAGTCATGGGCCTCGATCAGCGCGCCGTACGCCACGCAGGCCGCGCCCGCGCCGAGGACGCCCGCGGCTAGTCGCCCGATCATCCGTTGCCGCCCGGGGCGGCCGGGGGTTGGTCGCCCGGGGGCTGTGCGGGCGCCGGTTCGGCTGCGGGTGGTTCGGCGGGAGGCGCCGAGGTCGCTGCGGGGGCCGGGGCCGGGGCCGGCGCCGGCCCGCTGGACACGCGCAGGGTGATCGTCGACCACTGGGGCGCGGTGCCCCGGGGCGAGATGCCGAGGAACGTACCGGAGGGGCGGTCACTCTCGACCCGGGAGATGCGGGTGCCGAAGCCGGCCTCCTGCAGCCGCGCCCGGCAGGCGTTGACCCCCAACCCGGAACAGCTCGGCACGTCGATCTCGGGTGGGGTGTAGCGGGTCGGGGCCACGAACTCGCCGCGCTCGTACCCCTCCAGGGCGACCTCCATGGCCGGTTTCCACAGGTGGGCGCCGGCCTCGCCGCCCGAACTGCCGCGCAGCCGGATCCGACCGTTCTGAATGGGCGCGCCCTCGAGGGACGGTTCCCTGCGGCCCACGAAGCGCTCGGCCCGCTTGTCCACCGTGATCATGGCGGCGGTGGCGAGCTGGGGTGTGTAACCGAGGGTCCAGATCGTCGGCGCGTTGGTGTCCGTACCGGTCTTGCCGGCGATGCTGTAGCCGGGAATGTTGGCCGCCCGGGCCGTGCCGCTGCGGAAGGGGCCGCGCATGACGTCGGTGATGCGGTCAGCCACCTCGGGGGCCATCACCTGCTGGCAGTCGGCGCTCGGCACGTCGTACGTCTTGCCGTCGGGCCCGGTGACCGACTGGATGATGATCGGGTTGCACCGGGTGCCGCGGGCGGCGATGGTCGCGTACGCGTTGGCGAGCGAAATGGGGGAGACCTCCGCCGTACCCAGCGTCAGGGATGGGTTCTGGATGTTGATGACCCCGGGGCCCGTGTTCTCCGCGTCACTGATACCGAATCGCTGGTTGCCGGAGAGCTTGAGGCCCAGCTTCTCGGCCATCTTGGCTACGTCGCACAGGCCGACGTCCTGCTCCAGAGCGACGAAGAAGTTGTTCACCGAGTTGGTGGTTCCCGAGTACAGGTCGAACGACCCGCCGACCCCGTTCACCTCCCAGTCCTTCGCCGTCACCGTGCCGTCGCAGGTGCGGAACGTCTCGCCCGACCAGTCCTGGGACCGCTCCACCTGGTAGGTACGCCCGGTCGGCATGCCCTTCTCGATGGCCGCCGCCACGACGAACATCTTGAAGGTCGAGCCGCCGAAGTAACCCTCCGCACCGCCGAGGCTCGGCTCCATGGCGTAGTTCCAGTAGGTCTGGCCCGGGCCTTCACCCCTCTCGGGGCGGCTCTGCGCGATGGCCTTGATGAGACCCGTGCCCGGCTCGATGGTGGCGATGACACCAAGCACCGGATCGGTCGGGTAGATGTAGTTCGATACCGCAGCCTGCGCGGCGTCCTGGGTGCGGGGATCGATCTCGGTCTGGATCGTCAGGCCGCCCCGCTTGAGGAAGCGCTTCCTGCTGTCGGAGTCAGGCCCGAGGCTGTCCATCTGCAACAGCGTGCGGTACACGATGTCGCACAGCTGCTGGTACCGGGCCGCGTTGCAGCCATGCGGCGTCTCCGTCACCAGGGCGCGGTCGAAGCCCTCGGCCTTGGCGGCCTCCCCATCCTCCGGGCTGATGACCCCCTGGAACTGCATCACGTCGAGGACGTTGTTGCGCCGCTCCAGGGCGATCTTCTCGTTGCTGATCGGGTCGGTCGTCGCAGGGTTGCGGACGAGGCCCGCCAGCATCGCGGACTGGCTGAGCGTCAGGTCCTTGGCCGTGGTGCCGAAGTAGCGGCGGGCCGCCGCCTCGACGCCGTAGGCGCCGGCGCCGTAGTAGGACAGGTTGAGGTAGCGCTCAAGGATCTCATCCTTGCTGAGCTTCTGCTCCAGCGCGATGGCGTACCGGAGCTCGAGCACCTTGCGGGCGAACGTCCGGTCCCTGGCCGCGCTGAGCGCGTCCTCGTCGTTGTCGGCGACGGCCTTGTCGATGAGAGCGAGCTTCACGTACTGCTGGGTGAGGGTCGAGCCGCCCTGGGTGTTGCCGCTCGTGGTGCGGACGAGAGCGCGCAGCGTGCCGCGCAGGTCAAGTGCCCCGTGCTCGTAGAAGCGCTGGTCCTCGATCGAGATCTGGGCCTGCCGCATCGTGGGTGAGATTTCGTCGAGCGGAACGTAGACGCGGTACTCCTCGAAGAAGTTCGTCAACAGCGAGCCGTCGGCCATGAGCACGCGCGAGCCCTCAGCCGGGGGTGGCGTCTCCACCTCGGCCGGGATCGAGTCGAGCGCAGCGGCACCCAGCTTCGACACCTCCGACGCGACACCGGCGGTCGGTACGGCCAGGCCGGCGACGAGCACACCGCCCAGCACGCTGACGGCGAGGAACATCAGGCTCGAGTAGAGCTTTCGTCCCAGCGAAGGTTCACCCATGGAAACAGAGTACGTCACCCCACCGACGATTCCCCGGTGGGGTGCCGGCGAGCACGGCGCCGCCCCGGCGAGCGGGAGGCGGGGATTGGCGCAGGACCGACCGTCTACGACACAATGTAGGAGGTGCTGGACGGTGGTCTTGTGCAACGGATGCCCGCCCTCATAGAGTGCGGACACATGCGCGGTTCCCCCGGCCAGCGAGGTTTCGGCTCGGGTGGGCCGTGCCGGCAATGGACAGCCAGGTGGAAGGACGTGCGATGACGGTCCTGGAGACGGAGCACTGGACGCTCAAGGCGCGCTGCCGCGGGATGCAGGACCAACTGTTTCCCGAGGGGGCCGATCAGAAGAGGGCCAGAGCCGTGTGTTCCGGGTGCCCCGTCCGCTCCGAATGCCTCGCCGAAGCCCTCGACAACCGCATCGAGTGGGGGGTGTGGGGTGGCATGACCGAGCGGGAGCGACGCCAGCTGCTGCGCCAGCGCGCCGACATCACCTCGTGGCAGTCGGTGCTGTGCGAGACCAGGCCCGACGGCCACTGAGCTTTTCTGTCGGAGGCATCATCTAGGCTCGGGTCCATGACCAAGTGGGAGTACGCCACCGCGCCCGTGCTGGTGCACGCGACGAAGCAGATCCTCGACACCTGGGGCGCCGACGGGTGGGAGCTCGTCACCATCGTCCCCGGCCCCAACCCCCAGAACATGGTGGCCTACTTCAAGCGGCCACTGACCTCGGCATGAGCCCCACCAGGCGGCTGGCCGAGCTCGGGCTCACGCTGCCCCCCGTGGCCGCGCCCGTCGCTGCCTACGTCCCCGCCGTCGAGGCCGCTGGGCTCGTCGTCACCTCGGGCCAGCTGCCAACGCGTGGCGGGGCCCTGGTGTCCGTGGGCAAGGTCGGAGCCGAGGTCAGCGTGGCGGACGCCGTGGCTGCCGCGCGGGTGGCGGTGCTCAACGCGCTGGCGGCCGCGTCCGCCGTGGTGGGCGGCCTGGACGCGATCGGTCGCGTCGTCAAGCTCGTGGTGTACGTCGCCAGCGCGCCCGACTTCACAGGCCAACCGCAGGTCGCCAACGGCGCCAGCGTCCTGCTGGGGGAGATCTTCGGTGCGGCGGGGGAGCATGCTCGCAGCGCCGTCGGCGTGGGCGTCCTGCCCCTGGATGCGCCCGTCGAGATCGAACTCACCGTCGCACCCGCCGGGTCGTAGTGGCTGCACCCGGCCAGCCGCAGGCCATCGACGCGGCGCTCGGGGAGCTCTACTCGGATGCGGATTGCGAGCTCGACTTCACCTCCCCGCTCGAGCTGCTCGTCGCCACCGTCCTGTCGGCCCAGTCGACCGACCGCCGGGTGAACGCGGTGACGCCGGCGCTGTTCGCCCGTTACCCGGACGCCGCCGCGTACGCGGGTGCCGACGTCGCCGAGCTGGAGGCCCTGATCACACCCACCGGGTTCTTCCGGGCCAAGGCCGGGCACCTCATCGGCATCGGCGCCGCGCTGGTTGAACGCTTCGACGGTGCGGTGCCCGGCACGCTGGCCGACCTCGTCACGCTGCCCGGTGTGGGGCGCAAGACCGCGAACGTGGTGCTCGGCAACGCCTTCGACGTCCCGGGCCTGACGCCCGACACCCACTTCATCCGGCTCGCCAACCGATTCGGCTGGGTCGCGTCCACCAAACCCGACGCCGTGGAGCAGGCCGTCGGAGAACTGTTCCCGCCCGAGGACTGGGTCCAGCTCAGCCACCGTGTCATCTGGCACGGACGCCGCCGCTGCCACGCGCGGCGTCCGGCCTGTGGCGTTTGCCCCCTGGAGGGGCTGTGCCCGAGCTACGGCGAGGGCCCGACGGACCCGGTCGTCGCGGCCACGCTCGTCCGCGAGCCGCGCGGATGAGGCGTCTCGCCGCCCTGGTTGCGTGCGTGCTGGTGCTGAGCGGGTGCGCGGCGTCGAGCGGCACCGCTCCCGCCGTGTCCCCGCCGCCGCTGGCGGTGGCCCCCGAACTGGTCTCCCAGCGCGAGGCGGCAGGGATTCCTGACTGCCCAGCCACTCCGCTGGAGGCCGAGGCCGTGGCCGGCGGGTTGCCCGACGTGGTCGTCGGCTGCCTGGGCAGCGGGCGGCAGGTGAACCTGGCCGCCCTGCGCGGCACCCCGATGGTGCTCAACGTGTGGGCGCAGTGGTGCGGCCCCTGCCGCGCCGAGGCGCCCCACCTGGCGGAGTTCGCGGCGGAGGCGGCGGCGTCCGAACAGCCCCTGGTGGTGCTGGGCGTCGACTACGACGACCCCGAGCCGGCGCTCGCGCTGGAGTTCGCGGGGGGCGCCGGCTGGACGTATCCCCACCTGCACGATCCCTCGAAACGGATCGCCGGGCCGCTGCGCATCGACGGCATCCCCGTGACGCTCTTCGTCAACGACCGCGGTCAGGTCGTCTACCGGGTGGTCGGGCCAGTGGCGTCCACCCAGCAGCTGCGTGACCTGGCCGCCGCGCACCTGGGGGTGACGCTGTGAACGCGCTGCCCCCGGGGCTCGCGGCCCTGCGCGGCGTGCTGGCTGAGGCGGACGCCGGTGCCGGAGTGGTCGGCTCCCGGGCGACGGGCCGGGGCCGACGCGCCGCCGTCCTCATCCTGTTCTGGTGGGACGCCGACGTGCCGCCGGGGGGCGGCATCGACGGGCTGCGGCTCGCCCTCGTCGAGAAGTCACCGCGGCTGCGCTCGCACGCCGGCCAACTCGCCTTCCCCGGCGGCGGGGTCGACCCGGCGGACGCCGACGACGTGGCCGCTGCGCTGCGTGAGGCGGAGGAGGAGGTGGGCATCGCGCCGGCCGAGGTCGAGGTGCTGGGCGTGTTGCCGGCCGCGTCCGTCCGCGTCTCGGGCTACCGGGTGACGCCCGTGGTGGGCTGGTGGCGGACGCCGCGTCCGCTGCTGGTGGCCGACACCGACGAGATCGCGGCCGTCCACGCCGTGGCCGTGACCGAGCTGTTGGAGCCGGCGAACCGGGTCACCTGGGAGCACCCGCTGGGTTATGAGGGGCCGGCGTTCGTGGTGGACGACCTGTTCGTGTGGGGATTCACCGGTGACCTGCTGGCCGGTCTGGTGCGGGTGGCCGGGTGGGAGCGGTCCTGGGATCCGGCGATGCGCACCCCCGTTCCCCGCCGGTTCCTCCGCGACACCGGCCAGTAGCGCCGCCCGGCGTGGCAGGATCGACGCATGGAGCAGCCCCTCAGCGACCCGTGGTGGTCCGACGCCGTCGTCTACCAGATCTACCCCCGCTCGTTCTGCGACAGCAACGGCGACGGCGTGGGCGACCTGCAGGGCATCATCAGCAAGCTCGACTACGTGGCCGATCTCGGCGTCGACGTGGTGTGGCTCTCCCCGATCTATGCCTCCCCGCAGGACGACAACGGGTACGACATCGCCGACTATGAGGAGATCGACCCGCTGTTCGGCACCATGGGCGACTTCGAGGAGCTCGTAGCGGGGCTGCACCGGCGCGGCCTCAAGCTGGTGATGGATCTGGTGGTCAACCACACCTCGGACGAGCACTCCTGGTTCCAGAGCTCGCGCGACCCACAGTCGCCGAAGCGCGAGTGGTACCACTGGCGTCCGGCGCGCGAAGGCTTCGAACCGGGCACGCCGGGTGCCGAGCCCACCAACTGGGGGTCGTTCTTCGGCGGGTCGGCATGGGCGTATGACGAGGCGTCCGGTGAGTACTACCTCCACCTGTTCAGCCGCAAGCAGCCGGACCTCAACTGGGAGAACCCCGAGGTGCGCGAGGCCGTGTACGCGATGATGAACCGCTGGGTCGAGCGGGGCGTCGACGGGTTCCGCATGGACGTCATCAACCTCATCAGCAAGACCATGCCGCTCGCGGACGGCCACCAGCGGCCCGGAGAGCCGTACAGCTTCGAGGTGGAGCGGGTGGCGAACGGCCCACGCATGGTGGAGTTTTTGGAGGAGATGAACGCCGCGGTCGGCATCGACGCCCGGCAGCTGTTCACCGTGGGGGAGATGGTCATGTGCACGGCCGAGCAGGCCCGGATCTACACCAGCCGGGCCCATCCGCGGTTGGGCATGGTGTTCACGTTCGAGCACATGAGCCTCGACCAGGGGCCGGGCAGCAAGTTTGAACTGAAGCCGCTGCACCTGCCCGACCTCAAGACGAACCTCGCCCACTGGCAGGAGCAGCTCGGCGAGGAGGGGTGGAACTCGCTGTACTTCGAGAACCACGACCAGCCGCGCGTCGTGAGCCGGTTCGGTGACGACTCACCCGAGCACCGCGTGGCCGCCGCAAAGGCTTGGGCGACCGTGCTGCACCTGCACCGGGGGACGCCCTATGTCTACCAGGGCCAAGAGATCGGCATGACCAACGCCGGCTTCACGCGCATCAAGCAGTACCGCGACATCGAGTCGCTCAACTACTTCGCGGACGCCACCGCCGCCGGTGTGCCGGAGCAGACGGTGTTGGCGGGGCTGGCGTTGAAGAGCCGCGACAATGCGCGGACGCCGATCCCGTGGGGCGCCGGCCCGCAGGGGGGCTTCACGCGCGGGACGCCGTGGCTGCCGCTCAACGCCAACGCCGACACCGTCAACGTGCAGGCCGCGCTCGCCGCGTCCGACGGGGTGCGGGCCCACTACCAGCGGCTGATCGCGCTGCGGCACGAGCTCGAGGTGATCCAGAAGGGGCGCTTCGACCTGCTGCTGCCCGAAGACCCGAAGTTGTGGGTCTTCACGCGGACGCTGACCAGCGAGCAGGTGCTGGTGGTCGCCAACATGAGCGCGCACCTGGCCAGCGTGCCGGTGCAGCAGCTGCCCGACCTGCGTGACGCGGAGCTGCTGCTCGGGGGCAGCGGTGCCGACATCCAGACGCTGGAGCCGTGGGAGGCGCGGGTCTACTTGGTGCGCGGCTGAGCGGGGCCCTCGCCCGGGGTGTACACCGAGGCGGCGGTGGCACCGCTGCCGGAGCCATCGACGACGGTGGCTCCCGCGCCGGTGGTGCGGTTCGCGGCGCGCAACGGGTCGTGACCGGCGACGATGGCGCGGACGTTGGCCTGGCCACGGTTGATCGCGGTGGTGACGGCGTCCACGGACTTCTCGGCCTCGGCGACCGTCTTCTCCGCCCCCTCGAACTTGATCTTGGATTTGCCGATCAGGGCCAGGATGCCGGCGATGACCAGCAGAATCACCGCCATCGTGAGGAAGCCGAGGGTGAACGCCCACACGATGCTGACGAGGCCGGTGTACAGGGCCGTGAAAGCCAGGCCGCCGCAGATGAACAACAGGGTGACCGCCTGGAGGGCGAAGTAACCCGCGGCACCGAACAGGCCGGCCCCGATGCCGAGGCTCTTGGCCTGCGGGATCAACTCGGCCTTGGCGAGCTCGATCTCTCCCTTGACGATGGTCTGGACGTCCGACGTGATGTCGGCGATGACGTCACCGATCTCGGGCTCGGCCATGGCGGTCTCCTCCTGGTGTGGAACGCTGGTGGGCGGCGCAGCGCCCGACGCCATGCTAGCCCGCTCGCGTCCGGCGCGCTCTACAGGCGGATCGCGAGCCCGTCGTCGGGCGGGGTGATCGAGTCGTTCGGCAGGGCGGAGTGGTTGACCTCCGCGCGCCAGCACGCCACCTGGTAGGGCAGCAGCAGCGGCTCGGGGGGGCGGGCGGACGACTCGTACAGCTCCCCGACCTCGCGCATGAGCTGCGCCAGCCGGTCGGCGGGCAGGTCGGGGAACCGGTGGGCGACCATCTGCATGAGGTCGACCCGCGCAATGGGCACCCAGAGCCGGTGGTTGCGCCGCTCGACGGTGGGGAACCACGGCACGTCGGCCAGGGCGGCGACACTGTCGGTGCCGTAGTTGCCGGTCATGGCCTCCGGATCGACGTCCTGGAGCAGCGCGGCCAGCCGGCGGACCCACGGCACCGAGTCGTCACGGATCATCCACGACAGGGCCAACCGGCCCCCCGGGGTCAGCACGCGTGCGAGCTCGGGGAGGACGGCGTCGGCCTGGAGGTGCTGCAGCGACTGGTGGACGAACACGGCGTCGAAGGCGTGCGCGGCGAACGGCAGGCGTTCGGGGCGCGCGACGGTGGGCAGGGCCCCGGGTGCCCGGTGCACCAGGGCCCGCAGGCCGCCGCGGCTGGCGTCGCAGGCGACCAGGGCCGCACCGCTCCCGGCCAGCTGCTCGATCACGGGAGCTCCCGATCGGCCCAGCACGAGCGCCCGCGCCTGCCCGAGGGGACGCGGGACGAGCCACGTGAGGGCGGCGTCCGGGAACGCCGGGAGTCCGGGGCTGGTCATGGGCTCGATGGTAGCGAGCCGCCCGGCCGGGGCCTGTGCATGACCACGCACGGCTGTCCACAGGGCCCGGGCCGGTGACCGGATCGGCCGGTGGCGGCCGAATGTGGGGGTGTGGGAACTTCGAGCGCGCCCGTGGTGCTGGCGACGGCTGAGGCGGCGGTGGTCGACGCGGTCGAGTCGGTGGCGGCGGCGCTCCGGGTGGGTGTCACCGTCGTCACGACGCCGGACGCGGCCCTGGCGGCCTGGGCGGGGGCGCGGGTGGTGTTGGTGGGGCCCGACATCGCCCCGGCGCTGGCGTCGGAAGGGGTGAGACGCCGGCCGCGGGCCTACCTGCTGGGGTTCGATCCGTGGGGCGTCGCGCCGTGGTCGGTGGCGTTGGGGGCAGAGGTCATCGTGCTGCCGCAGGCCGTGGCGTGGCTCACCGACATCCTCGGCGCCGACGACGCCGACGCGTGCCCCGTGGTGGCGGTGGTGGGGGGCAGCGGCGGGGCGGGGGCGTCCACGCTGGCGGCCGGCCTGGCGCTGGCCGCGGCGGAGCGGGGCGTCGCGTCCGCCCTGGTGGACGCCGACCCGGTGGGCGGTGGCCTCGACCTGCTGCTCGGGGCGGAGCGGCTGCCCGGCCACCGGTGGGGCCGCATGGCGGGCGCGCAGGGCGAGGTGGGCGACGTGCGCGGGCTGCTGCCGCGCGTCGAGGGGGTGACGCTGCTCTCGATGGCGCGCGACGCCGGTGAGCTGCCGGGCGCCGGTGCCGTGGCGGCGGTGACGCGCTCGCTCGCGCGGCACCACGGCCTGGTGGTGCTCGACGCGGGCCGGACGCCGTGGCCCGCCGCCCGTGCGCTGGTGCGCAGCGCCTGGCCGACGATGCTCGTGGCCAGCGCCGGCGTCCGGGCCGTCGCGTCGGCACGGGCCGTGGTCACCGCGCTGGAGCTGGACGGGGCCGGAGTCGTGGTGCGCGCCGTGCCCGGGGTGCGGGTGCCGCCCGAGCTGGTCGCCGAGGCCCTCGGCCTGGAGCTGTGGGGTCAGGTGCCCTTCGACCGGGGCGTGGTCGCCGCCGCGGAGGCGGGGGAGCCCCCGTGGCTCGGCCGCTCGCGGTGGGGCCGCGCCGTGGCTGGGCTGCTGGAGACGGTCTTGGCGAGGGCCGGCGATGACGATCGATCTTGACGCCGTCCGGGCCCGGCTCAGCGCCGCGGGGTTGGGGGCCCGACCCGCCGAGGTGGCCGGTGTGCTGGCGGACCTCGGGCACGTGGTCAGTGATGGGGCCTTGCTCGCCACCGTGGACGCGTTGCGCCGCGAGAGCACCGGAGCCGGTCCGCTGGACGAGCTGCTCCGGCTGCCCGGCATCACCGACGTGCTGGTCAACGGCCCGCACGAGGTGTGGATCGACCGGGGCCGCGGCCTCGAGCGCAGCGCCGCCGCGTTCACCGACGACGCCTCCGTGCGGCGGCTCGCGGTGCGGCTGGCGGCGCTCGTTGGGCGCCGGCTCGACGACTCCTCGCCGTTCGTGGACGCCCGCCTGCCCGATGGCACGCGGGTGCACGCGGTGCTCGCCTGCGTCGCGGGGCAGACCTGCCTGTCGCTGCGGGTGCCGGCCCGTACCGCACTGACCTTGGCGGACTGGGAGGCCGGCGGCGGCCTGACGGCACAGGGGCGTGCGGTGCTGACCGGGCTGGTGCGGCAGCGCCGCGCTGTGCTGGTGACCGGTGGTACCGGTTCGGGGAAGACGACGTTGCTCGCCTCCCTGCTCGGGGTGGTGGACGCCGGTGAGCGCCTGGTCATCGTCGAGGACTCCCGCGAGTTGTGCCCCGACCACCCCCACGCCGTGCGGCTGGAGGCCCGCTCGGCCAACGCCGAGGGCGCCGGACGGGTGGGGCTCACCGACCTGGTGCGCAACGCCCTGCGGATGCGTCCCGATCGGATCGTGGTGGGCGAGGTGCGCGGCGCCGAACTCGCGGATCTGCTGGCGGCCCTCAACACCGGCCACGAGGGCGGGCTCGGCACGGTGCACGCCAATGCACCCGCCTCGGTGCCCGCCCGGTTGGAGGCGCTCGGCGCGCTGGGTGGGCTGGGCCGGCATGCACTGCACGCCCAGGTCGCCGCCGCCCTGGACGCCGTCGTGCACGTCCGACGCGCCGGGGACGGTCGCCGCTTCGTCAGCACGATCGGTGTCGTTCGGGCCGGGTCGGACGGCCTCGTGCGGGTCGAGTCGGCCCTGACCTGGGACGACGCCGGCGTGGCCCGGGCGGGGCCCGCGGCGGCCGACCTGACCGTGCTGGCGGGGGCGTAGCGCCGTGGGCCTGGTGGTGGTGGCCGCGGGCGCCGCGGCGCTGGCCGCGTGGTGGTGGACACCCAACGGACGGGCACTGCGGGCCGGCGCCACCGTCCCCGGGGTGCGCGGTGGACGCGGCCGCACGCAGGTCGGACGCGGCGGCCGGCGGGCGCGGAGGCTGTTCGTCGGTGCCGTGGCGGTGGTGGGACTGGTGCTGGGCGTGGGTCTGGGGGTGGGGTGGGCTGGCGGGGGAGCCCTTGTCACCGTGGCGCTGGTGGGTGCCCTCCTGACCGGCACCGGGGCGCGGCTGACCAACCGACGCCGCGAGCGCCTGCGCCGAGTCGCTGCGCGGCGCGGTGTGGCCGCCGCGGCCGAGAGCGTCGCCGCGCTGATGCGCGCCGGCCGGATGCCGACGCAGGCGCTGACGCAGGCGGCGTCCGACTGCCCGGTGCTGCGAGAAGCAGCTGCCGAGCTGGCATCCGGCGGGGAGGTGGCCGACGCCCTACGACGCTCGGCGCTGGCGCCCGGGCAGGAGGGACTGCGCCAGCTCGCCGACGCCTGGCAGGTCGCGGTGCGCACGGGAGCGGGGTTGACCGAGGCGTGGCAGGCGGTGGCGGAGAACCTGGAGGCCGAGGAGGAGGTGGCGCGGTCGGTGCTGACCGAGATGGCCGCCGCCCGCGCCGCGGGCCGCGTGATGGGGGTGTTGCCCGTGGCCGGCGTCGGGTTGGCGTACCTGTGGGGTGGGGACCCGGCCGCCTTCTGGCTGGGCAGTGTGGGAGGTGCCGCCACCGCCGTGACCGGCGTGGCCCTCGGCTGCCTCGGGGTGGTGTGGACCGACGTGGTGGTCGAACGGGCGGGGGGACGATGACGGTGCTGGTGGGTGTCGCGACGCTGGCGTGGGGGCTGGCCGTGTGGCTGCTGATCCCACCGGCCGGGGCAGCACGGCTCCGCGCGGCGCCGCGGGCACCGGACGCCGGGCGCTCCCGGTGGGATGTGTGGGCGGCCGAGGTGCGCGCCCGCCTGCCCGAGAGCAGGGCGGAGCGACGCCGCCGCGAGGCGCTGATGGCCTCGGTGCCAGTGGTGTGCGGCCTCCTGGCCGTGTGTGTGGAGGCGGGGGCGCCGGCCCGCTCGGCCGTGGCGGTGGTGGCCGCAACCGTCGCGGAGCCGGTCGCCACCGAGTTGCACGGGGTGGGCCAGCGCATCGCGCTCGGCATCGATGAGCCGGCCGCCTGGGCGGCGCTGGCTGCTGTGCCCGGCTACCGCGCCGTGGCCCGGGACCTGGCCCAGGCCGTCGCGCGCGGCACGGGCGTGGCCGAGCTCTTGCGCCGCCACGCGCGAGAGGCGCGGCGTGACGCGGTGGGGGCCGCCCAGGCCCGGGCGCGGACGGCCGGGGTGTACAGCGTGATTCCGTTGATGCTCTGCTTCCTGCCCGCCTTCCTGTTGCTCGGGGTGGTTCCCGTGCTGGCGGCGATCCTCGGCTCGGCGCTCGGGTGAGGCCGATCCGCCCGGGTGGTCCGGGGTGCGGCTGGCCGCCATTGGATCCGCAGGCGTCGGTTCATCCACAGGCGTCGACCATCCCGCAGCGCCGTCCACAGGCGGATGAGGGCGGTGACGGTTTGGGGCGGCGGCGGCCGAATGTGGAGGGTGTGCCGCGCGGGGCGGTGCGAGGAGAAGGAGGAAACAACCATGGACGACCACAACAACTCCGGCGTCAGCACGCTCGCCGGCGGCACGGTGCTGGCTGACACGGTGCTGGCTGACGCGGTGGTGCACGAGACGGTGCTGCCCGAGACGGTGCTGCACGAGATGGTCTTGGCCGACGCGGGCGTCGTCAGTCAGGGCACGGACGGCTGCGCCCGCGACGAGCGGGGGCTCACCACGGTGGAGTACGCCGTCGGGCTGGTCCTGGTCATCACGATCGTCGGGCTGCTCATCACCGCCGCGAACCAGGGCTGGTTCATGGATCTGGTGAAGGTGCTCGTGCGTGCGATCTTCGCCGCGGTGACCGGTGTCGTGACGGGGTGAGGCCGGCGCGGGGCCGGCGTGGCGCCGGCCCCGCACTCGCCGCTTGACGCAACAAAGGAGGAGACGTGCACGACGTGACGACAGGGGCCGGTGGGCCACGGCGGGGAGGGTGCCGCCGCGGCCAGCGGGGCATGGTGACCGTGGAGGTGGCGTTGGCCAGCATCGGCCTGGCCGTTCTCGTCGGGGGCGGCTTCACCGTGGCCCACGCGGGGTTCCGGATGGTCGAGTGCCAGGTGGCCGCCAATGAGATCGCCCGGCAACAGGCCCGGGGGGACGCGGCGGCGGTGCGGCGCGCCACGGCGGACGCCCCGGAGGGGGCGTCGGTGGCGGTCCGCACGGTTGACGGGCGCGCCGAGGTCGAGGTCGGCTGGCGCGCCGCGTGGGGCCCGGTCGTCTGGCCGGTCGCAGCCCGGGCCGCGGTGATCGAGGAGCCCGGCCCGTGACCGGCCCGGGCGCGCGCGACGAGCGCGGGGCCGGCACGCTGCTGGTGGCCCTGGCCGGGGCGGCCCTGTGCCTGGTGCTGGCGGCGGCCGTGCTTGCGGCCGCGTTCGCCTACGCCCGGAGCCGGGTGGAGGGTGCCGCGGATCTGGCGGCGCTGGCCGGGGGGCGCTCCCAGGCGATGGGCCGGGAGGCGTGCCCCGCGGCGGAGGAGTCCGCGCGCGCGAACGGCGCGCGGATCACCGGCTGCACCGTGACGGGGGATGAGGTCGAGTTCGTCGTCGAGGTCAGCACCGCACTGCCGGTGGCCTGGGGGCCGTGGGATGCGCAGGTGCAGGGGCGTGCCTGGGCCGGCGTGGTGACGGGCGCCCCGGAATGAGCGCGGCCACCACCAGGGCGGCGGCGTCCTTGTCGAGCGGGTTGTTGCCGTTGCCGCACTTCGGGCTCACGACGCAGGCCGGGCAGCCGGTCTCGCAGCCGCAGGTGAGCAGGCGATCCAGCGTGGCGGTCCACCAGCGTTCGGCGGCGTCGAAGCCGGCGTCCGCGATGCCGGAGCCGCCCGGGAGGCCGTCGTGGACGAACACTGTGGGCAGGCCCGTGTCGGGGTGGAGGACGGTCGAGAGACCGCCGATGTCCCAGCGGTCACAGGGCACGAGCGCCGGCAGCAGGCCGATCGCGGTGTGTTCGGCGCCGTGCACCGCCCCGGGCAGCGCGGCGTCGGCGAACGGCAGGCGGGCGACCACGTCGGCGGGCAGCGTCCACCACGTGGCGCGCGTGGTCATCCGCCGAGGCGGGAACTCGAGCGGGTTCGAGTCCCACACCTTCCCGGTCTCGGCGTCGCGGCGCAGGTATCCGGTGACCTGCCCGGCGAGCTCGACGGTGCCGACGTGAACCGTCCCGAGGCCGAGCGGACGCGTCCGGTCGGTGGTGAGGATCCGCACGTCGGAGACGGACTGGGCCTGCGTGAAGTACTCCGGCCGCGCGGCCCGCACCAGCGCGACCCGGTCGTGTTCGTCGAGTTCGTCGACGACCCACGTCTCACCCTGGTGCACGTAGACGGCCTCGGGGTGCACCGTGCGGTCGGCGGCCGCCGGGTCGACCTGCCCGATGACGCGGCCGGTCGCGCGGTCCACCACCTCGACCGCCTTGCCGTGCATGGCGCGCAGGTCGATCGAGTCGACGGCCCGCTGGGCGTGCGTCCAGAACCATCCCGCCGGACGCCGGCGCAGCACCCCCTGCCGGGTGAGGGCGTCGGCCAGCTCGACGGTCCGGGGGCCGAACCAGGCGGCGTCCGCACCGGTCAGCGGGATCTCCTGGGCTGCCGCCGCCAGGTGGGGGCCGAGCACGAACGGGTTCTCGACGGGCACGATGGCGCGCTCCACCGGGGCGTCGAAGATCAGCTCGGGGTGGTCGACCAGATAGGCGTCGAGCGGGTCGTCGCGGGCGGCCAGCACGGCGAGCGCCTCGCGCCCGGAGCGTCCTGCCCGGCCCACCTGTTGCCAGAACGCGGCGAGCGTGCCGGGGAACCCGGCGGTCACCACCGCATCCATGCCGGCGATGTCGACCCCCAGCTCGAGGGCGTTGGTCGAGGCCACGCCACGCAGCCGACCCTCGGTGAGGGCCGCCTCGATGGAGCGACGGTCCGACGGCAGGTAGCCAGAGCGGTAGGACGCGATCGCCTCGGGCATGGGGCTGAGTTCCCGGGCGCGGATGGCGACCAGCTCGGCCTGGAGCCGCGAGGTGGTGAACGCGAGCGTCTGACCCTCCTGGCTCAGCTGTGTGAGCAGGGACGCTGCGGTCTCGGTGAGGTTTCTGTCGGGCCGCAGCAACACGATGTCGCGTGCCGGACGCGGCGAGCCGTCGGCCACCACGGGCACGACGTCGGGGTCACCGATGAGGGCGGCAGCGGTTGCTTCGGGCTCGGTCATGGTGGCCGAGGCCAGCACGAACACGGGGTCGGCGCCGTAGTGGTGGGAGAGGCGGCGCAGCCGCCGCAACACGGCGGCGAGGTGGGCGCCGAACAACCCGCGATAGCGGTGCGCCTCGTCCACGACCACGTAGCGCAACCCGCCCAACAGCCGGGCGTGACGGCCGTGGTTGGGCAGCACCGAGCGGTGCAGCATGTCGGGGTTGGTGAGGACGAGATCGGCGAAGTCGCGCGCGAAGCGGCGCTCGTCGTCGTCGGAGTCACCGTCCAGGGTCCCGGGTTTCCAGCCGCTCGGCCCGAGGAGGCGGCTGGCGCGGAGCTGGTCGTGCGCGAGGGCCTTGGTGGGGGCGAGGTAGAGCGCCGTGGCACGGCCGGTGAGGCGCAACCCGCCGGCGCGGGCCAGCGGCGGGCGTCCACCGGCCCCGGAGAGCGTGGCGGCCAGGATCGGCAGGAGGTAGGCCAACGACTTGCCCGAGGCGGTGGGCGTCGCGACGGCGACGTGGTGGCCGGCGAAGGCGGCCTCGGCGGCCTCGGCCTGATGGGTCCACGGACGGTCGATCCCCAGCTCGGCGCACGTCTCGACGACGCGCGGGTCGACCCAGGTGGGCCACGGGGCCGTGGCGCCTGCCGTGGCGGGGAGGCGGCGGGTGTGGGCGACGCGTGGGTCGGCGCTGAGCCAGGCCGGGATGCTCATGCCGTCGGCCCCTCGGTGGTGTGGGTCAGGCGGCCGGCGCACACGGTGGCGACCACGCCCACCGTGGGGCCGGGAGCCGAGTCGAGGACGGCCAGGTCGCCGGGCGCGCCCGGCGTGAGGCGGACGCCGTCCACCGATGCGGCCAGCGCCTCGCGCCACGACACGCACTGCTCGGGGTGCCAAGGCCCACGGGCGTCGTCACTGCGGCGCACCGCGGCGGCCATCGCCGCCCAGGGGTCGGGGCGTGCCACGGGGGCGTCCGAACCGAAGGCCAGGCGCGCCCCGGCGTCCAGCAAAGAACGGAAGGGGTACATCCGGCCGGTGCGTCCCGGCCAGACGGCCTCGGCGGCGTCCCGGTCGTCGGGGAGGTGCAAGGGCTGCACGCTGGCGGTGACCCCGAGCGCAGCGAACCGGTCGATGTCATCGGTGCAGAGCAGCTGCGCGTGTTCGACCGAACCCTGGGCGCCGGTCGCCGCGAAGGCGTCGAGCGCCGCGCGGTTGGCGCGATCCCCGATCGCGTGGACCGCCGCGCCGAGACCGGCGGCGTGGGCCCGACCCAGCAGGCGGGCCAACTCGTCCTCACCGACGTTGGCCGCGCCCGCCCAACCCTCTCCCGGCACCGCGTCCAGGGGGCTCGGGGCGTACGGGTCGCAGCACCATGCCGTCCGGGTTCCCATCGACCCGTCCGAGATCACCTTGAGTGGGCCCATCGTGACCAGGCCGGAGTCGTCCAATCGGTCACCGGTCCGCCACCCTGCTGCAATGACGTCGTCGAGGGCGTCGGGGTACACCGCGGCGCGGACGCGCACCGCGTCCCAACCGACCGCCGTGCGGGCGGGCCAGGCGCGCCACGCCGCGCCCAGCTCGAAGTCAACGATGCCGGTGACGCCGCGTGCGGCCAGGCGCCGGGCCGCGTTGCGCCAGTCGGAGGCTGTGGGATCGGCCCCGGGCAGCTCACCGATCCGGGGGAACACGTCGAACCACTCCTGCTCGGCCAGCACGCCCCGGCGGTGGCCGAGCCCGAGCGCGGACAGGGCAGCCGAGTTCAGCCAGCCGCTGTGCACGTCACCCGCGATGAGCACCACCGGGGTGCGCCCGCTGGCGGCGTCCAGGTCGGCCACCTGGGGGCGGGAGGGCCAGATGGCCAGGCGGTGCCCGAACCCGATCAGCGCGGGGACTGGATCGGCGTGTGCGAGGTGGCTTTGTTGGTCGACGCGGCGTGTCACTGCCTGCGCGACGCGCGCGCAGGCGTCCGCCGCCGACGCGGTTCCCGCCATCGGCAGCCAAGTGGTCGAGCGCACCCACTGCTCGGCGTGCACGTGGGCATCCCACAACCCCGGCACCACCCACCGACCCGCCGCGGCCCAAGTGGGCTCGCCCGCCGCGGCCAGACCGGGGCCCACCTCGGCGACCACCCCACCGCGGATGCGCACGTCGACGACCCCACCCGGGGGATCATCGGGGTCCAGTGGCACGGGGCGCACGTCGCGCACCAACAGGTCTCCCGTCACTGCGCCCTCCTTCCCCTCGCCTGCGGATCCGTCACCGGGGGGCGTGCCGTGACAGGCTGGAGCCATGGATCCTGCCGCGGACGCCGCCGCCCTCGCCCGCCACCTGACGGATGCTGGCTACACCCTAGATGCCGTCACCGACAGAATCGGCGAGGCGGCGACGGCGGCCTTGGCGCGCAACACGACCCTGGCCACGCGCGACGCCCTGGGCGACGCGAGCGACCCCCAGGCCGCGCTCGTGCGGGCGTTCCTGATGCAGGACGCCGTGCCCGCCGCCGCGTTGCGGGGCGCGCTCGGCAACCTCGACCGGTGGGCGGGGCAGGGTCTGCTCACGGTGGAGGGGGACAGCGCGCGCGCCACGGTCGAGATCCGCCCGTACGCCTCCGCCGGGTCAGCCCGGCAGACCGTCGCTCCGGGTGGGGGCAGCGGGCCGGGCGGCGCCGTGGACGGGTGGGTGGTGCACGACCAGATCCCCACCCTGGATGGCCGGATCGCCCCCAGCCGCCCCGACTTCGTGCTCGGTCTGTCGCCGGCGTCCACGGCCCTGGCCCAGATGACGGCGCGGCGTCCGGTGGGGCGGGCGCTCGATCTCGGCACGGGCTGCGGGGTGCAGTCGCTGCACCTGGCGGGGCACGCCGGGCGGGTCACGGCCACCGACCTCAACCCGAGGGCGCTGCGGCTGGCCCGGTGGACGGCTGGCTTGAACGGTGTCGACCTCGATCTGCGGGAGGGGTCGCTCTACGAGCCGGTCGCCGAGGAGACGTTCGACCTCATCGTCACCAACCCCCCGTTCGTGCTCGCCCCGCCCACCGACGAGCGGCTCGTCTATCGCGAGGGCAGTGAGCGAGGGGACGACCTGATGCGTCGGGTGGTGACCGAGGGCGGGCACCGGCTGGCCGCCGGCGGCATGCTGCAGGTGCTGGGCAACTGGGCGATCACCGACGACCAGGACTGGGCCGAGCGCCTCCGCGCCTGGGTCGAGCCGACCGGTTGCGACGCCTTGGTGTTGGAGCGCGAGCGGCTCGACCCGTACGCCTACATCGAGGTGTGGCTCGCCGACGCCGGGCTCGTCGGCACCGACGCGTACGGCCCGCGCTACGCGGCTTGGCTGGCCTACTTCCGCGCGCTCGGGATCGCCGAGATCGGGATGGGGTGGATCGTCCTGCACCGGCCGGTCGAGCCAGGGCGGGCACCGGACGTCCGCTGCGAGTCCTGGCCCCACGCCGTGCACCAGCCGGTGGGCGAGGCGTTCGAGCGGTATCCGGACGCCCTCGCGCTGGCCCGGTTGCCGGACGCGGCCCTGGCCGCCACGCGCCTGCGCCTGGATCCGCGCGTGGACGCCGAGACGCTCGGCCGGCCCGGCGCCGCCGACCCCGAGCACCTGGTGTTCCGGCAACGGTTCGGCCTCGCCCGCGCGGTCGAGGCCGACACGGCGCTGGCCGCGGTGGTGGGGGCCTGCGACGGCGACCTACCGCTGGGGGCGCTCACCGCGGCCGTGGCCCAGCTGCTCGCGGTGGACGCCGACGCGCTCGCCGCCGAGGTGCTGCCGCGGGTGCGCGACCTGGTGCGCGAGGGCTACCTGCTCGCCGCGCCGCCGGCGTCCGACGCGCTCAGTTGACGGGGCTGCTGCCCAGGGTGACGGTCTCGGTGTTGAGCACGCCGGACGCGTCCAGCCACGTGACGCTGACCCGGTCGCCGGGCTCGAGCGCGTCGAGCACCTCGGAGAGTTCGGCCTGGCTCGCGACGGTGGTGCCGTCGAGGGCGGTGATCCGGTCGCCCGCGGCGATCCCGACGACCTCGGCCGGGCCGTCGGCCACCACACCGGCCACGGTCAGGCCGCCCGCCTGCACGGAGATGCCCAGGTAGGCCCGGGCGCCGATCTGCACCGTGCCGGTCTCGGCGCCGTCGCGGATCTGCTCGATCACGGCCAGGGCGTCCTCGATCGGGACGGCATAGGCGGTGGTGGTGACGGTGGCGCCGGTCACGGCGCCCCGCCGCCCGCGCCCCCCGGGACCCCCGGGCCCGGCCGTGACGGTCTGGCCGCCCGCGGTGGTCATGCCGGCCACCTCGCCCTCGGCGTCGAACATGGGCCCGCCCGAGTCGCCGGGCTGGGCGCCGGCGTTGGTCTGGATGACCCCCGACAGGTCCTCGGTGCCCTCGTTGCCCGAGACGGTGACCGACTGCTCCAGGGCCGTGACCTGCCCGGACGCGGCCACGAGCTCTCCGCCGCCGTTGGCGTTGCCAACCGCCGTGAGGGCGTCCCCGACGGCCAGGGTGTCGTCGTCGAGCGTGACCGTCGCGAGCCCGGAGGCGCCCTCGAGTTGCAGCAGCGCGACGTCGGCCGTGGCATCGTGCCCGAGCACCGTGGCCGCGTAGGTGTCACCGGTGCTGGCGATGGTGACCTCGACGTCCGTGGTGCCCTGGACGACGTGATAGTTGGTGAGCACCTGGCCGTCGGACGTCAGCACCATGCCGGTGCCGGCACCCTCCCCGCTGGTGGTCGTCACCGTGATGAGCGCGACGCCGCGCGCCAGGTCGTCGTCCACCGTGCCGGTGAGCGAAGCGGTGGCGCCCGCACCGGTGCTGCCGCTGGCCGGGGTGGGGGCCGTGGCCGGATCGGTGGTGACGGAGGGGGTCGGGGTGAGCGTCGGGGTGGTGGCGGGGCTGGGGCTCACCGGGGCTGGGGTCGTGATGGCGACGGGTGTGGCAGAGGTGGCCGTCTCGGCCGCGGCGGGCGCGAGATGGGGGGCGATGGCGGGCACACCGAGGGCGAGCGCGGCGGCTCCGGCGATGGCGGCGATGGTGGTGCGTGGGTTCGACATGGCGGGGCTCCTCGGCGCAAAGTTCGATGTGCCCTCAGTCGACCGCTGGCACCTGTGCCTCACCTGTGCACCGCGTCCGAAGCTCATGTGAGCCGGGGGCGGAGGGGCTCCGACACGCCTGCTTCGGTCTCAAACTCCGCCTTGCAAGGCGGAGTTTGAGACCGAAGTGAGCGTGTCGCCGCCTCACCGGCGCCGCCGGCGCAGGCGCCGCCCCGCAGGCGCCGATGGCCCCCGTTGCCGAGGCGGCTGGGTCAGTTGAGAGGACTCTCCGCCGGGGTGATCTCCCCGGACTGCGCGCGTCCGCCCTGGGTCTCCCACGTCAGCGGCACGCCCGTGCCGGGGCGGATCTCGTCCAGTAGGTGCGCGAGGGCCAGGCGGGACGGCGTCGGACGGCGGTTCAACGTCAGGATGCGGTCACCGGCCGCCAGCCCCGCCCGCTGCGCCGCCGAACCGGGCTCCACGCGCTGCACCACGACGCCGTCGGAGTCGTCGGCCTCGACCACGATGCCGAGGTACGCCTTGGGGCCGATCACCACCGAGCCCGAGTCGTCCCCGGCGCCGATGCGCTCCACCACGTCGAGCGCCTCGGCGATCGGGACGGCGTACACCTGACGGTCCTCAACATCCTCGGCGCCGCCGGCGGTCGTCATGCCCAGCACCTCCAGGTCGGCGTCGTACATCGGCCCGCCGGAATCGCCCGGCCACGCCGGCGCGTTCGTCTGAACGAGGCCCGACAGGGTCTCCGGCGGATCCTCCGGCAACGGGCCGCTCACCTGGATCGAGCGGCCCAGCGCCTGCACGTTGCCGCGGTGGGCGGTGACATACCCCTGGCCGTTCGCGTTGCCCGCGGCCACCACCACGTCGCCGACGTCCACCGGGTCGCGGTCGATCGTGACCACCTCGAGGTCCCGCGCGCCGTCAAGGCGCAGGAGCGCGATGTCCGCCGTCGCATCGCGCCCGACCAAGGTCGCGTCGTAGCTCCGCCCGGTGGACGCGACCGTCACCGTGAGCGACGCGGTGGACCGCACCACGTGGTAGTTCGTGAGCACCAACCCGTCGGGGGTGAGCACCATGCCCGTGCCGGCCACGGAGTCGGCCGGCGTCTGCCCCGCGATGAGGACGACGCCGCGCTGCACCCGGTCGTCGACCGGGACGGGCCCGACCGTCTGCTCGGGCGTCGGGCCCTCGGGGTCGTTCCCGCTGGGCAACGGGACCGGCGTCATGACCGTCCCCGGCGCCACCGGGCTGGGAACCGGGGCCCGGCTCACCGCCCACGCCCGCAGCGACACCACCCCGACGAACGCCACCGACAGGCTGAGCAGCAGGGCCAGCACGGCCCGCGCGAAGACGGTCACGGTCGGCGTCCGGCGCGGCTCGGGACGCCGCACCACCGGCGGTGGCGGGGCGGGCCAGGGCGGGGTCACGGGCCCAGTCTAGGCACCGGCCACGTCGCGGCCGTGGCGTGGGACCTTGCCCGGAACCGCTAGCATCCGATTCTGGCGGGTGCCGGACGGCCTCCGCCCACCCAGAAGGAAAGCAGGACGTGGCCACCGCAGCGCATCGCCGCCTCGTGATCGTCGAGTCACCCACCAAGGCGCGCACCCTCACCCAGGTTCTCGGCACCTCCTACGTGGTCGAGTCGAGCCGCGGGCACGTGCGCGACCTGCCGACGGGCGCGGCCGAGGTGCCCGCCAAGTACAAGGGACAGAAGTGGGCGCGCACCGGCGTCAACGTGGAGGACGACTTCGAGCCGCTGTACGTCGTCTCCCCCGAGAAGAAGGCCACGATCCGCGACCTGAAGGAGAAGCTCAAGGGCGTCGACGAACTCATCCTCGCCACCGATGAGGATCGCGAGGGCGAGGCCATCGCGTGGCACCTGCTGCAGGAGCTCAAGCCGAAGGTTCCGTACAAGCGCATGGTCTTCCACGAGATCACGCCCGAGGCGATCCGCGCGGCGGCCGACAGCCTGCGCGACCTCGACACCGATCTCGTCGACGCCCAGGAGACCCGCCGCATCCTCGACCGTCTCTACGGCTACGAGGTCAGCCCCGTGCTGTGGAAGAAGGTCATGCCCAAGCTGTCGGCCGGCCGGGTGCAGTCGGTCGCGACGCGCCTGGTGGTCGACCGCGAGCGCGAGCGCATGGCGTTCCGCTCGGCCAACTACGCCGACCTCACGGCTCTGCTCGATGCGGGGCCGGACGCCGACCCGCGCCAGTTCAGCGCCCGCGTCAGCGCGGCCGCCGGGCTGCGCATCGCCGGCAGCCGCGACTTCAACGCCGGTGGTCAGCTCACCGCCAAGCAGGCGCTGCACCTCGACCTGGCGGGGGCCGACGCGCTGGCGTCCGGGCTGCGCGCGGCGTCCGTGGTGGTCGATGGGGTGGAAGCCAAGCCGTACACGCGGCGTCCCTACCCGCCCTTCCGCACCACGACGCTGCAGCAGGACGCGGGCCGCAAGCTCGGGTTCACCGCGCAGCGGACGATGTCGGTGGCCCAGGAGCTCTACGAGGGCGGTTTCATCACCTACATGCGTACCGACTCGGTGACGCTTTCGGGGACGGCGATCGCGGCGTCCCGGGCCCAGGTGACCGAGCTGTACGGGGCGAACTTCCTGCCCGAGAAGCCGCGCACGTACACCTCGAAGGTGAAGAACGCCCAGGAGGCGCACGAGGCGATCCGGCCGGCCGGTGACCAGTTCCGGACGCCGCAGGCGACAGGCCTGGCGGGTGATGCCTACCGCCTCTACGACCTGATCTGGAAGCGGACGATCGCCTCGCAGATGCGTGACGCCGAGGGCCAGACGGTGACGATCACGATGACGGCGAACCTGGGGGAGCCGGTCGAGGTGGCGAACGTCACCTCCGGCGAACTGGTGTCGGTCGGCGATGCGACGCTGACGGCGTCCGGGCGGACGATCACGTTCCCGGGGTTCCTGCGCGCCTACGTGGCCGGCACCGAGGAGGGCGACGACTCCGACGACGCCACCGCGCGGCTGCCGCAGCTCGCGTCCGGCGCCGCGTTGGCGGTGGAGGACGTGACGGCCGAGGCCCACGACACCCGTCCGCCGTCGCGCTACACCGAGCCGTCGCTGGTGGCGAAGTTGGAGGAGCTGGAGATCGGCCGTCCCTCGACGTACGCGTCGATCATCCGGACGATCACGAGCCGTGACTATGTGTACAAGAAGGGCTCGGCGCTGGTGCCGACGTGGCTGGCGTTCGCGGTGACACGGCTGCTCGAGGAGCACTTTTCGCGGTTGGTGGACTACCAGTTCACCGCGCAGATGGAGGAGATCCTGGACGAGGTGGCGGCCGGTGACGCCCAGCGCCTCGACGTGCTGAAGGACTTCTACTACGGCTCGGAGGGCTACGAGGGGCTCGAGAAGCTCGTCGGCGAGCTGGGTGACATCGATGCGCGGATGCTCTCGACGTTCCACCCGGTGGCCGGGCAGGACTCCGGCATCGCGGTGCGCGTCGGCCGTTACGGCACCTACATCGAGGACGCCGAGGGGCGCCGCGCGAACGTGGACGACGACCTGGCTCCTGATGAACTGACGGTCGAGAAGGCCCTGGAGCTGTTGGCGACCCCGGCCGGCATGGAGCGCGAGCTCGGCGTCGACCCCGACTCGGGGCACCGCGTCGTGGCCAAGAACGGGCGTTTCGGCCCCTACGTCACCGAGGTGCTGGACGAGGACGCGCCGAAGGCGGCCAAGCCGCGCACGGCGTCGCTGTTCTCCGACATGACGCTGGACGGGGTGACGCTCGAGGACGCGCTGCGGCTGATGAGCCTGCCGCGCGTCGTCGGTGAGATCGACGGCGAGCCGGTGACGGCCCAGAACGGTCGTTACGGGCCCTACCTGAAGAAGGGCACCGACTCGCGTTCGCTGGCCACGGAGGAGGAGCTGTTCACGGTCACGCTGGAGCAGGCGACCGCGATCTTCGCCGAGCCGAAGACCCGGGGACGCCGTGCCGCGGCTGGCCCGCTGAAGGAGCTGGGGGCCGATCCGGCGTCGGGGAAACCGGTGGTGGTGAAGGACGGCCGCTTCGGGCCGTACGTGACCGACGGCGAGTTCAACGCCACGCTGCGCAAGGCGGACTCGGTGGAGGACATCACCCTGGAGCGCGCCGCCGAGTTGCTGGCGGAGAAGCGTGCCAAGGGCCCGGCCCCCAAGAAGACCACCACCCGTCGCCGGACGACGAAGAAGTAGCCTCCGCGGCGGCGTAGGGGCGCCAGCGGGGCGCCAGCGGGGCGCCAGGGGGGCGCCGACACGCTCACTTCGGTCTCAAACTCCGCCTTGGGAGGCGGAGTTTGAGACCACATCGAGCGTGTCGCCGCTGTTGGGTCCGCGGACGTACGATGCGGCCATGACTGACGCCCTGCCCCGCGGAATCAACCACATCGGCATCACGGTGCCGGACCTGGAGGAGGCGACGCGGTTCTTCAAGGCCGGGTTGGGCGCGAAGGTGGCCTACGACGGTCTGACGCGCGACGACGAGCCGCGGTGCGGGGCGCAGACCGAGGAGCAGCTGGGATTGCCCCCGGGGGCCAAGATCCGCCGGCAGCGCATGATCGTGGCCGGAACCGGCCCGTCGCTGGAGCTGTTCGAGATCGAGGGCCCTCAGCGAGCGGCGGTCGGGTTGGCCGACCTGGGGCTCAACCACCTGTCCTTCTATGTGGATGACATCGAGGGCTCGCTGCGTCGGCTGGTGGACGCCGGCGGTCAGGCACTCTCTGCCGTGCACCCCAACAGCCGCTACGAGGACACCCCCGGCAACGGAAGCGTCTACGTGCGGGCACCCTGGGGGACGTTGATCGAGCTGCAGACGATCCCGTCCGGGCACTACTACCCCGACGACAGTGAGGCCGAGGTCTGGACGCCTCCGCGCGCGGGATAGCGCCGGTGACGCTGGTGGCGCCGGTCAGGTGACGGTGAGGCCGGCCCGCTTGCGGCGGTTGCAGGGGCCGCACAGCACTTGGAGATTCTCGGCGTTCGACGAGCCACCCCGGGAAACGGGGATGACGTGGTCGAACTGCAGTTCCACGTCGGAGCCGCAGGCGCGGCAGCGTCCACCGTCGCGGCTCCAGACGTAGTGCTTGACGTCGTCCGGGATCGCGGATCGACGTTGCGGGGGAGACGTCCTCGATTGAGCGACGCTCTGTTGGGCGTGACGGACGCGGCGCTCCTGCTGTTCGCGGCGCGTCACCAGCAGCGCGTGGACGCCCGCGGCGGTCAGGCCGTCGTTGTCCCAGTAGAAGCGGTTCTCGAACATCCAGTAGGAGCGATCACCCCAGGAGCCGATCTTGACCGGGTAGGTCTGCTGCTGGGACATGTAGCGGTTGAACTCGTCGCGCGTCATCAGGCCGACCTCGAAATTGCGCTGGGGTGAGGCGCTGAACACGACCCGACCTGAACTGCTCAAGAAGCGCTTCTCAAAGTAGATCTGTGCGTTCTCCTGGCGTCGCAGCGACACGGCGTCCCTCCGGTGGATTTCATCGATTCGTGGTTTGGAGAGCTTACCTGGGGGGTGGGTCGGGTGCTGGCCTGCGCCGACACGCTCACTTGGGGCTCAAACTCCGCCTCCGGAGGCGGAGTTTGAGCCCCAAGTGAGCGTGTCGCGGGGCCCGGTGCGCCGCCCGAGGGCCGCCAACACATGCTGGGTCAGCAGTGGCGCCAGGGGGACGCCGGCGCCCGGGTCGGCGTCCAACGAGACCCAGGCGATCTCATCGATCTCTGCGCAGGCCCGTGGCTCACCCGGCAGGGGAGCGGTGAAGACGTCGGAGGTGATCGTCCACCCCGGCTCGTTCGCCGCCGGCGCCGACCACGTGCCGAGCAGCGCGACGGCGTCCGCCTCGAGGTCGAGACCCACCTCCTCGCGCACCTCCCGCAGGGTCGCGGCGAGGTGGGTCTCACCGGCCTCGACCTTGCCACCGGGCAGCATGAACACCGACGTCCCCCGCTTGCGGACGACGAGCAACTCACCGGACGGATTCACCAAGGTGCAGGACACCACGAAGATGTGCACACCTCGACCCTAGACGGCGAGGAGGCGACCGGGTCACAGGACGGACGGGCACCCTCGTCGTCGAGGCGCCGGCACCGGCCGGTGATCGTCTCGCGAGGGCATCGTGATGATGGACGGGGCGCGTGGCGCACCTCGACGCCACCTGGCGCACCTCCACCCCACCTGGCGCACCGGCCACCCACGTGGCGCACCGGCCGCCCACGTGGCGCAGTGGAGCTCACCTGGCGGCCCGTGCAAGGCCCTCCACGTGAGCTGCACTGCGCCACGTGCGGTTCAGGTACGCCACGTGCACGGCACTCCGCCAGGTGGGGGGCCGCCACGGCGCTCGCCATCGTCGCCGAGCCACTCCCAGCAAGACGGCCCAGCGCACACCCCCCACGCCAACGGCCCCCACCCGAAACCGGGTGGGGGCCGCTCTGGCCAACCTCAGCCCCGGACGCGATCTGCGGGTCGCGCCCGGGGCAAGCAGGTCAGCCCTGGACGTTGGCCTGCACGCGCGAGGCGACGCCGGGGTCGATGGAGGTCCAGTACCACATGAAGCGGTCGGCAACCCCCTCGTCGGTGATCGCCTTGAGCTGCCCGGTCAGCGTTTCGACGAGCCGGTCGCGCGCCGCGTCGTCGAAGACCTCACGCACCAGCTTGCCGGGCTGGCTGAAGTCGTCGTCGTCCTCCCGCAGCGTGTACGCGGCGCGCACCATCGCACCGTCGGACTCCCAGCCCTCGGCTACCTCGCCCTGCCACTCGGAGTACGAGCGGCCGAAGGAGTTCGGGGCGTAGACGGGCTGGTCACCGCTGTGGTGGTAGGTCATGTTGCCCTCGAACATCCAGTGGTTGGCCCCCTCGATGCCGCCCTCGACACCGAGCGGCTGGTTGACCGGCAGCTGGTGGAAGTTCGTACCGACCCGGGCGCGGTGGGCGTCCGCGTAGGCGAACACCCGGCCGAGGAGCATCTTGTCGGGGGAGTACCCGATGCCCGGCACGATGTTCGACGGCGCGAACGCCGCCTGCTCGATCTGGGCGAAGAAGTTCGTGGGGTTCTCGTTGAGCTCCAGGACGCCCACCTCGTGCAGGGGGAAGTCCTCGTGCGGCCACACCTTGGTGAGGTCGAACGGGTTGATGCGGTAGGTCTTGGCCTCCTCGTACCCCATCACCTGCACCGACATCGTCCACTTCGGAAGCTCACCACGCTTGATGGCGTCGAACAGGTCGCGCCGGTGGTAATCGGCGTCGCCGCCGGCCACGGCCTCGGCCTCGTCGTTGGTGAGGAACTCCATCCCCTGCTGGGTGTGGAAGTGGTACTTCACCCAGAACCGCTCGCCCGCCTCGTTGACCCACTGGTAGGTGTGCGAGCCGTAGCCGTTCATGTGACGCCACGTTCGCGGCAGGCCACGGTCACCCATGAGATAGGTCACCTGGTGTGCGGACTCCGGCGACAGCGTCCAGAAGTCCCACTGCATGGTGGCGTCGCGCAGGCCACTGTCGGGCAGCCGCTTCTGGCTGCGGATGAAGTGCGGGAACTTCATCGGGTCGCGCACGAAGAAGATCGGGGTGTTGTTGCCGACGAGGTCGTAGTTGCCCTCGGTCGTGTAGAACCGCAGCGAGAAGCCGCGGACGTCGCGCCAGGTGTCGGGGGAGCCGAGCTCACCCGCGACGGTCGAGAAGCGCAGCAGCGTCTTCGTCTCGGTGCCGGGGGCGAAGACGGCGGCCTTCGTCCACCGCGACACGTCCTGCGTCACCGTGAACCGGCCGAATGCCCCGGCGCCCTTCGCGTGCGGACGCCGCTCGGGCACGTTCGCGCGGTTGAAGTGGGCGAGCGTCTCGACGAGGTGGACGTCGTGGAGCAGGAGTGGGCCGTTGGGTCCGACACTCAGGGAATGGGCATCGCTCTCGGCGGGTGCGCCGCCCGTGGTCTGCGAGTGCGTCATCGATGGGTCCTCTCGAATCGGGTCCGGCTGGCCGTGCGAACCAGCCCTCAACCAGTGAACACCCCCGCACCGACATTCCTTCCCCCTCGTGAGCTTAGGATGGCCTGCGTGCGGGGCATCTTCATCGTGTTCGAGGGCGGCGACGGCGTCGGCAAGTCGACCCAGGCCGAGCTGCTGACCGCCTGGCTCACGAGCCGGGGACGTGAGGTCGTCCGCACCTTCGAGCCCGGGGACGGCCCGGTCAATGCGCAGATTCGCCGCATCCTCCTCAGCCGCGCCACCGAGAACCTCTCACCGCGTGCCGAGGCGTTGCTGTTCGCCGCAGACAAGGCCCAACACGTGGACGCCCTCGTCCGGCCCGCCCTCGCGCGCGGGGCCGTCGTCGTGTCGGACCGCTACGTCGACTCGACCCTGGCCTACCAGGGGGCCGGCCGCGTCCTGGAGTTGGCGGAGGTCGAACGCGTCAATCGCTGGGCCACCGACGACCTGCGCCCCGATCTCACCGTGTTGCTCGACCTCGACCCCACCCTCGGCCTGGCCGGCATCGCGGACGCCGATCGCATGGAGGCCGCCGGCGGGGACTTCCACGCCCGCGTCCGCGCCGGGTTCCTCGCCCTCGCGGAGCGCGACCCCGCCCGCTACCTCGTCCTGCCCGCGCGCGACTCCCGCGAGGCCATCGCGGACGCCGTCCGCGTGCGCGTCGCCGCACTGCTCGGCCCGGACGCGTCCGGCCGGGCGGCGTCCGACCCGAAACTGTCGGACGCCCCCGGCAGACTCAGCACATGAGCACATCGACGGTCACACCAACCGCCACGCCACCGGTCGGGGAGGGCGTCTGGGCCGAGCTCGTGGGGCAGGAGCGGGCCGTGGAGACCTTGCGGCGCGCCGTCGCGGGCGAGCGGCACGCGATGACCCACGCCTGGCTCGTCACCGGCCCGCCCGGTTCCGGGCGTTCCAACGCGGCGAAGGCGTTCGCCGCAGCGCTGCAGTGCGAGCGGGGCGGGTGCGGGGAGTGCCGCGCCTGCCGCACCGCGTTGTCCGGCGCGCACCCAGACGTCACGCTCGTGCGCACCGAGCAGCTCTCGATCGGTGTCGATGACGTGCGCGAACTGGTGCGACGCGCCGCGATGTCGCCCACCCTGGGGCGGGCCCAGGTGATCGTGGTGGAGGACGCCGACCGCGTCACCGAGCGCGGCGCGGACGCGCTCCTCAAGGCCGTCGAGGAACCCGCGGCCAGGACGGTGTGGGTGCTCTGCGCCCCCACCCCGGACGACGTGGTGGTCACCATCCGCTCACGGTGCCGCCGCGTGGAGCTGGCGACGCCCTCGGACGAGGCGGTCGCCGAACTGCTCACGCGCCGGGACGGCATCCCGTACGAGATGGCCGCCCACGCCGCCCGCGTGGCCCAGGGGCACATCGGGCGGGCCCGCGTGCTGGCCCGCAATGAGGACGCGCGCCGCCGCCGCGCGGAGGTGCTCCGCATCCCCGCCGCGCTGACGACGCTGGGGGAGTGCCTGCAGGCCGCGGCCAACGTCGTCGACGCCGCGAGCGAGGAGGCCGGGCAGGCGACCCAGGACGTGGACGCCCGCGAGAAGGCCGAGCTGTCCGAGGCGCTCGGCGTCGGCACCCGTGGCACCAGGCCCCGCAATGCGGCCGCCGCACTGAAGGACCTGGAGGAGCAGCAGAAGGCGCGCACGAAGCGGTTGCAGCGTGACGCGCTCGACCGGGTGCTCACGGAGTTCACCAGCTACTACCGGGACGTGCTGGCGCTGCAGACCGGCGGCACCGCGCGCCTGATCAACGCCGATCTGCTGACCGATCTGCAGGCCCTCGCCGGGCGCAGCACCCCGGTGCAGACGATTGGGCGGTTGGACGCCATCCTGGCTTGTCGCGAAGCTCTCGAGACCAACGTCGCCCCCCAGCTGGCGCTGGAGTCGTTGATGATCAGCCTGCATGCCCCCTGACCGGCCGTGTCGCTGCGGGGGATCGCCGCCCACGTTTGGGACGATGGAAAGGCTTCTGACCCGCAGCGAAGGACTTCCCCATGGCCGACGAACGCCACCCCGCCAGCCCGTACGAGCCCGGCGATGAATCGCACGTGACGTACGAGAGTGAGTATGCCGAGACGCCGCGTGAGCACCAGGACTCCGACGCCACCCAGGAATACGCCATGACCGATGCGTTCCGGGACGAGCGCGACGCCCACGCCGGCGCGCACGCGCACGGGACGTTCGAGGACGCCGCCCCACAGGGCGACGACCCCGACCATCGCGACCACGAGCCGCGGAGCCTGGACGACCAGCCCGTGTGGGACGACCGCGATGACACGTTCTACCGCAGCGAGGGGGGCGCCACGGCGGCGTCGGTTCCCGCGGGGGAGGGCGACGTCGCCCCGGCGGTTGCCGGTGCCGGTGCGGTGCCGCACGCGAGCAGCGAGTCTGTTCGCGCCGAGCGGGAGCGGCTGCAGGCGGAGCGCAACGCCCGGCGTGAGGCGCGGCTGGCCGCCCTGGCGCCCGCCCCCCAGCCCGATCCCGGGCTCGCCGCCCAGCGCTCGGAGGCGGCTGGTGTGGCACCCGTCGTCACGGAGCAGGTCGTCACCGAGCGCATCGTCACCCGCCGCAGCACGGACCGCTTCGGCCCCTCGCTCGGGCTGTTCCTGCTCCGCCTCGTCGTGGCGGCCATCATGGGCGTGCACGGCGTCCAGAAGTTGCTCAACCTGCCGGGCACGACGGCGATGATCGGCCAGACGATGATTCCGTACCCCTCGATCATGGCCATCGTGATCGGCGCGGCCGAGGTGGCCATCGCGATCGCGCTCGTGTTCGGCCTGATGACCCGGATCGCTGGCCTCGGCGTGCTGCTGATCGCGGGCGGGGCCCTCGCGTTCGTGCTGTGGGGCAGCTGGAACCCGTTCGTCCCTGGTGAATCCGGTTTCACCGGCGAGCTGGAGCTGCTGCTCGCGGCGGTCGGGGTGTTGCTGTTGTTCACCGGTGGTGGCGGCTGGGCTGTCGATCGCGGCTTCCGCGCCCGGCGTGCCGCCGAGCGCGAAGCGCGCGAGGTCTGATCCGGTGCCCGCGCTGCGGGCACGCACGAGCGCGGCCCTGGTGGCCGCGCTCGTCGCGGTTGCGGGGTGTACCGGCACCTCGCCCCAGCCGGCATCCCAACCCAATACCCCGGCCAGCCAGCAACCCACGCCCTCGGCCGAGCCCGCGGCATCCGCCCCCACGCCGGTGTGGGAGCCGTGTTCTTACGGTGAGTGCGCTGCGGTGGACGTTCCGCTCGACCACGCCGCCCCGGACGGACCCGCGATCACGCTGGCGCTGACGCGCGTCCCCGCCAGCCGGCAGCCCGCCGTGGGCACGCTGTTCGTCAACCCCGGCGGGCCGGGTGGTTCGGGCCGGACCTTCGCAGCCGGCTTCCCGACGGCCGGTCTCGAGGGCTACGACATCGTGGGCTGGGATCCGCGCGGGATCGGTGCCTCCACCCCGGCCCAATGCCCCTCTGGCGCGGCTGCGGACGCGTACCTGGGGCTCGACGGGTCGCCCGACAGCCCCGAGGAGGTCGACGCGCTGGCAGCCGGCAACGCGGCGTTCGCCCGCGCCTGCCGTGACCTGACGGGTGACCTGATCGACCACCTGTCCGTCCGTGACACCGCGGCGGATCTCGATCTGCTCCGCGAGGCCCTCGGCGAGGAGCGGCTCACCTACTACGGCGCCTCCTACGGCACCGCGATCGGCGCGGCCTATGTGGCGCTGTACCCCGACCGCGTTGGCCGGTTGGTGCTGGACGCCGGCGTCGAGCCGCGGCGTCCGCCGGGCGTGCCGCAGGCGTTCGCCTTTGAGAGCGGCTTGGCCGCGTTCTCGGCGTGGTGCGCGGCGTCCGGCTGCCCCCTCGGCCCGGACGCCTCGGCTCGCGTCGCTGCCCTGCTGGGCGACCTGGACGCCACCCCGCTGGCCGTGGGAGACCGCACCCTGACCCAGAGCCTCGCCACGAGCGGGATCGTGACGATCCTCGGTAGCGGCGAGGGCGGCTGGTCGACGTTGGCGGACGCCCTCGCCGCGGCCGAGGCGGGCGACGGCGCGCCGCTGCTGCAGGCGGCCGACGCCCAGACCGGACGCCGCCCCGACGGCACGCACACGAGCATGCTGGCCGGGTTCACTGCCACGTACTGCGCCGACGACGACGTGCGCTCCGCCACGCTCGCGCAGGAGCGGTGGGCCGACGAGCAGGCCGTGGCGCCCATCCTGGGTCACGCGATGGGCTCGCCGTTCCTGTGCGTGGGGTGGACGGCGGCTCCGGCCGAGCCGCTGCCCCTGCCCGCCACACCGGGGGGTGAGGTGGTGGTCATCGGCGCCCCCGGCGACCCGGTGACGCCATTCCCCTGGTCGCAGGAGCTGGCCGCGGCGTTGCCCGGATCGGTGCTCGTCGAGGCACCCGGCCACGGTCACGTGGCGTTCCGGCGCGGTTCGGCGTGCGTGGACGCCGTGGTCGTGGGGCTCCTGGCCGACGCGGCGGTGCCCGGCGAGGGAACGAGCTGCGCCTGACGCCCGTCGCCACCTCGCCCCGGTTTCACCCGGGGCGACCTCACGGCTATAGTTGTGCACCGGCCCGGCGGGCCGCGCCACCTTAGCTCAGTTGGTAGAGCGACGCACTCGTAATGCGTAGGTCAGCAGTTCGAATCTGCTAGGTGGCTCTCTTCATGCCCTCCCACGCGGTGAACCTGTTTGTCGCGGAACCGGCCCCGGCCGATCTGGACGCCGCCCGCCGGTATCGCGACCGGTTGCAGCCCCTGGCCGCGCCGGCCGGACCGGTCGCGTCCCCCGGGGAGAAGTTGTCGCCCTGAGGAAGGCGCGTGTCACCCTGAGACGTGCGACGTCCCGGTGCCCTCAGGGCACCGGGACGCCTCTCACGGCTGGGTGCCCCTCGGGGTTCCGTCACCGCCGGGACCGCCGCCGGCGGCGGGAGCGCTCGCAGCCTCCTGCTCGGTCGTGGTGTCGATGGGTACGTCGATGCTCATGGTGTACCCGTCCGCCACGC
Organism: Propioniciclava soli; assembly: GCF_014858005.1. Lineage (GTDB taxonomy): Bacteria > Actinomycetota > Actinomycetes > Propionibacteriales > Propionibacteriaceae > Propioniciclava > Propioniciclava soli. The sequence continues at coordinate 108,468 of NZ_JACYOT010000009.1, forward strand.
TGCCGCTGATCGTGGGCAGCTGCATGTCCCACCCGTCGGAGAACACGTTGTCCGTCGCGAGCGTGACGTTGGCGAAGTTGGCCGGCGACTCGGTGTAGCGGGAATCCTCGTACACCGCCGAGCACTCGTCCTCCGGCATGGCAATCTGCGAGGTGAGGACATTGTTGGTCGCGTCGGTGATGGAGGCGACATCGGGAAAGACCTCGAAATGCATGTGGGGCCAGCGTCCGTCATAACACCCGGGAAAGATCGTGGTGAAGGTCACGGTTCCCTCGGCACCGGCCACCTGGACGCCGCGGAGATAGGTTTCTTCGGTGACGGCGTCGGAATACATGGAGTACTGGCCCAAGGCGTCCGCCTGCCACAGGTACACGGCGGCACCGGTGAAGGGGGCGTCGTCGTTGGCCATGTCGATGATGTTCATCGTGAGGGTGACCGTCACCCCGGCGGCGACGCCGTTGCCGTCGATGCTCGACCGGATGTCGCTGCGCTCGACCCCGGTGATGTCGAGGACGTCGGGGCCGTTTGAGCCGTCCCCCGGGTAGGGGCCGGCCGTCTCGGTCGGCATCTCCTCATCGGTGCTGGACGCGGTCGTGCTCGCCGTGGCGTCCGGGGTGGTCGTGGTCTGCGCGGTGGACGTTCCCGCAGTGGTCGTCGTGGCCGTGGTGCCGCTCGTGCACGCAGCCAGGACGGTGGTCGCCGCTCCGGCGCCGATGACACCGAGGAAGCGACGGCGGGTGGCCAAGGTGGCGATGTCGAAGGTGAGCCCCTGGTCCACCAGCTCCTCCTGGGGGCGGGTGAGGCGGCGGCCCTCGTACGTGCGATCGGTGTCGGTGGTGGGCTGGCCCTCATGCTCGGAGGCCGGCGGGAACGGGCGGGTCGGTCGGGAGAACAGGGGGCTCATCACGGGTCCTTGTTCCTGTGGTGTGTGCTGACATCCCCCACGCTAGGGTGCGAACCTGCGCGCCGGCTGTGCGGCACCTGTGGATGCTCCGGGCAGGGCGGACGCCGCGCACGGCGGGCCCGCCCGAAGCCCGGCGGGTAGGGTGCAGAGCGTTGCCGCGAGCGTCCCGCGGGGAGCCGTGACCGGCGGCGTCCGAGGGATGGCTCGCATCCTCGCCCGAGGGGAAGTTCCGCATGGCCACGCCCGATTTCATCATCGACCTGCGCGAGAAGATCGGGACGATGCCGCTGTGGCTCTCGGGGGTGACGGCCTGCGTCCACCGTGAGACCGACGCTGGTACGGAATGGCTGCTGGCCCGCCGCGCCGACAACGGCTCCTGGACGCCGGTGACCGGCATCATCGATCCGGGGGAACACCCCGGCGATGCTGCCCTCCGCGAGGTCGCCGAGGAGGCCGACGTCGTCGCCGAGATCGAACGGCTGGTGTGGGTCGATGTGACGGACGTGGTCACGTACGCCAACGGCGACCAGACGCAGTACATCAACTTCACGTTCCGCTGCCGCTACGTCTCGGGCGAGCCGGCCCCGGCCGATGGGGAGAACACCGAGGTCGGCTTCTTCCCCGAGGACGCCCTCCCCGCGGTCGAGGGGCGCCACGCCGCCGTCCTCGCCGCCGCCATCCGCAACAAGCCGGAGTGCGGCCTCGGGCCACTCCCGAGCTGAGACCGGACGCCGCGCCGGGTCGGCGGCCGACCGCGGCGCCGTCAGATCCGTTCCAGGCACGCCTCGCCGCGAGCGAGGGCGTGGAGCATGGCGTCCCCGTCGGCGTAACGCTGCACCTCGCGGCGGGTCAGCGCCTCGATCTGCCAGAACGACCCCTCCTCCTTCATTCCCCAGACGTGGTCGCGGTTGGCGGCGACGACGAGGAAGCGGTGGGGCAGGCGGGTGGTCAGGCGGGCCCGTTCGTGGGCCCGGTTGGTGGCCAGGCAGCCGGCGAAACCGGCGGCGGCGAGCGGGGAGGTGTCGGCCGCGATCTCGGCGTCCACCCCGAGGACGTGGAATCCACCCACGCTGAAGCCGTTGCACTCGGCGAGGAAGGAGGCGTAGGAGCGGGGCAGGCAGACGCCCAGCTCCAAGCGCACGGCTTGGCGCAGGTGCTGGATCTGCGCGGCACAGGCGGCGGGACGCACCACGTCCCCGCTGCGCGCCCGGCGGCGCAGCGTCGCGAGATCGGTGGTGAACGTTCCCATGGCGGGATGCTAGGAGCGTCCGGGGCCGAATCGGCCGGCCCTCACACACCCGCCATGCGATTGTCACACCCCCGTCACACGGCCCTCTCGCCCGCTTGCGCGGGCGGGCCCGGCCGCCATTCCCCTCAGAGGTCGTGCACGCGCACCAGCAGGGCATGGTCGGTGCCCAGCTCACGGCCCTGCCCGGCCAACATCTCCGGCAGGAATTCGTCGGGGGAAGGATGGTCCGGGAGGTCGGCGAGATAGGCCCGGTGGGCCGCGAGCGAGGCGACGGCGGCGGCCACGTCGGCGTCCGACACGGCGATGCCGTGGCTCAGCGGGGAGCCGCCGGCGACCACGAGGCGGGAGACGTGCCACGGCTCGAGACCCTCCCGATCCACCAGCTCGCGGAAGACCCAGGGGTTGCCGGCGTCGCGGGCGCCGTCGACGGCGGCGAGGCCCGCGACGCGGTGGTCGGCCTGGTTGAGCCCCCAGGGTGCCTCGTCGGCCCACGTCGTGGTGAGCACGACATCGGGGCGGAACGTGCGCACCTCGCGGGCGACGTCGCGGCGCAGGTCGAGCGAGGGCTGCAGCACGCCGTCGGGATGGTCGAGGATCGTCAGGCGTTCGACGCCGACCGCGGCACACGCCTCGCGCTGCTCGGCCGCACGCAGCGGCCCCACCTCCTCCGGCGGCGCCTGCATGCCGGCCTCGCCGGAGGTGAACAACAGGTACGCGACCTCGATGCCGGCGCTCGTCCAGTGGTGGACGGCCGCGGAGGCGCCGTACTCGAGATCGTCAGGGTGCGCGACGACGCACAGCACGCGCCGGATTCCCTCGTCGGAGAAGCGTTCGATGCCCATGGGGCCACCCTAGATCAGGCCTCCGACAGTACGGCCTGGTCGAGACCTTCGACGAAACCGGAGTCGGACGCGGACTGTCGGAGGGCTGGTCTACCGTGGACGCATGACCCGCACCCTGCGCGCCACCGTCCTGGGCATCCTCGCCGCCGTCCTCGGGCTGCTCGTGTTCGCGGGTGCCCCTGCGACCGCCCGTGCCGACGAGGACAACTGGGCCATCAACCGGTACGACGTGACCGCCCGCGTGGACGCCGACGGGACGGCCCACGTCACGGTTGACCTCGATTTCGACTTCGCCGATGAGCCCGGCCACGGTCCCTTCGTGGCGCTCGTCGAACAACAACGCGTGGAGGGGAACCCCGACGTCTGGCGCAGGGTGAGCTACGACCTGGGCGAGGTGACCAGCAGCACCGGCGCTCCCACCGACGTCGAGACCTCGCACGAGGACGGCTCGCTGCTCGTCCGTATCGGGGATGAGGACGTGGAGGTCGGCGGCGTCCAGAACTACCGCCTCGAGTACACGGCGCGCGGGCTCATCGCGCCCCAGCAGGCGACGAGCGGGCTGGACGAGGTGAACTGGAACGTGGTCGGCACCGGGTGGCAGGTGCCGCTTCGCAACGTGAGCCTCACGCTCTCGGGGCCGACCAACATCCAACGGACGGCCTGCTTCTGGGGCTCCGGGTTCACCGAGCCCTGCACCCACGACGCCACCGCCGCCACGGCCACCTACAGCCACGACCTGCTGGAGCCCGGCGAGGGTCTCCAGGCCGTGGCAGGCTTCCCGTCTGGCACGTTCGTCGGAGCCGGGCCGGTGTTCGAGAAGCGCTACCACCCGGGCAACCTGATCCCCCTCACCCCCGCCACCGGTCTCGTGACGGCCGCCCTCACGGTGCTGGGCGTGGGCGCGGTGCTGCTGCGGACGCGGCGGGGCGCCCGCGACGAGGCCTATCTCGGCCTGACGCCCGGCGTCCGGCCCGCGCCCGGCCAGGAGGCCGCCGTCGGTGCCGCGTTGGCCAAGGCGCCCGTGACCGTGGCGTTCACCCCGCCCAAGGGCGCGCGCCCGGGCGAGGTCGGCGTCCTGCTGGATGCCACGGCCGACGACGTCGACGTCACCGCCACGATCATCGATCTCGCCGTGCGCGGGCACGTCCAGATCAGCGAGGCCGGCCGGGGCTGGCGTTTCACCGAGCGTCGCACCGACGACCCCCTCACCGGCCCCGAGGCGCACGTGCTCAACACGCTGTTCTCCGCCGGCAACCAGGTCACGACGAAGGAGCTGGAGGACAAGCGCTACCACGACCTGCTGCCCGGCACCCGCGGGCGGCTGTACGCCCGGGTGACGCGCGACCTGCACTGGTTCGCCGAGCAGCCGAACCACAGCCGCACGATCGCCGCCTTCGCCGGGGTGGCCATCGCGGTGGCCGGCGTGATCCTCGGGGCGATCCTGGCGGTCGCCGCCGGCTGGGGTCTGGTGGGGCTGGCGCTGTTGATCACCGGTGTGCTCGTCATGGCGCTCAGCAATCGGTTCGGACGCCGCACCGCCGAGGGCTCCGCGGTGCTCGCCGAGGCCAAGGGCTTCGAGTTGTACCTGCGGACGGCCGAGGCCGACCAGATCCGCTTCGAGGAGGGCATCGACATCTTCTCGCGCTACCTGCCGTACGCCATCGTGTTCGGCGTCGCGGACCGGTGGGTGAAGATCTTCTCCGACCTGGCGGCCCGGGGTCAGTACACCCCGGACGACTGGTACATCGGCCCGTCCGGCTTCTTCTACGGCGCCTCGTTCGGCAACGCGTTGAACTCGCTGTCGGGCAACCTCAGCTCGGCGATGCAGGCCTCGGTCGCCAACCAGACGCAGGCGACGGCCGGCTCCTCGGGCGGGTCGGGGTTCTCCGGCGGCGGCGGGTTCGGCGGAGGCGGTGGCGGCGGCTGGTGAGGTGCCGGTTGCCGCGCCGGGCCCTCGACCGGGCCGCAGGGGCATGGCACGCTGGGCGCATGTGCCGCAACATCCGTCCGCTGTTCAACTTCGAGCCCCCCGCCCACCCCGAGGAGGTGGAGGCGGCCTCGCTGCAGTACGTCCGCAAGGTGAGCGGCATGACCAAGCCGTCGCAGGCGAACCAAGCCGCCTTCGATGCTGCGGTGGCCGAGGTCGAGGCGGCGACGCAACGGCTGCTGGACGCCCTGTCCACCGCCGCTCCGCCCAAGGACCGCGAGACCGAGGCCGCGAAGGCGCGTGCCCGCAACGAGGTGCGCTTCGGGACGCCGGCAGCGGCGTCCGCGTGAGGTCGGACCCGCTGGCTCCGGGCCCTGCGGGGCCGGGGGCGGGGGTTGGGGACGCGCCCGTCCCGCCCGATGTGTCGCGGCGTGCGCTCGAGGTGGCGCCGGAGCTGCTCGGCTGCGTGCTGTGGGCCGACGGCGTGGGCGTCCGGCTGGTCGAGGTGGAGGCCTACGAGGGCGCCGACGACCCGGCGTCCCACGCGTGGCGCGGGCCGAGCGGACGCAACGAGGTCATGTTCGGCGAGGCGGGCCACCTGTACGTCTACCAGATGCACGGCCACGCCTGCTGCAACATCGTCTGCGGGCCGACCGGTGTGGCGAGCGCGGTGCTCGTCCGCGCGGGTGAGGTCGTCGCCGGGGTGGAGCGAGCGCGCGAGCGGCGCCCGGGCGTCCGGGACGCGTGGCTGGCCCGTGGCCCAGGAAACCTGACCCGGGCGCTCGGCCTGGCCGCGGCCGACAACGGCGCGCCTTTGTTGGGCGGCGGACGCGTCCGGCTGGAGGCCGGGTCGCCGCCGACCGCAGTGGGCCGGGGGCCGCGCGTGAACGTGTCCCGGGCGTGGGAGCGCGACTGGCGCTTCACCGACCCGTCATCGGCCTCCGTGTCGGCCCTCAAGCTGCACGCCAACGCCCGGACCCCGCGGCCCGCCGGCCGCTGAGGGCTCACTCCTGGACGGAGGCGTCCTCCTGGACGGAGGCGTCCTTCATGGGACGGCACACGACCGTTCCGTCCTGAAACACGTGGCACTCGAACGTGGCTGCGTTGGCGGCCGTGGCGCCGAGCAGCGAGACGCCGGCGCCGATGAGCAGGGCGGTGGCCCAAGCGGTGATCCTCTTCATGGTGGGTTCCTTCCGGTGGTGTGCGTCACGAATCTCGTGACACCTCCCAGGAGGCCGGCAGGCCGGTCCGTGATACGCCGCCGCCCGACCGCGCATCCGGGTGTGGGTGGGGGCGTGACGATGGGTGGAGCGATCAGGTCCCGGCGTCTGGCTCGTCCGCGAGCCAGGTGTCGACCTCGGTGCGCCAGGCCTGCTTGTCGTGGTCGGCAGCGAAGCTCGCGTCGATGGAGGCACGCGCGAGCGCGGCGAGCTCGGCATCGGTGCAGCCGTGGACGTGGCGGGCGGTGGCGTACTGATCGTTGAGCCGGGAGAGGAACAGCAGGGGGTCGTCGGCGCCGAGCGCGACGCGGGCGCCGGCGTCCAGCAACCGGCGCAGGGGCACGGCCCCCAGGTCGGGGTAGACGCCGAGGTGCACGTTGGAGGCCGGGCACACCTCGAAGGAGACGCCCGCGGCCACGAGTTCGTCGAGCAGGGCCCGATCCTCCGTCGCGCGGACGCCGTGACCCAGCCGGGTCGGTTCGAGGTGGCGAAAGACCTGGCGCACGTGCTCGGGGCCGCGCAGTTCTCCGCCGTGGGGCACGCCGGGCAGACCGGCACGCCGGGCGATGCGGAATGCCCCGTCCCACTCAGCGGTGTCGCCCTCCCACTCGTCGTTGTTGAGGCCGAAGCCGCACACATCACCGGGGCCCTGGCCGGCGTGCCGGGCGGCGAGGCGGGCCAGCGTCCGGGCGTCGAAGGGGTGTCGGATGCGCGAGGCGGCGACGATGACCCCCACCTGCACCCCGGCGATGGCGGACGCGACCCGGGCCTCGTCGCAGATGATCTCGAGGGCGGGCTGCAGCCCGCCGACGGAGGCCGCGTACGAGGTCGGATCCACCTGGATCTCGAGGCGGCGCGACCCCTCCTCGGAGTCCTCGACGGCGGCGGCCCGGACGACGGTGCGCAGCGCGTCCTCGCCCTTCACCACGGCGCGAGCGATGTCGTAGAAGCGCTGGAAGCGGAACCAGCCGCGCTTGTCGGCCGGCACCTCGAGGGCGACGGAGTCCACGAGCGCGCTGGGGAGTTCGACGCCCTGGCCGCTGGCGAGCGTGACCAGGGTGGGAATGCTCATCGACCCGGTGAAGTGCAGGTGGAGGTGCGCCTTCGGCAGCCCGGTGAGCGTGCGCATCCGTCGATGCTACCCAGCCGCCGCCCCAGCGGGCAGGATGGGGGCATGACCCAGCAGATTCCCTTGACCGACTTCATCACCCGCCACGCCGAGGGCGCCGTCGTGGTGGACGTGCGCGAGGCCGACGAGTACGCGCAGGGCCACGTTCCGGGCGCGGTGTTCGCTCCGATGAGCGACATCACGTCCCACCTGGCCGACCTGCCGCGGGGCCGCGAGGTCTACGTCATTTGCGCCGCTGGCCGCCGCAGCCTCGCGATGGCCGAACTGATGGAGGCCAACGGCATCCTGGCGATCTCCGTGGACGAGGGCACCCAGGGCTGGGTCGCCGCCGGTCAGCCGGTGGTCACCGAGTCAGACCCGCGCTGAACCCCGGCGCCTGCGAGTCGCGCGCGGGCGTCCGCGCTGCTGATGGAGGGGTGGACGCCCTCGCCGCGGGCCAGGGGCACGGCCGTGACGACGAAGGAATCCTCGAACAGCTCGACCAGGGAGAAGCCGGTGTTGGCGTCCTGGCCGCGCAGGTCGGGGCTGAGGCCGACCTCCTGGGTGTAGGTCAGCGAGGACGCCATGGCCACCGGGACGCCCGCCACCGTGCCGAACCCCGTCTGGTGGAAGTGGCCCGAGAGGATCAGGCGGGTGTCGGTGCCGCGCACGACCTCGGCGAGGGCACCGGGGTTGCGGAGCGGCCACAGTTCAGTGGCGTCCTGGGGCTGGGGGAGCGGGCAGTGGTGGACGACGAGAACGGTGCCAGCCTCAGCGGGGTGCTCGAGCCGGGCCGAGAGCCAACTGAGGGCCTCATCGCTGAGCTGACCCGCCGGCGTCCCGGGGACGTTGGAGTCCACCGTCAGCACGCGCAGCCCGCGGAGGTCGTGCTCGCCCAGGATGAGACCTGAAGGTCCCACGCCGTCGCCGATCCCGAGGCCGGCCCGGAAGGCCGCGCGTTCGTCGTGGTTGCCGTTGCCCCAGATCACGCGGACGCCTGCCGTCGCCGCTGCGGCGCCGACCTGTTCGGCCAAGAAGGCGTAGGACGCCGGCGAGCCGTCGTCGGAGAGATCCCCGGAGAACACCCATGCGTCGCAGCGCACACCCCAGGTGGTGAGTACGTCCAGGGCGGCGGTGAGACGGGCTCGGGCGTCCACCACGCCGTCGATGCGGGAGCCGTCGCCGGTGAGGTGAAGGTCGGACAGGTGCGCCAGCACGTGGCGGGGCCGCGGCCGGGAGAGCGGGGGTTGGGGAGTCGCTGCGGACGCGGTGCTATCGGTGGACGCGGTGGTGGCGGGCGCCGGGCCCCGCGGGCTCGATGGTGTTGCGCCGGTGGCGGAAGGATCCAGGGGTGGTGGGGTCATCGTGTCCTCCTCAGTCACTGCCTCAGGGTAGGGGCTGGGGCTGACAATCGAGCGCGTCGAGGTGCACCGGACCCAGCCGATCAGGCAGCGACCTCGGGGCGGGCGGGTTTGTCGCACCGGCGGCGTCCGACAGCGGGGCCCATGCTGCGTTGGCGTCGAAGCCAGGGATGGTGTTCGGGTCCACAACCGGCAAGTCCGGATCCGGTGTGGGTGTCGCGATTGCTCTGCCGGGGGTGTCGGCCCCACATGGCGCGCCATGCGATCACGTGGCGCGCTCAGTGATCACGTGGCGCAGGGGAACTTACGTGGCGCAGGGGAACTCACGAGGCGCAGCGGAACTCACGTGGCGGGCCTTGGACGGGCCTCCAGGTGAGGCCCGCATCGCCATGTGAGGTCGGGGCGCGCCACGTGAGCTCAGGGTGCGCCACGTGAGGTCGGGGTGCGCCAGGTGCAAGGGGAATGCGCGACGTGAGACGAGCTGAGCTGATCGAGATCAGGCTGACTCCGGAGGAACCGACGGCCCTGCTCACACTCCGGTTCCTGCCTCAAACTCCGGCTCCAAACCTGGAGTTTGAGACCCAAGCGTGCGTGTCGCGGCCCCACCGGGGGCCGGTGCTCAGCCCTCCGCGGGCTTCTCGTCGTGGAGGCCGCCGATGGTGTCGCGGGCGTCGCCGCCCTGGGGCGGGGTGAACTCGTTCTCGAAGTCGGTGCCGCGGGCGCGATCCCAGCTGGCGCGGATCTCGTTCTCCGCGTCCTCGCGGGCGACCCAGACGGCTCCCTCGACGGACTTGCCGGGCTCGAGATCCTTGTACACCGAGAAGAAGTGCTCGATCTCCAGCAGCGCGAGGTCGGCGAGGTCGGTGAGGTTGCGCAGGCCCTGCTGACGGATGTCGGCGATCGGCACGCACAGCACCTTGTCGTCACCGCCCATCTCGTCCTGCATCCGGAACATGCCGATGGCGCGGCACTCGATGAGCGCCCCGGGGAACGTCGCCTCGGGCAGCAGCACCATCGCGTCGAGCGGGTCGCCGTCCTGCCCGAGGGTGCCCTCGATGAAGCCGTAGTCGTTCGGGTACTGCGTGGAGGTGAACAGCGTGCGATCGAGGCGGATCCGGCCGTTGTGGTGATCCATCTCGTACTTGTTCTTGGTGCCCTTGGGGATCTCGACGGTCACGTCGAAGCGGAGTTCAGGCTTCATCTTGGGACGTTCGAACGCGTGACGCATCGGGGTTCCTTCGGCTCGTGGGTCAGAACAGGTTTGAGCGTAGCGGGTGGCAGGATGGGGGTCACCCTCCCGGCGTCACCTCCGGGAGTGACGACAGGAGATGCGCGTGGCACGTCGCCGGGGCTGGGTCTGGCCGACCGTCACCTGGATCGCCGTGCTCACCGTCGGCGTGGCCGTCTGGGTGGTTCGGTTCCCCGTGGCGCAGGCGCTCGACACCGACCCCCGGGTCGGCGTCGGCCACGTGGCGGCGCGTCCCGTGGCCGACGCCCCGGACGCCGTCCTCCCCGTCCTCCCCGCCCCCTCCGTCACCCCCACCTCCGACCCCGCCACCCCCGTCCCCGCCACCCCCGTTCCCGATCCAGGCACCCCCGACCCAGACACCCCCAATCCCGCCGCCGTCGCGGCCCGGCTGGCCGCGATCCCCAACCCGGGCGGGGGCGACATCGTGGGCGTCGTGCTGGATGCCCGCACCGGGGCCGAGATTCACCGGATCGGCGACGGGGTGCGGACGCCGGCGTCCAGCATGAAGGTGCTCTCGGGGGTGGTGGCCCTCGACGTGCTCGGCCCCGAGACCCGCTTCGCGACCACGGCCCTCCTCACCGCCGACGCCGGCACGGTCGTGCTCCGCGGTGGAGGGGACCCGCTGCTCACCTCGGCCCCGGCCGCCGCGGGCACCCACCCCCAGCCGGCCTCGCTGCAGGAGCTGGCCGCGGCGACGTCGGCCGCGCTGCAGGCGCGCGGGATCGGCACGGTCGCGCTCGACCTCGACGCCACGCGCTTCGGCGGCCCGGCCTGGAATCCGGAGTGGCCCGACATCTTCGCCACCTCGGTGGCGCCCATCACCGCCCTGACGGCCGACCACGCGCGCCCCGACCCGGCGAGCGCCGTGCGCGACCCCGACCCGGCGCGCTTCGCCGCCACCCGCTTCGCCGAGGCCCTGAGGTCGGCCGGCATCGCCGTGACCGCCGTCAACCCCGCGGCCACGCCCGGTGATGCCGTCGAGCTCGCCCACGTGGAGTCCCCGCCGGTGCGCGCCCTGGTGGGGGAGTCGCTGCTGCGCTCCGACAACGACACCGCCGAAACCCTCACCTGGCAGGTCGCGGTGGCGCGCGGCCGCCCCGCGACCCCGGCGGACGCCGCCGCCGTCCTGGCCGAGGAGCTCCAACGCCTCGGGCTGTGGACCGACGGCATGGTGGTGCACGACGGCAACGGCATCGCCGGCACGAACCAGGTGAGCCCGGACGCGCTGGCCCGCGCGGTGGCCCTGGGCATCGCCCACGACGACCTCCGCGCCCTCGCCACCGGGCTGCCCGTCGCCGGCGTCACCGGCACGCTCGCGGAGCGCTACACCGCGCCCGATTCCCTCGCCGGCCGCGGCGTCGTGCGGGCCAAGACCGGCACCATCCGCGGGGTCAACACCCTCACGGGGTACACGGTGACCGCCGACGGCCATCCGCTGGTGTTCGCGTTCATGGTGTCCGGCGGAGCGGGGCAGACCTCGGCCCGCGCCTGGCTGGACGCGGCGAGCGCGGCGCTCGCGTCCTGCGGCTGCTGAGCGCGTCGACCCGGCCAGGCCCGCCTACGCTGGGCGGCATGGGATCGGTTCCGCACGTCGACGCCGGCGCCGCCGTCGCGACCGGGGTGCGACTGATGCCCCCCGGCCCGGCCCGATCGCCGGCGCAGGCGCGCGCCCTCGTGTCCTCCTTGCGCCGGGCCGCCGCGGCGTCGGTGCAGCCCGTGGCCGACGTCACCCGGCTCGACGCCACCGCCGCGGGGCCCATGCGCATCGTCGACCGGGCCTCGTGGCTCCAGGCGAACGTGACCATGGCGGTCGCGATGGTGGCGGAGGGCTCCGCCGAGCACCGCGCGCCGCAGGGCCTGCGTGAGCGCCTCGCCGCCCGCGCGAACGGCGCCCAGCTCGGGGCGGTGCTGGCGGCGTTGGGCACCCGCATCCTCGGCCAGTGGTTGCCGTTCGCGCCGGAGCCGCAGCTCCTGCTGGTGGCGCCCAACGTGGCCAAGGTGGAGGCGTCGCTCGGCGTCCGGCCCCGGGACTTCCGGCTGTGGGTCTGCCTGCACGAGCAGACCCATCGCCTCCAGTTCGCGCGCGCCCCCTGGTTGCGCGACCACCTGATCGGCGAGATGGCTTTGCTGCTGGCCGACGTGGACGCCGCCGCCGGGCCCGAGCGCCCGCACAGCCTCGTCGAGGCCGCGCTGAGCCCCGATCAACGTGTGGTGTTCGCCCGCGTCGGGGCCGTGATGGCCCTGCTGGAGGGGTACGCCGACGACATGATGGACCGGGTGGGTCCCGATGTCGTGCCCACGGTCGCCCACATCCGCCGCACGTTCGAGGCGCGGCGCCACCGCGGCGGCGCCGTCGCAGTGCTCAACCGCCTGCTGGGCATGGACGTGAAGCTCGCCCAGTACCGCGACGGCGCCCGCTTCTGCCGGGCCGTCATCGGTCGGGTCGGCGTCGACGGACTCAATGCCGCCTACGACGGCCCCGAGCAGCTCCCGAGCGCCGCCGAGATCGCCGACCCCGGGCGCTGGGTGCGCCGCGTCCACGGCTGATGGCCCGGCGCGCCCTGGGGCCGGCCACGCTGCGCGTCGTGCAGGCGGTGGACGCCCTCGCCCCCGCCCCCTGGCTGGTCGCGTGCTCCGGGGGAGCGGACTCCTTGGCGCTCGCCTGGGCCGCCCACCACGTCGCGACCCGCCGCGGCACCCGCGCCCGGGCCCTCGTCGTCGACCACCAGCTGCAGGCCGGGTCGGACGCCGTGGCCGCCCGCGTGGTCGCCACGCTGGCCACGTTCGGGCTCGATGCCCACGCCGTCCCCGTCGTCGTCGGCCACGACGGGGCCGGGCCCGAGGCGTCCGCCCGGGCAGCGCGCCACGCCGCCCTCGCAGCGGGCCTCGCCCCCGACGAACGCGTCCTGCTGGGCCACACCTTGGACGACCAGGCCGAGACCGTGCTGCTCGGCCTGGCGCGCGGCTCGGGTCTCGCGTCGCTGGGTGGCATGGCGGCCGCGCGGGACCATCTCAGCCGGCCCCTGCTCGGGTTGCGCCGAGACACCACGCGCGCCTGCTGCGACGAGCTCGGTCTCACGCCGTGGGACGACCCCATGAACGCCGACCGCCACTTCGCGCGCGTCCGCGTCCGCGACGTCGTGCTGCCCGTGCTCGAGGCCGAGCTCGGCCCGGGCGTCGCCGAGGCCCTGGCCCGCACCGCCCAGATCGCCCGCGCGGCGTCGGAGGAGTTGGACGCCCGCGCGCCGTTCCCCGACGCGCTCGCCGCAGACTGCGCCCACCTGGCCGGGCTCGCTCCCGGCCAGCGGCGCCGCGCGCTGCGCGCCTGGCTGCTGCGGATGGGTGCGGTCGAGGCGCAGGCCGTGCACGTGGCCGCGGTGGAGCGGCTGGTCACCGCCTGGCGCGGCCAACGCGGGGTCGACGTGCCGGGCGGCCGGGTGGCCCGCCGGGACGGGCGCCTGACCTGGACGCCCCGTTCCGCGTTAGGCTGAGCAGGTGAAGGCCTCCCAGATCCCCGCGGAACTGACCCAGGTGCTGTACACGAAGGAGCAGGTGGACGATCGCCTGCGCGACGTGGCGGCCGAGATCGACGCCGAGTACGGCGACAAGGACCTCCTCCTCGTGGGCGTCCTCAACGGCGCCGTCATGGTGATGGCCGACCTCTCCCGGGCGCTGCGCAGCCACGTGGAGATGGACTGGATGGCGATCTCGTCCTACGGGTCCGGCACCCAGAGCTCCGGCGTCGTGCGCATCCTCAAGGACCTCACCACCGACATCGAGGGCCGCCACGTCCTGGTGGTGGAGGACATCATCGACACCGGCCTCACGCTGGCCTACCTGATGCAGAACCTCGCTTCGCGCAAGCCCGCCAGCCTCGAGATCATGACGATGTTCCGCAAGCCGGAGGCGCTGAAGAACCCGGTGTCGGTGAAATACGTCGGCTTCGACCTGCCCGACGAGTTCGTCGTGGGCTACGGCCTCGACTACGCCGGTCGGTACCGCAACCTCACCGACGTGGGCACCCTCGCCCCCCACGTCTACGCCTGAGGCGGGGCAACCCCCGGCCGGGGGTTGGAGCACCGGCGAACGCGGTACTAGTCTGAGGGACACAAAAGGTCGGCCCGGCGCCGGCCCCGCAGTACGGGAGGTTATGGTGGCGCGTCGCGTGCCCATGGTCCGGCAGCCGTTGGCCTGCTGGTCGCGCCGCCACATCGACATGATGCGGGCGAACTCCGACCGCTGTCGCTGACGCCTCCTGCGTCGCGGACGCCCCGCCCCGAGCCCGCCGCCCCAGAGGCCCAGTCCCCCGGGCCGGTGCAGGCCGGGGATGCCACTCCACACCCGACGCTCGCGCACCGCGCTCTTCAGCACCGCACTCCCCAGCACCGCACCTTGACCTGACGAACGAACTCCCCACCCACCTGTCTACCCGAAGGCCACCACCATGCGTTTCACTAAGCCCGCCGCCGCCCTCGCGGCCACGTTCCTGTTCGCCCTCGCCGGCTGCGGGTCGCCCAGCAGCGATACCACGGCCGCGACCGCGGACGACGCCGTGATCTCGGTCGGCGTCGTCGGCGCCAGCTCACCGGAGTGGACCGTGTTCACCGACAAGGCCGCCGATCTCGGCATCGACGTCGAGATTCGCGACTTCACCGACTACACGACGCCGAACCCGGCCGTGTCCGACGGTTCGCTGACCGCCAACCAGTTCCAGCACCTGCTCTACCTGGCGCGCTACAACCTCGACAACAACGCCGATCTGGTGCCGATCGCGTCCACCGCGATCTATCCGCTGGCGCTCTACAGCAGCTCGTTCACCTCGGTCGACGCGATCCCCGAGGGTGCCCAGATCGCCGTCCCGAACGACGAGACCAACAAGTCGCGCGCCATCCACCTCCTCGCCGAGAACGGTTTGCTCACCCTCACCGAGGGCACCGGGATCATCGCCGCGGAGGAGAACATCGACACCGCGGCCTCACGCGTGAGCGTCGCTCCGATGGACGCCCAGCAGACCGTCACCGCGCTGCCGTCTATCGCCGGCGCGGTCGTCAACAACGACTTCGTCAACGACGCCGGGCTCGACCCCGCCGATGCCCTCGTCGAGGACGACCCCGCCGACCCCTCAGCGCAGCCCTACATCAACGTGTTCGTCGTCCGGGCCGCGGACGCCGACAACGAGCGTCTGGCCCAGCTCGCCACCATCTTCCACGACCCCGACTTCACAGCGGCGCTGGCGGAGCAGTCGGCCGACTCGGCCGTGATCGTGGACGAGACGCCCGAGGAGCTCCAGGCGATTCTCGCCGACGTCCAGTCCTCGCTGGCGGGCTGACCGAGGGCTCCCGATGGCTGAACCCATCATCGCGTTCGACGGCGTGCACAAGGTGTTCGAGGGATCGAACCGGGTGCACGCCGTCGACGACGTCTCGCTCACGATCGACGCCGGGGAGATCTTCGGCGTCATCGGGTTCTCCGGGGCCGGCAAGTCGACCCTCGTGCGTCTCGTGAACGGCCTCGAGCCGGTGACGTCGGGCCGCCTGGTCGTCGACGGCCACGAGGTGTCGGCCATGTCGGAGAAGCAGCTGCGCGCCGTGCGGCCCGACATCGGCATGATCTTCCAGCAGTTCAACCTGTTCGGCTCCAAGACCATCGCGGAGAACGTCGCCTACCCGCTCCGCCTCGCGAAGTGGGACGCCGGACGCCGCGCCGCGCGCGTCGCCGAGCTGCTCGCCTTCGTGGGCCTCACCGACAAGGCGGACGCCCACCCCTCCCAGCTCTCCGGCGGTCAGAAGCAACGCGTCGGCATCGCCCGCGCGCTGGCGACCAGCCCGAAGATCCTGCTCGCCGACGAGTGCACCTCGGCGCTCGACCCCCAGACCACCCGCGAGGTGCTCGACGTCCTGCGCCGCGTCAATGCGGAGCTGGGGGTCACCATCGTGCTCATCACCCACGAGATGGACGTCGTCCGCTACCTGTGCGACCGCGTCCTCATCATGGAGAACGGCCGCGCCGTGGAGCTCGGCGACGTCTACCAGGTGTTCGCCCGCCCCCGCGCGCAGGTGACGCAGCGGTTCGTGGCGGCCACGATGCGCGACAAGCCGAGCGCGGACGCCCTGGGTCGCCTCGCGGCGACCCACCCCGGGCGCCTCGTCACCGTGCCGATCGTGGACGACGCCCACACCGACGCCGAGCGCAGCTCGGTCTTCGCCCGCCACGGCCTCGAGGCGCGTGTGATCTACGGCGGCATCATCGAGATCTCCGAGCGCCCGTACGGGTCGCTCACCTACGCCGTGACGGGCGCGGACACCGCCGTGGACGCCGCGCTGGCCGACCTCGCCGGTTCCGGCGGCTACACCGAGCACGACCGGGCCACGCTCCCGAACTCGGAGGGTCACCGATGAAGTTCGACTTCGCCGCGAACGGCGGCATCTTCCTCGAGGCGATCGGCACGACGCTCTACATCGTCGCCGTCGCGCTGGGCGTGGGCGGACTCGTCGGGCTCGGCCTCGGCGTGCTGCTCTTCGTGACGCGTCCGGGCGGCCTCCGGCCGAACGCGATCCTGTTCAACCTGTTGAACCTGCTCATCAACTTCTTCCGGCCCATCCCGTTCATCATCTTCATCGCAGCGATGGGGCCGCTGACGCTGGCCGTGGTGGGTTCGAGCATCGGCACCAACGCGTTCATCTTCCCCGCCGCGCTGATGGTGAGCTTCGCCTCGGCCCGTCTGGTGGAGCAGTCGCTGGTGTCGCTCGACCCGGGCGTCGTCGAGGCGGCCCGCTCCATGGGGGCGTCCACCTGGACGATCATCCGCACCGTCGCGATCCCCGAGGCGCTGGCGCCGCTGATCCTGGCCTACACGTTCCTCTTCGTCGCCGTGGTCGACATGTCGGCCCTGGCGGGCATCGTGGCCGGCGGCGGGCTGGGCGCGTTCGCGCTCAGCTACGGCTACCAGCGCTTCGACTGGGCGGTGACCTGGCTCACGGTGGCCGTCATCGTCGTGCTGGTGCAGTCGGTGCAGTATCTCGGCAACTGGTTGGCCCGCAAGGCGCTGCGGCGCTGAACTCTGCCCGCGCCCGCCGGGGGCGCGGGCGCGGTCAGGAGCCGGCGATCTCCCGCAGGGCGGCGAGATGGGCGTCCCAGGTGCGGCGTCCCTGCGCGGTGAGGGAGAACCACGTCCGGGGCCGCTTGCCGACGTAGCCCTTGCGGATGCGAACGATCCCGGCCTCCTCCAGCGCGGACGCCTGCCGGCTGAGCACGGAGTCGCTCACCTGCAGGTGGTCGCGAACGGCCGCGAACTCGATCTCATCGGTGGCGGCCAGGGCGGCGACCAGGGAGAAGCGGACCGGGTGGGTCAGCTGGTCGGCGAGGTGGTGGCGCGGGTGGGCTGCTGAATCGGAGGTCACTGCCGTGCCTCCCGCCAGGCGCCGGCGACCGTCACGATGGTGAGGGCCGCGATGGCGGCCAGGGTGAACCAGAGCTCGCCCTTCCACCACACGGTGGAGCCGATGATCGCCACCGCCCAGGTGATGCCCCAGGCCGTCATGGCGGTGCGCCACCGCTTTCCGAACCCCGCCTTCGTCGAGCGGGAGAAGACAGCCATCATGCCCATCAGGATCGCGAGCCACCCGGCCATGGTGACCATCGGCAACCAGATGAGGCGCTCGTCGGCCCGGGTGAGCAGGTAGACCGCGACGATGAACATGGACGACACCCCACCCAGCCCGAGCAGGCAGGCGATCTGCGGCCAGCCGGCCCCGGAACGTGCGGCGCTGCCCACGTGGGCGGCGCGGTCGAGCAGGTCACGGGCGCGCTGGGCGTCGAGCTCGCCCGCCCTGGCATCTCCGTCGGCGCTCATCGGGCGTCACGCCCACGGTGCTGCGACGCCACGGCCGCGGCCCAGCCGGCGCCCAGGGCGCTGGCGGTGCTCGACGCGATGACCATGAGTTGTGCCGAGCCCTGGACGGCGCCCACGACGAACAGCACGACGAGGACGGCGATGCCGAGGCCGAAGCCAAGGCCGGCCAGTCGCAGATTGCCCTGCTGGCGGGGGAGGGTGGTGCTGGTGGTGGCGGCGGTGGTGTTCATGGGAGGTCTCCTTCTGGATCGAACCGATGTCAGAACCCTAGCAACAACTTTCCAAAGCTGCAAGCACTTCCGAAGAGAATCTCGCGGCGGTCGTGTTGGGGGTGTGCAGTACGCTCAACCGCGCAACCCGACCGCCCACCGACAGGGAGTGGCATGAAAGCTCCTCGGCTGCTGCGCAGCCCGATCCTGTGGATCCTCGGCATCTTCCTGGTGCTCATGCTGGGCATGAACCTGCTGAACACGTCCAGCCGCTACTCGCTGACGCCGACGTCGGAGGTGATGAGCGTGCTGCGCAGCGACGAACCGCTGCGCGAGGTGGTGCTCGTGGACGGCGACCAGGAGATCCGCGTCGAGACGACGGACGGGGACCGCCTCCGCACCAACTGGGTGGGCGACCAGAGCCAGGACGTCATCGAGCTCCTCCAGCAGCGTCAGGCGGCCGGAACACTCGAGACCTGGACGGGGGAGAACCCCGATCGCAGCATCTGGTCGTTCATCTTCCTCGGGATCGTGCCGTTCCTGCTGATCGCGGGCCTGTTCATCTACATGATGAACAGCGCCCAGGGCGGCGGACGCGGCGTGCTCGGCTTCGGCAAGAGCCGCGCGAAGGTGGCCAGCAAGGACACCCCGAAGACGCTCTTCGCGGACGTGGCCGGCTGCGAGGAGGCCATTGAGGAGCTCGGCGAGATCCGGGAGTTCCTCTCCGAGCCGGCCAAGTTCACCGCGGTGGGGGCGAAGATCCCCAAGGGCGTGCTGCTGTACGGCCCGCCCGGAACGGGCAAGACGCTGCTCGCCCGCGCGGTGGCCGGTGAGGCCGGCGTCCCCTTCTTCTCGATCTCGGGTTCGGACTTCGTGGAGATGTTCGTCGGTGTCGGCGCGAGCCGCGTCCGCGACCTGTTCGAGCAGGCCAAGGAGGCCGCGCCGGCCATCGTGTTCATCGACGAGATCGACGCCGTCGGACGCCACCGCGGCGCGGGCATGGGCGGCGGCCACGACGAACGGGAGCAGACCCTCAACCAGCTCCTGGTCGAGATGGACGGCTTCGACGTCCGGGGCGGCGTCGTGCTGATCGCCGCCACCAACCGCCCCGACGTCCTCGACCCGGCCCTGCTGCGGCCCGGCCGGTTCGACCGGCAGATCCCGGTCGAGGCACCCGACATGAAGGGCCGGCTGCAGATCCTGCGCGTCCACGCCGCCAACAAGCCGATCGGCCCCGAGGTGGATCTCGCGTCCGTGGCGAAGCGGACGCCGGGGTTCACCGGTGCCGACCTGGCCAACGTGCTCAACGAGGCCGCCCTGCTGACCGCCCGGCAGAACCGGCAGTGGGTCACCAAGGAGAACCTCGACGAGGCGATCGACCGCGTCATCGCGGGCCCGCAGAAGCGCACCCGGGTGATGAACGAGCGCGAGCTGCTGATCACCGCCTACCACGAGGGCGGCCACGCGCTGGTCGCCGCCGCGATGCCGGGCAACGACCCCGTCCAGAAGGTGACGATCCTCCCGCGCGGCCGAGCGCTGGGCTACACGATGGTGATGCCGGACGCCGACAAGTACTCCCAGACCCGCGGGGAGCTGCTCGACCAGCTGGCCTACATGCTGGGTGGCCGGGCCGCGGAGGAACTCGTGTTCCACGACCCCACCACCGGTGCGTCCAACGACATCGAGAAGGCCACCAAGGTCGCTCGCGCCATGGTCATGGAGTACGGCATGACCGAGAGCCTCGGCGCGGTCAAGTTCGGGTCGGGTGACCACGAGCCGTTCCTCGGACGCGACATGGGCAGCACGAGCGCGAACTACTCCGACGAGGTCGCCGCGTCGATCGACCAGGAGGTGGCCGGTCTCATCCAGACGGCCCACCAGGAGGCCTTCGACGTGCTCGACGAGAACCGCGAGGTGCTCGACGAGCTGGTGCGCCAGCTCTTCGAGAAGGAGACCCTCGACAAGGACGAGGTCGCCGCCATCTTCGCGCCGTTGAAGCGGCACCCGAAGCGCCCGGCGTGGACCGGCTCGCCGACGCGCGTGCCGAGCGACGTGCCCCCGGTCGACCCGCCCCCGCGCCCGACTCCGCCGGTCAGCCCGGTTCCGCCGCCGCAGGCGGTCGGCCCCGGTGCGTGGCCGCAGCCCGTGCCGCCGTCCGGGGCGTGGCCGCAGGGCCCCTACCCGGGGCAGCAGGGCCCCGGCCCGCAGGGCCCGTACCCCGGCCCCCAGGGCCCCTATCCCGGCCCGCAGGGCCCCTACCCCCCGCAGGGTCAGCCCCAGCCGGGTTCCGGCCCGTGGGGCGCGCCGCCCCACGCCGGGCAGCCCGGCTCGACGCCGCAGCCGACCCCGCCGGGTCCGCCGCCCGGCACCTGGGGTGGCCCCGGCTCGGGGGAGGCCCCGCAGCCGCCGTCGTCCGACCAGGGGTTCGGCCGGCCGTCCGGGCCCGGCCCCCAGCCCCCGGCGACGGGCCCGGGCAAGGATCTCTGAGGTGGCGGTCGACACCGGCCGCGTCGAGGCCGCCGTCCGCGAGATCCTGCTGGCGATCGGGGAGGATCCTGATCGCGACGGCCTGCGCGAGACGCCCGCCCGGGTGGGTCGGGCCTATGCCGAGATGTTCGCGGGCGTGGGGGCGGACCCCGCCGAGCTGCTCGGCGCCACCTTCGACCTTGAGCACCAGGAGATGGTGCTGGTGAAGGACATCGAGGTGTGGAGCACGTGCGAGCACCACCTGCTGCCGTTCCACGGCGTCGCGCACGTCGCCTACATCCCGAGCCCGCACGGCCAGATCACGGGGCTGAGCAAGCTGGCCCGCCTCGTGGACCTGTTCGCGCGGCGTCCGCAGGTGCAGGAGCGCCTCACCTCGCAGGTGGCCGACGCCCTCGTCGACCACCTCCACCCCCAGGGGGTCATGGTGGTGTTCGAGTGCGAGCACCAGTGCATGACCATGCGGGGCGTGCGCAAGCCGGGGTCGAAGACGATCACGTCGGCCGTCCGGGGCGTCATGAACCACGCCGCGACGCGGGCCGAGGCCATGGGCCTCATCATCGGGTGACCCCGTGACCCGCCCGCATGTCATGGGGATCGTCAACGTCACCCCCGACTCGTTCTCCGACGGCGGTCTCTGGGCCACCCCGGACGCCGCCGTCGCCCGTGCGCACGCCCTGGTCGCCGACGGGGCCGACGTCATCGACGTCGGCGGCGAGTCCACGCGGCCGGGCGCGCCCCGCGTCGAGGCCGACACCGAGCTGGCCCGGGTGCTGCCGGTCGTCGCCGCGCTGGCGGCCGCCGGCGTCACGGTGTCGGTGGACACCACGCGGGCCACGGTCGCCGCCGAGGCGCTGGCCTCCGGGGCATCGGTCATCAACGACGTCTCCGGCGGCCTGGCAGACCCGGCGATGCTGGCCACCGTCGCCGAGGCCGGTGCGACCTACATCGCGATGCACTGGCGGGGGCCGTCGAGCACCATGGCCGCCCAGGCGTCCTACCCGCGCGGCGTGGCCGACATCGTCGACGAGCTGGCCGCCCGGCGCGACGCCTGCCTCGCCGCCGGGATCGCGCCCGAGCGCCTGGTGCTGGACCCCGGCATCGGCTTCAGCAAGACCGCCGAGCACAACTGGGCGGTGCTGCGGGAGTGGGGTCGGTTCGAGGCGTTGGGGCACCCCCTGCTGCTCGCCGTCTCCCGCAAGCGCTTCCTGGGCGCCCTGCTCGGTGGGCCGGACGCGCCGCGTCCCCCCGAGGGGCGTGACGCCGCCACCGCCGCGCTCAGCGCCCTCTTTGCCCACCGCGGCCTGTGGGGGGTGCGCGTCCACGCCGTCCGCGCCACGGCGGACGCCCTCGCCGCCGCCCGGGCACTCGCGGGTGACGGCCATGGCTGAGCCGGTCACCATCACCCTCACCGGCGTCACCGCGACGGGTCACCACGGGGTGTTCGCCCACGAGCGCCGCGACGGCCAGGTGTTCGTCGTGGACGCCGTGCTGCAGGTGGAGCGTCCCCGGCTGGCCGACGAGCTGGCCACCACCGTCGACTACGGCGCCCTCGCCGCCGCGATCGTGGCGCGCATCGAGCGTGACCCGGTGGACCTGATCGAAACCCTCGCTGTCGAGATCGCCGACGCGTTGGCCGCGACCCCGCTCGTCGTCGCTGCCAGCGTCACCGTCCACAAACCGCAGGCGCCGATCGCCGTTCCGTTCGGGGATGTGGCCGTCACCGTCACCCGCCGGAGCGCCCCGTGAGCACATCACCCCCCGCCGTGTCCGACACCCTGTCCACGCTCCGGCCGCTGCGCCGGGTGGTGTACTCCCTGGGCGGCAACGTCGGCGACGTGGCCGAGACCCTGCAGGCCGCCGTGACCCTCCTGGCCCAGACCGGGGAGTTCATCGTCACCGGCGTCTCGGCGGTGTACCGGACGGCGCCCTGGGGCCGCACCGACCAGCCCGACTTCCTCAACATCGCGTTGCTCGCGGAGTCGACCCTGCCCAGCGCGGTGCTGCTGCAGCGCGGCCTCGCGATCGAGGATGCGCTGGGCCGGGAACGGACTGTCCGCTGGGGCCCGCGCACGATCGACATCGACCTGATCCGCGTCGGCGCCCGGATGCGCAACGATCCGCACCTCGTGCTCCCGCACCCCCGCGCCCACGAGCGCGCGTTCGTACTGGTGCCGTGGTTGGACGCCGACCCGGCGGCCGAGCTGCCCGGTCACGGCTTCGTCGCCGATCTGGTGGCAGGGTTGGACACGTCGGGCGTCCACCGCGTCGCCGACGTGCGGATCGATCTGCCGTGAGTCGGCCGACCGTCGCTCCGACCTCCCCCACGCAGGTGGTGACGGCCGCGGTGGCCGGCTTCGCGGTGGCCTGGGTGACGCTCACGACCATCCAGGGCCTGGGCCGGACGCTGCCGCTCCTGGGGGCCCCGGCGTGGGGGTCCGTGGTGCTGATCACCGCCGGGATCGTCTGGCTCGTGGTGCGCACCCGACGCGAGCTGCGGCGGCGGCGCGACACGCTCGAGGCGTCGGTGGCGCTGAACCGGTTGGTGCTGGGCAAGACGTCGATCCTCGCCGGGGCCGGGCTCGGAGCCGCTTATCTGGCGCTGGTGGTGCTCGTGTGGCCGGCGCTGCCTGCGCCCCTGGCCGTCGAGCGCCTGGTGCACGGCGGCGCGGCCGTCGCCGCGTGCCTGGCGTGGGCCGTGGCGGGTGTGGCGCTCGAGCGTTCGCTGCGCATCGATGACGGTCGCGATGAAACCGCCAACACCCCCGGTACCGGTGGGCCCGGTGACGGGGTGTCGCCGCTATCCTGACGGGCGTGACTGCCTCCCGCGCCGCCCTGACCCACCGCCGCCGCCGTGCCTTCCTGGTGACCCTCGTGCTGGGCACGGTGGTCTCCGTGGCCCTCCTGGCGGCCGCTTCGTGGGTGCCGCTGCTGGCCGTCGCCGCGGTGGTCGTCGCCCTGGCCGCCGGCTGGCTGGCCACCGCCCTCGTGCGCGCGGAGGTCCGTGACGAGCGGGAGCGTGCCGCGGCCGAGGCGTCCCGCGAACGGGCGGACCACCGCGCCACGGTGCAGCGGCTGCACGCCGGTCAGCGCGAGGTGCTCGCCGTGGTGGACGCCCGCAACCGCACCCTGGCGGGCGATCTGAGCAACGCGCGGGGTGAGGTCACGCAGACGCGCGGTGAGCTGACGCGGGCCCACGAGGTGCTCGCCGGGACGCGCGACGAGCTCAGCGGAGCCCGGGCGGAACTGTCGGACGCCCGCAACGAGATTGGCCGCCTGGAGGACGAGAACACGACGCTCCGCCACGAGAACGGCGAGCTGCGCGAGCGCCTGACCCGCGCCCAGGTGGAGGACGAGTTCGCCGAGGTGCTGGCGCTGCCGCGTCGGCGGGCGTCCGGTGACCCGGCCGGGCTGGGCGACCTGGGCGACCTGGGCGACATCGCCCGGTTGGCCACTCCCTTCGTCGAGGAGCTGCGCCGCAGGCACGCCAACTGAGCACCGCGGCGCCGCTCACTTGTCGAGGTCGCCGGCGACCCACGGCAGCGACGCCAGTGCGACCGGCAGCTCGGCGACCCGCGTCCCCGGCACCACCTGGGGCCACGCGCTGACGTTGGCGAAGGAGGGCGTCCGCAGCCGCAGCCGCCACGGCGTCTTCTCCCCGCGGCTGGTGACCTCGACGCCAGCGCGGCCCAGGGGCGCCTCGACCGTGGCCTTGAAGTCGCCCTCGGGCAGCTTGAGCACCTTCGGGAGGTGAGCGGTGAGCGGGCCGTCCGTCAGACCTGCCAGGAGCCGTTCGAGCGCGGCGGCCGACTCCGCCACCTCGGCGCACAGCCAGGCGAAGCGCGCCGCGGCGTCACCGTCGGTCGGAGCCGTCGGCGGCGCACCCAGGGCGTCGGTCCACGGCCCCTCGGGACGCGAGCGCCGTAGGTCGGTCGCGACGCCGCTGGCCCGGGCGACGGGGCCGGCGAGGCCGTGGGCGTCGACGGCCGCCCGGTCGACGACGGCGACGCCCGCCCCGAGGCTGCCCGCGGCCTCACGCAGGCGCCCGGCGAGGGCTGCTGCCGACGCCGCGGTGGCGCGTTCGGCGCGAGCCCACGCCGCGTCCGGGGCGCAGGCCACCCCGCCGATCCGCACCGCCATGGGGTGGACGCGGTTTCCGGTCAGCTCCCCCGTGCGGCGGCGCAGCTCCTCGCGCACCGGGTCGGTGGCCAGGTCGGGGTCACCCAGCCGCCAGCCGACGAAGCTGAGGTGGCCGAGATGGCTGAGGATGCGGAAGTGCTCGGCCAGCAGCGCGCGCACCCAGACGGCGCGTGCGGGAACCTGAATGCCCAGGCCGTCCTCGACGAGGCGGGCGAGGGCGAGTTCGCCGAAGAAGGGCGCCTGCCAGTCGTGCCGATTCGCAAGGCTCAGCGCCTGACGGAAGTCACGCGCGGTGAAAATCATTTCGGCGCCGCGATGCAGCGCCCCGGGTTGGGCATCGATCTCGACCACCGTGGCGTCCCGCTCGGTGAATGTTCCGCGCAACAGGCCCGCGGTGGCCGGGTGGGTCGGGCCGAGATCGATGATTTGGTGGTCGGGATCGTCCAGCCCACCGATACAGAACCGTCTCGAGTGCTCCGTCACCCGCATGATGTTAGTGCGTGGAAGATGTCCGCGGTGCCGAGCTTCCCTCCCGGTCCGGTTGACATTTGTTGGTGTGTGGTCACCCGGTCGAGACAAAGGCGCCGTCATGTTGAACTGCGCAGCGAGAAGCGGTACAACTTGAGTGTCAGTGCCCACCGTCGGCCCGGATCCCCGGGTAATCCGGCAGGCGACATTCCTGAAAGGACACCCATGGCTCAGCGCGTGCACATTTCCCTGACCGACGATCTCCTCGGCGACGACACCGTCGCCGACGAGACCCTGACGTTCGGTCTCGACAACACCACCTACGAGATCGACCTCTCCAGCGAGAACGCGTCGCAGCTGCGCGACGCCCTGGCCCCCTACATTGCGGCCGCCCGCAAGTCGGGGTCGGCGCGCAAGGCCGCCTCCGGCGGTGGCCGTCGTTCCGGACGCTCCGGCGGGAGCGCGTCGGCCAACGACATCCGCGTCTGGGCGCGCTCGCAGGGCATGGAGGTCTCCGATCGTGGCCGTGTGCGTGACGACGTGCGCCAGGCCTACGAGGCCGCCCACAACTGATTTGCCACCGCGACCGCACGCGACGAAAGGCCCCGGCTCTGCGCCGGGGCCTTTCGTCTGCCCGCGGCACCGGACGCCGGAGCTGCTGGCCCGGGTGCGGTGCATTGCGCCGGGGGCGAACAGGGAACACCGGGCGGGTGGTGCGGCGTTGTCTAGACTGAAGACGTCCCCGGACTCCGTCGGGGGCACCCCGACCTTGGTGGGTCGGAGGAGAAGGAGAGCTCATGTTCGACCGGTTCACCGACCGCGCGCGGCGCGTCATCGTCCTGGCCCAGGACGAGGCCCGCATGCTGAACCACAACTACATCGGCACCGAGCACCTGCTGCTGGGCCTCATCCACGAGGGTGAGGGCGTGGCCGCGAAGGCGCTCGAGTCGCTCGGCATTTCGCTGGAGGCCGTCCGCGCCCAGGTGGAGGAGATCATCGGGCACGGCGAACAGGCGCCCATGGGTCACATCCCGTTCACGCCGCGGGCCAAGAAGGTGCTGGAGCTGAGCATGCGCGAGGCGCTGCAGCTCAACCACCCCTACATCGGCACCGAGCACATTCTGTTGGGCCTGATCCGCGAGGGCGAGGGCGTCGCCGCCCAGGTGCTCATCAAGCTGGGCGCGGACCTCAACCGCGTGCGCAACCAGGTGCTGCAGCTGCTCAGCGGCTTCCAGGGCAACGCCGGGGGCGAGAAGCCCTCCACCGCGGGCGCGCCGGAGGCGCCGCCGCAGCAGGGCAACCAGACGATTCTCGACCAGTTCGGCCGCAACCTGACCCAGGCTGCGCGCGAGAACAAGCTGGATCCCGTCATCGGCCGCGAGACGGAGATCGAGCGCGTCATGACCGTGTTGTCCCGCCGCACCAAGAACAACCCCGTGCTGATCGGCGAGCCCGGCGTCGGCAAGTCGGCCTGCGTCGAGGGGTTGGCGCAGCAGATCGTGCGCGGTGACGTGCCCGAGACGCTGCGCAACAAGCAGATCTACACCCTCGACCTCGGCGCGCTGGTCGCCGGGTCGCGGTACCGCGGCGACTTCGAGGAGCGCCTGAAGAAGGTGCTGAAGGAGATCAAGACCCGCGGCGACATCGTGCTGTTCATCGACGAGATCCACACGCTCGTCGGCGCCGGTGCCGCCGAGGGTGCCATCGACGCCGCGTCCATCCTGAAGCCCATGCTGGCCCGGGGTGAGCTGCAGACGATCGGTGCCACGACGCTGGATGAGTACCGCAAGCACATCGAGAAGGACGCCGCGCTCGAGCGCCGCTTCCAGCCCATCCAGGTGGCCGAGCCGTCCATCGCGCTCACCATCGAGATTCTCCGGGGATTGCGTGACCGGTACGAGGCGCACCACCGGATCACGATCACCGACGGCGCGCTGACGGCCGCCGCCCAGATGGCCGACCGGTACATCTCGGATCGCTTCCTGCCCGACAAGGCGATCGACCTGATCGACGAGGCCGGCGCCCGGCTGCGCATCAAGCGCATGACCGCGCCGCCGGATCTGCGCGAGCTGGACACGAAGATCGCGGAGGTGCGTTCGGCCAAGGAGGCGGCGATCGACGGGCAGGACTTCGAGCGGGCCGCGAGCCTGCGCGACGACGAGAAGAAGCTGCTCGGCGAGCGCCAGGCCAAGGAGGAGCAGTGGAAGAACGGTGACTCCGGTGTGCCCGCGGAGGTCGGTGAGGAGGAGATCGCCGCGGTGCTCTCCAGCGCCACCGGCATCCCGGTCTTCAAGCTCACCGAGGAGGAGTCGAGCCGCCTGCTGAACATGGAGGCGGAGATCGGCAAGCGCTACATCGGGCAGGACGACGCGGTGAAGGCGCTGTCGCGTTCCATCCGCCGGACGCGGGCGGGTCTGAAGGACCCGCGTCGTCCGTCGGGCTCGTTCATCTTCGCCGGCCCCTCGGGTGTCGGCAAGACCGAGTTGACGAAGGCGCTGACCGAATTCCTGTTCGGTGACGAGGACGCGCTCATCACCCTCGACATGAGCGAGTACTCCGAGAAGCACACCGCTTCGCGGATGTTCGGCTCGCCCCCCGGTTACGTGGGGTACGAGGAGGGTGGCCAGCTGACCGAGAAGGTGCGGCGCAAGCCGTTCAGCGTGGTGCTGTTCGACGAGATCGAAAAGGCGCACCCCGACATCTTCAACTCGCTGCTGCAGATCCTCGACGAGGGGCGTCTCACGGATGCCCAGGGTCGCGTGGTCGATTTCAAGAACACGGTCATCGTCATGACCACCAACCTCGGCACGCGCGACATTTCGAAGTCGGTCAACCTGGGCTTCAGTCGCAGCGACGACCCGGTCGGCGG
The DNA here is from genome assembly GCF_014858005.1 of Propioniciclava soli. Lineage (GTDB taxonomy): Bacteria > Actinomycetota > Actinomycetes > Propionibacteriales > Propionibacteriaceae > Propioniciclava > Propioniciclava soli. Next base: position 136,350 of record NZ_JACYOT010000009.1, read on the forward strand.
CTATGAGCAGATGAAGGCCAAGGTGTCGGACGAGCTGAAGCAGCACTTCCGCCCCGAGTTCCTGAACCGCGTCGACGAAATCGTCGTCTTCCACCAGCTGACCCAGACCGACATCGAGCGCATCGTGGATCTCATGGTCGCCGAGATCGAGGGTCGTCTGAAGGATCGCGACATGGGCATCGTGCTGACCGATGCGGCCAAGTCGCTGATCGCGAAGCGCGGGTTCGACCCCGTTCTGGGTGCCCGGCCGCTGCGTCGCGCGATCCAGCGCGACATCGAGGACATCCTGGCCGAGAAGATCCTGTTCGGGGATCTGCACCCCGGCGAGATCGTGGTGGTCGACGTGGCCGAGGAGGGCGCGGAGCTGCCGTTCACCTTCGCTGGTGAGCCGCGCGGCGAACTGCCCGATCACGCCCCGGCCGAGTTGGCCGGCCCGAACGAGGGCTGAGGGCGCGGAAGCGCTGGACGTCCGGGCATGACGAGGCCCCCGGCACCTGTGGGTGCCGGGGGCCTCGTCGTGGTCGGGGGACGCGGTGGGGCGCCCGCGAGAATCAGCCGTTGGCGGCGAGCAACCCGAACGACACGATCATGAGCACCAGGAACAGCGCCATGACGGCGAGGTAGATCGAGGAGATGATGCCCAGCACCCACCCCACGGTGAGGCTGGTGCTCGGAGCGAACTGCCCGGCGGCGACCTCGCGGCGGGCCTTGTTGCCCATGACCCACGCGAACGGGCCGGTGACCGCCACGAACAAGCCGACGATGCCGAGAATCAAGATGGTGGTGGCCTGCGGGTGCTCGGGCTGTGCGTAACCGCCGGCGTAGCCCTGCGGGTAACCCTGACCGTAGGCCGGGGCGGGCTGGTAGCCCTGCTGCTGCTGCCAGGCCGCGGGCGCCTCGGGCTGCTGCCAGGCGCTGGAACCCTGCTGTTCCTCGGACGGCTGATCCGGCTCGGCGTAGAGCTGCTCGTCGTGGCGATCGCTGTAGGGGTTGGTCTCCGCGGGGCGGAAGGTCGGCGAGACGTGCTCGTCGGCAGGACGGTCCTGCGGTTCGTTGCTCATGGTGGTGCAGACCCTTCAGTCGGAAGGCGCCCCCGGGGGCGGGGACGCTCGGCGTGGACGCCCCCAGCCTAACGGCCCGCGTGCCGGGGCGCGTGAAGGCGACCCGCGGCGGGGCGTCAGAGGCTGATCGTGCCGTCACCGCGGGAGCGGGCCAGCCCGTCGGTGATCAGGGACGCCAGCGCACGCTCGGCCTGCGCGGCATCGGCCGGCCACGCCGCCAGCAGCTGGGCGCGGGGGACGCCGGCGTCCGCGGCGCGCAGCACCCCGAGCAGGACGCCGCGGCACTGCCGGTCGGTGCCGGCGTAGGTCTGGCCCCGGCGCGGTGGGCCGTCCCACGCCGGCCGGCCCGCCCGCAGCCACGCGCAGGCGTCCGCCACCGGGCACCGCTCGCAGGCCGGGGAGTCGGCCGTGCACACGAGGGCACCGAGTTCCATGGACGCCGCGGCCCAGGCCGCCGCCTGCGCGGGGTCGTCCGGCAGCCACGACTGGGCCCGCGTGACCTCGGCCCGGGTGAGCGAGGCGGGCGGAAAGGCCTGGCCGCCCTCGAGCCGGGCGAGCACGCGGCGCACGTTGGTGTCGAGGACGACGTGGCGCTGCCCGAACCCGAACGAGGCGACCGCCGCCGCCGTGTAGGCGCCGACTCCGGGCAGGGCCAGCAGGGCGTCGTGGTCGGCGGGCACCGCGCCGCCGTGGTGGTCGCGGATCGCCGTGGCCGCGGCGTGGAGCCGCTGGGCCCGGCGCGGGTAGCCGAGGCGGCCCCAGGCGCGCACGGCGTCCGCCGGCTCGTCGTCGGCCAGCGCGGTGGGCGTCGGCCAGCGTTCCAGCCAGGCCGCGTACTGCGGCAGCACGCGTGCGACCGGTGTCTGCTGCAGCATGAACTCGCTGACGAGCACGGCCCACGGGCCGGCATCGGGCTCGCGCCAGGGCAGGGGACGGGCGTGGGCGGCGAACCACGCGATGACGCGGGCCGCGACGTCGGCGCGGTTCACTGGGCCGACAGCACCCGTTCGGCGATCGTGGCGAGACCGTCGCGCACCGCCCGGGCGACCTCGGGCGTCACCTCGTCGACCCCCAGCAGCTCGACCTGTGAGGCCGCATACACGCCCGCCAGGTCGCCGAACCGCTCCACGATGCGGGCGCTGACGCCAGCCGGCAGCTTGCGGATGCCGGCGAGCTGCCGGTAGCCCTTGGGGGCGAGCGGGGAGTCGAGGTGCACGGCATCGGGGAAGCCGAGTGAGCGGCCCACCAGCACCACGTCGAACAGTTCCGGGTCGTGCAGGGTGCCCAAGCCGGCCAGCAGCAGCGATTCGGACCCGTCGGGGACGTAGTCGCGTTGCACGAGGGACGCCAGCGGGGTGAGGTCCTCGGTGAGGTCGCGCAGCTGCAGCGAGACGAGGCGGCCATCGGCACCCAGGCCGCTCACGAGCGCGGTCGCCTCGTCGGCCACCCGGTTGATCATCTCGAACCGCTGGGCCACCTGCGCGAGGTCGCGGAGCGTGACGGCATGGGTCACTTCGCGCGCCGTGAGGCGATCCAGGGAGTCGAAGAGGCGGACGCGGTGGGCCGCCAGCGCGCCGATGGCCTGCGTGGCGCGGTCGATCAGCTGGTCGGGGCGCGGCACGAGCTCACGGCCGGAACCGGCGAAGACCGAGATCGTCCCCATGGACGCCGACACCGTCACCACCTCCAGGCCGGTCTCCAGGGCCACCCGCTCGGCCGTGCGGTGCCGGGTGCCGGTCTCGGTGGTCGGGAGGTCGGCGGAGGGGGAGAGGTGGACGGCCGCGGCCAGGATGCGGTCGAGCCCGGTGGAGAGCACGATCGCGCCGTCCATCTTCGCGAGCTCCCGCAGGGCGGTGGAGGTCAGGGGCACGTCGATCGTGAACCCGCCGGTGGAGAGGGCCTCGAGCGCGGGATTGCTGCCGAGCACCACGAGGGCGCCGGTGTGACCGTGGACGATGCGGTCGAGCCCGTCGCGCAGCACGGTGCCCGGGGCGAGCGAGGGCAGGACGCGGGGCAGGGGGGCGGTGCTCAGCGGTGCCACCTCCTCAGGGGGTCGGTGCCCGCCATCCTACCGGGCACCACGGCGCGGCCTGAGGGGGATGACGGCGCCCCCCTCCGGCGCCAGGGCCGCGCGGAGGGCGTCCGCCAGCGTCGCGACCTCGACCACCCGCAGGCCGCCGCCGGGCTGGACGCGGGCCGCCCCGGCGCCCGGCGGAACCAGGGCGAGGCCGATGCCCAGGCGGGCGGCCTCGTCGAGGCGACGGGCCAGACCGGGGACCGGGCGGATTTCTCCCGCGAGGCTCACCTCGCCCAGGGCCACGAGGCGCTGCACCGTCGACTCGTTGCGCACCGCCGAGGCCACCGCGAGCGCGGTCGCCAGGTCGCCCGCCGGGTCGTCGACCCGCCCGCCGCCCACCGTTGAGGCGTACACGTCACGCGTGTGCAGTTTCACCTGCCCGTGGCGCTGCAGCACCGCCAGCGTCATGGCGAGCCGGCCCGGGTCGACGCCGGTGCTGATGCGACGCGGGCTCTGCAGGTGCGAGGGCACGACGAGCGCCTGCACCTCGGTGAGCAGCGGACGCCGGCCCTGCAGCGTCACCGTGGTGCACGTGCCGGGGGCCACCGCGCCGTCCGACGTGAACAGCCCCGACGGGTCACTCACCTCGCGGATGCCGTCGGCGGCCATCTCGAAGCAGCCGACCTCGTCGGCCGGGCCATAGCGGTTCTTGGTGGCCCGCACCATGCGGAACGTGCCGTGGGTGTCGCCGTCGAAGGACAGCACCACATCCACCAGGTGCTCCAGGGTGCGGGGCCCCGCGATTGACCCCTCCTTGGTCACGTGGCCGATGATGAGGACGGCCATCCCACGCCGCTTCGCGACGCGGACGAGGGCGGACGTCACCTCGCGCACCTGGGTGACACCGCCCGGCACCCCCTCGGTGCCCGGGGCGGTCACCGTCTGTACGGAGTCGATCACCAGCAGGGTGGGGGCGAGCTCCTCGACGTGCCCCAGCACGACGCCGAGGTCGGACTCCGCCGCGAGATACAGCTCGGGGTGCAGGGCGTCCGTCCGGTCCGCCCGCAGCCGCACCTGGGCCGCGGACTCCTCGGCGGTGACGTAGAGCGTCCGGCGCCCACCGGCCGCCCAGCGGGCCGCCGCCTCCAGCAGGAGGGTGGACTTGCCGACGCCGGGCTCCCCGCCCAGCAGCACGACCGAACCGGGCGTCAGGCCCGCCCCCAACACGCGGTCGAGCTCCCCGATCCCGGTGGGAATGCCGCGCGCCTCCTGGGCAGTGACCTCGGTGATGGGCCGCGCCGAGGTGGCGGGGCGGCTCGTCGCCACCCGGGCCGTGGCGGCGGGCGCCACCTCGCTGAGGCTGCCCCACGCCTGGCAGCGGCCGCAGCGCCCGGCCCACCGGGGGGTCTCCCACCCGCACTCCGAGCAGCGGTGGATCGTCGCGTTCTTCGCCATGCCCCCCACGCTACGGGGCCCCTGTGACAAAACGCGTCGGCGGGCGGCCCGTCCTGCCGGGCACGCCGGGCGGGGGTCAGATGGTGACGATGCCCTGGGGGCAGCGGAACGTGACCGCCTCGATGCCGGGCATCCCGTGGGGGGCGTCGAAGGTGAGGGTGACGCCGTCGAAGGTGTCGGCCAGATCGGTGCCCAGCCACTCGGCGACCCGCTCGGAGCTGCCGGAGAGTCGGATCTCGACGATCTCGACGTCGGCGGCGGGCAGGGCGCTGGGGCGCAGTTCGGGCTCGCTCACCCAGGAGACGAAGAAGGGGAGCTGGGGGTCGGCCATCAGGCCGCGGACGCCGATCTGCTCCCACTCCAGCCGACGGCCGTCCGGGAACTGCCGGCTGCCGTGGGCCGCCTCACGGCCGAGTCGACTCTCCACCGAGGCCATGTCGTCCACCTCGATGACCCAGGCGAACCAGCCGCCACCCATCTCGGTTCTCGCCCGCACGGCCTGGCCGAACACGGCCTTCTCGGCGGCGGGGTGCTCGAGCACCTCCACGACCTCGAGGTAACGATGACCCTGGATGGGGAGGATGTTGTTGCGCGTGCCGAAGCTCGGGTGGAAGCCGCCGTCACGGAAGGGCGTGCCGAGAGCGTCCTCCAGACGTGACACGGCCGCCGCGAGACCCTCGGGTCCAGCGGCGAAGGACAGGTTCGACAACCGCATGAGTTCATTGAAGACCATGCCCGGCTCCCCGCCAAATCGACGCCGAACCCCTCAGTGGGAAGGGGTGTCACGACGTGGAGACTTCTGATCGGTCAGCCCGGTGGGGCCGGACGCGTCCGGCCCCCCCGAGGTCGGCTCTATGCTGGGCGCGTGATGCACGAGCGCGAGACGAGCGACGGCCGCACCACGAGCCAGGACCCGCGGACGAGCGGTGATGCCGTGCCCCCACCCGCGCAGGAGTCGCCGGCCCCGCGGAGCCTGGTGGGCCTGTCGACCTCCTCGGTCTACCCGGAGACGACGGCCAGCTGTTTCGAGCTGGCCGGACGCCTCGGCTACGACGGCGTGGAGGTGATGGTGGGCATCGACCCGGTCTCCCGCGACGTGGACGCCCTCGTCGACCTGCGCGACTACCACCAGGTCCCCGTCCTGTCCGTCCACGCCCCCACGCTGCTCGTCACGCAGGGGACGTGGGGCAACGACCCCTGGGAGAAGCTCGAGCGCTCGGCCGTCGCGGCCGGACGCCTCGGGGCCGACACGGTCGTCGTCCACCCGCCGTTTCGCTGGCAACGGGGCTACGCCAAGGGCTTCGTCGAGGGCGTCCGACGCCTGGAGCGCACGACCGGCATCATCTTCGCCGTCGAGAACATGTTTCCGTGGCGCGGCCCGGGCGGCAGCGAGGTGCGGGCCTATTCGCCGAGTTGGGATCCCACGGAACGCGACTACGACCACCTCACCCTCGACCTGTCCCACGCCTCCACGAGCCGGCAGTCCTCGCTGGAGCTGGTGGACGCCTGGGGTGACCGGCTGGCCCACGTGCACCTGACCGACGGGGACGGCACGGTCAAGGACGCCCACCTGTTCCCCGGTGAGGGGGACCAGCGGGCCGCGGAGTTGCTGGAAGGGTTGGCCGCGCGCGGGTTCGCCGGGCACGTCGTGCTCGAGGTCAACACCCGCACGATCCGCTCGCGCCGCAACCGCGAGGAGGCGCTGGCCGACGTGCTGGCCTGGACGCGCGCCCACCTGGGGCAGACGGTGCCCGCGTGAGCGTGCCCCCCATCGATCCGGCCGGGACGCCGACGGCCGCGGCGTCCGGGCCCGCCGCGGTGGCGTTCCAACCGCAGGCGTGGCGTCCGGGCCTCGACGTGCTGTTGGTGCTCGGGTTCTCATTGGGTCGCTCGGCGGTCTACTCGATCCTGTCGATCATCGAGAAGTCGACGCGCGACGTCCCGCTCAACCAGCAGACCACCACGATCAACAACTCCGTCACGCCCGACCGGAGCTGGCTCGACCTGGCCTACCAGGTGGCGGGCATCGGGTTCCCGCTCGTGGCCGTCGCGGTCGCCCTCTACCTGCTGCGGCTGACCGGCGACCGGGACTCGATCGGTTACGACCTGCGCCGCCCGGGCACCGACCTGGCCCGCGGCTTCGGGGCCGCGGCCCTGATCGGCATCCCGGGCCTGGCGTTCTACGTCGCGGCCCGCGAGCTGGGCATCAACACCAACGTCGCTCCGGCGAACCTCGCGGAGAACTGGTGGACGGTGCCCGTGCTCGCGGGCTTCGCGGTGATGAACGGCGTGCTGGAGGAGGTCGTCATGCTGGCGTTCCTCCTGCGGCGCTTCGACCAGCTGCGGTGGTCGCCGTGGGTGGGCATCGCGGTCAGTGCGGTGATCCGCGGGGCCTACCACCTCTACCAGGGGTTCGGTGGCTTCCTCGGCAACATCGTGATGGGCCTGGTGTTCGGCTACCTGTACCGGCGGTGGGGGCGGGTGATGCCGCTGGTGGTGGCCCACACGATCCTCGACCTGGTGAGCTTCATCGGCTACGCGCTGCTCGCGCCGTATCTCGACTGGCTCTGAGACCGGTTCAGACCCCTCACTCGGCGGCGTCCGCCGCCACCGTGCCGGGCACCGCCGCGCGACGCTCGGCCAGGATGGCCTCGTTCTCGCGGACGACGTTCTTGCGCAGCGGGTACCAGAAGATCAGCACCAGCAGCGTGCCGAGCAGGAACAGCGCCGGCACGAGGTTGAACAGCATCCAGATGCCCTCGATGGTCTCGGGGGTCTGCTGGGCGGCGGTGGCCTGGTAGCCGATGGCCGTGAGGCCGATGCCGCCGAGCAGCGAGGACGCCGCCTGCCCCATCTTGCGGGCCCAGCTGTACAGGGCGTACACGGTGCCGTCGTCGCGCTGGCCGGAGCGGACCTCCTGGTAGTCGATCACGTCGACGATGAAGGCCCAGATGAGGAAGTTGAACACCGCCAGGCCGAAGGACGCGATCGCGAACAGCACCACGAAGACGGGGAAGGCGGGGCGCAGGAAGTAGTTGGCCAGCATGCCGCCGACATAGAGGGCCACGCCGACGATGCCCATCTCGGTCTTGCCGAACCGGCGCACGAGCGGGGCGGTGACGACCACGAGCACGAAGGCCGGCAGCGTCGCCGCCAGCGACGCGATCGATTGGAGCTGGCCCTGGCCGAAGTAGTCGAGGTAGAGGAACGAGGCGACCTGGCCGTTGAAGAGGTTGCCCAGCAGCAGGAGCAGGGCGGCCACCACGATGGCGAGCAGGGCGCGGTTGGTGAACAGCGAGCCCATCAGCTTGAAGAAGCCCATTCGCTCGCCGGCGGGCTTGGGGGGCACGACCACCCGCTCCTCGACGTTGAAGTAGAGCAACGCGTAGAAGACCACGGCCATGACGGCCATCAGGATCGCGGCCAGGCCGAAGCGGTCGGCCAGCACGTTCGGGCCGTCGAACACGACGAGCGGCATCGCGGTGGAGACCAGCAGGAAGGCGAGCTGGGCGCCGGTGGAACGCCACACGGACAATTCGGCCCGGTGCTCGGCTCGATCCGAAATCACCGAGGCCATCGAGCCGTAGGGAATGTTGATGGCGGTGTAGAAGACAGAGCCCCACAAAATGTAGAAGCCGATCATCCAGGCGAGCTTGGCGCCGTACGCCCAGTCGGCGATGAACGGCTGGAACAGCAGCGCCGAGCTGAGCGCGACCGGGATCGCGATCCGGCGGATCCACGGCTTGAACTTGCCGTCGCGGGCCGGGCGCATGGTGTCCACCAGCCGGCCCATGCCGACGTCGGTGAAGGCGTCCAGCACGCGGACGCCGGCGACCAGCGCGCCGATGTGCAGCGGATCGATGCCCACCACGCGGGTGAAGTACACCAGCATGAAGAAGGCCTGGATCATGAAGGTCATGTCGTTGCCGAAGTCACCGAACATGTAGCCGACCTTGTCCCGCATCCCGAAGGGGCGGACGTGGCGCCGCTCGGGGGCCACGGTGGAGCCTGTCTCAGTCATCTGAATCTCTCTCCTCGGGCCAACGTTGGCCCCGTTCAACTTTGATGTTTCGACCCTAGGAGATGTGCCGGCCCGAGCGCCCGCCCATGACACGGGTTGCACGGTGCAAGTCCGCCGTCGACTTTCCTCATGCGTTTCAGTGGAGCGCTGGTGCGATTCAGCGAATCCGTGGGACGCCCCCGGCGTCGGTGGAACCCGGAGCAACCGGACGACGGTCCGGCGGTAGGCTGGCCGCCATGCGTGTTGGTGTTTTCGGTGCGACCGGCCAGGTCGGACAGGTCATGCGGACGCTCCTGGCGGAGCGCTCCTTCCCCGTCGACGAGATCCGCTACTTCAGCTCGGCGAAGTCGGCAGGCACCACCCTGCCGTGGCGCGACACCGAGATCACGGTCGAGGACACCGCCACCGCCGACTTCTCCGGGCTCGACATCGCCGTGATGTCGGCCGGGGCCACGATGAGCCGCGACTACGCCCCCCGGGTCGCCGCGGCCGGCGCCGTCGTCATCGACAACAGCTCGGCCTGGCGCAAGGACCCCGACGTCCCGTTGGTCGTCAGCGAGGTCAACCCGGAGGACGCGGAGAACCCGCCCAAGGGCATCATCGCCAACCCGAACTGCACCACCATGGCGGCCATGCCGGTGCTCAAGCCGCTGCACGACCGCGCCACCCTGACCCGGCTGACCGTGGCCACGTACCAGGCCGTCTCCGGCTCGGGGGTGAAGGGCGTGGCCGCCCTCGCCGACCAGATCGGCGCGATCGAGGACCCCCGGGTGCTGGCCCTCGACGGCTCGGCCCTCAGTGAGGGTGACCCGGCGCCCTACGTCGCACCCATCGCCCACAACGTCGTACCGCTCGCCGGCAGCATCGTCGACGACGGCTCGGGGGAGACCGACGAGGAGCAGAAGCTCCGCAACGAGTCCCGCAAGATCCTGCACCTGCCCGAGCTGGCGGTCTCCGGCACCTGCGTGCGCGTGCCGGTGTTCTCGGGCCACAGCCTGAGCATCCACGCCGAGTTCGCCGAGCCGATCACGCCCGAGGACGCCCGCGCCCTGTTGGCGGACGCCCCCGGCGTCGTGTTGGCCGATGTGCCGACGCCGCGCCGCGCGGCCGGCGCCGACCCCGTCTTCGTGGGGCGCATCCGGGCCGACCAGGCGGTGCCCGACGGACGCGGCCTGATCCTGTTCGTCTCCGGCGACAACCTCCGCAAGGGCGCCGCCCTCAACGCGATCCAGGTGGCCGAGCTCGTGGCGGCCCGGCTGGGGGCGGCGCAGCTGGGTGCGGCGCGGTGAGCACGCTCGCCGTCATCGGCACCGGTGTCATGGGCGAGACCCTGTTGGCCGGTCTACTCCGCTCGGGCTGGCACCCGACGGACCTGGTGGCCGCCGATCGCCGCGAGGCCCGCCGCCAGGAGATCGAGGGGCGCTACGGCGTCAGGACGCTCGACAACGGCCCGGCCACGGCGCTGGCCGACACGGTCGTCCTCGTGGTGAAGCCGCAGGACGTGGGCGAGGTGCTGCCCGAGATCGCGGAGTCGCTGCGCCCCGGCGCCCTCGTGGTGAGCCTGTGCGCGGGCGTCACCACGGAGAAGCTCGAGGCTGGCCTGCCGGACGGCACCCCGGTCGTCCGGGTGATGCCCAACACGCCCGCGCAGGTCTCGGAGGGGATGGCCGCGGTGTCGGCGGGGGCGCACGCGTCGGCGTCCGACCTCGACCAGGTGGTGGGTGTCATGGGGGCCGTCGGCCGGGCGCTGGTGGTCCCCGAGCGCTACCAGGACGCCGTCACGGCCATCTCCGGTTCGGGACCGGCCTACCTGTTCTTCGTGGTGGAGGCGATGATCGACGCCGGGGTCCAGCTGGGCCTGCCGCGCGACACGGCCACCGCCCTGGTGACGCAGACCGTCTTCGGCTCGGCGAAGCTGCTCGTCGAGACCGGCGAGCACCCCAACCTGCTGCGGGAACGCGTGACGTCGCCCGCCGGCACGACCGCCGCAGCGCTGCGCCATCTCGAGGAGCGCAGCGTCAAGGCCGCGTTCATGGCGGCCATGGAGGCGGCGCGGGATCGCTCCGCCGAGCTGGGCCGCCAGGGCTGACCGGGCCGGTGCGGCCCCCTCGGACGCGGTTTTGCCGCCCGCGCCGGGGCCGGTAGGATTGGGCTTCTTGGCCGGCCACTGGGGCCGGCGATCAACTGGGATTTCACAGCCGTCCGGCGCGCCCGCGCCGCGGCACGAGGAGACACACGTGGGTTCGGTCATCAAGAAGCGTCGCAAGCGGATGGCGAAGAAGAAGCACCGCAAGCTGCTGAAGAAGACGCGCATCCAGCGCCGCCGCGCTGGCAAGTGAGGCCGTGCACCCCGCACTGACGTCCGCCCGCGTGGTGGTCGTGACGCGCGAGGGGTGCCACCTCTGCGACGATGCGCTCGTCGCCGTCGAGACGGTCTGTCGGGAGAGGGGAATCTCCTGGCAGGCCGTTGACGTGGATGCGGACCCCGAACTGCGGGCCCGCTACACCGATCACGTGCCCGTCACCTTCGTGGACGGCGCGCAACACTCCTTGTGGTTCGTCGATGCCGGACGCCTGCGCGAGGCTGTCGGATGAGCCCGCTATCCTGTGAGGCATGACCTCCACCGTCGTCCACGTCTGCCGTCACGGGCAGGTGGAGAACCCCGATCACATCCTCTACGGCCGCGCCGAGGGCTACGGCCTCAGCGCCCTCGGCCACCAGATGGCCGCGGCGCTGGGGGAGCACTTCGCCGACGTGCCGCTCGCCCACCTGCGCTGCTCGCCGCTGCAGCGGGCCCAGGAGACGATCGCGCCGATCGCCGCCGCGCACCCCGAGCTCGAGATCGTCACCGATCACCGCGTCATCGAGGCCGAGAACCTCCTCGAGGGTCAGAGCTTCGGCCGGTTCAACCAGCGTCTCGCGCTGCCCAAGAACCTGCGCTACCTGTGGAACCCGCTGCTCCCGAGCTGGGGTGAGCCCTATCGGGACGTCGCCACCCGCATGCGCGCAGCCATCGCCGACGCCGCCGTAGCGGCCGGTGAGGGGGGCCAGGCGGCCATCGTCGCGCACCAGTTGCCGATCTTCATCGCGCGCCTGGCGGCCGAGGGACGCTCGTTCGTGCACAACCCCATCACCCGCGAGTGCCGCCTCGCATCGGTGACCAGCTTCCACTTCCACGGCCCGCGCGTCGTCAAGGTGTCCTACGCCGAGCCGGCCGACCACCTGTACCCGCCGAAGGCACGGATCTTAGGGCCGGGCATGTGAGCGCAGCCACGGTGGGGCGACGCAGGGGGGCGCGAGCGGCGTCCGTGGTCGCGCTGGCGCTGCTGGCCGGTTGCGGGGCGGGGCCGACGGCGTCCGGTGGATTCGTGGGGGGTGACGGGTCGCTGACGATCGTGCCGGTCGAGCAGCGGCAGCCGGCGCCGCAGATCACCGGCGAGCTGCTCGACGGCACGGCCTTCGACTCCGCCGAGCTGGCAGGCACCGTGATCGTGTACAACGTGTGGGGCAGCTGGTGCAATCCCTGCCGCAAGGAGGCGCCCGCCCTGGTGGGCGCGGCCGAGGCGACGGCGGGGGAGGCCGTCTTCGTCGGGCTCAACACACGTGACCCGGACCCGGCCCAGGCCGAGGCGTTCGTCCGTGCCTTCGACGTGCCCTACGTCAACGTCTACGACCCCGACGGACGCGAGCTGCTCAAGTTCGGCTCCCAGCTGCCGGCCAGCGCGATCCCGTCCACGCTGGTGGTGGACGCAGAGGGTCGCGTCGCCGCCCGCGTGCTCGGCGAGACCACCCAGAGCACCCTGACGGGGCTCGTGGGCGACGTGGCGGCCGGCCGATGACGCCGCTCGACCTGGGCGCCTGGTTCGCCTCTGCCGCCGGTGGGTCGATGGCGCTGGCGCTGCCGGTGGCCGTGGTGGCCGGCATCGTGTCGTTCTTCAGCCCGTGTGTGCTGCCGCTGCTGCCGGGCTACCTCAGCTACGCGACCGGTCTGGCGGCCACCGACGTGATCTCCGGGAAGGGCCCGCGGGGGCGTCTGCTGCTGGGCACGGGCCTGTTCGTGGCGGGTTTCGCCCTCGTGTTCGTCAGCACCGGGGCGCTGTTCGGTGGCCTGGGTGCCCTGCTCATGCAGTGGAGCCGGGCGCTGACGATCGTCGCCGGCGTCCTGTCCATCCTGTTGGGTCTGGTGTTCGCCGGCGTGTTGCGCTTCGGTCAGAACACCGTCCGGTTGTCGACCGCCCCGGGCATCGGCATCGCGGCGGCCCCCGTGCTGGGCATCGTGTTCGGCATCGGCTGGACGCCGTGCATCGGGCCGACGCTGGCCGTGGTGCTCACCCTGGCGTTGAACGAGGGCACCGCCGTGCGGGGGGCCGTCCTCGCGCTGGCGTACGCGCTCGGGCTGGGGCTGCCCTTCCTGGCCGCTGCGCTCGCGTTCGACAAGATGGTGACCACGATGGACTGGGTGAAGCGCCACCACGCCACCCTCCAGCGCCTCGGCGGGGCGCTGATGATCGCGGTCGGCGTCCTGCTGCTGTCGGGCCTCTGGGACCGGCTGATGGGCGTCTTCCGGCAGTGGGCGAGCGCCTTCGGGCTGGTGATCTGATGGAGTGGCTGCGCTGGTTCTGGACGCAGCTCACCTCGATGCGCACGGCGCTGATCCTGCTGTTCATCCTGGCGCTGGCCGCCATCCCGGGCTCGTTCGTCCCGCAGCGCCCGGTCAACCCGATCCGGGTGAGCGACTTCATCGCCGACAACCCCGGGCTCGGGGAGTGGTACGAGCGCCTCGGGCTGTTCGACGTGTACGGCTCGCCGTGGTTCGCGGCCGTCTACCTGCTGCTCTACGCCTCGCTCGTGGGGTGCATCGTGCCCCGCATCGCCGTGTACGCCCGGGCGGTGCGGACGCCCCCGCCCCACACCCCGGCCCGCCTGGACCGCCTGCCCGCCCACGCCGAGGGTGTCACCACCGCTTCGGAACCGGACGCCCTCGCCGCGGCAGAGCAGTGGCTGCGGGCCCGCCGGTTCCGGACGCGGCGCGAGGAGGGCGCGGTGGCCGCCGAGCGCGGTTACCTGCGCGAGTTCGGCAACATCGTGTTCCACCTCAGCTTCGTGCTGCTGCTGGGCGGGCTGGCGTGGAACACCCTGGCCAGCTACCGCGGCGAGGTGATCGTCGTCGAGGGCCAGGCGTTCAGCAACAACCTCACCCAGTACGACGACTTCCGCGCGGGGGCGGCGTTCAACCCGACGCAGTTGCGGCCCTTCACGATCTTCGTCGACGCGTTCACGGCGTCCTTCGAGACCGGCCCGGTGCAGCGCGGCGCGGCGCGCGAGTTCCGCGCGGACGTCCGGACGGCCGACCCGGGGGCCGAGCCGCAGGCGTCCACCATCGAGGTCAACCACCCGCTGCGGGTCGACGGCACCAACGTCCACCTGATCGGTCACGGTTACGCGCCGGTCATCACGATCACCGATCCCCAGGGCAACGTCGCCACCTCCGGGCCGGTGGTGTTCCTGCCCCAGGACGGCAATTTCTCCTCCCTCGGCGTCGTCAAGGCGCCGGACGCCCGGCCCGAGTACCTCGCCCTCGAGGGCTGGTTCCTGCCCACCGCGGTGGTGGACGAGCAGGGCCCCCACTCGGTGTTCCCCGACGCGTTGGTGCCCGAGCTGTTCCTCACGGTGTGGGCCGGCCCGCCCCGGGAGGAGACGTCGGCGCCCGAGTCGGTGTACTCGATCAACAAGGACGACCTGGCGCAGATGACCACGGCCGAGGGTGCCCCCGTGGCGTTCCGGCTCGCGCCCGGCCAGATCGTCGACCTGCCGGACGGCTCCACGGTGGAGTTCTCCGACTGGCAGCGCTGGGTGAAGCTGCAGGTGAGTTCCGAGCCGGGGTTGTGGCTGGCCGCGGTGTCGATCCTGCTCGCGATCGCCGGGCTGGGGCTGAGCCTGTACGTGCGGCCACGCCGGCTCTGGGTGCGGGTGGCGGACGCCGACGGCACCACCCGCGTGGTGGCCGGCGGGCTGGACCGCACCGACACGGCCCAGGGCCTCGGGGACGATGTGGTCGCGTTGGCCCGGGCGGCGGGCGTGGCCGAGCTGGCGGAGACCCCGGCGGTGACGGACACTGGTGCGGAGTTGTTCGGCAAACAGGGAGTGGGCTGATGGAGAGCTGGTCGAACTTGGCGATGGTGACGTCTTGGGTCATCTACCTGCTCGCCATGTGCGCGCACGCCGTGGAGTGGGCCTCGGCGCGCAGCGCGGCGCCTGCGGCGGAGCCGGTGCTGGTCGCGGCAGGATCGGGACGCGCCGCCCCCGAGCCGGAGCACGGCGCGTCCGAACCGGCCCGGTCCCCCTCCGAGCCGGTCCGCGTGGACCTGTTCGGTCGCATCGGGCTGGCGCTGACGTTCATCGGCCTGCTGACGCACCTGATCGGCGTCGTGCTGCGCGGGGTGGCGGCGGACCGCTTCCCGTGGGGCAACATGTACGAGTTCACCACCACGACGCTCCTGCTGGCGGCGGCCACCCATCTGCTCCTGGCCACCCGGTTCGGCATGCGCTGGCTGGGGCTGCCGGTGACGCTGCTGCTGACCGTGGGTCAGGGGCTCGCCGTGACGGTGTTCTACGTCGCCGTGGCGCCTCTGGTGCCGGCCCTGCACTCGGTGTGGTTCATCGTCCACATCATTGCGGCCGCCATCGCGGGCGCGGCCTTCAACCTGGGGGCGATCGCGTCGATCCTGTACCTGGTGCGCGACCGGGCCGAGCGGCGCGGACGCGTGGGTGGCTATGTCGACAAGTTGCCGTCGGCGCGGGCCTTGGACGTCTTTGCGCACCGCATCCACGCCTTCGCGTTCCCGCTGTGGACCTTCACCATCGCCGCCGGTGCCGTCTGGGCCGACTATGCGTGGGGGCGGTTCTGGGGCTGGGACCCGAAGGAGACCTGGTCGCTGATCACCTGGGTGGTGTACGCCGCGTACCTCCACGCCCGCGCGACGGCCGGCTGGAAGGGACGCCGCGCCGCGTGGCTCGCGGTGCTCGGGGTGGCGACGTTCTGGTTCAACTTCGTCGGCATCAACCTGCTGGTCACCGGCCTGCACTCCTACGCGGGCATCTGAGGCCCGCCGGCCGCGTCCCCGGATCCACCCCGTCCGGGAGTAAGGCGCCGACTGGTCACGCGGCGCACCCCACCTCCACGTGGCGCACCCCACCTCCACGTGGCGCACCTCACTTCCACCTGGCGCACCTCCCCTCCATCTGGCGCAGTGCGGCTCACGTGGAGGCCCTTGCACGGGCCGCCACGTGAGCTCCACTGCGCCACGTGGATTCCCGGGTCGCCACGTGACCCGGGAGCGCCCGCGAAGTTGGCATTTGGACCCGAGGAAATGGCGCCATGGCGCCATTTCCTCGGGTCCAAATGCCGACCTTGCGGCCGGGGAGGTGGCCGACCTTGCGGCCGGGCGGTGGCCGGGCGGGCGGCGGAGGCGGTGCCCCAGCGGGGACCCGTTGTGGGTTGGGGGGCGCGTGACAGACTGGGGCGGTGCGCCACTTCGACCTCTGTGTGATCGGTACCGGTTCGGGCAACTCCATCGTCGATGACCGTTTCGCGGACTGGGACGTCGCGATGCTGGACGACGGCGTCCACTTCGGGGGCACGTGCCTCAACGTGGGCTGCATCCCCACCAAGATGTTCGTGATCCCGGCCGACTACGCTCGCGCCCCCGAGGAGGCCGCCCCCCTGGGCGTCCACCTGGGCAGCCCCCGCGCCGACTGGCCCGCCATCCGCGACCGCATCTTCGAACGCATCGACGCGATCTCGTCCGGGGGCGAGTCGTACCGGCAGTTCGCCGACAACGTCACCCTCTACCGCGCCACCGGCCGGTTCGTCGGCGAACGGACCCTCGAGGTCGCCGGGGAGCAGATCACGGCCGACCGGGTGGTGGTGGCGGCCGGGTCCCGGGCGACCATGCCGTCCATTCCGGGTCTGGCGGACGCCGTGGCGGCGGGCCGGGCGCACACCTCCGACACCGTCATGCGGCTGGACCGGCTGCCGGCCAGCCTCGCCATCATCGGCTCGGGTTTCATCGCCGCCGAGTTCGCCCACGTGTTCGCCGCCTACGGCACGGCCGTGACGGTGCTGGCCCGCAGCGGCACCATGCTCCGCGATCTGGACGAGGACCTCTCCCGCCGCGCCACCCGCGCCATCGAGTGGTACACCGACTTCCGCGGCACCTTCAGCACGCAGCGAGTCGAGCTGGTCGACGGCGGCGTCCGCCTGCACGGCTCGGACGACGCCGGGCGGGCCTGCTCGGTGGACGCCGAGGTCGTGCTCGTCGCGACCGGCCGCGTCCCCAACAGCGACCGGTTGGACGCCGAACGCGGCGGCATCGCCGTCGGCCCGCGCGGCTTCATCGAGGTGGACGCCCACCAGCGCACCACCGCCGAGAACGTGTGGGCGCTCGGCGACGTGAGCTCGCCCTGGCTGCTCAAGCACGTCGCCAACCACGAGGCGCGCGTCGTGCAGCACAACCTGCTCCACCCCGACGACCCCGTGGAGTCCAACCACCACGCCGTGCCCCACGCCGTGTTCGGCCACCCGCAGATCGCCGCGGTGGGCCTGACGGAGGAGCAGGCCCGCGCCGACGGCCGCGACATCACGGTGGCCGTGCAGCCCTACGGCAGCGTGGCCTACGGCTGGGCGCTGGAGGACACCGACAGCGTCTGCAAGGTCATCGCCGACCGGCAGACCGCAGAGATCCTCGGCGCCCACCTCATCGGCCCGCAGGCCGCCACGCTCATCCAGCCGCTCATCCAGGCCATGGCGACGGGGCTGGACGCTCGCACGATGGCCCGCGGCCAGTACTGGATCCACCCCGCGCTCACCGAGGTGATCGAGAACGCGCTGCTGGCGCTCGACCTGGCCTGACCCCAGCGGGGCCGGCCGGCGCCCCGGGCGTCAGGACTCGACCCGGAGCTGCTCCTGCAGTTGCCGCGCGGTCGTCAACAGCTCGGGGCGGCTGTCGGGGATGGAGGCGTAGAAGATGGACGACGACTCCTCGCTGGTCGACACGATGAGGACGATGGCCGTCTCGCCGGTCTCGCGGAGGTTCGGGATGCTGAAGGTGAGGTGCATCTCGACCAGCCACGCGTCGTAGCCGTCGAGCGTCGTCGCCTGGTTCACCCTGTCCTCCCGCCCGACGCGGGCGTCGCCGTAGAACGAGCCGAGGATGCACCGGGTGACGATCTCGGAGCCCTCCTGCGGGCTGAAGAAGCCGTCCCCGGCGACGAGCTCGCCCACCAGCACGGAGGCCACCCAGCTGTGCACTCCGTCGTAGTTGGGCTCGACCGGGACCAGCTGGCCGTAGACGTCGCGGCCGAATGCCAGCCGGTCCTCCTGCTGCACCGTGCCCCACGGGCTGCCGAGAAGTGGGTAGGAGAGCTTGCCGCCCTGCACCCGTCCGGCCGGATTGATGTGCGGGGCGGGGGACTCCTCGTCGAGGGTCTGGGTGGGGCAGACGTCGAGCGTGGGGTTGGACGCCGGCTGCGCCCCGGTGAAGGGGTTGCCCACGATGCGGGTCAACAGCGTGACGCCACCCCAGAGCAGCGCGACGACCAGCAGCCCGACCAACACCAGCACCACCAACGGCCGACGGCTGGACGGACGCTGCTGGGTGATCTGGCCGTAGTCGTGGCTCAGCTGCTGCGCGGAATGGATGGGGAGGGAGCCCGGCTGCGGCCCCCCGCCGCCCCGGTACGACTGCCCGCCGGCGGCCTCCCCCCGGAACTGGCCGGTGGGGTCGGGGGTGACCATCGTGGTCCACGTCGTCCCGTCCCACCAGCGGAACATGCCTGGCTGGCCACTCGGATCCGGGTACCAGCCTGGCGCAGTGCTCATGCGGCGATTCTAGTCCGTGGCCCCAGCCCCGCCGGGGGCTGGGGCCGCGGGCGGCTCAGCCGAATCGGCCGGTGATGTAGTTCTCGGTCTCCTGCTTCTCCGGGGTGGAGAAGATCTGCTCGGTGGGGCCCATCTCGATGAGCTTGCCGGGCGCGCCGGTGCCGGCGATGTTGAAGAACGCCGTCGAGTCGGAGACCCGGGCGGCCTGCTGCATGTTGTGGGTGACGATGACGATCGTGTAGTTGGCCTTGAGTTCCTGGATCAGGTCCTCGATGGCCAGCGTCGAGATCGGGTCAAGGGCCGAGCAGGGCTCGTCCATCAGCAGCACGTCGGGGGCCATGGCGATCGCGCGGGCGATGCAGAGGCGCTGCTGCTGACCGCCGGAGAGGCCGGAACCGGGCAGGTCGAGCCGGTTCTTGACCTCCTCCCACAGGTTCGCGCCGCGCAGGGCCTTCTCGCACACCTCGTCCTGCTCCCGACCCGGCATGCGCTTGTTGTTGAGGCGGAGGCCGGCGAGCACGTTCTCCTTGATCGACATGGTGGGGAAGGGGTTGGGCCGCTGGAACACCATGCCGATCTGACGACGGACGTTCACCGGGTCGACCCCCGGGCCGTACAGGTCGTGCCCGTCGAGCAGCAGCTCGCCCTCGACGTAGGCGCCGTTGATGACCTCGTGCATGCGGTTGAGGGACCGCAGGAACGTCGACTTGCCGCAGCCGGACGGCCCGATGAAGGCGGTCACCGCCCGGGGCTCGATGACCATCGAGACATCCTCGACGGCCTTGAACTTGCCGTAGTAGATGTCGAGGTTCTTGGCTTCGATGCGCTTGGACATGGGTCTCCTTACTTGCGACCGGTCTTGGGAGCGAACCGCTTGGCGATGAATCGGCCGGCGAGGTTCAGCAGCATGACGATGAGGATCAGGGTGAGGGAGCCGGTCCACGCCCGGTCCCAGAACGGCTCGCGCGGGATGCCCGGGCGGGCGTAGGAGTCGAACACGAACACCGGCAGGGTCATCATCTGCCCTGAGAAGGGGTTCGTGTTCATGCTCTGGGTGAAGCCGGCCGCGATCATGAGCGGTGCGGTCTCCCCCATGATGCGGGCCAGTGCCAGGATCACGCCCGCGACGATACCGGAGACGGCCGTCGGGATGACGATGCGCATGATCGTCTTCCACTTGGGGACGCCGAGGGCGTAGGACGCCTCGCGCAGCTCGTTGGGGACGATGCGCAGCAACTCCTCGGTCGAACGCACCACGACGGGGATCATCAGCACCGACAGCGCGACGGCACCGGCGATGCCGTTGATGGTGCCGGGCCCGAACACGAGGGTGAACAGCGCGTAGGCGAACAGGCCGGCGACGATGGACGGGATGCCCGTCATCACGTCGACGAAGAAGGTGATCGAGCGGGCCAGCGCGCCGCGGCCGTACTCGGCGAGGTACACGGCCGTGAGCAGGCCGATCGGCACCGAGATCAGGGTGGCGATGCCGGTGATGATGAGTGTGCCCCACACGGCGTGGGCGGCACCGCCCCCAGCGCCGACGACGTTGCGCATCGAATAGGTGAAGAACTCCGGGTCGAGCCGGTTGATGCCGTGGGAGAGGGCGGTCCACGTCACCGAGATCAGCGGGAGCAGGGCCAGCAGGAACATGGTGACCACCACGTGCTTGGCCAGCCGGTCGACGGCGCGGCGCGACCCCTCCACGGCCAGGGAGATGATGTGCATGACGACGAGGAACAGCACGACGGCACCCACGACGATGAGGGCGATGCCGCCGGTGTCGAGGAGGGTGAAGACGAGCGCGCTGACGGCGAGGGCAGCCACGCCGACGGCGATGGTCACCCACGAAGGCAACTGGCCGGCGGTCAACGGGTTGTCGACGGGCGCCTGGGCGCTCTGGCGCGGTGCGGTGGCGGTGGACATCAGTTGGCTCCCGAGTACTGGGCCCGGCGCGCCACGATCCAGCGCGCGAGCATGTTGACGGCCAGGGTGATGACGAACAGGACCAGGCCCGAGGCGATGAGCTGGTTGATCCGCAGGCCGTAGGCCTCGGGGAAGCTGAGGGCGATGTTGGCGGCGATGGTGTTCGGGTTCTCCGCCGTCAGCACCTGGAAGTCGACGCGGTTCTGACCCGACAGGACGAGCGCCACGGCCATCGTCTCACCGAGCGCGCGGCCGAGGCCGAGCATGATGGCGGACACGATGCCGGCGCGGGCGAACGGGAGCACCGCCATGCGGATCATCTCCCAGCGGGTGGCGCCCAGGGCGAGGGCCGCCTCCTCGTGCAGGTTCGGCGCCTGCAGGAAGACCTCGCGGCACAGCGACGTGATGATCGGCAGGATCATCACGGCCAGCACGATGGAGGTGGTGAAGATCGTCCGGCCGGTGCCCGACGGCTGGCCGCTGAAGAGCGGGAACCATCCGACGTAGGTGGTGAGCCACACGTGGAGGGGGATGAGCGCCGGTGCCAGCACGAAGATGCCCCACAGGCCGAACACGACGCTCGGCACGGCGGCCAGCAGGTCGATGGTGTAGCCGAGGCCCTGCGCCAACCGGCGCGGCGCGTAGTGCGAGATGAACAGGGCGATCCCGATGGCCACCGGCACGGCGAGCACGAGGGCGCCGATGGCGGCCCACACCGTGCCGAACGCGAGCGGCAGCACCCAGGACCAGAACTCCCCGTAGCCCTGGGCGGCCAGCGTCGCGGGGTCAGTGGTGAGTGCCGGGAAGGCGCGCAGGACGAGGAAGGCCGCGACGAGGGCGAGGATCACCAGGATCGCGATGCCCGAGCCCGTGGACAGGCCCTGGAACACGCGGTCGCCGATACGCGGCTTGGTGGGGACGAGGCCGGCGCTCGCGGCGCTGCTCTCGGCCGCCGGGGCGGTGGAACTCACGGCTTCCTCCTAGACAAGGACGAGGGAATGAGGGGGAGCGGGTGAGTGCCCGCCCCGCGTGGAGCGGGGCGGGCACCCGGAGTGGGGTGGGCGGGGCGACGACTCAGGAGATCGAGTCGACGGCCGACTGCAGGCTCTGCTGCATGGTGGACGACAGCGGGGCGCTGCCGGCTGCCTCCTCGGCCGCGGCCTGGCCCTCGTCGGAGAGCATGTAGGTCATGTACGCCTTGACCAGCTCGGCCGTGGCGGCGTCCTGGTAGGTCTCGCACACCAGGGCGTAGGAGAGGAGCGCGATCGGGTAGGCGCCCTCGGCGGTGCGGTTGAGCTCGAGCGCGTAGTCGTGCTCGGGGCGGCCCTCGATGCGCGGGGAGGCGTCCACGAGCGCGGCGGCGTCCTCGGCCGTCGGCCCGACGAACTCGGTGCCCGACTCCACGGAGGCGACACCCAGGCTGCCCGCCTGCGAGGCGTCCGCGTAACCGATGGTGTTGACGCCGTTGGTGACGGCGTCCACCACACCGGCGGTGCCCTGGGCGGACTCGCCGCCGAAGCCGGCCGGCCACTCACCGTCGGCCTCCTCGGTCCAGACGCTCGGGGCGGCCTGGTGGAGGTAGTCGGTGAAGTTCTCGGTGGTGCCGGAGTCGTCGGAACGGTGCACGGCGGTGATCGCGGCGTCCGGGAAGGTCACGCCCTCGTTCGTGGCCGCGATGGCCGGGTCGTTCCAGTTGGTGATCTGGCCGGCGAAGATGCCCGCGACGGTGTCCGGCGTCAGCTGCAACTCGTCGACGCCCTCGACGTTGAAGATGATGGCGATCGGGGAGATGTAGACGGGCAGGTTCAGGGCGTTCGAGTCGGCGGTGCAGCCGGCGAACTTGCCCGCGCCCATCTCATCGTCCTTGAGCGCCCGGTCCGAGCCGGCGTAGCCGACGGCCCCGGAGATGAAGCTCTCCCGGCCGGCGCCCGAGCCGTCAGGGGAGTAGTTCACGGTGACGCCGGGGTTCGCGGTCTGGAAACCGGCGATCCAGGTCTGCTGGGCGACGCTCATCGAGGACGCGCCGCGCCCGGCGAGCGTGCCCGACAGGGTCGAGGTCTGGGCGGCCGTCGTGTCGCCGCCGGCGGGGGCGGCGGAGGTGCCCTCGTTCGCGGCGCAGGCCGTCAGGGAAAGAGCGGTGGCGGTGAGGACGGCGAGCGGGGCGCCGATGGTGCGCATGGTCAAGGCAGTTCCTTCGTCTCGTTCACGGGGCTGTCTGCCCCGCGGACTGGTCGGTCCCAATCTCAGGTGTGACGCTAGGCACCGACCGTGACGAGAGTCGGCCGCCAAGGTGAACAGCGCGTGAACGAGCCGTCTCGATCCGGGCACGGGCTCGGCGAACCCGGCGAAACCCGTTGTCAGTGGGCCGTGGGTGACCGCACCCGCGGGAGTGACAGGGCGTGGCAACTGATGGCTTCCGCGGGTCCGTCGCTGTTCAGGCGCGGGGCCGGTGGAACTCGGTGGCGACGACGGCACCGGCGGCGTCCAGGTGGATGATGATCGCCGCGGCGGTCTGCATCGCGCGGTTCTCCAGGCCGAGGGCCTCCAGCATGGTCGGCAGCACCGGCCGGTGGCCGCACACCGCCACCACGGTGCCGGAGGCCACCGCCTCGGCCGCCAGCCGCCGCATGAACGTGGTGACGCCCTTCGGGTTGTCCTCCCCGATCTCCTCGCTCAGCACGGTCCAGCCCTCGACCTCGAGGCCGGACGCCTTGCCGAACGGCGCGAGCGTCTGCATGCACCGCACCGACGACGACGAGGTGAGCCGGTCGACCCCGAACGCACGCAGCAGCGGGATCAGCGCCTTGGCCTGCTTGCGGCCCCGCGCCGTGACCGGACGTGCCTGGTCGCGGCCCGACCAGTGCTTGCGCAGCATCGCCTTGCTGTGCCGCACCACGAGGACGGCGGTCGTCGGCTCCGCGGCCAGGGCCCGGCGCACCACGTCCTTCTCGTGCTCATAGCTCATGCGGGCGAACGCGGCCCGGGGCGAGAGCCACACGACCTTGTCCACCTCCTTGTCCGGCTTCCGCTTCTTCTGCTTCTGCGGGCTGGCCAGCCAGTAGTGCACGACCTTCGCGCCGCCATTGATCTCGTAGCGCATCTGGTCGAGCGGCTGGTGGAGGTGGACCGTGACGCCGGTCTCCTCCAGGGTCTCGCGGGCGGCCGCCACGGCCTCGTACTCGTCGGGCTCCAACTTGCCCTTCGGCAGCGTCCAGTCGTCGTAGGCGGGGCGGTGGACGAGCAGCACCTGTGGCTCCTTGCCCCCGCTGCGCCGGAGGGTGACGGTACCCGCCGCCACGGTGACCTTCCTCGGACTCATCGTTGTTCTCCTCGTCGTGCCGGCAGCGTCGCCATGAGGTGCGACTGCAGATCGGTCAGGGCCTCACCCTCCGCGTCGGTCAACCGCGGCTCCCAGGCGGCGTCCCGCAGCACCCACACCGCGGTGCCGTCGTCGAAGGCGAGGTCGAACAGGACGCCGATCTGGGCGACGTGGCGCGGGTTGGTCAGGGACACGAGCACCTCCACCCGACGGTCGAGGTTGCGGTGCATGAGGTCAGGGGAGCCGAGCCCGACCGCCGGCTCCCCGCCGTTGGCGAACCAGAACAGCCGGCTGTGCTCGAGGAAGCGGCCGAGGGTGCTGTGCACCCGGATGTGGTCGCTCAACCCGGGGACGCCGGCCCGCAGGGCGCAGATGCCGCGCACCCACACGTCCACCGGGACGCCGGCGGCCGAGGCGCGGTACAGAGCGTCGATGAGGGCCTCGTCGACCAGCGCATTGACCTTGACCCGGACGCGG
The DNA here is from genome assembly GCF_014858005.1 of Propioniciclava soli. GTDB lineage: Bacteria > Actinomycetota > Actinomycetes > Propionibacteriales > Propionibacteriaceae > Propioniciclava > Propioniciclava soli. The sequence goes on from NZ_JACYOT010000009.1 coordinate 160,507, forward strand.
GCCGGCCGCCCGGCGCGGTGGTGATCGATCTCGGTGGCGATCCGCTCCAGCAGACCCGTGCGGACGCCCTCGGGCGCCACCAGGAGGCGCCGGTAGTTCACCTCGGCGGTCATGCCCGACAGGTGGTTGAACAGCCGCGCCACGTCCTCGGTGATGACCGGGTTGGCGGTGAGCAGGCCCATGTCCTCGTACGTGCGTGCCGTCTTGGGGTTGTAGTTGCCCGTGCCGATGTGGGCGTAGCGGTGCAGGCCGTCCGGCTCGTCGCGGACGACCAGGCACAACTTGGCGTGCGTCTTGAGGCCCACCACGCCGTACACGACGTGGCACCCGGCCCGCTCGAGGGTGCGGGCCCACCCGATGTTGGCCTGCTCGTCGAAGCGGGCCTTGATCTCGACCACGACCAGCACCTGCTTGCCGGCCTCCGCGGCCTCCACGAGGGCGTCCACCACGGGCGAGTCACCCGAGGTGCGGTAGAGCGTCTGCTTGATCGCCAGCACGGCCGGGTCGGCCGCGGCCTGTTCCACGAAACGCTGCACCGAGGTGGCGAAGGAGTCGTACGGGTGGTGGAGCAGCACGTCGCGCCCGCGGAGTGCCTTGAACAGGTCGGCCGGCTGGGCCGTCTCGACGGCCGCGAGCTCGGGGTGGGTCTTCGGCAGGAAGGCGGGGAACGACAGGTCCTCGCGTTGCACCGCAGCGGCGAGCCCCATCAGGGCCGAGAGGTCCAGCGGGGCGCCCACGGCGAACACCTCGCGGGGGTCGACGTCGAGCTCGGCGACCAGCACCTCGCGCAGTTCCTCGGCCATGGAGTCGTCCACCTCGAGCCGAACCGGCGGACGCCCCACCCGGCGGCGCAACAGCTCCCGCTCGAGGGCGTGCAACAGGTTCTCGGCGTCGTCCTCCTCGACCTCCAGGTCCTCGTTGCGTGTCACGCGGAACGTGCTCCACGTCAGCACGTCCAGGCCGGTGAAGACGAGGTCGAGCTGGTGTCCGATCACGTCCTCGACGGGCACGAAGCGGCCGCCCCCGAGGTCGAGGAACCGGGTCAGGTTCGTCGGCACCTTGATCCGCGCGAACTGACGGGCGCCGGTGGTGGGGTTGCGCACCCAGACCGCGAGGTTGACCGACAGCCCGGAGATGTAGGGGAAGGGGTGGGCCGGGTCCACCGCCAGCGGGGTGAGGATCGGGAAGATCCGCTCCGCGAACAGGGTCTCCATGCGCGCCCGTTCGTCGTCCGTCAGGTCGGGCCAGCCGACGATCCGGATGCCGGCGTCGGCCAACTCGGGGGCCACGACGTCGGTGAAGGTGGCCGACTGGGCGTCCACGAGCTCACGCACGCGTGCGAGGATTCCCTCGTGCGCCTCGCGGGGCAGGATGCCGGACGCCCCCGCCACGGCCACGCCGGCGCGGATGCGACGCTTGAGGCCGGCGACGCGCACCATGAAGTACTCGTCGAGGTTGGAGCTGAAGATCGCGAGGAACCGCACCCGCTCCAGCAGCGGCACGCGCCGCGCGTCCCGCGCCAGGTCCAGCACCCGGGCGTTGAAGTCGAGCCAGCTGAGCTCGCGGTCGACGAACCGGCCCGGCGGCAGATCGGTGGGCGCCGCGCTCATCTGGTCGCCCCCGCGGGCGGCGACCCCGGGCCCGGTGTGCCGTCGGCCGGGCCGTACAGGGTGTCGGCGTGGTGGCGCGTGAACCCGGCTCGCTCGTAGAGCCGGACGGCGGTGGCGTTGGCGGCGTCCACGTAGAGAATGACGCGGGGCGACCCCGCCGCGGCCAGATGCGCCAACCCGGCACGCAGGAGGGCGCCGCCCAGGCCGCGCCCGCCCGCGCGGGGGTGGACGCCGAGCACGTACACCTCACCCGTGCCGTCGTCGTGGCGTTTGGTCCAGTGGAAGCCGGCCACCCCCTCGTCGTCGACGGCGAGAAGGAGGCCCGCCGGGTCCCACCACGGCTCGGCCTGCCGCGCCGCCAGGTCGGATGCGGCGAAGTGCCCCTGCTCGGGGTGGCCGGCGAACGCGGCGGCGTTGGTCGCCAGGAAGCCCTGGGCATCGGCGGCGGTGTAGCCGCGCAGCGTCACCGACGAGGGCGCGCCCGGTGCGGGCGCGGCGGACGCGTCGGCCGGGGTCAACGGGCGCTCGAGCACCAGCAGGCTGCGCACGCCTCTCAGCCCGGCGGCGCGCGCGAACCCCTGGGCCGCCGCGGTGTCGCCGAACGCCCAGACGGCCGCCTCCGGGTGCCGCTGCCGGAGCGCGGCGAGCAGCGCGGTGCCCCGGCCGGCCCGGCGGTGCTCGGGGTGCACGACGAGCTGGCCGGTGGCGGCGGCGTCCTGCCACTGGGCATAGCCCACGACGGAGCCGGCGTCGGTCGCGAGCCAGTGGCTCACCCCCGTCGCGGGCCCGGCATGGCGGACGTGCAGCAGCGCCTCCTCGTTGAGGGGTGCCGCGCCGTCGACGCTCGTCGCGGCGGCGACGAGGGCCTCCACCTGACCGCGATGGTCGGGGCTCAACTGCGTCTCGGGCTCCACCCGGCCAGCCTAGGGCAGGTGTCGCGCCCGGGGTGTCGGAAGCCGACCGGCACCAGCAGCCCGGAGGGCCGGGATCCGGGAGCCGCGGGGCGGGATCAGTCGCGGCGGCGCGCGTCCGGGCTGAAGCGGTAGCCGACGTTGCGGACGGTGCCGATGAGGTACTCGTGCTCGACGCCCAGCTTGGCGCGCAGGCGGCGGACGTGGACGTCGACCGTCCGGGTGCCGCCGTAGTAGTCGTAACCCCAGACGTCGCTCAACAGCGTCTCGCGGGTGAACACGCGCCCGGGGTGCTGCACCAGGTACTTCAGCAGTTCGAACTCGGTGTAGGTGAGGTCGAGCGAACGGCCGTCCAGCGAGGCGTGGTAGGCGGACTCGTCGATCGTGATGCCACCACTGCTCGTGATGCCGTCGCTGCGCGTGGCGAGCAGCAGCCGGAGGCGGGCGTCGTACTCGGCCGGGCCGGCGGACTCCAGCACGATGTCGCCGACGCCCCAGTCGGCGTTGAGGGCCGCGAACCCGCCCTCGGCGACGATCAGCAGCACCGGGGTGGCGCTGCCGGCGGCGCGCAGGAGGCGGCACATCTGGCGTGCGGTCGGCAGATCGGTGCGCCCGTCCAGCACGACGGTGTCGTAGCGGTCGGCCTCGGCCACCACGGCGGCGTCCGGGGGCATGAGCGTGAGATCGTGCGACAGGAGGGCCAGGGCTCCCACCGGGGGCTCGTCGGAGGTGCCGGCCAGGGCAGCGGGGCTCACGACGAGCAGGTGTCCCATGCGTCCCCCCAGGTGTCGGTCGAATCGGCAGCAGTCTAGTGCCGCGCCGCCGGGTCGGTTCCGGACGACCACATCGCGCTGTCCAGCACCAGCGTCACCGGCCCGTCGTTGACGAGCTCGACGCGCATGTGCGCCCCGAAGGTGCCGGTCGCCACCTCGGCGCCCCGCGTCCGCAGGGCGTCGGCGAACGCATCCACCAGCGGCTCGGACACCGGACGCGGCGCCGCCGCGTTCCACGACGGCCGCCGCCCCTTGCGCGCGTCCGCGTACAGCGTGAACTGGCTGACGACCAGGACGGGGGCGCCCAGCTCGGCCGCCGAGCGTTCGTCGGCCATGATGCGCAGGTGCCACACCTTGTCCGCCAAACGCTCGGCGTCGGCGTCCGTGTCGCCGTGCGTGACGCCCACCAGCACGCAGAGTCCCGGGGTGTCGATGGCGCCCACGACGCGCTCATCGACCGTCACGGCGGCGCGCGTGACGCGCTGGACGACCACCCTCACCGCAGCGCCCTCACCGCACTGGCTTCCGCAGCACTGGCTCCCACCGCACTGGCTCCCACCGCGGCGGCGTGCGGGTCATCGGCGCGGGCGCTCACTGGTAGGAAATGAAGTGCGGGGTCGGGTGGACCTGCGCGACCGTCTGGGCCGGGGTGAGCATCGGCACGTCCTCGTCCTCGAAGTTCTTCCAGCCGAGGACGGTGTGGGCCGGCAGATCGCGCTGGAGCACCTGCCAGGTGCTCTGCTTGGCCGCCTGGCCCCCCTGGCCGTCGACGTGCATCAGGTGCTGCACCTCGGGCCGCGAGACGTCCAGGCGTTCCCGGTCGACGATCATGCGGGTCTGGAACTGGTGCAGGGTGAGCACCTTCGGCGGCAGCTGGTTCTCGGCGATGAAGTCCGCGAGCCAGGCCGTCACCTCGTTGATCTCGTCGACGCCGACCTGGCCGACCTGCCGCAGGTGGCGCTGATCCGGCTTCAGCCGCCACTCCGGGTCGAGCGCCAGCCCGACGTGGGGGTGGAGCAGCAGCTCGCTGTACTCCTTCGCCTGGGTCAGGAAGTCCGTGCGGCCGGGCTGCAGGTCCAGCACCACGTAGAGGTCGTTGGCCTCGGCCGCCTCCACCCAGGGCAGCAGCGTCGCGATCGGCGTCCGGTAGGAGTAGTCGCCCTGCTCGCCGGCCGCCGCGGAGGCGACCGTGCCGATGATCTCGAAGGCGCCCATCACGTTGTCGTCCGGCAGCAGCTCGCGGTACTCCGCGACCAGCCGGTTGAGCCGCTCGACCGCCTGGGCCGGCGGCTGCTCGCCCATCATGCCGAGCGCAGGCGTCTCCGGGTGGCCGTAGAGGGCGATCATGCGGCGGGCCGGGAAGGGCGCGACGCCGCCGCCCGGGAACTCCGCGGCGGTGCGCGTCACCGCCACCTGGCCCGAGAACTGCGCGTCGGTGCCGAAGCCGTCGCCGAACGCGACGACCGGGCCGGTGTGGTCGCGGACGGCCGCCGTGGACGCCCCGTCCGCACCCGGGTGCGGCGCGATGAGCGCCGTTGGTTCCGCGATGCCGGCGGCGGCGAGCGTCACCAGTTCGGGAGTGGAGAGGTCGCCCCAGGCCAGGGCGAGGACGCCCGCGGGCTCGGCCGTGACGACCGGCAGGTCCTCCAGGTCGAGTTCGGCTGCGCTGGCCGGGCCGGGCACGACCGTCCGCTCCCCGACGGACAGGTCGGGCACGTAGGAGATGACCGTGCGGGTCTGCAGCCGGTCGAGCTCGGCCGCCAGCTCGGGGCCCTCGACCAGCAGCGGGACGCCCAGCTCGCGGGCCACGCCCGCGCCGGCCTCGGGCGACGCCGCCGTCGGCGCCGGCGTGGCGGACGCCCCTGGCGTGGCCGTGGTGTCGGCGGTCGTGGCCGCCGGGCTAGGCGTGGGGCTGGGGGAGGGGCTGGGGGTGGCCGTCGGCGTGGCCTCGGGCGACGCCGCCGCGGCGGCGTCCGCGGGCACCACCACGACCAGCGTCGCGGCGCCGAGCAATGAGCGGCTGACGGCGAGGGCGTCCCCGGCGGGCAGCACGAGGTCGCCCGCGGGGGTGGCGGCCCGCACCTGGTGGCGGTGGTCGGGCACCGCGGCGGTCTCGCCGGGGGTGACGGGGGCGGTGGGCACCTGGGCGGGGCCGCTGCACCCGGCCACCACCAGGGCGATTCCGGCCGTGGAGCCGGTGAGGAACTGACGTCGGTTGATCACCCCACCACCTTGTCACAGGCCGTCCACCGGGCCGTGGCTGCCATGCCGCCCGCCGCCGGGGCGCGGGTGGGTTGGTGTGTCATGGGAAGATGGCGACGCCCCGTCGCGTTGGGTGTGTGTAGACCACCGAAGGAGTTCCACCGTGTTCGAGATCCCGTCCGACCTCAACCCCGCCCTCGCCGGCCTTGCCTGGTTGCGTGGCCGCTGGGAGGGCACCGGCTACCGCGAGTGGCCGGGTGAGGAGAAGGTGCAGTTCGGCGTCCAGATCGACTTCGCCGACAACGGGAGCGACTACCTGCACTACCTCGCCCAGATGTTCACCCTCGATGACGAGGGACGGCCGCTGGCGCCGCTCACCATCGAGACCGGCTTCTGGCGCGCCTCGGCCGACGCCGAGGTCGACGTGGTCATGTGCAGCCCGGAGGGCTACTCGGAGATCTGGTTCGGCCAGCTCACCCCCGGCCGGGTCGACCTGACCACCGACGCCGTCGTGCGCTCCCCGCTCGCGACGGTGGAGTACACCGCCGGACGCCGCCTCTACGGCACGGTGGAGGGCAAGCTGATGTACAGCTTCGACCGGGCCACCACCGACGAGTCGCTGCGCCCCTACATGTGGGCGACGCTGCAGCGGGTGCAGGGCTGACGTGGGCGACCCCGTCATCGCCCACGAGGGGCCGGACGCCGGCGTCCCCCACCACTACGGCGATCCGCTGCGCGAGCAGCGCTGGCTGGAGGCGGGGCAGGCGCGCGTCGACCTGTCCCACCGCCCGGTGTTCGCGGTCACGGGGCCGGACCGGCTCGCGTGGTTGCACGCGCTCACCAGCCAGCGGTTCGAGGGGCTCGCGCCCGGGGTGTGGACGACCGCGTTCGTCCTCGACCCGGCCGGCCACATCGAGCACGTGCTGGGCGGCGTGGACGACGGCGCGACCTTCCTGGCCACCACCGAGCCGGGGCACCTCGACGCCCTGCTGGCGTGGCTGGGGCGCATGGTGTTCGCGTCCCGCGTCGAGCTGGCCGACGCCTCAGCCACCCACGCGATGGTGCTGGCCGACGGGCCGCGCATCGTGGAGCGCCCGGCGCTGGCCGCGACGCTCGGCGAGCGGCGGGCCGGCACGTGGGCCGCCGAGGCGCTGCGGATCGCGGCGGGCCAGCCCCGCGTCTTCGTCGACACCGACGCCCGCACGATCCCCAACGAGGTGGCGGTGCCCGACGGCGACGCGCTCGGCGCGGCCGTCCACCTGCAGAAGGGCTGTTACCGCGGCCAGGAGACCGTCGCGCGCGTCCACACGCTCGGACGCCCCCCGCGCCGGCTCACGCTGCTGCACCTGGACGGCTCGGAGGAGCGGTTGCCGGCCGTCGGCGCCGATGTGCTGCTCGGTGAGCGCGTCGTGGGCCGCATGGGCGGCTCGGCGTTCCACCACGAGCTGGGCCCCATCGGGCTCGCGCTGGTGAAGCGCGGCACGCCCATCGACGCGTCGCTCACGGTGGAGGGTGTCCCGGCGGCCCAGGAGGTCGTCGTGGATCCCGAGGTGGGGCTCCACGTGCGACCGAACCTGCGCTAGGCGCCCGCCGGGCTCAGGCGTCCTTCTTGGCCCGGTTGCGCAGCTTGGCCCGTTCGTTCGCGTCCAGCACCGTCTTGCGCATGCGGACGGCGGCCGGCGTCACCTCGAGGCACTCGTCCCCACGGCAGAACTCCAGCGCCTGCTCGAGGCTGTGGACGCGCGGCGGGACGAGCCGCTCCAGCTCGTCGCCGGTGGAGGAGCGGACGTTGGTGAGCTTCTTCTCCTTGGTGGGGTTGACGTCCATGTCGTCGCCGCGGGCGTTCTCCCCGACGATCATGCCGGCGTAGACGTCCTCGCCCGGGGCGACGAACAGCACGCCGCGCTCCTGCAGGTTGAACAGGGCATAGGACGTGACCGAGCCCTGGCGGTCGGCGACCAGCGAGCCCGTGGAGCGGGTCTTGATCTCGCCCGCCCACGGCTCGTAGCCCTCGAAGACGTGGTTCATGATGCCGGTGCCGCGGGTGTCGGTGAGGAACTCGGTGCGGAAGCCGATCAGGCCGCGCGCCGGCACCGTGAACTCCAGGCGCACCCAGCCGGTGCCGTGGTTCACCATCTGCTCCATCCGGCCCTTGCGGGTGCCCATGAGCTGGGTGACGGTGCCGAGGTGCTCCTCGGGGACGTCGACCGTGAGGCGCTCGTAGGGTTCGCTCAGGACGCCGTCGATCGTCCGCGTCAGCACCTCGGGCTTGCCGACGGTGAGCTCGAACCCCTCGCGGCGCATCATCTCGACGAGGACGGCGAGCTGCAGCTCGCCCCGGCCCTGCACCTCCCAGGTGTCCGGGCGGTCGGTCGCCAGCACCCGGATCGACACGTTGCCGATGAGCTCCTGGTCGAGCCGCGCCTTGACCAGGCGGGCCGTGAGCTTCTTGCCGGCCCGGCCCGCGAGCGGGGAGGTGTTGATGCCGATCGTCATGGAGATCGACGGCTCGTCGACGTGGATCAGCGGCAGCGCCGCGGGCCGCGCCGGGTCGGACAGGGTCTCACCGATCGTGATGTCGGGGATGCCGGCGATGGCGACGATGTCGCCGGGCCCGGCCGACTCCGCCGGCACGCGCTCCAGGGCGTTGGTGATCAACAGCTCCGACAGCTTCACCGAGCTCACCGAGCCGTCGCGGCGCATCCAGGCCACCTGCTGGCCACGCTTGAGCTCACCCTCCACGACGCGGCACAGCGCGAGCCGGCCGAGGTAGGGGGAGCTGTCGAGGTTGGTCACGTGCGCCTGCAGCGGGGCGCCCTCGGTGTAGGTGGGGGCGGGGATGTGGTCGAGCAGCGTCGCGAAGAGCGGCTCGAGGTCCTCCGCATCCGGCATGCCGCCGTCGGCCGGCTGGGTGAGCGACGCCCGCCCGGCCTTGGCCGCGGCGTAGACGATGGGGAAGTCGAGCTTGTCGGCCTCGTCGTCGTCCACGAGATCCATGAACAGGGCGTACACCTCGTCGACGACCTCGCTGATGCGGGCATCGGAGCGGTCGACCTTGTTGATGACCACGATGATCGGCAGGTGCTTGGCCAGCGCCTTGCGCAGCACGAAGCGGGTCTGGGGCAGCGGGCCCTCGCTGGCGTCCACGAGCAGCAGGACGCCGTCGACCATCTCGAGGCCGCGCTCCACCTCGCCGCCGAAGTCGGCGTGGCCCGGGGTGTCGATGATGTTGATCGTGACGGTCTCGCCGTCCGGGGTGCTGTGCTGCACCGCGGTGTTCTTGGCGAGGATGGTGATGCCCTTCTCGCGCTCGAGATCCATCGAGTCCATGACGCGGTTGTTCACGTCCTGGTTCTCGCGGAAGGCGCCGGACTGCCACAGCATGGCGTCCACCAGCGTGGTCTTGCCGTGGTCGACGTGGGCGATGATCGCGACGTTGCGCAGGTCGTGGCGCTGGGCCATGGAAGGATCCGATCGGGCGGAGACAAAGGACGATCCATCCTACGCGGTCCGCCGAGGGCCCCCGACCACCGGCCGCAGGGCTGGCACTAGGCTGGGCAGCGTGACGCAGTTCTTCACCGAGTCGTTCCGCTCGGAGTTCGAGAAGCAGGCGGGCCTCATGGGCCGCTTCAACCTCGGCGTGTTCGGCAAGACCGGGGTGGGCAAGTCGACGCTCATCAACGCCGTGTTCGGCGAGGAGGTCGCTGCCACGGGCATCGGCGCCCCCGTCACCCAGGGCTCGCACCTGTACGTCGGCGTCCACGGCTCCCTCGGCCTGATCGACACCCAGGGCATCGAGCTGGGCCGCGACGACCGGCAGCTGGCCAAGGAGGTGACGACGTTCGTCACCCAGCAGCGCAAGCTGCCGCTGGACGAGCAGATGCACGCCGCCTGGTACTGCGTCCGGGCGCTGGACCGGCGCTTCGAGGAGTCCGAGGCCGCGTTCATCCGCACCCTCGCCGGGCTCGACGTGCCCGTCATCGTGGTGTTCACCCAGGTGCCCGTGCGCGACGGCCAGTTCCACCCGGACGCCCTCGCGCTGGCCGACCACCTCGAGAGCCTCAGCCTGCCCATCGTGGCCGGCCGCCCGTTCATGACCCACGCGTTGAGGGACCAGTTCACCGGTCAGCCGTCCTACGGCTTGGTGGAGCTCGTCGATGCCACCTTTCTGGTTGTGCCAGATGCGGTCCACTCAGCGCTCGCGACGGCGCAGAGGGTGGATCGGACCGCGAAGGCGCGGCAGGCGAACAAGCACATAGCCGGCTCCGTGGCCGCCGCCGCGACCGCGGCGGCCGTGCCGATCCCGTTCAGCTCCGCCGCGGTGCTCGTGCCCATCCAGCTCGCGATGATGGCCCGCATCGCGCAGCTGCACAACGTGCCGTTCGACCGGGCGGCGCTGCTCGCCGTCGCCTCCACGTCGCTCGCCACGGCCACGGGACGCCAGGCCGCGACGAGTCTGCTGCAGCTCATCCCGGGGGCCGGGCAGGTCGCCGGCGGCGTCATCAACGCCTCGGTCGCCTCGGGCTTCACCCTCGCCATGGGGCAGGCGTGGCTCGCGGTCTGCCAGCGCGCCTCCACCGGCGGGCTGGACGACGTCAACGGGCTGTTGGACTCCGCGCTCGTCAAGCGCCTGTTCGACGAGGAGCTGCGCAAGCGCGTCCCCCACATCCGCCGCGAGCGCCCGGTGGGCGAGGACTAGGGGACGGGCGGCCGGGCCTCCGGCTCAGGCCGCGGGAACCTCCGCTGGCCGGGTGCGCACCGGAATGGTGAGGATCGCGCCGAAGAAACTCATCATGATCGTCTGGAACCCGATGATCATCAGCATGGCCGACGGGGTTGCCGCCCGAATGGCGGCGCGGGCGTCCAGGGGGCCAAAGCCCGTGGAGCCCCAGCCGACGACGTGCACGACACCGATCACGAGACCGAGCACGAACAACACCACCCCGATGATCACACCGCGCTCCAACGTCCACCCCTCGGCGACGGTGCGGTAGGTCGAGCTGGTGGGCAGGAAGCCCTCCCTGGTGGCGTACATCTTCGTCAGCCACCAGAACAGCAGCGCCTGGTACCCGATCACGCCGAGGGCCGAGGCGTAGACCAGCGTCGAGACGTCGAAGCCCACCCCGCCCACGACGATGGGCGTCACCGACAGGACCGCCGCCAGCCCGAAGCCCACCACGAGCGCGACGATGCCGGGGTACAGGAAGAGCCACCGCGGCGCGAACATGAGCAGGAACCGCAGGTGGCGCCACCCGTCGTGCCAGGAGCGCAGGTGCGGCGGACGGGAGCGGCCGTCCTTGGCCAGGGTCGTCGGCACCTCGACGATGTCGTATTTCGCCAGCGACGCCTTGACGACCATCTCGGACGCGAATTCCATCCCGGAGGTCTGCAGGCCGAGCGCCTGAATGCGTTCCCGGTTGAAACCCCGCAGGCCGCAGTGGAAGTCGCGCACGCCGGGGCGAAAGAAAAGCCGGCCGATTCCGGACAGGACCGGATTGCCGAGGTACTTGTGCAGCGGCGGCATGGCGCCCGGATCGATGCCACCGGCGAAGCGGTTGCCCATCACCAGGTCGTGACCCTCGCGGAGCTTCGCCACGAACGGCGCCAGGCCGGCGAAGTTGTAGGAATCGTCGGCGTCGCCCATGATCACGTAGGTGCCCCGCGCCGCATTGATGCCGCCGATCAGCGCGGCACCGTAGCCGCGCATCGGCACCGGCACCACCCGGGCGCCGTTGCGGCGTGCAATCTCCTGCGAGCCGTCAGTGCTGCCATTGTCCGCGATCACGATCTCGCCGACCACGTCGCTGCCCTCCAGATAGCCCCGGGCCTTCTGGATGCACACCTCCAGCGTCTCGGCCTCGTTCAGGCAGGGCATGACGACGGTGAGTTCGACGTCCGTGTTGTCGTTCTCGGTGACGAAGGGCATGAAGTCCTACCGACTTTCTCCGGCAGTGAACCGGTCCGGGCACGCGCAGTGGGATGTGGAGAGGGCGCGTTCGGAGCCTATCGTGGCCACCCCGGCGCGGAGGCGTTGACAGCTCGGCGTGCCGTGGGGAGGATCGCCCGGTGAGCGAGCAACCCCACGTCACCGCCGTGCTGTCCCTGTTCCGTCCCCCGGCCGACCTGCCCGCCCGGGTGGCCGACCTGCTGGAGCAGGTGGACGCCGTGGTCACCGTCGACGACGGCCCCGATGCGGACGCCTCGGCCGAGGTCCACGCGGCGCTCGCGGCCGCGGGTGCCGAGGTGATCGTGGTGGGGGCGAACCGGGGGATCGCGCACGCTCTCAACCTCGGCATCGAGCGGGCGCGCACCACTCGGAGTGACACCTGGGTGCTCACCCTCGACCAGGACTCCACCGTGCCCCCGGGTTACGTGGCCGCTGCGCTCGCCACGTTCGGTGCGGCCCAGGGGGCGGGGGTTCGCGTCGGCGCGGTGTGCCCGTGGTTCCTCGGGGACGCGCCCACCCCCGAGGAGGGCGCCGAGCACGGTTTCTCGCTCGCTTTCGACCCCATCACGTCCGCGCTGCTCATCGCACCGGAGGTGGTGGCCGCCTGCGGCCCCTTCCGCGACGACTACTTCATCGACGCCGTCGACAGCGAGTACACCTTGCGCATGCGCCGCCACGGCTGGGTGGTGGTGCGGGTGCCCGACACGCGCCTGGAGCACGCGATGGGGACGCCACGCCCGATGCGGCTGCTGGGGCGCCAGCTCACCCGGGGCGGCCGGCCCGCACACGTTCCCTACCAGCGTCCGTTCCGGATCTTCTACATCACCCGCAACATGATCGCGATGAGCCGCGAGTATGGCGCGCAGTTTCCCGGCTGGCTGGCCCGACGGTGGCGCGCGGAGATCCTGCACGGCGGGGTCCGGTTGCTGTGGGGCCCGCACCGGAGCCGTATCGCCCGCGCCCTGCTGGCGGGGGCGTGGGCCGGCGTCCGGGGTCGGTCAGGCCCGATCCCGCCCCGGCTGGCCCGCGCCCTCGCGGTGTGACGCCAGCACCTCGCGGGTCGCGGTGAGCAGCAGCCCGGCCATCACCACCTCGCTGGCGAACAGACCGGCGGCGGCCCCCACCGGGCCGACGGTGACGGCCAGCACCGCCACCAGCACCGAACCGCTCACGCCACCCAGGAGCGTCGAGCGCAGGATCACGGCCACCCTTCCGGCCGGGAACAGCACCAGCCGCGTGATGCCGGTGCGGACGGCGTTGACGGCGAACGCGAGGCCCAGCACGAAGCAGATCTCGCGGGCCGCGACGACGGCCTCGCCGAACAGCAGGGCCGACGCGAGCGGCCCTGCCGCCGTCAGGATCACCTGCCCCAGCACCCCCAGCAGGGCGTGGTAGCGCAGGGCGCGGCGCAGGCGGGCGCCGATGTGTTCGGGGCCCGCCTCGATCACCCACCGCTGGAAGATGTTGGCCAGCGCCCCCGGCACGAACAGCCCGTAGCGGTACAACTTGTCGGCCGACGCGTACGCGGCGGAGACGTCCGCGGCGGCGACCTGGTTGACCAACGGCAGCGGAAGGGCGGCGTAGCCGCCGGCCGCCAGCTCGTTGAGGGCCGGCACCACGTCGCGGCGCAGCAGGGTGCCCACCGAACGCAACGGGGGCCACGGGCCCGGTGAGGCGTGCAGGAGGCGTATCGAGAACAGCGTCATGCCGACCAAGGGGACGACGGTCGCCAGGATCGGGTAGACGTACAGCCACCCCGTGGCGACCATCACCGCCGCCGACACCGCCGCGGCGCCGACCCGCGGGAACGTCTCGTAGAGCGCGATGTGGTCGGCCCGGCCACTGCCGACCGCGAACCACGACAGCGACAGCGGCACCGTGGCGGTCGACAGGGCCATGAGCAGGGTCATCACCTGCCAACCGTCCCGCGCCGTGACCCAGGCGACGACACCGAGCACGGGCAGCACGGCCGCGGCGAGCGTCAGGCGCACGACCAAGCTCTCCCGGTAGAGGGTCGCGCGTGCCGCGTCCGTGGTGAGCGGGGGCACCCGGGCCGGGCCGATCGAGTGCCACCCGTACGAGATGACCAACCCGAAGAGCGCGCCCAGCGCCTCACCGGCGCCGATGCTCGCCCAGCCCGCCGGGTCGACGCGCCGGGCCAGCAGCGGCATGACGAGCAGCGGCGTCACCATCGACAGCAGCGGCAGCCCGCCGAAGCCGACGATTCGGCCCCACAGCGAGGGAGTCGGCGGTTCGACGTCGCTCATCGCGGGCGGGCCACCGCGTCCAGGCGGGCCACGATCTGGTCCACCGCCTTATCGATGCGGCGGCTCACGAGGGCGTCGTCGTACCAGGTGCGGGTGCGTGCACGCAGTGCCGAGCCGCCGCGCACGGCGCGGACGATGGCGGCGGCCAGCTCCTCCGGTGCGGTCGAGGCGGCGACGAACCCGTTGACGTCGTCGGTGACGAGCTCCACGGCCGCGTTGCCGGGATCGGTGACGAGGACGACGGGGGTGCCGTGGCCGGCGGACTCCACGACGACCAGGCCATAGCCTTCTCGGCGGGACGGGTTCACCAGCACCGCGGCGTGGCCGACGATGCGTGTCAGCTCAGCCTCGCTGACGAAGCCGGGCAGGTCGACGGCGTCGGCGACACCGGCGGCCCGGATGGCCGCGGCGACGGCGTTCCGCTCCGGACCGTCGCCGAGGATGACCGCCCGCAGGTCGGGGATCTCCCGGCGCGCCACGGCGAGCGCGGCGGGGAGGGCGTCCACCCGCTTGTCCTGGATGTGCCGGCCGGCGTAGACGAGGTAGGGCGGGTCGTCCGCCTCCGGGACCGGGGTGACCTCGGTGTCGACGGCGACGAGGCCCGGGCTGACGATGGGCTCCCCGCGCAGCCCCTCACGGCGCAGCCGGCCGGCGCTCAGGCCACTGTGGCACGACGCGAGCGGGCTGAGCCTCACCGCCGCCCGCTGCAGGGCCCAGGCCACGGTGCCCAGGACGGGCCCGTTGTAGGCGACCCACTGGTGGCGCGGCCAGACCTCGAGGTAGTCGTACACCTGCGCCGTCCGCGTCCCGGCGAGGGCGGCGCGGGCGGCGAACACGTTGAGCACGGGCAGGGCGCTGACGATGACGGCGTCGTAACGGCCGCGGTGCCGCAGCAGGTGCCGGCCGAGCCCCGCGGCGAAGGTCGCGGCCGCGGCGGGGCGGCGGACGCCGTCGGCGTCGTACAACCGCAGGCGGCCGGTGACCGGGACGACCGCGAAGGACGCCGACGGCACGGAACCGTCCCACTGCCGGGCCGTGAGATAGGTGACGTCGTGGCCGTCGGCGGCCAGCAACTCGGCGAAGTGTCGATACTGCCGCTCACCCCCGCCCGTGGTGTGGGGGAACAGGCAGTCGTAGGCCACCGCGACGCGCATCGGGGTTTCCTCCCCTGAGTCCGAAAAAGCGTCGCGACTGTATCATCAGCGTCCATGGAGCAGCCCCCACGCCCCGCGCACGTCGGCATGGCGGTCGTCAACTACCACTCCGCACCGGACGTCGCCGGGCTCCTCGCGTCGCTGCCCCGCGGTGACGACGTGCGGCTCAGCGTCGTGGTGGTCGACAACTCCACCTCGGCGGAGGAGCTGGCGCGGTGCACCGTTGCGGCGCGGGAGGCGTCCGGCCTGGCGGTCGAGGTGGTGGACGCGGGCGCCAACCTCGGTTACGCCGGCGGGAACAACCGGGCCGTGGCGCACCTGTTGGCCCTCGACGACCCGCCCGACGTGCTGGTCGTCGTCAACCCCGACGTCCGTTGGGTCGCGGGCAGCCTCGCCGAGCTCGCCGCCTACTGCCTGGCCCACGACGATGCGATCGTCTCCGTGCCGACCCGGCAGGACGGTCAGATGGGCACGGGCATCGTGCGGTACCTACCCCTGACCGGGTACTTCCGACCGGACGCGGCGGGGTCAACCCACCGCTTCGCCTATGCGGCGGGCCACTGCTTCGCCCTCACGGCTGATCGCTGGCGGGCGCTCGGCGGGCTGACCGAGGCGTACTTCCTCTACTGCGAGGAGATCGATCTCGCGCTGCGGCACCGCGCCGCGCAGGGACGACTCGCCACCTTCGACGCCGGCGCAGTGGAGCACGAGGGTGGTGGTGCCATCAACGGCGAAGCATCCGGCCGGTCCCTGACGTCGTACTTCCACGGCACTCGTAGCCGCGTGCTGCTCCACCGCCGGTTCCCGTCGCTGTGGCCCTCCCTGGCCCCCCTCGTGGTGCTGCGCACCGGTTGGGCGGTCTCCTTGCTCCTGACCGGCAGGGTGGCCGAGGGGCGCGCCGTGCTGCGCGCCCTGGCCGCCGGCCTGCGGGACCCGCGTCCCCGGCGCTGAGCCCGGGCCGGGTGGGGCTGCTCAGCAGCCCTCGATGCGGAACAACCGCGCCTCCGGGCCCTCGGCGTCGACCAGCACGAGGTGCGCGGAGGGGACGAGGTCGGTCATCCCCTTCCACTGGGAGGCCTCGTAGTTGTCGTGCACGTCCTGCTCACCGAAGTCGAGAACGTGATCGACACCCAGATCGTCCACGACCTCGCACACCCGGGGGTCAGCGGTGATGTCGCGCAGGTGGGCGTCCAGGTACTGCTCCTCGGCGCCCGGCTGGCCGAAGACGTGCTTGCGAAGAACCTCCCGGTCGGCGAGGGCGTAGGCCAGCGATGTGCCGGCGCGCGGGCTACCGGCGATGAGGGCGTCCGGCGGTGTCGTGGTGTCGAGCCGCTCGAGCAGCGCGTACTCCTCGGGGCTGAGCAGGGGCGATTCCTCGGTGAGGAGGTAGGACTTCCGAGCTCGCTCGACCCCCTCGAGGGCATTGGGACCCTGGCCGGTGAGGGCGATCGCTGCGGTGGCCAGCACGGCCAGCACACGGGTGGGCCAGGCCCCTGGTCGCGGCCAACGAACGGCCAGCGCCGCGAGGGCGTCCCAGCACGCGACGGCGCCGGCCGTGGCGACGGGGATGGCCCCCGTCGGCAGCAGGGCAGCGAGCCGGAAGGAGTCGTTGTACCAAGGATTGGTGACGGCCTCGCGCACGGGGCTCTCGACGGGGAAGCCGGAGGCGAGCACGAACAGCGCCAGGGCGGCGCAGAACGGCCAGAGCGCCACTGCGCGGCGTGGGCGGCGGGCCAGGGCGATCCAGCCTGCGCCGAGGAGGAACAGCACGGGATAGGTGAACGGCAGGTGGGCCGGGGAGACGAGGAACCCCTCGCCGAAGGCCTGGGCCGGCGTCTGCCACGGTGGCCACCGCGACATCACCTCGTTGGTGCGCGAGAAACTCCACAGTTGGATGGTGAGGACGGTCAGCACGGCCACCACGAGTGCGGCGACGAGGGAGCGGACGAGCGTCCAGCGCGCCACCAGGCGGGCGCCGATGTGGACGAGTACGACGCCCGAGGCGAGGGCCCAGAGGGAGAGGAACGCATTGGGGTGGGCCAGGCCCAGGCCGGCGCAGGCGAGCAACACGCCCAGCACCTCCCGCGTCACCGGGGGGAGGCCCCGCGTCCGCAACGCCACCACCAGCCACCCGAGCACCGCGGGCAGCAGCGCGTAGCCGAGCGCGTTGGGGTACAGCACGCCGAAGTCGAGCAGCAGCAGGGGGAACGCGCCGAATGCTCCGGCGAGAGCACCGGCCGCGACGAGGACGGCCGGCCGTCGTCCCAGCAGCGCTGCCGCCAGCGCCAGGCAGGACGCGGGCCACACGAATGCGGCGATCGCGATGCTCGTGGCGTTCACCGCGACGGGCACGCTCGTGCCCAGGAGGCTCATCACCAGCGAGGGGACGACGTGCCAACCGTTCGGGTAGAACGGCGCGTCGGATGTCAGCCCGATGTGGAAGGGGGAGGCGTCGGCGGTCTCGACGATCCACCGGATGGTGTTGAGGTGCGCGATGCCGTCGAAGGTCTGCGACACGGCACCGGGGGCCACAAACGCCGTCAGGCAGTGGGCCGTGAGGGTGACGGCCGCGATGAGCAGCCCCACGCAGGCACCCCACCAGGCCGCGCCCCCGGCCGACGCATCCGCCTCGGTGCCGGCCACCGAGGCGCCGCCCGGCGAGGACGATGTCGGGCCAGGGGTGAACCAGCTGCCCGTGACCCAACGCCGCACGGCGAGGGCGATGGCAGCGATCAAGACGGCGAGGACCAGGACGGGCAGGGGTGACCAGGCGATGCCGAGCCGGGGTGCCAGCGTGGCGGCGACCGCCCCGACTCCGATCGAGACGACGGGGGCCACGAGCACGTGGTGGAGTGACCAGCGCCAGCCGGCGATCAGCACCAGGAGGCCGGGCAGCCAGTACCACGCCACCGCGAGGGCGACGGCGGGGACGGTGGCCAGCCAGCTCTCGGTCATGGCGCCAACTCTAGAGCGGATGCGTCCCGGTGCGCCCGCGCCGTCATTTGTGGGGATTCAGCGGGCTCCTACGTCAGGTAGGAGATTTGGTGGAATGATGGAGTCCATGAGTCCCCGTACGATCGGCGTGACCGAGGTCGCGCTGCGCGACGCCCACCAGAGTCTCATGGCCACCCGGATGGCCCTGGAGGACATGGTGGACGCCTGCGCCGACATTGACCGAGCTGGCTACTGGAGCGTCGAATGCTGGGGTGGAGCCACGTATGACTCCTGCATCCGCTTCCTCAACGAGGATCCCTGGCAGCGGCTCCGCACCTTCCGCGAGCTGATGCCCAACAGCCGCCTGCAGATGCTGCTGCGCGGCCAGAACCTCCTCGGCTACCGCCACTACGAGGACATGGTGGTCGAGAAGTTCGTCGAGAAGTCCGCCGAGAACGGCATGGACGTGTTCCGGGTCTTCGACGCCCTGAACGACCCCCGCAACATGGCGCACGCCATGGCGGCGGTGAAGAAGGTCGGGAAGCACGCCCAGGGCACGATCTGCTACACGATCTCCCCGCTCCACACGACCGAGGGGTACATCAAGCTCGCCGGGCAGCTCCTCGACATGGGGGCGGAGTCGATCGCGCTCAAGGACATGGCGGCCCTCCTGCAGCCCCAGCCGGCGTACGACATCGTCCGCGGCATCAAGGAGACCTACGGCGAGGACGTCCAGATCAACGTCCACTGCCACTCGACCACCGGTGTCACGCTCGTCAGCCTCATGAAGGCCATCGAGGCGGGCGCCGACGTGGTGGACACCGCGATCAGCTCGATGTCGCTCGGGCCGGGGCACAACCCCACCGAATCGCTCGTCGCGATGCTCGAGGGCACGGACTACACGACCGACCTCGACATGGACGCCCTCCTGCGGATCCGCGACCACTTCGCCGCCGTCCGTCCCAAGTACAAGGAGTTCGAGTCGGCCACCCTGGTCGACACCGACATCTTTTCCAGCCAGATCCCCGGCGGCATGCTCTCCAACATGGAGAGTCAGCTCCGCGCCCAGGGCGCGGGGGACCGCATCCGCGAGGTGATGGCGGAGGTGCCGCTGGTCAAGGCGGACGCCGGCCACCCGCCGCTGGTCACCCCGTCGTCGCAGATCGTCGGCACCCAGGCCGTGTTCAACGTGCTGATGGGGCGCTACAAGGTGCTCACCGGCGAGTTCGCGGACCTGATGCTCGGCTACTACGGCGAGTGCCTCGGCGAGCGCAACCCCGAGGTCGTCGAGATCGCGCACGCGCAGACGAAGAAGGAGCCCATCACCGAGCGCCCGGCCGATCTGCTGGAGCCCGAGTGGGACAAGCTGGTGGCCGAGGCGTCCGCCCTCGACGGGTTCGACGGATCCGACGCCGACGTCCTGACCTACGCCATGTTCCCATCGGTCGCGCCCGGCTTCCTCGCCTCCCGCGACGAGGGCCCGAAGAACGTCGGCAAGACCCCCGAGCAGCTCAAGGCCGAGGCCGCGAGCAGCTCCGACGCCGGCCGTGCCGTGCAGGGGCCGATCACGTACAAGGTGTCCCTCGGTGGACGCGAAAACACCGTCACCGTCGAAAGGGCGTGACATTCCATGGCCAAGAAGCCCCAGCTCCCCTCCATGGCCGAGCAGGTGGAGACCGTCCACCAGCGTCGGCTGGCGGACCGCCTCGGCGGTGGTGAGGACCGGCTCCAGAAGCAGCGCGACAAGGGGAAGATGACGGCGCGCGAGCGCATCGACGCCCTGCTCGACGAGAACAGCTTCCAGGAGATCGGGCTGTTCCGCCGCAACCGGACGGTCACGTTCGGCATGGACACCGCCAACATGCCCGCGGACGGCGTCGTGACCGGCACGGGGGCCGTGTTCGGCCGCCCCGTCCACGTCGCGAGCCAGGATTTCACCGTCGTCGGTGGTTCCGCCGGTGAGACGCACAGCAAGAAGGTCGTCGAGATGATGGAGTCCGCGCTGAAGTGCGGCACGCCGTTCGTCTTCATCAACGACTCCGGCGGTGCGCGCGTCCAGGAGGGCATCGACTCCCTGTCCGGCTACGGCCAGGTGTTCTACTCCAACGTGAAGCTCTCCGGCGCGGTGCCGCAGATCTCGATCATCTCCGGCCCGTGCGCCGGTGGCGCCGCCTACAGCCCGGCGCTGACCGACTTCATCATCCAGACGCGCAAGGCCCACATGTTCATCACCGGGCCCAACGTGATCCAGCAGGTGACGGGGGAGAAGGTCAGCCAGGACGACCTGGGTGGCGCCGACGCCCACATGGGCGTATCCGGCGTCAACCACTTCGTCGCCGACGACGACGCCCAGGCCATCCTGATCGCGCAGAAGCTGCTCAGCTTCCTGCCGCTCAACAACACCGAGGATCCGCCCGTCGTCGACCCCGACCCCTACGTGGAGCCGGACGACTCGCTGCTCGACATCGTGCCCGTCGAGGGCACGCGCGGGTACGACGTGCGCGAGGTGATCGCGAAGATCGTCGACCACGGCGACTTCCTCGAGGTGCAGGCCGGCTACGCGAAGAACATCGTGGTCGGGTTCGCGCGCATCAACGGGCGCAGCATCGGCGTCATCGCCAACCAGCCGAACGTGATGGCCGGCGTCCTCGACATCAACGCCTCGGACAAGTCGAGCAAGTTCATCCGGTTCTGCAACGCCTTCAACATCCCGCTGGTGACGCTCGTGGACGTCCCCGGCTTCCTGCCGGGGGTGGCCCAGGAGCACGGCGGCATCATCCGCCACGGCGCGAAGATGCTGTACGCCTACTCCGCGGCCACGGTGCCGAAGATCACCGTGGTGCTGCGCAAGGCCTACGGTGGCGCCTACCTCGCGATGTGCTCCAAGGATCTGGGGGCCGACCAGGTGTTCGCCTGGCCCACGGCCGAGATCGCGGTCATGGGGGCCGAGGGGGCGGCGTCGGTGGTGTTCAAGCGCGAGATCGACGCCGCGGAGGATCCGGCGGCGCGGCGCGCCGAGCTGGTGGAGGAGTACCGGACCACCTTCTCGACGCCGTTCGTCGCGGCCTCCCGCGGCCTGGTGGACGACATCATCAACCCGGCGGACACCCGCCGCAAGGTGGCGATGGCCCTGGAGATCCTCATCAACAAGCGCGAGCTGCGGCCGGCCAAGAAGCACGGCCTCGGGCCGGCGTGATCGGGGAACGATGTCCGACGACGTCAACGCTGAACTGCTCGCCGCCGTCAAGGCACTCACCGAACGGGTCGAGAGCCTCGAGGGCGAGATCACGAGCATCAAGCTCATCAACGCGCAGAACGTGCCGGAGGAGGTGGTGGTCGCCATCGGCGCGGCCGTCGCCGCCTACCTCGGCCACCGGGCGAAGCGACGCCAGTCGCACTTCACGCGGTCGGTCTCCTGGCAGTCCACCACCCGCCGCTCGCAGCACGTCCACGCGCCGCTGCACCTGCGGTGATTCGTTCCCACCTCGCCGGTGTCCGCCGGTCACGCCCGGGCACCGTCACTCGAAAGGCACACCAGTCATGAAGTTGAAGGTCACCGTCAACGGGATCCCCTACGACATCGAGGTGGAGGTCGAGGAGGCCGAACGAGTGTCTCCCTCGATCGTCATCGGTGGGGGTGGCGGGATGAACACCCCGGTCGCCAGCACCGCGTCCGTGCAGGCCACGTCCGCCAACGCCGTCACTGCACCGCTGTCGGGTTCGGTGGCGCGCATCCTCGTGGAGGAGGGCGCCGCGATCGAGGCCGGTCAGGTGCTGCTCGTCCTCGAGGCCATGAAGATGGAGACCGAGATCACCGCGCCGGGCGACGGCACGGTGGCGCGCATCCTCGTCAGCCAGGGCGACGCCGTCGCCGGCGGCGAGGCGCTGATCGAGCTCGGCTGAGTCGGCGGTCGCACCCGACTCGCACCCCAACGGGATCGAGCGCATCCCCCGCGACGACCTGTGCCCGCGGCACAGGTCGTCGTGTCGTGCGCGGGGCGGAGCGCGGCCGACGGACGGCTAGGGTGACGGATGGCCCCGGGGGCGGAATCGCCCGGGAACGCGCAGCTGACAAGGAGGCACTGCCATGACCGTGCGCGGTTGGAACGACTTGGTCGACGGGCTCGCCTACGGCGGCGACTACAACCCCGAGCAGTGGCCCCGCGAGGTGTGGGACGACGACGTCCGCCTCATGCGCGAGGCCGGGGTGAACCTGGTGAGCCTCGCGATCTTCTCCTGGGCGACGATCGAGCCGTTGGAGGGCCAGTTCGACTGGGCGTGGCTCGACGAGGTGATCGAGAAGCTGGACGCCGGGGGCGTCCGGATCGCCCTGGCGACAGCGACCGCGTCCCCACCGCCGTGGCTGACGGCCACGCACCCCGAGATCCTGCCCGTCACGCGCGAGGGGGTCGTGCTGCACCAGGGCGGACGCCAGTCCTACCGCATCTCCTCCCCGGTGTACCGGGAGTACGCCACGGCGATGACGCGGCGCATGGCGGAGCGCTACGGCTCCCACCCGGCGCTCGCGCTGTGGCACGTCGACAACGAGATCGGCTGCCACATCCCCGACGACTTCTCCCCGGACGCCACCGAGGCGTTCCGCGGGTGGCTCCAGCGGCGCTACGGCACGCTCGAGGCGCTCAACGAGGCCTGGGGCACCGCCTTCTGGTCCCAGCGCTACGGGTCGTTCGAGCACGTGCTGCCCCCGCTGCCCGCCCCGACCTTCCCCAACCCCACCCAGCAGCTCGACTGGCGCCGCTACACCTCCGACGTCCACAAGGAGTACTACCTCGCCCTGCGCGCGGTGCTCCGCGAGGTCACGCCCGAAGTGCCCATCACGACCAACTTCATGATCGGCACCGGCAACCGGCACGCCGACTACGCCGACTGGGCCCCGGAGACCGACGTCGTCGCCAACGACCACTACACCCGTTCCCACGACCCGGAGCGCCACGTCGAGCTGGCCTTCGCGGCCGACCTCACCCGGGGCGTCGCCGCCGGTGACCCGTGGCTGCTGATGGAGCACTCGACCTCGGCGGTGAACTGGCACCCCCGCAACCGGGCCAAGGATCCGGGGGAGATGGTGCGCAACTCGCTGTCCCACGTGGCCCGCGGCGCCGACGGGGTCATGTTCTTCCAGTGGCGCCAGTCCCGCGCCGGTGCGGAGAAGTTCCACTCCGGCATGGTGCCCCATGCCGGCACCGACAGCGGGGTGTGGCGCAGCACGGTGGAGCTCGGCGAACACCTGCAGCGCCTGGCGCCGGTGCGCGGCAGCCGGGTGGCCTCGAGCGTCGCCGTCGTGTTCGACTACACCAACCTGTGGGCCGTCGAGCTGGACAGTCACCCGACCAACGACCTCTCCTACCCCGACCTGGTGCTCGACTGGCACCGCGCGTTCTTCCACGAGGGCGTCCAAGTCGACGTCGTGGCTCCCCAGGCCGATCTGAGCGGTTACGACCTGGTGGTGGCGCCCAACCTCTACCTGGCCGACGACGAGCGGGTCGCGAACCTCACGGGGGTTGTCGACCGCGGGGGCGTGTTCGTCGCCACCTGGTTCTCCGGCATCGTGGACGCCCACGACCACATCCACCTGGGTGGCCACCCCGGGGCGTTCGCCGAGCTGCTGGGCATCCGTACCGAGGAGTTCTGCCCGCTGCAGCAGGGCGAGCGGGTCGGCGTCCTGCTCGACGGGGTGGACGCCGAGGGCGTCCGGTGGACCGAGCGGACCGAGCTGCGGGGGGCGTCGGCACACGCCACGTACACCGACGGCGTCCTGGTGGGGCTCCCGGCGGTGACCGACCATGCCGTCGGCGACGGCCACGCCTGGTACGTGGGCACCGACCTGCCGGGGGAGGGCAAGCGCGCCCTCGTGCGGACGTGGTTGGCGCAGGCGGGGATCGAACCGGTGCTGGCCGATCCGCAGCCGGGGGTCGAGGCCGTGCGCCGCCGCGGTGAGGGCGGCTCCTTCCTCTTCGTCTTCAACCACACGCGCGGCGAGGTCCGCGTGCCCGCGACCGGCACCGAGCTGCTCACCGGCGCGCGCGTGTCCGGCGCGCTCACCCTGCCCGGTGGGGGCAGCGCGGTGGTCCACGAGGACGCCTGAGCCGGGCGGCGGCGGGCCGCCACGGGAGGGCCGGCCGGCGCGCCCGGGTCGAGGGGTGCGGCTAGGGTGGCGGGCATGGCCCGACCGCGCGATGCCCACGGTGACGACGAGGCGACGCGGGCGCGGCGCTGGCAGCTGCCCGACTGGTCGGTGATCGGCTCGCTGGTGGTGGTGAGCCTGCTGTCCTTCGGGGCGTTCTTCACCGGCGTCGGCTGGCTGGCGGGGCTGGCGTCCGGAGTGGCCCAGGTGCGGCGCACGGTGTCTGGCCGCTCGCACACCGTGGGCGACTTCGCCTCCGGCGCGCTCGCCGCCGTGCGCGGCAACTGGCTCGTGGCGCTCGGCGGGCTGGCGGTCGCGGCGCTGCTGTACATGAACGTGGTGTGGCTGACGGGTGGGTTCGTTCCCGGGGGCACGCTGGTGCTGGCCGTCGTGATCGCCATCGCCGCGGTGGTGTGGGTGGTGCTCGTGCGGGCCGCCGCCCTGTGGTCGCACGGCTCGGGCGAGATGGCCGGCGGCGTCCGCTGGGGTCAGCTCGTGCGGCGCGCGGCGCAACTCACCGTCGACGACCTCCCCGGCACCGCGGGCCTGTTCGCGGCGCTGGCGCTCACCGTCGGGTTCGTGTGGGTCTTCCCGCCGATCTTCATCCTCGTCCCCGGGCTGTGGGTGCTCGCCGTGACCGTCGTCGAGTCCCGTCGGCTGGGCGCGTGAACGCCCCGCTGCGCGTCGCCCTCGACGTCGACACCGGCGTCGATGACGCCTGCGCGTTGCTCCTGGCCGCGCTCCATCCCGGGCTTGACCTGCGGGCTGTGACCTGCGTGGCGGGCAACGCCGGCCTGGTCGACGTGACTCGCAACACCCTGACCGTCCTCGAGACGGCCGGACGCCGCGACGTGCCCGTCGGCGTCGGGGCCACCCGGCCGCTGCTGGAGCAACCGCGCGACGCCCGCCACGTCCACGGCGCCGACGGCATGGGCGATCTGGGCCTGCCCGCGCCCCGCGGGGGGCCGGATCGACGGCATGGGGTCGACCTGCTGCGTGACACGGCGGATGCCGCCGCCGACGCGGGCCAGCCGCTCACCCTTGTGCCGCTGGGGCCGCTGACCAACGTCGCGCTGTTCGCACGCCTGTACCCGGACGCCTTCGACCGCCTGGGCCGCGTGGTGTTCATGGGCGGCGGGGCGCAGGTGAGCAACGCCACGGCGGCGGCGGAGTTCAACGTGTTCCACGACCCGGAGGCGGCCGCCCTCGTGCTGGACGCGTGCGCGGAGCACCGGGTGCCGGTCACGATGTACGGCCTCGACGTCTTCTACGCCCCGCGCGTGAGCGCGGCCCAGGCGGCCCGGCTCGCGGGCCTCGGCACCCCGGTGGCGGCGCTGGCGTCCGGGTTGGTCGACTTCCAGTGCCGCCGCTTCGACGCCGCCGACGCCACCATCGGGGACGCCGGCGCGGTGGCCCTGCTCGTCGACCCGGACGCGGTGCTCACCCGCCGGCTGCCCGTGCGGGTGGAGCTGGCCGGCACGTGGACGCGCGGCCGCACCATCGTCGACCAGCGCGACTGGGGCGGCGACCTCGACCACGACCCCCACGGCCTCGCCCCGGCCCAGGTGGACGTCGCGCTCGAGGTCGACGGCCCCCGGCTGGCCGAGGTGTGGTTGGCCACGATGGCGTCCGCCGGCCCCGACGCCGTCCGGGCCTGAGCCCGGACCGGCCGGTCGTCGGGTCAGTCGCGGAACTGGCTGGCCTCGAACTCGTCGGGGTTCGGGAACAGGCGGTTGGCACGCTCGAGCCCGGTGAGGGCGTCCAGCTCGCCGGTGGTCAGCTCGAAGCCGAACACGTCGATGTTGCTGCGGATGCGCTCGGGGGTCGCGGACTTCGGGATCACGATGCGGCCCTGCTGGAGGTGCCAGCGGATCACCACCTGGGCGGGAGAGACGTCGTGGGCCTGGGCGATCGCCTCGACGGCCTCCTCGGAGAGGTCCTCGCCCTTGCCGATCGGGGCGTACGCCTCGACGGCGATCCCGGCCGCCCGGGAGGCGTCCTGCACCGCGGGCTGCTGATGGGTCGGGTGGATCTCGAACTGATTCACCGCGGGCGTGACCTCGGCGGTCTCCAGCAGGCGACCCAGATGATGGGGCAGGAAGTTGGACACGCCGATCGCGCGCACCCCGCCGTCGGCGAGCAGCTTCTCGAACGCACGCCACGTCTCGGGGGCGAGCCACCGCGTCGGCGTCGGCCAGTGGATGAGATAGAGGTCGACGACGTCGACGTCCAGCGCCTTCCGGCTGGCCTCAAAGGCGGCCAGCGCGCTGTCGTGGCCTTGGTCGCCGTTGCGGAGCTTGGTGGTGAGAAACACGTCGTCGCGCGCGAGGCCGGACGCCTTGAGCGCGGCACCGACGCCGTCCTCGTTGTAGTAGCCGGCCGCGGTGTCGATGTGGCGGTAGCCCGCCTCGAGCGCGGTCTCGACGATGCGCTGGGTCTCGTCGGAGTCGACCTGGAACGTGCCGAACCCGAGCTGAGGGATCCGGACGCCGTTGTTGAGTTCGATGGCGGGCTGGTCAGTCATGGACTCCAACCTAGCGCGGCCCTGCTCAGGGAGTTGCGATGCGGTGCACCTTGTGGTTGGCCGCTTGGGCCCGGGGGCGAATCGTCAGCTGGTCGATGTTGACGTGCGGCGGGCGCGCGGCGACCCAGCAGATCGCCTCGGCGACATCCTCGGCGACGAGCGGGTCGGGGACGCCGGTGTAGACGGAGTCGGCCCGCTCGGCGTCACCGTCGAAGCGGGTGAGGGAGAACTCCTCGGTGTGCACCATGCCCGGGGCGATCTCGCACACGCGGACGGGCTGGCCGCACAGCTCCAACCGCAGCGCACGCGCCAGCATGCGCTCGCCGGCCTTGGCGGCGTTGTACCCGGCGCCGCCCTCGTAGGCGGCCTCGGCCGCGGTCGAGGTGACGAAGACGACCGTGCCCTCGGCCGCCAGCAGCGCCGGCAGCAGCGCCTTGGTCACCCGGCCAGTGCCCAGCACATTGGTGGTGTACATCGTGTGCCACGCCTCGAGGTCGGCCTCGCCCAGCGGCTCCTGGCCCACCGCGCCACCGGCGTTGTTGACCAGGAGGTCGAGGTGCCCGCCCACCTCGTCGGCCAGGAGGGCGACGTCGTCGGCGTTGGTGATGTCGCAGCCCACGGCGACCCCGTCGATCTCGGCGGCCAGCTCGTGCACCCGGGCGAACCGTCGGGCCGCGCAGAAAACGCGGTACCCCTGGGCAGCCAGGGCCCGAGCGGTGGCGGCGCCGATGCCGCTCGAGGCGCCCGTGACGACCGCCGTGCGCTGTTCCGGGCTGCGCTGTTCGGGGGTTGCGGGCTGCGGGCTGCGCTGATCGGGGGTCGTCTCGCTCATGGCGGGAGTCTAGGGCCAGGGGCGGCCGGGGAAAGCGACGAAAAGGCGACACTCGATGCGTGGACGGACGCGCGATTGAGCGTGAACGCGCGAGTGAGCGCGCACTCACTGTCGGCTTTTCGTCGCGCCCCGCCGGGCACGGCACGGGAGCGGTGTCGCCACGGGGCGGGGCACGGTGGTGTGACGTGCGGACGGGGCTCCGGGGACTGGGGGTTGGGCGGGGTGCCTCGCGGCGATCACCCCGGCCGGGCAGGATGACCCCATGGCTGCAGACGACCAGATCCTCGAGGTGCCCGGACCGCACGGCGCGCGGGAGGTGAAGCTGAGCAGCCCTGGCAAGGAGCTGTGGCCCGCCACGGAGCAGGGCCCGGCTGTCACGAAGCGCGACCTGGCCGGCTACCTGCTGTCCGTCGCCCAGCCGTTCCTCCACCTCAACGGCGACCGGCCGATGACGCTGCAGCGCTTCCCCGAGGGCATCGACGGAGAGGAGTTCTTCAGCAAGCGCCCGCCGCGCGGCGCCCCGTCGTTCCTCCGCACGGTCACCTGCACCTACCCGTCGCGCCGCCGCCACGACCAGCTGGTGTTCGACGAGCCCGCGTCGCTGGCCTGGGCCGCCCAGATGGGCACGATCACGTTCCACCCCTGGCCGGTGCGCACCGCGCACCTCGACCACCCCGATGAGCTGCGCATCGATCTGGACCCCCAACCCGGCCGTGGCTTCGCCGACGCCCTCACCGCGGCGCTGGCGCTGCGGGAGCTCATGGCCGAGATGGGCCTCACGGCCTTCGCCAAGACCAGCGGCAACCGCGGCGTCCACGTCTATGCGCGCATCGCGCCGACCCACGAGTTCCACGACGTGCGGCACGGCGTCATCGGCATCGCCCGCGAGCTGGAGCGCCGCCTGCCGGAGCTCGTGACGACGAGCTGGTGGAAGGAGGAGCGGGGGGAGAAGGTGTTCGTCGACTTCAACCAGGCCAACCGCGACCGCACCATCGCCGGCGCCTACGCCCCCCGGCCGTTGCCCGGGGCGCCGGTGTCGATGCCGCTCACCTGGGACGCGCTGCGGGACGCCGACCCAGCCGCCTTCACGGTGTGGACCGTCCCCGCGCTGGTGGCCGAGCACGGCTGCGCGTGGGCCGGGATCGACGACCGTGTGGGCGACGTCGCCGCCGCCCTCGCGCTGTGGGACGCCGACGTCGAGCGCGGGCTCGGCGAGCTCAACTTCCCGCCCGACTACCCCAAGATGCCCGGCGAGCCGCCGCGCGTGCCGCCGAGCAGGCGCAAGAAGGACCGGGCCGAGGAGGACTACCTCGCCCCCAAGGCCGAACGGGACGCCGAGTGGGGCACGCCCATCACGCCGCCGTACGGGCCGATGCTCGCGAAGCTTGTCAAGGACTTCCCGACCGGCGATGTGCTGTTCGAGCCCAAGTGGGACGGGTTCCGGACGCTGATCTGGCGCTCCGGCGACAACGTGGAGCTGGGGTCGCGCAACAGCAAACCGATGACTCGGTACTTCCCCGAGGTGGTCGAGGCCGTGAAGCAGAACTTCCCCGACCCGTGCTGCATCGACGGCGAGATCATCCTGGTGGACCCGGCCGCCGGCGACCGGCTGAACTTCGACCTGCTCCAGCAGCGCATCCACCCCGCCGCCTCGCGCATCGCCAAGCTCGCCGCCCAGACCCCGGCGTCCTTCGTGGCCTTCGATTTGCTGGCCCTCGGCAGCACGAACTACGCGGAGAAGCCGTTCCGGGAGCGCCGCGCCGCGCTCGAGGAGGTGCTGGCAGGCGTCCGCCCACCCATCCATCTCACCCGCGCCACGAGCGATCGCGAGGAGGCCCGCCGCTGGTTCGAGCAGTTCGAAGGGGCGGGGCTGGACGGCGTCATCGCCAAGCCGATGGGGGAGCCGTACGCCGAGGACAAGCGGGTGATGTGGAAGATCAAGCATGAGCGGACGGCCGACTGCGTGGTCGCCGGTTACCGGCTCTACCGCACCGAGACCGACGCGATCGGTTCCCTCCTGCTGGGCCTGTTCGACGACGTGGGGGAGCTGAACTCCGTCGGCGTCATTGGCGCCTTCCCGATGGAACGGCGCCGCGAGCTCTTCGCCGAACTGCAGCCGCTGGTGACCGACTTCCGCGGCCACCCCTGGGCGTGGGGCGAGCCCGAGGAGACGCGGGAGGACCTGCGCGACCAGTCCTTCCCCCGGACGCCGACCGCCGCGGCCCACTCGCGGTGGAACGCCACGAAGGACCTGTCGTTCACCCCGCTGCGCCCCGAGCGCGTGGTGGAGGTGCGCTACGACCACATGGAGGGTGTCCGGTTCCGGCACACCGCGCAGTTCGTGCGGTGGCGGCCGGATCGCGAACCGTCCTCCTGCACGTATGCCCAGTTGGACGAGCCGGTGAGCTACGACCTGGCCGACGTGCTCGGCGGCGCTCCGTCACGCTGACGCGTCGGCGCCACCCACGTGCCTCGGCGTGCGCCACCCTGCCGGAATGCGCGCCACCCTGCCGGACGGCCACGACCCTGCCGTCGCAACGCTGGGGAGGTGCGGTTCGGACAGGGGGGCGGTGGCAAGGGCAGGGGGGCGGCGGCAACGGCAGGGAGGCGGCGACAGGACTAGGGAGGTTGGAGGGCAGGTTCGCGCCCGGACGCG
The DNA here is from genome assembly GCF_014858005.1 of Propioniciclava soli. Lineage (GTDB taxonomy): Bacteria > Actinomycetota > Actinomycetes > Propionibacteriales > Propionibacteriaceae > Propioniciclava > Propioniciclava soli. Next base: position 190,459 of record NZ_JACYOT010000009.1, read on the forward strand.
ACCCGGATCGGAACTTCCCGCGGCACTGCGCGGGGGATCGCCCGGCACGCCTGCCGCCGGCGGCGTCCGTGGCTAGGCTGGAGCCATGACCTACCAGTTGATCCTGCTGCGCCACGGCGAGAGCGAGTGGAACTCCAAGAACCTGTTCACCGGCTGGGTGGACGTGGACATCAACGAGAAGGGTGTCGGCGAGGCACGCAAGGCCGCCGAGCTGCTCAAGTCGGAGGACCTGCTGCCCGACAAGCTCCACACCTCCTTGCTGCGCCGCGCGATCCACACCGCCTACCTGGCCCTGGACGGCTGCGACCGGCACTGGATCCCCGTCCAGCGCTCCTGGCGGCTCAACGAGCGTCACTACGGCGGCCTGCAGGGCCTGGACAAGGCCGAGACCCTGCAGAAGTTTGGCGAGGAGCAGTTCATGCTCTGGCGCCGCAGCTACGACACCCCGCCGCCCGTGCTCGAGCGGGACGCCGAGTACAGCCAGTACAACGACCCCCGCTACGCCGACGTTCCCGCCGACGAGCGCCCCCAGACCGAGTGCCTCAAGGACGTCGTGGCCCGGATGATCCCCTACTGGGACTCCGACATCAAGGCCGACCTCGCCGACGGCAAGACGGTGCTCGTCACCGCCCATGGCAATTCGCTGCGCGCCCTGGTGAAGCACCTCGACGAGATCAGCGACGACGACATCGCCGGGCTGAACATTCCGACCGGCATCCCGCTGCTCTACGAACTCGACGAGAACTTCAAGCCCGTCACCCCCGGTGGCCGCTACCTTGACCCGGAGGCAGCGAAGGCGTCCATCGAGGCGGTCAAGAACCAGGGCAAGAAGTAGTCCCTGGGGGGCTTCGCCCCCCAGCCCCCCACCGCTGGTGGCGTGGGGGCTGCGCCCCCTGGCCCCCCCACCGCTGGTGGCGTGGGGGCTGCGCCCCCTGGCCCCCCCACCGCTGGTGGCGTGGGGGCTGCGCCCCC